>NZ_CP094918.1:4800000-7436964 GCF_022869105.1 Streptomyces sp. BJ20
CCCCGCGTCGGCGGACCCCCGGCCTACCGGACCAGCAGGTCCAGCAAGCGTTCCGTTTCCGCCCCCGGGTCCGCCGTCAGGCCCGTGTGGACCGGACCCGGCTGGACGATCGTCGAGCGGGGGGCGATCAGCCAGCGGAAGCGGCGGCCGGGGTCGTCGTGGGCCGCCTGGCCCGCCGCGTCGCCGCCCGCGCAGACGCCTTCGACCGCGCGCAGCGCGGCCCGTACGCCGGGGACGTCGGCGGCGGGGTCGAGGGCGAGCAGCCGGGCCTCGTCGAGGTGGGTGCGGGCGCCGACGTAGGAGAGGGGCCGGCAGTACACCAGCACCCCCGCGTTGATGCGTTCGCCGCGTTCGATGCGTGGCACGACGTGCAGCAGCGCGTACTCGTAGACGTGCAGGTCGCTCACCGGTCCCCCTCGAGGCCCTCGATGCGGTCGTGGATCCCCGCGGCGCGGGCGAGCAGCGGGCGGGCGTAGGCGCGCCGGAGGTCGTCGGGGCTGTCGAAGCCCGGCTCGCCGGCCAGCCACACGTCGGGGACCTGGGCGGTGACCTCGGCCAGCAGGTCCTCGGTGATGCGCGGGGCCAGGTCCGCCGCCGCCGTGGCGATGTCCGGCGCTGCGCCCCGCAGGGCGTGGTCGGAGGCGTCGTAGGGGCGGGCGGCGGAAGCCTCGGCGCCGGGCCAGTTGTGGTGCCAGATCATGGTCGCGCCGTGGTCGATGAGCCACAGTTCCCCGCGCCGGAGCAGCATGTTGGGGTTGCGCCAGGACCGGTCGACGTTGTTGACCAGGGCGTCGAACCACACGATCCGGCCCGCCTCCTCGGGGCTCACCTGGAAGGCGAGCGGGTCGAAGCCGAGCGCGCCGGAGAGGAAGTCCGTCCCGAGGTTGGTGCCGCCGCTGGACTTCAGCAACTGCTGCACCTCCGGGTCGGGTTCGCCGAGCCCGAGCACCGGGTCGAGCTCGACGGTGACCAGGCGCGGCACCCGCAGTCCCAGCCGGCGGGCCAGTTCCCCGCAGACGACCTCGGCGACGAGCGTCTTGCGGCCCTGTCCGGCGCCGGTGAACTTCAGCGCGTAGGTGCCGAGGTCGTCCGCCTCGATCAGTCCGGGGAGCGAGCCGCCCTCGCGCAGCGGCGCGATGAATCGGGTCGCGATGACTTCCTTGAGCATCGCCCCAGGCTACTGGCGTGTCGCCGCACGTCGGAGGCGGCCCGGTGGTGCGCCGCCGGTGAGCGACAGGCAACCGACAGCTGTGGCTTACGCCCCTCCGACCGCACGCAGGCGAAGCTCTCCGCACCGCCTGAACGGCGTGGGCCCGCCGACCGTACCTGTTTCCAGATCACGCTTCATCCCCCGAAGGGACACACCGGCATGACCGTATCGTTCCAGCCCGCATCGGGACCCGCCCGCCGCACGGTGGTGGCGGCCGCGGGGGCGGCCGGCCTCGCCGTGGCGCTGACCGCGTGCGGAGGTTCCGACGACGGCGCGACAGCCGCTCCCGCCGAGTCCGGCGGCGCGGCGGACGACGCCGCGAACGGCGGCGGCTCGGGCGGGAGTGCCGGCGGCACGCCGCTCGCCTCGACCGCCGACATCCCCGAGGGCGGCGGCAAGGTGTTCGCCGACCAAAGGGTGGTGGTCGTGCAGCCGTCGGCGGGCGAGTTCAAGGCGTACTCCGCGACCTGCACCCACCAGGGCTGCGCGGTGAAGAGCGTCTCCGACGGGCTCATCAACTGCCCCTGCCACAACAGCAACTTCTCCGTCACCGACGGCAGTGTGAGCAGCGGCCCGGCGACCGAGCCGCTGCCGGAGGTGCGGATCACCGTCGACGGTGACTCCATCACCCTCGCCTGAACGGCCGAACCCGTGCACGATGAGCTGGTCCGTGCACCGCACACGCACAGTACGACAGCAGAAGGGGCCGTATGACCGCCACGCAGCGCCGGGGTCGCAAGATCATGATGACGCCCGGGGAGCTGGACGGCTTCCTCACCGAACAGCGCACCTGCCGGGTCGCCACGGTGTCCGCCGACGGCATGCCGCACGTGAGCACCCTGTGGTTCGTGTGGGACGGCGTCTCGATGTGGCTGTACTCGGTGGTGCGCAGCAGGCGCTTCGCGGACCTGCGGCGCGATCCCCGGGTGGCGGTCGTGGTCGACACGGGCGAGGAGTACGACGAGCTGCGCGGCGCGGAGCTGTCCGGACGGGTGGAGTTCGTGGGCGAGATCCCGCGCACCGGTGAGCTCCGGGCGGAACTGGACGTGCCGGAGACGCTGTTCGCCCGGAAGAACTTCGGCCTTGACGAGATGCCGCACGACGGACGGCACGCGTGGCTGCGGCTGACCCCGGAGAAGATCGTGTCCTGGGACTTCAGGAAGCTGGCGCAGCTGTCCTGACGCCCTCCCGGGGAATCCCGGGCCCGGACTCGGGGGCGTCCCCCGTCGGTGCGCCCCCGACCCGCTCCCCCGCCGCCCGCAGCGCCCGCACCGCCGCCCGGATCGACGGGCGGCGGTCCGCGTCGGCGCGCCAGACGACGAACACGTGCCGCCGGACGCGCTGACGCAGCGGCACGGTCACCACCCCGCCGGGCAGCGGGTCGCGTCCCAGCAGCGGCGCGACGCACACCCCGAGCCCCGCGGCCACCAGATTGAGCTGGGTGTGACTCTCGGCCGCGCGGTGCGCCACGATCGGCTCGACGCCCTTGGACCGCAGGGTGAACATCAGCCACTCGTGGCAGAACTCGCCCTCGCCCCAGGTGATCCACTCGTCCTCGGCCAGCTCGGCGAGGTCGATCTCGTCCCGTCCGGCGAGCGGGTGGAAGGCCGGGAGCGCGACGTCGGCCGGGTCGTCCAGCAGCAGCGCCTTGACCAGCCCGTCGGGCAGCGGCATCGGCTTGTTGTACCAGTCGAGCACCACCGCGAGGTCGAGGTCGCCGCGGACCACACCCCGGATGCCGTTCTCGGGCTCCATCTCCCGCGACCGCACCCGCAGTGCCGGGTGGCGTTCCCTCAGGTCGGCGAGCGCGGCGGGGAACAGCCCGCGCGCGGCGGTCGGGAACGCGGAGATCCGCAGCTCGCCCGCGACCTGCCCGCGCTGCGCCTCCAGGTCGGCCTGGGCCAGCTCCACCTGGGACAGGATGCGCGCGGCGTGCTCGGCGAGCAGCCGGCCCGCGTCCGTGAGCCGCACCCCGCGCCCGTGCTTGGCGAGGAGCCGCTGACCCACCTCGCGCTCCAGCTTGGCTATCTGCTGCGAGACGGCCGAGGTGGTGATGTGCAGCCCTTCCGCCGCACCGCTGACCGAGCCGTGCCGGGCGAGGGCGTCGAGGGTGCGCAGGCGCTCCAGATTCAACATGTAAGTGATGCTACGAGATACCACGTGCAATTTCTCGATTGTGCTACGAGGTGGGTCTGCTCCATCGTTACCGGCATGAGCAGCGTCACCGCGTCCACCGCCCCCGTCACCGCACCCGGCCCCGAAGGCTCCGCGCCCACGCCCGTACCCGCCCGACCGCGCCTCGACTGGCGGCTGCGCTTCGCCGCCCTGTCGCTGATCTGGGGCTTCAGCTTCCTCCTCATCAAGGTCGGCACCCAGGGCTACGCCCCCTTCCAGGTCACCCTGGGCCGCCTGGCGTTCGGCACGGCCGTGCTGGCGGTGGCCATGGCGGTACGGCGGGAGGGGCTGCCGCGCGGCGCCCGCACCTGGATGCACCTGGCGGTCGCCGGTTTCCTGCTCAACGCGCTGCCGTTCTCGCTGTTCGCCTTCGCGGAGCTGACCATCCCGTCCACCCTGGCCGGCATCTGCAACGCCACCTCCCCGCTTTGGGGCATGGCGCTGTCCCTGGTGGCACTGCGCGAGGACCGGCCGACCCGGGTGCGGGTGGCGGGCCTGGGCCTCGGCTTCCTCGGGGTGCTGACCGTGCTGGGGGCGTGGCAGGGCTTCCACGGCCTGGACGCGCGCGGTACGGCACTGGCCCTGCTCGCCTCGCTGAGCTACCCCGTCGGCTGGATCTACGTCCGCCGCACCCTCGCCGGCAGCAGCGCGTCGCACCTGTCGCTGACGGGCGGGCAGTTGCTGCTGGCGACGGTGCAACTGGCTGTGGTGACCCCGCTGTTCACCTCGGCGCCGTCGAGCCTGGCGGTCGGCCCGCTGCTCGCGATCGCCGCGCTGGGCACGCTGGGCACGGGCCTGGCGGTCCTCGTCCAGTACGGCATCGTCGCCGAGGTCGGCCCGACGACGGGCCAGATGGTCACCTACTTCGTCCCGGTGATCGCCGCGGCGGCGGGCATCCTGCTGCTGGGCGAGACACTGACGTGGTCGACACCGGTCGGGGCGGCGGTGGTGCTGGCGGGGGCGGCACTGACACAGGTGAAGCCGAAGCGGACGGGGTGACCGGGGCGGGCCGTCCCGGACTCCGCCGACGACCACGGGGCGCGCCCGGCCCGTGGTCCCTCCCCTCGGGCGCCCTGTCGGCGCCTCAGGACCCAGGCGTCCGGCGAGGCGAGCGGCCTCCCTCCACGTCCGTCGGCCCGGGCGGCCGGGACGGGGATGCGTCCAGCACGCCGTCACCGGACGGAGCCGAGGTCGCGGCCCCGTCCCCCGCGCCGTCCGTGGCGCACATGACCGCCACTCAACGGCACATGACCTTCGCCACCCGGTGCCGCAGCCCGCCCGGCAAACCGGTGCCGGCCCGTCACCAGGCGCGAGGGACGCCCGCCTCTCCTCCAGGCCCGGCCGCCTCCCGACAAGGCACAGGCGCGCCCCCGCACCTTTGGCGCAAGGGCAAGGCATCGCCAGCCGAGCGCCCTCGCCGACTCGCGCGGCGCAGCGCCCCTCACGCGTACGTCCGCCGGTCCCCCTCCCCCGGTCGTACGGCCGCCGCGATCGCCTCGGCCAGGGGGTCGATCTCCGCGTCCGTGAGGGTGGAGACGGTGACACGGATGCTCGGAGGCGTGTTCAGCCGGAAGCGTGCTCCGGGAGCCACCGCCCAGCCGGCGTGCAGCAGCCGGGCGACCGCCCCGGTCTCGTCGGGGACCGGCACCCAGAGGTTCATGCCGCTGCGCCCCCGCGCCGCGACCCCGCGCCGGCGCAGCGCCGCGGCCAGCGCGTCCCGGCGCTCCCCGTACCGCGTCGCCACGCCCGTCGGGTCCACCGCGCCGTCGGCCCACAGCCGTGCCACCGCGCGCTGGAGGGTCAGGCTGACCCAGCCGGGACCGAGCCGCTGCCGGCCGCGTACCCGGTCGAGGGTGAGCGGGTCGCCGGTGAGGACCGCGAGGCGCAGGTCGGGCCCGTACGCCTTGGCGGCCGAGCGGGAGAAGGCCCAGCGGTGGGTGACGCCCGCGAGGGGGTGCAGCGGCAGGTCGACGATGTGGTGACCGTGGTCGTCCTCGATCACGAGCGTCTCGGGGTGGTCGGCGAGCACCGCCCGCAGCGCCTCCGCCCGCGCGGCGGTCAGCGCGGCGCCGGTCGGGTTCTGGGCGCGGTCGGTGACGATCAGCGCCCGCGCCCCGCCCTGCAGCGCCCTGCGCACGTCGTCGGGGAGGGGCCCTTCGTCGTCGAGGGCCACCGGCACGGTCCGCAGACCGAGCGCCGGCACCAGGTCCAGCAGGCTTCCCCATCCCGGATCCTCGACCACCACCGCGTCCCCCGGCCGCAGATGGGCGGCGAGCACCCGCTCCACCGCGTCCAGGGCACCCGAGGTGACGGCGACCGGCCCGTCGGGCACCCCGTCGGCGACCAGTCCGGCCCGTGCGAGCCGCTCCAGCCCGGGGTCCACCGGCGCGTGCCCGTACAGCACGGGCTCCTTGTCGCCCTGGGCCGCGGCCGCCGCGAACGCCCCGGCCAGCGGGGGCAGCAGCGCGGGGTCCGGGTTGCCGTCGGACAGGTCGCGTACGCCCGGCGGAACCTCCACGCGGATCATCTCGCGCGCGGTGGTGGCCGGCTTGGACCGCACCCGGCTGCCTCGCCGGCCCGCGGTCTCGATGACCCCGCGCTCGCGCAGGGTCCGGTACGCGGCGGCCACGGTGTTCGGATTCACCCCGAGCCGCTCGGCCAACTCCCGCATGGGCGGCAGGAGTTCACCCGGCTCCAGGGCGCCTTCCCCCACCGCCCGCTCGATGCTCGCGGAAATCTCCGCTGCGCGCCGCCCACTGATCCGATACTCTCCTATCACAAACCACATTATGCACTAGTACAATGGAGTTGGCCATGCAGGGGCCCCAGCGACCGCAGCAGCGACCCGACACCGCCTACACGCCCACCGAGCGCACCGTCCCCACCCGCGCCCCCCAGCGCGCGTCGTACGACAAGGACCTGGTGCACGCGATACTCGACGAGGGCTACGTGTGCCACCTCGGCTTCGTCCGGGACGGCGCCCCGGTCGTCCTGCCCACCCTCTACGGCCGCGTCGGCGAGGTCCTCTACGTCCACGGTTCCACCGGTTCCGTGCGCTGCGCACGGCCGGACGGTCCGACCAGGGGCTCCCGGTGTGCCTCACGGTCACCCATGTCGACGGCCTGGTGCTGGCCCGCTCCGCCTTCCACCACTCGGTCAACTACCGCTCCGTGGTGGTGCACGGCACGGCGTACGACGTGACCGACCCGGAGGAGAAGCGGCAGGCGCTCGACGCGCTCGTGGACCACGTCGTACCGGGCCGCTCCGCCGACTCCCGCCCGGCCGACAAGAAGGAACTGGCCGCCACGGCCGTACTCCGCATCCGCCTGGACGAGGTCTCCGCCAAGGCGCGCACGGGCGGCGTCAACGACGAGCCCGAGGACCTGTCCCTGCCCCACTGGGCGGGCGTCCTCCCGGTCCGGACCGCCTACGGGGCCCCCGAGCCCTCCCGGGACCTGGCCCCCGGCACGGAGGTCCCCGGCTACCTGACAGCGCTCTGATGCTGATCCACCCCTGGGACACGCCCCGCGACGACACGTGGCGACAGTGGCTCGCCACCCACGACTTCGGACA
Organism: Streptomyces sp. BJ20; assembly: GCF_022869105.1. Taxonomy (NCBI): domain Bacteria; kingdom Bacillati; phylum Actinomycetota; class Actinomycetes; order Kitasatosporales; family Streptomycetaceae; genus Streptomyces; species Streptomyces sp. BJ20. Next base: position 4,806,959 of record NZ_CP094918.1, read on the forward strand.
GCTCGCGGTCAACGGCCCGCCCGGCGAACCGCCGTTCGTCCAGCCCCTGCACTTCGCCTACGACGCCGAACGATGCGAGGCGGTCACCCACCTGGCCCGCCCCAACCCGCTCTGGCCCGCGATCCAGTCCGCCCCGGACGTCCTGCTGAGCGTGGTCGACGACTATGCGTTCGTCCCCGGCCCCTGGCAGGCGGAACCGGGCACCCCACCCGGACACGGCGTCCCCACGAGCCTGTACGCAGCGGTCCAGCTCCGCTGCCGCGCCCACGTCGTGGACGACCCGACGGAGAAGGCGGTCCTGCTGAACCGCCAGGTCGGCCACTTCCAGCCGGAGGGCGGCTCCGCACGTGCCGCGGCCGGCGAGGCCCCGTACGGCAGGCTGCTGTCAGGCATCCGCGGCCTGCGCCTGGAAGTGACCGAGGTCCGGGCGAAGTTCAAGTACGCGGGCAAACGATCCCAGGCGGTCCGCGACCGCATCGCGGCCGGTCTGGAGGACCGGGGTCGAGCCCGGGACGCGGCCGCCCGGGGGCACGTCCTGAGGGTGGGGCCGACGACCCCGTGAGAGCGGACCTTCCTCACGAACGGCCGCCCCGGCCCGGACCAGGAAGGCCGTGCGTGGGCCCGCCCCGGGCCCACCCGGCGACCCGGCACCCGTCGGCGCGGGCGCGCCTGCCTCACCGGCCGACCGGTGCCCCGGGGTTCCGCCGCCGACCGGCGGGGAGCTCCCTCACCTCACGCCGGAACGGCCTCCCCCCGCGCCCTGCGGGCGGCCCGCGCGTCCCGGGCCTCTCCCGCCGCCAGGCCCGCCACCGAGCCCAGCATCAGCAGGGTGCCGACCAGCGTGGCCGCCGTGAGGCGTTCGCCGAGCAGGGCGACGGCCAGCACCGCCGCGCTGACCGGTTCGAGCAGCATGATCACGGACACGGTCGCCGACCGTACGACCGCGGCGCCCGCGAAGTAGAGGCCGTAGGCCAGCGCGGTCGGCACGGTGGCGACGTAGGCGAGCAGGAGCAGCAGAGCGCCAGGTGCGTCGGTGTGCGGCGTCAGCCCCTCCGCCGCGGCGAACGGCAGGAGCACCAGGCTGGTGACGGCGAACGCCCCGACGGTCGCGCCGGAGGAGTCGGTGCCGCCGTCGCGCCCCCACCACCGGGTGAGCAGGGTCATCGCCGAGTAGCCGGCGGCGGACACCAGGGCGAGCAGGACGCCCACCGGGTCCACGGTCGCGTTCCCGCCGCCGAGGACGAGCACCACGAGTCCGGTGAGCGCTCCCACGACGGACGCGAGACCGCCGCGTCCCAGTCGCTCGCCCATGGTGAGCCGGGCCCCGACTGCGATCAGCACGGGACCGGCGCCCAGGGTGACGACGGTGGCCACGGCCAGCCCGGTCGCCGACACGGCGGCGAAGTAGGCCGTCTGGAACACCGCGAGTCCGACGCCGGTGGCCGTCGCCCGCGCGACCCGGCGGCGCAGCGGTGCCGGTGCGGCCAAGGCGCGGGAGCGCCCGAACAGCAGGCGCGCCGCGTACAGCACGGCCAGTCCGGCGGCGCACCGCCAGAAGGACAGGGCGACCGGGCCCATGTCACTGGTGCGGTACACCAGCGAGGCCGCGGCGCCCGCGGTGCCCCAGGCGGCACCGGCGACGACGAGGTAGATCAGGCCACGCCCGACGGGCAGGCCGGAGACATTGTTCGACACGTGTTCTCTCTCCGCAGAGGCGCGCACCACGCGTCGGCGTGGGCGCGGAAGTTCGGAAGTGAGCCCGGCTCAGGCCTCGACGGGGCCGAGGGACCGGGGCTCGCGGACTTCGTCTGCGGGCAGCACCGCGACGCCCGGCACGCTGCCGGGCGCATGCGCCGGAGGGCCCGCCTCAGGCGGCCGGCGGCGGAAGAACACGTGCGTGCGTATACATGATCGGTACCTTATGCGGTGGTTCCGGGGGTGGACAACTCCCGTTCGGGACGGCCGCTCGCGACGGGGTCCTCGGGGGTCTTCGCCGGGGCGGAGGACTGGGCGATGAGGGCGCCGGCGAGGACCACCACGCCGCCGACGATCTGCGGCGCCGACAGGTGCTCGCCGAGCAGCACCCAGGCGAGGACGGTGGCGATGACCGCCTCCAGACAGGCGACGACACCCGCCACCTGCGGTGAGAGCCGGCGCACCGACAGCACGCCGGTGCCGTACGCGGCGACCGTGGCGACGAGGACGATCCACCCCAGGAGCAGGAAGGCTGCGACGGGCGTGCCGTCCATCGTGGCGGTGCCGGTGAGCACGGACCAGTCCATGGACCAGGGCCGCGCGACCACGGTGAGCACGGCGGCGCCGATCAGCAGCCCGTACGCGATGACGCCGAGCGGGTCGGGGGACTCCTCGCTGTCGCTGCCCTGGTCGGACAGGACGAAGTAGCCGACCTGGCAGCATGCGGCGCCGAGCGCGAGGGCGAGTCCGAGGGCGTCGAAGCCGAGCCCCGCCCACACCTCGACGACGCAGGCGAGGCCGCCCACGGCGAGCACCACGCCGACGGCGGCGGCACGCGTCACAGGCCGCCGCTGCACGAACCGCACCCAGCCGAGGACGAGCGCGGGCGCCAGGTACTCGACGAGCAGGGCGACTCCGACGGGGATGCGGGAGATGGCTGCGAAGTAGCAGGCCTGCACGCCGGCCACGGCGAAGAGTCCGAACCCGGCGAGCAGCGCGGGCCGTCGTCCGAGCAGCGCGCGGTGGCGTACGGCGAGCGGCAGCATGACGAGCGCGGCGCCCGCCACCCGTAGCCACACGACGTGCAGCGGGTCCAGCCCGGCCTCGATCAACGGCTTGGCCGCCACACCGGAGCCGCCGAAGGCCAGGGCGGACACCAGCGCGAGGGTGAGCCCGATGCCCTTGGGGTGAGTCTTGAACACCGCCACATGATGTCACCCCCCGACAGCACCGTCACCCCTCAAGACACCTGACGGAAACCCCCTAAGGGGCGCGGGGAACTGCACAGAGGGGGCTTGGGGGCGAAGCCCCCGAGGGACGGGAAGGGAAGGGGCGGAGGGGGCGAAGAAAACCCTGCCGCCGCACCCCGCTCACCCCGCAGCTCCGGCATCCACCCCCCGCACGACCTCCCGCGGCTCCACCCCGGCCCGCCGCACCACCTCAACAGCCCGAGCCTGCGGCTCCGCAACAAGCGCCGCCAGCAGATCCGTCCCCCGCACCGCCCCGTCCCCCCGACGGACGGCCCGCTCCCGAGCCCGCTCCACGCACACCGCCGCCAGCGGCGAGAATCCGGTCACCCCCTCCACGACCGGCAGCCCGCCCGAGTCCTCGACACGCCCCTGCCACCTCAGCCCGTACCCGATGCTCCGCTGCACCAGATACCCGAGCAGCCGCGCCACCGTGGCCCCCTCACCGAACGCGGCCCGGACTTCGGGGTCGCACTCCAGCAGGGAATGCAGCAGATGGGCGGTGTCGATGTGCCGGTCGCCGCCCCGGACCACCCTGCGCCGGGCGCAGGCCACGACCTCCGCGAGTTCCGCGCCCAGTCCGGCGTCGTCGTCCGCGCCACGGGCGGCCTGGGCCTGGGGCCACTGCGCCTGCTGCCGGGGGATTCGGGATCGCACGTCTCCCACCCCATCAGTCCCGGCGGCCCGGCACATCGGCGTCGGGACGCATCCTGGCGTCCCGCCGGAAGTGGACATCGCGTGGCGAAATCTCCTCCTTGGGAACGAGATCAGGGCGCACACGCCCAAGGGGCGCACGCCACAAGGCGCACGCCCCTCAGCCCCCACCGACTGCCGACGGCCGGCTCAGTGCTCGTCCGCGAGAATCAGATAGAGCTTCTTACGGGCTTCGTTGATGACCGCGAGGGCCTTCTCCCGCTGCTCCTTGCTTCCCGTCTTCCAGACCTGCCCGAAGGCCTCCATCAGGCCGAACCCGGCCTGCCGGATCTCGGTCAGCGCCTCCCAGTCGACCCCGCGCGAGGCCTCCTCCCAGGGGGCCTCGGGTCCGTCCTCGGCGGCCGTGCGGCCGGCCTCGGTGAGGGAGAACAGCTTCTTGCCGCCCTCGGACTCGCTGACGATCAGGCCCTCGTCCTCCAGCAGCTGGAGGGTGGGGTAGACCGAGCCGGGGCTGGGCTTCCACGCCCCGCCGCTGCGTTCGGCGATCTCCTGGATCATCTCGTAGCCGTGCATCGGGCGGTCCTTCAGCAGCGCCAGGATCGACGCGCGGACGTCACCGCGCCGCGCCCTCCCCCTGGGCCCGCCGCGTCCTCGGCCGCCCCAGGGGCCGCCGTGACCGAAGCCGGGACCCCAGGGACCGCCGGGTCCTCCCGGACCACCGGGGCCGAAGGGGCCGAAGGCGGCACGCAGGCGCTCGAAGTCGCCCCGTCCGCCGCCTCGCGGACCACCGTGCCCATGACCCTGCCCGTGCTCATGACCGTAGCCACGCATCGCAACCACTCCATTCCCTCGTTGATCTATTGCGATGCTTCAACGATATATCGGAACCGGTCGCGCGACAAGACCCTCCGGCCGAGCACCACCTCCCCGGCGGCCCGCCCGCCCCCGGAACAAGGCCGCCTGCTGCGAAGTGGCCCGAGCCCTCGCGGCCGCCCGCCCTCTACGGTCGGGGCATGCGGATCCGAATCGTCGACGCCTTCACCGACCGTCCCTTCGCCGGCAACCCGGCCGGCGTGATGCTGCTCGATGCCTTCCCGGAGGACTCCTGGCTGCAGAACGTCGCCCTGGAGGTCAACCACGCCGAGACGGCCTTCGCCCACCCGCTGCCCGAGGGCGGCGAGGCCGACTGGGCGCTGCGCTGGTTCACGCCGGTCACCGAGGTCGCCATGTGCGGCCACGCCACACTCGCCACCGCGCACGTCCTGCACACCACCGGCGCCCACCAGGGCCCGGTGCGGTTCGCCACCCGCAGCGGCGTGCTGGTCGCGGAGAGCGCGGAGGACGGCAGCGTCACCCTGGACTTCCCCACGGCCCCGCTCACCGCCGTCGACGTGCCCGAGGGCGTCGCGGAGGCACTCGGCGCACCGGTCCTGGCGGCGTTCGACACCGGCCCCTACGTCGGCGATCTGTTGGTCGAGCTGGCCGACGAACGGACCGTGCGCGCCCTGCGCCCCGACCACAAGGCCCTGACGACGCACTCGGAGCGCGGTGTCATCGCCACCGCCCGTGCCGAGGACCCCGCGGCCGGGTACGACTTCGTCTCGCGGTGCTTCTTCCCGAACGTCGGCATCGACGAGGACGCGGTCACCGGCAGCGCGCACACCGCGCTGGCCCCGCACTGGTCGCAGCGCCTCGGCCGCGTGGTCCTCACCGGCCTCCAGGCCTCGCCCCGCTCCGGGCTCGTCCGTACCGAGGTGCGCGGCGACCGCACCCTGCTGGGCGGGCGCGCGGTGACGGTCGTCGAGGGCGAGCTGCTGGTGTGAACCCCGCCATACCGAAGGGGGGCGTGCGGATCACCGGACACCCCTCTTCCGTCTCATGCCGTCGGCAGCCAGCCGACCTTCCCCGCCAGCAGCGCGTAGCCGACGAACGCGCCGATGTCGAGCAGCGTGTGCGCGGCCACCAGCGGCCCGACGCGTCCCCAGCGGCGGTACAGGTACACGAAGACCACGCCCATGACCATGTTGCCGATGAAGCCGCCGATGCCCTGGTACAGGTGGTACGACCCGCGCAGCACCGCGCTGCCCGCCATCGAGGCGGTGGGCGACCAGCCGAGCTGGTCGAGCCTGCGCAGCAGGTAGCCGACGACGACGACCTCTTCGAGGATCGAGTTCTGCGCGGCCGACAGGATCAGCACGGGGTACTTCCACCACACCTCGGGCAGTGCCTCCGGCACCACGGTGAGGTTGAAGCCGAGCGCGCGCACGGCGAGGTAGAAGGCGATGCCGCTGCTGCCGATGACCGCCGCGACCGCGGCGCCGCGGCCGAGGTCGGACCAGGGGCGGGTGCGGTCGAAGCCGAGGGTGCGCAGTCCGGCGCCCTCGCGCAGCAGCAGGTGCGCGACCAGGGCCACCGGCACCAGGGCGGTGGTGACACCGAACAGCTGCCAGGCCAGGTCCAGCCAGGGGCGGCCCGGCGCGGCCGAGGCGTTGAGGGTGGCCGCCTGGTCCTTCAGTCCGCCCGGCCTCGTGACCGAGCCGATGAAGCTGATCAGCGCCGACACTCCGCTCGCGCCGAGCGACAGCGCGAGGACGAGCAGTGTCTCGTCCCGCAGCGTCCTCCGCGAAAGGGTCCGCTCCGGACACGCATCGGCCCCCGGGCCCGCCGCCTCCGCCTGCACACCTGCCTCCACATCACCGATCGGTCCGATCAGTATGAAGGCAGTACCTGTGGGGCGGGCCCGGGGGTCCGGGGCGCCGATCAGTCCTCTCGCGCTCCGGTCAGGCCGTCGTCGGCACCGGTTCCGGCAGCCCGACCGGCCAGGTGTGCACGGGCTCGCCCCGCTTGGTCAGCTCGCGGTAGCGACGGGTGGTGGCGGCCAGCGCCTCCTCCCGGCCGAGTCCCGCGTCCAGCGCCCGGTGGAAGGTCGCGGCCTGCCAGGACGCGCCGTTCACCCGGCGCCGGCAGCGCTCCTCGATCACCCCGAGGTACCGGTCCCGGTCGGCCGGCTCGATCCCCCAGGCGTCCAGCCCGGCCTCGGCGAGCGGCAGCAGCTCCTCCCGTACGAGGGTGACCGCGTCCACCTCGCCCAGGCCGCCGAGGCGTCCGCGCCGGGGCCAGGTGAAGCGGGCGTCGATGCCGTCCTTGCAGGCGGCGTCGAAGTTGGCGGCGGCGGCCTCGAACGGCAGCCGGCTCCACACCGGGCGGCTGTCCTCGGCGAGGGCGCGGACGAGTCCGTAGTAGAAGGCCGCGTTCGCGAGCACGTCGGTCACCGTGGGCCCGGCGGGCAGCACACGGTTCTCCACCCGCAGGTGGGGCACGCCGTCGGCGACGTCGTAGACGGGGCGGTTCCAGCGGTAGACGGTGCCGTTGTGCAGGACGAGTTCCGCGAGCGAGGGAACGCCGCCGGCGTCCAGCACCTCCAGCGGGTCCTCGTCGTCGCAGATGGGCAGGAGGGCCGGGAAGTAGCGCAGGTTCTCCTCGAAGAGGTCGAACGCCGAGGTCACCCAGCGCTCGCCGAACCAGGTGCGCGGCCGCACGCCCTGTGCCTGCAGCTCGGGCGGGCGGGTGTCGGTGGACTGCTGGAACAGCGGCGGCCGCGATTCGCGCCACAGCTCGCGGCCGAACAGGAACGGCGAGTTGGCGCCGACCGCGATCTGCGCGGCGGCGACCGCCTGCGCGGCGTTCCACACGTCCGGGAAGCGTTCCGGCGTGACCTGGAGGTGCAGCTGCACCGAGGTGCAGGCGGCCTCCGGGGCGATCGACTTCGAGGTGCACCTGAGGTGCTCCACGCCGTCGATGTCGAGGGTGAAGTCCTCGCCGCGCGCGGCCACGATCTGATCGTTGAGCAGCGCGTAGCGGTCGACTGCGGAGAGGTTGGAGGAGACGAGGTCGTCGCGGTCCAGGGTCGGCAGGATGCCGATCATCACGATGCCCGCGTCCACCTCCCGGGCCTTGCGGTCGGCGTAGGAGAGCGAGGTGCGCAGTTCCTCGTCGAGCTGGTCGAAAACCCTCCCGCCCAGCCGGTGGGGTGCGATGTTCACTTCCAGGTTGAACATCGCGAGTTCCGTTTGGAAGTCCCGGCTCGCGATGCGTTCGAGGACTTGCGCATTCAACATTTTCGGCATGCCGTCGGCGCCCGCGAGATTGAGTTCGATCTCCAGCCCCATCAGGTTCCTGGGGCGGTCGAACCGCTTCTCCGTCAGGAGTCGCTCCAGGCCTGTCAGGCACCTGCGGAGCTTCTCGCGGTAGCGCTGGCGATCGGACAGGTCGAACTGACCCGCCACGACCTTTTCCCCCATCGAAGCGTCCCTCCTCGGATGGCGTACCGAAGATCGGCCGCCGGGGTCCCGGTCCACAAGCAAGGATGCCCCGCGGATGCGATCGATAACGCCCCGGATCCGTGTGGCGCCCGCTACTCTTGTCGAGGTGTCCAGTGGCACATTCACGAGGCAATACGCGGGAACGCGTATCACGGCACGGTTGCGAACTCGTGAAAAGCGCCGACCGGAATGGGCCGACCGCTCGGCGGTCCTTGCCCGAGGTCAGTGCGGTGAACCCTTTGGGAAATCGTCATCTTTTTCGCATATCGCCGACCTGAAATACCCTTGCCGGGACCGCCGGGGGAAGCTAGACGAAACATAGTCTCAACCCGTGTCGTATAAACTCCCTTCACAAGGCAGAACCAGGTTGGCGCCCACGGTCGAGTGATCCAGCCGTGAGACGACGTGCGGCTCTCCTCACCCCCGTCTCCCGCTCAGACCCTCCGGGCCCCCGCCTCTCTGACCTTCGCGAGCTGACAGCGCCGTCCGCACCGCCACGCCCCGCCCTCGCGCCACTGTGCCTTCGAATGAGAGGCGACCCACCATGCCGCTGCACGTACCTCCGGCTCCCGCGCCCGCACTGCGTTCCGTCCTGACCGCGCTCTCGTCTCCGACCGCCGTGCGGGACGCCCGAACTCCCTCCCTGCTCCGCGCACAAGGGCCCGCCTCGGCCGAACTCCCGCTGCCCGTGCACGTCCTCGACCGGGTCACCGCCGACGGCGAAACCTCGACGACGCTCGCCGGATGGCGCTTCCTGATCCGCACCGGCGACCGCGCCGTCGCCGCGGCCGACACCGTGCTCACCGCCGACGGCTGGACCTTCTCCCGCTTCTTCGAGGGTCCGTACATCGCGTCCACCGAGCTGGCCCTGCGCCAGGCGGAGACGATGACGCAGCCGTACCAGCCCCGTCTGCTGTCGGTGCCCGGCCTCTACATGCTGGCGCTCTGGCTGCACGGCGACACCGAGGCGGACGGCGCCGCCGGCGGCCCGGCCGCCGCCGACCTGCTGGTGCCGCTCGCACCCGCCCCGCCCGGCATCGCCGCCCACCGGCCGCACCGGGTCACCGAACTGCTCCCGGTGCTCACCCACCGCGTGACGCCCACCCGGCTGCTCGGCTCACCCGCCTGACCCGCCCGCTTCCGCACCCCGTCGCCCCACCCGGGTGGCGGGGTGCGTGCATGTCGGGTGACAGGGCGTACGCATGTGCGGACTAGTCCCGTCCGGCCACTGCGAACCACCCGAAAGGACAGTGCAGTTGGGGTGAACCGTCCGCGTGGGTGACGCGTCATGAACCTGTGAGGAGCGGTGCCGCGAAATGCCTGCGGATCCTCGTCCGCGGGGCAACACTGGATCCCGACCGACTTCATCACCACGGGGGGCGGCCATGAACGACGATTCACGCCGCGCAACTGACACGACAGCCCACACACAGGCCATCACAGAGCGAAAGAACCCACCCATGTGCCAGCACCAGTCACCGTGCCCGTCAGCCGACTCCGCCGACCGGGAATCCGCCCGTCTCGTGGCGCACCACCCGGAGCAGGGCTGGAGCCTGCTGTGCAACGGTGTCGTGCTCTTCGAGGACACCGGTGAACTCCTGCCCGACGGCAGCGTCATCGCCCCGCAGCGGTCCCTGGACGTCACGCTGACGTCCGCCTGAGCACGACCGGGCGGGACGGGGCCGCCCGGGGAACCACAGGGGCCGGACCGCGAGGCGACGCGTCCGCGACCCGGCCCCGAAGCCTCTGCACGGCTCCTCACCCACCGTGGCCCGGCGAACGGGCACGGTGACGGCCGCAGCGCCGCTCGCACAGTGCTCCGCCTCGCCCGCGGCGAACAGCCGGACCCGCCCCGCGTGGAACTCGGCACCCGCCTGGTCGTGCGGGCGAGCACCGCGCCGCCCGCGTCGTATCCGCCACGTCCACGGCGGGAGCCGCGCCTTATCGTGACCGGCATGCAGTCCTACACGATCGGCCAGGCAGCGCGGCTGCTCGGCGTCAGCCCGGACACCGCGCGCCGCTGGGCGGACGCGGGACGCCTCACCACCCGCCGCGACGACGCCGGACGCCGGGTGGTGGACGGCCGCGACCTGGCGGCGTTCTCCGTCGAGCTGGCCAAGTCGGCCACGGACGATGAGGACACCCCGTACACCTCGGCCCGGAACGCGTTCCCCGGCATCGTCACGGCGATCAAGCTCGGCGACGTCGCCGCCCAGGTGGAGATCCAGGCAGGCGCCCACCGGCTGGTCTCGCTGCTCACGCGGGAGGCGGTCGAGGAACTGGGCCTGGAGGTCGGAATGGAGGCCACGGCCCGGGTGAAGTCGACAAACGTGCATATCGACCGCACCTGAGCACGGTCTTCGTCGAGTCGCACATGCGAGCCTGTGGCCTGCCACTGCCTCGCTCATACGAAGGGACAGGTGCTCTTCACCTCGCAGATGCGTCATGATGGAGCAACCCGCGGGGTGAGCCTCCCGCGGACGCCCGCCGACGCGAGGGAGTGCACCGGATGATCCGTTCCGCCCGCCTGGCCGCCCTCGTGCTCCTCGTCTCCCTCGGACTCGGCGCCTGTTCCTCGTCGGGCGGCGGCGACGGCAGCCCCGGCGGCACCGTGACCGTCTTCGCCGCCGCCTCGCTGAAGGAGAGCTTCACGGAGCTGGGCGACCGCTTCGAGGAGGAACACCCGGGCACCGGGGTGACCTTCAACTTCAACGGCAGCGACTCCCTGGCCGCCGGCATCGTGGGCGGCGCCCCCGCCGACGTCTTCGCCGCCGCCAGCCCCTCCACGATGGCCCGCGTGACGGACGAGAGGCTCACGGCGGACGCCCCGGTCACCTTCGCGCGCAACCGCCTGGCCATCGCCACCGCCCCCGGCAACCCGCACGGCATCGGCTCCCTGAAGGACCTGGCCGCCCCCGGCCTGAAGGTCGTGCTCTGCGACGAGACCGTGCCCTGCGGCGCCGCCGCCCGCAAGGCCCTCGCGGCGGCCGGGGCCGACGTCACGCCCGCCTCCTACGAGCAGGACGTGAAGAGCGCCCTGACCAAGGTGCGGCTCGACGAGGCGGACGCCGCCGTCGTGTACCGCACGGATGTGAGGGCGGCCGGTGACACAGTGGACGGCGTGGACTTCCCGGAGGCCGCGCAGGCCGTCAACGACTATCCGATCGCCCGGCTCGAAAAGGCTCCCAACGCCCCGGCCGCGGACGCCTTCATCGCGTTCGTGATGTCACCGGAGGGGCGGAAGGTGCTCGGGAAGGCCGGTTTCCTCGCGCCGTGACCAGCACCGCCCAGGACACCCCCCGCAAGGCCCGCCGCTCCCGCGCCCCCGGCCGCGGTGTCCCGCTCGCCCTCCTCGCGCCCGCCCTGATCGGCCTGGCGTTCCTCCTGGTGCCGCTGCTCGCCCTCGTCGTACGGGCGCCCTGGCGCGACCTGCCCGAGCAGCTGACCAGCCCCGCCGTGTGGGACGCGCTGCGCCTGTCGCTGGTCTGCGCGACCACTGCGACCGCGCTGAGCCTGGTCGTCGGGGTGCCGCTGGCCTGGCTGCTGGCCCGCACCGACTTCCCCGGGCGGAGCCTGGTGCGCGCCCTGGTGACCCTGCCGCTGGTGCTGCCGCCGGTGGTCGGCGGTGTCGCCCTGCTGCTGGCGCTGGGCCGCAACGGCGTCGTGGGCCGCTGGCTCGACGAGTGGTTCGGCGTCACCCTGCCGTTCACCACCGCCGGTGTCGTCCTCGCGGAGACCTTCGTCGCGCTGCCGTTCCTGGTGATCAGCGTCGAGGGCACGCTGCGGGCCGCCGACCCGCGGTTCGAGGAGGCCGCGGCCACCCTGGGCGCGTCCCGCTTCACCGCGTTCCGCCGGGTCACCCTGCCGCTGATCGCTCCGGGCGTCGCGGCGGGCGCCGTGCTGGCCTGGGCCCGGGCGCTCGGCGAGTTCGGCGCGACGATCACCTTCGCCGGGAACTTCCCGGGCCGCACCCAGACGATGCCGCTCGCGGTCTACCTGGCCCTGCAGAACGATCCGGCCGCCGCGATCGCCCTCAGCCTCGTGCTGCTCGCGGTGTCCGTGGCCGTGCTGGCGGGGCTGCGCGACCGCTGGACGAGGGCCGTCTGACCCATGACGACACACCCGGCACCCCAGGGCCTGGACGCCCACCTCGTCGTCGAACGCGGCTCCTTCCGCCTCGACATCACGCTCACGGCCGCCCCCGGTGACGTGGTCGCCCTGCTCGGCCCGAACGGGGCGGGCAAGACCACGGCCCTGCGCGCCCTGGCAGGGCTCGCGCCCCTCACCGACGGCCGTCTGCGCCTGGACGGCAGGGATCTCGCCCGCACCCCGCCCGAGTCCCGTCCGGTGGGCGTCGTCTTCCAGGACTACCTGCTCTTCCCGCACCTCACCGCCCTCGACAACGTGGCGTTCGGCCCACGCTGCCGCGGCGCCGACAGGAGCGAGGCCCGTACACGGGCCGCCGCGTGGCTGGAGCGGATGGGGCTGGCCGCGCACATGGGCGCCAAGCCCAAGCGGCTCTCCGGCGGCCAGGCCCAGCGTGTCGCGCTCGCCCGCGCCCTGGCCACCGACCCGCGCCTGCTGCTCCTGGACGAGCCCCTCGCCGCCCTCGACGCCCGCACCCGCCTCGAGGTCCGGGCACAACTGCGCCGCCACCTCGCCGACTTCGAGGCCGTCGCGGTCCTGGTGACGCACGACCCGCTGGACGCGATGGTGCTGGCCGACCGGCTGGTCGTCGTGGAGCACGGCCGCGTGGTGCAGGAGGGCGCCCCCGCCGACATCGCCCGCCACCCGCGCACCGAGTACATCGCCCAGCTCGTCGGCCTGAACCTGTACCGCGGCCGGGCGGACGGACACACCGTACGGCTCGACGCGGGACCGGAGGTGAGCACCACGGAGAACCTGTCGGGGCCCGCGTTCGTCGCGTTCCCGCCCGGCGCGGTCACCCTGTACCGGGACCGGCCGACCGGCTCCAGCGCGCGCAATCTGTGGCGCTGCGAGGTGGCGGGACTGGAGAGCCACGGCGACCAGATCCGCGTGGAGCTGACCGGTGAACTGCCCCTCGCCGCCGACCTCACCGCCGTCGCCGTGGCCGAACTGGGCCTGCACACGGGCGCACCCGTCTGGGCGGCGGTGAAGGCCACGCAGACGCACGCCTACCCCGCCTGACGCACCCCCTTGGTGACGTGGAGGGCCCCGCCCGGATCGCCCGGGCGGGGCCCCTTCACTTCCGCGTGGGTCAGTCCTCGTACGCGTCCAGCGGCGGGCAGGAGCAGACCAGGTTGCGGTCGCCGTAGGCCTGGTCGATGCGGCGCACCGGCGGCCAGTACTTGTCGGCGGCGTTCACCTCGCCGGGGAACACGGCCTCCTCCCGGGTGTAGGCGTGCTCCCATTCCCCGCCGAGCACGGACGCCGTGTGCGGGGCGTTGCGCAGCGGGTTGTCGTCGGCGGGCCACGCGCCGGAGCCGACCTTCTCGATCTCGGCGCGGATGGCGATCATCGCCTCGCAGAACCGGTCGAGCTCGAGGAGGTCCTCGGACTCGGTGGGCTCGATCATCAGCGTGCCGGCCACCGGGAAGGACATCGTCGGCGCGTGGAAGCCGTAGTCGATGAGGCGCTTGGCCACGTCGTCGACGGTCACGCCGGTCGCCTTGGTGAGCGGGCGCAGGTCGATGATGCACTCGTGCGCGACCAGCCCGCCGGGGCCGGCGTAGAGCACCGGGTAGTGCGGTTCGAGGCGCTTGGCGATGTAGTTGGCGCTGAGCACGGCCACCTGCGTGGCCCGCTTCAGGCCCTCGCCGCCCATGAGGCGGACGTACGCCCAGGAGATGGGCAGGATGCCCGCGGAGCCCCACGGGGCGGCCGAGATGGGTCCGACGCCCGTCTCCGGTCCGGCCTCCGGCTGCAGCGGGTGGTTCGGCAGGTACGGGGCGAGGTGGGCGCGGACGCCGACCGGGCCGACGCCGGGGCCACCGCCGCCGTGCGGGATGCAGAACGTCTTGTGCAGGTTCAGGTGCGAGACGTCGCCGCCGAAGTGGCCGGGCTTGGCCAGGCCGACCAGGGCGTTGAGGTTGGCGCCGTCGACGTACACCTGACCGCCCGCCTCGTGCACCTGCGCGCAGATGTCGGCGACGTGCTCCTCGAAGACGCCGTGCGTCGACGGGTAGGTGATCATCAGCACGGCCAGCTCGTCGCGGTGCTGCTCGATCTTGGCGCGCAGGTCCTCCACGTCGACCTCGCCGTTCTCGGCGGTCTTGACGACGACGACCTTCATGCCGGCCATCACGGCGGACGCGGCGTTGGTGCCGTGCGCGGAGGACGGGATGAGGCAGACGGTGCGCTGCTCGTCGCCGTTGGCGCGGTGGTAGCCGCGGACGGCGAGCAGACCGGCCAGCTCGCCCTGGGAACCGGCGTTGGGCTGGAGGGACACCTTGTCGTAGCCGGTGACCTCGGCGAGACGTTCCTCCAGCTCGCGGATGAGCGTGAGGTAGCCCTCGGCCTGCTCGGCCGGGACGAACGGGTGCAGCTGGCCGAACTCGGGCCAGGTGACCGGCTCCATCTCGGTGGTCGCGTTGAGCTTCATGGTGCAGGAGCCCAGCGGGATCATGCCGCGGTCCAGCGCGTAGTCGCGGTCGGCGAGGCGGCGCAGGTAGCGCAGCATGGCCGTCTCGGAGCGGTGCTGGTGGAAGACCGGGTGGGTGAGGTAGTCGTCGGTGCGCAGCAGCGGGTCCGGCAGGGCGTCCCGCGCGGCCGCGTCCAGGGACTCGACGTCGGCCTCGACGCCGAAGGCGCGCCACACGGCGGCGAGCTGGTCGCGGGTGGTGGTCTCGTCGCAGGCGACGGAGACGGTGTCGGCGTCGACGAGGCGCAGGTTCACACCGTTGTCGCGGGCCGCGGCGACGATCTCGGCGGCCCGGCCGGCGGCCCGCACGGTGAGGGTGTCGAAGTAGGAGCCGTGGACGACCTCGGCTCCGCCGGAGCGCAGCCCCTCGGCGAGGATCGCGGCGTAGCGGTGGGTGCGGCGGGCAATGGTCCGCAGGCCCTCGGGGCCGTGGTAGACGGCGTACATTCCGGCCATGACGGCGAGCAGCACCTGCGCGGTGCAGATGTTGCTGGTGGCCTTCTCACGGCGGATGTGCTGCTCACGGGTCTGCAGCGCCAGGCGGTACGCCTTGTGGCCGTCGGCGTCGACGGAGACGCCGACGAGGCGGCCGGGCAGGCTCCGGGCCATCTTGTCCTGGACGGCCATGTAGCCGGCGTGCGGTCCGCCGAAGCCCATGGGGACGCCGAAGCGCTGCGTGGTGCCCACCGCGATGTCCGCGCCCAGCTCGCCGGGGGACTTCAGCAGGGTGAGGGCGAGCAGGTCGGCGGCGACGGTGACGAGCGCGCCGCGCTCGTGCGCCTGGTCGATGACGGGCTTGATGTCGCGGACGGCGCCGGACGCGCCCGGGTACTGGATCAGGACGCCGTTGATCTCACGGCCGTCGAGGTCGGCCGGGATGCCGTCGCTCAGGTCGGCGACGACGATCTCCACGCCGGTCGGCTCGGCGCGGGTCCGGATGACGGCGACGGTCTGCGGCAGGGCGTCCGCGTCGACCAGGAAGAGGCCCTTCTTGTTCTTGCCCATGCGCCGGGACAACGCCATCGCCTCGGCCGCGGCGGTGCCCTCGTCGAGCAGGGAGGCGCCGGAGGTCGGCAGGCCGGTGAGGTCGGCGACCATCGTCTGGAAGTTCAGCAGCGCCTCGAGCCGGCCCTGCGAGATCTCCGGCTGGTACGGCGTGTAGGCCGTGTACCAGGCGGGGTTCTCCATGACGTTGCGCAGGACGACCGGCGGGGTGAAGGTGCCGTAGTAGCCCAGGCCGATCATGGAGCCGAGCACCTGGTTGCGGCCGGCGAGGCCGCGCAGCTCGGTGAGGACCTCGGCCTCGCTGCGGGCGCCGGGCAGGTCCAGCGCGTCGGCGTTCTTGATGACGTCGGGCACGGCGGCGGCGGTCAGCTCGTCGAGCGAGCCGTAGCCCACCTGGGCCAGCATCTTCGCCCGGGCCTCGTGGTCGGGGCCGATGTGGCGCTGCTCGAAGGGGATTCCCTGTTCGAGCTCGGAGAGCGGGGTACGGGGGGCAGTCATTGAGGAGGCCTCCTGGTCCGACGACCTTCGAGGGGCACCACGGCGCAGGTGCCCGGACGGCCTCCCCCTCTGTCATCTCAACCTGAGAGTTTCACCGGGACGCCGCTGGCGCTCCGGTTTTCACCGTCGGTGAGAGCGGAAGCCGTCGACACCCGCCCTGCTTTCCAGAGTGACCTCGTCCGTGCGGTACGTGTGCCTGAGAGATTCCGGGGAGGATTTGCTCCTTCGGCGCCTCCGGTGGTGCCTGGAGGACTCTCCCGCACGGGGTCAGCGGCCGTTGCCAGCGTACCAGCGAGGTCCGGACCCCGGCCTTCGAGTGGCCGTTCCGCCGATTGTGCCTTTCTGTAGTGCCATCGGATGAGTTTGCTACGAGTGGAGGGCCCGTGCAGACGGACATCGACCCGCGTCACCTCATCGGCCGCAAGGCGTACGACCGCAACGGCACCCGCATCGGCACGATCGACGAGGTCTACCTCGACGACGCCACCGGCGTGCCGGAGTGGGCGGCGATACGCACCGGCCTGTTCAGCCGGGACGCCTTCGTGCCCCTGGAACCCAGCGAGCTGATCGACGGAGCCCTGCACGTGCCGTTCGAACGGTCCCTCATCAAGGACGCGCCGGACTTCGGCGTCGGCCGCCATCTGTCCCCGGAGCAGGAGCTCCAGCTGTACCACCACTACGGCCTGGACGTAGGCCCCCCTCCCCCGCTCCCGGACCACGACTTCGGCAAGCTGGCGGGCCAGGAGTAACCGACACGGCCAAGGGCGGTGGTACGTCACGACCTTCCGCCCCACCGTCCCGCCCCGGCCGCGCCCCGGTCCGGGTGACGGCGTCCGGCCCGCAGCCTCGGCTCCACCGCCCGCGCCGGGGCACGTCGGTCACGCGGAAGCCCAGGACCGGCCCGCAGCGCATCGCCGGGAGAAGCGCGGCTCCGTCAGGCGGCCGTGTCTCACGGTGGACCGCCAGGGCCCAGCCCGCGGTGATCCGTCTCGCGCGCGGCGAGCCGGGGCACGACGTCGATGTCGTCCGCAGAGCGCGAGGTCCTGGAACACCGTCGCGATGCCCAGGCTCTGGGCGTCGTGCCGCTTGTTGATCTGCACGGGCTTGCCGTCCCACTCGATGACGCACCCGCCGGCGCCGCTCGGCGTCAACGCGTTCGACGGCGCGGGCCCTCGCCCGCGCCGTCACCCCTCCAGGGGGCGAGGCGGAGGCTCCTCCGGTGGTCGCATCGGCTCGGGGAGGTCCGGTGGGGCCTCCACGAGCGGCAGCGGATCCGCTGCCTCCAACGCCGGATCGTCGACGCGGAACGTCTTCACGCGGCCCGGTGACGAACCGGGCGTCTCGAAGCGGACCGTCACCCGGCCGAGGCCGCTGCCCTGCACCCACCCGTGCCCGTACTCGGTGTGCCGGACGTCGTGGCCCGCGGACCAGCGCCGCTCCACCGGGACCTCCGGGCGCGGCTCGGATGCGGACTCCGACTCCTCGGCCTCGGCTACCTCCTCCCCCGCACCGCCCGCCGCCTGGGCGAACAGATCCTCCTGCGTGTAGTCGGCCAGCCCGCTCACGCCGACGCCGAGCAGCCGTACGCCGCCCGTGGTGTCCACCGAGTCCAGCAGCCGCGCCGCCGCCTCCCGGACGACGGCCGGGTCGTCGGTGGGGCCGCGCAGCGTCTCGGACCGGGTCAGCGTGGAGAAGTCGTACCGCCGTACCTTCAGCACGATCGTGCGGCCGGACAGTCCCGCGCCCCGCAGTCGGCGCACGCAGCGGTCGGCGAGCCGCTGCACCTCCAGGCCCACCCGCACCCGGTCGTGGATGTCCACGTCGTACGTGTCCTCGACGGACACCGACTTGGTCTCGCGCTCGGCGACGACGGGCCGGTCGTCGCGGGCCAGCGCCATCGCGTACAGCGCGTGCCCGTGGGCCTTGCCCAGCAGCCGCACCAGCTCGTCCTCGCCCGCCTCGGCGATCTCGCCGACCGTGTGGATGCCGGCCCGCCGCAGATGGTCGCCGGTGGCGGGTCCGACGCCCGGGAGGGTCCGCACCGGCATCGGTTCGAGCATCGCCCGCTCGGTGCCGGGCTCGATGACGACCAGCCCGTCCGGCTTCGCCTGCTCCGACGCGATCTTCGCCAGCATCTTGGAGGCGGCGAGCCCCACGGAGCCGGTCAGTCCGGTGACCGCGCGGATATCCGCGCGCAGCTTCGCGCCGACCAGCCGCGCCGACCGCTCGTCCCACGCCGTGCCCCCGGCCTCAAGGTCGACGAACGCTTCGTCGAGGCTGAGCGGCTCCACCAAGGGCGACAGGGCGCGCAGCAGGGCCATCACCTGGTCGCTGATCGAGCGGTACAGGGTGAACCGGGGCACCAGATACGCGGCGTTCGGCGCGAGCCGCCGGGCCTGCGACATGGGCATCGCGGAGTGGACGCCATGGACGCGCGCCTCGTAGGAGGCGGTGGCGACCACACCGCGGGGTCCGAGTCCGCCCACGATCACGGCCTTGCCGCGCAGACTCGGCTTGGACGCCTGCTCCACCGAGGCGTAGAAGGCATCCATGTCGAGATGGAGGATCGTGGGAGCGGATCTCACTTCTCCGATGCTGCCCTACGCCACTGACATCGTCCTCGTCGGGCCGGGCCCCGCACGGTGCGGGGGCTCAGACCGCGCGGTTCCTGCGCCGGGCCAGCTCGTCCATCGGGTTGTGGCCGATGAGGGTCTCCCCCGTGTCGACCCGCTCGCCGTGCAGCTGCGACAGGGCGCTCTCGACGTCCCGCCACACCACGCCCACGGCGATGCCGAAGACGCCCTGGCCGCCCTGGAGCAGGGCGTGGACCTCGTCGGGCGACGTGCACTCGTAGACCGTGGCGCCGTCGCTCATCAGCGTCATGCGCTCCAGGTCGTCGAAGCCCCGCTCGCGCAGGTGCTGGACGGCGGTGCGGATGTTCTGCAGGGACACGCCCGTGTCCAGGAACCGCTTCACGATCTTCAGCACGACGACGTCGCGGAAGCTGTACAGCCGCTGCGTGCCGGACCCGTGGGCGGGGCGCACGCTCGGCTCGACCAGCCCCGTACGCGCCCAGTAGTCGAGCTGGCGGTAGGTGATGCCGGCCGCGGCGCAGGCCGTGGGCCCTCGATAGCCGACCTCCTCGGACGCCATGGCCACCGCCCCTCCGCCGCTCGGCACTGCCGTCGGTCGCTGCGGAGCGGGATCGATCGCACCGCCACGCGCGGGATGGCCCCCGCCCGAGCGGAGCGGAGAGCTCTGGGGAGGATACGGCCCGCCCGCCCCGAAAACGCGTCCGGGGGCACCCCCAGCCGTACCGTCGCCGCTGCTTCTCACGCCGACCTCCGTCCTTGACCTGCCTCCACGACGGTAGGCAGTCACCAAGGGTGCGTCAACGATCGCCACACTCGGCACGCCGAGTGATAATCACCCTAAGAGTGGTTTCCCGTGCCCGGTCGCGGGGAAAGGCTAGCCGAATGTCCTCGGCGCGGGCCGCGACCGACGCCGGGGCTCCGGGAAACGGCTCACTGGTTGCTGGTCCCGAAGTCCTCGGGCGAGATCTGGTCGAGGAACTCGCGGAACTTCTCCACCTCGTCCTCCTGCTCGTCCGGAATCGCGATGCCGGCGTCGTCCAGCACCGTGTCGCTTCCGTAGATCGGCGTTCCCGTGCGCAGGGCGAGTGCTATGGCGTCGGAAGGACGGGCGCTCACCTCGACACCGCTGGCGAAGACCAGCTCCGCGTAGAACACGCCTTCCCGCAGGTCGGTGATGCGCACTTCCGTGAGCTCCTGTCCCACGGCCTCCAGCACGTCCTTGAACAGGTCGTGGGTCAGCGGCCGTGCGGGCGCCATGCCCTGCTGGGCGAAGGCGATGGCCGTCGCCTCCCCGGGGCCGATCCAGATGGGGAGGTAGCGGTCGCCGCCCACTTCACGCAACAGCACGATCGGTTGGTTGGAGGGCATTTCGACCCGGACACCTACGACATCGAGCTCGTTCACACAGCAACCCTAGGCGGTGCCCGGGACGTTTGGGTAGTCGGGCCGGGATCGGGTGGCCGATCCTGCCGCCCCGTGCTGTTCCCCTGAAGGTCCGGTGGCCCTCAGGGCAGCCGCACCCCGAGCGCCGACCGCACCAGCGCCGCGTGCAGCTTCATGGTGAGGCCGGCCAGTTCCCTGGTGCGGTCCTCGGCGTGCGCCCTGGTCTGCGGATTGCGGTGGCGGCGCAGCGGCGCGACGACCTGCTCCACCAGTCCGGCCTCGCGCTCGGCGGCCGCCTTCATGGCGCGCAGATGCCGGGGCTCGATCCCGTACCGCCCCAGTTCCGTGAGGAGCCCGGCGACGGTGACCGCATCCGCGTCGTACACCCCGTCCCCGACCGGGGCGAGCAGTCCGTAGGACTCCCACTCGGCGAGCCGCTGCTCGTCCACGCCGGCGGCGGCGAGCAGCTGGCAGCGCCCGATGCGGGCGGCGGCGGGTGTCTCAGGGGCGCAGTCGGCGGGGTCCTCGCCGTCACCCGGACGGCTCAGCGCCGGCAAGGGCAGGGCCTCGCCGCGCTCCATGGCCTCCAGGTGCTCCCGGATCACCTTGAGCGGCAGGTAGTGGTCGCGCTGCATGCGCAGCACATGGCCGAGGCGGTCGACGTCCTCGGCGCTGAACTTCCGGTACCCCGACGGGGTACGGCGCGGCTCGACGAGCCCTTCCGACTCCAGGAAGCGGATCTTGGAGATGGTGACCTCGGGGAACTCCGCGCGCAGCACGTTCAGCACCGCACCGATGCTCAGCAGTCCGGTGTCCGTGGCGGCGGCGCCGTTGCCGGCGCCGCCGCTCGGTGTCTGCACCATCGACCCTTCCTGGAGTCCCCCGGACCGCGGCCGGGGGCCGTCAGTAGTTCTGCTGGCTCGCGTAGAAGACCAGCCGGTACTTGCCGATCTGCACCTCGTCGCCGTTGGACAGGGCGACCTGGTCGATCCGCTCGCGGTTGACGTAGGTGCCGTTGAGGCTGCCGACGTCGGCGACCGTGAACGAGCCGTCCGGGCTGCGGCGGAACTCCACATGGCGCCGGGAGACCGTCACGTCGTCGAGGAAGATGTCGCTCTGCGGGTGACGCCCGGCCGTGGTCAGGTCGCCGTCCAGCAGGAAGCGGCTGCCCGAGTTCGGCCCGCGGCGCACGACCAGCAGGGCGGAGCCCACCGGCAGCGCGTCGACGGCGGCCTGCGCCTCCGGGGAGAGCGCCGGCGCCTGATGCTGGCCGGTGGCCTCGGAGTCGTAGGCCTCGAGGCCGGAGATGGAGATCGTGGACGTCGTCTCGGAGGGGCGCTCCGGGGTGACGCCCGGCTTCAGCGGCGCACCGCAGTGGGAACAGAAGCGGCTGTTCTCCGCGTTGCGGTTGCCGCACCTCGAACACACCAGGGCCGACATGGACGGATCCTCCTGCCGCGGCTGCCCGCCGGGGGCGTGGGACGCGTACGGACCGGAGTGACCTCCGCCCGCACCTGGGCTCGACGGCTGTCCAAAACCTATGCCGCTCGACTGCGCAGGGTCAACGGAGGCCCCGCCCGTCTCGTCCCGGAACAGCGGACGCTGGCCTTCCGCACCGGGCTGTGCGCGGTGACGAGCGGTCGCGCTGTCGCCGTCCTCTCGCCGCGCGCTCTTGCCGAACAACTTCCCAAACAACTTCACGGGCGATTCCCCTTGACCGAAACAGACCCGCCCGTGGGGCAGGACGAACCCTGACTGAACACATTGGCCGACCCGGACATCTTCACAACGTCCGCCTCCGCCAGACAGTTTCCACCACGCACCACCCATTCGGTGCGCCGACCCCCCGCAACCTCATGCCCTGGCCGGACAACCCCCATGCACCGCCGGTTCACTGGGAGGACGACCGAGCGTAGTCAGGCCGCTTCGGCGCTCGCAAGGCGTCCACAACGATCTTGTCCGACCGTTCCACGGTAACGGTGGCCTGTTCCTTCTCGAGCGTCTGCACCACGCCTCCGGGGATGTTGAGCGCCGGTTCCAGGTCCTGCGGCTTGCCGATGACCTTGAAACGATACGGGGACTTGATCTTGTTCCCGTCCACGGAGACTCCGCCGTCCGCGTCCGACAGATACGTGCCGGCCACCACCCGCACCCCGTTCACCTGGATCGCCTCCGCGCCCGCGGCGCGCAGCTCCTGGACGGCGTCGAGCAGCATGTCCGACTCGACCGTCCCCTTCGCGTCCTCGACGGTCATCTCGATGCCGGGCCCCTGCGCGGCCACCGTGCCCGCGAGGACGCCGAGTTGCCGTTCCTTCTCGATCGTCTGCCTGCGCGCCTCCTCGGCCTGGTCGGAGCTGTTCTCCAGCTCCTCCCGCTGCTTCTCGAGGCCCTGCTTCTCGTCTTCAAGACGCTCGGTTCGGTCGTCGAGTTCATCGAGGATGCGCACAAGATCTTCCTGGCGCGCGCCGCGCAGCGCGCTGTCGGTGTCGCTGGTGGAGGCGACCTGGACGGCGAGGCCGAATCCGAGGCCGGACAGCAGCAGGGCGACGATGAGTTGCGCGCGGGTCACGCGGGGCGGCCACAGCCCGTTGACGAGCCGCCGCCGTCCGGTCAGCTCGGGCTCGCCCTGTTCGTCGGCGGCGGGCGTAGCGGAGGCCTGTGGCGTCTGCGGCACCTGGGGTCGCCGAGACACGGGGGGCGGGGGCGTACGGCGGTGTGCCTCGCTCCCGCCGGTCTTCCCGGACCCGGCCTGGGGGACGGCCGGAGGCACCTCCGCGGGAAGCTCCCGGCGCAGCCCGGCCGGCGGCGCCGCCTCGGGCGGGGACGCGGGCGTGTCAGGCGCGGACGCGGGCGTGTCGGGGGCGGACCGCGGCGGGGTGACCGCCGGGCGCGTCGTCTCGGGCTGTTCGCGCTCGTTCATCGGCCTCACGCCCGGAACACATGGCGGCGGATCGCCGCGGCGTTGGAGAAGATGCGGATGCCGAGGACGACCACCACACCTGTGGACAGCTGCGCCCCGACACCGAGCTTGTCGCCGAGGAACACGATCAGCGCGGCCACGACGACGTTCGACAGGAACGACACCACGAAGACCTTGTCGTCGAAGATCCCGTCGAGCATGGCCCGCAGACCGCCGAACACGGCGTCCAGCGCGGCGACGACGGCGATCGGCAAGTAGGGCTCGACGACCGCCGGCACCTCGGGCCGGACCAACAGGCCGGCCACCACTCCCACAATGAGGCCCAGTACGGCGATCACGATGTGCCCTTCTCGGTTATCGGCTGTGCGGTTCGTACGGTCACGCTCGGTGCGGCGGGCAGCCGGACGTCGTCCTCCACGGACAGGGCCGTCCGGATGCCGTAGTTCTCCTGCAGGACGTGCAGATACACCCCGTCGGCGCTGTCCTGGAACCGGTCCCCCAGCTCTTCTCCGTCCCCCACCGCCAGCACCGTGTACGGCGGCACCAGCGGCTTGTTGTCGACCAGTATCGCGTCTCCCGCGGCCCTGATCGCCGACAGGGCGGTCAACCGCCGCCCGTTGATCGAGACGGCCTCCGCTCCGGACTCCCACAACCCGTTGACCACCCGCTGGAGATCACGGTCGCGGACCCGGCCGGTGTCGGCGAAACCGGACGAGGAGCGCGCGTCGCCGTCGCCGCCGGCGGCGCTGTCCTCGGCGTCGTTCACCACGAGCCGTACGCCCGGTCCGTGGACGGGCGTGGCACCCGAGAGGATGCCAAGGAGCGTCGACCGGTCGCCGCCGCTGTCCCGCAGCGCCTCACGCTGCCGCGCGCCGACTTCCTCGCGCAGTTCGTCGACGCTCTCCTCGAGCCGGTCGGCGGCCGCGGTCTCCTCGTCGATACGGTCGATGAGCTCCTCGCGCTCCTTCGCGACGACCGGAGCGGCGACCCGGGCCTGGGCCGCGCCGACGGTCACCACGCACGCGGCGAGGACGAGCCCCGCCGCCAGACCGAGCTTCGCCCGCAGGGTCCTCGGCAGGCCGGCGGTCCCCTCGCTCCGCTTCCGGGCGGCGGCCTCCGCGTAGCCGTCGTCGAGACTGTGGTCCATCACGTTGGTGATCAACGACATGGACGCGTCCGGGCGCGCGGGCCGCGCGGGTGTGCTCCGAACGGGGGGTTGCTGCGGCATGCCGCACATCGTCGCACGCCGCGCCCCCGACCTCCGAACGACCCCGGCGGCGTGCCGGACGGGCCCCTTCCGGGGCTCGCGTCCGGCACGCCGCCGGTCGTCGTGTCTACTGCGGCAGGGTCACCTGCCGGCGCTGTCCACGACCGCCGACCACTCGTCGAGCAGCGCCTGCGCGGAGGCGTCGTCGGGGCCCTCGGCCCACAGGTGGGTGACGGCCTCGGCCGGGTCGGGCAGCACCATCACCCAGCGCCCGTCGGCCTCCACCACGCGCACGCCGTCGGTGGTGTCCACGGAGCGGTCCCCGGCCGCCTCGACGACGCGCCGCATGACCAGGCCCTTGACGGCCCACGGCGTCGCCAGGTCCCGCTTCAGGACATGCGCCCGCGGGATACGGGCGTCGATCTGGCTCAGCGTCAGCTGGGTGCGCGCGACCAGCCCGATGAGCCGGACGAACGCTGCGGTGCCGTCGTAGACGCTGCTGAACTCGGGGACGATGAAGCCGCCCTTGCCGTCGCCGCCGAAGATCGTCCCTTCCTCACCGCCGACGCGGGTGAGGTCGTCGGGCGAGGTGGTCGTCCACTCGACCTGCGTGCCGTGGTACGCCGCCACCTGCTCGGCGATGCGGGTGGTGGTCACCGGCAGGGCGACGCGGCCACTGCGCCGCTCGGAGGCGACCAGGTCGAGCATGACGAGCAGCGCCCGGTCGTCCTCGACGATCCGCCCCTTCTCGTCGACCAGCGACAGCCGCTCGCCGACGGGGTCGAAGCGGACACCGAAGGCGGCACCGGAGGACGCCACGATCTCCCCGAGCCGCACCAGGCCGGCGCGGCGCATGTCGGCCGTCTCGGTGGGCCGGGACTCGTCCAGACCGGGGTTGATGGTCAGGGAGTCGACGCCCAGCTTGCCGAGCAGGCTGGGCAGCACCAGTCCGGCGCTGCCGTTGGAGGCGTCGACGACGACCTTCAGACCGGCCTCGGCGATGCCGGTGATGTCGACGTTCCGCAGCAGCGACCCGGTGTAGGAGTCGAAGACGCTCGCCGGGAAGCGCAGGTCACCGATCTCGCCGGGGAAGGCACGCCGGTACTCCTGCCGCGCGAACACACGGTCCAGCTTGCGCTGGCTGCCCTGCGACAGGTCGGCGCCCTGCCCGTCGAAGAACATGATGTCGACGGAGTCGGGCACGCCCGGCGTCGTGCGGATCATGATGCCGCCGGCGCTGCCCCGCGCGGTCTGCTGCCGTGCCACGGGCAGCGGCACGTTCTCCAGATCGCGTACGTCGATGGCGCTGGCCTGGAGAGCGGAGATGACCGCCCGCTTGAGGGCTCGGGCGCCTCGGGAGTGGTCGCGGGCCGTGGTGACGGTCGAGCCCTTCTTCAGGGTCGTCGCGTAGGCGCCGGCGAGGCGGACGGCGAGCTCGGGCGTGATCTCGACGTTCAGGATGCCGGAGACACCGCGCGCGCCGAAGAGGTGCGCCTGCCCGCGGGACTCCCAGATGACCGAGGTGTTGACGAAGGCGCCGGCCTCGATGGTCTTGAACGGGTAGACCCGCACATTGCCCTGGACGATCGATTCTTCACCGACCAGGCACTCGTCGCCGATGACGGCGCCGTCCTCGATCCGCGCGGCGCGCATGATGTCGGTGTTCTTGCCGACGACGCAGCCGCGCAGGTTGCTGTGCGGGCCGACGTACACGTTGTCGTGCACGACGGCCTTGTGCAGGAAGGCTCCGCTCTTGACGACGACGTTGGAGCCGACGACCGTGTGCTCGCGGAGCTCCGCGCCGGCCTCGACCTTCGCGTAGTCGCCCACGTACAGCGGGCCGCGGAGCACCGCGTCGGGGTGCACCTCGGCGCCCTCGGCGACCCATACACCGGGTGCCATCTCGAACCCGTCGATGTCGACGTCGACCTTGCCCTCGAGGACGTCGGCCTGCGCCTTGACGTAGCTCTCGTGGGTGCCGACGTCCTCCCAGTAGCCCTCGGCGACATAGCCGTAGATCGGCTTGCCTTCCTTCATCAGCTGCGGGAAGACATCGCCGGACCAGTCGACGGGCACGTCGGGCTCGACGTAGTCGAACACCTCGGGCTCCATCACGTAGATGCCGGTGTTCACCGTGTCGGAGAAGACCTGGCCCCACGTCGGCTTCTCCAGGAAGCGTTCGACCTTGCCCTCGTCGTCGACGATGGTGATGCCGAATTCCAGCGGGTTGGGCACACGGGTCAGGCAGACCGTGACCAGTGCGCCCTTTTCCTTGTGGAAATTGATCAGCTCGGTGAGGTCGAAGTCCGTGAGGGCATCGCCGGAGATGACGAGAAAGGCATCGTCCTTCAATGCCTCCTCGGCGTTCTTCACGCTCCCGGCGGTACCGAGTGGCTTCTCCTCATTCGCATACGTGAGCTCCATTCCGAGCTCCTCGCCGTCACCGAAGTAGTTCTTGACCAGCGAGGCAAGGAACTGGACGGTCACCACGGTCTCGTTGAGCCCGTGCCTTTTGAGCAGCCGCAGAACGTGCTCCATGATCGGCCGGTTGGCCACCGGCAGGAGCGGCTTGGGCATGCTTGAGGTCATGGGGCGAAGACGGGTGCCTTCGCCCCCGGCCATCACGACGGCCTTCATGTCGGAAGCGTCCTCCTCGAAGAGACGACGGTCTGGCCGACTTCACCCGCCAGGATTGCCGCACACATATTCAGCGTGGACATCGCGCGCCACGTTGCGCGTGAGGAAGCGAGTCAATCGGCCATGGCGTCCGCACGGATCAGGCGGCGGACTTGGACCACATAGAGCACTCCTGCCCACCAATAGAGGGTTGTACCCCATCCTGCGAACGCCCAGCCGAAAATTGCAGCGAGTGACGAGATCCAACCACTACCGTCACTGAGCAGGAGCAACGGGAAGGCGTACATCAAGTTGAAGGTCGCAGCCTTCCCCAGGAAGTTCACCTGCGGCGGCGGATAGCCGTGGCGCCGCAGGATGCCCACCATGACCAGGAGGACCAGTTCCCGGGCCAGCAGGACGGCGGTCAGCCAGAGCGGCAGGATCTCGCGCCAGGTGAGTCCGACCAGGGTCGAGAGGATGTACAGCCGGTCGGCCGCAGGATCGAGCAGCCGGCCGAGGCTGCTGATCTGGTTCCACCGACGGGCGAGCTTTCCGTCCAGGTAGTCGCTGACGCCGCTGAAGGCCAGCACCAGGAGCGCCCAGCCGTCACTCTTCGGCCCGCCGAACTCCGGCCTCAGGATCAGCCAGAGAAACAGGGGTACGCCGACGAGCCGCGCCATGCTGAGCACGTTCGGGATGGTGAGGACACGGTCTGTCTGGACCCGTGTCTCCTGGACCTCCACCCGGGATCCTCCTGTGGGAAGCGTTTCTACGATGCTCCCTGACCCTACCGCAACGCGAAAAAGCTCCGGCTCTCGGGCGGGGAGCCCAAGAGCCGGAGCTGTAAAAGGAGTTCGGCGGCGTCCTACTCTCCCACAGGGTCCCCCCTGCAGTACCATCGGCGCTGTAAGGCTTAGCTTCCGGGTTCGGAATGTAACCGGGCGTTTCCCCTACGCTATGACCACCGAAACACTATGAAACTGACAACCACCGGCATGCCGTGACCATGGCATGGGGTTGTTCGTGGTTTCAGAACCAACACAGTGGACGCGAGCAACTGAGGACAAGCCCTCGGCCTATTAGTACCGGTCAACTCCACACGTTACCGTGCTTCCATATCCGGCCTATCAACCCAGTCGTCTACTGGGAGCCTTACCCTCTCTAGGAGGTGGGAGTCCTCATCTCGAAGCAGGCTTCCCGCTTAGATGCTTTCAGCGGTTATCCCTCCCGAACGTAGCCAACCAGCCATGCCCTTGGCAGAACAACTGGCACACCAGAGGTTCGTCCGTCCCGGTCCTCTCGTACTAGGGACAGCCCTTCTCAAGACTCCTACGCGCACAGCGGATAGGGACCGAACTGTCTCACGACGTTCTAAACCCAGCTCGCGTACCGCTTTAATGGGCGAACAGCCCAACCCTTGGGACCGACTCCAGCCCCAGGATGCGACGAGCCGACATCGAGGTGCCAAACCATCCCGTCGATATGGACTCTTGGGGAAGATCAGCCTGTTATCCCCGGGGTACCTTTTATCCGTTGAGCGACGGCGCTTCCACAAGCCACCGCCGGATCACTAGTCCCGACTTTCGTCCCTGCTCGACCCGTCGGTCTCACAGTCAAGCTCCCTTGTGCACTTACACTCAACACCTGATTACCAACCAGGCTGAGGGAACCTTTGGGCGCCTCCGTTACCCTTTAGGAGGCAACCGCCCCAGTTAAACTACCCATCAGACACTGTCCCTGATCCGGATCACGGACCCAGGTTAGACATCCAGCACGACCAGACTGGTATTTCAACGACGACTCCCACCGAACTGGCGTCCGATGCTCAAAGTCTCCCAGCTATCCTACACAAGCCGAACCGAACACCAATATCAAACTGTAGTAAAGGTCCCGGGGTCTTTCCGTCCTGCTGCGCGAAACGAGCATCTTTACTCGTAGTGCAATTTCACCGGGCCTATGGTTGAGACAGTCGAGAAGTCGTTACGCCATTCGTGCAGGTCGGAACTTACCCGACAAGGAATTTCGCTACCTTAGGATGGTTATAGTTACCACCGCCGTTTACTGGCGCTTAAGTTCTCAGCTTCGCCTGGACGAATCCAAGCTAACCGGTCCCCTTAACGTTCCAGCACCGGGCAGGCGTCAGTCCGTATACATCGCCTTACGGCTTCGCACGGACCTGTGTTTTTAGTAAACAGTCGCTTCTCGCTGGTCTCTGCGGCCACCCCCAGCTCAGAGCGCGAAGCTCATCACCGGATGTGGCCCCCCTTCTCCCGAAGTTACGGGGGCATTTTGCCGAGTTCCTTAACCATAGTTCACCCGAACGCCTCGGTATTCTCTACCTGACCACCTGAGTCGGTTTAGGGTACGGGCCGCCATGAAACTCGCTAGAGGCTTTTCTCGACAGCATAGGATCATCCACTTCACCACAATCGGCTCGGCATCAGGTCTCAGACACATGCCAGGCGGATTTACCTACCTGACGTCCTACACCCTTACCCCGGGACAACCACCGCCCGGGATGGACTACCTTCCTGCGTCACCCCATCACTCACCTACTACCAGCTCGGGTCACCGGCTCCACCACTCCGACCTCGTCCGAAGACTCAGCCGGCGGCTTCACGGGCTTAGCATCACTGGATTCGATGTTTGACGCTTCACAGCGGGTACCGGAATATCAACCGGTTATCCATCGACTACGCCTGTCGGCCTCGCCTTAGGTCCCGACTTACCCTGGGCAGATCAGCTTGACCCAGGAACCCTTAGTCAATCGGCGCACACGTTTCTCACGTGTGAATCGCTACTCATGCCTGCATTCTCACTCGTCAACCGTCCACAACTCGCTTACGCGGCTGCTTCACCCGGCAGACGACGCTCCCCTACCCATCACGATCCCCGTTGGGGGTACATATCGCAATGACACGACTTCGGCGGTACGCTTGAGCCCCGCTACATTGTCGGCGCGGAATCACTAGACCAGTGAGCTATTACGCACTCTTTCAAGGGTGGCTGCTTCTAAGCCAACCTCCTGGTTGTCTGTGCGACTCCACATCCTTTCCCACTTAGCGTACGCTTAGGGGCCTTAGTCGATGCTCTGGGCTGTTTCCCTCTCGACCATGGAGCTTATCCCCCACAGTCTCACTGCCGCGCTCTCACTTACCGGCATTCGGAGTTTGGCTAAGGTCAGTAACCCGGTAGGGCCCATCGCCTATCCAGTGCTCTACCTCCGGCAAGAAACACACGACGCTGCACCTAAATGCATTTCGGGGAGAACCAGCTATCACGGAGTTTGATTGGCCTTTCACCCCTAACCACAGGTCATCCCCCAGGTTTTCAACCCTGGTGGGTTCGGTCCTCCACGAAGTCTTACCTCCGCTTCAACCTGCCCATGGCTAGATCACTCCGCTTCGGGTCTTGAGCGTGCTACTACAGCGCCCTGTTCGGACTCGCTTTCGCTACGGCTTCCCCACCCGGGTTAACCTCGCAACACACCGCAAACTCGCAGGCTCATTCTTCAAAAGGCACGCAGTCACGACGTTGAGTGCAAGCACTCAACGCGACGCTCCCACGGCTTGTAGGCACACGGTTTCAGGTACTATTTCACTCCGCTCCCGCGGTACTTTTCACCATTCCCTCACGGTACTATCCGCTATCGGTCACCAGGGAATATTTAGGCTTAGCGGGTGGTCCCGCCAGATTCACACGGGATTTCTCGGGCCCCGTGCTACTTGGGTGTCTCTCAAACGAGCCGCTGACGTTTCGACTACGGGGGTCTTACCCTCTACGCCGGACCTTTCGCATGTCCTTCGCCTACATCAACGGTTTCTGACTCGCCTCATGGCCGGCAGACCATGAAAGAGAGATCCCACAACCCCGAATGCGCAACCCCTGCCGGGTCTCACACGCATACGGTTTGGCCTCATCCGGTTTCGCTCGCCACTACTCCCGGAATCACGGTTGTTTTCTCTTCCTGCGGGTACTGAGATGTTTCACTTCCCCGCGTTCCCTCCACTTGCCCTATGTGTTCAGGCAAGGGTGACAGCCCATGACGACTGCCGGGTTTCCCCATTCGGACACCCCCGGATCAAAGCCTGGTTGACGACTCCCCGGGGCCTATCGCGGCCTCCCACGTCCTTCATCGGTTCCTGGTGCCAAGGCATCCACCGTGCGCCCTTAAAAACTTGGCCACAGATGCTCGCGTCCACTGTGCAGTTCTCAAACAACGACCAACCACCCATCACCCCCGGAACAAACCCGGAGTGCACTGGGGCCGGCACTGAAGGCGACCACACGGCCGTACCCTCAGACACCCAACAGCGTGCCCGACACACTCCCCGCTTCCCTCAACGTTCCACGCTCCGAAGAGCAGTACTGGAAGGAGAAGACGATCAAGTGCGCCGAGTAGTCAACGTTCCACCCATGAGCAACCAGCATCAGACGTTCGCTGATGAACTGGCCTCTGACCAACCGGAGTTGGTGAGAAGTGCTCCTTAGAAAGGAGGTGATCCAGCCGCACCTTCCGGTACGGCTACCTTGTTACGACTTCGTCCCAATCGCCAGTCCCACCTTCGACAGCTCCCTCCCACAAGGGGTTGGGCCACCGGCTTCGGGTGTTACCGACTTTCGTGACGTGACGGGCGGTGTGTACAAGGCCCGGGAACGTATTCACCGCAGCAATGCTGATCTGCGATTACTAGCGACTCCGACTTCATGGGGTCGAGTTGCAGACCCCAATCCGAACTGAGACCGGCTTTTTGAGATTCGCTCCACCTCGCGGTATCGCAGCTCATTGTACCGGCCATTGTAGCACGTGTGCAGCCCAAGACATAAGGGGCATGATGACTTGACGTCGTCCCCACCTTCCTCCGAGTTGACCCCGGCGGTCTCCCGTGAGTCCCCAGCACCACAAGGGCCTGCTGGCAACACGGGACAAGGGTTGCGCTCGTTGCGGGACTTAACCCAACATCTCACGACACGAGCTGACGACAGCCATGCACCACCTGTACACCGACCACAAGGGGGGCACCATCTCTGATGCTTTCCGGTGTATGTCAAGCCTTGGTAAGGTTCTTCGCGTTGCGTCGAATTAAGCCACATGCTCCGCCGCTTGTGCGGGCCCCCGTCAATTCCTTTGAGTTTTAGCCTTGCGGCCGTACTCCCCAGGCGGGGCACTTAATGCGTTAGCTGCGGCACGGACGACGTGGAATGTCGCCCACACCTAGTGCCCACCGTTTACGGCGTGGACTACCAGGGTATCTAATCCTGTTCGCTCCCCACGCTTTCGCTCCTCAGCGTCAGTATCGGCCCAGAGATCCGCCTTCGCCACCGGTGTTCCTCCTGATATCTGCGCATTTCACCGCTACACCAGGAATTCCGATCTCCCCTACCGAACTCTAGCCTGCCCGTATCGACTGCAGACCCGGGGTTAAGCCCCGGGCTTTCACAACCGACGTGACAAGCCGCCTACGAGCTCTTTACGCCCAATAATTCCGGACAACGCTCGCGCCCTACGTATTACCGCGGCTGCTGGCACGTAGTTAGCCGGCGCTTCTTCTGCAGGTACCGTCACTTTCGCTTCTTCCCTGCTGAAAGAGGTTTACAACCCGAAGGCCGTCATCCCTCACGCGGCGTCGCTGCATCAGGCTTTCGCCCATTGTGCAATATTCCCCACTGCTGCCTCCCGTAGGAGTCTGGGCCGTGTCTCAGTCCCAGTGTGGCCGGTCGCCCTCTCAGGCCGGCTACCCGTCGTCGCCTTGGTGAGCCATTACCTCACCAACAAGCTGATAGGCCGCGGGCTCATCCTGCACCGCCGGAGCTTTCGAACCGCTTGGATGCCCAAGCGGGTCAGTATCCGGTATTAGACCCCGTTTCCAGGGCTTGTCCCAGAGTGCAGGGCAGATTGCCCACGTGTTACTCACCCGTTCGCCACTAATCCCCTCCCGAAGGAGGTTCATCGTTCGACTTGCATGTGTTAAGCACGCCGCCAGCGTTCGTCCTGAGCCAGGATCAAACTCTCCGTGAATGTTTACCCGACAGTGCTTAATTAAAAGCGCGGGTGCACACATCACGAGAGCGGAACATCGGGAGGAATAGTCCCGACGTTCACAGCGTCCTCGCTGTGTTTTTTCAAAGGAACCTCGACCATCCGAAAACTGGATGGACGGGGTATCAACATATCTGGCGTTGACTTTTGGCACGCTGTTGAGTTCTCAAGGAACGGACGCTTCCTTTGTACTCACCCTCTCGGGCTTTCCTCCGGGCGCTTCCCTTCGATGTTTCCGACTCTATCAGGGATTTTCCGGCCTTCTGACCACCGTCCCGCAGGCATGCGGAAAGTGATCCGAAGTTAGGATCTGACGAGTTGGATTGCTGCCGGGTCCTGGATGCGTGGCTGCATCCCTCAGCCCCAGGCAGGTCTAAGACTGTACACGGGGTCGCAGACCGCGTGCAAATCGATTAGAGTGGGTGGTCTAGACCTCTTGTCTGGACCACGGACCTGGACTTGTCCCCCGGATTCGGTATGTCTCATGACATACCCTGCTGAACAGCACGCCGGAGACAGCCAGTGACGGCGCTCGTACAGATCTCCATCTCTTGGGAGGACTCCCATGACCACCGTGACGTCCCCGCTCGCAGGACGCGCCATCGGACTGGCGTCCGTGCCCGATCCGGTCTTCTCCGGAGCCATGGTCGGCCCGGGCACCGCGATCGACCCCGTGCGGGAGCCTTCCGAGGCCGTCTCCCCCGTCGACGGCGTGATCGTCTCTCTGCACCCGCACGCGTTCGTCGTCGTGGACGAGAGCGGGCACGGCGTGCTCACCCACCTCGGCATCGACACCGTCCAGCTCAACGGCGAGGGCTTCGAGGTGCTCGTCAACAAGGGGGACACCGTCACGCGGGGGCAGAGCATCGTGCGCTGGAACCCGGCCGCCGTCGAGGCCGCCGGCAAGTCCCCCGTGTGCCCGGTCGTGGCGCTGGAGGCCACGGCGGACGCCCTCTCCGAGCTCCGTGAAGAGGGCGACGTGAAGGCAGGCGACGCGCTCTTCCTCTGGAAGTGACGTGACGCCGTCCCCGCGAAGGCCGCGACGGCATCGGGCGACGGCACAGAACATCGGACGCTGCGGCGCGACCCGCCGCTTTACCGGAGACGGGTGAGATGGAGACAACGCTGCGAGGCGTCGGCGTGAGCCACGGGGTGGCCATCGGCGAGGTACGGCACATGGGCACGGCGGTGCTGGAGCCGCCGGCCAAGCAGATCCCGGCGGAGGAGGCGGAGCGCGAGCAGCAGCGCGCCCGTCAGGCCGTGGACGCGGTCGCGGCCGATCTGACCGCGCGCGGGAATCTCGCCGGCGGCGAGGCCCAGGCGGTGCTCGAGGCGCAGGCCCTGATGGCGCAGGACCCGGAGCTGATGGCCGACGTGGACCGGCGCGTCGCCGTGGGCAGCTCCGCCGAGCGCGCGGTCTACGACGCGTTCGCCGCGTACCGCGAGCTGCTGGCGAACGCCGGCGAGTACCTGGCGGGCCGGGTGGCCGACCTGGACGACGTGCGCAACCGCATCGTGGCGCGGCTTCTCGGCGTGCCGATGCCGGGTGTGCCGGACAGTGACGAGCCGTACGTGCTGGTGGCGCGGGACCTCGCGCCGGCGGACACCGCGCTGCTGGACCCGACCCTGGTGCTCGGTTTCGTGACCGAGGAAGGCGGGCCGACCAGTCACAGCGCGATCCTTGCGCGTGCCCTGGGCGTGCCGGCGGTCGTGGCCCTGCCGGGAGCCGGTGAGATCGCCGAGGGCACGCTGATAGCGGTCGACGGCAGCTCGGGCGAGATCTTCGTGAACCCGACCGAGGAGCGCCGGGCCGCTCTCGAGGCCGCGGCGGCCGAGCGGAAGGCCGCTTTGGCGGCGGCGACCGGTCCGGGTGCGACGGCCGACGGGCACAAGGTGCCGCTGCTGG
Source organism: Streptomyces sp. BJ20 (assembly GCF_022869105.1). Classification (NCBI taxonomy): domain Bacteria; kingdom Bacillati; phylum Actinomycetota; class Actinomycetes; order Kitasatosporales; family Streptomycetaceae; genus Streptomyces; species Streptomyces sp. BJ20. The sequence goes on from NZ_CP094918.1 coordinate 4,841,668, forward strand.
CGAACGTCGGCGGACCCGCCGATGTCCCGGCGGCGGTCGAGGCGGGCGCCGAAGGCGTCGGTCTGTTCCGTACCGAGTTCCTGTTCCTGGACGACAGCAAGAACGCTCCGTCCGAGGAGAAGCAGGTCGAGGCGTACCGGCAGGTGCTGGAGGCGTTCCCCGAGGGGCGTGTCGTGGTGCGGGTGCTGGACGCGGGTGCGGACAAGCCGCTGGAGTTCCTCACCCCGGGCGACGAGCCGAACCCGGCGCTGGGCGTGCGGGGTCTGCGGACCCTGCTCGACCACCCGGAGGTGCTGCGCACCCAGCTGACAGCGCTGGCCAAGGCCGCGGAGGGGCTGCCGGTCCACCTCGAGGTGATGGCCCCGATGGTGGCGGACCGGGCCGACGCGAAGGCGTTCGCGGACGCGTGCCGCGAGGCGGGGCTGCAGGCGAAGTACGGCGCGATGGTGGAGATTCCGTCGGCGGCGCTGCGGGCGCGCTCGGTGCTGCGGGAGGTGGAGTTCCTGTCGCTGGGCACGAACGACCTCGCGCAGTACACGTTCGCCGCGGACCGTCAGGTGGGTGCGGTGTCCCGGCTGCAGGATCCGTGGCAGCCGGCGCTGCTCGACCTGGTGGCGCTGTCCGCCGAGGCGGCGCGGGCCGAGGGCAAGAGCTGCGGTGTGTGCGGTGAGGCCGCGTCGGACCCGCTGCTGGCGTGTGTACTGACGGGACTGGGTGTCACCTCTCTCTCGATGGGTGCGGCGTCCATTCCTTATGTGCGGGCGCAGCTGGCGAAGTTCACGCTGGCGCAGTGCGAGCGGGCGGCCGCCGCCGCCCGGGCCGCGGACAGCGCGGACGAGGCGCGGAGCGCGGCGCAGGCGGTGCTGTCGGGCGAGTAGTCCTCGCCGGGCCCCGCGAGGCCGTGTGCCGAGGGGCGCTCCACTTCGGTGGGGCGCCCCTCGTGCTGTCCGCCCTCGCCGTCCGGGGTCAGTGGCGGTGGTCGGGGCCGGGGTCGGCGTCCGTGAGGTCGGGTGACGCGCAGTAGTCGACGTCGGACTCGGGTGGGATGATCTCGCCGGTCTCGGTGTCGGTGCAGTAGGCGTCGAAGACCTCTCCGGCGGTGAGGGGGACGAGTCCGTGGCCCCGGATGCGCCAGCCGTGGATGCGGTCGGGGGCGCCCGGGGTGCTGGTGCGCATCACGAGGCCGCCGGGGCCGGCGGTGGCGAGGCCGACGGCCAGGACGGTGGTGAACTCCAGGGCTTCGGTGTCGTCGATGCGGACGCCGTCGTCGGTGTCGTCGGCGTGCAGCACGGCGACCAGGGATTCGGGTGGCCCGGAGACGCTGCAGACGAGATGGCGGTCGCCCGGTGGCGCGCTGTCGAGGATGCGGGAGACGAGGCGGGAGGCGCGGGTGAAGGCCGCGTGTCCGAGGTCCTCGCCGCAGGAGGCGCAAGGGCCGAGCCGGGCGAGGAGCATCGTGGCGTACTCCCAGGTGGCGCGGCGCACGGCCTCGTCGACGAGGGTGGTCATGAGGTCGGACAGGGGCCGGCCGTCGTAGGGGACGGCGGGTCCGGTGACGGCGCGCTCGGCGGTGAAGCGGGTGCGGCTGAGGTGGCTGTCGGGGTCGTGGCCGTGCTGGGTGCACCAGTCGGCGTACTCCTCGGGGTCGAAGAGGGCCACCGTGGTGTGACTGCCCTCGAGGGCGCGGGTGCGCAGCACGGCTTCGACGTGTTTCAGGTAGGTGGGATGGTCGTCGAAGACGAAGCTGTCGTAGCGCCGCATGGCGCGGAAGTCGTGTTCGTCGGTGAGCACTCCGATGGTGCCCACGATCTCGCGGCGCAGGACGCGTCGCAGGGTGCGGTGGTCGGTGTACGCCATGTCTCCCCCTCTGCACGGTCGATCAATGCTCACTCACCGTAATCGGCGGCACTGACAACGGGTGCGGAGGAGGAGACGGGGTGACCGGTCAGGGGCGGGTGCGGGCCAGCTCCTGGTAGTGGGCGAGGAGGTCGAGGTTGTCGATGGAACCGGGGTTGACTGCCTTCTCGAGGGGGGTGCCCTGGAGGAGTCGCTTGACCGGGACCTCGATGCGCTTGCCGGTGAGGGTGTGCGGGATGCCGGGCACCTCGATGATCTCGTCAGGGACGTGCCGGGGTGAGAGCTGGGTACGGATGGTCTTCCTGATGCGGTCGGTCAGGTCGTCGTCGAGGGTGGCGCCGGGCGCCAGGTGGACGAAGAGCGGCATCCAGTAGCCGCCGTCGGGCTGTTCGATGCCGACGACCAGGGACTCCTTGATCTCGGGGAGTCGTTCGACGGCCTCGTAGATGTCGGCGGAGCCCATGCGGACGCCCTGGCGGTTGAGGGTGGAGTCGGAGCGGCCGTGGATGACGACGGAGCCGCGCGAGGTGAGGGTGATCCAGTCGCCGTGGCGCCAGACGCCGGGGTAGGTGTCGAAGTAGCTGTCGTGGTAGCGGCTGCCGTCGGGGTCGTTCCAGAAGTGGATCGGCATGGACGGCATGGGGTTGGTGACCACGAGTTCGCCGACCTCGTCGGTGAGGGGCTTGCCGCTGGGGTCCCAGGACTGCAGGTCGGTGCCGAGGCAGGGGGCCTGGAGCTCACCGACGTGGACGGGGAGGGTGGGGACGGCTCCGGCGAAGCAGGAACAGACGTCGGTGCCGCCGCTGACGGAGGCGATCCACAGGTCGTGGCGGACCTCGTCGTGCAGCCAGCGGAAGCCGTCGGGCGGCAGCGGGGAGCCGGTGGTGGCCACGCACTTCACGGCGGACAGGTCGTGGTCGCGCGAGGGGTGGACGCCGGCCTTGCGGCAGGCCATGACGTACGCGGCGGAGGTGCCGTAGAGGGTGGCTCCGGTGCGTTCGGCGATGCGCCACTGGGCGCCGGTGTCGGGGTGTCCGGGGCTGCCGTCGTAGAGGACGACGGTGGTGCCGGTGAGGAGGCCGGAGACGAGGAAGTTCCACATCATCCAGCCGGTGGAGGTGTACCAGAAGAAGCGGTCCTCGGGGCCGAGGTCGCAGTGCAGGCCGAGCTGCTTGAGGTGCTCGACGAGGATGCCGCCCTGGGACTGGACGATGGCCTTGGGCAGTCCGGTGGTGCCGGAGGAGTAGAGCACCCACAGGGGGTGGTCGAAGGGCACCTGCTCGAAGACCGGTGCGGTGTCCGCGGCGGTGAGGGCGGACCACTCCAGAGCGCCGTCGGGGGCTTCGGTGCCGAGCAGCGGGATGTGCACGACGGCGCGCAGGGTGGGCAGTTCGCGTCGGAGTTCGGCGACGATCCCGCGGCGGTCGTGTTCCTTGCCGCCGTAGCGGTAGCCGTCGACGGTGAACAGGACGACCGGTTCGACCTGCTGGAAGCGGTCGAGGACGCTGCGGGCGCCGAAATCGGGGGCGCAGGAGGTCCACACGCCGCCGACGGCCGCGGTGGCGAGGAGGGCGACGACGGCCTCGGGGATGTTGGGCAGGTAGCCGCTGACGCGGTCGCCGGGGCGTACGCCGAGGGCGCGCAGTTCGGCGGCGAGGGAGCCGACCTGGCGGCGCAGGTCGGCCCAGGTGACGGGCCGGGGGTCGTGGGTCTCGTCCACGTGGAGCAGGGCCGGCTGGTCCGCGCGGGAGCCGGCGGCGCGCAGGGCGTGCTCGGCGTAGTTGAGGGTCGCTCCGGGGAACCACTGGGCGCCGGGCATGGAGGGATCGCCGAGGACGCGCTCGTACGGCGTGGTGAAGCGGACGTCGAACCACTCGGTGACCGCTTTCCAGAAGGTCTCCAGCTCCTCGACGGACCACCGGTGGAGTGCCGCGTAACCGCCGTCCGCGGGGGCGCCGTGGTGTTCGGCGGCCCAGGCCTGGAACCGGGTGATGCGGGCCTCGGCGATACGTTCCGCTGTCGGCTGCCAGAGCGGCTGAGGGTTCACGGTCGACATGGGGCGGCTCCCGGACTGTGCGCGTCGTGTGCGTCCTCCGCGCACGGGCTGGGGTGTGCGCGTGACGCGGCTGACAGGGACGATGCCACGTGATCGACTTCTGCACCAGGGTGCCCCCCACATAGTCCCTGTCGTGAAGATGTGGTCCGATCACGGGTTAACGGAAGCTGAACGCCACACTTGCGGGGCGCGGTCGATGGCAGGGTGAGCAACATGAACGGTCGTGACCTGGTGCGTTCGTGGTGGTCGGTCGGTGTGGCGGGAGCGGCACGGGGGCCCCGTACCGTACGAGCAGCGTGGCGCAGGCGGGGTGCGGACGCCACCGGGCCGGGGCCGCGGGTGCGGGCGCGGGTGCCGGGCGCGGTGCGGAAGGTGGAGCCCGGTCCCGGTGGGGGTGTGATCCGGTTCGCCCGCTCGGAGCTGCGCGTGCTCGTCGCGGTGAACGGCGCCGTGTTCTGGGGGTGGGACGGAGCCGGTCCGGAGCCGTCGTACGCGTTGGCCGGCGCGTGTCCCGAGCCGGATCCGCGGGCGGAGCTGGAGCCGGACACGGACGGCGGCTGGCGTGTGGTGGCCGAGCGGGTGACGGTCGCGGTGTCGCGGCACGGTGCGCTGGAGGTGCTCACGCCCGGGGGTGTGACGTTGCGGCGGGACCTGCCGCCACGGTGGTGGGAGGCGGAGGACGGCGGCCCGGCGCGGTGGATGCAGCGGTCGGAGGTGCCGGCGGACGCCCGTTTCTTCGGCCCGGGCGGCCCGGTGGAGTGGCCGCGGCCGCGGGACGGCGCCCACCGGCTGCGGAACGGCGTCACGGGGACGGGGAGCGCGGCGCCGGTGACGATGCCCGTGCAGTTGGTGGTCGCCGACGCAGGCACGCATCTGCTGTTCGTCGACAACCCGTGGGACGGCACGCTGACGCTGCGGGAGGGCGCGGAGGGCGCCGGTTCCGGGCACGACCGGGTGGGCACGAGCGAGCTGCGCATGGAGGGCGGTCCGGTGCGCGGCTGGGTGATGGCGGGCACGCCGGCGCGGGTGCTTCTGACGTGGGCGTCGCTGGCCGGGGCGCCGGCGCTGCCGCCCGCGTGGGCCTTCGGCCATCACCATGTGCGGGAGGGCGCCGGCGGGGAGGACGAGGTGCGGCGGGTGGTCGCCGGTCACCTCGAGCGGGGGCTGCCGCTGGACGCGGTGCATCTGGGGGACGGTCACCTGGACGGCGGCCGGGCGTTCACGGTCGACCAGGACCGCTTCCCGAAGCTGCCGGTGCTGGCGGACGAGCTGCGGCGGGAGGGGGTACGGCTGGTGTCGGTGGTGCCCGCGGCGGTGCGTGCGGAGGACCGGCGTGGCGAGGGGGTGTTCCCGGATCTCCCCGACGCGCGCGTGCGGTACGCGGGGCAGGCGGCGCGGGGCTTCGCGGGGGTGTGGCACACGGTCGACGGCTCCGTCCCGTTCGGGCGCGTGGACGCTTTGTGCCTGGGCCGGGCTGCGCACGAGGGTCTGCGGGACGAGGGGCCCGCCGACGAGCGGCCGTTGGTGCTGTCACCGTCCGGGTGGCCGGGGTCGCAGCGGTACGGCGGGGTGTGGTCGGGCGAGGGTGCCGTGAGCTGGCCCGGGCTGCGGGCGTCCCTCGCGCGGGTGGTGGGGCTCGGGTTGTGCGGTGTGCCGTTCTCGGGGCCGGACGTCGTGGGCGGCGGCCGGGACGGCGGCTGTGAACTGTACGTTCGCAGACTTCAGTTGGCCGCGTATCTGCCGTTGCTGCGCACGGGCGCCGTGGGTCCGGCCGACGGCGGGCCGTGGGAGCACGGCGCGGCGGTGCTGGGGCATGCGCGCGTGGCGCTGGGCGAGCGGCGGCGGCTGCTGCCGTACTTCGTGACGCTGGCGCACCTCGCGCGGCGGACCGGGGCGCCGATGGTGCGGCCGGTGTGGTGGCCGGCGCCGGAGGAACGGGAGTTGCGGGACTGCGAGGACGCCTTCCTGCTGGGTGACGCGCTGCTGGTGGCGCCGGTGCTGGAGCCGGGCGCGGTCCGGCGGGAGGTGCGGCTGCCGCGCGGGCGGTGGTACGACACGGTGACGGGGCGGGCGTACGAGGGGCCGGCGAAGGTGCTGGTCGATGCCCCGCTGGAGCGGATACCCGTGTTCGCGCGGGCGGGTGCGGTGCTGCCGGTGCGCGCGGAGGACGGCGGGACCGAGCTGGAGGTGTGGGCGCCCGCCCCGGGCCGCAGCGGGGGCGGGCTGGTGGTGCCGGAGAGCGGCGACGACGGGGACGGGCCGGAGGCCGAGCGGTACTCGGTGACCCGCTCGGGCCCGCGAGTCGTCGTACGGCGGGAGACGGAGGACGGTGCTCAGGAGCCGTCCCGGCCGGTACGCGTCCGCGGGCTCGACGGGACGGGCGCTCAGATGTAGCGGCCCTCGAAGAAGGCGCGTACCGCCACGGTGTGCAGGGGGAAGGCGAGTTCCTCGGGACGGCGCAGCAGGTGCGTTCCCTCGGTCTCGTCGGTGGGCGCGGAGGCGGGCAGGTCGGCCGCCGGGCGTTCGGGGAGCAGACCGAAGAGCAGCAGGTGGCCATCAGGGGCGCTCATGGCGTCGACGAGCCGGACGTCGCGGCTCTCCGCGTCGAAGCCTGTCTCCTCCTTGAGTTCGCGGACGACGGCCTGGCGCCAGTCCTCGCCGTGGTCGATGTAGCCGCCGGGCAGGGCGGTGCCGCCCTTGGCGGGCGGGATCGCCCGGGTGACGACGACCAGGGCGGTGCCGTGGGTGTCGTACACGGGCTGGAGGGCCACGGCGACGGGGAGCGGGTTGCGGTAGGCGACGGCGCCGCAGGCGGGGCAGGTGCGCGGCCAGCCGGAGACGCCCTCTCCGTAGGGCGCGCCGCAGGACGAACAGTGGCTGCCCGCCGCGGAGTTGGGAACGTGAGTATCGGACACGCGCGGGACTGTATCCGATGGCGGAAGGGGCGTGAGTCGGCAGGGCTGTCTAGCGGTGGCCGGCGACGGACCTTTGGGACACGGGGAAGTCGAAGTAGGTGTCCGGGTACGCCTCGGGCTTGAAGGTGTAGTGCCACCACTCCTCGGCGAGGTTCACGAAGCCGAGGTCCTCCAGGGTGTTCTTGAGCAGCGTCCGGTTGGCGCGCTGCTCGCCCGTGATGCGCGGGTCGAGGGTGTGGCTGAGGGTGTCGAAGCAGTCGTAACCGGTGCCCATGTCCAGGGAGTTGTCGGGGAACCGCTCGTCCCGGGGCGCGAAACAGGGGGTGAGGGGTTCGCCCGGGTGGTAGGGGCGTGTGGGCTGGGCGGGCAGCTTCACGAGGGTGAGGTCGACCGTGGAGCCGCGGCTGTGGCCGGACTTCTCCGCGATGTATCCGTCGGCGAACAGGCGGGTCTTGTCGACGTTCGGGTAGAACTCGGCCTTCATGGTCTGGTCGTCGAGGTCCTCGGCCCAGCGCACGAAGTGGTCCACGGCGCGCTGCGGGCGGTAGCAGTCGTACACCTTGAGGGAGTAGCCCTGCGGCAGCAGCCGGCGCTGGGCGGTGCGGAGGGCCTCGGCGGCGGGGCGGGTGAGGATGCACAGCGGCTGCCGGTAGCCGTCGATGCGCTCGCCGACGAAGTTGTGCGGGGTGACGTAGCGGATCTCGTGAAGGATCGTCGGGTCGACGCTGTGAAGGGCCACGAAGTCGCGGGGCGCCTTGGGTTCAGGGGTCGCCCGGGCGGGCGCGGCCGCCGCGGTGGCGGTGAGCAGGGCGGCGAGAGTGGTGACCAGGGCGCGTACCGCGCGGGGAGAACGTGTCATGCCCCCTGCATCTATCAGACGGGGACCGCCGCGCGGAAGCAGGCGCCCCGACCCGTTCTGTCGCCGACCTTGACGCTTCCTGACCGCCGGTGAACACTTCCGGTGTCAGTCGACATCGCCGTACAACTCGGCGCATTTCGGCGCGCCGCGGCAGGCGTCCCACCGACGCCAGGACTCCCCACGGGCGATGCGGCTGCGACGGCACGCTCGTCACGGACGCCGGGCGGGGCGCGGATCCTCCCTGCCTTCGGCTGAAGTCGCCACGGGAAACGCACCCTGCACGTGAGGTCCGGGGCCGACCGTCCTGGGCCCCGGCCCAGGAGCCGCCATGAGCAACGGAGACATATTCGTCGGCGAGGTCATCGGCACCGCCATCCTCATCCTCTTCGGCGCCGGCGTGGTCGCCGCCGTCGTCCTCAACTACTCGAAGGCGAAGGACGCCGGCTGGGTGGTCATCGCGTTCGGCTGGGGCTTCGGCGTGATGGCCGGGGCGTACACCGCGGCCCCGCTGTCCGGAGGCCACCTCAACCCGGCGGTCACCCTCGGGATCGCCGTCGACACCGGCGAGTGGGACACCGTCCACATCTATGTGGCCGGTCAGATGGTCGGCGCGGTGCTGGGCGCCCTGCTGTGCTGGCTGGTGTACTACGCGCAGTTCGAGGCCAACGCCGAGGAGGACATCTCCCAGCCGACGCTCGGCATCTTCTCCACCACCCCGGCGATCCGCCGCCCGGTCGCCAACTTCGTCACCGAGATCATCGCGACCATGGGCCTGGTCCTGCCGATCCTGGCGTTCGGGCTCACCGAAGGGCTCGGCGAGTCGGGCACCGCGATCCTCATCGTGTCGTTCCTGGTCGTCGGCATCGGCCTGTCGCTGGGCGGCCCCACCGGATACGCCATCAACCCGGCCCGTGACCTCGGCCCGCGCATCGTGCACGCGCTGCTGCCGATCCCCCGCAAGGGCACCTCGGACTGGGGGTACGCCTGGGTCCCCGTCGTGGGGCCGCTCATCGGCGGGGCGCTGTCCGGGCTCGTGTTCAACGCAGCGTTCTGACTCCGCAGCACCGACGAAGGGGACGTCATGACGGACAAGTTCGTCGCCGCGATCGACCAGGGCACCACCTCCAGCCGTTGCATCGTCTTCGACCAGAACGGCGCCATCGTCGCCGTCGACCGGCGCGAGCACCGCCAGATCTTCCCGAAGCCGGGCTGGGTGGAGCACGACGCCACCGAGATCTGGTCCAAGGTGCAGGCGGTGGTGGCCGGCGCGCTCGCCAGGGCGGGCCTGCGCGCCGACCAGCTCAGTGCGCTGGGCATCACCAACCAGCGTGAGACGACGGTCCTGTGGGACCGGTCCACGGGCAAGCCCGTGCACAACGCCATCGTGTGGCAGGACACCAGGACCGCCGGGCTGTGCGCGCAGCTCGGCGGCTCCGACGGGCAGGACCGGTTCCGCGACCGTACGGGTCTCCCGCTGGCCAGCTATTTCTCCGGCCCGAAGGCGGCCTGGCTGCTCGACAACGTGCCCGGGCTGCGGGCCCGCGCGGAGAACGGCGAGATCGCCTTCGGCACCATCGACTCCTGGCTGATCTGGAACCTCACGGGCGGCGCCGACGGGGGACGGCACGTCACCGACGTGACCAACGCCGGGCGGACCATGCTGATGAACCTGGAGACCCTCCAGTGGGACCCGACCGTCCTCGCCGCGATGAACGTCCCGGAGGCGGTACTCCCGGAGATCAGGTCCTCCGCCGAGGTCTACGGCACCGCCGTCGGCCAGCTCTCCGGGGTGCCCGTCGCCTCCGCGCTGGGCGACCAGCAGGCCGCGGTCTTCGGACAGGCCTGCTACGACGTCGGCAGCGCCAAGAACACTTACGGCACCGGGAGTTTCCTGCTGCTCAACACCGGTGACCGGCCGGTTCCGTCGAAGCACGGGCTGCTCACCACCATGGGCTACAAGATCGGCGACGAGGCGCCCGTCTACTGCCTGGAGGGGTCGATCGCCATCACGGGCGCGCTGGTGCAGTGGTTCCGCGACCAGCTCGGCATCATCCGCACCGCGGACGAGATCGAGCCGCTCGCCGCGAGCGTGGGGGACAACGGCGGCGCCTACATCGTGCCCGCGTTCTCCGGCCTCTTCGCCCCGTACTGGCGCTCCGACGCCCGCGGTGTGGTCACGGGCCTGACCCGTTACGTCACCAAGGGGCATCTGGCGCGGGCGGTGCTGGAGGCGACGAGCTGGCAGACGCGCGAGGTCGTCGACGCCATGTACCAGGACTCGGGGGTACGCATCACCACCCTGAAGGTGGACGGCGGCATGACGAAGAACGGCCTGCTGATGCAGCACCAGGCGGACGTGCTCGACGTGCCGGTGATCAGGCCCCGGGTGTCGGAGACGACCTGCCTGGGCGCCGCCTACGCGGCCGGACTGGCCACGGGCGTGTGGAACGGCCTGGACGAGCTGAAGTCGCACTGGCGGAAGGACGCCGAGTGGACGCCCGCCATGTCCTCGTCCGTGCGGGACCGTGAGTACCGCAACTGGCGCAAGGCGGTGGAGAAGAGCCTCGGCTGGGCCGAGGAGGGCGAGGACTGAACCACGCGCGCGGGGTGACCCGTCCGTCGTGCGGCGGCTCGTGCTCCTGTCGGCGGGAGCACGGGCCGCGCCTTCCCGGCCCGGTCAGGTGGTGACCGCGCTGCGCCGCCGCGCCGCCTGCGTCATGGCGTGCTGGACGACGCCGACCAGGACCTCCTTGACCGACTCGCGGTCACGCGCGTCGCACAGCACGAGCGGGACGTCGTCGTCGAGGTCGAGGGCGCCGCGTACCGCGTCCTCCGGGTAACGGGCCGAGCCCTCGAAGCAGTTGACGCCGACCACGAACGGTATGGCGCGCCGCTCGAAGTAGTCGACGGCGGCGAAGCAGTCCTCCAGGCGCCGGGTGTCGGCGAGGACCACCGCGCCGAGCGCGCCTTCGGACAGCTCGTCCCACATGAACCAGAACCGCTCCTGGCCGGGCGTGCCGAACAGGTACAGCACCAGGTCCTCGCGCAGGGTGATGCGCCCGAAGTCCATGGCGACGGTGGTGGTGCTCTTCGCCTCGACGCCGCTGGTGTCGTCGACGGGCCGTCCGGCCTCCGTGAGGAGTTCCTCGGTGCGCAGCGGCCTGATCTCGCTGACCGCGCCGACGAGCGTGGTCTTGCCCACGCCGAAGCCGCCGGCCACCAGGATCTTGAGCGTGACGGGCTCGACCGGGGGCTTGCCGCGCTCAGAACGCCCGAAGATCATCGGTCTCTTCTCCTGCTCGATGGTGGTCGGGCGGCGGGCCGTATCCCCCGCCGCCGGGGGTTTCGATGACGAGGACGTCGCCGGGGCCGACGTCCGCCGAGTCGCTGCCGGCGAGCCGGGTGACGGTGCCGTCGGCCCGCTCGATCCGATTGGCGCCCGTCGCTCCGGGGAGCCCGCCCGCCATGCCGTAGGGCGGCACCCTGCGGTGCTGGGACAGCGTGGAGACGGTCATGGGCTCCAGGAAGCGGATGCGGCGCACGGCTCCGTCGCCGCCGCGCCACCGTCCGGCGCCGCCGCTGCCCCGGCGCACGGCGAACTCGTCGAGCCGGACCGGCAGCCGCCACTCCAGGATCTCCGGGTCGGTGAGCCGGGAGTTGGTCATGTGGGTCTGGACGACGGACGCGCCGGGGTGACCGTCGCCGGCGCCGGAGCCGGACGCCACGGTCTCGTAGTACTGGTGGCGGGCGTTGCCGAAGGTCACGTTGTTCATGGTGCCGGACCCCTCGGCCTGGACGCCGAGCGCCGCGTAGAGGGCGCCGGTGACGGCCTGTGAGGTCTCCACGTTGCCCGCGACGACGGCGGCCGGGGGTTCGGGCGCCAGCAGGGAGCCGGGCGGGACGACGATGTGCAGCGGGCGCAGACAGCCGTCGTTGAGCGGGATGTCGTCGTCGACCAGGGTGCGGAAGACGTACAGGACGGCCGCGTTGACGACGGAGAAGGGCGCGTTGAAGTTGGTGGCGAGCTGCGGCGAGGTGCCGGTGAAGTCGATGGTCGCCGAGCGTGCGGCGCGGTCCACGCCCACCTTGACGCGGATGACCGCGCCGGAGTCGGTCTCGTAGGCGTACGCGCCGTCGTCGAGGGCGTCGACGACGCGGCGCACCGCCTCCTCCGCGTTGTCCTGGACGTGCCGCATGTAGGCCTGGACGACGTCGAGGCCGTAGGTGTCGATCACGCGGCCGACCTCTTCGACGCCCTTGTGGTTGGCGGCGATCTGGGCGCGCAGGTCGGCGAGGTTGGTCGACGGGTTGCGGGAGGGGTGGGGCGCCTCGGTGAGCAGGCGGAGGGTCTCCTCCTCGCGGAACCGGCCGTTCTCGGTGAGCAGCCAGTTGTCGAGGAGGACGCCCTCCTCGTCGATGGTGCGGCTGTTCGCGGGCATGGAGCCGGGTGCGATGCCGCCGATCTCGGCGTGGTGTCCGCGGGAGGCCACGTGGAAGAGGACCTCGGGTTCCGTGCCGTCCTCGGCGGTGCCGAAGACGGGGGTGATGACGGTGACGTCGGGCAGGTGGGTGCCGCCGTGGTACGGGTCGTTGACGGCGTAGGTGTCGCCGGGGCGCATGGAGGTGCCGCGCCGCCGGATGACCTCCTTGACGCTGGTGCCCATCGAGCCCAGGTGGACGGGGATGTGGGGCGCGTTGGCCACCAGGTTCCCCTCGGGGTCGAAGAGGGCGCAGGAGAAGTCCAGGCGTTCCTTGATGTTGACGGACTGGGCGGTGGACTCCAGGCGGGCGCCCATCTGTTCCGCGATGGACATGAAGAGGTTGTTGAAGATCTCCAGCAGGACCGGGTCGACGTCCGTGTCGACGCCGGAGGCCCGCGTGACCGCGACGCGTTCCATGACCAGGTGTCCGTCGCGGGTGGTCGCGGCCCGCCAGCCGTCGTCGACGACGGTCGTGGAGCCGTCCTCGGCGATGATCGCGGGGCCGGTGACGGTCTCGCCGGGAGGGAGGTCCTCGCGGCGGCGGAGGGGCACGTCGCGCCAGGCGCCGCCGGTGTGGAGGCGGACGGTGACGGGTGCGGCGGGCCGTCCCGACCAGGTGGCGAGGGCGGAGAGATCGGGGGGTTCGGTGGTGCCGGTGGCCTCGACGGAGAGGGCCTCGACGACGACCGGGCGGTCGAGGGTGAAGGAGTAGGTGGCGCGGTGCCGGTCCTCGAAGGCGCGCCGCATGGTGTCCGGGTCGGTGAGCCCGACGGTGAGGGTGGTGTCGGTGCCGTCGTAGCGCAGCTGGGCGCGGCGGGTGACCTCGACGCGCTCCTCGGGGACGTCCTCGGCGAGGAGTTCGGCGCGGGCGGCCTCCTCCAGCTCGTCGGCGACCGCGTGGACGCGGGGCATGGCGGCGGGTTCCAGCGGGGCCTCGACGGAGCGTTCGCGCATGGCGGTGGTGTCGGCGAGGCCGATGCCGAGGGCGGACAGCACGCCCGCCATGGGCGGTACGAGGACGGTGCGGATGCCGAGGGAGTCGGCGACCATGCAGGCGTGCTGTCCGCCCGCCCCGCCGAAGGTGGTGAGGGCGTACCGGGTGATGTCGTGACCCTTCTGCACGGAGATCCGCTTGACCGCGGCCGCGATGTTCGCGACGGCGATCTGGAGATAGCCCTCGGCGACCTGTTCGGGGCTGCGGTCGTCGCCGGTGCTCTCGTGGATCTCGCGGGCGAGTGCGGTGAAGCGCCCGCGGACCACGTCCGCGTCGAGCGGCTGGTCGCCGCCGGGGCCGAACACGGCCGGGAAGTGGGCTGGTTGGATGCGCCCCAGCATGACGTTGGCGTCGGTGACGGTGAGCGGGCCGCCGCGCCGGTAACAGGCGGGGCCGGGGTCGGCGCCCGCCGAGTCGGGTCCGACGCGGTAGCGGGAGCCGTCGAAGTGCAGGACGGAGCCCCCGCCGGCGGCGACGGTGTGGATGTCGAGCATCGGGGCGCGCAGCCGCACCCCGGAGATCCGCGTGGTGAAGACGCGTTCGTACTCGCCGGCGAAGTGGGACACGTCGGTGGAGGTGCCACCCATGTCGAAGCCGATGACCCGGTCGAAGCCGGCGAGCCGCGACATGCGGGCCATGCCGACGATCCCGCCGGCCGGTCCGGACAGGACGGCGTCCTTGCCGCGGAACTGCCGGGCCTCGGTGAGCCCGCCGTTGGACTGCATGAACATCAGCCGTACGCCTTCGAGCGCGCCGGCGACCTGGCGCACGTAGCGGCGCAGCACGGGTGAGAGGTAGGCGTCGACGACGGCGGTGTCCCCGCGCGGCACCAGCTTCATCAGCGGGCTGGTCTCGCTGGAGAGGGAGATCTGCGGGAAGCCGATACGGGCGGCGAGTTCCCCGACGGCCCGCTCGTGGGCGGGGTGGCGGTCGCCGTGCAGGCAGACCACGGCGACGGCCCGGATCCCGTCGTCGTACGCCTGCCTGAGCGGGCCTTCGAGGGCGTCGAGGTCGGGTGCGCGCAGCACGGTGCCGTCGGCGGCGACGCGTTCGTCCACCTCGGCCACCCGCTCGTGGAGCGGTAAGGGCAGGTCGATGCGGCGCGCGAAGATGTGGGGGCGGTTCTGGTAGGCGATCCGCAGGGCGTCGCGGAAGCCCCGGGTGACGACCAGCAGGGTGCGCTCGCCCTTGCGTTCGAGGAGGGCGTTGGTGGCGACGGTGGTGCCCATGCGGACGACGTCGACGGGGTCGCCGGAGCCGTCCAGCAGCGCGCGGACGCCGATCACGGCCGCGTCGGCGCCGGGCGGGCCGGAGCGGTCCGGGTCGGGGTTGTCGGAGAGGACCTTACGGGTGAGCAGCCGGCCGTCGGGGCGGCGCGCGACGATGTCGGTGAAGGTGCCGCCTCGGTCGACCCAGAACTGCCAGCCTGTCACGTCACTACCCCGCTTCCGCGCCGGTCACAGCGCCCGGAGGCCGTTGATCACGTCGCGCAGAATACTCTCGTCCGGCAGCTCCGCCGGGGGTACCGGACGGTTCACATGGACGAATTCCGCGTCCACGAGATCACCCACGAGGACACGGACCACGCCCACCGGCAGGTCGAGGCCGGCGGCGAGTTCGGCGACCGACTGGGGCGTGTCCCGGCACAGCCCGACGATGTCGACGTGCTCCGGGGAGAGGGAGGGGTCGTCCTCGGCGTCGTCCGCGTGCGGCTCCGCGACGACCACGGCGATCAGGTCGAGGCGGTGCTGGGCCGCACTGGTGGTGCGGCCCCGCGTCATGGCGTACGGACGGACGACCGGTCCGGCCTCGTCGTCGAACCAGCGGCTACTACCCTGACCGTGATCGCTCATGCCGGTCCACTACCCACCCGAGGGCAGATCGGTGCGTGGCGCGGCGCCCAGGTGCACGCCGACCCGCTTCACCAGGAGGGTCATCTCGTAGGCCACCTGGCCGACGTCGGAGTCGGCGTCCGCGAGGACCGCGAGGCAGCTGCCGTCCCCGGCGGCGGTGACGAACAGGAACGCCTCGTCGAGCTCGACGACGGTCTGGCGGACCTCACCGGCCTCGAAGTGGCGCCCCACGCCCTTGGCGAGGCTGTGGAAGCCGGAGGCGACGGCGGCCAGGTGCTCGCTGTCCTCCCGGGTGAGGTCCTTGGACGCCCCTGTGGGCAGGCCGTCGCCGGAGAGCACGATCGCCTTGCGGATGCTGGCGACGCGGTCCACCAGGTCGTCGAGGAGCCAGTTCAGCTCCCCCTTGTCGTTCGTGTGGCCGGTGGCGCTCGGTTCGGTCATCGACCGTCCCCCTTAGTCCTTCGTCGTGGTGCTGTGCCGCTGCCGGCATCGTCGCCCGCGGCGTTCTCCTCCCGGCCGCGCTGCCAGCCGCGCTGGAGCGAGGCCATGCGGCTGCGTACTTCGTCCGCGTCCCGTTCGGCGGGCCGGGCCCGGTCGGTCTTCCGGGTCGCGGCCTCGCGCTTGAGCTGCGGGGCCAGGCTGGCCTGCCGCACGCGCCGGGGCAGTGCCGCGCCGTCGGGCTGCGGTGTGCCGGTGTCCGTGTCGTCGGTGACCGGAGAGGAGTCGTCGGGGCCGCCGGGCGTGGTAGCGGGGCGGCGGCCGGGGGAGCCGGACGCCGGGCCCGCGGGCGGAGGGCCGGGCGCCGGGGCGGTGTTCGGTTCCTCGGGGCCGTCGGCGGTGCGGGCGGGTCCGGTGGTGCGGCGACGGCTGGGCAGGGGCGGCGGTGTCTCCGCGGCCGGCTGCTCCTTGTCGCGCGCGGGGAGCTCCGACACGGGTTCGGCGCCGACGCGGCCGATGGCCCGGCGGCCGGTGTCGCCGCGGCGCCGGGACGGCAGCGGAGGGGGCTCGTCCGAGCCGGGGCGGGTGTGCGGGGCGGCGGTGTCGTCGTCGGTCCGTCCGCCGCGGACCCGCTGGTCGCGGACCGGGCGGCCGTGGGAGCTGACCAGCTTGGGGGTCGACCGGCGGGTGAGCGGCACAGGTCCGCTTCCCCGCTCGCCGGCCTTGTCCCGGTCGTCGCCGGCGGTCTCGTGCCGTGCGGTGTCGCGGCCGGGCCGCTCGTCGTCCTGGTGGGAGCGGCGGGGCCGGAACAGGCCGCCGTCCTCGTCGTCCAGGGTGGGGAAGCCGTCGAGGGCGTCCAGGTCGACGGGCGCCTCGAGTTCGACCGGCCCGTCCAGCACGGAGGCGGGCAGTCCCGGCAGGGCGACGGGCATCTGGGAGAGCGCGGCGCGGCGGCCGTCCGCCGGCTCCTTCTCCG
The DNA here is from genome assembly GCF_022869105.1 of Streptomyces sp. BJ20. Lineage (NCBI taxonomy): Bacteria > Bacillati > Actinomycetota > Actinomycetes > Kitasatosporales > Streptomycetaceae > Streptomyces > Streptomyces sp. BJ20. Next base: position 4,858,097 of record NZ_CP094918.1, read on the forward strand.
TACGGTGCGGGCGGTCGAGGCGGAATCCGACGCCGTTGGTGTCGGGCACGTCGTCGGTGAGCAGTGCGTCCGGGATGAAGACGACGGCCGTGGTGCCGCCGTACGGGGAGGGCTGGAGGGAGACGCGGACGTTCTGCCGCTGGGCGAGCCGGCTGACGACGAACAGGCCGAGCCGGTCGGTGTCGGACAGCTCGAACTCCGGTGTCTCCGCGAGCCGCAGGTTGGCGTCGAGCAGCGCGTCGGCGGCCATGCCGAGGCCCCGGTCGTGGATCTCCAGGGTGAAGCCGTTGCCGACGCGCTCGCCGACGACCTGGACGGCGGTGTGCGGCGGGGAGAACACCGTGGCGTTCTCCAGCAGTTCGGCCACCAGGTGGGTGAGGTCGGCGACCGCGGGACCGGTGACGGCGACCCTGGGGAGCCGGCGGACCTCGATGCGCTCGTAGTCCTCGACCTCGGCGACGGCGGCCCGTACGACGTCCATGAGCTGGACGGGCTTGCGCCACTGCCGGGAGGGGGCGGCGCCGGAGAGGATGACCAGACCCTCGGCGTGCCGGCGCATACGGGTGGTCAGGTGGTCCAGCCGGAACAGGTCCGCGAGTTCCTCGGTGTCGTCGGTACGGCGCTCCATCGCGTCGAGCAGGGTGAGCTGCTTGTGCAGCAGCACCTGGCTGCGGCGGGCGAGGTTGACGAACACCTCGGAGACGCCCGAGCGCAGTTCGGCCTGCTTGACGGCGGCCTCGACGGCGGCGCGCTGCAGGGTGTTGAGGGCCTGGCCGACCTCGCCGATCTCGTTCTTGTCGTACTCGAGGCGCGGGACCTCGGTCTCGACGTCGACCTGTTCGCCGGCCGAGAGGCGGCGCATCACGCTGGGCAGCCGCACACCGGAGGCCTCATGGGCCTCCAGGCGCAGCTGCCTGAGGTCGCGGATGAGTTTCCGGCCGACGCGCACGGAGAGGTACAGGGAGAACAGCAGGGCGGCGAGCCCCAGCACACCGGCGGCGACGGCCTTGGTGATGACGCCCATGGCGACGGGCCGGACGCGCTCCTGGTAGCGGTCGGTCGCCTGGTCGTTGAGGGCGCCGAGTTCGTCGAGCACCTTGCCGGCGGCGGTGTCCCAGCTCTTGGCGGTGACGCCGCGGGGCTCGCCGTCCTCGGCGAAGACGGCGGCCTGCTCGCCGACCCGCAGAGGCGCGGTCGTGGCGTTGCCCCAGAAGGTCTCGTAGCGGTCGCGCTCGTCCGCGGGGAGCTGCGGCAGGGCGGTCCCGTACAGCAGGGTGCGCTGGGCCATCAGGTCGGAGACGTCCCGCACCTCGGTGGGGGCCAGCTTGCCGACGATCAGGGCGGAGCCGAGCAGGGCGTCCTCGCGGGAGAGCAGTTCGCGGGCGCGGGAGAGGTTCACCAGGGCGCGGTACTGCTTGTCGAGGCCGACGTCCTCGACCACGTGCAGGTCGGACAGCAGCACGTAGCAGGGGTCGACGAGGCGGTTGTAGAGGTCGAGCGCCTGGCGGCGGTCGACGGTGCCGTCGTCGACGCTGCGGCGGAGGGACTCGATGCCCTCGAACGAGTCGAGGGCGGCGTCGAGTTTGTCGGAACTGCCGTGCATGGCCTCGCGCACGCCGCTGCCGGACGCGCTCCTGCGGACGGCGGCCACGGCCCTGTCCGTGGCGGAACGGCTCGCCTTGAGGGCCGTGAGGCCGTCGGAGGCGCGGGGGTCGGCGAGATGGACGAGGGTCTGGCGCCGCTCCTGCTGGAGCACGCGGACGGTGTCCTCGACGGGGTAGCCGACCTCCTCCATCACCGACGACACGTCGAACAGGTGGCTTGCCTCACGGCTCGTGATCACGGTGGTGAAGGCCCAGAGCGTGGTCAGGGACACCAGCGGCACGAGGAGCAGCGCCACGATCTTCCGGCGGATGGACTTCCCGCGAAAGCGCATGGCCTCCCCCAGCTCGGCCCCCGGGCGACCGGGGGCACATGTGCGTCAACAAACGGCGCGAGCCTACTACCGCCCCGGGGGCAACTCGAAGACCCGGCCGGAGGGTTCGATTCCGGCACACGGTCGGTTCAGGCGGAGTTGTCCGGCCATTGCGGGAGATTGCCTCCCCGAATCCGGGACGGGTTCCCCGGCCCTTTCTCCCGGGTTTCACAGGGTGGTTGGCCTGAATCTTTCCCGACCGGGAATCTTCACGAGTCCCCAGGCGTCCTTACCTGCGGGACATGGGGGCGGAATCGGCCACAGGAGCCGTGTCCCGCACCTGGGCGGCGTAAAACAGCGCAACCCGGGCAGCCAATGGGGAGCCGGGTCTTCGGACAGCAGCAGCGGGCTGGCGGCGGTGGGGAGTGACACGGGTGATGGGCACGGCGGAACGGCGTGAGACGGCCGGCGACGGCACGGCGGCGCGGGAGGCGACGCGGCAGCAGGCCGCGCCGGCCACGCGCACGTCGGACGCGGCCGGGCGGCGGGCGGACGGCGGACCCGCCCTGGAGGTGGCCGAGGTCCGGGCGGCGTACCGGCCGCTGTGGGTGGAGGAGCCGGCCAGGCGGCGCAGGCTGCCCGACCCGGTACGGACGGCCGCGGTGCGGGCGGTGCTGATCATCGCGGTGACGCTGATCCAGGCCATGGTGGCCCTGCTGTGCACGCTGGCCGGGTCCTGGCTCGCCTTCCCGATGGTCATCAGCAGCGTCGTCAGCACGATCGCGGCCACCTGGGCGGTGCTCGACGTATGGGTGACCCGCCAGGTGTGGAACCAGCGGCACGGCGTGGTGTCCACGCCCAGCAGCACGGCCCGGGCACTGCGCCGGGAGCGGCGCCAGGCTCGCCGGGCGCAGCGCGCCGCCGGACGCGAGCGGGCCCGCATACGCCGGCGGGGCGGCGCCGGACAGCTGTCGCACCCGTAACACCCGCCGTCGGTAGGGTGGCGTCCCGTACGACGCACGGCCCGGCGGGCGCGGTGCACCGGGTGTACGGATGAATGAGGGCCGGCCATGACCCGTGCGGGACGCCGCGAGGAGCAGGGGAAGAGCGCGAGCGGCGCCGTGCAGTCCGTGGACCGGGCGGTGACGGTGCTGGAGATCCTCGCCCGGCGCGGCGAGGCGGGCGTCACGGAGATCGCCGACGAGATGGGCGTGCACCGCTCCACCGCGTTCCGGCTGCTGGGCGTCCTGGAGAACCGCGGCCTGGTCGGGCAGGCCGGCGATCGCGGCAAGTACCACCTCGGCGCCGGTGTGCTGCGCCTCGCGGGCGCGGCGGCCGTGCGGCTGGACGTCTCGCAGGAGGCCGTCCCCGTCTGCCGGGACCTCGCCGACGGGCTGGGCGAGACGGTCAACGCCGCGGTACTGGACGAGGACGCGGCCGTCAACATCATGCAGGCGCGCGGCACGGCCGCGGTGACGGCACAGGACTGGCTGGGCCGGCGCACGGCGCTGCACGCGACTTCCAGCGGCAAGGTGTTTCTCGCCCATATGACGCCCGGGCGCCGCGAGGAGCAACTGGCCCGCCCGCTGCGCCGGTTCACCGAACACACCGTCACGGACGCGTCCATGCTGCGTTCCGAGCTGGCGCGGGTGCCCGAGCAGGGGTACGCGGCGACGCGCGAGGAGCTGGAACTGGGCCTTGTCGCCGTCGCGGCCCCGGTCCGCGCGCACGACGGCGCGGTGATCGCCGCGATCAGCGTCTCGGGCCCGGTGTTCCGGATGACCCCGGACCAGGTCCCCGTGCTGGGGGCCAGGACTGCCGCAGCGGCGGACGAGCTGTCGCGGAGGATGGGGTACGGGTCCTAGGCGGGGGCCTGCGGCGCGGGCGACGAGGGCAGCCCGTGCGGCCGGCACCCGTGGAGGGCAGACCGGGCGAACCGGCCTGGGTGACGGCGTCCCCGAGCCGGACGACGGGGCGTCGGGACCGAGTCCCGCCGGCGTGGGCGGGGAGTCCGCGAGCCGAACGACGGGCGTCGGGACGGAGTCCCGGGCCGTGACGTCGAGGCCGACGGCCGGTCGGCAACCGGCGGGGCCGGGTACGCCTCAGCGGGCCAGGGCCCGCCTCACGCACAGCGCCGCCCGCGCGACCGCGCGCGGGACGATCACAGGTTCCGGCGCCTGCCCTCGACTTCGAGGCGCGGCTCCCTTCGCGGGGCGGGCGTGGCGCGTCCGTCCCCGTGGCCGGGACGCCCGGCGGGCAAGGCGCCGCCGGGCGTTCCACGCCATCCTCAGGCCGTCGCCGCAGGTCGCTTGAACATCCGTGTCGCCGTGATCTCGCTGTGCGTTTCCTGGCCCGGATCCGGCTGGGGCAGGCCCGGGCGGAGGTGCTCCTCCACGCTGATGTACTTCAGGCCGGCCCGCAGGTCGGCGTCGTTACGGAGCCGGATGACCAGCGGGAATTCCGCCAGAGCCGTGGTGTCGAACAGTCCCGTGGTGTACAGCAGCTGGACGCCGAGCGCGTCGGCGACCGCCCGCTGGAGCTCCAGCAGATAGGTCGCGTTCGCCCGTCCGATGGGGTTGTCGAGGAACAGCGTGCCGGCGTGCCGTTGCTTGTCGCGCCCCCGGTCGTTGGAGCGCAGCGCCGCCATCGTGCAGTACAGGGCGATGGCCGCGGTGAGCAGCTGGCCGCCGGAGAACACGTCGCCCATCTGCCCGACCGGCACCCGCTCGGCGCGCAGTACCGCGTCGGGCTTGAGGATCTCGACCGCCACGCCCTTGGGCCGCAGTGCGGCGGCGACGCCGCGCAGCAGCAGGGACATGCCGTCGCGCCGCAGGTCGGAGTTCTTCTTGACGGCCGCGCGGGTGGCCTCGTCGACGACCTCGCCGAGGCGCTCGGTAAGCGTGGCCTGGTCGGGCTCCTCGAAGCGGATGCGCAGGAACTCCTGTCCCGACCACTCCCCCAGCCCTTCGGGGAGCCGGGACAGCCGCTGGGCGGAGCGCAGGGTGGCGAGGGCGGACTCGACCAGACCGCGCAGCCGGTCCACGATCGAGTCGCGGTTGCGCTCCAGCTGCTCCAGCTCGTCGGTGAGCACCCGCAGCCGGGGGGCGAAGGCGTCGGCCCACTTCTTGGCGTGCTCCGGCAGCGCGGAGGCGGGCAGTTCGCGGATCTGCTGGCGGGCGGGCGTGCGAACCTGCTCGTAGCGGGTGGAGTTGGCGTGCCGCACCAGCACGTCGCTCGCCTCGCGCACGGCGGCCTCGGCGGCGGACAGGTCGGCGGCGCAGCCGCGCAGCGAGCGGCGCGCCTCGGCGGCGGACCGCCGTGCGTCGTCCAGGTCGCCGGGGTACGCCCCGGGCCGCTCCTGCTCCTCCTCGGCGGCGTGCTCGCGCAGCAGGTCGCGGAGCATCGCGGCGATCTCGTCGAAGCCTCCGGCCGCGTCCTCGGCGGCCCGGTGGGCGGCGAGCAGCTCGGCGTGCGCCTCCCGGGCCTGACTCAACTCCTCCTCGCGGGTGGCGAGTTCGCCGGTGGCCGTGCGCAGGAGAGCCTGGGCGTGCTCGGCGTCGCGCGGGACCAGCTCCTCGGGAAGCTCCGTGTGCGCCCCGCCGTCGGCGGGGGCGAGGCGCTCGGCCTCGCCGCGGAGGCGGCCGAGCCGCTCGCTCGCGCCGGACATACGCGTCTCCAGGAGCTGCACCAGCTCCTCGGCGCGGGCGGCGGCCGCCTGCCGGCTGGGTCCGTCGGAGCCGTCGGGCGACTGGAGCAGCTGCTCGGCGCGGGTGCGGACCTTGTTGCTGAGCCGGTCCAGCTCGGCGCGGGCGGCGCTCTCGTCGCTCTCCGCGCGGGCCTGCTCGGCACGCAGGTCGGCGCCGACGCCGACCTTCTCGTACACCTGGGACGCGGCGCGGTAGGCCTCCCGCAGGGCGGGCAGGGACGCCTGCGGGGCGCCGTCGCCGTCCTCGGGCACGTCGTCGGGGGCGCCGGCGATCTCGGAGCGCTCGGCGCGCAGGGTGCGGGCGGTGCGCCGGGCGTCGTCGGCGGCGCGCTGGGCGGCGCGCCGGTCCTCGTCGGCGGCGCGGGCGCGTTCCAGGCAGGACTGGGCGCGGGCCTCCGCCTCGGCCGCGTCGTCGGCCAGTTCGCGCAGCTTGGCCTGCCAGCCGGCGCGTTCCCGCAGCCGGAAGGCGAGTCCGGCGAGGGCGTCGGCTGCGCGCCGGGCTCTCTGGGCGGCCTCCTGCCGTTCGTCCCGGACCCGGACCGCCTCGGCGGCCGCTTCCTCGGCCTCCGCCCGCAGGCTGCGCGCCTCGGCCAGCTCGGCCTCGGCCTCCTCGGCGAACGCCCGTGCCTGCTCGGCCGCCACGGCCAGTTCGGCGAGGCGTCCGGCGGGGCAGCCGGTGCGCCAGGAGGCGAGCCGAGCGGCGAGTTCGCGGTCCTTGCCGAGCCGGGCGGCGAGGGCGCGGATCTCCTCGTCCCGCTCGGCGGCGCGGGCGCGCAGCGCCTGCCGCTCCTCGTCGGCGGCGTGCTCGTCGTGCATGGCCGGGTTCGGCGGTACGAGGAAGACGTCGCCGGAGCCGGACGCGGGCGTGGGCGCGAGCAGCGCGGCGGCCGTGCCGACGGCGACTGCGGACCGGGGCAGCAGGGCGGCGTCGCTCAGCGCCTCACGGGCGCGGACGTGGGAGTCGGGGTCGGTGATGACGACACCGTCGACCAGCTCGGGGCGGGCGGCCAGCACGCGCGCGTGGTCGGCGGGGTCGACGGCCTGGGCGAGGTAGCGCCACCCGGGGAGGGCGGGGATGCCGTGCTCGCCGAGGAACTCGACGGTGGCCAGCACGTCCGGGCCCGGCGGCAGCAGTCCGCCGTCGCCGAGGGCGCCGAGGATGCGGGCGTCGTCCGCGGCGGCGGTGCGCAGCTCGAACAGCTGGCGCTCGGCGGAGGACACGGCGTCGTCGAGCAGCTCGCGCAACTCGTCGGCGAACCGGTCGAGTTCGTCCGCGGTCAGCCCGCCCTCGCGCGGGCCGTCGGCCCCGCCGTCGGAGTCCGTGCGCTGGCCGGGTACGGCGGTCCGGCGCTTGCCGGAGACGCCGGGCAGGCTGAGCAGCTCAGCGAACCGCTGCTCGGCGGCGAGGCCCTCGGCGGTGCGGCGCTCGCCCTCGTGGGCGCGCTCGGCGGCGGTGGCCGCGTCGGCGGCGCGGGCGGCGGTGAGCTCGGCGCGGCTCTCGGCGGCGGCCGCCTCGCGGGCGTGTTCGGTGGCCCGTCGGGCGGTCTCGCGGGCGGTATCCCAGGCGGCGACGGTGGTCTTCTCGGCGTCGCTGGCCGCGAGGGCGGCGCGGGCCGGGTCGGCGTCGGGGGCGCTGTCGTCGAGCCAGCCGGCGCGGACGGCCTCGGCGGTCTCCTGCTCGACCTCGGCGAGCCGCTGGCGCAGGTGGCCGATCTCGCTGCGGGCGCGCTGTGCCTCGGTGGCGGCGGCGGTGGAGTCGCGGTAGGCGCCGTCGCCGGCCTCCTGGAGGGCGGCGGACCGCTCCTCCTCCTCGTTGGCGAGGTTCTCGGCGTTCCGCGCGGCGGCGTGCAGGGCGCGGACCAGGTCGACGGCGGCCTTGGCGCGGGCGGCGAGGGCCGGGGCGGCGTCCCGCTCGGCCTCCTGGATCGCGGCGGACACCCTGGCCACCCGGTCGGCGGCGGCGCGGTGCCGCAGCACGGACTCGGCGGCCTGCCAGGCGGAGTGCAGGGTGCGCGCGTCGGCCAGTTCGCGCTTCTGGGCGGCGGCCGACTTCTCGGCGGCGGCGAGCGCCAGCGAGGCGTGCCGGTAGGCGAGTTCGGCAGAGACGGACGCACTGTGCGCGCGGGCGGACTCGGCCCGGGTGACGGCGTGGGCGGCGGCGGTGACGCGGTGGGCGAGGTCGACCGCGCGCTCGCGCTCCTGGGCGCCGCGCGCGGAGAGCCGGCGGGCGAGGGTACGGGTGCGGCGTTCGGCGGAGGCGTGGATCTCCCGGGCGCGAGTGCGGGTGTCGGTGGCCTCGACGATCCGGCCGAGCAGGTCCACCGACCCGGCGGTGAAGTCGCGTTCGGCGATGAGTTCGGCGCGCCGGCCGAGCTTGTTGCCGAAGCCGCTGACCAGGTCGGCGAGGCCGTCGGTGTCGCGGGTGTCGGTGACGGCGCGCAGCAGCAGGTCGGTGAAGTCGGAGTCCTTCTTCACCGCGAAGAGACCGGCCGCCTCACCCTCGTCGGCGTTCATCTCCCGCTGGTAGCGGAAGAGTTCGGGGTCGAGCCCGAGGTCGCCGAGGTGCTCGGTCCAGCGCTCGTGGATCTCCTCCCAGTGCACCTCCAGGTGCGGGTAGGTCTTGCCCGCCTCGGTGAGGGCGTCACGGAAGCCCTTCATGGTGCGGCGCCGGCCGCGCGCGCCGGACTGGCCCTCGACCGGCGGGCGCACGGTGGTGGCCTCGGCGACGGGGAGATTGTCCAGGCTGAGCCCCGGCCCCGGGCGGAAGGAGTACCAGGCCTCGGCGAACTTCCGCGGGTCGCCTGAGACCTGGCGCCCGCGCCACTCGCTGACCTTGCCGACGACGACGCACTCGCCGGTCTGCACATGCTGCCATTCGAGTGCCACATGGCCGCAGTCGTCGGCGAGGAGGAACTTGCGCAGCACGCCGGAGCTGGCGCCGCCGAGGGTGTTCCGGTGGCCCGGGAGCATCACGGAGAAGATCAGCTTCAGCAGGACGGACTTGCCGCCGCCGTTCTCCAGGAAGAGCACGCCGGCGGGCGCGGGGCGGCGGGGCGGGCCGACGGGCTCGTCCGCGAAGAACTCCGCCTGCGTCGGCGCCGGGTCGGGCACGGTGGCGCCGACGCCGCGCAGGTCGAGCACGGTGTCGGCGTAGCGTGCGCCGGCCGGTCCGATGGAGTAGAGGCGGACCCGGGACAGCTCGTACATGGCGGACTCTCGTGAGGCTTCGTGGGGTGGGGGTCAGGCGGAGTGGAAGGGCAGGCCGGCGTCGGCCACCAGGTCGAGGTCGTCGCCGTCCTCGGGAGGCAGCAGGGTGGGGGTGCCGTCGGTGACGGGGACGACGCCGAGTTCGAGCAGTTCGGCCATGGCGGCGCTGCCGGCCATGTCGCGGACCTGGAGCTGGTAGCGGGCGGTGGTGCGGTAGGTGCCGCCGTTGTCGTCGCCGGTGCGCTGGAGGAAGCCGGAGTCGGTGAGGAAGGAGACGGCCTTGGCGACGATGCCGGTGGTGGATCCGGCCAGGCGGCGGGCGTCCTTGGTGGCGCCGGTGGCGCTGCGCCGGGACCAGATCCGCCACGCGGCCTCGAGTCCGGGGGCGTCGGTGGCCGGATCGGTGTTCTCGCCCTGTTCGGCGGCCCGCGCCTCCAGGCGGTGGCAGGCCTGGCGGACGAAGGCGTCGACGCCGTTGACCGTGACGCGTCCGATGTAGCCGTCGTCGGCGAGGTCCTCGGGACGGGGGAAGGCCATGGCGGCGACGGCGAGGTGGGCGAGGCCGTGCAGGAAGCGGTCGCCGCCGTCGGCGGAGGCGCGGCGGGCGTAGTCGCCCATGCGGACGGCGAACACGGAGTCCTCGGCGGCGGTGACGGCCATGCCTGCGCGCGGGGAGACCTCAAGCACGATCAGCCCGAGACCGGTGGCGACGGCGTCGGCGAGCCGCGCGAACGGCGGGTCCTCGCGGTAGCGGCGCAGCAGGTCGGCGTACTCCTGGTCACGGGCGGGCTGGAGCTTGGGCTGGAGGCCGAAGGCGACGAGCCGGGCCGCGTCGGCGGCGTCGGCGGGCGTGACGGCGGTGCTGGCCGGCGTCGCCGCGGGCTCCGGCTCGCTCCAGTCGGCGTGCTCGGTCACGGTCGGGGCTCCTCGGTGCGGGCGTGGTCGGTGCGTGGGGTGCGGCCGTGGGGGCTGCGGAGGCGGGAGGCGCGGGCGCGAGGTGCCGGTGTCGCGGTCATGCCGCCTCCGTGCGGTCCGCCGCCATGCCCGCCGCGTCCAGCAGGGCCGTGCCCACGATGAGGTCGGCGCCGCCGAACTCCGGGTCGTCGAGCTCGGCGCCGTCGTCCACGGCGAACAGCAGCTTCCGCTCGCCCTGGCGGTAGGCCGTGCCGACGGGCGGGCTGGCGGCGTGGACGGCCAGCAGGGCCACCAGGTAGGGCAGCTCGGGGTCCTTGCGGCGGGCCTCGGCGAGCAGCCCGGACAGCCGGCGGGGCGCGTCGGCCGGTAGGTCGAGCAGTTCGGTGGCGGCCGCGAGCTGCTCCTCGCTGAAGCGGCTGTCGTCGGGCGTGGCGATGAGGTCCGGCTCGGGCATCTCGGCGCCGAGGTGTTCGCGCTCCACGGGCGGCGTCAGCAGGATGTCGACGAGGTCGGCGACCCGGACGGAGACGGGCGTGCGCAGCCCGGTGCCGTGGGCGAAGAACGCGTCGGTGACCCGGGACGCCCGCTCCACGGGGAGCGGCAGCAGCGGGGCGAGGAGCTGGCCGTAGAGGTCGGTGCCGGCGGCCGCGGCGGGCGTGGCGAAGGCCTGCCGGTCCTGCTCGGCGCGGAACAGCGGGCCTGCCTCCAGGAGCCGGGACTGGAGCTGGGTGTGGCGCCGGATGCAGTCCTTGACGATGTCCACCAGCTCGGCGGCGCGGCGCTTGTGCTCGGGGTCCTCGGACTCGTCACGGGCCTTGCGGATGTTGGTGAGGATGGCGTTCTCGTGGCGGTAGCGGTCGGCCACGTGGTCGAGGGCCTCGGCGATCATGTCGGGTACGGCGCCGAGCCAGTCCACCGCGCGGACGTTGCGCCGGGTGGCCTCCAGGGCGCGGCGCAGGGTCTCGGAGTACTGCACCGTGCGGTAGCGGGCCTGCTCGGCGGCGATCTGGGCGTCGGCGAGCCTGCCCCGGCTGATCAGCACCTCGAGCTTGACCTCGGCGGCGATCTGGGCGCTGGTGACGTCGGTGTCGAGGGCGCCGACCAGGACGTTGACCGCTTCGTCGGTGGTGCGCAGGTACACCGTGCCGCCGGGGCCCGGGACCTCCTCGATCAGCTTGAAGTCGTAGTCGCGGCGGACGTAGGTGCCGTCCGGGCCGAAGACGCCGTACACCGCGCGGAAGCCGCGGTCGACGCTGCCGACGTTGATCAGGTTCTCCAGGACCCAGCGGGCCACCCGCTCGTGCTCGGCGGCGGGACGCCCGGGGGCCTGGGCCGCGACGCGCGGGAGGAGCCGGGCGACGATCTGTTCGTGGTCGGCGCCGGTGTCGAAGTCCATGTTGAGCGTGACCAGGTCGATGGCGGCGAGCGCGATCTCCGCCATGCCGTACACCGAGTACTCGCCCGCGAGATTGGCCTTGCGGGTGTCCAGGTCGTGCAGCGGCGCGGTGCACGCGAGCGCGCGCAGCCGCCGCGCCAGCCCTTCGTCGGCGGCCGGGCCCGGCGCGGGGCGCGGCCCCGCGCTGAGCTGGGGCGGAACGCTGTCCGTCGATGCAGGCGAAGTCACGGTGCACAGACTAGGTCCTCGGTCCGACAACGGCCCAAACGAGGCAGTTGCGCCCCGGCGCCGTGACCTGCGGACCCCTGTCGAGGACCGGTCTCCGTACGGCCTAGTCCCCGTCGCCGACCCGGCGCCGGTAGACCTCCCCCACCCGTTCCAGCGACACGTCGAGGTAGGCGGCGAGCAGGCGTTCGGCCGTGTCCCGGTCACCCGCCTCAAGAGCCTGGAGGATCTCGACATTTCGCGCGATGTACGGTTCGTGCAGCCGCTGCGGCTCGTCCACCGCGTGGAAGGCGAGCCGGAGTTCGGCGAAGACTCTGCGCATGAGCTCGGCGGTGCGCTCGCCGGAGGCGAGGGCGACCAGTTCCTGGTGGAAGTGGATGTTGGCCGTGCCCACCGCTTTCCAGTCACCTTCGCGGGCCGCCCGCCGCCCCTCCGCGACCGCCCCGGCGAGCCCGTCCAGGGCGTAGGGCGGCTCACCGAGCCCCCGCACGACGGCGCACTCGACGAGCCTGCGGGTGCGGTAGATGTCCTCGACGTCCTCGACGGTCAGCACCCGCACGAACACGCCCCGGTTGAGCTCGTGGACGAGCAGCCGTTCGTGCGTGAGCAGCCGGAACGCCTCGCGCAGCGTGTTGCGGGAGACCCCGAGGGCGCCGCCGATGCTGTCCTCCGAGAGCCGGGTGCCGGGTGGGAAGAAGCCCTCGGCGATGCGGCTCCTGAGGATGTCCGCGACACGCTCGGCGGTGCTGGTCCTGCCCAACAGGGCACGGTCGTCGGCCAGTCCGCTCATCCGCTCTGCCATGCCGGAATTCAAGCGCACACGGAAGGATGAGACAACATGGGTATTGAAGGATCGTTCAACGATCCTCTACCTTGCTGAGGCACTGGCACGGCTCACTCCTTCCTTGCACCGCCGTCCCCTTCTGCGAGGTGCCCATGAGCACGACCCCTCCACCGTCGAGCGCGCTGACCGGAACCCCACGCCCCGTCAAGCCCGAACTCCCCTCCGAGGACGGGGCGTTCGGCTGGCTGCGCGCACTCGGCCCGCGCGGCCAGCGCGCCTTCGGCGGCGCTTTCGGCGGCTATGGCCTGGACTCGTACGACTACTTCACGCTGCCGCTGACGATGGTGGCGCTGTCCGCCTACTTCGGCCTGAACAGTGGACAGACCGGGCTGCTGACCACCGTGACCCTGATCGTCTCGGCGGTCGGCGGCGCCCTCGCGGGCGTCCTCGCGGACCGCGTCGGCCGGGTCAAGGCGCTGCTCCTGACCGTGATCACCTACGGGGTGTTCACCGTGGCCTGCGGCTTCGCCCCCAACTACGAGACGCTGCTCGTTTTCCGCGCCCTCCAGGGCCTCGGTTTCGGCGGCGAGTGGGCGGTCGGCGCGATCCTGGTCGCCGAGTACGCCGGCGCCAAGCACCGGGGCCGCACCCTCGGCGCGGTGCAGAGCGCCTGGGCCGTCGGCTGGGGGCTGGCCGTGATCGTCTACACGGCGGTCTTCTCACTGGTCGACGGCGACCTGGCCTGGCGTGTGATGTTCTGGACCGGCGCGCTGCCCGCGCTGCTCGTCGTGTGGGTGCGGCGCAGTGTGCAGGACGCGCCGGAGGCGGCCGCCGCGCGCGAGGAGAGCGCGAGCAAGGGGTCGTTCGCGGCGATCTTCCGGCCGTCCCGTGCGGGCTCCCCCGGGCTGCTGCGCACCACCCTGTTCGCGGTGCTGCTCTCCACCGGCGTCCAGGGCGGTTACTACACCCTCGCCACCTGGGTGCCGACGTACCTCAAGTCCGAGCGCGACCTGTCGGTCGTGGGCACCGGCGGCTATCTGACCTTTCTCATCTCGGGCGCGTTCCTCGGCTATCTGACGGGCGGTTATCTCACCGACCTGCTGGGCCGCCGGCGCAACATCTGGCTGTTCGCCCTGCTGTCGGCGGTGTGCATCGTCGCGTACACGAACATCCCCAGCGGCGCGAACACCCTGGTCCTGGTGCTCGGCTTCCCGCTCGGGTTCTGCATGTCGGCCATCTTCAGCGGCTTCGGCTCCTACCTGAGCGAGCTCTACCCGACGGCCGTGCGCGGCACCGGGCAGGGCTTCACCTACAACACCGGCCGCGCCGTCGGCGCCGTCTTCCCCACCACCGTCGGCTTCCTCGCCGACAGCTGGGGCGTCGGCGGTGCCCTGGTCTTCGGCGCGATCGGCTACGGCCTGGCCGCGCTGGCGCTGCTCGGACTGCCGGAGACGCGCGGGAAGGAGCTGGAGTGACCACCCCCTCCGACGACGGCGCCCGCACCGCCGTGGACGACCGCCCCGTGGTTCTCGCCGACGACACCACGCGCGCGTGGAGCCCGCGGACGGCCCGCGCCCGATTCCGGGAGGGCCTCGCGATCCCCACGGCAGGCGTGGCCGCCGGGTACGCCCAGGCCAACCTGGTCTCCGTGCCCGCCGACTGGGCGTACGACATGCTGCTGTTCTGCCAGCGCAATCCGCGCGCGTGCCCCCTCCTCGACGTCACCGACGCCGGTTCGACGTCCACCGTGCTCGCCTCCGACGCCGACCTGCGCACCGATCTGCCGCGCTACCGGGTGTGGGAGGACGGCGAGCTGGTGGACGAGCCGACGGACGTACGGGCGTACTGGCGGGACGACCTGGTGTCGTTCCTCATCGGTTGCAGCTTCACCTTCGAATGGGCGCTCGCGGCGGCCGGGGTGCCGCTGCGCCACGTCGAGCAGGGCCGGAACGTCCCGATGTACCGGACGACGTGGCAGTGCCGTCCGGCGGGGCGGCTGAGCGGCCCGATGGTGGTGTCGATGCGCCCGGTGCCGCCGGAGCACCTCGACGCCGCCATCCGGGAGAGCGGGCTGATGCCCGCCGTGCACGGCGCCCCGGTGCACTGCGGCGACCCGTCCGCGCTCGGCGTCGACGACCTGGACCGCCCCGACTTCGGCGACCGCGTGGAGCCGGAACCGGACGACATCCCGGTGTTCTGGGCCTGCGGGGTGACCCCGCAGGCCGCGGTCATGGCGTCCCGGCCGCCGTTCGCCCTCACCCACGCACCGGGCCGGATGTTCGTCGGCGACGCCCGGGACGAGCAGTTCCGCGTGCTCTGACCGGTGCCCTCACCAGCACAGAAACGAAGGATCCATGACCTCGATCGATCTGAACGCCGACCTCGGCGAGGGCTTCGGCCACTGGACGCTCACCGATGACGAGCGGCTGCTGTCGGTGGTGACCAGCGCCAACGTCGCCTGCGGCTTCCACGCGGGGGACGCCCCCACCATGCGCCGGGTGTGCGAACTCGCCGCCGCGCGCGGGGTGCGGATCGGCGCCCAGGTCTCCTACCGGGACCTGGCCGGGTTCGGCCGGCGGGCGATGGACGTGCCGCCCGCCGAGCTGACGGCCGAGGTGGCGTACCAGATCGGCGCCCTCGAGGTGTTCGCCCGCGCGGCGGGGACCCGCGTCGCGTACGTCAAGCCGCACGGCGCGCTCTACAACCGGGTGGTGCGCGACGAGGAGCAGGCGCGCGCGGTGGTCGACGGGGTGGTTCTCGCCGGCCCCGCGCTGCCCGTGCTCGGACTGCCCGGCTCCCGGCTGCTGGAGCTCGCGGCGAAGGCGGGGCTCCCGGCGGTCGAGGAGGCGTTCGCGGACCGCGCGTACACCGATGAGGGCACGCTGGTGGCGCGCGGTCAGGAGGGCGCCCTGGTCACCGACCCGGGGGCGGTCCTGGAGCGTTCGGTGGACCTGGCCCGCAACGGCGAGGTCGTGGCGCTCTCGGGGCGGCGCATCGAGATGAGGGCCCGCTCCCTGTGCCTGCACGGCGACACGCCGGGCGCGGTGGACCTGGCGCGGCAGGTGCGGGACGCGCTGGAGGCGTCCGGGGTCCGCGTGGAGGCGTTCGTATGAGGACGCTGCCCGTCGGCGCGGACGCGCTGCTCGTCGAGGTCGCCTCGGGCGAGGAGGCGCAGGCGCTCCACGCGGCCCTGCTGCGCCGCCGCGCGGAAGGATCCCTGACGGCCCGTGAGATCGTCCCGGCCGCGCGCACGGTGCTGCTCGACGGCCTGCCCGACCCCGCCCGCCTGGCCGCCGAACTGGCTTCACGTCCGGTGCCGCACGTGCCGCCCCGCGCGGCCGAGACGGTCGAGATCCCGGTGCGGTACGACGGTCCGGACCTGGCCGACGTGGCGGCGCACTGGGGTGTCGGCGCGGCCGAGGTGGCGCGGATCCACGCGGACGCCGAGTTCCGCGTGGCCTTCTGCGGCTTCGCTCCCGGCTTCGGCTACCTCACGGGCCTCCCCGCCGGCCGCGAGGTCCCCCGGCGCTCCACCCCGCGTACGTCCGTCCCGGCGGGCTCGGTGGCCCTCGCCGGGCCGTACACGGGCGTCTACCCGCGCTCCTCCCCCGGCGGGTGGCAGCTCATCGGCACCACGGACGTCGTGCTGTGGGACCACACCCGGGAGCCCGCGGCGCTGCTGTCGCCCGGCACGCGCGTGCGGTTCGTCCCGGTGGCCTCGACGGGACCGGCGACATGACGGACCGCGCGCTCTCCGTCGTCCGGGCGGGCGCCCTGACGACCGTGCAGGACCGTGGCCGGCCGGGTCACGCCCACTTGGGCGTCCCCCGCTCCGGCGCGCTGGACGGTCCCGCCGCCGCGCTCGCCAACCGCCTGGTGGGCAACGGCCCGGACGCGGCCGTTCTGGAGACCACCCTCGACGGCTGTTCCCTGCGGCCGCGGTCGGCCGTGACGGTGGCGGTGACCGGGGCGCCGTGCCGGGTGAGGGTGGACGGCCGGCCTGCGGCGTGGGGCGGGCCGGTGCGGGTGCGGGCGGGGGCCGTGCTGGACGTCGGGCCCGCGGAGCTCGGGGTACGGGCCTACGTGGCCGTGTCCGGCGGGGTGGCCGTCGAACCGGTGCTCGGGAGCCGGTCCACGGACCTGTTGTCCGGGCTGGGGCCGGCGCCGCTGACGGACGGGGCGGTGCTGCCGCTCGGGGCGCCGGCGGGGGTGCAGGCGCGCGTGGACGTGGCTCCGCAGGCGGGGCCGCCGTCCGAGCTGGTGCTGCGGGTCTTCCTCGGTCCTCGGGTCGACTGGTTCACGGCCGGGGCGGTGCGGCGGTTCCTGTCCGGGGTGTTCCGTGTCTCGCCGGCGAGCAATCGGATCGGGTTGCGGACGACGGGGCCGGAGCTGGAGCGGGCGCGGGGGGAGGAGCTGCCGAGTGAGGGGATGGTGCTGGGGGCGGTACAGGTGCCGCCGGCGGGGACGCCGGTGATCTTTCTTGCCGATCATCCGACGACCGGGGGCTATCCGGTGATCGGCGTGGTGCACGCGGATGATCTGCCTGCGGCGGCGCAGGCTCGGCCGGGCACGGCCGTGCGGTTCGTCGCGGCGCGGGGGCGTGGGGGTTTCTGAGGTTTCCTCGCCCCCGCCGTCCCTTCCCGTCCCGTTCCCGGGGCTGCGCCCCGGACCCCCTGTCGGCCCTGGCGGGCCTCGTCCTCGGACGCCGGACGGGCTGCTCGCAGCCCTCCCAGGCGCCGATTCAGCCCTTCCGGCGCTTGAGGAGCGGGGTCCGGGGCGGAGCCCCGGGTCATACGGCCGTGCCTTCGGGGCCGATCCTGCTGCGGACCGCTGTCTGGACCTCCGCCTCCTCCGCCGGATCGGCGGCCAGGCGGCGGAGGCGGTCCACCACGCGCGTGTCGCCCGTCTCGGCGTGGCGGGCCGCGATCTCGCGGGTGGTCTCCTCACAGTCCCAGAGACATTCGACGGCGAAGCCCGTGGGGAAGGACGGGTCGGTGGCGGCGAGGGCGCGGGCGGCGCGGCCGCGGAGGTGGGAGGAGGCGGTCTCGCGGTAGATGTGCCGCAGGACGGGTGCGGCACAGACGATGCCGAGGCGTCCGGCGCCGTCGACGAGGGTCCACAGGGTCGTCGCGTCGGGGCCTTCACCCCGTACGGCCTCACGGAGGGCCCCGAGGACCAGGTCGCGGTCGCGTGTGCCGCCCCGGCAGGCGAGGACACGGGCGGCGGCCTCGCCGAGCGCGTCGGGCCGCCGGGCCCAGCGCCGCGCCCGGTCCACGGCAGCCACACTGCGCATGCGCTCGAAGGCGTCGACGGCGGCGTCCACGACGGCCGTCGAGCCGTCGGTCGCGGCGGCCTCGATCAGGTCGAGGGCGTCGGGATCGACGGTGTCGGCGAGATGGCGCAGAGCCGTACAGCGGGCTCCGTCGGAGCCGTCCCGGGCGGCCCGGACGATCTC
This sequence comes from Streptomyces sp. BJ20, assembly GCF_022869105.1. Classification (NCBI taxonomy): domain Bacteria; kingdom Bacillati; phylum Actinomycetota; class Actinomycetes; order Kitasatosporales; family Streptomycetaceae; genus Streptomyces; species Streptomyces sp. BJ20. The sequence goes on from NZ_CP094918.1 coordinate 4,875,700, forward strand.
CGGGCGGTCCTCGGGCCCCGCCACGGCGGAGAGGCAGCGGGCGGCCGGCACATGAAGGGCGGCGCCGCGGTCCATGCCCTGCTGGGCCCAGTCGAACACGGCCTGGACGCTCCAGCCGGGGCGTGGCCCCGCGGGCCGCATCTGCCGCTGCCAGCGGTCGAAGGAGCTGGCCTCCTGGGCGGCACGTACGCGCGTGGCGACGGCGGGCCGCGGATCGTCGGCCCACAGCCGCCAGGGACGGGGCTCGAAGGCGTCCCGCACGGTGGCGGCCAGTTCGGCCTCGCCCTCGGCGTCGGTGGAGAAGCGCGCGAGCACCGGGGCGGCGAGGGAGCGCAGGCCGGCGTCGTCGTCGCGCAGGGCGAGTTCGTCGAGGGCCCAGGCCCAGTTGCTGCCCTGGGCGGCGTACCTGCGCAACAGGTGCAGGGCGTCCTGCCTGCCGTAGGAGGCGAGGTGGCCCAGGACGGCGAGGGCGAGCCCGGTGCGTGACTCGTCGGTGTCGAGGACGTCCTCGGGGTCGAAGAGGTGCGCCTCGATCGCCTCGAGTCCGCCGTGCAGGTCGAGGTGGAGGCGGGCGTAGTACAGGGAGCGGTTCTCCACCTGCCAGTCGTGGCGCGGGTCGCGCAGCACGCAGTGGTTCAGCGCCGCGAGCGCCTCGGAGCGCGGTGCGGTGAGCGCGTGCAGTGTGCCGTCGCCGCGGCCCCGCTGGAGCAGGCCGAGCAGCGTACCGCTGGGCGCTATGACCGGATCGAACATGGGAAACAGCCTCACATCAAGCGTCGACGCAACCGGGAGTGTGGATTACCTGGCCGCGTGACAACACGTCGGGGCGCCCGCCGTTTCCTGCTTGTTGTAGACCATCTCTCTCTGCCTCTCGTCGGTGGCCCATGCGGACCGCGTCACGGCCCGCGCGGTGCGGCAACACCTGCCCAGCCATCGCGTCCGTGAATCACGTCGTCATGATGACCCGGCGGTCACATCTACCGCGACCGTATTTCGGCGGCCTTGTACCGCCTCCCCCGTTTTCCGTGTCGTCGCTGGTCGGAGCGGAGTCCGCTCAGCTCTTGAAGAACAGTTCGAGCAGCTCCGTGCGGGCGAACATCCTGGCCGTGTCGACGGCCGACGGGGTGCCCGCGGAGGGGTCGGCGCCGCCCTCGAGGAGGGCCTTGACGACGTCGGTCCCGCCCTTGAAGACCGCTCCCGCGAGTGGCGTCTGACCGCGGTCGTTGACGCGGTCGGCCTCGGCGCCGCGGGCGAGCAGGGCGCGCACCGCCTCGGCGTGGCCGTGGTAGGCGGCGAGCATCACGAGGGAGTCGCCGCGGTCGTTGGTGAGGTCGGCGGGGACGCCCGCGTCGACGTAGGCCACGAGTTCCTCGGTGCGGCCGCGCCGGGCCAGGTCGAAGATCTTGGTCGCGAGCTCCACGACCTCGGGGTCGGGGGCTTCACTCATCGCCGGACCGCCTCTCACTGCACGGGTAACGCATCGGGAACAGGGCGTACGTCTGCACGTGGGGCAGCCGTACGGGTGAATCGCCAGGGTACTGGCTCGGGCGGCACATGAGCCGACACGGCCGAGGTAATGATCACCGCGGACACCGCGCGGCGTTCAGGGAGGATATCCACCCAGTTGCACCTTTTATCGTATAGATACATTCTGTGATCAGGGAAGTACTCATGGTGTCCGTCCCCGTGAACCAGGAGAACTCACATGATCATCTCGATCTCATGCGTGGTGCTGCTCGGCGTCGTCGTCTTCATCTTCTTCCGCAAGGACGGACTGAAGCTGTCGCACGCGCTGGTGGCGATGCTGTTCGGCTTCTATCTGGCCAGCACGGCCATCGCGCCGAGCATCAAGGCGGGCGGCGAGAGCCTCGCCGGCCTCCTGGGCGGGTTCAAGTTCTGACCCGGCCGACCACGCCCCGCCCGCCCGTACGCACCCTCTGGAGACAGTAGTGGCCCGGCGTCCCCTCCCCCGCATCCTCAGCAACGGCAGCGCCCAGCTCGCCCGGAGCCGGGAGCTGGCCAGGACGGCGGCCGACAGCGCCACGGACGTCCTCCACCCGCTGATCACCATCACGCGCGGGCTGCGCCGGCTGGCCTCGGCCGGACGGCGCAGGTGGGTCGACACACCCAAGGACCGGCGCGGCGCGCTGCTCTTCGGTGTGGCGTCGGTGCTGCTGGCCGTGGCGCTCGCGCCGTACGGTCCGTTGCTCGCCGTCGTCGCCCTGATGGCGGCGGCGGCCTGGCACGGCCGGGACCGCACGCCCGCGGCCCCCGCCGGACCCGCCCCCGGCCAGCTGCAGCGCCTGAAGTCGCTGTACGAGGCCCTGGTGCCGTACTTCTCGGCGAGCGACGACCCCGAGCCGCTGTACGCCCGCGGCGGCGACTGGGGGAAGGTCTTCTCCGAGTACGAGTTCGACGGCGACGGCCGTCTCGCGCACCTGGTGATCTCCTACCCGGCCTACTTCACCGACGCCGAGCCCGCGTCCCGTGCGCGGATCGAGCATCTGCTCGGCGCCAAGTGCGGACGCGGCCGGGAGTACCACTTCTCGTGGGACGAGGAGGCCAACCAGCTCGCCGTCCGCGTCCTCGCCCCGCTGCCCACCGACGTCGCCGCCCAGCCGTTCGTCACGGCCCCCGGCGAGACGGTGCTCGGCTTCACCGACCCCACGCGCGTGCAGCGGACGCTGCCGCTCACCCACGGCGCGCACGACGAGGAGCGGACCGATGTCCCGCCGGTCGTCTGGCGCACCGGCGTGCGCTCCACCGAGCCGCATCTGCTCGCCGTCGGCCAGCCGGGAAGCGGCACCTCGACGCTGCTGAGGTCGATCGCCCTGCAGGCGCTGCACCACGGCGACGTGGTGATCGTCGACGGCGGCGGCACCGGCGAGTACGCCTGCCTCACCGGCCGGGACGGTGTGCTCGCCGTCGAGTGCGCGCTGTCGGGGGCGGTGACCAGTCTGGAGTGGGCGGCCGCCGAGACGGAGCGGCGGCTGGCCGCGGCGAGCAAGGCGCACCAGGCGGGTGACCCGCCGCCCGAGGACACCAGGCGGCCCCTGTGGCTGCTGCTCGACCGGCCGAGCGTCTTCACCCACCTGGCGGTGGCGGACGACGCCGGCACGGATCCGCAGGCACTGCTGACGGCCCCCTTGCGGCACGGACGTGCGGCGAACGTGACCGTGGTGGTCGCGGAGCAGTTCGACGGGCTCGACGCGCTCGGTGCGCCGGTGCGGCAGCACACGCGCGCGCGTGTCGTTCTCGGCCCCGCCACGGCGGAGCAGCTGGAGGCTGTGCTCGGCGCGCCGCCGCACACCACGCCGGTGGATCAGATGCCGCCCGGGCGTGGGTACGCGCGGCTGGGCACCGGGCCTGTGCACCGGCTCCAGGTGCCGGCGACGCCGGACCCGTACGACGACGCGACCAGCGAGGCGCACCGCCAGGCGGTCCTCGACCTTCTCCCGCCCCGCACGACGCCGGCGGACGAGGAGCCGGGGCCGGTGCCGGAGGCTGTGCGGTTGGACAAGGCGGCGACGGAGAAGGTGGCTGCGGCCGCTGCGCTGGCGACGGAGGCGGAGGTGACGGAGCCGGCGGCTCCGGAGGGGGCGGCGGTGGCGGAGTCGTCGTCCTGAGGCGGGGGGGGCGGGCTGGTCGCGCAGTTCCCCGCGCCCCTGTGGGCGTTGACCCGCCGCCCACTGCGGGTTGGCGCCCGGTGCGGGCCCGCACGTGGCTGAGCGCGCCGTTCCCCGCGCCCCTTCAGGGCGTTCACCCGCCGCCGACTGCCCAAGCTTCCCGCCATCCGCGCCCCGCCTGCGGCTCACGGAGTGCCACGCATCACCGCACGCCGGGTGCGGCCCGTCGAGGGCTGAGCGCGCAGTTCCCCACGCCCCTTCAGGGCGTTCACCCGCCGCCGACTGCCCAAGCTTCCCACCATCCGCACCCCGCCTGCGGCTCACGAGGTGCCGCGCATCACCGCACGCCGGGTGCGGCCCGTCGAGGGCTGAGCGCGCAGTTCCCCACGCCCCTTCAGGGCGTTCACCCGCCGCCGACAGCCCAAGCTGCCCGCCATCCGCACCCCGCCTGCGGCTCACGGAGTGCCACGCATCACCGCACGCCGGGTGCCGCCCGTCGAGGGCTGAGCGCGCAGTTCCCCGCGCCCCCTGGGGGGTCGCGCTTACGCGACGAAGGTGCGCGGGGCCTCCCCGCCTGTCGTCCCGCCCGTTTCCACGATCCGCGCCGCCGCCGCCAGCCGCACCGCCGCCTCCTCAGCGACCGCGCCTCCCACCGTGAACGGCAGCCGGACGTAGCCCTCGAAGGCGCCGTCCACCCCGAAGCGGGGTCCGGAGGGGACGCGTACCCCCACCCGCTCCCCCGCCTCCGCGAGCCGGGACCCGGACAGGCCGCCCGTGCGGACCCAGAGGGTGAGGCCCCCGCGGGGCACCTCGAACTCCCAGCCGGGCAGTTCCCGCCGTACCGCGCTCACCAGCTCGTCCCGGTTCTGCCGGGCCAGTACGCGGCGCAGTTCGACCGCCTCCTCCCAGCCGCCCGTGCCGAACAGCCAGTTCACGGCCAACTGCTCCAGCACCGGCGTCCCCAGGTCGGCGTACGCCCGCGCGGCGACCAGGCTGCGGATCACGTCCGGTGCGGCCCGCACCCACCCGATCCGCATCCCCGCCCAGAACGCCTTGCTCGCCGAACCGACCGTGATCACCGTCGACCCGGCAGGGTCGAACGCGCATACCGGACGCGGCATCTCCACGTCCTCGTCGAGCCACAGCTCACTCATCGTCTCGTCGGCGACGAGCACCGTCCCCGCCGAGCGGGCCGCGTCGACGAGGCGGCGCCGCTGGTCGTCGTCGGCGAGCGCCCCCGTGGGGTTGTGGAAGTCGGCGACGACGTAGGCGATCCTCGGCGCGGCCTCGCGCAGCACCTGACGCCAGCGGTCGAGGTCCCATCCCGTCAGGCCCTCCGCCATGGCGACGGGGACCAGCCGCGCGCCGGCTTCCCGCATCAGCTGGAGGATGTTGGCGTACGAGGGCGACTCGACGGCGATGCGCTCGCCGCGTCCGCCGAAGAGATGGCAGATCGCGTCGATGGCGCCCATCGCACCGGTGGTGACCATGATCTGCTCGGGCATGGTGGCGATGCCCCGCCGGGTGTAGCGGTCGGCGATCATCGCGCGCAGCGCGGGCAGCCCCGCCGGGTAGTCGCCGTGGGTGTGCGCGTACGGCGGCAGTTCCTCCAGCGCGCCCTGGACGGCGCGGGTGAGCCACGGCTCCGGGGCGGGCAGGGCGGCGCAGCCCAGGTCGATCATGGAGCCCAGCGCCTCGGGCGGCAGCGGCTCCAGGCCCCGCGCCGGGACGGGGTTCCCGGCCGGGACGGCGGTCCAGCTGCCGGCGCCGCGCCGTGACTCGAGGAAGCCTTCGCCGCGCAGCGCCTCGTAGGCGGCGGCGACGGTGGTGCGGCTCACGGACAGGGCGAGGGCGAGTTCCCGCTCGGCGGGCAGCCGCGCGGCGACCGGCACGCGCCCCTCGAGCACCAGCAGCCGGATGCCGTCGGCGAGGGCGCGGTAGGCGGGCGGGCGCCGGGTGCCGGGCCCCGCCGGGCGGTCCTGCTGAGAGCCGAGCAGCCGGGCCAGCTGGGCGGCACCCACTGCGGAAGTCCACTGCGCCATATGATTCAGTCCACCTTCCCCGGATTGGCCATGGATGCCATGACCATTCAGGCTCCAGGGTGGCACGCACCGGTCCACTTCCACCACAGGGGGCACCTCTTGGCCAGAAACGCGCACGGCGAGCGCCATGTCGCGCGGCGGCTGTTCCAGCTCTACGCGGGCCTGGCCCTGTACGGGGCGAGTTCGGCGCTGCTGGTCCGGTCCGGGCTCGGGCTCGAGCCGTGGAACGTCCTGCACCAGGGCCTGTCCGAGCGCACCGGCCTGTCCATGGGCGTGGTGCTGACCGCGGTGGGCGCGCTGGTCCTGCTGCTGTGGATACCGCTGCGGCAGCGGCCGGGGCTCGGCACGGTCTCCAACGTGCTGGTGATCGGCGTGGCGATGGACGCCACGCTGGCCGTGGTGCCGGACGCGCACGGCATGGCCGTGCGCGTGGCGCTGATGGCGTCGGGGATCGCGCTGAACGGCGCGGCGACCGGGCTCTACATCGCGGCCCGGTTCGGTCCGGGCCCGCGCGACGGCCTGATGACGGGCCTGCACATGCGCACAGGCGTGTCGGTGCGCCTGGTCCGCACGGCCATCGAGATCACCGTGGTGGTCACCGGCTTCGTGCTGGGCGGCACGGTCGGCGTCGGCACCGTGCTGTACGCGGTGGCCATCGGACCGCTCGCCCAGCTGTTCCTGCGCGTCTTCGCCGTCCCCGCACCGGGCGAGGGCAGCACCGTCGTTGCGGGGCGGACACCCCGGAGGGCGATACTGCGGTCGTGACCCCTCGGATACGCCACCCCTACCTCGACCATCCCGGACCGCTCGCCTTCGCCCACCGGGGCGGGGCCGCGGACGGTCTCGAGAACACGGTCCGGCAGTTCCGGAGCGCCGTCGAGGCGGGCTACCGCTACATCGAGACCGACGTCCACGCCACGCGCGACGGCCGGCTCGTCGCCTTCCACGACTCCACCCTGGACCGGGTGACGGACGGAGCGGGCCGGATCGCCGACCTGCCGTGGGCGGAGGTGGCGCGGGCGCGGGTGGCCGGGCAGGAGCCGGTCCCGCTGTTCGAGGAGCTGCTGGAAGCCTTCCCCGAGGTCCGCTGGAACGTGGACGTGAAGGCCGAACCGGCGCTGCTCCCCCTGCTGGACCTGGCCGAGCGCACCGGCGCCTGGGACCGGATCTGCGTCGGGTCGTTCTCGGAGGCGCGCGTGGAGCGCGCCCAGCGGCTGGCCGGACCCCGGCTCGCCACGTCGTTCGGCACCCGGGGCGTGCTCGGTCTGCGGCTGCGGTCCTGGGGGCTGCCGGCCCCGCTGCGCCGGTCGGCCGTCGCCGCCCAGGTGCCCGAGGAGCAGTCGGGCGTCCGCGTGGTCGACGAGCGGTTCGTGCGGACGGCCCACGCGCGCGGGCTCCAGGTCCACGTGTGGACCGTGAACGAACCGCAACGCATGCACCGGCTCCTCGACCTGGGAGTGGATGGCATCATGACCGATCACATCGACACACTGCGCAAGGTCATGGAGGACCGCGGCACCTGGGTCTGAGACCCCCGCAGCCCCGGTCGCCTCGGCGCGCTCACGGGGAAGCGAGGGCACGGGTGGACACCGACACCGTGCGGTCACCGGCGGCGGACGACAGTGCCGGACGGCGGCGCGAACAGCGCGGCTGGTACTTCTACGACTGGGCCTGCTCGGTCTACTCCACGACCGTCGTCACCGTGTTCCTCGGCCCCTACCTGACCACGGTCGCCGAGGCCGCGGCGGACGCGGACGGGTTCGTGCACCCGCTGGGCGTACCGGTGCGCGCGGGCTCCTTCTTCGCGTACGCCGTGTCCCTGTCGGTGGTCGTGGCAGTGCTGGTGATGCCGCTGGTGGGGGCCGCCGCCGACCGCACCGGGCGCAAGAAGCCGCTGCTCGCGGCGGCCGCGTACACCGGTGCCGCCGCCACCGCGGGGATGTTCTTCCTCGACGGCGACCGCTATCTGCTGGGCGGTCTGCTGCTGGTGGTGGCGAACGCCGCGCAGTCGGTCGCGATGATGCTCTACAACTCCTACCTGCCGCAGATCGCGCCGCCGGAGGAGCGCGACGCCGTCTCCTCGCGCGGCTGGGCCTTCGGCTACGCGGCGGGCGCGCTGGTGCTGGTGGCCAACCTCGTCCTCTACACGGGGCACGACAGCTTCGGCGTGTCCGAGGGCATGGCGGTGCGCATCTGCCTGGCGTCGGCCGGGCTGTGGTGGGGCGCGTTCGCCCTGATACCCCTGCGCCGGCTGCGGGACCGCCGTACGCCCGCGCGCGAGGCGGCCCTGCCGGGGTTCCGGCAGCTGGCGGCGACGGTCCGCGACATGCGCCGGCACCCGCTGACGCTCGCCTTCCTGCTGGCCTACCTGGTCTACAACGACGGCATCCAGACGGTGATCTCCCAGGCCTCCGTGTACGGCTCGAAGGAGCTGGGGCTCGGACAGTCGACGCTGATCGTGGCCGTGCTGCTGGTCCAGGTGCTGGCGGTGGCGGGCGCGCTGCTGCTGGGCCGGCTCGCCCGGCGGTACGGCGCCAAGCGCACGATCCTCGGCTCGCTGGTCGCCTGGACGCTGACGCTGGCCGCCGGGTACTTCCTGCCGGCCGGCGCGCCGGTGTGGTTCTTCGTGCTGGCCGCCGGGATCGGCCTGGTCCTCGGCGGCAGCCAGGCGCTGTCACGCTCCCTCTTCTCCCATCTGGTCCCGCCCGGCAAGGAGGCCGAGTACTTCTCGGCCTACGAGATCAGCGACCGGGGGCTGAGCTGGCTCGGGCCGCTGCTGTTCGGTCTGACGTACCAGCTGACCGGCAGCTACCGGGACGCGATCCTCTCCCTGGTGGGCTTCTTCGTCCTGGGATTCGTCCTGCTCGCGCGGGTACCCGTACGCAGGGCCATCGCCGACGCGGGCAACCCGGTGCCCCAGCGGATTTAGCGTTCGACGCGAAAGGGCGGTAGTGTACGCGTTTGGCCTGCCAGGCGTACCGTTACTGCGCGTCAAAGATGCCGAATCGCTGTGTGACATTTGTGACCGGATGTGACAAACCGGGCGTCGGTGGGTACTGCACTGGTTGACAAAGGCTGCGGCCACGACGGTGACACATGACCCGGAACGGATCTCCGATCGGGAATCTTTACCGCCGACCGGACGTTGACCGGATGACGACGACAGCGACACCTGTCCTGTGGGCGACAAGCCCGGGAGGCACGATTCATGAGTGAGCGAGCTCTTCGCGGCACGCGCCTCGTGGTGACCAGCTACGAGACGGACCGCGGCATCGACCTGGCTCCGCGCCAGGCCGTGGAGTACGCATGCGAGAAGGGGCACCGCTTCGAGATGCCCTTCTCGGTCGAGGCGGAGATCCCGCCGGAGTGGGAGTGCAAGGTCTGCGGTGCCCAGGCACTCCTGGTGGACGGAGACGGTCCGGAGGAGAAGAAGGCCAAGCCTGCGCGTACGCACTGGGACATGCTGATGGAGCGGCGCACCCGTGAGGAGCTCGAAGAGGTCCTCGAGGAGCGTCTCGCCGTTCTGCGTTCCGGCGCGATGAACATCGCGGTGCATCCGCGGGACAGCCGCAAGTCGGCCTGATCCCCGCGGGAGCCCGCCCGGACGGACAGCGACAGGACCGAGGGCGCCGTACGTGTACGGCGCCCTCGGTCCTGTCCGCGTGCCCGGACGCGTCCGGGGCCCGCCCTACTTGGTCAACGGGGGCCGCGGCCCCTCCGGGCCGCCACTTCCGGGCTCGTCCCTGATGACCTCGCCCTGGACCACCTTGCCGTCCGGGTGGCGCATACGGGCCTGGGCGAAGGCGTCCCCCAGCGGGCTCTGCGCGGCGGCCTCGCGGAGCTTGCGCTCGAAGGTGCGCTCCGCGTAGCGGCTGACGGCCTTCTGGACCGGCGGCACCAGCAGGAGCAGCCCCAGCGCGTCCGAGATCAGACCGGGCAGGACGATCAGCAGACCGCCCAGCATCGTCAGCCCGTTGCCCTCGCCGTCGGTCCGGGCGCCCGGGGTCACCGGTCCGCCGCCCTGCTGCTGTTGCACGGTCTCGGTGAGGTTCCTGAAGGCGCGGCGGCCCGCCCGCTTGATCACGTACGAGCCGAGGACGATGCCGGCCAGCAGGATCAGGAAGACCACCAGGCCGCTGGACGCGCCGGCGACGACGGTCAGCAGCCAGATCTCCAGTACGAGCCATGCTGCGACGCCGAGCGGCAGCAGCGTGCGCAGCCGGGAGCGCCGGGGCCGGGCGGGATACGGGCTCTGAGCACCAGTCGTCATACTTCCAGTGTGCCTGGGTCCGGCTCAGCACGGGATAAGCGGGCCCGGGTCCCCGCGGGGCCCGGGTCTACGGCTCGGAGCGCCCGGCGTCCGCCGTCGTCTCCTTGACCGGGACGCCCTTCCCGGCGCGGGGCCGGCCGGGCTTGTTGTCGTCGGCGCGGCCGACGACCTTGCCGACCCTCTCCCCCACGCCCCAGGCGGTGACCCTCCACAGCGCCTCGACGAGGATGTCCTTGCTCATCTTGGAGTCGCCGAGCTCGCGCTCCACGAAGGTGATGGGCACCTCGACGACGTGGTAGCCGGCCTTCACCGCGCGGCGGGCGAGGTCGACCTGGAAGCAGTAGCCCTGGGAGGCGACCTCGTCGAGCCCGAGGCCCTCCAGCGTCTCGCGGCGGAACGCGCGGAAGCCGCCGGTGATGTCACGCAGCGGCAGGTCGAGCGCCATGCGCGAGTAGAGGCTGCCGCCGCGGGAGATGAACTCGCGGGACTTGGGCCAGTTGACCACCCGGCCGCCGGGCACCCAGCGCGAGCCGAGCACCAGGTCGGCGCCCTTGAGGGCGGTGAGCAGCCGGGGCAGCTCCTCGGGCTGGTGGGAGCCGTCGGCGTCCATCTCGATCAGCACGCCGTAGCCGTGCTCCATGCCCCAGCGGAAGCCCGCCAGGTAGGCGGCGCCGAGGCCCTCCTTGCCCTTGCGGTGCAGCACCTGGACGTGGTCGTCCTCGGCGGCCAGTTCGTCGGCGAGCTTGCCGGTGCCGTCGGGGCTGTTGTCGTCGGCCACGAGGACGTGCGCCTCGGGAACGGCCTTGCGCACGCGTCCGACGATCGCCTTGATGTTCTCCGCCTCGTTGTACGTGGGGATGATCACCAAAGCCGTACCGAGCGGGCCGAATTTCCGCCCCTGGGATCCTGCCGCGAGGGTCCCGCCGCCGTCGTTCACTGCTGCCCCTTCATGTCCTGTGCGCAGGATCCCACCTTAGTGTGCACGGCCTGCCGTGACGTGACAGGACGTACATATGGTGGTGTCGTTTCCCGATCATCGGGTAGGCGCGTCTTCTTCCACCGGGTGCGCGCGGACGGCGGGTGGGGGCCCGGCGCCCTTCGGGCCGGCCCGGGACCCGCCGGCTGCGGATCACCTGGAGCCGTTGTCTACTGAGCGCCCGGGCCCCACCCGGGGTCGCACCTCCCCGGCCGGCGGACACGTCCCTCGGCCCCGCGCCGCGCTGAGCCTGGCTCCCAGCGACGGTGCCCCGGTGCGGCACACCGTCCCTGACCCAGCGGCGCCGGCCCGAGTGGCCGGACGGTCTCCGGTCGGGCGTCCGGTGGTGGACCCGGCCGAACCTACCGGCCCTCTGCGGCCGCCTGTCAACAGTCGTCCGACCTGCGCAGTGTGGTTCAAATGCCTGGTCAGAGGCGAGGATGCGCAGGTCGCGCGACGGGGGCACGGTGCATGATCGACCACCGCGCCGCCCGCGCAGATCACTCGCCCGGCCGTACGAAGACCGTCCGGCCGCCGACCACCGTGCGGAGGCAGACGGGCAGGTCACGGCCGGGGGTGAGGTCGGGCAGGCCGGGGGTTCCGGACCTCGGGTCGGTGGACCAGCGGGCCACCCGGTCGTCGGGCGCCTGGACGACGAGTTCGCCGGTGCGCCAGACGGCGTAGTCGGCGGGGGCGCCGGGCACCAGGACGCCCGCGTCGTCCCGTCCGGTCGCCCGCCAGCCGCCGCGGGTGTGGGCGGTGAAGGCGGCGCGGACGGAGACGCGGTGCTCGGGGGTGCGGTGGAAGGCCGCCGCCCGGACGGTGCCCCAGGGGTCGAGCGGGGTGACCGGGCTGTCGGAGCCGAAGGCGAGCGGCACACCGGCCCGCAGCAGCGCGGCGAACGGGTTGAGCGTGCGGGCGCGCTCCACGCCGAGGCGCTGGGCGTACATGCCGTCCTCGCCGCCCCACAGCGCGTCGAAGGCGGGCTGGACGGAGGCCGTGAGGCCGAGCTCGGCGAACGCGGCGATCGTCTCCGGGGTGACCATCTCGGCGTGCTCGACGCGGTGCCGGGCGGCGCGCACGCGGGCGGGACCGAGCTTGTCCGCCGCGGCGCGGACGCCGTCGACCACGGTGCTCACGGCGGCGTCGCCGATGGCGTGGAAGCCCGCCTGGAGGCCCGCCTCGGTGCAGGCGACGACATGGGCGGCGACCGCGTCCGCGTCGAGGTGCGCGGTACCGGTGTGGGCGGCGTCGGCGTACGGATCGTGCAGGCAGGCGGTGTGCGAGCCGAGGGCGCCGTCGGCGAAGAGGTCGCCCGCCGCGCCGAGCGCGCCCAGCTCGCGGGCCTTGGCGACGTCCTGCTCGGCCCAGTAGCCGACGACGCGGGGGCCGGGCTCCTCGCGGGCGAGGCGCAGCAGGCCGGTGAAGTCGTCCTCGGAGGAGATCTCGGGGCCGCCGCACTCGTGCACGGTGCCGATGCCGAGGGACGCCGCGTGGGCGAGTGCGGCGCGCTGGGCGGCGGTGCGCTGGGCGAGGGTGACGGCGCCCAGGGCGGCGGCGCGCACCGCGTGGTGGCCGTCGCCGGTGAGGGGGCGGTCCTCGCGGGTCACGCCGCCCGCGACGAGGTCGAGCAGCGCGGTGGAGACGACGGCGGAGTGCACGTCGATGCGGCTGAGGTAGAGCGGGCGCCCTGACGTGGCCTCGTCGAGCTCCGCGCGCGTCGGGGGCCGGCCGCCGGGCCAGCGGGCGGCGTCCCAGCCGTGCCCGAGGAGCACCCGGTCGTCGGGGCGGGCGGCGGCGAACTCCCGTACCCGGGCGAGGGCGTCCTCCAGGGAGGCGGCGGCGGACAGGTCCAGGCCGGTGAGGGCGAGGCCGGTGGCGGTGGTGTGGACGTGCGCGTCGGTGAACGCCGGGGTGACCAGCGCCCCGTCGAGGTCGACCACCTCGTCGGCACCGTCCGCGAAGGCGTCGGCCGCGCCCTCGGAACCCACCCAGGCGACCTGGCCGCGCTCGACGACCATCGCGGTGGCGAAGGGGTCGGCGGGGCTGTGCACCTCTCCACGGCGGAGCAGGACGGTGGGCGGCGGGGCGGTACGTTCACTCATGCCCTTAGTCTCGCGCGCCGCGCACACGATCCGGCACGCAGGTCCCGTCGGGGGTGTCCCGGACGCGCGGCACGCGACCGCGCGCCCCTCAGACGCGCGGAGGCCGCGCCTCGTACGGTGTCGACAGGACCACCGTCGTGCGGGTGGAGACCCCCGCCAAGGAGCGCACTCTCGCGAGGAGTTCCTCCAGTTCGTGCGGGGTCGCCACGCGGACCTTGAGGATGTAGTTCTCGTCGCCCGCGACGCTGTGGCACGCCTCGATCTCGGGGACGCCCGCCAGGCGGTCCGCGATGTCGTCGGGGGCGCTGGGGTCGAACGGTTTGACCGAGATGAACGCGGTCATGGGCAGGCCGACCGCCTCCGGGTCGACCACCGCCGCGTAGCCGCGGATGACGCCGCGCTGCTCCAGCCGTCGCACCCGCTGGTGCACGGCCGACGTGGACAGGCCCGTGGCCTTGCCCAGGTCCGTGTAGCTCATCCGCCCGTCCTTGACGAGCAGCTGCACGATCTGTCGGTCCAGCTCCTCCATGGCGCTGAACCTACAGGGCGCTTGATCGCCTCGGATACCGGAACGACCGTGCGCGACGGCCACGGACGGCACCCGCGAGCGACATGTGACGAAGACCACACCTCTTGCGCCGTCTCCGTGATGTTCTCGTGATTACCCCCCTGGGGTGGCGGGAAGTGCTTGCTGTGGTCGAGGCCGCAGTGCCTGAACGGCCCAGCCCGAGGGGGAGAACCCAATGCAGAGTCTTAAGCGCCCTGGTCGTACCACGTCCAAGCGGCAGCAGCCCGTCGTCGCGCCCGAGCCGGAGTACGTCGAACCCGGAACCCCGGACGACGACGTCGACGCGTACGACACCTTCGAGATGTTCCGGGTCGTGTGCCCGGACTGCTCGCAGCCCATCGCCCTCCTGGCGGACGAGGAGGTCCTGCCGGAGCACGCCCTGTGCGCCTCGCCGTGGAACCCGTTCGGGCTCACGGTCTGCCCCGGCACGGGCCGCCGGGCGTCCGAGGCCCGGCCCGCGGACGAGACCGTCACGCCCCAGGAGCAGGACACGGCGCTGCTGCTGACGCTCCCCCAGGGGCTCGACTGGCGGACCCAGCCCTTCTCGCACGTCGGCGGACCGGGTTCGCGTCCGATCCGGTTCCCGGTGATGCGGCGCGACGCCGCCTGAGAGCGGGCCGGCCCGAGGGTGGCGGAGCGCCGCCACCCTCGCCGTCCACCGCCCCGTCCCTTCGGCACCCGCCCGCCGGTGTCCGCCGCACGGGGCACCGCTGAACGCACGCTCTATTCGGCACGGCGGTGACCCGGCCGCCCGTTCGCGCGTTGGCCGGGCATGACGACCCCCACGTACTCGACGACCGGGCGTCAGCGCCACGTGTTCGTGCCGCCGCCCGTCGAGGCGGCCGTGACCGTCCCGCCGCCGCAGCTCCCGGACCCGCCGATCTACCGCGAGATGATGCGGACGTGGACGGACCGGGGCCGCACCGTGCCGGGGCGGCACGACCCGGAGTGGGCGCGGCTGGCCGAGCCCTGGCGGGGTTTCGGCCGGTTCAGCGTGTCTCCGGCCCCGCGAGGTGGCGGGCGATGACCATGCGCTGGATCTGGTTGGTGCCCTCGACGATCTGCAGCACCTTCGCCTCGCGCATGTAGCGCTCGGCGGGGAAGTCGGCGGTGTAGCCGTAGCCGCCGAGGATCTGCACGGCGTCGGTGGTGACCCGCATCGCGGTGTCGGTGCAGTGCAGCTTCGCCATGGCGGCCTGCCGTCCGAACGGCCGGCCCGCGTCGCGCAGCCGGGCCGCCGTCAGGTAGAGAGCGCGTCCCGCCTCGATCTGGGTGGCCATGTCGGCGAGCATGAAGCGCAGCCCCTGGAAGTCGGCGATCGGCCTGCCGAACTGGCGCCGCTCGGTGGCGTAGCCGACGGCCTCGTCGAGCGCCGCCTGGGCCACACCGATGGCACACGCGGCGATGCCGAGCCGGCCGCCGTCGAGCGCGGACAGGGCGATGGCGAACCCCTGCCCCTCCTCGCCGATGCGGCGCGCGTCCGGCACCCGGACGCCGTCGAAGTGGACCTGGGCGGTGGGCGAGCCCTTCATGCCCATCTTCTTCTCCGGTGCGGCGGCGCCGAGCCCCTCGGCGCCCGAGGGCACCAGGAACGCGCTGATGCCGCGCGCCCCCTCGCCGCCGGTGCGCGCCATGACCGTGTAGAAGTCGGCGACGCCGCCGTGGGTGATCCACGCCTTGGTGCCGTCGAGGACCCAGTCGTCGCCGTCGCGGACCGCGCGGGTGCGCAAGGAAGCGGCGTCGGAGCCGGAGGAGGGCTCGGAGAGGCAGTAGCCGCCGAGCAGTCCGCCGCCGAGCATGGCGGGCAGGTGCTCCGCGTGCTGCTCCTTGGTGCCGTAGGCGGCGAGCGGGTAGGTGGCGAGGGTGTGCACGCTGACGCCGAGGGCGACGGTGAGGCGGGCGCGGGCGAGCTCCTCCAGGACCTGGAGGTAGACCTCGTAGGGCTGGTCGCCGCCGCCGTACTCGGAGTCGTAGGGCAGGCCGAGCAGGCCGGACTCGGACAACAGGGTGAACAGCTCGCGCGGGAAGCGGCCGGCTTCCTCCTCCTCGGCGGCCCTGGGGGCGACCTCGCGCTGCGCGATGTCGCGGACGAGCGTGAGCAGGTCCCGGGCCTCGTCCGTGGGCAGTAGCCGGTCCACCGGCTGCGGGGCGCGGTCGGGCATGGCGTCGCTCTCCTCCCTGTTGGGGCACACGGCGTGCGCCTTGGGTGGAGGCGGCTCCGCCGGGGTCGTTCCGGTGCCGGGCCGATGCTCGCACTCCCGGGTCTCGGAAGCTGCTGACCAGCGGCTGTGCGCTGTGAGTATGCCCGATCGGCGGCATCCCGTCACCAGTTAACGACCGCTTACTTCGCGACACCTTACGGCGTCCTCCCCGCGATCACATTGGTCCGCACCATTGACCAACTGGTCTAGTCCTCCTAGGGTTTCGCTCCAACCTCCAAGTCACCGCGTTCATGCCGAACAACGCGGCTCTCCCCTCCCCCACGAGGAGACACCGGATGCCATCCCCCCACCGCCCCCGCACCCTGCGGGCGCTCGTGTCCGCCGCCTGTACCGCCGTGCTCGGCGCCGGGCTGCTCGCCGGCACGGGCGCCTCGACCGCCACCGCGGCGACCTCGGCTCAGGAGGCCGCCGCCGGATCGAAGGTCGTCGGCTACTTCACCGAATGGGGCACCTACGACCGGAAGTACTACGTCAAGAACATCGAGACGTCCGGCTCCGCGGACCGGCTCACCCACATCAACTACGCCTTCGGCAACGTCACCGGCGGCAAGTGCGCCATCGGCGACGCGTACGCGGCCACCGACCGCGCCTACACCGCCGAGGAGTCCGTCGACGGGGTCGCCGACACCTGGGACCAGCCGCTGCGCGGCACCTTCAACCAGTTGCGCAAGCTGAAGGAGAAGCACCCCGGACTCAAGGTGATCTGGTCCTTCGGCGGCTGGACCTGGTCCGGCGGCTTCGGCGAGGCCGCGAAGAACCCGGCCGCCTTCGCGCAGTCCTGCCTGGACCTGGTGGAGGACCCGCGCTGGGCCGGCGTCTTCGACGGCATCGACATCGACTGGGAGTACCCGAACGCCTGCGGCGCCACCTGTGACACCAGCGGCCGTGACGCCTACCGCGAACTGATGGCGGCGTTGCGCTCCACGTTCGGCCCCGACCGTCTCGTCACCGCCGCGATCCCGGCGGACGCCACCGACGGCGGCAAGATCGACGCGGCCGACTACGCGGGCGCCGCCCAGTACGTCGACTGGTACAACCCGATGACGTACGACTTCTTCGGCGCCTGGGACACCGCCGGGCCGACCGCCCCGCACTCGCCGCTGACCTCGTACGACGGCATCCCGAAGGCGGAGTACAACAGCGCCGCCACCATCGCCGGGCTGACCGGTCTGGGCATCCCCGCGGACAAGCTGCTGCTCGGCATCGGCTTCTACGGCCGCGGCTGGACCGGCGTCACCCAGGCGGAGCCGGGCGGCACCGCGACCGGTCCCGCGCCGGGCACGTACGAGGCGGGCATCGACGACTACAAGGTCCTGAAGGACAAGTGTCCCGCGACCGGCACGGTCGGCGGCACCGCCTACGCCAAGTGCGGCGACCAGTGGTGGAGCTACGACACCCCGCAGACCGTCGCCTCCAAGACGGAGTGGAAGAACCAGGAGGGCCTGGGCGGCACGTTCTTCTGGGAGCTCAGCGGCGACACCGCGAACGGTGAGCTGATCAAGGCCATCCGGTAGCCGGCGAACGCCGGACGCGCGCGGGGCGGGGGTTCCACGGGGGGACTCCCGCCCCGCGCGTGTCCCCCCCGGCGGACCGCCCCCGCGTCAGCCGTCGCGGCGCGCGGGCTCCGGGGCCGGGTGGCTGGGGTCCAGTTCCTCGATGGCGCGCATCGCCCCGCCGAGCGTCTTCACCAGCAGCTCGCACATGGTCTCGCGGGACAGGTCGGGGCGGTCGATCCAGGCCAGCACCGCGCCCTCCACGCTGCACACCCAGGCCAGCAACGCCATCCGGGCCACGGGGGCGATGTCGGAGCGGCCGTAGGCGCCCTCGGCGATGGTGGCGACGATCGCCTCGCGCACCCCGTCGCGGATGGCGTGCACCTCGGCGTCGAAGCCGACGCCGCCGCTCACGATCGCGCGGTAGGCGGCCTGGTTGTGCTCCGCGTACCGCAGATAGCTGTCGATGGTGCGCTGCACCCGCTCCACGGGCGGCAGTTCGTCGCCGCTCGCCGCCATCGTGACCAGACCGGTCACCGAGTCCTCGATGATGGCCAGGTAGTAGCCGCGCTTGGAGTGGAAGTAGTAGTAGATCAGTCCCTTGGCGACCCGCGCCTGGCGTGCGATGTCGTCCATCGACAGCGCGTCGTAGGACCGGTCGGCGAACAGGCGGCGTCCGATGGCGATCAGTTCGGCGCGACGGGCCGACGCCCGCCGGGTGCCGCGGGTCGGGGAGGGCACGGCGGACTGCTGGCTGATGTTCAATGTCGGCCCAGGTCTCCTGCGGGGGGCGGGGCGGTCCCGCAGGAGTATGGCAGGTCGGCCCGCGCCGCGGCAGGGCCGCTCGTCCCCCGGGGCTACAGCAGTCCCAGCTGCGTCACCAGCATCGCGAGCACCACGACGAGGGTCCAGCCCAGGACGTGCTCGACGATCTTCGGACCGTCCTCACGGGGTCCGCCGGTACGGGCACGGGTGACGGTGGCTGCGTTGGCGCTCATGACTTCTACCTGGTCTCCGGTGGTGCGTGGATCCCCCCAAGCGATGCCGTCCACCTTGCCACCGGAAACGGCGGGCGCCGCCGAGAGGTTGCTCACACGCGGCGGGCCCCGGTGGCGGCCGGGGCCCGCCGCGCAGGCCGGCTCAGCGCACGCCCACCGCCGCGAGCGCCTTGCGCTGGCGGGAGGTCGGGCGGGCCGGGAAGTACAGGTAGCAGACGCCGCCGGTGCCGGAGACGACCTTCCCGGAGGCGTTGTACCGCTTGGTCCGCAGCCAGATGTTCTCCCACTCACGCCGCTTGTAGATCCGGCGCACGGCCTCGTTGTCGTCCGAGGCGGGGTCGTTGGCGATCACGTCGCCGTCGGCGGTGAAGCCGATCACCGTCATCAGATGCCCGGAGGTGCCGTAGCCCGCCCCCGTCAG
Source organism: Streptomyces sp. BJ20 (assembly GCF_022869105.1). NCBI lineage: Bacteria > Bacillati > Actinomycetota > Actinomycetes > Kitasatosporales > Streptomycetaceae > Streptomyces > Streptomyces sp. BJ20. The sequence goes on from NZ_CP094918.1 coordinate 4,894,421, forward strand.
CTCCTCCTTCAGGAACGACTGCGAGGTGATGGCCGGGATGCCCGCCGCGATCAGCGTCTCCAGGTCGGTCAGCGACCGCAGCCGGGTGACCACGCCCTGGAGGCCGGGGAAGGTGGCCGCGTAGGCCGCGTTGAACGGCCAGTTGCCGCACCCGGCGTACTGGTGGTCGTAGGTGTGACGGGCCGCGTGGCAGACCTGCGGGTCGGCGTACGCCGGGTCGACCCAGGAGAGCTGCTCCTGGGTGAGCCGGCCGCCCCAGTACTCGATGATCATCTGCGAGGAGGTAGGGCTGCACCAGGCCTCGCCGCCGTTGTCGTACTCCGGGTACTGGCCCTTGTGGATCTCCTGCGAGTAGCGCGGGACGAGGAGTTCCTTGGCGAGCCCGGGCGTCGACGCGGGAACGGTGAACCGGTCGGGGACGTCGGAGCCCATCACGCCGAGGCGCCACACGGTCGGGGTGAGGCGGGTGCCGGGGCGGCGGTACAGGGTGAGGCGCAGCCGGACGGAGGCGATGCGCAGCCCCGAGGCCGCGTCGTCGACGGCGAGCGTGTCCGTCCACACGCTGCTCTTCCCGTCCTCCTGGTCGTCCACGGAGGTGCGCCGGATGTCGGCGTCGCCGGCCGCCCAGCGGCCCATCACGTACCAGGGGGTGTCCGTGCCGTCGGAGTACGTGCCCTTCAGTTCGACCTGGATCCAGGTGCCCTCGGGGGTGTGCGCGTTCCAGGAGGCGATCGCCTCGGTGGAGGGGACCGCGAGCCGGTGGACGGGAGAGGTCCAGGTCGCGTACTCCCAGGCGGCCGTGCGGCCGGTGTGCGGGTCGGTGTAGTCCGTGGTGCCGGCCGCCTCGGCGATCACCAGGCCGGGGCGGAGACCGGCGACGGCTCGGGTGCCGGCGGCGGTGCCGGAACGCCAGTCGGGGTACGTGGTCCAGGCGCGGTTGTCGACGGTGCGGGCGGCGGCCCGCCCGGGCGCCGCGGGCCGGGTGGCGCCGGCGGTCGGGACGGCGGCGGACGCCGTCGCCGCGCTTCCGGCGACGGCGGCGACGACCGCCGCGGCCAGAAGGGTTCTGCGGGACGGCAGTTCGGCTCTGCTCATGGGTGGGGGACCCCCAGGGGTTCGGAGTCGGGACGGGACCGGTGCACGGCCGCCGGACGGTGTGCGTCCGCCGGATGGAGCGGGTGTGCGCCCCACTATGAACGCAGCCGGGCGGGTCCTGCCAGCATCCGGGCCGTGCGGTGTCGACCAACATGGGAGTGGACCAATGGCGGTGGCACCGCAGGTGGGCGACGGGGCCTAGAGTGCTCCCGTCCGACTTCCCCCATCGCCCCGGGAACCAGCCATTCACCCGCTCGCCTCCCGCATCCGCCGGCTCCCTCCCTCGTGCGGCCCGGTGCGGCTCGTCGCCGTCGACGGGCACGCCGGGTCCGGGAAGTCGACGTTCGCCGGGCTGCTGGCCGACCGGCTCGGCGGCGCCCCGGTGCTGCACCTCGACGACATCGCCCGTCACGACGAGCTGTTCGACTGGACGGCACGGCTGCACGACGAGGTGATCCTCCCGCTCTCCCGCGGCGCGACCGCGCACTACCGCCCCTACGACTGGCGTGCCCGCCGCCCCGGCCCGGCACGTCCGCTGCCCGCCGCGCCGGTGGTGCTGGTCGAGGGCGTCGGCGCCGGACGCGCCGCGCTGCGGCCGCACCTGGCGCTGCTGCTCTGGATGGACGTGCCGTGTGAGGAGTCCTGGGCGCGGGGGCGGGCACGGGACGGCGAGGATCAACGGGAGTTCTGGGACGGCTGGGAGCGGGCGGAGCGCGCGCACTTCGCCGCCGACCCCTCGCGCCCCTTCGCGCACCTGCTGGTACGGCAGCGACAGCAGGGGTACGAGGTGGTCCCCGGGCCTGACGGGACCGGTGAAACACCGCTTTCGATCACGGACGGTGACGGGTCGTAGGCAATGTGGTGGTCCTGTGAAGAGCGGTCCGGACAAGTTGCCGCAGACGCCCAACTCGGCTTGACCGAGGGCCCGTACAGGTCTTACGTTCTCAATGTGCGGCCCTTCGGGAGCCGCCGGCAGACGCGAAGCCCCCGGTTGTTCCCCCGTGATCGGGGGCTTCGTTCTGCCCTTTCCACGCTTTCCGGGCGCACAGCGGCATATGACGATCACCCTCGGTGAGGATCACCTTCCGCGCCCCTCCCACGCGCCCCCTTCCCCTCTCCGTTTCACCTCCTCCGCACCCTGCGGACACCGCGCCCCCGCAGGTACGATGCCCTCGGTGCGACCGACGACGAAGCTTCGCGCACCTTGCAACTCCGGTCCGCGGCACAGCGGTTCGGCCACAGGGCGCCGGCGGCCGAGGGGCCGGCCGGCACACCGACGGGGGCACGGTTTGTGGGGGACGTGATGGACTTCGGCACGCAGGGCCCGCAGGCCCCGGCCGACCTCGCCTGGCTGCGAGGCGTGGACGCCTACACGATGGGCGCCTATCCGCAGGCGGAGGAGGAGTTCCGGACCGCCGTACGGATCGACCCGGGAATGGCGGACGGCTGGCTCGGACTGCACGCGCTGCGCATCGACACGACGACCGCGCTGCTGCGGATGTTCCGCCACCGCGACCGCTTCGGCGAACAGCGCACCCGGCACCACCGCACCCTCAACTCCTGGTATTGGCTGGGCTGGTGGGTGCAACCCGTACTGGAGACCCCGCGCGACCTGCTGCTCGCCCACGCCTCGCACTGGCTGGACGGCCGGCACGTCCCCGAGCTGGACCGCGCGCTCGCCGGACTCCCCCCGGTGGACACCGACCCGCAGGTGCGCTTCCTGCATGCCTGCCGCGCCTATCTCGTCAAGGACTGGGAGCAGCTGGTCCGGCACACCGACCAGCTGATCGACGACCCGCTGCTGGGCATCGAGGCGGGCCTGTTCGGCGGCATGGCCCGGGTCCGCCTCGAGATGTACGGGCAGGCGGAGCCCCTGCTGGCGGCGGCGCTGATGCGGTGCCGCAGCGAACAGCCGCAGCGCAAGGAGCTGCGCTACTGGCTGGCGCGCGCCCGCGAGGGCACGGGCCGCAGCGCCGCCGCGCTCCCTCTGTACCGGGCCGTGCACCGGGTCGACCCGGCCTTCATGGACACCTCCGCCCGGCTCGCGGCGATCGCCGAGGGCGACGGCTACGACGACACCGCGGACCTCGCCGCGATCACCCTGACCGGCGCCGGGCAGGACAGCGTCGACGGCCCCGACACCCTGGACCCGCTCTTCGGCGCGGAGGGGCGCGACCTGCGGCTGACCGACCCCGACCCCACCCCTCCTCCGATGCCCTCGTTCGGCGGGCCCGGCGTGCGCGAGCGCTCCGGCGGCTCCGGCCCGGTCCTGCCCCCGGGGCCCACCGATCCGGCACTCTTGGAGGAGGCGCTCGCGGAGCTGGAGCGCATGGTCGGTCTTGAGCCGGTGAAACGCCAGGTCAAGGCGCTGTCCGCGCAGTTGAACATGGCGCGGCTGCGAGCCGGGCAGGGGCTTCCGGTGCAGCCGCCGAAGCGGCACTTCGTCTTCTCCGGCCCTTCCGGTACGGGCAAGACCACGGTCGCGCGAATCCTGGGCCGGGTCTTCTACGCCCTCGGGCTCCTCGGCGGCGACCACCTGGTGGAGGCGCAGCGGGCGGACCTCGTGGGCGAGTACCTGGGGCAGACCGCGGTGAAGGCCAACGAGCTGATCGACTCCGCGCTCGGCGGGGTGCTCTTCGTCGACGAGGCGTACTCCCTGTCGAACTCGGGGTACGGCAAGGGCGACGCGTACGGCGACGAGGCGCTGCAGGTGCTGCTGAAGCGGGCGGAGGACAACCGCGACCACCTGGTGGTGATCCTGGCCGGCTACCCGGAGGGCATGGACCGGCTGCTGGCGGCGAACCCCGGGCTGTCGTCCCGTTTCACCACCCGCGTGGACTTCCCGTCGTACCGGCCGCTGGAGCTGACGAGGATCGGCGAGGTGCTGGCGGCGGAGAACGGCGACGTGTGGGACGAGGAGGCCCTGGACGAGCTGCGCTCCATCGCCGGGCACGTGGTGGACCAGGGGTGGATCGACGAGCTGGGCAACGGCCGGTTCCTGCGCACCCTGTACGAGAAGAGCTGCGCCTACCGCGACCTGCGGCTGTCGGTGTACCCGGGGCCGCTGTCCCGGGAGGACCTGGCGACCCTGCGCCTGCCGGACCTGATGCAGGCGTACGGGGAGGTGCTGTCGGGGCGGGGTCCGTCGGACCCGTCGGGGCCCTAGGACCCCGACGGGCGGGTGGCCGTACGGCCACCCGGGGTCAGGTGGCCATCGCCTCCTCCGGCGCCCCGCTCGCCCGCTGCGGGGTGAGCGTGACCTCCCGGTGGGCGGGGTCCCGCACCTCGCCGACCAGCATCTCGAGCACGTCCTCCAGAGCGACCAGGCCCAGTACCTTGCCGGACGCGTCCGCCACCTGCGCCAGATGGGTGGCCGCCCGGCGCATGACCGTGAGGGCGTCGTCCAGCGGGAGTTCGGGCCTCAGCGTGGTCATCGGGCGCCACAGGTGCTGCGGGACGGCCCGGTCGGCGTCCTCCAGGTCCAGGACGTCCTTGACGTGCAGGTAGCCCATGAAGGCGCCGCCCTCGGCCGCCACCGGGAAGCGGGAGTAGCCGGTGCGGGCGGTCAGCTCCACGATCTGCCCCGGGGTGACCGCCGGGGTGACCGTCACCAGGGACTCGCGGGGCAGCAGGACGTCCGTCACCGGGCGCGAGCCCAGTCCCAGGGCGTCCTCCAGCCGCTCCGCCTCCTCAGGGTCGAGCAGCCCGGCCTGGCCGGCGTCCTCCACCAGCCGGTTCAGCTGCTCGCTGGTGAAGACGGCCTCCACCTCGTCCTTGGGCTCCACGCGGAAGAGCCGCAGGACGCCCTGGGCGCAGGCGCCGAGGGCGACGGTGACCGGCTTGCACAGGCGGGCGAACCACACCAGGCCGGGGCTGAGCCACAGGGCCGCCCTCTCGGGCGCGGCCATCGCCAGGTTCTTCGGGACCATCTCGCCGACGACGAGGTGGAAGAAGACCACGGCGGCGAGCGCGATGACGTAGCCGAGCGGGTGGATCACCCCGTGCGGCAGGTGCATCCACGCGAACACCGGCTCCAGGAGCCGGGCGACGGTCGGTTCCGCGACCGCGCCGAGGGTGAGCGAGCAGACGGTGATGCCGAACTGGGCGGCCGCCATCATCTGCGGCAGATGCTCCAGGCCGTACAGCACCTGGCGGGCGCGGGCGGTGCCGAGCGGTTCGATCTGGCTGCGGCGGACCGACACCAGGGCGAACTCGGCGCCGACGAAGAAGCCGTTGGCGAGCACGAGCAGTGCGGCGAACAGCAGTTGCAGGACGCTCATCCGGCGGCCTCCGCGAGAGGGATCCGGGCCGTGCGGACCAGGCGGACGCGTTCCGCGCGGTAGTGGCCGACGCGGCGCACCGACAGCCGCCAGCCCGGGAGTTCCGTGCGGTCCCCCACGGCCGGGATGCGGCCGAGGAGATCGGCGACCAGGCCGGCCACCGTCTCGTAGGGGCCTTCGGGGACCTCCAGTCCTATGCGGCGCAGGATGTCGACCCGGGCGCCGCCGTCGACGTCCCAGGCCGGGTTGCCGTCCTCCGGCGGGGCGGGGGCTAGTTCGGGCACGTCATGCCCGTCGTGCTCGTCGCGCACCTCGCCGACGATCTCCTCGACGATGTCCTCGAGGGTGACGACACCGGCGGTGCCGCCGTACTCGTCGACGACGACCGCGATGGGCTGCTCGCTGCGCAGCCTGGTGAGCAGCGGGCGCACCGGCAGGGTCTCGGGGACCAGCAGCGCCGGGCGGGCGATGCGGGCGACCGGGGTGCGCAGCCGTTCGTGCGCGGGGACCGCCAGGGCGTCCTTGAGATGGACCATGCCGGCGATCTCGTCGATCCGCTCCCGGTACACGGGGAAGCGGGACAGGCCGGTGGCGCGGGTCAGGTTGACCACGTCCTCCGCGGTCGCGGACGCCTGGAGGGCACTGACCCGCACGCGCGGGGTCATGACGTGCTGGGCGGTCAGCTCGCCCAGGGACAGGGTGCGGACGAAGAGATCCGCCGTGTCCTGCTCCAGGGCGCCCGCCCGGGCCGAGTGCCGGGCCAGGGAGACCAGTTCGCCGGGGGTGCGGGCGGAGGCCAGTTCTGCTGCGGGCTCGATGCCCATGGCCCGCACCAGCCGGTTGGCCACGGCGTTCAGTCCGGCGATGACCGGGCGGAACATGCGGGCGAAGGCGTGCTGCGGGCCGGCGACGAAGCGCGCGACCTGCATCGGCCGGGACACCGCCCAGTTCTTCGGCACGAGTTCGCCGATCACCATCTGCACGGCGGACGCGAGCAGCATGCCGATCACCACGGACACGCCGGAGACCGCGCCCTCGGGTATGCCGGCGCCGGTGAGCGGGCCGTCCAGCAGCTGGGCGAGCGCCGGTTGGGCGAGCATGCCCACCACCAGGGAGGTGAGGGTGATGCCGAGCTGGGTGCCGGAGAGCTGGAAGGACAGTTCGCGCAGGGACGCGACGACCCGGCCGGCGCGCCGGTCGCCGGCCGCGGCGGCCTCCTCGGCGTCGGCCCGCTCCACGGTGACCAGGCCGAACTCGGCGGCCACGAAGAAGCCGTTGGCGAGGATCAGCAGGAAGGCGGCTGCGAGAAGCAGCGCAGGGGTGCTCATGATGCCGCCGCCTCCGCATGCGCGCCCACCGGGCGGTGGGCGCTATGTCGGCAGGGGGCGGCGCAGGTACTGCAGGACGATCCGTCCATCGCCGGAGAGGGTCACTCCTCGGATAGCTGGGGCCCCTCGGCGCACCGGGCGGGGCGACAGGGGCGGAGGCGCTGTCGGCGCGCCTCCGCCCAACAGATTAATCAAGACAGGGGGGACTGCGGCAGGTCCGTTTCTCCCCGCGGGACGGCGCCGGACATGTCCGGGTCAGTCGCGGGGCGCCTCTGCCTCGGGCGCGGAGTGCGCCTCGGCGAGGGCCCGCAGGGCCCGTGCGTCGGCGATGGCCCGCTGCCGGGCCATGCCGGGCTGGATGCCGAGCACGGGCAGGCTGGTGCCGTCGCTGAGGTCGAGGAAGACCCAGGGATCACCCGAGCGGAGGTTCACCTGAAGGATCTCCGGCCACGCCAGGCGGCGCCGGTTCACGATGTTGACGACCGTGACGCCCGTCTCGTCGGCGACGACCTTCGGCCGGGCCAGCAGGAACAGCGCACCGGCCAGCAGGGCGGCGGTGAACACGAAGCTGATCCGCTCCCCCGGGCCGAGCCCGGGCAGCAGCAGCCCGATCACGCTGACGACGACGAACAGCGCGACGCCCGCGGTGAGCAGCACCGCGCGGGTGACGCCCGGCCGGAAGGTGACGGGCAGTTCGGGCAACCGTGTGTCGGACATGGCGGTCCTCCCCGGCCCGGTCAGAGGCGGCAGGCGTGGATGGCCGTGGTGAGGATGGCGCGGGCCCCGATGTCGTACAGGTCGTCCATGATCCGCTGCGCCTCCTTGGAGGGGACCATCGCCCGGACGGCGACCCAGCCTTCGTTGTGCAGGGGCGACACGGTCGGGGACTCCAGGCCGGGGGTGAGCGCGACGGCCTTCTCCAGCTGCTCGACCCGGCAGTCGTAGTCCATCATCACGTACGTGCGGGCGACCAGGACGCCCTGGAGGCGGCGCAGGAACTGCTGCACCTTGGGGTCCTCGCCGTCCGTGCCGGTACGCCGGATGACGACGGCCTCGGACTGCATGATCGGCTCGCCGACGACCTCCAGGCCGGCGTTGCGCAGAGAGGTGCCGGTCTCGACGACGTCCGCGATGACCTGGGCGACGCCGAGCTGGATGGCGGTCTCGACCGCCCCGTCGAGGTGGACGACGGAGGCGTCGATGCCGTGCTCCGCGAGGTGCGCGGCGACGATGCCCTCGTAGGAGGTGGCGACGGTCATGCCGGTGAGGTCGGCGGGACCGGTGATCGTGCCGGGCTTGGCGGCGTACCGGAAGGTGGAGCGGGCGAAGCCGAGGGGCAGGATCTCCTCGGCGTCGGCGCCGGAGTCGATCAGCAGGTCACGGCCGGTGATCCCGATGTCCAGCTGCCCGGAGGCGACGTAGATCGCGATGTCGCGGGGGCGGAGGTAGAAGAACTCGACCTCGTTGACCGGGTCGACGATCCGCAGCTCCTTGGACTCCCTGCGCTGCTGGTAGCCGGCCTCATGCAGCATCTCCGCCGCAGGTCCTGACAGGGAACCCTTGTTGGGGACGGCGATGCGCAGCATGAGGTCGGCTTCCTTTGCGTGGAGGGGTGGGGTGGAGCGGTGATGCTTACAGGTGGGCGTAGACGTCGTCGAGGGAGATGCCGCGGGCGACCATCATCACCTGGACGTGGTACAGCAGCTGCGAGATCTCCTCGGCGGCCGCCTCCTTGCCCTCGTACTCGGCGGCCATCCAGACCTCGGCGGCCTCCTCGACGACCTTCTTGCCGATGGCATGGACGCCCTTGTCCACCAGCTCGGCGGTGCGGGAGGTGGCGGGGTCCCCGTGGGCTGCCTTGTGCTGGAGCTCGGTGAAGAGCTCCTCGAACGTCTTCTTGGACATGGTGGTCCTTACCCTACGCGGTGACGGGGACTGCTCACCGCCAGGGTTCGGACACCGAGCGCAGGCAGGCGGCGGTGGCGACGGCCGCGGTGACCGCCTCGTGCCCCTTGTCCTCGCGGGAGCCGGGCAGTCCGGCGCGGTCGAGGGCCTGCTGTTCGTCGTCGCACGTGAGGAGGCCGAAACCGACGGGGACGCCGGTGTCGACGGACACCTGGGTGAGCCCCTGGGTGACGCCCTGGCACACGTACTCGAAGTGGGGCGTCCCGCCTCGGATGACGACGCCGAGGGCGACGATGGCGTCGTAGCCCCGGCCGGCCAGGACCTTGGCGACGACGGGCAGTTCCCAGCTGCCGGGGACCCTCAGCAGGGTCGGCTCGTCGATGCCCAGGTCGTGCAGGGCGCGCAGGGCGCCGTCCACCAGTCCGTCCATCACCTTCTCGTGCCACTGTGCCGCGACGACGGCGACCCGCAGGTCACCCACGTTGCGTACCGTCAGCTCCGGTGCACCCTTGCCGCTCACGTCTCTCCTCGTGGTTCTTGTTACTGGTTGCCGCAGGCGGGCACGGTCGGCGTGTCCAGCCAGGGCAGGTCGTGGCCCATCCGGTCCCGCTTGGTGCGCAGGTAACGGAGGTTGTGCTCGCTCGCGGTGACGGGCATCGGCTCGCGCCGGACGACGTCGATGCCGTGGCGGGCGAGCGCGTCGGACTTGTCAGGGTTGTTGGTCATCAGGCGGACGCTGCGGACGCCGAGGTCGGCGAGGATCTGCGCGCCGGCCGCGTAGTCCCGGGCGTCGGCGGGCAGGCCGAGTTCCAGGTTGGCGTCGAGGGTGTCGCGGCCGCGCTCCTGGAGTTCGTAGGCGCGGAGCTTGGACATCAGGCCGATGCCGCGTCCCTCGTGGCCGCGCAGGTAGACGACGACGCCCCGGCCCTCCTCCTGGATGCGGTCCAGGGAGGCGTCGAGCTGGGGGCCGCAGTCGCAGCGCTGGGAGCCGAAGACGTCGCCGGTGAGGCATTCGGAATGCATGCGGACGAGGACGTCCGTGCCGTCGCCGAGGTCGCCGTGCACCAGGGCGACGTGCTCGACGCCGTCGACGGTGGAGCGGAAGCCGTGCGCGGTGAAGGTGCCGTGGGCGGTGGGCAGCCGGACCTCGGCCTCGCGGCGGACGGTGGGCTCGCTGCCGCGCCGGTAGGCGATCAGGTCCTCGATGGAGATGATCGACAGGCCGTGCTTGCGGGCGAAGGGGACCAGCTCGGGCAGGCGCAGCATGCGGCCGTCCTCGCCTGCGATCTCCACGATGGCGCCCGCCGGGCGCAGTCCGGCGAGGCGGGCCAGGTCGACGGCGGCCTCGGTGTGGCCGTCGCGCTCGAGCACGCCGCCGGGGCGGGCGCGCAGCGGGAAGATGTGGCCGGGGCGGACGAAGTCGTCCGGCCCGGACGTGCCGGAGGCCAGCAGTTGAAGGGTGGTGGCCCGGTCGGAGGCGGAGATGCCGGTGGTGACGCCGTGCGCGGCTGAGGCGTCGACGGTGACGGTGAACGCGGTCCGCATGGACTCGGTGTTCTGCTCGACCATCTGCGGGATCCGGAGCCGGTCGAGCTCCTCCCCCGTCATGGGCGCGCAGATCATGCCGCGGCACTCGGTCATCATGAAGGCGACGATCTCCTCGGTCACCTTCTCGGCGGCGACGATCAGGTCGCCCTCGTTCTCCCGGTTCTCGTCGTCGACGACCACCACGGGGCGGCCGGCGGCGATGTCGGCGATCGCCTGCTCGACGGGGTCGAGCCGGAGGTCGAGGTCCTCGGTGTCGTACAGAACGGGGGCCGCAGTCATGCCGGCGCTCCTTCCAGTGCGGGCCGCGCGTCGCGGGAGCGCAGCCACCAGTCGCGCATGCCCCACAGGACGAGTGCGCCGTAGATGACGTAGACGAAGCCGGAGAAGGCGAAGCCGTTGGCGAAGTTCAGCGGGACGCCGACGAGGTCGACGAGCAGCCAGGCGAACCAGAACTCGACCATGCCGCGGGCCTGGGCGTACATCGCGACGATCGTGCCGACGAAGATGTAGGCGTCCGGCCAGGGGTCCCAGGACAGGGACGGATAGGCGGTGAAGAGGCCCCCGACGGCGAGGGTGCCGAGGGCGGCCCCGGCGAGCAGCACGCCCCGCTCGCGCCAGGTGGCGAACCGTACGGCGACGGAGCCGTCCTGGGCCTGCTGCCGGCCGCGGTTCCACTGCCGGAAGCCCCAGACGGCGACGAGCATCACGACGACCTGCTTGCCCGCACTGCCGGAGAGGTGGGCGGTGGCGAAGGCCGTGAAGAGGATGAGCCCGGAGACGAACTGGGCGGGCCAGGTCCACAGGGAGCGGCGCCAGCCGAGGGCGAGGCCGATCAGCCCGATCACGTTGCCGATCATGTCGGCCCACTTGATGTGCTGGCCGAAGAGGGTGAAGGCCTCGGAGTTGAGCCAGTTCACCGGGTGACCCCCTCGCCGGCGACGCGGTCGCCGAGCATGCGCTCGACGTACTTGGCGATGACGTCCACCTCGAGGTTGACCGGGTCCCCGGGCTTCTTGATGCCGAGGGTGGTCAGGGCGAGGGTGGTGGGAATGAGACTGACGGTGAAGTGGTCGCGCCCGGCGTCGACGACGGTGAGGCTGATGCCGTCGATGGTGATGGAGCCCTTCTCCACGACGTAGCGGCTGAGCTCCGCGGGGAGGGAGATCTTGACGATCTCCCAGTGCTCCGACGGGGTACGGCCGAGGATCTCGCCGGTGCCGTCGACGTGGCCCTGCACGATGTGGCCGCCGAGGCGGTCGCCGACGGCGGTGGGCCGCTCGAGGTTGACGCGGGAGCCGACGGCGAGGGCGCCGAGGCTGGAGCGGTTCAGTGTCTCCGCCATGACGTCGGCGGTGAACTCGTCGCCCTCGTGGTCGACGACGGTGAGGCACACGCCGTTGACGGCGATGGAGTCGCCGTGTTTCGCGCCCTGGGTGACCACGGGGCCGCGCAGGCGGAAGCGACAGGCGTCGTCGAGGGTTTCGACGGCGGTGACCTCGCCCAGCTCTTCGACGATTCCGGTGAACACTTCCCGGGTCCTCCTGCCTCTTCGGGCACGGACTCCGGGGCTGTCGATGACGACAGAATCACGGGTGAGGACACCGGGGGCGACGCCGGACAGGGATCACCCGAAGGGCGAACCGGTACGGCGGCGCGCATGGATGCCCGCCCGCCGCGCACTGCCTCCCATCCGGACTTTAACCGTCGGTCCAGGAATTTCACCTGGTCAACCGACCGCTGGAGGCGACCGGGTCGCGGACTGTAACCGCCGGTTCGGACTTTCACCGACCCCGGAGTGCGCTGCTACTGGTACAGCACCAGTCTGCCACGGCCGTGACTCGGCCACGCAGGCGAGGTGTGTGGAGTGGCTCACAGCAAGCTACGTCAGGGCAACCGAGGGTCGCGTGATGCACAACTGCCGCGGGTGTGCGCCCCCTTGGCGCCCCCTCCGCCTCCGACGGATGGTCCAGACCTATTGACCCAAGTGGTCTAGTCCTCTTAGGGTCCGAGCCACCTCCTCGGAGCGCCGGCCGGACCAGGGGTCCGCCGCGCTCCCCTCCCCGGCCGGCCCGGCGGCGGTGACGACGGCCCTTGCCCGCCGCCGGGCCTCACCACCCGCGCGGATGCGCCCGGCGTCCGGCCCGGCGAAGCTGGATGCCGTACGGCGCCACGCGCACGACATCCCAGGGCGCCCGTGTCCGGAGGGACTTGAGCAGCATGACCACGATCCTGGTGACCGGCGGTACCGGAACCCTCGGCCGGCATGTCGTCACGCGGCTGCGGGCGGACGGCCACGAGGTGCGGGTGCTCAGCCGCCACGCCGCGCCCTACGCCGTCGACCTGCGCGAGGGCGACAACGGGCTGGACAGCGCCCTGGACGGCACGGACACCGTGGTGCACTGCGCCACCTCGGCGCGTGGCGGTGACGAGCGGGCGGCGCGGAACCTGATCACGGCGGCACGGCGGGCCGGGGTGGCGCATCTGGTCTACGTCTCGATCGTCGGCGTGGACCGGGTGCCGTTCCCCTACTACCGCACCAAGCTGGCGGTGGAGCGGCAGTTCGAGGACTGCGGGACCGGCTGGACGGTGCTGCGCGCCACCCAGTTCCACGACCTGCTGTTCCGGCTGTTCCAGGGCCTGTCGAAGTCGCCGGTGATGCCGCTGCCCGCCCGGGTGAAGGACCAGCCGGTGGAGGTCAGGGAGGTCGCGCACCGGCTGGCCGAGCTGGCGCAGGGCGCGCCCGCCGGCCGCACGGACGACATGGGCGGCCCCGAGGTCCGCACGATGCACTCCCTGGCTCGCTCGTACCTGGACGCGGCGGGCCGCCGCCGCGCACTGGTGAAGGTCCCGCTCCGCGGATCGGCGTACGAGGCGTTCCGCGCGGGGGGCCATCTCGCCCCTGACCGGGCGGTGGGCACCCGCACTTTCGAGGACCACCTCGCGGAACGGTTCGCGGCGGTGCGGGAGGCTCGACGCTAGGCGTACACCCGGAGACGCCGGGCGAGGCGGTACCGCCCTCCTGGAGCCCCGTCAGTGCCCCGGCGCCCCGAACAGTTCGTCCTGCGCGTGGTCGCGGGCCGTCAGCAGCGCCCCGCGCAGGACCGCCCCTCCGCCCAGGGCGCCGGGGCGGACCTCGACGGGGAGCGGGGACATCGCGGTCAGGCGGTCGTGGACGCGGGACGCCAGTGCCTCGCCGCCCGCCTGGCCGATCTCGCCGCCCAGGACCACGCACCCGGGGTCCAGCAGCGCGACCACGGAGGCCACGCCCACCGCGACCCGGTCGGCCAGGGTGTCGAGGAAGCGCGTGTGTGCCGCGCTCTCCGGCCCGGAGACGGCCGCCCGTACCGCGCCCGCCGCCTCCGGGTCGGACCCGGACGCCGGCACGACCCCGTACTCCCTCGCGAGCGTCGCGACCGCCGCCGCGCCGGCCAGGGAGTGGAAGCCGCCCGCGCAGTCGGTCGCGGAGGGCAGGCCCCGGGTGCCCGGGACGGGGAGGAAGCCGATCTCGCCGGTGCCGCCGGAGGCGCCCCGGCGCAACGCGCCGTCGAGGATCACGGCGGCGCCCGTGCCGTGGCCCAGCCACAGCAGCACGAAGGTGTCCCGGTCACGGGCGGACCCGTCGCGCTGCTCGGCGAGCGCGGCGAGGTTGGTCTCGTTCTCCACGCTGACCCGGGCCCCGGGCAGCCGTTCCTGGAGGGCGGCGACCAGGCGCCGGTGCCACTCGGGCAGGCTCGTGGAGTCGCGGAGTTCACCGGTCGCGGGGTCGATGAGGCCGGGCGCGCCGATGCCCACCGTGTGCAGCCGGTGGGCACCCGCCTCCTTGGCCGTCCGCTCGACCAGGGACACGGCCTGCTCGACCGCGGGTCCGGTGCCGGTGTCGTCGGCGATGGGCAGGGACGCCTCGGCCAGCACCCCGCCGACGAGGTCGGACACGACCAGGGCGACGCCCTCGGTACGCACGTCCAGGGCGGCGAGGTGCGCGCGGCCGGCGACGATGCCGTAGAGCTTGGCGTTGGGGCCCCTCCGCTGGGCGCGGGCCTCGCCGGCGACCTCGATCAGGCCGGCGGCGGTGAGGCGTTCGACCAGGTCGGCGACCGTGGGCCGGGACAGCCCGGTGAGCTCTTTCAGCTGCCCCGCGGTCAGCGGGCCCTCCTGCTGGAGCAGACGCAGGGCGAGCCGGTCGTTGATGGCTCGGGCGGTGCTCGGGGATGCGGCCATGCCGGGATCCTCCCAGATCGGCGGGCCCGGCCGGCGGGTGCCGTGTCCCGGGATGCCCCGTTTCTTTCAGGCAGGGTTCCTGATAGTTTACGGCGGCGCGCACGACAGGGGTAACGCGCACACGACAGCGGTGGATCAGGGAGGGGCGGGTCGATGAGCGCAGTGGTTCACACACCACGCGAGGTGAGGCGGGCACGGTACGCCGTGGCCGCGGTGTTCGCCGTGCACGGCGCGGTCACCGGTTCGTTCGCGACCCGGGTCCCCTGGATCCAGGACCACGCGGGGGTCAGCGCGGGCCAGCTGGGCCTGGCGCTCGCCTTCCCCGCGCTGGGCGCGTCCCTCGCGATGCCGCTCGCGGGCGGCATCTCGCACCGCTTCGGCGCCCGCAACGCGCTGCGCGGCCTGCTCGCCCTGTGGACGCTCGCGCTGATCCTGCCGTCCCTCGCCCCGAACCTGCTGACCCTCTGTCTGGCCCTGTTCGTCTACGGCGCCACGGCGGGCATGTCGGACGTGGCGATGAACGCCCTGGGCGTCGAGGTGGAGAACCGGCTCGACCGGTCGATCATGTCGGGCCTGCACGGCATGTGGAGCGTCGGCGCGGTCGTCGGCTCGGCGGCCGGCACACTCGCCGCGCACCTCGGCTCGGACGCCCGGCTGCACCACGCTCTGGCCGCCGCCGTGCTGACGGCCGTGGGCTTCGTGGCCTGCGCGTGGGTGCTCGACCTGCAGCCGACCGAGGACGAGGAACCGCCGCCCCGGTTCGCCCTGCCGCCCCGCTCGGCGCTGCTGATCGGCGCGATCGGCTTCTGCGCGGTGTTCGCCGAGGGGGCGAGCCTGGACTGGTCGGCGGTCTATCTGCGCGACCAGCTGGAGACCTCCGCCGGTCTCGCGGCCGCCTGCACCACCGGCTTCACGCTCACCATGGCGGTCGCCCGCATCGCGGGCGACCGGGTGGTGGACCGCTACGGCGCGGTGCGCACGGTCCGCGCGAGCGGCGTGGTCGCCCTGCTCGGCGGCCTGCTCATCGTG
The DNA here is from genome assembly GCF_022869105.1 of Streptomyces sp. BJ20. NCBI lineage: Bacteria > Bacillati > Actinomycetota > Actinomycetes > Kitasatosporales > Streptomycetaceae > Streptomyces > Streptomyces sp. BJ20. The sequence continues at coordinate 4,909,824 of NZ_CP094918.1, forward strand.
TTCGCCGGCCACCCGGCCGTCGCGATGGCCGGGTTCGCGCTGATGGGGCTGGGCATCGCGGTGGTCGTCCCGCTCTGCTTCGCCGCCGCCGGCCGCAGCGGCTCCAACCCGAGCCTGGCCATCGCGGGCGTGGCGACCATCACCTACACCTCGGGGCTGATCGCCCCGAGCGCGATCGGCATGCTGGCCCAGGCGACCAGCCTGGTGGTGTCGTTCATGCTGGTGACGCTGCTGACGTGCGGTATCGCGGGCTTCGCCGGGGTGCTGCGCGCGGGCGACCGGGTGAAGGTCACGCGTCCGGACGCAGCAGTTCCCGAGCGGCGCCCCTGAACCCCTCGCTCCACGGCGCCGGGCGCAGGGTCGTGGCGTCCAGCCGCACCAGCACCCGGCTGCCCCGGGCGTAGGTCACCGCGCCGTCCGCCGAGCAGAACCGGAAGCCGTAGGTGAGCCCGGTGGTGCCGAGCCGGTCCAGCCACAGGTGGACGGCGTAGGGGCCGGGCCGGGTCACCGGGGCCTCGTAGGTGAGGCGCAGCTCCTTGACCGCGTTGCAGGCGTCGCCCGCGGCCGCCCAGTCGCCGTCGAAGGTGATGCCGTTGGCCTGCCACAGCTCGGCCCAGGCGCGCTCGACGAGCAGGGGGTAGCGGGCGTTGTGCAGCAGCCCCAGTGCGTCGAGGTCGTCGAAGTGGACGGTCACGGGGATCAGCCGGCCGTAGGAGAGGGCGGGCGCGGGCGGGGCTTCGGCGGTCACGGGTGGTGCTCCTGGGACGTACGGGATCGGTGCCGTGTGCATCGATCGACGGCGTGACCTCATCCTAAGCGGACGCTCAGAGGAGCCGGGGTGCCCGCCCACCTGTGCGAACCACTCCTCTCCGGGCCGCACAATGGTGCGGACACGCTGGCCGCACGACGAAAGCGACAACCCATGGATCTCGGCGTCCGCTGGAAACTGCACGGAGACGGACGCACTCCGGCACCCGGGGCGGTGGTCCGTCCCGACGAGCGCCTCTCCTGGCCGCGCACGGCGGGCCTGGGTGCCCAGCACGTGGTCGCCATGTTCGGCGCGTCCTTCGTGGCGCCCGTGCTCATGGGTCTCGACCCCAACCTAGCGATCATGATGTCGGGCGTCGCCACCATGGTCTTCCTGCTGGCCACCCGCGGCCGGGTGCCGAGCTACCTGGGCTGCTCGCTCTCCTTCGTCGGCGTCGCCGCGGTGATCCGGGCGGACGGCGGTTCCAGCGCCACGGTGACGGGCGCGGTGTTCGTGGTGGGCGGCGCGCTGTTCCTCGTGGGCCTCGCGGTGCGGAAGTTCGGCGCGCGGATCATCCACGCGGCGATGCCGCCCGTGGTGACCGGCGCGGTGGTCATGCTGATCGGCTTCAACCTGGCGCCGGTGACCGCCTCGACGTACTGGCCGCAGGACCAGTGGACCGCGCTGTTCGTGATGCTGTTCACCGGACTGTCCGTGGTCTGTCTGCGGGGCTTCTGGTCCCGCATCGCGATCTTCCTGGGCCTGATCTTCGGCTATGTGCTGTCCTGGGCGCAGGACCGGATCTTCGGCCAGATCCACTCGGCCGACGCGAGCGGCAAGGTGACCGACCACTGGCGTCTTGACCTGTCCGGCGTGGGCCGGGCGGACTGGATCGGCCTGCCCGACTTCCACGGGCCGTCCTTCGAGTGGTCGGCGATCCTGGTCGCCCTGCCGGTGGTCATCGCCCTGATCGCCGAGAACGCGGGCCATGTGAAGGCGGTCGGCGAGATGACCGGCGACAACCTGGACGACAAGCTCGGCACGGCCATCTCCGCCGACGGCGTCGGCTCCATGCTGTCCACCGCGGTCGGCGGCCCGCCCAACACCACCTACTCCGAGAACATCGGCGTGATGGCCGCGACCCGCGTCTACTCCACCGCCGCCTACTGGGCCGCCGCCGGCTTCGCCCTGCTGTTCGGCCTGTGCCCCAAGTTCGGCGCGGTCGTGGCCGCCGTCCCCGGCGGTGTGCTGGGCGGCATCACCGTCATCCTCTACGGCATGATCGGCCTGCTGGGCGCGCAGATCTGGCTCAACGCCAAGGTGGACCTGCGCAATCCGCTGAACCTGGTGCCGGCCGCGGCGGGCATCATCATCGGCGTCGGCAACGTCTCCATGGAGTTCACCGACACCTTCTCGCTCAGCGGCATCGCCCTCGGCACGGTCGTCGTCATCACCGGCTACCACGCGCTGCGCGCCTTCGCGCCCGCCCATCTGAAGACGCAGGAGCCGCTGCTCGACGAGGGCACGTCCTCCTACGACCCGGGCGGCTCCGAGGAGGGTCAGCGCGCCAAGTCGTAGGCGTACGACGGGCTGAACGTCCCCGGTGCGCCCTTGCAGCCGTCGGACTCGCCGGGCAGCTTCACCCAGAGGTAGGCGTCGATCCGGGGCTCGCCGGTGCTGAGCGTCGGGGCCCGGCCCAGGGTGCGGCCGGCGGGGTCGCACCATTCGCCGTCGGCCGGGGCGCCGTTGCCGTTGCGGCTCGTGTCGATGACCGCGCCGAGGTGCGTCCCGCCGAGGGCGTCGAGCACGGCACGGTCGTAGGCGATCTCGTCGGCCGTGCCGTGGAAGTTGGACACGTTGCTGAAGACGCCGTCCGACGACGCGGACGAGGCGGCCCCCGCCCGGCGCAGCAGGTCCGCCTGCTTGGCGGGCGAGTGCCAGCCGGAGTGTCCGGCGTCGTAGTAGACGCGGGCGCGGGGGCCGGCCTCCTTGAACACCCGCCCGGCGCGGGCCAGCGAGGCGAACCGCGCGGCCCGCTCCCCGGCGGACAGGCAGTCGGCCTGCGCGACCGAGTCGGGCTCCAGGATCACCACGACCTCCCCGCTGCCCAGCCCGGCGGCGAACCGGTCGATCCAGTCGTCGTAGGCCTCGAGGTCCGGCGCGCCGCCCTCGGAGTGACCCCCGCAGTCCCGCCCGGGGATCGCGTACGGCACGACGACGGGCACCCGCCCCTCGGCGGCCCCGCCGGACGTCACCGCCCTCACCCGCGCGGTGACGGTGTCCGGCGACCAGTCCGCGAACCACACGGCCGCCGGCTGGTCGGCGATGCGTGACTCGATGACCGGGCGGCGCGGGTCGCCGGGATGCGCCCGCACCCAGTCGATGACGCGGGAGGCGGGGTGACGGTAGAGCCGCGCGGAAACCGTGGTCTTCTTCGCCTGCGGCGACTCGGAAGCCGACGCACTCGACCGCCTCGGCCTGACGGACGGCGACGCGGACACGGTGGCCGAAGTGGCCGAAGGGGAGGCCGAGGGCACAGCGGGCAGCGGAACTGGACGGGGCGACGCGGACGGCACGGGCCTGGCCTCCGGTGCGTCCGGCCCCTCCCCCGTCGCGGAGATCACCCCGGACACGGTGCCCGCCGCGACCACGATCGAGGCCGCCGCGACCATCGTGGCCCTCCGTGCGGCGCGCCGGCGGTCCGCACGGCGCGCCGAGAGTCTGCGGGCACGCGAGCCTGCCACCTTGTGCTTCCCCCTCCCCCACGGCGGGCGCGTTCCCCCGTTCCGGGGAAGCGCCGGGCCCGCCGCCACGGGAGCCAGACTAGAGGTGTCACCCTGCGCTCATGGCGCAATGCGAACAAGTCCTCACCCCGGTCGACGGGGTCGTCGCCCGTCTGAGCGCCCTCGACGCGGCCCTGCCGGCGCGGGACGGGGTCGCGGTCTTCAACCGTGTCTACCTGGCCGTGACCCGGGCCGTGGACCGCCGCATCGACACCGGTCTGTTCCCCGACACCCGGGCGGTGATCACCCTGGACGTCCGCTTCGCGGAGTACTACCTCGCGGCCGTCGACGCGGCGGCGGACGGCCGTCGTCCCCCCGCCTGCTGGCGTCCGCTGTTCCAGTTCCGCCGCCATCCCGGCGTACGTCCGGTGCAGTTCGCGCTGGCGGGCATCAACGCGCACATCGGGCACGACCTCGCGCTGGCCGTGGTGGACACCTGCCGTACGCTCGGCTGCGAACCCGCCGACCTGGAGGACGAGTTCGAAGCCGTGGGTGAACTCCTCCTGTCGCTGGAGGAGCGCATCCGCGACGAGCTGGTGCCCGGCCCCGAGTTCCTGAGGATCGCCGACCCGCTGACCCATCTGCTCGGCGCGTGGAGCCTGGACCGCGCCCGCGACGCGGCCTGGACGGCGGCGCGCGCCCTGTGGGCGCTGCGCCGGCTGCCCGACGTGGCGGCGGAGTTCACCGAACGGCTGGACACCGCGGTGGGGTTCGCGGGCCGCATGCTGCTCACCCCGCTGCCCGACTGACCTCAGTCCTCCGGGAGTTCGACGGGCGCGATCTCGTCGTACAGGTCGCCCGGTCCCGGGTTGGTCGGGTCGGTGGCGCCTCCGAGCTGGTGCATCACGCCCCACACCGCGTTGAGCGCGGTCTGCACGGCGCCCTCGGCCCAGCCCGCCGTCCACGAGATGTCGTCGCCGGCGAGGAAGATGCCACGCTTGTCCTCCGGCAGCCGGTCCTGCATGAAGTGGGTGAACAGCCGCCGCTGGTAGCGGTAGTGGCCCGGCAGGTTGGCCTTGAACGCGCCCATGAAGTAGGGCTCGTTCTCCCAGGAGACGGTCACCGGGTTGCCGATGATGTGCTTCCGGATGTCGACCTTCGGATAGATCTCGCCGAGCGACTTCAGCATGACCTCCATCCGCTCGTTGGCGGACAGCGGCAGCCACTTCAGGCTGTCGTCGCACCAGGTGTAGGACAGGCAGATGACCGCCGGCTTGTCCGGGCCGTTGTCCAGCAGGTAGGTGCCGCGGGTCATGCGGTCGGTGAGCGTCATCGACATGACGTCCCGCCCGGTCGGATTCCCCCTGTCGTCGACGGCCTTGTCCAGCCAGAACGGCCGGTCCACGGGCACGAAGAGCTTGGAGCTCTCCATGTAGTGGGTGCGCTCGATGGCGGTCCAGTGGTCGATGGGGAAGAGCGAGTCGTCGCAGTCGATCTTCGACAGCAGCATCCAGGACTGCGCGGTGAAGACGGCCGCCCGGTACGTACGGATGTCACCGCGCGCGTCCGTGACGGTGATCCCGTTGCCGGCGGTCCGGCCGAGCCGCGTCACGGCGGGCCGCGGTTCCCCGTTCACGTGCAGCGACTTCAGCGAGGTTCCGTACGGCCAGTGGACGATCTTCCCGGGCTCCCGCTCCCACAGCCGGAGCGGGAGCTGCTGCGACCCGCCGACGATCCCGCGGTGGTGGTCGTCGGCCTCGGTGTAGACGACCCGCAGGATCTCCAGGATGGAGTTCGGGAAGTCGGTGTCCCATCCCCCGGTCCCGAACCCGACCTGCCCGAAGATCTCCCGGTGCCGGAAGGACCTGAAGGCCTCCGAGTCGCACAGGAACCCGTAGAAGGTCTGGTTGTCGAGCTTCTCCACCAGCCGCGACCAGATCTCGCGGATCCGCGGCACGTCCCGCTCGCGCAGGGCCCGGTTCATGTCGGAGAAATCGGCTCCCTCCTCCAGGCACCGCGCCCAGGCGTCGGCCACGTCGCGGTAGACCTGCGGCAGATCGGCCATCGTCTCCGCGTAGTGCGACTCGCCCTTCAGATCGACGACGGTCGAAGGGGTCGTCTCGGCCAGCGGGTTCGGGAAGGGCCGGGTCTCCAGTCCCACCAGGTCGATGTAGTGCTGGAGCGCCGTGGAGGACGGCGGGAACCGCATGGCGCCCATCTCCGCCGTCAGCGACGGGTCGCACCCGTCGAACCCTACGGTCCGCAGCCGCCCGCCGATCCGGTCGGCCTCGTACACGACCGGCTTGAGCCCCATCTTCATCAGCTCGTAGGCGGCGACGATCCCGGACAGCCCACCGCCGATGACGGCGACCTCGGTGCCGTGCTCGGTGGCCGGCACCTGCCCGATCCCGGCGGGGTGGGCCAGGAAGTCGTCGTACGCGTACGGGAAGTCAGGGCCGAACATGGTGATCGGCGGCTGCTGCTCGTCGGCGTGCTCGACGGCGTTGGGCACCGTGGACGTCATGGGGTGGGGACTCCTTGCAGTGGTGGAACCGGGGAGGATCAGACGAGGGACCCGTAGAGGGGCGGCCGGCGGTCCCGCAGATACGGGTTGGCCTCGCGGGACGCGGCGAGAAGCACCGGGTCGACGTCGGCGAGGAGCAGTTCCTCGGCCCGGCCGGCGCGGGCGCGGGCGACCCCGTCGGGCCCGGCCAGCGTGGACAGCCCCACGAACTCGAACTCGCCCTCCGGACCGACCCGGTTGACGTACGCGATGTACATCTGGCTCTCGAAGGCGCGCACCGGAACGACGGACTCGGCGACGAACTGGTACGGGTGCAGTTGGGCCGTGGGCACCAGCAGCAGGTCGGTGCCGGCGAGGGCGTGGGCGCGGACGTTCTCCGGGAACTCCACGTCGTAGCAGATCATCAGGCCGACGGTGAGGCCGTTCAGCTCGGCCTGCACGACGGTGTGCCCGGCCGGGGTGAAGTGGTCGTGCTCGAAGCAGCCGTAGAGGTGGGTCTTGCGGTAGTTCGCGAGACGGGCGCCGTCGGGGGCGACGAGCTGGACGGAGTTGTACACCGTGCCGCCGGCCCGCTCGGGGTAGCCGTAGGCGACGGCGAGACCGTGCCGGGCGGCGGTCTCCGCGACCGCGTCCGCCGCGTCGCCGTCGGCGGGCTCGGCGAGGCGGCCGAGGTCGTCGCCGATGGCGTAGCCGGTGAGGAAGAGCTCGGATGTCACCAGCAGGTCCGCGCCCGCCGCGGCCGCGCGGGCGGCCGCGGCGTCGAGGACCTTGAGGTTCTCGACGACGTGGCCGGGGTGGCCGGAGCTCTGGAAGAGGGCGGTGCGCATGCGTGATCCTCACCGGACAGGCGGGGGTTCAGGGGTCACTCATGAAGGTACGGTCGCCCGCCCGCGCCGGACAAGAAGAAGCCGTTGCGCACCGGCGCGCCGATCGTTGCGCGTCGAGGGCCGGTCGCGGCGATTCGTTGCACGGGATCAGCGCGGACCCCGGATGCTGTCGATGATGCGGGTCCAGTTGTCACCGCCGTGCCCGTTCTCGATCGCGCGCCGGTAGTGCCCCTGCACGGCCAGGGGGAGCGCGAGGTCGAGACCGAGCGACCTGCTGGTCTCGACGATGTGGTCGGACGTGGCGCCCATCATGGTGACCGTGCTGAGATCGCCGGGATGCTCGCCGTCGTCGAGCGCGGTGCCGGGGTTCTCCTCACCGGCCCGCAGGATGTCGCCGACGGAGTCGGCGGAGGAGAGCAGCTCCGGCAGCGCTTCCCCGGCCGTCATCCCCGCGGAGCCCAGCATCGCGGTGGCCTGCATCAGCCCGGACAGGGTGGTGAGGAACACCGCGAGCTGGGCCTGGTACATCATCTGGGCGAGACCCGGGTCCCCGCCCAGATACTTCGGCGTCCCCAGCGGCGCCAGCGCGGCCCGGTGGCTCTCCAGCACGCGTTCCCGGCCGCTGTAGTAGACGAAGGCCGCCTCCGTGCCGACCATCGGCGCGGGGACCATGACGCCTCCGGTCAGGAAGGCGGCGCCGTGACCCTCCGCCCAGGCGGCCGCCTCCCGCGAGCGGTCGGGAGTGTCGGAGCTCAGATTGACCAGGGTCCGGCCGGCGAGCGAGGAGGTGGCTCCGCCGAGGATGTCGTACATCGCACGGTAGTCGGTGAGGCTGAGGATCACGAGGTCACTCGCCTCGGCCGCCTCCTTCGGTGTCGCCGCGGGAGTCGCTCCGTCGGCGACGACGCCGTCGGCCCGGGCGGCGGTGCGGTTCCAGACGGTGACCAGGTGGCCGGCGGCGAGGAGCGTACGGGTCATGGCCTGCCCCATCGGGCCGAGCCCGATCACGGTGACGGAGCGGTCGTCCTTGCGGATGCTGTTGTCTCGTTCGTTCACACCTCCATGGTTCGACAGCGTCGCTACCCTCGGAAGTACCGACTTTTTTCTGCGGTACTCACCTTTTCGTAAGGGGGATCGGTGATGGCGAAGGCGCCGAGGAAGGGGCCGTACATCTGCGGCATCGACGCCGCGCTCGACGTGGTGAGCGGCAAATGGAAGGGCCTGATCCTCTGGGAGCTCGACGCCCACCGGGTACGCCGCTTCGCCGAGCTCCGCCGGGGTCTGCCGGGGGTGAGCGAGAAGATGCTGACGCAGCACCTGCGGGAGATGGAGGAGGACGGTCTGGTGCACCGGGAGGTGTACGCCGAGGTGCCGCCGCGGGTGGAGTACTCCCTGACCGAGTCCGGACGCGCCCTGAACCAGGCGCTCGGTCCGCTCGGCGCCTGGGGAGCCGAGCGGATGCGACGCGAGGGCTTCACCACGGTCGACATGCCCGAGATCTCGCACGGGTGAGCACCGGGCGGCGCTACGCCGCCCGCCCCCACCGGACCGCGCCCAGGCCCACGGCCAGCACCACGTACGGCACCGCCGACACCGCGAACGCCGCACCGTGCCCGTGGTCCGACGCGATCACCGCGTACCCCGCGAACACCGTCAGCGTCACGACCTCCGTGCCCAGCCCCGCCACCGACGTCAGCGTCGCCCGCCCCGTCGACTCGATCCGGTGCTGGAGGCGTGCCTCCGCCAGCACGGTCGCCGCCTGGAACGCGCCGAACGCCACCGCGACCAGCAGCAGTCCCGTCACCGTGCCGGCGACAGCGCCCACCGCCAGGGCGAGGCCGCCCCCGCCCAGCAGGAGAGCGAGCCCGCCCGAGCCGAACCGCTCCCCCTCCCCCGCCAGCAGGCTTCCGGCCGTGGCCCCGCCCCAGATCACCAGCAGCACCCACGGCACGGCCACATCGGCGACCCCAGCCTCGCGCACCAGCAACGGCGTGTACTCGTCCAGCGCCCCCCACACCGCCGCCACCGCCGGCACCAGCAGCAACGCGCCCCGCACGGACCGGTCCCGTCGGGCCTCACCCAGACCGGCCCGCAGAGCGACGCCCCAGCCCTGACGCTCCTCGGCCCGCGCCACCCGGTGCTCGGGAAACCTCAGCGCGGTCACCGAGGTCAGCAGGCACACCAGCACGCTCGCCGTCCCCACGGCCGCGTGGCCGCCCCACGCCAGCACGGGTCCGGCCAGCCCCATCGCCGCCATCACGGCGACCAGTCCGGCCGCGCGTGCCCGCCCCAGCACACGCGCGTACCGGCCGGAGGCCCCGTCCCGCTCCAGCTCGTCGTAGACGAGGGCCTCCAGCGCACCGGAGCACAGCGCCCCTCCGGTCCCCCACAGCACGAACCCCACGGCGAAGGCGGCGTACGACGGCAGGAGGATCCACAGCGCGAACCCGGCGCCCGTCAGCAGCGGGCCGACGACCAGCAACAGCCGCCGTGACACCGCGTCGGCCCACGCCCCGGACGGGACCTCCAGCACCACGGCGGTGACGGACCAGAGGGCGAACAGGGACGTGATCTGCCACACGGACAGCCCGGTGTCGCTGAACAGCAGCGCGTACACCGGGTACAGCAGGACGAATTCTTCGAGGAACGAGTAGCCGTACAGCGTGGTCGTCAGCCGACGCACGCGCACGTCGACGGCACGCGTGGGCGTGAGAGTCATGAGGCCTTCCCGTAAGGGCGGTTCGGACACCGGACGCTGAGGTCGAACGGCGCCCGGGGCGGCCCTCGGGAGGCACTACGGCTGGATCAATGTCGCCAGGTCATACTCCGTAGGGTAGTCCTCCGCCCCTCGGCGGCACCACCACGTTCCCCTTCCGCTTGAGCCGCTGCCAGGGCAGCCGGTACCCGCTGAGCGCGGTCAGGCAGGCCTGCACCAGCACCAGGTACATCACCTGCCGGTACACGACCTGCTGCAGCGGCAGCGCCCACAGCGGCCGCAGCGGCTCTCCGTCGAGACGGAAGGCGTACGCGGCGCACACCCCCTGCACGGCCAGCACCCCGCACCACGCCAGCAGCGTGAGCGCCGCGTTCCCGAACACCAGCCCGTACAGGGTCAGCAGGTCGATCAGCGGGGCGAGCAGCGGCGTGAGGATCTGGAACACCGCGAGCAACGGCAGCCCGACCCGCCCGAACCGCCCGGCGTGCCCCCGCTCGACAAGGGCGTGCCGGTGCTTCCACGCGGCCTGCATCGTGCCGTAGCTCCACCGGTACCGCTGGCGCCACAGCTGCCGCAGCGACCCCGGCGCCTCGGTCCAGGCGACGGCGTGCTCGGCGTAGCGCACCTCCCACCCTGCCCGGTGCAGGGCCATGGTGAGGTCGGTGTCCTCGGCGAGCGTGTCCCCGCTGAGCATCCCGGCCCGGCGCAGGGCGGTGACGCGGAAGGCCCCGACGGCGCCGGGCACGGTCGGCATGCAGCGCAACAGGTCGTACATGCGCCGGTCGAGGTTGAAGCCCATGACGTACTCGATGTGCTGCCAGCGGCCGAGCATGCCGTGCCGGTTGCCGACCTTGGCGTTGCCGGCGGTGGCGCCGACGGACGGGTCGGCGAACGGCTCGACGAGACGGCGGACGGTCGAGGGCTCGAAGACGGTGTCGGCGTCGAGCATCACGACGATGTCGTGCGAGGCACGCAGCACTCCGGTGTTCAGCGCGGCGGCCTTGCCCCGGTTGGGCGTGCGCACCACGGTCACGCCGGGCAGCCCCAGCGCCTCGGCGGCGTCGGCGGTTCCGTCGTCGGAGCCGTCGTCCACGACGACGATCTCCACGGGGTGGTCGCTCGCGGCCAGCGACCGCAGCGTCTTGCCGATGCACACGACCTCGTTGTACGCGGGCACGACCACGCTGACCGGCCCGGTGACGGGCGGCCCCGGCCCGGCGCGCGGACGCCGGCGTGCGAGCCGCGCGTGGCGGTGGGCCAGCCCGAGCATCAGCACGCACCGCGCCAGCACCAGCCCTCCGACGACCAGCAGCAGCGCGCCCAGCACGGACACCGTCGTCCCCGACACGGTCACGGCGGTCACGAACACCCACCCCTGCCACCGCTCCGCCGTGCCGGCGCCGCCCGTGAGGCGTTCGGCGCCCACCAGCTCGGCGACCGTGGAGAAGCGGTAGCCGTCGGCCTTGAGCCGCGGCACCAGCGTCCGAAGCGCCCGCACGGTCTGCGAGCGGTCGCCTCCGGAGTCGTGGAGCAGGACGATCGTCCCCCGGCCGGGCGCCTTCGGAACGGCGGCGTCGGCGATGGCCCGGGCTCCGGGGCGGCTCCAGTCGCGGGTGTCCTGGTCGACGAAGGCCAGCACGTACCCCTTCTCGCCGAGGTGCCGGGCGACGGTCCAGGAGGGGCCGTCCAGCGCGCCGGTGGTCGAGGAGTACGGCATCCGCACGAGCGAGCTGTGGACGCCGGCGGCCCCGGCGAGGGCGAGCTGGGTGAACGCCAGCTCCCGGTCGACCGCGTCCTCGGACTGCGTGGCCAGGTCGGGGTGGGAGAAGGTGTGCACCCCGATCTCGTGTCCCGAGCGGATCAGATCCCGTACGAGGTCGGGGTGGCGGGCGGTCTGCCGTCCGGTGACGAAGAAGGTGCCGGGCACGTCGTGGCGGTCGAGGACCGCGCGGATCCGGGGCGTCCACGCGGGGTCGGGGCCGTCGTCGAAGGTCAGGACGACCGTCCTGGCCGGGGCCCGGTAGGTGCGCGGCGGATCGTGGCCCGCGTCGACGACCGGTCCTCCCTCCGTGATCTCCTGGGGCACGCCCGCCCCGCTCCGTCCGGCCCGCTCCCCGCGGCCCTCATGGTCCCCGGCGAAGCCGCGGGAGGTGTATCCCTCGACGGCGAGGACGGAGACGACGAAGGCCAGCAGGACCAGCGGGACCACGATGCGGAACCAGCGCCGCCGTGACCTCGGCGCCGCGGGCGGTGGACCGGCAGGGGGGTGCGGTCGTCCCCGCATCAGGGAGTCCCGGCACCCGGCGGGTCGTCGGGCGGGGAGCCGGGGTTCTCGGACGGCGCCTCGGGCGTGGGCTGCGGCGTCCCGGGCGGCTCGGGCGGGTCGTCGGTGCCGGGTCCGGACGGCTCGTCGGTGCCGGGCGGCGGCGCCTCGGAGTCACCGCCGTCGCCGGGCGCGGACGGCTCACCGGCACCCGGCTCCTGCGGCACCTCGGGCGCACCCGGCTCCTCGGCGTCTTCGCCGGGCTCCTCGGGGGGCGTCGGCCCGTCCGTGACCTCGACCCCGCCCGCGTCCGGCGGCTGCACCGGCACCCCGGCGACGCTTCCGGGATCGGCGCCCGGCGGCAGCAGCAGGGAGCCTGCCGGTTCCTCCCCGGCGATGAGCGGGATGAGCGGCGTGCCCGGCCCCACCCCGGCCCCGGCCTCCTCGGGCGGCCGGGCGTCCCCCTCGGCGTCCTGGCGCAGCGGGGCGGTCGGTGCGGACTCGCCGGGCAGTGGCGGCAGCAGGGCCTCAGGGGCGAACGGGGTCGCCCCCATCAGGCTCAGCGCGAGCACGCTCAGATAGCCGGCGGCCAGTCCCGCGGCTCCGTATCCGGCCCGCCGCAGCAGCCGGGCCCGCCGGCCGGAGGCGTCGACGAAAACCGGATCCGGCCCTTCGGGCTCACCGGTCACCGCACCGGAATCGGAGGGCTGCCGCATATGCCCTAGATTACGCCGATTCAGTGACCCTCACGCGGGGGTGGCCTGCCGGGAAGGGCGGGTCGTACCCGTGGAGCCCTGGTCTGACGGCCTAGGTCGGTGAGCCGGACGAGAACCGCCGCAGCAGCGGCGACAGCACCAGCACGGACTTGGTCCGCTCGACGAACGGCTCGCCGGCGATCCGCTCCAGCACCCGTTCGAAGTGCCGCATGTCGGAGGCGAAGACCTGGGCGACCGCGTCCGCGTCCCCGGTGACGGTGGACGCGGCGACGACCTCCTGGTAGCGCTCCAGCCCCCGCTGGATGGTCTCCGGGGAGGTGTTGCTGCGGCAGTAGATCTCGACGAACCCCTCCGTCTCCCAGCCGAGGGCGGCGGGGTCCACCCGCACGGTGAAGCCGGTGATGGCCCCGGTGGCGCGCAGCCGGTCCACACGCCGTTTGACGGCGGGCGCGGAGAGGCCGACGAGCTGGCCGATGTCCGCGTAGGAACGGCGGGCGTCCTCGGCGAGGGCGTGCACGATGCGTTCGTCGAGATCGTTCAGCACTGCGGGTGTTTCACTTCGCTTCTGACGGGGCGGGGGCGGCGAGCCGGGAGCGGCGGTAGCCGTAGAGGAAGTAGAACACGAGCCCGACGGCCATCCAGACCCCGAAGACGACCCAGGTGACGGTCGACAGGCTGCCCATCATCCACAGGCAGAAGCCGAAGCCGAGGGCGGGCAGCAGCGGGGACAGCGGGACCCTGAAGGAGCGCGGCATGTCGGGCCGGCTGCGGCGCAGCACCACGACGGCGACGTTGACCAGGGCGAAGGCGAAGAGGGTGCCGATGCTGGTGGCGTCGGCGAGCTGGCCGAGCGGGACGGCGGCGGCGAGGACTCCGCAGAACAGGGAGACGATCAGGGTGTTGGCGCGGGGTGTGCCGGTGCGCGGGCTGACCCGGGCGAACACCTTGGGCACCAGGCCGTCGCGGGACATGGCGAACAGGATGCGGGTCTGGCCGTAGAGCACGGTGAGGACGACGCTCGCGATGGCGATGACGGCGCAGAACGCCAGCAGGGTGCCCCAGAAGCTCTGGCCGGTGACCTCGCGCATGATCTGGGCGAGGGTGGCCTCGGAGTCGGTGAACTGCCGCCACGGCTTGGCGCCCACGGCGACGGCGGCGACCAGGACGTACAGCGCGGTGATGATCGCGAGGGACAGCAGGATCGCGCGGGGCAGGTCACGCTGGGCGTTCTTGGCCTCCTCACCGGCGGTGGAGGCGGCGTCGAAGCCGATGTACGAGAAGAACAGGGTGGCTCCCGCGGCGCTGACGCCGGCCATGCCGAGCGGCATGAAGTTCTCGTAGTTGCCGGACCGGAAGCCCTGGACGCCGATGGCGCAGAACAGCACCAGCGCGCCGATCTTGACGAGGACCATGACGGTGTTGGCCCGGGCGGACTCGCGGGCGCCGCCGAGCAGGAACGCCATGGCCAGCATGACGACGATCAGCGCCGGCGCGTTGAAGACGCCACCGTCGCCGGGCGGGGCGGACAGCGCGGCGGGCAGGGTGACGCCGATGGTGCCGTCGAGGAGTTCGTTGAGGTACTCGCCCCAGCCGACGGCGACGGCGGCGACCGAGACGCCGTACTCCAGCATCAGACACCAGCCGCAGACCCAGGCGATGAGTTCGCCCATCGTTGCGTACGCATACGAGTAGGAGGAGCCGGAAACGGGGATCGTGCCGGCCAGCTCGGCATAGGAGAGGGCGGAGAAGAGGGCCGTCAGGCCGGCGATGACGAAGGACAGCGTGACGGCGGGACCGGCCTTGGGGACGGCCTCACCGAGGACGACGAAGATGCCGGTGCCGAGCGTGGCACCGATGCTGATCATGGTCAGCTGCCACAGTCCGAGGGAGCGGCGCAGGGTGCCGCCCTCACCGTGGCCACCCTCGGCGACCAGGCGCTCCACGGGCTTGCGCCGCATCAGACGCATACCCACGCCTGGGGAGTGCGGGGCGGCGGGACCGCCGTTGTGCGGGGGTGCGCCATGGTCGAGCACGCGCTGACTCCTTGATCGCTGCCGGGCTTCCGCGGCCGGGACCGGACGGCACCCCGCGACAGCCGGGACCCGTCGAGCGGGGTCCCCGCCACACACGTACAGCGCGTAACCCTACGAGGTTCTTCGTTGCTGCTGAAATGCAGCAACCTTGCGCACCACCGCAAGATCGTTGCGTTCCCCGGGGTGGGGCAGGTGTTCGTTGCGCCGGCCATGTGCGCCGTTCCACACCCGCCCCACCGGACGGGGTCAGCTCCAGCTGGCGTGCAGCGGCTTGCCCTCGGCGTAGCCGGCCGCGCTCTGCACGCCGACGACGGCCTTCTCGGCGAACTCCTCCAGCGAGGCGGCGCCGGCGTAGGTGCAGGAGGAGCGGACGCCCGCGACAACCGAGTCGATCAGGTCCTCGACGCCCGGGCGCTCCGGGTCGAGGAACATGCGGGAGGTGGAGATGCCCTCCTCGAACAGCGCCTTGCGGGCGCGGTCGTAGGCGGACTCCTCGGAGGTGCGGTTGCGCACGGCGCGGGCGGAGGCCATGCCGAAGGACTCCTTGTAGGGGCGGCCGTTCGCGTCGTGCTGGAGGTCGCCCGGGGACTCGTAGGTGCCGGCGAACCAGGAGCCGATCATCACGTTGGACGCGCCTGCCGCGAGGGCCATGGCCACATCGCGGGGGTGTCGGACACCGCCGTCGGCCCACACGTGCTTGCCGTACTTCTTCGCCTCGGCGGCGCACTCCAGCACCGCGGAGAACTGCGGCCGGCCGACGCCGGTCATCATGCGGGTGGTGCACATGGCGCCGGGGCCGACGCCGACCTTGACGATGTCCGCGCCGGCCTCGATCAGGTCGCGGACGCCTTCGGCGGAGACGATGTTGCCGGCCACCACCGGCACCTGCGGGTCGAGCCCGCGCACCAGCCGGACGGCGTTGATCATCGACTCCTGGTGGCCGTGCGCGGTGTCGATGACGAGGGTGTCGACGCCCGCCTCGAGGAGCTGCTTGGCCTTGCCGGCCACGTCGCCGTTGATCCCGACGGCGGCGGCGACGCGCAGCCGTCCCTGCGCGTCGGTGGCGGGCGTGTAGAGGGTGGCGCGCAGGGCGCCCTTGCGGGTCAGGATGCCGGCCAGGCGGCCCTCGGCGTCCACGGCGGGCGCGTAGCGGCGGTTGGCGCCGTCGAGGGTGTTGAAGGCCTCGCGCGGGTCCATGCCGGCGTCCAGGAGGAGCAGGTCCTTGGACATGACCTCGTCGAGCTGGGTGAAGCGGTCCACGCCGGTCAGGTCGGCGTCGGTGACCACACCGACCGGACGGCGCTCCTCGTCGACGACCACGCCCGCGTTGTGCGCCCGCTTGGGCAGCAGGGACAGGGCGTCGGCGACGGTCTGGTGCGGGGCCAGCACGATCGGGGTGTCCAGCACCAGGTGGCGGGACTTCACCCAGGAGACGACCTCGGCGACGACCTCGATCGGGATGTCCTGCGGTATGACCACCAGTCCGCCGCGCCGGGCGACCGTCTCGGCCATGCGACGGCCGGCGATCGCGGTCATGTTGGCGACGACGAGCGGGATCGTGGTGCCCGTACCGTCGGGCGAGCTGAGGTCCACACCCTGCCGCGAGCCGACCGCGGAGCGGCTCGGCACCATGAAGACGTCGTCGTACGTCAGGTCGTACGGGGGCTGGATGTCGTTGAGGAAACGCACGTGCTGCACATCCCAGTCGATCAGAGGTGGCCCCCGGACAGGTCAGCCAGGGGGAAGAGCACGTACTTCATTCTCCCACGGCGACAGGAACGTCAGTCCCGGTCGGATCGTCCAGCCTGGTCGGTCAGGTGCTCGGCGGATCCTCCAACGGCGAGCGCCACGGTGAGCGCGGGGTCGCGTTCGGCGGCCTCGGCGAACACCTCCTGGGCGGTCGCCCACTCCTGGGGGCGGGCGTCGGCGTAGGCCCGCCAGCCGCGGACGACGAGCAGCAGGCCGCGTCCGTCCGCGCCCTCGGGCCAGACGGTGCGGTCGGAGAGGGAGTCGGCCAGGGCGTCCCAGTTGCGGCCGAACCAGTCGGGCAGGGCGAGCGCGCGGGCGCAGCGGTCCATCAGGCCCGCCTTGTCGGTCACCCCGTCCAGGTCGAGGGGGACGACGCGCCGGTTGGTGAGGTCGTAAGTCATCTCGGTACCGCCGTGAACGATGCGTAGGGGGCGTCGGTGCGGTGCGTCTCGCCGTTCCGGCCGGTGACGACGCGCCGGGCGCCCCGGTCGTCGGGTCCGGGCGTGGGCACCGTGCACTCGCGGCAGTAGCCGTTTTCGTGCCGGGGCAGCAGCCCTTCGAAGGCGCCGAACACGGAGCCGTCCCGCTCATGGGGGAACGGGCCGCCCTCGTCGATGAGTCGCAGGGTGCGGCGGGCCTCGGCGGGCAGCTCGGACACCTCGGTGACGGGCATCCCCTCGGCCCAGGCCGGGATTCCGGTGCGGCCGCCTCCGTCGTCGCCGCCGGACGGGCAGCCGACCGGCGGCGAGGAGCGGGCAGGCCGCGAGACGCGGGAGGAGGGCCCGTAGCGGCATCATGCGGCCGATGCTGCCGGCCCCCTCCCGGCCCCACCCGCCGTCAGGGGCCGTCCGGGTCCGCGCGGTTCAGGGCGGAGCGCGGGGCGGGTCCGGCGGTCATCAGGTAGTCGGCGGCCGAGGTGTCGGTCACCAGGCTGGTGACGAGGCCGGAGCGCAGCACCGCGTCGATGGCCGGTCCCTTGCGCTGTCCGCCCGCGATGGCGACCACCTCGGGCACCTTGCGCAACTGGTCGGTCTTGACCGTGATGCACCGCTCCCCCAGGTCGCGGCCGACCCGGCGCCCTTCGGCGTCGAAGAGGTGGGCGGACATCTCCGCGGCGACGCCGAGGGAGGCGTAGTGGGCGCGCTCCTCGTCGCTGAGCATGTCGTGCACCGTGGAGATGCCCGGCTCCCAGGAGCCGATGGACACACAGGCGACGGTGACCTTGTCGAAGTACTCGAAGGCCCGCGCGATGCCCGTCTGGTGGCGCAGCGCCTCCGCGGTGGCGGCGTCCGGCAGCAGCATCGGCGCGTAGATGGGGTGGGCGTCGCCGCCCGACACCTGTGCGGCGCGGCGTACGGCCTCGACCGAGCCGCGCTCCGCCGTGCCCGCGTCGTACACACCGGTCAGCTGGACGACCGTGCAGGGCGGGAGCCGGTCCAGGGCCGCCGCCATGTGGATGGTGGAACGCCCCCAGGCGAGGCCCAGCACGTCCCCCTCGTTGACCAGCTCGCCGAGCAGGTCGGCGGCCACCTCTCCCAGGTTCTCCGGGTCGGGCGTCTCCTCGGCCTCGGCCGGGGACTCGACCACGACGGCGTGCCGCAGGCCGTAGCGGGCGCGGAGCGCGTCCGAGCGCTCGGCGTCCAGCTCGGCGGGCACGCGGATCTCGATGCGTACCAGATCCCGCTCGAGGGCGGTCTCCAGGACCCGGGCCACCTTGAAGCGGCTGACGCCGAACTCCTCGGCGATCTGGATCTTGGACTTGCCCTCGAGGTAGAAGCGGCGGGCCATGGCCGCCGCCTGCACCAGCTCAGCGGGTCCCATCCGCATGGCTGACCGGCCCGCCGACATACCCGACACGGCGATCTCCTCACTGCTGTTCACACTCTGGACTCGCCGTTCATCCTTGCAGATCCGGCGCTGTCGATCAGCCCTGCTGACCGCCGTTCACGTATATGACGCTCAGTGGTCGTGCAACCACGACGCCTTGGCCATCGACGCCTCCGCCTGCTTGCGCAGGGCACGGACCGCCTCGGCCGGGTCCGACGCCCCGTACACGGCGGATCCCGCGACGAAGACGTCCGCGCCCGCCTCGGCGCATCGCTCGATGGTCGAGGCCGACACGCCGCCGTCGACCTGGAGCCACAGCTCCAGCCCGTGCCTGCTGATCAGCTCACGGGTGCGGCGGATCTTCGGCAGCATGATGTCGAGGAACGCCTGCCCGCCGAAGCCGGGTTCAACCGTCATGATCAGCAGCATGTCCAGCTCGGGCAGCAGGTCCTCGTACGGCTCGATCGGCGTCGCGGGCCGCAGCGCCATGGAGGCTCGGGCGCCCTTGGCGCGGATCTCCCGGGCGAGCCGGACGGGCGCGGTGGCCGCCTCGACGTGGAAGGTGACCGAGCCGGCCCCCGCCTCCACGTACTGCGGCGCCCAGCGGTCGGGCGCCTCGATCATCAGATGGCAGTCCAGCGGCGTGTCCGTGGCCCTGGCGAGCGACTCCACGACCGGCACGCCGAGCGTCAGGTTCGGCACGAAGTGGTTGTCCATCACGTCGACGTGGAGCCAGTCGGCTCCCTCGACGGCCTTCGCCTCCTCGGCGAGCCGGGCGAAGTCGGCGGACAGGATGCTGGGACTGATCTGCGGGGCCATGCCCCAAGCGTATGCGCTGTGCCGCGCGGCGGTGGGAACGGTCCGGGGACTGGTCAACGGCGGGTGCCGGCACGGATCTTCCGTGCCGGCACCCGCCGTCGACCAGTCCGCCCGGTCCGGGTCCGGGGCGGTGGCGCGCCCGGCGGGCGGCAGACGGGTTCGTGAGCCCGGGCTTGGGCGCCCGAGCCAGTCGGCGACGGCCCGGGCGCGCACGGGGTCTGTGGCCTGTCGGCCGCCGGGAGGCCGACAGGGCGGACGCCGGCGCGCGGGCCGACCGCCGCTCACGGGGTGGTGCCGTCGAGCCGCCGCTCAGGCGTGCCCCGACGGCACCGGTGCGTCCGTCGAGGGCGGAGGCGGAGGGCCCGCGCCCTCCGCGTCAGGCGGTACGGCGCAACAGCGCCAGATACATCGCGTCCGTGCCGTGGAGATGGGGCCAGAGCTGGATGTCGGGGCCCTCGCCGAGGTCCGGGACGTCCGGGAGGAGCGGGCGGGCGTCGACGAGTTCGGTGTCCGGGAACTGCTTGAGCAGGTCCGCCACCACCGCCCGGGTCTCCGCCAGGTGCGGCGAGCAGGTCGCGTAGCCGACGACTCCGCCGACCCTTACGGACTCCAGGGCGGCGCGCAGCAGCCCGCGCTGGAGCGGCGCGAAGCCGTCCAGGTCCTCCGGGCGACGCCGCCACCGTGCCTCGGGCCGGCGGCGCAGGGCGCCCAGACCGGTGCACGGTACGTCGACCAGGACACGGTCGAAGCTGCCGGGCCGCCACGGCGGACGCGTCCCGTCGGCCGCGACCACCTGGTACGGGCCGGGGTTCCCGGCCAGCGCCTTGGCGACCAGCCCGGCCCGGTGCGGCTGCTTCTCGGAGGCGAGCAGCACGGCCCCGCGTTCGGCCGCGAGCGCGCCGAGCAGCGCGGCCTTGCCGCCGGGACCCGCGCACGCGTCCAGCCATCGCCGGTCCGGCCCTTCCACGGGGGCCGCGGCGAGCGCGAGCGCCACCAGCTGGCTGCCCTCGTCCTGGACCCCGGCCCGCCCCTCGGCGACCGCCGGGACCGCACCGGGCTCCCCGCCCTCGGTGAGCCGCACCGCGTACGGGGACCAGCGGCCGGGGACGGCGGCCTCCTCGGCGAGCAGTTCGTCGGGGACGGCCCGCCCGGGACGGGCGACCAGCGTCACCTCGGGCCGCTCGTTGTCGGCGCGCAGCAGTTCCTCCACACCGGCGCGTCCGCCGCCGAGGGAGTCCCACAGCGCGGAGACCACCCAGCGCGGGTGGGAGTGCACGACGGCGAGATGATCCTCGGGGTCCTCGTCGTACGGTGGCGCGACCCGCTCCAGCCAGCCGTCCAGGTCGTCCTGGGCGATCTTGCGCAGCACGGCGTTCACGAACTTGGCGCGCCCGTCGCCGAGCACCACCCGGGCCAGCTCGACGGTGGCGGACACGGCGGCGTGCGTCGGGATCCGCGTGCCGAGGAGCTGGTGCGCGCCGAGGCTCAGCACGTCCAGCACCGGCGGGTCGACCTCGCGCAGCGGCCGGTCGACGCAGGCCGCGATGACGGCGTCGTACGCGCCCTGGCGGCGCAGGGTGCCGTACACCAGCTCCGTGGCCAGCGCCGCGTCCCGCGCGTCGAACTTCTCGGGTCCCTCGCTCTCCCGCGCCTTGCGCAGCAGCGGGGGCAGGACGAGGTTGGCGTACGCGTCACGCTCGTCCACGGCCCTCAGCGCCTCGAAGGCGAGGATGCGGACGGGGTCCTTCTTGGGCCGGCGGTAGGGCTTGGCGGGCCTGCGGGGCCGACGGGGCTGGTCGCTCACGAAAAAGGTGCTCCGGATGTGGGTGGACGTGCGCGCTCCAGCCTACGGCGTACGCCGGGAGGAGCCGGGGGCCGTCAGTCGCCGAGGGTCTCCCCGGCCGCGATCCGCACCCCGCGCGCCCAGTCCGCGCCGCTCATCGGCTTCTTGCCCTGCGGCTGCACCCACAGCAGCTCCACGGCGTACGAACCGGTCCCGGCGTACACGTTGTTCTTCCCGGCGGACAGCTGCCCGGGCGTCAGGTCCGTCCGCTCCGGTACGGGCCTGGCCTGGACGATCTTCAGCCGCTCGCCGCGGAAGGTGGTCCAGGCGCCGGGCGCGGGCGTGCAGCCGCGCACCACCCGGTCCACGCGCAGCGCCGGGGTGCCCCAGTCGACGCGGGCGTCCTCGACGTTGACCTTGGGCGCCAGGCTGACGCCCTCCGCGGGCTGCGGTACGGCCTTCAGCGTCCCGTCCTCGATGCCGTCCATCGTCGCGGCGAGCAGTCCCGCGCCGGCGAAGGCGAGCCGGGTGAGCAGGTCGCCGCTGGTGTCGGTGGGGCGGATCTCCTCGGTGACGGTGCCGTAGACGGGCCCGGAGTCCAGCCCCTCCTCGATGAGGAAGGTGCTGGCGCCGGTGATCTCGTCGCCGGCCATGATCGCGTGCTGCACGGGTGCGGCGCCGCGCCAGGCGGGCAGCAGCGAGAAGTGCAGGTTGACCCAGCCGTGGGCGGGGATGTCGAGGGCGACGCGCGGCAGCAGGGCGCCGTAGGCGACGACGGGGCAGCAGTCGGGGGCGATCTCCCGCAGACGCTCCAGGAAGTCGGGGTCCTTCGGCCTGACCGGCTTGAGCACCTCGATGCCGGCCTCCTCCGCCCGCTCGGCGACCGGCGAGGCGACCAGCCGGCGGCCGCGACCGGCGGGCGCGTCGGGCCGCGTGACCACGGCGGCGACCTCGTGCCGCCCGGAGGCGAGAAGAGCGTCCAGAGCGGGAACGGCGACCTCGGGGGTACCGGCGAAGACGAGCTTCATGGGGTGCGCAGGGCCTCTCGGGCGGGAACGGTTCGGGCGACGCACCAGTCTATGGGGCGGTATTCACCCTGGGACGCAGGGACGGGTCCGCGTCCGGGCCGCGGGGCTCACGGTGCAGGAACGTTCCGAGCTGGGGACGGTCCCGTGCGCGCCGGTTCCGTCAGGGGCGTACGCATATGCCGCCGCGCCCCAGCCCGTGACCCGGGGACCGGAACGGCGTTGGTCAAGGAAGAGTTGACCAAGGGCCCCGACGGGGTCCGTTCCTTTCAACGCCGGTTCGAGAGGCTTGTTCATGGCCGACCACGCAACCCACGACGCCCAGGCTCGGGCCAGCCTGCACTTGCTGGTGCGGGACATCGAGCGGGTCCGCCGGCAGGTGGACGCACTGCGCACGCTCACCGCCCAGCTCGGCAACGTCTACCGCCCCCGCCGCTCCGGTCCCTCCACGGGCTTCGTCGTCTACGGACGAGCCCCCGCCCCGACCGTCCGTCTCGCCCAGGAGCTGCGGGACAGCGTCGAGACCCTGGTCACGGCCGCCGTGGACTTCGACCGCTCCCTGGGCTTCTCGTGGGACGCGGTGGGCTCCGCGCTCGGGGTCACCAAGCAGGCCGTGCACCGCCGGTACGGTGCGCGGCGCGCCGCCGCCCAGGCGGCGGCCTCCGCCGAGACCGAGCGGGCCCCGGAGTCGTCGGGCACCCGGACGGTCAACGTCGGGTCCGGCGTGACCACGGTGCCGACCGTGCCGGCGGCCCGTGCGATGCCGACGCAGCCCACCGCGGGCAGCCCGTCCCTCCGCGAGGACCCCCGCCCCACGGTCTTCCCGACCCCCCGCAACGGCTGACCCCCGCCCGCCCTCCCGCCGCCGTCCCGGGAGGGCGCGCACCTCTTTCTGGGGGCGCGCCCCCGTCAATTGGGCCCTCGTAGCGCCCGCGGGTGCGGGTCATCCGTGGCTGGTCGCGCAGTTCCCCGCGCCCCTGAGGGCGTCGCTGCGGGGGCTGCTTGAAGCTCCCCGCCGTTGCGGGCAGTCGTGCCGCTGGGGCGATGGGGGTGCCTCCCGCTCGAGCGAAGCCGAGAGTGGGGGAGGGTGGGCGCAACGGCACCCCGCAGCGGGGGGGGCAGACAGCACCCCGGCCGACCGCACACGCGTCACCCGATGTCCGGCGGATCGATTCGCACCCACACGGGTGTGCTCCCGCCCCGCGCCATCCGCGCCGCCTGCGCAGCCTTCAGCGCGCTCGCCAGCGCAGCCCCGTGACCCGGGGGAACGCGGATCAACGCCCGATCCCACTGCTCCCCCGGCGGAGGCGCCCCGGGCCGACGGGGACGCCCCGCCGGAGTGACCGGCATCGGCACAGGCCCCAGCACCTCCGCGCTGGGCGGCAGCTCCACGGCCCCGAGGAATGCGGCCACGGCCTCCCCGGGCCCGGCCACCGCCGCCATCCGTGACACCGGCGGGAAACCCAGCTCACCCCGCTCCGCCAGTTCCCGTACCGCGAATCCCGCGGGGTCCCACCGCACCAGCGCCTGCACCGGCCGCAGCGTCGGCTCGGCGACCACGACCACCGTCCCGCCCGCCGTCTGCGGGCGCACCAGCGCCGCCGCGCCCATCCAGCGCCGCAGCGCATCCTCCCCGGCCCGCAGGTCGGGGCGGCTCAGCATGGCCCAGCCGTCCAGCAGCAGCGCCGCCGCGTACCCGCCCTCGGCGACCGGTTCCGCACCCGGTGTGCTCACGACCACGGCGGGCGCGCCCGGCACCGTGTCCAGCACATGCTCCCGCCCCGAGGTACGCACCGGCACCGCCGGGAACGCCCGCCCCAGTTCCTCGGCGGTCCGCCGCGCCCCCACCACCTGCGCCCGCAGCCGGAACCCACCGCACTCGGGACAGTGCCAGCCGCTCTCCGTGCGCCCGCACCACCCGCAGCGCAGATCGTCCGAGCCGTGCGCCTCCAGCGGGCCCGAGCAGTGGCGGCACCGCGCCGGCGCCCGGCAGGTCGCGCACGCCATGCGCGGGACGTAACCGCGCCGGGGCACCTGGACCAGCACCGGCCCGTGCCGCAGTCCCTCCCTGACGGCCTGCCAGGCGAGCGTGGGCAGCCGTGCGGCGCGGGCGGCCTCGTCCCGCGCCAGATCCTGATCCCCGACCGTCCGCACCAGCGGTGCGGCCGCCCGCACCCGCTCCCGAGCCGCCTGCAACGGCCGCGCCCAGCCGGTGTCCACGAGCTGCGCCGCCTCCACCGTGCAGCTCCAGCCGCCCAGCAGGAAGCCGCACCGGTCCTGCGCGGCCCGGAGCAGCAGCACCTCACGGGCATGCGGCTGCGGCGCGTGCTGCTCGCTGTGGTTGTCGTCGCCGTCGTCCCACACCGCGACCAGACCGAGGTCGCGCACCGGGGCGAACATCGCCGCCCGCGTCCCGATCACCGCCCGCACCGACCCGCGCCGCACGGCGAGCCACTGGGCGTACCGCTTCTCCGGTCCGGCGTCGGCGGTGAGCACCGCGTGCCGCCCCTCCCCCAGCAGCTCGGTGAGCGCGGTGTCGAGCCGGGCCACGGCCCGCCCGTCCGGCAGCACGACCAGCGCGCCGCGCCCCGAGGACAGGGTCGCCGCGACCGCGCGGGCGATCTCCTCGCACCACAGCGGACCGGGCAAAGCGTTCCACACCGCGCGCGGGCTGCCGCCTGAGGCCAGGGACTCGAGGAAGGCCGGTCCCTGCTCGTACCGCTCCCAGGACCCGGCCGCCGGAGCCGGAGGCGGGGGCGGCGGGCCGGGTGAGTGTCGCTGCTCGGCGCGGGCGTTGCGCGGCGGCACCGCGAGCTGGAGGACGTCGGCGAGGCTGCCCGCGTACCGGTCGGCGACCGCGCGGGCGAGGCCGAGCAGCTCCTCGTCCAGGACCCGCTCGGGCGAGACGACCTGGGCCAGTGCCGCCAGCGGTCCGGAGTAGTCGGACTCGGCGCGGCGCTCGATCAGGAACCCGTCGATCAGGCCGCCGCCCTCGCGCCGTCCGTCCCGCACGCGGTGCCGGCCGGCGCCGAAGCGCACCCGCACCCGCACTCCCGGCTGGGCGTCGGCGTCCAGCTCCTCGGGGACGGCGTAGTCGAAGTAGCGGTCGAGGTGGAGGACGCCCTTGTCGACGAGGACGCGGGCGACGGGCAGCTCCTTGGCGAGGGCGGCGCCGCGCCAGGTGCGGGGTTTCGCGCGGGGCGCTTTCGCCCGACGGACGGTCTCCCGGATGAGGGCGAGCTGCTCCGGGGGCGCGCCTTGCGCGTCCCCGGCGGTCTGTCCGTCCTCGCTGCTCACCCCTGCATTCTGGCAAACGCGACTGACAACACGGCCCCCCGCCGGCGGTGCCGTCGCGCCCACCCTCCCCTCGTCGCCCTGCGGCACGACTGCCTGCAACCGCGTAGACACACCTGGGCCCGGTGCCCTCCCCGTAGGGAGCCGCACCGGGCCCGGGCGACGAGACAGCCCGCGAGGCTACAGTCCCGCGGCCTTCTGCAGTTCCTCCACGCGGTCCGTCCGCTCCCACGTGAAGTCCGGCAGCTCACGGCCGAAGTGGCCGTACGCCGCCGTCTGGGCGTAGATCGGGCGCAGCAGGTCCAGGTCGCGGATGATCGCGGCGGGACGGAGGTCGAAGACCTCGTCGATCGCCCGCTCGATCTTCTCGACGTCGACCTTGGCGGTGCCGAAGGTCTCCACGAACAGACCCACCGGCTCCGCCTTGCCGATCGCGTACGCGACCTGCACCTCGCAGCGGGCGGCCAGGCCGGCCGCGACCACGTTCTTGGCGACCCAGCGCATCGCGTACGCGGCGGAGCGGTCCACCTTGGACGGGTCCTTGCCGGAGAACGCGCCGCCGCCGTGGCGGGCCATGCCGCCGTAGGTGTCGATGATGATCTTCCGGCCGGTGAGACCGGCGTCGCCCATCGGGCCGCCGATCTCGAAGCGCCCGGTCGGGTTCACCAGCAGGCGGTAGTTCTCGGTGTCCAGCTTGATGCCGTCCTCGAGCAGCGCCTTGAGCTCCGGCTCCACGACGAACTCGCGGATGTCGGGGGCGAGCAGCGACTCCAGGTCGATGTCGGAGGCGTGCTGCGAGGAGACGACGACGGTGTCCAGGCGGACCGCCTTGTCGCCGTCGTACTCGATGGTGACCTGGGTCTTGCCGTCGGGGCGCAGGTAGGGGATGGTCCCGTTCTTGCGGACGTCGGACAGGCGCTTGGACAGGCGGTGCGCCAGGAAGACCGGGAGCGGCATCAGCGTCGGCGTCTCGTCCGTCGCGTAGCCGAACATCAGGCCCTGGTCGCCCGCGCCCTGCCGGTCCAGCTCGTCGTCGTCGCCCTCGACCCGGGTCTCGTAGGCCGTGTCGACGCCCTGGGCGATGTCCGGGGACTGCGCGCCGATCGACACGGAGACGCCGCAGGAGGCGCCGTCGAAGCCCTTCTTCGAGGAGTCGTAACCGATCTCCAGGATCTTGCTGCGCACCAGCGTCGCGATGTCCGCGTACGTCTTGGTGGTGACCTCGCCGGCCACGTGCACGAGGCCGGTGGTGATCAGGGTCTCGACGGCGACCCGGGAGGTCGGGTCCTCGCGGAGCAGCGCGTCGAGAATGGTGTCGCTGATCTGGTCAGCGATCTTGTCGGGGTGACCCTCGGTCACGGACTCCGAGGTGAACAGACGACGGGACACAATGCTCCCTGGGGTTGCAGCGGCTGCTGGCTGATCATGGGCGAACGGCGGGGGCTGCACCCGACGCCGTCCGTGGAACAGTTTATCGGTCGTGCGTCGCCACGGGTCCCCCCGTCTCGCCTCGCGAGAGCGCTGTGACCTGCGGCACGGGCATTCTCTCCGGGCGGGGCGCGGTTCGCCAGAGGCGCCACACCCCGGACGGAGGCGTTCCGGGTGACCGGGGAACGGATGAGCCATTCATGCGAGGCGCTCGGCGACGAGGTCCCAGACGGTGTCGGCGAGGGCCTCCTTCGGCCCGTGGGGCACGGGCGTCTCGCTGCCGTCGGCGCCCAGCACGACGGCCTCGTTGGTCTCGGACCCGAAGGTCTTGGCCTCGCCCACCTCGTTCACCACGAGGAGGTCGCACCCCTTGCGCTTCAGCTTGGCGCGGCCGTTGGCGAGGACGTCGTCGGTCTCCGCGGCGAAGCCGACGATCACCTGTCCGGACCTCACCCGGTCGCCGGAGACCTCCGCGAGAATGTCCGGATTCCGTACCAGGGTGATGGGCTCCGGCTCCTTGCCGTCCTTCTTCTTGATCTTCCCGGCCGCGTAGACGGCGGGGCGGAAGTCGGCGACGGCGGCGGCCATGACGACCGCGTCGGCGTCGCGGGCGGCGGCGAGGACGGCCTCGCGCAGCTCCACGGCCGTGCCGACGCGGACGATGTCGACGCCGGCCGGGTCGGGCAGCGCGGTGTTGGCGGCGACCAGGGTGACGCGGGCGCCGCGGGCGGCGGCGGTGCGGGCGAGGGCGTAGCCCTGCTTGCCGGAGGAGCGGTTGCCGAGGAAGCGGACCGGGTCGAGGGGCTCGCGGGTGCCTCCGGCGCTGACGACGACGTGCCGTCCGGCGAGGTCGGGAGCGGCGGTGCCGCGGGCCAGGACGCGGCGGCAGACCTCGAAGATCTCGGCGGGGTCGGGGAGCCGGCCCTTGCCGGTGTCGACGCCGGTGAGGCGGCCGACGGCCGGCTCGACGACGACGGCGCCGCGGGCGCGCAGCGTGGCCACGTTCTCCTGGGTGGCCGGGTGCTCCCACATCTCCGTGTGCATGGCGGGGGCGAAGACCACCGGGCAGCGCGCGGTGAGCAGGGTGTTGGTGAGGAGGTCGTCGGCGAGGCCGTGGGCGGCCTTGGCGAGCATGTCGGCCGTGGCGGGCGCGACGACGACCAGGTCGGCGTGCTGTCCGATGCGGACGTGCGGCACCTCGTGGACGTGGTCCCAGACCTCGGTGGAGACCGGGTTGCCGGACAGGGCGGACCAGGTGGCGGCGCCGACGAAGTGCAGCGCGGAGGCGGTGGGGACGACGCGTACGTCGTGTCCCGACTCGGTGAGCCGCCTCAGCAGCTCACAGGCCTTGTAGGCGGCGATGCCGCCGCTGACCCCCAGAACGACCTTCGGCTTGTCCACCGTCTCTCCCCGCACCTCGGAATCCTGCTGCCATCACCCATGAGAACACCACAGGCCCGGCAGACGTCTGCCGGGCCTGTGGAAAAGTCAGCTGCGAGCTGATGGTACGACGTACTGACCGATCACTGGTTGGGGCCGTCGACGGCCTCGGAGGTCAGCAGTCCCGCGTTGATCTCGCGCAGCGCGATCGACAGCGGCTTCTCGTGGACGTGCGTGTCGACGAGAGGACCGACGTACTCGAGCAGGCCTTCGCCGAGCTGCGAGTAGTACGCGTTGATCTGGCGGGCCCGCTTGGCCGCGTAGATCACGAGGCTGTACTTCGAGTCCGTGGCCTCGAGGAGCTCGTCGATCGGCGGGTTGATGATGCCCTCGGGCGCGGAGATGGAAGAGGACACGCTCTACCTTCCGATGGATGGGAAAGATTCAGTCGTTCCGACCTGCGGACGGTCGTCCACGGTCACACGACGTTCATCAAGGCTAGCAGCTCGCGAGCTACCTCCTCGACGGAGGTGTTGACCAGGGTCGTGTCGAACTCCGGTTCGGCAGCGAGCTCGGTCCGCGCGGCCTCCAGCCGGCGCTCGATGACCTCGGGCGACTCGGTGCCCCGGCCGGTGAGCCTGCGCACGAGCTCCTCCCAGGAGGGCGGGGCCAGGAACACCAGCTGGGCCTCGGCCATGGACTCGCGGACCTGCCGCGCGCCCTGGAGGTCGATCTCCAGGAGCACGGGCACCCCGGCCTCCAGGTGCTCCAGCACCGCCGCGCGGGGCGTGCCGTAGCGGTTCCCCGCGAACTCGGCCCACTCCAGCAGCTCGCCGTTGGCGATCAGCTTGTCCATCTCCTCGTCGGTGACGAAGAAGTAGTGGACGCCGTGCTGCTCACCGGGGCGCGGCTGGCGGGTCGTCGCCGACACCGAGAGCCAGACCGCAGGGTGTTCCTTGCGCATATGCGCGACGACCGTGCTCTTGCCGACCCCGGAAGGGCCGGAGAGCACGGTCAGTCGCGGACGTTCGTCCGGGGGTACGGGGGTCGCCCCCCGGGGTGTTGCAGCCATGCGGCGATTATTCCAGCAATCGCGGGGTGTCCGGGACGCCGGTCCCGGACCGCCCGTGACTCAGGAGCCGGTGCTGCCGAACTCGCGCTCCAGGGAGGCGATCTGGTTCGAACCGAGACCCCGCACGCGGCGGCTCTCGGAGATCCCCAGACGCTCCATGATCTGCTTGGCGCGGACCTTGCCCACGCCCGGCAGGGACTCGAGCAGGGCGGAGACCTTCATCTTGCCGATGACGTCGTTCTCCTGGCCCTGCTTGATGACCTCGTGCAGGGAGGCGCCGGAGTGCTTGAGTCGATTCTTGACCTCGGCCCGCTCCCGGCGAGCCGCGGCGGCCTTTTCGAGCGCGGCTGCGCGCTGTTCAGGGGTAAGGGGCGGAAGAGCCACGCCTACGTCACCTCGGATGTCGAACTGTCGGATACGGACCGGTGAGGAACCTAGTCGCCCCACACCTGGGGAGTCACGGACAACACGTGCCGCCCGTTCTCCCCCACTGCCTTGAAGGCGTGGGAGGTACCCCCACCCGTCGGAGACTAGCGGCCCTCGGGCCCTGAGTCAGCGAGAACAGCGGAAAAGTCCTGGTCAGCCTCCGTCAGGCCGGACATTTGGGACATAATTCATCGGATTTGAGGGTGTATCCAGAGTGCGACGACCTCGGAATCCCTCGTGAGCCCTCTCAGGCGGACGTCAGCGCGGCGCGGATCTCGTCCGCGAACCGCTCCGAGGCGTCACGCAGAGCGACCGCGTCGGGACCGTGGCGCAACACCCCACGGCTGACGTTCGGCACGACGTTGCGCACGGCGCGCCCGAACACCGCAGGCAGGTCCGCCGGCGTCGCCCCCTGCGCCCCGATGCCGGGCGCCAGGATCGGCCCGCCCATGTCGAGGTCGTAGGAGGACAGGTCGCCGAGGGTGGCGCCGACGACCGCGCCGAAGGAGCCGAGCGGCTCCTCCCCCGCGTTCTCCAGCGCGAGGTGGCCGAGGACCGTCGCCCCGACCGTGCGCCCGTCGGCGCGCACCGCGTGCTGCACCTCGCCGCCCTCCGGGTTGGAGGTCAGCGCCAGCACGAACAGCCCGGCGCCGGACTCCCGTGCCAGCGCGACGGCGGGGCTCAGCGAGCCGTAGCCGAGGTACGGGGAGACTGTGAGCGCGTCGGAGAAGAGCGGCGCGTCCTTGTGCAGGAAGGCCTCCGCGTAGGCGGCCATCGTCGAGCCGATGTCGCCGCGCTTGGCGTCCATGACGACCAGCGCCCCGGCCTCCCGGGCCTCCCGCACGGTGGTCTCGAGCACGGCGACGCCGCGCGAGCCGAACCGCTCGAAGAAGGCGCTCTGCGGCTTGAGCACGGCGACCCGGTCGGCGACCGCCTCGACGACGGTGCGGCTGAAGCGCTCCAGGCCGTCGACGGTGTCGCCCAGGCCCCACTCGGCCAGCAGGGACGCGTGCGGGTCGATGCCCACGCACAGGGGGCCCCGCTCGTCCATGACGCGGCGCAGCCGCGCGCCGAAGGGTTCGAGTCCGGTCATGCGGAGGTCCTCACGTCGGCGCCCACCGCGTCGGCGAGCGTGGCGTAGGGGCTGGTGCGCAGCCGCGCGGCGAGCCCCTTGTGGATGGAACGGGCCCAGAAGGGGCCCTGGTAGATGAACGCGCTGTACCCCTGGACCAGCGTGGCGCCCGCCAGGATGCGCTGCCAGGCGTCCTCGGCGTTCTCGATGCCGCCGACGCCGACCAGGGTGATGCGGTCGCCGACGCGCGCGTGGAGGCGGCGCAGCACCTCCAGCGAGCGGGCCTTGAGGGGCGCGCCGGACAGTCCGCCGGTCTCCTGGACCAGGTCCGGACCGGAGGTCAGGCCGAGGCCCTCGCGGGCGACGGTGGTGTTGGTGGCGATGATGCCGTCGAGGCCGAGCTCCACGGCGAGGTCGGCGACGGCGTCGATGTCCTCGTCAGCCAGGTCGGGGGCGATCTTCACCAGCAGCGGCACCCGGCGGGCCGGGACCGCGCGGTCGGCGGCCTCGCGTACGGCGGTGAGCAGCGGACGGAGCTGGTCCACGGCCTGGAGGCTTCGCAGGCCCGGGGTGTTCGGGCTGGAGACGTTGACGACCAGGTAGTCGGCGTGGGGCGCGAGCCGCTCGGCGGACTTCACGTAGTCGGCGGCGGCCTCGGACTCCGGGACGGTCTTGGTCTTGCCGATGTTGACGCCCACGACCGTGCGGAACACCGGCCTGCGGGAGGCAAGGCGGGCGGCGACGGCGAGCGAGCCGTCGTTGTTGAAGCCCATGCGGTTGATCAGCGCGCGGTCGGTGACCAGGCGGAACAGCCGCTTCTTGGGGTTGCCGGGCTGCGGCTCGCCGGTCACGGTGCCGATCTCGACGTGGTCGAAGCCGAGCATCGCCAGGCCGTCGATGCCGACGGCGTTCTTGTCGAAGCCGGCGGCCAGTCCGAAGGGGCTGTGCAGGCGCCGGCCGAGGGTCTCGGTGCGCAGTTCCTCGTAGCGCGGGGCGAGCACCGCGGCGACGAACGTGCGCAGCACCGGGACGCGGGCGACGCGGCGGATCCAGCGGAAGGCCAGGTGGTGGGCCTCCTCAGGGTCCATCCGTGAGAAGAGCAGGGTGAAGAGAATCCTGTACATGGTGTCCTCATGGAGAGGGGGACACCGTTTCCGGTGTCCCCCTTCGGGCTACTGGTCCTCGCGGGCCGCGGTCAGATGTTCCGCGTGTTCCTGGAGCGAGCGGACTCCTACGTCGCCCCGGTTGAGCGCGTCGATGCCCTGGACCGCGGCGGCGAGCGCCTGGACCGTGGTGAGGCAGGGCACCGAGCGGGCCACGGCCGCGGTGCGGATCTCGTAGCCGTCGAGCCGGCCGCCCGTGCCGTACGGGGTGTTGACGATGAGGTCGACCTCGCCGTCATGGATGAGCTGGACGATGGTCTTCTCGCCGTTGGGGCCGGTGCCCTCGAACTGCTTGCGCACGACGGTGGCCTTGATGCCGTTGCGCTTGAGGACCTCGGCGGTGCCGGAGGTGGCGAGCAGCTCGAAGCCGTGCGCCACCAGCTCGCGCGCCGGGAAGATCATCGAGCGCTTGTCCCGGTTGGCGACCGAGATGAAGGCGCGGCCCTTGGTGGGCAGCGGGCCGTAGGCGCCGGCCTGCGACTTGGCGTAGGCGGTGCCGAAGACGCTGTCGATGCCCATGACCTCGCCGGTGGAGCGCATCTCCGGGCCGAGGACCGTGTCGACGCCGCGGCCGTGGATGTCCCGGAAGCGGGACCACGGCATCACGGCCTCCTTGACGGAGATCGGCGCGTCCAGCGGAAGCTCGCCGCCGTCTCCGGTGGCCGGGAGCAGGCCCTCGGTGCGCAGTTCGGCGACGGTGGCGCCGAGCGAGATGCGCGCGGCGGCCTTGGCGAGCGGCACCGCGGTCGCCTTGGAGGTGAAGGGCACCGTGCGGGAGGCGCGCGGGTTGGCCTCCAGGACGTAGAGGATGTCCCCGGCGAGGGCGAACTGGATGTTGATCAGGCCGCGTACGCCCACGCCACGCGCGATGGCCTCGGTGGAGGCGCGCAGCCGCTTGATGTCGAAGCCGCCGAGGGTGATCGGGGGCAGGGCGCACGCCGAGTCGCCGGAGTGGATGCCGGCCTCCTCGATGTGCTCCATCACGCCGCCGAGGTAGAGCTCCTCGCCGTCGTAGAGGGCGTCGACGTCGATCTCGATGGCGTCGTCGAGGAAGCGGTCGACCAGGACCGGCCGGGAGGGGCTGATCTCCGTCGACTCGGCGATGTACGCCTCCAGCCGGTTGTCGTCGTACACGATCTCCATGCCGCGTCCGCCGAGCACGTAGGAGGGGCGGACGAGGACCGGGTAGCCGATCTCGTCGGCGATGGCCTTGGCCTCGGCGAAGGTGGTGGCGGTGCCGTGCTTGGGGGCGGGCAGGCCGGCCTCCTTGAGGACCTGTCCGAAGGCGCCGCGGTCCTCGGCGGCGTGGATGGCCTCCGGGGAGGTGCCGACGATCGGCACGCCGTTGTCCTTCAGCGCCTGGGAGAGCCCGAGCGGGGTCTGGCCGCCGAGCTGGACCACGACGCCCGCGACCGGACCCGCCTGCTGCTCGGCGTGGACGATCTCCAGGACGTCCTCCAGGGTGAGCGGCTCGAAGTAGAGCCGGTCGGAGGTGTCGTAGTCGGTGGAGACGGTCTCCGGGTTGCAGTTGACCATCACGGTCTCGTACCCGGCGTCGCTCAGGGCGAAGGAGGCGTGGACGCAGGAGTAGTCGAACTCGATGCCCTGGCCGATGCGGTTCGGGCCGGAGCCCAGGATGATCACTGCGGGCTTCTCGCGGGGGGCGACCTCGGTCTCCTCGTCGTAGGAGGAGTAGAAGTACGGGGTCTTCGCTGCGAACTCGGCGGCGCAGGTGTCGACCGTCTTGTAGACCGGGCGGATGCCGAGCGCGTGCCGGACCTCGCGGACGACGTCCTCGCGCAGACCGCGGATCTCGCCGATCTGCTGGTCGGAGAAGCCGTGCCGCTTGGCCTCGGCGAGCAGGCCGGGGGTCAGCTCGGGGGCGGCGGCCAGCTCGTCGGCGGTCTCCTTGATGAGGAAGAGCTGGTCGACGAACCACGGGTCGATCTTCGTGGCCTCGAAGACCTCCTCGGGCGTGGCGCCCGCGCGGACGGCCTGCATGACGGCGTTGATCCGGCCGTCGGTGGGGCGGACCGCCTCGCGCAGCAGCTCGGCCTTGTCGCCGGGCTCGCCCACGAAGGTGAACTGGCTGCCCTTCTTCTCCAGCGAGCGCAGCGCCTTCTGGAACGCCTCGGTGAAGTTGCGGCCGATGGCCATGGCCTCGCCGACCGACTTCATGGTGGTGGTGAGGGTGGAGTCGGCGCTCGGGAACTTCTCGAAGGCGAACCGCGGGGCCTTCACGACCACGTAGTCGAGGGTCGGCTCGAAGGAGGCCGGCGTCTCGCGTGTGATGTCGTTCGGGATCTCGTCGAGGGTGTAGCCGACGGCGAGCTTGGCCGCAATCTTGGCGATGGGGAAGCCGGTCGCCTTGGAGGCGAGCGCGGAGGACCGGGAGACGCGCGGGTTCATCTCGATGACGATGACCCGGCCGTCCTCGGGGTTGACCGCGAACTGGATGTTGCAGCCGCCGGTGTCGACGCCGACCTCGCGGATGATCGCGATGCCGACGTCGCGCAGCACCTGGTACTCGCGGTCGGTCAGCGTCATCGCCGGGGCGACGGTGATGGAGTCACCGGTGTGCACGCCCATGGGGTCGAAGTTCTCGATGGAGCAGACGACCACGACGTTGTCGTTCTTGTCGCGCATCAGCTCCAGCTCGTACTCCTTCCAGCCGAGGATGGACTCCTCGAGGAGCACCTCGGTGGTCGGCGAGAGGGTGAGGCCCTGGCCGGCGATGCGGCGCAGTTCCTCCTCGTCGTGCGCGAAGCCGGAGCCGGCGCCGCCCATGGTGAAGGACGGGCGGACGACGACGGGGTATCCGCCGAGCTCCTCGACACCCTTGAGGACGTCGTCCATGGAGTGGCAGATGTAGGACCGGGCGGACTCACCGTGTCCGATCTTCTTGCGGACCTCCTCCACGACCTCCTTGAACAGGTCGCGGTCCTCGCCCTTGTGGATCGCCTCGACGTTGGCGCCGATCAGCTCGACGCCGTACTTGTCGAGGACGCCGTTCTCGTGGAGGGAGATCGCCGTGTTGAGGGCCGTCTGGCCGCCCAGGGTGGGCAGCAGGGCGTCCGGCTGCTCCTTGGCGATGATCTTCTCGACGAACTCGGGCGTGATCGGCTCGACGTAGGTGGCGTCGGCGATCTCCGGGTCGGTCATGATCGTCGCCGGGTTGGAGTTGACCAGGATGACGCGCAGGCCCTCGGCCTTGAGCACGCGGCAGGCCTGGGTGCCGGAGTAGTCGAACTCCGCGGCCTGGCCGATGACGATCGGACCGGAGCCGATGACCAGGACGGACTGGATATCGGTGCGCTTAGGCACGCTGGCCCTCCATCAGGGAGACGAAGCGGTCGAACAGGTAGGCGGCGTCGTGCGGGCCCGCGGCCGCTTCGGGGTGGTACTGGACGCTGAAGGCCGGCTTGTCGAGCAGCTGGAGGCCCTCCACCACGTTGTCGTTCAGGCAGACGTGGGACACCTCGGCACGGCCGAACGGGGTGTCGGAGACCTTGTCGAGCGGGGCGTCCACGGCGAAGCCGTGGTTGTGCGCGGTGACCTCGACCTTGCCGGTCGTACGGTCCTGCACCGGCTGGTTGATGCCGCGGTGGCCGTACTTCAGCTTGTAGGTGCCGAAGCCGAGGGCGCGGCCGAGGATCTGGTTGCCGAAGCAGATGCCGAACAGCGGTGTGCCGCGCTCCAGAACGCCCCGCATCACGGAGACGGCGTGGTCGGCGGTGGCGGGGTCGCCGGGGCCGTTCGAGAAGAACACGCCGTCCGGGTTCACGGCGTACACGTCGTCGACGGTCGCGGTGGCGGGCAGCACGTGCACCTCGATGCCGCGCTCGGCCATCCGGTAGGGGGTCATGCCCTTGATGCCGAGGTCGACGGCGGCGACGGTGAACTTCCTCTCGCCCTGCGCGGGGACGACGTACGCCTCCTTGGTGGCCACCTCGGCGGAGAGGTCGGCGCCCTGCATCTCGGGGGCCTGGCGGACCTCGGCGAGCATGGTGCCCTCGTCGGGCAGGGCGTTGCCGGAGAAGATGCCGACGCGCATGGCGCCGCGTTCGCGCAGGTGGCGGGTGAGGGCGCGGGTGTCGACGCCGCTGATGCCGACGACGCCCTGGGCGGCCAGCTCCTCGTCGAGGGTGCGGCGGGAGCGCCAGTTGGACGGCACGCGCGCGGGGTCGCGCACGACGTAGCCGGAGACCCAGATCCGCTTGGACTCGGCGTCCTCGTCGTTGACGCCGGTGTTGCCGACGTGCGGGGCGGTCATCACCACGACCTGGCGGTGGTACGACGGGTCGGTGAGGGTCTCCTGGTACCCGGTCATGCCGGTGGAGAACACCGCTTCGCCGAAGGTCTCCCCCACCGCCCCGTAGGCCCGGCCGCGGAAGATCCGGCCGTCCTCCAGGACGAGTACGGCGGGAACCTTGTCGGCTCCCCTGGTGGAGGTTGTCATCGTGCGCCTTCCGTCTTGTTGATCATGTTCGTGAGGGCGTCGACCCACTCGGTGTGCTCCGCCGCGTGGTCGGAGCGGAAACCGGAGTCGATGAGCCGGTCGCCGTGCTGCCAGGTGATCACCAGCAGGCCGCCCTCGGTGAGGACCTTGCCGGCGATGCCCTTGTCGAGCCGGGCCTCGCGCAGTGCGTCCGCGGGGATGAAGAAGTCCTCCGCCCCGGGGCGCGCGACGTCCAGACCGGCGTCGCCGAGCGTCAGCTCGGCACGGCTGCGGGTGCCCAGGCCGTGCGCCACGATGCGGTCCAGCCACTGACCCGCGGTGGTGGAGCCGTGGTAGCGGCCGCTCATGGTCAGTGTCGCCGGGCCGGGGTCGTCCGGCGCGCTGTGCAGCGCGGGCAGGTCGCTCTGGAGCGTGCCGCGCCACTTCCAGCCCTCGCGCATCAGCCAGTAGACGAGCGCGACGAAGAGGGCGAGGCCGACGACCCAGCCGATCCGGGCGGCCCAGTCGGTCACTTCCGCCGATTCCCTCTCGGCGGCCAGCAGGATGAGAGATGTCACGTGAGCTTCCCGTCGACGAGCGTGGCCTTGCCCCGGAGCCAGGTGTGGGTGACACGGCCCGGCAGCTCGCGGCCCTCGTAGGGCGTGTTGCGGCTGCGCGAGGCGAAGCCCGCGGGGTCCACCGGTCCACGGTATGCCGTGTCGACGAGGGTGAGGTTGGCGGGCTCACCTGCCGAGACGGGGCGGCCGTGGCCCTCGGCGCGGCCGATGCGCGCCGGGGTGAAGGACATGCGGTCGGCGACGCCGGCCCAGTCCAGCAGACCGGTGTCGACCATCGTCTCCTGGACCACCGACAGCGCGGTCTCCAGGCCGACCATGCCCATGGCGGCGGCGGCCCACTCGCAGTCCTTGTCCTCGTGCGGGTGCGGGGCGTGGTCGGTGGCGACGATGTCGATGGTGCCGTCGGCGAGCGCCTCCCGCAGGGCCAGCACATCACGCTCGGTGCGCAGCGGCGGGTTGACCTTGTAGACCGGGTTGTAGGAGCGCACCAGCTCGTCCGTGAGGAGCAGGTGGTGCGGGGTGACCTCGGCGGTGACGCGGATGCCGCGGGACTTGGCCCAGCGGACGATCTCCACGGAGCCGGCCGTCGACAGGTGGCAGATGTGGACGCGGGAGCCGACGTGGTCGGCGAGCAGCACGTCGCGGGCGATGACCGACTCCTCCGCGACGGCCGGCCAGCCGCCGAGGCCCAGCTCGGCGGAGACGACGCCCTCGTTCATCTGCGCGCCCTCGGTCAGGCGGGGCTCCTGGGCGTGCTGGGCGACGACGCCGTCGAAGGCCTTC
Source organism: Streptomyces sp. BJ20 (assembly GCF_022869105.1). Lineage (NCBI taxonomy): Bacteria > Bacillati > Actinomycetota > Actinomycetes > Kitasatosporales > Streptomycetaceae > Streptomyces > Streptomyces sp. BJ20. The sequence goes on from NZ_CP094918.1 coordinate 4,947,211, forward strand.
ACGTACTCCAGGGCCCGGCGCATGATCACGGCGTCGTGGACGCACTTGCCGTCGTCGGAGAAGACGGTGACACCGGCCGCGGACTCGTGCATGGCGCCCAGCTCGGCGAGCTTCTGCCCCTCCAGGCCGACGGTGACGGCGCCGATCGGCTGCACGTCGCAGTAGCCGGATTCCTGGCCGAGCCGCCAGACCTGCTCGACGACGCCGGCGGTGTCGGCGACCGGGAAGGTGTTGGCCATGGCGAAGACGTTGGTGTAACCGCCGCTCGCCGCCGCGCGGGTGCCGGTCAGGACGGTCTCGGAGTCCTCGCGGCCGGGCTCGCGCAGGTGGGTGTGCAGGTCGACCAGGCCCGGCAGCAGCACCTTGCCGCCGGCCTCGACGACCTCCGCGCCCTCGGCGGACAGGCCGGCGCCGACCTGAGTGATCGTTTCGCCGTCGATCAGGACGTCCTGGGGCTCGCCGCCGAGCACCTTCGCACCACGGATCAGGGTCTTGCTCATCGTTGTCAGTTCTCCTCGGCGGTACGGGCGGGGGCGGCGGACGTGCTCGGGGTCTGGAACTCGGCTCCGCCGAGCAGCAGGTACAGCACGGCCATGCGGATGGAGACGCCGTTGGCGACCTGCTCGACGACGGTGCAGCGGTCGGAGTCGGCGACCTCGGCGGTGATCTCCATGCCGCGGACCATCGGGCCGGGGTGCATGACGATGGCGTGCTCCGGCATCCGCGCCATGCGGTCGCCGTCGAGGCCGTAGCGGCGGGAGTACTCACGCTCGGTGGGGAAGAACGCGGCGTTCATCCGCTCACGCTGGACGCGCAGCATCATCACCGCGTCGGACTTGGGGAGCGTGGAGTCCAGGTCGTAGGAGACCTCGCAGGGCCAGGTCCCGACGCCGACCGGGAGCAGGGTGGGCGGAGCGACCAGCGTGACCTCGGCGCCGAGGGTGTGCAGCAGGTCGACGTTGGAGCGGGCGACCCGGCTGTGCAGGACGTCGCCGACGAGGGTGATGCGGCGGCCGTTCAGGTCCTGGCCGAGCCCCGCGTCCCGGCCGACGAGGCGGCGGCGCATGGTGAACGCGTCGAGCAGCGCCTGGGTGGGGTGCTGGTGGGTGCCGTCGCCGGCGTTGATGACGTGCGCGTCGATCCAGCCGGAGGTGGCGAGCCGGTAGGGGGCGCCGGAGGCGCCGTGCCGGATGACGACCGCGTCGACGCCCATGGCCTCCAGGGTCTGGGCGGTGTCCTTGAGGGACTCGCCCTTGGAGACGCTGGAGCCCTTGGCGGAGAAGTTGATGACGTCCGCGGACAGCCGCTTCTCGGCGGCCTCGAAGGAGATCCGGGTGCGGGTGGAGTCCTCGAAGAAGAGGTTGACGACGGTACGGCCGCGCAGGGTGGGGAGTTTCTTGATCGGCCGGTCGGCCACCCGGGCCATCTCCTCGGCGGTGTCGAGGATGAGGACGGCGTCGTCGCGGGTGAGGTCGGCGGCCGAGATGAGATGACGCTGCATCTGTCAGGCTCCGTAAAGGCAGTTCAATGAGGCGAAATGGGGCAGACGGGTACGCGCGTGGGCGTGCCGCGCCGACGCACTCCTGTCCGGTGTGCGCTTCGCGGTGCTACTGGGGGGCCTGCTTGGCGCCGAGCAGCACGGTGTCGCGGCCGTCCTCCTCGGCGAGCAGGACCTTGACCGTCTCCCGCAGCGACGTGGGGAGGTTCTTGCCGACGTAGTCGGCGCGGATGGGCAGTTCGCGGTGGCCGCGGTCGACGAGCACGGCCAGCTGCACCGCGCGGGGGCGGCCGATGTCGTTCAGCGCGTCGAGGGCGGCGCGGATGGTGCGGCCGGAGAAGAGCACGTCGTCGACGAGGACGACCAGCTTGCCGTCGATGCCGTCACCGGGGATCTCGGTGCGGGCCAGCGCACGCGGCGGCTGCAGGCGCAGGTCGTCGCGGTACATGGTGATGTCGAGCGAGCCGACCGGGACCTTGCGCTCGGTGATCTGCTCGAGCTTGTCGGCGAGCCGCCGGGCGAGGAAGACGCCCCGGGTCGGGATGCCGAGGAGCACCACGTCGTCGGCGCCCTTGGCGCGTTCGACGATCTCGTGGGCGATGCGGGTCATGACCCGGGCGATGTCGGGGGCCTCGAGAACGGGCCGTGCGTCCGCCTGGGATGCGGCCGGCGATTGCGGGTCGTGCGTGTCCATACGAAACGGACCTCCTTCTCCGCCTCACGGGACGGACCTTAAAGGACGTCGGATTGCGTCCCTCAGGCTAGCAGGTGGCCGCGCGCCCGCAGCGACACCCCCTTTCACCCGGATGGAGCAACCGATCTTCGCTACCACGGAAGAGTCGGTGTGGACCATTCGGCTTGACGCACGAGAGTAACGCTGCGTAACCTCACAGTGAGTTACCAGCCGCGCGGCATGGAATCCAGCCATCCGCGTCGACACAGTGCCGGGGAGCTATATGTCCAGCGAATACGCCAAACAGCTCGGGGCCAAGCTCCGGGCGATCCGCACCCAGCAGGGCCTTTCCCTCCACGGTGTCGAGGAGAAGTCCCAGGGCCGCTGGAAGGCGGTCGTGGTCGGTTCGTACGAGCGCGGCGACCGCGCCGTGACCGTACAGCGCCTTGCGGAGCTGGCGGACTTCTACGGCGTGCCGGTGCAGGAGCTGCTGCCGGGCACGACCCCGGGCGGCGCCGCCGAGCCGCCGCCGAAGCTGGTCCTGGACCTGGAGCGGCTGGCCACGGTGCCGGCCGAGAAGGCGGGCCCGCTCCAGCGTTACGCGGCGACGATCCAGTCGCAGCGCGGTGACTACAACGGCAAGGTGCTGTCGATCCGCCAGGACGACCTGCGCACGCTCGCCGTGATCTACGACCAGTCCCCCTCGGTCCTCACCGAGCAGCTGATCAGCTGGGGCGTGCTGGACGCGGACGCACGCCGTGCTGTGGCGTCCCACGAGGACGCGTAGGCGCTCCGAGGGGGCGCAGAAACGTGCCGCCGGGGTGGCCGGACCTGGAAGGTCCGGCCACCCCGGCGGTTTTTTCGTCTGCCGGCTGCGGTTCGGTGTCGGCCGCGGGCCGGGTGGGGCTGAGCGCGCGGTTCCCCACGCCCCTGAGGGGCGCTCCCTGGCGGGGCGTTCCTACTGGTCGCGGCGCAGGGAAGGCTTGAGTTCCTTCAGGCGTCCGAGAAGGCCGTTGACGAACGAGGGGGACTCGTCCGTGGAGAACTCCTTCGCCAGCTGCACCATCTCGTCCAGCACGACCGCGTCCGGGGTCTCGTCGACCCAGATCAGCTCGTACGCGCCGAGCCGCAGGATGCTGCGGTCCACGACGGGCATCCGGTCGAGCGTCCAGCCGACCGAGTACTGGCCGATCAGCTCGTCGATCCGCTTCGCGTGCTCCGCGTAGCCCTCGACAAGCTGCATCGTGTACTCGCTCACCGGCGGCTGCCGGGTGTCGGACCGGGAGTGCCGGATCCAGTCGGCGAGGACCGTGAGGACCTCGGTGCCGCGCTGGTCGCCCTCGAAGATGATCTGGAAGGCGCGCTTGCGGGCCGTGTTGCGGGCAGCCACGGTTAGCTGTTCACCCGGCCGAGGTAGTCGCTCGTGCGGGTGTCGACCTTGATCTTCTCACCGGTGGTGATGAAGAGCGGGACCTGGATCTGGTGGCCGGTCTCCAGCGTGGCGGGCTTGGTGCCGCCGGTGGAGCGGTCGCCCTGGACGCCGGGCTCGGTCTCCTGGATGGTCAGCTCGACGGCGGCCGGCAGCTCCACGAAGAGCACCTCGCCCTCGTGCTGGGCGACGGTGGCGGTGAAGCCCTCGACGAGGAAGTTGGCGGCGTCGCCGACGGCCTTGCGGTCGACCATGAGCTGGTCGTAGGTCTCCATGTCCATGAAGACGAAGTAGTCGCCGTCCATGTAGGAGAACTGCATGTCGCGCTTGTCTACGGTGGCCGTTTCGACCTTGACGCCGGCGTTGAAGGTCTTGTCGACGACCTTGCCGGAGAGCACGTTCTTGAGCTTGGTGCGCACGAAGGCCGGGCCCTTGCCGGGCTTGACGTGCTGGAACTCGACGACGGACCAGAGCTGGCCGCCTTCGAGCTTGAGCACCATGCCGTTCTTGAGGTCGTTCGTGGAAGCCACGGTTGCGGAATCTCCTGGACTGGACTGACGTGGACGACGGCCGGGGCGGGGGCAGGCGCACTGCGCGAGGCTAGAGCGCGAGCAGCTCCTTGGTCGTGATGGTGAGTAGCTCGGGTCCGCCGTCCGCCTCGGGGCGCACGACGAGCGTGTCATCGATCCGGACGCCGCCCCGGCCGGGGAGGTGGACCCCCGGCTCGACGGTGACCGGCACGCAAGCGTCCAGTTTACCCATGGCCGCCGGGGTCAAATGAGGGTCCTCGTCGATTTCCAGTCCGACGCCGTGACCAGTGAGGACCGGCAGTGCCTCCGCGTACCCGGCCGAGTCGAGCACCTGGCGCGCCGCACGGTCCACGTCACGGCATGCGGCGCCGGGCGCCAGGGACTCGCGTCCCGCGCGCTGCGCGGAGAACACCAGGTCGTACAGCTCGATCTGCCAGTCGGCCGGGGCCGTGCCGATGACGAAGGTGCGGCCGATCTCGCAGCGGTAGCCGCGGTAGGTGGCGCCGAGGCAGACGGAGAGGAAGTCGCCCTCCTCCACCCGGCGGTCGGTGGGCCGGTGACCGGGGCGTCCCGCGTTGGGTCCGGTGGCGACGGAGGTGGGGAAGGCCGGGCCGTCGGCGCCGTGGTCGACCAGGCGGCGCTCCAGCTCCAGGGCGAGATGGCGTTCGGTGCGGCCGACCAGGATGGACTCCAGGAGTTCGCCCAGGGCCTGGTCGGCGATCTCCGCGCCGATGCGGAGACAGGAGATCTCCTCCTCGTCCTTGACCACGCGCAGCTGTTCGACCGCGCCGGCGACGCCGGTGAGGCGCAGGGGCGGGGCGGCCTCGCGGATCGCCCGGTGCCGGGTGACGGTGAGGTGGTGCTCCTCCACGGCCAGGGCGTCGACGCCCTGGGCGACCGCGAGGGCGGCGGCCTCCACGGCCGGGTCGCCGCCGATGCCGGTCATGACGTGCAGGCGCAGCGCCTCGTCGGGGCGGTTGTGCGGGACGCGGTCGTCCGGCGGCTGCGCGCACACGAGTACGTCCTCGGTCCTGCCGAGCAGCAGCACGGCGTTCTCGGGGGCGGCGCCGGACAGGTAGCGGACGTTGGCGGGCCGGGACACCAGCGCGGCGGTGCTGCCGCTCGCGTTGCAGCGTTCCCGGAGGCGCGTCCGGCGGACCGCGTAGACCTCAGACATGGTTCGAGCGTAGGAGCGGCGGCGGGATGTCGCCGGTCGAGCGGGGCCGACCGGGGGCAGCGCGGCCGCTGCGCGCCGGAGGGCCCGGGGCTCCGGAGGTCGCGGCTCACCACTTAGGGGGGCTGGCGATCGCCCGGGTGAGGACGTCGTCGAGGATGCGGGCCGTCTCCGGTACGTCCAGCTGGGAGTTGTCGACGATCGGCAGCCCCGAGCCGTACCAGCCGGCCATGCGGCCGTGGATGCGGGCCACCTCCTCGTCGCTGAGGCGGCGGTTGCCGCTGCGCTCCGCGTTGCGCTCAAGGACCACGTCCAGGCCGGGCAGGAGGACGACGGGCAGCAGGCCGGGACCGACGTGCCGCTTCCAGCCGCCGAGGCCGACGACCGGGCGGTCGGGGAAGACCGCGTCGTCGAGGATGCAGGAGATGCCGTTGGCCAGGAAGTTACGGGCGGCGAAGCCGCAGGTGCGGCGGGCCAGCCGGTACTGCGCCTCGGAGTTGTCGTTCCAGCCGGTCTGCGGGTCGGCGAAGCCGGAGCGCACCCATTCGCGGACGTCGTCCAGGCTGATGTGCGCCGTGGGCACGCGGCGGTGATCCGCCCAGTACTTGGCGACGCTCGTCTTGCCGGCGCCCGCGGGACCGATGAGCAGAACGGCGAGGGTCGTCACGGTCGGGTCGGGGGTCGCCGGGGCTTGCGGCGCGCTCGGTATGCCGACCGGGCCGCCGGGGGGCAGCGTGACATGGCCGGTGGTGTCCGGCGGCGGGGGCATGGAGGCGTGCTGGGGGCCCGCCGGGGGCGGGGGCGCCGGGTAGCCGGGGGGCTGGGCGTGCGGCGGGGCCGAGGGGCCCTGCTGCTGATGCTGACCTGGATGGTGCGCGGCCGGTGACCAGCCGGCGGCCGGTCCGTGCCCCGGCTGATGGGGCGGCGGCAGCGGTGAACCCACTGCGTGCTGCATCCGGTGCCACTCCGTCTCGTACAGGCAATGGGTCACTGACAGCGGGGGCCGTCCCCGCGTTACCGAACGGTACCGCCCCCTGCCGTCGTTGTGTGAAACGGCCGGGGGCGGTGATGAGTGCCCGTCAGGCGGCTACTGCCCCACCTCGCCGTAGGCGGCGAGCAGGACGGCCGGGTCGGGGCCTTCCAGCACGGTGGGCTTGGCGAGCCCGTCGAGGACGACGAAGCGCAGCAGGTTGCCGCGGGACTTCTTGTCGACCTTCATGTTCTCCACCAGCTTGGGCCACTGGTCGTAGCGGTAGTGCAGCGGCAGCCCGACGGCCTGGAGGACCGTACGGTGGCGGTCGGCGGTGGCGTCGTCCAGGCGGCCGGCGAGGCGGCCCAGTTCGGCGGCGAAGTGCATGCCGACGGCGACGGCGGCGCCGTGGCGCCACTTGTACCGCTCGTTCTTCTCGATGGCGTGGCCGAGGGTGTGGCCGTAGTTGAGGATCTCGCGGAGGCCGGACTCCTTGAGGTCGCTGGAGACCACGTCGGCCTTCACCTTGATCGAGCGTTCGATCAGCTCGGCGGTGTGCGGTCCGGCCGGGGTGCGGGCGGCCTCGGGGTCGGACTCGATCAGGTCGAGGATGACCGGGTCGGCGATGAAGCCGGCCTTGATGACCTCGGCGAGCCCGGAGACGTAGTCGTGCACCGGGAGGGAGTCGAGGGCGGCGAGGTCGCAGAGGACGCCGGCCGGCGGGTGGAAGGCGCCGACGAGGTTCTTGCCCTCGGCGGTGTTGATGCCCGTCTTGCCGCCCACGGCCGCGTCGACCATGGCCAGCACGGTGGTGGGGACGGCGATCCAGCGCACGCCCCGCAGCCAGGTCGCGGCGACGAATCCGGCGAGGTCCGTGGTGGCTCCGCCGCCGACGCCCACGACGACGTCGGTGCGGGTGAAGTTCGACTGGCCGAGCGCCTTCCAGCAGTAGGCGGCGACCTCGGCGGTCTTGGCCTCCTCGGCGTTCGGCACCTGGATGGCGACGGCCTCGTAGCCCTGCCCGGCGAGGTCCGCGCGGAGCGCGTCCCCGGTCTCCGCGAGGGCCTCGGGGTGGATGACCGCGACCCGCTGCGCCTTGTCGCCGATCAGCCCCGGGAGTTCGCCGAGCAGCTGCCGGCCCACCAGGACGTCGTAGGGCTCGGTGCCCGCCGTGCCCGCGACGTGGATGCGGGTCACTGCCTCGTTGCTCATGCTTCCTTCAGCTCCAGTGCGTCCAGGACCGCGTCGGCGACCTCTTCGGGCGTGCGGCCGTCGGTCGGCACGACGGCCGTCGCGGTCTCCTCGTACAGGTGGCGGCGGGCCTCCATCAGCTCGCGCCACTGCTTGCGCGGGTTGACCGCGAGGAGCGGGCGGGCGGCGCCGAGGCCGGTGCGGCGGACCGCCTCCTCGACGCCCATCGACAGGTGGACGACCCGCTCCCCGGAGAGCAGCGCGCGGGTGTCCGGGTCGAGGATCGCGCCCCCGCCCAAGGCGAGGACGCCGTGGTGCGAGGCGAGCGCCTGCCGCACGGCCTCCTTCTCCAGGGCGCGGAAGGCGGGCTCGCCGTCCTCGACGAAGATGTCGGAGATCGAGCGGCCCTCTGCGGCGACGATGTCGTCGTCGGTGTCCCGGTAGCCGACGCCGAGACGCTCGGCGAGGAGCTGCCCGACGGTGGACTTGCCGACGCCCATCGGGCCGGTCAGGACGAGCCGCGGGCTCACCGGATCGCCAGGTTGTCGAGGTACGAGGTGACGTTGCGGCGGGTCTCGGTGACGCTGTCGCCGCCGAACTTCTCCGCCACCGCGTCCGCCAGCACCAGGGCGACCATGGCCTCGGCGACGATGCCGGCCGCCGGGACGGCGGAGACGTCGGAGCGCTGGTGGTGGGCCTGCGTGGCCTCACCGGTGGTGACGTCCACGGTCTTCAGGGCCCGGGGCACGGTGGCGATCGGCTTCATCGCCGCGCGGACGCGCAGCAGCTCGCCGGTGGACAGGCCGCCCTCGGTGCCGCCGGCCCGGCCGGAGACCCGCCTGATGCCCTCGGGCGTGCTGACGATCTCGTCGTGGGCCTTGGAGCCGGGCACGCGGGCCAGCTCGAAGCCGTCGCCGATCTCGACGCCCTTGATGGCCTGGATGCCCATGAGAGCCCCGGCCAGCCGGGCGTCCAGCTTGCGGTCCCAGTGCACGTGCGAGCCGAGGCCCACGGGGACGCCGTAGGCCAGCACCTCGACGACGCCGCCGAGGGTGTCGCCGTCCTTGTGCGCCTGGTCGACCTCGGCGACCATCGCCTTCGACGTGTCCGCGTCGAGGCAGCGCAGCGGGTCGGCGTCCAGCTTCTCCACGTCGGCCGGCGTGGGGAGGACGCCCTGCGGCGCCTTCACCGAGCACAGCTCGACGACGTGGGAGACGATCTCGATGCCGGCCGTCTCCTTGAGGTACGACCGGGCCACCGCGCCCAGCGCCACGCGGGCGGCGGTCTCACGGGCGGAGGCGCGCTCCAGGATCGGGCGGGCCTCGTCGAAGCCGTACTTCTGCATGCCGGCGAGGTCGGCGTGGCCGGGGCGCGGGCGGGTCAGCGGCGCGTTGCGCGCGAGGCCGGCCAGCACCTCCGGGTCGACCGGGTCGGCCGCCATGACCTGCTCCCACTTGGGCCACTCGGTGTTGCCCACCATGATCGCGACCGGGGACCCCAGCGTCAGTCCGTGCCGGACGCCGCCCAGGAACGTGACCTCGTCCCGCTCGAACTTCATCCGGGCACCGCGACCGTAGCCGAGCCGCCGCCTCGCCAGGTGGTCCGCCACCATGTCCGTGGTGATCGGCACGCCGGCGGGAAGGCCCTCCAGCGTCGCGACGAGTGCGGGACCGTGGGACTCCCCCGCGGTCAGCCAGCGCAACCTGCTCAACGGTGCTCCTCCGTGTTCGCGCCCCGGTACTGCCCAGCGCACGCTCCTGCTCGCGTACGCGCGCGGCGGGGCGGGGTGCGCGGGTCCCGGTCCGCCGTCCTTCGATCCTCCCACGTCGGGCGCGGCATCCGGCCGCCGGTCCACCTGACGGACGGCCCGGATCACCAGCCGGCCATGAGGCTCAGCCCTGCCCGCCGTCCTCACGGCGCGGGGCGTAGGCGCCGAGAAAGTCGGCGCCACTGGGCTCGCGGGCGCCCGAACGGGCAGCTGTGCCGCCCTGGCTCCGCGGTGCATACGGGCCGAGAAAGTCGGCGCCACTGGGCTCGCGGGCGCCCGAACGGGCAGCTGTGCCGCCCTGGTTCCGCGGCGCGTACGGGCCGAGAAAGTCGGCGCCGCTCGCCTGTACGGGGACGGGCGCGCCCGTGCGCGGGGCGCGGCGGGCGGCGATCCGTCGCTTGAGCTTCAGCGCCCAGGCCGCCAGGAAGGCGAGCACCACCAGCGCCAGGACGGTGATCTGCACCCAGTCGGGCAGAAAGCCCAGCAGCGACTCGAACATCTGCGTCTTCCAGGACGCCAGCGGCACGCCTGCGGACATGAGAAAGGTCCCCTCCCCCGAGGTTCCGCCCCCTGCGGAACGAGGAGGGATCCTACCGGGCGGCGAGGGCCTCCTCGCCCGCACGGCGCATGGCCTCCAGCGGGGCCGGGGAGCGGCCCGTCATCTGTTCCACCTGGAGCACCGCCTGGTGCACCAGCAGGTCGAGGCCGCCGACCACGTCCCCGCCGTACGCGGACCAGCGGGCGGCGAGGACCGTCGGCCACGGGTCGTACAGCACGTCGAACAGGGCCGCCGGGCGCTCGGGCACGGCGTGGGCGAGGGCGTCGGTGACGCCGGCCGGGGTGGTGCTGACGACCAGCGGGGCGTGCAGGGCCTCCTCGGCGTCGTCCCAGGCGGCGATCCGCACGGTGACGCCCAGGCGTTCCGCCCACTGGCGCATCTCGTCGGCGCGGGCCTCGCTGCGCACGTGGACGACGATCTCCCCGGTGCAGACGCGGGACAGCGCGGCGAGCGCGGAGGAGGCGGTGGCGCCGGCGCCGAGGATCGCGGCGGTGTCCACCTTGTCGATGCCGTGCTCGTGCAGGGCGGCGACCATGCCGGGGACGTCGGTGTTGTCGCCGGTGCGGCGGCCGTCCTCGGTGAGGACGACCGTGTTGACCGCGTCGACGGACGCAGCCGTCTCGCTGATCCCGTCGAGCAGCGGGATCACGGCCCGTTTCAGCGGCATGGTCAGCGACAGCCCCGCCCACTGGGGGCCGAGCGTCTCGAAGAAGCCGGGGAGCGCCGCCTCGTCGACCTCGAACCGGTCGTAGGTCCAGCCCTCCAGGCCCAGCTCGGCGTAGGCGGCGCGGTGCAGCACGGGCGAGAGGGAGTGGGCGATCGGGGAGCCGAGCACGGCGGCACGGCGGGGCCCCGGCATCAGTTCTTCCTCGACGCGTTGAACTTGTCGACGAGCTTCTGGTGCTCCTCGATGTTCCTCGCGAACTCGGTCTTGTCCATGCCGTCCGTGGCCACGAAGTAGATCCAGCCGTCCGAGGTGGGGTCGAGCGCCGCCTTGACGGCGTCGTCACCAGGGTTGCCGATCGGACCGGGCGGCAGTCCCTTGTTGGTGTACGTGTTGTAGGGGTCGGTGTTGCTGTTGATCTCCGACTCGGAGATGTCGATCTCGCTCTGACCCTTGAGGTAGTTGAAGGACGAGTCGAACTGGAGCTTCTGGTTCGTCTCCGTGTTCGTCGGCTTCAGCCGGTTGTAGATGACCTCCGACATCTTGCGGAAGTCGTCGTGGGTCTTGCCCTCCGCCTGTACCAGGCTGGCGACCGTCACCAGTTCCCACGGTCCCTCGAGGCCGAGGCTCTTCGCCTTGGTCTCGAAGTCCAGGGACTCGTACTTCTCGGTGGCACGAGCCACCATCTGCTTGAGCACGTCCTCCGGCTTCTGCCCCTTGGCGACGGCGTAGCTGGAGGGGAAGAGGAACCCTTCGAGCGGGTCCTTCACGTCAGGGTGGTTCACGGCCCAGTCGGGCAGTCCGAGGGTCTTCCACTTGGTCTCGGCGACCTTGGCCGTGGTGCCCTTCTTGACCTCGAGGCGCGCGTCGATCAGCTCGTAGACGGCGGCGTTGCGCTTGCCCTCGGCGATGATCAGGTTGTCACGGCTCTCCGGGCTGAGCATCAGTTCGACCGCGCTCGCGGCCGACATCTCCTTCTGGAGCGTGTAGACGCCGTCCTGGATGTTCTTGCCGTCCGGGTTGGCCGCCTGGGCCGCGACGAACGCGTCGACGCTCTTGACCACGCCCATCTTCTTGAGCACCTGGCCGATGGCGTAACCGCCGGAGCCCTTGGGGATGGTGACGGTGACCTGCTCGCCGTTGCCGGAACCCGCGAAGTCCGGGGCGCTGCCGAAACGATCCTGGTAGAACTGGTAGCCGAAGTAGCTCACCCCGGCCAGTCCTCCGCCGAGGACGGCGACGACCACGAGACAGGCCAGTCCGCTGCGCCGCTTCTTCTCCCTGCCGCCGCCCCTGCGGTCCCCGCCGCCCCGGCGCTCGCCGCGTCCGCGCCGGTCGTCCGGCTCGCCGTCGCGGCCGTCCTCGTCGTCGCCGCCCGCGAAGAAGGCGTGTTCGCCCTGGTCGGGTCCGGGATCCCAGTCGGTCTGCGGCTCGGGCTCCCGCTCAGGCTCGGGCCGCCGGCGACCGGGGGGCTCGGGCGGCGGGTAGGCCTCGGCGGTGCTGTAGTGGTCGGACTGCTCGCCACCGTAGGACGCGGGCTGCTGCGCGTACGGATCCTGAGGGCCGCCGGCGTACGGGTCCTGGGGGTAGGAGCCGGTGGGCCAGCCGTTCTGGTCGTACTGCTGCTGGTGCTGCTGCGGCGCCTGATGCTGAGGGTGCTGCGGCTGCTGGTGCTGAGGGTGCTGCGGCTGCTGGTGCTGCTGGGGCGCGTACTGCTGACCGTACTGGTCGTACTGCGGGTACGGCTGATCGCCGTACCCGTGCTGCTCACCCGTGTCCCAGTCGCCGTACTGCTGCTGCGGCTGCTGCGGGTAGTGCTGCTGCTGGCCGCCGTAGGACTGCTGGGCCTGCTGGGCGGCCTGCTGTCCTCCCCATCCGCCGTCCCCGTACAGCGGGTCGTCCGGATGCCACGGTTCGGGGCCTTGGCCCCGGCCATACTCAGTCATCGATCCCCTAGAGCCGCGAGGCGGCGGCAGCCCGGCCACCTGAAGACCTCGGCTTCCGTTCCGCCTCTCTCTGTGCGGGGGCTGTTCGAACACCGCCCGCATCGCGCGGAACGTTACCGTATCGCGATCAGATGACCACTTCGACGCCCTCGCCGGGTGGTCTGCCTGACACCCGTTCGGATTCCAGTGCCTGCTGGAGGATGATCACAGCGGCGGCCTGGTCGATGACGGAGCGTCCCTTCTTGGACTTCACGCCCGAGGCTCGCAGTCCCTGACTGGCCGTCACCGTGGTCATGCGCTCGTCCACGAGCCTCACCGGGACCGGCGCGATCACCCGTGCCATCTCCTGGGCGAACCCGCGGACCTTGGCGGCGGCGGGGCCCTCGCCCCCCTTGAGGGAGCGAGGGAGACCGACGACGACCTCGATCGGCTCGTACTCCTCGACGAGCTGCCTCAGTCTGCGGTGCGCGGCCGGGACGTCCCGGCCGGGGACGGTCTCGACCGGGGTGGCGAGGATTCCGTCGGGGTCGCAGGAGGCGACCCCGATCCGGGCGTCCCCGACGTCGACCGCGAGCCGGCGGCCGCGGCGCATGGCCGGGCCGTCCGCCTGCTGGTGCGTGGGACCGTCGTTCACTTGGCGGTGTCCGCCACGAGACGCTCCACGGCGTCCACGGCCTCGCCGACGGCGGCCGGGTTCTGGCCGCCGCCCTGGGCGACGTCCGGCTTGCCGCCACCGCCGCCGCCGAGGGTCTTGGCGGCGGCGCGCACCAGGTCACCGGCCTTGAGTCCGCGCTCGCGGGCAGCCTCGTTGGTGGCGATGACGGTGAGCGGCTTGCCGCCCACCGTGCTGAACAGGGCCACGACGGCCGCCCGGCCGCCCTGGATCCGGCCGCGCACGTCGAGCACCAGCTTGCGCAGGTCGTCGGCGGTGGTGCCGTCCGGGACCTGACCGGTGACGACGGCGACGCCCTTGATGTCCTTGGCGGACTCGGCGAGGCCGGCGGCGGCCTGGAGCACCTTCTCGGCGCGGAACTTCTCGATCTCCTTCTCGGCGTCCTTCAGCCGGCCGAGCATGGCGGAGACCTTCTCGGGCAGTTCCTCGGAACGGCCCTTGAGCAGTTCGGTGAGCTGGTTGACGACCGTGTGCTCGCGGGCGAGGAAGTTGTAGGCGTCCACGCCGACCAGGGCCTCGATGCGGCGCACGCCGGAGCCGATGGAGGACTCGCCGAGCAGCTTCACCAGACCCAGCTGGGCGGTGTTGTGCACGTGGGTGCCGCCGCACAGCTCCTTGGAGAAGTCGCCGATGGTGACCACGCGCACGCGGTCGCCGTACTTCTCACCGAACTCGGCGATGGCGCCCTGCTTCTTGGCCTCGTCGATGCCCATGACGTCGGCTCGCACGTCGAGGTCGCGGGCGAGCACCTCGTTGATCTTCTGCTCGACGTCCAGCATGACCGTCTGCGGGACGGCGGCCGGGGAGCCGAAGTCGAAGCGGAACCGGCCGGGCTGGTTCTCCGAACCGGCCTGGGCGGCCGTCGGGCCGAGGGCGTCGCGCAGGGCCTGGTGGGTGAGGTGGGTGGCCGAGTGGGCGCGGGCGATGGCCTTGCGCCGGCGGTCGTCGATGGCGGCGTGGGCGCGGGCGCCGACGGTCACTTCGCCGACCTGGACGACGCCCTTGTGGACGTAGACGCCGGGGACCGGCTTCTGGCAGTCGCGGACCTCGATGACGGCACCGGAGTCGGTGCGGATCCGGCCGGTGTCGCCGATCTGGCCGCCGCCCTCGGCGTAGAAGGGGGTGCGGTCCAGGACGATCTCGACCTCGTCGCCCTCGGTGGCGGCGGGCGAGGAGACGCCGTCGACGAGGATGCCGACGACGGCGGACTCGCCCTCGGTGTCCGTGTAGCCGATGAAGTCGGTGGCGCCGGCCCGGTCGGCGATCTCGCGGTAGGCGCCGAGGTCGGCGTGGCCGGTCTTCTTGGACTGGGCGTCGGCCTTGGCGCGCTCCCGCTGCTCCTTCATCAGACGGCGGAAGCCGTCCTCGTCCACGGAGAGGCCCTGCTCGGCGGCCATCTCCAGGGTGAGGTCGATGGGGAAGCCCCAGGTGTCGTGGAGCAGGAAGGCCTTGTCGCCGGGCAGGACGGCGGAGCCGGCGGCCTTGGTCTCGGACACCGCGGTGTCGAGGATGTTGGTGCCGGCCTTCAGCGTCTTGAGGAAGGCGTTCTCCTCGGCGAGGGCGACCTTCTCGATGCGCACTCGGTCGGTGATCAGCTCCGGGTACTGCTGCCCCATCATGCCGACGACGACGTCGATGAGGTCCTTGACGACCGGGCCGGTGGCGCCGAGCAGGCGCATGTTGCGGATGGCGCGGCGCATGATGCGGCGCAGCACGTAGCCGCGGCCCTCGTTGCCGGGGGTGACGCCGTCGCCGATGAGCATGGTGGCGGTGCGCATGTGGTCGGTGACCACGCGCAGGGAGACGTCGGAGCTCTGGGCGTCGCCGTAGCGGACGCCGGTCAGCTCGGTGGCCTTCTCGATGACGGCCATGGAGGTGTCGATCTCGTACATGTTCTGCACGCCCTGCAGAATCATGGCGAGCCGCTCGAGGCCGAGGCCGGTGTCGATGTTCTTGCTGGGCAGCTCGCCGAGGATCTCGAAGTCGTCCTTGCCGGTGCCCTCGCCCCGCTCGTACTGCATGAAGACGAGGTTCCAGATCTCCACGTACCGCTCGTCGTTGACGGCGGGGCCGCCCTCGACGCCGAACTCGGGGCCGCGGTCGTAGTTGATCTCGGAGCAGGGGCCGCAGGGGCCGGGGACGCCCATGGACCAGAAGTTGTCCTTCTTGCCCAGCCGCTGGATGCGCTCCTTGGGCACGCCCACGACCTCGTGCCAGATCTGCTCGGCCTCGTCGTCGTCCTGGTAGACGGTGATCCAGAGCTTCTCGGGCTCCAGCCCGTAACCGCCCTTGTCCTGGGGGCTGGTGAGCAGCTCCCAGGCGAGCTTGATGGCGCCCTCCTTGAAGTAGTCACCGAAGGAGAAGTTGCCGCACATCTGGAAGAACGTGCCGTGGCGGGTGGTCTTGCCGACCTCTTCGATGTCGGGGGTGCGCACGCACTTCTGCACGCTGGTGGCGCGGTCGAAGGGCGGCTTGACCTCGCCGAGGAAGTAGGGCTTGAAGGGCACCATGCCGGCCGGGACGAGGAGCAGAGTCGGGTCGTCCGCGATGAGCGACGCCGACGGGACGACGGTGTGCCCGCGCTCCTCGAAGAAGCTCAGCCAGCGGCGGCGGATCTCGGCCGACTCCATCAGTGGTCCTCATTCCGGTTGTACGGGTACGTCGGGTACGTCGACTTCTTCGGGCCCTCGACGTACGGGGGGCTGTTGCGGTTCTCGATCACGGCGTAGCCGCGGGGTGCGGGCAGTTCACGGTCGACGGGGGCGTTCAGCCCGAGCGCGTCGCCGAGTTCGGCCTCGCGCTGCGCCATGTTGTCGCGGACCTCGAGGGCGAAGTCCACCGCGCGGTCCTTGAGCCGGCCGCCGGCCTCGATCGCCTTGTTGGCCGCGGCGACGGCGAGGTGCTCGGGGGTGAGCTGCTTGATCTTGCGGTTGACCTTGGTGGTGGCCCACACGCCGGCGGCGACGCCGGTGGTGAACCAAAACGTTCGGCGGAACATCGTCCGGTCAGTCCTTCTTTCCCCGGGTCCGCTTGCCGCGCCGCGCTCCCGGGACGGTGCGGCCCACGATCACGTTGCTCCGCGCCCGCTCCGGCGCGTCCTCCTTGCGGCCGCCGAGGGCCCGGCGCACGCCGTAGCCGAAGGCGGCGACCTTGACCAGGGGGCCGCCGAAGGTGGACGCCACGGTGGTGGACAGCGCGGAGGCGTTGGAGGTGACCTCCTGGACGTCGGAGGCGATCGCGTCGACCCGTTCGATCTGGGTCTGCGCGGACCGGACCGCCGTGGAGGCGTCCGCCAGCAGCGGGACGGCCTGGTCGGTCACGTCCGCCACCAGCTTGGTGGTCGCCCGGAGCGTCTGGGCCAGCCTCGCCAGTGCCACGGCGAGGAAGGAGACCAGGATCGCCCAGAAGACGGCCACCAGGATTCCGGCCACCTCGCCACCGGACACTGTGTGCACCCGCTCCCTTGAAACGCGCCTGAACATCGAGAAAGTCGTGTCACCGAGCCTATCGCGCCGGTGACGGGTCTCCGTACCGGATTACCGTCGGCCACGGCGCCGGTCCCGGCGGAAGGCGGCGAAAGCAGCCTGGGCGAGGACGAGCCCGCCGCCTCCCCGCCCCGGAGGGCGGGGGGACGACGGGCTCGGGATACCGCGTGCCTGCCGGCTCAGCGGGCGTAGTACTCGACGACGAGCTGCTCGTCGCAGATCACCGGGATCTCCTTGCGGTTCGGCTCACGGTCCAGGCGGAACGCCAGGGCCTTGAGGTTCACCTGGAGGTAGCGCGGGATCTCACCGTCGGGGGCGAAGCCACCCTCACGAGCGATCGTGAAGAGGGTCTTCTCCTTGCTGCGCTCGCGGACCTCCACGACGTCGTCCGGGCGGACACGGAAGGAGGGCTTGTCGACCTTCTTGCCGTTCACCTGGATGTGGCCGTGGGTGACCATCTGGCGGGCCTGGTAGATCGTGCGGGCGATGCCCGAACGCAGGACCAGCGCGTCGAGACGGCGCTCGAGCTCGATGACCAGGGCCTCGCCGGTCTTCATCGAGGTCTTGGAGGCACGCTCGTAGGCACGGACGAGCTGCCGCTCGGAGAGGTCGTACTGCGCGCGCAGACGCTGCTTCTCCAGCAGACGGACCTTGTAGTCCGAGTTCTGCTTGCGGCCACGGCCGTGCTCACCCGGCGGGTAGGGGCGGGCCTCGAAGTACTTGACGGCCTTCGGGGTCAGCGCGATACCGAGGGCACGCGACTTCTTGACCTTGGGGCGGGACTGGTTCGCCACTTCTTTTCCTTTTCCTTTTCGGCTGCCTCAGGGTTACGGGAGGTCGCATCCGCAGCCGGGGAATCCCAGCAGGTCCGCACGGGACGTGCCGGGCAGCCGCTCCCCTGGTCTGGGCACATACGTGCAGCACACGAACGGCCCACCGACCCCTCCCGGGACTTACGGGTGGTGGTGGGCTGCCCGCGACACCTACGACGGTGCGCGACGCTCCTGGATCGAAAGATCCGGCTGGTCGTCCCGCCTGAGGCGCCGACCGGAGCCGGACACGGGACACAGCACTTCGCGTGAGTCTACAGGGCGCTCAGGACCGCTTGCGACCGAGGTGCTTCCTTGTCCACTCCACCGCGTCCGCGTACCGCGCCTCGGCGCCGTGCCGGGTGGGCTCGTAGTACTCGCGGTCCTTCAGGGCGTCCGGGGCGTACTGCTGGGCGGCGATGCCCTCGGGCAGGTCGTGCGGGTAGGTGTAGCCCTTGCCGTGGCCGAGCTTGCCGGCGCCCTTGTAGTGGCTGTCGCGGAGATGGGAGGGGACCGGGCCGGCCAGTCCCTTGCGGACGTCCTCCAGGGCGGCGCCGATCGCGGTGGTGGCCGCGTTGGACTTGGGGGCGAGCGCGAGGGCGATGGTGGCGTGGCTGAGGGTGAGCGCGGCCTCGGGGAAGCCGATCATGGCGACGGCCTGGGCGGCGGCGACCGCGATCTGCAGGGCGTTCGGGTCGGCGAGGCCGATGTCCTCGCTGGCGGAGATCATCAGCCGGCGGGCGATGAAGCGGGGGTCCTCCCCTGCCTCGATCATGCGGGCCAGGTAGTGCAGGGCCGCGTCCACGTCCGAGCCGCGGATCGACTTGATCAGGGCGCTGGCGACGTCGTAGTGCTGGTCGCCGTCGCGGTCGTACTTCACGGCGGCCCGGTCGACCGTCTCCTCCAGGGTCGCCAGGCTCACCTCGGCCTCGCCCTTGTCCAGCGCGGCGCCCGCCGCGGCCTCGAGGGCGGTGAGCGCGCGTCGGGCGTCCCCGCCGGCGATGCGCAGCAGGTGCTCCGCGGTGTCGTCGGGGAGGGTGACGGCGCCTCCCAGGCCGCGCTCCTCGGTGAGGGCGCGCCGCAGCAGGGAGCGGACGTCGTCGTCGGTGAGCGGCTCGAGGGTGAGCAGCAGGGAGCGGGAGAGCAGCGGGGAGATGACCGAGAAGTAGGGGTTCTCGGTGGTCGCGGCGATGAGCGTGACCCAGCGGTTCTCCACGGCGGGGAGCAGGGAGTCCTGCTGGGCCTTGCTGAAGCGGTGGATCTCGTCGAGGAAGAGGACCGTCTCCTGGCCGTACCCGCCGGAGGCACGGCGCGCGCCGTCGATGACCGCGCGGACCTCCTTGACGCCCGCGGTGATCGCTGACAGCTCCACGAAGCGCTTGTTGGTGGCCTTGGAGACCACGTAGGCGAGGGTGGTCTTGCCCGTGCCGGGCGGGCCCCAGAGGATCACGGAGGAGGGTCCCGCGGGGCCCGACGAGCCTTCGCCGACCAGTCTGCGCAGGGGGGAGCCCGGCTTCAGCAGGTGCTGCTGGCCCACCACCTCGTCGAGGGTGCGCGGGCGCATCCGGACCGCCAGAGGGCTGCCGGTCGGGTCCTTCTCCTGGCGTTCTTCTGCTGCTGCGGTGAACAGGTCGGGCTCCACGCTGAAACCCTAAAGCACCGCGCCGACAGCCCGGCGCGGGCGGTCAGCTGGTCCAGAAGTCCCACCAGCGGGTCAGGATCAGCATGCCGATGATCCCGATGTGCAGCACCGGCAGGACCCAGGTGAACTCGCCGAAGAAGCTCTTGAGCCAGGAGGGCGCGGGCAGGAAGCCCTTACGGATGTTGAAGGACGTCACGTACCAGAACATGACGATCGTGGCGACCCAGGCGAGGCAGCACCACAGGCACAGGGCGTTGATCCGGTACAGGGACTGGAACATCAGCCAGGCGCAGAAGCCGACGCCGAAGAGGGTGCCCGCGTTGAAGGTGAGCCAGTACCAGCGGGGGAAACGGGCCCGGGCGAGCAGGCTCATGCCGACGCAGACCACGATGCCGTAGGTCACCAGGCCGAGCATCGGGTTCGGGAAGCCGAACACGGAGGCCTGGTCGCTCTCCATGACGCTGCCGCAGGAGACGACGGGGTTGAGGCTGCAGCCGGGGACGAACGTCTCGCCCGCGACCTTGGCCTCGAGCAGTTTGAACTTGTCGAGCGTGATCACCCAGGCGGCCAGCACGCCGGCCGCGCCGGTGATCACCAGGAGCAGCGCGAGGGCACGGCTCGCGCCCTCGGTGCGCGGTGCGGCCGCGGCTCGCTGCTGCGAGGCGGAGGGTTCTGGCTCCATGTCGACGTCCCTGACTGTCGTCCTGCTCATACGCCGATTCCGTCACTGGTGAGTCTGGACCTGCTTCGGGCAGGGTCATTGTGCCGTACGGCCCCGTGAACGCGCCGTTGGACCCGCATAAGGACGTACGGGTGTTCGACCCAGGGTAAGGGTTTCGGCCGGTCCACCCAGGGTCCCGCACACGCGTCCGACCTGGGGTCCCCCGCCGGGGTGGGACCAGGATCCGTGCCGTTGACGACGCGGGCGCCGGGCCCCCTCGGAAGGGGACACGGCGCCCGGGACGGGACGTCTCAGCCGAGGCCTGACTCGAGCTCCGCCACGATCTCGTTCATGCCGACCGCGCTCTGCTCACCGGACTCCAGGTCCTTGAGCTGGACCACGCCCTGCTCGATGTCGCGCTCGCCGAGGATCAACGCGTACCGCGCGCCCGAGCGGTTGGCAGCCTTCATCGCGGCCTTGAGGCCCTTGCCCCCGTAGGCGAAGTCCGCGGCCACGCCGTTCTTGCGCAGCTCGGTGACCTTCGCGAACAGCACCCGGCGGGCCTCGTCGCCGAGCGGCACGGCGAACACGCTGGTGGTGGCGGGCAGTTCGAGCTCGACGCCCTCCGCCTCCAGGGCCAGCACCGTGCGGTCGACGCCGAGCGCCCAGCCGACGGACGGCAGCGCGGGGCCGCCGATCATCTCGGACAGGCCGTCGTAGCGGCCGCCGCCGCCCACCGCGGACTGGGAGCCGAGGCCGTCGTGCACGAACTCGAAGGTCGTGCGGGTGTAGTAGTCCAGGCCGCGCACGAGCTTGGGGTCGTCCTCGAAGACCACGCCCGCCGCCGTGACCAGCTCACGCACCTCCTCGTGGTACGCCTTGCAGGCGTCGCAGAGGTAGTCACGCAGCAGGGGCGCGCCGGTGAGCTGCTTCTGCACCGACTCCCGCTTGTCGTCCAGGACGCGCAGGGGGTTGATCTCCGCGCGGCGCAGGGTGTCCTCGTCCAGGTCCAGGCCGCGCAGGAAGGTCTGCAGCGCCTCCCGGTAGACGGGACGGCACTCCTTGTCGCCCAGGCTGTTCAGCAGGATGCGGAAGTTCTGCAGGCCCAGGGAGCGGTACGCCTGGTCCGCCAGGATGATCAGTTCGGCGTCGAGCGCCGGGTCCTCCGCGCCGATCGCCTCGGCGCCCACCTGCGAGAAGTGCCGGTAGCGGCCCTTCTGGGGGCGCTCGTAGCGGTAGTACGAGCCGGAGTACCAGAGCTTGACGGGGAGGTTGCCCGCCTTGTGCAGGTTGGCCTCCAGGGCGGCGCGCAGCACGGAGGCGGTGCCCTCGGGGCGCAGGGCGAGCCGGTCGCCGCCCTTGGTCTCGAAGGCGTACATCTCCTTGGTGACGATGTCGGTGGACTCGCCGACGCCCCGCGCGAACAGCTCGACGCTCTCGAAGCCGGGCGTCTCGATGTAGCCGTAGCCGGAGCCGCGCAAGGGGGCGGCGATCGCCTCGCGCACGGCGAGGTACTTGGCGGAATCGGGCGGCAGCAGGTCGTAAGTGCCCTTGGGTGCCTTGAAGGTGCTCACGGAAGTACTCGTCACATTCCTCGTCGGGGAGCCTCGGTCGGGGCTCCCGGGCCGGCGGCCACCTGCCGCAGATACGGGTTGGTGGCGCGCTCCTGGCCGATGGTGGTCTGGGGGCCGTGTCCGGACAGCACCACGGTCGAGTCGTCGAGCGGCAGGCACACGCGGGCCAGCGAGTCGAGCATCTCGGCCATGTCACCGCCGGGCAGGTCGGTGCGTCCGACGGAGCCGGCGAACAACAGGTCGCCCGAGAACATGACCGGCGGGATGTCGGCCGACTCGGGGAGGTTGAAGGTCACCGACCCCTTGGTATGGCCCGGGGCGTGCGCGACGGAGAACTCCAGACCCGCCAGCTTCAGCGCGGCGCCGTCGGTGAGCTCCTTGACGTCGTCCGGCTCCCCCACCGTCAGCTCCCCCATGAGCGGCATGCCGATGGCCCGGCCTATGCCCTTCTCCGGGTCGCTCATCATGTACCGGTCGTCGGGGTGGATCCAGGCGGGCACGTCGTGCGCGCCGCAGACCGGGACCACCGAGGCGACATGGTCGATGTGGCCGTGGGTGAGGACGACGGCGACGGGCTTGAGCCGGTGCTTGCGGACCGCCTCCGCCACACCGTCGGCGGCCTGGTGGCCCGGGTCGATGATCACGCACTCCTCACCGGCGGCGGGGGCGACGAGATAACAGTTCGTCCCCCATGCTCCGGCGGGGAACCCGGCAATGAGCACGATCGTCCTTCGTTTGTGTCGGTACGGGAGGCTTGCGACGGGCTGCGCCCGTGGTCAGAGCCTACCGGCGCTGCCGATTCCTCAGCGAACCCATATACGGTACGGGGCACACGCAGGCGGTCGGCTCACCGCACGCACGCACGCGTACCGGCCGGCACACGAGACGCATGAGGAGAGAACCCGGTGGTCAGCCAGGAGCAGCGGCGGCGTCAGCTCGCCCGGGAGAAGTTCTTGCGGCAGCAGCAGCGGCGTACCGAGGCGCGGCGCAAGTCGCGGGTCCGCAACGCGGTCATCGCGTCGGTGCTCGGTGTGACCCTGATCGGCAGCCTCGCGCTGTACACGACGGGGGTGCTCAAGCAGGACGACGACAAGACCAACGCGGCCGCGGAGGTCACGCCGGAGGCCGAGGAGACGGGCAAGGCCCCGGACCCGTGCGAGAAGCCGGCCGCGGGCGAGGTCGAGAAGCAGACGTGGAAGAAGGAGCCGGCGCTGTCGATCGACGAGTCGGCGAAGTACACGATGACGCTCGAGACCACCTGCGGGACGATCGACGTGGCGCTGAACGCGTCGGCGGCCCCGCACACGGTCAACTCGTTCAACTTCCTCGCGAACAAGGGCTACTTCGACCACACCAAGTGCCACCGGCTCACCACCAACGGCATCTACGTCCTGCAGTGCGGCGACCCCACGGGCACGGGCACCGGCGGTCCCGGCTACACGATCCCGGACGAGAACCTGAAGGACGCGAGCCTCAAGAACAACACCTACCCGGCGGGCACGGTGGCGATGGCCAACACCGGGCAGAAGGACAGTGGCGGCAGCCAGTTCTTCCTGGTCTACGAGGACAGTCAGCTTCCGCCCAGCTACACACCGTTCGGTACCGTCTCGGACGCGGGCCTGAAGGTCCTGAAGAAGATCGCCGACGCCGGGGAGAGCACCGGGGCGGGCGACGGGGCGCCCAACGCGACGGTCGTGATCGACAAGGCGACCGTCACCGCATCCTGAGCCCCAACTGCGTAATTTCGGTCGCGCGGGATGCGGACAGGCGTCCCGTCGGTCGCCTATGTTGGCCGTGACGAAACTGTGGACGATGCCCGGGGGAGCGCACAGGCCCCTCGACGGCATCATGTGGAGGAGGCGCTGTGAGCAGCGACCCGTGGGGCCGCGTCGACGAGACGGGGACCGTGTACGTGCGTACGGCCGACGGCGAGAAGGTCGTCGGTTCCTGGCAGGCCGGCTCCCCTGACGAGGCGCTGGCCTACTTCGAGCGCAAGTACGAGGGCCTGGTTGTCGAGATCGGCCTCCTCGAGAAGCGGGTGAGGACCACCGACCTGTCGTCCAAGGACGCCATGGCCGCGATCGACCACCTGCGCGAGCAGGTGGACGCCCATCACGCGGTCGGCGACCTGGACGCCCTCAGGGTCCGGCTGGACAAGCTCGTGGAGCTGGTCGACAAGCGTCGCGAGGAGCGCAAGGCACAGCGGGCCCGGCAGTCCGAGGAGGCGCGGCAGGCCAAGGAGGCGCTGGTCACCGAGGCCGAGGAGCTGGCGCAGTCCGACCAGTGGCGGGCGGCCGGTGAGCGGCTGCGGGCCCTGGTGGACACCTGGAAGGGTCTGCCGCGGCTGGACCGCAAGTCCGACGACGAGCTGTGGCACCGGTTCTCGCACGCGCGGTCGGCGTTCTCCAAGCGGCGCAAGCAGCACTTCGCGCAGCTGGACGCGCAGCGCGAGGAGGCCCGCCGGATCAAGGAGCAGCTGGTCGCCGAGGCCGAGGCGCTGTCGGGGTCGACGGACTGGGGCCCGACCGCGGCCCGGTACCGCGACCTGATGGCGCAGTGGAAGGCCGCGGGACGGGCCCAGCGCGAGCACGAGGAAGAGCTGTGGAACCGCTTCCGCGGCGCCCAGGACGTCTTCTTCGCGGCCCGTTCCTCGGTGTTCGCGGAGCGTGACGCCGAGCAGGCGGAGAACCTGAAGCTCAAGGAGGAGCTGGCCGGCGAGGCGGAGAAGCTGCTGCCGATCGCGGATCTCAAGGCCGCCAGGGCCGCGTTCCGTCAGATCAACGAGCGCTGGGAGGCCATCGGCCATGTGCCGAGGGACGCCCGCCCGAAGGTCGAGGGCCGGATGCACGCCGTGGAGCGCGCGATCCAGGAGGCCGAGGAGGCCGAGTGGCGCCGGACCAACCCGGAAGCCCGTGCCCGGGCCGAGGGTCTGACCGGTCAGCTGCAGGCCGCCGTGGACAAGCTGAAGGGCCAGATCGAGCAGGCCCGCGCGCAGGGCAACTCCGCGAGGGCGGAGAAGCTGGAGCGCGAGCTGGAGGGCCGCCAGGCCCTGCTGGACCAGGCCCTGAAGGGTCTCCAGGAGTTCGGCGGCTGAGGCCGGCCGACGGACACGACGGAGGGGCCGCCGTACCTCGGGTACGACGGCCCCTTCCGTGCGCTCCGCGCGCTGCCTAGCCGCGGTTGCGGGCCGAGGTGACGCGGTAGACGTCGTAGACGCCCTCCACGCCGCGTACGGCCTTCAGGACGTGACCCAGGTGCTTGGGGTCGCCCATCTCGAAGGTGAAACGGGAGGTGGCGACCCGGTCGCGGGACGTCTGCACGGCCGCGGACAGGATGTTGACGTGCTGGTCGGACAGCACGCGCGTGACGTCCGACAGCAGCCGGGAGCGGTCGAGCGCCTCGACCTGTATGGCGACGAGGAACACCGAGGACTGGGTGGGCGCCCACTCGACCTCGAGGATCCGCTCCGGCTCACGGGACAGCGAGTCGACGTTCACACAGTCGCTGCGGTGGACCGAGACGCCGCTGCCGCGGGTGACGAAGCCGATGATCGGGTCGCCGGGCACCGGCGTGCAGCAGCGGGCCAGCTTGACCCACACGTCCTCGACGCCCTTGACGACGACGCCCGGATCGGCGCTCGAGCGGCGCTTGCGGCGGCTGCGGGTCGGCGGGACGGACTCGTCGATCTCCTCGGTGGCCGCCTCCTCGCCGCCGAGGGCCTGCACCAGCTTCTGCACGATGTTCTGCGCGGAGACATGCCCCTCGCCGATCGCCGCGTACAGCGCGGAGATGTCCGAGTAGCGCATCTCGTGCGCCAGCGTGACGAGGGAGTCGCCGGTGAGGATGCGCTGGATCGGCAGGTTCTGCTTGCGCATGGCGCGGACGATGGAGTCCTTGCCCTGCTCGATGGCCTCGTCGCGGCGTTCCTTTGAGAACCAGGCGCGGATCTTGTTGCGGGCGCGGGGCGACTTCACGAAGCCGAGCCAGTCGCGGGAGGGGCCCGCGCCGGCCGCCTTGGAGGTGAACACCTCCACCAGGTCGCCGTTGTCGAGGGTCGACTCCAGCGGCACCAGACGGCCGTTGACCCGGGCGCCTATGGTGCGGTGGCCGACCTCGGTGTGCACCGCGTACGCGAAGTCCACGGGGGTGGCGCCGGCGGGCAGCGCTATGACGTCACCCTTGGGCGTGAAGACGAAGACCTCGTTGCGGGACAGGTCGAAGCGCAGCGACTCCAGGAACTCGCCCGGGTCCTCGGTCTCCTTCTGCCAGTCGAGGAGCTGACGCAGCCACGCCATGTCGTTGAGATGGTCGTCCTTGCTCTTGCCGGACGACTTGGGCGCGTCGGTGCGGATCTTGGAGGCGCCGGCGACGGCCTCCTGCTTGTACTTCCAGTGCGCGGCGATGCCGTACTCGGCGCGGCGGTGCATGTCGAACGTGCGGATCTGCAGCTCGACGGGCTTGCCGCCGGGCCCGATGACCGTCGTGTGCAGCGACTGGTACATGTTGAACTTGGGCATCGCGATGTAGTCCTTGAACCGGCCGGGGACCGGGTTCCATCGCGCGTGCACCGTGCCGAGGGCCGCGTAGCAGTCGCGGACGGTGTCCACGAGGACGCGGATGCCCACCAGGTCGTAGATCTCCGCGAAGTCACGGCCGCGGACGATCATCTTCTGGTAGACGCTGTAGTAGTGCTTGGGGCGGCCGGTGACGGTCGCCTTGATGCGGGCGGACCTGAGGTCCTGCTGCACCTCGTCGGTGACGATGGCGAGGTACTCGTCGCGCTTGGGGGCGCGCTCGGCGACCAGGCGGACGATCTCGTCGTACATCTTGGGGTAGAGGATCGCGAAGGCGAGGTCCTCCAGCTCCCACTTGATGGTGTTCATGCCCAGGCGGTGGGCGAGCGGCGCGTAGATCTCGAGAGTCTCGCGCGCCTTCTTCTCCTGTTTCTCGCGCTTGAGGTAGCGCATGGTGCGCATGTTGTGCAGGCGGTCGGCGAGCTTGATGACCAGGACGCGGGGGTCCTTGGCCATGGCGACGACCATCTTGCGCACGGTCTCGGCCTGGGCGGCCTCGCCGAACTTGACCTTGTCCAGCTTGGTGACGCCGTCGACGAGCAGCGCGACCACGTCACCGAAGTCGCGGCGCAGGTCCTCCAGGCCGTACTCGGTGTCCTCGACCGTGTCGTGCAGCAGTCCGGCCATCAGCGTGGCCGGGTCCATGCCGAGCTCGGCGAGGATGGTGGTCACCGCGAGCGGGTGCGTGATGTACGGGTCGCCGCTCTTGCGCTTCTGGCCCCGGTGCCAGCGCTCGGCGACCTGGTACGCCTTCTCGATCTGACGGAGCGTGGCGTTCTCGATCTTGGGGTCGTTGCCGCGCACGATCCGCAGCAGCGGTTCCAGCACCGGGTTGTACGGGTTGGCCCGCTGGACGCCGAGCCGGGCCAGGCGGGCACGGACGCGGTTGGAGGAGCCGGAGCGGGGCTGGCCGGTGTTGGGACGGGCCAGGGACGCGGCGGAGCGCTCGGGAGGGGACGGCTTGGGGCCCGGCTGCTCGGGCTTGTCCACGGGAGCCGCCTGGGCACGCTGGACCGGCCCGCGGGTGTCGTTCTTCGCCTGGGGCGTGTCCGGCGCGGGCTTGGCCGCCGGGGCCGAGGCGGGCTCGGGCTTGGCGGCGGTCAGGTGCTGGGCCTCGTCTGGCAAGAGGGCTCCTCGTGCGCGATCCGGGTCCCCGGTCAGGCTCCGGAGACCCCATGGTAGCGAGCCCGGGCCCGCCGATCGTCTCCGGAGCGGTGTGAGGACGGTCAACAGGAGAAACGCACGAGGCGGACGCCGGATTCCTCCGGGTCCGCCTGCGTGGTGTTTCCAGGGGCCGTCTCGGGCGCCCCGGGGTCCTCAGACCCTGAGCAGCGCCTCCAGCGGGGCGCCGGCGAGGGCGGGCTCCAGCCGGGCACGGCCGCCGAGGAAGCCGAGCTCCATCAGCACGGCGAGGCCCGCGACCTCGGCGCCCGCCCTGCGGATGAGCTGGAGGGACGCCTCGGCGGTGCCGCCGGTGGCCAGGACGTCGTCGACGACCAGGACGCGGTCCTCGGCGCCGAGGTCCTCCGCGTGGACCTCGATCTCGGCCGACCCGTACTCCAGGTCGTACGACTGGCTGAGGGTGGCGCCGGGGAGCTTGCCCGCCTTGCGGACGGGGATGAAGCCCAGGCCGGCGCGGACCGCGACCGGGGCGCCGAGGATGAACCCGCGGGCCTCCAGGCCGACGACCTTGGTGGCGCCCGCCCGGTGGGCGACGTCCACGAGGGCGCCGGTGAGCGCGTCGAAGGCCTTGGGGTCGGCCAGGAGCGGGGTGATGTCCTTGAACATCACGCCCGGCTCCGGGTAGTCCGCCACGTCCCGGATGCGGCTCAGCAGCAGGCCGGACAGGTCGGCGTGGTCGCTCATCGGCGCTTCCCCGAGGGTCGGCCGCGGCCACGGGTACGGGACGCGGGCTGGTTACGAGGCCCGACGACCGCCGCCGCGACGCCGGCGGGCTCGTCGTACTCGTCGTCGCTCCCCGGGGCGTCCCGGCCCTCGTCCGGGTCGCCGCCGTGGGCGCGCTTGGCCAGTACGCGCTTCTTCAGGCTCTTCATGGCCGGCTCGAGCTCCTTGAGATCGGCGACGAGCGGGGTGGCGATGAAGATCGAGGAGTACGCACCGGCGGCGAGGCCGACGAACAGCGACAGGGAGATGTCGTTCAGCATGCCGGCGCCGAGGACGCCGCCGCCGATGAACAGCAGGCCCGCCACCGGAAGCAGCGCGACCACCGTGGTGTTGACCGACCGCACCAGGGTGCTGTTGATCGACCGGTTGGCGATCTCGCTGTACGTCCAGCGGGTCTGCTTGGTGATGTCCTTGGTCTGTTCCTTGAGGCTGTCGAAGACGACCACCGTGTCGTACAGCGAGTAGCCGAGGATGGTGAGCAGACCGATCACCGTGCCGGGGGTGACCTCGAAGCCGACGAGGGCGTAGATCCCGACCGTGATGGTGATGTCGTGGATCAGCGCGACGAACGCGGCGAGGGCCATCCGCCATTCGAAGGCGATCGCCAGATAGATCACCACCAGGATCAGGAAGATCCCCAGGCCCTGCCAGGCCTTGTTGGCGATCTGCTCGCCCCAGCTGGGACCGACCAGTTCGGCGTTGATCTTCTCGGCGTCGACCTTGAGGTCGTCGGCGAGCCGCTCCTTGATGGTGTCCGAGGTCTTGGTGTCGATGCCCGCGACCTGGATGCGCATGCTGCCGTCGCCGAGCTTCTGGACGATGGCGTCGTGGCCGGAGGCGTCCTCCGCGTAGCCCTCGGCGGTGGACACCGAGACGCTCGTGTTCTTCGGGGTGGTGAAGACCGCGCCGCCCTGGAACTCGATGCCCATGTGCAGGCCGCGCACCGCCAGGCCGACGATGGCCGTGATGGTGATGAGGATCGAGATGCCGTACCAGATCTTGCGGTTCTTGACGAAGTCGTAGCCGATCTCGCCGTGGTGGAGTCGGGCGCCGAGGGTGCCGAGCTTCGACATCTCTCACGCCTCCTTCGTCTGGGCAGGGGCGGAGGGACGACGGGTGCGGCGCAGCGGCGGTTTCGCGCCCAGCGCCTTCGGGTCGAGACCGGACCACTTGTGGCCGCTCGCGAAGAACTTGCGGCGGGCCATCAGCGTCAGCAGCGGCTTGGTGAAGAGGAACACCACCACGACGTCGAGGACAGTGGTCAGACCCAGGGTGAACGCGAAGCCCTGCACCTTGCCGACGGTGACCACGAAGAGCACCGCGGCGGCGAGGAAGGACACGAAGTCGGAGACCAGGATGGTGCGCCGGGCGCGCGGCCAGGCCCGCTCCACGGAGGGGCGCAGGGAACGGCCCTCACGGATCTCGTCCCGGACCCGTTCGAAGTAGACGATGAACGAGTCCGCCGTGATGCCGATGGCGACGATGGCGCCGCAGACGGCCGGCAGGTTCAGCGCGAAGCCGATGGTCGGGCCGAGCAGCGACATGATCACGTAGGTGAGGGCCGCGGAGACCAGCAGCGACGCGATGGCGATGAACGACAGACCGCGGTAGTAGAAGAGCAGGTACAGGATCACCAGCGCGAGGCCGATGGCGCCGGCGATCAGACCGGCCTGGAGCTGCTCGCCGCCGAGGGCGGCGGTGACGGTGGTGACGCTGTCCTCACGGAAGGTCAGCGGAAGGGCGCCGTAGGACAGCATGTTGGCCAGGTCCTGCGCCGACTGCTGCGTGAAGTTGCCGGAGATCTCGGCGTTGCCGCCGGTCAGGGCCTGCCGGACGTACGGGTCGGAGACGACCTCGCCGTCCAAAACGATCGCGAACTGGTTCTGCGGGGACTGCTTCTGCGCGAGCTGGCCGGTGATGTCGGCGAACTTCTTGGAGCCCTCGCCCGTGAACTTCATGGTCACGGTCCAGCCGGCGCCGGAGGTGGTGTTCAGGACGGCGTCGGCCTCGTCGACGTCGGTGCCGTCGACGGCGGCCGGGCCGAGGATGTACTTCTGCCACTGGCCCTGGGAGTTCTGGCCGCAGGCGACGGTGGGGTCGGTGGCCTTGGCGCCGTCACCGGCCGTGGCGCGGACGCTCTCCTTGGTGCAGTCGAGCTTGGCGTACGCCTCCTGGAGCTTGGCGTCGGGGTCGGCGGCGCCGCCCGTGGCGGACGGGGAGGGGCCGGCCTCGTCCGTGGCGGCC
Organism: Streptomyces sp. BJ20; assembly: GCF_022869105.1. NCBI lineage: Bacteria > Bacillati > Actinomycetota > Actinomycetes > Kitasatosporales > Streptomycetaceae > Streptomyces > Streptomyces sp. BJ20. The sequence continues at coordinate 4,977,180 of NZ_CP094918.1, forward strand.
GGGCTCTCGTCGGCCTTCAGGGCGTCCGTGACCGCGCGGCCCTGGGTGGTGGCGCTCGCCGAGGGGTCGGCGGACGCCGAGGAGCCGTCGGTGGCCTCCTGGCTCGCGCCGTCCGTCGCCTTGTCGCCGGCCTTGTCGCCGGAGGGATCGGCGGAGGGCTCGCCGGTCCCGCTGGGCTGCGGGGCGGCGCCGCCCCCGGCCAGCTCGGTGGCGATCACGGGACGGAAGTAGAGCTTGGCGGTGGTGCCGACCTGTTCCCGGGCCTGCTTGGAATTCGTGCCCTTGGGAATGTTGACGATGATGTTGCGGTCGCCCTGCGTCTGGACCTCGGCCTCGGAGACGCCCAGACCGTTGACACGCCGCTCCATGATGGAGACCGCGGTGTCCATGTTGGTCTTGTTGATCGCGGACTCCTGGCCCGCCTCGGGGACCGCTGCCAGCGTGATGCTCGTTCCGCCGGCCAGGTCGATACCGAGACGCGGAGTGGTGTGACCGGAGGCGAACATCCCCCCGGTGAGCGCCACGATGGCGATCAGGATCAGAGCCAGCGAGCGCCACGGCTTGCTTGTGGCGCTCGCGTTCCGTCCCTTTTTGAGTGCTGCCACCTTCTCGAACTCCCTCTCGGGCCGCCTCGTCCCCGGTCGGGAGGCCGGCGGCCATGACATGGTGTCGGGATGATCCCGTGCGAGCCGGGCATGATCCTGGGCGCGCGGGCCTCACCCGCGCGCCCAGGAACGCGGCTACTTCGCGTCGGAGTCGCCGTCGGACTTCTTCGCGCGCGTGTCCGCCGTGGCGTCGGCGGGCTCGTCGTCCGCGTCCTTCTTGCCGAGGTCGACAGGCGCGTCGTCGGAGTCGGCGGCAGCGTCGGAAACGTCGTCGGCCTCGGTGAGGGAGGAGGCGTCGTCGGGGACGACGTCGGCGTCGGACTGCAGGTCGTGCTCGATGCCGTGCACGATCCGGTTGTACTCCTCGTCGGTCAGGACGGCACCGATCGAGTTCTTGGCGAACAGCAGCTCCACGCCCGGCCCGGCGTCGAGGAGGACGGTGTCCTCGCTGACCTCCTTGACCGTGGCGTACATGCCCCCGATCGTGCGGACGCCGGAACCGGGCTGCATCTGGTTCCGCATCTCGATGGCCTGCTGCTGCTTCTTCTTGGCCGACCGGGTCATCAGGAACATGGCCCCGATGAGCACAATGAACGGGAGGAGGGTCAGGAGACTCACGGGTCGGAACTTCCTTCACACGACCGCGATGGTGAACGGCCTGATGGTTGGGGGTATGTGCTGCCGCCGACAAGGGCGGCATCGGCGGAGTCTAAGCGAGTCCGCACCAAGGGAACAACGCTCAGCATGGCACCGGGGTTCCTGCCCGGGCCAGCGTGCTCGCCGTCACGCCCCGAACAGGTCCCCTTGTCCGCTTCCGGCGGCCTGCGAGCGCGGCGGCGTGAGGCCGAGGTGCGACCATGCCGCGGGCGTCGCCACCCGTCCCCGCGGGGTACGGGCGAGCAGCCCCTCCCGCACCAGGAAGGGCTCGGCCACCTCCTCCACGGTCTCACGCTCCTCCCCCACCGCGACGGCGAGCGTGGACAGGCCGACCGGACCGCCGCCGAACAGCTTCAGCAGCGCCTCCAGCACCGCCCGGTCCAGCCGGTCCAGGCCCCGGGCGTCCACCTCGTACACCGCGAGGGCCGCGGCGGCGACGTCCTGGGTGATCCGGCCGTCCGCCTTGACCTGTGCGTAGTCCCGGACCCGGCGCAGCAGGCGGTTGGCGATGCGGGGCGTGCCGCGGGAGCGTCCGGCGATCTCGGCGGCGCCCTCGGCGTCGATCTCCACGTCGAGCAGGGCCGCCGAGCGGTGGACGACGCGCTCCAGCTCGCCCGGCTCGTAGAACTCCATGTGCGCGGTGAAGCCGAAGCGGTCGCGCAGCGGGGGCGGCAGCAGGCCGGCCCGGGTGGTGGCGCCGACCAGGGTGAAGGGCGGCAGCTCCAGGGGGATGGCGGTGGCGCCGGGGCCCTTGCCGACGATCACGTCGACGCGGAAGTCCTCCATCGCCATGTACAGCATCTCCTCGGCGGGCCGCGACATCCGGTGGATCTCGTCGAGGAAGAGGACCTCGCCCTCCTGGAGGGAGGAGAGGATGGCCGCGAGATCGCCGGCGTGCTGGATGGCGGGGCCCGAGGTGATGCGGATGGGGGCTTCCATCTCGGCCGCGATGATCATGGAGAGGGTGGTCTTGCCGAGGCCGGGGGCACCGGAGAGCAGCACGTGGTCGGCGGTGGCGCCGCGGGCGCGGGCGGCGCGCAGCACCAGGTCGAGCTGCTCGCGGACCTTCTCCTGGCCGATGAACTCGCCCAGGTCCTTGGGGCGCAGCGCGGCCTCCACGGCCTGGTCCTCGCGGTCGGCGACCGATTCCACCAGCCGCTCGGAGGCGGCGGTGTCGTTCGTGTCGTCCCAGTTCATGTGCGTGTGCCTCAGCTCTCCGTACGGACTCGGGCGCGGTCGCGGGCCGGCGGGCGGCGGTCGCGGTCTGCGGTCTATCGGGCGCGGTTCAGCGTCTGGAGGGCCGCCTTGAGCAGCTGCCCCACCGGTACGGCGCCCTCGGCGGCCTCCGCCTGCGGGGTCACCGCGGCCACGGCCTCGTCGGCCTCACGGGTCGCGTACCCCAGTCCGATGAGGGCGGCGTGCAGCTGGTCGCGCCACCCGGAGGTGACGGGCGCGCCGACGGCGGGGGCGCCGGTGGGCTCGCCGAGCCGGTCCTTCAGTTCGAGGAGGAGCTTCTGGGCGCCCTTCTTTCCGATGCCGGGGACGGCGGTCATTGCCTTCTCGTCGCCGGTGGCCACCGCGCGGCGCAGGGCGTCGGGGCTGTGCACGGCGAGCATGGCCTGGGCGAGCCGGGGGCCGACGCCGCTGGCGGTCTGGAGCAGCTCGAAGACCTGGCGGCCGTCCTCGTCGGCGAAGCCGTACAGCGTGAGGGAGTCCTCGCGGACGACGAGGGAGGTGGCGAGCTTCGCGGGCCGGCCGACGCGGAGGGTGGACAGCGTGTCCGGCGTGCACCGGACGGCCATGCCGACGCCGCCGACCTCGACCACCGCGGTGTCGGGGGTGAGGGCGGCGACCGTGCCGCTGACGAAGGCGATCATGCCGTACGGCCTTTCGATGCGTGGCGGGCCGCGGGGGCCCGGGAGGTGGTCGGCGGGGTCCGCGCCGCGTGGGCGGCGACGGCCTGCTGGAGGCGGTTCTGGGCGGGGGCGCGCCAGATGTGGCAGATGGCGAGCGCGAGGGCGTCGGCGGCGTCGGCCGGCTTGGGCGGCGCGTCGAGCCGCAGCAGGCGGGTCACCATGGCCCCGACCTGGGCCTTGTCGGCGCGGCCCGAGCCGGTGACGGCGGCCTTGACCTCGCTGGGCGTGTGCAGGGCGACGGGGATGCCGCGGCGGGAGGCGCAGAGGATGGCGACGGCGCTGGCCTGGGCGGTGCCCATCACCGTGCGCACGTTGTGCTGGCTGAAGACGCGCTCCACGGCGACGAACTCCGGACGGTGCTCGTCGAGCCACTGCTCCAGGCCCTGCTCGACGGCGACCAGACGGTGCCCGAGGTCGGCGTCGGCGGGCGTGCGGACGACTCCCACGCCGAGCATGGTCAGGGGGCGTCCCGCGACCCCTTCGACGACGCCGACACCGCACCGGGTCAGCCCCGGGTCCACCCCCAGCACGCGCACGCGTCGCCCCCTTGCTCGATCACCTGTTTGTGCAGGCTATCGGGTGCCGCCGACAAAGCGGCGGGCCGACGGGGTGTGTCCCGTCGGCCCGCCGCCCCGAGACGCGTCAGGCGTCGACCTTCTCCATGATCTCGTCGCTGACGTCGAAGTTGGCGAAGACGTTCTGCACGTCGTCGCTGTCCTCCAGCGCGTCGATGAGCTTGAAGATCTTCTTGGCGCCCTCCTCGTCCAGCTCGACCTGCATGGTCGGGACGAAGTTGGCGTCGGCGGACTCGTAGTCGATGCCGGCGTCCTGCAGCGCGGTGCGCACGGCGACCAGGTCGGTGGCCTCGCTGAGCACCTCGAAGGACTCACCGAGGTCGTTGACCTCCTCGGCACCCGCGTCGAGCACGGCGGCGAGGACGTCGTCCTCGGACAGCTCGCCCTTGGGGACGATCACCACACCCTTGCGGTTGAACAGGTACGACACCGAACCCGGGTCGGCCATGGAGCCGCCGTTGCGGGTCATCGCGACGCGCACGTCCGAGGCGGCGCGGTTGCGGTTGTCGGTGAGGCACTCGATGAGCACCGCGACGCCGTTGGGGCCGTAGCCCTCGTACATGATCGTCTCGTAGTCGGCGCCGCCGGCCTCGAGGCCCGCACCGCGCTTGACCGCGGAGTCGATGTTCTTGTTGGGCACCGACTGCTTCTTCGCCTTCTGGATGGCGTCGTACAGCGTCGGGTTGCCTTCGGGGTCGGCTCCGCCCATCCGGGCCGCGACCTCGATGTTCTTGATGAGCTTCGCGAAGAGCTTGCCGCGCTTGGCGTCGATCACGGCCTTCTTGTGCTTCGTCGTGGCCCATTTAGAGTGGCCGGACATCTGCCTGTCTCCTTCGCGTAACCCATCTCTGCAACGAACGCAGGAATCCTACAAGGACTCGCCCCGCCGGTACGCCCGCACCATGTCGGTGAACAGCCGGTGCACCCGGTGGTCCCCGGTCAGTTCCGGGTGGAACGAGGTGGCCAGCGCGTTGCCCTGGCGGACCGCGACGATGTGTCCGCCGTGCTCGGCGAGCACCTCGGCGGACGCGCCGACGGACTCCACCCACGGGGCGCGGATGAAGACCCCTTCGACGGGTTCCCCGGAGACTCCCTTGACCTCGACGGCGGCCTCGAAGGACTCGTTCTGCCGTCCGAAGGCGTTGCGGCGCACGATCATGTCGATGCCGCCGACGGTCTCCTGCCCGGAGCGCGGGTCGAGGATCTTGTCGGCGAGCATGATCATGCCGGCACAGGTGCCGTAGACGGGCATGCCGGCGCGCACGCGGGCGCGCAGGAGCTCCATCAGGCCGAAGAGCACGGCCAGTTTGGAGATCGTGGTGGACTCCCCGCCCGGGATCACCAGGCCGTCGACCTCGGCGAGCTCCTCGGGGCGGCGGACGGGCCTGGCCACGGCGTCCGCCGCGGCCAGGGCCGTCAGATGCTCCCGTACGTCGCCCTGGAGTGCGAGCACCCCGATCACGGGAGCGGTCATCACCAGCCCCGGTTGGCGTAGCGCTCGGTCTCGGGCAGGGTGTCGCAGTTGATGCCGACCATCGCCTCGCCGAGGTTGCGGGACGCGTCCGCGATGATCTTCGGGTCGTCGTAGAAGGTGGTCGCCTTCACGATGGCCGCGGCGCGCTTGGCGGGGTCGCCGGACTTGAAGATGCCGGAGCCGACGAAGACGCCCTCGGCGCCCAGCTGGCGCATCAGCGCGGCGTCGGCCGGGGTGGCCACACCGCCGGCGGAGAACAGCACGACGGGCAGCTTGCCCAGCTCGGCGACCTCCTTGACCAGCTCGTACGGGGCGCGCAGCTCCTTGGCGGCGGCGTACAGCTCGTGGTTGTCGTAGCCGCGCAGGCGGGCGATCTCGTTCTTGATCTGGCGCAGGTGGCGGACGGCCTCGACGACGTTGCCGGTACCGGCCTCACCCTTGGAGCGGATCATCGCGGCGCCCTCGGCGATGCGGCGCAGGGCCTCGCCCAGGTTGGTGGCGCCGCAGACGAAGGGGGTGGTGAACGCCCACTTGTCGGAGTGGTTGACCTCGTCGGCCGGGGTGAGGACCTCGGACTCGTCGATGTAGTCGACGCCGAGCGACTGGAGAACCTGGGCCTCGACGAAGTGGCCGATGCGGGACTTCGCCATCACCGGGATGGACACGGCGTCGATGATGCCCTCGATCATGTCCGGGTCGGACATACGGGCCACACCGCCGTCCTTGCGGATGTCGGCCGGGACGCGCTCCAGGGCCATGACGGCGACGGCGCCCGCGTCCTCGGCGATCTTCGCCTGCTCCGGCGTGACGACGTCCATGATCACGCCGCCCTTGAGCTGCTCGGCCATGCCGCGCTTCACGCGCGCGGTGCCGGTCTCGGGACCCTGGTTTTCGGAGAGCGTGCTGGACACGAATGACCTCGCTGAGGTGAGGGGGATTCTGCAGCACTGAGGAAACGTGACCGGAGCAGGCCACAGCAAGGGCCAATGACGAGCCGGTGGCTCGTTTTCGGTCGGGGGCCGCGTGCCGGGTGGCCGGAAACCGCTGTCAGGCGGCCCGCTCGATCAGCGCCGCCGGCGGCTCGTCGTCCATCTCGAACGCCATCGGGAACGCGGCGTGTCCGGCCAGCCGGAACCAGCGCACCTTGCGGTGCAGCCGAAGCGCGCGGGCGGCCCGCACGGCGTCGTTGTGGAAGCGGCGGGCCATCGGCACCCTGCGGACGGCCTCGGCGAGCTCGAGGGCGGCCTCCTCTCCCCCGGGCGCCTCCCGGACCGCGTCCACCTGCTGGGCGTCGGCGAACACCGCCCGCAGCGCCTGGCTCAGCTCGCTCTCGGCGACCTCCCGCTGCTCCTCCACGGCCTGCCGGGCCGCGTGCGCGGCCTCGTACAGCACGATCGAGGCGGCGGGGTCGAGCACTCCGGAGGTGGCCAGTTCCTGCGCCACGGAGGCGCGGCGCAGCAGTTGCGCGTCGAGCGCGGCACGGGCGGCGTCGATCCGGGCGTGCAGCCGGTCCAGCCGCCCGGCCGTCCAGCTCAGATACAGCCCGACGGCGACGAGGACGACGAGGATCCAGATGAGGGTTGGGGTCACGGGCGGCAAGGCTAGTACCGGCACGGCCGGGTGCTGTCCCTGGGGCTGCACCCCCGCCGCGTGCGGGCCTCGCGTCCAGCGCTGTACCTGCGGCTAACGGGGTGCCACGCATCCTCGTACGCCGGGTGCAGCCCGTCGGGGGCTGAGCGCGCAGTTCCCCGCGCCCCTTGGGACGCCGCCGCCTGCGGGCAGCCGTGCCGCTCGGGGCGGCACGGGTGGGCGCAGACGGCACCCCTCCAGCGGGCCTCGCGTCCAGCGCTGTACCTGCGGCTAACGGGGTGCCACGCATCCTCGTACGCCGGGTGCAGCCCGTCGGGGGCTGAGCGCGCAGTTCCCCGCGCCCCTTGGGACGCCGCCGCCTGCGGGCAGCCGTGCCGCTCGGGGCGGCACGGGCGGGCGCAGGCGGCACCCCTCCAGCGGGCCTCGCGTTCCGCGCCGTACCCGCGGCCTAGAGAGTGCCTCGCATCCTCGTACGCCGGGTGCAGCCCGTCGGGGGCCGGTCGCGCAGTTCCCCGCGCCCCTTCAGGGCGTTCAGTCCCGCGCCAGGCCCAGCCGGGCCCTCAGGCCCGTCGCCCTGTCGTCCGTGGCGACCGCCGCCGCGCCCGCGGTGACCGTTTCGTAGACGGAGAGGATGTCCGCGCCGACCGTGGACCAGTCGAAGCGGCGCACGTGCGCACTGCCCCGCGCGCGGAGCTCCTCGCGGCGCCCGGGGTCCCCCAGGAGCCGCACCGCCGCCTCGGCGAGCGCGTCCGCGTCCTCGTTGGCGAACAGCTCGCCGGCCGCGCCCTGGTCGAGAACCTGGGCGAAGGCGTCCAGGTCGGACGCCAGCACCGGCGCCCCCGCCGACATCGCCTCGACCAGGATGATGCCGAAGCTCTCGCCGCCCGTGTTGGGCGCCACGTACAGGTCCACGCTGCGCAGCAGCCGCGCCTTGTCCTCGTCGCTGACCATGCCGAGGAACTCCACGCGGGACCGCAGCTCCTCCGGCAGCGACTCGACCGCCTCCTCCTCGTCGCCGCGCCCGGCCACCAGCAGCCGGGTCCGCGGGCGGGCGGCGAGGATCTTCGGCAGGGCCCGCATCAGCACCGGCAGGCCCTTGCGGGGCTCGTCGATGCGGCCGATGAAGCCGATGGTGTCGCCCTGCCACTCGGGCCTGGGCTCGGCCTTGGCGAAGAAGTCGACGTCGACACCGTTGGGGATGACCACCGCGTCGCCGCCGAGGTGCTCGACGAGGGTGCGGCGGGCGTACTCGCTCACGGCGATCCGCGCGCTGATCTTCTCCAGGGCGGCCTGGAGGATGGCGTACGCGGCGATCATCGCCTTGGAGCGCGGGTTGGAGGTGTGGAAGGTCGCCACCAGCGGGCCCTGCGCCGCCCAGCAGGTCAGCAGCCCCAGGGAGGGCGAGGACGGCTCGTGGATGTGCACCACGTCGAAGGAGCCGTCGTGCAGCCAGCGCCGTACCCGCGCGGCGGACAGGAATCCGAAGTTCAGCCGGGCCACCGAGCCGTTGTACGGCACGGGCACCGCGCGGCCCGCGGAGACGACGTACGGGGGCAGCGGGGTGTCGTCGTCGGCCGGGGCGAGGACGGACACCTCGTGCCCCTGGCGGATGAAGTACTCGGCCAGGTCGCGGATGTGGAACTGGACGCCGCCCGGGACGTCCCAGGAGTACGGGCAGACGATGCCGATCCTCACGCCGTGCCCTCCCGGTCGCGCCCGGGGGCGTGCGCGGGGTCGAGGTCCTCGGTCCACAAGCGCTGCAGCATGTGCCAGTCCTCCGGATGTTCGGCGATTCCCGTGGCGAAGGCGTCGGCCAGCGCCTGTGTCATCACAGACGTCTTCTCGGCGCGCGTACCTGACGCGGGAACCTCCACCGGGGGGTGGACCCGGCCCTGCATCACGGGCGGCCTGTCGTACCAGAGGGTCACGGGCAGCAGCCGCGCGCCGGTGTGCTGGGCCAGCAGGGCGGGCCCGGCGGGCATGCGGGCGGCGTGGCCGAAGAAACTCACCTCGAGGCCGGACGCGGACAGGTCACGGTCGGCGACCAGGCAGACCAGGCCGCCGTCGCGCAGGCGCCGGGCGAGCGTGCCGAAGGCGGAGCCGCCGCTGTGCGGGAGGACCTCCATGCCGAGGCCCTCGCGGTAGGCGACGAACCGGTCGTACAGCGTCTCCGGCTTCAGGCGCTCGGCGACAGTGGTGAACGGCATGCCGAGCTGGGTGGTGACCCAGGCGCCGGCGAGGTCCCAGTTGGCGAGGTGCGGCAGCGCGAGGATCACGCCCTTGCCGGCCGCCATGCCCTCGGTGAGATGGTGCAGGTCCTTCGGGGTGAAGGAGTCGGCGATGCGCTCCGGGCTCCAGGCGGGCAGCCGGAAGGACTCCATCCAGTACCGCAGGTAGGACCGCATCCCCGCGCGGGACAGCTCGGCGAGCCGCTCGGGGCCCGCGTCGGGCACCACGCGCGCGTAGTTGCTCTCCAGCCGCAGCACGCCCTTGCCGCGCTGCTTCCAGGCCACGTCGGCGATGGTCCTCCCGAGGCGCACGGCGACCGGCTCGGGCAGCTTCTTCACGGTGCCCCAGCCCGCGCCGTACAGGGCGTCGGTGAGCCGCTCCTGGGCGCTCACTGGGCGGCCTCGCTCCCCTGCGCATGCTGCTCGGCGGCCTCCGCCTCGGCGGATTCGCGGCGCACGGTGACCACGCGCTGGATCAGCGTGACGAGGCTGCCGACGGCGACCGCCCACAGGGCGATCGGCAGGAGGTACTGGATGCCGGGCACCCCGAACGCGTGCAGGCCCGCGAGTCCGGCGGCCACAAGGGAGATCACCAGCCGCTCGGCCCGCTCCACCAGCCCGTTGACGGCGACCGGCAGCCCGATCGACTCGCCGCGCGCCTTGGTGTACGACACCACCTGGCCGCTGGCGAGGCAGAAGATCGACACCGCGCACAGCACGTTGTCGTCGCCGGAGCCCGCGTACCAGAGGGCGAAACCGCCGAAGACCGCGCCGTCGGCGACCCGGTCCAGGGTGGAGTCGAGGAAGGCGCCCCAGCGGCTGGAACGGCCCAGCTGGCGGGCCATGTTGCCGTCGACCAGGTCGGAGAACACGAACAGCGTGATGACGACCGTGCCCCAGAAGAACTCGCCGCGCGGATAGAACACCAGCGCGCCGGCCACCACGCCCGCGGTGCCGATGAGCGTGACCGTGTCGGGGCTGACCCCCCGCCGGATGAGAAACGCGGCGAACGGTGTGAGGACACGCGTGAAAAATGCACGCGCGTACTTGTTCAGCATGGCCTTCCCGACGGTCGGTGTGGCCGTGTGGCCCCTGCTGGCCACCGGCGGGCCCATCGTAGTCACCGCGCGCGGGCGTGGCTGCGGGGCACCCGCACCGCCGCGCACGGGGCGCGCGGAGCGTCGCCGGGGCCCGGGGCCGCGGCGGGGATCACGTCCCTCGTATGGACGCGCCGTGACGGGAGTGGAAAGCTCGAAGGACCGCGGGCGCCGCCGGAGCCGCACCGCAGGCGATGCCCCCGGACGGGGTCCGGGGAAGGCTTCCACGGGTCCGCGCCCACAGTGACCTCACCGTGCACGGGAGGCAGGATCATGGGCGACAAGGCGCACACACACCCCGGAGCCGCCGGCAGGGCACAGGCGGCCGACCGTCCCACGTCCGTACGGAACGTGGTGCTGGTCGGCCACTCCGGATCGGGCAAGACGACGCTGGTGGAGGCCCTCGCGCTGACCGCGGGGGCGGTGAACCGGGCGGGCCGCGTGGAGGACGGCGGCACCGTCTCCGACCACGACGAGATCGAGCACCGGCAACAGCGTTCGGTGCAGCTCTCCCTGGTGCCGGTGGAGTGGAACGGCATCAAGGTCAACCTTCTGGACACCCCCGGCTACACCGACTTCGTCGGGGAGCTCAGGGCCGGTCTGCGAGCGGCGGACGCGGCCCTTTTCGTCGTCTCGGCCGCGGACGGCGTGGACGGCTCGACCCGGATGGTGTGGGACGAGTGCGCGGCGGTCGGCATGCCGCGCGCGATCGTCGTCACGCACCTGGAGGCGGCCCGCGCCGACTTCGAGGAGATGAACCGGATCTGCGCGGAGACCTTCGGCGGGGACGACCCGGACGCGGTCCTGCCGCTGTATCTGCCGTTGCGCGGCCCCGAGGGTCCTGACGGGCACGCGCCGGTGACCGGGCTGATCGGGCTGCTGACGCGCAAGCTGTTCGACTACGCCGGCGGCGAGCGCGTGGCGCACGAGCCGGTCGGGGACCAGGTGCCGCTGATCGAGGAGGCGCGCGGCCGGCTGATCGAGGGGATCATCTCCGAGAGCGAGGACGAGACCCTCATGGACCGCTACCTCGGCGGTGAGGACGTCGACGTCAAGACGCTGATCGACGACGCGGAACGCGCGGTGGCGCGGGGCGTCTTCTTCCCCGTCCTGGCCGCCGCGCCCGCCGCCCCCGGAGCCCGCCAGGGACTCGGCACGGTGGAACTGCTCGACCTGATCACGAACGGCTTCCCCACCCCGCTGGAGCACGGCACCCCGCAGGTGACCACGCTGGACGGCAGGCCGCGCGAGCTGAAGCCGTGCGACCCGGACGCCCCGCTGGTCGCGGAGGTCGTGAAGACGTCGTCCGACCCCTACGTGGGCCGGCTGTCGCTGGTCAGGGTCTTCTCCGGGACGCTGCGCGCCGACCAGACCGTGCACGTCTCCGGGCACGGCCTGACCGACCGGGGCCACGAGGACCACGACGTGGACGAGCGGGTCGGCGCGCTGTCCACGCCGTTCGGCAAGGTGCAGCGGCCCGTGTCGCACGTCATCGCGGGCGACCTGGCGTGCGTGGCGAAGCTGTCCCGCGCGGAGACCGGGGACACCCTGTCCGCGAAGGACGACCCGCTCGTCATGGAACCGTGGGAGATGCCCGACCCGCTGCTGCCGCTGGCCATCGAGGCGCACAGCAAGGCCGACGAGGACAAGCTGTCCCAGGGGCTCTCGCGACTGGTGGCCGAGGACCCGACGATGCGGCTCGAGCAGAACCAGGACACCCACCAGGTGGTGCTGTGGTGTCTCGGCGAGGCGCACGCGGACGTGGCGCTGGAGCGGCTGCGCAGCCGCTACGGCGTACAGGTCGACGTGGTGCCGCACCGGGTGTCGCTGCGGGAGACGTTCGGCGGCAGGGCGTCGGGACGCGGCCGGCACGTCAAGCAGTCGGGCGGACACGGGCAGTTCGCCATCTGCGAGATCGAGGTGGAGCCGCTGCCGAACGGCTCGGGCGTCGAGTTCGTGGACAAGGTCGTCGGCGGCGCCGTGCCGCGGCAGTTCGTCCCGTCGGTGGAGAAGGGCGTAAGGGCGCAGGCGCGGAAGGGAGTTGCGGCGGGGCATCCGCTCGTCGACGTGCGGGTGACGCTGCTGGACGGCAAGGCCCACTCGGTGGACTCCTCCGACGCGGCGTTCCAGACGGCGGGCGCGCTGGCGCTGCGGGAGGCCGCCGCGGAGGCGAAGATCCATCTGCTGGAGCCGGTGGCCGAGGTGTCCGTGCTGGTCGGCGACGACTACGTGGGCGCCGTGATGAGCGATCTGTCCGGACGCCGCGGCCGGGTCCTGGGCACCGAGCAGTCGCCCGGCGGGCGCACGCTGATCCGGGCGGAGGTGCCGGAGATCGAGATCGGCCGGTACGCCGTCGACCTGCGGTCGCTGTCGCACGGCACCGCACGCTTCAGCCGCCGCTACGTCCGCCACGAACCGATGCCGCCGCAGGTCGCGGAACGGGTCAAGGGGGAGGCGCACGCGGCCTCCTGACGCGCCGGGCGCCCGCCGGTCGCTCCGGCGGGCGCCCGTGTGCGCGGTCGCGCTTCCGCTTCACTCCGCGACACCTTCCCCGTACCTGAGAACGGCTTGGAACGACCCCCGGCGGACGGCGGTGGCTGCCTATACGCTGAACACCTGATCAACAGGTGTGCGCAGCACGGAAGTCGGGAAGGCCGCAAGACGACAGTCGCGGCGATCGGGGGCGGGAATGACCGTTGAGAGCGGTTACGCGGATTTTTTCGGTCCGCAGGTGCCGCGCACGGGCGACGAGGGCCAGACACCCACGTTCGCGCTGGCCTCGGCGGCCTACCGGGACAACGAGGCCGACGAGATACTCAAGGCCAACAGCGAGTGGCACAAGTCGGAGGTCGGCAAGCCGCGGATCAAGCTGTTCCGGCCCAATCTGGGCGAGGCGTTCTCCCGGGCCGTCATCGACCGGATGCTGGGCTCCGGCCGCGCCCCGCTCATCCAGTCCTTCGGCACCCAGCCCCAGGTCGTGGTGGAGCACGCGCTGGCGGCCCACCGCATCCGCCGCGAGCGCGACAACTGGCTGACCGCGGTGATGGTGCTGTGCGGGCTGCTGTTCCTGCCCGGCCTGCTCGTGTGGCTGCTGGTGTTCCAGATCCGCACGACGATGGCGAAGCGCGACGACAAGCGGGCCGGCGCGCTCGCCACCGCCCTGCTGGTCGGCGTCGGCGCCCTGGCCGTGCTGTTCCTGCTGCGCATGCCGTTCACCGGGTTCTGGGCCTGGTACGCGCGCGCGTCGGTCGTGGCCCCGGTGCTGGGCTGGTTCTGGGCCAAGCAGATCTGCGAGCGCACCGCCCGTGACCTGCGGGGACGCTGGGACAGCCTGCTGTCGGGCAGCAGCATCGGCGCCAAGGTGCCCGAGGCGGTGCCGAGCAGCCCCGGCGAGACGGCGGCCGAGCAGCTGCGCCAGTCGCTCGCCCGGCTGAGCGCCGAGCAGCAGTCCAACTCCGTCTTCTACGCCGGTCCCAAGGGCATACTCGGGATGGGAACCCGCTGGGGCAGCTGGCAGCTCGCCGAGGACCTGGCGCCGGCCGACCCCGACCGCGAGATCCACCCGTTCCGCAGCTGGGACGTCATCAAGGCCATCCACGACCGGCTGCGCATGCTGGAGCGCGGCCCGCTGAACACGGGCGGCTTCCCCAAGCCGTCGATACGCCACTGGATCGTCACCCCCATCGGGGAGAACGCCACGGCAGTCACCCGGCCCGAGGGCACCGACGTCGAGGCGTACCAGGTGAAGCAGCACGCCGTGCAGGAGATCTGCAACAAGCAGCAGTTCGGCGCGGGCGACCGGCACTACCTGGGCGTGCAGTGGACCCTGTGGGACGGCCAGCTGGTGATCACGATGCTGATCACCGTGACCGTGCTGCACGAGACACTGCGCATCGAGGTCACCGGGCACGCCCTGGGTCCGGTGCACTCCCTCTTCACCACCAAGCCGGCGGCGAAGGAGAAGGAGGTCCAGAAGTCGGTCAAGTTCTGGGAGACCCGGAAGGTCAAGCTCCCGCTGGTCGACTCGGACGAGGTGGTACGGCTGGCCGCCCGCGCACCGCTGACCACGTACCCGCCGCTGCTGTACTGGCTCGGGGGCAAGCTGACCCTGCCCGAGCCGTTCGGGCTGCGGCACGCCTGGGCGGACAAGCCGTGGCGCCACCGCTTCATGGCCGACGACGCGCTGCGGGCGGCGACACCGGTGCTGCGCGTCGTCCACTCGGCGGCGATCAAGGTGCTGGAGGAGAACGGCGTGGACACCACGAAGTTCGGTTCCCGCTCGTCGTCCCTGTCCACGGCGGTGCAGGAGGCGACGCCGAGCAAGGCCGACCTGTACGACGCGTAGACGGCGGGCGGGGTGCGCGACCGCGGACCCCGCCTCCCCCGGTGAGGCTCAGGCCGCGGGCCAGGCCTCCGCGAGCATCTTGCGGGTGTCGGCCAGCAGCTGAGGCAGCACCTTGGTGTGGCCGATGACCGGCATGAAGTTGGTGTCGCCGCCCCAGCGCGGGACGACGTGCTGGTGCAGGTGGGCGGCGATGCCCGCGCCCGCGACCGTGCCCTGGTTCATGCCGATGTTGAAGCCGTGCGCGCCCGACGCCGTACGCAGCGCCGCCATCGCCTGCTGGGTGAGCGCGGCGAGCTCCGCCGTCTCCTCGGCCGTGAGCTCGGTGTAGTCGGCCACGTGCCGGTACGGCACGGTCATCAGATGGCCGCCGGTGTACGGGTACAGGTTGAGCACCGCGTACACCAGTTGGCCGCGGCGCAGGATCAGCCCGTCCTCGTCGGACCGGTCCGGGAGGGAACAGAAGGGGCAGCCGTCACCGGCGCCGGGGCCGCTCGGCTTGTTCTCGCCCTGGATGTAGGCCATCCGGTGGGGCGTCCACAGACGCTGGAACGCGTCCTGCGTCCCCACTCCCAACTGCTGCTCCGGCTCACTCGTCATGCGTGCAGCATATGGCGTGACCGCGGGACCGCGGCGAAAGCCCCCGGGACCGCTCCCGGGGGCTTTCGCGTGCACGGGTCAGACCTGCGCCCGCTCCTCGACGACCTTCGCGATCTTGCCGATGGCCTCGTCGACGGGGATGCCGTTCTCCTGCGAGCCGTCGCGGTAGCGGAAGGACACCGCGCCGTTCGCCATGTCCTCGTCGCCCGCGATGACCATGAAGGGCACCTTCTGCTTCTGGGCGTTGCGGATCTTCTTCTGCATCCGGTCGGTGGAGGAGTCCACCTCGACGCGCAGACCCTGCTTGCGGGCCGCGTCCGCGAACTTCTCCAGGTGGTCGACGTGGGCGTCGCCGATCGGGATGCCGATCGCCTGGACCGGGGCGAGCCACGCCGGGAACGCGCCCGCGTAGTGCTCCAGGAGCACCGCGAAGAACCGCTCGATGGAGCCGAACAGCGCGCGGTGGATCATGACCGGGCGGGTCTTGGTGCCGTCCGCGGCCGTGTACTCCAGGTCGAAGCGCTCGGGCAGGTTGAAGTCGAGCTGGATGGTCGACATCTGCCAGGTGCGGCCGATGGCGTCCTTCGTCTGCACGGAGATCTTCGGCCCGTAGAAGGCGGCGCCGCCCGGGTCCGGGACCAGCGGCAGTCCCTGCTTCTCGGCGACCTGGCGCAGCGTCTCGGTCGCCTCCTCCCACGCCTCGTCCGAGCCGACGAACTTCTCCGGGTCCTTGGTGGAGAGCTCCAGGTAGAAGTCCGTGAGGCCGTAGTCGCGGAGCAGGTTCAGGACGAAGGTGAGGGTCTTGTCGAGCTCCTCGGACATCTGCTCGCGGGTGCAGTAGATGTGCGCGTCGTCCTGGGTGAAGCCGCGCGCGCGGGTCAGGCCGTGCACGACGCCCGACTTCTCGTACCGGTACACCGTCCCGAACTCGAAGAGGCGCAGCGGCAGTTCGCGGTAGGAGCGGCCGCGCGCGTCGAAGATCAGGTTGTGCATCGGGCAGTTCATGGGCTTGAGGTAGTAGTCCACGCCCTCGTCGAGCTGCATGGGCGGGTACATGCCGTCTGCGTACCAGTCCAGGTGGCCCGAGGTCTCGAAGAGCTTCCCCTTGGTGGCGTGCGGGGTGTAGACGAACTCGTAGCCCTCCTCCTCGTGCCGGCGGCGCGAGTAGTCCTCCATGACCCGGCGGATGACGCCGCCCTTGGGGTGGAAGACGGCGAGGCCGGAGCCGATCTGCTCCGGGATGGAGAAGAGGTCGAGCTCGCTGCCGAGCTTGCGGTGATCGCGCTTCTCGGCCTCGGCGAGGAACTCCAGGTGCGCCTTCAGCTCCTCCTTGGAGGGCCAGGCGGTGCCGTAGATGCGCTGGAGCATCGGGTTCTTCTCGCTGCCGCGCCAGTAGGCGGCCGCGTTGCGCATCAGCTTGAACGCCGGGATGTTCCGGGTGGTGGGCAGGTGGGGACCGCGGCAGAGGTCCTTCCAGCACAGCTCGCCGGTCTTGGCGTCGATGTTGTCGTAGATCGTCAGCTCACCGGCGCCGACCTCGACGTCCGCGCCGTCGTCGTGCGAGGCGGAGCCCTTGAGGCCGATCAGCTCCAGCTTGTACGGCTCGTCGGCGAGCTCCTCGCGGGCGGCCTCGTCGGTCACCACGCGGCGGGAGAAGCGCTGGCCACGCTTCTGGATCTCCTGCATCTTCTTCTCGATGGCCTTGAGATCCTCGGGCGTGAAGGGCTTCTCCACGTCGAAGTCGTAGTAGAAGCCGTCCCTGACCGGGGGACCGATGCCCAGCTTGGCCTCGGGAAACAGTTCCTGCACGGCCTGGGCCATCACGTGCGCGGTGGAGTGGCGCAGGATGTTCAGGCCGTCCTCGGAGGAGATCTCGACGCCCTCGACGGTCTCGCCGTCCTGGACCTGGTACGAGAGGTCCTTGAGCTCGCCGGCCACGCGCGCGGCGATGACCGAGCGCTCGCCGGCGAAGAGCTCGGCGGCCGTAGTGCCCGTCGTCACCACGCGTTCTTCCCGCTCGGAATCGCGTTGGATGATCACACGGACGTCTGACACCGGTCTCTCCTGACTGAAGGCTGTGGTCGCGGCGCCATACCGGAGCGCACGCATGGGTGCGATCGTACCGACCCGGGACCGGTGCAGGCGAAATCAGCCGTCGCGGGCCGGGCCGAAGGCCTCGCCGAAGTCGTCCGCGCTCTCCTGGAGCACCTTGAGCAGCCGGTCGCGTTCGGCCTCGTCGACCTGGACCGGCGCGACCTCGCGGACCTCGGTGAGACGACGGAACCCGCTGCGTCCGGCCAGCCGCCCGCGCATCCGCACCGGCAGTCCCATGAGGTGGGCGTGACCGGCGATCCGGTAGTCCTCCTCGCCGAGCGTGACCCGGAGGTGCCCTGCGTCGGCGCCCGCGAGCACGCGCAGCCGCACCAGGCCGTCGCCCCCGGCCTGTGCCCGGTACATCCGCACGACCGCCCCGGTGACCGTGACGGTGACGGAGGGCTCCGCGCGCCGGTAGAGGCGTCCGGCCTCGAGGAGCACCGGCAGGTCGCCGGGCGAGAACTCCAGGGGCCCCGTGGCCGCGCACCCGTCGGGCACCCCGGCCGCCGGCGCCCAGTCCACGCCGACGCGGGCGCCCTCGGCCCCCCGCACCAGGGCGACGAGAGCCTCGGTGAGCTCGTGGCTGACGCCCGCGCCGACGGCGGTGGCGAAGGCGTCCATGGAGCCGGTGGCCCGACTGTGGTCGACGGCCTCGCGGGCGGCGTGCAGGGCGTGGAACAGGCACACGGCGAGCGGGCGGCCGGTGGCGGCGGGCACGAAGGCGGTGAGGCCCCGGCCGTCCGGCGCGGGCCCCACCAGCACGCCGTCCAGCGCGGCGGCGGCCGGACGGCGGTGGCGGGCGCCGTGGTAGCCGGCGCGGGCGCGGGTGGCGAGCGCGGCGGCGAGGAGGGTGCGGCGGGCGGCGGTTCTCAGCTGTTCCTCCGCGGTCCAGGGGACGGCGCCGCCGGGCCCGGCGGGCAGGTCGCGGGTCCAGCGGATCTCGTCGCTGGGCACGGCGAGGGCGAGCAGGATCTCGCGGGCGGAGGGCGTGCCGCTGCGGGACAGCGCGTCCAGGGCCTCGGCGAGCAGGTCCTCGCTGTCCGGGAAGGTCCGGCCGACCGGGACGAGCAGGCTGGTGCCGGTGCCCGGGCCGGGCGGGGCCCAGCGGCCGAAGCGTCCGGGGGCGCCGCCGCGCCGCTGCCAGCCGTGCCGGCGCAGCAGGGCGGTGAGCACGGCGGGGTCGGCGCCGGGCACCTCGGGCTGCCGCATGTCGGTGAAGGGGTCGGCGGGGTGCGGGCGTACGGGCCGGGCGGGCTCCCCGGTGGGGCGGTGGGTCACGGTCTGCCTCCCCTGCCGACCCGCGTCATGATCTCGCACAGCGCCCGGTCGTCGAAGATGCGTGAGGTGGGGATCCGTACGGTGGTGCGGCGGCGGCCGGTGACGGGGTGTCCGGCGAGGTTGACCCAGTAGCAGCAGTGGCGCAGGTCGAGCCGGTCGTGTCCGGCGCGCAGCCAGTCGTCCTGGGAGCGGGGCAGGATCATCACGACCAGGATCTTGTGCACGGAGACCGGGGTGTGGGCGAGCTTCTCCAGGTGGGCGTTGTCCAGGGTGAAGGAGAAGGAGCGTCCCCGGGGGTGCGGGGCGATCTGTGACGTGGCCTTGAGCTGCACCTTGACGGTGACCTCGTCGTCGACGAGGTGTCCGGGCGAGCTGTGGCTGACGTGCCAGTCGATGCCGTTGTCCGGGAAGGGCTGGGACAGCGAGCAGCCCGCCGCCGCGGCGACGGCGTGGAGGTAGCCGACCTGCAGGGTCTCCATGCAGGCGGTGGTGGCGAGGGTGCCGCGAGCGGCCGGTGTGCGCTCCGGCAGCAGCCCGCCCCGTTCGGGCTGCGCGATGGCCATGACCAACAGCCTTCCAGAACAGTCGAATCCCATGCGCGGGTCGCTGAACTGCAAAGACCCGTACTCCTGTTGTCTCCTCCCCGCGTAGTGCGCAAACAGGGCGGGTATCACCGCTGCGAGCAGTGGACGGAACGTCAACTGCTGGCGGTGAGCGAAGGGTTGGTGGGTATGACGTGCTGGTACGAGGGGCCGCTGGCCGCCTTCGACACGGAGACCACGGGTGTGGACGTCGAGACCGACCGGATCGTGTCGGCCGCGCTCGTCGTCCAGGACGCGCCGGGTAGCCGGCCGCGGGTGACCCGCTGGCTGGTGAATCCGGGCGTGCCGGTGCCGGCCGCGGCGACCGAGGTGCACGGGCTGACGCAGGAGCATCTGCAGCGCAACGGCCGCTGGCCGGCGCCGGTGATGTACGAGGTGGCGCAGGCGCTGGCGGAGCAGGCGGCGGTGGGCCGGCCGGTGGTGGTGATGAACGCGCCGTTCGATCTGACCTTGCTGGACCGCGAGTTGCGCCGGCATCGGGCGTCCTCGCTGAGCCGCTGGTTCGAGCGGTCGCCGCTGCTGGTGCTGGACCCGCGGGTGCTGGACAAGCATCTGGACCGCTACCGCAAGGGCCGCCGGACGCTGGCCGACCTGTGCGCGCAGTACGAGGTGGAGCTGGAGGAGGCGCACGACGCGGCGGCGGACGCGGTGGCCGCGCTTGAGGTCACGCGGGCGGTGGGCCGCCGGTTCGCGGCCCGGCTGGAGCGGCTGTCCCCCGGCGAGCTGCACACGTTGCAGGCGGTGTGGCACGCGGCGCAGGCGCGGGGCCTGCAGGCGTGGTTCGCGCGCACGGGCACCGAGGAGATCGTCGACCCGGCCTGGCCGCTGCGCCCGGACCTGCCGGCGGCGGCGTGACCTCACCTCGCCGGCCCACGAGGACGTCGTGAACCGGGGGTGTGGGTGGCGGAGCCCCCACCACGCGCGGCGAAGCCGCGCAGCACACAAAGAGAGCGACGTGGTCCGCCTTTCCGGCGGACACACGTCGCTCTCGCGAGCGTGGGCGATACTGGGTTCGAACCAGTGACCTCTTCGGTGTGAACGAAGCGCTCTCCCACTGAGCTAATCGCCCGGGAACGCACCGAACAATACAGGGGTCGGGACGCTTCGTTCAAACTGCTTGCAGGTGCGCCGCCAGTCCGCGCCGCCCGGCCCGCAGCATCAGCGCGTGGTTGGCGCGGAAGAGGGGCCTGCCGGGTACGGCGAGCAGCCGCAGCAGCCGTGCCCGCACGTCGACCTCCTGCTCGTAGTGGGCGAGGCAGCCGTGGGCGCCCAGGTCGGTGAGGGTCCAGCGCGCCCAGCCGTCGATGTCCCCGGACAGCCCGGCCTCCAGCACGCCGTCCTCCCGGTCCCGCCGCCCCTCCCGCAGGGTGAAGGTCAGGTCGTACGGGAGGACGGAGCGGATCGTGACGATGCCGGTGGCGTCGTCGAGACGGGCGACCTCGCGCACCTGCGGCCACCACCGGGGGTACTCCTCGATCCGCTCCAGCACGCCGTACACGGTGGCGGCGGGCGCGGACAGCGTCCACACGGTGCGGAAGCGGTAATGGTTCCGGTCCATGTACGGAGTGTGCCCGCCCGCGCCCTCCTCGTGCGTCACGGCATGCGGTCCCCCAGGAGAGCGAGGTTCTCGATGGCGGCGAGTCCGTAGAGGGCGGTGTCGTTGGTCGAGATCCAGGGGGCTTCGCTGCCGGCGACCAGGGCGGTGGGGCCGCTCACCTTCTCGGTCTCCCAGGGCGCGGACTCCTTGTAGCCGTCGGAGTCGTAGAACTTGGCCCACGCCCGCTTCGCCAGCTCCTCGTCGCCGGTGCGTACGGCGGCGTAGGCGTCGAGGCGGGAGTGGCCCTGGAAGAGGATCAGGCTGCCGAAGTGGGTGCCGTAGCGGGCGGTCTGCTCGGCCTTGGTGGCGTTGAAGTAGCGGCAGTAGTCGAGGTACGCCTCCTCGAACTCGGGCATGTCGACGAGGTCGACGAGTTCGGCGCACAGTTCGTTCAGGCCGAAGACGGCGGACAGGTGGGAGACCTCCACCTTCGGTGTGCCGGCGACGGCGAACCGGCCGGTGGCGAGGTCGTACAGGCCGCTGCCCTGGACGAAGCCGTTGGGCTGGGCGGCGATGGTCTCCATGGTGGAGAGCACGCGCGCCCGGGCCTTCTGCCACTTGGGGCCCTTGCGTTCCCACTCGGTGAGCCAGGCGGAGACCAGACCGCTCCAGTCGGTGCCGAAGCCGATGGACAGGGCGCCCGGGTCGGGGGTGTACGGCTCGGTGCGGATCTTGCGCAGCGGGTCGAGGGCGAGGAAGGTCTCGTCGGAGTCGACGTTGGCGTGCATGAGGTCGCCGGTGCGTTCGTCGGCGGTGAGGAAGTAGTGGAAACGCCGGTAGGTGGTGTTGGCGATGCGCTGCTGCTTGGCGCTGTCGGCGTAGTGCTGCACACCGTGGCGGGTGCCGAGTCCGGCCCATGCGCCGAGGTGGTAGACGTCGACCTCACCGGTGTGGCGGGTCATGGCCTCGGCGAAGCGGAAGATGTCGGCGCGCCCGGAGCGCAGGTAGGCGTACCAGAGCCACAGGTCGGGCGAGAGTTCGCTGTTGTCCCAGGCGTAGCCGCCGACGTCGTAGCGCCACTGGTGCCGGACGGTGTCGTAGGTGTGCATGATGTCGCCGTAGTCCCAGAAGCCGTACCAGCGGCGCTGCTCCACCTGGTCCTTGTAGTAGGTGAAGAGGAAGTCGAGGTGGTCCTCGATCTTCGCCTTGGCGGGGGTGGAGCGGTCGGGCTCGGCGAACAGGCCCTTGCCGAAGACGCCGGCGGTGATCAGCTGCGAAGGCGGCGCGGCGAGCTGCGGCAGCACGCGTACGGCGCGGGCGCGGGCGGCGAGCCGGTCGGCGTCAGGGGTGGCGGCCTCGGCCCAGAACAGCAGCTCGGAGGTGCGGGCGATGCCGTAGGGGGTGCCGAAGCCCGGCTCGTGGTCCTCGTAGGTGATGTCGAGGCCCTCGAGCTGTTCGGGGAAGGTGTCCTGGCCCATGCCGTCGTGGTAGAAGCGCAGGTCCATGGGCTGGGCCTCGGGCGACCAGAGCCACAGGGTGACCTCGGCGGTGTCGGTGTGGGCGTCGCGGACGTCGAGCTGGGCGGGGTGCTTCTCCCAGAAGTCGCGCAGCCCGAAGGAGAGGCCGCCGCTGACGCCGCCGACGTAGCCGAAGCCGGAGGCGCGTCGTCCGCCGCCGGCGCCGATCCAGCCGTGGCCCCTCTTGGTGCGCTTGCGGACGGTGAAGCCGTCGGCGGAGAGCTGGGAGAGCGTGTGGTCGCCCCATTCGGGGATGTACTGCAGACGGCTGGTGACGCGCTGGTCCCAGGTGGTCGGGTCGGGCAGCTTGCGGCCCTCGAACTGGGCCTGCTGCACGGCGATGCCGGGGTCGCGGCGCAGCCCGGTGATGCCCTTGACGGCCTCCCGGAGCATCCCGTCGCCCTCGCCGCCGAGCCGGATGTGCCGGTCGTACGTCGCGTCGCGCAGCGGGACGGAGAAGCGGACGCCGATGCCGCGCAGGAAGTCGCCCCTGTCGCGGCCGGGTTCCTGTTTGCCGTCGTAGGTGATGGTGTGCACCATGCGGAAGGACTCGGCGCCCGCGTAGAAGTAGAGGCGCACGGAGAAGGGCAGCAGGGTGTCGCGGCCCTTGCGGTGGGTGCCGTCGACGCGGACGACCGCGCGGACGGGGCCGTCCTGCTCGACGGTGACGCCGGAGACGGTGCCGTCGAACCGCTCGGTGCGGACGGTGGCGCGGTCGCCGTCCTCGATCTCGGGCTGGCGCAGCACGACGAGGCGTCCGTCGCGGGCGATCTCGGTGGAGCCGCGGGTGACCGAGCGGACGAGGGTGTCGCCGGTGGTGGCGATCCGGGCGGTGATGACGCCGGTGGACACGGTGACGGTGGCGCCGCGCCGGGTGACGGTGACCTTCTTGCCGGGCGCCGCGGGCGTGCCTGTCTTCAGGGTGAGCCGGCCGGTGCCGGAACTGACGGCGTGCGCGGTCCACTTGAGCGAGCCGTCGGGCCAGTAGGCGAGCGGCCAGGTCTGCACGGGGACGTCGTCGCCGTCGGCGTCGGTCACCGCGAAGGTCCGGTCCTGCGGGTGGGCGCCGCGAGGCCAGGGGACGCCGACGGTGGAGCCGGGGGCGGCGCCCAGGCCGCCCTCCTCCAGCCAGTCCAGGGTCACCGGGTCGGCGCCGGCCGGCGCGGCGGCTTCCCTCTCGCCGAGGGGCCGGCCGGCCTGGGTGGCGGCTCCGGCGACGGCGGCCGCCTTGATGAGGGTTCTGCGCGGGATGGGGGACATGGCCCGTCCTTTCCGTGGCTGCGAGGTGCACGTTCTATGTCAGGGACATGACAGGCGGAGGTGCGGCGCCTGAGCGCCCACCCCGTCGGGGCACCGCCCGTCAGCGGTGCCGGTGACGCTCCTCCACGGCGACGGCGGCCGCCGCGACGGTCCCCAGCACGGGGACCGCGAGGGGCGTGCTGAACCAGGCGGAGCAGACCGTGACGGCCAGTCCGCCGACGAGCAGGAAGGACCCGGCGGGGTCGCGCACGGTGTGCCGCCCGGCCCGCGCCATCAGCGGCCGCCAGGACACGCCGGGCCGCCACAGTGCCGCCGCCCGCAGCAGCGCGGCCGCGGCTCCGACGAGAGCCAGCACCCCGACGGCCCCGACCAGCGGACCGCCCGGCAGTCCGGCCCGTACGGCGCGCAGGTCGGTCCACACCACAGCCACGGCCGCCCATCCGGCGAGCCCGACGAGCCAGCCGCCGCGCACCGCGGCCTTGAAGTCGGCCGTGAACTCCCTCCATCCCCCTGGCTCGTGGACCAGATGGCGGCGCAGGTGCCGGGTCCCCGCCGCCAGCGCGGCGGGGTAGGTGACCAGCGGGAGCGCGGCCAGCGCGATCCACACGCCGGTCAGCAGGCACTCGGCGAAGAGCGCGAACCTTCCCCAGGCCCTCGAATCGGTGCGTGCCAGGGACATCGTCAGCTCACTCAGCCCTTCAGCCCGGAGGTCGCCATGCCGTCGATGAGATAGCGCTGGAAGGCGAGGAAGAAGGCCAGCACGGGCAGCAGCGCGACCAGCGACATGGCGATCATGCCGCCGTAGTTGGCGAGTCCCTCCTGGTCGACGAACATCTTCAGCCCGAGGGAGACCGTGTACTTGCCCGGCTCGTTGAGGTAGATCAGCGGGCCCATGAAGTCGTTCCAGGAGTTGATGAAGGTGAAGATGGCGCTGGTGATCAGCGCGGGCCGGCACAGCGGCAGCACGATCGACCAGTAGATGCGTAGATGCCCGCAGCCGTCGAGCCGGGCCGCCTCGTCCAGCTCCCGGGGAAGATTCCGCATGAACTGCACCATCAGGAAGACGAAGAACGCCTCCGTGGCCAGGTACTTCCCCAGGAGCAGCGGGGTGTACGTGTTGATCATGTCCAGGTTGCGGAACAGCACGTACTGCGGGATCAGCAGCACGTGGTACGGCAGCAGCAGTGTGCCGATCATCAGCGTGAAGAGCAGATTGCGGCCCGCGAACCGGATCTTGGCGAAGGCGTACGCGGTGAGCGAGCAGGAGATCAGGATGCCGATCACCGAACCCACCGCGAGGAACAGCGAGTTGAAGAAGAAGGTGGAGACGGAGATGTCGGCGATGCCGTCGGCGAGGCCGGTGTAGTTGGACACGATCGGGTCGGCCGGGAAGAGGTCCAGGCTGCCGACGATGTCCTCACTCGCCTTGAACGACCCGCCGACGACCCACACCACCGGGTAGAGGATCACCGCGAGGAGCGCCAGCGCCCCGATGTGCCAGGCGAGCGAGCCGGGCAGCCGGCGTCGCAGGGCGCCCTTCGCCGACGGGGTGCGGGTGATGTCGCCGGCCTGTGCGGTCATCGGCCGCCCTCCTCGTAGTGCACCCAGCGCTTCTGGGACCAGAACAGCACCGCCGTGACCAGGGCGACCGCGACCAGCAGCATCCACGCCATGGCGGAGGCCAGGCCCATCCGGCTGTTCTCGAAGCCCTGGACGTACAGGTAGCAGGTGTAGACCATGGAGCCGTCCGCCGGACCGCAGGCGTTGCCGCCCGCGCCGCCGCCGACGATGTAGGCGGAGCTGAAGATCTGGAACGAGTGGATCGTCTCCAGCAGGACGTTGAAGAACAGCACCGGCGAGATCATCGGCAGGGTGATCTTCCAGAACTGCCGCAGCTTGCCGGCCCCGTCGACGTCGGCCGCCTCGTACAGCTCCCGCGGCACCTGCTTCAGCCCGGCCAGGAAGATGACCATGGGCGCGCCGAACTGCCAGACGGTCAGGGCGACCAGGCTGTAGATGATGAGGTCCGGGTCGCCGGTCCAGCCGCCGGCGTCGATGCCGAAGACCTTCTGCGTCCGGTCGACGATCGCGTCGTCCGAGAAGATGGCCTTCCAGACGATGGCGACGGAGACGCTCGCCCCGATCAGCGACGGCGCGTAGAAGGCGGCCCGGTAGAAGGCCTGCCCGCGCCGCTTCTGCGCGAGCAGCAGGGCCACGCCGAGCGCCACGAGCAGCTTGACCGGTGTGCCGACGGCGACGTACCAGAGGGTGACCCGCACCGAGTGGCGCCAGCGCGGGTCGCCGAGCATCTCGGAGAAGTTGTCCAGTCCGATCCAGCGCGGGGCGTCGAACAGGTTGTAGTCGGTGAACGCGAAGTAGAGCGAGGCGGCCATCGGGCCCGCCGCCAGCAGCAGGAACCCGGCGATCCACGGGGACATGAAGAGATAGCCGGCCAGGTTCTCCCGGCGGCCCCGCCGCTTCAGGTCGGCGGGGCGCGGGGGTGTGCCCGGACCGTGCCGCGGCTCGGGGTCCTTCGCCCGGGCCTCCGTCGCGGGGGCGTGTGTCACGGCGGTTCCCATCAGCTGCTGAGGGCGGTCTTCGACTCGTTGAAGAACTGCTCGACGGCCTCGCCCACCGACCGCTTGCCCAGCCCCAACTCCTCGCCGATGCGCAGGAACGCGGCCTCGCAGATGTCGGCGCCGTTCGGGTGCGGGGTGATGGGCTCCAGCACGCCCGCCTTCACGAGGGACTCCTCGTAGGCGGCGATCGCCTTGTTCACCGGGTCGGTGGGCCGGTACGCCTCGTACTGCGCCGTAGTGGCGGGGACACCCCGGTCGTAGCCCATGATCGTCGCGACCTCGGGGTCGTGCACCATGAAGTCGATGAACTTCGCGACCTCCACGGGGTGCTGGGTGCGCTTGGAGGCGCTCAGCATCAGCGAGCCGAGGTACTGTCCCGTCCGCTTGCCGTCCGTGGTGGGGATGGGCGCGAGACCGTACTCGCTCCTGCCCTCGGAGGTGTACCGGACGGTGAAGTTGTCCCAGGTGAACTCGGAGCCCGCGAGTTCGGCGGAGAGCGCCGACTTGGGCTTGATCTGGGCGACCTTCTTGGGGTCGGCGAAGAGGCCGGACCTCACGCCCTTCTCCGCCTTCGTCCACCACCGGGTCAGATCCCCCTCGGTGAAACCGAGACCGTCCTCGGTGAAGAACGCCTTGCCGTTCTGACGCAGGTACAGGTCGTAGAGGTACATGACGCCGTACATGCCGCTGTCGCCGGCGCGGCCCGTGCGGTCACGCACCCGGGCCATCGCCTCGTCGAAGTCGTCCCAGGTCCAGCCCATTTCGGGGTTGATCCCGGCGCGTGCGTAGACGGGCTTGTCGATGACGAGGGCCATCGAGTTGGACCCCACGGGCACGCCGAGGAGTTTGCCGTCGATCTCGCCGAACTTCTCCAGGCCCGCCCGGAATCCCTCCATGCGGAGGTGCCCGGCCTTCACCTGCTCGTGGAGGTCCAGGAGCACATTCTTCGCATCGTATTTGCGGAGGAATCCGACAGCATTCTGGAAGACGTCCGGAGGATTCCCGCCGGAGGCCTGCGTGTTGAACTTCTTCCAGAAATCCGTGTACGGCTGGAAGTCGGTCTTGACCTTGATCTTCGGGTACTTCTTCTCGAAGAGATCGATGGTCTTGTTGATGCGCTGCGCCCGGTCCTCGGCCCCCCACCACGCATAACGGATCGTCACGGTTCCGTCCCCGGAACCGCTTCCGCCGCCGCACGCGGTCGCCGTCGCGCCGAGCCCCGTGACGGCGAGCGAGGCCCCCGCCGCTTTGAGGACCGCCCGCCTCTCCACACCCTTGCCCTGCTGCATACCAGCCTCCCCGCGACGGACCCGGCCGCCTCATGAATCGTTTCAAGTAAGCGCTTGCTGGCACAAGGTACGGAGGGCCCACGGGCGCGTCAATGATTCGGACAGGAATTGACGGCGAGGCCTCGCCGGCGCCGGGCGGCGCAGTCGTCCGGCATTCACCGGAGGCGGGAGGGAAAGCGGCAGGTCCCTGGCCTCGCGGCCGACCCGGCCGAACGGAACGGCGACGGCAACCGCGAGGCGCGCGGCAGGTCACGGTTGGGTGACGCGCGGACGAAGCGGAACGGGGCGGGGGCGGCGCCGGCGGGCCGCCCCGGGAACGACGAAGCGGCCCGGCTCACTCTTGGTGAGCCGGGCCGCTTGATCCCGGTGGGCGATACTGGGTTCGAACCAGTGACCTCTTCGGTGTGAACGAAGCGCTCTCCCACTGAGCTAATCGCCCGGGCGCAGGAAGAACATTACCCCATGTCAGTGGGTGCCCGTGACCACGGTGACCACGGGGGACGGGAGGCCGCCCGTCCCCCGGCCCGGGTCACTGGTCCTTGATCTTCCAGGGCATCTGCAGACCGAACTTCCACAGGTAGAAGCCGGCCAGCGCGGCCACGATCACCAGGCCGACCGACGTCAGGATGATGTTGCGACGGCGCACCCGCGGGTCGAGCGCCCGCTGGGCCGCCTCGGTGACCTTGCGCTTGGTCCAGCGCAGCACGAGCTGGGCCCAGACGAACTCGGTCGCCCAGATCGCCATACCGCCGAAGATCACGACCCATCCCGGGCCGGGCAGCACCAGCATCAGCACGCCGGCCACCACCACGGCCAGACCGACGACGAAGACCCCCACCTGCCAACTCAGATGCAGCGCACGCCGTGCCTTCACGAACTCGGGCGCCCTCGACCCGAGCCCCCGCTCGTCCCGACGCTCGCTCTCGTCCACCGTCACCCCGTGGGCCGCGGTCACGACCTCGCCGGCCTCGTTACTCCCCGTGTTCATGCGGCCCAACACTACCGGAGCGAAACACATCACCGGAATGGACGCAGCGCGTGAACGATCTCTCGGCCGGAAGAGTTACGTAATCCCACGCAAAACACTCAGAGGGGTTTACAACGGCACCGTAGGTGGCATGTCGATTTCGCCGACGTGCGAATCCCCGAGCGCACACTGAGCGAAAGGCCCTGGCGCTTATGAACACCACGGTCAGCTGCGAGCTGCACCTGCGCCTCGTTGTGTCGAGCGAGTCCTCCCTGCCTGTCCCCGCAGGCCTGCGGTACGACACGGCCGACCCCTACGCCGTGCACGCCACCTTCCACACCGGAGCCGAGGAAACCGTCGAGTGGGTGTTCGCCCGCGACCTCCTCGCCGAGGGACTTCACCGCCCCACGGGCACCGGCGACGTCCGCGTCTGGCCGTCGCGCAGTCATGGTCAGGGCGTCGTGTGCATCGCCCTGAGCTCTCCGGAGGGGGAGGCCCTGCTCGAGGCCCCGGCGCGGGCTCTGGAGTCCTTCCTGAAGCGCACAGACGCCGCCGTGCCGCCCGGCACGGAGCACCGGCACTTCGATCTCGATCAGGAGCTCTCGCACATCCTGGCGGAAAGCTAGCGCGCCGCCTCGAAGCCGCCCGGCGCCGTCGACTCGGGGTGACGGCGCGGGCCTGGATCAGTTGGATGCATCGGCGTCGACGCCGCGGGTTCTCTGCCGTGGGTCGGCGCCGGTGTGCGTGGGGGGTGGGCAGACGCGCCTGGGGGGCGGGTGGGCCGGTGTTCGGCGCGCCCCTTGGGGTGTGCATGCGCACCTGGGCGCCCAGTGGGCCGGAAGCCGGGCTTCGGCGGCGGCCGCGGGCCGTCAGGGGCCGGTCGCGCCGCTCCCCGCGCCCCTTCGGGTGTGCGTGCCCACCCGGGCGCCCAGTGGGCCGGAAGCCGGGCTTCGGCGGCGGCCGCGGGCCGTCAGGGGCCGGTCGCGCCGCTCCCCGCGCCCCTTCGGGTGTGCATGCGCACCTGGGCGCCCAGTGGGCCGGAAGCCGGGCTTCGGCGGCGGCTGCGGGCCGTCAGGGGCCGGTCGCGCCGCTCCCCGCGCCCCTCCGGGGCGTCGTACCTTCCGCGTCGGAATCGAAGCCGTGTGCGGAGCGGGGAGGTGCGGGGTGGGGTGGAGCCACTACCATCGGCCAGCATCGGCGGGCGCCCGCCCGACCCCCAGGCCAGGGAGCGAATCGTGCTGATCACCCATGACACCCGGTGCGCGCTGGACACCGTGGTGGATCTGGTGAACACCGCACCGGAGGACGACACGACTCCGGACGGACTGGCGGACGTCGCCG
Source organism: Streptomyces sp. BJ20 (assembly GCF_022869105.1). Classification (NCBI taxonomy): domain Bacteria; kingdom Bacillati; phylum Actinomycetota; class Actinomycetes; order Kitasatosporales; family Streptomycetaceae; genus Streptomyces; species Streptomyces sp. BJ20. Next base: position 5,006,728 of record NZ_CP094918.1, read on the forward strand.
CCCTTGAGGCGTTCGTACGCGACCACGAGGTCAGCGAGGTCGGGGTGCTCACCGAGTTCGACCTGGCCGCGGTGCGCAAGATCCGCGCCCGGTTCGCCGCGGTGTTCGCCGCTCCCGACGCCCGCAGCGCCGCCACGATGATCAACGAGCTGATCGCGGCCGCCGGCACCACGCCCCGGCTCACCGACCACGACGGCTACGACTGGCACGTGCACTACTTCGCCCCCGGCGCCTCCGTGGCCGACCACCTGGCCGCCGACTGCGGGATGGCGCTGGCCTTCTTCGTGGTCGCCGGCGAGCAGGAGCGTCTGCGCCGCTGCGAAGCCCCGGACTGCCGGCACGCCTTCGTGGACCTGTCCCGCAACCGCTCGCGCCGCTACTGCGACAGCCGCACCTGCGGCAACCGGCTGCACGTCGCCGCCTACCGGGCGCGCCGCAAGGAGGCGGCGGGCTGATCCGCCCGTCCGCCACGGGGAGTGACGGGAGGTGCCGCCGACGCGGTCCCGACGGGTGACGCCGGGAACCGCGGGTACGGATCACAGCCACAGCAGGTCGTGCAAGGCGGCCGTGAGCAGCAGACACCCGATCACCGCAAGGAAGATCATCAGCGGTGGCTGGGATAGGGCGAAGAGGCATCCGCGCGGCTCGTCCTGCTGCGGCGCGGCATCGCTCTGTGTCGTGTCCAGCATCTCGCCGCGATGATGACGCATCGGACGGGCCGGACGCGATCAACACTCGTGGAAAGCATCCGCGCACGCGGAAAGCGCGGTCTACCGGTCAGAGCGTGATCACTTCCGCGCGGTCCGGGACCCCCTGTGACGCATGTGGTCCCTGATGGTCAGATGCCGTGCTTCTTGAGGATGGCCTCGATGTCGCTGAAGTCGTCGTCCCCCTGTGCGGCCGGCTTCTGCCGGGGCGCGGGGCTCTGCCCGCCGGTGGACGACTGTCCCAGGGCGGGCGCGGAGGCGCCGGGCGCCGTGGCGGCGGGGGCGGACGCCTCCCGTGCTGCCGCCTTGCGTTCCTTGCGGGTGCCGCCGCGCCGGCGCTCCACCGTGCGGGTCGTGGCGAACATCAGCCAGGACAGGCCCAGCACGCCGAAGCCCGCCCAGGCGACCGGGCTGAAAGCGGTGTCCGCGAGCCACTCGACGACGCCGGTCATGACCAGACCGAGCGGCACCAGCGCGTACGCGGCGATGCGGGTCGCCGTCAGGTAGCGCTTGCGGTAGGCCGTGACCACCGCGATGCCCAGGCCTGCCGCGGCGACGGCGGAGCAGACGGTCTCGGCAATCATCCGGTCCTCCAGGGCAGCGTGCGTGCGGTCACGACGGCGTGCGACTCCGTCCCTTCCATCCTGCACCCGCCGCACCCCGAGCGGCCATGCCCGGGGCGGACATCAGGGACATCTCCGGGTCCGGACTCCTCCGCAGGTGCCGGTGGGTGCAGACCTGAAGGATCCGAGGGCGCCGATCAGGGGCCGGATTGGGTGGCGCCGGGGCGTGGCTGGAAGACTGTCGGCCATGAGTGACTCCTCCCCCGCCCGCCCCGCCGCCCCCGTCCTCGACGTGTGGTGCGAGCTGCAGTGTTCCGACTGCCGGACCGCCCTGGACGACCTCCGCGCCCTGCGGGCCCGGTACGGCGACCGGCTGGAGATCCGGCTGCGGCACTTCCCGCTGGAGAAGCACAAGCACGCCTTCGCCGCGGCCCAGGCCGCCGAGGAGGCATGGGAGCAGGGCCGGGGCTGGGACTACGCGGAGGCCGTGCTCGGCCGGGTAGAGGACCTGGAGCGCCGGGGCGAGGCGGTCCTGGTCGATGTCGCCCGCGAGCTGGGTCTCGACGCCGACGAGGTCGACACCGCCCTGATCGACGGACGGCACATCCTGGTGGTCGACGCCGACCAGGCCGAGGGCAAGGCGATCGGGGTGACCGGGACGCCGACGTACGTCATCGGCGGGGAGCGGCTCGACGGCGGCAAGAGCCAGGAGGGACTGCGCGAGCGGATCGAGGAGATCACGGACCGGCTGCTGGCCGGGCAGGACGCCTGACCCCGCCCCTTCGCCCCGGCGGCTACACCAGCGGCTTGTACAGCGAGTACCGGGTGGTGGTGTAGCCGAGCGAGTCGTAGAGCCGCTCGGCCGGGGTGTTGCCCGCGAACACGTTGAGGCCGATGGTCCGGTTGCCCGCGGCGGCGGCCTGGGCCTCGGCGAGCAGCATGAGGCTGCGCCCGTGGCCCCGGCCCCGGTGGGCGGGCACGGTCTCCACGTCGAAGACGTACGCGCGCTCCCCCCGCACGGCGAGCCACAGGGTGCCGACGACGGCGCCCTCGTGTTCGAGGACGCTGAGGACCATGTCCTCCGTGGCGAGGCCGTCGGGCAGCAGCGCCGCCTGGTCCGCTGCCGCCTTGGCCAGCGCCTCCGCCTCGGGCACGCCGCGCCGCGCCCACTCCCGCGCGTAGTCCGCGGAGCTCTCGGCCTGCCAGGTGACATACTCGTCCTCGGTCATGGGCCGTGCGCGGGTGCCGTCCCGCGGGGCGGGCGGGGTCTCGCCGAGGGCCTTCTCCATGTTCCGGTTGCGCACGACGTAGCCGAGCGCCGTGGCGAGGGCGAGGGGGGTGCCCGGTTCGGCGGGGACCGTGACCTCGATGCGGCGGCAGCCCCAGCCGCGGGCCACCTCCTCCGCCGCGAGGGCGGCCACCGTGCCCCGGCCGCGCCGGCGGTCGGGTTCGTCGATGCGCAGGCTGACGATCCGGGCCACGGCGTCACCGAAGACCGGGTCCGTGCCGAGGCGCACCTCCCCCACGGGACGGCTGTTCACGCAGACGTGGAAGTGACGCGAACGCGTCCCGTCGGGGTTCCGCTGGAGCGGCTCGGTCGGCCGCAGGGTGGTGGTCATCACCGGTGTTCTACCCCGCGGCGCCCCCGGCCTCAGCCGGTTTTCCGGCCCCTCACGGGTCGATGTCCGCCGCGGACCGCTCGTCGAAGATCCGCATGGCCTTGGCCGTCACCGGGCCGGGCGCGGCGGACAGTTCACGGTCGTCGACGCGGTGCACGGCCTGCACGTCACGCAGGGTGGAGGTGAGGAAGATCTCGTCGGCCTCGCGCAGGACGTCGAGCGGCAGGTCGGTCTCCTTGGCCCCGGCCCACTCGGCGACCAGCCGGCGGGTGATGCCCGCGAGGCAGCCGGAGTGGAGCGGCGGGGTGTGGATCTCACCGTCGAGGACGACGAAGACGTTCGACCCGGTGCCCTCGCAGAGCGCTCCTACGGTGTTGCCGAACAGCGCCTCGGTGGCGCCGTGTTCGTGCGCGCGGGCGAGGGCGACGACGTTCTCGGCGTACGAGGTGGTCTTCAGGCCGGTGAGCGCGCCGCGCTCGTTGCGGGTCCAGGGCACGGTGACGACGGCCGTGGTGTCCGGGCGGCGGGCGGTCTCGCCGAGGGCGACGACGAGGGTCGGGCCCTTGTCGCCCCGGTCGGAGCCGAGCGGGCCGTGTCCGCCGGTGTAGGTGAGGCGCAGCCGGCCGAGCGGCACGGGGTTGGCCTCGAGGACGGCGGCACAGGCGCGGCGGACCTCGTCGAGGTCGGGGTCGGGCAGGCCGAGGCCCCGGGCCGAGCGGGTCAGCCGGTCGAGATGCCGGGTGAGGGCGAACGGCCGGCCGGCCACGGCCTTCACGGTCTCGAAGATGCCGTCGCCCACGGTCAGTCCGTGGTCGAAGACGGAGACGCGGGCGGACTCGGAGTCCCGCAGCGCGCCGTCGAGCCAGATCTTCACGTCCGGATCCTTTCGCTCACCTGGTACGTCCCCGACGCTACCGCGAGCAGCCGGGAAGCCTTCAGTTCGGTCTCCCGCCACTCCCCCTCGGGGTCGGAACCCCAGGTGATGCCGGCGCCGGTGCCGAACCGCAGCACGGCCGCACCGCCCGCGTCCCGGTCGATCCAGAAGGTCCGGATGCCGACGGCGAGGACGCCCGTGCCGCGGTCGGCGTCGACCCAGCCGATCCCGCCGCAGTAGGGGCCGCGCGGAGCGGTCTCCAGGGCGTCGATGATCCGCAGCGCGCTGGACTTGGGCGCCCCGGTGACGGAGCCGGGCGGGAAGGCGGCGCGCAGCAGCCCGGGCCATCCCTCGCCGTCGCGCAGCTCGCCGCGGACGGTGGAGACGAGGTGGACCAGGCCCGGGTGCTTCTCGACGGCGCAGAGGTCGGGGACGGTGACGGTGCCGGTGGCGCAGACCTGTCCGATGTCGTTGCGGACCAGGTCGACGATCATGACGTTCTCGGCGTAGTCCTTCTCCAGCAGGTCCGCCTCGGTGCGGCCGGTGCCCTTGATCGGGCCCGACTCGACGACCCGGCCGTCCCGGCGGAGGAACAGCTCGGGCGAGGCGGTGGCGATCTCCACGCCGTGCCGCGGCAGCCGAATCGTTCCTGCGTAGGGTGCCGGGTTGCCGCGGGCCAGCAGGGCGGTGAGGGCGTCCACGTCGGCGTCCGGGGCCACCGGCGCGGACAGGACGCGGCAGAGGTTCGCCTGGTAGACCTCGCCTGCCGCTATGTGCTCGCGGATGCGGCTGACACCGGCCGTGTACGCGGCGCGGTCGAGGGAGGACGTCCAGTCGTCGGCCGCCGGTCCGCGCCAGGCGCCCGGGGCGGGGGGCGGGACGGGCTCGGCGCGTACGTCCCGGAAGCGGGCGCAGGTCAGGCGCCCCTCGAAGTCGGCGGCGACGGCCCAGAAGCCCGTGGAGTCCAGGGCGGACGGGTCGTCGGTGACGTCGGCGAGGCCGGTGGCGACGCGGTCACCGAAGCGCGCGAGAGGTGGCAGGTCGAGCACGCCTCGAGTCTATGGCGGGGGCGCACGGGTGACGTGACCACGCCCCTGAGCAGGCGCAGCGCAGCACGCTGCGTAAACGGGTTTTTGTGCTGGCCCCGGAATCCGCTAGAGTTCACTTCGTCGCCGGGACGCGGAAGCGGACCGAAACGACAGGCGGACGTAGCTCAGTTGGTAGAGCGCAACCTTGCCAAGGTTGAGGTCGCGAGTTCGAGCCTCGTCGTCCGCTCGAAGGAAGAGGGGGCTTCCCGGTCCCCTACACTCCTGGTGGAGTGGCCGAGAGGCGAGGCAACGGCCTGCAAAGCCGTCTACACGGGTTCAAATCCCGTCTCCACCTCCAAGGACGATTAGCTCAGCGGGAGAGCGCTTCCCTGACACGGAAGAGGTCACTGGTTCAATCCCAGTATCGTCCACTGGATCTCCGGATCCTGGATCTGCGAAGATCCGAACCCCGCGCGATTAGCTCAGCGGGAGAGCGCTTCCCTGACACGGAAGAGGTCACTGGTTCAATCCCAGTATCGCGCACGCAGTGCCCATGATCCGCTTCGCGGAGTGGTCATGGTCCCGAGGACGATTAGCTCAGCGGGAGAGCGCTTCCCTGACACGGAAGAGGTCACTGGTTCAATCCCAGTATCGTCCACACGGCTCGAAGCCCCCGGTCCTGCGACCGGGGGCTTCCTCGTGTGCCCGTCAGCTGGAGAAGAGCATGTGGCCGAAGCTCTTGTGACGTCGGTGACCGCCGTAGTGGCCGCCGTGCGGGGCTCCCCACGCCGGGGCCTGCGGCGCCGCGGCCGGGTACGCCTGGGGCGCGGCCGGCGGGGGCGGGGCGGGCTGCGACCACTGGGACTCGAGCCGGGTCAGCGCCTCCAGCTCTCCGTAGTCGAGGAAGATCCCCCGGCACCCGCTACACTGCTCGATCTGGACACCGTTGCGGTTGTACGTGTGCATGGGGGCACGGCACTTCGGACACTGCATCTTCTGGTCAACTCCTCGCCGGTCGTACCTGCTTCGCGTATCAGCTGGACAGACTCTGTCCGGCCGCGGGCCGGTTGCACCCTACGTCGGGAAAATTCGTCTCAGTCCGCCGGGGCGGCGGCCGGTACGTACCGCATACGGGCGCAGGCGTCGACCAGCCACTCCTCCACCTCGTCCAGCGGCCGGCCCGCCGCGGCCGCCTTGGTGACGGCGCGGGCGGCGGTCTGCGCGGTGAGGGCGCGGGCGGGGGCGTCCAGCGCGGGCCAGGGATCGCCGTCGGGCGGAACCGCGGGGCCGCCGGCGGCACGGTAGGCGGTCAGGAAGCGATGCCAGGCGTCGGGGTCGAGCATCCCCACGGCGTACCAGGCGGCGGGGCGGGCCAGGTCCCAGACCGGCGGGCCCGCGCCGAGGTCGTCCACGTCGATCAGCAGCCACGGGCTGCCGGGCGCCGGGTCGCGTATCAGCTGGCCGAGGTGGAAGTCGCCGTGGCAGAGGCGTACGGGTCCCGGCGCGGGCGCCTCGTCGCGGGCCCACGGCGGGAGGTCCGCCCAGGCGTCCAGCACGAGGGCGGCTGCCGGGTGGCGCGGGGTGAGATCCCTGAGGAGCGCCACGGCTCGGGCGGCCTTCTCCGGCCCGCGCGTGGGAGGGACGGACTCGGGGAGCGGCGTCCGGTGCAGGCGGGCGAGGAGGCCACCGGCCTCCTCCCAGGGGGCGGCGTCCGGGTCGTCCGGATCCACGGGCGTGCCGTACGGCCAGTACGTGACCGGGCGGCCGTGCAGCTCGGCCGGGGTCGCGGCGAGCGGGGGCAGCAGGATGCCGGGGAGGCGGGCGGCGACGGCGGTCCGCACGGCCAGCGCGGCGACGTCCGTGTCCGGGGCGTGCGCCTTGGCCACGGCAACGGCGTGCCGGACGACGGTGGTGTCCCCTCGGACAGCGAGGGTGGCCGTGGTGCAGGGGCAGGCGGGGTCGCGGGTGTGGGCCGCCTCCGCGGCGCGGACGGTCAGGGCTGGGAGGAGGTCCTCGGTCACGGGGTGAGGCTACGCGGGGCCGCTGGGCTCGTGGCGGGGGCCGTGGGGAAGTACCGGGAAAAGCAATGCCGGCGCAGCTCCCCAGCTGCGCCGGCATCTTGCCGTCCGCCGCACCCCCGTCCCCACGGGGTTTCATGGGTGGATGTCCCCGCCCGGACCGCTCTTCCGGGCCTGGAGGTCGCTGAGATCAGCGCCCCAGCATCTCGCCCACGGACGACGCCTGTGTGGTCACCAGTTCCCACCCGTCGAAGACGAGGAGGAGCAGGACCGCCAGGGGCAGGGCCATGAGCGTCGCCACCAGCGGGTGCCGGCGGCCCTCGCCGCGATCCCGCGTGCGGAGCAGTGTCCGCGGTGCCGTGTACGCCATGGCCCCTTCTCCTGACCGTTTCTGTTGTCCTTGACAGCGGCGGGCGTCCGACCTCGGGGGACGAGTGCTGCACCCGCCGCTCGACATCGAATCTAGGGGTTTCCCGCTCACGGCACGTCATGCCCTCGTACCGATCCGTGGGCCTCCCCGAGGATGAGCGGGGCGCCGCGCCGTACTCCCCTGGGTGGAGACGGCGTCCTACGACTCGGGGACATCCCCGAGGGGACGGACGCCGCGGCCCGCTCCCTCCGAGGTGTCCTGGCGCGGGACGGGCTGCTCCACCAGGGCGAGCACCCGGTTCGCCATGAAACGCGCGGTCCGCACCACAGCCCCGGTTCGGGTGACTTCGCTCACTTCGACCACCCCTCGTCGGACCGCCGTCTCGACCCTGCGGCCCGCCCGCGAGGCCACCACCTCGTACGTACGCGTCGTGTCCCCCGCGTCCACGACGATCTCGACCCTGTCACCCTTCACGCGATCAATCCCCCTTCGGCGTCGAGTGGTTGGGGTCGGACAGGTCCGCACCCGGGCGAACCCGGCACGCTCACGCCCTCCCTGACCACTCTTCAAGTCTCCCACCGGCCACTGACAATCCGTCGAAGGGAGAGGGCGCGGCCTCTGCGCGCGGACGGCTGTGGAAACGTAAGCTGTGGCACGTCACAGGACCGGGCAGCGGGGATGAACATGGCGATGATGCGCCTGAGGCGCGAGGACCCGCGCGTCGTCGGCTCTTTCAGGCTTCACCGACGGCTCGGCGCGGGCGGGATGGGCGTGGTCTATCTGGGCTCCGACAAGAAGGGGCAGCGGGTCGCGCTGAAGGTCATCCGCCCCGATCTGGCGGAGGACCAGGAGTTCCGCTCACGGTTCGCCCGCGAGGTCTCGGCGGCCCGGCGCATCCGCGGCGGCTGCACGGCCCGGCTGGTCGCCGCCGACCTGGAGGCGGACCGCCCCTGGTTCGCCACCCAGTACGTGCCCGGCCCGTCGCTGCACGACAAGGTCGCCGACGAGGGTCCGCTCGGCGCCGCCGAGGTGGCCGCCGTGGGCGCGGCACTCTCCGAGGGTCTGGTCGCGGTGCACGAGGCGGGGGTGGTGCACCGGGACCTCAAGCCGTCCAACATTCTGCTGTCCCCGAAGGGCCCGCGGATCATCGACTTCGGCATCGCCTGGGCCACCGGCGCCTCGACGCTCACGCAGGTGGGCACGGCCGTCGGCTCGCCCGGCTTCCTCGCGCCCGAGCAGGTGCGCGGTGCGGCCGTCACGCCCGCGACGGACGTGTTCTCCCTGGGCGCCACGCTCGCGTACGCGTCGATGGGCGACTCGCCCTTCGGGCACGGCAGTTCCGAGGTGATGCTGTACCGCGTGGTGCACGAGGAGGCCCAGCTGCAGGGGGTCCCCGACGCGCTGGCCCCGCTGGTGCGGGCCTGTCTGGCGAAGGACCCCGAGGAGCGGCCGAGCACGCTGCAACTGTCGCTGCGGCTCAAGGAGATCGCCGCGCGGGAGGCGCAAGGGCTCGCCGACGTGCGTCCGCCGGCACCGCGCAGTCCCGAGTCCGAGCGGGCGAGCGGCCGGCTCGCCGACACCTACCCCGACCGGGACGCGCGCCGCCAGGGCGGCCGGGCCACTCCCTCGCGCGGCGGCCCCGCCTCCCGGACCGGCGGCCCCTCGTCCTCGCGGGGCGGCCGCAGCGTACCCCCGTCCCGGGGCGGCGGCTCCGGCCGCGACGGGGCGCCCCGCCAGAGCACACCGGCCCGCCCCCGGCCGCGCACCGGCACCCCGTCCCGAGGCGGCACCCGCCCGGGCACGGGCGCCCGCCGCCCGGCCTCCCGCACGGGCTCGGGCCTGCGCCCGGCGAACCCACGGCTGCTGAGGCAGCGGCTGTTCGTGTTCGTGGTGGTGACGCTGGTGGTGGCGTTCGGGATCGCACTGGTCCAGGGGTGCCAGGGGCCGTCCTGAGGGGGCACCCTCGGGGCGGGATGCCGACCGGGTCGGCGGGGCGGTCACTGAGCCCGGGTTCGCCCGCCCGAGGGACATGGAGTCTCAGTCGTACGGCGCCCGTGGCTCCGGCCTCGGGCCGAGCCCTTCACGCGCGCTGCCGACACCGTCGTCCCGGCAGCGGGAGGTGTCACTGTCCGTCCGAGGGACACGAGCGCTGGGCCGCCCGGCAGGTTCGGGCCGTCCACGCCCGGCGAGGTGGAGCCGCCGGCCTGTCCCGCAGGCCTGGAGCACCCCGCCCTTCCTGGGGCGGCGGCCCTACTCCTGCGGGCGTCCCGCCGTCACCGCGTAGAAGGCGACCGCCGCCGCCGCGCCCACGTTGAGGGAGTCGACTCCGTGGGACATCGGGATGCGGACCCAGGTGTCCGCGGCCGACAGGGCGCGGGGCGAGAGGCCCGTGCCTTCCGCGCCCAGCATCAGGGCCACCCGGTCCATGCGGTGCGGGGCCGTCTCGTCGAGGGTGTGGGCGCGTTCGTCCGGGGTGAGGGCGAGGACGGTGAAGCCCAGGTCCTGGACCGTCGTCAGGTCCTTGGGCCAAATCTCCAGGCGGGCGTACGGGACGGAGAAGACGGCGCCCATGGAGACCTTGACGCTGCGGCGGTACAGCGGGTCGGCGCAGTCCGGGGAGAGCAGGACCGCGTCCATGCCGAGGGCGGCGGCCGAGCGGAAGATCGCGCCGATGTTGGTGTGGTCGTTGACCGACTCCAGGACGACGACACGGCGGGCCGTGCGGAGCACGCCGGCGGGGTCGGGCAGCGGCCGGCGCCCCATGGAGGCGAGCGCGCCGCGGTGCACGTGGTAGCCGGTGACCTGTTCGGCGAGCGCGGGCTCGATGACGTACACCGGGGAGTCGGAGCGGTCGATGACGTCCCGCATGACGTCGACCCACTTCTGGGAGAGCAGCATGGACCGCATGCCGTAACCCGCGTCCCCGGCGCGCCGGATGACCTTCTCGCCCTCGGCGATGAACAGGCCCTCGGCCGGTTCGCGGCGGCGGCGCAGCTCGACGTCCGTGAGGTCGGTGTAGTCGTGCAGGCGCGGGTCGGCCGGGTCGTCGACGGTGATGATCTCGCCCATGTCAGGCGGCCGTCCCGTCCGGGCCGACGGCCACCACGTCGCCGACGACGATGACCGCCGGAGGCTTCACGTCCTCGGCGACGACCGTCTCCGCGACCGTGGCGAGGGTGGCGTCCACGCGCCGCTGGGAGGAGGTCGTGCCCTCCTGGACCAGCGCGACCGGGGTGTCCGGGGACTTGCCGTGCGCCACGAGGGTCTCGGCGATCCGGCCGATCTTGTCGACGCCCATGAGGATCACCAGCGTGCCGGTCAGCTTCGCCAGCGACGGCCAGTCGACCAGGGACCGCTCGTCGTCGGGGGCGACATGCCCGCTGACCACGGTGAACTCGTGCGCCACGCCGCGGTGGGTGACGGGGATGCCCGCCGCACCCGGCACAGAGATGGAGCTGGAGATGCCGGGGACGACGGTGCAGGGGATGCCGGCCTCGGTGAGGGCGTGCAGTTCCTCCATGCCGCGTCCGAAGACGTACGGGTCGCCGCCCTTGAGGCGGACCACGGACCTGCCCTGCTTGGCGTGCTCGATCAGCGCGTTGTTGATGGCCTCCTGGGCCATGTACCGGCCGTACGGGATCTTCGCCGCGTCGATCACCTCGACGTGCGGCGGGAGTTCGGCGAGGAGGTCGCGCGGTCCGAGGCGGTCGGCGATGACGACGTCGGCCTCGGCGAGCAGACGGCGCCCGCGCACGGTGATGAGGTCCGGGTCGCCGGGGCCGCCGCCGACGAGGGCGACGCCCGCGGTGCGGGTGCGGAAGTGCGGGGCGACGAGAGTGCCGTCGCGCAGGCCCTCGACCACGGCGTCACGGACGGCCGCGGTGTGCCGGGGGTCGCGTCCGCGGGCGTCGGTGGTGAGCACGGCCACGGTGACGCCCTCGCTGTGGCCGGTCGCCGGTGTCCAGGCGGTGGCCCGGTCGGCGTCGTCGGAGCGGACGCACCAGACGCGGTGCGCCTCCGCCTCGGCGGAGGCGGCGGTGTTGGCGTCGGGGTCGCTGGTGGCGATCAGCGCGTACCAGGCGTCGGCGAGGTCGCCCTCGGCGTAGGGGCGGCGGTGCCAGGTGATCTCACCGGCGTCCGCCATCGCCTCCACGGAGGGGGTGGCCTCCGGTGACACGAGGTGGACGTCGGCGCCCGCCTTGATCAGGGCGGGAAGACGCCGCTGGGCGACCTGGCCGCCGCCGAGGACGACGACCCGGCGTCCGGTGAGGCGGAGGCCTACGGGGTAGGGCGGGTGTTCGGCCATCAGCTGGGGCTCCTCGGACGAGCGATGGGTCAGCGGGCACGCTGCGGCGTCGGAGCGGGCCTGACGTGGCATTTTATGCCCGTGGGCGGCAGGGGTGGGGAGGGTCCGGGGAGTGGGACGGGTCTCACCCGCCCTCACTGCGCGGGCTCGCGGGCCGTCACGCACGGCGTCCCCGCCCACCCCGTGTCGACAGGGGCGGGCGGGGACGTCCGTCGCCTACTTCTCCGTCACGCCCGCCGAGTCGAACGTGGCGACCTCGTGCATGGCGCGGGCCGTGCTCTGGACCAGCGGGAGTGCGAGCAGCGCGCCCGTGCCCTCGCCGAGCCGCAGGTCGAGGTCGACCAGCGGGCGCAGCCCCAGCTTGTTGAGCGCTGCCACGTGGCCGGGCTCCGCGCTGCGGTGGCCGGCGATGCAGGCCGCGAGGACCTCCGGCGCGATGGCGCGGGCGACCAGCGCGGCAGCGCCGGCGCTGACGCCGTCAAGGATGACCGGCGTCCGCAGGGACGCGCCGCCGAGCAGCAGACCGACCATCGCGGCGTGTTCAAAACCGCCGACCGCGGCCAGCACGCCGAGCGGGTCGGACGGGTCCGGCTGGTGCAGCTCCAGGGCGCGGCGCACGACGTCGGTCTTGCGGGCGAGCGTCTCGTCGTTGATGCCGGTGCCGCGGCCGGTGACCTCGGCCGGGTCGGCGCCGGTGTAGACGGAGATGAGGGCGGCGGACGCCGTGGTGTTGGCGATGCCCATCTCGCCCGTGAGCAGCGCCTTGTTGCCGGCCGCGACCAGGTCGCGGGCCGTCTCGATGCCCACCTCGACGGCCTGCTTGGCCTCCTCGCGGGTCATCGCGGGTCCGGCGGTCATGTCGGACGTACCGGCGCGGATCTTGCGCGGCAGCAGCCCGGGCGTGGCCGGCAGGTCGGAGGAGACGCCCACGTCCACCACGCAGACCTCGGCTCCGACCTGGGCGGCGAAGGCGTTGCAGACCGCTCCCCCGCCGAGGAAGTTGGCCACCATCTGGGCGGTGACCTCCTGCGGCCAGGGCGTGACGCCCTGGGCGTGCACCCCGTGGTCGCCGGCGAAGATCGCGACGGCCGCGGGCTCCGGGATCGGCGGCGGGCACTGCCGGGACAGTCCCGACAGCTGGGCGGAGATGATCTCCAGCATGCCGAGCGCTCCGGCCGGCTTGGTCATGCGCTTCTGGCGCTCCCACGCCTCGCCGAGCGCCTTGGCGTCCAGCGGGCGGATCTGCGCGACGGTCTCGGCAAGCAGGTCGTGGGGGTCCTCTCCGGGCAGGGCGCGGCGGCCGTACGTCTCCTCGTGCACCACCCAGGAAAGGGGGCGGCGCTTGGACCAGCCGGCCTGCATCAGCTCGGGCTCGTCCGGGAACTCGTCGACGTAGCCGACGCACAGGTAGGCGACGACCTCCAGATGATCGGGCAGGTCCAGGGCGCGGACCATCTCGCGCTCGTCGAAGAAGCTGACCCAGCCGACGCCGAGGCCCTCGGCTCGGGCGGCGAGCCAGAGGTTCTCCACGGCGAGCGCGGAGGAGTACGGCGCCATCTGCGGCTGGGTGTGCCGGCCGAGGGTGTGGCGTCCGCCGCGCGTGGGGTCGGCGGTGACCACGATGTTCACCGGGGTGTCGAGGATGGCCTCGATCTTGAGTTCCTTGAACTGCTTGGCCCGGCCCTTGGGCAGCGTCTTGGCGTAGGCCTCGCGCTGGCGCGTCGCCAGTTCGTGCATCCGGCGGCGGGTCTCCTCGGAGCGGATGACGACGAAGTCCCAGGGCTGCGAGTGACCGACGGAGGGCGCGGTGTGGGCGGCCTCCAGGACGCGCAGCAGCACCTCGTGCGGGATGGGGTCGCTGCGGAAGCCGTTGCGGATGTCCCGGCGCTCGCGCATCACCTTGAGGACGGCCTCGCGCTCGGCGTCCGCGTACCCGGGGGCGGCGGGGCCGGCCGGCTCCGCCCGCGGCGCCGGCTCGGGCTCCACACCGGCGCCCTGGGTGTCCAGGTCGTCGGCGTTCTGCGCGACCTCGGCCTCGGCGGGGGCGGCGGGGGCCGGCGGCACGACGGCGGCGGGCACCTGGTCGCCGGCGGGGGCGGGGGCCGCCTCGGGCGCGGCGGCTGCCGTGGCGGCGGGGACCTCGGCGGGCGCGCCCTCGGGGGCTGTTTCCTCGGGGACCGTCACGCCCTGCGGCGGGGTCGGGGCGAGATGCGGCGCGGAGGGCACGGTGCCGTCCACGGGGACGAACTGGCCCAGCGGCTGGTCCGCCTCGGGCTCGAGCGGCAGGGTGCCGGGGAGCGGGGTCGCGTGGGCGGGCGTCTGCTGAGGGCCCTGCACGGGGCCGGAGGCGGGCACGGGCTCTCCGGCGGCCTGGGGCTCGGGAGCGGCCTGGGGCTCGGCAACGGCCACGGCCTGGGGCTCGGGCGCAGCCTCGGTTCCCGCAGCGGCCGGTGCGGGCTCGGAGGTCACCGGCGCTTCGGGGGCGGGGGCCGCCTCGGCGGCGTGCTCCGCCACCACGGCCTCGGCCTCCGGCGCGGGCTCCGGGGACGCGGGGGTGACCGGAGGCTCCGTGGCCGGTTCGGCGGGGTCGGGGGCTTCCGTCGCCGGGGCCCCGGGCGTCCGCGCGTCCTGCGCCGCGGCGGCGTCCGGCACCGGGGCCACTTCGGGCGCCTCAGGGACCGGGACGGCCTCGGGCACGGTGGTCCCCGCCGCGACGGCGGGGGCTTCCTGCGCCCCGGCGTCCGGCGCACCGGCGGTCTCGTCGGCGGCCACCTGCGCGGCGGCCACCTGCGCGTCGGCCACCTGCGCGTCGGGCGCCTGCGGTTCCGTCGTCCGCGGCGCGGCCGTCTCGGCGGCAGCGGCCTGGGCCGCGTCGTCCTGACCGTCCGCCACGACGGACTCCGGGGCCTGGGCCTGCTCGGGCACGACCACCGTGCCGCCGGTGTCCTGCGCGGCCTCCGGGGCGACCGACGCCTCGGCCTGCGGGGCCTGCGGATCCTGGGCCGCCTCCGCATCCTCCAGCGACGGCACGGGTGCGCCGGCGTCCGCCGTCTCCACGGCAGACGCGTCCTGCGACTCCCCCGGGCCGGTCGCGGCAGCGCCCGGCGTCTGGCCGGCCTCCGGCGTCATGGTTCCGTCCGCGACGGCTTCCGGTGCCACGGGGACACCGGCCTGCTGAGCGGTCCCGGTCGCCTCACCGGGAGCCACGTCCGTCGGCGTCGGCGCACCCGCGTCGCCACCGGCCGTCGCGTCACCGGGCGCACCCGGTCCCGGCACGACCGGCGTGCCCTGCTCGCCGTACGCCGCCGCAGGCGTCTGCTCGCCCTCGGCGGCGGCCGGCGTACCGACCGCCTGCGTGGCGACCCGGGCGACGGCCGCCTGGGCCGCGTCCACGGCCTGGGCTGCCGGAGCCGCCGCGCCCTGGGCGACCCAGGGCGCGGCCTGCGGTGCCGCGGCCTCCCGCGCGTGCGGGACGTCGAGGTACTCGGGGCCGAGGGTCGGCGGGCCCGGCTGGCGGGCCGGCAGGTCGGCGGGGCCGCGGTCGGCGAGGGAGCGGACCGGGCTCGCGGACAGGTCGGGCAGCGGCGGGCCGAGGTGCAGCGGACGGCGCGGCGCGGCGGGGGCCGGTGAAGGCGCGGGCGCCGGCTGCTCCGGCTCGGGCGGACGGACGCCGCCGAGGTCGACGGAGCCGCTGTCGCGGCCGTCCGTCTCGTGCGGGCCCGGCTGGTGGACCGTTTCGACGACCGGCGCGGGCGCGGGCGGCGCGATCTCGTTGCCCCAGGCGCCCTGGGCGCCCGGCAGCAGCAGGTCTTCGTCCTCGGCGGGACCGTCGGAGAGGTAGGCGTACGCGTCCGGCGTGGCGACGCCCGGCTGCTCCACCCTGCCTGCGTTCTCCGGCAGTCCCTCGCCCGGGACCTGGCCGGTGTCGGTCATGCGTACCCCTCGCCCATCGGTTAGTGCTCCTACGACCAGCTCACCCGGAACGGCGCGCCGACCACCCCCCACTGAAGAACGAGCGTGCGTCCCCAGCGGCACGAACGGCCCGCCCGAAAAGGCGACAAAGCCATTCACTGGCATTGTCGCGGGCGCACCGCCGTCGCGTCAGCTTGATCGGCGACGGTTCCGCTGTGGACTGCGCCACGTTGCGCGTCCTCCGGTTCTGCCGTACCACGACCCACCCCAAAACGGGCGCGCTTTTTGGACATTGGCCGACGAAGCGTCGGGTGACCAGTGCGGTACAACGATCGGCCAGCCTACCGCGCGCGGTACGACAAACCGATCACGGGGACGGCTACGGGGCTCAACGGCCGCGGGCGGGCAGTACCCCGCTGAGCAGGAACGCGACGCTCCGTTCCTTCTCCGTCCAGGCCCTGGTGTCGAGTTCGACGGACTGGAGGAGGGCGCACTCGACGCGGTAGCCGTGCTCCGTCAGGTTCCGGCCGACCAGTTCGGCGGCGTCGCGGGTCGCGGCGTGCGTGACGATGCGCTGCGGACGGCGGTCGGCCACGGCGGAGACCACGGCCGCTCCCCCGCCTCCGACCCTGACCACGTCCGGCTCGGGGAGGTTCTCCAGGATCTGCGGCGCGGCACCGTGGACGATCTGCATCTGGACGCCGTGGCGGCGCGCCGCGGCGTCGGTGCGGGCGCACGCGTGGCGGTCGTGGTCGACGGCGATGACGGCGGCCCCCGCCCGCGCCGCGTCGGTGGCGAACGCGCCGGAGCCGCAGCCGATGTCCCAGACCAGGTCGCCCAGGCCCGGCCCCAGACGGGCGAGTTGGCCGGTTCGCACGGGTTCCCGCTCGCCCTCGCCGAGGTCTCCGCCGTACTCCCCGGCGGGCAGGGTCCAGCCGCGCGGTCCCGCGGAGGGGTTACGTCCGGCGATCCAGCCGGCGGAGTCGCCGGAGGCCACCGGGCCGCCGATGACGATGACCACGTTGGGGTCGCGCCAGGTGTGGTCGGCGGCCTTGTCGGAGGTGACGACGGTGACCTGTTCGTGCTCGGTGCCGAGTTCCTCGCAGATGACGAAGGAGCGGTGGACGCCTTCCATCAGCAGGCCGAGTTCGGCGGGTCCGGCACCGGGCGAGGTGAGAACCGCCACTTTGGTGTGGGCCCGGCACACGTTCACCGCGCGACGCAGGGTGCGCGGGTGGGCGACGACCACTTCCGCGTCGTCCCAGGGCATCCCGGCCCGGGCGAAGGCGGCGGCGACCGAGGAGACCGCGGGCACGACCTCGACCTCCAGGCCGAACTCCGGTGCGCGCAGGATGCGTACGACGCCGAAGAAGCCGGGGTCGCCGTCGGCGAGCACGACCGCGGTGCCGCGGTGGGCGGCGATGCGGCGGGCGGCGAGGGAGACGGAGCCGAGGCGGATCCGCTCGGCCGCGGCGGGCACCTCGGGAAGCACCAGGTGGTGTGCTGCGCCGGCGACCAGCGTGGCGGCGCCGAGCGCGGCGCGTGCCGCGTCGGTCAGCGGCGAGCCGTCCCAGCCGATCACCGTGACCCGGTCGGCCATCGTCGTCAGTCTCCTGAGGTGTGCGCAGGTCGTCGTCGGCTGTGCCGCCCGGAGGCGGTCTGCTGAGATTACCTGGTGAGGTCATGGGCCGCCGCGCCGGTGCGGGCCGCCGTACACCCCTCGGACGTCAGTTCCAGTCGGTGTAGCCGGGGAAGCCGCCGCTGTCGGCCAGTTGTCCGTCCGCGCCCTCGATGTCCTCCGGCAGCAGGCTCCACACGATGTAGTCGGTGCGGACCTCGCTCCAGCCTCCGTCCTCGCCGCGGACCCTGGCTATGCAGGCGTTGCGCAGCACGCCCTCGCTGATGCAGCCGATCTTCTGGGCGACCTGCTGGGCGGCGGTGTTGTCGGCGGCGGTGCGCAGTTCCACGCGCTGGAGCTTCTGGTCGCGGAACAGCCACTTGGCGGTGGCGAGGGCGGCCTCGGAGGCGTAACCCTCGCCGCGCGCCCAGGGCGCGACGATGTACGACAGCTCGGTGGACCGCACGTGCCAGTTGGTGCGGGTGAGCCGGATGAGGCCGACCAGGCGCTGGGTGAGGAACTCGGCGACGGCAAGGTCCAGGCCGTGTCCCGCGGCGCGTTCGGCGGGGGCGTACTCGGTGATCCAGGTGCGGGCGGTGTCCTCGGTGAACGGCTGCGGGACGCCGGTCCAGGCGCCCACCTGCTCGTCGCTCATCATCGCGGCGAGGGCGGGGACGTCGTCCGCGTCGAGGGGACGCAGCACCAACCGCTCCGTGCTGAGGGAGATGTCGGGGAAGGTGCTCGTCATGCGCCGCTCCGTAACCTGAGAGACCGTCGGGTGCTGCTGAACTGCCCAGCATGCAGCATGAAAGCACCGGAACGCACCACGGGGTCCACCCCTTGCGGCGGAGTGGACCCCGTGGCCGGCGCGAGGCCGGATCAGAAGGAGGCGAGCACCGAGCCGGCGTACTTGTCCTCGATGAACTTCTTCACCTCGGGCGAGGTGAGGAGCTTCGCGAGCTTCTTGACGCGCGGGTCGTTCTCCTGGCCCTCCTTGACGGCGAGGAGGTTGCTGTTCGGGTTGTCCTTCGCCTCTTCCAGGACCAGGGCGTCCTTGGCGGGCTTCAGGTCGGCCTCGATGGCGTAGTTGCCGTTGACCACGGCGGCGTCGACGTCGTCCAGGGAGCGCGGGGTCTGGGCGGCCTCGAGTTCCTTGAAGGTGAGCTTCTTGGGGTTCTCGGTGATGTCCGCGGGGGTCGCCGAGGTGCCGACGCCGTCCTTGAGGGTGAGCAGTCCGCCCGCGGCCAGCAGCTGCAGGGCCCGGCCCTCGTTGACGGTGTCGTTGGGGATCGCGATCGTCGCGCCGCTCTTCAGCTCGTCGGCCTTCTTCACCTTGTGCGAGTAGAGGCCGAGCGGCTCCAGGTGCACGTCGACGACCGACACGATGTGAGTGCCGTTCTTCTTGTTGAAGTCGTCGAGGTACGGCTGGGTCTGGAAGTAGTTGGCGCCGACCGAGCCGTCCTCCGTCGCGGTGTTCGGGGTGACGTAGTCGGTGAACTCCTTGACCTCGAGGTCGAGCCCGGCCTCTTCCGCGAGGTTGTCCTTCACGAAGTTCAGGATCTCGGCGTGCGGCACGGGGCTCGCGGCGACGACCAGCGGGCCGGAGGTGTCGGAGGCGGCGTCCTGGTCCGAGCCGCAGGCGGAGAGCCCGAGGGTGAGGGCTCCGGCGGCGAGGACAGCGGTGGTGATCTTGGCGGTGTTACGCACGAAAAGTGCCTTTCCTAGGGTGGTGCGACCCCGTCTTGGTGCACGGGGAGTCGGGGGGGTGCGGCCGGGTCAGGCCACCTTGCCGACCTCGGCGGTGGCGGGCTCCTCGCCCTTCAGAAGCCGCAGCCTGGGCCCGGGGCCGGAGCGGGCGCCGCGGCGGTGCAGGGCGCGGGCGGCGAAGTCGCCGGCGAACTGGATCAGCGAGATGACCACGGCGAGGATCGCCACGGTGATCCACATCAGGCCGGTCTCGAAGCGCTGGTAGCCGTAGCGGACGGCGAGGTCGCCGAGCCCGCCGCCGCCGACGGTGCCGGCCATGGCGGAGTAGCCGATGAGCGCGATGACCGTGGTGGTGGTGGAGGCGATCAGCGAGGGCAGCGCCTCGGGGACGAGGACCTTGCGGACGATGGTCCAGGTGTTGCCGCCCATCGCCTGCACGGCCTCCACCAGCCCGTGGTCCACCTCGCGCACGGCGGTCTCGACGAGCCGCGCGAAGAAGGGGATGCCGCCGATGGCGAGCGGCACGATCGCGGCCTCGCTGCCGATGGTGGTGCCGGTGACCCAGCGGGTGAAGTTCATCAGGGCGACCATGAGGATGATGAACGGCAGCGAGCGGCCGACGTTCACGATCTGCCCGATGACCTTGTTCACCACGGTGTTCTGCAGCAGTCCGCCCTTGTCGGTGAGGACGAGCAGGATGCCGAGCGGGAGGCCGCCGACGACGGCGATCAGGGTGGACCAGCCGACCATGACCAGCGTCTCGGTACAGGCCTGTTCCAGCAGCGGCTGCATCTCGGACCAGGTCACTTGGCGCCCTCCTTCACCAGCGTGGGCTCGTCGTGGTCGACGACGTCGATCTGCAGGCCCTGCTCGCGCAGGAAGCCGATGGGCACGACGTTGTCCTCGTAGCGGCCGGGCAGTTCGATGCGCATGCGGCCCACCTGGAGCCCGCCGACGGTGTCGATGGCGGCGCCGAGGATCGATATGTCGATGTTGTAGGTGCGCGAGAGCTGGGAGATGACCGGCTGGGTCGCGCTCTCGCCGTGGAAGGTCACGTCGACGACGGTGCGGTCGTCGCCGCTCGCCTCGCCGCCGACGGGGAACAGCGCGGCGGCGAGTTCCGAGCCGGGGGTGGCCAGCAGGTCGGTGACCGTGCCGGACTCGACGATGCGGCCCTTCTCCATGAGGGCGGCCGAGTCGCAGATCGACTTCACGACGTCCATCTCGTGCGTGATGAGCAGGACGGTGAGGCCGAGCTGGCGGTTGAGGTCCCGCAGCAGCTGGAGGATCGAGCGGGTGGTCTCCGGGTCCAGGGCGCTGGTGGCCTCGTCGGAGAGCAGCACCTTGGGGTCGCCGGCGAGGGCGCGGGCGATGCCGACGCGCTGCTTCTGGCCGCCGGAGAGCTGGGCCGGGTAGGACTTGGCCTTGTCGGCGAGGCCGACCAGGTCGAGCAGTTCCAGCGCCTTGCGGGAACGTTCCTTCCCTGACGTGCCGAGGATCTCCAGCGGAAGTTCGACGTTGTCCTGCACGGTGCGCGAGGACAGCAGGTTGAAGTGCTGGAAGACCATGCCGATGCGGCTGCGCGCCTGGCGGAGTTCCCGGCCGGCGCGAGGGCCGCGGCCGGCGAGCGCGGTGAGGTCCTGACCGGCCACGGTCACGGTGCCCGAGGTGGGACGCTCCAGCAGGTTGACGCAGCGGATGAGGGAGGACTTGCCGGCGCCGGACTGGCCGATGACGCCGTAGACCTCGCCTTCGCGGACGTGCAGGTCGACGCCGTCCAGGGCGGTGACCTCGCGGCCGCGGGAGCGGTGAGTCCGATAGACCTTCGTGAGGCCCGAGGTGGTGATCACGTGGTTTCCGTCACTGTCGAGTGCGCGGCACGTCGTGGGCGCCGGGCACGTGGCATGCAGGGAATGGCGGCAGGGCGGCACGGATCTCCCGGACATGAGCAGGTCCGGGAGACGTGCGCGGGGCGTGGCTCGGCCGCGCGTGCGGGGCACGGAAGCGGACGTGAGCCGGCTCTCGCTTCGGGGCGCGAGGCTCAGGCGGTGCGGGGGCCCTCTAGAAGGCGCGCATTCGGAGGAGACACATACAACGAGCACCGGGCGTCATCGTCGCCTCGGTCGCAGGGGTGCGGTCGCTCGTCGTGGTCATGCGGTCAGTAAAGCAGACGTCCACTTCTGAACCGACCCGGCCGTCCGTATGGTGGACAGCCGTGGACACCCGTGCGCGCACGTCAGGGGCGCGCGGCGATCTCGATCCCGGCTTCCGTGACCAGTGCGGACAGGGCCGACAGGTCCTTCACGACCAGGTCGGCGGTCAGCTCCTCGGCGCGGTGGGTTGTGGCCAAGGCCACGGTCGTCATGCCGGCGGCGCGGCCGGCCTGGAGTCCGGCGGGGGCGTCCTCGAAGACGACGCAGTCGGCGGGGTCGACGCCGAGCGTGCGCGCGGCGAGCAGGTAGGGCTCGGGGTCGGGCTTGCCGCGGGTGATGTCGTCGGCGGCGACCAGCGTCTTGGGCAGGATGCCGACGGCGCCCAGCCGGGCCTCGGCGAGCCGCCGGGTGGCGGAGGTGACCACGGCCCAGCGCTCGGCGGGCAGCCCGGCGAGGAACTCCTTGGTCCCGGGCAGCAGGCCGACCCCGCCGTCGGCGACGTCCTCCACCTCCAGGTCCTCGATGCGCGCGACGGCCTGCGGCACGACGTGGGCGGGCAGCAGGTCGGCGGCTATCTCGGCGGCCGGCCGGCCGTGCAGCCCGATCCGCGCGAAGTCCTCGGCCGTCAGCCCGTACTCCACCGCCCACCGGGTCCAGCAGCGGTTGACGGAGTCCAGTGAGGACACGAGGGTCCCGTCGTTGTCGAACAGCAGGGCACGCGCATGAATGGTCATGCCATCGACCCTACGGGGCCGTCGGCCCGGACCGGGAACGGCGGCCTCGGGGCCGGGGTGAGCGCGGCTTTTCCGGCGTAATAGGCTCCCTGCCATGCTGGATGTCCTGACCGTGGTGACCGCTGTCGCCGCGCTGCTGCTCGCCGCCTGGTGCGGCTGGGCCGCCTACCGTGACCAGCCGACGAAGGACTGGCATTTCATCGGCATGGCGGTGGTCACACTGCTGGCGCTGGTGCAGCTGGTGGTCGGGATCGTGCAGCTGGCCCGGGGCGAGAAGCCGGGGCAGGGCACGACGATCTTCGTGGCGTATCTGCTGGGCTCGGCCGCCTGCGTCCCGGCGGCGGGCTTCCTGTCGCTGGGCGAGCGCACCCGCTGGGGTTCGGTGACCGTCGCCGCGAGCGGCGTGGTGCTGGCCGTGCTCGAGGTGCGGCTGTTCGACATCTGGGGAGGCTGAGGTGACCGCGACGCAGGAGAGGCCGAACCGGACGCGGCTGGCGAGCGGCCCCGGACTGCTGCTGGTCTGGCTGTACGGGGTGATGGTGGTGGGCGCCGTGTCGCGCTCGGCCTACCAGATCGCCACCGAGTTCGACCGGGCGCCGCTCGCCTACACGCTGTCCGCGCTGGCCGGCCTGGTCTACGGCTTCATCACGTACACGCTGGTGCGCGGCGGGGAGAAGGCCCGCAGGGCGGCGCTGGTGTGCTGCGCCGCCGAGCTGGTGGGCGTGCTGACCGTCGGCACCTGGACGCTGGTGGAGCCCTCCGCCTTCCCCGACGCCACCGTGTGGTCCGACTACGGGATGGGCTACCTCTTCATCCCCGTGCTGCTGCCGCTGACCGCCGTGTACTGGCTGCGCCGTTCACGCGCCCAGGAGCCGGCCACCTGACGGGCCGGCCGCCCGCCCGGGCGGCCGCTCCTTGTCACGCCGTCACGATCAGGCGGTCGTCGCGTACGTCTCCGCCTTCTTCTCCAGCACGATCATCGGTACGCCGTCGGCGCCGCGGGACGTGCCCACGCGCTGGTAGCCGACCTTGCTGTAGAGGCTGAGGTTGCTCTCGCTGCGGTGACCGGCGTGCAGCCGGAACGTGCGGGCGCCGCGCTCGCCGGCGAGGGCGGCCTCGGCGGCCTTGAGGAGCCGGGCGCCGATGCCGTGGCCCTGGAGGCGGGGGTGGACGCAGAGCTTGCCGATCGCGGCGGCGCCGTCCTCGGTGATCCTGCCGTGCACCGAGCCAACGATCTCGTCACCGAGGCGCGCGACGAACACGCAGTCCCGGACGACCTCCTCGCGGACCGAGTCGAGGGTCTGGATCAGGGGATCGATGCGGTAGTTGCCGTAGAGGGCCGCTTCGCTCTGGAAGCACAGGTACTGCAACCTGAAGATCTGCTCCGCGTCCTGCTCGGCCGCCGCAGAGATGGTCACGCTCATGCCCATGTGCGCACGCCTCCCGCTCACCTGATCACCTGTTGTCCCCCACTCCTATCCCCGTCCTCAGCCCGCCGCAACCTCCGCCGCGAGTAAACGACGCAGACATCCCAGGCATCTGGAGCGTTCCGGACCGAGACTGCCCTGTGAGATACCCAACTCCCTTGCGATTTCCCGGTATGTCGGATCGTGCGGGGACAGCAGCGCGGCGAGCAGACCGGGGCAGCGGCCGGGGAGCCGGCGCACCGCGTCACGCAGGGCGCGGCGGTGGGCGGTGACGAGCGCGAGCCGCTCCGGGTCGTGCCGGCCGGCGTCGGCGGGTTCGCAGGTCAGCGCCATCTCGCG
The DNA here is from genome assembly GCF_022869105.1 of Streptomyces sp. BJ20. Classification (NCBI taxonomy): domain Bacteria; kingdom Bacillati; phylum Actinomycetota; class Actinomycetes; order Kitasatosporales; family Streptomycetaceae; genus Streptomyces; species Streptomyces sp. BJ20. Next base: position 5,030,103 of record NZ_CP094918.1, read on the forward strand.
GCGGGCCGTGCGGCGGATGCGACGGGCCTCCGCGCGGATCGCGCGGCGCAGCCAGAGCGGCGGGTCGGCGGGCGGTCCGGCACGGCGGAGCCGCTCGAGGAGGCGCAGCCAGACCGCCTGTTCCAGGTCGCCCGGTTCGGCGCCGCTGCCTGAGGTCTCGGCGACGGCCTCCGCGGCGAGGAGGGGACCGAGCAGGGCGATCAGGTCGTCGGCGGGAAGCGCGTGGGTTCTCACGTGCGCAACGACCCGCGCGCCCCGGGCGGGGTTGCCCGGGGCGCGCGTACCTCACCCCTTGGGGGCGCGGCGGGTCAGCGGTTGACGAACTCCTCGCGGGCCAGCAGCCCGGTGTCCGGGTGGTCGGTGAAGACGCCGTCGATGCCGGTGGCGAAGTAGGCGCGGTAGGCGCCGAAGACGTCGCCGTAGGCGTCGGGGTCGGAGCCCTTGCGGAACTCCGCGGGCAGGAACGGGTTCTCGTTGCGCAGCGTGTAGGGGTGCAGGATCAGGCCCGCGCGGTGGGCGTCCCGGACCAGGGTGGTGGGCTCGGTGAGCCGGCCCGCGGAGTCACGCGGGATGATCAGGTTCAGGGTGGGGCCGATGCCCTGCGCGTAGGAGGCGATCTCCTTCAGGCCCTTCGGCGTGATCAGGTCGTCGACGGTGCGCGGGTCGCCCGCCTCGGTGAAGTCCCAGGGGCGGGTGCCCGCCGCGTCGAGCAGGACGACGAGCGGGTTGCCGACCAGCTTGCCGATCCGCTGGACGGCCGTCGGCTCGAACGACTGGAGGATGACCGGCGAGTTCCTGCGGTCCTTGCCGTGGCGGCGCAGGATCTTCGCCACCCGCTCCTCCAGGCCGAGGCCCAGCTTGCGGAAGTAGGTGGGGTGCTTGAGCTCGGGGTAGATCCACACCTGCTTGCCGCGCCTGCGGGTCTGCTCGTCCTGCCAGCGCAGCACCTCCTCGAAGGTGGGGATCTCCCAGCGGCCGTTGTAGAGGGTGTTGTGCGGGCGGTTGGCGGGGATGCGCTCCACGGCGCGCAGCCGCTTGAGCTCGGCGAGCGTGAAGTCCTCGGTGAACCAGCCGGTGACCTCGGTGCCGTCCAGCGTCTTGGTGGTGCGGCGGCCGGCGAACTCGGGGTGCCTGGCGACGTCGGTGGTGCCGCCGATCTCCGGTTCGTGGCGGCAGACGAGGTGGCCGTCCTTGGTGGGGACGAGGTCGCCGGCCTCCACGATGTCGGCGCCCATGTCGAGGGCGAGCTGGTACGAGCCGAAGGTGTGCTCGGGCCGGTACCCGCTGGCGCCGCGGTGACCGATGATCGTCGGCACGGGCAGGCTGTCCAGGCCCCGGCCGCGTCCGTGCCCCGGTCCGGGGTTCCGGGCCGCGTGGGCCGTGCCGGCGAGCCCGAGGACGGTGCCGCCCGCGCCGAGGACCGCCGCGCCCAGCAGGGCCCGTCGGCCGGTCCCGCTCGCCTGTTCGTTCGACTCCCGTGTCGCCATGAACGCCTCCTGTGTCGGCTGGTGCGGTGCGGGCCGATCGTAGGTGCGCCCGGTTGACGTACGGGAGACCGCGCGCCGAACACTCGGGTGGTGTCGCATGACGTACGCCGCTCCTACGGATGACGTACATCTGTCGTATCCGGTGTGGATGTGACGGCACGTCCGGTTCGTGCCGACGGGTGCGGGTACCCGTGCGGGGCACGGGTCCGGGCGAGCTGCGTCACAGCGTGACGGCCGTGTTGCGCGCCGCCCGCGGGCGCGGCCGCGCAGGTGAACCCGGGTCAAGAGTCCGTAAGACCTCGGTTAACTGCCCCGAGCCCGATGTGCGCGACTCCCCGGACCGCGAGTAATGTCCTCACCTGCACAGACTCGTACGGCATTCGTCGACGTCCGCTTCCCACCGGAGGGCCCGTTGTCCCGCTTCGCGCTCATCAAGGCAGTGCTCGGTCCGATCATGCGCCTGATGTTCCGCCCACGGGTGGAGGGTGCGGAGCACATCCCGGGCGACGGTCCGGTGATCCTGGCCGGCAACCATCTGACGTTCATCGACTCGATGATCCTTCCGCTGGTCTGCGACCGGCAGGTGTTCTTCATCGGCAAGGACGAGTACGTCACCGGCAAGGGCCTCAAGGGGCGGCTGATGGCGTGGTTCTTCACCGGCGTCGGCATGATCCCCGTCGACCGCGACGGCGGGCGGGGCGGTGTGGCCGCGCTGATGACCGGGCGACGGGTGCTGGAGGAGGGCAACGTCTTCGGGATCTACCCGGAGGGCACCCGCTCCCCCGACGGCCGCCTCTACCGCGGCCGCACCGGCATCGCCCGGCTGACGCTGATGACCGGCGCGCCGGTGGTGCCGTTCGCGATGATCGGCACGGACAAGCTCCAGCCGGGCGGGGCGGGGCTGCCCCGCCCCGGGCGGGTCACCGTCCGGTTCGGTGAGGCGATGGAGTTCTCCCGCTACGAGGGGATGGACCGCGACCGGTACGTGCTGCGGGCGGTCACCGACTCGGTGATGACTGAGGTCATGCGGTTGTCGGGGCAGGAGTACGTGGACATGTATGCCAGCAAGGCGAAGGAGGCGGCCTAGTCAGGCCGACGCCATCTTCTTGGCGGGCGCCGGCGGAGCTTGCGCCGCCGGCGCCCGCCGGCGTTGTGGGACACCTGCGGGTGAGTGGGGGCTTGTCGCGCAGTTCCCCGCGCCCCCATCGGTGCGCTCGCGTCACCGATGTGCGTTCCCTGCGGGTGGGTGGGGGTTCTCGCGCAGTTCCCCGCGCCCCCTTGGGCGCGCTCCCGTCACCGTGGTGCGTTCCCTGCGGGTGGGTGGGGGCTGAGCGCGCCGTTCCCTGCGGCCCTTCAGGCGTTGTCGAGTCGTTGGTCCTTCAGCATGAACCATGCTGCCGCCGAGGCCGCGAGGAGGACCGCTGCTCCTGTTCCCGCTGCCAGGGTGAGGCCGTTGACGAAGGACTCTCGGGCCGCGTCGAGCATGGAGGCCGCGGTGGCGGTGGGCATGTGCGTTGCCGCTTCCACCGCGCTGCCCAGGGACTCGCGGGCGGACGGTGGCGTGCCCTCCGGGGCGGGGAAGCCGCGGTAGACGCCCGTGACGATCGAGCCCAGGATCGCGATGCCCAGGGCCGCGCCCAGTTCGTAGGCCGTTTCGGAGACGGCTGAGGCCGCGCCCGCCTGTTCCTTCGGGACGCTCGAGAGGATCACGTCCGCCGTCACCGTGAACGAGAAGCCCGCGCCCGCACCGACCATCAGGAGGGCCGTGCCCAGCAAGGGATAGCCGGTGGACTGGCCGATGACGGTGAGGGCGGCCAGGGCCAGGCCGATCGCGGCCAGGCCTCCGGCGACGACCGAGCGCACCGAGAAGCGGCGGGCGGTCCGGCCCGCGATCAGACCGGCCACCACCGCGCCGATCGCGGCGGGAAGTTCCGCGAGGCCCGCCTCGAACGGACGCCGTCCCTGGACCAGTTGCAGGTACTGCGAGAGGAAGAAGACCAGGCCCGACAGGCCGAGCACGGTCAGGAGGTCGGCGAGCACCGCTCCGCTGAAGCCCCGGCTGCGGAACAGCCGCATGTCCAGCAGCGGCTTCGGGAGCGCCAGCTGACGGCGGACGAACAGGTACAGGGCCGTCGCGCCCAGCAGACCCGCCGCGAGGGCGGGCGCGCCGGCACCGTGGCTCGCGGTCTCCTTCACCGCGTAGACCACGCCGATCATGCCGGCGAGGGACAGGGCCACGCTGGGCAGGTCCCACGGGCCCGGCTCCGGGGTGCGCGACTCCGGAAGCAGCTTGATGCCGACGACCACCAGGACCGCCATGACCGGCAGGTTGATCAGGAAGACCGAGCCCCACCAGAAGTGTTCGAGGAGCAGTCCGCCGAGGATCGGTCCGACCGCCGTGCCCGCGGAGGCGGTCGCGCCCCAGATGCCGATGGCGAGGCTCCGCTCGCGCGGGTCGTGGAAGAGGTTGCGGATCAGTGCGAGGGTGGCCGGCATCAGCGTGGCCCCGGCGACGCCGAGCAGGGCGCGCGCCGCGATCATCACTTCGGGCGTGTGCGCGTAGGCGTTCAGCACGGAGATCAGGCCGAACGCGGCGGCGCCGTACAGCAGGATCCGCTTGCGGCCGATGCGGTCGCCGAGGCTGCCCATCGACACCAGCAGTCCGGCGAGCACGAAGGAGTACACGTCGCCGATCCACAGCAGCTGGGAGCCGGTGGGCGCGAGGTCCTCGCTGATGTACGGGGTGGCGAGGCCGAGGACGGTCGCGTCGACGGCCACCAGCAGGACGGCGAGCACGAGGACCGACAGGGCGAGCCAGCGGCCGGGGCGGGGCGCCGTCTCCTCGGTCGGGCCTGCCGTCCGTATGGCGCTGGTCATGATTCCTTCCTTGCCGCCGGTTCTTCCGGGCGTCGTACGCCGCCGAGCAGCAGCTCGACGATCATGTGGGTGAAGTCCTTGGGGGCGACCCTGCCTTCGGCGACCGCCCAGGCGGCGGAGGCGAGCAGGCCGTAAAGGGCCTCGGTGAGCCAGGCCGGGGTGAGGTCGATACGGAACTCGCCGCTCGACTGGCCGCGCCGGAACAGCGCGGCGACGCTCTCGTCGATCCTCGCCCAGCCCTCGTTCTGCTCCTCGCCTTCGAAGAGCTGGTTCTCGGAGTAGAGGAAGGCGAGCAGGCCCGCGTGCGGCTCGATCTCGGCGACCAGGCGCCGTACGGCGTCGGTGGCGGGGCCCTCGTCGGTGCGGGCGGCGGCGAGGGCTGCCTCGCACTCGGCGATGCCCAGCGCCTCGAGGGCGCGGACCAGCGCGTCCCGGCCGGCGAACTGCCGGTGCAGGGTGGCGCGGCTGATCCCGGCGGCCTTGGCGACCTCGTCCATGGTCGCGGTGGATTTGCGGGTCAGCAGAGCCGCGGCGCTGCGCAGCACGTGGTCTCGGTCGACAGCCATGAGACGACGGTACCGCATATGAGACACACTTGTCTCACTGATGACGTATACGTCTCATGGGTGGGTGCGCGGGTCGGCGTGCTAGTGCCAGGGCAGCGCGCCTCGGTGCTGCCAGTAAGCCTCAGGTGTCTCCGTCAGCGGGGCCAGGCGGGCGAGCTGGTCGTCGGTGAGGTCGACGGCCGCCGCGTGCAGGTTCGAGGTCAGCTGGACGACCGTCGCCGCGCCCGACAGGACGACGCCCGCCCACGGCTCACGCAGGATGACGGCGAGGGCGACCGCGTCGCAGCCCAGGCCCGTTTCCTCGGCGACCGCGCGCAGCGGCTCGGGGGCGTGCGGTGCGGCCAGGCGGCCGTTGGCCATGCCCTCCTTCACGATCACCGTGAGTCCGGCGTCGTGCGCCTCGGCCAGCGCGGGGCCGGCGGACGTCTCCAGGATGTTGTAGGTGGACTGCACGGTGCGGAACAGGGGTTCTCCGTCGACGGTGACCGCGAGGGCCGCTCGGATCGCGTCCGCCTGGCGGGGGCCGCTGGTGGAGAAACCGACGGTCACGCCCTGCGCCGCCGCTTCGGCGAGGCGGGCGTGCAGGTCCTTGTCGGTCAGGGCCGGGCTGTCCGGGGTGACCGAGTGGATCTGGTAGAGGTCCAGGCGGTCGCCGAGGATCGCCTCCGTCTCGGCGCGCTGGCGTTCGTACGCGGCGAGGGAGTGGTCCTTGACCTCGTGACGCTCCGCGTCGGTGGTCCAGCCGGCGGTGTAGGTGTAGCCCCACTTGCTGCCGACGACCACGTCGGTGACGTCGGGGCGGCTCTTCAGCCAGTCCGCGAGGAACTCCTCGCTGCGGCCGTAGGAGCGGGCCGCGTCGAGGTAACGGACGCCCTGGGCGTAGGCGGCGTCGAGGATCTCGTGGGTGCGGGTGCGGAGGTTCTCGACCGTGCGGTCGTCGCCTTCTCCGAGGTCGGCGGCTCGGTCGAGGGTGATGTAGCCGGGGCGGCCCACCGCGGCGAGGCCCAGGCCCAGGTGGGCGGTGGGGGTGGTGGCGGTGGCCAGGCGGGAGAAGGGCATGTCGGCTCCGTCGGTTGGCTCCGGTACGGCTGTGCCAACGTAACCCGCGTTGTGGCTGCGGCCTCGACTATGAGCTCGGGACGTGCCGAGGCGGGGGCGGGTGCGGCGGCGTGGGGTTGTTCGCGCAGTTCCCCGCGCCCCTGAGGGTGGGTGGTTCCTCCGGGGCTCGGTGCCGTGCGGGTTCGTGGGGGTTGTCCGCGCAGTTCCCCGCGCCCCTGAGGGTGGGTGGGTCCTCCGGGGCGCGGTGCCGTGCGGGTTCGTGGGGGCTGTTCGCGCAGTTCCCCGCGCCCCTGAGCGTGGGTCGCTCCGGGGCGCGGTGCCGTGCGGCGCCGTCGGGGCTGAGCGCGCAGTTCCCCGCGCCCCTTCGGGGGCGTTTCCGTTACTGCTTCTTGGCAGTCGACCACCCGTGCTGGAGCGACACGTTCTCCTTCAGTTCCGCCAGCTGGACCGCCACCGCGCTCGGGGCCGTGCCGCCCCTGCCGTTGCGGGAGGCCAGGGCTCCGGGGACGTTGAGGACCGTGCGGACCTCCGGAGTGAGGTGGGCGGAGATCTTCGCGAACTGCTCGTCCGTGAGGTCGTCCAGTTCCTTGCTCTCCGACTCCGCGACCTTCACGCACTCGCCGGCCACCTCGTGGGCCACGCGGAAGGGCACGCCCTGGCGGACCAGCCACTCGGCGATGTCCGTGGCGAGGGAGAAACCGGCGGGGGCCAGTTCCTCCATGCGCTCGCGGTGCACGGTGAGCGTGGCCGTCATCCCGGTGAAGGCCGGCAGCAGGATCTCCAGCTGGTCGATGGAGTCGAAGACCGGCTCCTTGTCCTCCTGGAGGTCGCGGTTGTACGCGAGCGGGAGGGCCTTGAGGGTGGCCATCAGACCGGTGAGGTTGCCGATGAGGCGGCCGGACTTGCCGCGCGCCAGCTCGGCGATGTCCGGGTTCTTCTTCTGCGGCATGATCGACGACCCGGTGGAGAACGCGTCGTGCAGGGTCACGAAGGAGAACTCCTTCGTGTTCCAGATGATGATCTCCTCGGCGATCCGGGAGACGTTCACGCCGATCATCGCGGTGATGAAGGCGAACTCGGCGACGAAGTCACGGGAGGCCGTGCCGTCGATGGAGTTGCCGGCGCTGCCGTGCTCGAAGCCGAGGTCCTTGGCGACCGCCTCCGGGTCCAGGCCGAGGGAGGAGCCCGCGAGTGCGCCGGAGCCGTACGGGGAGACGGCGGTCCGCTCGTCCCACTGGCGCAGCCGCTCGGCGTCCCGGGAGAGGGCCTGCACGTGGGCGAGGACGTGGTGGGCGAAGAGCACCGGCTGGGCGTGCTGGAGGTGGGTGCGGCCGGGCATCGCGACGTCCGGGTGGGCCTCGGCGAGCCCGATCAGCGCGTCCTGGAGGTCGGCGATCAGACCGCCGATGACGCGGGCGTGGTCGCGCAGGTACATCCGGAAGAGGGTCGCGACCTGGTCGTTCCGGGACCGTCCGGCGCGGAGCTTGCCGCCGAGGTCCGGGCCGAGCCGCTCCAGCAGCCCGCGCTCCAGGGCGGTGTGGACGTCCTCGTCGGCGATGGTGCCGGTGAAGGCGCCGGAGGCGACGTCGGCCTCGAGCTGGTCGAGTCCTTCGAGCATGCGGCTCAGCTCGTCCTCGGTGAGCAGGCCCGCCTGGTGGAGCACGCGCGCGTGGGCGCGGGAGCCGGCGATGTCGTAGGGGGCGAGCCGCCAGTCGAAGTGGACGGACGCGGACAGCTTCTCCAGGGCCTCGGCGGGACCGTCGGCGAAACGGCCGCCCCAGAGCCGGACGTCACCGCTGTTGCTGCTCACTGCGTGCTCCTCGAGGGTTCCGGATGTGCCGCCGCCTCCCCACGGACGTGTGAGGAGGCGGCTGTCAGGCTAGTGCGTGTGAGGGGTCGTCAGGTGTTTCGGCTCAGGCGAGGTCGCGCTTGGCCGCGATCTTCGACGACAGGCTGTAGATGTCGATGAAGCCCTTGGCCGCGGCCTGGTCGAAGGTGTCGCCCGTGTCGTAGGTGGCCAGGTTGAAGTCGTACAGGGACGACTCCGAGCGCCGGCCGGTGACGACGGCGCGGCCGCCGTGCAGGGTCATCCGGATGTCGCCGTTGACGTGCTGGTTGGCCTCGGCGATGAAGCCGTCCAGGGCGCGCTTCAGCGGGGAGAACCACTGGCCGTCGTAGACCAGCTCGCCCCAGCGCTGCTCGACCTGCCGCTTGTAGCGGGCCAGCTCGCGCTCGACCGTGACGTTCTCCAGCTCCTGGTGGGCGGTGATCAGGGCGATCGCGCCGGGGGCCTCGTAGACCTCGCGGGACTTGATGCCGACGAGACGGTCCTCGACCATGTCGATCCGGCCGATGCCCTGGGCGCCGGCGCGCTCGTTGAGCTGCTGGATCGCCTGGAGGACGGTGACGGGCTTGCCGTCGATGGCGACCGGGACGCCCTCCTTGAAGGTGATGACGACCTCGTCGGGCTCCCGGGCCACGGCCGGGTTCTGGGTGTACTCGTAGACGTCCTCGATGGGCGCGTTCCAGATGTCCTCGAGGAAGCCGGTCTCGACGGCGCGCCCGAAGACGTTCTGGTCGATGGAGTACGGGGACTTCTTGGTGGTGGCGATCGGCAGGCCCTTGGCCTCGCAGAAGGCGATGGCCTTGTCCCGGGTCATCGCGTAGTCGCGGACCGGGGCGATGCACTTCAGGTCGGGGGCGAGGGCGACGATGCCGGCCTCGAAGCGGACCTGGTCGTTGCCCTTGCCGGTGCAGCCGTGGGCGACGGTGGTGGCGCCGTGCTTCTGCGCGGCGGCGACGAGGTGCTTGACGATCGTCGGCCGGGACAGCGCGGAGACCAGCGGGTAGCGGTCCATGTAGAGGGCGTTGGCCTTGATCGCCGGGAGGCAGTACTCCTCGGCGAACTCGTCCTTGGCGTCCGCGACCTCGGCCTCGACGGCACCGCAGGCGAGCGCGCGCTTGCGGATGACGTCCAGGTCCTCGCCGCCCTGGCCGACGTCGACCGCAACGGCGATGACCTCGGCGCCCGTCTCCTCGGCGATCCAGCCGATGGCGACGGAGGTGTCCAGACCGCCTGAGTAGGCGAGTACGACGCGCTCGGTCACGGGATTCTCCTCACAGTGCATTCGCTGACATGCATGAGTATGCAGGAGTCCGCATGATTCGTCAATTCCCCTGGTCGGGGGATGCCTGCCGGGACCGCACCGGAACGATGCGGCACGGGAGTTGAACGCGGGAAACCGCTTGCGCGTATGACTGGCCGGACGCAGGCGCCGCGTCGCTCCACCCGAGACACCCCCGACCCCGAGTGAGGCATTCGCATGTCCAGGGCTCTTCCGAAGTACAACAAGCGCCGAGTCGGCCTGGCCGGCGGCGCCGCCGCGGTGGCGCTGACCGGCGCCGTGATCGCGGGCACCGCGCTCGCGGGCGAGTCGTCCGAGGGCGGCGGCGCGGACGCCAGGACCCTGGCCGGGCCCGGCACGGTCTCCTGCCCGGACGTCGCCCCGCAGCTCCCCGCGATCCCCGCCTCCGCCCAGGCCGAGGTCGACCGCAACCTGGCCCTGCTGGACCAGCAGATCACCGAGGCGAACAAGCGCCTGGTCGACACCGTCGGCCAGGGCGGACCCAACTTCGTCCAGAACGCCATCCTCGGCCCCCTCGAGGACAAGCGGGTCGCCACCGTCAACCGCATCGCCACCGCCATCGGCCGCACCGCCGACCGCCCCGCCGGCCTGGACTCCCTCGCCGCCTGCACGCTCACCAAGTGACGTGACAGGCGCTGTGGCCGCCCCGTTCAAGCGCCGGCCGGGGCGGCCACGGTCATCTCCCCCGGAGGCGGGGCCGTCAAATGCTTAGACAGGCGAATGATCCGCCCGAATAATCGGTGGACATGGGAAAAACGCATGAGCGCATCGACGGGCGGCTCCGCACCTTCATCGAGGAGCAGCCGGTCTTCTTCACCGCCACCGCTCCCCTGTCCGCCGACGGCACGGTCAACCTCTCCCCCAAAGGGCTCAAGGGTTCCTTCGCGGTCCTGGACGACCTCACCGTCGCCTACCTGGACTTCGCGGGCTCCAACGCCGAGACCGTCGCCCATCTCCGCGAGAACGGCCGCATCACCTTGATGTGGTGCGCCTTCCAGGGCCCGCCGAACATCGTGCGCGTGCACGGGCGGGGGGAGCCCGTGTTCCGCGACGATCCGCGGTTCACGGAACTGCTCGCCCACTTCCCCGGCATCGACCCGTGGAACCACGGACTGCGCGCGGTCGTGGTCGTCCGTGCCGAGCTGATCCGGGACACCTGCGGCTACGCCGTGCCCTACATGGCGTACGAGGGTGAGCGTGACCTGCACGAGAGGCGGTTCGCCAGGGAGGACGACGCCTCCCTGGACGCGTACTTCACCAAGAAGGAGCACGTCGCGACGAGCCTGGACGGACTTCCCGGGCTGCCGTTGCCGCTGCCCCCGTCCAGCATGTGAGCCATGCGCCCACGCCGTGTCTCCGTCGCCGTCCTCGTGTCCCTGTCCCTGCTCTCGCTCGGCACCGCGCAGCGCCCCGCGTCGCCGCTGCCGGAGCGGATGGCGGACACCGGGGGCGGCACGCAGCTCATCACGGCGGTGGCGGCGCGGACCGGATCGACCACCGGCACGGTCACCTGGTGGGACCGCAAGGGCGGACGCTGGGTGGCGGCCGGGTCCGCCAAGGCCCGTTTCGGCGCGAACGGACTCACCGAGGGAACGACCCGCAAGCAGGGCACGAACACCACCCCCACCGGACTGTACGGCCTTCCCTACGCCTTCGGCATCGAGGCGGCCCCCTCCGGCACCCGCTCCCCCTACCGCCGCGTGCGGCAGAACTCCTGGTGGTGCCAGGACAACGGCTCCCGCGTCTACAACCGCTGGACCGAACCCCGCGCGGCCGACTGCCGCGCGAGCCAGGCCGAGCACCTGATCACCTACCGCACGCAGTACGCGCACGCCCTGGTCGTGGACTTCAACTACCGCCGTCCGGTGCGCGGACGGGGCGCCGGCATCTTCCTGCACGTCAACGGCCGCGGTGCGACGGCGGGTTGCGTGTCCGTGCCGAAGAGCGCGATGCGCGAGATCCTGCGCTGGGCGAGCCCCGCCCGGGCCCCGCACCTCGCGATCGGCACCACGGGCGGGCGCACCGCGATCACCCGCTACTGAAGCGGGCGGCGAATCCACGGTTTCCGCTGAACACTCCGGCGTGGCGGCACGTATGTGTGGGCCAAGGGCCGAGTCCCACGGAGGAACCGTGACCACCACGCTCGCCGGCGGCCGTGCCGCCCGCCGCCAGACGATGCGCCGCATCCGTCCGCGCCGCTCCCCCGCCGTCCCGCTGCTGCTCGCCGTGGGCGCCGGCGCGGCGGCCGTGCTGTGGCTCTGGTGGACGAGCACGCCGTCCATCGCGGACACCACCGGGAAGATCATCGCCGCGGGCCGGATCACCGGTCTGCTCGCCGGATACCTGATGGCCCTGGTCGTGCTGCAGATGGCACGGGTGCCCGCGCTGGAGCGGCGGGTGGGCTCGGACCGGGTCGCCCGCTGGCACGCGATGAGCGGCCGCTACACCGTCAGCCTCGTGATCGCCCACGTCTTCCTGATCATGTGGGGCTACGCCCGGCAGGCCGGCAGGACCCTCGCCGACATCGTGTCGCAGACGATCACCTCCATCAACACGCTGCCCGACATGGGCAAGGCCGCCGTCGGCACCGGTCTGCTCTTCGTGATCGCGCTCCTGTCGGTCGGCCCGGTCCGGCGCCGGCTGCCGTACGACGGCTGGTACCACGTGCACCTGCTGACGTACGCGGCGGTGTTCCTGACGTTCTGGCACCAGATCACCACCGGCAACGAGTTCGCCGTCACCCCGTCCGCGAAGACCTTCTGGTACGGCCTCTACGGGGCCGTGACCGCGCTGGTCCTGTGGTACCGGATCCTCACCCCGATCCGGCTCAACCTGCGGCACCGGATGCGAGTCCAGGCCGTCATCGAGGAGACGCCCGGCGTCGTGTCGGTGCTGATCAGCGGGCACCGGCTGCACCGGATGGGCGCCGAGGCCGGGCAGTTCTTCCGCTGGCGCTTCCTGGCGCCCGGGATGCGGTTCAGCTCCCACCCGTACTCGCTGTCCGCGGCGCCCCGCCCGGACATGCTGCGGATCACCGTCAAGGCGATCGGCGACCACAGCTCCCGGCTGCGCGAGATGGAGCCCGGCACCCGGGTGTGGGCGGAGGGCCCCTACGGGGCGCTCACCGCCCAGCGCCGCAGCCGCGGCAAGGTGCTGCTGGTCGCTGGCGGCGTCGGTATCACCCCGATGCGCGCCCTGTTCGAGACGCTGCCCGGCGCCTCCGGCGACATCACCCTGCTGTACCGGGCCAACAGCACGCAGGACCTGGCGCTGTGGGGCGAGCTGGCGAAGATCGCCGACGAGCGCGGCGCCCGGCTGATGTACGCGGTGAACAGCCCCGACGGAGAACGCCCGGACATCTCGGCGGAGAGCCTGCGCCGCAAGATCCCCGACGTCGACCGCCACGACGTCTTCATGTGCGGTCCGCCCGGCTTCGCCCAGCAGGTGTACGCGGCCCTGCGGGACGCCGGGGTGCCCGCGCGCCGTATCCACCACGAGTCGTTCGAGATGTGAGCGGCGGGCCGTCGGCCCCGGTCGCCCGTTACCCATCAGGAGCTTGAGAAGCGATGAGGAAGAGTCACCCCGTCCGGCGCGCCGTTCTGGCGACCGCCGCCACCGTCTCCGGGATCGTGCTGCTGCTGTCGCTGAAACCCGGGTCCGACCCGGGGTCGGCCGAGGCCGCGGGCGGCGCCCCGCCCGCGGCGGAGTCCGTGCAGGGCGGCGCCCGCCCCATCGGGGACGGCACGGTCACCGGGGACGCGACGCAGACCCAGTACGGGGCGGTGCAGGTACGGCTGACCGTCAGCGGCGGCAAGATCACCAAGGCCGAGGCCGTCCAGGCGCCCAAGGGCGGCCAGAGCGACCAGATCACCTCCAACGCCGTACCGCGACTCAACCAGGCGGCCGTGCAGGCGCAGAGCGCGGACGTCGACGCGGTGTCCGGCGCCACCTACACCAGCGCGGGCTACAAGGAGTCCCTCCAGTCGGCCCTGGACAAGGCGCGCGCCTCCGCACCCGCCGACACGGGCGGCGGCGACGCGGCCCAGGCGCAGACGGTCACCGGTGAGGCCGCGCAGACCCAGTACGGTCCGGTCCAGGTACGGATCACCGTCAGCGACGGCAAGATCACCAAGGCCGAGGCCGTCCAGGCGCCCAAGGGCGGCCAGAGCGACCAGATCACCTCCAACGCCGTACCGAAACTCAACCAGGCGGCCGTGCAGGCCGGCACGGCGGACATCGACGCCGTCTCGGGCGCCACCTACACCAGCGCGGGCTACAAGGAGTCCCTCCAGTCGGCGTTGGACAAGGCCGGTGGCTGACACGGTGGCGGAACCCGTTGAGGCGCCCGCCGCGGAGCGTCGTGTGGTGGAGACGATGGGGACCGTCTTCTCCCTCGACGTCCGCGGCGGAAACTCCGGCGCGGTGCGCGCGGCGCTGGAGGAGGCCGCCGTCGGACTGTGCCGGGTCGACGAGGTGTTCAGCACCTACCGCGAGGACACCCAGATCTCCCGTCTCGCGCGCGGCGAGCTGGACGTCGGGCAGTGCGACCCCGAGGTCGCCGAGGTGCTGGAGCTGGCCGCGGAGGCCGAGCGGGTCAGCGACGGCTGGTTCAGCACGCGCTACCGGGGCCGGCTCGACCCGACCGGCATCGTCAAGGGCTGGGCCACCGAGCGCGCGGCCCGCCGGCTTCTCGCGGCCGGGGCGTCCGGTGTGAGCGTCAACGGGGGCGGCGACGTCCAACTGCTCGGCTCACCGGGCACGGGGCGCCCCTGGCGGGTCGGCGTGTCGGACCCACTGCGCCCCGGCGGTCTCGCCGCGGTGGTCTCCGCCGCCGGGGCGGGAGAGCTGGCGGTGGCCACGTCCGGCACTGCGGAGCGCGGCGACCACATCGTCGACCCGCGCACGGGCCGCTCGGCGGTGACCGACCTGGTCGCGGTGACGGTGGTCGCCCCTCGCCTGACCTGGGCGGACTGCTGGGCCACGGCAGCCTTCGCGATGGGCTCCCGGGAGGGCCTGAGCTGGCTGGAGGCCCTTCCCGACACGGAGGCCCTCCTGATCACAGCAGGAGACGAGGTCCGCTGCACGGCGAACCTCGCCACGTGGCTGGGTTGAGGGCAACACCGTCAGGGGCGCGGCCGCTCCGGAGACACGGCCACCGCGACGCCCGCAGGGGCGCGGGGAACTGCGCGCCCAGCCCCCGCGGCCCCGCACCCGCGATGCCGGCCAACGGCGGACCTCGCGGATCAGCTCGGCCGAGGAACACCCCCTCAGGGGCGCGGGAAACCACGCGACCAGCCCCCACGGCGGGGCCCCCGGCGACGAACCGAACGAGCCCCCTCAATGCCCGTTCTGAGCCAGCCGCAGCAGGTGATCAGCCAGCGCCTGCCCGCCCGTGGGCTCCCGGCTGATCAGCAACAACGTGTCATCCCCGGCGATGGTGCCGAGAATGTCGTGCAACTCGGCCTGATCAATGGCGGACGCCAGGAACTGCGCCGCCCCCGGAGGCGTCCGGAGCACAACGAGATTCGCGGAGGCCTCCGCGGAGATCAACAGCTCCGCCGACAGCCGCCGCATCCGCTCCTCCTTCGCCGACTCCCCCAGCGGCGCCCGCGGCGTACGGAACCCGCCCTCGCTCGGCACCGCGTAGATCAGATCCCCGTCGTTGTTGCGGATCTTCACCGCGTTCAGCTCGTCGAGGTCGCGGGAGAGCGTCGCCTGGGTGACGCTCAGCCCGTCGTCGGCGAGCAGCTTCGCGAGCTGGCTCTGCGACCGCACCGGCTGCCGGTTGAGGATGTCCACGATCCGGCGGTGCCGCGCGGTACGGGTCTGCGGCACGGCGGGACCGGCCTGCCCGCCCTGGCCGGCCAGATCCGCCGTACGCCCCTGGTCCTGCTCCTGGTTCATCGTCGTCTCATTCTCCGGATCGTCCTTCCCCACCCGCGCGTCCGGCGGCGTCCAGGATGCCGGGCAGCGCCCCGAGGAGCGCGGCCACCGCGTCGTCCCCGAGGTTCAGCGGCGGCATGAGCCGTACGACGTCGGGGGCGGCGGCGTTCACGAGGAACCCGGCGTCCTGAGCCGTCTGTTGCGCCTGGGGCGCGAGCGGCTCGGTGAGCACGATACCCAGGAGCAGGCCCGCTCCCCGGACGTGGTCGATCAAGGCGTGCCCGAGGCCCTCGATCCCCTCGCGCAGCTTCTCGCCCTGCCGCTTGGCGTTCTCCAGCAGTCCCTCGCCGGCGATGGTGTCGAGCACCGCGAGTCCGGCGGCGCAGGCGACCGGGTTGCCGCCGAAGGTCGTGCCGTGGTGGCCGGGCTGGAGCAGCTGGGCCGCGCGGCCGAAGGCGACGGTGGCGCCGAGCGGCAGTCCGCCGCCGAGCTGCTTGGCGAGGGTGACGACGTCCGGCAGGACGCCCTCGTGTGCCTGGTAGGCGAACCAGTCGCCGGTCCGGCCGACGCCGGTCTGCACCTCGTCCAGCACGAGCAGCGCTCCCTTGGCGGCCGTGATGGCACGGGCGGCCTTGAGGTAGCCGGTGGGCGGGACGACGACGCCGAGTTCGCCCTGGATGGGTTCGAGGACGACGAGGGCCGTGTCCTCGGTGACGGCCGCGTCCAGCGCCTGCGGATCGCCGAACGGCACGTGGGTGACGTCCCCGGGCAGCGGCAGGAACGGTTCCCGCTTGCCGGACTGCCCGGTGAGGGCGAGGGCCCCCATGGTGCGCCCGTGGAAGGCGCCCTCGGTGGCGACGACGTGGGTGCGTCCGGTGAGCCGGCCGATCTTGAAGGCGGCCTCGTTGGCCTCGGCGCCGGAGTTGCAGAAGAAGACCCTGCCGTCCCGGCCGAAGAGCTGGAGCAGCCGCTCGGCGAGGGCGACGGTCGGCTCGGCGAGGAAGAGGTTGGAGATGTGGCCGAGGGAGGAGATCTGCCGGGTGACGGCCTCGACGATCGCCGGGTGGCCGTGGCCGAGGGCGTTGGTGGCGATGCCGCCGACGAAGTCGAGGTACTCCTTGCCGTCGGCGTCCCAGAGCCGCTGTCCCTCGCCGCGCGCGAGGGGGATGCGGGGCGTGCCGTAGTTGTTCATCAGCGCGCCCTGCCACCGGGCGGTCAGTTCCGCGTTGCTCATGACTCCCCCTGTTCGTCGGGCACGACCATGGTGCCGATGCCCTCGTCCGTGAAGATCTCCAGCAGGATCGAGTGCTGGACCCGGCCGTCGATGACGCGGGCGGTGTTCACGCCGCCCCGCACGGCGTGCAGGCAGCCCTCCATCTTCGGCACCATGCCGGAGGACAGCTCCGGCAGCAGCTTCTCGAGCTCGGACGCGGTGAGACGGCTGATCACCTCGTCGCTGTTCGGCCAGTCCTCGTAGAGGCCCTCGACGTCCGTGAGGACCATGAGGGTTTCGGCGCCCAGAGCAGCAGCGAGTGCCGCAGCCGCCGTATCAGCATTGACGTTGTAGACATGATGGTCGTCCTGGGAGCGGGCGATCGACGAGACGACCGGGATACGGCCGTCGGCGAGCAGGGCCTCGATGGCGCCCGTGTCGATCTCGGTGATCTCGCCGACCCGCCCGATGTCGACGAGCTCTCCGTCGATCTCGGGCTGGTGCTTGACGGCGGTGAGGGTGTGCGCGTCCTCGCCGGTGAGGCCGACGGCGAGCGGTCCGTGCCGGTTGAGCAGGCCGACCAGCTCGCGCTGGACCTGTCCGGCGAGCACCATGCGGACGACGTCCATGGCGTCCTCGGTGGTGACGCGCAGACCGGCCTTGAACTCGCTGACGATGCCGTGGGTCTTCAACGCGCGGCTGATCTGCGGGCCGCCGCCGTGCACGACGACGGGCTTCAGTCCGGCGTGCCGCAGGAAGACGACGTCCTGGGCGAAGGCGGCCTTCAGGTCCTCGTCGACCATGGCGTTGCCGCCGAACTTGATGACGACGGTCTTGCCGTGGTGCCGGGTCAGCCAGGGCAGCGCCTCGATGAGGATCTGCGCCTTGGGCAGCGCGGTGTGCTTACGGGTGACGGTCATGAGGAGTAGGCGCTGTTCTCGTGGACGTAGTCGGCGGTGAGGTCGTTGGTCCAGATGGTGGCGGTGGCGTCGCCGGCGGACAGGTCGGCGACGATGTGCACCTCGCGGTAGCGCATGTCGACCTTGTCGCGGTCCTCACCGACGCCGCCGTTCTTGCACACCCAGACGCCGTTGATGGCGACGTTGAGCCGGTCGGGCTCGAAGGCGGCCTTGGTGGTGCCGATGGCGGAGAGGACGCGGCCCCAGTTGGGGTCCTCGCCGTGGATGGCGCACTTGAGGAGGTTGTTCCGGGCGATGGAGCGGCCCACCTCGACGGCGTCGTCCTCGGTGGCCGCGTTCACGACCTCGACCTTGATGTCCTTGCTGGCGCCCTCGGCGTCGCGGATGAGCTGCTGGCCGAGGTCGTCGCACACCTGCCGTACGGCCTCGGCGAAGTCGTCGTAGGTTGGGGTGACGCCGGAGGCGCCGGAGGCGAGCAGCAGCACCGTGTCGTTGGTGGACATGCAGCCGTCGGAGTCGACGCGGTCGAAGGTGACCTTGGTGGCGGCGCGGAGCGCCTTGTCCAGGGTCTCGGTGTCGAGGTCGGCGTCGGTGGTGAGGACGACGAGCATGGTGGCGAGGCCGGGGGCGAGCATGCCCGCGCCCTTGGCCATGCCGCCGACGGTCCAGCCGTCCTTGCCCGCCACAGACGTCTTGTGGACGGTGTCCGTGGTCTTGATGGCGAGGGCGGCCTTCTCGCCGCCGTGCTCGGAGAGCTGGGCGGCTGCGGTCCCGACGCCGGGGAGCAGCTTGTCCATGGGGAGCAGGACGCCGATGAGACCCGTCGAGCAGACGGCGACCTCGCCGGCGCCGACGCCCAGCACCTCGGCGGCCTTCTCCGCGGTGGCGTGGGTGTCCTGGAAGCCCTTGGGGCCGGTGCAGGCGTTGGCGCCGCCGGAGTTGAGGACGACGGCGGCGAGCTGCCCGCTCTTGAGGACCTGCTCGGACCAGAGCACGGGGGCGGCCTTCACACGGTTGGCGGTGAAGACGCCGGCGGCTGCGCGCCGGGGGCCGTTGTTGACCACGAGGGCCAGGTCGGGGTTGCCGTTCTCCTTGATCCCCGCGGCGATGCCCGCCGCCGTGAATCCCTTGGCTGCCGTCACACTCACGGCGCAACTCCGATCGTCGTCAGCCCGGTGGTCTCGTCGAGACCCAGGGCGATGTTCATGCTCTGGACGGCACCGCCCGCGGTGCCCTTGGTGAGGTTGTCGATGGCGCTGATCACGACGATCCGGCCGGCGGCCGTGTCGTGGGCGACCTGCACCTGGACCGCGTTGGAGCCGTACACGGAGGCGGTGGCGGGCCACTGCCCCTCGGGGAGGAGGCGCACGAACGGTTCGTCGGCGTACGCCTTCTCGTAGGCGGCGCGCACGGACTCGGCGGTGACGCCGGGCTTCGCCTTCGCGGAGCAGGTGGCGAGGATGCCGCGGGGCATCGGCGCCAGGGTGGGCGTGAAGGAGACGGTGACGCGCTCGCCGGCCGCCGCGCTGAGGTTCTGGATCATCTCGGGGGTGTGCCGGTGCCCGCCGCCCACGCCGTACGGCGACATGGAGCCCATGACCTCGCTGCCCAGCAGGTGCGGCTTGGGCGACTTGCCCGCGCCGGAGGTGCCGGACGCGGCGACGACCACGGCCTCGGCCTCGGCGAGTCCTGCGGCGTAGGCCGGGAACAGGGCGAGGGAGACGGCGGTGGGGTAGCAACCGGGCACCGCGACACGCTTGGACCCCTCCAGCGCGGCGCGGCCACCCGGCAGTTCGGGCAGGCCGTAGGGCCAGGTGCCGGCGTGCGGGGAGCCGTAGAAGGCCTCCCAGTCGCCGGCGTCCCTCAGGCGGAAGTCGGCGCCCATGTCGATCACGAGCACCTCGTCGCCGAGCTGCTCGGCGACTGCGGCGGACTGGCTGTGCGGCAGCGCGAGGAAGACGACGTCGTGCCCGGCGAGCGCTTCGGGGGTGGTCGGCTCGAGCACCCGGTCGGCCAGCGGCAGCAGGTGCGGCTGGAGCGCGCCCAGGCGCTGTCCGGCGTTGGTGTTGCCGGTCAGGGCGCCGATCTCGACCCCGGGGTGCGTCAGGAGCAGCCGCAGCAGCTCACCGCCCGCATACCCGCTCGCTCCGGCCACCGCCGCACGTACCGCCATGGAAAACCCTCCTCCTGGATGGCATGACTATACGTTTCTCTGCACGTTTATGCAACGCCATGCATCCGTGCACCTTCTCATGACTGCGCCGAGATATTTACTTGGCGGACGAGCACAGTAGTTGGCGGATCTTGCTTCGGTAACGCTGCGTTGTTGAGACCTGGCGCTCTCGTTGGCCCTTGAGCGTTGCCGCCAGCCTGTGCCTACCTGCGACTGAGCTCAGTAGGTGGCCCTTGAGCATTCCGGTTGGCCCCTGTGCATGATGGGTGGCCCCGTACGAGCCGCTGGATCACCGCCCAGAGGCTTCCGGTGGACCGCCGGGCCAGCCACGATCCAGTTCCGGGGATTCGACGGTTGGGGTGTGACGTGGACTGGCGGACCGATCCGACGTTCGAGATGTGTCGGAAAGTGACGGACGGGTCGGACCTGGCCTCGTTCTCGGGGGGTCCGTTCGACGTGCGGGCGGCGGTGGCCAGCATCCTGCCCGAGCCTCGACAGGCCTTGGACTTGGATGCCGTCCCGTGGGGCAACTTCCCCCATGGGTACGACGTCCGGGAGGCGGTTTCCCTCCTGCGCGCTGGCAGCGAACCGGTCGTGGACGCGACGGGTGTGCTGTGGGGCCTGTGCGCCGACGACAGCTGGGCCGCCGCTGCCCTTGCCGTGCCGTACCTCATTCCCCTCGCCGTCAACGCCCACCACCCACACCGCACCGCCGCCCTCGCAGTCCTCTCCGGCCCCGCCCGTGCCAGGCACCACGGCGTCGCCTCTCGCGAGGAATTCCTCCTCCACCGCAACGATCCCCAGCGCCACGCCCCCGATACCCACGACGACTACGGCTACGAGGTGACCGGCTACCCGGCCGGCTGGTCGGTGGCCGCCGCCCGAGCCGCGATCACCACCGCCACCACCGCGATCCTGCCCCTTCTTGGAGACTCCGACCCCACCATCCGCGTCGACGCCGCCTACGTCCTGGCGACCGCCGCCGACCCCGCCCACACCATCCGGACTGCCTTGGCCAACGGATTCGCCACCGAAGGCGACGCCATGGTCCGCGCCGCCCTGCTCCTGGCCGCCGCCGAGATCACCCGGGCCCACCCGCACCCGCCGACTGTGAGGTGGCTGCGCGAACGTTGGCATGACCGAGCAGAGGCCCCCGAAGCCCGTCTGTCGGCGGCGGTCGGCTGGCTCTGCCTCACCGACCAATCCGCCCCAGAGGAGCTCCGCCGGACCGTCGACACCCTCGCCGACGACGAGCGCGCACACGCCATGGAGGCCCTGCCGTGGATGAGCGCCGCCTCAGGCACTAACGAACCAGGACTCCTGCGCTGCAGACGCTGCATGCTCCACCCAGAAGAACCTGACCCGGAAGAGGTCCTCTGGGACTCCTTGTTCTGAGCAACCGGTCTGTGGTCGTGCATTGGAATTGTCCAGTGGGTCAACTACCGTGCTCGGCCCG
The DNA here is from genome assembly GCF_022869105.1 of Streptomyces sp. BJ20. Taxonomy (NCBI): domain Bacteria; kingdom Bacillati; phylum Actinomycetota; class Actinomycetes; order Kitasatosporales; family Streptomycetaceae; genus Streptomyces; species Streptomyces sp. BJ20. The sequence continues at coordinate 5,050,883 of NZ_CP094918.1, forward strand.
ACTACCCGACTCGGGCGCCCACCGCCCCGGCGAATGAGGTTCCTGCTGGGCGTTAGCCTCAGCGGATGATTCCTGAGCCGCCACCGAAGGTCATCACTCGTCTCCGCGATGGTCGGATCCACGCCTACGTCGTGGGCGCCGGTGCCTACGGGAGGCTGGAGCCCGCAGCGGTTTTCCAGCCCCGGGATGGCGAAGAGGTCGTAGCGTCGGTGGTCCGGCAGGATTTGGAGCGGGTCGTGTATACGACGCTGAACGGAGTCGTCTGCCTTACGCGCGCCGGCAACCTCGTGTGGGCCTCGGACTTCGAACCGCGCTCTGACGTACGCCATGGCCACCGGCCTGGCTGTGCGCTGTCTCTGGACGGCCGGACGGTGTGGGTCTACCGGCCGGACGCGATGGCGGGCCGCGGAGACGGGGACCAGTGGGTCGTACACGACGCCGACAGTGGGGTGGTTGTGGCCCGCCGGGAGTTGGAGACGGTCGGGCACGGCGCCTTCCACCACGTGCATCCCGTGGACGGCAGCATCTACCTCGACATCGGTGAGGGCCAGGACGGATCCGTCATTCTCCTGGGCACGGTCGGGGCGGACGGCGAGCCGGAGTTCGTGACGTACCCGTGGCAGGACCGCTGCCTGATCGACCTGGCTCCGTCCGGGCACCAGTTCATGACTGTGGACCACGGGCAGGCGGACGTCGCCTTCCACCGCCACCCCAACGGGGACGTGCTCTTCATCCTCCCCGTCGAAGCCTTTGGGTACGACCCGGAGGAGTCCTTCGTGGAATGGAGCGGCGGCTACCTGACCGAGCACACGGCCATCGTCACCGTGGGCGGTGAGAATGAGGACGAGGTGGAGTGGTTCCGTCACCACCTGGTCGACGTACGCACGGGCACCCTTAGCGGCGAGTTCACCGTTGAGGCGAGCAACCCGTACGAGCTGGTGCCCCTGGGCGACGGTTCCTGGCTCACCGGCGGCCCCGGCGGCGACCCCGTCCGTTGGTCCAGCTCTCCGCAGCCGTCGGCACCGCCGCATCCGGCCGCACCAACCTCTCCGTACGAGAGGCAACAACTGTGACGACAGACCCCCGAGTGCCGCTGAATCCTCAGGCGCCTGAAGGCTTGAGCCGGCGAGCTCGTTACTTCGTCGAGGTTCACGGGCTGCGTGTTCCAAGCCGCGACCTCAAGCTTTTCCGGGAGGCATGGCTCAGGCAAGGGATTCCGGATGCCGAGATCGACCGGGCTATCGCCTTCCAGGAGCGCTGGGGCGGTCTCGCCCTGCCCCCGGCCCCTGAATACGAAGGCGGCCCGCGCGTTCTGGAAGCCGATGCCCCGGAGGGCTCGGCCGCGAACGGATGGCGGTTCCCGGCCGGTGGCTGTCGCGTCTCCATGGCCCACGGGTTCATGATCGGGCCAGGAGGTGAGTTCGGGATCGACGCTGACCACTGGACGCCACTGCACGCCAGCACAGAGGGATGGGTGGAAGCCCTGGCACTTGCCAGCCACGCGGGCTACTGGGCCAAGAGCATCACGAAGATCAAAGGCAGCGCCGTCGAGGACCTGAACCTCGACGGATTCGAGCCGGTACCCGAAGTCCAGGGACTCGCTGACACCTGGTGGCGGGGCAAGGACTCGCTCATCGCCATCTACCGCGGCGAAGCCTCAGGATTCAGCGCCCCCCACTGCCTGAGGGCCCATATCTACGGCGGGCTCGATGCATGGGGCCTGGCCGGCACCTGACTCCCGGAGGCCGAGCCCTCGATCCCGCCGCTGAGCGTTCGGGTTACCACAGGGGCCAAATCGCAGCACTACGTCACAGTTGTGGTCAGTTCCGAAGATCGGGCCTTGTCGTCATGCTGCGCTGCCATCGTCGATCGCCTCACCTTCAACGGCGCGATCATCCAGACCGGCACCGAGTCCTACCGCCTCGCTCACACCAAAGCCCTGGCCGAGCAAAGCCCAGTGGGCTGAACTTCGGCCGAGCATCGAACAGACCTGGTGAGTGCTGGCTTCAGCGCAAGTCCTTCCCTGGGTCTACGGCCCAGTGGTTGGTCTTGAGGACTCGCCCTGCGAAGGTCACCTCGGCTTGTGAGAGGAAGCGGAACCCGACGGAACGGCAAATGCCGTTCGACGCCGCGTTGTCTGTTGCCGGAAAGGCATGCACCAGGCCCCAGCGGTTCTGGTCCCTGGCCTGTTCCAGAAGGGCGCGGACGGCGCGTTTACCGAAGCCCTGTCCTTGAAATTCGGGCAAAACCATCCAACCGATCTCGGACATCGGTCCGTCGCTGGTGTCGTGGGACCAGATAGTCACTGTCCCGGCCACGACTTCTGGGGTGGCCCCGTCGGGAATGATCATCTTGAACCATGCGAGGTCGTCTGCTGCCTGCCGGGCATCCCGGCGGACCTTGTCCGCCATCCCCTCACGCGGAAGGGGCCCGCCCAGGTCAGCCATCATCACGGGGTCGCACCGCATCCGAATATAGGCATCGACGTCGTCCAGTGAGACGTTCCGCAGCTGCACTACTCCTCCTTGGTCCCGTCCGGGATGGTCCCACGGTCCGAGAGGGCGATCACCAGGTCCGAGTCACGGGTTCAGCGACCATGGGCGGAACCTATGACAAGGCCGCGCGACTCCTCGGGATCACCCCCGTCCAGACTCACCTACTCTCGGCACGCGAGACCCGGCGCTCAGGGCGAACAGGCTGCAACCCTCTTGAATTCGACAGGGCTCTCCGCGCTCTTGCCTCCGAACTGCAATCAGCACGTCAACACTCGTTTCCCACCGGCGCGGGCGCGAAGCGCTCCAGGAGTGGATACTCGGCATCGACGCATGGAATGCGCTGGTCAGCGAACTTCCGCCCACGCTCGTCCAGTTCCGCACCCGGACTTATGACCGCAAGCGCCAGAACGCCTCGGTATTCGTCTGGACGCTGGTGACGCGAGGCGAGGACCTCTTCGCTCCCCGCCCACTCGAAGCCGCACAACCCACCGAGATCCAGCAACAGTGCCGCGCGGCGGAACACCACATGGTTCCAGTTCTCCCGCCCCGACCCACTGCCAATACGCGGACCTCCGCCGAGTCCTCGCCACCTACGCGCGGCGACTTGCCCGGGACATCGACTCGGGAACTGGGCAGATCGGCATCAACTGAGCCCGGTCCAGTCTCAGGCCGGGCCTACAGCCTTGCCTGACCTGCGGATCGGCAAGCCAAGAACCTTGTCGAGCTCCGTGGCCGCGACGTCGAGAAGTGCCTCACCGAACAGGCAAAGAGACTCTTCCCAAGGGTGTCCGAAGCTGCCTATGCGGAAGTCCTCTGTAAGGAAGAGGTAGTAGTCACCGTCGGGATACGGGCTCAACGGCCAGGCCGGTTGACCAGGACCGCCCACCTCTTGCGGTGCGAAGCGGTACGACGGGTGCTGCCAGTCGAGGGCGAACAGATTGCCTGACGGGCCCACGCAGGAGGACAGTCCCTGCTCGACGATGGCGACCAGGCGGTCCGGACGCTCGTAGTCAGGTTCGTCGGGAAGCGTCGCCAGACTCCATGTAACTGACGCACCGGGCTCTTTGATGGCTGGCCATTTGGACGGACTCGTGCTCGGCTGGAAGCTGAACTTCTCGTAGAAGCGGTCCCAGACGCGGCGGTCCTCAGCGTCTGACAGCTCCATCACAGGTTCGTCCATCACCCGTCGATCGTACCGACCGGCCAGCAGAGAGGGTGCTGAGAAATCGTTCACGAAAGTGCGGACAGAACCGATTTCACAGATCCTCTTCATCAGCACCGTCAGCAATCACGCACAGTGATCATCGGCACCCTTGAGTGCCAACTATCGCGCTCGGGATGTGCTAACAAGAATTCTCCGAGCGAGCCTGACCTGCACGACTCAGGCCGAGATGTGCCAACTAAAAGTCTCGGTCACAATGGCACCGCGGCCGGCCGGAGTGGGCATCGAGGCGCGGGACATGCGGGCGCTCGCCCGCATGGGCGCAGAGCCTCGGAGCGTCCGCCCGCGGCACCGGCGGGGCGTGGCGCATCGCCCCGGCCCCTCCGGCCTCCGCCTCCGTGGCCCTCTCAGGCGTACCCGCATCCTCGCTCCCGACCCGGGCGAAAAACCGACTGCACCTCGTGGTCGCCCACCAGGCGGGTCTGGTCGACGCGTCAGGGGCTTCGGCGCTGCCCCTGGACGTGGGGCAGGACGGCGTTCCACAGACGGTCCTCGCCGACCCGGAGGGCTACGCGATCCGCGTGCTCGAACCCCGCGGCATCCACCGCGACACGGGCCCGCCGGCCGCCGTGGTGATCGACTGCGCGGACCCGCGCGCGATGGCGGCGGCCTGGGCGAGGAGCTCGACCGGACGGTGCACGAGGTCAGCGACGCGTACGCCCCACTCCGCCCCTCCACGGCCTCGGGCCCCTGCCCGGAGTTCCTCCGCACCCCGGACAGCGACACGGAGCCGGACCGCCTCTGCCTCTGCCTCTGCCTCTGCCTCTGCCTTCCGGCTGACGATCCCGCCGCCGAGGTCGCCCGCCTTCGTGCCCTGGGCGCCACCCCCGTCGGCGCGGGGCGGGGCGGACCCCCGGGACCGGTCCTGGCCGGCCCCGAGGGTCACGCGTTCCGCTTGGTCACCTCCGGTCGATCCTCATGAACGTCACCGAGTTCGGCGGGAAGGTGTACGCGAACGTGGGCGCCACGCCCCGGAACGTCGAGGTCACCGGGGTGACCGGGGCGTCCGTCTCGGTGTTCACCTCGTCCGGGTCTGCGGCCAGGGTGGTGACCTGGGCGCGGGAGGAGACGCGGGCGGAGCCGAGGTCGACGGAAGTGCGGGCCTCGGACGGCTGGGCGTTGACGACCTTGAGGAGCAGGTCGCCGGTGCGGGCGTCCTCCGTGACGACCTGGCGGAACGGCTCGGCCGGCTTGTCGTCGGTGAAGCTGCCCCACTCCTCGCCGTCGAGGTACAGGGTGACCTGGCGGCCGCGCACCTCGACCCGGATGTCGTAGGCGCGGCCCGTCTCGATCGAGCCGGGCTTGGAGATCAGCGTGGACTTGCCGCCGTCGACGGCCTGCTCGACCGCGGACCGGGTGTTGTCCCAGCCGCCCAGGTTCCACCAGTAGTAGGTGCCGGTGTCCTTGACGCCGAAGGCGATCAGGAAGCCCTCCTTGCCGGACCGCTTCACCGCCTCGACCCGCAGGTCGTAGTCACGCCACTCGGGGTCGCCCGCGGTGACCAGGGTGTTCTCGGCGGCCTCGTCGGTCTGGACGTAGGCGCCGTCCTGGACGGTCCAGCTGCCGCCGCCGACGTGACGCCAGCGGCCGGCGCCGGCCGAGAAGTCGTCGCTGAGCAGCGTGGTGCCGTCGGCCGCCGTCACCTCCACGTCGTCGTACGCGGCGCTCGTCGCCCACGTGGAGAGGCCGACCGCTCCGGCGATGGGGCCGCTGACGTCGGGGGTGCCGCTCGCCCGCGAGGGGACGACGCGGTCGCCGACGTTGTTCATGAACAGCTTCTGGACCTCGTAGTTCGCCGACCCCCACGAGGCGCGGTTGTTGAACCAGATCATGTCCGGCCGCCACTGGACGTAGTCCTCGTTCGCCAGCAGCGGCGCGTACGAGGCGAGTTTCACGACGTCGGCGTTGCGCTCGAGGCCGGTCATGTACGCCGCCTCGGCCAGGGCGTTCTTCCAGGCGTTGCCCTGGGAGGCGTACTCGCCGAGGAAGACCTTCGGGCCCTGCCGGTCGTAGGAGTCGTAGCGGTCGTTGTTCCGGAGGAACCACTGCGGGCTGTTGTAGTAGTGCTCGTCGACCATGTCGACGCCGCCCTCGCGGTTGAGCCGCCAGGCGGTGTCGAAGACCGTGCCCGCGTCGTCGGGGCCGGAGTTGGAGATCAGCGTGATCTCCGGGTGCTCGGCTTCGACGGCGGCGCGGAAGCGCTGGAAGCGGGCGAAGAACTCGTGGGGCAGGTTCTCCTCGTTGCCGACGGCGATGTGGGTGAGACCGAAGGGCTCGGGGTGGCCCCATCTCGGCGCGCAGGCCGCCCCACGTCGACGTCCTCGGGCCGTTGGCGAACTCGATGAGGTCCAGGGTGTCCTGGATGTGCCGCTTCAGCAGCGCCTCGTCGTCGGTGGCCCGGTTCTGGCCGCAGCCGGTGACGAGCGCGGGGACGACCGGGAGCGGCATCGCGCCGATGTCGTCGGCGAAGCGGAAGTACTCGTAGTACCCGAGTCCGTAACTCTGGTTGTACCCCCAGAAGTTGGCGTTGGTGGCGCGTTTCTCGACCGGGCCGACGGTGTCCTTCCACTGGTAGGCGCGCCGGCGCTGCCAGCCGGAGGTCTCGCTGTAGTCCTCCATGGAGCCGGTGTTGACGAGGCAGCCACCGGGGAAACGGAGGAAGCCGGGCTTCAGCGCGGCGATCTTCTCGGCGAGGTCCTTGCGCAGCCCGTTGGGCTGGTTCTTGTACGTCTCGCGCGGGAACAGCGACACCATGTCGAGGGCCGTGTCGGCGGAGGTCGCGACGGTGAGCCGGCCGCGGTTGCTGGTGCGGGACGCGGTGAACGTGGCCTTGTACCGGGTCCAGCCGCCGCGCACGGCCACCTCGCGGCTCTCGGCGAGGGTGCCCGCCGCGTCCTTGAGCGTGACGGTGAGGGTGGCGCCGGCCCCGGCGCGGGCCCACACCGAGAAGTCGTACCGCTTGCCCTGCTCGACCCGGATGCCGGTGTTGTAGCCGGCGTTCGTGACGGAGGAGCCGGCGCCGAGGGACAGGTAGGTGCGGTTGCGCTCGTCGAGCCGCCCGGAGTCGTCCACCGCCTCCGCCGTGCCGGACACGGACCAGGCGGTCAGGGGCGTGTAGGAGGCGTGGTCGGCGGTGGAGTACTCGAAGGAGCGGTTCTGGACGAGTTCGGCGTACAGACCGCCGTCGGCGGCCCGGTTGATGTCCTCGAAGAAGACGCCGTACATCGTGTCGTCGATCGCCGGGCCGTGGGCGCCGGCGTCGACGGTGATCGTGTAGTCGGTGACGGCCTCCGCGTGGGCGGGGACCGGTAACAGCAGGGCGGCCGTCAGCAGTGCGGTGCCGGTGAGGACGGCTCTGCGGCGGGTGCGGTGCCGGGCGGTGCGTGACATGAGTACTCCGCGGCTCTGGGGGGAGATGGGCGGCTGTTCGCAATGTCGGACGCTGTGCAGCACTTCGAACGGCAAGATAGGGAGGGGGCAGGAGCACGTCAATGGGGCGTGCGGCACGGCGGAGTACGAGAGAGCACGGGAGAGCGGGACGCCATGGGCGAGTTCTGGCCGGTACCCGACGTACTGGCGTATCTGGGCGGCGCCTGGCGGGCCGAGCGGGTCGTGCGGGACCTCGCGAGCGGGGACGAGGGGTGGTTCACCGGAACCGTGGTGTTCGAGCCGCTCGGGGACGGCGACGGCCTGCTCCAGCGGGAGTCCGGCGACTTCACCTGGCGGGGCGTCACCCGGCCCGCCGAGCGCACGCTCCGCTTGCTGCGCGGCCCGGACGGCACGGCGGACGTGCGGTTCGCGGACGGCCGCTTCTTCCACGGCCTGGACCTCGGCTCCGGCCGGCACATCGCCGACCACCCCTGCTCGGCCGACCTCTACCGGGGCGAGTTCACCGTCCGGGACGCAGACCACTGGCGCACGGTCTGGCGAGTGCGGGGCCCGGCGAAGGACCTGGAACTCGTCACGGACCACATGCGGGTGAGCATGCCCTAGTGACCTGAGTCAGAGACTCGCCGCCTACTGCCGGCGAGTCTCTGACTCAGGTCACTAGGCGCGCAGGGGCTGGGCCGAGACGCTCTCCAGCCGCAGGCTCCAGCGGCCCGGCCGTCCGGCGACGCCGATCGTCGACAGGGAGCGGACGTCGATGTTCCAGTAGGTGGCGGGCGGCGCCTTCAGCGCGTAGACGAGCGCCGCGCGGATCACCGACGGCTCGGCCACCGCGACCACCCGGCAGCCGTCCTCGGCGGGCCGGGTGTCGAGCCAGTTGCCGACGCGTCCGATGAAGTCCAGCAGGGACTCCCCGCCGTGGCTCGCGGACCGCGGGTCGGCCAGCCAGGCGTCCACCGCCTCCGGCTCACGGGCCATCGCCTCGCCGAGGGTCAGTCCGCGCCAGCGCCCCATGTCGCAGTCGCGCAGGGCGAGCTGGACGAGCGGCGCGTAGCCGAGCCCTTCCCCGGTCGCGCGGCTGCGCGGGGCCGGGGAGCAGTAACGCAGGTCGGCCGCGGCCAGGGGAAGCAGTTCGTGCGCGACGCGTTGCACCTCGCTCCATCCGGCCTGGTCCAGAGGCCGGGAGTCCTCGAAGCGCTCGGACAGCACCGTGGAGCTCCCCGCTGCGGCGACGAACGTGACCCGAAGTGCCATGCGGCGATGGTCAGCCGCAAGGGTCGGCGGGTCAAGAGGTGCCGGCCGGTCGTGACGCTCGGTGGTGCTACCCTCACCCTCCGCCGAGGGCATACGGCGCAACCCGGTCCTACGCGGCCACCGGAGCCGGCGTCAGGCCTGTTCGAAGATGAGCGCCATCCACTGGTCCGGCCGCTCCAGTGGCCGGAACCCGATGGGCGCGTACACCTCGTGCGCGTCGTGCGTGGCGAGCAGCACCCGCCGTACGCCGTACTCGCGCACCTCGTCCCGTACCGCGGTGACGAGCGCGGTGCCGAGTCCCTTGCCGCGGACGGCGGGGTCCACGTACACGTCACACAGCCAGGCGAAGGTGGCCCGGTCGGTGACGACACGGGCGTACGCCACCTGCGCGCCGGTGACCGTGTCGTACACGCCGAAGTTGAGCGAGCCGGCGATCGCCTTGTCCTGTGTCTCGCGGGCGCGGCCGAGGGCCCAGTACGCGTCGGTGGACAGCCACCGGTGCACCGTGGCGGCGTCGGTCCGGGCGGGGTCGGTGGAGATCTCGTAGCCCTCGGGCAGGCGCGGGTCGGCAGTCATGCGCCGATGCTGGCAGCAGGTCGCGGCGGGCGTCGACCCCTTATCCCACCACCTGGGACCAGGCCGTCCGCAGCCGGTGCACGCCCTCCGTGATCTCGCCCGTGCCGGCCACGGCGGCGAAGCTCAGACGCAGGTGTCCTGCGGGCGGTTCGGCGCTGAAGTAGGGGCGTCCTGGGGTGACGGCGACTCCCGCGCGCAGGGCGGCGGCGGTCAGGGCGGACTCGGACACGCCGTCGGGGAGGCGCAGCCACAGGTGGTACCCGCCGGAGGGGACGTGCGGCAGGGCGAGGGCGGGCAGCTGGAGGCGGAGCGCGGCGGTCATGGCGTCGCGGCGGGTGCGCAGGGCGGCGGCGATGGAGCGCAGGTGGCGGGGCCAGGCGGACGAGCCGACGAGTTCCAGGGTGGCCTCCTGGAGCGGGCGCGGCACGAAGAAGGTGTCGACGATCTGGATGGCCCGCAGCCGCTCCAGCACCGGGCCGTGCGCGGCGAGGGCGCTCACCCGGAAGCTGGGCGAGGTGGCCTTGGTCAGCGAGCTGACGTGCACCACCACGCCGTCGGGGTCGTCGGCGGCGAGCGGGCGGGGCAGCGGGCCCGCGTCCTCGTGCACGAGCCGCCGTACGAAGTCGTCCTCGACGACGAACGCGCCGGCCTGCCGGGCGATGCGCAGCACCTCGGCGCGGCGCTCGGGGGCGAGGACGGCGCCGGTCGGGTTCTGGAAGAGGGGCTGGCAGACGAAGACGCGGGCGCCGGTCGCACGGAAGGCGTCGGCGAGCAGGGACGGGCGTACGCCGTCGGCGTCGACCGGGACGGGCACCGGGCGGAGTCCGGCGGCGCGGGCGATGGCGAGCATGCCGGGGTAGGTGGGCGACTCGACGAGGACGGGCGCGCCGGGCGGGGCGAGGGCGCGCAGGGCGGTGGTGAGGGCGGACTGTCCGCCCGCGGTGACCAGCACCCCGGCCGCCGTCACGGGTCCGCCGACGGCACGCGCGAACCATTCGCGCAGCTCGGGCAGTCCCTCCATGGGCGGCCTCCCCCACGCCCCCGGCCTGCGTCCGGCGCGGGCCAGCGCGGCGGCCATGGCGCGCTCCGGCTGGAGCGAGGGATGCAGATAGCCGCCGTTGAACTCGATCACCCCGGGCGCGGGGGCGGCGAGCGAGACGAGGACGCCGGACGCGTCGACCGAGCGCGGGACGAGGTCGGCGGCGCCGTCGGCACTGAGGGCGACCTCCTGCCAGGAGGTGTCGCCGGTGAGGGCGGCCGGTGTGCGGGGCCGGGCGCGGAAGGCGCCGGCGCCGGGGCGGGTGACGACCAGCCCTTCGGCGGCGAGGCGCGCCAGGGCCCGGGAGACGGTCACGGGGCTGACCCGGAACCGCTCGACGAGGGCACGGCTGGACGGGAGCTTCTCACCGGGAGAGTAGCGGTCCAGCTCCTGTCGGAGCTGTTCCGCCAGTTCACCGACGCTGCTACTCTCTTGCATGAGAGCACAGAGTAGCGCTACTGCCGCAGGTCCGATAGCAGTTCCCGCTCCCTCGCAGGGCCGTGGCTTCGGCACCCTCCAGGCCGCCCTCGGAGTGGTCGCCTTCTCCCTGACCTTCCCCGCCACCGCCTGGGGCCTCGAGGGCTTCGGCCCCTGGTCGCTGGTGGCGGTGCGCAGCGTGCTCGCGGCGGTGATCGCCGGCGGCTGTCTGCTGGCCCTGCGTGTGCCGCTCCCCGCCCGCCGCCACTGGGCGGGGCTCGCGGTGGTCGCGGCGGGGGTGGTGCTCGGCTTCCCGATGCTGACCACGCTGGCGCTGCAGACGTCCACGACGGCGCACGCCGCTGTCGTCGTCGGCCTGCTGCCGCTCACCACGGCCCTCTTGTCGTCCCTGCGGACGGGCTCGCGCCCCTCGCGCACCTTCTGGGCGGCGGCCCTGGCCGGCGCGGCGGCGGTGGTGGCGTTCACCGTGCAGCAGAGCGGGGGCGCGCTGACGACGGCGGACGTGTACCTCTTCGGCGCCCTGCTGATCTGCGCGGCCGGCTACACCGAGGGCGGTCGGCTGGCCGGCGCCATGCCGGGCTGGCAGGTCATCGGCTGGGCGCTGGTGCTGTGCATGCCGCTCACGGTGCCGGTGGCCGCGGTGGCCCTGACCGCGGAGCCGGTCCACATCACCGCGCACAGCGTGACCGGCCTGTTGTGGGTGGCGGCGGGCTCCCAGTTCCTCGGCCTGATCGTCTGGTACCGGGGCATGGCCTCCATCGGCGTCCCGAAGGCCAGCCAACTCCAGCTCGCGCAGCCCCTGCTGACCCTGTTCTGGTCGGTCTTCCTCCTGGGCGAACACCTCCCGTGGGCGGCCCCGGTGACGGCTCTCGCCGTCCTGGTGTGCATCGCGGTGACACAGCGGGCGCGGGGGTAGTCGCGGACGCGGCCGGCTGGACAGGGCGCGGCAGGGCCGGGGCGGCGGGGACACGGGGCCCGGCACGCGCAGCCGTCGAGAAGGATCAGACCCGGCCGCGTGCCCCCGGCATCGCGGCCGGACCGCTGCCGTCCTGGGGCGCCCGCCGTAGACTCGAAGGAGCATGGACCGCTGCTCCCGTCAGGTGAGGAGGCGACGATGCGCGCAACCGAGGGTGACCGGCTTGTCCAGCACGGCAGGGTGGTCGGCCAGCACGACAAGGTCGGCGAGATCGTCGAAGTGCTCGGCCGGGACGGCGACCCGCCGTACCGGGTCCGGTTCGAGGACGGGCACGAGGGCATCTGCTCCCCCGGCCCCGACACCGAGATCCGGCACCGGGAGGTCGTGACCCGGCACTGATCAGGACGGGGACCCGGCGGGCCGGCCGTAGTGGTCGGCCACCACCCGTGCCATGGCCCCGACCGGATCGGCCGTCACCTCGCGCGCCGCGAAGAACACGTGCCCCCGCACCTCGGGGTACTTCTTCGCCAGCGTGAGGTGACGGGACAGCTCGGCGGGGTCCTGCCAGGCGGCGGGCTGCGCCGGGTCCCCCGCCTTGTACAGCGCCTCCCCCGCGTACAGCTGCGTGCCCGAGCCGCGCACGACGTCGGCCCACCAGGTCAGCAGCTTCGCGTAGTCGGCCGCGGCGAAGCCGATGTTCCAGTACAGCTGCGGGCAGATGTAGTCGATCCAGTTCTCCCGCGCCCACTTCCGCGTGTCCGCGTGCAGGTCGTCGTACGACTGCACGCCCGCGCGGGTGGCGGAGCCCCGCTCGTCGACGTCGGCGTTGCGCCACACCCCGAAGGGGCTGATGCCGAAACGCGTACCGGGGCGGATCGTCCGGATCGCCTCGGCCGTCTCGTGGACCAGCCGGTCGACGTTGTCCCGCCGCCAGGCCGCGCGGTCGGGGAAGGCGGCCCCGTACCGGTCGTAGGCGGCGTCGTCGTCGAAGGTCTGCCCGGCCACCGGGTACGGGTAGAAGTAGTCGTCGAAATGCACCCCGTCGACCGGGTAGCGCCGCACCGCGTCCAGCATCGCCTCCCGCACGAACGCCCGGACCTCGGGCAGCCCCGGGTCGTAGTACAGCTTCCCGCCGTACGGGATCACCCAGCCGGGGTTGCGGCGCGCCGGGTGGGAGGCCGCGAGCCGCGTGGGATCGGCGTGCAGGGCGACCCGGTACGGGTTGAACCAGGCATGCAGCTCCAGCCCGCGGGCGTGCGCCTCCGCGACCGCCGTGCCGAGTGGGTCCCAGCCGGGGTCGGTGCCCTGTGTGCCGGTGAGGTACTGCGACCACGGCTCGTGCGGCGACGGCCACAGCGCGTCGGCGGTGGGCCGCACCTGGAGCATCACGGTGTTGAGGCGGGCACGGACGGCCGTGTCGAGGTGGGCGAGCAGTTCGGCGCGCTGTTGGCGTGCGCCCAGGCCGGGCCGTGACGGCCAGTCGCGATTGGTGACGGTGGCCACCCACACGCCCCGCATCTCACCGCTCGCCGCGCCTCCCCGCCCGGGCCCGCCCGCCGTGCCCGTGTCCCGCGCCGGCCGCGGCGCGGCGGACCCCTGCGCCGTCGTCGCCAGCGCGGCCAGTGCCGCCGCCGCGAAGCCCCTGCGTGACACCTGCACCCTCGCCCCCTGACTCCGCTGTGGCGACATCTGTCACGATCGTCCCGGAACCGCCTGGTCAGGGCGGGTCCCCCGGCCAGGATGCCCCACCCCCGCGATCGATCATCGATACTTCGGAGTAACGTGCACGAACGGAGCAGGCGCCGGGACCCGGCACCCTGCCACAGCCGTAGGCAGTAGCGAAAGGGACGATGTGACCGACATCGAACGCGTCGGAGTGGTGGGCTGCGGTCAGATGGGCGCGGGTATCGCCGAGGTGTGCGCCCGTTCCGGGCTGGACGTCAAGGTCGCCGAGACCACCGGCGAAGCCCTGGAGATCGGCCGTACCCGGCTGTTCAACTCCCTGACGAAGGCGGCGGAGCGCGGCAAGATCAGCGACGAGGAGCTGGAGGCCACGCAGGCCCGGCTGACCTTCACCACGGACCTCGGCGAGTTCGCCGACCGTGATCTGGTGATCGAGGCCGTCGTCGAGAACGAGCAGGTGAAGACGGAGATCTTCCAGGTGCTCGACCAGGTGGTGACCCGCCCCGACGCGATCCTGGCGTCGAACACCTCGTCCATCCCGCTGGTGAAGCTGGCCGTCGCCACGTCCCGCCCGGACCACGTCATCGGCATCCACTTCTTCAACCCGGCCCCGGTGCAGAAGCTGGTCGAGCTGATCCCGGCGCTCACCACCTCCGAGGGCACCCTGAGCCGCGCGCAGGTCTTCACCGAGAAGGTGCTGGGCAAGCACGCGATCCGCGCCCAGGACCGCTCCGGCTTCGTGGTCAACGCGCTGCTGATCCCGTACCTGCTCTCCGCGATCCGGATGTTCGAGTCGGGCATCGCCAGCCGCGAGGACATCGACAACGGCATGGAGATGGGCTGCGCCCACCCGATGGGCCCGCTCAAGCTCTCCGACCTGATCGGCCTGGACACGGTCGCCTCGGTCGCGTACTCGATGTACGAGGAGTACAAGGAGCCCCTGTACGCGGCTCCCCCCCTGCTCCAGCGCATGGTGGACGCGGGCCGCCTGGGCCGCAAGACGGGGTCGGGCTTCTACTCCTACGAGTGACCGTACGAGCCTTCGCTCCTCCTCGGGTCCCTGGCCGGTCGTGCGGCCCGGGGCCCGAGGTGTTTCCGCCGAACGCCCGCCGGCGGTGGGTGAGCGGGGCGCGCGGCGCGGGGTTGCGGGCGGGGCGCCGGGCCAGGGCGAGCAGCGCCGGGACGTGCGTGCCGACGACGCCCGGACCGCGGGCGGCGAGGCAGGCGACGGCTCCTAGAGGCGCAGGTGGTGCAGGAGGAGCAGGGCGGCTGCCATGTTGGCCCCGGGCACCTCGCCGCGGGTGACCAGATCCGGGACCACCTTCAGGGGGACCCATTCACGACGGTCCGACTCGAACGCGTCGACGGGGTCGCCGACGTACTCGCCCTCGTCGGACCAGTAGATGTGGTGGCGGGCGTCGGTGAGGCCGTTGGACGGCTCCACGCTCATCAGGTGGTGCAGGGGGCCCGGGCGCCAGCCGGTCTCCTCCTCCAGTTCCCGGGCCGCCGCGCCGGCGATGTCCTCGCCGTCCTCCACCACGCCCGCCGGGAGTTCCCAGCCCCAGCTGTCGGTGATGAAGCGGTGCCGCCACAGCAGCAGGACCTCGTTGGCGTCGTTGACGACCGTGGCCACGGCGACGGGCCTCAGCCGTATGAGGAAGTGGTCGAGGTGTCGGCCGTCCGGGAGTTCGACATCTGCGAGATTGACGCTGAACCAGCGGTTTGAGTACACAGGCTGTTCGTTCTGTTTCGTCCACTGCATGGTTCTGCCGCCTTCCGATGGGTAAGGGGCAATATCGCAGCAGCGGCGGCCGCACAGCAGGCGCACGGAGGGCCGCCCGTGACGCATGGGGCGGCGCGGCGAGGCACGCGCCGGGCGCGGCCCGGTCCCGGCCGCCCCTCGTACGCCGGAGGCGGCCCGGTGCCGTCTACAGCGGCACCCGCAGCGCTCCGTCGATGAGTTCGGCGGCCTCGGCGGTGCCCGCACCCCCGCTGCGGAGCAGATGCTCGCGCACCTCGCGCAGCCGGTCGCGCAGCCGCTGCGACTCCATGCCTCGGGCCTGTTCGGCCATCTGCACGGCGACGGCCACCGCCCGGTCGGCGTTGCCCTGGCGCAGTTCGACCGTGCACAGCATGGCCAGCCGGTGCACCCGGCCCCGGTCGTGCGCCGGGGTGTCGACGGCCGCCGCCGCGTGCTCCCCCGCCGCCGCCAGCTCGCCGAGGCTCAACAGCGCCTCCGCCACCTGCACGTTGACCAGGCCCGGCTGGACATAGCCGGTCTCGTCGGGCTCGTGGCCGCGGTGGATGCGCTCGGCGGACTCCTCGGCCCGCCGGATGCAGGACAACGCGCCTGCCGCGTCTCCGAGATGGGCGTACGCCTTGGCCTGCATCGCGTACAGGTCCGAGGCGAGCGCGGGCGTGATGCGGTGACCGGCGGCGCGCAGCGCGGCCTCCGCGAAGGCGACCGCCTGCCGGAACTCCCGCATGTGCAGGGACTGGTTGACGAGCAGGGCGATGACGTACGCGCCGAGGCCCCGGTCGCCGCTGGCCTTGGCGAGCCGCAGCGCCTGGTGGAAGTAGCGCTGGGCGAGGCCGTGGGCGTCGGAGTCGTAGGCGCAGATGCCCGCGACGGCGACCAGCCCGCCCGTGGCACGGTGGAGTTGGCGGCCGGTGGCGTCGGTGTAGCTGCCGCGCAGCAGCGGGGCCGCCTCTGCGTTGAGGAAGCCGACGATACGGGCGCGGGTCGCCATGCCGCCGGCCTTGCGGTACATCTGCTCGTAGTGGGCGCGGGCGGCGCGCAGCATTTCCAGGTCCCCGGGGGTGACCCGGTGCGGGCCACCGCGCGAGACGTCCACGTCCTCGGGCGGATTCTCCCACTCCCAGACGGGCATCACGGCCGGGGTGCCGGTGACGGCGGGGGCGCCGAGGAGGTGCGGGCGGCCCTGCTGGTCGGAACGCCACAGGGCGGTGGCCCGCTCGACGAAGCCGGAGAGCGAACCGGTGTGCGTGACGGCCGGGTCACCGGGGACGCCCAGGCCGATGTCGTCGAGCGTGACGGGGCGGCGCAGCCGGGCGGCGAGCACCTCGCAGATCAGGTCGGGCACCTGGCCCCGGGGGCGCTGTCCTTTCAGCCACCGGGCCACGGCGGTGTGTTCGTAGCGCAGTGTCAGACCGCGTGCCCGCCCCGCCTGGTTGACGTGTGCGGCCAGCCCCGCGTGGGAGACGCCGGCCTCGTCGAGGATCGCGTCCAGCAGAGTGTTGGGCTGCATGTCGGGCCCCCCGGTGACTCGGTGCGGACAGGGTAGTGGCTGCGCGTTCACACGGGGTGTGAACGGAGTGCCCGCATCCGCAGTGTGCACGCGCTGTCGCTGAGCGTGCCCGGCCGGTTGACTGAATTGCCTCGAAAGAGGCCGGCCGGGCCGCCGGCTCCCCCTCGTACAGCGGCGGCCCGTATGTTCGCCGTCCGCCCGGCCGCCTGCCCGACACTCCGTGGCGGGGCGGACGGCCGCCGGCCTCGCGCGGCACCCCGGGTCGGCCGTGGCCGGGCAAGGCGTGCCGCTACCGGTCTGCCGTGGCCGACCGGGAGACACCGTGGGTCTGCCGCGTGGTCGGGGAGCAGCGCTCGTTCCTGAGGATCAGCAGGGCCACGTCGTCCTTCGGCGGGCCGACGCTGTGATCGAGCAGGGCGGTGAGGACCGTCCGCAGGACGGCCTGGGGCGTCTGCGGGCGGTCGCGGACCGCCTCGGCGAGGACGTCGCCGAGCGGGAAGAAGCGGCCGTCGGTGTCGCGGGCCTCCTCCGCGCCGTCGGTGTGCAGGACGAGGATGTCGCCCGGGAGCAGACGGCCGCACTCGGTGGCGGGAAGCTCGCCGGGCAGCGGGAACAGGCCGAGCGGCGGGAGAGGGTCGGCGTGGGCCAGCGGCTCGGCACCCGCGCCGGTCAGCCGGTACGGCCAGGGGTGGCCGCAGTTGAGGGCGTGCACCTCGCCGTCCGGGAGGATCTCCAGCAGCAGGACGGTGACGAACTCCTCGGCGGCGGGGGCGCCGTCCGGGGCGGGGTGGTCGCTGTGCGCCCACTCCCGCAGGTGCCGGTCCATGGCGCGCTCCAGGCGGCGCAGCACCCCGGCGAGGGTCTTCTCGTCGTGGGCTGCCTCGCGGAAGCTTCCGAGGACGGCGGCGCCGGTACGGACGGCGCCGAGGCCGTGGCCGCGGACGTCGCCGATGACGGCCCGTACGCCGTGCTCGGTGGCCGTCACCTCGTACAGGTCACCGCCGATGCGGGCGCCCCGGTCCGCGGAGAGGTGGACGGCGGCGACGGCAAGGCCCTCGACCCGTGGCGGCGGGGGCCGCAGCAGCACGCTCTGGGCGGCCTCGGCGATCCTGTGGGCGTGCCGGACCTCGCGGAGCATGCGGCGCCGGAAGTGCAGGACGATCCCCGTCCCCACGGCGCACAGCACGGCGCTGCTGACCAGGCGTGCGGCGAGAGCGTCGTCCCGGGCGAGCGGGCAGGTCAGCCGGTAGGCCACCGCGACGGCGCCCCACGCCGTCGGCACCGCGAGGGAGCGCAGTCGTGACAGGAACCGGGGTGGCACCCCGCGGGGAGCCCCAGGGTTGAAGCGGATCATGCCGATGGCCCCCCAAATAGGCCCGGACAGCGCAGACCGGCCTCGAGAGGCCGGTCCGATTCTGTCGACCGCGACGGCCGTTCCGGACGCATCACCCGGCTCAGTCACCCGAACGAGTGAGTAACCGGCAGGACGCCGGAGTTCCGCTCACTGACCAGCCCTGACATGCCCGCGCCCACCCCCGCATATGCCCGAACCGGAACCCGCTCTCCGGCCCTTCGGGCCCCCTCACCCCTGCGATCCCTTGCGCTGGTGCGCGCCCGTTACGCCCGCACCGGCGCCGGCGGAACCACCACGGTGCGGGGCCACCCGCCCCGACGGAACGGCGACAGCGGGCCCCTCCGCCTGTCGCGATGGGTCCATGCCGCCCCGGCACATTCCGCGCCGCGCGCCTCACGCGGTGAGCCACCGCGCTGGGTCGGCGTGACCGCTGTCCCGCTTCGGATCGCGCCCCGGGCCCGGCATCGCGGTGCGGCAGCCTGCGCGGTGGCGGATCTGCTGCGTCCGGGCGGCCCGGCCGACGCGGCACGCACCGCGTGCGAACGGGCCGTGGACACGCGCCCCGGCCGGTCCGGGGGCCCCACGACGCCGAGCCGCCCTCCGCAAGCGCCTCACGGACCGAAGGACCGCCGCTTCCCGCCGCCCAACAGCCCACACCCCCAGCCCCGGGCACCCCGAAACACCGACCGCACGACGGCCACCCCCTCACCGCACACGCCTCACCGACCGGCCACACCCCCTCGACCACAGCCTCCCGCGCCCCGCCGGGCCAGCAGCGTGCCTCGCGGGTGCCGGCCCGCAGCACGCCCCGTCGGCGCACTCGCCCCGGAGACGCACGACGGGCCGGTCCCAAGGCGTCTGCCTTGGGACCGGCCCGTGCGTGGGACAGCGTGCGGCGTCAGCCGCGGAGTACCGCTCCGGTGCGGTCCGTCGCCAGGGCGACCGCCGCCTCGCGGGCCGCCGACGCCTCGTCGACGGTCAGTGTGCGGTCGTCCGCGCGGAAGCGCAGCGCGTAGGCCAGGGACTTGCGGCCCTCGCCCAGCTGCTCGGCGTTCTCGTAGACGTCGAACAGGCGGATGGACTCAAGGAGTTCGCCCGCGCCCTCCCGCAGCGCCGCCTCCACGTCCGAGGCGGGCACGTAGGCGTCGACGACCAGGGCGACGTCCTGCGTGGCGACCGGGAAGGTGGAGATGGACGGCGCCTGCGGGACCGTGTCGCCGACCCGCTCCAGGACGTCCAGGTCCAGCTCCATCGCGCAGGCGCGCGCGGGCAGGCCCAGCGTCTTCAGGACGCGCGGGTGCAGCTCACCGGCGTGCCCGACGACGCGCTCGGCGCCGTCGACGGTGACGGTCAGCTCGGCGCAGCGGCCCGGGTGCCAGGGACCGTACTGCCCCTTGCGGATACCCAGTTCGGCGCCGGCCTCGCGGGCGACGGTCCGGGCGGCCTCGACCGCGTCGGCCCAGTCGGCCGGACGGCCCTTGCCCCACCAGCCGGCCTGCTCGCGGGCGCCGGCCAGGACCACGGCGACGTGCCGGGGCTGGTCGGGCAGCGCGGCGTTCAGCGCAGCGATGTCGTCGGGGCTGGGGCGCCGGTCGACGGGGAGGTTGGCAGCGACCCTGGCTGCGTCGCGCGGCTGGAAGACCAGGCCGGTCTCGAACAGCGCCAGGTCGTGCGAGCCCCGGCCGTCGTTGCGGCGCAGGGCGGCGAGCAGCCCGGGCAGCAGGGAGGTCCGCAGCGCGGGCTCCTCGTCGCTGAGCGGGTTGACCAGCTTGACGACGCGGCGGGCCGGGTCGTCGGCCTCCAGGCCGAGCTGATCGAAGACCTGCTCGCTGACGAACGGGTAGTTCAGCGCCTCCACGTACCCGGCTCCGGCGAGCGCCCGGCCGATGCGGCGGTGCAGCCGCTGGCGGCCGGTCAGACCCCGGCCGGCGGGCGGCCTGGGCAGGGTGGAGGGCAGGTTCTCGTAACCCTCCAGCCGGATGACCTCCTCGGCGAGGTCGTTCGGGTCGGTGAGGTCGGGACGCCACGACGGGACGGTCACGATGAGTTCGTCCTGGCCGTAGACGTCGCAGCCGACCTCCTGGAGGCGGCGGACGACGGTCTCCCGGCCGTAGGTCACACCGGCGACCTTGTCCGGGTGGTCGGCGGCCAGGGTGATGGTGTGCGGCGCGCTCGGGGCGATGACCTCGGTGACGCCGGCCTCGGCGGTGCCGCCGGCGAGCAGTACCAGCAGGTCGACGGTGCGCTGCGCGGCGGCAGACGCGGCCTGCGGGTCCACACCGCGCTCGAAGCGCCGGGACGCCTCGGAGGACAGCTTGTGGCGGCGGGCCGTGCGGGCCACCGACACCTGGTCGAAGTGGGCCGCCTCGATGATCACGTCGGTCGTCGCCGCGGCGCCCTCCTCGGCGGGGTCGTGGTCGGCGATCTCGGTGTCGGCGCCGCCCATGACACCGGCCAGGCCGATGGGGCCGCGGTCGTCGGTGATGACGAGGTCCTCGGCGTGCAGCTTCCGCTCGACGCCGTCGAGGGTGACGATCTTCTCGCCCTCCTGCGCGCGACGGACGCCGATCGTGCCCTGGACCTGGTGGCGGTCGTAGGCGTGCAGCGGCTGGCCGAGCTCCATCATCACGTAGTTGGTGACGTCGACGGCGAGCGAGATCGGGCGCATGCCGACCTTCTGGAGCCGGCGCTGGAGCCAGATCGGGGAGCGCGCCTCGGGGCTGAGGCCGGTCACCGTGCGGGCGGTGAAGCGGTCGCAGCCGGCCGGGTCGGAGACCTTCACCGGGTAGCCGAACGCGTTGGGGCCGGGCACGTCGAGCAGCGCCGGGTCGCGCAGCGGCAGGCCGTAGGCGATGGCGGTCTCGCGGGCGACGCCGCGGATGGACAGGCAGTCGCCGCGGTTGGCGGTGACGGCGATGTCCAGGACCTCGTCGACCAGTTCGAGCAGCTCGACGGCGTCCTTGCCGACCTCGGTCTCCGGCGGCAGCACGATGATGCCGTGGGTCCCGTCGTCGCCCATGCCCAGCTCGCCGCTGGAGCAGATCATGCCGTGCGAGACCTTGCCGTAGGTCTTGCGGGCGCTGATGGAGAAGCCGCCGGGCAGGGTGGCGCCGGGCAGGACCACGACGACCTTGTCGCCGACGGAGAAGTTCCGGGCGCCGCAGACGATCTCCTGGGGCTCACCGGTGCCGTTGGCCTGGCCGACGTCGACCGTGCAGAAGCGGATCGGCTTCTTGAAGCCCTCCAGCTCCTCGATGGTCAGCACCTGACCGACGACCAGCGGGCCCTTGAGGTCGGCGCCGAGGTGCTCGACGGTCTCGACCTCAAGGCCGGCCGAAATCAGCTTGGCCTGCACGTCGCGGCCGGTCTCGGTGGCCGGCAGGTCGACGTACTCCCGCAGCCAGGAAAGCGGGACCCGCATCAGATCTCCATCCCGAACGGCCGGGTGAACCGGACGTCACCCTCGACCATGTCTCGCATGTCCTCGACGTTGTGGCGGAACATCAGCATCCGCTCGATGCCGAACCCGAAGGCGAAGCCGCTGTACTTCTCCGGGTCGACGCCGCAGGCGGTGAGCACCCGCGGGTTGACCATGCCGCAGCCGCCGAGCTCGATCCAGCCCTCGCTGGAGCAGGTGCGGCAGGGCCGGTCGGGGTTGCCGACGGACGCGCCCTTGCAGACGTAGCAGAGCATGTCCATCTCGGCGCTGGGCTCGGTGAAGGGGAAGAAGTTCGGCCGCAGCCGGGTCTTCATCTCCGCGCCGAACAGCGACTGGACCATGTGGTCCAGGGTGCCCTTGAGGTCCGCCATGGTCAGGCCCTCGTCGACGGCGAGCAGCTCGACCTGGTGGAAGACGGGGGTGTGCGTGGCGTCCAGCTCGTCGGTGCGGTAGACGCGGCCGGGGCAGATCACGTAGACCGGCAGCTCGCGGTCGAGCAGGGAGCGGATCTGCACGGGCGAGGTGTGCGTGCGCAGCACGACGCCGGCGTCGGCGTCCTCGGGGCCCTGCACGAAGAACGTGTCGGCCTCGCCGCGCGCCGGGTGGTCCGGGCCGATGTTGAGCGCGTCGAAGTTGAACCACTCGGCCTCGACCTCGGGGCCCTCGGCGACCTCGTAGCCCATGGCCACGAAGATGTCCTCGATGCGCTCGGAGAGCGTGGTGAGGGGGTGGCGGGCGCCGGCCGGGACACGGTCGTGCGGCAGCGTGACGTCCACGGACTCCTCGACGAGGACGCGGGCGTCGCGCTCGGCCTCCAGCTCCGCCTGGCGGGCGGCAAGCGCCTTGTTCACGGCACCTCGGGCCTGGCCGACGCGCTTGCCGGCCTCGGCCTTGGCGTGCGGGGGCAGCGCGCCGATCTCGCGGTTGGCCAGGGCCAGCGGGGAGGCGCCGCCGGTGTGGGCGACCTTCGCCTCCTGGAGCGCGTCGAGGGAGTCCGCGGCGGCGAAGGCGGCGAGCGCCTCGTCCCGCATGCGCTCGATCTCTTCCGGTTTCAACGCCTCGACCTCGACAGGGTCGTACGACTTATTCGGTGCCGACATCTCTTCCCGTGCTTCCGATTGGCTGGCTGATGGTCCCCGTCATCGACTCGTGGACGAATGGTCCGTCGCGCGTCTGGTCGGCGTCGCGGCTTCCGTCCTCGGGACGCAAAGGTGCCAAAGGCCGAGTCTAACGGGGTGGGGGTACGCGAAGGCGCCCGTGGGGGCCGCAGGCGTCTCAGGTGAGATACGCGGGGGCCGCCACGGGCAACGTAAATCGGAATTCGGCGCCGCCGCCGGGGGCGCGTCCGACCGTGATGGTGCCGCCGTGGGCCTCGACGATGCCCTTGACGATGTACAGCCCGAGGCCCGTGCCGCCGCGCTTGCTGCCCCGCCAGAAGCGGGTGAAGACGCGGTTCATGGACTCCTCCGGGATGCCGGGCCCCTCGTCGCTGACGGTGACCGACGTGGCTGCGGGTTCGGCGTGCTCACGGTCGCGGGGCGACGCCGAGGGTGTGATGTCGATGGTGACGGTTCCCTCGCCGTGGCGCACGGCATTTTCCAGCAGGTTGCTCAGCACCTGGTCGATCTTGTCGGGGTCGGCCCACAGGGCGGGCAGCGGGTGCTGGACCCGCAGCAGGAACCGGTCGGCGGGCCGGCCGGCCGCGACGTGCGCCTGGATGTGCCGGCCCACGGCGGCCCCGATGTCGACGGGCTGGCGGCGCACCTCGAGGCGCCCGGAGTCGATGCGGGATATGTCGAGCAGTTCGGCGATGAGCCGGGTGACGCGGTCGGCGTCGGCGTCGACGGTCTCCAGCATGAGCCGCTTCTGGTCGTCGGTGAAGCGTTCCCACTTGGCGAGCAGGGTGGCGGTGAAGCCCTTGACCGAGGTGAGCGGGGAGCGCAGTTCGTGCGCGACGGTCGCGATCAGCTCGGCGTGGCTGCGCTCGGTCCGGCGCCGTGCCTCGGTGTCGCGGAGGGTGACCACGACTCGGCGGACGGGCCCGGTCGGGCGGGTGCGGACGTAGCGGGCGGAGACGAGGACCTCGCGGCCGCCGTGCAGCAGGAGGTTGCGCTCGGGCTGGCCGACCCGGATGGCGAGTCCGCCGTAGGGGTCGGTGAGCTGCCACCAGCGGCGCCCCTCCAGGTCCTCTAACGGCAGCGCGGTCTCCAGGGTCCGGCCGAGGGCCTGCTCGGCGGGGACGGCGGTGATGCGTTGGGCGGCGGCGTTGAAGCAGACCACCCTGCCGTGCTCGTCGGCGACGACGAGTCCGTCGGGGAGCTGGTCGGGGTCGATGCCGAGGTCGGCGACGTCACCGGGCCGGGGCGCGGGCGGGCGCGCCGTGCGCTCTTCTCCCCGTGCGCTGCTCGTGCCGACGCTCATCCCCGTACCCCACCTCTCGGAACGTCCTCGGGGCGCCCCGTTCCCGGGCCCCGGCCGAGAGCTTGGGGAGGTCCCCGAGCTGGTCAGCCTACTAGCTCTCGGTGACGGAGCGGGACCCTCCGGCGGCGCGCTGTGCACGTGCCGACGCGTAGAGACATACGGCGGCGGCGGTGGCGAGGTTCAGGCTCTCCGCCTTTCCGTGGATGGGGACGCGGACGACGGCGTCGGCGAGGGCGCGGGTCTCCTCGGGCAGGCCCCAGGCCTCGTTGCCGAAGATCCAGGCCGTGGGGCCGCCCATGGCGCCCTTGTCGAGCTCCTCGTCGAGGTCGCGGTCGCCCGCGCCGTCGGCGGCGAGCAGCCGTACGCCGGCGTCGCGCAGTCCGGTGACGGCGCGTTCGACGGGCACGCCCACGGCGACGGGCAGGTGGAAGTGGGAGCCGACGGAGGCGCGGACGGCCTTGGGGTTGTAGAGGTCGACCGAGGCGTCGGTGAGGACGACGGCGTCGGCCCCGGCGGCGTCGGCGCAGCGCAGCACGGTGCCGGCGTTCCCGGGGTCGCGGACGTGGGCGAGGACGGCGACGAGGCGGGGACGGGCGGCGAGGATCTCCTCGAACGGCGTGTCCAGGAACCGGCAGACGCCGACGAGGCCCTGCGGGGTGACGGTGGTGGAGATGTCGGCGACGACCTCGTCGGACGCGAGGTGGACACGGGCGCCGGCGTCCCGGGCGGCACCGACGATGTCGGCGTACCGCTCGGCGGCCTCGGGGGTGGTGAACAGCTCGACGAGGGTGGCTGTGTCCTGGGTGCGGTGCGCGGCGGCCTCACGGACGGCCTGCGGTCCCTCGGCGAGGAACAGCCGCTCCTTCCCCCGGAAGTTACGCCTGGCGAGCCGCCGCGCGGCGCTCACCCGGGCGGACCGAGGAGAAATCAGCTCAGGACCGACGGACACCATTTCAGTCACCTTCAACTTCTCGACCGAGGGCCGGCACAACACCCTCAGGGGCGCGGGGAACTGCGCGACCAGCCACCACCAACCCGCAGCCGACGAGCCGGCCGGGGCAACGACACAGCACGGGACCCGCAGGCCGAAGCCTGCGGGTCCCGGAGCACAGAACGTCGGCCGAGGCCGACGACCTCACGCAGCCTTGGGCGCGTTCACGTCCGCCGGCAGCGCCTTCTGCGCGACCTCGACGAGCGCGGCGAAGGCGGTGGCGTCGTTGACAGCCAGCTCGGCCAGGATCTTGCGGTCCACCTCGACGTTGGCGGCCTTCAGACCCTGGATGAAGCGGTTGTACGTGATGCCGTTGGCGCGGGCAGCGGCGTTGATGCGCTGGATCCACAGCTGACGGAAGTCGCCCTTGCGCTTCTTGCGGTCGTTGTAGTTGTAGACCAGCGAGTGGGTGACCTGCTCCTTGGCCTTGCGGTACAGGCGCGAGCGCTGACCGCGGTAGCCGGAGGCCTGCTCGAGGATCGCCCGGCGCTTCTTGTGGGCGTTGACTGCCCGCTTGACGCGTGCCACTTGTTAACTCCTTGTAGCGGGGCCGTGGTGGTGCTCACACGGCCCGGTATCGAATGGGTCCCGGTCTGACGTACGTACGGCGCTCACGCGCCGGGGCGTCACTTGCCGAGAAGCTTCTTGATCTTCGCGGCGTCGCCCGGGGCCATCTCGGCGTTGCCGGTGAGGCGACGCGTCACACGGGACGACTTGTGCTCGAGCAGGTGGCGCTTGCCGGCACGCTCGCGGAGCACCTTGCCGGAGCCGGTGATCTTGAAGCGCTTGCTGGCACCGCTGTGCGACTTGTTCTTCGGCATAGCGCCGTTCTCTCCTCGTCGGTGGCGCTCCTGTGCCCGGTCGTGAAACCGGGCACGGTGGAGCGTCGTACTTGTGTCTGGTTACTTCCTGGGGCTCGCGCCCCGGGGAGTCACGCCTCGGCCGGCTCCTCGGCCGCCTGGACGGAGTCCGCGTCGGCGGCGTTCTGCGACTTGCCGGGGTTGGCCTTCGCTTCTGCCTTGCGGGCTTCCTGTGCCTGGCGGGCCTCGGCCATCGCCTCGGTCTTCTTCTTGTGCGGACCGAGAACCATGATCATGTTGCGGCCGTCCTGCTTCGGGTTCGACTCCACGAACCCGAGGTCGGCCACGTCCTCCGCGAGTCGCTGCAGAAGCCGGTAACCGAGCTCCGGCCGGGACTGCTCGCGACCACGGAACATGATCGTGATCTTGACCTTGTCGCCCTGCTTGAGGAACCGGACGACGTGACCCTTCTTGGTGTCGTAGTCGTGCGGGTCGATCTTCGGCCGGAGCTTCATCTCCTTGATGACCGTGTGCGCCTGGTTCTTGCGCGCCTCACGGGCCTTCATGGCCGACTCGTACTTGAACTTCCCGTAGTCCATGAGCTTGCACACGGGCGGACGGGCGTTCGCCGCGACCTCCACGAGGTCGAGGTCGTACTCCTGCGCAAGCTCCAGGGCCTTGGCAAGCGGGACAATCCCGACCTGCTCGCCGCTGGGACCGACAAGTCGCACCTCGGGAACGCGAATCCGGTCGTTGATGCGGGGCTCGGCGCTGATGGATCCTCCTCGGTAGCACCACGCGACGGTCTGGCGGACAGCCGCGTAACGTCTGTATTCGTTAGACCTAACCGCGCCGAGACACGAAAAATGCCCCGGACGATCACAGACGGGGCTCCTCGAACTACCGGAGCACCGCCACGGGGACCGCGGGGCGCGCTTTCGGGCCGACCACCGACTCGGGGACGGGATCTGCCTGACCGGTGACCCGCCGCCCTGAGAGCGGCCAGGTGGGAGTTCGAAAGCCTCCACTTGTGGGCCGGGCTCGCGTGCCGTGAGACATGCGGGTCCGACCGGTCGTTACACCAGGTTAGCAGCTCCCGGAGACCGGTACCAACCGGCCGTCCGCCCGGCTCCTGGCGTCGGGAGCGCGCCGGGCTGCGCCTATCGTGTGGGGCATGAGTGAGACCTCCCCCTCGGACACCCCCGAGACCCCCGGCAGCCCCGACTTCGACGCCATGGCCCGCGACATCGCGGAGGTCCCTGCGGTCGAGGTGATCGTGACGGTCGCCGTCAACCTGATGAGCGCCGCCGCCGTGAAGCTCGGTCTGACCGAGGAGGGCGACCAGCACAAGGACCTGGACGAGGCCCGCAAGCTGGTGCACGCGCTGGCCGGTCTGCTGGACGCCTCGGCGACCGAGATCAGCTCGTTCCACGCGGCACCGCTGCGGGACGGCCTGAAGTCGCTGCAGCTCGCCTTCCGCGAGGCCTCCCTGGTCGCGGACGAGCCGGGCAAGGGGCCGGGCGAGAAGTACACGGGCGCGGTCTACGGCTGACGGCTCGTCTGCATCACCGACGTACGTACAAGGGCTCGCCGGGAGGCATGGCCTCGGCCGGCAGGACTGCCAGGTCGAGACCGCGCACCAGGCGGGCCCTCAGCGTTTCGTCGGCGGCGAGCCGCTGCGCGACGGCCCTGGCGGCCTCGGGGACCGGCACGGACGGGTCGAAGACCAGGGCGAGGGTGCCGTCGGCCTGTCCCGGCCCGAGGTGGGCGCGGACCACGGAGGGCTCGGCGGCGACGGCGTCCCGTACGGCCTCGACGACGGCGGGGTCCTTCAGCGGGTCGGTGCTGGTGCGGCCCTCGGCGAGGGCGAGCAGCGTGGGCCCGGTCAGTTCGAACGGCACCGGGCCCGCCAGGTCGAGGACGACCGTGTCCGCCTCCTCGTGCGCGGCGGCCTGGAGAGCCTGGTGCAGCGGTACGGCGACGGGGCGGGCCGCCGGGTCCCAGCGGGTCAGGGAGTCGGTGGAGGTGAAGGCGGGCAGCGCCTTGCGGCCTCCGGCCTTCAGGGTCGGTACGGCCATGTCGCTGGTCTTCTCGCGGCGCAGCCCGCCCCCCCGTCGCCCGCCGCCACCCTTCCGAGGAGCTTCGCGCCCCTCTTCGTCGTCTTCCTCCACCTCGCCGAGCACGGCCACCACAGGCACGAGCAGGCGGGCGTCCTTGAGGGCTTCCAGGACCGGGCCGACGGCGTTGCCGTCCTCCGCCCAGGCGGCGAGCGCGGCGCTCAGCCGGGGGTCGGCGGTTCCGTCGTCGTCGCGGAAGGGGGAGTCGGGAATGTTCTTGTTCGCCACGGTCACCGACCTTAGCGGCCGTGGGCGGGACGCCCGGACGCGGGCGGGAGGGAGCGCGGGGTGACGGACGGACCGAGGGTGTCGGCGGCGGCGCTGGACCTGGCGGACGGGGAGACGTACGCCTCGGGAGGGGGCGTCTTCGTGACCGCGAGCGTGGTGAAGGTGGACATCCTGACCGCGCTGCTGCTGACCGCGCGGGACGCGGAGCGTGAGCTCACCGCCGCCGAGCGGGCGCACGCGGAGGCGATGATCGTACGCAGCGACAACGACGCGGCGACGGCGCTGTGGCAGGTGGTGGGGCGGGCGGCGGGGCTGGACGCGGCGAACGCCCGGCTCGGCCTCACCCGCACCGTGGCCGACGCGCGCTGGGGCCTGACCCGGACGACGGCCGCGGACCGGGTGAGGCTGCTGCGGCAGGTTTTCGCACCGGGGGACGCACGGGCGTACGTGCGGGAGTTGATGGAGCGGGTCGTGCCGGAACAGGCGTGGGGTGTGCCGGCCCTGGCCGACCCGGGCACGCGGTGGGCCGTGAAGAACGGCTGGCTGCCGCGGGACGCGACCGGCCTGTGGGTGGTGAACAGCACGGGGTGCGTGACCGTGGGCGGGCGCGTGTACACGGTGGCGGTGCTGTCGGACGGCCACGCGTCGATGGCGGAGGGGGTGGCACGGGTGGAGGAGGCGGCGCGGGACGCGGTGCGGCACTGCGGAGGTGCCGCTGCGCCCACCCGTGCCGCCCCGGCGGCACGAATGCCCGCAGCTGGGGCGGTGGCAGCAGCGCCCCTCAAGGGCGCGGGGAACTGCGCGACCAGCCACGCACTACCCGCACCCGCCAACGCGGCGCCACCACCCCCTCGTGGCGGGGCGGACTGAACCAGCAGGCGCCCGGCGCAGTCAGAACGTGTCACTCTCCCTGCGCCCCCGCCACAGCACGACCGCCGCGACCAGGAGGACGCCGCCGGCGCCCCCCGCGAGGGGCGCGGCCCAGTCGGCGGTGTCGTCGCCGGGACTGTCGGCGGCCGGGCCCGGGCCGAAGTACTCGTCGCCGTACGCCGCCGCCTTCAGGCCCTCCGGCTTCAGACGGCCCGCGGCCTCGATCGCGGCGGCCGGGTCGATGAACCCGAAGCCGCGCGAGTCGTCGCGGCCTGCGGCGGGCGCGTTGCGGGCGGTGTCCTCCAGGAGCCGCTTGATCTGCGCCGGGGTCAGGTCCGGGTGGGCGGCCTTGACCAGGGCGACGGCTCCGGAGACGAACGCGGCGGCGGCGCTGGTGCCCCAGCCCTCGTAGTACTTGTGGTCGGGGTCGGCGATGATCACGTCGACCCCGGGGGCGCTGACCGTGGCGTACCAGCGGCGGGTGGAGAAGGGGGCGCGGGTGCCGTAGCGGTCGACGGCGGTGGCGGCGATGACGCCCGGGTAGGCCGCCGGGTAGGAGATCCGGTCGCCCTTCTCGCCGCCGTTGCCGGCGGAGGCCACGACGACGACGCCCTTGCGCAGGGCGTACTGGATCGCCCCGTCCTCGCCCTCCTCCGGGTGCGCGGAGGCGGAGTCGTCGCCGAGGGAGAGGTTGATGACGTCGGCGCCGTGGTCGGCGGCCCAGCGGATGCCTTCGGCGAGGGCGTTGCCGCGGGTGCTGCGGGCCTTGGCGCGGGCCGGGTCCTTGTCCTCGAGGATGACGCGGACGGGGAGGATCTTCGCCTCGGGGGCGACGCCCAGGACGCCGTCGCCGTTGCCCGGGCCGTGCCCGTGACCGGCGATGATGCCGGCCATGGCGGTGCCGTGGCGGGCCCACGCCTCGTCGCCCTCGCGCGCGCCGAAGCCGACGAGGTCCTTGCCGGGGAGGACGTTGCCGTCGAGGTCGGGGTGGTCGGCCTCGACGCCTGTGTCCAGGACGGCGACGGTGACCCCCGCACCGCGCGTGGTGGGCCACACCTGGTCGGCGTGCAGGGCGTCCAGGGCCCACTGCCGGTCGCGGATGGTGTCGGCGTGCGCGGTGGTCGCGGGGACCAGGACGAGGGCCGCGGCGAGCAGGCCGCCGAGGGCGGCGGGGCGCTTCCTCATGACGGACGCTCCGTGGGGGTGCCGGCCCGCTGGCGCAGGGCGCGTTCGAAGCGGTCGGCGAGACCGCGGGCCTCGTGGCCAAGGCCCGCCTGGGCGGGGGCGGTGGTGGCTCCGGACCGCATGGCGTCCTCGGCGGGCTGCGGCTCGTCGACGGTCCGGCCGTCGGCCCAGCCGGAGACGGCGTAGACGACGACGGGGGCGTCGGTGAGGACGGAGATCGCCCAGGAGGCCCGCTGGTCGGGGCCGAAGCCCTCGGCCGCGGTGTCCTTCGCCGCGTAGGGCAGCGGCATCAGGTCGCCGCGGCGGTCCAGTCGTTCGCGCTCGAAGCGGCGGGCGAGGGCCCCCATGCCGGCCGCGTCGGCCTCGGTGAACAACAGGCCGACGGTGGTGACGTGGCTCTGCGTGGCGTCGGTGTAAGTGGCGCGGAGCAGGCGCTCGCAGCCGACGGGGGCGAGGGCGCGGGTGAGCAGGGCGTCGAAGGCGCCCTTGCAGCCGCTGTCGGGGGCGACGGCGATGCGCGTCCAGACGCGGTCGGCCTCCCCGGGGCCCGCGCCCCGGCCCTGCACGGTGGGCGGGAACAGCTGGTCGACGGGCACCTCGTGCCACAGGTCGCCCGCGACCGCGAAGGCGTGCCGGGTGCCTGGGCCCTCGGGCCCGTCGGCGAGCCAGGCGCCGGTGACGGCGCCGCCGATCAGCCCCGTGCCGAGCACGAGACAGACGGCCGCGGCGACGACCTGGCCGCGGGTGCGGCGGGCGAACGGGCGGGGCCGCCTCTCGGGTTCCCCGAAGGACACGGAGGCGGGACGCCCCGCGCCCGGGACGCCGCCCGGGGACATGGGCGCACTCCAGGACAACGCGGGGTCCGGCTGGGCCGGGACGGGGCGCAGCCGGGTGGTCGTCTCGGAGGGGGTTTCCGTACGGGGCCGGTGCGCGGGCCGCGGCGGCGCGGAGGGTGCGGGCGGCGTCTGGGACACGCGCTGCCCGACGCCGGGGGGCGCGGACACGCCCCGCCCGACGGTGGGCGGCGCGTCCGGGAACCGCGCGGAGGCCCGCGGCGGCGGCGCGGCGCGGTCGGGGCCGTCGGCCCCGATCCGGGGAAAACGGGGGCGCGCCCCGGGGACGGGGCGTTGGGGTGTGTCGCCGGGGGCGGGGGTTCCGTCGCCGACCAGGGGGTACGGCCGCTCGGCGGAGTCCGTGCCGTGCGTGCCAGGACGATACGTAGGTTCCGCCGAAACCGCGTCCGTGCGGCGCGCGTCGGACGTGACCGGGCGGCCCGTGGGGCCCTCGCCGACCGGGCGATACGGCCGCTCGGCGGAGCCTGTGCCGAGCACGTCGGACCCGGTGGGCGTCGCCGCGCGACCGGTAGGGCCCTCGCCGACCGCGCGGTACGGCCGCTCGGCGGAGTCCGCTCCGCCCGTGCCAGGACGCGCCGGGACCGCGCCCGTGCGGCGCGCGTCGGGCGCGGCGGGCGGCGTCGGGCGGTGCGTCGGCTCGGCGGGGGCCGCGGGCCGGGGGGTGCCGTCGGGCACGGGGCGTCGGGGGCCGACGGTGCTCGTGCCGTCGTCGGTGCCGGACGGCCGGTGCGGCCGCTCCGGGCGGGCCGCGTCCGCGCAAGGCGCGTCGGCGGACGCCCCGGGCGTCGTCGTGCTGTCACCCGCCGCCGTACCCGCCTCCCACGCGCCGGACGAGCCAGGCCCGGGGCGCCGAGCTTCGGCGCGGTCCTTGTCGGCGGCGCCCGTGTCGTCGGAGGCGGGCCGGTCCGCCTGCGGCGAGGCGGTGTCGTCCAGCGGGGTCCTGGGGTCGAACGGCCCCGGGTTGCCTGCGGTGCGGGGGGCGTGGGGCGGGCGCGGGGGGAGGGAGGCGCGGCGCGCTTCCGTGCTCATGCACCCCCCGTTTCCTCGTGCCCGGGCCGGTCCTCGTCGTCCGCGGCCGGTGCGTCGCTGCCAGGTGGCCCGGCGCGGACGCGTCCCGGGCACAGATACCCGCACGACCGGCGCGTCATCCCGCCCGGACGACCGGGCCGGCCCCGTACCGCCGTGCGTGCGCGTCACTCTACGGCGTGCGGCACGCCGAACGGGAACCAGTCCACAGGCCCGCGGCATCTGCCCGGAACGTCCCCCTACCCTGCGGTAATCCGGTCTGGCAGGCTGCGGTCATGACTGCGCGCGCCGCCGACCGGGCCCGTTACGACCGGGCCACCGCACAGCTCGACGCCCCCGTCGCGATCGTGGATCTGGACGCCTTCGACGCCAACGCGGAGGATCTGGTCCGCCGTGCCGGGGGCAAGCCGATCCGGGTCGCCAGCAAGTCCGTGCGCTGCCGGGCGCTGCTCGAACGCGTCCTGGCCCGCGAGGGTTTCGCGGGGATCATGTCGTTCACGCTCGCCGAGTCGCTGTGGCTGGCCCGCTCCGGTTTCGACGACGTCCTCCTCGCCTATCCGTCCGCCGACCGCGCCGGGTACGCCGAACTCGCCGCCGATCCCAAGCTGGCCGCCGCCGTCACCGTGATGATCGACGATCCGGCGCAGCTGGACCTGATCGACGCGGCGCGGGCCGGCGGCAGTGAAGTGGTGCGCGTGTGCCTGGAGTTGGACACCGCGCTGAAGCTGCTCGGCGGGCGGGTGCGGATCGGCGCCCGCCGCTCCCCGCTGCACTCCCCCGCCCAGGTCGCCGAGGTGGCCCGCGCGGTGGTGCGCCGGCCGGGGTTCAAGGTCGTCGGGATCATGGCGTACGAGGGCCATGTGGCCGGGGTCGGGGACGCGGTGGCCGGGAGGCCGCTGCGGTCCCGCGCGGTGCGGCTGATGCAGGCGGCCGCGCGCCGCGAACTCGCCGAGCGGCGGGCCGCGGTGGTGCGGGCGGTCCGGGAGGTCGTGCCGGACCTGGAGTTCGTCAACGGCGGCGGCACGGGCAGTGTGCAGCACACGGCGGCCGAGGACGCGGTGACCGAGATCGCGGCCGGTTCGGGTCTCTACGTACCGCGGCTGTTCGACAACTACACGTCGTTCACGGGGCGTCCGGCCGCGCTGTTCGCCCTGCCGGTGGTGCGACGGCCCGGGGTCGGCGTGGTGACGGTGCTGGGCGGCGGCTACCCGGCGTCCGGCGCGTCCGGCGCGGACCGGCTGCCGGTGCCGTATCTGCCGGAGGGGCTGCGCTACGACCCGCAGGAGGGGGCGGGCGAGGTGCAGACGCCGCTGCTGGGGCCGGTCGCGGACGATCTGCTGATCGGCGACAAGGTGTGGTTCCGGCACGCCAAGGCGGGCGAGCTGTGCGAGCGGTTCGACACGCTGCACCTGGTGGAGGGGGACGCCGTGACGGCGACCGTGCCGACGTACCGGGGTGAGGGACACACCTTCCTGTAGCCGCGCCGCGCCCGCTCCGTGGCCGCTCAGCCGGTCGGACCGATGCTGCTGCCGACACCGCCGCCGGACGTCTGGTCGGCGGTGGAGCGGATGCCCCTGGTGATGCGGTCCATGTCGGCCACGGGCGGCCCGTCCGGGCCCGCCTCGAAGACGAACCGGACGAGGACCGGGGACTCGGTACCGACGCTGGACGGGAAGACGAGGGACTGGACGTAGCCGCCGGGGCCCTTGGCGGTGGTCACCCGCCAGCGCACCAGGTAGCCGGCGCGGCCCGCCACCGCGACGGGCCCCGCCTTGACGACCTGGTGGGACTTCATGCCGCCGTAGGGCCGGTTGCCGAGGGCGTCCTCGTCGAAGGCCTCCTCGGCGGCCTCGGGGATGTCCGCCTCGGCGAGTACGCGGGACGAGGACTCGTCGGTGGCGGTCACCGTGCGGGAGACGACCATGCCGCCGCGGCAGAGGGAGCCCTCACCGGGGCAGTCGTGGGTGCCGTCGGTGGTCATGACGGCGTCCTTCTCCACCACGTGCCGGGGGCGGACCCAGCCGTCGAGGAGCGGGAAGGTGACGCCGTTCAGCTCGTCCACGACCACGCCCTCGTCCTCCGGCGCGGGCTCGGAGACGGACGGCGAGGGTGACGGCCGCGTGGACTCCGTCGTGGGCGCGGGGGCGGTCGGGCCGGGACCGGTGCGGGCCTCGGGGTCCTCGTCGTCACGGGTGAGTGCCACGGCCCCGGCGACGACGGCGGCGACCAGCACGGCCCCGGCGGCGGTCAGCGCGACGGCCTTGGCCCCGCCGGACCCGCCCGAGCCGCCTGAGCCGCCACGGCCGGGCACGGCCGGAGGACCGTAGCCGCCCGCCGCCCCGTACGGCCCCGGCGCACCGGGCGCGTTCGGCGTATGAAGGGCGCTCGGCGCACCGAAGCCGCCCGCCCCCGCCCCGGCCGCCGGCGCGGAACCGGACGCCGGCGTGCGCCGGTGCTCGGTCCAGGCCGTGCCGTCCCACCAGCGCTCCAGGTGCGGGGCGTGGGGGTCGGGGTACCAGCCGGGCGGGGGCGTCACGCTCATCCAGGCACTGTAACGACGGGCGCCGTCCCCGTGGGACGGGCTCTACAGGGGTGTGACGTACGCCCCCGAGATGCCGCCGTCGACGAGGAAGTCGGTCGCGTTGACGAAGGACGAGTCGTCACTGGCCAGGAACGCGACGGCGGCGGCGATCTCCTCGGCCTCGGCGAACCGGCCGAGCGGGATGTGCACCAGCCGGCGCGCGGCCCGCTCCGGGTCCTTGGCGAACAGCTCCTGGAGCAGCGGGGTGTTGACCGGTCCGGGGCACAGCGCGTTGACCCGGATGCCCTCCCGGGCGAACTGCACGCCGAGCTCACGGGACATGGCGAGCACGCCGCCCTTGGAGGCGGTGTACGAGATCTGCGAGGTGGCCGCGCCCATCCGGGCCACGAAGGACGCGGTGTTGATGATGGAGCCCCTGCCCTGCTCCCGCATATAAGGGATGGCGGCCTTGCAGCACAGGTAGACGGAGGTGAGGTTGACCTCCTGGACCCGCTTCCACGCCTCCAGGCCGGTCTCGAGGATGGAGTCGTCGTCGGGCGGCGAGATGCCCGCGTTGTTGAACGCGACGTCCACGCTGCCGTACGTCTCGTACGCGGTGCGGAACAGCGCCTCGACCTGCTCGGGGTCGGTGACGTCGGTGTTCACGAAGATCCCGCCGGTCTCCTCGGCGGCGGCCTTGCCGCGCACCTCGTCGACGTCCGCGCAGACCACGTTCGCCCCCTCGGAGGCGAGGCGGCGCGCGGAGGCGAGCCCGATGCCGCTGCCGGCTCCGGTGACGACGGCGGTGCGGCCGGTCAGGCGGCGGCAGATGATGTCCTCGCTCATGTGCGGTCAGGCCTCCGTGCTGATGAAGACGTTCTTGGTCTCGGTGAAGGCGGTCAGGGCGTCCGGGCCCAGCTCGCGGCCCACGCCGGACTGCTTGAACCCGCCGAAGGGGGTCCAGTAGCGGACGCTCGCGTGGGAGTTGACGGACAGGTTCCCGGCGCGCACGGCGCGGGAGACACGCAGGGCTCGGCCGACGTCCCGGGTCCACAGGGAGCCGGCGAGTCCGTAGTCGGTGGCGTTGGCGAGGCGGACGGCGTCGGCCTCGTCGTCGAAGGGGAGGACGACCGCGACGGGCCCGAACACCTCCTCGACGGCGACCCGGTCCTCGGGGCGGACGCCGGTGAGGACGGTGGGCGGGAACCAGTAGCCGGGGCCCTCGGGTGCCTTGCCGCGGATGCCGTCGAGGTGGTCGGGGACGTAGGAGCGGACACGGTCGAGCTGGGTACGGGAGATCAGCGGGCCCATGTCGACGTCCTCGTCGCGGCCGGGGTCGCCGACGCGGACGCCCTCGATCGCGGGGGCGAGCAGCTCCAGGAAGCGGTCGTGGGCGGAGCGTTCGACGAGGACGCGGGTGCGGGCGCAGCAGTCCTGTCCGGCGTTGTCGAGGAAGGACAGGGGGGCGGCGGCCGCGGCGGCCTCCAGGTCGGCGTCGGCGAAGACGATGTTGGGGCTCTTGCCGCCGAGTTCGAGGGTGACCCGCTTGAGGTGCGCGGCGCCCTTGGCCCACACCTGCTTGCCGACGGCCGTGGACCCGGTGAACACGATCTTGGCGACGCCGGGATGTTCGACGAGGGCGTTCCCGGCGACCGCGCCGTGACCGGGCAGTACCTGGAACAGCCCCTCGGGGAGTCCGGCCTCCAGGGCGAGTTCCGCGAGGCGCAGGGCGGTGAGGGGGGTGGTCTCGGCGGGTTTGAGGAGGACCGCGTTGCCGGCGGCGAGGGCGGGGGCGGTGCCCCAGGCCGCGATGGGCATGGGGAAGTTCCAGGGCGCGATGACGGCGACGACGCCGAGCGGTTCGAGGAAGGTGACGTCGACGCCGCCCGGCACGGGGATCTGCCGGCCGGTGAGGCGTTCCACTCCCCCGGCCGCGTAGTCGAGCAGGTCGCGGACGTTGCCCGCCTCCCAGCGGGCGTTGCCCAGGGTGTGGCCGGCCTCGCGGACCTCCAGCCGGGCGAGTTCCTCGACGTGGTCGTCGACGGCGGCGGCGAACCGGCGCAGCAGACGGGCGCGGTCGCCCGGCGCGAGGGCGGCCCAGGCGGTCTGCGCGCGGGACGCGCGGGTGACGGCGGCGTCCACGTCGGCGGGGCTCGCGGCCGGGACGGTGGCGATGACCTCCTCGGTGGCGGGGTTGCGCACCTGGAGCTCGGCGGACTGGTCGGACACTCGGGGCCTCACATGCGTTCGAAGGAGCGGCGCAGCTCCCAGTCGGTGACCGCGGCGTCGAAGGCGTCGATCTCGACGCGCGCCATGTTGCGGTAGTGGGCGACGACCTCCTCGCCGAAGGCCGCCTTGGCGATCTCGCTGCGCTCCCACAGCTCGGCGGCCTCGCGCAGCGTGGTGGGGACGTGGTCGAAACCGGCCGAGTAGGCGTTGCCCGCGCAGGGGTCGGGCAGTTCGAGGCGCTGCTCGACGCCGTACAGGCCTGCGGCGACCATGCCGGCCACGGCGAGGTAGGGGTTGACGTCGCCGCCGGGCAGCCGGTTCTCGAAGCGCAGGGAGCGGCCGTGGCCGACGACGCGCAGCGCGCAGGTGCGGTTGTCGTGGCCCCAGGCGACGGCGGTGGGGGCGAAGGAGCCCGGCTGGAACCGCTTGTAGGAGTTGATGTGCGGGGCGTAGAGCAGGGAGAACTCGCGGAGCGCGGCGAGTTGTCCGGCGAGGAAGTGCCGCATCACCTCGGACATGCTGTCCGGGTCCTCCGGGGAGTCCGGCATGGCGCTCTCGCCGCCGAGGTCGGCGAGCGAGAGGTGGATGTGGCAGGAGTTGCCCTCGCGTTCGTTGTACTTGGCCATGAAGGTGATCGAGACGCCCTCCTGGGCGGCGATCTCCTTGGCCCCGGTCTTGTAGACGGAGTGCTGGTCACAGGTGACCAGGGCCTCGTCGTAGCGGAAGGCGATCTCGTGCTGGCCGGGGTTGCACTCGCCCTTGGCCGACTCGACGGTGAGGCCGGCGCCGGCCATCTCGTTGCGGATGCGGCGCAGCAGGGGCTCGATGCGTCCGGTGCCGAGTACCGAGTAGTCGACGTTGTACTGGTTGGCCGGGGTGAGGCCGCGGTAGCCGGCGTCCCAGGCCTGCTCGTAGGTGTCCTTGAAGACGATGAACTCCAGCTCCGTGCCGACCTGGGCGGTGTAGCCGAGGGCGGCGAGCCGGTCGAGCTGCCGGCGCAGGATCTGCCGGGGCGCGGCGGCCACCGGGGAGCCGTCGGCCCAGGCGAGGTCGGCGACGACCATCGCGGTGCCCTCGTTCCAGGGGAGGCGGCGCAGCGTGTCCAGGTCCGGGTACATGGCGAAGTCGCCGTAGCCGGTCTCCCAGGAGGACATGGCGTAGCCGTCGACGGTGTTCATGTCGGCGTCGACGGCGAGCAGGTAGTTGCAGCCCTCGGTGCCGTGGTGGAGGACCTCGTCGAGGAAGAAGCGGGCGGCGAACCGCTTGCCCTGGAGGCGGCCTTGCATGTCGGGGAAGGCCAGGACGACAGTGTCGATCTCGCCGCCCGCGACGAGGGCGTGCAGCTCCTCGACGGGAAGCGGGGGTGTGCGGTCTGCCACGGGAGGGCCTCCTGGGCTTCTTCGGTCAGCCGGGAGCCATAAGGTATTGCCGGGAACCATTGCTTGGGAAGGGGGCACGACCAGATGCCGGAGGATGCGGTCGGCGCGGTCGGGGACCGGCTGGCGCCGGTGCTGCGGCAGGTCCGTGCTGGCAACGGCTTCGAGGAGGCGCTGGAGCAGATCCTCCAGGTGGTGCGGCTGGGTCTGGTGGCGGACGGGGAGCGGCTGCCCGCCGAGCGGGAGCTGGCGGAGCGGCTGGGGATCAGCCGGGTGACGCTGCGCGAGGTGCTGAAGGTGCTCCAGGACCAGGGCCTGGTGGAGTCGCGGCGCGGCCGGTACGGCGGGACGTTCGTGCTGCCCCGCGCGACGGACGCCGGCGAGGAGGAGCTGCGGCGGCGGATCGCCGAGGTGGACATCGAGGACGTGCTGCGCTTCCGGGAGGTGCTTGAGGTGGGCGCGGCCGGGCTGTGCGCGGCGCACGGGCTGACGGACGGGCAGGCGGGGCGGCTGCGGGAGGCGCTGGCGGGCACGCAGGAGGCGCCGCTGGGCGACTACCGGCGGGCCGACACGCTGTTCCACCTCACCCTGGCGGAGCTGTCCGGCTCGCCGACGCTGACCGCGCAGTACGCGGCCGTCCGGGCGACGGTGAACGATCTGCTGGACTGCATCCCGCTGCTGGTGCGCAACCTGGAGCACTCGCAGCGGCAGCACGCGGCGCTGGTGGAGGCGGTCCTCGAGGGGGACGCGGACGGGGCGCGCGAGGTGATGCGGGAGCACTGTGCGGGTACTGCGGCGCTCCTGCGGGGGTTCCTCGCCTGACGTGTGGCGCGCGGCGGGTCCGGGGGAGGGTTTACCGCGGCTTAACGCACGGGGGTTGCGCTCACGTCGGGTGCGCCACGAAGGTATGGGCCCACAAAGGTCTGGATCCGTTCCATTACCATCTTCCGCGCCACACCGCCTCCTGGGGAGCCGTGCCGTGAGCCTTCCATCCGCATCCCGTGAACCCGCCGGTGAGCCCGACGACTACCTGGAGCGCCGGAAACTGCGCCGGGGCAGCGCGGGCTGGCTGCTGCTGACCGGCCTCGGCGTCGCCTACGTGGTCTCCGGCGACTACTCCGGCTGGAACTTCGGCCTGGCCGAGGGCGGCTTCGGGGGCCTGGCGATCGCCATGGTCCTGATGGGCGTCATGTACACCTGCATGGTGTTCGCGCTCGCCGAGCTGTCGTCGGTCCTGCCCACGGCGGGCGGCGGCTACGGCTTCGCCCGCCGGGCGCTCGGCCCCTGGGGCGGCTTCCTCACCGGCACGGCCATCCTCATCGAGTACGTCCTCGCGCCGGCCGCGATCTCCATCTTCATCGGCGACTACGTCGAGTCGCTCGGTCTGTTCGGCCTGGAGTCGGGCTGGCCGGTGTACCTCGCCTGCTTCATCGTCTTCATCGGTATCCACCTGTGGGGCGTGGGCGAGGCCCTGCGCTTCAGCTTCGTCGTCACCGGTGTCGCGGTGGCCGCGCTGGTGGTGTTCGCGCTGGCGGCGCTGCCCGAGTTCGACGCGTCGTCGCTGGACGACATCCCGGTGGACTCCTCGGCGCTGGGCGCCAGTTCCTGGCTGCCGATGGGGCTGCTCGGCATCTGGGCGGCGTTCCCGTTCGGCATGTGGTTCTTCCTGGGCGTGGAGGGCGTGCCGCTGGCCGCCGAGGAGACCCGGGAGCCGGCCCGTACGCTGCCGCGCGCGATCCGCTGGTCGATGGGCATCCTGGTGGTGCTGGCCCTGATGACCTTCTTCACGGCGGCCGGGGCGCGCGGCTCGAACGCGATCCAGGACGCGGGCAACCCTCTGGTCGAGGCGCTCCAGCCGGACGGCGAGGCGACGGTGCTGAGCAGGATCGTGAACTACGCGGGACTCGCGGGGCTCATCGCCTCGTTCTTCTCGCTGATCTACGCGGGTTCGCGGCAGCTGTTCGCCCTGTCCCGGGCGGGTTACCTGCCCCGCTTCCTGTCCCTGACCAGCAGCCGCCGGGCGCCGTACCTCGGTCTGGTGGTCCCGGGCGCGATCGGGTTCGCGCTGGCCGCGAGCACGGGCAACGGGGCGCGGATGCTGAACATCGCCGTGTTCGGTGCGACGATCTCCTATGCGCTGATGTCGCTGTCGCACATCGTGCTGCGGCGCCGGGAGCCGGAGCTGCCGCGGCCGTACCGGACGCCGGGCGGGGTGCTGACCTCGTCGGTGGCGCTGGTGCTGGCCTGCGCGGCGCTGGTGGCGACGTTCCTGGTGGACGTGACGGCGGCGTTCATCGCGCTGGCGGTGTACGTCGTGGCGCTGGCGTACTTCGGGCTGTACAGCCGCAAGCACCTGGTGGCGAAGGCGCCTGAGGAGGAGTTCGCCGCGCTGGCGGCGGCCGAGGCGGAGCTGGCGCGGGACTGAGGAAGAGGGAGGTGCCCGGGTGTCGGGCAGGCCACTGATCGGCATCAGTACGTACGCGGAGTCGGGCGTGCGGTGGGGCGTGTGGCAGCTGGACGCGGCGCTGCTGCCGGCCGGCTACCCACGACTGGTGCAGCGGGCGGGCGGGCTGGCGGCGATGCTCCCGC
Organism: Streptomyces sp. BJ20; assembly: GCF_022869105.1. Lineage (NCBI taxonomy): Bacteria > Bacillati > Actinomycetota > Actinomycetes > Kitasatosporales > Streptomycetaceae > Streptomyces > Streptomyces sp. BJ20. Next base: position 5,091,162 of record NZ_CP094918.1, read on the forward strand.
CGGACGCGCCGGAACACGCGGCGGCGGCCGTGGCCCGCCTGGACGGCCTGGTGATCGCGGGCGGCCCGGACGTGGAGCCCGTCCACTACGGCGCCGAGCCCGACCCGCGCACGGGGCCTCCGGCACGGGCCCGGGACGCCTGGGAGCTGGCGCTGATCCGGGCCGCCCTGGAGCGGGGCGTGCCGCTGCTCGGCATCTGCCGGGGCATGCAGCTGCTGAACGTCGCCCTCGGCGGCACGCTCGTCCAGCACATCGACGGCCACGCGGAGGTCCCGGGCGTCTTCGGCCGCCACCCGGTCAAGCCGGTCCCGGGCACGCGGTACGCGGAGGCCGTCCCCGAGGAGACGTCGGTCCCGACCTACCACCACCAGGCGGCCGACCGCCTCGGCACCGGCCTGATCCCGTCCGCGTACGCGGAGGACGGCACGGTGGAGGCGGTCGAACGGCCCGACGGCCCTTGGGTGGTGGGGGTGCAGTGGCACCCGGAGATGGGGGAGGACGAACGGGTGGTCCGCGCGCTGATCACCGCGGCGGGGGTCTGACGGGCGGGTGCCGCCCCGGTAGCCGGAATCCGACCCGGCCAAGGGCGTACGCCATGTACGACGCCCGGGTCCCGGCCGCCGCCCCCCACCCCTGACCGGCCCCGACACCACGGGAGTACGCGAGCGCAGCCCACCAAGCCACACGGAAATTCCCCACAGGACGCCACCTCACCGCGGCCCGGCCCCCACCCCACGTCACCGGGACGAGGCCACCATCCCCCGGACCAACCCCGGCACCCCCGGCCGCCCGGTCCGCAAGCGCAGCCCACACAACCGCACGGAGATCCCCTACAGGACTCCACCTCACCGCGGCCGAATGCCCCGCTCACCCCCGTCGCCGGGGGCGCGGCCCGGTCAGGGGAGCCGGCTCGTCCCGGCAGCGGGCGCGAGCCCGATCTCTCAGGTGCGCGTCAGCGACAGCAGATCCCGTGCCGGCCCCGTCGGGCGGTGGCCCGTGGGCCAGACCGCCCGCAGGGCGCGGGCCAGGGCGACCGACTGGACCGGGATCCGGACCAGGCGCCGCATCCCCAGCTCCTCCCCCACCGCCAGTTCGCTCAGCACCGCGGGACCCGCGCCGCCGACCGCCGCCGCCTTCACCGCCGTCGTCGAGGACAGCTCGATCAGCGGGCGGGCCAGTCCGCCGAGCGCCGCGTCCAGCACCTGGCGGGTGCCCGAGCCCTCCTCCCGCAGGACCAGCGGCGTGGCCGCCAGTTCCTCCGCCGCGAGGGGGCTTCTGCGGCGGGCCCAGGGGTGCGCGGGGGCCGTGACGACGACCAGCCGGTCGTGGGCGATCACCGCGGAGTCGAGTCCGGCCGGCACCGTCAGCCCTTCCACGAAGCCGAGGTCCGCCTCCCCCGCCAGCAGCCGCTCCGCGACCGCCGTCGAGTTGCCGGCGAGCAGGGACACGGCCGTGTCGGGCCGCTGCGCGCGCAGCGCGACGAGCCATCCCGGCAGCAGGTACTCGGCGATCGTCATGCTCGCCGCGACCCGCAGGCGTGAGTCCCGGCGGTCCCGCAGCGCCTGCGCGCCCGCGTCGAACGCCTCGGCCGCCTCGACGATCCGCCGGGCCCAGTCGGTGACCAGGGCGCCCGCGTCGGTGAGCCGGGACCCACGGGGTGAGCGGTCGACGAGGGCGACGCCCAGCTGCCGTTCCATCGACCGGATCCGGCTGCTCGCGGCGGGCTGGGTGATCCCCAGCTCCCGCGCGGCCCGGCCCAGGCTCCCCACCCGTGCCACGGCGAGCAGCAGCTCGAGCGCGCCGAGGTCGGGCACCCGGTGCGCGAGCGAACCGCCGTTCCCGGACCGTTCGTCGCCGTGGTCTTCCGTCCTGCTCATAAGCCCAGCTTATGCAACGCGCGCCACACGCCCGCCGCTCGAGCACCGGCCGTCAGACGCCGATCTCCCGCAACGCCCGCCCCAGCACCTCCGGTGCCTCCGTCAACGACGGGCCGTACCAGGTGAGATGGCGTCCTCCGACCAGGGCGCACGGGAGGCCCGGGAAGGCTTCCGGACCGTCGTCGGCGGAGAAGCGGTACGGCTCGTCGGGGAGGACGACCAGATCCGGCCGTTCCGCGCGCGACTCGTCGAGCGGGACGCGCGGATACCGTTCGGAGTGGTCCGCGTACAGATTGCGTACGCCGAGCCGGGCCAGCAGGTCGCCCGCGAAGGTGTCGCGGCCGAGCACCATCCAAGGTCGGCGCCAGATCGGGACGACCGCCGTGCGCGGCTCCGGGAACGGCGGGGGCGCCTCCCACGCCGCCTCCGCCGCGTCCAGCCAGCCGGGCCGGCTCCGCACCCCGCACGCGGCCAGGACGCGGTCCAGTTCGGCGAAGGCCTGCGGCAGGGTCCGTACGTGGGTGACCAGGACGTCGAGGCCCGCCGCGCGCAGGGCGTCGAGGTCGGGCGGCCGGTTCTCCTCCTCGTTGGCGATCACGAGGTCGGGGGCCAGCCCGGCGATCCGGTCGGTCTTCGGATTCTTGGTGCCCCCGATGCGCGGGACGTCCAGGCCGGGCGGATGCGTGCACCAGTCGGTGGCCGCGATCAGGGCACCGGGCGCCGACATCGCCACGGCCTCGGTGAGCGAGGGGACGAGGGACACCACGCGTGGAGTGCTCATCGGCGCGGCTTGGTGTCCCGCAGCGCCTCGATGTGCTCGGCGACGGCGACGACCAGCAGCCGGGTCTCCGGCACCGTGGCCCGCCAGCGGTGCCGTACGCCGCCGGTGAGGTAGAGGGTGTCGCCGCGGCCGAGGCGGTAGGCGCGCCCCTCCGCCTCGATCTCCACGGCGCCTTCGGCGACGTACATCAACTGGTCGTTGCGGAACTGCAGTTCACGTCCGGCGTCGTGGTCGCCGGTGAACTCCTGGGCGTGCATCTGGTGGTGGCCGCGGACCAGGGACCGCACCCGCGGCTCCGCCCACTCCTCGGTGCCCTCGGCGCGCACGACGTCCACGCTGCACGCCGGGTCGGCGGCGGCGAGCAGTTCGACCGCGGTGGTGCGCAGCGCGTCGGCGAGCTTCTCCAGGGAGGTCTGGCTGGGGCGCGCGCGCTCGTTCTCGATCTGGCTGAGGAACGGGACCGACAGACCGCTGCGCTCGGCCACGACGGCGAGGGTGAGGTCCAGCGTGCGACGTCGCCGCCGCACGGCCGCGCCCACCCGAAGGGGCTGTTCTTTGTGGTCGCCCATCGCTCCGGCTCCCTCCTTCGCCGCTCGTCGTACCCGTCCGCCGAGGTTCCGGCGCTCTTCCCCTGCTGGGTTGTCTGCACCCTACGCATGTTCGGCAAACCGTTTCAGGCGCCTGTCACGTCGCCGTCCTGTGCGGCCGGTGCGGACCTCACAGTTCACGCCAGCCGCCCGCCGGGCCCCTCGGCACACCTCGGATGCGAAAAGGGGTGTTCCCGCCATTGTTCACCGTGTTCGCCGGAAGGTCACGGGGAGGTCGGGGAAGGTTCGGGGAGGGGTTCGCGCTCTGTGGTTGTCCGGATTCCTACGGTGGCGGGGGGCGGCTCCGGACGGCGCGAGGGGCGGGTCCGGGCGCCCCTGGGGGACGCTCCGGGACCCGCCCCTCGCAGGACGTGACCGGTGTCGCGACGGCTACTGCGGCGTCATCCGCTCCACCATGTCCGGATGCTCCTCGAGCCAGGCGGCGACGGCCTCCTCCTCGTGCCCCTGGCCGCGGTTCTTGATCTCCGCCTCCAGGGAGCCGAGCTCGTCCTCACTCATGTGGAAGTCCTTGATCCACTCGGTGAGCTGCGGGTACTGCTCGGGGAACTTCTTGCTCGCGATGGTGTGGATGGTGTTGCTCGCGCCCCATGCGCGCTTCGGGTCCGCGAGCTTGGTCAGCTCGTAGTCGTTGTACGCCCAGTGCGGCGACCAGAGCGTTACCGCGACCGGCTTCTTCTTGGCGTAGGAGCGCTTGAGCTCGGCCAGCATCGCCGGCGAGGAGCCGTCGACGACCTTGTACTCCTCGTCCAGGCCGTAGGCGGGCAGCACCTTGTTCTTCAGGATGTCCATCTGGCCGGTGCCGGCCTCGATGCCGACGATCCGCCCGCCGAACAGGTCGGCCTTGCCCTTGAGGTCCGCCAGGGACTTGACGTCCTTGACGTAGGACGGGACGGAGATCTCCAGCGACACCGGTTCGTACCAGGTGCCGAGGTCGGTGAGCTTGTCCTTGTTCGGCTCGTAGAAGTTCTTCTGCGAGTGCGGCAGCCACGCGTCGAAGTTGAGGTCGATGTCCCCGGACGCGAGGCCGGTGTAGACCGGACCGACCTCCATCTGCTTGAGATTCAGCTTGTAGCCGCGCCGCTCCAGGACGTTCTTCCACAGGTAGGTGACGGCGACGTCCTCCTCCCACGGGAACCACGCCACGTCCAGGGCGCGCTTCGCCTCGGCGGGAGTGTCGCCGCCCGAACCCGACTTCACGGGGGCCAGCTTGTCGACGACGTCCGGGTTGCCCTTCAGCCAGGCGCGCACGGCCTCCTGCTGACGGCCCTTGCCGGCCTTGTTGATCTCGGCCTCCAGGCTGGTGAGTTCCTTCTCGCTCATCGAGAAGTCCTTCAGCCACTGCCCGACGACCGGGTTCTCACCGGCGAAGCCCTTGCGGGACACCAGGTGCACCGCGTCGCCCTCACCCCAGGAGCCCTTGGGGTCCTTCAGCTTCTTCAGGTCGTAGTCGCTGTACGCCCAGTGCGGCGACCAGAGCGTGACGACGACCGGTTCCTTCTTGCTGTAGGCGCGCTTGAGTTCGGCCAGCATCGCCGGGGTGGAGCTGTCGACGACCTTGTACTCCTTGTCGAGGCCGTAGTCGGGCAGCACCTTGCTCTTCAGCAGGCCCATCATGCCGGCGCTGGACTCGATGCCGGTGATCTTCCCGCCGAAGGCGGCGGCCTTGCCCTTGAGGTCCTCGAGGGAGTTGACGTCCTTCATGTACGAGGGGACGGTCAGCTCCAGAGTCGTCTCCTCGTACCAGGTGCCGAGGTCCTCGAGCCGGTCGCCGTACGTCTTCCAGTACTCCGCGTGCGTGGTGGGCAGCCAGGCGTCGGTCTGGAAGTCGACGTCGCCCTGCGCCAGCGCGGTGTAGAGCGGCCCGGCGTCCAGCTGCTTGGCCTCGACCTCGAAGCCGCGCTGCTCGAGGATCTCCTTCCACAGGAACGTGGAGGCCACCCCCTCGTCCCAGGGGATGTAGCCGATGCTGATCTTCTTGCCGTCGCCGACGTTCTTGTCGTCCGCGGTGGTGCCGGAGGACCCGCCGGAGCCGCCGAACAGACCCATGCCGCCCGCCGCCAGGGCCAGGACGACGATGCCGACCACGGCGACCTGCGGCCGCGGACGGTAGGACCAGATCTTGAGCCCTTGCGCGGCGCGCGCCTTGGCGGCCGCGCGGCGGCCCAGCGGCGACACCTGGGTGCCCAGGGCGCTGGTCATGCGGTCCAGGTAGATCGCCAGGATGACGATGGCCAGGCCGGACTCGGCGCCGAGGCCGATGTTCAGCTGGCCGATGGCCTCGATGACGGCGCCGCCGAGGCCGCCGGTGCCGACCATGCCGGCGATCGCCGCCATGGACAGGCCGAGCATGATGACCTGGTTGACGCCCGCCATCACCGTGGGCAGCGCCAGAGGGAGCTGGACACGCAGCAGGGTGTTGCGGGGCGTGGTGCCGAACGCCTCGGCCGCCTCGACGAGTTCCTTGTCGACCTGCCGGATGCCCAGCTCGGTCATGCGCACGCCGGGGGCGAGCGCGAAGATCAGGGTGGCGACGATGCCGGGGGCGGAACCGGTCCCGAAGAACAGGATCGCCGGGATGAGGTAGATCATCGCCGGCAGCGTCTGCATGAAGTCCAGGATCGGCCGTACGAAGGCGCTGACCCGGTCGGACCGGGCCGCCCAGATCCCCACCGGCACCGAGATCACCAGGGCGATCACGGTGGCGACGAGCACCAGGGACAGTGTCACCATCGAGTCTTCCCACAACTCCATGGAGTCGAGGAAGGCGAAGCCGACGAAGGTGAGGACACCGGCGAGGGTGCCCCGCAGCCAGAAGGCGATGACCGCGAAGATCCCGCAGAGGATCAGCGGCTCCGGGGCCTGGAGGACGGCGTTGACGCCCTCGTAGGCGCCGGTGAAGACGGCCTTGAAGAAGTCGAACAGCCAGGTCAGGTTGTCGAGCAGCCAGTCGACCGAGGTGTTGACCCAGTCGCCGAGCGGGATCCTAGGCATTGGCCATCACCTTCCCGCCCTGTCCCTTGGGGCTCTCGCAGACGCCGGGGGCCGCCTCCTCGTCGCCGAGGAAGCCGACCAGACGCTGCCGGGGCACGACGCCGACGACGTCGCCGTCGTCCACCACGGCCACCGGGTGCGGCACGCGCGCGCTGATGGCGCACAGGTCGGTGAAGGACGTGTCCGGCAGGGCGGTCTCGCAGGCGCAGTCGGCCTCGTCGCCGCGCACCTCGGTGTCCATCACGGCCTGGGCGGTGAGCACGCGGGAGCGGTCGACGTCCTGGGTGAAGGAGGCCACGTAGTCGTTGGCCGGCCGGATCAGGATGTCCTGGGCGGTGCCGATCTGGACGATACGACCGTCCCGCATGACGGCGATGCGGTCACCGAGGCGCATGGCCTCGTTGAGGTCGTGGGTGATGAAGACGATGGTCTTCTTCAGCTTCTTCTGCAGCTCGATCAGCTGGTCCTGCATGTCGCGGCGGATCAGCGGGTCGAGGGCGCTGAAGGACTCGTCCATCAGCAGCAGGTCGGCGTCGGTGGCGAGCGCGCGGGCGAGGCCGACGCGCTGCTGCATGCCGCCGGACAGCTCGTCGGGCCACGAGTCCTCCCAGCCGGCCAGGCCGCACAGGGCGAGCGCCTCGTCGGCGCGGCGTTCGCGCTCGGCGCGGGGCACGCCCTGCACTTCAAGACCGTAGGCAGCGTTGTCACGGACGCTGCGGTGCGGGAAGAGCGCGAAGTGCTGGAAGACCATGCTGATCTTCCGGGACCTGACGTCCCGCAGCTCGCGGTCGGACAGGGCGGTGAGGTCCTGCCCGTCGAAGCGGACGTGTCCGGCGGTCGGTTCCAGCAGACCGTTCAGCATCCGCAGCAGGGTCGACTTGCCGGAGCCCGAGAGGCCCATGACGACGAAGATCTCGCCCGGCTCCACCGAGAAGGACGCGTCGATGACGGCGGCGGTGACGCCGTCGGACCGCAGCTCCTCGCGGTCCGCCGTGTTGTTGCGCAGTCGTTCGACTGCCTGGTCCGGTCGTCTGCCGAACACCTTGAACAGATGCTCGGCCTCAAGCGTTGATGACACACGTACCTCTCGTCTCGGCGACAGATGCCGGAGCGACGCGGCGGACCGAGGGTCCGCGACAGGTTGAAAGAGCAACCGGCATCGTTCCGCCGCCGCGCCTCCCCGGAATGGGGCGGCGCAAACTTTTCGTGGGCCGCCTCACACATGTGGCACAGAACGCAACACGTCGCACGGAGGGCCACACGGGCGCGCCGCCACGCCGGTGCTGTCGGTGGGGTGGGGCATGATGCGGGACGTGACCGGACTGATGCTTCTCGACACCGCCTCCCTCTACTTCCGCGCCTACTTCGGCGTCCCGGAGTCCGTCAAGGCGCCGGACGGCACACCGGTGAACGCCGTGCGCGGGCTGCTGGACTTCATCGACCGCCTGGTCAAGGACCATCGGCCGGAGCGCCTGGTGGCCTGCATGGACGCAGACTGGCGCCCGCAGTGGCGGGTGGAGCTGATCCCCTCCTACAAGGCGCACCGCGTCGCCGAGGAGCAGGAGACGGGGCCGGACGTGGAGGAGGTGCCGGACACGCTGTCGCCGCAGGTGCCGGTGATCGAGGAGGTGCTCGACGCGCTCGGCATCGCCCGGGTGGGCGTCGCCGGGTACGAGGCGGACGACGTGATCGGCACCTTCACCGCGCGGGCGGACGGCCCGGTCGACATCGTCACCGGCGACCGCGACCTGTACCAGCTGGTGGACGACGCGCGCGGGGTGCGCGTGCTGTACCCGGTGAAGGGCGTCGGCACGCTGCAGGTCACGGACGAGGCGGCGCTGCGCGCGAAGTATGGGGTGGACGGCAAGGGGTACGCGGATCTGGCGCTGCTGCGCGGCGACCCGAGCGACGGCCTGCCGGGCGTGCCCGGCGTCGGGGAGAAGACGGCGGCCAAGCTGCTGGCCGAGTTCACGGACCTGGCCGGGATCCTGGCGGCCGTGGACGACCCGCGGTCGAAGCTCACGCCGACACAGCGCAGGCGTCTGGACGAGGCGCGGCCGTATCTCGCGGTGGCGCCGAAGGTCGTCCGGGTCGCGGACGACGTCCCGGTCCCGGACGTCGACACGGCCCTGCCGCGCGCCCCGCGCGACCCGGCCGCCGTGGAGTCCCTGGCCGTGCGCTGGGGCCTGGGCGGTTCGGTGACCCGCCTGCTGGCGACTCTCGCGGAGCGGTAGGTGCTAACTTAGGCATACCTAACCGTGATTGGGAGGCCCTCATGGCAGAGCGACCGGCACGCGCGCCGCGCACCCCGCACACCGGCGTGGTCGTCCGCACCGAGCGGCTGACCCCGCACATGCAGCGCGTGGTGCTGGGCGGCGAGGGCCTCTCCCGCGTCTCGGCGGACACCTGCACCGACCACTACGTCAAGCTGCTGTTCCCGGCGCCGGGCGCGGTCTACCCGGAGCCCTTCGACCTGGAGCGGATCCGCGCCGAGTTCCCGCGCGAGCAGTGGCCGGTGACCCGCACGTACACGATCCGTCACTGGGACCCCGAACACCGTGAGCTGACCCTCGACTTCGTGATCCACGGCGACGAGGGCCTGGCCGGCCCCTGGGCGATCAACGCCCGCCCCGGCGACGTCGTCCGCTTCCTCGGCCCCGGCGGCGCCTACGCCCCCGACCCGGCCGCCGACTGGCACCTCCTGGCCGGCGACGAGAGCGCGCTGCCCGCGATCGCCCGCGCCCTGGAGTCGCTCCCGCAGGGCGCCCGCGCGGTCGCCCTGCTGGAGATCGCGGGGCCGGAGGAGGAGCAGAAGATCGACTCCGACGTGGAGATCCGCTGGCTGCACCGCGGTGACCGCAGGGTCGGCGAGGCCCTGGTGGAGGCCCTCCGGGCCCTCGACTGGCCCGAGGGCCGCGTCCACGCCTTCGTCCACGGCGAGGCCCACTTCGTGAAGGAACTCCGCCGCCTCCTCCGCGTGGACCGCGCGATCCCCCGCGAGGACCTCTCCATCTCCGGCTACTGGCGCCTGGGCCACAACGAGGACGGCTGGCAGGCCTCCAAGAAGGAATGGAACGCCCGCATCGAGGCGGAACAGGAGAACAGCGCCCCGTAGGGTCGCGGGGAACTGCGCGCCCAGCCCCCACCGGACGAACGAAGCACACGCACGGCACACCCGCTCAGGGGCGCGGGGAACTGCGCGAACAACCGAACACCCCCGTACCCTTGCCCCACGTGAGACGCCGACGCACCCCCACCCCTCCCCCACCCCTGCCGCAACGCGACGGTGTGGACCCGGTCCGGGTGCGTCTGCCGGCGGCCGGCCCGGGCACGACAGTCCGCGAGCACCTGATCTCGCGCCTCTCCGCCCCGCCCACCCAGCTCGACGCCATGTTCACCGCAGGTGAGATCGTCGGCGCCGACGGCCGGCCCGTCCCCCCGGATACCCCGTACGCCCCCGGCCTCACGGTGTGGTTCCACCGCGACATGCCCGAGGAACCCCCCGTCCCCTTCCCCCTGCACGTGGTGCACCGGGACGACCACCTCGTCGTCGCGGACAAACCGCACTTCCTGGCCACCACACCCCGAGGCAGCCACGTCCGCCAGACGGCCCTCGCCCGCCTCCGCCACACACTCGGCCTGCCGCATCTGACGGCCGCGCACCGCCTGGACCGCCTCACCGCGGGACTGGTGCTGTTCACCGTCCGCCCCGAGGAGCGCGGCGCGTACCAGACGCTGTTCCGCGACCGCCGGGTGCACAAGGAGTACGAGGCCGTCGCCCCCTACGACCCGGCCCTCGACCTCCCCCGCACCGTCCGCAGCCGGATCGTCAAGGAGCGCGGGGTGCTGACCGCGAGGGAGGTCGACGGCGAGCCGAACGCGGAGACCCGGGTGGAGCTGCTCGCGCACCGGGAGGACGGCCTGGCCCGGTACCGGCTGGTGCCCGGCACCGGCCAGACCCACCAGCTCCGGGTCCACATGAGCGCCCTGGGGGTGCCGATCCTGGGCGACCCCCTCTACCCCGAGGTGACCGCCCAGGTCCCGGCCGGCGACTTCCGGCGCCCGTTGCAACTGCTGGCGCGTGGACTGGCGTTCACGGACCCGCTGACGGGTACGGAACGCCGGTTCACCAGCGGCCGGGCACTCGAGGCGTGGACCTCGTACGGCACCTGGGCGGCGGATCAGTAGCCGCGCCACCACCGCAGGAACCGCTGCCAGGCGCCCCTGGGCGGCTCGGACCGCGCGAGCGGCGGCGCCACGGGCACGGCGGCCGGGCTCGGCCCGTCGTCCGGGGCCCCGCCGACGCCCGCACCCGCCACAGCCGCGTCCGCACCCCTCGCGGAAGCACCCACAGAAGCGGGCGCAGGGGCAGGCGCCTTCGCCTGCCGGGGAACCCCGCCGATCTGCCAGTCGTACGAGGCCGGCGCCCCCGCGCCGGCCTCGTGGCCCGGCGCCTGCGTGATCTCCTGCTGCGGCCGCGGCGTGAAGTGCACCGGCAGTGACACCAGATGGCGCGAGGCGATCGACTCGGTGAAGGTCAGCTCCTCCTCGGCACAGCTCAGCTCCACGTCCGGCAGCCGCATCAGCAGGGCGTCGACGCCGATCTCGGCGATGACACGGCCGATGTCCTGGCCGGGGCACTCGTGGGTACCGCCGCCGAACGCGAGGTGCGAGCGGTTGCCCTGCATGTCGGCGGTCGGGTCGGGGCGGACCCGCGGGTCGACGTTGGCCGGCGCGGGCGCGAACAGCAGCCCGTCGCCCTTGCGGATGCGCTGCCCGCCCAGCTCGGTGTCCTGCTTGGCGTAGTAGGCGAAGATGGTGCTGAACGGCGGTTCGTCCCAGAGGAGTTGCTCCACCGCCTGGGGCACGGTCATCTGGCCGCCGTTGAGCTGCGACCGGAAGCGCGGGTCGATCAGCACCTGGCGCAGCACGTTGGCGAGCAGGTTCGCCGTGGCCTCGTAGGCGGCGATCAGCACCACCCGCAGGTGCTGGCTGACCTCCTCGTCGGAGAGCCCGGCCGGGTGGCTGACGAGGTGGCCGGTGAAGTCGTCCTGGGGTTCCTTCCGGCGGCGGGCGGTGAGGCGGTTCAGCGCCTCCATCACGTAGGCGTTGCTCGCGATGGCGGTCTCGGTGCCGCGGATCATGTCGCGGGCCGCCTGCACCATGCGGTCGTCGTACTCGTCGGGCATGCCGAGGACGTGGCACATCACGGCCATCGGCAGGTGCTCGGCGTACCCGCTGACCAGATCGGCCTCGCCGGCCTCGCAGAACCGGTTGACGACCCGCTGGACGCTGCGGTTGACGTACCGGCGCAGGCTGCGGAAGTCGGTGGCGGAGACGGCGGTGTCGATGGCGCCGCGCCAGCGCCGGTGCTGCTCCCCCTCGATGTGGGCGCACATCGGCTGCCAGGCGATGTGCGGCATCAGCGGGTGGTCGGGCTTGACCAGGCCGTCGCGGAGCGCGGACCAGATGCGGCTGTCCTTGGTGAACTGAGCCGGACCGCGCACCAGTTGCTGGCTCTCGGCGTGGCCGAGCACCACCCACAGCGGTACGTCGTCGTGGATGAGCACGGGCGCCACCGGGCCGTGCTCCTCGCGCAGCCGCTCGTAGAGCTTCTTGAGGTCGTCCGACTCGTGGAGCCGGGCGAGTCCGCCGGGGCCCAGGCCGTGCGCGGGGCATCCGGGGGGCGGTCCGGGCCGGGCGTCGTCATCGGCCGGGCGGTCCGGCGTCTGGGAGTGGGATTCAGGCGTCACTGTGGTCGCTCCGGAAAGGGGGAAAGTCTCAGAGACCCGGGAAAGGGGAAGGTCCCGCGCGTCATGCGGGCCAGCCCGTCATGTGGGCAAGCACTTCGGGTGGGCAAGCACTTCGGGTGGGCAAGCACTTCGGGTGGGCAAACACTTCGGGTGGGCGAGCCGTCATGTCGACGAACCCGTCATGTGGGCCAGCCCTCATGTGGGCCAGCCCGTCATATGGGCGAGCGCTTCGGGCGTGCGAGCCCTCATGTCGACGAGCCCCTCGTGTGGACGAGCCCTCACGTGGGCGAGCCCGTCAGGAAAGCGAGCCCGTCAGGTCAACGATCCCGTCATCGCGAGCGAGTGCAGGAAGCGCATCAGCGTCATCAGCACGTCGCGGCTGGAGGCGCGGCGCCGCACGTCGCACTCCACGATGGGGATCATCTCGGACAGGTCGAGCGCGGTCCGCAGGTCGGCGATCGGGTAACGGGGAGCGTCCGGGAAGGAGTTGACGGCCACGACGAACGGCACGCCGCGTTCCTCCAGGCGGCCCATGACGTCGAAGCTGACCTCGAGGCGACGAGTGTCGACCAGCACGACCGCGCCGAGCGCGCCTTCGAACAGGCCGTTCCACAGGAACCAGAAGCGTTCCTGGCCCGGCGTGCCGAACAGGTACAGCACCAGCTCGTCGGTGATCTTGATGCGGCCGAAGTCCATGGCGACGGTGGTGGCCGTCTTGGACGCGGAGCCGTAGTTGTCGTCGACCCCGATGCCGGCCTGCGTCATGGTCTCCTCGGTGGTCAGCGGTCTGATCTCGCTGACCGAGCCGACCATGGTGGTCTTGCCGACCCCGAACCCGCCGACGATCACGATCTTCACCGCGGACTGCGCCGTGTGGGGCAGCTGGTCCTCGGCGCGTGGGCCCGGGATGGTGTCAGAGCCGTTGAAGTCCATGCATCACCGCTTCGAGAAGGGAACGGTCCGGGAGCGCCTTGCGGACGATCGAGGAGCGCGCCTGGACCAGTTCCGCCGTCAGCAGTTCGGTGATCAGCACGGTCACCACGCTGAACGGCAGACTGAGATAGGCCGACAGCTCGGCCACGGACAGGGGGGCGACACAGAGCCGGAGCAGCGCCGCCTGCTCGGGGGTGGCGGAGGGCGGGGGGTCGGGGGAACGCGCCACGATCAGCGTGACCAGGTCGATGTCGGCGCGCTTGCCGTCCGGTCCCGCGACGACGTACAGCCGCTCCGGGTTGCCGCCCTCGCCTTCTTTCCGGGCCGGGGCGGCCGGCTGTGCGGGGGTGCCCTGCCCGGGAGTGCGCCTCTGGCGTTGGGGAGGAGTCATACGGTCTGCCCGTTCCGTCGGGGCGGACTGGTCAGATGGGCGCCGATGCGGACGACGAGGTCGCGCATCATGCCGCCCATGCGGCCGGGTTCGCAGGTCATGTCGGAGAGCACCGCGAGGTAGGCGTTGGCGCCGGCCGCCATCAGGTAGAAGTAGCCCTCGTCGATCTCGATGAGCACCATCTTCATCTCGCCGTCGCCGTGCGGGAGTTCCTGGGCGACGGCGGCGGCGAGGCTCTGCACGCCGGCGCAGGCGGCGGCGACCCGGTCGGCCGCGTCCGGCTCTCCGCCGTAGCGGGCGATGCGCAGGCCGTCGGCGGAGAGCACCACGATCATCTCGACGCCGGGTACGCCGTCGGCGAGCTCCTTGAGCATCCAGTCGAAGTTGGCTCGTTGCTGGATCACTTGAGGTCCCCCTCGTCCTCGGCCTCGGTGCGGGCCGGTTCGTTGATGAGATGCAGGTAGGCGGTCGGGTTCCGGGTGAAGTCGGTGGGGTGGACGTCCGGGTCGAGGTCCTTCTTCAGTCCCTCCCAGAAGGCGTCGACCCACAGCCCGGGTTCGCGGTCGTGTCGCTTCTTCTTCTCGGGCGCGGCCGCGGCCCAGATGTCGTGGTACTCCTCGCCGCGCTCCTTGGCCTCGCGCTCGGCGCGCTCGGCGGCGGCCTGCTCGGCGTAGCGCTGGGCGAGCGGGGTCTTGACGCGGCTGCGGCGCTGCGGGAGGCCGCCCGCGGTCCACTCGGTGACCTCGGGGACGTCGTCCTCCAGGACGGCCGTCTCGGGGATGCGGGGGCTGGTGGGGCGTCGCGTCTTGGGGGCGCGCTGAGGGCCGGGGAGGGCGTCGACGGGGCGGGGCACGGCGGTGGCGCCGATGCCGTGGGCGAGGCCGACGCCGGGCTCGTCGGTGATCATCTCGCTGGGGACGACCAGGACGGCGCGGACGCCGCCGTAGGCGGAGGCGCGCAGCGACACCTGCATGTTGAACTGGGTGCACAGGCGGCCGACGACGGCGAGGCCGAGGCGCGGGTTGCCGCCGATCTCCTGGAGGTCGACGCCGCGCTGGGCGCGGTCGAGGATGCCCTCGATGCGGGCGCGGGCCTGCTCGTCGAGGCTGACGCCGGCGTCCTCGATCTCGATGGCGACGCCGGTCTGCACCTCGGTGGCGGTGACGCTGACCTTGCTGGTGGGCGGCGAGTAGCGGGTGGCGTTGTCGAGGAGTTCGGCGGCGGCGTGGATGACCGGCTCGACGTAGATGCCCTTGATGTTGATCTTGGCGATCGACTTCAGGTCGATGCGGCGGTACTCGAGGATGCGGGACATGGCGCCGCGCAGCACGCTGTAGAGGGCGACCGGCTTGGGCCACTGGCGCCCGGGGCGGCCGCCGCCGAGGACGGAGATGGAGTCGGCGAGGCGGCCGATCAGCGCGGTGCCGTGGTCGATGCGCAGGAGGTCGTCGAAGACCTCGGGGTTGCGGCCGTGGTCCTCCTCCATCTCCCTCAGTTCCTTGGCCTGCTGGTGGACGATGGCCTGGACGCGGCGGGCGATGGAGACGAAGGAACGCTGCGAGGAGTCACGCAGGTTCTCCTCGTCGTCGATGATCTTGAGGACCCTGCGCAGCAGCACCTGCTGGTACGTGGGGAGGTCCTGCCAGGACGGGTTGAGCCGCGGCAGGTCGCGCATCACCTCGTCCGGCTCGTTGCCGGCGTGCAGGTGGCCGAGGCAGGCGGGGAAGACCTGCTGGACGAAGTACTCGGTCTCCGTGTCGTGGGCGGCGATCCGCGCCTCCAGATACGCACGGTGACGCTCGTGCTCGGCGCGCGCCTCCCGCAGTACGCGGCCGCGGCGCACCGCCTCGGTCGCGGTGGCGGCCACCAGCAGGGTCGCTACGGCGCCGCACACGCCGACGGCGGTCCGGGCGGGCTCCGTCACCAGGGCGACGGCGGCTCCGGTTGCCGCGGCCATCACTATGGCCGGCAGCAACAGCACGCGTGCGTAAGGAAGGTGGACACTCGCCATGTGAGCCCTCTGAAGCGTATCGACTGACGGTCGGGAACGTGCACATAAGGGAACAGGCGCACGAATTCATCTCAACTCGGTGCGCTGCGGGCGAGCTTAGTCCGACGGGATCATCGCCATGTCATATTCAGCAACTGCCGGAATCGGCCCCCGGGGCAGGAGTACGCTCAGGGCCATTTGCACGGTCCGGCACGATTCGAACACGGTGTGTCACAGCACACAGGTGTACGACGACCACTCACCGTCACGGGTGAACCGGACCCCCTGAACGGCGGCCCACGGCCTTCCGGAGACCTCCCCATCCCTTCCCGCGCACGCGGCGGGTGATGCGACCGCACGAGAGCGCGCGCAGTGCAGAAGCCCGGCGCGCGGGGGGCGCACCGGGCTTCCGGAGAGAGCGTCGAGCGGGGTCAGCCCACGGACGAGTAGGCCACCACCCCACGCAGCAGACCGTCCACGGCCTTGCGGGCGTTCTTCGCGACCGTCGAGCCCTCGGCGACCGGGGCCGCCGCGGAGATCTGCCCCAGCACGTCGATGACCTGCTTGCACCAGCGCACGAAGTCACCGGCCGGCATCTCCGCCTCGCGCAGCACCTCGTCCAGGCCCTTGCCGGAGGCCCACATGTAGGCGGCCCAGGCGAAGCCGAGGTCGGGCTCACGCTGGCCCACGCCCTCGGTCTGGCTGATCCGGAAGTCCTCCTCCAGCGCGTCCAGCCGGCCCCAGATGCGGACCATCTCGCCGAGCGCCGCCTTCGCCCCGCCCGAGGGCAGCTTGGGCGCCATCGCGTCGTCGGCGACCCTCGACTCGTACACCAGCGCCGAGACGCACGCGGCGAGTTCGGCGGGGCCGAGACCCTCCCAGACGCGCTCGCGCAGGCATTCGCTGGCCAGCAGGTCGAGTTCGCCGTAGAGCCGCGCCAGCCGCCTGCCGTGCTCGGTGACCTCGTCGCCGCGCAGGTAGTCCATCTCGGTCAGCAGCGCGACGATCCGGTCGAAGGTGCGGGCGATGGTGTTCGTCCGGCCCTCGATGCGCCGCTCCAGCTGCGAGGTGTCGCGCAGCAGCCGGTGGTAGCGCTCGGCCCAGCGGGCGTGGTCCTCCCGGTCCTGGCAGCCGTGGCACGGGTGGGCCCGCAGCGCCTTGCGCAGCCGAGCGATCTCCCGGTCGTCGGCGGCAGGGGCGCGGTTCTTGCGGTGCCGGTCCGGCACGATGTGACCGGCCTTGGTGCGCAGCGCGGAGGCGAGGTCCCGGCGGGACTGCGGCGAGCGCGGGTTGAAGGTCTTCGGGATCCGCATCCGCTCCAGTGCTTCCACGGGCACCGGGAAGTCGATCGACGCCAGCCGCTTCACCTGCCGCTCGGCGGTCAGCACCAGCGGGCGCGGACCGTCGTGGTACTCCACGCCCCGGTGGCCGTTGGCCCGGCCCGCGGGCAGCCCCGGGTCGAGCACCAGCGCCAGCCCGGCGTACTTGCCGGTGGGCACGTGGATGACGTCACCGGGCTTGAGCTTCTCCAGCGCTACGGCCGCCTCCGCGCGCCGCTGCACCTGACCCTGGCGGGCCAGCTCGTTCTCCCGGTCCTTCAGCTCACGGCGCAGCCGCGCGTACTCCTCGAAGTCGCCCAGGTGGCAGGTCATCGAGGCCTTGTAGCCCTCCAGGCCCTCCTCGTTGCGCTGCACCTGGCGCGAGATGCCGACGACCGACTTGTCCGCCTGGAACTGCGCGAACGACGTCTCCAGCAGCTCCCGCGAGCGGTGCCGCCCGAACTGCTCGACCAGGTTGACCGCCATGTTGTACGACGGCTTGAAGCTGGAGCGCAGCGGATACGTGCGCGTGCCGGCCAGTCCCGCCAGGTGCTCGGGGTTCATCCCGCGCTGCCACAGCACCACGGCGTGGCCCTCGACGTCGATGCCGCGGCGGCCCGCCCGGCCGGTCAGCTGGGTGTACTCGCCGGGGGTGATGTCGGCGTGCTGCTCGCCGTTCCACTTGACCAGCTTCTCCAGCACCACCGAGCGCGCGGGCATGTTGATGCCGAGGGCCAGGGTCTCGGTCGCGAACACGGCCTTCACCAGACCGCGCACGAACAGCTCCTCGACGACCTCCTTGAAGGTCGGCAGCATGCCCGCGTGGTGGGCGGCTATGCCCCGCTCGAGGCCCTCCAGCCACTCGTAGTAGCCGAGGACGTGCAGGTCCTCCGGCGGGATGGAGGCGGTGCGCTCCTCGACCAGGTCGCGGACCCGGATCCGCGCCTCCTCGTCGTTGAGCCGCAGGCCCGCGTACAGGCACTGCTGCACGGCGGCCTCGCAGGCGGCCCGGCTGAAGATGAAGGTGATGGCGGGCAGCAGGCCCTCGGCGTCGAGCCGCTCGATGACCTCCGGCCGGCTCGGCGTCCACACGCGCGAGCGCTGTCTGCGCTCCCGCTCGCGGTCCGCCTCCCGCATGCCGTTGCGGCCCCGGCGGCGGTCGCCCCAGGACGGGCGGCTCGCCTCAAGACGGGCCATACGCGTCAGGTCGGGGTTGACGGCCTTCTTGTGGCCCTCCCCCTCCTCGAACAGGTCGTACATCCGACGGCCGGCCAGCACGTGCTGGAACAGCGGCACGGGCCGGTGCTCGGAGACGATCACCTCGGTGTCGCCGCGGACGGTGTCCAGCCAGTCGCCGAACTCCTCGGCGTTGGACACGGTCGCCGACAGGGAGACCAGCGTCACCGACTCCGGGAGGTGGATGATCACTTCCTCCCAGACGGCGCCCCGGAAGCGGTCGGAGAGGTAGTGCACCTCGTCCATCACCACGTAGCCCAGGCCGAGGAGGGTCTGCGACCCGGCGTACAGCATGTTCCGCAGGACCTCGGTGGTCATCACGACCACGGGCGCCTCGGAGTTGACGCTGTTGTCACCGGTGAGCAGGCCCACCTTCTCGGTGCCGTAGCGGCGGCACAGGTCGGCGTACTTCTGGTTCGACAGCGCCTTGATGGGCGTCGTGTAGAAGCACTTCTTGCCCTCCTGGAGGGCGAGGTGGACGGCGAACTCGCCGACGATCGTCTTGCCGGATCCGGTGGGGGCGGCGACCAGCACGCCCTTCCCGGCCTCCAGGGCCCGGCAGGCCTCCACCTGGAAGGGGTCGAGGCCGAAGTCGTACATCTCGCGGAAGGAGGCGAGCGAGGTGGCCTGCTCGGCAGCGCGCCTGCGTGCTGCCGCGTACCGCTCGGCCGGTGAGAGGTCCTCTGTCATCGTGCTTTCGAGCGTACCGGGCCGCACCGACAACGCGACGATCATTATCCGGATCGGCCACGTGAGGTGCGGCGACGCCCGCTCAGGGGCCGACGACCCGGACCGCCCCCGGCACGCAGGTGGCGGTCAGCGGCAGCGGCCCGACGTACTCGCCGTCCGCGTAGCCGGTGACGTCCTCGGCGGCAAGCTCCACGCTCGCCGCCCGCATCACGGTCACCACGGGGTGGTCGACGTGCGTCCCCTTGTAGACGCGCGGGAACACCCGCAGCAGCGTGGCCCGGCTGCACTCGCCGACCACGGTGACGTCGAACAGCCCGTCGGTGAGATCGGCGCCCGGGCATATCCGCATGCCCCCGCCGTAGGACGGCCCGTTCCCCACGGCCACCAGCGTCGCCTCGACCTCGCGGACGGCGCCGCCGTCCAGGGTGATCCGGTACGGCAGCGGCCGGAAGGCGGCCAGCTCGGCGACCATGGCCACGTCGTACTTGAAGCGGCCCAGGGGGGCGCGCATCCGGTTGCCCCGGTCGTTGACCCGGGAGTCGAAGCCGGAGGCGAGCACGGCCCCGAACCAGCGGTCGCCGATCCGGCCGAGGTCGACGTCGCGGGAGCGCCCGCTCTTGAGGGCGTCGGCGATCATCCGGCCGGACGTGGCGGGTTCACGCAGCGGCATGCCGAGCGCCCGGGCGAAGTCGTTGCCGGTGCCCGCGGCCACCAGACCGAAGGGGGTGCCGGTGCCGACGACGGCCTGCAGGGCGAGGTTGGCCATGCCGTCGCCGCCGACGGCGATCAGGGCGCCGGTGCCCTCCTCGACGGCGCTGCGCGCCCGGGACAGCGCGTCCTCGGGGCCGTCGCCCGTCACGGTGCCGACATGGAAGCCGGCGTCGCGCAGGGCGGCGGCCGCCGTCCGCGCCGCGCGGGCGCCCCGGCCGCCGCCCGCGGTGGGGTTCACGAAGAGGGTGATCTCGCTGGTCACGGGAGCGACCCTACGAGGTGGCGGACCGTCCTCAGGTCACGTCGTCATAACCGTTGACGCGGTCCCGGGAGGTCTGCTCGGGCAGCGCGGTGACCGGTTCGGCCGGTTCGACCGCTTCCGGGGTGTGGTCGAGTTCGGAGGCCTCGTCGTCGGAGGGGCCCTCGGACTCCCTGCGGGCGCGCCGTCTGTCGTTCATCAGCGAGAAGCCCACGGCGAAGAAGTACAGGACGACGATCGGCCCCGACAGGGCGAGCATGCCCACGGGGTCGGTGGTGGGCGTGGCGACCGCGCCGAAGACGAAGACGCCCATGACGACACCGCGCCACCAGCCCGCCATCCGGCGGCCGGACACGATGCCCACCATGTTCAGCATGATCAGCAGCAGCGGCAGCTCGAAGGCCAGGCCGAAGACCAGCACCATGCGGATGGTGAAGTCGAGGACCTCGTCGAGCGACAGGATGTTCGCCGATCCCCCGGGCGTGAGACTGAGCAGCACCTTGATGCTGACCGGGAGGATGACGTACGAGAGGAGGGCGCCGCCGGCGAACAGCGGCACCGCGGCCGCGGTGAAGACGTAGGTGTACTTCTTCTCGTGCCGGTGCAGACCGGGGGCGACGAAGGCCCACAGCTGGTAGAGCCAGACCGGGCTGGAGATGACCAGGCCCGCCATGAGGCTCACCTTGATCGTCGTGGTGAACGGCGACGTCAGGGTGTTGAACGACACGATGGCGCAGTTGCCGCCGTCGCTGTTCGTCAGGTCGTCGCACTTGGGCACCGGCTCGGCCAGGAACTGCATGAGCTGTTCGCTGTAGAACGCGGCGACGACCGACACCACGACGATCGCGAGCACGGCCTTGGCCAGGCGGTTCCGCAGCTCACGCAGGTGTTCCACAAGAGGCATGCGCCCCTCGGGATCCCTCTGCTGTGTGCGGGCAGACTTGAGCAACCCACGTTCCCATCTCGTGCGGCGGGCCGGAGGTCACCGGCCCTGCGTCAGCGCTTGGTCGTGTCCGTCGGCTCGGTGACCGGGCGGGAGCTGGTCACGTCGCCGGGGGCGGCCTGGATGGTGCGCTGCGCCGGGGGCTGCTCGTCGGTCGCCGGCGGGTCGGCCGGAGCGGAGGACTTGTCCTCCTTCATCGCCTTCGCCTCGCTCTTCAGGATGCGGGCGGACTTGCCGAGCGACCGCGCCATGTCGGGGAGCTTCTTCGCACCGAACAGCAGGATGATGACGACGAGGATCAGAATGATCTCGGTAGGTCCGAGCCGTCCCATAAGTCTTTACCTTCTCACCGAGGCGGGTGGGTGGGGGGCTGTCCGACCGGTCGGACATGCGTCCGAAGGACGGTGCAGACAGCGATCGTAACGCCCAGAGGTAAACGTCCGGCAATCCCTGTGCGTACTCCCGTCCGCGGCCCGTGCCTCGTTCTCCGGGCCGCGATCAGCAGCGTACCTGCCGGGCCCCGGCCCATGACAGGGCGGCGACGACGGCCGTCCGGACTGCGGCGACCCGCCGGTGCCGGGCCGCGGGGTTACAGGGCCTCCGCCGAGCGGGCCGTGCTCGTCGCCGCGCGCTCCAGGTCCTCGGCCGCGCGGCCGATGCGCCGGGCTGAGTCCGCGACCTGCCTGCCGAGGCGCTCCGCCTCGACGAAGACCCGGACGGCGAGCACTGCGAGCACCATCAGCCCCAGGAATCCCAGGGCCACGGCGAACATCGGCCAGAACATGGGTCGAGCCTAAACGGTCGAGTGCAGCCGGAGCGTACGCACCCCGCCGCCGGTGAGCAGCTCGACGATCCGCTCCCCCGCGGGTTTGCGGACGGCGGCGCCGCACTCGGGGCAGGTGAAGGAGTAGAACGTGGTGCGGCTGCTGGCGCCGATGGCCAGTCGCAGCGCGCTCGCGGAGAGTTCGAAGCGCTCCCGGCAGTCCGGGCAGCCCGCCCGGAACATCACCGGGGCCACGCTTCTCATCCCGGCGAACGCGGACGCCGCCGTCATGCCCGGTGCCCCTGTGGTCGCCGACTCGCTCAAAGCCCTCGCTCCTGACTGTCGTCCTGCCCGGTCATCCCGCCGCCCCGGCCCCGTCGTACGCCGCCAGCGCCTCACGCGCCGCCCGGCGGGCGCTCTCGGCCAGCTCCTGCGGCTCCACGATGCGTCCGTCGCGGCCGAGCCGCAGCGCCAGCCGCTTCAGCGACGCGGGGTCGGGGGTGCGCAGGGTGATACGGAGACCGCCGTCGGGAAGCTCATCGGCGCTGTCGTGCGGGTAGTACTCGGCGACCCAGCGCCCGCCGGGACCGACCTCGACGACCACCTCGGGGTCCTCGGCCGCGGGCTGCACCAGCCCTTCGGACAGGTCGCGCAGCTCCACCTCGGGCGGCGCGGACGGCTCGTCCAGGATCTTGATCTCGGCGACCCGGTCGAGCCGGAAGGTGCGCCGCGCCTCGGAGCGGCGGCACCACGCCTCGACGTACGTGTGCCCGACGCTGACCAGGCGGATGGGGTCGATCTCCCGCTCGGTGACCTCGTCGCGGGCGGGTGAGTAGTAGCGGATCCACAGCCGGCGGCGCTCGGCGATGGCCCGGTCGACGTCCGCGAAGACGCCGCCCTCGGACTCGAAGGTCACCGAGAGCCGGGAGCTGGCGCCGGCCGTCTCGCCGGCCGCGGTCTCCACCTTGGCGGTGGCCCGCAGCAGCGCCTGACGGTCGCTCTCGCGCAGCCCCGGCAGCGTGGCCACGGCGCGGGCGGCGACGAGCAGCGCGGTCGCCTCGTCGGCGGCCAGGCGCAGCGGCTCGGCCGCGTCGGCGCCGAGGGCGGCCGGGTTGTGCCACCAGATGCGCTCGCCGTCGGTGTCGATGTCCAGCAGGTCGCCGCCGCGGAAGCTGGTGCCGCACATGGGCAGCACGTCGAGGTCGGAGACCAGCTCGTCCTCGGTGATGCCGAAGGCGCGCGCCACGTCCTCGATGCGGGCGCCGGGGCGCTCACGCAGATACGTCACCAGGGACAGCATCCGCCGGGTCTGGTCGATGGCGTTCACGGGCCTGACCGGTTTGCCTGCCACGTTGTCGTCCGCTCCCCCTCAGCCCTTGGCCACGGCACGCAGCCGGTCCACCACGTCGGCCCGCAGTTCCTCGGGCTCGAGCACCACCACGTCGGGTCCGAACTCCACCAGCCAGGCGTCCAGTCCGTGCCCGTACGGGATCTCCAACTCGTCCCAGCCGTCGCCGAGTTCCCGGACCGAGGTGGCCTTCGCCCGGAGCGGGAAGCCTGCGTCGGAGCGCAGCCGGATGCGCGCCGAGCGGTCGGCGGTCTCCCCGGCCCAGCTCGCCACGGTCTCCCGTACGGTGACGACGTCCGGCACCGGCACGCTGAACCGGCCGGCACGCGAGCGCACCTTGCCGGTGATCCGGGAGAGCCGGAAGACCCGCTCGGCGCCGCGGTCGCGGTCCCAGCCGGCCAGGTACCAGTGGCCGCGCCAGCACTCCAGCGCCCACGGCTCGACGTGCCGCTGCTCGGGCTGGGCGGCGTTGGCCTTGCGGTAGTCGAAGACGACCGGGCGGCGGTCGCGGCAGGCGAGCATCAGCGGCTCGAACGCGGCCTCGTGCACCGGGATGCGCGGCTCCAGCGCGCCGTGCGCTCCGTACGGGTCGACGTCCTCGGGGAGTCCGGCCGCCCGCAGCTTCTGCAGGGCGCCGGAGGCCGCGCCGGCCAGCCGGGCCTGCTGCCACACCTTCGCGGCGAGCCCGAGGGCGGCGGCCTCCTCGGCGTCCAGGGTGATCGGCGGCAGCCGGTTGCTGTCACGGCGGGCGAGGTAGCCCGTGTCGCCCTCGAGGTTCTCGACGGTCTCGATGACCAGTCCGAGTTCGCGCAGGTCGTCCTTGTCGCGCTCGAACATGCGGTTGAAGGAGTCGTCGGAGCCCGCCTCGAGGTACGCCTCGATGGACTCACGCAGTTCGCGCTTGGTGAGCGGCCGCCGCGTCCCGAGCAGACACAGCGCCAGATTCATCAGCCGCTCGGCCTTGGCAATGGCCATCGACGCGCTTCGCCTCCCTATGGTGCCTACGACCGATGACCGTACCGCCCCGGGGTGGCGTGGTAAAAGCCGAGGGCCCGTGCCCGGACAGGCATGGGCCCTCGGCGATCGACTCCGGTCGGATCAGACGCCGAGCAGGTCGACCACGAAGATCAGGGTCTCACCGGGCTGGATCGCCGGGGTGGGGCTCTGGTTGCCGTAGGCGAGGTGGGCCGGGATGGTCAGCTGGCGGCGGCCGCCGACCTTCATGCCCTGCACGCCCTGGTCCCAGCCCTTGATGACCCGGCCCGCGCCCAGCGGGAAGCGGAAGGGGGTGCCGCGGTTCCAGCTGGCGTCGAACTCCTCGCCGGTGCTGAAGGCGACGCCCACGTAGTGGACGGTGACGGTGTGGCCCGCCTTCGCCACCTCGCCGTCGCCCTCCCAGATGTCCTTGATCTCGAGGTCCGCCGGGGGCTCGCCGCCCGGGAAGTCGATCTCGGGCTTGTCGATGCTCACGTCTTCATGCTCCTGCTTGTCTGCGGAAAGGCGAACACGCACAGTCTTGCATCCCGGCGGGGTCAGAGCTTCGCGAGGATGTCCACGGAGAAGACCAGCGTGGAGTCCTTCTTGATCTCGCTGCCCTGCGGCGGGTTGTCGCCGTACCCCAGCTCCGGCGGGATGACGATGAGGACGCGGCTGCCGACCTTCTTGCCGGTCAGGCCCTGCGCCCAGCCCTTGACTACCTGCTGGAGCGAGAAGGACGTCAGCTGGCCGCGGCCGTAGGTGGAGTCGAACTCCTTGCCTCCGTCCCACAGCACGCCCTTGTACTGCACCAGGACGCTGTCCTCGGCGCCGACCTTCTCGCCGTCGCCCTCGATGACGTAGTTCGCCACGAGCTTCTTCGGCGCGTCGGAGTCCGGCACCTCGATGGAGGGGGCCTTGCCGTCGGTGTTGGTGCCGACCTTGGGCAGGTCGATGTTGTCCTGGGCGACGTCGGTGCCCTTGGCGGAGCTCTTGGCGTTGAACGTGTCCTGCACGTCGACCACGAACACCAGCGTGTCGGTGCCCTTGATGCCCGCCTGCGCGTTGCCCTGCTCGCCGTAGCCCCAGGTGGGCGGGATCGCCATCTGGACGCGGCTGCCGGCCTTCTTCCCCACGAGCCCGTAGCGCCAGCCGTCGATGATCGCGCCCTGGGCGAGCTGGATGGCCAGGGGCTCCTTGCGGTCGTAGGAGTTGTCGAACACCTTGGCGGTGCTCCAGACCTGGCCCAGGTAGTGGGCGACGACGAAGTCGTTCTCCGCGATCGTGCGCCCACCGCCCGCGATGACCGTCTTCACCGCGAGGTCCTTGGAGGGCTCGCCACTGCCCTTCGCGACGGTCGGCTTCTCCCCGAACCTGGTCCCGGCCGTGATCGCCGGCAGCGGGCCCTCGACGATCTTCGGCGACGGCGCCGCCGACGCCTCGGACTCGGAGGGCGCGGCCGTTTCGCTGGCCTTGCCGGAGTCGGACTTGTCGTCGCCGCACGCGGCGAGGGCGGCCAGTCCAGCGGGAACGGCAATGAGAAGTGAGCGTCGGCGCACGGTGGGGGCCTCGTAATCATCGATCTTGTGGATGGCGTCCGCGCAACTCTACGGCGTGAGAAGGGCGCCGCACGGTGTAACGTACGGCGCCCGTGTGACGTTCCGGGTGTTTCATCAACTCCCGGGGACAGGTCCTCTCACATGCCGGCGATCAGCTTCTCCACCCGCTCGTCCACCGAACGGAACGGGTCCTTGCACAACACGGTGCGCTGGGCCTGGTCGTTGAGCTTGAGGTGCACCCAGTCGACCGTGAAGTCACGGCGCTGCTCCTGGGCACGCCGGATGAAGTCGCCGCGCAGCCGGGCCCGAGTGGTCTGCGGCGGCACGGACTTGCCCTCGAAGATCTTCAGGTCGTCGCAGATCCGGGCGGCTTGTCCCTTCTTCTCGAGCAGGTAGTACAGGCCACGACGGCGGTGGATGTCGTGGTAGGCGAGGTCTATCTGCGCGACCCGCGGGTGCGACATGGTCATGTTGTGCTTGGCGCGGTAGCGCTCCAGCAGCTTGTACTTCATGACCCAGTCGATCTCCGTGCCGATGCGGTCGAGGTCCTCGGACTCGATCGCGTCCAGCGTCCGGCCCCACAGCTCCAGCACCTGGTCGACGGTGCCGGTGCGGATCCCGCGGCGCTCGCAGAAGTCCACCGCCTTCTCGTAGTACTCGCGCTGCACCTCCAGCGCGGACGCCTCCCGGCCGCTGGCCAGGCGCACCTTGCGGCGGCCCGTGATGTCGTGGCTGACCTCGCGGATCGCCCGGATCGGGTTCTCCAGGGTGAGGTCGCGCATGACGGTGCCCGCCTCGATCATGCGCAGCACCAGGTCGGTGGCGCCGACCTTGAGGAGCATGGTCGTCTCGGACATGTTCGAGTCGCCGACGATGACGTGCAGCCGGCGGTAGCGCTCGGCGTCGGCGTGCGGCTCGTCCCGTGTGTTGATGATCGGCCGGGAGCGGGTCGTCGCCGAGGAGACGCCCTCCCAGATGTGCTCGGCGCGCTGGCTGACGCAGTAGACGGCGCCGCGCGGCGTCTGCAGCACCTTGCCGGCCCCGCACAGCAGCTGCCTCGTCACCAGGAACGGGATGAGGATGTCCGCGAGCCGGGAGAACTCCCCGTGCCGGGCCACGAGGTAGTTCTCGTGGCAGCCGTAGGAGTTGCCCGCCGAGTCGGTGTTGTTCTTGAAGAGGTAGACGTCGCCCGCGATTCCCTCCTCGTGCAGGCGTCGTTCGGCGTCCACCAGGAGTCCTTCGAGAATGCGCTCGCCGGCCTTGTCGTGGGTGACCAGTTCGGTCACGTTGTCACATTCCGGCGTTGCGTATTCCGGATGTGACCCCACGTCGAGATAGAGGCGGGCGCCGTTCCGCAGAAAGACATTGCTGCTTCGGCCCCATGACACGACACGGCGGAAGAGGTACCGCGCCACCTCGTCAGGCGACAGGCGGCGCTGTCCCCTGAACGTGCACGTGACGCCGTACTCGTTCTCCAGCCCGAAAATGCGGCGGTCCATGAGGGAACATTACGCCCGATCCTTCGAGCTGAAACGGGGTTCGACGGCACGGTTCGGATCATTTTCCGAACCGGCCGCGACAACCGCCGTCCTGCCCGGAACCGCCAATACCCTTCCGGTGGCGGTCAAAACCAGTAGCGACACGCCGCCCGCCGCACCTGGTACGGCGAATCCCCAGAGCGCCCCGCCGGCCTCGACAACGGGCCCGGTCACACCGGTGCCGAGCGACGCGCCGACCGTGAAGGTGGTCACCAGCCAGGAGAACGCCTCGGTGACCGTCCCGCGCGGCGCGTGCCGGTCCACCAGCACGAACGCGCACGCGATCGCCGGGGCCAGGAACACCCCCGCGAGCACCATGAGCAGCGTCATCGCCACCGGGCCCGGCATCAGCGTCAGCGGCAGGTAGAACACCGCGAGCAGCGCCACGATCGCCTGGAGCCGCCGCGCGGGTTCCCCGGCCCACTGCCGCGCCCCGTACGCGATGCCGCCGACCAGCGCGCCCAGCCCGATCCCGGCCATCATCCAGCCGTACACGACGTCGCCGCCGTGGTCGTCGGAGTACGTCACCGCGGCCACTGTGATGGACCCCAGCGCCATGCCGACGGCCAGGAAGGCCCCGAGCAGCGCGATGAGCCCGGGTGAGCGCAGCGCCCCCAGCCAGTGCGCCTCACGCGGCGCGGACCGCCAGGCCCGCGAGGGCGCCGAGACGACGACGGACAGGGCGCCCAGCACCCCGACGACGTTCAGCACGAGCAGCGCCGCCTGGGCCGACCACAGGGAGACGCACACCGTCACGAGCAGCGGCCCGACGGCGAACATCACCTCCTGGGCCACGGCGTCGAGGGCGTACGCCCGGTGCACGTGCTCCTCCTTCGGGAGCACCGAGGACCACAACGCCCGCAGCCCGCCCTCCAACGGCGGAGTGAACAGCCCCGCCAGGGCGACGGCGGCATACGCGACGACCAGCGACCCCGTCCCCGTGAAGGCGAACACGGCCATCGCCAGCGCCGACAGCAGCGCGGCAGGCAGCTGCACACGGGGCTGCCCCTTCAGATCGACGAGCCGCCCCAGCACCGGCTGCCCCACGGCGTTGGACACGCCGTACACCGCGGCGAGCACACCGGCGAGGCTGTACGACCCGCCCTCCGCCCGCACGAACAGCACGATCGCGATCGGCGCGGTCGCGTTGGGCAGCCGTCCCACCAGCGTGCCCACCAGCAGCCGGGTGGCGTGCCGCGCCCGGAGGATGTCCAGGTAACCCGTCGCCATACCGGCCCTCTCACTGAAGTGTTACGTATAACTAACCTCCCCATACGTACCATGACCGCTGTTCAGCAGTCCAGATGAAGGAGCGCCGGTGCCCAGAGCCAGGACCCGCCCGACGAGCCGGGACGTCGCCCGGGAAGCAGGCGTCTCCCAGGCCGCGGTGTCCCTGGTGCTGGGCGACAAGTGGCGGGGCCGGGTCTCGGAGACCACGGCGGAACGCGTCCGCGAGGCCGCGCGCACGCTGGGCTACCGCCCCAACCTCGCGGCCCGCAACTTGCGGCTGGGCCGCACGCGTACGGTTCTGCTGGTCGTGCCGGCCCTGACCACGGAGTTCTTCGCGGGCGTCTACACGGGCGCGGCCCGTGTCGCCTCCCGCCACGGCTTCGGCGTGGTGCTCTACCCCTCCCCCGAGGGCATCGGCCCGGCCCGCGACCCGTTCGCGTCCGCCCAGGCCGCGCTGGACGGCGTCATCGCGTCCTCGATGGCGGCGGAGGCGCTCACCGCCATCCGGGGCGACCAGCTTCCCCTCGTCATGCTGGACAGCGACCCCACCGCCCCCGGGACCACGGTGAACCTGGACATCGCGGACGGGGTCCGGCAAGTGGCGGAGCACCTTCTCGGGCTGGGCCACCGCCACTTCCTGCATCTCGGCGCGGACGTACCGTCCTGGACCTTCGAGGTCCGGGCACGGGAGCTGGAGGCGCGGCTCCGCCGCGTGCCGGGCTCGTCCCTGCGCACGGCGCGCTCGCCGATCTCCATCAAGGGGGCGGAGGCCGCCGCGGAGGACGCGCTGACCTCGGGGGACCGGGTGACGGCGGTCGTCTGCGACGACGACCAGCTGGCGGCCGGCGTCTACAAGGCCGCACGCCGTCTGGGACTGCGCGTTCCCGCGGATCTCTCCGTCACCGGAATGGACGATCTGGCGCTCGCCACGGCGATCGACCCGGAACTGACCACTGTCCGCCTGGACGCGGAACTCTTCGGCGAGCGTGGCATGCAGGCGCTGCTCGCCGTCCTGAACGGCGAACAGCCCTCCGGGACGGACATCCCGGTCCACCTGGAGGTCCGGGGTTCGACGACCCGGGTCCCGTGAGCAGGGGGCGTGGGTGCGGGCCGGTCGGGTGTCGGCGCACCCGGCGCCCACCCAGCGGAACGACCGCCCGCAGTGCGCGGGGAGCGAGCACCGGCGTGGGTGCGATCCGGGAGTGTTCGCGCACCTGGCGCCGACAAGGCGCCGCCGCGCCCACCCTCCCCCACTCTCGACTGCGCTCGAGCGGGAGGTACCCCCATCGCCCTGGGGGCACCTCCCAGGCCCTTGAGGCACTGGCGGAGGCACGACTGCCCGCAGTTGGCGACACTCGCGAACGCCACCGCGCGCCCGGGGGCGGCGAATGGCGGCATCCGCCACCGGTGTCGGTGCAGCCGCCGACGGCGGGGAGGGGACGGGGTGGGGGTGGGCGCCCGCAGCGGCTGGCGCGTCCACGCCCCGAACCTCTCCAGCACGCACTCTCGCGCCAGACCGAGGACGACCACCCCCACCGCGGCCCCGCACCACCACCCCACCTGGGCGCTACATCAACCCCCACCGCACAGAACCCTGCGCCGCAGGCATCAGCCCTCAGCCCCCACCGGCGGTTACTCCACGTCCCCGCCGGACCGCGTCTTATCCGGGCCGTCCGGGCCATCCGAGCTGTCCGGGCCATCCGAGCCGCCCGAGCCGCCCGAGCCGCCCGCCGCCTCCAGGAGGCGAACCAGCTGCCGCCCCTCGATCCGCTTGAACTTCCGCTTCTGCGGCCGCGTCCGGTCCAGCACCGCCACTTCCAGCCGCTCCGCGGGAATCTCCCGCTCGCTGCCGTTCGTGTCCCGCGACAACGCCTGGACCGCCAGCTTCAGCGCCTCCGCCAGCGTCATCCCGTCCCGGTGCCGCTGGTCGAGGTACCCGCTGATCTGCTCCGCGTTGCCCCCCACCGCCACCGAGCCGTGCTCGTCCACAATCGACCCGTCGTGCGGCAGCCGGTAGATCTGGTCCTGCTCCGGGGTCTCCCCGACCTCGGCCACCACCAGCTCCACCTCGTACGGCTTCTCCCCCACGCTGGAGAAGATCGTGCCGAGCGTCTGCGCGTACACGTTCGCCAGACCGCGCGCGGTGACGTCACCGCGGTCATAGGTGTAACCCCGCAGGTCGGCGTAGCGCACGCCACCGATCCGCAGATTCTCGTACTCGTTGTACTTGCCGGCCGCGGCGAACCCGATCCGGTCGTAGATCTCGCTGAACTTGTGCAGCGCACGGGACGGGTTCTCACCGACGAACACGATCCCGTCGGCGTACTGCAGCACGACCAGGCTGCGGCCTCGGGCGATGCCCTTGCGGGCGTACTCCGCCCGGTCCGCCATCGCCTGCTGAGGTGAGACATAGAACGGCGTCGACACCGGTTACCCGTCCCTTTCTGTCGAAGTCACTGGACCACCCTGAAGGACCACCCTGAGCCCCAGATCTACAGCAACGAGGCCCTCGGGCCGTCCGGCTGCTCCAGCCTGCGCTCCAGCACGGACCGGGCGATGTCGGACGACTCGTCCTCGGAGAGCCGGCGGTAGCCGTCCTCGGTGTTCACGGTGACGATCGGATAGATCCGGCGCGCGACATCGGGACCACCGGTCGCCGAGTCGTCGTCTGCCGCGTCGTACAGCGCCTGCACCACCAGCGTGGTGGCCTCGGCCTCGCTCAGGTCCTCACGGAACAGCTTCTTCATCGCACCGCGCGCGAAGATCGACCCGGATCCGGTCGCGGCGAACCCGTGCTCCTCGGACCGCCCGCCGGTGACGTCGTAGGAGAAGATCCGGCCCTTCTCCCGGTCCACGTCGTACCCGGCGAACAGGGGCACCACGGCCAGGCCCTGCATGGCCATGCCCAGGTTCGAGCGGATCATCGTCGACAGCCGGTTGGCCTTGCCCTCCAGCGACAGCTGCGCGCCCTCGACCTTCTCGAAGTGCTCGAGCTCGAGCTGGAAGAGCTTGACCATCTCCACGGCGAGGCCCGCCGTGCCGGCGATGCCGACCGCCGAGTACTCGTCGGCCGGGAACACCTTTTCGATGTCCCGCTGCGCGATCACGTTCCCCATGGTGGCCCGCCGGTCACCGGCGAGGACCACACCGCCAGGGAAGGTGACGGACACGATGGTCGTGCCGTGCGGGGCCTCGATCACGCCCTGCACGGGCGGCAACGTCCTCCTGCCCGGCAGCAGCTCCGGCTGGTGCTCGGAGAGGAAGTCCATGAAGGAGGAGGAGCCCGGCGTCAGGAAGGCAGCCGGCAGACGCCCGGTGCCAGGAGTGTTGGCTTCCACGAAGTTCCTTCCAGGTAGGCAGCTGCCCGACGAACAGCGTCGGGATCATCTCCCAACTTGCCGATGGCCGAATTGCAGTTGAAGCACATTACGCCACGGACCCTACCCGCCCCACAGCAATGATCCACATTTCCGACAACAGCTTCTGGAAGAGCCGTCGGCGCCACCACCCGGAGCCGAGCGAACGCAATCCGTGGCCGGCCACAGGACCGGCCACGGACAGCGCCCCCTCCTTACCGCTTACCGCAGTGACTGCCGAACCGGCGAAGCCGGTGAGGCTACTCGCCGCCCTTCTGCACGAAGGACCGCACGAAGTCCTCGGCATTGGCCTCGAGCACGTCGTCGATCTCGTCCAGGACGTCGTCCACGTCGTCGTTGAGCTTCTCGTGACGCTCCTTGAGGTCTTCCGAAGCCTGCGCCTCTGCCGCCTGCTCCTCGACCTCCTCGGTGGACCGCGTGGCCTTCTGCTGTCCGCCGCCGGTGTCCTTGGTCGCCATCACCCTCACCCCGCTCGGTTCGCCCGACACAGTTGCTCGGTCAAGATCAGACCCTACAAGCCGGGTCCGACAATGCCCCCGCAGTTGCTCCAACGTACGGGGACCACCTCGATGATTCCCGGACGGGCGGATTTCCACCCTGTCCGGCCGGTCGTACCGGGTACTCGCAGGTACCCGGTACGGGCGCGGCTCACCCGCTCAGCCGCCGGAAAGCACCCTGACCAGGTCTTCCGCCGTCCGGCAGCGGTCCAGGAGCGCCTTGACGTGATTACGCGTCCCGCGAAGCGGTTCGAGGGTTGGGACCCGCTGGAGCGAGTCCCGGCCCGGCAGATCGAAGATCACCGAGTCCCAGGAAGCCGCTGCGACGTCGTCCGCGTACTGCTCCAGGCACCGCCCGCGGAAGTAGGCGCGGGTGTCCTCCGGAGGCTGCGTACGGGCGCGCTCGACCTCGGCCTCGTCGAGCAGCCGCTTCATCCGTCCGCGGGCCACCAGACGGTTGTACAGGCCCTTCTCGGGGCGTACGTCGGCGTACTGCAGGTCGACCAGGTGCAGCCGGGCCGCGTCCCAGTCGAGGCCGTCACGGCGCCGGTAGCCCTCCATCAGCTCCCGCTTGGCGACCCAGTCCAGCTCGCCGGCGAGGCTCATCGGGTCGTTCTCCAGCCGCGTGAGCGTGTCCTCCCAGCGGGCGAGCACGTCCTTGGTCTGCTCGTCGGCGTCGGCCCCGAAGCGCTCCTCGACGTACTTGCGGCCGAGCTCGTAGTACTCCATCTGGAGCTGCACGGCGGTCAGGGTCCGGCCGCTGCGGAGCGTGACGAGGTGCTTCAGGGAGGGGTCGTGCGACACCTGGTGCAGGGTCCGCACCGGCTGGTCGACGGCC
This sequence comes from Streptomyces sp. BJ20, assembly GCF_022869105.1. Lineage (NCBI taxonomy): Bacteria > Bacillati > Actinomycetota > Actinomycetes > Kitasatosporales > Streptomycetaceae > Streptomyces > Streptomyces sp. BJ20. The sequence continues at coordinate 5,123,769 of NZ_CP094918.1, forward strand.
AGGTCCACCGCGATGAACCCGTCCTCGATCATGGACAGCACCAGCGCCGTCGTGCCGAGCTTGAGATAGGTCGAGATCTCGGACAGGTTCGCGTCGCCGATGATCACGTGCAGCCGCCTGTACTTCTCGGCGTCCGCGTGCGGCTCGTCGCGCGTGTTGATGATGGGGCGCTTCAGCGTGGTCTCGAGGCCCACCTCGACCTCGAAGTAGTCCGCACGCTGGCTGATCTGGAAGCCGTGCTCGTGACCGTCCTGGCCGATGCCGACCCGGCCGGCGCCGGTGAAGACCTGCCGGGAGACGAAGAACGGCGTCAGATGGCGCACGATGTCCGAGAAGGGGGTCTCCCGCTTCATCAGGTAGTTCTCGTGCGTGCCGTAGGACGCGCCCTTGTTGTCGGTGTTGTTCTTGTACAGGTGGATCGGCTGGGCGCCCGGCAGCTGCGCGGCCCGCTCCGCCGCCTCCGCCATGATCCGCTCACCGGCCTTGTCCCACAGCACGGCGTCCCGCGGGTTGGTGACCTCGGGGGCGCTGTACTCCGGATGGGCGTGGTCGACGTAGAGCCGCGCGCCGTTGGTCAGGATGACGTTGGCCAGGCCGATGTCCTCGTCGGTGAGCTGGCTGGTGTCGGCGGCCTCGCGGGCGAGGTCGAACCCTCGCGCGTCCCGCAGCGGATTCTCCTCCTCGAAGTCCCAGCGGGCCCGGCGGGCCCGGTGCATCGCCGCCGCGTAGGCGTTCACGATCTGGGACGAGGTGAGCATGGCATTGGCGTTGGGGTGACCGGGGACGGAGATTCCGTACTCCGTCTCGATGCCCATTACTCGCCGTACGGTCATGCGGCCCTCCTTGCCCGGCGGCGTCCCCGGTCGGGGGCGCCGCAGTACCGCTGGCGCTCCGGTGCGTGTGCGGTGCCCGTCCCCGCACTGCGCGACTCGGCGGTACCGAAGAGCCTAGAACGCCTCTGTGCTGGTGGGGAGATCATTTGCGTCATTGCTGTGCTCCAGCCGTGGCACCGAAAAGCAGTCGGCTGCGGGTACCCGTGGTGGGCACCCGCAGCCGCCCTCGCTTTTACAGGTACTGACCGGTGTTCGCCACCGTGTCGATGGAGCGTCCGGTGTCCGCGCCCTGCTTTCCGGTGATGAGGGTGCGGATGTAAACAATCCGCTCGCCCTTCTTTCCGGAGATCCGGGCCCAGTCGTCCGGGTTGGTGGTGTTGGGCAGGTCCTCGTTCTCCTTGAACTCGTCCACGCAGGCCTGGAGGAGGTGGGAGACGCGGAGACCCTTCTGGTTCTTCTCCAGGAAGTCCTTGATCGCCATCTTCTTGGCGCGGCCCACGATGTTCTCGATCATGGCGCCGGAATTGAAGTCCTTGAAGTACAGGACTTCCTTGTCGCCGTTGGCGTAGGTGACTTCCAGGAAGCGGTTCTCCTCCGATTCCGCGTACATCTGTTCCACGGCGGTCTGGATCATGCTCTGGACCGTCATGGCCTTGTCGCTGCCGTGCTCGGCGAGGTCGTCGGCGTGCAGCGGGAGGCGCTCGGTGAGGTACTTGCCGAAGATGTCCTTGGCCGCCTCGGCGTCCGGACGCTCGATCTTGATCTTCACGTCCAGCCGGCCGGGGCGCAGGATGGCCGGGTCGATCATGTCCTCACGGTTGGAGGCGCCGATCACGACCACGTTCTGCAGGCCCTCCACGCCGTCGATCTCGGCGAGCAGCTGCGGGACGATGGTGTTCTCCACGTCCGAGCTGACGCCGGAGCCGCGGGTGCGGAAGAGGGACTCCATCTCGTCGAAGAAGACGATGACGGGCGTGCCCTCGCTGGCCTTCTCCCGGGCCCGCTGGAAGACCAGGCGGATCTGCCGCTCGGTCTCACCGACGTACTTGTTCAGCAGCTCGGGGCCCTTGATGTTGAGGAAGAAGCTCTTGCCGGCGGCGACACCGGTGACCTCGGCGACCTTCTTGGCCAGCGAGTTCGCCACGGCCTTGGCGATGAGCGTCTTTCCGCAGCCGGGGGGCCCGTAGAGCAGCACGCCCTTCGGCGGCCGCAGCTCGTGCTCCTTGAACAGGTCCGGGTAGAGGTACGGCAGCTCGACCGCGTCGCGGATGGCCTCGATCTGGTTGCCGAGGCCGCCGATCTGCTCGTAGCCGATGTCGGGGACTTCCTCGAGGACGAGCTCCTCGACCTCGCTCTTGGGTACGACCTCGTAGACGTATCCGGAGCGGGGCTCCAGGAGCAGGGCGTCACCGGCGCGGATGGTGACGTCCAGCAGCGGCTCGGCGAGCCGCACCACCCGTTCCTCGTCGGTGTGACCCAGGACAAGGGCCCGCTCGCCGTCCTCGAGGATCTCCTTGAGGGTGACGATCTCGCCCACGCGCTCGAACTCCATGGCCTCGACCACGTTGAGCGCTTCGTTGAGCATCACTTCCTGGCCGCGCCGGAGCTCCTCCAGCTCGACGTTCGGGCTCACGTTCACCCGCAGCTTGCGGCCGCCGGTGAAGATGTCGGCCGTGCCGTCCTCGTTCGCCACGAGGAACACGCCGAAGCCGGCCGGGGGCTGCGCGAGCCGGTCGACCTCCTCCTTGAGGGCCACGATCTGGTCGCGGGCCTCACGGAGGGTGCTCGCCAGCCGTTCGTTCTGGGCGGACACGCCGGCCAGGTTGGTCTGCAGCTCGACGATCCGCTCTTCGAGAATTCTCGTGTGCCGCGGAGAGTCGGCGAGCTTGCGTCGCAGGACGGCGATCTCCTGCTCAAGGTAGGCGATCTGCCCGGCCGGGTCGTCGGACCCGCGTCCCGGGCGGATGCCGCGGTTCATGTCGTCGTCGTGGGCTGCCACGGTCCTCACCTCCTCCAAGGGGAGCTGGACGCTTCCAGACCCTACCTGGGCGGGTGTCGATTGAAACCCCTAGATCACAAAGACGGTCGGGGTGTGTCCGATCTTCACCCTTGCGCTCTCCCTCACGCCAGGGGAATACCCAACGAGAATGATCGGAACCCAGTCGGCGTTAGGGTCGACGTGTTCAACACCCGTCAGAGCTGGCCGGATTCCCGCTCGGCTCGGCGAACCCAACGGCAGGAGAGACGATCGTGCAGCAGGAGGCCCCAACCGGCGCCGAGGCCCTGGAGGTCTGGATCGACCAGGATCTGTGTACCGGCGACGGCATCTGCGCCCAGTACGCGCCCGAGGTGTTCGAGCTGGACATCGACGGCCTGGCGTACGTGAAGAACGCGCAGGACGAGCTGCTCCAGGACAAGGGCGCGGCAACGCCCGTCCCGCTGCCTCTCCTCACGGACGTCGTCGACTCCGCGAAGGAGTGCCCCGGCGAGTGCATCCACGTCCGGCGCGTTTCGGACAGCGTCGAGGTGTACGGGCCCGACGCGGGGTGACCGCCGTCGCACGGCGGGTCACGCCTGTCTGACTCCTCTCACGCCCAGGCGCGCGTGGTCGCCGCGCGCCCGCGTGTGGGTCACACGCTCCGCGCGTCGGACGGCGTGGACCGGACGAACGCGCCGTTCTCCCAGTGCCACTTCACCGTCTCGCGCACGTCGGGGCAGCAACGGGGCACGTCGGAGGACGAGTAGCCGAGCAGCGTGGCGACGACGTCCCCGCCGCGTACGGAGAAGTCCTCGACGTTGGTGCGGTCCTCGGGGTCGACGAGCGTGGCCACCACGCGCGGCTCCGCTCCGGCGGTCCGCGTGAGCACGTAGACGCCGTCGGGCGGGGTGCCCATCGGGGCGTCGCAGTGGACCGCGGCGACCGTCTCGGGGCGGCCGTCGCCGTCGAGGTCGCCGGACGCGTGCTTCTTCACCACCAGCTTCACGGGACCGCAGTCGAGCGGGAACTCCACGTCGGCCGGGTCCGGCGGCAGCGCCTGCGCCGGTGCGTTCTTCGTGTGCGGGGCGCCCGGCGCGGCGGCGGTCGCGTGGTCGGGCTGCAGGACGGAGGAGAGCGCCACGACACCGGCGACGGCCGTGGCGGTCGCGACCCAGTGGATGGGCCGGGCGTGCGTGTGGGCGAGCTCCGGAACGGCGGAAGGCTGCACGAGGAGTGTCTCCTGTGAGGGCTGTGCCGGTGGGGGTGGCCAGCATCGTGCCACACGTCACAGGACGGAGGGAACGGCGGGGTCCGCAGTCGTCACGCGGAGGTGCCGTGGGGGTCCGGTTCGGGTCAGGACGGCAACGCGTCGGCGCCGTGGCCCAGTTCCCGTCGGGAAGGGGGAACTGGGCCACGGCGCCGGAGCGTTGCAGGGATGCGAACCGCGTCAGCGGCCGGTGCCTCCGTCGGCGTTGGGGCCGGAGTAGTCCTCGCCGTAGGCGCCCTTGGCCGGGCGGCGCCGGCGCATGGGCGGCTCGACGCCGTCGGCGAGCCTGCGGGCGGTGAGCAGGAACCCGGTGTGGCCGATCATCCGGTGGTCGGGGCGGACGGCCAGGCCCTCGATGTGCCAGTTGCGGATCATCGTCTCCCAGGCGGTCGGCTCGTTGAAGCAGCCGATCTCCCGGATGGACTCGACGGTCCGGGCGAGCTGGGTGGTGGTGGCCACGTAGCAGCAGAGGATGCCGCCGGGGACGAGCGCCTTGGAGACGGCCTCCAGGCACTCCCAGGGGGCGAGCATGTCGAGGATGACGCGGTCGACGTCCGTGTCGGACAGGTTGTCCTGGAGGTCGCCCACGGTGAGCTGCCAGGCGGGGTGCGGGCCGCCGAAGTAGCGCTCCACGTTCTGGCGGGCGATGTCGGCGAAGTCCTCGCGGCGCTCGTAGGAGTGCAGCATGCCCTGGTCGCCGATGGCGCGCAGCAGGAAGCTGCTGAGCGAGCCGGAGCCCACGCCGGCCTCGACGACGCGCGCGCCGGGGAAGATGTCGGCGAAGGCGAGGATCTGCCCCGCGTCCTTCGGGTAGACGACGGCTGCCCCTCGGGGCATGGACAGGACGTAGTCGGGGAGCAGGGGGCGCAGCGCGAGATAGGCGACGTTCCCGGTGGTGCGGACAACGCTGCCCTCGGGAGCGCCGATCAGTTCGTCGTGGGGGAAGGAACCCTTGTGGGTGTGGAAGTTCTTCCCGGCCTCGAGCGTGAACGTGTAGTGGCGGCCCTTGGGGTCGGTCAGCTGTACCTGGTCCCCGACCTTGAAGGGCCCGCGCCTGCGGGCGGCACCGGTCGGTTCGGACATGTGACCAGCGTACCGGTCCCCGGAGGGCCCGCCGACCACGGACGGCGGCGGGGGCGGCGGGTCAGGAGGGGCGCGCCATGGCCTTGACGAAGGCGCGCTCCACGTCGGCGGCGGACAGCACGCCGTAGATCTCTCCGGTCTCCTCGACCACCAGGTACTCGGTGGCGGGCGTCGAGCGCAGTGCGTCCAGCAGCTCCTCCCCGGCCAGTTCCGCGGAGACGCGCATGCCCTCGGTGATGTCCTGGGCGAGGGTGCCGACCGCCACCCAGGGGCGCCGGTGCTCGGGCACGCCGACGATCGCGGCCTCGCGGACCAGGGAGAACGGCATGCCCTCGGCGTCGACGACGACCAGCGCGCGGGCGCCGGCCGCGTTGGCCCGGCGCAGCGCCTCGGAGAGCGGGGTGTCGCTCTCCACGGGGACCGCGCGGCGCGTGAGGGTGCGGGCGCGCAGCTCGGGCAGGTGCTCGCGCAGTCGGGCCATCCGCAGGCTGTTCCCGGCGCCGGTCCAGATGATCGCGGCGAGAATGGCGGCGAGCAGGGCGTCCAGGACGGTGTCCATGCCGACGTTGTCCACGGCGTCGGAGCCGAGCGCCCCGGACTGGGTGAGCAGCGGCAGCCCGATCAGCACGCAGACGGCGAGGGCGCGGCCCACCCAGGCCGCGGCGACGGTGCCGGTCATGGGCTTGCCGGTGATGGCCCAGACGACCGCGCGGAGCATCCGGCCGCCGTCCAGCGGCAGGCCGGGCAGCAGGTTGAAGACGGCCACGATGAGGTTGGACACCATCAAGCCGGCCAGCAGCACGCCGGGCACGCTGCTCGGGTCGACGGCGAGCAGGCCGAGGTAGAACAGCCCGGCGAGCACCAGGGAGAGCAGCGGGCCGACAAACGCCAGCACGAATTCTCTGCCGGGTGTCTCGGCCTCCTTCTCGATCTCGGAGACGCCGCCGAAGAACTGGAGCTGGATGCGGCGCACCGGGAGCTTGAAGCGGAGGGCGGCAAGGGTGTGCGCCAGCTCGTGCACCAGCACGGAGGCGTAGAAGGCCACCGCGAAGAACAGGGAGACCAGGTAGCTGGCCGCGCCCAGCTCGGGCAGGACGCGGTCGATCTGGCCGCCGAACACCCAGGTGATGAGGATGGCGACGAGGAACCAGCTGGGCGCGACGTACACGGGCACGCCGAACGGGCGGCCCATCAGCAGTCCGCCGCGCTTGCGCTCCTCGGGGCGCTGCGGGGGCTGTCCCTTGCCGCCGCCGCTGCCGGAGTGGGCGAACGGGTGGTCGGGGTGCTCGGGCCGCTCGGCGGGGGCGTGGGAGGGGCGGTGTGCCGGAGGTTCCGTGTGCGCGGGGGTGCGGTGCCGGTCGTGGCCGGGCGCGGGGGCCTCGTGGTCCGGTTCGGCGCCGGTGTCCTGCGGCGTCCCGCCCTCGGGCGCCGGGGCGCCGGGGTCGGGCGTGGGGCCCTCGGGCCGGGCGTCCGTCGCGTCGGCGGGCGTCGGGGTGGAGGGAGTCGCAGGGGCGTCGCCGGTGCCGCCGGGGGGCTGGGCCTCGGGCCCGGTGTGCTCGGCCGACTCGTCGTTGCCGGGCCGCGGCTGTCCGCGCCCGCCGCTTACGTCCACCGGTGTCCCCTCGTTCGCTGCGTCTCCCGCGCCTGCCGGACGGGAGGGTCCTGGGTCGATGGTATGCGCCGTCCGCCGCCTCTTCCGCCCCGCACCCCTCTCTCCACCCCCCTCGTTCCCCTTCCTCCCCACGCTCCCCCGTGGCGCACTCCCCGCCCTCGTACCCCGGAGGTCGTCCACAGGGTCGCCGCGATGTCGGCGGCGGGCCGTAAGGTCTGTGGTCATGGAGACGAGCACCGAGGGCGCGACGCGGCCCGACATCAGCCCGGCCGGGCCCGGCGAGGCAGCGGACACGGTCGTGGTGGCCGGTCCCCCGGCCGCGCCGCCCGCCTCGCTGTCGCCGTCCCGTGCGAGTGACTTCATGCAGTGCCCGCTGCTGTACCGGTTCCGGGTGATCGACCGGCTGCCGGAGAAGCCGAGCGAGGCGGCGACCCGGGGCACGCTGGTGCACGCGGTGCTGGAGCGGCTGTTCGACGCCCCGGCCGGCGACCGCACCGTGCCGCGCGCGAAGTCGCTGATCCCCGGCCAGTGGGACCGGCTGCGCGAGAGCAGACCGGAGGTCGCGGAGCTGTTCGCGGACGACCCGGAGGGCGAGCGGCTGGCGCGCTGGCTGACGGAGGCGGAGGCACTGGTCGAGCGGTGGTTCACGCTGGAGGACCCGAGCCGGCTGGAGCCCGCGGAGCGGGAGCTGTTCGTGGAGGCGGAGCTGGACTCCGGGCTGCGGCTGCGCGGCATCATCGACCGGGTGGACGTGGCGCCCACGGGCGAGGTGCGGATCGTCGACTACAAGACGGGCAAGGCGCCCCGCCCGGAGTACGCGGAGGGCGCGCTGTTCCAGATGAAGTTCTACGCCCTGGTCGTGTGGCGCCTGAAGAAGGTGGTCCCGCGCCGCCTCCAGCTGGTGTACCTGGGCAGCGGGGACGTGCTGACGTACGACCCGGTGCTCGCGGATCTGGAGCGGGTGGAGAGCAAGCTGCTCGCGCTGTGGGAGGCGATCCGGCGGGCGACCGAGACGGGCGACTGGCGGCCCCGGCCGACGAAGCTGTGCGGCTGGTGCGACCACCAGGCGCACTGCCCGGAGTTCGGCGGCACTCCCCCGCCCTACCCGCTGCCCTTGAGGGCGCCTGAGTCCGGCGGGGTCGAGCAGGGCAGAATGGGGCCGGACTAGCGAAGGAGACTTACGTGGCCATCCGCGTCCTACTGGTCGACGACCAGCCGCTGCTGCGCACCGGATTCCGGATGATCCTGGAGGCCGAACAGGACCTCGCGGTCGTCGGCGAGGCCGGTGACGGACTCCAGGCCCTGGACCAGGTGCGGGCGCTGCAGCCCGACGTGGTGCTCATGGACATCCGCATGCCGCGGATGGACGGGGTGGAGGCCACCCGCCAGATCACCGGCCCGGAGCGGAACGGCCCGGCGAAGGTGCTGGTGCTGACGACGTTCGATCTCGACGAGTACGTGGTGGAGGCGTTGAAGGCGGGGGCCAGCGGCTTCCTGCTGAAGGACGCCCCGGCCGACGAGCTGGTGCAGGCGATCCGGGTGGTGGCCGCCGGTGAGGCGATGCTCGCGCCCAGCATCACCCGCCGCCTGCTCGACAAGTACGCCACGCATCTGCCGTCCGGCGAGGAGCCGGTGCCGGACACGCTGCACACGCTGACCGACCGCGAGGTCGAGGTGCTGAAGCTGGTCGCGCGCGGGCTGTCCAACGCGGAGATCGCCGCCGACCTGTTCGTCAGCGAGACCACAGTGAAGACGCACGTCGGCCATGTGCTGACCAAGCTGGGCCTGCGCGACCGTGTGCAGGCCGCGGTGTACGCGTACGAGAGCGGGCTGGTGCGCCCCGGAGCGCAGTAGCGCGTACGTTCCCGCACACACGAATGTGGGGGCGCCCTCCCGGCGGGAGGGCGCCCCCACATTCGTGTGTGCGGCGGGTCAGCTGCTCTTGCTCACACGCCCCCGTCCTCGGAGCCGCAGCCGGTCAGCGGGCCGGAGGCCGGCACGGCCACGAGGGGCAGTACCGGCCACCGGGTGCGCAGGTTCACGTGCGATGCCTCGTCGTTTCCCTGGGTCCGGACCTGACCACCGGACCGCGGCGTACACGTGCGTCAGCCGCTGACGCCGCGTCCGAGCTCCCACAGCTGGAGCGTGGAGGAGGAGTTGAGCGCGTAGGCGGTGCCGGTGATGTCGTCGCGGGCGGCGAGGTACTGCTTGCCCTGCCACAGCGGCAGCACGGGGACGTCGTCGGCGACGATGTCCTGGATCTCCTCGAACGTCTTCGAGGCGTTCAGACGGTCGGCCTGGCGGCGCGACTGGGGGATCAGATCCTTGCGGACGTCGTTGTTGACGTAAGGCGAGTTGAGGAAGTTGTCCTCGTCGAGGAACGGCGCGACGAAGGCGTCGGCGTCCGGGTAGTCCGGGAACCAGCCCATGCCGTAGACGTCGTACTTGCCCTTCTGGCCGGCCGGGCGGAACTTGTCCCAGGAGGTGCCCTCGATGTCCGTCCGGAACAGGCCGCTGTCGTTGAGCTGCTTGCTGAGCTGCTCGAACTCGGCCTTGGTGGCGGGACCGTAGTGGTCGGTCGTGTAGTGCAGCGTGAGCTTCACCGGGGTGTCGACGCCGGCGTCCTCGAGCAGCTCGCGCGCCTTGGCCACGTTCGGGTCGCCGTACTTGTTGAAGAACGCGTTGGAGTGGCCGGTGACGCCGGCGGGCACGAGCGAGAACAGCGGCTCGGCCTGGCTGCCGTAGACCTTGCCGACGAGCTCGTCGCGGTTGATCACCTGGGCCATCGCCTGGCGGACGGCCTTGTCCTTCACCGACTCGGCCTTGGTGTTGAAGGCCAGGTAGCGGATCTCCAGACCGGGGGACTCCACCAGCTCGATGTCGCCGTCGGTGGCGTTGGCCAGCTGCTGGATCTGCTCCGGCGACATGCTGCGGGTCATGACGTCGATCTTGCCGTCCTCCAGGGCATCGCCCATGGAGTCGGCGCTGTCGTAGGCGACCAGCTCGACCTTGTCGTTGTTGGCCTGCAGCGCGCCCTTGTACGAGGGGTTCTTGGTGAAGGTGGCGCGGACCAGGGCGCCGTCCTCGACCTCGGACTCCATCGTGTAGGGGCCGGAGCCGTCGATGTCGAAGCCCTCGCGCAGCTTGCCCTGGGCGTAGTCGTCCTTGTTGACGATGCCCGCGACCGGGGTGGACAGCTTGTACGGGAAGGTCGCGTCGGCCGCCTTGAGGTGGAAGATCACCTCGCGGTCGCCCTGCGTCTCGATGGTGTCGATGGTGGACAGCAGGGCGAAGACACCGCTGTCACCTTCGAGGGAGATGGCGCGGTCGATGGAGTACTTCACGTCCTGCGCGGTGATGGGGTCTCCGTTGGAGAACTGGAGGCCGTCGCGCAGGGTGCAGGTGTAGCGCTCGTTGCCGGCGTCGGTGAAGCCGCAGGACTCGGCCGCCTCGGGCACGGGCTCGCCGTCGCCGCGGGGCTGGACCATGAGGGTCTGGACGGTCTGCCGCAGGATGTTCCAGGTGCCGACGTCGTAGGCCCAGGCGGGGTCGAGGGGGGCGAGCCCCTCCTCCTCCGAGGCGGTGAACCGGTCCGTGGTGCCCACGACGATCGCATCGCCGTCACCGCTGCCGCTCTCGGTGTCACCACAGGCGGCGAGCACCGGCGCGAGCAGGCCCATCGCGGCCGCCAGCACCAAAGTCTTGCGGTTCATGCTCGAGTTTCTCCAGGACGTCGTCGTCTCCGCGCCGTCCGCGCGTGCAGGGGTCGGCACGGCGGCGAGCAAGGAGGGGTGTGGTTCTCGCGACGACATTAGTCCGCGTCCGCAGGAGGGTTCACAGCCCCCGGAGTTGGGGCCTCATCACGCAGCGGAACCAGGTGTGAACGGACCGACAGGGATGACCGGGGAAGGATTGGTGCAGCTTCTCATCAATCAGGACACATGGGCGCGCCGGTGATCTCCCCAATAGGGCGGGATGCACACCCGGACATCGTTGTCGATCCGTGTGGATGTGGCAAAAGTCACGTGTGAAAACAGGCTCGGTGGCAGTGCGTATTCGGTCACCGGCGGCCGGAAACGCATGCGGACGGCTCGGACGGAACGGCCCCTGGACGGAGCGCCGCGCATGCCGGTTCCGACGGCGGTGCACACCGCGTGAGCGGTCAGCGCAGGTCCGTCATCAGACCGCGCAGGAACGGCAGGTCCACGGCGGCCAGCGACGGGACGACCGTGCGCCGGGCGGCCGGGGTGATCGGACCCACGGAGGGCACCGCGACGACCTGGCAGCCGGCGGCCTCGGCGGCGGTGACGCCGGTGACCGTGTCCTCGACGACCGCGCAGCGCACCGGGTCGGCGCCGAGTCCGGCGGCCGCCGCGAGGTAGGGGTCGGGGTGCGGCTTGGTGCGCGGCACCTCGTCACCGGCGACCGACAGGGCGAAGTACTCGGCTCCCAGGACGGGCAGCACCCGGTCGATGATGCGCCGGTGGGAGGCGGAGACGAGCGCCGTCGGGATCTCGTGCTCGGCCAGTTCGTCGAGCAGGCGCGCGGCGCCCGGCATCAGCGGCAGGGCGTGGTCGATGCGGCTCTCGAAGGCGTCGTTGAGCCGGACCGTGAGCTCGTCGAGGCCGATGTCGGCCCCGGTCGCCTCGATCAGGAAGCCCGCGCTCCGGGTCATGGGGCCGCCGACCACGACGTGGCGCCAGGCGTCGTCGAGGGTGTGCCCGAGGGACGCGAAGACCTCGGTCTCGACGTCCCACCAGAAGCCCTCGGTGTCCACCAGGGTGCCGTCCATGTCGAGGAGCACGGCCTGGAGGGCCGAGCCTTCGGCCGTAAGTGTTCCGAGCGCGGGGACCGTACTGGTCATCCACATACCTCCTAAAGGGACGATCAGGCCGGTTCCCACAAAGGGAACCGGCCTGCGGTGGACCGACCAGTGTACGTCGTGCGCGCCGGAAGTGCCTGGTGCGGCCTCCGGGGCGGCGGCCGCACGGGCCCGGCGGGCGTCGCCGGACCGGCTCAGCGGGCGTTGAAGTACTTCGCCTCCGGGTGGTGGATCACGATGGCGTCGGTGGACTGCTCGGGGTGGAGCTGGAACTCCTCGGAGAGCTGCACGCCGATGCGTCCCGGCTCCAGCAGGTCCGCGATCTTCGCGCGGTCCTCCAGGTCGGGGCACGCGCCGTAGCCGAGGGAGAAGCGGGCTCCCCGGTACTTCAGGGCGAACATGTCCTCCATGGCGTCCGGGTCCTCGCCCGCGAAGCCGAGCTCGGAGCGGACGCGGGCGTGCCAGTACTCGGCGAGGGCCTCGGCGAGCTGGACGGACAGGCCGTGCAGCTCGAGGTACTCGCGGTAGGCGTTGGCCTCGAACAGCCGGGCGGTCTCCTCCCCGATGCGGGAGCCGACGGTGACGACCTGGAACCCGACGACGTCCTTCTCGCCGGACTCCTCCGGGCGGAAGAAGTCGGCCAGGCACAGACGGCGGCCGCGGCGCTGGCGCGGGAAGGTGAAACGGGTGCGCTCGTTGCCCTCCCCGTCCAGGACGATCAGGTCGTCGTCCTTGGAGACGCACGGGAAGTAGCCGTACACCACGGCCGCCTCCAGCAGGTTCTCCGTCTGGAGCCGGTCCAGCAGACCGCGCAGCCGCGGCCGGCCCTCGGTCTCCACCAGCTCCTCGTAGGTGGGGCCGTCGCCGGTGCGGGCCTGCTTCAGGCCCCACTGGCCCTTGAACAGCGCGCCCTCGTCCAGCCAGGACGCGTACTCCTTGAGCTGGATGCCCTTGACGACGCGGGTGCCCCAGAACGGCGGCTGCGGGACAGGGTTGTCGGTGGCGACGTCGGAGCGGACGCTTCCCTCCTCGGGACGCTCCTCGACCTCCACGGTCGCCGCGCGCACCCGCCGCTGCTTCAGCTCCGGCAGCTTCGCACCCGGCACGCCCCGCTTGATCCCGATCAGGGCGTCCATCAGACGCAGGCCCTCGAAGGCGTCGCGGGCGTAGCGGACCTCACCCTGGTAGATCTCGTGCAGGTCCTGCTCCACGTAGGCGCGGGTGAGGGCCGCGCCGCCCAGGATGACCGGGTAGTCCGCGGCCAGACCCCGCTGGTTGAGCTCCTCCAGGTTCTCCTTCATGATCACCGTGGACTTCACCAGCAGACCCGACATGCCGATCACATCGGCCCGGTGCTCGTCCGCGGCCTCCAGGATCGCCGACACCGGCTGCTTGATACCGAGGTTGACCACGTTGTAGCCGTTGTTCGACAGGATGATGTCGACCAGGTTCTTGCCGATGTCGTGCACGTCCCCGCGCACCGTGGCCAGCACGATCGTGCCCTTGCCCGCCTCGTCGGTCTTCTCCATGTGCGGCTCCAGATGAGCCACCGCGCCCTTCATCACCTCGGCGGACTGCAGCACGAACGGCAGCTGCATCTGCCCCGACCCGAACAGCTCACCAACGACCTTCATGCCGTCCAGCAGCGTGTCGTTGACGATGTCCAGCGCCCTACGCGACTCCAGCGCCTCGTCCAGGTCGGCCTCCAGGCCGTTACGCTCACCGTCGATGATCCGGCGCTTGAGCCGCTCGTCCAGCGGCAGCGCCGCCAGCTCCTCGGCCTTGCCCGCCTTCAGCGACTTCGCCGTGGCACCCTCGAACAGCTGCATCAGCTTCTGCAGCGGGTCGTAGCCCTCCGAGCGCCGGTCGTAGATCAGATCGAGAGCGGTCGTCACCTCCTCCTCGCTGAACCGGGCGATCGGAAGGATCTTCGACGCGTGCACGATCGCCGAGTCCAGGCCCGCCTTGACGCACTCGTCCAGGAACACACTGTTGAGCAGGATGCGCGCGGCCGGGTTCAGGCCGAAGGAGATGTTCGACAACCCCAGCGTGGTCTGCACGTCCGGATGGCGGCGCTTCAGCTCACGGATGCCCTCGATCGTGGCGATGCCGTCCTTGCGGGACTCCTCCTGACCCGTGCAGATCGTGAACGTCAGACAGTCCACGAGGATGTCCTCCTCACGGATGCCCCAGTTCCCGGTCAGATCCTCGATCAGGCGTTCGGCGATCTCGACCTTCTTCTCCGCCGTGCGCGCCTGGCCCTCCTCGTCGATCGTCAGCGCGATCAGCGCCGCACCGTGCTCCCGAGCCAACTGCGTGACCTTCGCGAAGCGGGACTCCGGGCCGTCGCCGTCCTCGTAGTTCACCGAGTTGATCACCGCACGGCCGCCGAGCTTCTCCAGCCCGGCCCGGATCACGTCGACCTCGGTGGAGTCCAGCACCACCGGCAGCGTCGACGCGGTCGCGAAACGCCCCGCCAGCTCCCGCATGTCCGCCACGCCGTCCCGGCCCACGTAGTCGACGCACAGGTCCAGCAGGTGCGCGCCCTCGCGGATCTGCTCCCGCGCCATCTCCACGCAGTCGTCCCAGCGGCCCTCCAGCATCGCCTCACGGAACTTCTTCGACCCGTTGGCGTTCGTCCGCTCACCGATCGCCAGGTACGAGGTGTCCTGCCGGAACGGCACACTCTGGTACAACGACGCCGCACCCGGCTCCGGACGCGGGTCACGCTCCACCCGGGCCACCCCGCGCATGCGCTCCGCCAGCTGCCGCAGATGCTCCGGCGTGGTGCCGCAGCAGCCGCCCACCAGCGACAGTCCGTACTCCCGCACGAACGTCTCCTGCGCGTCCGCCAGCTCCGGCGCGGTCAGCGGGTAGTGGGCGCCGTCCTTGGTCAGTTCGGGCAGGCCCGCGTTCGGCATGCACGACAGCGGGACGCGGGAGTGGCGCGCCAGGTAGCGCAGGTGCTCGCTCATCTCGGCGGGGCCGGTCGCACAGTTCAGGCCGACCATGTCGATGCCCAGCGGCTCCAGCGCGGTCAGCGCCGCGCCGATCTCCGAGCCGAGCAGCATGGTGCCGGTGGTCTCCACCGTCACCGACACGATCAGGGGCACCTCGAGGCCGACGGCCTCCATGGCGCGGCGGGCGGCGATGACGGAGGCCTTGGTCTGCAGCAGGTCCTGCGTGGTCTCCACGAGCAGCGCGTCGGCGCCGCCGGCGAGCAGGCCCTCGGCATTCTGCTGGTAGGCGTCACGGATGGCGCCGAACGTGGTGTGGCCGAGGGTGGGCAGTTTGGTGCCCGGCCCCATGGAGCCCAGGACCCAGCGCGGCCGGCCGTCGCGGCCGGTGAACTCGTCGGCCGTCTCGCGGGCGATGCGCGCGCCCGCCTCGGACAGTTCGAGCACGCGCTCGGGGATGTCGTATTCGCCCAATGCGGTGAGGTTGGCGCCGAACGTGTTCGTCTCGACGCAGTCGACGCCCGCGCCGAAGTACTCCGCGTGGACCGAACGGACGATGTCGGGGCGGGTCAGGTTCAGGATCTCGTTGCAGCCCTCGAGGTTCTGGAAGTCCTCGAGGGTGGGGTCCTGGGCCTGGAGCATCGTGCCCATCGCTCCGTCGGCGACCACCACGCGGGTGGCCAGGGCCTCTCGGAGCGCGGACACACGGGTCCGGCTGTCGGCGGAAGGGGTCGGCGGCAACGAGGCCATGAAAAGGGCTCCCTCAGGTGCGACGGCTGTCGGCTTTGCGGCTGCCCGGAAAAGTCACCTGTTCGAGCTTCCCCGGCAGGGCGCACGCCGTCAGGGTATCCGGGACCGCCCCCTGGCGTCGGGGGCGTCCACGGGCCGGACGAAGATGGCCGACGGGCGACGGTCGGCGCGGGGGAGACGCGACCGATCATCACCGACCATTAGCGAAGGGTCGGCATCGACCGGTAGTGTTCGGCATTGCCGAACAGCGGCAGCGACGTCGCGAGTCGGCGCTCGAAGGGGACGGAGGCAGTACGGCGATGGCACGGAACATCCAGTCGCTCGAACGGGCGGCAGCGATGCTGCGCCTGCTCGCGGGCGGCGAGCGACGGCTCGGCCTCTCGGACATCGCCTCCTCGCTGGGCCTCGCCAAAGGCACCGCCCACGGCATCCTGCGCACCCTCCAGCAGGAGGGGTTCGTGGAGCAGGACGAGGCCTCCGGCCGCTACCAGCTGGGCGCGGAGCTGTTGCGTCTGGGCACCACCTATCTGGACGTGCACGAGCTGCGCGCCCGCGCCCTGGTGTGGACGGACGACCTGGCCCGCTCCAGCGGGGAGAGCGTCCATCTCGGGGTGCTGCACCAGCAGGGCGTGCTGATCGTGCACCACGTCTTCCGGCCCGACGACAGCCGGCAGGTGCTGGAGATCGGCGCCATGCAGCCGCTGCACTCCACGGCCCTGGGCAAGGTGCTGGCGGCCTACGACCCGGTCGCGCACAGCGAGGCCCTGGAGGCCGACCGCAAGGCGTTCACCGACCGCACGGTGTGCGGCGTCGAGGCCTTCGAGGAAATCCTCGACCTCACCCGCGCGCGGGGCTACGCGGCGGACGTGGAGGAGACCTGGGAGGGCGTGGCCTCGCTCGCCGCGCCCATCCACGACCGGCGGCGCATGCCGGTCGGGGCGGTCGGCATCACGGGCGCGGTGGAGCGGCTGCGCAAGGACGGGGAGCTGCGGCCCGAGCTGATCGCGGCGGTGCGGGACTGCGCCCGCGCGGTGTCGCGGGACCTGGGCGCCGGACGCTTCTGAGCGGGCCGGACGCGCGCCGGACACGGACACACAGCACCCGGACGCCTGCGGGCGGGCCGGGGCACACGCATGCGCCCGTACGAAGACGGGCAACAACCGGTCCGGCACGGCAAGCCTGGCGATCAGTAACGATCGCACTTTTCGACAACCGAGACTCTTGACGCATCTCCGGTGCCGGGCAAGACTCCCGTCCATCGGTCGGCATTGTCGAACACCTACCGGCAATACGCGCTAGAGTGGGACAACGCCAAGGGCCGGCAACGCTCTCACCCTGAGGGCGCCAATCCCCGGAGGGACCCGGGGGTCGGCATCCCTGGACGAAGGACAAAGGAGTCGCGGGTGTCCAGCTCCGACATCTTCATCGGCGAGACCATCGGTACCGCCATACTCATCCTGCTCGGCGGCGGTGTGTGCGCCGCCGTGACGCTCAAGGCCTCCAAGGCCCGTAACGCCGGCTGGCTCGCCATCGCCTTCGGCTGGGGCTTCGCCGTCATGACGGCGGTCTACATATCGGGGCCGCTCTCCGGCGCCCATCTGAACCCGGCCGTGACCTTCGCGCTCGCCATCAAGGACGGCGAGTGGGCCAACGTTCCGACCTACTTCGCCGCGCAGATCCTCGGCGCGATGATCGGCGCCACGCTGGTGTGGCTCGCCTACTACGGCCAGTTCCACGCCCACCTCACCGACAAGGAGATCGTCGGTGGCCCGGGCGCCCAGACGACGTCCGCCAAGGCCGTCGAGGCACAGGAGAAGGGCGCCGGCCCGGTGCTCGGCGTCTTCTCCACGGGTCCGGAGATCCGGCACACGGTGCAGAACCTCGCCACGGAGATCATCGGCACCTTCGTGCTGCTGCTCGCCGTCCTCACGCAGGGCCTGAACGACGCGGGCAACGGCCTCGGCGTCCTCGGCGGTCTCATCACCGCGCTCGTCGTGGTCTCGATCGGCCTGTCGCTGGGCGGCCCGACGGGGTACGCCATCAACCCCGCCCGTGACCTCGGCCCCCGTATCGTCCACGCCCTGCTGCCGCTGCCCAACAAGGGCGGCTCCGACTGGTCGTACGCCTGGGTCCCGGTGGCCGGTCCGCTGATCGGTGGCGCCATCGCGGCCGGCGTCTACAACATCGCCTTCGCGTAGACGGCCCGACCGGCTTCGACCGCGATCGTTGTAGAAGCGCCGTACCCACTGCCCCGTAACCAAGGAACGTTCAGGAGCACACCGTGACCGACGCCCACACCGCCGGCCCGTTCATCGCCGCGATCGACCAGGGCACCACCTCTTCCCGCTGCATCGTCTTCGACCGCGACGGGCGCATCGTCTCCGTCGACCAGAAGGAGCACGAGCAGATCTTCCCCAAGCCCGGCTGGGTGGAGCACGACGCCACCGAGATCTGGGAGAACGTCCAGGAGGTGGTCGCCGGCGCAGTCGCCAAGGCCGGCATCACCCGGGACGACATCAAGGCCATCGGCATCACCAACCAGCGCGAGACCACCGTGCTGTGGGACAAGAACACCGGCGAGCCGGTCCACAACGCGATCGTCTGGCAGGACACCCGCACCGACGCCCTCTGCCGTGAGCTGGGCCGCAACGTCGGCCAGGACCGCTTCCGCCGCGAGACCGGCCTGCCCCTGGCCTCCTACTTCGCCGGTCCCAAGGCGCGCTGGCTGCTCGACAACGTCGAGGGTCTGAAGGAGCGTGCGGAGGCGGGCGACATTCTTTTCGGCACCATGGACACATGGGTCATCTGGAACCTCACGGGCGGAACGGACGGCGGCCGGCACGTCACCGACGTCACCAACGCCTCCCGCACCATGCTGATGAACCTGCACACCATGCAGTGGGACGCGAAGATCGCCGAGTCGATCGGCGTCCCGACGCCGATGCTGCCCGAGATCCGCTCCTCCGCCGAGGTCTACGGCGAGATCAAGGGCGGCAAGCTGGGCGACCTGCTCGGCGGCATCCCGGTCGCCTCGGCGCTCGGCGACCAGCAGGCGGCGCTGTTCGGCCAGACCTGCTTCGCCGAGGGCGAGACCAAGTCGACCTACGGCACCGGCACCTTCATGGTGATGAACACCGGCGACAAGCTGATCAACTCCTACAGCGGCCTGCTCACCACGGTCGGCTACAAGATCGGCGACCAGGACACGGTCTACGCCCTGGAGGGCTCGATCGCCGTCACCGGTTCACTGGTGCAGTGGATGCGGGACCAGATGGGCCTGATCTCCACCGCCGCCGAGATCGAGACCCTGGCGCTGTCCGTCGAGGACAACGGCGGCGCCTACTTTGTGCCGGCCTTCTCCGGCCTGTTCGCCCCGTACTGGCGCTCCGACGCCCGGGGTGTGATCGCCGGCCTCACCCGGTACGTGACCAAGGCGCACCTCGCGCGCGCCGTCCTGGAGGCCACCGCCTGGCAGACGCGCGAGATCGCCGACGCCATGACGAAGGACTCCGGCGTGGAGCTCACCGCCCTCAAGGTCGACGGCGGCATGACCTCCAACAACCTGCTGATGCAGACGCTCTCGGACTTCCTGGACGCCCCCGTGGTGCGCCCGATGGTCGCCGAGACCACCTGCCTCGGCGCCGCCTACGCCGCCGGCCTGGCCGTCGGCTTCTGGAACAGCACCGACGACCTGCGCGCCAACTGGCGCAGGGCCGCCGAGTGGACCCCCCGCATGGACGCGGACACCCGCGACCGTGAGTACAAGAGCTGGCTCAAGGCCGTCGAGCGGACCATGGGCTGGCTCGAGGACGAGGAGTAGAACCGCCATGACCACCCAAGCCACCCTGCAGTCCGTGCCTGCCCTGGGGACGCACCCGGCGTCCGGCCCGAACCCGAGCCGTGCCGAGACCCGGGAGCAGCTCTCCAAGGCGTCGTACGACCTCCTCGTCATCGGCGGCGGCATCCTGGGCATCTCCACTGCCTGGCACGCCGCGCAGTCCGGTCTCAGGGTGGCTCTGGTGGACGCCGGTGACTTCGCCGGAGCCACCTCCTCCGCCTCCTCCAAGCTGCTCCACGGCGGTCTGCGCTACCTGCAGACCGGCGCGGTGAGGCTGGTGGCGGAGAACCACTTCGAGCGCCGTGCGGTCTCCCGTCAGGTGGCCCCCCACCTGGCGAACCCGCTCACGTTCTACCTCCCCGTGTACAAGGGCGGGCCGCACGGCGCGGCGAAGCTCGGGGCCGGTGTGTTCGCCTACTCGGCGCTGTCGGCGTTCGGCGACGGCGTCGGTCACCTGCTGTCGCCGGCGAAGGCCGCGCAGGACGTGCCGGAGCTGCGCACCGAGAACCTCAAGGCCGTGGCCGTGTACGGCGACGACCAGATGAACGACGCGCGCATGGCGCTGATGACGGTCCGCGCGGCGGCCGACTCCGGCGCGGTCGTCCTCAACCACGCCGAGGTGACGGGCCTGCGCTTCACCAAGGGCCGGGTCACCGGCGCCGAGCTGCGGGACCGTCTCTCCGGCGACGAGTTCGGCGTCGACGCGCGGCTGGTGCTCAACGCGACCGGCCCGTGGGTGGACCACCTGCGCCGCATGGAGGACCCGGACGCGGCCCCGTCGATCCGCCTGTCGAAGGGCGCGCACCTGGTCCTGAAGCGGACCTCCCCGTGGAAGGCCGCGCTCGCCACGCCGATCGACAAGTACCGGATCACCTTCGCCCTCCCCTGGGAGGACATGCTGCTGCTCGGCACCACTGACGAGGAGTACGAGGGCGACCCGGCGGACGTCGCGGTGAACGAGAAGGACATCGCGCAGATACTCGACGAGGCCGCGTTCTCCGTCCGCGACCAGCAGCTCGACCGTGACCTGATCACGTACTCCTTCGCCGGTCTGCGGGTGCTGCCGGGCGGCCCCGGCAGTACGGCCAAGGCGAAGCGGGAGACGGTGGTCACCGAGGGCAAGGGCGGGATGCTGTCCGTCGCGGGCGGCAAGTGGACGACGTTCCGTCACATCGGCCGCACGGTGATGCGCAAGCTCCAGGAGCTGCCCGGTCACCCGCTGGGCGAGGACTTCGAGCCGGTCGGCGCCCTGCCGAAGAAGCTTCCGCTGCCCGGTGTGGCCAACCCGCGCGCCGTCGCCCACCGCCTGCTGGTGGACGGCCCGGCGCCCGGCCCTCGCATGGCGGCGGACACCGCCCGGCACCTGGCCACCCACTACGGGTCGCTGGCCTTCGACATCGCTCGCCTGGCGAACGAGGACCCGGCGCTGGCCCGGCGCGTCCACCCGGACGCCCCGGAGATCTGGGCACAGGTCGTGTGGGCCCGGGACCACGAGTGGGCCGAGACGGCGGACGACGTGCTGCGCCGCCGCACCACCCTGACCATCCGCGGGCTGGCCACGGACGAGGTCCGGGCGGACGTGCAGGAGCTGCTCGGGAAGAAGTGACCGCGCCCGCGCCGGCTCCCCCGCACGGGAGCCGGCGCGCGGTGAGGGGCGGCCCGCGCCGACGGGGCCGCCCCTCACCGCGTTCCGCGGTCCGCGGCGCGGGGTGTTTCCCGGAGCCGTGCGGGGCAGTGATGGGGCACTCCCCTTGTGCGGGGAGCTGCGGGAGCCTTCGCGGACACGCCGTAAGGTTGGTGCGTACGCGAGGGCACGTCGGAAGGAGGCGCTGGGTGATCGAGCTCGAGGGGGTTCCCGAGCTGATCGACCCGGTCATGGTGGCCGCGTTCGAGGGCTGGAACGACGCCGGTGACGCCGCATCCACCGCGGTCGCGCATCTGGACAGGGAGTGGAAGGGCGAGGTGTTCGCGGCGCTCGACGCCGAGGACTACTACGACTTCCAGGTCAACCGCCCCACGGTGTTCCTGGAGAACGGCGTGCGGAAGATCACCTGGCCGACGACGCGACTGTCGGTGGTGCGGGTGGGCGGCGAGAAACCGCGCGATCTGGTGCTGGTGCGCGGCATCGAACCGTCCATGCGCTGGCGCTCGTTCTGCAACGAGATCCTCGGTTTCGCGCACGAGCTGGGCGTGGAGCTGGTGGTGGTGCTGGGCGCGCTGCTCGGTGACACCCCGCACACCCGTCCGGTCCCGATCAGCGGGACCACGTCCGACCCGGACCTGGCCCGCCGCATGGACCTCGAGGAGACCAAGTACGAGGGGCCCACGGGCATCGTCGGCATCCTCCAGGAGGCGTGCACGCACGCGGGCGTGCCCGCGGTGTCGCTGTGGGCGGCGGTCCCGCACTACGTGTCGCAGCCGCCCAACCCGAAGGCCACGCTGGCGCTGCTGAACCGGCTCGAGGACCTGATCGACGTGCGGATCCCGCTGGGCGAGCTGCCCGAGGACGCGCGCGCCTGGCAGGTGGGCGTGGACCAGCTGGCCGCGGAGGACAGCGAGGTCGCCGAGTACGTGCAGACGCTGGAGGAGGCGCGGGACACCGCCGAGCTGCCGGAGGCGTCCGGTGAGGCGATCGCCCGGGAGTTCGAGCGGTATCTGCGGCGGCGGGACGGGGCGTCGGGGCCGCCGGGCGGTCACGCCACCGCCGACGGCTCGGAGGGGCCGTCCTACCGGCGTGACGGGCCGGGCGGGCGGTCGCGGCCGCCCAAGTCGCCCCGGCAGGAGGACGGCGACGAGTCGCCGGACGACTGAGGAGACGCAGCGAGGGGCGCCCCGTTCCTTGAACGGGGCGCCCCTTCGCGCTGTCTCGCCGTTGTGCGGCGGGTGCGGCGCCGCTGTGGTTGCTCGCGCAGTTCCCCGCGCCCCTTGAGAGGCGCTTCCCTACAGGGCGACTCCCAGCAGGGCGTCCACCGCGCGGGAGACGACGCCGGGGGCGCCGGTGTCGGTGCCTCCGGTCTGCTCCTGGAGGACGGTCCAGCGGTCGACGGCGGCGAGCGCGGCCGGGGCGTTCAGGTCGTCCGCGAGGGCGTCGCGGATCTCCTCGACGAGCGCCTCGGCGGGCGGGCCGTCGGGGCGGGAGACCGCGGCGCGCCAGTGGTCGAGGCGGGTCACGGCGTCCTGGAGGACCTGGTCGGTCCACTCCCAGTCGGAGCGGTAGTGGTGGGCGAGGAGCGCCAGGCGGATCGCCGCCGGGTCGACGCCCTCGCGCCGCAGCTGGGAGACGAAGACCAGGTTGCCCTTGGACTTGGACATCTTCTCGCCGTGCAGGGCGACCATGCCGGCGTGCACGTAGGCCTTGGCCATCGGGTACTCGCCGGTGAGTACCTGGGCGTGCGAGGCGCCCATCTCGTGGTGCGGGAAGACCAGGTCGGAGCCGCCGCCCTGGATGTCGAAGGTCATGCCGAGGTGGTCGAGGGCGATGGCCACGCACTCGATGTGCCAGCCGGGCCGGCCGCGGCCGAGCGAGCCGCCGTCCCAGCTCGGCTCGCCCGCGCGGGCGGCCGTCCAGAGCATCGGGTCGACGGGGTTCTTCTTGCCCGGGCGGTCCGGGTCGCCGCCGCGTTCGGCGGACAGCATCCGCATGGCGGCCGCGTCCAGGTGCGAGACCTGGCCGAAGTTCCGGTCGGACTCGACGGAGAAGTAGATGTCGCCGTCGATCTCGTAGGTGGCGCCGAGCTCACGGAGCCGCTCGACGATCGGGACGATGCCGGGTATGGCCTCGACCGCGCCTATGTAGTGCCGGGGCGGCAGCATCCGCAGGGCCGTCATGTCCTCGCGGAACAGGGCGGTCTCCTGCTCGGCGAGCGCGGTCCAGTCGATGCCGTCGCGCTCGGCCCGCTCCAGCAGCGGGTCGTCGACGTCGGTGACGTTCTGGACGTAGTGAACCTGCCGCTTGTTGTCGAGCCACACGCGCTGCACCAGGTCGAACGCGTTGTAGGTCGCCGCGTGTCCGATGTGGGTGGCGTCGTAGGGCGTGATGCCGCAGACGTAGAGACGGGCGACCGGACCGGGGTCGAGGGTGACCGTACCGTCGGTCGCGGTGTCGTGGATCCTCAGATCGCGGCCCTGACCGGGCAGGGCGGGGACTTCGGAAGCGGGCCAGGCATGCATGTCATGAGCCTAACCGGACCGCAGTTCCGGATACGAACCGGAGCGGGCCGTATGGCCGGGAAGGCGTTCTTGCGTGTCGCCGCTCCGTGTGCGTCACCGGCCTCCGTCACGGTCAGACCGGCGGCCAGGGGATGGGGGGCCAGCCGGTGCCCGGTTCCGGATGGGTGCCGGAGGCGAGCAGGGCGTCCACGCGGGCGCGGGTGGCGTCGATCTCCGCGGGGGTGATCAGCGGGGTCAGGGCCGCGGTGAGGAGCCCGGAGGGCGCGAGGGCGTCCCTGAGGCGCTTGAGGACGTCCAGGGCCTCCTCGGGCAGGGGTTCCCCCGCCCAGCCCCACAGGAGTGTGCGCAGCTTGTTCTCGGTGTTGAAGGTGACCCCGTGGTCGATGCCGTAGAGGCGGCCGTCGGCCGTGGGCAGCAGGTGCCCGCCCTTGCGGTCGGCGTTGTTGATCACCGCGTCGAGCACGGAGAGGCGGCGCAGCCGGTCGTCGTCGGCGTGCACGAGCAGCGCGGTGCGGCCCTCGCCGACCTCGGCGAAACCGATCGCCTTCCAGCCCGGCTCCGGCTCCTCGCCGTCCACCAGGGCGAGCAGTTCGGCGCCGGGTCCGGTCTCGATCCACAGCTGGCACATGCCCTCGCCGTACGGCCCGTCGCGCAGCACCGTGGGCGGCACCAGGTCCCAGCCGGTCGCCCGGGACACCTCGTACGCGGCGGCCTCACGCCCGGCCAGGGTGCCGTCGGGGAAGTCCCACAGGGGCCGCTCCCCCGCGACAGGTTTGTAGACGCAGGCTGCCTCGCGGTCCTCGTGGGTGACGGTGCAGTACAGCGCGGCGTTCGACGCCTCGCGGATGCGTCCGCGCACGGTCAGCTCGCCACGGACGAGCAGCTCGGCCGCGGCCGGGTCGGTGGCGGTCACGCTCCGCGGCGGTATCCGTTCTGGCGCGGACATACGTGTCCTTCCGGGTCGAGCGGGAGGCTGCACAGCGGGCACGGCGGCCGCCCCGCGTTGACGACGTCCAGGGCGCGCTTGGCGAAGGCCCGCGCCTGTGCCCCGGTGAGCATGACGCGGAGCATCGGCGGGCCGTTCTCCTCGTCCTGGAGCAGCCGCTCCTCCGCCTCGGCGAGGTCCTCGTCGGAGTCGGCGTCCAGCTCGACGAGGGCCTGCGCCTCCACGATCATGCGCTGCTCCTCGCCGTCCCAGGCGAGCGCCATGGTGCCGACGCGGAACTCCTCCTCCACGGGGGTGTCCAGCGGCGCGGTGTCGTGGATCTCGGTCGGCGCCATCGCGGGCACCGCCGCGCTGCCGCCGCTGCGGCGCACCACCTCGTCGAGCAGTTCGTCCATCCGTTCGGCGAGCGCCGCGACCTGGGTCTTCTCCAGGGCCACGCTGGTCACCCGGGAGCCGGCTGAGGCCTGGAGGAAGAACGTACGGCGCCCTGGCAGTCCGACCGTGCCGGCCACGAAACGTTCCGGTTGGTCGTAGAGGAACACCTGACGGGACACGTCCTGTCTCCATTGAGAGTCGGGGAACGGGCGGTGGGTGGGCCGCAGCGCAACCCTGCGGTCGCTTCACCCTACTGCGGGGAACGATCACGGTGCGCCCGCGTCGCCCCCCACCGTGGCGTCGCCGGCCTGCGGCTCCTCGCGCGGCGCCAGGGACGCGAAGTCGCCGGTGTCGCCGAGCCGGAGGAGAAAGGGGCGCAGCCGGGTGTAACGGATCGCGGTGATGGAACACGGTTCCACGGAGATCCGCTGGAAGAGGTCGAGATGAAGTCCGAGGGCGTCAGCCACCAGGGACTTGATGATGTCGCCGTGCGAGCACATCAGGTACACGGCGTCGGGTCCGTGGTCGCGCTCCACGCGCGCGTTCCACTCGCGCACCGCCTCGGCGGCGCGCGTCTGCATGGCACGCATGGACTCCCCGCCGGGGAAGGCCGCGGCGGACGGGTGCGCCTGCACGACCTCCATGAGCGGCTCGTCCTTGAGCTCGGCGAGCTTGCGTCCGGTCCAGTCGCCGTAGTGGCACTCGCCGACGCGTTCGTCGGTGTGGTGGGTGAGGCCGGGGCGGGCCTGGAGCAGCGGGGCGACGGTCTCCCGGCAGCGGTCGAGCGGGCTGGTGACGACCTCGGCCAGCGGCAGCGGGGCCAGCCGTCCGGGCAGGGCGGCGGCCTGTGCGGCGCCGCGGTCGTCGAGGTGCACGCCGGGCGTCCAGCCGGCGAGCAGTCCCTCGGTGTTGGCGGTGGATCGTCCGTGCCGGACCAGGAGCAACGTGGGCATGCCGCCCAGGGTAGGCGTACGGACGTACGCGGGAACCGGGGCATGAGGACGGCAGCGGAACGGATACGGGACGGCAGACCGGCTGCCGGGACGGGAGGACACGCTTCGTGATCGTCGACTGTGGCGTCTACCGGGAGGGGCACAGGTCGGAGGGGTCCCAGGACTTCTCCGACGCGTTGGAGCAGGCACGGTCGGCGGGAGGTTTCGTCTGGATCGGGCTGCACGAGCCGACGGCCGAGGAGTTCGACCTGGTCGCGCGGGAGTTCGGGCTGCATCCGCTGGCCGTGGAGGACGCCCTCAAGGCGCATCAGCGGCCCAAGCTGGAGGTGTACGACGACTCGGTCTTCGTGGTCCTGAAGCCGGTGGTGTACGAGCCGGACAGCGACACGGTGTCGTCCGGCGAGATCATGATCTTCCTCGGCGACTCGTTCGCCGTGAGCGTACGGCACGGGCGGGGCGCACCGCTGGAAGCGGTACGGGAACGGCTGGAACGGGAGCCGGAGCTCCAGCGGGAGGGGGCCACGGCGGTGCTGTACGCGGTCGCCGACGCCGTGGTCGACCACTACCTGGAGGTGGCGACCGAGCTGCAGACCGACTTGGAGGAGCTGGAGACGGAGGTCTTCACCCCCGACGCGGGCGGCTCGCGGCACACGGCGTCGCGGATCTACGGCTTCAAGCGGCAGATCCTGGAGTTCCGCCGGGCGACGGTGCCGCTGACCGCGCCCATGGCCCGGCTGGCGGGGACCGGCGCGCCGGCGCCGCGGGTGCCGTTCGTGGAGGAGGGCGCGCAGCCGTACTTCCGTGACGTCCACGACCACCTCACCCGCGTCAACGAGTCGGTGGAGGGCCTGGACCGGCTGGTGTCGGACGTGCTGTCGGCACATCTGGCGCAGGTCGGCGTCCAGCAGAACGACGACATGCGCAAGATCTCCGCGTGGGCGGCGATGGCCGTGGTCCCCACGATGATCGCGGGGATCTACGGCATGAACTTCGAGCACATGCCCGAACTGCACTGGACGTGGTCGTACCCGGTGGTGATCGCGCTGATGGCCGCGCTCGAGGTGGTGCTGTTCCGCACGTTCAAACGCCGGGGGTGGCTGTAGCGGGCGAGGGGGTCAGGCCGCCTCCGGCTCCGGGGTGGCGGGGCCGCCCAGCGCGTCGCGCCGCTCGGGCATCCGCAGCGAGACCATCCGGCGCCGGCCGCCGAGGCGTTCGTACAGGTACACGGCGTGGATGCCGGCCGCGAGCAGCGCCGCCTTGGGCTTCGGCCAGCCGAGGATACGGCCCATGTGGGCCATCACGGCGAGGCTGACGTCGCGGTAGACGCGGATCTCGGCGAGCGCGCACTCGCGCAGGGTGCGCTGGATGACGCGGCCGTGTCCGGCGTAGGCGAAGCGGAGCAGTTCCTCGTGGCAGTAGGCGAGGTGGTTGTCCTCGTCGTCGGAGATCATCCTCACCGCGCGGCCGAGGTCGGGGTGGTCGGCGAAGTGCTTGCGCAACAGCTCCATCTGCTCGGAGGCGCGCTGCTCGGTGACCCGGCTGTGGGCGAGGTAGGTGACGATGTCCTGGACGGTCAGGGGCTCGTCGCGCTTGAGCTTGTCGTGGGCCAGGCCGATGCCGTTCCGCTCCAGCAGCATCGTGTAGTCGGTCTCCGGGGGCACCGGGACGGGGTCCAGACCGCGCTTCTTGAGCAGTGCGTTGAAGATACGGCCGTGCTTGTCCTCGTCGGCGCCGTGCCGGGTGATCTTGGGGGCGAGGTCGCGCTGGCTCTCGGGCACGAGCGCCGCGATGCGGGCGTTCTCCCAGCCGCCCTGGGACTCGCCGCTGGCCGCGATCGAGCAGAACAGCGCGAAGGACTCGTCGTGGTCGAGGATCTCCTGGAACAGGCTCTTCGCCGACAGCATGGGGCCCACCTCTCCGCGGCGTCCGCGGTTCCGCGGTCCGCATGTCCTCAGTCGTCGCAAAGAAGGAGTCAAATGCGGCTCGGCACGTGCGGCAACAGGTGCGGCGGACAACTCCGCCAATTGGCGTACGTGCCGGGCGGCGGGCGGGTGACCCGGACGCGCGCGTGCGGGGGTCCGGGCGCTGGGGTGGGGCGCGCGCGGGGAGCCGTAACCCTGTCGGGGCGCGGGCGTTGTTGTGGGTGACGGCCGTGGCGGGGTCGACCCCCGAGCCCCCACCACGGCCGCAGGACCTGGCCGCCGCCGCGGGGGACGCGGCGGCGGCCGGACGGGTCAGGCCAGGCCCGCGCGCTCCAGGGCCTCGACGCCCGCGCGCAGCGAGGCCAGCCGCTCGTCGAGGGTGAAGCCGGCGGGCGCGAGGGTGAGGGTGGTGACCCCGGCGGCCGCGTAGGCCTTCATGCGGTCGGCGATGCGGTCGACCGAGCCGAGCAGGGTGGTGCGGTCGATCAGGTCGTGCGGGACGGCGGCGGCCGCGCCCTGCTTGTCGCCGGACAGGTACTTGTCCTGGATCTCGGCGGCCTCCCGCTCGTACCCCATCCGCTGGGCGAGCTGGTTGTAGAAGTTCTGCTTGCGGCTGCCCATGCCGCCGACGTACAGCGCCGTGTAGGGGCGGAAGGTGTCGGCGAGGGTGGCCACGTCCTTGTCGTCGCCCACGGCGAGCGGGACGGTCGGGCAGACGTCGAAGCCGTCGAGCGTCTTGCCGGCCTTCTCGCGGCCCGCGCGGATGTGCTTGACGGCCGTGTCCTCCAGGTGGTCGGCGGAGGGGAAGATCAGCAGGGCGCCGTCGGCGATCTCACCGGTCTGCTCGAGGTTCTTCGGACCGATCGCGGCGATGTACAGCGGGATGTGCTCGCGCTGCGGGTGCACGGTGAGCTTGAGGGGCTTGCCCGGGCCGCCGGGGAGGGGCAGGGTCCAGTGCTCGCCCTCGAAGGAGAGGCGCTCGCGGGTCATCGCCCTGCGGATGATCTCGACGTACTCGCGGGTGCGGGCGAGCGGCTTGTCGAACTTGACGCCGTACCAGCCCTCGGAGACCTGGGGCCCGGAGACGCCGAGGCCGAGGCGGAAACGGCCCTCGGAGAGCGAGTCGAGGGTGGCCGCGGTCATCGCGGTCATGGCCGGCTGGCGCGCCGGGATCTGGAAGATGGCCGAGCCGACGTCGATGCGCTCGGTGCGGGCGGCGACGAAGGCGAGGACGGTGGCGGCGTCGGAGCCGTAGGCCTCGGCGGCCCAGCAGACCGCGTAGCCGAGGCGGTCCGCCTCCTGGGCCACGGCGAGGTTGTCCGCGTCCATTCCGGCGCCCCAGTAGCCGAGGTTGATCCCTAGCTGCATGGCCGTCTCCCCTTACCGATCAGTAACGTGACTTGCGCAGACCTTATACCTCCCGCGCCCGCGAGGCAGGGGCGCGGGAGGTACGACCGCACGGGTCCGGCCGGGCGCGCGCGGGACCGCGCGACGCCCGGAAAACGGTTGTCCACAGCCCCCCACACGCACAGCTCCGGCCAGTAATCTCGGCGTTCATGGAGCAGAGGCATCTCGGCCGTACCGGCCTGCGTGTGTCCCGGATCGGGCTCGGGACCCTCACCTGGGGCCGTGACACCGACGAGCACGACGCGGCAGAGCTCTTGAAGACGTTCTGGGACGCGGGCGGGACGCTGGTCGACACGGCGGACGTGTACGGCGACGGGGAGGCCGAGTACCTGCTCGGGCGGCTGATGGACGGTCTGGTGCCGCGCCGGGACCTGGTGATCTCGACGAAGGCCGGGAGCGTGCCCGACCCGGACCGCCGGTTCGACTGCTCACGCAGCCATCTGCTCTCCGCGCTCGACGCCTCGCTCGCCCGCCTCGGCACCGACCACGTCGACGTGTGGCACGTCCACGCCTACGATCCGGCCACCCCGCTGGAGGAGACGCTCCAGGCGCTGGACATCGCCGTCGCCAGCGGGCGCGCGCGGTACGCGGGCGTGTCCAACTTCTGCGGCTGGCAGCTCGCCAAGGCCGCGGCCTGGCAGCTCGCCGTGCCGGGCGCGCGCACGCGTCTGGCGAGCACCCAGATGGAGTACTCGCTGCTGCAGCGCGGGGTGGAGCGGGAGGTGCTGCCCGCCGCGCTCGACCTCGGCATCGGCATGCTGCCGTCCTCCCCGCTCGGGCGGGGTGTGCTCACCGGCAAGTACCGCGGGGACGCCACCCCGGCCGACTCCCGCGGCGCCTCGGAGCACCTCGCGCCGTTCGTCGCGCCGTACCTGGACGACACGGCGAGCCGGATCGTGGACGCGGTGACGACCGCGGCGGACGGGCTCGCGGTGACCGCGCTCCAGGTCGCGCTCGCCTGGGTCCGCGACCGGCCCGGGGTGACCGCGCCCATCGTCGGCGCGCGCACGGCGCAGCAGCTCACTGCGGCGTTGTCAGTGGAGACGCTTAGTCTTCCTGACGAGATCTGCCGGGCGCTCGACGACGTGTCGGCTCCGGTGCACCGCTATCCCGATCACGACTGGAGCACGCTGTGAGCACGCCGGAGACCCCTGAGGAGCCGCGGAGCGCGGACGACGGCACGCCCGCCGACGGCACGCCCGCCGAGGGCGCGCAGGTGTCCGAGGCCGAGGCGGAGCTGGCCGCGCAGCGTCTGGAGCGGGAGCGGATCGAGCGGCGCAAGGCGGAGCGGCAGGGTCCGATCGAGGCCGGCACCAAGCTCAGCGGCACGGCGGCCGACCTGCTCGCCGCCGTACGGGCCGTGGAGAGCGGCGAGAAGCCGTCGGCCACCGTGTTCGAGGAGGCCCGGCCCGCTCCGCGGCGCCCCGCGCCGGAGCCCGTGCGGCGGGCCCCGGTGGTCGTTCCCGAGGGACCGGCCGCGCCCGCCGAGGGCACCGTGGGCGAGGTGCGGGAGGTGCTGACGCGCGGCGGTGCGCCCGCCGCGCTCGCCGCGGCGGCGGCCGCGGCCCTGGGCGAGGGCGCCGCGGAGCTGCTGCGGGAGGACCCCTGGCAGCTGCTGCGGGTGCCGGGCGTCCGGCCCGAGCAGGCGGACGGGTTCGCCCGCGCGCTGCTCGGCGGTGAGGCCGGGCCCGGTGACGAGCGGCGGGGCCGCGCGCTGACCGTCTGGCTGCTGGAGCAGGCCGCGCCGGCCGGGCACACGGTGCTGGAGATGGCCGCGCTCACCGAGGCGCTGGGCCGTCAGGGCGTGCCCGGCCCGGAGGACGCGGTGCGGAACGCCATCGCCGAGGGGGACGTCCTCGTGTTCCAGGACGCCGTCGGCGAACCGGTCGGGGAGGACGAGGAGCAGCCCGTCCGGGTGCTGGTCGGTCTGGAGCGCTGCGCCCTCGCCGAGGAGAGCCTCGCCGACGGGCTGGCCCGGCTGGTCAGCTCGGCGCCCAAACAGGACGGTGCGGCCGAGGAGTGGGAGCGGGCCGCCGCCGCGGCGGAGGGCTCCGCGGCCGACCTGATCCGCGCGGCCTCCGGGCACGGGCTGGTGCTGCACACCGGCGGCGAGGCGGCGCTGGCCGAGCCGGCGGCGCTGCTGGACGCGGCGCACGTCATGGGCCTGCGCGCCTGGGCCGCCACGCACAGCACGGTCGGGCGGGAGCGGTTCGCGTCCCGCGTACAGGGCCCGGGTGTGGCCACGGTCGCCGGGCTGCTGTCCGGCTCGGAGGGGCCCGGGCGGGACCCTGAGGGCGCGCTGGCCGTGGACCTGCTGGTGGTGCTGGACGCGCCGCAGCTGGACGTGGAGACCGCCGCGCTGCTCACGGAGTCCTTGCCGGACGGGGCGCGGCTGGTGCTGTCCGGCGATCCGGCGGTGCTGTGGTCGGTCGGTCCCGGGCGGGTGTTCGCGGACCTGCTGGCGGCGCGGGCCTGCCCGCAGGTCGCCTCCCGGCGCCCGGACCCGGGGCCGCTGGGCGAGCTGGTCTCGGGCGTCGGCGTCGGCGAGCTGCTCCAGGTGGAGGCCCCCGAGAAGGAGGTCGTCATCGTGCCGGTGCGGGACGCGGGCGAGGCGGTGCACCGGACCGTGCAGCTGGTGGCGGACTCGGTGCCGCGCGCCATCGGCGTGCCGGCCGAGGAGACGCAGGTGATCACCCCGGGCCACGGGGGCGCGGTCGGCACTCGTGTGCTGAACGCGGCGCTGAAGGACCGGCTGAACCCAGGCCCGGGCCGCTTCGCCGGCTTCGACCCCGGCGACCGGGTGGCGTGGTCCCCGGTCCCCGGACGCACGCTCCCGGGCCGGGTGGTCGGGGCGGACGCCGAGGGGCTGCGCCTGGACTGTGCGGGCGAGACGGTCGTCGTGCCGCGGGACCGGGTGGAGCAGACGGTCCGCCACGGGTGGGCGCTGACCGCGCACCAGGCGGTGGGCTCCCGCTGGTCCGCGGCGGTCGTGGTCCTCCCCGGCGACGCGGTCCCCGCCCTGAACCGCCCCTGGATCTACACGGCCTTCAGTCGAGCCGACCGCCACCTGTCGGTGGTCCACGGAGTCGACCAGGCCCTCCAGCGAGCGGTCACAGACATCCCGGCGAAGCCGCGCACGACACGTCTGCCTGCGCTGCTGGCGCCGCAGTTGCCGGGGGCGGCGGAGTAGGGGCCCCGGTCAGGCGCCCCGTGCCCGACCGGCGTGCGGTGAGCTTCGCCGCGTGCGGCCGGGGCGCGGCGCGGCCGTACGCCCCGGGCCGCGGGCGTTACCAGGGCTGAACGGTGCCGGAGCGCGCGGTTCGGCCGCCGGCACGACCGGCTGAGCGGGCCGGCCGCGGCAGGACGGCACCCCCGCCGACGCCCGGTGAGCGGGGGCACCCGGTGCCGCATACACGTCGGCGGCGGCACCCCCGTCAGGGTGCCGCCGCCGGCGGGTGTCGTGTCAGCGGTCCGCGTCCAGGGGTTCCAGGTCCTCGTCCGCGTCCGGGGACAGGGCCGACTCCAGGTCGTCGTCCTCTTCGTCGTCCTCGTCGTCGTCGAAGACCGCGCTGACGTCGAAGCGGCACACCACCGCCTCGGGGTCCACCTGCTCGAAGGGGGCCTCGAGCCACTCGCCGGGGTCGGGGATCTCGTCCGATGCCGTGACCCAGAGCGTGGAGTCGCCCTCCTCCAGGCCGAACTCCTTGTGCCGGGAGGCGATCTCGTCCGGTTCGTACTCCCCGAACAGCAGGCCCAGCGCGCCGTGGACGGTGCTGGAGGCCTCCGAACTCTCGTCGTCCGCCTCCTCGATCCGCTGGGCGTGCGCCAGCAGCCGCTGCGGCTCGACGACGGTGTAGTCGCGGCGGATCAGCACACTGAGGGCGTTCGGTTCCTCGGGGCCGCCGTACGGGGGCAGGGCCTCCTCGGCACTGGGGATCTCGAAGGGCGTGACCTCGTCGTAGCGGTCGTAGAGCAGTTCGTCGTACGTCTCCGCGGCCGCGGCCAGCTGGTTGAAGGCCTCGTAGACGGCCGGGTCGTCGTCACCCGACCGGCTCTCGACCGCGGCCAGGTGGCGGTCGAGCGCGGTCTTCACCGCCTCGGCGGCGGCGCGTACCTCGGCAGCGGTGGGCTGCGCAGCATCAGACATAGTGCAGACGCTATCCGTACCGGGGCCCGGCCCGCACAATAGATGCGATGCCGGAATACGAATTTGTCGACGTGTACGTGCCGCGCGGGGTCTCCCGCAAGGAGACGGCACGTCTGCTGACGGACCATGCCGAGTACGGTCACTGGGAGTTGTACCGCCTGACGCTGATGCGTGACGGCAGCCGCAGGGTGCGGCTGCGGCGGCGGATCATCCGCCAGGTGCGCGCCACCTGGTGAGCTGGGCGCGCCCGACCGGAGTCAACGGGCGGAGCGGACCCCGCGTCGGCCGCGGGGTCCGCTCCGTGTGTCCGAGATCACGCCGCGGCGCGCGCCCTGCGGTACAGGATGCCGCCGGCGAGCAGCGCACCCGCGCCGGCCGGCAGCGCGAGGCCGAGCGGCAGTTCGCTGCCGGTCTGGGCGAGCTGCCCGTCGCCCCGCGGGCCCGGCTGGTTGCCGGTGGAGGGGGTGTCCGGGGTGCCGGGCGTACCGGGCTCTCCCGGGTTCCCGGGCTCTCCCGGGTTGCCGGGCTCTCCGGGCTCACCAGGGTTCCCCGGCTCACCGGGCTCCCCCGGATTGCCGGGCTCACCGGGCTCTCCAGGCTCCCCCGGGTCACCGGGCTCCCCCGGGTTGCCCGGCTCTCCGGGCTCACCGGGCTCACCGGGCTCACCGGGCTCACCCGGGTGCCCCCCGTCGTGCCCCGTGTTGGCGCACTCGTTGCCGGCCGCCGCGTTGCCCACGCCGATGACGTCGACGCTGTTGCCGCAGACGTTCACCGGCACGTGCACCGGTACCTGCACGACGTTGCCGGAAGCCACGCCGGGCGAGTCGCTCGCCTTGCCGTGGGCGTGCGAGCCGCCGTGGTGGCCGGAGCCACCCTTGTTGGCGCAGGCGTTGCCGACCGCCGGGTTGAGGACCCCGACGACGTTGACCGTGTTGCCGCAGACGTTCACCGGGACGTGCACCGGCGCCTGCACGACGTTGCCGGAGAGCACGCCCGGCGAGCCCTTGGCCCCGCCCGTCGCGCCGGAGTCGGCGTGGGCGGCGGCGCCGCCCGCGGCGGCGAGCACACCGGTGGCGGCGGCCATGGTCATCAAGCCCTTGCGGGTGACCTGTCGCATTGCTGAATTCCCTGTCCTCGGACCTGCTGCCGGGACGCGGTGCGTGCCGTGTCCCGGAATTCTCGACGAATGAGGAACCGGTCGGCCCCGGAGCGCATGGCGCGCGCTCCGGGGCCGACGGGCTCGAACCCTCAGCGGGCGGTGCCTAGAGGGCGAGACACGACGTCACGCGTTGACGCAGGTGTTGCCGAAGGCGGGGTTCAGCAGCCCGATCACGGAGATCGTGTTGCCGCAGACGTTGACGGGAACGTGAACCGGCACCTGCACGACGTTGCCGGACAGGACGCCCGGCGAGTGCACGGCGGCACCCTGCGCGCCCGAGTCGGCGGCGGCCATGCCCGCGCCCGCGAGAACCAGACCACCGGTGGCGGCCGCGACGGCGACGACCTTCTTCAGCATGTATTCCTCCTAGTTGGCAATGTGATCCAAAGTCGCGGATCACATCACGGGTAACGAGGAGGAAGTAATGAGGCTACGAGCTTATGGTCGCATTCACTCTTCCCGGTCAACTCCGCACGTCTGACCGATTCTTCGGCACGTCTCCGATCTCTGGCAGGGGACGGTCTCTCAGGACGCGTCCAGGAACCGGTCGAGCACGCGGACACCGAACTTGAGGCCGTCCACCGGCACCCGCTCGTCGACGCCGTGGAACATGCCCGCGAAGTCGAGCTCCGGGGGCAGCTTCAGCGGCGCGAAGCCGAAGCAGCGGATACCGAGGTCGTCGAAGGACTTGGCGTCGGTGCCGCCGGAGAGCATGTAGGGCACGGCACGCGCGATGGGATCCTCGGCGCTCAGCGCGGTCTGCATGGCGTCGACGAGCCGGCCGTCGAAGTCGGTCTCCAGCGCCTTGTCGGAGTGCACGTCCTCGCGCCGCACACGCGGGCCGAGGACGCGGTCGAGGTCAGCGAGGAACTCCTCCTCGTAGCCGGGCAGGAAGCGGCCGTCGACGTGCGCGGTGGCCTGGCCGGGGATGACGTTGACCTTGTAGCCGGCGCCGAGCTGGGTGGGCGCGGCGGAGTTGCGCAGGGTGGTGCCGATCATGCGGGCGATGCCGCCGAGCTTGGCGAGGGTCTCGTCCATGTTCTCCGGGTCGAGCTCGGTGCCGAGCGCGTCGGAGAGCTCGTCCAGGAAGGCGCGGACGGTCTTGGTGACCCTGACCGGCCACTTGTGGCGGCCGAGGCGGGCGACGGCCTCGCACAGCTCGGTGATGGCGTTGTCGTCGTTGGTCATCGAGCCGTGGCCCGCGGTGCCGTCGACGGTGAGCCGCATCCAGTGCATGCCCTTTTCGGCGGTCTCGACGAGGTAGAGGCGCAGCTTCTCGTTGACGGTGAAGGAGAAGCCGCCGACCTCGCCGATCGCCTCGCTGACGCCGTCGAACAGCTCGGGGTGTTCGCGCACCAGGTGCTTGGCGCCGTAGGTGCCGCCGGCCTCCTCGTCGGCGAGGAAGGCGAGGACGACGTCCCGCGGGGGCTTGCGGCCGCTGCGCATGCGCTCGCGGACGACCGCGAGGGTCATCGCGTCCATGTCCTTCATGTCGACGGCCCCGCGTCCCCACACGCATCCGTCGGCGATCTCGCCGGAGAAGGGGTGGTGGGTCCAGTCGTCCGCGTTGGCGGGCACGACGTCGGTGTGGCCGTGGATGAGCAGGGCGGGCCGCGACGGGTCCTCGCCCTCGATCCGGGCGACGGTGGAGGCGCGTCCGGGGTGGGACTCGAAGATCTGGGGCTCCAGGCCGACTTCGGCGAGCTTCTCGGCGACGTACTCGGCCGCCTTGCGCTCGCCGGGGCCCGAGTGGT
The DNA here is from genome assembly GCF_022869105.1 of Streptomyces sp. BJ20. NCBI lineage: Bacteria > Bacillati > Actinomycetota > Actinomycetes > Kitasatosporales > Streptomycetaceae > Streptomyces > Streptomyces sp. BJ20. The sequence goes on from NZ_CP094918.1 coordinate 5,159,742, forward strand.
CGCCGTAGTTGCTGGTGTCGATCCGGATCAGCTCGCGGCAGAGGTCCACGACCTCGTCCTCACCGGTGACGCCCTTGGCCGGGTCCGTCTCGCTCACGTGCTTCCTCCCGCTGCTGGTGTTCCCGCTGGTCGGTCCTCCCCATCCTCCCCCTCCCGGCGTCCGGCCCCAAGACCCGCCCCGGCCCGTCACACGCCGTTCACGCGGCGGCGCGCCGGGGGTGATCGGCCACCCCGGAACACCTGGTAATGTTTATGTCGTCGCCGCGGGGGGAAACCCGCGCGACAGACACCTTGTCCGGGTGGCGGAATGGCAGACGCGCTAGCTTGAGGTGCTAGTGCCCTTTATCGGGCGTGGGGGTTCAAGTCCCCCCTCGGACACTTGCTTCATGAGGGCCTCGACCGGACGGTCGGGGCCCTCGGGCGTTTGTACGGAAGGTGCCCCATGACGTCTCGCACGCCTTGCCCCTGCGGTCTCCCCGAGGCCTACGAGGAGTGCTGCGGCCGCTTCCACTCCGGTAGGGCCTCCGCACCGACGGCGGAGCGGCTGATGCGGTCCCGGTACGCGGCGTTCGTGCGGCAGGACGGAGCGTACCTCCTGCGGACGTGGCATCCGCGGACCCGCCCGGCCCGGCTCGACCTCGATCCGGCGATGCGGTGGACCGGACTGGAGATCCTCGCCACGGAGGACGGCTCCGCCTTCCACTCCACCGGCACGGTCACCTTCCGCGCCGCGTACCGGCGCGGCTCCCTGCACGAGCGCAGCCGCTTCGAACGGGTCGACGGGGCCTGGGTGTACGTCGACGGGGACTTCCTCGGCTGAAGGACCCCGGCCAGGGCCGGCTCAGGCGGGCAGCCGGGTGTCGACGACGAAGGCGATCTCCACGAGCTGGCCGGGCAGGGTGAGTTCGGTGACGCCGAGGACCGTGCTCGCCGGGCGGTGGCCGCCGAAGTAGGCGAGGTTGGCCTCGGCCGTGGCCGCGGCGTGACGCGCGAGGTCCACCACGTAGAGGGTCTGCGTGATGATCTGGCTCCGGGTGGCTTCGTAGTGGGCGAGGACGCGGTCCATGTTGGTGTGCGTGCGCCGCAGCTGGGCGGCGAAGTCGCCGGGGTCCGGGAATCCGCCCGCCTCGTCGAAGGCGAGCTGTCCCGAGACGTGGATCAGATCGCCGGAGCGGATCGCCTGCGCGTAGCCGAAGTCGCTCTCGGCCGGGATTCCGTAGGAGAAGAGGTCACTGGTGGCCATGGGTGGGTTCGTCCTTTTCCAGTCGGTCTCTTGTGGTTACCCGGAAACTGTAGGAGAGTGAGCGCCGACCTGGAAGAACGCACTTTTCGGTGACTGGGGAACCTGATGGTGACCAAGCGTGTACTGGTGGGACTGCCGGAGGACGCCGATCTGCGGCGCGCGGACTCCCTGGCGCGGGAGATCTTCTCGGACGTCGCCAACAAGTGGGCGTTGCTGATCATCGAGGCGCTCGGCGAGGGCACCCTGCGGTTCAGCGAGCTGCGGGACGAGGTCGAGGGCGTCAGCCACAAGATGCTCACGCAGAATCTGCGCATGCTGGAGCGCAACGGCCTGGTCGAGCGGACGGTGCACCCCACCGTGCCGCCGCGCGTCGAGTACACCCTCACCGGACCGGGGCGCGCGCTGCGCACCGCCGTGGACGCGATCTGCGGGTGGACGCACGAGCACCTGGGGCACATCGAGCAGGCGCGGGAGCGCTTCGGCGACCGGTGACCGCGACCGGCCGAGAGGAGAGTCCGCCGGCGGGCAGGTCAGGGCGCCAGGATGTCGAGTTCCTGGAGGGCGCCCTCGGTGATCTCGCGGGTGAGCTTCTCCGCGCGGGCGGCGTCGCGTGCGCGGACGGCCTCGGCGAGCTGGACGTGGAGGGTGACGGCGGCCGGGTCGGGGTCCTCGAACATCACGTCGTGGTGCGTGCGTCCGGCCAGCACCTCCGCGACCACGTCGCCGAGGCGGGCGAACATCTCGTTGCCGGAGGCGGTCAGGATGACACGGTGGAACGCCACGTCGTGGAAGAGGTAGCCCTCCAGCTTGTGGCCGCGTGAGTGCGCCACCATCCCCAGGGCGCACTCGGTGAGTTCGGCGCACTGCTCGGCCGTGGCGTTGCGCGCGGCGAGGCCGGCCGCGACCGGTTCGACCGCGGAGCGCAGCACGGTGAGGGAACGCAGCTGGCGGGGGCGGTCGGCGCCGGCCAGGCGCCAGCGGATGACCTGCGGGTCGTAGACGTTCCACTCGCAGGCCGGGAGGACCGTGACGCCGACGCGGCGGCGGGACTCCACGAGGTGCATGGACTCCAGGACACGGACCACCTCGCGCATCACGGAGCGCGACACGTCGAAGCGCTGGGCGAGTTCGTCGGTGCGCAGCACACTGCCGGGCGGATACCCGCCTGCGGTGATCTCGGGGCCGAGGGTGTCCAGTACGCGGCCGTGCAGCCCCCGGCCCGTGGTGCTCATGCACTCAGAGTACGGGGCGGATCACACCGATAAAAAGTCAGATTTATTCGTCACAGACTCTTGAAGTTGTCGTACTTATAAGTTTCAGTTGCCGTCGACATCATCGGCAAGGTGTCGACGAGGACAGCAGACAGTGAGGCAGCGATGAACACCCCCCACGTCGTCGTGGTCATGGGCGTCGCCGGAACGGGCAAGACCACCATCGGTCCCCTGCTCGCGGCCCGCCTCGGCGTTCCGTACGCCGAGGGCGACGACTTCCACCCGCAGAGCAACATCGCCAAGATGTCGGCGGGCACCCCGCTCACCGACGACGACCGGTGGCCCTGGCTCGACGCCATCGGCGACTGGGCGCAGGGGCGCGCGGGTCTGGGGGGCGTGGTCAGCTGCTCGGCGCTGAAGCGCTCGTACCGCGACCGGCTGCGGGCCGCCGCGCCCGGCGTGGTCTTCGTGCACCTCACCGGCGACCGCGCCCTCGTCGAGGACCGGATGTCCCACCGGCAGGGGCACTTCATGCCCACGGCACTTCTCGACTCCCAGTTCGCGACGCTCCAGCCGCTGGAGCCGGACGAGGCCGGGGTCGCCGTGAACGTGACGGGCAGCCCCGAGAAGATCACCGAACGGGCGGCCACCGCCCTGGCGTCGCTCTCCGGGCCGACCGCGTAGGCCCCACCCCCACCGGCCCCCGGCCCCTCCCCCGGGCCGCCCTTCCCCCCGACCTCGCACTTCCTAGGGATCCACCGTGACCAGACTCAGCGTCGAGATGCTGGCAGCGGACGTACCCGAGCCGATCACCTCGGCCGGCCACGCTCAGCTGGGCATCGCCGTCCTGGCGGGCATAGCCGTCATCGTCCTGCTCATCACCAAGTTCAAGCTGCACGCCTTCCTGTCGCTGACCATCGGGTCACTGGCGCTCGGCGCCTTCGCCGGCGCTCCGCTGGACAAGGTCATCACCAGCTTCAGCGCCGGGCTCGGCTCCACCGTCGCCGGTGTGGGCGTGCTGATCGCCCTCGGCGCGATCCTCGGCAAGATGCTCGCCGACTCGGGCGGCGCCGACCAGATCGTCGACACCATCCTCGCGAGGGCCAGCGGCCGTTACATGCCGTGGGCGATGGTGCTGATCGCCTCGGTCATCGGTCTGCCGCTGTTCTTCGAGGTCGGCGTGGTGCTGCTGATCCCGGTGGTGCTGATGGTCGCCAAGCGCGGCAACTACTCGCTCATGCGCATCGGCATCCCGGCCCTCGCCGGTCTCTCCGTGATGCACGGCCTCGTCCCGCCGCACCCCGGTCCGCTGGTCGCCATCGACGCGGTCGGCGCCAACCTGGGCGTGACGCTGGCGCTCGGCGTGCTCGTCGCCGTCCCGACCGTGGTGATCGCCGGTCCGGTGTTCTCCAAGTACGCCGCCCGCTGGGTGGACGTCCCGGCGCCCGAGCGGATGATCCCGCAGCGTCCCTCCGAGGACCTGGAGCGGCGCCCCGGCTTCGGCGCGACGCTGGCCACGATCCTGCTGCCGGTCGTGCTGATGCTGGCCAAGGCGCTCGTCGACATCGTGATCGACGACCCCGAGCACAACGTGCAGCGCGTCTTCGACGTGATCGGCTCCCCGCTGATCGCGCTGCTCGCCGCCGTGCTGGTCGGCATCTTCACCCTGGGCATGCCCGCCGGCTTCAGCAAGGAGCGGATCTCCTCCCTGGTGGAGAAGGGCCTGGCCCCGATCGCGGGCATCCTGCTGATCGTCGGCGCGGGCGGCGGCTTCAAGCAGACCCTGATCGACACCGGTGTGGGCCAGATGATCCTGGACATCTCCGAGGACTGGTCGATCCCCGCGCTGCTGCTGGCCTGGCTGATCGCGGTGGCGATCCGGCTGGCGACGGGCTCGGCGACCGTGGCGACCGTCTCGGCGGCCGGTCTGGTCGCGCCGCTCGCGGCCGACATGTCGACGACGCACGCCGCGCTGCTGGTGCTCGCCATCGGCGCCGGTTCGCTGTTCTTCAGCCATGTCAACGACGCCGGCTTCTGGCTGGTGAAGGAGTACTTCGGCCTGAACGTCGGCCAGACGATCAAGACCTGGTCGATCATGGAGACGATCATCTCGGTGGTCGCGGGGGCGCTGGTGCTCCTGCTGTCCCTGATCATCTAGGACCGGATACACGACGGCCCGTCCGCCCCCTCACGGGAGGGGCGGACGGGCCGCCGTCGTGTTCAAGGCCGCCACAGGGGGTGCTCGTGCTCGGCCCACGCGCGGCGGACCGCGCCGGTGCGCAGACCGCGGCGGGCCTCGGGGTCGGCGAGAGCCATGCCGACGTGTCCGGCGAGGACGACGCCGACGGTCAGCGCCAGCCAGTCGTGGACGAAGGTCGCGGCAGTGCGCCAGGCCAGCGGCGTGAGGTGGGTGAACCACATCAGCAGCCCGGTGCCGAGCATCACCAGGGTGGCCCCGGCGATCCAAGCCGCGTACAGCTTCTGACCGGCGTTGAACTTCCCCGCCGGGCGGGACGCGGGGCGGCGGTCGCGGCGCAGGACGGCCCGCAGCCAGACACGGTCGTGCGGCCCGAAGCGGTTGAGCCGGCCCAGGTCGGCGCGGAACGCGCGGGAGACGAGGGCGGCGAGCACGGGCACGGGCAGCAGCAGGCCCGACCACTGGTGGAGGGTGACGACCAGGGCGCGGCGCCCGGCCAGCTGGGCGAGCTGGGGGACGTAGAGGCAGGCGGCGGTGGCCACGCAGACGCCCATGAGCAGGGCGACGGCGCGGTGCGCCCACCGCTGGGCGGGGGTGAAGCGCCGTACGGTCGTGGCGGCGGGCGGGGCGTCAGCTCGTGGGGGCATCGTCGCGTCCGTTCGAGCGGCCGACCCAGGCGTCGACGTCGTAGCCGCGCAGCTCCCAGTAGCCCGGTTCGACCTCGTCGGTGACGGTGATGCCGGAGAGCCACTTGGCCGACTTGTAGAAGTACATGGGCGCCACGTAGAGCCGTGCCGGGCCGCCGTGGCCGTGGCCGATGTCCTCGTCCTGCATGCGCAGGGCGACCAGGACGTCCGCGCGGCGGGCCTGGTCGAGGGTGAGGCTCTCGGAGTACGTCCCGTCGAAGCAGGTGAAGCGCACCGCGCGGGCGGTGGGGCGCACCCCGGCCGCGTCCAGCAGCCGGGACAGCCGCACGCCCTCGAACGGTGTCCCGGGCACCCGCCAGCCGGTCACGCACTGCACGTCCCGCACCAGGCGGGTCTGCGGCAGGGCCTTGAGGTCGGCGAGGGTGTAGGCGGCGGGGCGGTCGACGAGGCCGTCGACGGTGAGCCGGTAGGAGCGGGCGTCCTTGCGCGGGACGGACGCGGCGACCGAGTAGTAGCGGAATCCGCCGCCGTTCGGGAGGAGTCCGGTCAGGCCGGTGGGGTCGCGGTCGGCAGCGCCCGCGAGGAGGGACTCCAGGCCGCGCTGGAGGGAGGGCGCGGCGGCCAGGCCGAGCGCGCCGAGGCCGAGGGTGCCGAGCAGGACGCGGCGGCCGACGGGCGCGCCGCGCGCGTCCGGGTCGCCGCCGCCCGGGACGTCCCGGCCGTGCGAAGGGTGTTCGGGTTTCACCCCCTCATTCGAGCACCCGCACCCCCGGGCGGACCAGGGAACGCGGGCGCCCGTCAGACTTCGGTAAGCAGCGGGGCCGGCGCGAGGGCCTGTCCTACGGGGTGCGCTCTGCCTCCTTCTCCAGCTGGAACGCCTCGTTGCCCAGGCCGATGCGCGCGTGGGTCTCGGGGGCGCGGGTGCGCAGGATCGCGCCCTGCACGAGTCCGATCACGAGGGCGAGGCCGATGACGCCGGGCAGGATCCAGCGCAGCGCGGAGTCCGGGCCGGTGCCGACGAGGACGTCGAAGTCCTTGACCGTGTAGACCGCGATCACCACGAGGGCGATGCCGGCCACCGCCGAGGTGACCAGCCGCCAGGCCTGGGCGCCCGCGGCGCCGCGCCGTACGAAGAAGACCACGACGGACAGCGAGGCGATCGCCATGAGGACGATGACGCCGAGCGCGCCGATGTTGCCGCCCCAGGTGAACAGGTGCAGCACGGGCGCTGTGGGGTCGCCGGTGGGCTTGTCGTCGGTGAGCGCGAAGGTCAGCACCAGCACGACGGCGATGCCGGTCTGCAGCAGGGAGCCGGTGCCGGGGGCGCCGCTGGAGCCCGTCGTGCGGCCGAAGGCGGCGGGCAGCAGGCCCTCGCGGCCCATGGCGAAGGCGTACCGGGCGACGACGTTGTGGAAGCTGAGCATGGCGGCGAACATGCCGGTCACGAACAGCACGTGCAGGACGTCGGTGAAGGTGGAGCCGAGCCGGTCCTCGGTGAGGAAGAACAGCAGGCCGGCGCTCTGCTCCTGGGAGGTGGCGACGATCGTGGCGGGTCCGGTGGCCACGGTGAGGGCCCAGCTGCTGACGGCGAAGAAGACGGCGACGCCGGCGACGGCGAGGAACATCACGCGCGGCACCAGGACGTGCGGCCTGCTGGTCTCCTCCGCGTAGACCGGTGCCTGCTCGAAGCCGAGGAAGGCGGCGATGCAGAAGCACAGGGCGGTGCCGACGCCGGCGCCGGTGAGGGTGTCCGGGTTGAAGGCGTGCAGCGACAGGCCCTCCTTGCCGGGGTCGGCGACGGCGGCGATGTCGAAGACGACGACCAGCAGCACCTCGATGACCAGCAGGACGCCGAGGACCTTCGCGTTGACGTCGATCTTCAGCCAGCCGAGCACGCCCACGGCGAGCGCGGCGGCGAGCGCCGGTATCCACCAGGCGACCTCCAGGTCGGCGTAGGTGGCGAAGAGGCCGGAGACCTCGAAGCCGAAGATGCCGTAGATGCCGACCTGGAGGGAGTTGTAGGCGACGAGGGCGACCAGGGCGGCACCCGCGCCGGCGGTGCCGCCGAGTCCGCGGGAGATGTACGCGTAGAAGGCGCCCGCGTTGTGGACGTGCCGGCTCATCTCGGCGTAGCCGAGGCTGAACAGGACCAGCACGGTGCCCAGGACCACGAAGAGCAGCGGCTGGCCGACGATGCCCATCACCGCGAATGTTGTGGGCATGACACCCGCGACGACCATGAGCGGGGCGGTCGCGGCCAGTACGGAGAGCAGCAGGCCCCCGGTGCCGAGGCGGTCGGCCCGCAGGGCGCGGTCCTGACCCTTGAAGGTGCTGATCCCCTCGGCCGGGGCTCTGTTGGTGCTCGAACTGTCCGTCGTCATCTCGAGACCGTCCTTGGGTCGGTGGTGGGTGCGGGGGGGGGGCGTTCGGGGTGGGGGTCAGGCCGTGCCCAGGGCGGCGGCGCGTGCGGTACGGAAGGCGGTGAGGCCGTCCCGGTCGGGATAGGACCAGGGGGCGGGGGTGGCGTGGTCGCCGATGCGGTGGAACAGCGCGGCCGCCTCGGCCCCCCGGCCCTCGCAGACCTTGGCGTGGGCGAGGAAGTTGAGGTCGACCAGCCGTCGCGGGTGGTCCTCGTGCTCCCACTCCAGCCACCAGTCGAAGGCCGCCTTCATCACCTGCCGGGCGCGGCGTCCGACCCAGTGGCCTGACGCGGCCGGGTCGGCGGGCTCGTGCCCGGCGGCGGCGAGGGAGCGGTAGCGCTCGGCGTGCGCGATGACCGGCAGGATGGCCAGCGGCGAGTCGGCGGGGGCCTGTTCGGCGGCCCAGTTGGCGAAGTCGTACACCTCGTGCAGCGGGTCGGGACCCGCCTCCACGCGGCGCTCCGCGAGCCAGCCGACGACCAGGTGGTGGGCGTGGTGGTGGTCCGCGTAGCGGGTGCGCACCTGCTCGAAGATCCGGACCACGTCGCCGTCCGCGCCCCGGGAGCACTCCAGCATCAGCAGCCCCAGCCAGGGCGTCGGGTCGTGCGGCAGCTGCTCGGCGGCCTTGCGGCAGGCCTCGCCGGCCCGGGCGGGCTTCTCCTTGCCGCGCAGGGCGCGCCGTACCTGGGCCATGGCCAGCAGCACCGTCGCGTCACCGGAGTCGGGCTCGGCGAGCAGCCACTCGCGGGCCCACGCGGCGCAGTACGGCTCCTTCGCGAGCACCGTGATCCGGTGTCCGCGGCGGTCCCGGTCGTCCCCCGTCCTGACCAGCAGCGAGCGGGTGCTCTGCCAGCGCCCCTGTGCCAGTGCGGCCCGCGCGGCGACGAGTTCGGCGTCGTCGAGGGCCTCGTCGTAGGCCTGTACCGCCCGTTTGCGGGCGCGGCCGAGGGGAGGCGGGGGTGGGGGCACCGCGAACTTCCTCACGCGCTTCTCTTGTCATACGGCTCGCGGCGGGTGGTCGGTGGCAGTGGTCGGCTGCCGATCGCCACGAGCTGATCACGGACAGCAAACCGTCAGCCAACGGATCACGTCAAGGGCACCGAGGCCGTTACACGCGTCAACTGCGGTCACGAACGGGCAACTTGTGTCGCCCGTGAACGACCTCGCGCCCCCGTGCCGTAGCTCGGGAGCGCCCGGGACGGCGACGGCGCTGCTTTGATGGCGGCATGAGCGACAGCGGCAGTGGGAGCGGAACGAGCGCCGACGAGATCCTCGACATCGTCGACGAGAACGACCGGGTGATCGGACAGGCCCCGCGCGGCGAGGCGTACGCACGAGGGCTGCGCCACCGCTGCGTCTTCGTCCTGGCGCGGGACGCGGAGGACAGGATCTTCGTCCACCGCCGCACCCCGACGAAGCTGGTGTTCCCGTCGCTGTACGACATGTTCGTCGGCGGGGTGGTCGGGGCGGGCGAGACGTACGACGACGCGGCGCTGCGGGAGGCGGAGGAGGAGCTGGGCGTGGCCGGCCTCCCCCGCCCCTCGCACCTGTTCACCTTCCTGTACGACGGCGGCGGGAACGGGACCTGGTGGTCCGCGGTCTACGAGGTGCGCTGCGAGCTGGAGGTGCGTCCGCAGGCCGAGGAGGTGGCCTGGCACGCCTTCCTGCCCGAGGACGAGGTGCGGCGGCGGCTCGGCGCATGGGAGTGGGTGCCGGACGGGCTCGCGGCGTACGAGCGGCTGCGGGCGTATCGGGCGGGCCGAGGGGTCGGGGGTGACCGGTAAGGTCGCCCCCGTGATCGACTTTGCACGGAACGTCCGGTTGTGGTTCTCCCCCGCCGAGGTGCGGGACGACGGGGAGACGCCCGACTACCGCTTCTCGCTGGCGAACGAGCGGACGTTCCTCGCCTGGCTGCGGACCGCGCTCGCCCTGATCGGCGGCGGATTCGCGGTGGACCAGTTCCTGCCCGATCTGCCCTGGGGGTGGCGGGTCGGACTGGCCCTCGCGCTGCTGGCGGCGGGGGCGCTGTGCGCACTGCGGGCGGTCAACCACTGGGTGCGGTGCGAGCGGGCGATGCGGCGGGGGGAGGATCTGCCCGTGTCGCGCTTCCCGGCGCTGCTGGGGGTGGTGGTGGCGGGGGTGGCCGTGGTGATGGTCGTGGTGGTGCTGGTGGGGTGGGAGGCGTGACCCCCGGGGTGCCTGTGCCTGGGGAGAGGGACCCGGGGCTGCAGCCCGAACGGACTCGGCTGGCGTGGCGGCGGACGACGCTGGCGAGCACGGTAGTGGCCGTGCTGGCGGGGAAGGCGGGGTTGGCGGGTGGGGCGTCGGGGGGCGTGCTGGCTGCGGGGGTCGTGTGCTGTGTGGGGTGGGCGGGGGTGTTGGTGGTCGCCCAGCGGCGGATCCGGGGGCTGGCGGGGGGCGGGGAGCCTGAGCGGCTCTCGCTTCGTTACGCGGTGGGGGTCGTGGTGTGTGTGCTGGTGACGGTGGGGGGTGGGGCGGGAGTGGTGCTGGGGTGAGGATTTCGCCCCCGCCGCCCCTTCCCGTCCGTCCCTGGGGGCTGCGCCCCCAGACCCCCCGTCGGCCCTGACGGGCCTCGTTCTCAAGCGCCGGACGGGCTACTTGTCGGGCACCGTGATCGCGATCTTGCCGCGCACGTGGCCCTCCTCGCTGCGGCGGTGCGCGTCGGCCGTCCGGTCCAGGGGGAACGTCTCCTCGACGTGGATCGTCAGGATCCCCTGGTCCGCCAGTTCGGACAGCTTGCGGAGGTCCGCGGGGTCGGGCCGGACGAACCAGTACGCGCCGCCGTAGCCGGTCACCCCCGGATCGACGATCGACGCCAGCCGCCCCTCCGGCACCACGAGATTCGCGGAGGCCTTGAGGGCGTCCCCGCCCACCGTGTCGAAGACCGCGTCCACCCCCTCGGGGGCGAGCCCCCGGACGCGTTCGGCCATACCCTCGCCGTAGCTCACGGGCTCCGCCCCCAGCCCTCGCACGAAGTCGTGGTTGCGTTCGCCCGCCGTGCCGATGACCCGCGCGCCGAGGTGCGCGGCCAGCTGGACCGCGACGGAGCCCACGCCGCCGGCGGCCGCGTGCACCAGCACCGTCTCACCCCGGCGCACGCGGAGGGCCCGGTGCAGCACCTGGTACGCCGTGAGCCCCGCGAGAGGGATGCCGGCCGCCTCCTCGAAGGACAGACGCCGCGGCTTGGGCGCGAGGGTGCGTACGGGGGCGGCCACGTACTCGGCGCAGGTGCCTGCGGAGAGGACGTCCTCGCGGACGTAGCCGATCACCTCGTCCCCCTCGGCGAACTCGGGGACCGCGGGTCCGGGGCGGACGACGACGCCCGCGAGGTCCCACCCGGGGATCACCGGGAAGACGGCCGGGAGGATCGCGTCGAGGTGCCCCTGGCGGGCCTTCCAGTCGACCGGGTTGACGGACACCGCCCGGACCTCGACGAGCACGTCGTCGGGGCCCAGCTTGGGGTCGTCCGCCTCGCCGTACTCGAGGACCTCGGGGCCGCCGTACCGTGCGTAGCTGATCGCCTTCATGCGTCGACCCTCCGGGGTCGGCCCACGGCGTGCAAGCCGAACGGCCCGATGTACGCCGTTCGCGTCACGGGAGGGGCCGACGGCGGAAGGCGCTCCCCCTATCGTGGACCCGATCACGTTTCGCTCCCGGTCTGGACGGCATACCGACCGGTCGGCATCATGGGCGGGTACTGTCCGCCTGCCCACAGGAGCGACGATGAGCCCCGACCACCCGCCCGGACTGGATCTCGACCGGCTGCGCGAGCTGCTCGAACGCGAGCGGCCCGGCCTGCTCGGCGGCCCCCTCTCCGGCCGGCTGATCGAGGGCGGCAGGTCCAACCTCACCTACACGGTCACCGACGGCGCGGGGACCTGGGTCGTGCGCCGTCCGCCGCTCGGCCATGTCCTCGCCACCGCGCACGACATGAAGCGCGAGCATCGGGTGATCAGCGCCCTCCACCCGACCCGGGTGCCGGTGCCGCGTCCGGTGCTGCTGTGCGAGGACGAGGAGGTGCTGGGCGCGCCGTTCTACGTCATGGAGTACGTCGAGGGCACCCCGTACCGGACCGCCGGGCAGCTGGCGCCCCTGGGCCCCGAGCGGACCCGCACGGCCGTGCTGAACCTGGTGGACACGCTGGTCGACCTGCACGCCGTCGACCCCGCCGAGGTCGGGCTCGCGGACTTCGGGCGGCCCGAGGGCTTCCTGGACCGGCAGCTGCGGCGCTGGGGCAAGCAGCTCGACGCCTCCCGCAACCGCGAGCTGGCCGGCATCGACGAGCTGCACGCCGCGCTCGGCCGTGAGCTGCCCGTCTCGCCCGCGCCCACCGTCGTGCACGGCGACTACCGCCTCGACAACGCGCTGATCAGCGACGACGAGTCCGTCCGCGCCGTCCTGGACTGGGAGATGTCCACGCTGGGCGACCCGCTGACGGACCTGGGCCTGCTGGTGATGTACAGCAGCCCGCTGGGCATGCCGGACTCCCCCGTGTCCACGACCGCCGAGGCCCCGGGCCATCCGACGCCGGCCGAGCTGATCGAGCGGTACGCCGCACGGTCGGGGCGGGACGTGTCGTCCGTCTCCTGGTACACGGCGTTCGCGTGGTTCAAGCTCGCCGTGATCCTGGAGGGCATCCACTACCGGTACACGCTGGGGCAGACGGTCGGAGCCGGGTTCGACCGCATCGGCGATCTGGTCCCGGTCTTTATCGAGCACGGTCTGACCACCCTTCAGGAAGGCTGACGAGACATGGACTTCGCGTTCGACGCGCGCACCGAGGAGCTGCGCGCCCGGCTCCTCGCCTTCATGGACGAGCACGTGTACCCCGCCGAGCAGGTCGCGCACGAGCAGCGGGCGCGGCTGTCCTCGCCGTGGGAGAACCCGCCGGTGGTGGAGGAGCTGAAGGCACAGGCCCGCCGACAGGGCCTGTGGAACCTGTTCCTGCCCGACGCCGAGTACGGCGCCGGCCTCACCAACCTCCAGTACGCGCCGCTCGCCGAGATCACCGGCCGGTCCCCGCAGCTCGCGCCGACCGCCACCAACTGCGCCGCGCCCGACACCGGGAACATGGAGGTGCTGGCGCAGTTCGGCGACGAGCGGCAGAAGAAGCAGTGGCTGGAGCCGCTGCTCGCGGGCGAGATCCGTTCCGCGTTCGCGATGACCGAGCCGGACGTGGCCTCCTCCGACGCCACCAACATCACCACGCACATCCGGCGGGAGGGCGACGAGTACGTCATCTCCGGACGCAAGTGGTACATCTCCGGGGCCATGCACCCGGACTGCAAGATCTTCATCGTGATGGGCAAGACCGACCCGGACGGCCCGGACATCCGCCGGCAGCAGTCCATGGTCCTGGTCCCGCGCGACACCCCGGGCGTCACCGTGGAGCGGGCCATGCAGGTCTTCGGCTACGAGGACCACTACCACGGCGGACACGCCGAGGTGGTCTTCGACGAGGCGCGCGTGCCGGTGTCGAACCTCATCGGTGAGGAGGGCGGCGGGTTCGCCATCGCCCAGGCGCGGCTCGGTCCGGGCCGGATCCACCACTGCATGCGGCTGATCGGCATGGCCGAGCGGGCGATCGAGCTGATGTGCCGGCGGGCGGTGTCCCGCGAGGCCTTCGGCAAGGCGCTCGCCCAGCAGGGCGTGGTGCAGAACTGGATCGCGGACGCGCGGGTCGCGGTCGAGCAGCTGCGGCTGCTGGTGCTGAAGACGGCCTGGATGATGGACACCGTCGGCAACCGGGGCGCGCACACCGAGATCCAGGCCATCAAGATCGCCACCCCGCGCACGGTCGTCGGCATCCTCGACCGGGCGATCCAGCTGCACGGCGCGGGCGGCGTGAGCCAGGACTTCCCGCTGGCCGAGCTGTACGCGGGCGCGCGCACGCTGATGCTCGCGGACGGCCCGGACGAGGTGCACCAGCGGTCGCTGGCCCGCCGGGAGATCAAGAAGTACCTGTAGCGGGCGGTGAACCGGCTCGTCGGCTGCCGTCGGGCGCCCGGCGGGCCGGTGACGCGCTTACGGGCGCAGCGCGCGCAGCAGGAGGTCGGCGAGGTGGTCGGCGACCTCCTGAGGGCTGAGCGGGCCGTCGGGGCGGTACCAGGTGGACAGGTGGTGCACCGAGCCGAAGTGGTAGTCGACGACCAGGTCGGCCGGGGTCGCCGTGGAGAAGACGCCCTCGCGCCGGCCCTCCTCGATCAGCGCCCGGAACCGCTCGTGGTAGCGGCGGCGCTCGGCGCGGACCTGCTTGTTCTTCTCCGGGCTCAGGTGGTGCATGGAGCGGAAGAAGATCGAGGCGTCGTCGAGGTTCTCGATGGTGGTGACGACGACGTCGGCCGCCGCGCCGCGCAGCCGCTTCTCGATGGGCTCGTCGGCGTCGGCGAACTGGTCCAGGCGCTCCTGCTGGAGACGCAGCACGCGCGCGTAGACCTCGTGCAGCAGGTCGTCCTTGGAGCCGAAGTAGTGGTACAGCGCCCCCTTGGTGACCCCGGCCGCCTCGACGATCTCCTGCACCGAGGTGCGGTCGTAGCCCTGCTCGGCGAAGAGCCGGGTGGCGGCGGCCAGCAGCCGCTGCGGCACGGGGGTCCCGTCACCGTCCGTCGTTCTGGGCACTGCCGCCACCCGCCTTTCCGTGTTGCTGTCGGTCGTCGTGCGTCCAGGGAACGCCGTCCCCGCCGGGAGATCTTCCCACTCCACGCGATCGCCGCTTCGGGCACCGCCTCCCCGCCCAGTTTCTCCCCCGGAGCGAGGAGAAGTGCGGGCGGGGTCGGCGCCGGCACCCGCCCGGCGGGGGGTCGGGCGGGTGCCGGCGCGGGTGTCAGCGCGTGGTCTCCCACTGCCGCTGGACGCGGTTCATGCCGCCGAGCCAGCGCTCGGGGTCGGCCGCGCGGGCACGGTAGTACTCGGCGACCTCGGGGTGCGGCAGGATCAGGAAGCGGTCCTGCTCGATGCCCTCGAACAGGGCGTCGGCCACGTCCTCCGGCGCGATCGCGGTGGGCTTCAGCACGAGGTCCCCGGCGCTGCCGCTGGCGTCGAGCATGTCGGTGCGCACGCCCTGCGGGCAGATGGCGTGCACCTTCACCCCGCGGTGGCGGTACGTCAGCGAGAGCCACTCGGCGAAGGCGTAGGCGCCGTGCTTGGTGACGCTGTAGGGGGCGGTGCCGATCATGGTGAGCAGTCCGGCGGCGGAGACGGTGGAGACGAAACGGCCGCTGCCGCGCTCCAGCCACTCGGGGAGCAGCGCGTGCGCCGCGCGGACGTGCGCCATCACGTTGACGTCCCAGGACAGCGCCCAGTCCTCCTCGCGCAGCGCTTGCCCGGGCTCCCCGCCGTCGCGGCCGACCCCGGCGTTGGCACACCAGACGTCGACCGTCCCGCCGAGGGCGTCCCGGGCCTCGTCGACGACCGAGGAGGCGTCGCCCGCCACCACGTGACCGCCGATCTCCTCGGCGACGGCCTTGGCGCGGGCGGCGTCCAGGTCGTTGACCACGACCCGCGCCCCCTGCGCGGCGAAACGACGGGCGAGTGCCGCTCCGATACCGCCCCCGGCTCCCGTGACGACCACCTTCGCACCCTGCACGGCTTGCACCATCGGTCTCCTCCGACGCGGCTCGCGAACGCCTGACCGCGTCAGACTAACCGGTCGGTATGCCGTGAGGAAGAGGCGTTCCGCGTGGCATCGGTCCCGCTCGTTCCCCGGGGCGGCCGCGCGCGCTAGCGTGCGTGGCCATGACATGTACCGCGATCACGGAGGTCACCGCATGAGGCTGTCCCGACGGAGCCTGCTCGCCACCACCACGGCCGCGGTCGCGGCCTCCGCCGCGCCGGCCGCCGCCGCGCCGGGGCCGGGGTCGGGGCACGGCGGCGGCCGCACGCTGCGCACCGGGTTCGAACGGCTCGCGGCGGACGGCTACGCGCTGCTCGACGGCCGCAGGGTGGGCGTGGTCACCAACCCCACCGGCATCACCCGCGACGTGCGGCACATCGTCGACGTGATGCACGCCGACGACCAAGTGGACCTGACCGCGGTCTTCGGCCCCGAGCACGGTTTCCGGGGCACCGCTCAGGCGGGCGGCTCCGAGGGCCGCCACGACGACCCGGCGACCGGTCTGCCCGTCTACGACACCTACCTGAAGAGCGGTCAGGACCTCGCCGACATCTTCACGGCGTCCGGCGTGGACACGGTGGTCTTCGACATCCAGGACGCCGGCGCCCGCTTCTACACGTACATCTGGACGCTCTTCGACTGCATGGAGGCGGCGCGGCTCGCGGGCCTGTCGTTCGTGGTGCTCGACCGGCCGAACCCGGTGAGCGGACGGGCGGCGCTGGGGCCGGTGCTGCACGAGGAGTTCGCCACGTTCGTCGGACGGCAGCCGATCTCGCAGGCGCACGGGATGACGGTGGCGGAGCTGGCGCTGCTCTTCAACGCGGAGTTCCTCGAGACGCCCGTCGCCCTGGAGACCGTCAAGATGTCGGGCTGGAAGCGGTCGGACTTCTACGACGCGTCCGGTCTGCCGTGGGTGCCGCCGAGCCCGAACATGCCGACGCCGGAGACGGCGCTGGTGTACTCGGGGACGTGTCTGTTCGAGGGCACGAACCTGTCGGAGGGGCGCGGCACCACCCGGCCGTTCGAGCTGCTGGGCGCGGAGGGCGTCGACGGACGCTGGGCGGCCGCGGCGAACGAGCTGGAGCTGCCCGGCGTGCGGTTCCGTGAGGCGTACTTCGCGCCGACGTTCTCGAAGTTCCAGGGGAAGACCATCGGGGGTGTGCAGCTGCATGTGCACGACCGCGAGCGGTTCGACCCGGTGCGGACCGGCATCGGCCTGCTGATCACGGCGAAGCGGTCGTGGGACGGCTTCGCCTGGCGCGCGGACAACTGGATCGACAAGCTCACCGGCTCCACCCAGGTCCGCACGATGATCGACGCGGGCGCGGACACGGACGAGGTGGTGGCGGGCTGGCAGAGCGAGCTGGCGGCGTTCCGCCGGAAGCGGCGCGAGCATCTGCTCTACCGGTAGGCCTCGGCCGGCCGGGGCACGTGGGCGGCGGCGGATCGCGGGACGGCGATCCGCCGCCGTCGCGTTCACGCCTCCTTTTCCGCCCCGCCCACCGCCGTGACCTGCGCTGTCAGCGCCGCGCCCCGGGTGACGCGAGGTTTACCGGCCGACGGACCGGTGATCGGTGTGCATATCGGCGGGGTGTTCAGGAACCCGTGGAAGCCGCGGGGAGTTCTCAGAGCGTCGGGAAAAGGGCCGCCCCTCCGCAGGAAGGGACAGGGGCCGGTTACCGCCGGTATCCCCGCGACGACGACAACTTAATTACGGGCCAAGGGAGTTGGCCCGGCGTTCCCCGCGGCCGGCTGAGGGGGCCATCGGAAAAAGGATGGAGCCGAATCGCGCGCCGACACGTCTATTCGGCGACGTCCGTTCGACGACGCCGAAGTGACCGGATTACAGGTGCAGGTGTGACGGAGGTGCAGGACGATGGCCGGTTTCCGAAGTCTGGCGAGACAGGTCCGAGATCCCCGGTGCGATCTGGCGCTGCGGCGCTACTCGCTGCGCAAGTGCCTGGAGCGGTTCGCCCCGTACGGGCACCGCGCGACCTGGGACCACTTGTGCTCGCGGGCCGGGTTCGATCCCGAGGACCGCTCCGTCGACCCGGCGCGGCTCGTGGCCGCACTGGACGAGCTGGAGGAGGCCCGGGCGGTCTGGCTGGCGTACGAGGTGGAGTTCGCCGAGCGCCGCAGGAAGGAGAAGCACGATGGTCTGCGCAGGCCGGGCACTGTGGACGACTGGCACCGGATGACCTGGGGAGGTTTCGGGGTCGCCTGGTGCGACGACCCGCGGGTGCACCCGACGGAGCCCATGGCGGAGGTGCTCCGGCGGCTGATCGCCGCGCTGGAGCGTGAGCCGGGCTCGTCCTGCCCCGTGTGCGGAGGAGCACGGCTCGTCTGGCGCCACGACCTGGATCACGAACCCTCGTCGGGCCCGGTGTGCACGGAGTGCGGCATCCTGGTCCCGCGTCCCGTGCTGTCCCCGGCGGCCCTCGCGGAGTCCCGCCGCGCGAGGCTGCTGGTCTCCGCCTGACCCGGCGGACGACGAGGACGACACGACCGACGAGAGCGACGAGCGACAGCCGGACACGGTGACGAGCGGCCGGAGCAACGGGGGGCAGGGGGTGCGCGCCAGGATGCCGCACCCCCGGCGCCCCGGGACGGTAGCAGGCGGTAAACCGGTCGTTCCACGGTTTTGTTCTCAGGACAGTTGGGGCTGATGAAACCCACCTGAGAACCTGGGAGCCGTTCCGATGTCGACGCTGCGCGTCACCGCCGAGATACTGACCGTCCACCCGCATCCGAACGCCGACGCCCTGGAGCTGGCCCAGGTGGGGCTGTACCGGGCCGTCGTCGCCAAGGGCGCCTACCGCACGGGCGACGCCGCCGTGTACATCCCCGAGCAGTCCGTGCTGCCGCCCGTCCTGATCGACGAGCTGGGCCTGACCGGCCGGCTGGCGGGCGGGAACCACGACCGGGTCAAGGCGGTCCGGCTGCGCGGCGAGCTGTCGCAGGGCATCGTGTGCCGCCCGAAGGCGCTCGCGGACGTCGACCTGGTACGGGCCGCCGCCGACGGCACCGACCTCGCGGAGCTGCTCGGCGTCACCAAGTGGGTGCCGCCGGTCCCGCCGGCCATGAGCGGCGAGGTGGAGTCCGCGCCCGCCCTGCTGCCCTGGGTCGACATCGAGAACCTCCAGCGCCACCCCGGCATCTTCTCCCCCGGCGAACACGTCGTGGTCACGGAGAAGCTGCACGGCACGGCCTGCCTGCTGACGTACGCCGCGGACGAGGACCGCGTGTACGTCTCCTCGAAGGGCTTCGGATCGAAGTCCCTCGCTCTGAAGGAGGACCCGCGCAACCTGTACTGGCGCGCGGTGCGCGGCCACGGCGTCGCCGAGGCGGCCGCCGAGCTCGCGGCCCGGCTCGGCGCGCGGCGGGTCGGCGTCTTCGGCGAGGTGTACGGCGCGGGCGTGCAGGACCTGTCGTACGGCGCGGACGGGCGGCGCGACACCCTCGGGTACGCCGCGTTCGACGTGTCCGCGGAGATCGACGGGCAGGTGCGCTGGCTGGACGCGGCGGAGCTCCTCGGGGGCCGCCTGCCGCTGGTGCCCCGCCTCTGGACCGGCCCGTACGACAGCGAGCGGGTGATGGAGCTGGCCGGCGGCCGGGAGACGGTGTCCGGCAGGGAACTGCACATCCGGGAGGGCGTGGTGATCCGGCCGGTGACCGAGCGGCACAGCCCGGTGACGGGCGGCCGGGCCATCGCTAAGGCGGTGAGCCCGGCGTATCTGACCCGCAAGGGCGGCACGGAGTACGAGTGAGCCAGGGGCGGGCGGCGGGTGGCCGCCCGCCCTCCGTCAACCGCCGGAGTTCTTCCTGCCGCTCTCCACCATGAGCCGGGAGCCGGTGCGGCGCTCGCCGAAGACGTCGTCGGGGTTGGACAGCACGCAGCTCTCCAACGAGAGACAGCCGCAGCCGATGCAGTCGGTCAGGTGGTCGCGCAGCCGGTTCAGCTGCCGGATGCGCTCGTCCAGTTCGGACCGCCACGCCTCGGAGAGCCGCGCCCAGTCGTCGCGCGTGGGTGTGCGCTCCTCGGGCAGCTCGGCGAGAGCCTCACGGATCGTGGCGAGCGGGATGCCGACGCGCTGGGCGGCGCGGATGAAAGCGACGCGGCGCAGGGTGTCACGGGTGTAGCGGCGCTGGTTGCCGGAGGTGCGCCGGCTGCGGATCAGCCCTTTGGCCTCGTAGAAGTGGAGGGCCGACACGGCGGCCCCGCTGCGGGCGGAGAGCTGGCCGACGGTGAGCTCGTGGATCTTCTCTGGAATCCGGTGCACTCCCCGAAGCCTACCGACCGCGTCCGGCGGCCCGTCCGTTGACAGCGGCCCCACGGCCGACCATGCTAAGCAGTTGCTTAGGCATGCGCACGCGGATGCGCCTGCGATTACGTGACGCGAGAGGCCGGGACATGGCAGAGCCGAGGATCTTCACGTCCGTCGACGACCTGAAGGCGGCGGTGGGCGAGCAGCTGGGGTACACCGACTGGCTGGAGATCGACCAGAAGCGGATCGACCTGTTCGCCGAGGCCACCGGCGACCACCAGTGGATCCACGTGGACCCGGAGAAGGCCGCGGCGGGCCCGTTCGGCACGACCATCGCGCACGGCTATCTGACGCTGTCGCTGCTGCCGCTGTTCGGCCCGCAACTGCTGTCCGTCGAGGGCGTGAGGATGGGCGTCAACTACGGCACGAACAAGGTGCGCTTCCCGGCCCCCGTGCCGGTCGGCTCGCGCCTGCGCGCCACGGCGAGGATCAGCGCCGTGGACGAGGTCGCGGGCGGCGTCCAGGTCGCCACCGCCTTCACCGTGGAGCGCGAGGGCGGCGACAAGCCGGTGTGCGTGGCGGAGTCGGTGGCCCGGTACTACCTCTAGGCGGTTCCGGCGTTCCTGGCCCCCACCATGCGGAGCACGAGGTCGGCGTAGAGTGCGCCGACCTCCTCCGGGGTGCGGGGCCCGTCGACGTTGAACCAGCGGGCCACGTCGATGCACAGGGACAGCACGGCGAGCGTGGTGCCCGGCACGTCCGGGACGTCGAACTCGCCTGAGCGGACGCCGTCCTCGATGATCCCCCGCACCTCGGCGTCGACCTGGCGGCGCAGGCCGACGATCTCCGCGCGGGCGTCCGGGCCCAGCGAGTCGAGCTCGTACTGCACGACCCTGGCGGTCGTACGGCCGCGCGCGTGCCAGCGGACGAACGAGCTGACCGCGTCGGCGAGCCGCTCGGTCGCGGTGCCCTCGCCGCGGGACGCGGTGCGCAGGATGTCCAGCGCCTTCTCGTGTCCGATGCGGCTGATGCGGTGGAGCAGCTCTTCCTTGGTCTTGTAGTGGATGTAGAGCGCGGCCGGGCTCATGCCGGCGCGGCCCGCGATGTCGCGGGTCGTCGTGGCGTGGTAGCCGCGCTCCGCGAAGGCCTCCACGGCGGCGAGCAGCAGTCGCCGGGCCGCGTCGGGCGTGACCTCACCCCACGGCTGCGTCTCACCGCCGGCCGTCTCCTCCGCCGTACTCATCGCTCACCCCATTCGCTGACAGGATCGTCATCCTACCGGCAAGGGTGAGCGAGCGCTTAGCGTGCCCTGCGGGCGTTTCCGGGACGCGGGTTCGCAGCGCGCTGCGGGGCGGCCGGCCGGGGGGTTGCGCTTCGCGCCGGAGCGAGGACGTCCGCCCCGACCCCGCTCCACCCACCCGCCGTAGGCGTCCCGTGCCCGCGCACACACCCGCACCCTCACAGCTTCTGCAGCGGGTCGTAGTCGGCCAGCATCTTCTCCAGGCGGGCCTGGTCGACCCGGTTGACGATCTGTCCCGCCTCCTGTCGGTCACGGATGACCTTGGCCAGGGTGAAGGCCGACGTGACCAGGTAGAGAACCGCGATGCTCAGGAAGCCGCGGACCCACGCGTCCGTCTCCAGGTTGTAGATGCCGACGGCGGTGGCCCCGAGGGCCAGGGCGAAGGAAGCCACGGCCTGACCGTAGAAGGCCGCCGTGCTCTGCTGCTTGACCGGTGTCTCGCTCATGCGGAACAGAATCGGCGGATGTGGCCGCGACCACATCCGCCGAGATACTCATACCGTACTCAGTTCGCCGGCCCGGTCCTCAGAACGCCGAAATCCCCGTCAGCGCACGCCCGATGACCAGCTTCTGTATCTGGCTGGTGCCTTCGTACAGCGTCATCACGCGCGCGTCGCGCAGCAGCTTCCCCGCCGGGTACTCGTCGATGTAGCCGTACCCGCCGAACACCTGCAGCGCGTTGTTCGCGGCCCGTACCGCCGCCTCCGAGGCGAAGAGCTTCGCCTTGGACGACTCCACGGCGAACGGTTTCCCCCGGTCGATCAGATCGGCGACCCGCCAGGTGAGCAGCCGCGCCGCGTCCACGTCGACGGCGATGTCGCTGATCAGCTCCTGGACCAGCTGGTGCCCCGCGATCGGCTTGCCGAACTGCTCCCGCTCCCCCGCGTAGGCCACCGCCGCGTCCAGCGCGGCCTGGGCGATCCCGACGCAGCCCGCCGCGACCGACATCCGCCCCTTCGCCAGGGCGGACATGGCGACGGAGAACCCCTTCCCCTCCTCGCCGAGCATCGCGGACGCGGGCACCCGCACCCCGTCGAACACCAACTCGGCCGTGGCCTGACCCCGCAGCCCCAGCTTGCCGTGCACGGCGCGGCGGGTCAGCCCCGCCGTGTCGGCCGGCACCAGGAAGGCCGAGACGCCCTTGTGCCCAGGCGCGTCCGTGGAGCGCGCGAACAGCAGCACCACGTCCGCCCACGTCCCGTTCGTGATGAACATCTTCGAGCCGTCGATGACGTACTCGTCACCGTCCCGCACCGCCCGCGTGGCGAGATTCCCCGCGTCGGAGCCGGTGCCGGGCTCGGTCAGCCCGAAGCAGCCGACGTACGCGCCGGAGGTCAGCCCCGGCAGCCAGCTCCGCTTCTGCTCCTCGGTCCCCCACGCGGCGATCGTCTTGGCGACCAGCCCGAGGGACACGGAGACGATGCCGCGCACGGAGGAGTCCCCGCGCCCCAGCTCCTCGGTGACCAGGCAGTACGCGAGGTGGTCGCCGCCGGACCCGCCGTACTCCTCGTCGATGGTCAGCCCGAGGAAGCCGACCTCGCCGAGCTTCTTCACGATGCCCCGGTCCACCTCCTCCGCGCGGTCCCAGGCGGCGGCGTACGGCGTGACCTCGCGCCGCACGAAGTCCCGGGCGAGCCGGCGAACCGCCTCCTGCTCGTCACTCAGCTCCAGGTTCATCCCGAGTCACCCCATGTGAATGTGAGACGCGCGTGATCGCGTACGGGTAAATTAGCAGTGCTAGTTTACGACCGCAGCCCTACTATGTGCGCCATGGCCCGACCGCGCAAGCCCTTGCTCAGCACCGACCGGATCGTGGAGACGGCGCGTGCGCTGGTGGACGCGGAAGGACTGACGGCGGTCTCCACCCGCCGTCTCGCCGCCGAGCTCGGGGTGAGCGGGCCGTCGCTCTACAACCACTTCCGCACCAAGGACGAGATCCTGGAGGCGGTGGCGGACTCGGTGAGCGCGCAGGTCGACCTGTCGATGTTCGAGGACGGCCGGGACTGGCGGACGGCGCTGCACGACTGGGCGGTGTCCTACCGCAACGCGCTGCGCGACCACCCCAACATCGTCCCGGTGCTGGCCCGCGGCCCCGGCCGCCGCCCGGCGGCGCTGCGGCTGGCCGACGCGGCCTACGGGGCGATGGTCGAGGCGGGCTGGCCGCCCGCGCAGGCCACGTCCATCGGCGCGCTGATGCGGTACTTCATCATGGGCTCGGCGCTCGGCTCGTTCGCCGGCGGCTTCGTGGACGACGCGAGCGCCTACGACCCCGCGGACTACCCGCACCTGGGTCAGGCACATCTCCTCGCGGAGCAGCAGGAGAAGATCGACGAACGCGCCTTCGAAACGGGCCTGACGGTACTGCTGGACGGGCTCGCCCTGCAGTACGAGCAGGTACGGCAACGCACCTGACGGCGCCCGGGCCGGCGGGCGCGGCGCCGGGGCGGATCCGGAACCGTGGACCCGAGCTTCCGCCCCGCCGTGCGGCCCGGTGGGGGGCGCTCACGCAGTTCCCCGCGCCCCTGACAGCGCGCTTGCCACGCGGGGCACGACCCACAACCCCCGCACCGTGGACCCACACCTCCGCCCGCCGCGCGGCCCGGCGAGGGGCGCTCACGCAGTTCCCCGCGCCCCTGACAGCGCGCTTGCCGCGCGGGGCACGACCCAAAACCCCGCACCGTGGACCCACACCTCCGCCCGCCGAGCGGCCCGGCGGAGGGCGCTCGCGCAGTTCCCCGCGCCCCTGAGAGCGCGCTTGCCGCGCGGGGCACGACCCACAACCCCGCACCGTGGACCCACACCTCCGCCCGCCGAGCGGCCCGGCGAGAGGCGCTCACGCAGTTCCCCGCGCCCCTGAGAGCGCGCTTGCCGCGCGGGGCACGACCCACAACCCCGCACCGTGGACCCACACCTCCGCCCGCCGAGCGGCCCGGCGGGGGGCGCTCGCGCAGTTCCCCGCGCCTCTGGGGGCGACCCCGACGCCCGCTCGTCGGGTCGGGACCGATCCTCAACGCACCCTGCGGGCGCCGCCGTCCGCGGCCCGTGCACGGTTCGGCACCCGCCGAACCGTTCCTGCCGCATGCTGGAGGGCATGACCTTCAAGGACCCCAGGGCCGGCGCCGTCGCCCGCCTCGCCGCGCTGGCCGCGGACGAGACGCGGGCCGCGTGCCTGCTCGCGCTGCTGGACGGGCGGGCCTGGACGGCGGGTGAGCTGGCGCGGCACTGCGGAGTCGCCGCGTCCACGCTCAGCGAGCACCTGGGCAAGCTGGTCGGCGGCGGGCTGCTGGCCGAGGAGCGGCAGGGCAGGCACCGGTACGTGCGGCTGGCGGACGCCCGGGTCGCCCAGCTCGTGGAGGACCTCACGGCGCACATCGCCCCCGACGCCGCCGAACCGCCGCGCGGCCTGCGGCAGTCCGGCGCGGACTCCGCGATGGCACGCGGCCGTACCTGCTACGACCATCTCGCCGGGCGGCTCGGGATCGCCGTCACCGACGCCCTCACCGCGCGCGGGCTCCTGCGCCAGGACACCGGGTTCGCGCTCACCGACGCGGGGCTGGACTGGTTCGGCGCGCTCGGCGCGGACCTCGGCCGGCGGGGCAGGCGCCCGCTCGCCCGCGCCTGCCTGGACTGGACGGAGCGCCGCCCGCACCTGGCGGGGGCGGCGGGCGCGGCCCTGTGCCGGCACCTCCTGGACCAGGGCTGGTGCGTACGGATCGGCTCGAGCCGCGCCGTGAAGGTGACCGGCGCCGGGGAGCGGGCGCTCACCGACCTCTTGGGGATCGACACGGCGACGCTGCGCTGACCCGCGCCCGGACACCCGGCGCGGGTCAGTCCAGGGCGTGCGCCCGGCACGTACGCAGAATCTCGTCGGACAGCTCCGGCTCGACATGCCGCACCGCCCGCGCCAGCACCATCGCACCGACCATCCTGCTGAGCAGCAGCACACCACGCTCCCGCGCCTCCTCGGGAGTGACCTCGCCGTCCTCCCCCTCGCCGGCTTCGCGGGCGAACTCCCCGGCGAATCCGGCGAGGTAGCCCTCCACCCCGGCCGCGTACGACCGCTGCACCGCCTCGGTGTGCCGTCCCGCGTCGATGACGAGCGAGGCGGAGGGGCAGCCGCCGTCGGGGGCGTCGCGGTGCTCCGCGGAGAGGTAGTCCTCCACCACCCGCCGCAGCGGCGGCCCGGCAGGCACGTCCCCCTCCTCGACGGCTTGCCGCAGCACGCCCAGTGAGGCGGCGAACGAGGCGTTGCAGACCTCGGCGGCCAGGTCGTCCTTGGAGGCGAAGTGGTTGTAGAAGCCGCCGTGGGTGAGACCCGCCTCCTTCATCAGGTCGGCGATGCCGACGGCGTCGATGCCCTGCGCGCGGAACATGCGTCCGGCCGCCTCGACGATGTTCTGCCGGTTCCTGGCCTTCTCTTCCTTGGTGATCCGCGGCATGCCCGCCCTCCCGCTCCGACGCTGTTTGACGTTTTCAAGGTTACCCCTCATCATTATTTTAATGTCGATCATCATTAAAAGGTGGTGAGGAGTCATGCGCTCCGTCGTGCACACCCGCCGTGGGGACCCCGCCGAGGTCCTCGACGTGCGGGAGGAAGCCGGCCGGCCGCATCCCGGCGCCGGAGAGGTCCTGGTCCGTCTGCTGGTCCGGCCCGTCCACCCGGGCGACCTGGTCGCCGTCGAAGGCGGCCTGCCCGGCCTCCCGGACCAGGAGTCGAAGCCCTTGACCCCCGGCGTGGAGGGAATGGGCGTCGTCGAGAGCACCGGCGCGGGCGTGCGGGCGCCGCGCCCCGGCGAGCGCGTCGCGGTGTTCCCCGCGCCGGGCACCTGGGCCGAGTACGTCGTGGTCCCGGCCGAACGCGCCGTGCCCGTGCCGGACGAGGTCGGGGACGACACCGCCGCGCTGATGCTGGTCAACCCGCTGACGCTGCTGATGCTGCACCGGGCGGTGGAGCAGGCCCTGGACGGGCACGACGGCCCGGTCGTGCAGACCGCTGCCGGTTCATCCGTCGGCCGGCTCGTCGCCGCGCGCGCCGACCGCCAGGGCCTGCGCCTGGTCAACCTGGTGCGCAGCGCGGCCGGGGCGCGGGCGCTGCGCGAGCTGTTCCCCGCGCAGCCCGTGATCTCCACGTCGGACGCCGACTGGCGGGAGCAGGTACGCCGCGCGACCGGCGGCGAGGGCGCGCGGGCCGTCCTGGACTGCGTCGGCGGCTCACTCACCCGGGACCTCGCCGCCCTGCTCGCCGACGGCGGCACCTTGATCGGCTACGGCCGGCTCGGTTCCGGCAGCACCGCGCTGGACGACCTGCCGTTCGTCAACCGGGGCCTGACGATCCGGGGTGTGACCATCTGGCACTGGACCGACCGGACCACCGGGCAGCAGGCGGAGGACGTCGCGTTCGCCGTGGACCTGGCGCGCACGTCCCCGGAACTGCTGGAGGTCGCGGCCCGCTACGACCTGGCCGACGTCAAGGCCGCCGTGGAGCATGCCCGCCGCCCGGGCAAGAGCGGCACCGTGCTGCTCACCTCACCGCCTGAGACCGGGGGCGCGCGATGAGGATCGGCATGCTCGGCGCCGGAACCGTCGCCCAGGCCCTCGCCCGGCACGCGATCCGCCGAGGCCACGAGGTCGTCCTCAGCAACAGCCGCGGGCCCGCCTCACTGACCCCGCTGGTGCGGGAGCTGGGCCCGCTCGCGAGTGCCGGGACCCCGGCGGAGGCGGCCGCCGCCGGCCTCGTCGTGCTCGCGGTCGGCTGGCCGCGCGTGCCGGAGGTCGCCGCCTCCCTCCCCCGCCTGGACGGCACCGTGGTCGTCGACGCCACCAACCAGTTCGCGTCCCTTCCCCCGACCCCGAGGATCGCCGACCTGGGCGACCTCACCGGCAGCGAGTACGTGGCGTCCCTGCTGCCGGGGGCGCGTGTGGTGAAGGCGTTCAACGCCCTCTTCGCGCAGTACATCGCGGCCGACCCGCGGCACGCGGCCGGGCGGCAGGTGCTGTTCCTGGCCGGCGACGACCCGGACGCCAAGCGGACCGTGGAGCGTCTGGCCGATTCCTTCGGCTTCGCCCCCGTCGACCTCGGTCCGCTCCGGGAGGGCGGCCGTCTGATCCAGCTCGGCGGGCCGCTGTCGGGACTGCACGTCCTCAAGCAGGACTGAGCACCTCTCCACGGGCGCGGCGCCCGTCCCCTGCCTCATCCAAGAGAAACGTACGAGAGAAAGAGATCACCCATGTCCGACACCGCCTCCCAGCCCCTCCTCCGGCCCGTCCGCCTGGGCGCGCTCGACCTTCCCAACCGTGTCCTCATGGCGCCCATGACCCGCGCCCGGGCCACCAATGCGGAGCTGGTCCCGACCGCCCTGCACGCCGCGTACTACACACAGCGCGCGAGTGCCGGGCTGATCGTCTCCGAGGGGACCTGGGTCGGCCCGGACGCCGTCGGCTACATCAACGTCCCCGGCATCTGGACGGACGCGCAGACCGCCGCATGGGCCCAGGTCACCGACGCCGTGCACGCGGCGGGCGGCAGGATCGTCTCGCAGATCGGCCACCTCGGCGCCCTCTCCCACCCGGACCACCTCGGCGGCCGGCTCCCCGTGGCGCCCTCGGCGGTCAACCCGCACGAGATGTCGTACACGCACGACGGTCCGAAGGAGACGGTCACGCCCCGCGCCCTGACCGGCGCGGAGATCGCCGCCACTCTCGACGACTACCGCCGGGCCGCCGAGAACGCCCGGCGCGCCGGTTTCGACGGTCTGGAGATCCACGCGCAGGGCAACCACTTCATCGCCCAGTTCCTCAACCCCCGCCTCAACCGGCGCACCGACGCCTACGGCGGCAGCGCCGAGAACAGGGCGCGGCTCCTGTTCGACATCGTGGACACCGTCACCGAGGTGTGGGGCGCCGACCGGGTCGGTGTGAAGCTCTCCCCCTACTGGCGGAACGGGACCACCTTCACCGCGGACGAAGAACTGCTCGCCGACTACGACCAGTTGCTCAAGCGGCTCGGCGACTGCGACCTGGCCTATCTGCATCTGGTCGGCCCGGACGGGGGCGCGGGCGGTGACGACACGCTCACCGCGTTCGGCCGCTTCCGCGCGCACTACCGGGGGTCGGTCGTCGCCAACCTCGGGTTCACCCGGGAGAGCGGCAACGACCTGATCGCGCGGGGGCTGGCCGACGCGGTGTCCTTCGGGGCGCCGTACATCGCGAACCCGGACCTGGTGGAGCGGTTCGCCCAGGGCCTTCCGCTCGCCGAGGGCGACCGCGAGACGTACTACTCGGGCGGTGAGCGGGGGTACACCGACTATCCCGCCGCCGGCCGGCCGTAGGGCGCGTCGACGGCGCCGCGGCCGCCTCCTTCACCGGTTCGGGGGGCGGGGACGGGGGTGGCGGGGGACGGGGGCGGGTGCGGCGCCGTGGGGGTTGTTCGCGCAGTTCCCCGCGCCCCTGGGGACTCCCCGAGCGGGGGGCAGGTGCCGCGCCATCGTGGTTGCTCGCGCAGTTCCCCGCGCCCCTGGGGACTCCCCGAGCGGGGGGCAGGTGCCGCGCCATCGTGGTTGCTCGCGCAGTTCCCCGCGCCCCTGGGGACTCCCCGAGCGGGGGGCAGGTGCCGCGCCCTGAGGGTTGCTCGCGCAGTTCCCCGCGCCCCTGGGGGCGCGGTCGCACCGGCGTGGCTCAGAAGACGACCAGCGCGCGGCCTCCCTTGCCGGCGATCATGGTGTCGAAGGCGGCCGGGATGCCGTCCAGGGTGATCCGCTCGGTGACCAGGGCGCCCAGGTCGAAGGCGCCGGAGCGGATGTGCCCGGCGAGGACCGGCAGGTCGCGGGCGGGGTCGGAGTTGCCGTAGACGCAGCCGGCGAGGGTGCGGCCCCAGTGGAAGATCTCCAGGGCGTTGAAGGAGACCTTCTCCTCCTTGCCGCCGATGCCGACGACCGTGGTGCGTCCGCCGCGCCGGGTGGACTCCCAGGCGGTGCGGATGGTGCTCGCCCGCCCGACGCACTCCACCGCGACGTCCACGCCCTGCTTCCCGGTGAGGGCGCGGATCTGGCGGGCGGTGGTGTCGGAGGCGACGACGTACTCGGTGGCGCCGGCCGCGCGGGCCAGTTCCTCCTTCTCCGGGGAGACGTCCACGGCGACGATCGTGGCGGCGCCCGCGATCCGGGCCGACTGGAGCGCGGCGAGGCCCACTCCCCCGACGCCGAACACCGCGACGGTCTCACCCTCACGGACGCGGGCGGAGTGGTGGACGGCGCCGTAGCCGGTGAGGACGGCGCAGCCGAGCAGGGCGGCGTCGGCGAGGGGGACGCCGTCCGGGGCGGGCAGCACGCACGCGCCGGGCACCACGGTCTCCTCGGCGAACGCGGCCACGTTCAGGCCCGGGTGCAGTTCGGTGCCGTCGTCGGCGCGGCGGGCGTGCACGCGGGCGGCCCCGTCCAGGGCGTGCGCGCACAGCCACACCTCGCCGCGCCCGCAGGCGGGGCAGGCGCCGCAGGAGGGCGCCCAGTTGAGGACGACGCCGTCGCCGGGGGCGACATGGGTGACGTCCTCGCCGACGGCGGCGACGGTGCCGGCGCCCTCGTGGCCGAGGACCGCCGGGACGGGCACGCGCATGGTGCCGTCGGACAGGGACAGGTCGGAGTGGCACACCCCGGCGGCGGCGAGGCGGACGCGCACCTCACCGGGCCCGGGCTCGGGCAGGTCGACCCCGGTGATCTCCAACGGGGCGCCCACGGCGGGCAGAACGGCGGCTCGTACGGCCATGAGGATCTCGACTTCCCTAGAACTGGAGGGACTTGGTCTGGAGGTACTCGGTCAGTCCGTGGACACCGAGTTCGCGGCCCACGCCCGACTGCTTGTAGCCGCCGAACGGCGCCAGCGGGTTGAACCGGCCGCCGTTGATGTCGACCTGGCCGGTCTCCATGCGGCGGGCGAAGGCGGCGGCCTCCGCCTCGTCACCGGCCCAGACGGCGCCGGCCAGGCCGTAGACGGTGCCGTTGGCGATCCGCAGGGCGTCGTCCTCGTCCTCGTAGCGCAGTACGCACAGCACGGGGCCGAAGATCTCCTCCTGCGCGACGGTCATGTCCGGAGTGACGTCGGCGAGGACGGTTGGGCTGACGTACCAGCCCTGTGGGCGCGGGGCCTCGGGGCCGCCCGCGACGAGGCGGGCCCCCTCGGCGACGCCCTTCTCGATGTAGCCGCGCACGCGGTCCCGCTGGCGGGCGCTGACGAGGGGGCCGATGCGGTCGCCGTACTTGGCGGCGGCGGCCGCGGCCAGCTCCACGGCCTCGTCGTACCGGTCGCGGTGGACCAGCATGCGGGTCCAGGCGCTGCACGTCTGGCCGGAGTTGGACATCACGTTGGCGACGCCGACGTTGACGGCGCGGGCGAGATCGGCGCTGGGCAGGATGACGTTGGCGGACTTGCCGCCGAGCTCCAGCGCGACCCGCTTCACCATGCCGGCGGCGATCGCGCCGATCCGACGGCCGACGGCGGTGGAGCCGGTGAAGGACAGCAGGTCGACGTCCGGATGCTCGGCGAGCGCCTGTCCGGCCACCGCGCCGAGGCCGGTGACCAGGTTGAACACGCCCGCCGGGACGCCGGCCTCGTGCACGCACTCGGCGAAGATCCGGGCGACCAGCGGGGTGTTCTCGGCGGGCTTCACCACGATCGTGCAGCCGGCGGCGAGGGCCGGGGCCGCCTTGGCGACGATCTGGTGCAGCGGGTAGTTCCACGGGGTGATCGCGGCGACCACGCCGACCGGTTCGTGGTACACGGCCGAGTTGCCGATCTTCTCCTCGAAGGAGTACGTCGACGCCAGCTCGGCGTACGAGCCGGCGACCGCGACCGGCACGCCGGCGTGGACGGTCCGGGAGAGCTTCTCGGGCGCGCCGAGCTCGGCGGTGACCGTCGCGGCGATCTCGTCCCTGCGGGCGTGCAGCTGGTCCCGCAGCGCGGCGAGACGGGCCGCGCGCTCGGCGGGCGGGGTGGCGGCCCAGGCCGGGAGGGCCGCGCGGGCGGCGCGCACGGCGGCGTCGACGTCCTCCACGGTGCCCGCGGGGACGGTGGCGATCACCTGCTCGTCCGCCGGGCCGACGACCTCGATCACGTCGGGGCCGGCGGCGGGGCGCCAGGCGCCGTCGATGTACATGCCGTCGTATGCCTTCATCGCGGTTCCTCCGGGGCGGGGGCGTCCTGTGCGGACACCTAAACTAGCGATGTTAGTTTTCCCGCGCCAGAGGGTCGGCCGCGTGCCGCCGCTCACTCCTCCAGGTCGGGCAGGCGGTCCGGGCTGGGGCAGATCCTCTGACCGTGCTGGTCGAAGACGAAGAGGTGGGCGAGGTCGACCAGGAGCGGCACCTGCATGCCGTACCGGAGGCGGATGTCGGGCGTGGTGCGGACGATGAGGTCGCCGGGGAGGCGGGGTTCGGCGGAGGCGGGCGCGGAGGACGTGTCGCCAGGGCCCGGGCGGTCGGATCCGTCCAGGGTGGCCACGGCGCCCGTGCGTACGGGGCTCGCCCGGAGGGCGCCCGCGCGCTCCCGGAGGCGTTCCAGCACCGTGCCGCCCTCACGGCGGCGGCGCCGGACACCCGCCCGTCCGGGGGCCGGGCGCGGGGCCTCCAGCTCGGGGACGACGGCGGGGCGGGAGCCGGTGTTGAAGTGCACCAGTACCTCGTGGCCCTGGAACTCCAGGTGCTCCACCAGACCGGTGAGGGGCACCTCGCCGGGGCGCGCGGCGGATGGCTTGGCGATCCGCACGGCCTCGGAACGCAGGCCCACGATGACCTCGCGGCCCTGCTGCACCCGGAGCAGCTGGTGGTCGAGGGACAGCGGTTCGGGCAGCCGCAGGAACTGCTTGCCCAGGCTGACGGTCATCGCGCCGTCCAGCGGTGCGCGGACCAGGCCCCGCAGGAGGTTGATGCGCGGGGTGCCGATGAAGGCGGCCACGAAGACGTTCTCGGGGAGCGAGTACACCGCGCGGGGCGTGCCGACCTGCTGGAGGACGCCGCCGCGGAGCACGGCGACCCGGTCGCCGAGCGACATCGCCTCCGACTGGTCGTGGGTGACGTAGACGGTGGTGACCCCCAACTGCTGCGTGAGCTGCGAGATCTCCGCGCGGACGTGGTTGCGGAGCTTCGCGTCGAGGTTGGACAGCGGCTCGTCCATCAGGAAGGCGGAGGGGCGGCGGGCGATGGCCCGGCCCATCGCCACGCGCTGACGCTCACCACCGCTGAGCTGGGCGGGGAAACGGTCGAGGAGGTCCTCGATGCCCAGCATCCGGGCCGTGGCGTCCACCTTGGGCGACGGGTCGTCGCCTGGGGCCTCGATGCGGAGGGGGAAGCCGATGTTGTCCCGGCCGGTCATGCTCGGGTACAGGGCGAAGTTCTGGAACACCATCGCCATGTCCCGTTCGGACGGCGGCAGTTCGTTGGCGTACTCGCCGTCGAGGAAGAGGCTGCCCTCGTCGATCTCCTCAAGGCCCGCGATCATGCGCAGCACGGTGGACTTGCCGCAGCCGGACGGGCCGAGCAGGACGAGGAACTCACCCGGGGTGATGGCCAGGGACAACCGGTCGACCACGCGAGCACCTCGCGTGTAGGACTTGCTCACGTCGTGCAGGGTGATGGCGCGTGTCATGAAAGTGCCCCCGGGGGCTCATCAGGGCGCTGCTGCTCCGCGGTCGGACGCCCCGTGCGGGTCGTACGGGGCGTGTGAGTCACGGAAGCTAACGGAAAGTAGGCGGCCGGGGAAGACAACGGACGAGATCGGGGCGTTCCGTCCGCCTTGTGAGAAACCGGAGGCAAGCGTTCGAGACGGCGGCACGTGCGGGGGGGACTGAGAGCCCTCATCCCTTCCCTGGCGGCTCACCGCGGGGCGGTGCACTTGCCCGGTGCCTCGGGCGGGGACCCGGCGGGTGCCGTGCCGGCCGCCTGGCCGTCCGGCGCCGGACCCGGCGGCGTGCGTACCGCCACGCCCGCCGACGCCAGCAACAGCGCGCCCAGCATCACGAACGGGGCCGCCACTCCCGCCACTCCGGCGATCAGGCCCGCCGTCGCTGGGGCCGCGACCTGGCCGAGGCGGTTGCCTGTCAGGCGGAGGGCCAGGGCGGTGGAGCGGGCCGCGGGCGGGGCGGCCTGGACGACCGTGGTCATGGAGAGCGGCTGGCCCACGCCCAGGCAGAAGCCGAGGGCCGCGAGGACGAGCGCCAGAGACGGCACCGCCAGCGGCAGCGCGACCGCCGCGCACAGCTCCGCCGCCAGCAGGCACGTCACCGTGAGCAGGGCCCGACGGCCGAGCAGTCGCAGCAGCGGGGTGAGGACCAGCCGGCAGGCGATCGTCGCCGCCGCGCGCAGGCTGAGCAGCAGGCCGACCACCGCCGGGTCGATCCCCCGGTGCTCGCCGACCACAGGGAGATACGCCGTGAGGATGTCGGTCGCCGACAGCACCGCCACGCTGATCAGCATGCCCGCCGGCACCCCGCGCGCCCGCAGGATGCCCCGCACCGGCACCCGGTCGTCCCGCGACGCACGGGGTTTCACCGCCCCCGCTTCCTCGACGCGCCACAGCGAGGTGAGCGCGACGGCGCCGCCCGCTCCCGCGGCGAGGAGGGCGACCGCGCTGGTGCGGGCCGTGTCCGCGCCGATCAGCGCCCCCGCCGCGACGGGCCCGGCGAGCTGCCCCAGCGAGGCGCCGATGGTGAAGTGCCCGAAGTTGCGGTCCTGTTCGTGCGGCGCGGACCGGCGGGCCACGAGCGACTGCGCGCCGATCACGAAGCACAGGTGCCCGAGGCCCATCACCCCGCTCCACAGCGCCATCGCCCCCAGCGATCCGGCGACGCCGCTGAGCGCGCAGCCCGCGGAGATCAGCACCACGCCGGTCGGCAGCAGCGGCGCGCAGCGGCCGTGGTCGGTGCGCCGGCCGAGCGGGACGGCGGCGAACAGCGGCAGCAGCGCGTAGACACCCGCGATGACGCCGACCGCGCGCTCGTCCGCGCCGAGGGCCAGCGCCCGGTAGGAGACGGCGGGCCGGGCCATCGACACGGCCGCCTGCGCGAAGCCGAAGGCGACGACGAGGCGGAGCAGCCAGCCGCGGTTCCCGCCGGGCGTCATGACGAGGTCCTCCCAGAGATGCGGGGGGGGTGCGGCGCGGGGTCAGATCGTGCCGAAGAGGATTCCGGCCGTCAGGATCAGCAGGCACGTCAGCGCCGCCCACTTGACCACGAACCGTGTGTGGTCGCCGAACTCGACCCGGGCCATGCCGACGAGGACGTACACCGCGGGGACGAGCGGGCTCGACATGTGCAGCGGCTGGCCGACGAGGGAGGCGCGGGCCATCTCCAGCGGAGTGACGCCGTGGGCCGCCCCGGCCTCGGCGAGCACGGGCAGGACGCCGAAGTAGAAGCCGTCGTTGGACATGAAGTAGGTGAGCGGCAGGCTCAGCACGCCCGTGACGAGGGCCATGTGCGGGCCCAGTCCCTCGGGGACGGCGTCGACCAGCCGGCCCGCCATGCTGTCGACCATGCCGGTGCCCTGGAGGACGCCGGTGAAGACGGCGGCGGCGAAGACCATGCCGGAGACGTTGAGGACGTTGTCGGCGTGGGCCGCGATGCGGGCCTTCTGGTCGGGCAGGCGAGGGTAGTTGACGGAGAGGGCGAGCGCGGCGCCCAGCAGGAACAGCACCGGGATGGGCAGCAGTTCCAGGATCATCGCCGTGATCAGGGTGCCGGTGAGCAGCGCGTTGAACCAGTACAGGCGCGGCCGCAGGGTGGGCCGGTCCGGGTCGAGGCCCTTGAGGAGGTCCCCGTCGTCGTCCCCGCCGTCCGCCTCGCCCGTACCGCCTCCGACGGGCCGCTTCCCGAGACGTCCGCCACCGGCACCCGCGCCCGCGCCCGCGCCGACCAGCACCGTCTCCTTCGTCTCGACGGACTCATCGTCGGCGATCCGCAGCGCCCCGAGCCGCCTGCGCTCCCGCAGCCCCAGCACGTAGGCGAGGCCGAGGACGCCCAGCAGGCCGACAAGCAGGGCGGGGATCATCGGGACGAAGATGTCCGCGGCGTCGAGTTTCAGGGCGGTGGCCGCGCGGGCCGTGGGGCCGCCCCAGGGGACGGTGTTCATGACGCCGTTGGCCATGGCGGCGACGCCGGTCATCACGACCAGGCTCATCCCCAGCCGCTTGTACAGCGGGTACATCGCCGAGACGGTGATCATGAAGGTGGTGGAGCCGTCGCCGTCCAGCGACACGATCGCGGCGAGCGCGGCGGTGCCCACGACGACCCGCATCGGGTCGGCCTTGCAGAAGCGGAGGATTCCGCGCACGACCGGGTCGAAGAGTCCGACGTCGATCATGACGCCGAAGTAGACGATCGCGAACATCAGCATCGCCGCCGTCGGGGCGAGGCCGGTCACTCCGTCGATGACGTAGTCGCCGAGGTGGGCGCCCTTGCCGGCGGCCACGCAGAACAGCGCGGGAATCAGCACGAGCGCCGCGATCGGCGACATCTTCTTCGTCATGATCAGGACCAGGAAGGTCGCGATCATGGCGAAGCCGAGGATGGTCAGCATGAATGGGACACCTAACGTTCGCCCTTGAACTTCCGGCGAGGGCCGGCGGTGTGACGACGTTAGGTACGCCCGGGCGGCGTCAACAAGACGTGAGACCGTGAGCAATAAGCGCAAAACCCCAGGTCAGGCGTTTACTCAGGTCAGCGCGGTGACCGTTTCCGGTTCCTCGGCGTGCTGCGGGGACACCTCGACGGACACGCCGTTGAGCACCGCGTTGCCGGACAGCGGGTCGAGGAGGCTGCCGTCGAGGAGCTGGTTGACGTTGACGCCGGGATTCGCGGAGGCGTGCCGGGTGCGGGTGCCGGGCCGGTCGTGGCCCCAGCCGTGCGGCAGGCTCACCACTCCGCGGCGCACGGCGTCGGTGACCTCGGCGGGGACGGTCACCTCTCCCCCGGCCCCCTTGACCCGCACGGGCTGCCCGTCCCGTACGCCGAGGCGTTGTGCGTCGTCGGGGTGGAGGTGCAGGGTGCAGCGGTTGGAGCCGCCGGTGAGGGCGGGCACGTTGTGCAGCCAGCTGTTGTTGGAGCGCAGATGGCGGCGGCCGACCAGGACGAGTCCGTCGGTGCGGTCGCGAAGGGCGGCCCGCAGCCGGGGCAGGTCGGCGGCGATCGGGCCGGGCAGCAGCTCCACCTTGCCGCTGCGGGTCTTCAGCGGCTGGGGCAGGCGCGGGCGCAGCGGTCCGAGGTCGATGCCGTGCGGGTGGGCGAGCAGCTTCTCCAGGGTGAGCCCGTCGGGGTCGCCGCCGAAACCGTCGCCGTAGGGGCCGAGGCGGAGCATCATGTCGAGGCGCCGTTCGGGGCCGTTGTCGCCGGTGAGCAGGCCGGCGAGCTCCTTGGGGTCGCGGCCGTGGACCGGGGAGTGCGGTTCGCGGACGGCCTTGCCCAGGGTCTGCCGGATCACCAGGTCGTCCACGGCGGACGGATCGGCGCCGTGCATGCCCGTGGCGGCGAGGACGATCCGGGCGAGGATCTCGGTCTCGGCCATGCGGCCGGGTTCGAGGGGCACGGCGGGGCGCGTGTAGCGGACCTGGTTGCGCACGGCGAGGGTGTTGAACGCGAAGTCGTGGTGGGGGCTCTGGGCCGGCGGAGGCGGCGGCAGGACGACGTGGGCGTGCCGGGAGGTCTCGTTGAGGTACGGGTCGACGCTCACCATGAAGTCGAGCGAGGCGAGCGCCTTGTCCAGCCGGTCGCCGTCGGGTGCGGAGAGCACCGGGTTGGCGCCGACGGCGACGACGGCACGGACCGGGGCGCCCTCCTCGGTGGGGGTGTCGATCTCCTCGGCGAGGGCGGACAGCGGCAGTTCGCCCTTGGCCTCGGGGTGGCCGCTGACGCGCGAGTGCCAGCGGCCGAGGGCGAAGCCGCGGCCGGGTCCCGCGGGGCGCGGTGTCCTGTCGGTGGCGGCCTGCGGGAAGAGCGCGCCGCCGGGCCGGTCGAGGTTGCCGGTGAGGGCGTTGAGGACGTCGACGAGCCAGCTGGCGAGGGTGCCGTGCGGGACGGTGCAGCTGCCGATGCGGGCGTAGACGGCTGCGGTGGGCGCGGCGGCGAGTTCGCGGGCGAGGGTGCGGATGACGGCGGCGTCGACGTCGCAGGCGCCGGCGACCGCCTCGGGGGTGAAGTCGGCGAGGGCGTCGGAGAGTCCGGCGAGACCCTCGATGTGCGGGGCGGCGGCTCCGAGGTCGGCGAGGTCCTCGTCGAAGAGGGTGCGGGCGATCGCGGCGAGCAGCAGCGCGTCGGTGCCGGGGCGGACGGCGAGGTGCCGGTCGGCGAGGCGGGCCGTGCGGGTGCGGCGCGGGTCGACGACGGTGAGAGTGCCGCCGCGCGCCTTGAGCGCCTTGAGCCGGCCGGGGAAGTCGGGCGCGGTGCAGAGGCTGCCGTTGGACTCGAGCGGGTTGGCGCCGATCAGCAGCAGATGGTCGGTGCGGTCCAGGTCGGGCACGGGGATGAGGTTGGCGTCGCCGAAGAGGAGCCCGCTGGAGACGTGCTTGGGCATCTGGTCGACGGTGGACGCGGTGAAGAGGCTGTGGGTGCCGAGCCCGCCGATGAGCAGGGGCGGGTAGAGGGCGCCGGCCATGGTGTGGACGTTGGGGTTGCCGAGGACGACGCCGACGGCGTGCGGGCCGTACCGGTCGACGGTGCCGCGCAGTCCGGCGGCGACGGCGTCGAAGGCCTCCTCCCAGGTGGCCTCGCGCAGTTCCCCGTCGACGCGGACGAGCGGGGTGCGCAGCCGGTCGGGGTCGGAGTCCACTTCCGGGAAGGCGGCGCCCTTGGGGCAGACGAAGCCCTTGCTGAACACGTCGTCGCGGTCGCCGCGTGCGCCGGTGACCTTGCCGTCGTCGACGGTGAGGACCAGGCCACAGGTGGCCTCGCACAGGGGGCAGATACGCAGGGCGGTGCGGGACACGGGTCCTCCCGGTACGGCGGCGGTGACGCATGGACGAGCCGAGCATACCGACCGGTACGCATGGAGGGGAGGGCGTGCGGGAATCCGGGCGGGACCCGGGGTCAGTCCAGGACGCGGGCCAGATACGCCCGGAGCAGCGCGCGCAGTTCGGCGACGACCTTCTCGTCCCCCTCGGGCGCCACCCGGAACGCCAGGTCGACCAGGGCGTCGGCGGCCTCCACGGCCACCAGGAAGGTGCGGCGCAGGTCGTCGTCGGCCGGGCGGCCGAGGTGGCCGGAGAGGAGCGCGGCGAGCCGGTCGGCGACGCGGTGGTTGGGCTCGGCGCGGCGCGCCCCGACGGGGATCTGGTTGCCGAAGTCGACGAGGGAGAAGCCGGGAGCGGTGCGCTTCATGTCCAGGTACGTGTCGAGGACGACGTCCATGGCGTACCGCCAGCCGCGGTCGCCGGTGACGGCCAGCCGTTCGGTGACGCGGTCGGTGAAGCGCTCCAGGTTGCGCCGGGCGAGCGCGTCGGCCATCTGGCGTTTGTTGGAGAAGAAGCGGTAGACGGAGCCGATGGGCACCCCGGCGCGCTCGGCGACCGCGCGGGTGGACAGGTCGTCGTAGCCGACCTCGTCGAGGAGTCCGGCGCAGGCGTCGAGGATCCTGGCCAGCCGTTCGGCGCTGCGCCGCTGCACCGGCGCCCGGCGGAGCGATGGCGTGTGGGACACGGCCCTCATCATGCCTCCCCGGGCCCTTCCGGTGAACCGGGCCCCTCGGGGATGGGCTCCACGCTCGACTCCGGGGTCGGCTCCTGCCCGGAGACGGTGATGTCCGCGGTGCTCTCCACGGGTTCGCCGTCGACGGCCCACACGGACCCGTCGTCCGCGTACAGCCGTGCGGTGACCTGGTGGGTGCCGCGCGGGAAGGCGCCGGGGGCGAGGTGGTACTCGGGGGTGCGCAGCACGGCGACGCGGCGGCCGTTCACCTCCAGGTGCGCCAGGCCCCGGCCGGGCTCGGCGCGGCGGCCCGTACCGTCGGGCGAGAAGCGGAAGTTGCGCACCCGCAGCCGTACGTCCCAGCCCCCCTCGGCGTCGGGGACGACCTCCACGGTGACCTGGGGCGCGCCCTCCTCGTCCACCTCCCGGTAGGGGCTGCCGTCCTCGTCACGCTCGTCGAGGAGCCGGCCCACGGGTGAGGACGACACCTCGCCGCTCCCCCGGCCGCCCGGGGTGTCGCAGCCCGCGGATCCGGCCGGCACGACGACACAGACCGCGAGCGCGGGGATGACTGTCCTCCACCTCCACGTCATGCGGGGGAGCGTAGAACAGGGGTCCGAACGCGCGAATCCCCCTGGAGTCTGGTTCCTGATCCTCCGCGAAGGGGAGAGCGGAGGTCCGGCCCCGGACGAGACCGCGTGGCACCCTTGCGCCCGGGTAACCGCAATCCTACGGTGTTCCATAGGAATCGGCTCGGTGCAAGGGAGCAGCGGACATGAGCGACGGGGCCACCGCCCGCGGGAGCGCGACGGAACGCGAGGAGGCGCGCAAGACCGCCGAGGGTCTGGAGCACCTCTCCGGCTTCGGCAACGAGCACAGCTCGGAAGCGGTGCCGGGGGCTCTGCCCGTGGGCCGCAACTCCCCGCAGCGCGCGCCGCTCGGGCTCTACGCGGAGCAGCTGAGCGGGTCGGCCTTCACCGAGCCGCGGGCGGAGAACCGCCGCTCGTGGCTGTACCGGATCCGCCCGTCCGCCGCGCACCCGTCGTTCACCCGCACGGGCAACGGCGCGCTACGCTCGGCGCCCTTCACCCAGACGGTGCCCGACCCCAACCGGCTGCGCTGGAACCCGCTGCCGGATCCGGACGAGGGCACGGACTTCCTGGCCGGCCTGTGGACCCTGGGCGGCAACGGTGACGTGGCCCAGCGCAGCGGTATGGCGGTGCATCTGTACCACGCCACCGCCTCCATGCGGCGGGTGTTCAGCGACGCCGACGGTGAGCTGCTGATCGTGCCGGAGCGCGGCGGGCTGCTGCTGCGCACGGAGTTCGGGATGCTGCATGTGGAACCGGGACACGTCGCGCTGATCCCGCGTGGGGTGCGCTTCCGTGTGGAGCTGCTGGACGAGACCGCCCGCGGATATGTGTGCGAGAACTATGGTGCGGCCTTCCGGCTGCCCGACCTCGGCCCGATCGGCGCCAACGGGCTGGCGAACGCCCGGGACTTCCGCGCCCCGGTCGCCGCGTACGAGGACGTCGAGGGTCCGGTGGAGGTGGTGAACAAGTTCTGCGGCAACCTGTGGGCGGCCACCTATGACCACTCCCCGCTGGATGTCGTCGCCTGGCACGGCAACCATGTGCCGTACGCCTACGACCTTCGCCGGTTCAATGTGATGGGCACCATCTCGTACGACCACCCCGACCCGTCGATCTTCACCGTGCTGACCTCCCCGAGCGACACGCCGGGTCTCGCGGGCGTGGACTTCGTGGTGTTCGCGCCGCGCTGGCTGGTCGGCGAGGACACGTTCCGGCCGCCGTACTTCCACCGGAACGTGATGAGCGAGTACATGGGCCTGATCGAGGGCGCGTACGACGCGAAGGCGGCCGGGAAGGGGGGCTTCGTGCCGGGCGGCGGCTCGCTGCACAACATGATGTCGGCGCACGGCCCGGACCGGGAGACGTTCGACCGGGCGAGCGCGGCGGAGCTGAGGCCGCAGAAGATCGACGACGGGCTCGCCTTCATGTTCGAGACCCGCTGGCCGGTGTCCCTCACCCCCCAGGCGGCACGCGCGGAGCACCTCCAGCAGGGGTACGACGACGTGTGGCGGGGCCTCGAGCGTCACTTCCGGCCATTGCACTGACCGTTCTCCGACCGGTACGGATAGCGCGTGACCTCCTTCGCCCCGGACTCGATCGTCCTCAACCGCAAGTTGCCGCTCTGGTATCAGGTGTCCCAGTCGCTGCGCGCCTCGATCCTCGGCCGCTCGCCCCACGACCCGCTGCGCCTGCCCACCGAGGAGCAGCTGGCCGGGCATTACGGGGTGAGCGTGCTGACCATGCGGCAGGCGCTGAAGGAGCTGGAGGACGAGGGGCTGATCACCCGGCACCGGCGGCGCGGCACGTTCATCGAGCCGGACGCCCGGCGGGGCGCGCCGGTGCGGCTGCTGGGCTCGGTCGACGCGATCGTGGCCCAGCAGTCCGGCATGACGACGGAGCTGCTGGAGCACGGGCCCGCGCCGGTGCCGTCCGAACTCGCCGAACATTTCCCGGATCTGGCGGAGACCGCCGCCTACCACCGGCTGCGCAGCGACGAGAAGACCGGTGAGCCGACCAACCACGCCCGCAACTACGTCCGCCCGGAGCTGGCCTGGCGGATCGATCCGCAGGATCTGGTGCGGTGGCCGATGACGAAGGTGCTGCGGGACGTCGTCGGCGCGGACATCAGCCGCATCACGGACACCGTGGAGGCGCGGCTCGCGGACCCGGAGACGGCGCGGCTGCTCCGGGTCCCGCTGCTCAGCCCCATCCTGCACTACACGGGCGTCACGTACGACTCCGCGGGAAAGGCGCTGGACGTGGCCGTCATCCACTACCGGGGCGACCGTTTCTCCTTCACGGTGACCCTGGACGCCACCTGATCCGCGCCCGCCGGCAGGTCGTACGATGCCCAGCGTGACGCACGACGACGCTCCGCTGCTGGCGGACCTCATGCCGTGGTCCGTCGCACCGCCGCGGCTCGGCCGGGGGTGGCCGGCGGCCCCCGACGCGGCGTCCCTGAAGGCTCGTTGGGACGCGCTGGTGAAGGCCGAGGGCCCGGACCGCGAGGCCCTGTTCCGGCCGACGCGGTCCCGCACCCCGCACACGGCGGTCGGTCAGCTGCCCGGGCAGGACGGCGGCACGGAGCGGCTGGCCCGCGCGACCGGGCCGTGCCCGGAGCCGGTGCGGGTGCTGGCCGGGCCGTTCGACGAGCAGTGGCTGATCCCCGACCAGCGGCTGATCGACGCTCCCCGGCCGGAGCTGTGGCGGGTGGCGGACGACCGCCAGATCTTCGCCGTCGAGACGCCCGGCGAAGGGCCGCCGCTGCTGGCGACCTCCCTCTTCCCTGTCCTGCGCACGGGCCGGATCCGCCCGCTGTACCGCCGCCCGGACGCCACCGAGCCCAACCTGACCCCCGGGCTGACGGACCACCTCGCCGCCCGGCTGGGGCTCGAGGTCTCCCCCGTCGACGTCCTCGCCTGGGCGACGGCCGTGACGCGTCCCTCGCCGGACGGGCTCGCCGTGCCGCTGACCGCCGACCCGGACACGTGGCAGCGAGGGGTGGCGCTGGGCCGCCGCATGCTCTGGCTGATGCGGCGGGACGGCGAACGCCCCAGACTCCCCGGCGGCCGCCGCCCGTACGTCCGCGCTCCGCTGCCGTCCCGTCCGCCCGCGCTGACCTACGACCGCGACGAGGAGGCGCTGCTGCTCGGCGAGGGGCGCGTCTCCCCGGTGCCGGTGGAGGCGTGGGAGTTCGAGTCGGGCGGGGTGCGGGTGCTCGAGGCGTGGTTCGCGTCCCGCACGGACCCGGCCGAGCCGGGCACCCTGGAGGCGATCCGTCCGGCCGCATGGCCGCAGCCCTGGACGTCGGAGCTCCTGGAGCTGGTCACGGTCCTCACCCTTCTCGCCGAAGCGCGGCCGCTCCGCGAGGAGTTGGCGGCTGATGTCCCGTCACAGGTCACCCCGTCCGACCTGCGCGCAGCGGGCGTCCTGCCTACCCCCGCCCGGACCCGCCGCCCGGCCTCGGTACTGGACACCCACGAAGAGGGCCCGGAGGGGCAGCTCGCGCTGCTCTGAGCGGAGGGTGGACGCCGTCCGGCACGTGGTGCGACGCGGCACGGCCGAACCGGCGCCGCCCGGCACGGGATGCGACCCGGCACGCCCCAACCGGCGCCGCCCAGCACGGAGGGGCGGCGCCCCGTGCGGCACGGCGGCGTCGCGCGCGGGCACGCCGCGAGGAAACCGCCACCGGCGGCGCACACGACGGCGCGGTGGCGACGGCACTGCGGGACCTGTTCGGCAACGCGCCGGTGCCGGAGGGCGCGGCCTGGCCGATGGCGCATCCGGTGGCGGGGTCACTGGCCTGGTGCGCGCTGCTGCTCGCGGTGTTCGTGCCGCTGGCGGTACGGCAGTACGCGAAGGGTGAGCGGTGAGCGGTCGCGGCATCGCGCCGACGCTGGAGGGTGCCCCTGCGAGGACGCCGGGTGGGATCGGGGTCGGCAGGGTGAGGGCCGGTGTCGCGGGCCGGCGGGGCAGGGCCTTGTGCCGTGGGGACGACGGGCGGGCGGACGCCGCGCCGGGACGGGTGGGACCGTCCGGCGCGGACGCTACCGGCTGCCGAACAGGGAGCGGCGCAGTCGGCGCAGCGGGGCGAAGAGCGAGACACGGCTCGCGCGGGCCCGTGCGCCCCTGGTGCCGTGGTGCGCGCTGTCACGCGCGGTCAGCTCACGCATGAGCGACGTCGCCTCGGCCGTCTCCCGCTGCGGGACGGCCGGTCCCGCGAGGACCGAGAGGTGGCGGTCGAGGCGCGAACTGCTCGCGCTGCTGCCGCAGGTGATCGCAGGGACCCTGGCCCTGCTGCGCACTGTTATCTGTTCCATGTCACTCCCCACCCGTACGACTCCACCCGGCCCGGGCAGGGTAACCCTATCGCCCCGTACGGGCACCCGTGTATCGAGGTCACAGGATTCACCTTCCCCGTAAGGGTGTTGACGAACACTCGACGATTACTCTCCGAATCCGACCGTTTTCAGGGCGAGTTGGACGATGGGCTGGCCGGTGGGTTGCGGAGAGCCGCCGTCCGGTTCGACGGTTACCGCGAGTGACGACGAAGCGGGGTCGAGACCCGACGCCGCCAAGGGCGTGTCGCCCTCGAAGAGCCCGAGCGAGCGGGGCCGGCCCTCCCGGTCCATGAGCCAGAGCTGACGCACCCGGCCCGACGGAGGGTCGTCGTATCCGCCCAGAGTGACGACCGCCCCGCGGGCCGATACGGAGGCGATCACTCCGATCGTGCGGCCGCGGGCGTCCCGGCCGCTGCTCGCACGGGCGTCCGGCGCGGCCAGAACGTGGGCGATCTCACGTGCCCGGTCGCGCTCGGCGGCGAGTTCGTCCTGGGTGCGGTTCGCCTGGACGGCGAACAACGAGGCGACGACGAGCGCCGCGGCGGCGGTGGCCGTCGCGAACGGCGCGAGCAGCACCGCCCGGCGGCGCTCCCGGGCGCGCGGCGGGGGCGCGGCCCCCCAGACGTGAGCCGGGAGCTGTGGTTCCCGAGCGGTCCTGGCCCTCTCCTGCGAGGCGGGTTCCTGGGTGGTGGTGCGCACGGCGGCCAGGACCCGGTCGCGCAGGTCGGGCGGGGCGGGCGCGGCGGTGGACCAGGCCAGCCGGACGGCGTCCTCGGCGAGGTCGCGCACCTCGGCGGCGCACCGGTCGCAGGACCTCAGATGCTTCTCGAAGCGGACCCGCTCGGCAGGGTCCAGCGCGTCGAGGGCGTAGGGGGCGGCCAGCGAGTGCGGGTCCTCGCGGGAGAACAGCCGGCGGAACACGCTCATGCCGCGCCTCCCAGACAGTCGCGCAGGCGGGTGAGCCCGTCCCGCATACGGGTCTTGACGGTGCCCAGCGGCAGTCGGAGCCGCTCGGCCACCTCGCGGTAGGT
This sequence comes from Streptomyces sp. BJ20, assembly GCF_022869105.1. NCBI lineage: Bacteria > Bacillati > Actinomycetota > Actinomycetes > Kitasatosporales > Streptomycetaceae > Streptomyces > Streptomyces sp. BJ20. The sequence goes on from NZ_CP094918.1 coordinate 5,204,278, forward strand.
GTAGCCGTCGTAGTAGGCGAGGGTGACCGACTGGCGCTGGAGCGCGGTGAGGCGGTCCAGGCAGCGGCGCACCCATTCGCGTTCGAGGCCGGCCTCGACCTCCTCGGCGACCTGGTCGAAGGCGGGACCGTGGCCGCGCCGCGCCTCCCGCTGCTCGCGCTCGCCGGCCGCGCGGACGCTGCGCACCCGGTCGACGGCCCTGCGGTGGGCGAGGGTGAGCACCCAGGACAGGGCGCTGCCCCGGCCGGGGTCGAACCGGGCGGCGGAGCGCCACAGTTCGAGCAGCACCTCCTGGGCGACCTCCTCGGACTGGGCCGGGTCGCGCACCACGCGCCGCACCAGTCCGTAGACCGGCCCGGACACCAGTCCGTACAGGTCCTCGAAGGCCTTCTGGTCGCCTCCGGCCACGCGGATCAGCAACTGGTCCGCCTCCAACGCTCGTCCCCCTCTCCCGGCCCTGCCGGACCGCCCGGTCGCACAAGGCATTCGCAGCGAGCGCGCCTCCGGATGGGAAGTACGGATCACCGGGCCGAAAACGCGGGTCGGCGCGGAGAAATGCTGAGCGGGAACCGGCCGTCGGGGAGCGGCGAGTGCGAAGCCGTGCGCGACATCGGGCGCGAGGGGCGCGGAAAAATTCGTCCGCGCTTCGGCCAATCCGGTCCCGCCGGTGCTCCGAATCCCAGTGCGTCAAGGCAAGTCGGCACTGAGGACGGACGGCATGACAACTGACTCCAGGACCGGTTCGGGGCGCAGGAGCCTCGCGACCCTGATCTGCGGTGCGCTGGCCGCCGGAGGTCTCGCGGCCGCGGGCGCGTCCGCGCTGGAACCCGAGGCGGCCTCGGCCTCCTCCCACCGGGAGGCTCCGCTGATCTCGGGCACCCCGCAGTTCGACAACACCGACCTGTACGCGTTCGTCAGCCCCGACAAGCCGGACACGACGACGATCATCGCGAACTGGATCCCGTTCGAGGAGCCCGCCGGCGGACCGAACTTCTTCACGTTCGCCGAGGACGCGCAGTACGACCTCCACATCGACACCAACGGTGACGCGCAGGGCGAACTGCTGTTCCGCTACACGTTCAGGACGCACGTCAAGAACGAGAGGACGTTCCTCTACAACACCGGCCCGGTCACCAGCCTGGACGACCCGGACCTCAACATCACGCAGACCTACGACCTCGAGATGCTGAAACTGAAGGACCAGCACGCGGTGTCCCGCACGAAGATCGCGGACGACGTGCCGGTGGCGCCGTCGAACGTCGGCAAGGCGTCCATGCCGGACTACGACACCCTGCGCAGGCAGGCGGTGCACGAACTGGCGGGCGGCACGACCACGTTCGCCGGCCAGGCCGACGACCCGTTCTTCCTCGACCTGCGGGTCTTCGACCTGCTGTACGGCGGGAACCTCTCGGAGGTCGGCAACGACACGCTCAAGGGCTACAACGTCAACTCCGTGGCGCTGCAGGTGCCGACGCACCTCATCACGGAGTCCGCGGAGCAGCCGGTCGTCGGCATCTGGTCCACCACCCAGCGCAAGAACGCCGAGGGGCACTTCGTGCAGGTGTCGCGGCTGGGCAACCCGCTGGTGAACGAGGTCGTCAACCCGGTCGGCGACAAGGACACGTTCAACGCGTCCGCGCCGTGGGACGACGCCCAGTTCCTGAAGAACGTCACGGAGCCGGAGCTGCCGAAGCTGATCGAGGCGATCTACAAGATCCCGGCGCCGGAGGAACCGCGCGACGACCTGGTCGACGTGTTCCTCAAGGGCGTCGAGGGCCTCAACCAGCCGCCGCACGTGCGCCCCTCGGAGATGCTGCGCCTCAACACCTCGATCGCGCCGGCCGCGAAGCCGAAGCGGCTGGGCGTCCTGGACGGCGACACCGCCGGCTTCCCCAACGGGCGCCGGCTGACGGACGACGTGGTGGACGCCGCGCTCCAGGTGGTCGAGGGCGAGCTGGTCGGGGCGAAGAACGACCTGGGCGACGCGGTCGACGAGAACGACAAGAAGTTCGGCGCCTCCTTCCCGTACCTGGCGAACCCCACGGAGGGCTCGCGCGGCCCGCTCGCCAAGGGTGTCGACAGCGGCAACGACGTCCGCAGCCAGCTCGGTGACGCGCTGCGGCCCGCCGGTGCGGACGGCGCGGACGACACCACCCTCATCGCCGCGTCCGCGGGTGCGGGAGCGGGCGGACTGCTGCTGATCGGCGTGGCGCTCATGTGGTGGCGCCGCATGCGCCGCCGCGCGTACTGACCCACCCGGCGGCCGGCGCGCCCGGCCGCCCCACCGACCGGCGCGGCCCTCCCCTCCCTTCCCCCACGGCAGGGCCGCGCCCCCATCGACGAAGGAGCCCCATGTCCCCGCGCACGAACGACAGCACCCGCGGGAGCGGCCAGGAGGCGACACCGCCCGCCGGAGCGCCGACGGCCTCGGAGGCGCGAGCCGCCTCGGAGGCGCGAGTCGCCTCAGAGGTGCGAGCCGCCTCAGAGGTGCGAGCCGCCTCGGAGGCGCCGGCAGCCTCGGAAGGACCGGCGGCCGCCCAGGCGCCGCGGGCCGCGTCCACCGCCGAACGCGTCGACGCGCTGCGGCGGTTCGCCGCCGCCGTGCGCCGTGGGCGCGGACCGCATCTCACGTCGTGCGCCGTGCTGCTGGCCGTGGCGATGACCGCCGGGGCCGTCGCCGTGGGGGGTGACGGGCGGGACGCGGCGCGTGCCGTGCCCGGGGTGTCCCGGGCGGTGGACGCGGATGTGCTGGTCCGGGGGGACCTGGACACGGGGATCCGGTCGTTGCAGGCCCACGTGCGGGAGCAGCCGCGGGACTTCGGGGCGTGGGCGACGCTCGGAGCCGCGCAGGTGGAGCGGGCGCGGACCGACGGGGACCCCTCCCGTTACGCCCTTGCCGAACGCGCCTTCGCGCGGTCCCTCGCCCTGCGTCCCGGCAACGACCGGGCGCTCGCCGGGCAGGCCGCCCTCGCCGCCGCGCGCCACGACTTCGCCGCCGCACTGGACCACGCCGACCGCGCCCTGGCGCGGAACCCGTACAGCGAACGCGCCCTCTGCTCCCGGATCGACGCCCTGGTGGAGCTCGGCCGGTACGAGGAGGCCGCGAAGGCGGCCACCGTCGCCGACCGCAGGCGTCCGGGCGTCCCCGTGTTCACCCGGTACGCGTACGTGCGGGAGCTGCGCGGCGACGTGCGTACCGCCCGCCGGGTGCTGCACCAGGCCCTCGGCACCGCGGCCGGCCCCGCCGACGTGGCGTACGTGGCAACCGCGCTGGGCAACCTGGAGCGCGGTCAGGGCCGGTACGGCATCGCCCTGCGCCACTACGCCCGCGCGCTCGCCGCGGACGACGCCCACCTCCCCGCCCTGGAGGGCCGGGCGCGCGCCCAGGCCTCGGTCGGCGACCGCGCGGGCGCGATCACGACGCTGGAGCAGGTCGTCGCCCGCTCCCCGCTGCCCGGCCCGCTGGTCGCCCTCGGCGAGCTGTACGAGGACCGGGGCGACCGCGCGAAGGCCCGCGAGCAGTACGCCCTCGTCGACGCCTGGACCGCGCTGGCCCGGGCCGGCGGCGTGGACGTGGACCTCGACACCGCGCTCGCCGCGGCGGACCACGGGGACCCCGCCGAGGCGCTGCGCGCGGCCCGCGCCGAGTGGGACCGCCGGCGGACGGTGCACACGGCGGACGCCCTCGCCTGGGCGCTGCACCGGGCGGGCCGTTCCGCGGAAGCCCTGCCGTACGCCCGCCGGGCCACGGCCACCGGCTACCGGGACGCCGCCTTCCTCCACCACCGGGGCATCATCGAGAAGGCCACCGGGCACGACCGCGCCGCCCGCGCCTCCCTCACCGCCGCCCTGGAGCTGGACCCGGGCTTCTCCCCGCTCGGCGCCCGTGCGGCGCGGGCCGCCCTGAAGGACCTGGAGGCGGCGCGTTGAGTCTCCTCCGTCCCGCCACGGCCGGCGCGGCGCTCCTCGCCGCCGCCACCGCCCTCGCCCTGGTCCCGGCCACGGAGGCGAGCGCGCACCCGCTCGGCAACTTCACCGTGAACCGGTACGACGGCCTGGTGGCCGCGCCCGGCGAACTGCGCGTGCACCACGTCGAGGACCTCGCCGAGATCCCCGCGACCCAGGCAGCGCCGGACCTCGCCGGCCTGGGCCGCGACGCCTGGGCCCGTGAGCGGTGCGCGACGGCCGCCCGCGACAGCGAGGTCCGGGCCGACGGACGTCCGGCGCCGCTCACCGTGCGCGCCGCCCGCGTCCTGGTGCGGCCCGGCCAGGCGGGACTGGACACCCTGCGCGTGGAGTGCCGGCTGACCGCGCCCCTCCCCCGGGGCCGTACGGTCGCCGTCGACTTCCGCGCGGCGGGGGGTGACTCGGGCCCCGGCTGGCGGGAGGTCACCGCGCGGGGGGACCGTACGACGCTCGCCGCCTCGGACGTGCCCGAGGAATCGCTCTCCGCCCGGCTGACCCGCTACCCGGAGGGGCGGCTCGACTCCCCGCCCGACACCCGGACCGCGTCCCTGCGGGTCCGTCCCGGCGGCCCGGCGACGGCGGCGGGCGGGACGGACGAGGCGGACGCGCCCGCCTCCGCGATCCTGCCCCGGGGCGCCGACCGCTGGACGCGGGCCCTGGACGACCTCGTGGCCCGGCGTGACCTGACCGTCGGTTTCGCCGCGCTCGCCCTGCTGCTGGCGGTGGTCCTCGGCGCGATGCACGCGCTCGCGCCGGGCCACGGCAAGACCCTGATGGCCGCGACCGCGGCGGCCCGCGGCGGGCGGGCGCGGATGCGGGACGTGCTGCCGATGGCCGCCTCCGTCACGGTCACCCACACCCTCGGCGTGGTCGCCCTGGGGCTGCTGGTCACGGCCGGTTCCGCCGCCGCGCCCTCCGTGGTCGCCTGGCTGGGGATCGCGAGCGGCGTGCTGGTCATCCTGGCCGGCGCCCAGCTCGTACGCCGCGCGCTGCGCCAGCGCGGTCATCACACGCATCCTCACCCCCACGAGCACGAACCCGGGCACGAACACCCTCACGACCACGGGCACCCCCAGGGCCATCCCCACCGGCACGACCACGACCACCCGCACCCGCACCCGCACCCGCATACCGCCCTCACCCACACCCACGGCGGGCGTACGCACACCCATCCCGCCGCGCCCTCGGTGCGCGGCACGATCCTGCTCGGGTTCGCGGGCGGTCTCGTCCCCAGTCCGTCCGCCGTCGTGGTGCTGGTCGGCGCCGCCGCTCTGGGCCACGCCTGGTTCGGGCTGCTGCTCGTCGTCGCGTACGGCGTCGGACTGGCGCTCACCCTCACCGCCGCCGGGTACGCGGTGGTGCGGGCGGGCGGGGGCGTGTCCCGGCTGCTGGCCCGGCGCCCGCGCTGGACGAGCGCGCCGTGGGCGGCGCTGGTGCGCCGGAGCGCGCCCCTCGGTTCGGCGTGCGTGGTCCTGGTGCTGGGCGCCGGATTGGTGTTCAGGGGGGCCGCATCCGCACTCGGCTGAGCTACTTTCATGAGGAAAGGGCGAATTCGCCCGGACGCGATAGGGGGCGCCGTGTCCGAAGAACCGGGCAGTGAGCGGGTGGTCGCGGGACGGTACCGGCTGCTGTCGCCGCTGGGCGAGGGCGGCATGGGCACCGTGTGGCGGGCCCGGGACGAGCTGCTGCACCGCGAGGTCGCGGTGAAGGAGGTCCGCGCCCCGGCGGGCCTGCCGGCGTCCGACGTGGAACGGATGTACGCCCGCCTCGAGCGGGAGGCGTGGGCGGCGGCCCGCATCGCCGACCGCACCGTGGTGACGGTGTACGACGTGGCCACGGAGGACGGCCGTCCGTGGATCGTGATGGAGCTGGTGCGCGGTCTGTCGCTGGCGGAGGTGCTGGACGCGGAGGGTCCGATGACCCCGCGGCGGGCGGCACGTATCGGCGCCGAGGTGCTGGCCGCGCTACGCGCCGCTCACGCGGCCGGGGTGCTGCACCGGGACGTGAAACCCGCCAACGTGCTGATCGCGAACGACGGCCGGGTGGTGCTCACCGACTTCGGGATCGCCACGGTCGAGGGCAGCTCGGCCCTGACGATGACCGGCGAGGTCGTCGGCTCGCCGGAGTTCCTGGCGCCGGAGCGGGCGTTGGGGCGTACCCCCGGTCCGGAGTCCGACCTGTGGTCGCTGGGCGTGCTGCTGTACGCGGCGGTCGAGGGCCACTCCCCGTTCCGGCACGACACCCCGTTGTCCACGCTGCGGGCGATCGTGGACGAGGAGCTGCCGCCGCCCCGCCGGGCGGGTCCGCTCACGCCGGTCGTCGAAGGGCTGCTGCGCAAGGATCCGGCCGAACGCCTCCCCGCGGAACGGGCGTCGGAGTACCTGCGCGTGGTCGCCGCCGGGGGCACTCCGGGCGCGGACCCGGCGCGTACGGCTTCCTCGTACGCGCCCACGGTGGCCGCGCTTCCCGCGCCGCCGCCGACCGACCCGTATCAGCCGCTCGTGACCTACCACCAGCCGTCCGGCGGAGCGCCCACGGCCGCCACGGCGACGGCCCCGCCCCCACGCGGGCGGAGGAGCTCCGCACTGCTGATCGCGGGGCTGGTGCTGCTGATGCTCGCGCTGGCGGGGCTGACGTACGCGCTGCTGGACCAGGACGACGGTGAGCCGGAGGCCGGGAACGGCGGGGCGAGTTCCCCGGCCACGACCGGCGACAAGGGCGCCGGAGGGACGGAGACGGAGGACGACCCGTCGCCTTCCTCCTCCGCGACGGACGACGCGACCGAGGACGAGGGCGACGACGGCGGGCACGAGGAGGAGACCCCGGCCGTCACGGTGTCGGTCGCGGTGACCGGCACGCGCACGGAGTACTCCGGCGCCTGCCCGCCCGCGCACGAGGAGGCGCCCTCGTTCACGGCGACGTTCACGGTGAACCGGCTCCCGGCCGAGGTGCGCTACCGCTGGGCGACCGAGGACGGCTCGGCGGCGGACCGGGGCTGGCGCACCCTGTCGTTCCCCGCGGACGGCGGCCGGACCGAGCGGGACACGGTGGTGGTGACGACGTACTCGGAGAGCGGGGAACTCCACGGCCGGATCGGTGTGGAGGTGCGGGAGCCGGTGCGCGCGACGTCCGGGACCGTGCCGTTCTCGGTGGTGTGCGCGACGGAGACCCCGTCGGGCGGGGCCTCCGCCTCGGCGTCCGGTGCGGACGGGGACGGTTACTGAACCGCGGGGTCAGGCAGCCGAGGTGAGCACCGGGAGGTAGCCGCCCGACTGTCCGGCGGCCTTCGGGTGGTACGAGTTGCCGATGTTCAGCCAGTCCACGCTGTGCAGCCAGGAGTTGCCGGAGCAGATCTCGTGGCCGGTGAACGTGGTGCGGACGTCGCCGAACGTGTAGCCGTACGCGCGGGCGCGCGCGGCGATGGCGCTGTTCAGGTGGTCGGAGGCGTCGTTGATGGCCTTCCGCTTGGTCTCGGAGAGGCCGATGCAGGTGGTGCCGAGCCGGTAGAAGCGGGGGTAGCCGAGCACCACGACATGGGCGTTGGGCGCCCGGTCCCGGATCGCCGTGTAGACGCCGTCGAGCCTGCCGGGCAGCGTCGAGTCGACGAAGGCCCGGGCGGTGGCGATGCGGGAGAGGCAGGAGCTGTCGGACTGGAGCACACAGGTCGTCATGACGTCGGCGAATCCCGCGTCGTTGCCGCCGATGCTGATGGAGACGAGGGCGGTGCTCGCGGAGAGCGGGCCGAGCTGCCCGGAGAGGACATCACCCGTCCGGGCGCCCGAGCAGGCCGTGAAGGAGAAGGACGAGGGGGAGTTCGCGGCCGCCCAGAGGTACGGGTGGGCCTTGGTGCTGCGCTTGCAGTCGCCGCTGGAGGAGATGTAGCTGCCGGCGCCGACACCCGAGGAGTAGGAGTCGCCCAGGGCCACGTACGGGCCGGGGGCCGCCTGCGCGGACGCGTGCGCCGCGGTCGCCCCGGTGAGGGTGGCGGTGACGGCGAGGACCAGAGCGGTGAGGAAGAGGGCAAGTCGGGAACGTCTCATGGAACCTCCCTTTAGCAGGATCTCTGCCTCAACCGTCGTACCAACTACGCGTGTTGAGCGGAAGTGTTCATGTCAAAAGTATTACCGTTGAGTACCGGACAAACACGCGCGCACCGGCGCACGAGGCAAATCGGGTGCACAGGGGGCGCTCGTGACCGATCATGGCGGCATGTCCGCGCACCCACACGACGCCCTGCCGATCCGGCTCAACGTCGACGACAACGACTCCCCGTCCGACGTCGTCGACGCGCTGTTCCTCGGCCGCTTCGCGACGGGCGAGCAGCCCTACTCGCACGCCGTCAACATCGAACGCGTCCGGTCCGGCGCGACGCTCCTGCCCGCGCAGGCGCGGGTGCTGCGGCTCGCCAAGGACGACGACCGCAGCGCCACCCTGGCCGAGGGGGACGGCTGGACGCTGCTGATCTCCCGCTGGAGCCGGGGCGCCGACGTCACGGTGACCGCGACCAGCGCCGACCTGGCGAAGCGGATCCTGGAGGAGGCCACCGACGGCGCGGCCGACGAGCCGGAACCGCAGCCGGAGCACGTCACCATGGGCTTCTGGTACGTCTCCCCTCGGCGCGGCCCGCACCGCACCACCCGGCAGATCACGGCCGGCACCTGGGAGGAGATCCGGCCCAACTACACCGCCCCCGTGGCGGACGCGATGGACCGTCTGATGAAGACCACCCCCGAGGACATCTCGGGGCGGCTGCTCCTGCTGCACGGCCCGCCGGGCACCGGCAAGACCTCCGCGCTGCGCACGCTCGCCCGGTCCTGGCGCGACTGGTGCCAGGTGGACTGCGTCCTGGACCCGGAGCGGCTCTTCTCCGACGTCGGCTATCTCATGGACATCGCGATCGGCGAGGAGGACGCGTCGGGCAGGAACCGCTGGCGGCTGCTGCTCCTGGAGGACTGCGACGAGCTGATCCGGGGCGAGGCAAAGCACACGGCGGGCCAGGCGCTGTCCCGGCTGCTGAACCTCACCGACGGCCTGCTCGGCCAGGGGCGCAACGTCCTGGTGGGCGTCACCACCAACGAGGACCTGGAGCGGCTGCATCCCGCCGTGGTGCGTCCGGGCCGCTGCCTGGCCCGCATCGAGGTGGGGCCGCTGACCCGCAGGGAGGCGGTGAACTGGCTGGGCCACGAGGAGGGCGTCGGACGCGAGGGCGCGACCCTGGCCGAGCTGTACGCCCTGCGCCGGGGCACGTCCCCGACCTCCCTGCCGGAGCCGCGCGGCGACGCGGACGCGGGCCTGTACCTGTAGGAGCCGGGAGGGCCGCATGCCGCTGCTGGTCGGAACCTCGGGATGGCAGTACAAGGACTGGCGCGGCGTGCTGTATCCGCCCGGTCTGCCGGTACGGCTGTGGCTGGAGGAGTACGCGGCCGCCTTCCCCACCGTCGAGGTGAACAACGCGTTCTACCGGCTCCCCTCCCGGGAGACCTTCGCGTCCTGGCGGGAGCGCACCCCGCCGGGCTTCGTCGTCGCGGTCAAGGCGAGCCGCTACCTGACGCACGTCAAGCGGCTGAAGGACCCCGAGGAGCCGGTGGAGCGCCTGATGAGCCGCGCCACCGCCCTCGGCGACCGCCTGGGCCCGGTCCTCCTCCAGCTCCCGCCGACGCTCCAGGCCGACCCCGCGCTCCTGGACGCCTGCCTGCGCTGCTTCCCGGAGTCCACCCGGGTGGCCGTCGAACCCCGCCACCCGTCCTGGTGGACACCGGACGTCCGCACGGTCCTGGAGTCACGCGGCGCCGCCCTCTGCTGGGCGGACGTCCTCTCCCGCCCGGTCACCCCGCTGTGGCGCACCACCGACTGGGGCTACGTCCGCTTCCACCAGGGCCGAGCCCACCCCTGGCCGAACTACGGCCGCCGGTCCCTCCACACCTGGCTGACCCGCATCACCACGACGTGGCCCCGAGAAGCAGACGTGTACGCCTACTTCAACAACGACCCCAACGCGGCAGCGATCCACAACGCCAGAACCCTGACCCGCCTGGGGGCGCGGGGAACTGCGCGCCGAGCCCCCACCCACCGGCGGTGAACACTGAAGGCCCAGCCCCACCCTCAGGGGCGCGGAGAACCGCGCGATCAACCCGAACGAACCCGCAGTGGACACTGAACGTCACTCAAAAACCGCCCGTAGGGCGTCCCGCACCGCGGCCATGGCCACCTCCTCCCCCACCCCCAGCCTCCGAGCCCGCTCAGCAAAAACCGCAGCCGCGGCGGCAACCTCCCTCTCCGCCGCCGACCCAGCGGCAGCGATCACCGTTCCGTTCCGGCCCCGCGTCTCGATCACCCCGTCCGCCTCCAGCGCCCGGTACGCCTTGGCGACCGTGTTCGCCGCGAGGCCGAGGGTCTCGGCCAGCCCCCGCACGGTGGGCAGCCGGTACCCCACCGGCAGCTCCCCCGACCGCGCCTGCTCGGCGATCTGCGCCCGCACCTGCTCGTAAGGCGGTGTTCCGTCCTGGATGTGGATCCGTACAGTCACGCCGCGATTCTCGCGCACCCCCGCCCCGGAGGCCGCATACCCCGGCCACGAAAAATGGGAGGCACCCCGCCGCACCACCTCGTAGCGTGCCCTCACATGACAGTGACCGTCCGCGACGTCCGCCCCGACTCCCGGGCCGACCTGGAGGGCTTCGCCCGCGTACGGCGGGCCGCCCTGCCGTTCATCCTGGTCACCCCCGAGTCTTTGGCCCACGACCTCACCCAGATGCACCCCGACGCCCACTACCGCCCGCTCGTGGCGGTGGACGACGACGGCGAGGTGATCGGCACGGCCCAGGTGCACCTGGTGCACGACAGCACCGTGCCCGGCCAGGGCAACGTCAACGTCTACGTGCACCCCCGGCACACGCGCCGGGGAGGCGGCACGCTGCTGGTGCGCGCCGCCGAGGAGCATCTGACCGCGCACGGCGCGACCCGGCTGCTGGCCTGGGTGCTGGACGAGCCCGGCAACCGCGCCTTCGCCGAGCTGCACGGCTACCGGGCGAGCCGCTCCGCGCACTTCCTCCGCCTGGACCTGGCGCACCGCGAACTGCCCCCGCTCCAGGACCCGCCGCCTGGGGTGGAGCTGCGTCCGGGTTCCGCGTACGCCGACGACCCGCGTCCGCTGTTCGAGCTGGACGCGGAGACCACGGCGGACGAACCGAGCGACGTGGACACGGAGTTCACCGACTACGAGGCGTGGCTCAGGGAGACCTGGCGGCATCCGCTGTTCGACGCGGAGCTGACCACGGTGGCCGTGGTGGACGGCCGGCCCGCCGCGTTCACGGCGGCCCGCACCGACGGTGGCACCCGGTACGCGACGGGCATGACCGGCACGGCCCGCGCCCACCGCGGGCGGGGTCTGGCGAAGCTCGCGAAGAACGACTCGCTGCACCGGGCCCGCGCGGCCGGGTACACGGAGGCCTTCACGGGCAACGACACGGGGAACGAGCCGATGATCGCGATCAACAAGTGGTTCGGCTACGAGCTGTGCGGGACGGAGGTGCGGTATGTCCGCGGACTCGGCTGACGGACCGGCGACGGTCGAGGTGGTCCTGGTCAAGGCGGGCCGCACGAAGATCAGTTACCCGGCGGAGCTGCTCGCCGACGACGGCACCAGGGTGAGCGTGCGCGCCCCGTGGGCGGGCGAGGGCGTGCGCGACTTCGGCTTCGTGCGGTTCGAGCCCGGGGACGTCTTCACGGAGCACTACTGGCGTGACCGCTGGTACTCCGTGAAGGAGGTGCGCGCCTCCGGGGGCGCGCTCAAGGGCCACTACTGCGACATCACCCGCCCGGCCGAGCTGTCCGGGGGCCGCCTGGTGGTGGAGGACCTCGACCTGGACCTGTGGGTCTCCGCCGACGGCACGGACGTACGGCGGCTGGACGAGGACGAGTTCGCGGAGAGCGGCCTGGCCGCCCGGGACCCGGGCGCGGCGGCGGCCGCCGTGGCCGCCCTCGACGAACTGGACGCCCTGGCCCGAGGGGCGGGTCTGGGCGCCCTGCTCGCCTGAGACCCCCTTCGGGCCCGGGGTCACTCCCGCAGGGCCACCACCGCGTACCGCTCGTCGTCGACCTCCCGCCCCCACAGCGCCGGGTCCCCGGACAGCCGCTCCACGCGCACCCGGGCGGTGAGCGGGGCAAGAAGGGCGGTGAGCCGGTCCACGGGTATGCCGGCCGGGCTCACCGCCCCCCACACGCCCTCGACCAGCACCAGCCGTCCGCCCGGCCGCAGCAGGTCGCGCCAGCGGCGCAGCACCCGGCCCGGCTCGGGCAGCGTCCACAGCACGTGCCGGACGAGGACGGCGTCGTACCGCTCGCCGTCGACGGGCGGGCGGGCCGCGTCGCCGGTGAGGAAGACCGCGTGCCTCCCGGCGAGCTTCTGCCGGGCCAGCTGCACCATGGCCGGGGACCGGTCCACGCCGGTGACCCGGTGGCCCTGCTCGGCGGCGAGGAGGGAGAGGCTTCCGGTGCCGCAGCCGAGGTCGAGGACGTCGCCGGGCCGGCCGGGCAGCCAGTCCTTCAGCCGCGCGGCCCATGCGGCGCGCACCTCGGGGTCGCGCAGGCCGTGGTCCGGCTCCTCGTCGAAGGTGGCCGCCCGCGCGTCCCAGTCGACACCGCCGGCGTCCGTCCCTTCACCGTCATCTGTGGTCATGGGCTCAGGGTGACACCGGCCACTGACAGTCGATTCGTGATCGGGGCCACAGACACGACGGGACGGATGAGGAACTCTCCCCCGAAAGGTTCACCGCCGTGGGAACGGGTGACCCGGTGGGCCTTCGAGGAGGCAGCCATGCGCCGCGTCACCGTGCGGAAGCCCTCGAGGAGGACGGACGCCCGCCGGGTCCGTGAGGAGGCCGACGAGCGTCCCGCGGAGCGCCCCGAGGTCCGCAAGGACGTCGCCCGCACCTGGTGGCCCGACGGCTGAACGCCCCCCGGGGTTCAGCTCAGCCGCCTGCGGTAGTGGATCCGGTCGTACGGGCCGGTCACCCGCCGCTCCACGGTCTCGTAGCCGAGCCGCGGGTAGATCTTCTGGTTCTCCCGCATCATGGCGTTCGTGAACAGCCGGATCTCGGGCAGTCCGAGCGCCCGCGCCCGGGCCTCCGCGAACTCCAGCAGCAGCCGTCCGAGACCGGCGCCCTGCGCGTCGGGGAGGACGGCGACGGTGTCCAGGTACAGGTGGCCCGCGCGGGGCTCCAGCACGACGAGGCCGGCCACGCGCGCGGTCCCGCCGTCCTCCGGGAGCTCCGCGACGAACACCCGGCCCGCGGCCACGTCCGCCGCGTGGTCCGCCTCCATGGGCACCGGCACGACTCCGATGCGCGCCACGTAGGGGCGGAAGGCCGCGTCGACCACCGCTTCCACGGCCGGTACGTCGGCGGCGACGGCCGGCCTGATCCGTGCGTTCGTCATGCGGGCACGGTACCTACCTGATCCCAGTCCGAACGCTCCCTTAAAGCGACCATAAGGATCTCCCCGTACCGCCCTCACCGGGCGATTTCCGGGTTTCCCGGGGCTAGTTTCTGAGCCACCCCCACGGGATCCCCCCGGGGTTCCCCCATGAGATCCGCTGTTCGCCGAGGAGTTGCTGCCCCATGTCCGCTCGCCGCAAGGCCGCTGTCGCCGCCATGGCTCTCGCCCCGCTCGCCCTCACCGGACTGGCCGCCACGCCGGCCGCCGCCCACGGTTCGATGGGCGACCCGGTCAGCCGGGTCTTCCAGTGCTTCGGCGAAGGGCCGGAGAGCCCGAAGTCGGAGGCGTGCAAGGCGGCCGTCGCGGCCGGCGGCACCCAGGCGCTGTACGACTGGAACGGTGTCCGCATCGGTGACGCGGGCGGACGTCACCAGGAGCTGATTCCGGACGGCAAGCTGTGCAGCGCGGGCAACGAGGCGTTCAAGGGCCTCGACCTGGCGCGCGCCGACTGGCCGGCGACGAGCGTGTCCAGCGGCGACCACACCTTCAAGTACCGCGTGACGGCCCCGCACAAGGGCACCTTCACGGTGTACATCACCAAGCCCGGCTACGACCCGGCCCAGCCGCTGGCCTGGGACGACCTGGACCTGGCCAACCCGGTGGCGACCTCCACCGACCCGGGCGCGGCCGACGGCTTCTACACCTTCTCCGGCACCCTTCCGGAGCGCTCCGGGCAGCAGCTGCTGTACGCGGTCTGGCAGCGGTCGGACAGCCCGGAGGCGTTCTACTCCTGCTCGGACGTCACCTTCGGCGGCGCCCAGGCGGGCGGCGGCGCGGCCGGCGGCGGAACGGCGGACAAGGGCGGCGAGGCGGACAAGGGCGGCCAGGCGGAGAAGGGCGAGGACGCCGCGAGTGGCGACGCCCAGGAGGCGCCCGCCCCGGCGCCGTCCGCCTCCGCCCCGTCCCAGGAGCAGATCGAGGCCGGCGCCGGGAAGTCGACGGTCGAGAACCACGGGCACGGTGACGACGACCCCGCCACCACGGCCGACCCGGTCGCCGCGGACACCGGGAACCAGCTGAAGGCGGCCGGCGGCGGGCAGGACCTGGCGGAGACCGGCGGCGACGCGAACACGCCGTACCTGATGATCGGCGGCGCCGCGGCGCTGGCGCTCGGCTCGGCCGCGCTGTTCGCCTCCGCTCGGCGGCGCACGGCGGCCGGACGCCACGGGCGCTGACCCGGCGGCGGGTCCCTGTCCGGCGGCTCAGGCCGGACAGGGACCCGCTGCTTCCCACCTCGGGCTGACACGTGTCAACTGAACACGGAGGCGCAGGTGGTGGGTTTCGCGCGGGCAGGGTCGAGGGCGTTCGCCACCTCGTGGAAGGCGATCCGGTCGAGCAGCCCGATGGCCAGGTGCTCGGAGAGGTCGACCGCGCAGAGGTCCTGGAGGACCACGTTGCGGACGTTCGGCCCGGTCAGGAAGGCGCTGCGGTACGGGGTGACGACCTGGTCGTACTTGGTGGCGATGACGGTGTAGCGGACGCCGGGGACGGTGTCGCCGCCCGCGTTGAGCTTGGTGAGGAAGGCGGAGCCGGCGATCTGGTCGGCGAGGGCGGGGGTGGCCGTGCCGAGGAGGTCCTCGGCGCCGGGGAAGTAGGGCAGCAGCGCGGTGAGACCGCTGAGCGTCGTGCCGTGGTTGCTGGGGGCGATGCCGATGAGGGCGTTCACCTCGGCGGCGCCGCCGAGGAACTTGAGGTAGTAGCGGGGCATCATGCCGCCCTGGGAGTGGCCGACGACGTCGACCTTCGCGGCGCCGGTCGCGGCGCGCACCCGGTCGACGTAGGCGTCGAGCTGCTCGGCGGACTTCTCGACGGGGCCGAGGCCGTGGAAGAAGGGGACGCCGGGGAGCTGGCCGTAGTCGAGGGAGAAGACGCAGTAGCCGCGGTTCTTCAAGTAGGGCGCGAGGCCCAGCCAGTTGTCGACGGAGTTGCCGAAGGTGCCGTGGACCAGGACGACGGGGCGGGGGTGGGCGGCGGAGGGCTTGCAGGTGAAGTCGTTCCAGCCGGAGCTGGGTGCGGCGGCGGCCTGCGCGCCCGACGCGGCGGGGGCGGTGACGGCGACCGCGGCCAGCAGGAACGCGGCCAGCGGTCTGATCACCCGCTTCCAGGGCAGCATCGTGTGATCTCCTTGCGGCTCAAGGGGAAGGGTGGGGTCCTACGCCCTGTGATCCGGATCACGGGATGCTGTTCACTCATCAAGTTACGGGCGAGTAGGGAAAGCCGGGAAGTTACGGGTCGGTAAAAAATCCCATGACTCCCCCACATCCCCCCGCCGCGACCTGATATTGCGTCATCGAACGGGACAAAGCACCGCTGTCCTCAGGCCGCCAGCGTCCCCGGCATCAGCGCGTGCGGGCCGAACTTGGCCCGTACGCGGTCCGCGACCTCCTCGATGCGGCGCACCTTCTCGTCCACCGGGTCGAAGGTGAGCTGGTGGGCGGCCTGTTCGGCGGGGTCGAGGCCCTCCGCGCGCAGCACCACCGCGCGTACCCGGGCGCGCTGCAGACCGAGCGCCTCGTACAGGCCGTACGCCGCCCTGGTGAGCGCGGGCGAGTGCGCGGTCGGCTCGGGGAGGGTGCGGGTGCGGGTGGTCGCCGACCGGTCGGCGTAGCGGACGGTGAGGCTGAGGCCGCGGCAGACCTTGTCCAGCGCGCGCAGCCGGGCGCCCAGCTCCTCGGCGGCCGAGAGCAGGGCGCGCCGGTGCCGGCCGGGGTCCAGCTCGTCGCGGGTGAAGGGACGTTCGGCGGCCAGGGAGCGCGAGACGGCGTTGGGGACGACCCGGCCCCGGTCGACGCCGCCCGCCTTCTCGTGCAGCTCGCGTCCGGCGCGGGCGCCCACCAGCCGCTGGAGCGTGGACAGCGGGGCGGCGGCAACCCGGCCGAGGGTGTCCAGGCCGTACTCGCACAGGGTGCGGGCGGTTTTGGCGCCCACGCCGGGCAGCGCGACGACGGGCTGTCCGGCGAGGAACTCCCGCACCTCGTCCTCGGCCACCGCGCGGGTCCGGCCCGGCCTGGCCTCCCGCAGCGCCATGCGGGCCGTCATCGGTCCGGGTCCCGCGCCGATCACGCAGTCGACGCCGTGCAGGGCGAGGGCGCGCACCCGGATCACCGAGGCCAGTTCCAGCGCGGTGCGCCCGAAGTACCGTTCGGCGCCGCGCAGATCGGCCAGCGCCCCGTCCGGTGGCAGGGCCTGCACGACGGGGGTGAACTCCTCCAGCAGGCCGAGCAGCCCCGGCAGGGCCGCCTCGTACATCGGCGGCAGCTGGAAACGTACGCAGAGAATGGTCATCCCGCACTCCCCGGACTCTGGTGCCACAACTTCCTTCCCACCGCGGGCCCTTCGCCCGCGGGGCGCAGATCGGCCCAGGGGTGCATCTCGTACCCCGTGGGCATGCGGATCGTCCGTTCCTCCATCGGATCCCGGGCGGCCGAGCCGGCCGGCGCGGGCAGCCCGTCCGAACCGGCCAGCCGCCTGCGGGCCGGCGCGTCGCCGTCGTCGGCGGCCCCGGAGCCGTTGCCGGCCGGCGCGGCGAGCCGCGCGGCGACCCCTTCCAGCCCCTCCTCCCGGCGGATCTCCAGCAGGTCGGCGAGGTTCCACGCGGCGGAGCCGACCACGCTGAAGCTGCGCGGGCCGCGCCGCTGCACCACCCCGCGCACCAGCAGCAGCCAGGAGTGGAAGACGGTGTGGGCGCAGGTGTCGTGCGAGTCGTCGAAGAACGCGAGGTCGACCAGGCCCGTGCCGTCGTCCAGGGTGGAGAAGATGACCCGCCGCCCGGAGCGGATGGGCGGGGTCTGGGTGGCCGCCTTGGCGCCCGCGACCAGCACCGTCTCTCCGTGCCGCACCTCGCGCAGCCGCCGCGCGGAGACCACGCCCAGCTCCTTGAGGAAGGTGCCGTGGTCGTCCATCAGATGGCGGGAGGCGTCCATGGACAGCACGCCGAGTTCGGCGCTGAGCTTCTCCGGTTCGGTGAGGTCGGGCAGCCCGGCGGAGGCGGTCCGCCGGCCCCCGGACAGCGGGAGCTGGTCACCTCGCCCGCCGCGGGCGCCGCGGTGCAGTTCGGTCAGGTGCAGCTGGAGGTCACGGCGGTTGGCGCCGAACGCGTCGAGCGCGCCGACCTGGGCGAGCCGCCCGGCGAGCGGACGGCTGGGCCGGGCCCGCTCCCAGAAGTCGAGCAGCGAGGCGTACGGCTGGCCCTCGGCGATCCGCTCCGCCTCGGCCTCGCTGATGCCGTGCACGTCGGACAGCGCCAGGCGCAGGCCCCATACCGGCTTCCCGCCCTTCGGCGCCCCCTTCACATCCCCCGAATCAGACACCAGTTCGATCCTGTGTGCGACCCCCGACTTGTTCACGTCCAACGGCAGCACCGGCACCCCTCGCCGCCGGGCGTCCGCCAGCAGCAGCCGCTTCGGGTACATGCCGGGGTCGTGGGTGAGCAGCCCGGCGTAGAAGGCGGCCGGGTGGTGCGCTTTCAGCCACGCCGACTGGTACGTCGGCACGGCGAAGGCGACCGCGTGCGCCTTGCAGAAGCCGTAGGAGCCGAAGGCCTCCACGATCTCCCAGGTCCGCTGAATCGTTTCCGCGTCGTAGCCCCGGGCCGCCGCGTGCTGGGCGAACCACACCTTGATCCGCCCCTGCGACTCAGGGTCGGACAGCCCGCGCCGCACCCGGTCCGCCTCGCCGCGCCCGCAACCGGTCAGCACCGAGACGATGTCGATCACCTGCTCGTGGAAGACCACGACGCCGTACGTCCCCTTCAGCGCCTCCTCCAGGTCCGGGTGCGGGTAGCGCACCGGCGTCCGCCCGTGCCGGGCCTCGATGAACGGCCTCACCATGTCGGCGGCGACCGGTCCCGGCCGGAACAGCGAGATGTCCACGACCAGGTCGTGGAAGGTCGACGGCTGGAGCCGCCCCACCAGGTCCCGCTGGCCGGGTGACTCGATCTGGAAGCAGCCGAGCGTCTCGGTCGACCGGATCAGCCCGTACGTCGCCGGATCACCGTCCGGGACCGCGTCCAGGTCGATCCGCTCCCCCGTCGCCCGCTCCACCTCGCCGACCGCGTGCGCCATCGCCGACTGCATCCGCACGCCCAGCACGTCCAGCTTGAGCAGCCCCAGGTCCTCCACGTCGTCCTTGTCGAACTGCGCCATCGGGAAACCCTCGCCGCTGGTCGGCATGACCGGCGTCCGGTTCAGCAGGGAGGCGTCGGACAGCAGCACCCCGCAGGGGTGCATGGCGACCCCGCGCGGCAGCGCGTCGAGGGCCTCGACCAGCTCCCACAGCCTGCCGTACTTCTCCTTCTCCCCCGCCAGCTGCCGCAGTTCGGGCAGCTCCTCGAGCGCCGCGCGGGCGTCGCGGGCACGGATGTGCGGAAAGGACTTGGCGACCCGGTCGATCTCGGCCGGGTCCATGGACAGCGCGGCGCCGACGTCCCGGACGGCGTGGCGTACCCGGTAGGTCTCCGGCATGGCGACCGTGGCGACCCGCTCGGCGCCGAACCGGCCGATGATCGCGCGGTAGACCTCGAGCCGCCGCGCGGACTCCACGTCGATGTCGATGTCCGGCAGCACCACCCGCTCCTTGGACAGGAAGCGCTCCATCAGCAGCCCGTGCTCGACCGGGTCGGCGTGCGCGATACCCAGCAGGTGGTTGACCAGGGAGCCGGCGCCGGATCCCCGCGCGGCGACCCGGATGCCCATGTCCCGCACGTCGTCGACCACCTGGGCGACGGTGAGGAAGTAGGAGGCGAAGCCGTGGTGGGCGATGATGTCCAGCTCGTGGTGCATCCGCTCCCAGTACTCCCGGCGGCGGTCGTAGCCGCGCAGCACCATGCCCGCCGTCGCGCGGGAGGCCAGCGCCCGCTGGGCGGTGCGGCGGCCGGCGCCGACGAGGTGCGGCTCGGGGAAGTGGACGCTGCCCATGCCGAGGTCGTCCTCGGGGTCGACCAGGCACTCGGCGGCCGTGGTCTGCGTCTGGTCGAGCAGCCGCAGGGCGGTGTCGCGGCGGAAGCCGGCGGCCTCCACGATCCGCTCGGCCGTCTCCAGCATGGCGCCCTGGTCCTTCAGCCAGGCCTCGCCGGAGTCCAGCCCTTTGGCCGGGTCGACCGGGACCAGTCGGCGGGCCGCGTCCAGCACGTCGGCGACCGGGCCGAGGCCGGGGTCGGCGTACCGGACGGCGTTGCTGAGCACGGGCCGCACGCGCTGCTCGGCGGCGAAGCCCAGGGTGCGGGCGGCCAGCCGCAGCGAGCCGGGTCCGGTGCCGGTGCGGCCGTGCCAGACGGCCTCCAGGCGCAGCGCGTCGCCGTACACCTCGCGCCAGGGGGCGAGCAGCCGGGCGGCGCGGTCGGGGCGTCCCGCGGCGAGGGCGCGGCCGACGTCGGAGTCGGGGCCGAGCAGGACGGTCAGCCCGCCGGCGTGGTTGTCCTCCCAGTCCAGCCGGGGCAGGCCGTCGGCGGTGTGGGCGGCGGAGACCAGCCGGCACAGGTCGGCCCAGCCGCGGGCGCCGTCCCGGGCGAGGAAGGTCACGCGCGGTGTCGACTCGTCGATGAAGGCACCGCCGCGCACCGGGGTGCGGAGGCGGTCCCGCCGTACGGAGCTGTCGCCGGGGGCGGGGGCGGCGGCCGGGGGCGTCACCGCCAGCTCCGCGCCGAACAGCGGGCGGACGCCGGCCTTGGCGCAGGCCTTGGCGAAGCGTACGGACCCGGCGAGGGTGTCGCGGTCGGTGAGGGCGAGGGCGTCCATGCCGCGCTCGGAGGCGCGCTCGGCCAGCCGTTCCGGGTGGGAGGCGCCGTAGCGCAGGGAGAACCCGGAGACGGTGTGCAGATGCGTGAAACCCGGCACACGCACCTCCCGCACTCGTGAGTCCCGACCGTCTATCGAACAACTGTTCCCAGTCACCTCACCCCCACCATAGACCAATTTTCGAATGAGTGTGCGACATCCGTTCGGCCCTGTCCCACCTGCGCAAACGCCCGCTCCCCCGGACCGTGGGGACATGACACAGAGCACCGGCCCCGGGGCCCGACCCCGCTCGTTCCTCGGGGAGGTGCGCGACGCCGTCACCCCGCGGGCCACCCTGCTGGTGCTCGGCGTGATCGCGCTGATGCTGCTGTTCATCACCTCGTACGTGGGCGCCCTGCACCACCCGGCCCTGCGGGACGCGGCCGTCGGGGTCGTCGCGCCCCCGCCCGTGGCGAAGGAGACCGTGACCCGGCTGGAGGAGCTGCCGGGCTCGCCGCTGGATCCCCGGACGGTGGCGGACGAGGCGACCGCCCGCCGGCAGATCGAGGACCGGGACATCGACGGGGCCCTGGTGGTCGACCCCGAGGGGACCACCGACACCCTGCTGGTCGCCACCGGTGGCGGCACCTCGCTGGCCACCGCCCTGGAGCGGCTCTTCACCGAGGTGGAGCGGGACGAGCGGCGCACCCTGCGGGTCGAGGACGTCGCCCCGGCCTCCGCCCAGGACGCCAACGGGCTGTCGTCGTTCTACGTGGTGGTCGGCTGGTGCGTGGGCGGCTATCTGTGCGCGTCGATCCTGGCGATCAGCTCGGGCGCCCGCGCGTCCACCCCGCGCCGGGCGGTGATCCGGCTCGGTGCCATGGCCGTGGTCGCGGTGCTCGGGGGGCTCGGCGGCGCGCTGATCGCCGGACCGGCCCTGGACGCGCTGCCGGACGGGTTCGCGGGGCTGTGGGGGCTGGGGGCGCTGATCATCTTCGCGGTGGGCGCCGCCACGCTCGCGCTCCAGGCCGTCTTCGGGGTCATCGGGATCGGCGTGGCGATCCTCATCGTGGTGATCCTCGGCAACCCCAGTTCGGGCGGCGCCCTGCCGGGGCCGCTGCTGCCACCGTTCTGGGCGGCGATCGGACCGGCGCTGCCCCCGGGCGCGGGCACCTGGGCGGCCCGCTCGATCGTGTACTTCCGGGGCAACGGCGTGACCGGCCCGCTGCTGGTGCTGTCCGCCTGGGCCGTGGCGGGGACCGTCGTCACCGTGCTGATGTCGGCGCTGCGCCGGCGGCCGGAGCCGGAACCGGCGCGCACGGCACGAGGATCCGGTGCCTGAACGCGGACGTCCCGCCCCTCCGCGCGGGAGGAACGGGACGCCGTGCCTGCCGGAGCGGGCTCAGCCGATCTGCGTACCGGTGGCCGACAGGGCCTCGGTGACGGGCTGGAAGAAGGTCGTGCCGCCGGAGGTGCAGTCGCCGCTACCGCCGGAGGTGAGACCGACCGCGCTGCTGCCCGAGAAGAGCGAGCCGCCGCTGTCGCCGGGCTCGGCGCACACGTCGGTCTGGATCAGACCGTTGACGATGTCGCCGTTGCCGTAGTTCACGGTGGCGTCCAGGCCGGTGACCGTGCCGGAGTGGACCTGGGTGGTGGAGCCGCTGCGGGTCACCTGCATGCCGACGGTCGCCTCGGCCGCGCCGGAGATCGACTGCGAGGAGCCGTCGTAGAGGTTCACCTCGCTCGGGTGCGCCACGTCGGCCGTGTACTTGACCAGGCCGTAGTCGTCGCCCGGGAAGCTGGACGCGGCGTTCTCGCCGATGACGCCGCCCGAGGAGTCCGACCAGGTCGAGATCCCCTCGGTGCAGTGGCCCGCGGTGAGGAAGTGCGGCTCGCCGCCCTTGGTCACGTTGAAGCCCAGCGAGCAGCGCCCGCCGTTGCCGGTGATGGCGTCGCCGCCCGCGACGAAGGGCTTGAACTCACCCTTGGTGCGCTGGAGCTCGACCGTGGTGCCGAGGCCCTCGGCGACCTCGGTCAGCTTGGCCCATTCGGCCTTGGAGACCGTGCGGTCGGCCGTGACGACGACCTTGTTGGCGACCGGGTCGGTCACCCAGGACGTGCCCGGGACGGTGGCGTCCTGCTGGAGCGCGGTGCGCGCGCTCTTCAGGTCGGCGAGCGAGTTCGCCACGACTCTGGCCTTCGCGCCGGCCGACTCGACGGCTTCGGCCGCGGTCTCGTCGAGCACGTTCACCACGAGGCTCTTGGTCTTCGCGTCGTAGTACGTTCCCGCCGCGTCGGTGCCCAGGTCCTGGAGCAGCGTCGAGGCGAGGTTTCCGGCCGCCTGGACCGAGAGGGTGCGGGGCGCGGCGTCGGCCGGGACCTCACTGGCGTTCGCAGTCTGGAAGGTGACCGCGCCCGCGGCCAGTGCGGCGATGCCCGCACCCGCCATGACGGCACGGCGCCTGGGTATGCGTCGGTGCTTCAACTCACGTCCTCCTGTGGGGGGGACGGCCCGGAGGGGTTGTGGGGACCTCGCCGGACCGGAAGGCGTACGGCCACGGGGGTGGAACACAGCAAAAGGCACGCCCGCGCCGGTTGAACGCCGCCTACTCTTCCGAACGTCACAGGGCGCTCACAAGGTCGACTTCCAGACGCGCGTGCGACAACATCCGTGCGCCCTCTATGTCCTGACAGTTCATGGAGACGCGGGACGGTTCACACTGCAAACGTCACGCGGGGGTCACCGGGGGCACGTACCGCCCGTTCGGTCGATGGCTGAAAATCGCCCCTCCACGGCAGGATCCGTCCGGTGCGCGGCGCGCGGGAGTCGCGATCGCACCGGCCGTGGGACCCGGCCCGGAACAGGGACGAGCCCCCGCACGCGGGTCGCGTGCGGGGGCTCGTGAGGACTGTCGGCCCCTCGGGAGCCGTACAGAACCGGCCGGGCCGGCGGGGCGTCCTAGTAGACGCTGACCCCGTAGGCGCTCAGGGCCTCGGTCACCGGCTGGAAGAAGGTCGTGCCGCCGGAGGAGCAGTTGCCGCTGCCGCCGGAGGTCAGACCGTACGCGGTGCCGTTGCTGCCGTAGAGCGCGCCGCCGGAGTCACCGGGCTCGGCGCAGACCGTGGTCTGGATGAGACCGGAGACGATGTCTCCGCCGCCGTAGTTGACGGTCGCGTTGAGCGCGGTCACCCGGCCGCTGTGCGTGCCCGTGGTGGAGCCGTCACGGATGACGGTGGTGCCCACGCTCGGGGTGGCCGCACGGGTGATGTCCACGCCGTTCGCGGTACCGGGCCGGCTGACGGAGCCGGTGTACCGGACGATGCCGTAGTCGTTGCCCGGGAAGCTGGATCCGGCCGTGGTGCCGATGGCCGTGGTGCGCGCGGAGTTGGAGTACCAGGTGCCCGCGCCGTCCGTGCAGTGACCGGCGGTCAGGAAGTACTCGGCTCCGCTGCTGCTGCGGACGTTGAAGCCGAGGGAGCAGCGCCAGCTGCTCGCGTAGATGGCGTCGCCGCCCTGGATGAGCTTGGTGAACTTGCCCGGGGTGCGCTTGACGGTGATCGCCTCGGCGTTCTCCCCGGCCTGCTGCTTGATCTTGTTGATCTCGGCCTGGGAGACGGTGCTGTCGACGGTCACGACGACCCGGTTGGTCTTGCTGTCGACGGCCCAGGCGGTGCCCGGGACGTCGGCCTTCAGCACCGAGCCGCTCGCGCTCTTGAGCGCGGAGGTGCTGAAGGTGGTGGGGGTTTCGGCCGCGTTCGCGCTGGGGATCGCGATCGCGGCGGCGGCCACGAGGCCGGTGGAAACGGCGATCAGCCGAGTCCGTCTCGAGATGCCGCTCTGGGGGGTGGTGCGCTTGATCCTCACGTTTCGTTCCTCCACAAAGGAAGTTGGGGGCCCTCGTGGGGTTTGCGGGCCCGGTGAGGCGCAGTCAGCGGCCGGCGAACCGGATTCCGGACCCGTCGTGCCCCTGACAAGCGCTGCGGTGAGTATTCGGCCGACCGACCGTTCGGCGCAAGGGTGCCTTTTGGCCTGAGGATTAGGGACGACTGGTCGACTTGCTCCCCTCCCGCCCCGGCGTCACCGGTCGTCACACCGGGGTGACGACCGGTCGAACAAGGATCGGGGTGGCTGGATCCCGCCCCCGGCAGACCCACGGAGGGAACCGTGAGCACGTCTGTCACGTCCGAGGCCGCCTCAGCAGTCGCAGCCGCAGTCGCAACCGCTGCAACAGCCGTCCTCTCCGCCACAGTTGCAACAGTTGCAGCACTCACAGCAGTCGCAGCAGTCGCAGTCGCAGTTGTGGAGACAGCCTTCCTTGCGCTCGCGCGTCCACGGGTCCTCGTAGGTGCCGCAGCAGAGCTGACAGGTACAGGCGAGTCCCAGCCACACGGCGCATCCCGCCAGCAGCCCGCGCCGGTCCCGGCGCGGCGGTTCGGGCGGGGTGGGCCCACCCGGCGCACCGGGAGCACCGGGAGCACCCGGAGGGGCGTACGGATGCGAACCGTGGGCACAGGAGGGCGTACCGAAGGCGCGTCGGACGGAGTTGGGGAGCTCATGCACCAGAAGCCGGTGGGCGAGACCGCCGTCCGTGAACTCGGCCTCGCGCAGCGCCAGCCGGATGCCGTGCACGGCGTCGTCGGCGAGCCGGCGGGCCTCGTCGAGCGAGGTGCCCGTGGCGGTGAGCGGGTTCCACGCGCCGGAGGCGGCGTCGGCCTCCCGGTCCTCCACCGCGTCCAGCAGATGCGCGAGCCGCCCGAAGAGACGCCCGGCCTCCGCGAGCGGTGCGGCGTTCCGGGGCCGCCCGGCGAGCACCGCGGTGTGCGCGAAGGCCGCCGCGGTCGCCGTCTCGGTCGGCTCGGTGACGGTGAGGATCGGGGTGCCTGGTCCGGCCAGCGACTCGATGCCGGTCTGCCGGTCCACCGCGTCGACCAGGACGGCGGTGTCGAACCCGACGTCGGAGCCGGTCCGGGCGCCCGCCCGGTCCCAGCCCGCCGCCACCCGGCGCGCGGCGAGCGCCACCGGACGGCGGGCCAGCAGCCCGTCACCGTCGGCGACATGGTCGCGCACCTTGGCGGAGGCGAGGACGAGGGAGACGGCCGCGGCCAGCCGCGCGCCCTCGCCGTGGGCGACGGACGCGGTGCGCATCCCGCGCAGCGGGCAGGGGCCGGCGGTCCGGCGTCCCGTGGAGCCGCCCGGGTCCGCCTGAGCCTCCGTCAGGACGGAGATCAGCAGCCCGTCGTAGTTGGTGACGATGCGCGCGAGCTGCCCGTGGTCGCCGCGCAGGGCCAGGCAGAGCCCGCAGAGATGGGCCGTCCACTGGGCGGTGAGCTTCTCGCCCAGCCGGTGACGGCAGGGCCTGACGATCCCGAACACGACGTCCCCCCGTGCATGTGTACGACGTTCGGCTGCGGCATCGTACCGGTCGCGGCGTTCACCCGGATGCACCCCTCTTCACCCGTACGCCGCGTAGAATCATATTTCACTCTCAGTCAGCATCCGTTTGTGTCACGGCCCTTGGGAAACCAGGACTCTCGACGGATTCGCTGTGCACCAGTACCGTCACAAACCCCCCGCGCGGCGTCTATCCACTTGGCGCACCCTCCGCATCATGGACGACCATAGGGATGCGGAAAGCACGAAAGACCGCTGTGAGAGGAGGCGTCCATGGGATCGGTACGCAAGGCGAGTGCCTGGCTTGGCCTCGTCGACGACAACGAAGACGAGCGTTACTACGACGACGACTACTCCGACGGGACCGAGCCCGGCGAGGCCTGGGTCACCGACCCTCGGGTCAAGGTGGCCGCGGACGCCGCCGAGGAGCGGGGCCGCCGGATCGGCACGGTCACCCCGGACAGCTTCCGGGACGCCCGCGCCATCGGTGAGCTGTTCCGCGAGGGTGTGCCGGTCATCATGAACCTCACGGCCATGGACGCCACCGACGCCAAGCGCGTCGTCGACTTCGCGGCGGGTCTGATCTTCGGTCTGCGCGGCTCCATCGAGCGGGTGTCCAACCGCGTGTTCCTGCTCAGCCCCGCCGACACCGAGGTGGTCAGCGGCGAGCCGGCCGCGCACCGCGCCGACGGTTTCTTCAACCAGAGCTGAGGCGGGGCCGCCGAGCCGGCCCCGCCCCCGCAGGCAGGTCTACCGGAACGCGTCGATTCCGGTGAGCGCCTTGCCCAGCACGAGCTGGTGCATCTCCACGGTGCCCTCGTAGGTGAGCACCGACTCCAGGTTCGTCGCGTGCCGCATCACCGGGTACTCCAGCGAGATCCCGTTGGCCCCGAGAATCGTCCGGGCCGTGCGGCAGATCTCGATCGCCTCGCGCACGTTGTTGAGTTTGCCGAAGCTGACCTGCTCGGGACGCAGGCGGCCGGCGTCCATCCGCCGCCCCAGATGGTGGGCGAGCAGGATCCCCTTGTGCAGTTCCACCGCCATGTCGGCGAGTTTGGCCTGGGTGAGCTGGAAGCCGCCGATGGGCCGCCCGAACTGCTCCCGTGACTTCGCGTAGTCGACGGCCGCCTCGAAGCAGGCGCGCGCGGCGCCCATCGAGCCCCACACGATCCCGTACCGGGCGTGCGACAGACAGCTCAGCGGGCCTTTCAGCCCGGTCACCTCCGGCAGCACCGCGTCGGCGGGCAGCCGTACGTCGTCCATGACCAGCTCGCTGGTGACGGAGGCGCGCAGGGACCACTTGTGCTTGATCTCCGGGGCCGAGAAGCCCGGCGCGTCGGTGGGGACGGCGAAGCCGCGGATCCCGTCGTCGGTCTGCGCCCAGACGACCGCGACCCCGGCCACGGACCCGTTGGTGATCCACATCTTGCGGCCGTTGAGCACCCAGTCGGAGCCGTCGCGCTTGGCGTAGGTGCGCATCGAGCCGGGGTCGGAGCCGTGGTCGGGCTCGGTGAGCCCGAAGCAGCCGATGACCTCGCCGGCTGCCATCCGGGGCAGCCACTGCCGCTTCTGCTCCTCGCTGCCGAAGCGGTGGATCGCGTACATGGCGAGGGAGCCCTGCACGGACACCAGGGAGCGGATGCCGGAGTCTGCCGCCTCCAGCTCCAGGCAGGCCAGCCCGTACTGCACGGCGCTCGCGCCCGCGCAGCCGTACCCGTCGAGGGACATGCCGAGCGCGCCGATCCCGCCGAGCTCCCGGGCCAGCCCGCGGACGTCCGGCAGCTCGCCCTTCTCGTACCAGTCCGCGACGTACGGCAGCACACGGTCCGCCGCCCAGCCGCGCACGGTGTCCCGGATCGCCAGGTCCTCCGGCTCCAGCAGGTCGTCGAGGCCGAGGGGGTCGGCGGGGTCGAACGCGGGCGGCTTCGCGGACGCGGCCATGGGTGCACCCTCCGGGGGCTGGTCATCCGGTACGTCGACTAGCACTGCTAGTCAGGCTCGGCCCGACGTTACGACGCGGTCCTCCCTCCGTCCACCCCGGTCCACGCCGGACGCGTCACACCGCGCCCCCGGCCCTCCACGGCAACCGCCGCGCGGGCGTTCGCACAGGGGCGGTCCCGGTGCCGGGGCGCACCGAGCCCCATGCCGGCCTCGCGGGCCGCGCAGGGGCTTCCGCCGTTCGGGCACGCCGGTCCCCTCCCGGGCTTCCGGAGCGAGCGCCACCGGGTTCGGCCCCCGGGGGGGACGGCGTGGGCCGTCACCGGAAGCCGGGCCTCGGGGAGCCCCCGGAGACGGCCAAAACAGCAGACCCAAGACGGGCCGTCCCCGGAGCCAGGCCTCGAGAAGCCACCGAAGACAGCCAAAACAGCAGACCCAAGACGGGCCATCCCCGGAGCCAGGCCTCGGGGGACGCCACCGGCCTGGGGGCGCTACCGGCCTGGGGGCGCTACCGGCCACGGCCAGAACGGCGGGCCCGGAGACGGCCTCGTCACCGGCCTCGCGAACAGCTTCGCGGCCTTACCGAAGGGCACCCCGGCGGACCGCCGAGGACGCAGCCCACGGGGCAACCGTGACAGTGGCCCCCAGGGAGGGCTCGGCGGCATGGCCGGAGGTGGCTCCGGTCTGGCGGGTCAGACCTTCACGCCCGAGCCACGCGACTCCCGCTGCGCGGGCATCCGCATGGGGGTGCTGCCGAGCCCTGCGGCGGGAGACGCCTCGGCGGTGGTCCCGGAGGCGGGGGCGGAGCCGGACGGGGCCGAAGACGGTGCGGACGCGGGTCCGGAGGGGGTTTCCTCCGGGTCGCAGTGCATCAGGCGCGGCAGGCGCAGGGCCATCGCCGCGCCGGCGAGGAGCAGGCCCGCGCTGACCAGGAGCGTGACGTGCAGGCCGTGGACGAAGGAGTGGCGGGCGGCCAGGCGCAGCGCCTCACCCGCGGGGCCGCCGAGGCGGGCCGCGACCTCGTACGCCTCGCCCAGCGAGTGCGCCGCCGCGGCGGACGCGGAGGCCGGCACCCCGGGGACCTGGGAGAGCCCGGGCGCGTAGGCCGCGTTCATCACGCTGCCGAGCAGCGCGATGCCGATGCCCGCGCCGAGCTGGTAGGACGTCTCGCCGATGGCCGCCGCCCCGCCGGCCTGGTCCTGCGGGGCCTCGCTGAGCATCGACTCGTAGGCGCCGAAGAGGGTGGTCTCCAGGCCGAAGCCGAGCAGCACGAACCCGCCGAGCAGCAGCGGGGCGTTGTCGTCGCCGCCCATGGCGGTCAGCAGCACCACCGCCCCGGCCGTGAGGCAGAAGCCGAGGGAGACCATGCGGCGCGGACCGAACCGGCGCAGCATCCGGGCGCCCGCCAGGCCCGCGGCCATCGCCGCGAAGGTGAGCGGCACCAGCCGCAGCCCGGTCTCCAGCGGAGACAGCCCCAGCACCAGCTGGAGGTACTGCGCGGCGATCAGTTCGAGGCCCACCAGGGCGAGCATGGCCAGCACGATGCAGCCGACCGAGGTGCTGAACGCGGGCCGGGAGAACATCCGCAGGTCGAGCAGCGGATGCTCGCGCCTGCGCTGCCGGCGGACGAACAGCACCAGCAGGACGACCCCCGCGGCCAGCGGCAGCAGCGTGGCCGCGCCGAGCTCGCCCGCGCCGAGCCGCTTCACCCCGAGGACCATCGCGAACAGCCCTGCGGCGGCCGTGAGCGCGCCGACCACGTCCCAGGGGCCGTCGCTGTCGCCCTTCGACTCGGGCAGCAGGATCCGCCCGACGGGCAGGCTGACCAGCATCAGCGGGATGTTGACCAGGAAGACCGAGCCCCACCAGAAGTGCTCCAGCAGGAAGCCGCCGAGCAGCGGTCCGACCGCGGCGCCCACGGCGGCGACGGCGCTCCAGATGCCGATGGCGAGCGCCCGCTCACGGCGGTCGGGGAAGACCTGGCGCAGGATCGACAGCGTGGCCGGCATGATCATCGCGCCGCCGACGCCGAGCAGCGCCCGCGCCACGATCAGCAGGTGCGCGTCGTCCGCGAAGGCCGCCATGGCCGAGGCCACGCCGAACAGGGTGTAGCCGAGGAGGAGGACGCGTCTGCGGCCGACGCGGTCGCCCAGCGTGCCGAACAGGATCAGCAGCGAGGCACAGACCAGCGGATATGCGTCGACGATCCAGAGCAGTTCCACCGCACCGGGCTTGAGGTCCTCGGTGACGGCGGGGACGGCCACGTGCAGCACGGTGGCGTCGACGGCGACCAGCAGCAGGCTGACGCAGAGGACGACGAGCACCACCCACCGGTTGGCACCGGCCCCGGCCGCCCGACGGCGCAGCGCGGCGGCCGTGGTCGTCCCGGACATGTACGTACCTCCCAGAAGTTCCCTCGCGGTACCGCGGGCTCACGGGGTGGGGGACTCCCCCGTGCCTCGGCCGGAGAGGAGCGGTCGTCCCCGGCCCGCGCGGCGAACGGCGAGTGACACGTCAGAGTACGCGAGGGAACGCTGAGGTCGAGTGGCGGGCCTCTCAACCTCGCGGCCGATCCGTGTGGCGTACACCACTCCCCCGGCCCGTTCCTCCGTACGGTTCCCACACCGACGCGGGCGGGCCGGTGCCGGGCCGGGTCGATAATCGGCGCGTGAACGATCTCGAGACGCGTGCCGCCGCGGCCCGCCCCGGAGCTCTTCGCCGGGCCGCCCCGGCGCTCCTCGGGTACGCCGCCGTGCGTGCCCTGGGCCTGGTCGTCCTGGCCCTGTGGAGCGAGGCGCGCGGCAAGAGCGCGTACACCTTGCTGACCGCCCGCTGGGACTCCCTCTGGTACACCCGGGTCGCCGAGCTGGGGTACGGCTACGAGGTGCGGCTCCCCAATGGCGACGTGCACTCCAACCTGGCGTTCTTCCCGCTGCTGCCGTGGCTGGAGCGGCTGGCCGCGGCGGTCTCCCCGCTGTCGTACGCGGATGGGGGGTTCGTGGTGAGCCTGCTCGCCTCGCTCGCCGCGGCCTGGGGGATCTTCGCCGTGGCCGACCATCTGTACGGGCGGCGGGCCGGGGTGTGCGCGGTGCTGCTGTGGGCGGTGCTGCCGGTCGGGATCGTGCAGTCGATGGCGTACAGCGAGTCGCTGTTCACGGCGCTGGCGGCCTGGGCCCTGTACGCGGTGCTGACAGGGCGCTGGGTGACGGCGGGCCTGCTGGCGGGGCTGGCGGGGCTGACCCGGCCGGTGGGGCTGGCGGTGGTCGCGGCGGTCTGGGCGGCCGGGGTGGCCGCCTTCCTTCGGGAGCGGTCCGGCTCCTCCTTCGTGGGGGACGGCAGTGCGGTACCGGCGGGCGGCGCGCGCGACGGCGGCCACGCCGGTCCCCCGTCCGGCGCCCCGCATACGGGCGCACCGGACGGCGCTCCGCCATCGCCGCACGCCCCTGGTGTGCGCCTGCGCCGGGTGGTCGGGATGCTGCTCGCGCCCCTCGGGGCCGCCGGGTACGTCCTGTGGGTCGGCGACCGCACCGGGGGCGGCCTGCTGGGCTACCTGGACGTGCAGGCCGGCTGGCGCAACGGCTTCGACGGGGGCTACGCGTTCGCCCTGTTCGTCGCCGGACGGTTCACGTCCTTCCCGTCGGCCCTCGCCGGGGTCGCTCTGGTCGTCGGCGTGGCCCTGGTGGTGTGGCTCTACGTCCTGTGCGTACGCCGGGGACAGCCGCTCCCGCTGCTGGTCTACGCCGGCACGGTCACGGCGCTCGCCCTGTGCGCGTCGAGCTACTTCGGGTCGAAACCGCGGCTGCTGATGCCGGCCTTCCCGCTGCTCCTGCCGCTCGCCGTGGCCCTGGCCCGGGCGCGGACGCGCCTGCTCGCGGCGGGACTGGTGGCGGTCGCGGCGGGCTCGGCGGCCTACGGCGCCTTCTGGCTGAACGGGTCCGGACCGCCCTGATCCCGCCGGCCCGGACGGCCGGTGAGCGGCAGGGGAATTCCACACGAGCCGCAGGTGAACCAATTCGGTCAGCCGATAAACCGAGGGCGCTCGACATGCCCAAAACAATTGCGGGCGGGGGCTCGGATTCGCCGGAAATAAAGGGCGCGTCTGAGAGGGATGCCACATCACATCGTCATCACAAAGCCGCTGAATCGTCGGGTCGGCACACTCACTCGCTGTAACGTCGATTGGGTGCGTACCGAACGGAGTCACACCCGTCTGGACCGGGTGTTCGCGAGGCTGGACCGTGAGCCGGAGCGACCGGCCCACGTCGGCATGCCGCGAATGAGCCGGCACCGGATCGTGCTCCTCGGCGCGACCCTGGCCTTCTACGCGGCGATCGTGTGGGCCGTGGTGGTCACCTCCTGGCTGGTCCGCCTGGACTGGCAGGTCATGTTCTTCCGCCCCTACCAGCAGTGGCCGGAGCTGCACGCCTTCGTCGACTACTACGTGGTGCTGGGCCAGCGCGGCCCCACCGCCGTGATGGTCGCCGCCTGGCTCGGCTGGCGCTCCTGGCGGCAGCACACGCTGCGCCCGCTGCTCGCCCTCGGCGTCTCCCTGCTGCTGCTCAACGTCACGGTGGGCGCCGCGAAGTACGGCATGGGGCGGCTCGGACCGCATTACGCGACCGAGATCGGCTCGAACGAGATGTGGCTCGGCGGGGATATATTTCCGAGCGGTCACACCGCGAACGCCGTGGTGACCTGGGGAATCCTGGCCTATCTGGCCTCCACCCCGCGGGCCCGCCGCTGGCTTTCCGCACTGTCGGCCGTGACGTCCCTGGGCGTCGGGCTGTCCACCGTCTACATCGGCACCCACTGGCTCAGCGACGTCCTGCTGGGCTGGGCCGCGGGCCTGCTGATCCTGCTCGCGCTGCCCTGGTTCGAGCCGTTGATCGCGCGGGCCGAGGCCCGGATCCTCGCCGTGCGGGACCGGCTGGGCGACCGCCGCGGCACCAAGGCGCCGGTACCCGCCCCGGCGGACGGCCCCGTCGTGGTCCGTCCGCTCACCGAGCGCCCCGCCGGCACGGTGCACGAGCCGGTGCCCGCCGGACGCGCGGCCCGGTCGCCGGTCTATCTCGCGCCCGGCCCGCACACCAGCCGCGCCGAGCGCTCCCCGGTGACGCCCGCCGGCAGCCGGCGCCCGCAGCACACCGACCGTCACCCGCGCGGGACGACGCCTGCGCCGCGCCCCTGAGGGACCCCCGGACAGCCCGACGGCCCCGGTCCTCTGCCCGAGGACCGGGGCCGTCGGGGTGTCTCAGCCCTTCCAGGCCCGCGCCACCCGGCCGTCCCTCACCTCGAAGTTCAGCCGGCCCACGCGGTACTCCATGGTGACGATCGTCCCCGGCGCCAGGGCCCGCACCGAGGACCAGCCGCGCTCACGCGCGAGGTGCTCGGCCCGGTCGGCGGCGAGGCCGACATAGGCGTCCGGACTGTCGCTGGGTTCCGTGGGGGGTGTCGGAATGGGTGCCATGCGGCCACGCTATGCCCTGGCCCGGAAACGCGGAAGTCCGCGCCGGGAGCCGGTGCCCGCGACCGTTCGTGGTCACACTTGTGTCACAGGATCACGACGGGGGCGTACGGGCGGCGGTCACCCGAAAGAGCGGTTGTGTGCTCCGCCCGGTGGCATTCAAAAAGATTCCCGAGTACCTCGCCGTGGCCCCGACAAACCCCGAAAGAATTGTGTCGCGTGAGGTATTCGGGAGTGCTTCCGCGGCGCATTCCCGGGCGGGCACGGTCGCCCCGTGAAAGGGGTGTGCACAAGAAGTGCGCATTTTCGTCACATGGGTCGGCGTGCCCAGGCGGACGAGACGGGCGAAGGCCCCTCCGGACGGCCGGAGGGACCCTGGTTCCCCGATGACGGGGGCGCCTCAGATGTCGAGCCGCTGCCCGGGCACGATCACGTCGGGATCGTCGCCGATGACGTCCCGGTTGGCCGCGTACAACCGCTGCCAGTCCGTCCCGTGACGGGCGGCGATCCCGCTCAGGGTGTCGCCGGGACGGACGGTCCAGTCACCGCGGGAAGCGCCCCGGTCCGGGCGGGCGGCGGCGCGCCCGGGGGCCGCCTGCACCGTGCTCCGCTGCGTCGCGGCCGACTCCTGACCGGCCTTCTTCGCGGGCGCCGGGTCCGCGACGGGGGCGGGCCCCGACGCCCCGGCTCGGGCGCCGCAGACGGGCCAGGCGTTCCAGCCTTGCGTGCGCTGGACCTTCGTCGCGATCTCGATCTGCTGGGCCTTGCTCGCGCGGTCGGCCGTCGGGGCGTACGCGGTGCCGCCGAAGGCGCGCCAGGTGGAGGCGGAGAACTGGAGCCCGCCGTAGTAGCCGTTGCCGGTGTTGATGTGCCAGTCGCCGCCGCTCTCGCACTGGGCGATGCGGTCCCACACCCCGTCGTCCGCGGCCGCCGCGCCGCCTGCGGCGGCCAGCAGTCCGAGCGGCGCGAGCAGGGTTGCGCCGGCCAGGAAGGCCGCGGTACGCGCCCCGCGGGCGTTACGACGGGTGTTGTCGGCACATACGGACATGGATGTCCTTCCCCGAGGACCCGGGCTTCCCCTGGCGGAACGCCGCCCGGCGCGTCAGGGGACGCGCGGGCCGCGGCCGCCCCGTCCGCCGTCGGGGTCGTACGAAGGGTGGTGCGTCGGTGGTGCGGTCGGCGGACGTACCCGAGCGGTGCTCGTTGCACCCGGCGGAGGAATGTAGGGAGCCGTCGGCACCAGGATCAACCAACGGCCCGTCGCCCCTGGCCAGTTGAGACTTACCCGGGGTATCAGCGATTTTCGGCCACCCATTTCATTGCGCGATTTCCGGATTTGTCGACCACTGGGCGGAGCTGGTTGTGAGGCACCTCACCCGGTCAAACCCCTTGCGTCAAAGGTGAGTTGACGTTGAGTGCCGGATTCCGCACCTGCCGTGACGCTGCGCGCTGGATGGTTCGATTCCGTTCGCCGTAAGGCGTGACTACCGCCACAGATCGCCCGTTGTCTTCTTCATGAGCCGGGGACCCACCCGGACCACGGGCCGGGAGCCACCCGGCCTCGCCACGCACCGCATCCCGAGGGAGCCACCCGTGCCGCGCATGCTCGACGTCAGCGACGAGGTACGCGCCGAGATCGGCGACGAAGAAGCAGCCCGCCTGCTCGCCGGAGAGTCCGCCCCGGGCAGTTACGACTGCACCTCCTGCCGGACTCCGGGCGACTCGGAGCAGGAGCGCACCAGCACCGTCCTGTTCATCGGGGACGAGACCGCCGTGCTCGCCTTCGCCCACGCCACCTGCCTGCCCTCGCAGGTCGTCCAGGTCACCGAGGAACAGCTCCAGGGCGCCGTGCGGTCGATCGGCGCCGTGGGCGGGGAGCCCCAGCAGCAGCCGCTGCCTCCGCAGCACACCCAGCAGTCGCCGCAGCAGTCGTCCAACCTGGTGCCCGAGCAGGCAGTGCTGGGGGTGACCAGCGGGCTGGTGCTGATCCAGAACGAGCTGCACCCGGCGCTCGTGGTCGAGCCGACCGCCCCCGTCGCCCGGCCCGGCACCTTCGGGTCCGGCGACGACTTCCTGCCGCTGCTGATCGAGCAGGGCTTCATGCCGATGACCGAGCTGGCCGCCGTGCCGCCCGTGCTGCACGGGTGGTCGGTGCTGCTGGCGGCGGGGCAGCTGCACGCCGTGCTCCAGCCGAACCCGAACGGGGGCCGTCCGGTGGCCTGGTGGCAGGCGCACCAGCCGCTGCAGGTCACCGACGGGTGGCGGGCGGCGGCGAACAAGCACCAGCAGGTGCTGATGTTCGCCGCGCCGGTGGGGTCCATCGGGCGTCAGCCCCGGGAGGATCTGATGCGGGACGCGCTGGACAAGGCCGCGGCCAACGGGAAGCTGGTGTCCGCGGCGTTGCCGCTGGCCGGGATCTGACGCGGGACGTCGTGCGTCGGCCGACGGTGCGTGGGGGCTGGTCTCGCGGTTCCCCGCACCCCTGACGGGCGCCGACGCGCGAAAACTCCAGGGGGGCCGCATCCCTTGTGGCACGGGGTCGTTTGGACATACGTGCACGCATATGACGCTCCCCGCCGCCAGTCCCTCGCCTCGGTCCCCGCACCCGTGCGCCCGACGCAGGACTCCCGCAGCGGCCACTCGGCCACGCCGATCTACGACGCTCTCTACGCCGAGTACGTCAAGTCCTTCCGTACGCTGCCGGGCGACCGCAGCGGCGAGGAGGACTGGGGCTTCACCGCCTTCGGGAACATCCCGCACAGTACGGGCGCGTACCGTGACCACAGTCCCGGGTCGTTCGGCGCGTCCCTCGTCCGGTCCGCCGTGGAGCCGCCGCAGTGGCAGCGCGTGGGCCCGGCGGGGCGCGGGACCAACGAGATGCACCATGTGCCGGCCGGGCTGCCCCCGTCCCCCCGCAGCGGCGTCTGACGGACACGGCGAAGGGGCGGTCCCGCGATCGGGACCGCCCCTTCGTCATGCACGGTTACTTCTTGCGTCCGCGCTTCTCCCGCACCCGCACCGAGATGTGGATCGGCGTGCCCTCGAAGCCGAACTCCTCGCGCAGCCGGCGCTCGATGAAGCGCCGGTACCCCGCCTCGATGAAGCCGGAGGCGAACAGCACGAACCGCGGCGGCTTGGTGCCCGCCTGGGTGCCGAACAGGATGCGCGGCTGCTTGCCGCCCCGCACCGGGTGCGGGTGGGCGGCGACCAGCTCGCCCAGGAAGGCGTTGAGGCGGCCCGTCGGGACCCGGGTCTCCCAGCCCGCCAGGGCCGTCTCGATCGCCGGGACCAGCTTCTCCATGTGGCGGCCGGTGAGGGCCGAGACGTTCACCCGGGGCGCCCAGGCGACCTGGCCGAGCTCGGTCTCGATCTCCCGCTCCAGGTAGTAGCGGCGCTCCTCGTCCAGGGTGTCCCACTTGTTGTACGCCAGGACGAGCGCGCGGCCCGCCTCGACGGCCATGGTGACGATGCGCTGGTCCTGCACCGAGATGGATTCGGAGCCGTCGATCAGGACGACCGCCACCTCGGCCTTCTCGACGGCCGCGGCGGTGCGCAGCGAGGCGTAGTAGTCGGCGCCCTGCTGGAGGTGGACCCGCTTGCGGATGCCCGCCGTGTCGACGAACTTCCAGGTCTTGCCGCCGAGTTCGATGATCTCGTCGACCGGGTCACGGGTGGTGCCGGCGAGTTCGTTGACGACGACCCGCTCCTCGCCCGCGACCTTGTTGAGCAGGGAGGACTTGCCGACGTTGGGCCGGCCGATCAGGGCGATCCGGCGCGGACCGCCGAGGGCGGCGCCGAACCTCTGCGCCGGGGCCTCCGGCAGCGCCTCCAGGACCTTGTCCAGCATGTCGCCGGTGCCGCGGCCGTGCAGGGCGGAGACGGGGTGCGGCTCGCCGAGGCCCAGGGACCACAGGTAGGACGCGTCGGCCTCACCGCTCGGGCCGTCCACCTTGTTGGCGCACAGCACGACCGGCTTGCCCGCCTTGCGCAGCAGGCGGACGACGGCCTCGTCGGTGTCGGTGGCGCCGACCTTGGCGTCCACCACGAAGACGACCGCGTCGGCCGCCTCGATGGCGTACTCGGCCTGGGCGGCGACGGAGGCGTCGATGCCGAGGACGTCCTGCTCCCAGCCGCCGGTGTCGACGACCTTGAAGCGGCGGCCCGCCCACTCGGCCTCGTAGGTGACGCGGTCGCGGGTGACGCCCGGCTTGTCCTCGACGACCGCCTCGCGGCGGCCGATGATCCGGTTCACCAGGGTCGACTTGCCGACGTTGGGGCGGCCGACGACGGCGAGCACCGGGAGCGGGCCGTGGCCCGCCGCCTCGATGGCGCCCTCGACGTCCTCGAGGTCGAAGCCCTCCTCCGCGGCGAGCTCCATGAACTCCGCGAACTCGGCATCGCCCAGCGCCCCGTGATCGTGCTCGTGCGCAGCGTCGTGCGCGTCCGAGCCGCCGGGCTCGATGTGGTCGTTCATGAAGTCGGTACCTCGTTCATCGTGGTGATCGGTGGAACCCCCGTGGTGACGGAGATCCACTACTCAAGTGTCGCTCAGCGGCCGGTGAGACGCCTGGCGTTTTCCAGGTGGGCGGTGAGCTGCTTCTGGATGCGTGCCGTGGCCTCGTCGAGCGCCTTGCGCGTACGTCTCCCGCTGCCGCCCGCCCGTCGCCCACCACCACCCGTACCGGAGCTTCCCGCCCCTTCGACGGCGTCGAACGGGTCGCCGAAGACGACGTCGACGCGGGAGCGCAGCGGGGGCAGCGCCTTTGTCAACCGGCCGGGCCGGTCGGAACTTCCCAGGACGGCGACCGGCACGATCGGCGCCCCGCTGCGCACCGCGAAGTACGCGAGCCCGGCACGTATCGAGGCGAAGTCGCCCTCACCGCGGGTGCCCTCGGGGAAGATGCCGAGGACGCCGCCCTGCTCCAGGACGCCCAGCGCCCGGGCGATGGCCGTGCGGTCGGTGGAGTGCCGGTCGACCTTCAGCTGGCCGATGCCGGTCAGGAACGGGTCGAGCGGGCCGACGAACGCCTCCTTCTTGATCAGGAAGTGCGTCGGCCGGGGCGCCACGCCCATGACCATGGGGCCGTCGATGTTGTGCGAGTGGTTCACGGCGAAGATCACCGGGCCGGAGGCGGGGACCCGCCAGGAGCCCAGCACGCGCGGCTTGAACAGCCCGTACATCAGGCCGACGCCGATGCGCCGTCCGACCTCGGCGCCCCGCATCGAGGGAACGTCGGTCACTTCCCCGCCCGCTTCTCCTCGACGAGGGTGACGACGCACTCGATGACCTGCTGCAGGGTCAGGTCGGTGGTGTCCACCTCGACCGCGTCGTCGGCCTTGGCCAGCGGGGAGGTCTTGCGGCTGGAGTCGGCCGCGTCCCGCTTGATCAGGGCCTCGCGGGTGGTGTGCAGGTCGGCGCCCTTGAGCTCGCCGCTGCGGCGGGCGGCGCGGGCCTCCGGGGAGGCGGTGAGGAAGATCTTCAGGTCGGCGTCGGGCAGCACCGTGGTGCCGATGTCGCGGCCCTCGACGACGATGCCGGTGACGGCGGAGGCGGCGATGGCGCGCTGCAGATCCGTGATCCGGGCGCGCACCTCGGGCACCGCGCTGACCGCACTGACCTTGGAGGTGACGTCCTGCTCGCGGATCGGGCCGGACACGTCCACGCCGTCGACGGTGATCGTCGGCGCCGTGGGCTCGGTGCCGGAGAGGATGTCGGGCTTGGCGGCCGCGGCGGCGATCGCGGACGGGTCAGCCGTGTCGATGCCGTTGGTCACCATCCACCAGGTGATCGCCCGGTACTGGGCGCCGGTGTCCAGGTAGCTCAGGCCGAGCTGCGCCGCCACGGCCTTCGACGTGCTCGACTTGCCCGTGCCGGAGGGACCGTCTATCGCGACGATCACGGGCTTGGCGACGCCGTTTTCCACGGAGGAACACCTTCCTGGTGCGGTGGGGTGGGGTGTGCGGGGCGTGGACACGCCCCGCACCAGATTACTGGCTCCCGGGAACCCGTCCGACATGCGGACGCCCTCCCCGTCTCGCAGGGACGGGCGGGGAGACGGGGGTCACTGCCGGATCGCCCAGCCCCGCTCCCGCAGCGCGGCCGCGAGGACGGGTGCGGCCTTGGGCTCGACCATGAGCTGGATGAGGCCGGCCTGCTGTCCGGTGGCGTGCTCGATGCGGACGTCCTCGATGTTGACCCCGGCGCGCTCGGCGTCGGCGAAGATACGGGCGAGCTGGCCCGGCTGGTCGTCGATGAGCACGGCGACGGTGTCGTAGACGCGCGGGGCGGAGCCGTGCTTGCCGGGGACGCGGACCTGGCCGGCGTTGCCGCGGCGCAGCACGTCCTCGATGCCTGTGACGCCCTCGCGGCGCTTGTGCTCGTCGGAGGACTCCAGCGCGCGCAGGGCGCGGACGGTCTCCTCGAGGTCGGCGGCGACGTCGGTGAGCAGGTCGGCGACGGGTCCGGGGTTGGCGGAGAGGATGTCGATCCACATCCGCGGGTCGGAGGCGGCGATCCTGGTCACGTCACGGATGCCCTGCCCGCACAGCCGGACGGCGGCCTCGTCGGCGTTCTCCAGGCGGGCGGCGACCATGCTGGACACCAGGTGCGGCATGTGGGAGACGAGGGCCACGGCACGGTCGTGGGCGTCGGCGTCCATGACGACCGGCACGGCACGGCAGTGCGACACCAGTTCCAGGGCGAGGTTGAGGACCTCGGTGTCGGTGTCGCGGGTGGGGGTGAGCACCCAGGGGCGGCCCTCGAAGAGGTCGCCGGTGGCGGCCAGCGGGCCGGACTTCTCCCGCCCGGACATGGGATGGGTGCCGATGTAGTGGGTGAGGTCGAGTCCGCGCGCCTGGAGTTCGCGGCGGGGGCCGCCCTTGACGCTGGCGACGTCGATGTAGCCGCGGGCGACGCCGCGCCGCATGGCGTCGGCGAGCACGTCGGCGACGTGCGCGGGCGGGGCGGCGACGACGGCGAGGTCCACGGGCCCGTCGGGCGCCTCGTCGGTGCCGGCGCCGAGGGCGGCGGCGGTGCGGGCCTGCTCGGGGTCGTGGTCGGCGAGGTGGACGGCGACGCCACGCCGGTTCAGGGCGATGGCGGCGGACGTGCCGATCAGTCCGGTGCCGATGACGAGGGCGGTTCTCACTGGGCGATGTCCTTGCGGAGGGCGGCCGCGGCGCCGAGGTAGACGTGGTTGATGTCGGCGCGGGGCCGGTCGGACTCGATGTGGGCGAGGAGGCGGACGACGCGGGGCATGGCGCCCTCGACGTCGAGTTCCTGCGCGCAGATGAGGGGCACGTCGGCGATGCCCAGCTTGCGGGCGGCGGCGGCAGGGAAGTCGCAGTGCAGGTCGGGTGTGGCGGTGAACCAGATGCTGATCAGGTCGTCGGTGTGCAGTCCGTTGCGTTCCAGCACCGCGGTGAGCAGGGCTCCCACCTGCTCCTCCATGTGTCCGGCCTCGTCCCGCTCCAACTGGACGGCCCCCCGGACCGCGCGTACCGCCACGACGATGCTCCTCGCTCACGTGTGTAAAGGCTGTTCGGTCGTCCAGCGTAGTCAGCCGCGGGCCGGGCCGGTGCGGGACGCCCGCCCGCTGAGACGACCGGTATGCGCCCAGGGTGACGTTTCGCCGGTATTGCTTCCTCTGTTCCGTTATCGGTGTCAGGATGCGGCGACGGCGATCCAGGGAGTGACGAGATGACCACACGGGCGACGCGGCGCACCGTCCTGCTCGCATCGGGAGCGGCGGCGCTGACCGCGGGCTGCGGTTCGGAGGACGGCGGGACCGGCACGCCCTCGGACACCGCGGAAGGGGCGGGGTCGCCCGGGCAGGAGCTGCTGCCGGTCGCGGACGTGCCGGTGGGCGGGGGCAGGATCCTCGGGGCGGAGGAGATCGTGGTCACC
Organism: Streptomyces sp. BJ20; assembly: GCF_022869105.1. Taxonomy (NCBI): domain Bacteria; kingdom Bacillati; phylum Actinomycetota; class Actinomycetes; order Kitasatosporales; family Streptomycetaceae; genus Streptomyces; species Streptomyces sp. BJ20. The sequence goes on from NZ_CP094918.1 coordinate 5,245,152, forward strand.
CAGCCCGAGGAGGGCGAGTTCAGGGCGTTCTCGGCGATCTGCACACACCAGAGGTGCCTGGTCTCCGAGGTCGCGGACGGCACGATCAACTGTCCCTGCCACGGCAGCCGCTTCCGCATCGCCGACGGCTCGGTGGAGCGGGGTCCGGCGACCCGGCCGCTGCCCGAGGAGCGGATCACGGTGGACGGAAATACGGTTCGCCGGGCGTGATCCGCCGCGTACGCTCCCCGGCATGCGCCCCGAGAGCCTGGTGACGGACCACACGATCTACGCCTGTGTCATGGGCTCGCGCGCCTTCGGTCTGGCCACGGAGGACAGCGACACCGACCGCCGGGGCGTGTTCCTGGCTCCCACTCCCCTGTTCTGGCGCTTCGACAAGCCTCCCACGCACGTGGAGGGTCCGGCGGAGGAGCAGTTCAGCTGGGAGCTGGAGCGCTTCTGCGAGCTGGCGCTGCGCGGCAATCCGAACATCCTGGAGTGCCTGCACTCCCCGCTGGTCGAGTACGCCGACGCCACCGGCCGCGAGCTGCTGGCGCTGCGCGGCGCGTTCCTCTCCCGCAAGGTCCACGAGACGTTCGTCAGGTACGCCCACGGGCAGCGCGGGAAGCTGGACGCCGACGTCCGCAACCACGGGGCTCCGCGCTGGAAGCACGCGATGCATCTGCTCCGCCTTCTGATGACCGCCCGCGACCTGCTGCGCACGGGCGTCCTGACGGTCGACGTGGGCGACCGCCGGGAGGAGCTGCTGGAGGTGAAGCGCGGCGAGGTGCCGTGGCCCGAGCTGGAGACCCGCATGAACCGCCTGACGCGGGAGGCCGAGGAGGCGGCGGCGCACAGCCCGCTCCCGGAGGAGCCGGACCGCCGGCGGGTGGAGGACTTCCTCGTCCGCACCCGCCGCGCCTCAGCCCTCCAGGCGTACCCGCACGAGCAGGTCGTGCAGGGCGTCGTGCCCGCTCGGCGCTCCCGGGAGAGCTGACGCGGCCTGCGCGCCGTCCAGCACCCCGTGCAGCCGCTCCACGTCGGCCCGCACGCGGTCCCGGTCGACGCCGGCGCCCCCGTGCTCCCGCTCCGCCTTGGCGGCGATCAGCTCCGCGAGGTAGGCGGGCGCCTCGGTCACCTCCCCGGTGAGGGTGGGCAGGTGCGCCTGCACCTCACCGGCCCGCATGAGGTGGATGCCGGTGAGCAGCACGCGGAAGGTGTAGAGCAGCGGTTTCAGCTCGCCGTTCCTCTCGAACAGCCGCCACTGGGTGCCCGCGAAGCCCCGGTAGTGGTGGGCGTGGTGGCTGGTGAGCACCCCGGGCGCGAGCGCGGTCAGCTCCCGGTGCGTCTCGGTGGTGTGCACGACCAGCGGGGACAGCAGCTGCTCGAGGACGTAGCCGTTGCGGCGCAGCATCAGGCGGACGAACTTGCGCAGGTCGTGGGTGACGAGGTCCATCTCGACGCCGTCGCGGTCCCACATCCGGGACCGGGTCTCCTCCGGTTCCCGCAGTCCCACCAGGGCGGCGGCCGGGAGGAGGTGGGCGCCGCGCAGGTCCACGTCGGAGTCGCGGGAGGGGAAGCCGTAGAGGTGCGCGCCGGAGACCGTGGCGAACAGCACCGGATCGGGCTGCTGCTCGATCACCGGGCGCAGGTCGAGGCCGAGGGCGGCGGTCACCGGCCGACGTCCCAGAGCGTGCCGAGGGCGAGCAGTTCGTCGCGGTACTCGATGCGGTCGGCCCAGTCGGCGGGCCAGGCGTCCGCGCCCAGGTGGGCGCCCGCGAAGGCCCCCGCGAGGCAGGCGATGGAGTCGGAGTCGCCGGAGGTGCAGGCGGCACGGCGCAGGGCCGTCACGGGCTCGTCGACGAAGAGGAGGAAGCAGAGCAGGCCGGTCGCCAGGGCCTCCTCGGCGATCCAGCCCTCGCCGGTGGCCAGGCACGGGTCGGTCTCCGGCGAGACGGTCCGTACGGCGTCCTGGAGACGACCGAGGATCTCCAGGCACTCGTCCCAGCCGCGCGCGATGAAGTGTTCCGGGGACGGGTCCTGGGCGCGGGTCCACAGGTCGCCGAGCCAGAACTCGTGGTAACGGTCGCGGTTGTCGTAGGCGTAGGAGCGCAGCAGGCCGATCAGGCCGGTCGGTTCGGCGCCCTCGGCGAGCAGCCGTACGGCGTGCGCGGTGAGGTCGGAGGCGGCCAGCGCGGTGGGGTGTCCGTGGGTGAGGGCGGACTGCAACTGGGCGGCGCCGGCGCGCTGTTCGTCGGTGAGGCCGGGAGCCAGGCCGAGGGGGGCGACGCGCATGTTGGCCCCGCAGCCCTTGGAGTGGATCTGGCTGGCGTCCTGCCAGGGGCGTTCGTGGCGGGACAGCAGGTGGCAGGCGCGCAGGCAGGTGTTGCCGGGGGCGCGGTTGTTCTCCGGGGAGCGCCACCATTCCACGAACTCCTCGCGCACCGGCCGCTCCAGGCGCTTCGGGCCGAGCGTCCCGCGGTCCATGGCGGTGCGCAGGCCGCGCCCGAGGGCCAGGGTCATCTGTGTGTCGTCGGTGACGACGGCCGGCTTCGGCAGCTCCAGGGAACGCCAGTCGCCGTAGGCGGCGAGGATCGAGGGGACGTCCTTGAACTCGGTGGGGAAGCCCAGCGCGTCCCCGAGGGCGAGTCCGGTGAGCGCTCCGGTCGCGGCGCGCTTGGTGACGGCGGGCGTGGTCATGCGGGACGTCCTTCCGGGGTGGGCCGGAGCAGCGGCGGGTGGAGGGCGGCGGCGGTGCCCGCGCGGTACAGCGCGGCGGGCTTGCCCCGGCCGCCGGTGAGGCGCGCGGCGCCGGGGACGGCTTCGACGAAGCCGGGGGTGGCGAGGACCTTGCGGCGGAAGTTGGGGCGGTCCAGGGCCGTGCCCCAGACGGTCTCGTAGACCTGCTGGAGCTCACCGAGGGTGAACTCCGGCGGGCAGAAGGCGGTGGCGAGCCCGGTGTACTCGAGCTTGGCGCCGATCCGGTCCCGCGCGTCGGCGAGGATCCGGTCGTGGTCGAAGGCGAGGTCCCGTGCCGCCTCGTACGGGGTCCAGCGGGCCTGGGCCGCGTCGCCGCCGCCGTGCGCCTCGGGGGCGTCGGGCAGCAGCGCGGCGAAGGCGACGGACACCACGCGCATGCGGGGGTCCCGGTCGGGCTCGCTGTAGGTGCGCAGCTGCTCCAGGTGCGGGCCGGTGACGTCGGTCAGGCCGGTCTCCTCGCCCAGTTCGCGCCGGGCGGCGCGCTCCGCGGACTCGTCGGGCCGCAGGAAGCCCCCGGGCAGCGCCCAGCGGCCGGCGTACGGCTCCTGGCCCCGTTCGACGAGCAGGACGTGCAGCGCGGCCTCGCGGATCGTGAACACGGCGAGGTCGACGGTCACGGCGAAGGGCTCGAAGGCGTGCTTGTCGTAGCCGTCCATGACGACCCCCACCCCCTTTAATAGTCGGTGTGACTATTAAAGGGGGTGGGGTGCGGAAGCACAAGCCTCTTGAGGACCGGCCTCTTGAAGACCGACCTACAGGTCGACCTCCTTCATCAGCATGCCGACCTCGGTGTTCGACAGCCGCCGCAGCCAGCCCGACTTCTGGTCACCCAGGGTGATCGGGCCGAAGGCCGTGCGCACCAGCTTGTCGACCGGGAAGCCGGCCTCCGCGAGCATGCGGCGCACGATGTGCTTGCGGCCCTCGTGCAGGGTCACCTCGACGAGGTAGTTCTTGCCGGTCTGCTCCACCACCCGGAAGTGGTCGGCGCGGGCGTACCCGTCCTCGAGCTGGATGCCGTCCTTGAGCCGCTTGCCCAGGTCGCGCGGGATGGGCCCGACGATGTGCGCGAGGTAGGTCTTCTTCACCCCGTACTTGGGGTGGGTCAGCCGGTGCGCCAGCTCGCCGTGGTTGGTGAGCAGGATGACGCCCTCGGTCTCGGTGTCGAGCCGGCCGACGTGGAAGAGCCGGGTCTCGCGGTTGGTGACGTAGTCACCGAGGCACTGACGCCCCTCCGGGTCCTCCATGGTGGAGACGACACCGGCGGGCTTGTTCAGCGAGAAGAACTGGTACGACTGCGTCGCCACGGTCAGGCCGTCGACCTTGACCTCGTCCTTCTCCGGGTCGACCCGCTTGCCCTGCTCCAGCACGATCTCGCCGTTGACCTCGACCCGCGCCTGCTCGATCAGCTCCTCGCAGGCCCGCCGGGAGCCGTAGCCAGCCCGCGCGAGCACCTTCTGCAGCCGCTCGCCCTCCTGCTCGGCGCCCGGGAAGGTCTTGGGCAGCTTGACGTCCTTCCTGCCCGCGTACCGCTCCCGATTGCGCTCCTCGGCCCGCGCCTCGTACTCGCGGGACGTCGACGGGACCGAGCGGCCCCGCTGCAGGGGCTTCTTCGGCCCGCCCTTGGCGCCGCCGCGCGCCCCGGGCCCACGGCCCGACTTGGGTCCCTCCTGGGAGGCGCCGGGGCCCACGTCGTAGCGCCGCTCCTCCGGGCGCGGCTTCTTCGGACGGCCGCCCTGCCGGTCGTCACGGTTGTTGCCGGCGCCGCGGTGATCACCGCGGCCACCGCCGCTCCCGCCGCGGCCGCCGCTGTTGCCACCACGGCTCCCGCCGTTGTTTCCGCTGCTGTTCCTGCCGCTGCTGCTTCGCATCAAAATTCCGTCTTGTCGTCTGCGTCCTCGGAATCCGGGGCGTCCGGATCGAACGACGGGACCCCTTCCAGTGTCTCGGCCTCGATCGCCTCCGCCTCCGGGAGGAAGGGCGCGAGCTCCGGGAGCTCGTCCAGACCGCGCAGGCCCATCCGCTCCAGGAAGTAGTTCGTCGTCGTGTACAGGATCGCACCTGTTTCGGGTTCCGTGCCCGCCTCCTCGATCAGACCCCGCTGCAGGAGGGTGCGCATCACGCCGTCGCAGTTGACCCCGCGCACCGCGGAGACCCTGCTGCGGCTGACCGGCTGCCGGTAGGCGACGACCGCGAGGGTCTCCAGCGCGGCCTGGGTCAGGCGGGCCTGCTGGCCGTCCAGGACGAAGCCCTCGACGGCCGCGGCGTACTCGGGACGGGTGTAGAACCGCCAGCCGCCGGCGACCCGGCGCAGCTCGAAGCCGCGGCCCTGGACGGTGTACTCGTCGGCCAGCTCCCGCAGGGCGTCGGCGACCTGCCGCTTCGGCCGCTCCAGTATCTTCGCCAGGTGCTCCTCGGTCGCGGGCTCGTCCACGACCATCAGCACGGCCTCCAGGGCCGGCTTCAGGTCGAGCTCCGCGACCCCGCCGGCCCCGTCCGGGCCCCCGCTCGTGTCCTCGCTCACGGTGTCCTCTCCTCCTGGGGCTGCTCGGGCGGCCGGTCGAACTCGTCGGTGACGGCCGCCGCCACGTCCTCGTCGCCCCCCGTCCAGCGCACGGTCAGCTCGCCCAGCGCGCTCTCCTGGTCGAGGGCGACGGCCTTCTCCCGGTACAGCTCCAGCAGGGCGAGGAAGCGGGCCACGACGGTCAGGGTGTCGTCGGTGTCCTCGACCAGCGCCCGGAAGCTCGCCTCGCCCAGCTCCTTGAGCCGCGCGACGACGATCCCGGCCTGCTCCTGCACGCTGACCAGCGGCGCGTGGATGTGGTCCACGTACACCTGCGGCTTGGGCCTGGGCTGCATCGCCTTGACCGCCAGCTTGGCGAACCCCTCGGGCCCGATGCTGATGACCACGTCCGGCAGCAGTTCGGCGTGGTGCGGCTCCAGCCCGACGGTACGGGGGAACCGGTGCGCCTCGTCGTCCAGCCTGCGGCTGAAGATGTCGGCGATCTGCTTGTACGCGCGGTACTGCAGCAGCCGCGCGAACAGCAGGTCGCGGGCCTCCAGCAGGGCGAGGTCGGCCTCGTCCTCCACCTCGGCGGCGGGCAGCAGCCGGGCCGCCTTGAGGTCGAGCAGGGTGGCGGCGACCACGAGGAACTCGGTCGTCTCGTCCAGATCCCAGTCGGGCCCCAGCGCCCGGATGTACGCCATGAACTCGTCGGTCACCTTGGACAGGGCGACCTCGGTGACGTCCAGCTTGTGCTTGGCGATCAGCTGCAGGAGCAGATCGAAGGGCCCCTCGAAGTTGGCCAGCCGAACGGTGAACCGCCCGTCGTCGGGGTCACCCTCGGGGGCGGACGGCCCGTCCCGGGAGCCGCCGGTCCTCGGCTCACCGGCACCGCCGGACGCACGCGCCGACGCCTGCACGACGCCGTCGGGCGCCTCCGGCGGCCCGCCGGCCTCCGTCGCACCGGCCGCCCGCCGCTCGGCGGCACGGACGCCGTCCCCGCCGACCGGCTCGGGCGGCGCGACCGCCGACCGCGCGGTGGCCGCCGGATCCGACAGCGGCAGCGGGCGGGGGCGTGCGGGCGCGCCTGGACGTGAGGCCGGTTCAGCCGGCAGCCCGGCGCCCTGGAGCGCCTCCCGCACGTCCGCGGAAGCGCCGTGCGGGCCGGCATCAGCGGGTCGCCGTTCCGCGCCCTCGCCGACAGGCGCACGCGCAGTGCCGACGCCCTCGGGACTCCCGGCCTCGGTGCCGGACACCCGCCGTGCATCAGCAGGCGCACCGGACGGAACCGCCGGCGCCGCGGCCACACCTTCGGTGCGTTCATCCGCTCCGCTCGGCACGTCCCGCACCGCGGAAGGCGATTCCGCGGCCCCAGGCCGGTGCGACACGCCCTCGACGGCAGGCACACCGCCCGAAACCGCGAGCGACGCATCAGAAGGCACAGCCCCGCCAGCAGACTCAGGCACGCCCTCGGGGCGCTCAGCCGCCTCGCCAGGGGCCCGCCGCTCGTCGGTCGACGCAGCGGACGGAACCGTCGGTGAGGCGTCCGCAGGTTCGGCCCGCTCGGGGTGCGCCCTCGTCCCCTCGGGAGAGAGGGGCGCCGCGTCCGCAGAGGTGGCCGGGCCGCGGCCCAGGGGGCGGCGGCGAGGCGCGGGGGCGGCTGGGTCGTTCGAGGTCATGGCCCCCGCAGGCTACCGCTACCGTCCCCGCAGGCGTCGTACGAGGATGCTGGCGTCCCCCCGGCTCTCCAGGTCCGCGAGGACGACGGCGACCGCCTCGCGGACGATGCGCCCGCGGTCGACGGCGAGGCCGTGTTCACCGCGCAGGACCAGACGCGCGTGCTCGAGGTCCATCAGCTCCTCGGCGGAGACGTACACGGTGATCTTCTCGTCGTGCCGCTCGCGGCCGCTGGGCCGCCGTGCCGCAGGCCGTCCCCGCTTGCGCGGGGTCGCGGCGGCCGCACCGTCGCCGGCCGCCGCCGCGCGCCGTCCGGCGCCCGCGGCGCCCCGGCTGCGGGACTCGCCGGCCTCGGCGGGCTCCACGTCCGCCGCGACGTGCTCCGCGCCCTCGCCGTCGCCGCCCTGCACGGGCACCGACTGCGGAGCGTCCTCGTGGGCGGCCCCGGCCGCGTCGCCCTCCCCCGCGGGAGCGGGGACCCGGGCGTCGCCGCCACGCCTGGGAGTGGACGCCTGGAGCGCCATCCCCCCTGTCGTACGGAAGAGTTCGTCGGCCCCCGGCAGACTCACTCGGCGTGACACCGGGCGAGCACCTCCCTGGCGAGCTGGCGGTAGGCGGCGGCACCGACGGAGTTGGACGCGTACGTGGTGATCGGCTCACCGGCGACCGTGGTCTCCGGGAAGCGGACCGTGCGTCCGATGACCGTGTGGTAGACGTGGTCGTCGAACGCCTCGACCACCCGCGCGAGCACCTCACGGCTGTGCACCGTGCGCGAGTCGTACATGGTGGCGAGGATCCCGTCGAGCTCCAGCTCCGGATTGAGCCGCTCCTGGACCTTCTCGATGGTCTCGGTGAGCAGGGCGACGCCGCGCAGCGCGAAGAACTCGCACTCCAGCGGCACGATCACCTTGTGCGCCGCGGTGAGCGCGTTGACCGTGAGCAGGCCGAGCGAGGGCTGACAGTCGATCACGATGTAGTCGTAGTCGTCCATCAGCGGCTTCAGCGCCCGCTGCAGCGTCGACTCGCGCGCGACCTCGCTCACCAGCTGGACCTCGGCCGCCGACAGGTCGATGTTGCTGGGCAGCAGGTCCATGTTGGGGACGGCGGTCTTCAGGAGGACCTCGTCGGCCGCCATGCCCCGCTCCATGAGCAGGTTGTAGACGGTGAGGTCGAGCTCCATCGGGTTGACGCCGAGTCCGACCGACAGCGCGCCCTGCGGGTCGAAGTCGACGAGCAGCACCCGGCGTCCGTACTCCGCGAGCGCGGCGCCCAGGTTGATGGTCGACGTGGTCTTGCCGACGCCGCCCTTCTGGTTGCACATCGCGATGATCTTCGCGGGCCCGTGGTCGGTCAGCGGACCCGGGATCGGGAAGTACGGCAGCGGGCGACCGGTCGGGCCGATGCGCTCACGGCGCTGGCGTGCCGCGTCGGGCGCGAGCGTGGCCGCGTACTCCGGATCGGGCTCGTACTCGGCGTCGGGGTCGTAGAAGTGCCCCTCGGGCAGTTCGTCGTAGTCGGCGAAATGGTTGTGGGGCGCGCCACTTCCGTCGCCGGCCATGGCGTTCACGTGATGGCCATCCATGCTCTGGTGTGCTGGGTGAGTCACTCCTGGAGTTGCGTGACTCTGGTGGGCTGCGAAGGTGCGCACAGCGACGGAGCCGACAGCAGCGAATCCCGCGGACCCCTGGTCCGGCGCAGGCATTCCTGGTTGACCACCCCCGGGAGTAAATGTCGACTCATTCACAAGTCGTCTTACCTCCTTGGTGACCAGGAAACTTCTAGACAGGTCAGCGTGGCACCATGCCGACGATTGGCGACTCTATGGCGTGTCAGCCGTCCGCAGCAACACAATCCGCCGGACCCGGCACGATGTGTCGGTAATGAAACACCCCTCTGTCAAGGGCGTACAGCCGTCGCACGGCAGGATTCACGGGTGTACGAATCGGTAGAACGGTTACGTTCGAGGCGAGTTGTCCTCGAACCAGGACGTGACCATACACACATCCGGCCGGACCTTGGCACGCAAGGTCCGGCCTGGTGCGAGGTGTTGACGTCCCGTGTTGACGTATCGCCTTCGCGACTCCGTGACTTGGTCGACTTGACGCCGCGCTCGGGTCAGCCGAGCAGCGAGGCGAGCTCCATGTGCTCGAGACCGTGCGCCTCGGCGACCTCGCGGTAAACAACCTTGCCGTCATGGGTGTTGAGACCCTTGGCGAGCGCCGGGTCGCGGCGCAGCGCCTCCACCCAGCCGCGGTTGGCGAGTTCGACGATGTACGGCAGCGTCGCGTTGGTGAGCGCGTAGGTCGAGGTGTTGGGCACCGCGCCGGGCATGTTGGCGACGCAGTAGAACACCGACTCGTGGACCTTGAAGGTCGGCTCGGCGTGCGTGGTCGGACGGGAGTCCTCGAAGCAGCCGCCCTGGTCGATCGCGATGTCGACAAGGACACTTCCGGCCTTCATCCGGGAGACCAGCTCGTTGGTGACCAGCTTCGGCGCCTTGGCGCCCGGCACCAGCACGGCGCCGATCACGAGGTCGGCCTCCAGGCAGGCCTTCTCCAGCTCGAAGGCGTTGGAGACGACGGTCTGGATGCGCGTGCCGAAGACCTTGTCGGCCTCCTTGAGCTTGTTGATGTCCTTGTCGAGCAGGGTCACGTGGAAGCCCATGCCGATGGCGATCTGCGCGGCGTTCCAGCCGGAGACGCCGGCGCCGATGACGACCGCGCGGCCGGCCAGCACGCCGGGGACGCCGCCGGGCAGCACACCGCGGCCGCCGTGGGCGCGCATCAGGTGGTAGGCGCCGACCTGGGTGGAGAGCCGGCCCGCGACCTCGGACATCGGGGCGAGCAGCGGCAGCGCGCGGCTGGGCAGCTCGACGGTCTCGTAGGCGATGGCGGTGGTGCCGGACTCCAGCAGCGCGTCCGTGCACTCCTTGGACGCGGCCAGGTGCAGGTAGGTGAAGAGCGTCTGGTCCTTGCGGAGGCGGTGGTACTCCTCCGCGACCGGCTCCTTGACCTTGAGCAGCAGGTCGGCGGCGGCCCAGACCTCGTCGGCGGTGTCCAGGATCTGACCGCCCGCGGCGATGTACTCGCCGTCCGGGATCGAGGAGCCGACACCGGCGCCGCGCTCGATGACGACCTGGTGGCCGTGGCGCACCAGCTCGTGCACGCCGGCGGGGGTGATGGCCACCCGGAACTCGTTGTTCTTGACCTCGCGGGGGATGCCGACCTTCACGTCGATCACGGTCCTTGGCTCAGACGGTACGGGGATATCACTACACATACCCGGGCACGCACGGGCACACCGGGAGAGACCGCAGGAGATGGTGCGGCAGAGCCAGTCTAATGAAGGCGTTCCCGCTGTCTAGCCTTCCATTGCATCAATCTTCAGCGGAAGCGGTACGGATTTCGCAGGCGTTAGCTCCATGTTCCGGCTCGGAGTCGCCCTCAGTGGCCTCCTCGGCCAGCATGCGCCCGGCCGTACTCCGGTGCAGCGCGGCCGACGCGGGGTCGCCCAGACGCTCGTACGAGTCGGCCAGCCGCAGGTGCAGCGCGGCCTGCAGCCGGGTGTCCTCGGCCCGCCGCGCCCACTCCACGGCCTCCCGGCAGGTGCGCAGCGACTCCTCCAGCCGCCCCGCGTACTCCTGCACCCGGCCCAGTTCGCTCAGCGCCCGCGCCTGCGCGGCCACGTCCCCGTCCCTGCGGTGGCCGGCGACGGCCGCGCGCCAGTTGCGCATCGCCTCGCCGTAGCGGCCCGCGTAGGTGTGGGCCGCGCCGATGCGGCCGTAGAGCCGGGCGGCCTCGGGGCGCTCGTCGCGGGCGAGGCGCTCGGCGAGGGCGCGGCCGAACCAGTCCGCCGCCCGGTCGTAGTCCCCCAGCTCCAGGTGCGCGCCGCCTACGGATTCCATCGCGCGCCCGGTGGCGTAGGGGTCGTTCGCCTCGCGTCCGGCGTCCAGCGCGGCACGGTAGCGCGCCAGCGCCTCCGTGGTCCGGCCGGTGCGGGCGTCGAGGTCGCCGAGGTTGAGCAGGGCGGCGGCCCGCTCGCGGGGCAGCTCGCGGCGCTCGGCGACGTCGAGGACGAGGTTGTGGATGTCGTAGAGGTCGCCGGCGGCGCCGCGGGTGCCGAAGTGGGCGACCATGGCCCGCACCAACTGGGACATCAGCCGCCGGGCCAGGGTGTCCAGCTCCCCGTCGGCGACCGCGAGCCGGGCGGCGGCCAGCAGGGCGGGTCGGCGCAGGCGCAGCCAGTCGGCGGCGGCGCGGGGTGTGGGGAAACGCAGGGGGCGCGGCAGGGCGAGGACCTTCTGGCGGGCCTCGGGGCTGTCGGTCTCGGTGACGGCCCGGCAGGACTGGAGCAGCCGTACGGTGCGCTCCAGCATGCGGGCGCGGGCGAGCTGGAGCTCGGCGGGCCGCTCGTGGTCCTCGGCGAGCCGGAGCAGCTCGCGGTGCAGGCAGCCGGGCACCCGGTACTGCGGCAGGGAGGAGCCGACCGAGTGGAGCAGGCCGTGGGCGGCGAAGTCGTCGAGCGTGGTGTGCGCGGCCTCCACCGAGCAGCCGGTGAGCGCGGCGGCGGTGTGCGGGTCGACGAGTCCGGCCGGCGCGAGGGCGAGCAGGCGCAGGGTGCGGGCGGCGGTCTGCGGCAGCGCGTCGTGCACCAGCCGCAGCAGCCGGGCGGTCATGGGTTCGGCGCCGGGGTCCGTGTGGAGCTGTTTGGCCAGGTCGGCGACGGCGGCCTTGGGGCGTGCGGCGAGCCAGCCGCCGGCCAGCACCAGCGCGGCGGGCTGGCCCTGGCACTGCTCGGCGAGGCGTTCGGCGGCCCGGGGGTCGACGGTGATGCGCACCGAGCCGGTGAACCGGGACAGCAGTTCCACCCCGGACTTGGTGTCCAGGCCGCCGAGGGTGCAGGGGCGGACGTCGGCGATGCCGGTGAGCGGGCCGGAGGAGACGGCGACGGCCAGGCAGCCGGGGTTGTCCGGGAGCAGGGCGTCGACCTGCTCGGCGTCGGCGGCGTCGTCGAGCAGGAGCACCGCGCGGCGCTCGGCGAGGGCGGTGCGCAGCGCCTCGCCGAGCTGGTCCTCGGGGGCGCCGGCGGGGGCGGGCTCGCCGAGCGCGTCGAGCAGGTCCCGGGCGGCGCGGCCGACGGGCACGGGGGTGCCGTCGGGGTCGCTCAGCCGGGTGCGCAGGACGCCGTCCGGGTAGTCGGCGGCGACCTGACGGACGAGTTCCCCGGCGAGCGCCGACCGACCGGATCCGGGCCGTCCCGCGATGAGCAGGACGCGGGCGCGGGGGGCCTTGCGGCCGGAGAGGGTGTCGAGCCCGGCGCGCTCGATGTCGGCGCGCAGTTCCTTCAACTCCCTGGTACGGCCCAGGAATCGACCTTCCGGGTGAGCCCCTTGAGGGAGCCGCACACCGTTCGGGTCCACCGCCTGATCCGTCACGGGCCACACTCCCGTCCACCGCACGCGCAAGCCCGCCGGGTCTCCGTACGGGCGTTTTCCAGAGCCTAGTTCACGCTCTGCGACGTTCCGTGAGGAGCGCGGTGTGGTGGGCGAGACTCCCTCGATCGGATCAACAGATCGTAGGATTCACGCCCCGGGTCGGGGCGTCAGAGGCCGTACGGCCTCACGCCTCGAACGGGCGGGCCGGCCACGGCGCCTCCGCCGGGCGCAGCGCGTCCAGGCCGTCGCCCGAGCGGGCGGCGACCAGCGACAGCACGCCCACCACCAGGCAGTTGTTGTGCAGGTCACCGGCGAGCACGCCGCGCACCAGCTCGTCGACGGGGACCCGGGCCAGCTCCATGTCGGCCTCCTCGTCCTCCACGGCGAACCGGTCGCCCTCGGCCTCGGACAGGCCCCGGGCCAGGAAGATCCGCACGGCCTCGTCGCAGCCGCCGGGCGTGGTGTAGACGTCGGCCAGCACCCGCCAGTCCTCCGCCTTGACGTGTGCCTCCTCGTACAGCTCGCGCCGGGCGGCGTGCAGCGGGTTCTCGCCGGGCACGTCGAGCAGGCCGGCCGGGATCTCCCACAGCTTCTGGCGCACCGGGTGCCGGTACTGGCGCAGCACCACGACCCGGTCCGCGTCGTCGAGGGCGAGGACGGCCACGGACCCCGGGTGGACCTGGTAGTCGCGGTGGACCACGGCGCCCCCGGGCATGACGACCTCGTCCGTGCGCATGGAGGTCTTCTTGCCGACGAAGGGGGTCTGCGTCCCGCGGATCTCCCACTCCTCAGGGGTGTCCTTGATCGTCATGCCTGTCCTTCCGAACCGAAGCGGTGGTACCCGGCCTGCCTGCGAAAAGGCGGCCGGGGCGCGAACCGTTGAAGGTTCGCACCCCGGCAACCGTACAACTGGGCGTGCTACTGCGAGATCTTCCGCTCGACCGCGGCCTTCACCAGCCCGGCGAAGAGCGGGTGCGGGCGGGTCGGACGCGACCGCAGCTCCGGGTGCGCCTGGGTGGCGACCAGGTAGGGGTGCACGTCACGCGGGTATTCCACGTACTCGACGAGCTTGCCGTCGGGCGAGGTGCCGGAGAACACCAGGCCGGCCTTCTTCTCCAGCTCCGCGCGGTAGGCGTTGTTCACCTCGTAGCGGTGCCGGTGGCGCTCCTCGACGTACTCCTTGCCGTCGTGGACCTCGCGGACGATGGAGCCCTCGGCCAGCTTGGCCGGGTACATGCCGAGCCGCATGGTGCCGCCCATGTCGCCCTCGCCGGCGACGATGTCGAGCTGCTCCGCCATGGTGGAGATCACCGGGTGGGCGGTGGCCGGGTCGAACTCGGTGGAGTTGGCGTCGGAGACGTCCGCCAGGTTCCGCGCCGCCTCGATCACGATGCACTGAAGGCCCAGGCAGAGGCCCAGCAGCGGGATCTTGTTCTCGCGGGCGTACTTGATCGCGCCGACCTTGCCCAGCACGCCGCGGTCGCCGAAGCCGCCGGGGATGCAGATGCCGTCGACGTCGCCGAGCTGGGCCTGGGCGCCCGCCGGGGTCTTGCAGTCGTCGGAGGTGACCCACTTGATCTTGACGCGGGCCTTGTTGGCGAAGCCGCCGGCCCGCAGCGCCTCGGTCACCGACAGGTAGGCGTCCGGCAGGTCGATGTACTTGCCGACCAGGGCCAGGGTGATCTCGTGGTCGGGGTTGTGCACCCGGTCCAGCAGGTCGTCCCAGGTGGTCCAGTCGACGTCGCGGAACGGCAGGTCCAGCTTGCGGACCACGTAGGCGTCCAGGCCCTCGCCGTGCACGGTCTTCGGGATGTCGTAGATCGAGCGGGCGTCGGGGCAGGCGACGACGGCGGCCTCGTCCACGTCGCACATCAGCGAGATCTTCCGCTTGATGGCGGTGGGGACCTCGCGGTCGCAGCGCAGCACGATCGCGTCGGGCTGGATGCCGATGTTGCGCAGCGCCGCCACCGAGTGCTGGGTCGGCTTGGTCTTCAGCTCACCGGAGGGGCCGATGTAGGGAAGAAGGGAGATGTGGACCACGAACACGTTGTCGCGGCCGACCTCGTGCCGCACCTGGCGGACCGTCTCCAGGAACGGCAGCGACTCGATGTCGCCGACCGTGCCGCCGACCTCCGTGATCACCACGTCGACCTCGTCGGTCGCCATGCGCCGGATGCGGTGCTTGATCTCGTTGGTGATGTGCGGGATGACCTGGACGGTGTCGCCCAGGTACTCGCCCCGCCGCTCCTTGGCGATCACCGTGGAGTAGACCTGGCCGGTGGTGACGTTCGCGGAGCCGTCGAGGTCGCGGTCGAGGAAGCGCTCGTAGTGACCGATGTCCAGGTCGGTCTCGGCGCCGTCGTTGGTGACGAACACCTCACCGTGCTGGAAGGGGTTCATCGTGCCCGGGTCGACGTTGAGGTACGGGTCGAGCTTCTGCATGACCACGCGCAGACCGCGGGCCTTGAGCAGCATGCCGAGGCTGGAGGCGGTCAGGCCCTTGCCGAGAGAGGAGGCGACACCCCCGGTGACGAAGATGTGCTTGGTCGTCGTTGATTTGGGCGGCATGGCCAAAGGGGGGCTCCCGTGGTCGCGGTCTGTGGGTGCGGTTCCGGGGTTTCTCGCCCACCGGTCCACGGGCTACCAGCGTATCAGCGCCGCGGGGGAACGGCTCACGGCCACGCTCCGCGCACACGGGACCACGGAGCATGTAGCGCACACGGGTCCCTCACCCGGGGCTCACTCGTTCGGCGTAGCCGCGTTGCCGCGAGCGGCACACAGATCATCTACGTGCGTCGTATCCTGCTCGGACACTCGCTGCCGAGCCCGGCCGGCCGAACGGCACCACCCCCGCCCGTAAGTTCCGGAACAACGTGAGCTCGTCAGTTCGTTGAGCGAAGATTGGCGTTTTGCACGTAGGGCCGAGCGACTGCTTTGCTTCGCAGCTCAACGACGCATTGCAATACCCCCTTGACCGCACTAGCGACAGCCCCTCGCGGGGTGACGTGGCCGTTCGACTGGAGATGCACGTGGCCGGGCGCATCGAAGACTACGCACTCATCGGAGACATGCAGACCGCAGCGCTGGTCTGCCGGGACGGCACGGTCGACTGGCTGTGCCTGCCGCGCTTCGACTCGCACGCCATCTTCGCCGGGCTGCTGGGAACCGAGGAACACGGCTTCTGGCGGCTGGGCCCCGCGCACGCCGAGGACGCGGAGCCGCCCGCGGCGACCCGGCGGCGGTACCGGGGCGACTCCCTGATCCTGGAATCCGAGTGGGAGACCAACCGCGGCACGGTCCGCGTGACGGATTTCATGCCCCCACGCGACGGCGCCCCTCAGCTGATCCGCATCGTGGAGGGCGTGTCGGGCCGGGTCCCCATGCGCTCGGTGCTGCGCATGCGCTTCTCCTACGGCCGGGTGGTGCCGTGGGTGCACCGGCACGAGGGCCGGACCGTCGCCGTGGCGGGACCGGACTCGGTGTGGTTCGACACCAGCGCCGAGACCTACGGCGAGGACCTGACCACGTACTCGGACTTCACCGTGGCGCCCGGCGACCGGGTGGCGTTCACCATCTCCTGGGAGCCCTCGCACAAGCAGCCCCCGGCGCTGCCCGAGCCCGAGCAGTCCCTGGGGGCCACCGAGGACTTCTGGCGCGAGTGGGTCGAGCACTGTACGTACCACGGCCCCTACCGCGAGGCCGTGATCCGCTCCCTGATCACGCTGAAGGCCCTCACCTACGCCCCGACCGGCGGCATCGTCGCCGCGCCGACCACCTCGCTGCCCGAGGACATCGGCGGCGTCCGCAACTGGGACTACCGCTACACGTGGCTCCGTGACGCGGCGATCACCCTGTCCTCGCTGCTGCGCACCGGCTACCGCGAGGAGGCCCGCGCCTGGCGCGAGTGGCTGCTGCGCGCGGTCGCCGGCGACCCGGAGAACCTGCAGATCATGTACGGCATCGCCGGCGAGCGCGAGCTGGGCGAGGCGGAGCTGGACTGGCTGCCGGGCTACGAGGCCTCCGCCCCGGTCCGGGTCGGCAACGGCGCGGCGCACCAGCTCCAGCTCGACGTGTACGGCGAGGTCACCGAGGCCCTGCACCTGGCCCACATGACCGGCCTGGCGCGCAACGACTACGCCTCGCTGCTCCAGCTGAAGCTGATCAGCTACCTGGAGAAGCACTGGCAGGAGCCCGACGAGGGCATCTGGGAGGTGCGCGGCCCACGCCGCCACTTCGTGCACTCCAAGGTGATGGCCTGGGTGGCCGTGGACCGCACGATCAAGCTGATCGAGTCCGGCGACGCCCACGGCCCGCTCGAGGAATGGAAGCAGCTCCGCGACGACATCCACCGCGACGTGTGCGAGAAGGGCTACGACAAGGAGCGCAACACCTTCACCCAGTCCTACGGCTCCAAGGAGCTGGACGCGGCCCTGCTGCTGATCCCCCAGGTGGGCTTCCTGCCGCCGGACGACAAGCGGGTGATCGGCACCGTCGAGGCGATCCAGCGCGAGTTGTCCACCTCCGACGGATTCATCCTGCGCTACCCGACCGAGGGCACGGACGAGGGCGTCGACGGCCTGCCCGGCGACGAGGGCGCCTTCCTCGCCTGCTCGTTCTGGATGGCCGACGACCTGGCCATGATCGGCCGCGTGGACGAGGCACGGAAGCTGTTCGAGAAGCTGCTGTCGCTGCGCAACGACCTCGGTCTGTTGGCGGAGGAGTGGGACCCGGGCCTCCAGCGTCAGGTCGGCAACTTCCCGCAGGCGTTCAGCCACGTGCCGCTCATCGACACGGCCCTGCGCCTGACGGCGTCGGGGGCGTACGGGGGCTGACCCCGGGTCAGGCGGGCGCGAGGGCCGTGAGGGTCCGCTCGCCCGCCGGGTCACCGGCCGTCGCCGGCACCAGGGCGATCTCGTCGAGTCCGGCCGCGGCGTAGGCGTGGATCCGGGCGCGTACCGTGTCCGGGTCGCCGACCAGGCCGACCGTCGCGGCGGCCTCCTGCGGCAGGACCCGGACCAGGGTGGCGCGGTCCGCGCCGTCGGCGGCCAGCTCCACCGCCTCCCCGAACCCGGCGTCGGCGAACACGTCGCTGTAGCCCGGCACCGTCAGATAGCCCGCGATGGTGCCCAGGACCTGTTCGAGCGAGGCCGGTTCCGGATCGACGGCGGCGGGCAGCCAGGCGGCGAGTGAGGGCCGCGGGCGGCCCGCCCGCTCGGCCGCCGCGTCCAGCTTGGCGCGCAGCGCGCGCACCTGCTCCGGCGAGACGACGTCCAGCAGCATCCGGTCGGCGTGCGCCGCGGCCGTGGCGATCGCCCGGTCGCCGAACGCCGCCACCGTGAGCGGTCCCCCGGGCGGCCGCTGCCGGCGGCGGAACCCGCTGTCCGGTACGACCGGCTCGCCCGGCTCGGCGTGCAGCAGCGTCCGCAGCGACGCGGCCGTCTCCTCGAGCACGGCCGCCGGACGCTCGCGCGGCCGTCCGTGCACCCCTTGGACGACCCGCTTGCTGGACGTGCCCAGGGCCACCCCCACCCGGCGTCCGGTGACCGCGGCCACCGACGCGGCACCCCGCGCGATGCCGTACGCGTCCCGCACCGACACCGCCACCGGGCCGGCCGTCAGCGCGATCCGCCCGGTGGCCCTCCCGGCCGCCGCGGCCAGTACGAACGCGTTCCACGTGGGTCCCTCACCGAGCCACACCTCGCCGTACCCGAGCCGGTCGGCGGTCACGGCCACCCGCAGGGGTTCCTCGACCGGGCTCCCGTCCTCGCGGGCCGCGGCCACCACGCTGATCTCCATGGCCGGGCCCCTA
This sequence comes from Streptomyces sp. BJ20, assembly GCF_022869105.1. Lineage (NCBI taxonomy): Bacteria > Bacillati > Actinomycetota > Actinomycetes > Kitasatosporales > Streptomycetaceae > Streptomyces > Streptomyces sp. BJ20. Next base: position 5,263,311 of record NZ_CP094918.1, read on the forward strand.
CCCGGGCGGCCCGGCGGCAACGCGCCCCTTGTGTGCGCCGGCGGCATCGGCGCAGGTAGCGTCCGGGTATGGACAGCGGATACGACAGCCGGGGCGGCGGGATCACCGTGCGGCGCGCCTTGGAGCTGCCGGGGCTGCGCGGTGGTCTGCCGGAGATCGTGGCGGGCGCCGACCGGCTGGGGCGCACGGTGCGCTGGGTGCACGCGGGTGAGGTGCCCAACATCGCCTCCCTGCTCAAGGGGGGCGAACTGCTGCTGACCACCGGCTACGGGCTGGGTACGCGCCCGGCCGACCAGCGGGCGTTCGTCCGCACGCTGGCCGACCGGGGCATCGCGGCCCTGGTCGTCGAGCTCGGCCCGCGCTTCAGCCGGCTGCCCGCCGCCCTGGTGGACGCGGCCCGCTCCGCCGGGCTGCCGCTGGTGCAGCTGCACCGTGAGGTGCCGTTCGTCACGGTCACCGAGGAGATCCACACCGAGATCGTCAACGGGCACTACGCGCTGCTCCAGCGCGCGGAGGAGGTGCACCGGCGCTGCACCGAGGCGCTGCTGGGCGGCGGGGGTGTGCCGCAGGTGCTGGAGATCCTCGCCGGGTTCACCGGCAACCCCGTGTTCCTGGAGACCACCGACGGCCGGCTGCTGTACGCGGCCGGCGAGGGTCCCGAGCGCGCGGACCCGCTCCAGGTGTGGGAGGGGCTGCGCGACCGGCAGCGCGACGACCCGCCGGCCGGCACGGTCCTCGTGGACGTGCCCGGCGGCGGGCCCGGCGGCGGCGGTGTCCGGGCGCGCCTGGTGCTGCTGCCGGTGCGCAGCGCGCCGGAGCCGGTGCACCGGATGGCGGCCGAGCGGGCGGCGGGCATCCTCGCCCTGGTGCTGATGCAGGCACGCCAGGAGGAGGAGCTGGCGGCGCGCGGCCGCGGCGACTTCCTCACCGACCTCGCCGAGGGCCGGATCGGCGCCGGGGACGCGCCCGCGCAGGCCCGCGTGCTGGGCTTCAAGCCGGGCCGGGGGCCGCTGCTGCCGGTGGTGATGAGGCTCGGCGACGCGCTGTCGCCGCAGGGCGGCGGCTGGGCGGTGCTGGCCCGCGCGGTGGGCGAGGAGCTGTCGTCCCTCGGGGTGCCGGTGCTGCTGGGTGTGCGGCCGGTCGAGGGGCGGGTGCCGCTGCTGCTCGCGCTGCGCGCGGAGTCGGAGCGGCCGTCCGTCGCGGACCGGGTGGCGGCCGCGCTGCGCGCCGGGGTGGAGCGCGCGGGCATGCTGCGTCCTGGCGGGCGGCCGCCCGTGGTGGTGGTCGGGCCGGCCGGCGACTGGGCGGCGGTGCCGACGGGGCTGCGGCACGCGGTGGAGACGGCGACGGCGGCACAGGGGCTGCCCGAGCGGCCCTGGTACGACGCCAGGCGGCTGGACATCGACCTGCTGCTGTGGCGGCTGCGTGACCATCCGGACCTGGCGGACTTCGTGCGGCGGGCGATCGGCCCGGTGCTGGACCACGACGGGCGCTCGCGGCCCGCGCTGCTGCCGACCTTGGAGACGTATCTGGCGCACGCCGGACGCAAGGCGGAGACCGCGCGGGAGCTGCATCTGAACCGGCAGACGCTGTACAACCGGCTGGCCCGCATCGGGGAGCTGCTCGGCGCCGACCTCGACGACCCGCAGACGGTGCTGACGTTGAGCCTGGCGCTGCGGGCGCGGCGGCACGTGCCCTGAGCGTGGGCCCTCGGACAGCGCCCGCGGACAGCGGGGTCAGGCCAGCGGCCGGGGCTGGGTCAGCTCGTCGTAGACGCTGAGCACCTGGGCGACCGTCTGGTCCTCGGTGGGCCACGTCGCGGCCTGCCGCACGCCCCGCCGCACGAGCGACTCCCGGTGCTCCTGGTCCGCCAGGAGCCGGGTCACGGCGTCGGCGAGCGCCCGCGCGTTGCCCTGCGGCACCAGTTCGGCCGCGTCGCCGACGAGTTCGGGGACGGAGCCCACCCGGGTCGCGACGAGCGGCACGCGCGCGTGCAGCGCCTCCTGCGCGAACGTCGACCGGGCCTCCTCCCTGCGGCTGGGCAGGACGGCCACGTCGGCCGCGGCGACCAGGTCGGAGGCGTCCTCCCGGCGGCCCACCAGCCGTACCGGGAGGTCCCGCGCCTCGACGGCGCGCCGTAGTTCGCCGTGCAGCGGCCCCTCCCCCGCGATGACCACGAGCGGCACCGGGTCGAGGCGCTGCCAGGCGTGCGCGGCGTCCACCAGGACGTCGAGGCCGCGGTGCCGTTCCAGGGAGCCGACGGCGATGATCAACGGGCGTTCCACAGCGCCGAGTTCGGCCCGCACCTTGGGGGTGCGACGCTCGGCCTCCTCGGACGCCTGGGCGCTGCGGGGTCCGGGCAGGGAGACCGCGGCGAGCCGGGCGTCCCGCGCCCCGCTGCGGCGGGCCCGGTCCACCAGCGCGGAGGTCGTGCCCAGCACCACCCCGGCCGCGCGGACGACCCGCCGCTCCAGGACGCGCAGGAAGTGGGCGCGAGGACCTTCGGCGTACGCCCGGTCGTGCCAGGTGACGACGAAGGGGGTGCTGCGCCCGCCGAGCGCGAGGGACGTGCGGAACGAGGCGTGCAGACCGTGCGCGTGCACCAGGCCGGCGCCCGAGCAGGCGGCGCGCAGTGCGGCCACCGACCCCGGGTCGCTGCTGCGGGGCACGGGGACGTGCTCCGCGCCGACGCCGGTGAAGCCGTAGGCGCGCTCCGCGTCTTCGGGGGCGCACACCGTGACCCGTACGCCCCGTGCCACGAGCCCGGCGGCCAGCGAGCGGACGTGCGCGCCGCTGGCGGCGTTGCCGCCGCCCAGCACCTGCACGGTGCGCAACGGCGACTGGCCGTGCGGTGCGTGGCTGCTCACGGGGGTCACGTGGCCGGGCTCCTGGTTCGGGTCGGACGGTCACGACGAACGTACCGAAGGATCCCGCGGAGGGGTGGCCCGCGCGGCGTCCTCCGCGTACACCGTCAAGCATGCCAGCACGCACGGCAGTTCTGGGAAACGCGCGGGCGTACGCCGGGTCCACACCGGACGGCACATCACCCGTAAGGATGACGGAAGGTCACCGTCCGGCAGGGTCAGGCGTCCGCCCGCGCCGCCGCCAGCAGCTCCTCCGCGTGCGCCCGCGCCGTCTCGGAGTCCTCCTGGCCGGCCAGCATCCGCGACAACTCCCGTACGCGGTCCTCGCCTTCGAGCACCTTCACGCCGGACCGGGTGACCGAGCCGTCGTCGGTCTTCTCCACCAGAAGCTGCCGGTCGGCGAACGCGGCCACCTGCGGAAGGTGCGTGACGACGACGACCTGCGCCTTCTTCGCCAGCCGGGCGAGACGCCGCCCGATCTCCACCGCCGCCTTGCCGCCGACGCCGGCGTCCACCTCGTCGAAGAGATACGTCGGCACCGGGTCGGTCCCGGCGAAGACGACCTCGACGGCCAGCATCACGCGCGACAGCTCACCGCCCGAGGCGCCCTTGGCGATCGGCCGGGGCGGCGCCCCGGGGTGCGGGGCCAGCAGCAGCTCGACCTCGTCCACACCCGCAGGCCCGTACGCCACCGTGCGCCCGTTCACCTCGACGCCGTCGGGGTCCTCGGTCTGCCGGATGTCGAACGACACGCGCGCGTGCGGCATGGCGAGCGACGCCAGCTCCTCCGTCACGGCCGCCGCGAACCGCTCCGCCGCCTCCGTCCGCGCCTCCGACAGCTCCTGTGCGAGCGCGCCCAGTTCGGAGCGCAGTCCGTCGCGCTCGGCGGTCAGCTCGCCGATCCGCTCGTCGTCGCCCTCCAGTTCGGTGAGGCGCGCGGCGCTGCGCTCCGCCCAGGCCAGCACCTCGGCGACGTCCTCTCCGTACTTGCGGGTCAACGCGGTCAGCGCAGCCCGACGCTCCTCGACCGCCGCGAGCCGCAGCGGGTCCGCGTCCAGGTCGTCGGCGTAACCGGCCAGCTCGCCCGCGACGTCCCGCAGCAGGATGCCGATCTCGCCGATGCGGTCGGTCAGCGCGGCCAGCGCCGGGTCGTGCGCCCGTACGGCCTCCAGCGCCCGCTGGGCGCCCGCGACGAGCGTCCCGGCGTCCACGCCCTCCGGGTCCTCCGGGTTGCCCGCCAGCGCGGCGTGCGCGACGGCGGCGGCCGACGCGAGCGCCTCGGCGTGCCCGAGCCGCTCGGCCTCCTCGGCCAGCTCCGTGTCCTCCCCGGCGCGCGGCTCGACGGCGGCGATCTCCTCCAGCCCGAAGCGCAGCAGGTCGGCCTCCTGGGCCCGCTCCCGCGCACGGGTGGTGATCTCCTCCAGCTCCGCGGTGACCGCCCGCAGCCGCTTGTACGCCTCCGCGTACTTCCCGAGCGGCACGGCGACCGCGTACCCGGCGTACCGGTCGAGCGCCTGGCGCTGCCGGGACAGCTTCAGCAGGCCCTGCTGGTCGCTCTGCCCGTGCACGGCCACCAGGTCGTCGGCGAGCTCCGCGAGCAACCCCACGGGCACGCTGCGCCCGCCCAGGTGCGCCCGCGACCGGCCCTCGGCCGACACGGTACGGCTGACCAGCAGCGTCCCCTCGTCGAGCTCGGCCCCGGCCTCCTCCGCGCGCACGCCGGCCGGTGAGCCCTCGGGCACGGCGATCCGTCCCTCGACCACGGCGTTGCGCGCGCCGATCCGCACCAGGGCCGCATCCGCCCGTCCGCCCAGCAGCAGGCCCAGGCTGGTGACCACCATGGTCTTGCCCGCACCCGTCTCACCGGTGACGGCGGTGAAGCCGGGTGACAGCTCCACCACAGCGTCGTCGATGACACCGAGCGACCGTATCCGCATCTCCTCTAGCACGGACACGACCATACGAGGTCCACGCGGCGGAGTGCGACCGCCCCGCCCCTGTCACCCACGTGAGTGCACCCCCTTCAGGGGCGCGGGGCTGTATCGATGTGCGGCTCCGCCGTGTGGGCGCGGCGAGTCACGATCCACCCGCGGCCGCCCCTGTAGGGAAACCACCCCATCGGTGACGACTACTGCGGCGCCCCCCGCCACCCCGACACGGGCAGCGCGAACTTCGCGACGAGCCGGTCGGTGAAGGAAGCATGGTGCAGGCGAGCCAGCCTGACCGGCACGGCCCCCCGCCGCACCTCCACCCGGGCGCCCGCCGGCAGCTCGACCGTCCGCCGCCCGTCGCACCACAGCACCCCCGGCGGCACGTGCGGCAGCACCTCCACCGCCAGCACCGAGTTCGGCGACGTCACCAGCGGCTTGGCGAACAGCGCGTGCGCGCTGATCGGCACCATCAGCAGCGCCTCGACCTCCGGCCACACCACGGGCCCGCCGGCGGAGAACGCGTACGCGGTGGACCCGGTCGGGGTCGCGCACACGATGCCGTCGCAGCCGAACCCGGTCACCGGCCGGCCGTCGATCTCCAGGACGACCTCCAGCATCCGCTCCGCGGACACCTTCTGCACGGCCGCCTCGTTCAACGCCCAGTCGGTGTGCACGATGTCGCCGTTGCGGTGCACCACGACGTCGACGGTCATCCGCTCCTCGACCTCGTACGCCCGGCTCACCACCCGGTCGACGACCTTCTCCAGGTCGTCCCGCTCGGCCTCGGCGAGGAAGCCCACTCTGCCGAGGTTGACGCCGAGCATCGGCACCCCGGAGGCGCGGGCGAACTCGGCGCCGCGCAGCAGCGTGCCGTCACCGCCGAGGACGATCAGCAGCTCGCAGTCGTCCAGGCACTGCGGGGTGGCCTCCTTGACCGTCTCCACGTCGTCGGGGAGCGGCAGGTCGCGGGCCTCCTCCTCCAGCACCCGCACCCCGAGCCCCGAGCGCAGCAGGCCCTTGACCACGAGCTCGGCGCTGCGGATGGCAGCGGCCCGCCCGGTGTGGGCCAGCAGGAAAACAGTACGAGCACGGTTCGGTGTCAACGCGGCCCCTCCGCCACAGCACGGTCAACGTCGGCCGGGTCCAGTTCCGGTGCCCCGGCCCGCAGCCACAGGAAGTATTCGACATTCCCGGAGGGCCCGGGCAGCGGACTCGCCGTCACGCCCTTCGCCCCGAGCCCCAGCTCCCAGGCCTTGGCGGCCACCCCCCGGACGGCCTCGGCGCGCAGCTGCGCGCTCCGTACGACACCGCCGCTGCCCAGCCGGTCCTTGCCCACCTCGAACTGCGGCTTGACCATCATCACCAGATCGGCGTCCGGCGTCACGCACCGCTTCAGAGCGGGCAGCACCAGTCCGAGCGGGATGAACGACAGATCCCCCACGACAAGATCCACTGGCTCCCCATCGATGGCCTCGAGCGTCAACTCCCGTACATTCGTACGGTCCTTGACGGTCACGCGTTCATCCTGCCGGAGAGACCACGCGAGTTGTCCGTATCCGACGTCCACCGCGACCACGTGGGCGGCGCCCGCCCGCAGCAGCACATCGGTGAAACCGCCGGTGGAGGCGCCCGCGTCGAGCGCCCGCCGCTCCTTCACGACCAGCCCCCGCGGCACGAACGCGTCCAGCGCCCCGGCCAGTTTGTGACCTCCGCGCGAGACGTAGTCGGGGTCGCCGGCGTCCTCGGCGACCACGATCGCGGCCGCGGTCTCCACCTGGGTGGCGGGCTTGGTCGCCACCGTCCTGCCGACGCTGACCCGCCCGGCGGCGATCAGCTGGCTGGCGTGCTCGCGCGAGCGCGCCAGCTTGCGGCGGACCAGCTCCGCGTCGAGACGGCGGCGTGCGACTCCTGCCACGTTCGGTTCAGCTCCTGTGTACGTGTGCCGACTGGGACGGGTGCCCCGGTGTGCCCCGGTGCGGGGCGGCGGGCGAGGGACCCGGGCGGGCGTCGAGCGCGGTGAGCGCGTCGCGCAGCCCCCGGTGTACATCCTCGTACACCTCGAGGTGGCCGTCGGTGGTGAGGTGGTCGGCGTCGGCCAGCCGCTCCACGTGGGCGTCGACCTCGGCGTTCCCGGTCGGGGTGCGCGGCACGCCCAGCGGTGCGGGTCCGGCGGGCCCGTCGTCGTACGGCGGCTGCGGCGCGGCCTGCTCCGGCGGCCCGCCCTGCGGGGCCCCGGTGTCCGGCTCCGTGTCCGCCGCCTGCGGCACTGCGTCGTTCATGCCCCGACGCTACCGCGAACGGCTGGGGTACCGTCGTGCGCGATGGCCACGATCGAGGAGTGCCGTGCGGCACTCGACAAGCTCTCGGACAGCATGGGCGGCGCCGAGGGCGACGTCCGCGCGGCGGCGTCGATGGAGAGGTCCGTCAGCTGCCACGTCACGGACCTGGACGTGACCTTCGCGGGCCGCCTCACCGGAGGCCGGATCGAGGTGCGGGAGACCCACCCCGGCCCGCCGCGCGAGAAGGCGCAGATACGGATCGCCATGACGGGCGACGACCTCCTGGGCCTGGTCGACGGGGAGCTGCACTTCGCGCCGGCGTGGGCCTCGGGGCGGGTGCGGCTGGAGGCGGGCCTGCGCGACCTGTTCCAGCTGCGGAAGCTCCTCTGACGCCTCAGACCTTCGTGGTCTCCGCCTTCCTGACGTCCGCCTTGGCACGGGACGCCCGTGCCGCCGGCACGACCAGCGGGGTGCCCGTCTCGGGGTCGTCGATGACCTGGCAGCGCAGCCCGAACACCTCCTCCACCAGCTCGGCGGTGACGATGTCCTCAGGGGCGCCCTGGGCGATGACCCGGCCCTCGCGCAGGGCGATCAGGTGGGTGGCGTAGCGGGCGGCGTGGTTGAGGTCGTGCAGCACGGCGACGAGAGTGCGGCCCTGCTCCTCGTGCAGGTCGGCACAGAGGTCCAGGACGTCGATCTGGTGCTGGATGTCCAGGTAGGTGGTCGGCTCGTCGAGCAGCAGCAGCGGCGTCTCCTGGGCCAGCGCCATGGCGATCCAGACGCGCTGCCGCTGCCCTCCGCTCAGCTCGTCCACGTAACGCTCGGCGAGGTCGGCGACGCCGGTGCGGGCCATCGACTCCCGTACGACCCGCTCGTCCTCGGAGGACCACTGGCGCAGCAGGCTCTGGTGCGGGTAGCGGCCGCGCGCGACGAGGTCGCCGACGGTGATGCCGTCGGGCGCGATGGACGACTGGGGCAGCAGGCCGAGGGTGCGGGCGACCTTCTTGGCGGGCAGCGAGTGGATGGCCTGCCCGTCGAGCAGCACCCGGCCCTCGGCGGGCTTCAGCATGCGCGACAGGGCGCGCAGCAGGGTGGACTTGCCGCAGGCGTTCGGACCGACGACGACGGTGAAGGAGTGGTCCGGGATCTCCACCGACAGCTGTTCGGCGATGACCCGCTGGTCGTAGGCCAGGGTGACGTTCTCTGCGGAGAGACGGTTCACGGTGCTCCTTCGGGTGTTCTTCTTCTCGGCCTCGCTCATATCCGGCCCGCCCTGCGCTCGGTGACCAGCAGCCACAGCAGGTAGACGCCGCCGAGGACGCCGGTGACCACGCCCACGGGCAGCTGTTCGGCGCCGAACGCCCGCTGCGAGACGAAGTCGGCGAGGACCAGCAGGGCTGCCCCCATCCACATCGAGGCGATCAGGTTCGGTCCGGGCGACCGGGTGAGACGCCGGGCGAGCTGCGGCGCGGTGAGCGCGACGAAGCTGACGGGTCCCGCGGCGGCGGTCGCGGACGCGGTGAGCAGCACGGCGGACAGCATCAGCACCAGCCGCAGCCGCTCGACGCGCACACCCAGGGCGGCTGAGACGTCGTCGCCCATCTCCGTCATCCGCAGGGCGCGGGAGTTGGCGAGGACGACCGGGACGAGGACGGCGCACAGCGCGAGCAGCGGCCACACCTGGTCCCAGTCGCGCCCGTCGAGGGACCCGGTCATCCAGACGACCGCGCGGGCGGCGTCGACGATGTCGGACTTGGTGAGCAGATAGCCGTTGACGGCGGTGACGACGGCGGAGACGCCGATACCGACCAGCACCAGCCGATAGCCGTGCACGCCCCGCTTCCACGCCAGGACGTAGATGACGGTGCCGGTGATCAGGCCGCCGGCGAGCGCGCCGAGAGCCACCTGGTTCGCGGTGCCGGAGAACAGCACGATGACGGTGAGCGCGCCGGCCGTGGCGCCCTGGCCGAGGCCCAGGATGTCGGGGCTGCCCAGCGGGTTGCGGGAGATGGCCTGGAACAGGGCACCGCCGATGCCGAGGGAGGCGCCGACCAGCAGCCCTACCAGGACCCGCGGCAGCCGCAGCTCGGTGACGATGAACTCCTGCCCCTCGCTTCCCTGCCCGACGAGCGTGGTCAGCACGTCGGAGGCGGACATCGGGAAGTCACCGGTGCCGACGAGCAGCACGCTCGCGCCGAGCGCCAGCACCATCAGCAGCACGACGACGGTGAACGCACGCACGTCCAGCCGGACCGAGAGGCCGCCGGGGACGCGCACCGCACGGTTGGTCTTCACAGCTGGGCCGTCCTCCGCCGTCGTACGAGAAGAATGAACACCGGGCCGCCGATGATCGCGGTGACGATGCCCACCTGGAGTTCCGCCGGCCGGGCCACGATCCGGCCCAGCACGTCCGCGCCGAGCAGCAGCACCGGCGACAGGACCGCCGCGTACGGCAGGATCCAGCGCTGGTCGGGCCCGGTGAAGGAGCGCACCACGTGCGGCACCATCAGGCCGACGAAGACGATCGGACCGCACGCGGCGGTGGCGGCGCCGCTCAGCATCGTCGCGACGAGCATGGACAGCGCGCGGGTGCGGTTGAGGTCGGCACCGAGCGCCTTGGCGGTGTCGTCACCCATGGCCATGGCGTTCAGCGGCCGGGCGAGCAGCAGCGCCAGCCCACTGCCGACGACCAGGAACGGCACCACCTGCATGACGGCCTCGTCGCTGCCGGAGCCGAGCGAGCCGACCGTCCAGAAGCGCATCCGGCCGAGGGCCGCGTCGTCGAGGATCATCACGGCCTGGAGATAGCCGTAGAGCGCGGCGCTGATGGCGGTGCCCGCGAGCACCAGCCGTACAGGGGTGGCGCCCCGGCGTCCGCCGAGGAACCACACGACGGCGCCGACGGCGGCCGCCCCGCAGAACGCGAACCACACGTATCCGGACAGGGAGGTGACGCCGAAGAAGGTGATGGCCGTGACGACCGCGGCGGAGGCGCCCGCGTTCAGGCCGAGGAGTCCCGGGTCGGCCAGCGGGTTGCGGGTCAGCGCCTGCAGCACGGCCCCGGCGAGGCCGAGGGCGGCGCCGGCGAGCAGACCCAGCAGGGTGCGGGACAGCCGGTCGGACACCACGGTGTCGGCGTAGGTGCCCGACGCGTCGAACAGCCCGTGCCACACCTGCCCCAGGGACAGTTCCTTCGCGCCGACCGCGATACTCGCCAGCGCGACGAGCACCAGGACCGCGAGGGACACGAGCAGACCGGCCGCGCGTATCGCCCGGCGGCCGGGGAGCGCGGAGGCGGTCTCCGCGCGCTGTTCGGGGGGACTCTCGACCAACACCCGGTTAGGTTAGCCTATCCTCCGAATCGATCAAGATCCGGTGACCGGCGGGCCGTCAGAGCCCCAGCCGCGCCAGGGCCTTCCCCGCGTCCAGCCCGCACCCCTCGTCGCCCGCCGCCGTCCAGGCCGCCGCGCACAGCGCCCGCAGCCCGTCCACCGGAGCGCCGTCCCCGTCCAGCTCCAGCCGCCCGGCGCCGGCCGCCGCCGTCCATCCGCCGCACCGGAAGGCGCCGCCGTCCCCGACGACCTCGGGCTGCCCGGTCAGCAGCCCTCGCAGATCGGCGTCCACGTACGTCGGCCGGTGCTGCGGCGGTGCCGCCAGGAGCTGCGCGCCGTCGGTCACCCCGGTGAGCACCAGCAGCGAGTCCACCCCGCCGTTGAACGCGCCCTCGATGTCCGTGTCCAGCCGGTCCCCCACCACCAGCGGCCGCTCGGCACCGGTACGCAGGATCGTCTCCCGGTGCATCGGCGGCAGCGGCTTGCCCGCCACCTGCGGCTCGGCGCCCGTGGCGATCCGCACGACCTCCACCGCCGCGCCGTTGCCGGGGGCGATGCCCCGGCCGCTGGGGATCGTCAGGTCGGTGTTGGACGCGAACCACGGCAGCCCGCGCGCGACGGCGTAGCTCGCCTCGGCGAACCGCCCCCACGCCAGCTCCGGGCCGCCGTAGCCCTGCACGACCGCCACCGGCTCGTCGTCCGCCGACTCCACCGGCTCGAGACCGCGTTCGCGCAGCGCCACCCGCAGACCCTCGCCGCCCACGACGAGCACCCGGGAGCCCTGCGGCACCTGGTCGGCGATGAGCCGCGCGACCGCCTGGGCGGAGGTGATGACGTCACCGGCCTCGGCCGGTATGCCCAGCTCGGTCAGGTGCGCGGCGACGGCGTCGGGCGTGCGCAGCGCGTTGTTGGTGACGTAGGCGAGCCGCATGCCGCCGTCGCGCGCCACGGCGAGGGACGGCACCGCGTGCTCGATGGCGTTGCCGCCCGCGTACACCACTCCGTCGAGGTCGAGCAGCGCCGTGTCGTACGCCTCGCTCAGGGCCTGGCCACTGCCCTCGGGCCTCGTCCTGACGCTCCGGCTCATTCCGCATCGCTCCTCGTTCGACGGCTTTCCCCCGATCATCCCCCATCGCACCGACACCCGTACGATGCCGGGATGAACACCGCAGGTCACTCGAAGGCAACGGCGCCCCGAGGCCTGGAACTCACCCCGTTCCGAGGCCTTCGTTACGACCCCGACCGGGTCGGCAGCCTGGCCGCCGTGACATCCCCGCCCTACGACGTCGTGGTCCGCCCCGACGGCCTGCACCACCTCCAGTCCGCCGACCCGCACAACATCGTCCGGCTGATCCTGCCCGAGGCCGCCGCACCCGAGGAGCGCAACGCCCAGGCCGCCGAGACGCTCCGCCGCTGGCGCGCCGAGGGCGTCCTCACCCCCGACCCGGAACCCGGCCTGTACGTCTACGAGCAGCGCGACGGCGACGGCCTGGAGCAGCGGGGCGTGATCGGCGCCCTGCGCGTCTCCGAACCGGACGAGCACCTGGTGCTGCCGCACGAGGACGTCATGCCGCACATCGTCGCGGACCGCGCCGACCTGATGCGCGCCACCAGCGCCAACCTGGAGCCGCTGCTCCTCACCTACCGGGGCGACGACACGACGGCGGGCACGGCCGGCCTGATCGAGCGCACGGCCGGGCGGCCTCCGCTCCTGGCGACCACCACGGAGGACGGCGTCCACCATCGCCTGTGGCCGGTCACCGACCCGGCCGGCCTGGCGGTGATCCGCGACGAACTGTCCGCCCACCAGGCCCTCATCGCCGACGGCCACCACCGCTGGGCGACCTACCGCAGGCTGCGCGCGGAGCACCCTTCCCCCAGCCCGTGGGACCACGGCCTGGTGCTCCTTGTCGACACGGCCCGCTATCCGCTGCGGGTCCGCGCCATCCACCGCCTGCTGCACGGCCTGCCGGTCGCCAGGGCACTGAGAGCCCTGGACGGCTTCTTCCGCGTCCGCCGCCTGGATGTGCCGCTGCCGAAGGCGATGGACGCGCTGGCCGAGGCGGCGGAGGAGGGAAACGCGTTCCTCCTCACCGGGGACGACGGCGCCTTCCACCTCGTCGACCGGCCGGACCCGGCGCTGCTGGACCGCACGGTGCCCGTGGACCGCCCGGAGGCCTGGCGCACCCTGGACGCGACGGTCCTGCACGCCACGCTTCTCGACCACGTCTGGCGCGTGCCCGACGACCCCGCCCACATCGCGTACATCCACGACACGGCGGCCACGGTGGACAAGGCCCGCCGCGACGGCGGTACGGCGGTGCTGATGCACCCCGTGCACGAGGACGTGGTGCGGGAGCTCGCTCGCCAAGGGGTGACGATGCCCCGCAAGTCGACGTCGTTCGGCCCGAAACCGGCGTCGGGCCTGGTGCTGCGCGCACTGGACCTCTGAGGCGTCCGGACACATGAAAGGGGCGGGCTCCGGCATTCGGCCGGGGCCCGCCCCTTTCATGTGCGTGGTGCCGAGAGGACGTCAGTCCTTGTCGTCGTCCTGCGCGCCCCGCTCGTCACGGTCGGTGCCGTCCTGGTCCTCGTCCTCGTCCTCGACGAAGGCGTCCGTGAACTCGACGCCGTCCAGCTCGGCCAGCCGGTCGGAGGCGTCGGTGCTGCCGTCCCGGTCGGCCTCGACGGCCTTGGCGAACCACTCGCGCGCCTCGCCCTCACGACCGGCGGCGAGCAACGCGTCGGCGTACGCGTACCGCAGGCGCGCGGTCCACGGCTGCACGGAGTTCGACGCCAGCTCGGGGCTCTGGAGGGTGACGATGGCCGCGTCCAGCTGGCCCATGTCGCGCCGGGCGCCGGCCGCGACGAGCCGCATCTCGACCTGACCTGCCTTGTCCAGCTTCTGCACCTCGGGGGCGCCGGCCATGTCCAGCGCCTTCTCCGGCCGGCCGAGACCGCGCTCGCAGTCCGCCATCAGCGGCCACAGCTCCACGGTCCCGGTCATCCGCCGCGCGGCACGGAACTCGGCGAGGGCCTCGCCGTACTTCTGCGTCGCGTACGCGGCGAAGCCGGCCGCCTCCCGCACGGCGGCCACACGCGAGGCGAGCCGCAGGGCGATACGGGAGTAGGCGTAGGCGTGCTCGGGGTCCTCGTCGATGAGCCGGGCGACCATCACCAGGTTCTTGGCGACGTCCTCGGCGAGCGTCTTGGGCAGGCTCTGCAGCTCCTGCCGGACGTCCTTGTCGATCTCCTCGCCGGTGACGTCCTCGGGGATCGGCAGCCGCTTGATGGGCTCGCGGTCACGGTCCCGCTCGTCACGGAACCGGCCGCCGCCCTGGCGGTCGTCACGCCCACGGAAGCCACCGGGACGGCCACCCCGGTCGTCCCGACGCGGCCCGCGCCCACGGTCACGGTCGTCACGGCCGCGGAAGCCGCCACGGTCGCCCCGGTCACGGTCGTCACGCCGGAAGCCACCACCACGGGAGTCGCGGTCGCCACCACGGGTGTCGGTACGGCTGTCGCCACCGCGTCGGAAGCCGCCGCGGTCGCGGTCGTCGCGGCGGAAACCGCCACGGTCACCGCGGTCGTCGTCACGACGGAAGCCGCCGCGGTCGCCACGGTCGTCGGAGCGGCCGCGGTAGCCGCCACGGTCCCGGTCGTCACGGCGGTCATCACGGCGGTCATCGCGCCGGTCGTCCCTGCGGTCGTCGCGCCGGCCGTACCCACGGTCGTCGTCGCGGCGGAAGCCACCACGGTCACCACGGTTGTCGTCACGACGGAAACCGCCACGGTCGCCACGGTCGTCGGAACGACCGCGGTAGCCGCCACGGTCCCGGTCGTCACGGCGGTCGTCACGGCGGTCGTCACGACGGTCATCGCGGCGGTCGTCCCTGCGGTCGTCGCGCCGGCCGTACCCACGGTCGTCGTCGCGGCGGAAGCCACCGCGATCGCCACGGTTGTCGTCACGACGGAAACCGCCACGGTCACCACGGTCGTCGGAGCGGCCGCGGTAGCCGCCACGGTCCCGGTCGTCACGGCGGTCATCACGACGGTCGTCCCTGCGGTCGTCACGGCCGCGGTACCCGCCGCGATCGCCCCCGCGGTTGTCGCGGTTGTCGTCGCGTCCGCGGAAGTCGCCACGCTCGGGCCGGCCGCCGCTGCGGTCACGGTCGCCGGTGCGGTCCCTGTCACGGTCGTCGCGACGGAAGGGAGGACGGTCGCCGTCCCTGCGGAAGCCACGGTCGCGGTCGTTGCCGCGACGGGGGCCGCCGCGCTGGCCGCCACGGTCCGAACGGTCACCACTGTCCCGTCGGCGCTGGTCGCGCTCCGGTCGGTCGTCGGGAGAGTTGGTGGACATCGGTGACTCCTGTCTCGGGTACTGCAAGCATAAATACAAAAAGGACCCCTGGCCCCAGCTGAACGCTGGCGACCAGGGGTCCTTCCAAAGATTGTTCGGCGGCGTCCTACTCTCCCACAGGGTCCCCCCTGCAGTACCATCGGCGCTGTAAGGCTTAGCTTCCGGGTTCGGAATGTAACCGGGCGTTTCCCCTACGCTATGACCACCGAAACCCTAATGGTTTCGAGCGAACAAGCACACTCTTCTGTTATGCGTTCTACTCAAAGCCGACAACGGTCGTTGTCTCAGAACTAACACAGTGGACGCGAGCAACTGAGGACAAGCCCTCGGCCTATTAGTACCGGTCAACTCCACACGTTACCGTGCTTCCATATCCGGCCTATCAACCCAGTCGTCTACTGGGAGCCTTACCCCATCAAGTGGGTGGGAGTCCTCATCTCGAAGCAGGCTTCCCGCTTAGATGCTTTCAGCGGTTATCCCTCCCGAACGTAGCCAACCAGCCATGCCCTTGGCAGAACAACTGGCACACCAGAGGTTCGTCCGTCCCGGTCCTCTCGTACTAGGGACAGCCCTTCTCAAGACTCCTACGCGCACAGCGGATAGGGACCGAACTGTCTCACGACGTTCTAAACCCAGCTCGCGTACCGCTTTAATGGGCGAACAGCCCAACCCTTGGGACCGACTCCAGCCCCAGGATGCGACGAGCCGACATCGAGGTGCCAAACCATCCCGTCGATATGGACTCTTGGGGAAGATCAGCCTGTTATCCCCGGGGTACCTTTTATCCGTTGAGCGACGGCGCTTCCACAAGCCACCGCCGGATCACTAGTCCCGACTTTCGTCCCTGCTCGACCCGTCGGTCTCACAGTCAAGCTCCCTTGTGCACTTACACTCAACACCTGATTACCAACCAGGCTGAGGGAACCTTTGGGCGCCTCCGTTACCCTTTAGGAGGCAACCGCCCCAGTTAAACTACCCATCAGACACTGTCCCTGATCCGGATCACGGACCCAGGTTAGACATCCAGCACGACCAGACTGGTATTTCAACGACGACTCCCACCGAACTGGCGTCCGATGCTCAAAGTCTCCCAGCTATCCTACACAAGCCGAACCGAACACCAATATCAAACTGTAGTAAAGGTCCCGGGGTCTTTCCGTCCTGCTGCGCGAAACGAGCATCTTTACTCGTAGTGCAATTTCACCGGGCCTATGGTTGAGACAGTCGAGAAGTCGTTACGCCATTCGTGCAGGTCGGAACTTACCCGACAAGGAATTTCGCTACCTTAGGATGGTTATAGTTACCACCGCCGTTTACTGGCGCTTAAGTTCTCAGCTTCGCCTGGACGAATCCAAGCTAACCGGTCCCCTTAACGTTCCAGCACCGGGCAGGCGTCAGTCCGTATACATCGCCTTACGGCTTCGCACGGACCTGTGTTTTTAGTAAACAGTCGCTTCTCGCTGGTCTCTGCGGCCACCCCCAGCTCAGAGCGCGAAGCTCATCACCGGATGTGGCCCCCCTTCTCCCGAAGTTACGGGGGCATTTTGCCGAGTTCCTTAACCATAGTTCACCCGAACGCCTCGGTATTCTCTACCTGACCACCTGAGTCGGTTTAGGGTACGGGCCGCCATGAAACTCGCTAGAGGCTTTTCTCGACAGCATAGGATCATCCACTTCACCACAATCGGCTCGGCATCAGGTCTCAGACACATGCCAGGCGGATTTGCCTACCTGACGTCCTACACCCTTACCCCGGGACAACCACCGCCCGGGATGGACTACCTTCCTGCGTCACCCCATCACTCACCTACTACCAGCTCGGGTCACCGGCTCCACCACTCCGACCTCGTCCGAAGACTCAGCCGGCGGCTTCACGGGCTTAGCATCACTGGATTCGATGTTTGACGCTTCACAGCGGGTACCGGAATATCAACCGGTTATCCATCGACTACGCCTGTCGGCCTCGCCTTAGGTCCCGACTTACCCTGGGCAGATCAGCTTGACCCAGGAACCCTTAGTCAATCGGCGCACACGTTTCTCACGTGTGAATCGCTACTCATGCCTGCATTCTCACTCGTCAACCGTCCACAACTCGCTTACGCGGCTGCTTCACCCGGCAGACGACGCTCCCCTACCCATCACGATCCCCGTTGGGGGTACATATCGCAATGACACGACTTCGGCGGTACGCTTGAGCCCCGCTACATTGTCGGCGCGGAATCACTAGACCAGTGAGCTATTACGCACTCTTTCAAGGGTGGCTGCTTCTAAGCCAACCTCCTGGTTGTCTGTGCGACTCCACATCCTTTCCCACTTAGCGTACGCTTAGGGGCCTTAGTCGATGCTCTGGGCTGTTTCCCTCTCGACCATGGAGCTTATCCCCCACAGTCTCACTGCCGCGCTCTCACTTACCGGCATTCGGAGTTTGGCTAAGGTCAGTAACCCGGTAGGGCCCATCGCCTATCCAGTGCTCTACCTCCGGCAAGAAACACACGACGCTGCACCTAAATGCATTTCGGGGAGAACCAGCTATCACGGAGTTTGATTGGCCTTTCACCCCTAACCACAGGTCATCCCCCAGGTTTTCAACCCTGGTGGGTTCGGTCCTCCACGAAGTCTTACCTCCGCTTCAACCTGCCCATGGCTAGATCACTCCGCTTCGGGTCTTGAGCGTGCTACTACAGCGCCCTGTTCGGACTCGCTTTCGCTACGGCTTCCCCACCCGGGTTAACCTCGCAACACACCGCAAACTCGCAGGCTCATTCTTCAAAAGGCACGCAGTCACGACGTTGAGTGCAAGCACTCAACGCGACGCTCCCACGGCTTGTAGGCACACGGTTTCAGGTACTATTTCACTCCGCTCCCGCGGTACTTTTCACCATTCCCTCACGGTACTATCCGCTATCGGTCACCAGGGAATATTTAGGCTTAGCGGGTGGTCCCGCCAGATTCACACGGGATTTCTCGGGCCCCGTGCTACTTGGGTGTCTCTCAAACGAGCCGCTGACGTTTCGACTACGGGGGTCTTACCCTCTACGCCGGACCTTTCGCATGTCCTTCGCCTACATCAACGGTTTCTGACTCGCCTCATGGCCGGCAGACCATGAAAGAGAGATCCCACAACCCCGAATGCGCAACCCCTGCCGGGTCTCACACGCATACGGTTTGGCCTCATCCGGTTTCGCTCGCCACTACTCCCGGAATCACGGTTGTTTTCTCTTCCTGCGGGTACTGAGATGTTTCACTTCCCCGCGTTCCCTCCACTTGCCCTATGTGTTCAGGCAAGGGTGACAGCCCATGACGACTGCCGGGTTTCCCCATTCGGACACCCCCGGATCAAAGCCTGGTTGACGACTCCCCGGGGCCTATCGTGGCCTCCCACGTCCTTCATCGGTTCCTGGTGCCAAGGCATCCACCGTGCGCCCTTAAAAACTTGGCCACAGATGCTCGCGTCCACTGTGCAGTTCTCAAACAACGACCAACCACCCATCACCCCAAGCCAAACGGCTTGAGTGCACTGGGGCCGGCACTGAAGGCGACCACACGGCCGTACCCTCAGACACCCAACAGCGTGCCCGACACACTCCCCGCTTCCCTCAACGTTCCACGCTCCGAAGAGCAGTACTGGAAGGAGAAGACGATCAAGTGCGCCGAGTAGTCAACGTTCCACCCATGAGCAACCAGCATCAGACGTTCGCTGATGAACTGGCCTCTGACCAACCGGAGTTGGTGAGAAGTGCTCCTTAGAAAGGAGGTGATCCAGCCGCACCTTCCGGTACGGCTACCTTGTTACGACTTCGTCCCAATCGCCAGTCCCACCTTCGACAGCTCCCTCCCACAAGGGGTTGGGCCACCGGCTTCGGGTGTTACCGACTTTCGTGACGTGACGGGCGGTGTGTACAAGGCCCGGGAACGTATTCACCGCAGCAATGCTGATCTGCGATTACTAGCGACTCCGACTTCATGGGGTCGAGTTGCAGACCCCAATCCGAACTGAGACCGGCTTTTTGAGATTCGCTCCACCTCGCGGTATCGCAGCTCATTGTACCGGCCATTGTAGCACGTGTGCAGCCCAAGACATAAGGGGCATGATGACTTGACGTCGTCCCCACCTTCCTCCGAGTTGACCCCGGCGGTCTCCCGTGAGTCCCCAGCACCACAAGGGCCTGCTGGCAACACGGGACAAGGGTTGCGCTCGTTGCGGGACTTAACCCAACATCTCACGACACGAGCTGACGACAGCCATGCACCACCTGTACACCGACCACAAGGGGGGCACCATCTCTGATGCTTTCCGGTGTATGTCAAGCCTTGGTAAGGTTCTTCGCGTTGCGTCGAATTAAGCCACATGCTCCGCCGCTTGTGCGGGCCCCCGTCAATTCCTTTGAGTTTTAGCCTTGCGGCCGTACTCCCCAGGCGGGGCACTTAATGCGTTAGCTGCGGCACGGACGACGTGGAATGTCGCCCACACCTAGTGCCCACCGTTTACGGCGTGGACTACCAGGGTATCTAATCCTGTTCGCTCCCCACGCTTTCGCTCCTCAGCGTCAGTATCGGCCCAGAGATCCGCCTTCGCCACCGGTGTTCCTCCTGATATCTGCGCATTTCACCGCTACACCAGGAATTCCGATCTCCCCTACCGAACTCTAGCCTGCCCGTATCGACTGCAGACCCGGGGTTAAGCCCCGGGCTTTCACAACCGACGTGACAAGCCGCCTACGAGCTCTTTACGCCCAATAATTCCGGACAACGCTCGCGCCCTACGTATTACCGCGGCTGCTGGCACGTAGTTAGCCGGCGCTTCTTCTGCAGGTACCGTCACTTTCGCTTCTTCCCTGCTGAAAGAGGTTTACAACCCGAAGGCCGTCATCCCTCACGCGGCGTCGCTGCATCAGGCTTTCGCCCATTGTGCAATATTCCCCACTGCTGCCTCCCGTAGGAGTCTGGGCCGTGTCTCAGTCCCAGTGTGGCCGGTCGCCCTCTCAGGCCGGCTACCCGTCGTCGCCTTGGTGAGCCATTACCTCACCAACAAGCTGATAGGCCGCGGGCTCATCCTGCACCGCCGGAGCTTTCGAACCGCTTGGATGCCCAAGCGGGTCAGTATCCGGTATTAGACCCCGTTTCCAGGGCTTGTCCCAGAGTGCAGGGCAGATTGCCCACGTGTTACTCACCCGTTCGCCACTAATCCCCTCCCGAAGGAGGTTCATCGTTCGACTTGCATGTGTTAAGCACGCCGCCAGCGTTCGTCCTGAGCCAGGATCAAACTCTCCGTGAATGTTTACCCGACAGTGCTTAATTAAAAGCGCGGGTGCACACATCACGAGAGCGGAACATCGGGAGGAATAGTCCCGACGTTCACAGCGTCCTCGCTGTGTTTTTTCAAAGGAACCTCGACCATCCGAAACCGGATGGACGGGGTATCAACATATCTGGCGTTGACTTTTGGCACGCTGTTGAGTTCTCAAGGAACGGACGCTTCCTTCGTACTCACCCTCTCGGGCTTTCCTCCGGGCGCTTCCCTTCGGTCTTGCGTTTCCGACTCTATCAGACCCTTTCGGCTCCGATTCCCGGTCGACGGGATGTCGTTGGGCTTTGGGCTTTCACCCGTCGTCCTTTCGACATTCACTACGTTAACCGATCTCCCCGCCCGATTCATAATCGGGGCCGGCGGCTTCGAATTCAGGCATGCGGACACGCCGGAATCGACCCCGCTGATGGGGTGGTCGTAGGTAGTGGGTTGGCCGCTTGCGGATGCAGAACGAACGCCCTGCCCGGCTCAAGCGGCTCGGGCTACGTTACGCATCTTCCACGGGCGAGTCAACTTCGGCGCCGACGCGGCACGTGGGCGCGGTAGGGGCTGACCGTCGGATCGTCCGCCACCCAGTACCGCCACGGGTGCACGCCCCCCTCCCCGGAGACGCCGGTGCGCGGTCCGTTCCGCACCTGGGAGGAATCGACGGGCGTGCCGTGGAGGATGCGGAGCGGAGTGTCGCCGGTGGCGCAGGCGTCCGTGCCGTTGAGGGAGCGGTCGACGTCCAGGGCTGTCGCGAGGCGGGCCGGGCCCTTGGCCAGTTCCTTGTCGTTCCGGGCGGAAAGCCGGCGGGTGCGGGCGAGCTCCGCGCTCGAGGATCTCATCCGCGCTCAGCAGCACCGCGCTCGCCCGCCCCTGGAAGGCCCTGTTCATGCAAGACCACATGCGTAGGTGACTCACCAGGCATGTATGTCGTTGGTCCGCATCATCCGCAAGCGACGACAAACAGGAGACAGGCAGTGCGAGCGATCATCTACGCCAGACTCAGCCCCACTCCGAGGGGCGAGGAGTCCAAGGGTGGAAACCTGACACAACAGGTCGAGCTGAGTCAGGCGCTGTGCGACCGGAAGGGCTGGTCGGTCGTAGCCACGATCGTTGAGAAGGACACGTCGGCTTCGACGAAGCGGGGAACCAAGCGGAGCGCCGAGTGGGAGCGCGTCAAGGCTCTGGTGGAGGACGGCAAGGCAGACGCCATCGTGTCCCGCCACTACGACCGTATGTACCGCACCCCCTGGGACCTCGAGGATCTGGTCGACCTGGCCGAGGCGAC
The DNA here is from genome assembly GCF_022869105.1 of Streptomyces sp. BJ20. Taxonomy (NCBI): domain Bacteria; kingdom Bacillati; phylum Actinomycetota; class Actinomycetes; order Kitasatosporales; family Streptomycetaceae; genus Streptomyces; species Streptomyces sp. BJ20. The sequence continues at coordinate 5,284,658 of NZ_CP094918.1, forward strand.
CGGCGTCACGCTGGCCGCCGCACAGGCGCAGGGAGTGCTCGACCTGTCCACCCCGTCCGGCCGTCTCGCTGCTCGCATCGGCGCTGTGGTGGCTCGCAACGAGACCGAGATGCGAGTTGAGCGTCAGATACTCGGACACCAGCGGCGCCGGGAGTCGGGGAGGCCCTTCTGGAGTACTCGCCCCTTCGGCTTCGAGCGGGACGGCAGGCACCGGGAAGCAGAGGCGGAAGCCCTGCTGCAGGCGTACCAGGATGTCCTGGCCGGCGTCACCCTCTGGTCCGTCGCGAAGGACTGGAACACACGTGGACTGCTCTCGCCTCACGGCAAGGAGTGGCGCAGCTCGAACCTTCGGAGCGTCCTCTTGAAGCCGAGGAACGCGGGAATCCAGACGTACTCGCAGTGGGTCGAGAAGCCGGACGGGGAGCGCGTGCGGCGGACCGAGGAGACCGGCGCGGGCAACTGGGAGGCGATCGTCTCTGAGGGCATGTTCCGGGCCTTGGTCCGCCACCTGAGCGACCCCGAGCGCAACACGGGCGGTGGCGGCAAGCGCAAGGCCCTGTTGTCCGGCGTGGTCCGCTGCTCGAAGTGTCAGGCCGCCGTCACCCAAGGGTGGAGCAGGAAGAACGCGGCAGGAGAGCGGTACCGCATCTACACCTGTTCAGGTGACCGGTGCATCACCTGCCCCGCGGACCCTCTCGACTCCTTCATGGTCAGGAAGGTCATCGGCAGGGCCGAGGAGTGGAACGCGGCGCCGGCCACGGATCCCGCAGACGAGGAGCGAGAGGCCGAGCTGCTGGCCGAGGAGACGGCAGCATCCGAGAGGCGCACCGCCCTGGCGGAGATGTTCGCCGTAGGTGACATCGACGCATCGACCTTGCGGACGGGCATCGGCAGGTGCGACGCCGACCTGACCGAAATCCGGACTGAGCTGGCAGACCTGGCAGCGAAGCGGGTACGCGTCGACCTGGGTGACGACGAGTACCTGTGGGAGGAACTGGACTACGAGGACCCCGACCGCATCGACTACGTGCGGACCGTCGTCATGCAAGTCTGCGAGCGCGTCGAGCTGATGCCGCGTGGTCGAGGGGTTCGAAGCTTCAAGGCCGAGCACTGCCGGATCACGTTCCGGCACCCCTGAGACCCGGTCACGGCTTGGCGCGCGGGCTCAGGCGATACGCCGAGACCGTCGGATCGCCGGCGAGGTAGAACCTGTGTTGCCAGTCGTGGGCCTTGCTCACGCCGACCCGAGGACCGACCCGGATGAGCGCGGCAGGTACAGGCTCCCCCTCGGACAACACGACCGAGGTACCCGTGAGGAGGTCTGCACCGTTGTGTTCCGCTGTGATGCCGAGCGCCTGGCAGAAGTTCCCGGGACCTCGGGCAAGGCGTGGACTCTCGACCTTCTCCCCTCGCCGCTCGCGGGCCAGGTCTTCCCCCTCGATGACCTTGCCTGCCCGGATGAGGACAGCCGAGGCGATGCCATCCGTCCCGGTGACGACGTTGGCGCACCAGTGGAGACCATGGGACCGGTAGACGTACAGGTGTCCTGCGGGTCCGAACATGACGGCGTTACGGGGTGTCCGGCCGCGGTAGGCGTGGGAAGCCGGGTCGGCCGCGCCGGAGTACGCCTCTGTCTCGCTGATGGCGATGCTTACGCTCCCCTCGGCAGTTTTGCAGGTGAGTACACTCCCGAGCAGCTTGGGGGCGACCTCTTCGGCAGGGTGGGCGAGGAGATCGACGTTCATCCCGACCGCCTTGACATGCCGTAGGTGAAGTAGACGTACATAGGGCCGGGCGCACCGAACATCAGGGCGATCGGGCCGTCCGGGGTGTCGCGGACGAGGAGGCGGCCGAGCAGGTCGGGGGCGACCTCGAGGACGGGCCGGTCGAAGAACTCCCTCGGCAGGGGCGTACGGTCGGGGCTCGCGATCATGCCGTCCGAGGGTACTGGAGGCGGGGCCGGCGCCGGGCTGGTCAACCGGTCGCCGCGGCCGCCGGGGTGTGGGGCACACGGAACCGGCCGCGGCCGGATCGCGTTGTTAGGGATCGGAGTCCGGCGCACGACGTGCTGCTGGCCCGCGGATCGGGTGTGACCCAGCCGGGGTCGCCTGGAGAGGGAGAGACATGGCGTTCAAGAAGCTGCTGGCGAGTCTGGGGGCCGGCGGGGCCTCGGTCGAGACGGTGCTGCACGAGGTCAACGTCGTTCCTGGGGGCGTGGTCCAGGGCGAGGTGCGGATCCAGGGCGGGTCCGTGAACCAGCAGATCGAAGGGCTGTCGGTCGGTCTTCAGGCCAAGGTCGAGGTCGAGAGCGGCGACGAGGAGTACAAGCAGAACATCGAGTTCACCAAGCAGCAGCTGGGCGGGGCCTTCGAGCTGCAGGCGGGCGCGGTGCACGCCGTGCAGTTCGGGCTCGAGATCCCGTGGGAGACGCCGATCACGATGATCGACGGGCAGCCGCTGCGCGGGATGGACATCGGTGTGACCACCGAGCTGGCGATCGCGCGGGCCGTCGACTCCGGTGACCTGGACCCGATCAGCGTGCACCCGCTGCCGGCGCAGAAGGCGATCCTGGACGCGTTCATCCAGCTCGGCTTCCGTTTCAAGAGCGCGGACATGGAGCGCGGCCACATCCGGGGGACGCGGCAGAAGCTGCCGTTCTACCAGGAGATCGAGTTCTACCCGCCGTCGCAGTACCGCGGGCTGAACCAGGTGGAGCTGAGCTTCGTCGCCGACGCGCAGGCGATGGACGTCGTGCTGGAGATGGACAAGAGGCCGGGTCTGTTCAGCGAGGGCAGCGACACGTTCCGTTCCTTCCAGGTGGGCCTGAACGACTACCAGGGGACCGACTGGGCGGCATACCTGAACCAGTGGCTGTCGGAGGTCGGCTCCAAGCGGAACTGGTTCTAGGCTCGTTCGGGACCGAACGTCATCGATCAGGAGGTACCGAGGTGACCGAGCTCAAGCGGCGGCCGCTCCCCCATGACTTCCATCCGCCCGTGCCGTCGTTCACGGTGACGAGCGAGGATGTGACGGCGGGGGCGACGCTCAAGGACGCTCAGGTCCACGCGGCGGGCAACACGTCGCCGCACCTGCGCTGGGAGGGTTTCCCGCCGGAGACCAAGAGCTTCGCCGTGACCTGCTACGACCCGGACGCCCCGACGGGCAGCGGGTTCTGGCACTGGGTGGTGTTCGACATCCCGGCCTCGGTGACCGAGCTGGCGGCCGGCGCCGGGAGCGGCTCGTTCGAGGGGCTGCCGGAGGGCGCCGTCCACGCGCGGAACGACTACGGCACCAAGGAGTTCGGCGGCGCCGCGCCGCCGCCCGGTGACGGTCCGCACCGGTACGTGTTCACCGTGTACGCCGTGGACCAGGAGAAGCTGGGTCCGGACGCGGACGCCTCTCCCGCGGTGGTGGGCTTCAACCTGCGGTTCCACACGCTCGCGCGCGCCCAGCTGATCGGTGAGTACGAGGTGCCCGCGGAGTCCTGAGTCCCCCGCGCGACACCGGACGTTCCCGGAACGTTTGCCCGCCCCTGGTCTTGGAATTGATCAGGGGCGGGCATTTTTCCGTCGGGGTCCCCGGGAGTCGTCTCCCGTGGGAGCAGCGGATATTGCGTTGTCCATCCCGGCGCGCCCGGCCAGAGTTGTTCCAGCCCGCCGAGGGGCGGGCCGGTGCGCACGGGAGGTGGGCTGGTATGCGGGACACGCTGGTGCTGAACGCGAGCTTCGAGCCGTTGTCGACGGTGACGCTGAACCGAGCCGTCGTTCTGGTGCTGCAGGACAAGGCCGTCGTCGAGCAGGCCCATCCCGAACTGCGGATGCGGGGAGCCGCGGTCGACATACCGGCGCCCCGGGTGATCAGGCTCTGCCAATACGTGCGGGTGCCGTTCCGAAGACGTGCGCCGTGGTCGAGGCGGGGTGTGCTGGTGAGGGACCGGCACCGGTGCGCGTACTGCGGCCGGCGGGCGACGACCGTCGACCATGTGGTGCCGCGTTCGCTCGGCGGGCAGGACACCTGGCTGAACACGGTGGCCTCGTGCGCCGAGGACAATCACCGCAAGGCCGACCGGACGCCGGAGCAGGCGGGGATGCCGTTGCTGCGTGAGCCGTACGAGCCGACGCCGGCGGACGCGATGCTGTTGGCTCTCGCCCGGGATGACTTCGAGGCGCTGCCGGAGTGGCTGGCGTCGGCCGCGGCGTGACGGTTTCGCCGTAGGGGTTGAGCTGACAGCCCGGGTGCGGGTTCGTCGTGGTTGATCGCGCGCAGTTCCCCGCGCCCCTGGTGAGGGGGTGCGGGGAACGCGTGTTTTCCGGGTGCTCTCAGTCGATCGAGGGGTTTTCGCGGCGTTCCTGGGCGGGGACGTTCGCCGTGGTGCCGTTGCCACCCAGGCTGGAGCCGAAGTTGCCGACGGCGCCGGAGAGGCCCTTGAGGGCGTCGCCGATCTCGCTGGGGACGATCCACAGCTTGTTGGCGTCGCCCTCGGCGATCTTCGGCAGCATCTGGAGGTACTGGTAGGAAAGCAGCTTCTGGTCCGGGTCGCCGGCGTGGATGGCCTCGAAGACCGTGCGGACGGCCTGGGCCTCGCCCTCGGCGCGCAGCGCGGCGGCCTTGGCCTCACCTTCGGCGCGCAGGATCTGGGACTGCTTCTCGCCCTCGGCGCGCAGGATCTCGGACTGCCGGACACCTTCGGCCTGGAGGATCGCGGCGCGCTTGTCGCGGTCGGCGCGCATCTGCTTCTCCATCGAGTCCTGGATGGAGGTGGGCGGCTCGATCGCCTTGAGCTCCACGCGGTTGACGCGGATGCCCCACTTGCCGGTGGCCTCGTCGAGGACGCCGCGCAGCGCCGCGTTGATCTCCTCGCGGGACGTGAGGGTCCGCTCGAGGTCCATGCCGCCGATGATGTTGCGCAGGGTGGTGACGGTCAGCTGCTCGATGGCCTGGATGTAGCTGGCGACCTCGTAGGTGGCGGCCCGGGCGTCGGTCACCTGGTAGTAGATGACGGTGTCGATGTTGACGACCAGGTTGTCCTGGGTGATCACCGGCTGCGGCGGGAAGGGGACGACCTGCTCGCGGAGGTCGATGCGGTTGCGGATGGTGTCGATGAACGGGACGACGATGTTGAGGCCCGCGTTGAGCGTCCGCGTGTAACGGCCGAAGCGCTCGACAATGGCGGCGCTGGCCTGTGGGATGACTTGGATCGTCTTGATCAGGGCGATGAAGACCAACACCACCAGGATGATCAGGACGATGATGACCGGTTCCATCGTCGGTTCCCCGAACCCTTCTTAGCCTCGGCGCCTACGGCAGGTCGTGTGTCTGTGCACGGTCGTGCGGTTGTAGATCTTGCTGGTCGAGTCTGTCAGACCGCGGGGCCAACCGGGGGCGGGTTCGCACCGGTTGTGTCGTGCGGCAGGTGCGGGATCACATGACGATCGCGGTGGCCCCCTCGATCTCCACGACGTCGACCTCCTGGCCGACCTCGTAGGAGTGGCTGCGGTCGAGGGCGCGGGCCGACCAGACCTCGCCCGCCAGCTTGATGCGGCCGCCGCTTCCGTCGACACGTTCGAGGACGACGGCCTGTTTTCCCCTCAGGGCGTCGACTCCGCTGGCCAGTTCGGGCCGCTGGGACCGGTGTCTGCGGGCGATGGGCCGGACGACGGCGATCAGCGCGGTCGAGACGACGGCGAAGACCGCGACCTGGGCGACGGCCCCACCGCCGAAGATGCCGGAGACCACTGCCGCGGCGACGGCGCCCACCGCGAGCATGCCGAGTTCGGGCATCGCGGTGACCACCAGGGCGATACCGAGTGCCGCCGCGCCGATCAGCCACCACAGCCATGCGTCGATGTCCACAAGGTCATGGTAGAACCGCGCACCCGGTCACGGACAGGGCGCCGGTCGGTCGAACGGGCCCTGTCGTGCCGGGTGTTGTGCGCGGGGTGGTGTCGTGTCAGCTCATCGGGAGGCCCTGGGCGGTCCAGCGGTCGCCGACCTGCTCGACGACGAGCGGGAGACCGAAGCACAGGGACAGGTTGCGGCTGGTGAGTTCGAGCTCGAGCGGGCCGGCGGCGAGGACCTTGCCCTGACGGATCATCAGGACGTGGGTGAAGCCGGGGGCGATCTCCTCCACGTGGTGGGTGACCATGATCATGGAGGGGGCGATCGGGTCGCGGGCGAGGCGGCCGAGGCGGCGCACCAGGTCCTCGCGGCCGCCGAGGTCCAGGCCGGCGGCGGGCTCGTCGAGGAGGAGCAGCTCGGGGTCGGTCATCAGGGCGCGGGCGATGAGGGTGCGCTTGCGCTCGCCCTCGGAGAGGGTGCCGAACTTGCGGTCCAGGTACTCCGACATGCCGAGGCGGTCGAGGAAGGCGCGGGCGCGCTGTTCGTCGATGTCCTCGTACTCCTCCTGCCAGCCGGCGGTCATGCCGTAGGCGGCGGTGAGCACGGTCTGGAGGACGGTCTGCTTCTTGGGCAGCTTGTCGGCGAGGGCGATGCCGGCCACGCCGATGCGGGGACGCAGCTCGAAGACGTCGGTGCCGGGGCGGCCGAGCGTCTCGCCGAGGATGGTGGCGGTGCCCTTGCTCGGGTAGAGGTAGCTGGACGCGATGTTCAGCAGGGTGGTCTTGCCGGCGCCGTTGGGGCCGAGGATGACCCAGCGTTCGCCCTCCTTGACCGACCAGGAGACCTGCTCCACCAGAGCTCGGCCCTCGCGGACCACGGATACGTCCTGAAGTTCCAGAACATCGCTCATGAGCGCCTTGTCTCCCCTTGCAGTGTGGCCGGTCTCGGCTGTCGCGTACGCCTTGTGGGTCGGTCCGCCGCACCCGTGGGCGGGAGCCCGTCATGAAATCTACGCCACCGGCCGACCCGGACATTCCATCGGTCCGGTTTCCGTGTGCTGTCTAGGGTGTACGCATGCTTTCCGAACCACGCTCCGGTCGTCTCGCAGCTTGGGGCAATGCCCTTCTTGCCGGAATTGTCTCCCCGGACGAGGCGGCGCTCGCCGTCGTCGGGGAGGACGCGGTGCACCGGGTGGAGGGGGTGCCCGGGGAGTCCGCGCCGGTGGGGCTGACGCTGGCCCTGGGGCGGCTGCGGGGGCTCGGGGTGTCGGGGCTGCGGGTGGCGCTGCCGGCGCCGGGGCATCCGCTGGGGCTGAGCGGCCCGCCGGAGTTCAACGCGCGGGCGCTGGAGGCCGAGGAGGCCGTGGTGTGCCAGGGGGCGGCGCTGGGGCTGGTGCCCGAGGTGTCGGAGGCCGGGCCCGAGGGCGATGTGCATGTGGAGGTCCTCTGGCACTGTCTGCCCGTGCGGGAGGCGCCGCCGGCGGACGTGCCGTCGCTGGGTGAGGCGGAGCGGGAGCTGGCGGAGGCGCTGCGGGAGGCGACGGAGGCGCTGACGCGGCTGGACGTGGCCGGGTCGGGTCCGGTCGCGGAGGCGGCGATCGACGCGTACCGGGCGCGGGCCACGGCGTCACGCGGGCAGGACGTGCTGGCGCCCGGGTATCCGCCGCGTGCGGTGCGGGTGCTGGAGCTCGCGCAGCGGGTGGGCGCGCTGGTGTCGCTGGCGACGGCGCACGGGCACGGCGGCGCGGTGAGCGCGTCGGAGATGTCGGCGCGGGCGTTGGCGCTGCGGCCGGTGGAGCGGACGGCCCGGCGGGCGCAGGTGGCGGCGTACAACGCGTTCGTGGAGGAGCGCGGGGCGCGCTGAGCCCTCGGCGCCGAGCCTGGACAGGTTCCGGCGCCGGCCCTGGGCAGGGACGAGCCCCGGCGCCGGGTGGGGGGCGGGCGGCCGGGGCTGGTCGTCTGGGTGGCGTCCGTCGTCAGTCGTTGACGGCGACGTTGCCGAAGGCCGGGTTCAGCACACCGATGACGTTGATGCTGTTGCCCGACACGTTCACCGGGACGTCGACCGGGACCTGGACGAGGTTGCCGGACACGACGCCCGGGGAGCCCACGGCCTTGCCGTCCGCGTGGCTGCCCTCGGTGGCGGAGGCCATGCCCGCACCGGCGGCGAGCAGACCGCCGGCCACCATCGTCACGGCCGCTGCCTTCTTCAGGTTCTTCACTTTCCGAGCCCTCCTCGCGACGACCGCGGCGAGCGCCGCGGTCCGCACTGGGCAACGCGTGGCACGGGCAGGGGATACGGAGCCCGGGGAGCCATTCCCCCTATGGTATGAATCTCGCACCGGAGGGGAACCTTCCGGTGACAACGGGCCGAGGGTCAGCCGCTGAGTCCGTGCCGTACGGCCCACAGCGCGGCCTGGGTGCGGTCCGCCAGGTCGAGCTTCATCAGGATGTTCGACACGTGCGTCTTCACCGTCTTCTCGGACAGCACGAGGGCGCGGGCGATCTCCCGGTTGGCGCGGCCGTCCGCGATCAGTCCGAGCACCTCGCGCTCCCGCTCGGTGAGCGAGCCCGCGCGTCCCGCCCCGGAACCGCCCTCCTCCTGGGACAGGAGCGCGCCCGCCACCTCCGGCTGGAGCAGCACGTGCCCGGCGTGCACGGAGCGGATGGCGCCGGCCAGCGCGTCGGGGTCGATGTCCTTGTACACGTAGCCCGCGGCGCCGGCGCGGAGGGCGGGGATCACCGTGCGCTGTTCGGTGAAGCTGGTGACGACCAGCACCCGGGCGCGGTGGTCCAGGTCGCGCAGCCTGCGCAGTGCCTCCACGCCGTCGGTGCCGGGCATCTTGACGTCCATGAGGATGACGTCGGGCTGGAGCTCGCCGGCCAGGGCGACCCCCTCCGCGCCGTCCGCGGCCTCGCCGACGACCTCGATGTCGTCCTGCACCTCCAGGAAGGTGCGCAGACCGCGCCGGACCACCTGGTGGTCGTCGACCAGCAGCACCTTGATCGCGTCAGCCACCGGGTACCTCCATCTCGATGGTGGTGCCCTTGCCGGGCGCCGATTCCACGGTCAGCCTGCCGCCGACCCCGCTCGCCCGGTCACGCATGGAGACCAGGCCAAGATGGCGGCCCGCCCGGCGGACGGTGTGCGGGTCGAAGCCGTCGCCGTCGTCGCCGACCCGCAGGACCGCGCCGTTGCCGCGCCGCTCCAGGGTCACGTCGACGTGGCTCCCGCCGGAGTGGCGCAGGGCGTTGTGCAGCGCCTCCTGGGCGACCCGCAGCACCGCCTCCTCCTGGGCGGCGGGCAGGGCGCGCACGCCGTGGCCGGTGAAGGTGACGCGCGCGCTGTGGGCGCGGTCGAGGACCTGCACCTGGGTGCGCAGGGTGGCGGCCAGCCCGTCCTCGTCGAGGGCGGCGGGGCGCAGCTCGACGACCGCGGCGCGCAGTTCGTCGGCGGCCTCGGCGGCCAGCTCCGCCACCTGCTGCAGCTCGCCCTTGGCGCGGGCCGGGTCACGGTCGACGAGACGGGCGGCGGCCTGGGCGGTGAGGCGCAGGGAGAACAGCTTCTGGCTGACGGCGTCATGCAGCTCGTGGGCCAGGCGGGAGCGCTCCTCGGCGATGGTCAGCTCGCGGCTGCGTTCGTAGAGGCGGGCGTTGGTGAGGGCGATGGCGGCGTGCTGGGCGAGTATGCCGAGCAGTTCCTCGTCGTCCTCGGTGAAGCCGCAGGCGCCGTCCGGCTTCGGGCAGTTCTTGTTCGCGAGGAACAGGGCGCCGAGCACCTCGTCGCCGTCGCGGACGGGCAGGCCCAGGAAGTCGACGAGGTCGGGGTGGGCGCTGGGCCAGCCCCCGAAGCGCGGGTCGCGGCGCACGTCGGCGAGGCGCTGCGGGGCGGCGTCGTCGAGCATCGCGGCGAGGATGCCGTGCCGGCGCGGCAGGGGGCCGATGGCCTTCCACTGCTCGTCGCTGACGCCGTCCACCACGAACTGGGCGAAGCCGCCGTGGTCGTCGGGCACGCCGAGCGCGGCGTACTGGGCGTCGAGGAGTTCGCGGGCGGAGGCGACGATCGTCTTGAGGACGTCGCGCACCTCGAGATGCCTGCTCATGGCCAGCAACGCGGAACTCACCGCGGCGAGGCCGGACCTGGGGCCGTGGCTCATGTCCTCACGGTACCGGCGGGGCACGGGCCCGCGGATCGGACCGCTGTCCGCCCCTCTCCCCCGCCGTTGGTCCTAGGTCCTGGGTCCAGTTCGAGCCGTCGTGACCTAGGGCGAGGGACGGGGGCGTGCCGCCGTAGGCCGAAGGGACCCGGGCGGCTGCGTCCCGGGCCCGAGGCGGCGCCGGAGCCCGGCTTCCTACGTTGATCACACGCCGACAGGGCGGGACGACACCACGGACGAGGGGACGGTTGTCATGCCGGTTGCGATCATCACGGGAGCCTCGAAAGGGCTCGGACGGGCGCTGGCCGCGGGGCTGGCGGAGCGAGGCTGGGACCTGGTGCTCGACGCGCGGGGCGAGGACCGCCTGGCGGAGACGAAGGTGCTGGTCTCGGCGCACGGCACGCGGGTGACGGCGGTGCCGGGGGACGTCACGGACCCCGCGCACCGGGCGGAGCTGGTGGCGGCGGCCTGGCGGCTGGGCGGGGTGGACCTGCTGGTGCACAACGCGAGCGCGCTGGGCGCCGAGCCGCTGGTGCGGCTGGCGGAGCTGCCGCTGGAGGGGCTGCGGCGGGCGCTGGAGGTGAACCTGGTGGCCGCGCTGGGTCTGGTGCAGGAGGCGCTGCCGCTGCTGCGGACCGCCGAGGCGGGCGCGGTGCTGGTGGTGAGCTCGGACGCCGCCGCGGAGGCGTATCCGACGTGGGGCGGGTACGGCGCGTCGAAGGCGGGTCTCGACCAGCTGGCGGCGGTACTGGCGGAGGAGGAACCGGGGCTGCGGGTGTGGTCGGTCGACCCGGGGGACATGGCGACGGACCTGTACGCGGCGGCCGTGCCGGACGACGACGATCCGCGGCCGGAGCCGGAGACGGTGGTGCCGGGGTTCCTGCGGCTGCTTCAGGAGCGGCCGGCCAGTGGCCGCTACGGCGCCCCGGCGCTGCTGGAGGGACGGCGGTGACGGTCACGTTCCGGGTACCGGAGGAGCTGTCGGCGCGGGTGCCGGCGGAGCGGCGGGCGCCCGGCCGGGACCGGGACGCGGTGCGGCTGCTGGTGTCGCGGGGCACCGAGGTGTCCCACCACGCGTTCGCGGAGCTGCCACTGCTGCTGAGCGCGGGCGACCTGCTGGTGGTGAACACCTCGCCCACGCTGGCGGCGGCCGTCGACGGGCGGGCCGGCGACGCGCGCGTGGTGGTGCACTTCTCCACGCGCGGTGACGACGGGCGCTGGGCGGTCGAGCTGCGGGACCCGGACGGGCGCGGCACCACGCGCGTGCGCGCGGGCACGCGTGCGGGTACAGGGGTGCGGCTGGCCGGGGGTGCCCGGCTGCGGGTCGAGGAGCCGCTGAGCGCGGGGGCGCCGCGGCTGTGGTGGGCGCGGGTGTCGCGGGACGTGCCGGGGCTGCTGCGGGCGCACGGGCGGCCGATCCGGTACGCGTACACGGAGCGCGACCAGCCGCTGTCGGCGTACCAGACGGTGTTCGCGCTGCCGTCGCGGGACGGTTCGGGGAGCGCGGAGATGCCGAGTGCGGGGCGTCCGTTCACCGCGCGGACGGTGACGGAGCTGGTGAGCCGCGGGGTGCAGGTCGCGCCGGTGCGGCTGGACACGGGGGTGGCGTCGGCGGAGGCGCACGAGCCGCCGTACCCGGAGCGGTTCGCGGTGCCGGAGGCGACGGCGCGGCTGGTCGGCGCGGTGCGGGAGGGCGGCGGCCGGGTGGTCGCGGTGGGGACGACGGCGGTGCGGGCGCTGGAGTCGGCGGCCGGTCCCGACGGGGTGGTGCGGGCCCGTGCGGGCTGGACGGACCTGGTGGTGACCCCGGAGCGGGGGGTGCGGGCGGTGGACGGGCTGCTGACCGGGCTGCACGAGCCGGGGGCGTCGCACCTGCTGATGCTGGAGGCGGTCGCGGGGCGGGAGGCGGTCGCGCGGGGCTACGAGGAGGCGCTGGACGGGCGTTACCTGTGGCACGAGTTCGGGGACGTGCACCTGCTGCTGCCGTACTGACCGAGGGGCGCGGACCGTCCCGGCCGACAGAGCGGAACTCCTCACACAGCGCGTTGCGACAGCAACACGCGGTAAGGAGGGAGGGGGCGGGGTGTGAGGCCAGGCATAGGGCGCACATCACGTACGAAGCGGATTAGGAGACTCATACCGCCCTTACAAGCGGGGGAAACAGTCCCATCTGCCCGGTTTGACACACCCCTGATCCACTACCTGGCTTCGTAGGTCACACCTTTGCCCGGCGATTTTGCGGCCGCTAACAATGGCTGCGTCGCTCAGCGCCGTGGGCTTCTGGCCCGCGGCGTTCGTGTGCCGGAGAAGCACCAGTCCCATCGGACATCGAGCGACCTCCGCGCTATTCGAAGAGGTCCGTTCCGCATGCCCAAGCACATCCTCACCCGTGGTCATGGTCGAGCCCTGACCCGTCACCACAAGATCGCCGCCGCGGGTGTCGCCGCTCTCGGCGCCGCCGCCATCGGCTTCTCGGCGGTCCCGAGCAACGCCTCGACGACGACCACGGCCGAGGCTCCCGCCCAGACGGCGAAGGTGGCCTACAGCACCCAGCAGATCCAGGGCGTCAAGGCCGACGTGAACAGCCAGCTCGCCGGCGCCAGCGTGAAGGTCGAGCAGATCGCGGCCAAGAAGCAGGCCGCCGCCGAGGCCGCCGCGAAGAAGAAGGCGGCCGCCGAGGCCAAGGCCGCGAAGGCCCGCCAGGCGGCGGAGTCCGCGAGCCGTTCCACCGAGCGCGCCGAGGTGAAGAAGGCCGCTCCGAAGAAGTACGGCAACAACCTCGACGGCTGGATCCGCGAGGCCATGTCCATCATGAAGAAGAACGGGATCCCCGGCTCCTACGAGGGCATCCACCGCAACATCATGCGGGAGTCCTCCGGCAACCCGAAGGCGATCAACCTCTGGGACATCAACGCCCAGAAGGGCATCCCCTCCAAGGGTCTGCTCCAGGTGATCCCGCCGACCTTCGAGGCGTACCACGTCAAGGGCACCCCGAAGAACATCTACGACCCGGTCGCCAACATCGTCGCCGCCTGCAACTACGCGGCCGACAAGTACGGCACCATGGACAACGTCGACAGCGCGTACTGAGAGGTCGGCGCGGACCTCTCCCTCCGCACACAGACGCCGAAGGGCGGCACCCTCCTGACGGGGTGCCGCCCTTCGGGGCCGTACGGCGGGACTACTTGCGCATGACCTCCGGCTCGTGGCGGCGCAGGAAGCGCGCCACGAAGAAGCCGCAGACCAGACCGAGCGCGAGCAGCGCGCCCATGTCCATCGCCCATGCGCCGGCCGCGTGCTCCCACAGCGGGTCGTCGCTGTCGCCCTTGGCGGGCGGGCTGATGTTGTTGAAGTCCAGCGTGGTGCCCGCGGCGGCGACCGCCCAGCGCGACGGCATCAGGTACGACAGCTCGTTGACGCCGACCGAGTTGGCCAGGGGGAACAGACAGCCGGTGAAGACGACCTGGACGATCGCGAACATCACCAGCAGCGGCATCGTCTTCTCGGCGGTCTTCACCAGGGCCGAGATGATCAGGCCGAACATCATCGCGGTGAAGCCCAGCGCCATGATCGGGATGCACAGCTCCAGCAGGATCTGGCCACCGAGGACCAGGCCCTCGTCGGGCACCGTGCGGCTGGAGAAGCCGATGACGCCGATCATCAGGCCCTGGATCATGGTGATCAGGCCCAGCACGAAGACCTTCGACATCAGGTACGCCGAGCGGGACAGGCCGGTGGCGCGCTCCCGCTCGTAGATCACCCGTTCCTTGATCAGCTCACGGACGGAGTTCGCGGCGCCGGCGAAGCACGCGCCCACCGCGAGGATGAGCAGCACCGTGAGCGCCGTGCCGTTGCCGACGGGCCTGCCCGTTCTCGGGTTGATCTCCGTGTTGACCAGCAGGTCCTTGCCCTGGTCGATGAGCAGGCTGACCGAGCCCAGGACCAGCGGCAGGATGATCGACAGGGCGAGGAAGCCCTTGTCGGAGGCGATCACCGACACATAGCGGCGCACCAGCGTGGTGAACTGCGACGCCCAGCCCTGCGGCTTCGGCGGCTTCATCGCCTGCATCGCGGGGACCTGTACGGACTGCGGGGCGACCGCGTCGATGTCCGCGGCGTACATCTGGTAGTGCTGCGAGCCCTTCCAGCGGCCCGCCCAGTCGTAGTCGCGGTAGTTCTCGAAGGCGGAGAAGACGTCGGCCCAGGTGTCGTAGCCGAAGAAGTTCAGCGCCTCCTCGGGCGGGCCGAAGTAGGCGACGGACCCGCCCGGCGCCATCACCAGCAGCTTGTCGCAGATGGCGAGCTCGGCCACCGAGTGGGTCACCACGAGGACCGTGCGGCCGTCGTCGGCGAGGCCGCGCAGCAGCTGCATGACGTCGCGGTCCATGCCCGGGTCGAGACCGGAGGTCGGCTCGTCCAGGAAGATCAGCGACGGCTTGGTGAGCAGCTCCAGCGCCACCGACACGCGCTTGCGCTGGCCGCCGGACAGGGACGTGACCTTCTTGTCCTTGTGGATGTCCAGCTTCAGCTCGCGCAGCACCTCGTCGATGCGGGCCTGGCGCTCGGCGGCCGTGGTGTCGGCGGGGAAGCGCAGCTTGGCCGCGTACTTCAGGGCGCGCTTGACGGTCAGCTCCTTGTGCAGGATGTCGTCCTGCGGGACCAGACCGATGCGCTGGCGCAGCTCGGCGAACTGCTTGTACAGGTTGCGGTTGTCGTACAGCACCTCGCCCTCGTTGGCGGGACGGTAGCCGGTGAGCGCCTTGAGCAGCGTCGACTTGCCGGAGCCCGAGGGGCCGATGACCGCGATCAGGGACTTCTCCGGGACGCCGAAGGAGACGTCCTTCAGGATCTGCTTGCCGCCGTCGACCGTGACGGTCAGGTGGCGGGCGGAGAAGGACACCTCACCGGTGTCGACGAACTCCTCGAGCCGGTCGCCGACGATCCGGAACGTCGAGTGACCGACGCCCACGATGTCGGTGGGGCCGAGCAGTTGCGAGCCGCCCTTGGCGATCGGCTGGCCGTTGACGTAGGTGCCGTTGTGCGAGCCCAGGTCGCGGATCTCCATGCGCCCGTCGGGCGTCGAGTGGAACTCCGCGTGGTTGCGGGACACCTGGAGGTCGGAGACGACCAGGTCGTTCTCCAGGGCGCGGCCGATGCGCATCACGCGGCCGAGCGAGAACTGGTGGAACGTCGTGGGACTGCGGTCGCCGTAGACCGGCGGCGCCCCCGCGCCGCCACCGGGGCCCTGCTGCTGCGGGATGTGCGGCGCGTTCTGCTGCTGCGGCTGCTGCTGCCAGCCCTGCTGGGCCGGCGGCTGCTGCTGGGCGGGGGGCTGCTGCCAGCCGGCGCCCGCGCCCTGGGCGGCGTACGGCTGCTGCGGCTGCGGTACGGCGGCGGCGACACCGGACAGCGTCACGCGCGGCCCGTCGTTCGCGTTGCCCAGGTTCAGCACAGTGTCGGCGGTGAACTCCAGGTGGTGGATCCGCTGACCCTGCACGAAGGTGCCGTTGGTGCTGCCGTGGTCCTCGATCACCCAACTGCGGCCGTTGAAGCTGATCGTGGCGTGACGCCAGGACACCCTGGCGTCGTCGAGGACGACATCGCCCTGGGGGTCACGTCCCAGGGTGTAGGACCTGGACGGATCGAGCGTCCAGGTGCGTCCGTTTGCTTCCAGTACGAGTTCCGGCACTCCATGCCCCACTGAGTTGTTTCCCCCGAATTTCCCCCGTCGCAGGGAGTCTAGGGATGTCGAACATCGGGGGGAACTATTTCAGGCCCGGCCCTCCGACCGGAAGTCGGCCCTGTCACGACCCGGCGACAAGGCGTCGACGGCCCTGTCCGGACCGGGGTTGAAATCGCCCCGGAGAGTGGTAAACCACGCGAGGGGGACATGTGCGGCCTGCCGGGCCGCTCCGCGGATCGGGGGGTCTGCCCATGAGTACTGCCACAGGCTCCGCCGGGCCGGGGCGCGCCACCACTGTGCCGTGGGCGGACGTGGTGATGTCCGCGGTCGCCGCGGTGAGCTGGGCGCTGATCGGGATGGCGGGGACGGCCGCGGTGGGACTGCGTCTGCTGGACGCGGACACGGCGGGGTCGTCGGGGCCCATGGCCGCAGCGGTGGTGGCGCTGGCGGTGGGCGGTTCGGTGACGCCGACGGGAAACGTGTCGATGTTCGGACTGTCCGGGGCCGAGGCGGACACGGCGGTCGACGTGATGCCGCTCGGCGTGGGGCTGGTGGGGGCGCTGCTGCTCTCCCTCATCTTCCTGAGGTCCTTACGGGTGGCGGGAGTTGCGGTGTCCGGCCGTGAACTCGCCGCGCGGGTGGGCGCGGTGGTCGCGCTGGCCGTGGCGACGGCGGGCGGGCTGGCGTGGGCGGGCCACGACGTGATCACCGTCGACGTGGCCGCGCTCGGTGTGGACGGTTCGCCCGGCTCGGACGGCGGCGGAGGGCTGGACGTCCCCGGGCTGGGCGACGTCGGGGAGCTGCTGCCGGACCGGGTGGGGGACCTGGTAGACGCGGAGGTGACGGTGGGGTTCGCCGTTGACACGGCGCCGACGCTGCTGGCCGGGCTGGGCTGGTCGGCGGGCGTGCTGCTGGTCGCGCTGCTGGCGTCCCGGCGCACTCCGCTGCCGCGCGGATGGGACGCCCTGCACCGGGTGGTGCGGCCGGTGGTCTCGTCGCTCGTCGCGGTGCTGCTGGTCGCGGCGGCGGCGGGAATCGCCGCCGCGGGGTACGCGGCGGCCGGCGACGACCATCCCCGCCGGATCGCCGGGGCCGCGTTGCTGGGGGCGCCGAACGGGGTGTGGCTGGGGGTGTCGGTCGGGCTGTTCGTCCCGTGGGACGCCCGTGGGGACGGTGCCCTGCTGGGGGCGCTGCCGCGTCCCCTGGACGATCTGTTGCGGACGGGGACGGAGGAGCCGGTCACCCTGGGCGCGCTGGCCGAGCTGGACGGGCGGGTGTGGCTGCTGGGCCTGGGGGCGGCGACTGCGATGCTGTTGGCGGGCGTGCTGACGGGGGTGCGGACGCCCGTGTGGGGTGCGCCGGGGGCGGGTGGTTTCGCAGCGCGGTGTGCGGTGCGGCTGGGAGCCGCCACGGCGGTGACGCTACCGGTGCTGGTGTGGCTCACGGAGGTGTCCGTGGGCGCCTCGCTGTCGGTGCTGGGGTACGAGGCGTTCGCCGCGGGGCTGGACCTGAGCGGGCGGCTCGGCGCGGCGGCGCTGCTCGGTGCGGTGTGGGGTGCGGCGGCGGGTGCGGTGGGGGCGCTGCTGGCGTGGGCGTGCGGGGTGGCGGGCACGCGGGTGGCGGTACTGGCACGGGGTGCCGGGGACGAGCGCTCGTCGGTGCCCACGCCCTCGGGGCCCTACCGGCCGGGGCTGCCGTACCGCCTGCCCGACCCGGACACCAATCCGTATCTACGGCTGCCGGGGGCACGGACGGAACGGGGCGCCCCCGAGGACGCGGTGCCGGGCCGGAGCGCGCCCGGGGACACGGGTGGCGGCGCGGACGACGTGGCGGCGGCCCCCACGGTCGCCGGCCCCGCCCCGCCCCCACGCCCACCCCGCCCGGACCGCCGCCGCCTGTGGCCGGACGGGGTCCCGCCCCCTCCCCCACCACCGCCGGCGCCCCGCCCTTCGGGGGCGCGTGAACCCGAGGGTGGAGACGAGGGCGCCCGGGGGTCGGGGGGACGGTAATAGGCGGGCCGGGCCTGGTCGTGCCCGGGCCGACTCCGGTCCGGGCACGGACCGGGCGGCGCCCACGCGCGGCCGGGCGGGTCGGGCGGCGCGCCGCCACCGGAGCCGGTGCAGCCGGGTACGGGCCCGGCGCACCCGGCCGGACAGGATGCGGCCGGCGCCGGACGGCCGCACACAGGCTGCTGCGAGGCGCCCGCCGCCACAGGCCGACGCAGAACGGGGCGTCCGCCACCGGAGCCGGTGCAACTGGGCGCGCTGGGCGCGGCGTACTCGGCGGGACACCATGCGGCCAGCGCCGGACGGCCGCGCGCACACTGCGCTGCGAGGCACCCGCGCCACAGGCCGACGCAGAACCAGGTGCCCGCCACGGGAGCCGGTGCAGCCGGGCACGCTGGGCACGCTGGGCGCGGCGATACTCAGCGGGACACGATGCGGCCGGCGCCGGACCGCCGCGCGCACACTGCTGCGAGGCACCCGCCGCCACAGGCCGACGCAGAACCGGGGCGCCCGCCACCGGAGCCGGTGCAGCCGGGCACGGCGCACCCGGCCGGACAGGATGCAGCCGGAGCCGGACGGGGCGTGCGCACACTGCTGCGGGGCGCCCGGGCCGCAGCCTCCGCAGAGCCGGGCGTTCGTCATCGAGCGGCTTGTGCGGCGGGTCGGGATGCGGTCCGCGTGTCCTCGGCTCGAGTCGGGGGATCATCGTCTGCGCCGGGCCGGCATCGGGCAGGGCGGGCCTCCGCCGGGCGCGTGGGTCGACGGGGCTGGGCCGGACCTGGCGCCCGACGCCGGGCCGGGCCGTGTTCACGGCTGGGGTGAGGCGGGGGGGGCGCGGGACCGGGCGGGGTGTCCGGAGGGCGGACCGCGCGGGCGCGGGGCACTCCGTGCCGGATACGGTAAGAGCACCATGAGCGCATCGCAGACCTCCGACGTTCCCACCCTCCTGGTCAAGATCTTCGGCAAGGACCGGCCCGGCATCACGGCCGGCCTCTTCGACACACTCGCCGCCTACTCCGTCGACGTGGTCGACATCGAGCAGGTCGTCACCCGCGGCCGCATCGTGCTGTGCGCGCTCGTGACCCAGCCCCCGGCCGGGATGGAGGGCGACCTGCGGGCGACCGTCCACAGCTGGGCGGAGTCGATCAAGATGCAGGCGGAGATCATCTCGGGCAGGGGCGACAACCGTCCCCGCGGTATCGGCAGGTCCCTGGTGACGGTGCTGGGCCACCCCCTCACCTCGGAGGCGACGGCCGCGGTCGCCGCGCGGATCACCAGGGCCGGCGGCAACATCGACCGCATCTTCCGGCTCGCCAAGTACCCGGTGACCGCCGTGGAGTTCGCGGTGTCCGGCGTGGAGACGGAGGCGCTGCGCACCGCGCTGGTGACGGACGCGGCCCGGTTCGGGATCGACATCGCGGTGGTCGCGGCGGGCCTGTACCGCAGGGCGCAGCGCCTGGTGGTGATGGACGTGGACTCCACGCTCATCCAGGACGAGGTGATCGAGCTCTTCGCGGCGCACGCCGGCTGTGAGGACCAGGTCGCCGAGGTGACGGCGGCGGCGATGCGCGGGGAGCTGGACTTCGAGCAGTCGCTGCACGCGCGGGTGGCGCTGCTGGAGGGCCTCGACGCCTCCGTGATCGACAAGGTGCGCAGCGAGGTGCGTCTGACGCCGGGCGCCCGCACCCTGATCCGTACGCTCAAGCGGCTCGGCTATCAGGTGGGCGTGGTGTCGGGCGGCTTCACGCAGGTCACCGACGACCTGAAGGAGCGCCTCGGTCTGGACTTCGCCCAGGCGAACACGCTGGAGATCGTCGACGGCAAGCTCACCGGCCGGGTGACCGGCGAGATCGTGGACCGGGCGGGCAAGGCCCGGCTGCTGCGCCGCTTCGCGGCCGAGGCGGGGGTGCCGCTGTCGCAGACGGTGGCGATCGGTGACGGCGCGAACGACCTGGACATGCTGAACGCGGCCGGTCTCGGTGTCGCCTTCAACGCCAAGCCGGTGGTGCGGGAGGCCGCGCACACGGCCGTGAACGTCCCCTTCCTGGACACCGTCCTCTATCTCCTGGGCATCACGCGGGAAGAGGTCGAGGCCGCGGACACGCTCGCAGGCGACTGAGCCGCGCGCACCGGCCGTGACGACGGACGGGCCCGGCGCCGACGAGGTCGGTGCCGGGCCCCTGGCGTGCCGGGCGGGTCAGCCGGGGGTCACTCGGTGGGCGCCCAGTAGTCGACCAGCGTGGCGGTACCGGGCTCCAGGGACTTCCAGGGGCCGGTGAAGGTCAGGACCGCGAAGGCGGCGGCGGGGAAGCCGCGCCGCGTCATGCGCTCGCGCGCGTCGCCCTCGGACGCGCCGCCGAGGATGTCGGCCAGCCCCTGCACGCCCGGGTTGTGTCCGATCAGCAGGACGTTCTGCGCGTCGTCGGGGGTCTCGTTGAGCAGGGCCATCAGCTCGCCGGGCGAGGCCTCGTAGATCCGCTCCTCGTAGACGGTTTTCGGCCGCTTCGGGAACTCATGGACCGCGAGCTTCCAGGTCTCGCGGGTGCGGACCGACGTGGAGCACAGGGCCAGGTCGAAGGCGACGCCGGAGTCGGCCAGCTTGCGGCCGGCGGCCGCGGCGTCCAGACGGCCTCGCTCGGCGAGGGGCCGCTCGTGGTCGGACACCGGAGGCCAGTCGGCTTTCGCATGCCGGAAAAGGACAATCCTGCGGGGTTCTGCGACGCTCATGACACCCAGCTTCGCATGAAACAGGCCACGGGGCGCAGGGAGTTGACCGGCGCCCCGGCGCGTTCAGCGGGCCATCAGCTGCTGCGCCCGCTCGACGAGGAGGGTGAGCGCGGGCTCACCGGCGGTCGCGTGCGCGTCGGAGGGGTTGAGGACGAGGGCGAGCAGGGCCACGAAGGCGAGGGTGGGGAGGGCCAGGGCCCACCACGGCAGCCGGGTGGCGGCACCGGCCCGGGGGGCCGGAACGGGCCGGGAGTGCGTGCGCGCCGACATGGGTGCCTCCGCTCTTCGAGTGCTCCGCGGCCGCCGGTCGCGGCCACATCTCGAAGGTACGGATCGGCGGGGCGTCAACCCATCCGGTGATCCACCCACTTGACCCTGAGCCTGGCCCCCTAGGGGACGGTGGTGCCAGCACCACCCTCAGGGCGCGGAACCGGTCACCGCGCTCGGGGCACGGGCGCCGCCGCCCGCGCTCAGGGCGCGAGCACCGTCGCGATGACGCCGATGACGATGAAGATCGCGAAGAACGCGCCGAAGACGAGCAGCATCTTCTTCTGGCCGTTCTGCGGGTTCGGGTCGAGGACTGGCATGGGGAAAGTGTCGCACCCTTCCCGTGCGGCACCGGCCACGGGGTGCCCGGTGGGCGCGGCGTCCCCTTGCGACGGGCGGCCCCGGGGCGAGGCGTCCCCGCACGCGAGGCGGCCCGGGGGGGGAGGTGGCCCGGGGGGGGAGGGACGGCCCAGTCCCTAGGCCGAGGGCCCCGGTCCGTACGCCGGGCGCCCCAGCCCACACACGCCCCCCAGTTCGTACACCGGGCGCCTCAGCCCGTACGCGGACAGCCCCAGTCCGTACCCCGGGCGCCTCAGCCCGTACGCGGACCACCCCGGTCCGTACACCGGCGCCCCAGCCCGTACACGGACCGCCCCAGTCCGTACGCCGGGCGGCTCAGCCCGCCGCCTCGTCCTCCACCGTGCGGTCCCGCCCGGCCAGGACCCCGACGATCATCTGCGGCACCATCAGCCCCGCCATCAGGGCGATCGGCAGCCCCCAGCCCCCGCTGTGCTGGTAGAGCACGCCCACCAGCAGCGGCCCGGGAATGGAGAGCAGGTAGCCGGTGCTCTGCGCGAAGGCGGACAGCTGGGCCACGCCCCCGCCCGTACGGGCCCGCATGCCGACCATGGTGAGCGCGAGCGGGAAGGCGCAGTTGGCGACTCCCAGCAGCACCGCCCAGGCCCAGGCGCCGGCGGCCGGGGCGAAGTAGAGGCCCGCGTAGCCGATCAGGCCGCTGACGCCCAGGGCGAGCACGATCGGGCCCTGGCGGGGCAGCCGGGCGGCGAGGCGCGGGATGACGAAGGCCAGCGGCACGCCCATCACCATGGTGACGGCCAGCAGCAGTCCGGCCCGGCCGGCGGGGACGCCCGCGTCGCGGAAGATCTGCGCCATCCAGCCCATGGTGATGTAGGCGGCGGTGGCCTGGAGTCCGAAGAACACCGCCAGCGCCCACGCCGTACGGCTGCGGGTGATGCGCAGCACCGGCGCCTGCCCGGCGGACTCCCCCTGCGCCTGTCCGTCCCGCTGCGGCGGCTTTGGCGCTCCCTTCCCCGAGGTCGCGCCCCGCTCCCGTACGAACGGCAGCCAGGGGAGGACGGCGGCCGCCGCGAGGGCGGCCCAGACGGCGAGCCCGGCCTGCCAGTCGCCGCCGAGCGCGTTTGTCACCGGGACGGTCACGGCCGCCGCCGAGGCGGTGCCCAGGGCGAGGGCCATCGAGTACAGACCGGTCATGGAGCCGACCCGGTCGGGGAACCAGCGTTTGACGATGACCGGCATCAGCACGTTGCTCACGGCTATGCCGGCGAGCGCGAGGCCGCTGGTGAGCAGGAAGGCGGCGGTGGAGCCGACGAAGGGCCGGACCAGCAGCCCGGTGGCGATGGCGGCCATGCCCGCGCACACCACCGCGCCGGGGCCGAAGCGCCGGGCCAGGCGGGGCGCGGTGACGCCGAAGACGGCGAAGCACAGCGCGGGCAGGGAGGTGAGCAGCCCGGCCACGCTGCCGCTCATGCCGAGCCCGTCGCGCACCTCTTCGAGCAGGGCGCCGAAGCTGGTGATGGCGGGGCGCAGGTTCAGGGCGGCCAGCACGATGCCGACGACGAGCAGCCGTTTCCGCCACGCGCGCGCGGGGGCGCCGGGGTGTTCCGGAAGCACGGACGCGGAGGGCGTACGGGCGGCGGCGGACGCGGCCGTCCGGGTCTCGTCACCAGTCATACGAGTCATGCGACCCATCATAGAATCATGGGATGATTGGTTGTCCATGTCGCGCGCGTCGCACGCGGCGCCTGCCGTGCGAAGGTGGAGCATGCCTCTGAGCCATCCGCGCCGATCCGCGCTGTCCGAACAGGTCATCGCCGCCCTGCGGGCCCAGATCACCTCGGGCGAGTGGCCGGTCGGCTCACGCATCCCCACCGAGCCGGAACTGGTCGAACAGCTGGGGGTCGCCCGCAACACCGTTCGCGAGGCGGTGCGCGCGCTGGCGCACAACGGCCTGCTCGACATCCGCCAGGGCTCGGGCACCTATGTGGTCGCCACCAGCGAGCTGGCAGGCGTGATGCACCGCCGCTTCGCGGGCGCCGACCCCCGGCACATCGCCGAGCTGCGTTCCTCCCTGGAGTCCTCCGCGGCGCGGCTGGCGGCGCAGCGGCGCACGGAGAAGGACCTCAAGCAGCTCGACGCGCTGCTGCAGCGCCGTGAGGAGGCATGGGAGTCGGGCGACGCGGAGACGTTCGTGACGGCGGACGCGACGTTCCACATGGCGGTCGTGGCGGCCTCGCACAACGACGTGATGACCGCGCTGTACGCGGACCTGGTCGAGGTGCTGCGGGACTGGCTGCGCGACGACGTGGGCGGGGACATGTCGCCGGAGACGCACATGGACCACAGCCGGCTGGTGGACGCGATCCGCGTGGGCGACGAGGCGACGGCGGCCGAGGAGGCCGCCTCCTACCCCATGGCGTGCAAGCCCGGGCGGTTCACGGCTCCCGCCGACGGCTGACCCGTCGCACGCGCGAGGGCCCGCGCTCCCCCGGGAGGCGCGGGCCCTCGTGCGGGGCGTCCGTCAGGCGCCGACGGCGTGCAGACCGCCGTCCACGTGGACGATCTCGCCCGTGGTCTTCGGGAACCAGTCGCTCAGCAGGGCGACGACGCCACGGCCGGCCGGCTCCGGGTCCTTCAGGTCCCACTCCAGCGGGGCGCGGTCGTCCCAGACGGAGGCCAGCTCGGCGAAGCCGGGGATGGACTTGGCGGCCATGGAGCCGATGGGACCGGCCGAGATGAGGTTGCAGCGGATGTTCTGCTTGCCCAGGTCGCGCGCCATGTAGCGGCTGGTCGCCTCCAGGGCGGCCTTCGCCGGGCCCATCCAGTCGTACTGCGGCCAGGCGTACTGCGCGTCGAAGGTGAGGCCGACGACGGAGCCGCCGTTCTGCATCAGCGGCAGGCAGGCCATGGTGAGCGACTTCAGGGAGAACGCCGAGACGTGCATGGCCGTGGCGACCGACTCGAACGGGGTGTTGAGGAAGTTGCCGCCGAGGGCGTCCTGCGGCGCGAAGCCGATGGAGTGCACGACGCCGTCCAGGCCGCCGAGCTCCTCGCCGACGACGTCGGCCAGGCGGCCCAGGTGCTCGTCGTTGGTGACGTCGAGCTCGATGACCTTGGCGGGCTTGGGCAGCTTCTTGGCGATGCGCTCGGTCAGGGTGGGCCGCGGGAACGCGGTCAGGATGATCTCGGCACCCTGCTCCTGAGCCAGCTTCGCGGTGTGGAAGGCGATGGAGGACTCCATCAGCACACCGGTGATCAGGACGCGCTTGCCCTCGAGAATTCCGCTCATGTGTGTCAGTGACCCATTCCCAGTCCGCCGTCAACGGGAATGACGGCTCCAGTGATGTACGAGGCGTCGTCCGAGGCGAGGAAGCGCACCGCGGCGGCGATCTCCTCGGTCTTCGCGTACCGGGCGAGCGGCACCTGGGCGAGGATCTTCGCCTGCTGCTCCTCGGTGAGCTCCCGGGTCATGTCGGTGTCGACGAAACCGGGCGCGACGACGTTGAAGGTGATGTTGCGCGAGCCCAGCTCACGGGCGAGGGAGCGCGCGAAGCCCACCAGGCCGGCCTTGGAGGCTGCGTAGTTGGCCTGCCCCGCGGAGCCGAGCAGGCCGACGACCGAGGAGATCAGCACGACACGGCCCTTGCGGGCGCGCAGCATGCCGCGGTTGGCGCGCTTGACGACCCGGAAGGTGCCGGTGAGGTTGGTCTCGAGGACGGACGTGAAGTCCTCCTCGGACATGCGCATCAGGAGTTGGTCCCGGGTGATGCCGGCGTTGGCGACGAGCACCTCGACGGCGCCGTGCGCCTCCTCGATCTCCTTGTAGGCCTGCTCCACCTGCTCGGCGTCGGTGATGTCGCACCGGACGGCGAGGAAGTCGGCCGGGGGCTCACCCGAGCGGTACGTGATGGCGACCTTGTCGCCGGCGTCGGCGAACGCGCGGGCGATGGCGAGGCCGATGCCCCGGTTGCCTCCGGTGACGAGAACCGAGCGGCTCAACGGATCACCCCTTCGATAGCGGTCTGTTCCACCCGCCCGGACACCGTGACGACAGGCGGCTGCATCAAAAACCTATCGGTCCCGGTCCGCCGCGGGACATCGGGGCACCGACAGTGGCATGGGAGCCGCTCTGTCGGGTCCCTACAGAAAGGACCCGGCCGGGCGACGGCGGTCACCCGCCCGGTGACACCAATACGGCGGGGCTCGCCGCAAAGTTGTGGTCCCGGTCCGGCCCGGCGCGACATGATGCGCCGCAGCGCCAACTCGACGCAGCGACAACCGAACGATTCGAACCCGACAGGAAGAGACGTAGGTGTCTCATAGCATTGACGAAGCCTTCACAGCCCTGCCGCTACGCGCCCTCGCCGACGCCGCGCTCGCCCGGGCGCGGGCGCTCGGGGCGGAGCACGCCGACTTCCGTCTGGAGCGGGTGCGCAGCGCCTCCTGGCGGCTGAGGGACGCCAGGCCCGCCGGTTCGTCGGACACCACCGACCTCGGGTACGCGGTGCGGGTGGTGCACGGCGGCACCTGGGGCTTCGCGTCCGGGGTGGACCTCACCCTCGACGCCGCCGCGAAGGTGGCCTCCCGGGCGGTGGCCATGGCGAAGCTGTCCGCGCAGGTGATCAAGGCGGCCGGGTCGGAGGAGAGGGTGGAACTGGCCGACGAGCCGGTGCACTCCGAGAAGACCTGGGTGTCGTCGTACGAGACCGACCCGTTCACCGTGCCCGACGAGGAGAAGGCCGGGCTGCTGGCCGAGTGGAGCGGGCGGCTCCTCGCGGCGAACGGCGTGGACCACGTGGACGCCTCGCTGCTCACCGTGCACGAGAACAAGTTCTACGCGGACACCGCCGGGACCGTGACCACGCAGCAGCGCGTCCGGCTGCACCCGGTGCTGACGGCGGTCTCCGTCGACGAGTCCAGCGGCGAGTTCGACTCGATGCGCACGCTCGCGCCACCGGTCGGCCGCGGCTGGGAGTACCTGACGGGCACCGGCTGGGACTGGGACGACGAGCTGGCGCGGATCCCCGAGCTGCTCGCCGAGAAGATGCGCGCGCCGAGCGTCGAGCCGGGGCTGTACGACCTGGTGGTGGACCCGTCCAACCTGTGGCTCACCATCCACGAGTCCATCGGGCACGCCACCGAGCTGGACCGCGCCCTCGGCTACGAGGCCGCCTACGCCGGCACCTCGTTCGCCACCTTCGACCAGCTCGGCAAGCTGAGGTACGGCTCCGAGCTGATGAACGTCACCGGCGACCGCACCGCCGAGCACGGTCTGGCGACCGTCGGCTACGACGACGAGGGCGTCGAGGCGCAGTCCTGGGACCTGGTGAAGGACGGCACGCTGGTCGGCTATCAGCTGGACCGGCGGATCGCGAAGCTCACCGGCTTCGAGCGGTCCAACGGGTGCGCGTTCGCCGACTCCCCCGGCCATGTGCCGGTGCAGCGCATGGCCAACGTGTCGCTGCGGCCGGATCCGGCGGGGATGTCCACCGAGGACCTGATCGGCGGGGTCGACCGGGGCATCTACGTGGTCGGCGACCGGTCCTGGTCGATCGACATGCAGCGCTACAACTTCCAGTTCACCGGTCAGCGGTTCTACCGGATCGAGAACGGGCGGCTCGCCGGGCAGCTCCGGGACGTCGCCTACCAGGCCACGACCACCGACTTCTGGGGTTCCATGGCCGCCGTCGGCGGTCCGCAGACGTACGTGCTGGGCGGCGCCTTCAACTGCGGCAAGGCCCAGCCGGGCCAGGTCGCGGCGGTCTCCCACGGCTGCCCGTCCGCCCTCTTCAAGGGAGTCAACATCTTGAACACCACGCAGGAGGCCGGGCGATGAGCGCGCGCATCACCAAGCCGCACGAGATCGTCGAGCGGGCGCTGGAGCTGTCCCGGTCCGACGGCTGTGTCGTCATCGCCGACGAGCACTCGTCCGCCAACCTCCGCTGGGCGGGCAACGCGCTCACCACCAACGGGGTCACCCGCGGGCGCACCCTCACCGTGGTCGCCACGGTGGACGGCGCCCAGGGGACGGCCTCCGGGGTGGTGTCACGGTCCGCCGTGACCGTGGACGAGCTGGAGCCGCTGGTGCGGGCCGCCGAGGCCGCCGCGCGCGGCGCCGGTCCGGCCGAGGACGCCCAGCCGCTCGTGACGGGCGTGGCCCCGTCCCCCGAGTTCACCGAGGCGCCGGGCGAGACGACCTCCGCGGTGTTCGCCGACTTCGCCCCGGCGCTGGGCGAGGCGTTCGCCCGGGCCCGGGCCGGCGGCCGGGAGCTGTACGGCTTCGCCCACCACGAGCTGGTCTCCACCTACCTGGGCACGTCGACGGGGCTGCGGCTGCGGCACGACCAGCCGAACGGGACCCTGGAGATCAACGCCAAGTCGCCGGACCGCACCCGGTCGGC
Organism: Streptomyces sp. BJ20; assembly: GCF_022869105.1. NCBI lineage: Bacteria > Bacillati > Actinomycetota > Actinomycetes > Kitasatosporales > Streptomycetaceae > Streptomyces > Streptomyces sp. BJ20. Next base: position 5,312,054 of record NZ_CP094918.1, read on the forward strand.
GTGGGCGGGCCGCTCCACCCGCGACTTCAAGGACGTCGACCCGGCCGCGCTGGACGCCGAGCTGGCCGTACGCCTCGGCTGGGCGGAGCGGCGGCTGGAGCTGCCGGCGGGCCGCTACGAGACGCTGCTGCCGCCGACCGCTGTGGCGGACCTGCTGATCTACCAGCTGTGGTCGGCGTCGGGCCGGGACGCGGCGGAGGGCCGCACGGTGTTCTCCAAGCCGGGCGGCGGCACCCGCGTCGGCGAGCGGCTGACCGAGCTGCCGCTGACGCTGCGCAGCGACCCGGACGAGCCGGGTCTTGAGTCGGCGCCCTTCGTGATCGCGCACTCCTCCGGCGGCGACCAGTCGGTGTTCGACAACGGGCTGCCGCTGTCGGCGACGGACTGGGTACGCGAGGGCGAGCTGCACCGGCTGACCACCAGCCGGCACAGCGCGGGCCTCACCGGCCTGCCGGCCGCGCCGGCCGTCGACAACCTGATCCTGGACGGCGGCGAGGACCGGTCGCTGGAGGAGATGGTGGCGGCCACCGAGCGGGGGCTGCTGCTGACCTGCCTGTGGTACATCCGCGAGGTGGACCCGGCGACGCTGCTGCTCACCGGGCTGACCAGGGACGGTGTCTATCTGGTGGAGAACGGCGAGGTCACCGGCGAGGTGAACAACTTCCGGTTCAACGAGTCGCCGGTGGACCTGCTGGGCCGGGCGGCCGAGGCGGGCCGCACGGAGAAGACGCTGCCCCGGGAGTGGAGCGACTGGTTCACCCGGGCCGCGATGCCCGCGCTGCGCATCCCCGATTTCAATATGAGCTCGGTCAGCCGGGGCGTATAACCTCGTAGGCGTTCGCAGCAGGCCGTCGCCCGTACGGCCGCAGATCACCGAGGAGACACGAGAACCGTGACGGACATCGTCGACGAGCTGAAGTGGCGCGGGCTGTTCGCCCAGTCCACTGACGAGGACGCTTTGCGCAAGGCGCTCGCGGACGGTCCCGTCACGTTCTATTGCGGCTTCGACCCGACCGCGCCGTCACTGCACGTGGGGCACCTGGTGCAGGTGCTCACCGTGCGCCGGCTCCAGCAGGCCGGTCACCGGCCGCTGGCGCTGGTGGGCGGCGCAACCGGGCAGATCGGTGACCCGCGGCCGACGGCCGAGCGCACGCTGAACTCGCCGGAGACGGTCGCGGGCTGGGTGGAGCGGCTGCGCCGCCAGATCGAGCCGTTCCTGTCCTTCGAGGGCGAGAACGCGGCCGTGATGGTCAACAACCTCGACTGGACGGCGAACCTGTCCGCGATCGAGTTCCTGCGGGACATCGGCAAGCATTTCCGCGTCAACAAGATGCTGACGAAGGACTCGGTCGCCCGGCGCCTGGAGTCCTCCGAGGGCATCAGCTACACGGAGTTCAGCTACCAGCTGCTCCAGGCGATGGACTTCCTCCAGCTGTACCGCCGCTACGGCTGCACCCTTCAGCAGGGCGGCAGCGACCAGTGGGGCAACCTCACGGCCGGCCTCGACCTGCTGCACCGGCTGGAGCCGGACGCCACGGTCCACGCCTACGCGACCCCGCTGATGACGAAGGCGGACGGCACCAAGTTCGGCAAGACCGAAGGCGGCGCCGTCTGGCTGGACCCGGAGATGACCACGCCGTACGCGTTCTACCAGTTCTGGCTGAACGTGGACGACCGGGACATCTCGGGCTACATGCGGATCCTTTCCTTCAAGTCCCGCGAGGAGCTGGAGGAGCTGGAGCGGCAGACGGAGGAGCGTCCGCAGGCGCGTGCCGCACAGCGCGCGCTGGCGGAGGAGCTGACGACGCTGGTGCACGGCGCCGACCAGACGGCCGCCGTGATCGCCGCGTCGAAGGCCCTGTTCGGCCAGGGCGAGCTGGGTGAGCTGGACGAGCGCACGCTGGCGGCGGCGCTCTCCGAGGTGCCGCACGTGAAGGTGGCCGAGCTGGGTCCGGTGGTGGACCTGTTCGCCGAGGTCGGCCTGGCGCCCAGCAAGTCCGCCGCGCGGCGCACGGTGAAGGAGGGCGGCGCCTACGTGAACAACGTCAAGGTCGCCGCCGAGGACGCCGTCCCCGCGAAGGAGGACCTGCTGCACGGGCGCTGGCTGGTGCTGCGCCGCGGCAAGAAGAACCTGGCGGCCGTGGAGGTCGCGGCCGGCTGAACCGGCGGTGTGCGTGAGGGGCGGGCTCCGTGCGGGGCCCGCCCCTCCGCCGTGTCCGAGAGGCCGGTCAGGCCCGCCGGCGCTCGTCGCTCCTGCGCTGTATCGAGTTGTAGATCATCTCCGCGAGCAGCACGACGACGATGGCCGCGCCGAGCTGGAAGATGTGCCGCCCCCAGTCGATGCCGCGGGTCTCCTCGATGCCGAAGCCGCGCGCGATGGCGTTGCCGACGACGGCGCCGATCATGCCGCAGATGGTGGCGAGCCAGAGCGGGATGTGCTGCTTGCCGGGGATCACCGCCTTGGCCAGCAGGCCGAGCACGAATCCCACGATGATCGCCCACAACCAGCCCATGACTGCCTCCTCGTACGACTTGACGCGAGCATCACGGCAAGTGTCGGCCCGGTCGCGGTACGCCGCATGTCGGACATGCCGTACGCGGTACGGCGCAGCCGGGCCGGCGCGGAGCGGGCGACCCGCCCTCGTGGGGGCGCGGGACGCGGCGTAACGTTGGCCTTGTCCGGAAGGGTCCGATGCGGGCGGATGGTGGAATGTGATGCGGAAGCAGCGTGGCGGCGGCGCTCAGGTGTTCCGGATCACGGGCGCCCGGGCGGGCCTCCAGGAGGACGTGCGGGGGCGGCAGCGCCGGTACGTGATCTCGATGGTCGTTCGCACGATCTCGGTCATCCTGGCGGCCACCCTGTGGAACGTGGAGCGGCATGTCGCGATCGTGGCGCTGGTGCTCGGGGCGATCCTGCCGTACGTCGCGGTGGTGATCGCCAACGCGGGGCGGGAGAATGCGCCGTCCCTGCCGTCGACCTTCGTGACGACGCCGATGAGGCAGATGATCGCACCGCCGCGGACGAATGACGGTTCCGCGGAACCCGATGCGGAAGAAGTGGCGTCGCCGACGGCGCCGGGCGCACGATCCGAGGATCCGGGACGCCCCTGAGCAGCGGGACGTGAGCGCGGGCCGCCGGGAGCGGAAGTAACTTCCCGGTCAACCTCGAAGAATCCTCAGATCAATCATGTTCTTCCGGTGCCGGGGGCGGGGTGACCCGTGACATACTTCGTACGCGCTCCGCATCCCCCGTCGGAGCGACGGACCGACGCCGGGCAGCTCCCCCCGTGGCTGCTCGGCGTCGCCTTTTGCCGGGGCGGTTCCCTCCCGCGCACGCGTTAGGGTCGGACGGTGATCAACCCTGACCCCGAGACGCCCATCTGCTCCGCGAAGGGCTGCCGCGCCCCCGCCGAGTGGGTGCTGGCCTGGAACAACCCGAAGATCCACACGCCTCGGCGGCGCAAGACGTGGCTGGCCTGCGAGGAGCACCGGGAGCACCTGGCGCAGTTCCTCGGCGTGCGCGGCTTCCTGAAGGACGTCGTGCGCTTCGAGGAGTGGGAGGCCCCGGAGGGGGCCTGAGCCCTTCCGGCGGGGGTGTCGTGGCCCCTCAGCCGCCGATGGCGGACATCGGACGGTCCGGCTGGACGAAGGACGGGTCGTCCAGGCCCGCGCCCGCCTTCTTGCCCCACATGGCGAGCTTCCAGATGCGGGCGATCTCCTCGTCGCCCGCGCCGGAGCGCAGGGCCGCGCGCAGGTCGGTCTCCTCGGTGGCGAACAGACAGGTACGGACCTGTCCGTCGGCGGTGAGGCGGGTGCGGTCGCAGGCGGCGCAGAAGGGCCGGGTGACGGAGGCGATGACGCCCACCCGGTGCGGGCCGCCGTCGACCAGCCAGCGCTCGGCGGGGGCGGAGCCGCGCTTCTCCTCGCCCTCGGGGGTCAGCTCGAAGCGGGTGCGCAGGGAGGCGAGGATATCCCCCGCGGTGATCATGCCGTCGCGCTTCCAGCCGTGCTGGGCGTCCAGCGGCATCTGCTCGATGAACCGCAGCTCGTAGTCGTGCTCCACGGCCCAGGCGAGCAGGTCGGGGGCCTCGTCGTCGTTGAGCCCCGGCATCAGGACCGAGTTGACCTTCACGGGCGTCAGACCGGCCTCGCGGGCCGCGTACAGGCCGTCCAGGACGTCCCGGTGGCGGTCGCGGCGGGTGAGGGTCTTGAAGACGTCGGGGCGGAGCGTGTCGAGGGAGACGTTGACCCGGTCGAGGCCGGCCGCCTTGAGCGCGTCGGCGGTGCGGCGCAGCCCGATGCCGTTGGTGGTGAGGGACATCTGCGGGCGGGGTTCGAGGGCGGCCACGCGCTCCACGATGCCGACCAGGCCGGGGCGGAGCAGGGGCTCACCGCCGGTGAAGCGCACCTCCTCGATGCCCAGGGAGGTGACCGCGATGTCGATCAGCCGGACGATCTCGTCGTCGGTGAGCAGATCGGGCTTGGCGAGCCACTGCAGGCCCTCTTCGGGCATGCAGTACGTGCAGCGCAGGTTGCACCGGTCGGTGAGCGAGACCCGCAGGTCGGTCGCCACTCGGCCGTAGGTGTCGATGAGCACGTGGGGCCCCTCCCTGTACGCCGATCTCTCGATGTCCGGTACCTGCGAGCGTACGTGACGCCGCCGACATCACCCAGCGACGTGATGCGACGAGATGCCGACGGCCGCGTCGTAGGGACCTACGAGGGTCCGTACGACGCGGCCGTCGCTCGCGGTGTCCGTCAGTGGGCGCCGGTGCCGGTGAGGGACCGGACCTCCAGCTCCGCGTACTTCTTGACGTCGGGCTCCTCCTTGGAGAGGACGGTGCCGAGCCAGCCCATCAGGAAGCCGAACGGGATGGAGATGATGCCCGGGTTCTTCAGCGGGAACCAGGCGAAGTCGACGTCCGGGAACATCGCCTTCGGGTCGCCGGAGACGACCGGCGAGAAGAGCACCAGGCCGACGGCGACGATCAGACCGCCGTAGATCGACCACAGCGCGCCCTGGGTGGTGAACCGCTTCCAGAACAGGCTGTAGAGGATGGTCGGCAGGTTGGCCGAGGCGGCGACGGCGAAGGCCAGGGCGACCAGGCCGGCGACGTTCAGGTCGCGGGCGAGGGCGCCGAGCGCGATGGAGACGACGCCGATGAGGACGGTCGCCCAGCGGGCCGCCCTCATCTCCTCCTTGTCGGTGGCCTTGCCCTTGCGGATGACGTTGGCGTAGATGTCGTGCGCGAAGGAGGAGGACGAGGCCAGCGTGAGTCCGGCGACCACGGCGAGGATGGTGGCGAACGCGACCGCCGAGATGGTGGCGAGCAGGATCGCGCCCCAGGCCGAGTCGACGCCGCCGATGTGCAGGGCGAGCAGTGGCGCCGCCGTGTTGCCGGACGGATTGGACTCGATGATCTCGTCCTGCGAGATGAGTGCCGCCGCGCCGAAGCCGAGCGCGATGGTCATCAGGTAGAAGCCGCCGATGATGCCGATGGCCCAGTTCACGGACTTACGGGCGGCCTTGGCGTTCGGCACCGTGTAGAAGCGGATCAGGATGTGCGGCAGGCCGGCGGTGCCGAGCACCAGGGCGATGCCCAGGGAGAGGAAGTCCAGCTTGCTGATGTTGTCGGCGCCGTACTGGAGGCCGGGCTCCAGGAAGGCGTCGCCCTTGCCGCTGTTCTCGGCGGCCTTGCCCAGCAAATCGGAGATGTTGAAGTTGAACTTCAGCAGCACCAGGAAGGTGATGAGGATCGTGCCGCCGATGAGCAGCACGGCCTTGACCATCTGCACCCAGGTGGTTCCCTTCATGCCGCCGATGGAGACGTACACGATCATCAGGACGCCGACGAGGGCGACGATGAGGATCTTGCCGGCGTCGGAGGTGATGCCGAGCAGCAGGGAGACGAGCACGCCCGCGCCCGCCATCTGGGCCAGCAGGTAGAAGATCGACACGACGATCGTGGAGGTGCCGGCGGCGGTGCGGACCGGGCGCTGGCGCATGCGGTAGGCGAGGACGTCGCCCATCGTGTAGCGGCCGGAGTTGCGCAGCGGCTCGGCGACGAGCAGCAGGGCGACGAGCCAGGCGACCAGGAAGCCGATGGAGTAGAGGAAGCCGTCGTAGCCGAAGAGGGCGATGGCGCCGGCGATGCCGAGGAAGGACGCGGCGGACATGTAGTCGCCGGAGACGGCGAGTCCGTTCTGGAAGGCGCTGAACTGCCGTCCGCCCGCGTAGAAGTCGGCGGCGTCCTTGGTCTGCCGGCCGGCCCACACGGTGATGCCGAGGGTGGCGACCACGAACAGCGCGAACAGCGTGATGATCAGCGGCCGGTGCTCGCTGGCCTCGTTCGCGGCGAGGGTGACATGGGTGATCGCGGGGCTCATGCGCCGCCCTCCATACGGGTCTTGATGGCCTCGGCCTTGGGGTCGAGCTTGGCGGCGGCGTGCTTGGAGTACCACCAGGCGATGAGGAAGGTGCTGACGAACTGCAGCACGCCGAAGACGAAGGCGACGTTGATGTTGCCGACGAGCTTGGCGCCCATGAAGTCGCCCGCGTAGTTGGACAGCAGCACGTACAGCAGGTACCAGACGATGAAGCCGATGGTCAGCGGGAAGGCGAACGAACGGTAGGAGCGGCGTAGTTCACCGAACTCAGCGCTCTCCTGAACCTCGGTGAACTCCTCCGGCGTGGGGAGTTTGGCTTTCTCTGTCGAGGGGGGCGGTGCTTCGGCGGCCACGGAGTCTCCTCGCGTTGCGGGTCGGTTCTTGCGTCGACGAAGGCGAGTGTCCTCGCGCTTCCTGCCCAAGGGCACGGCGCCACGCGAGGACCGGTTCAACTCGGTTCGGTTCTTTTCCGTGGACGTTTTCCGAAGACGTTGCACGCAAATCATTGCTGGCCAGCGGACGGGCGGGATAGCTTCACCCTGCACCACCCGTCATGTACCTGCCCGGGCAGCCACCCCTGCCTCGGGCCGGTTTCGTTTCCGGATGATGTGGAGACCCCATGGCTCATCTGCGTTCCAGACGCCGGCTCGCCCTCGCCGTTCCCGTCGTGCTGTCGCTGACCGCCTCGCTCGGCTTCCTGCCCGCGGCGGCCTCCGCCGCACCGGCCACGGCCACGGCCGCGGAGCAGCAGGCGGCGGACGCGCCCGTCCTGGCGTACGTCGTCAACACCAAGGCGGACCACCGCACGATCGCCAAGGTGAAGCGGGCGATCGCCGCGGCGGACGGCGAGATCGTCATCGCGTACGAGAAGATCGGCGTCATCGTCGTCCGTTCCGCGAACGGCGACTTCGCGAAGACTCTCCGCGAGGTGCCCGGCGTGCAGTCGGCCGGCGCCACCCGCACCGCCCCGCTGGCCCCCGCCGGGACCACGGACGCCGGATCCGCCGAGTACCTGACGGCCGCCGACGCCGCGAAGCTGAAGGCCGCGTCGGCGAAGACGCCGGGCAGTGAGCCGCTCGAGGCCGACCAGTGGGACCTGCGCGCCATCGGCGCCGACAAGGCCGCGAAGATCAACCCGGGCAGCAGGAACGTCACGGTCGCCGTCATCGACACCGGCGTCGACGACACCCACCCGGACCTCGCCCCGAACTTCTCGACGTCCCAGTCCGCCAACTGCTTCGGCGGCGCCCCGGACACCACCCCGGGCGCCTGGCGGCCCTACACCGCGGACGACTACCACGGCACCCACGTGGCCGGTGAGATCGCCGCCGCCCGCAACGGCGTCGGCGTGGCCGGTGTCGCGCCCGGCGTGAAGGTCTCGGCGATCAACGTCACCGACCCCGCCAACGGGCTGTTCTACGCGGAGGCCGTCGTCTGCGCGTTCGTGTTCGCCGCCGACCACGGCGTGGAGATCACGAACAACAGCTATTACATCGACCCGTGGATGTACAACTGCATGGACGACCCCGACCAGCGGGCCATCGTCGACGCGGTCAACCGCGCCCAGCTGTACGCCCAGCGCAAGGGCACCCTGCACTTCGCCTCGGCGGGCAACTCCAACCACGACCTGGCCTCGGACGCGATCGACGACACGTCCAGCCCCAACGACACCACTCCGGTGCCGCGCACCATCGACCCGAGCGAGTGCTTCGACCTGCCCACGCAGCTCCCTGGCGTGGTCACGATCAGCGCGACGGGCTCCGAGAACCTCAAGTCGTACTACTCCTCGTACGGCAAGGGTGTCGTCGACGTGGCCGCGCCGGGCGGCGACAGCCGCTACCAGCTGCCGGACACCCCGTCGAAGAACGGCCGCATCCTGTCCACGATGCCGAACGGCGAGTACGCCTGGCTCCAGGGCACCTCGATGGCCTCCCCGCACGCGGCCGGCGTCGCGGCGCTGCTGAAGTCCAAGCACCCGTGGCTGCCCCCGGCGGCTCTGCAGGCGCTGCTCAAGGCGCAGGCGAACAACCCGGGCTGTCCCGCGTCGTACGACCAGAACGGTGACGGAACGCAGGACGCGACATGCGAGGGCGGCCGTCAGGTCAACGGCTTCTACGGGCACGGCATCGTCGACGCGCTCCGCGCCGTCAAGTGAGCCAGGCCCCCGCACACCCGCCGTACCGTCAGCACGTCAAGTGAACGAACTGGAGACTTCATGACAGCGTCTCACCCGCGTCACCGCCGGGCGCTGGTCGTCCCGGCCGGCATGGCCCTGGCGACCGCGCTCGCGTTCCTGCCGAACACGGCCGCCACGGCCGCCCCCGCCCACCAGGGGGCCCCCTCCGCGGACGCGGCCTCCCTGAGCTACGTGGTCAACGTGCGGGGCGGGCACGGTGCGCCGGCGCATGTGAAGAAGGCGATCGCCAAGGCCGGCGGGACGATCGTGACGTCGTACGAGAAGATCGGCGTGATCGTCGTCCACGCGTCGGACGCCGACTTCGCGAAGACGATCCGCAAGGTGCCCGGGGTGCAGTCGGCCGGCGCCACCCGCAACGCGCCCCTGCCGTCGGCGGCCACCACGGACCTGGGCTCCCCCAAGGTGCTCAGCGCCGCCGAGGTCGCCGAGGCGACGGAGGAGGCCGCCGCCGGCCAGGACCCGCTGCAGAACCTCCAGTGGGACCTGCCCGCCATCAAGGCGGACAAGGCGCACGAGAAGTCGCTGGGCAGCCCGAAGGTGACCGTCGCCGTCATCGACACGGGCGTCGACGACACGCACCCCGACATCGCGCCCAACTTCGACCGGGCCGCGTCGGTGAACTGCGTGGCGGGCAAGCCCGACACCAGCGAGGGCGCCTGGCGTCCGGGGGCGGCCGAGAGCCCGCACGGCACCCACGTCGCCGGTGAGATCGCCGCCGCGAAGAACGGCGTCGGCATGACCGGTGTCGCCCCCGGGGTGAAGGTCTCCGGCATCAAGGTGTCCAACCCGGACGGCTACTTCTACACCGAGGCCGTGGTGTGCGGCTTCATGTGGGCGGCCGAGCACGGGGTCGACGTCACCAACAACAGCTATTACACCGACCCCTGGTACTTCAACTGCAAGAACGACCCGGACCAGAAGGCGCTCGTCGAGGCCGTCTCCCGGGCCACGCGGTACGCGGAGCGCGAGGGCGCGGTCAACGTCGCGGCGGCGGGCAACGAGAACTACGACCTCGCGTCCGACTCGATCACCGACCCGGTCTCGCCGAACGACGGCACCCCGTCGGACCGCGAGATCGACCCGTCGGAGTGCCTGGACATCCCCACGCAGCTCCCGGGCGTGGTGACGGTCGCGTCGACCGGTGCGAAGGGCCTGAAGTCGTCGTTCTCCAACTACGGCCGCGGGGTCGTCGACATCGCCGCGCCCGGCGGTGACTCGACGGCCTTGCAGACCCCCGAGCCGCCCGCCACCAGCGGTCTGATCCTCGGCCCGCTGCCCGGCGGCCGCTGGGGCTACATGGCCGGTACGTCGATGGCGTCCCCGCACGTCGCGGGCGTTGCCGCGCTGATCAAGTCGAAGCACCCGTACGCGCCGCCGGCGCTGGTGAAGGCCCTGCTGTACGCACAGGCCGACGCCACCGCCTGCACCAAGCCGTACGACATCGACAACGACGGCAAGGTCGACGCGGTGTGCGAGGGCCCGAAGAACCGCAACGGCTTCTACGGCTGGGGCATGGCGGACGCGCTGGACGCGGTGACGCGGTAGTCGTCGTCGTACCGTAGAGCGTTCCGGAAGGGGCCGGGCGGGTGCGCCCGGCCCCTTCCGTCTGCCTGGACGTGCGGGTGCTGCACAGTGGGGCCATGACTCGTCTCGCGTCCTTCTGGTCAGGTCTCGGCGGGGAACCCGCCCTCGTGCCGCGGGTGTCCGCCGTCGAGCGGCCCGGTGTGCTGTCCTCGCGGCTGCCGGTACGGGAGTTCGCGGGGGCGTGCGTCGGCGTGTGCGCGCTGGCCGCCGCCGAGCTCGCGGCACGGCGCACGGGTGGTGGCGGGATTCCGGCGGTACGGGTGGACGACGGGGCGGTGGCCACCGCGTTCGTGAGTGAGCGTCACCTGCGGACCGACGGGCGGGCCGCGGAGGGCTTCGCCCCGCTGTCACGGTTCTGGCGCACGGCGGACGGGTGGGTGCGCACCCACGCCAACTATCCGCACCACCGGGCGCGGCTGCTCTCCGCGCTGGGCACGCCGGAGGACCCGGACGCGGTGGCCGCGGCGCTCGCGGGGAGGTCCGCGCGGGAGGTGGAGGAAGCGGTCACGGCCGCCGGCGGTCTGGCCGTCGCCCTGCGCACGCCCGAGGAATGGGCGGCGCACGAGCAGGCGGCGGCGGTGGCGCGGCTGCCGCTGGTGGAGCGGGCACGGCTGGACTCGGCGCCCGCGCGGGAGTTCGTGGCGGTGGACGGCGGGGATCCGCTGCTGCCCGCCGCGGGACTGCGGGTGCTGGACCTCACCCGGGTCATCGCCGGGCCGGTCGCCACCCGCACGCTCGCCCTGCTCGGCGCGGACGTGCTGCGCCTGGACCCGCCGCGCCTGCCCGAACTGCCCGACCAGCACGCCGACACGGGCTTCGGGAAGCGGTCGGCGCTGCTGGACCTGGCCTCTGACCGGGAGAGGTTCGAGGAGCTGCTGGCGGGGGCGGACGTGGTCGTCACCGGGTACCGGCCGGGCGCCCTGGACCGCTTCGGGCTGAGCGTGGAGGCTCTGGCCGAGCGGCGGCCGGGGGTGGTCGTGGCACAGCTGTCGGCGTGGGGCGCCACCGGACCGTGGGCGGGGCGCCGCGGCTTCGACAGCCTGGTCCAGGTGGCGACGGGCATCGCCCGCGTCGAGGGCGGGCGGGACCGTCCGGGCGCGCTGCCCGCGCAGGCGCTGGACCACGGCACGGGGTACCTGCTGGCGGCGGGGGTGCTGCGCGCCCTGTCGGACCAGGCGGAGGCGGGCGGCAGCAGGCTGGTGCGGGTGGCGCTGGCGAGGACGGCGGAGGAACTGACGGCGAGCGGCTCCGGCGAGGCCGTACCCGGCGGCGAGGTGCCCGCCACACCGTGGCTCGCCGAACGGGACAGCCCGCTGGGACGGTTGCGGTACGCGCTGTCCCCGGTGGAGTTCGAGGGCGGGCCCCGCGACTGGGCGCGCCCCCCGGGGGCGTGGGGGGCGGACGCGGCGCGGTGGCTGTGAGAAGGAAGCGCGGAACTGCGGGTCGCCGGGCGGCCGCCCGGCCCCCGTGACCTTGCCGCGCGTGGGCGCGGGCGAGCCCGCTGCGGACGGTTGCCCGGTACCGGACGGCGGATGTCGTCGCGCAGCAGGTGAGCGGCCCGCGCCGACGGCCGCGCGTCGCTTCCGCCACAGGACGCCCCTCCGAACCGGCCCACGACCGGGCGTGCGCCCGCCGGCGCGGCGCAAGCGCGCCCGCCGGGCGCTCGGAATGTGTGACCCGCGCCCGACCACAGCCCGCGGACGCGTCGATGTGCGCGGACAAAGTCCGCGTACCGCCCCGGACTTGCCCTGCTCTGTGTGACCTTGTGAAGATCCTGGGGTGACTCTGACGAAATCCAGGGCCCGGTCCCGGGCGGTGCGGGCGCCCGATGGGCGGCGGCGGGCCGTGGCCGTACTCGTCCTGGTGGTGCTCGGTGCGCTGATACCCCTGCTCGGACCGTCGCCCGCGCTGCACGGCACCGGGGAGGCGGACCCGCCCGGGACCGGGGGCATAGCCCTCCTGCGCACCGTGCTGTTCGCCGCGCTGGCCGTGCCCGTGGGTGAGCTGTTCGCCGTGCGGCTCGCGCGCACGGCTCCCGGCGCCCCGCCCGCCCTGCCACGCAGCTGGTCGACCGTCGCCAACTCCGTCGGCTTCGTGGCCGCGCTGGGACTCGCGTCCGTCGTGGCGACCGGCAATCTCGTGCCCAGCAGCCCCGCCGACATCGACGTGGGCGGCCTGTACGAGACGCGGGACGGCAAGCTCGCCCTGCTGGAGGTCAACGGCTTCCTCGCGGCGGCCCTGTGCTCCGCGTCCCGCCGCCCCGCGACCCAGGCCCTGCCGCTGGCGGCGGTGGTCGTCGCCGAGGCGCTGCGCGCGCACCCGGCGACGGAGTACAGCCCGCTCGTCGGCTCGGGACTGACACTGGTGCACCTGACGTGCGCGTCGCTGTGGGTGGGCGGCCTGCCGCACGTCCTGCGCACGATGCGGCTGTGGGGGCACGGGGAGGCGGGCGCGGCGCTGCTGGGCCGCTACGCGCGCGTGGCGCTCGTCCTGCTCGCCGCCATCACCGCGACAGGGGTGTGCAGTTCACTGCGCCGGATGCCGCCCGGGACGGTCCTGGAGCAGCTGACGGACACCGCGTACGGGCGCGTGCTGCTCGCCAAGGTGGTCCTGGTGGCGGGCGTGTCCGCGCTCGCCCTGTGGGCGCGGGTGCGACTGGCGCGCGCGGCCGACCCGCTGACCGCGCGTTCACCCGCACGGGCGGAGGTGGGTGTACTCGCCCTGGTGGTCGCGGTGTCGGGACTGCTGACCGCGCTGCCGGTGCCGATCCGCTGGTGACCGCCACGCGCGCCGCCACGCGCGCGTCGTGAACAAGCGCGCCGCACGGGGCACCTGACGGACAGGCCTGTCAGCAGCGGGCCGTATCCTCGTGAACCATGCTCGAAGACCTCACCGCCGCAGCCGCCACCCCCACCGCGTGGCCGGCCGCGTATCCGCAGGGATACGCGGTCGTCGACGTGGAGACGACGGGGCTGGCCCGGGACGACCGCATCATCTCCGCGGCCGTCTACCGGCTGGACGCGCGCGGCGAGACCGAGGACCACTGGTACACGGTGGTCAACCCGGAGCGCGACCCGGGCCCGGTGTGGATACACGGGCTGACGAGCGAGGTGCTCGAGGGCGCGCCCCTGTTCCAGGACATCGCGGCGGAGTTCGCGGCGCGCCTGGAGGGCCGCGTGCTGGTGGCGCACAACGCGGTGTTCGACTGGCAGATGATCGCCCGCGAGTACGCCCGCGCGCGCGGCGAGGCCCCGGTGAGGCAACGGCTGTGCACGATCGCCCTGTCGAAGGAGCTGAGGCTGCCGCTGCCCAACCACAAGCTGGAGTCGCTCGCGGCGCACTTCGGCGTGGTGCAGCGCCGGGCGCACCACGCGCTGGACGACGCGCGCGTGCTGGCGGAGGCGTTCCGGCCGAGTCTGCGGGCCGCGGCGGCGGGCGGCGTTCGGCTGCCGCTGCACGAGTGCCGGCCGCTCACCGAGTGGTCGGACCGTCCCCGCATCGGGCAGCAGGCGTCCTACGGCGGGCGGACGCCGTCCAGTTGGCGCCCCTCCCGCAAAAGACCCGCATGCCCCTATCCCAACCCGGGCCGGTACGAGCCGGGCAAGCGTCTCAAGCAGGGCATGCGGGTGGCGTTCTCCGGGGACACGTCCACCGAGCGTGACCTCCTGGAGGACCGGGCGACCGAGGCGGGACTTCACGTGGCGACGAGCCTGTCCCGGCTCACCAGCCTCCTGGTGACCAACGACCCGGACTCGGGCACCTCGAAAACGGTCAAGGCTCGCCAGTACGGCACGCCGGTGGTCGACGAGGCCGCCTTCGGCCAGCTCCTCGCCGACATCGAGCCCGCCTCGGAGACCTGACCGCCCGGGCGCGAGCGGGCTCGGCCGGGCAGGCGGGAGACGTACCCGGCTCGGAGCGGCGCGCGCCCGGGTTGTACCTTCATGGGGTGTACCGCTTCCTGCTGTCCCGGCAATGGGTGACCCTCACACTGGTCGCCCTGCTTCTCGTCCCCGCGATGATCGCGCTGGGCATCTGGCAGATGAACCGCTACGAGGAGCGCTCGGCGCGTAACCAGCTGGTGACCGACGCACTGGCCGCCGACCCGGTGCCCGTCGAGCGGCTCGCGGCCCCCGGCCACGCGGTGACCCGCGCCGAGCGGTACCGCACGGTGACCGCCACGGGCCGCTTCGACACGGACGCCGAGGTCGTGGTGCGCCGCCGCACCAACGCCGACGAGGAGATCGGCTTCCACGTCATGACCCCGTTCGTCCTCGACGACGGCAAGGTGCTGCTGGTCAACCGCGGCTGGATCCCCGCCGACGGCCCCAGCCAGACCGAGTTCCCGAAGATCCCCGCCCCGCCGCGTGGTGAGACCACGATCACCGGCCGGCTGATGCCGGACGAGACGACCGAGGCCAGCGGCATCAAGGACCTCGAGGGCCTGCCGGACCGGCAGATCATGCTGATCGACAGCGAGCGGGAGGCGGAGCGGCTGGACGCCGACGTGCTCGGCGGTTACGTGGCGCAGACCGGCCCGGAACCCGCGAGCGGCCTCCCCCAGCAGCTCGGCAACCCCGGCAAGGAGAACGCGGCGCTGAACTACGCGTACGCGATCCAGTGGTGGCTGTTCGCCGCGGCCGTGCCGGTCGGCTGGGTCGTGCTGGCCCGCCGCGAGGCGCGCGAGCGGACGGCGGACGCGGGCCGGGACACGGACACCGCGGAGTCCGACGCCGCCCGCACCGAGTCCGCGGCCGTCTGACCTCGCTCCCCGTTCTCCCCGTTCGCCGGGTTCTGTGCCAGAGTGGCGCACCGTCGGGCGTGCCGCCGATGTGTTCCGGACACGGAACCGACCGGTTCCCGTCATCCGGACGGGCCGTCCGCGCAACTCTTCCCCGAGGGGTCCAGCACACCAAGGACGGTGACCCATGGCCGGCGCAGCCATGACCACGACGTTCCTCGCCGTGATCGGCGGGGCGTCGCTGCTCGCCGTCACCGCTCGCCGGCTGCACCCCAGCGACCGGCTGCCCTCGCTGGAGGGCTGGGCGCTGGCCGACCGCGGCCTCGGCGCCGGCTGGACCTGGCTGCTGCTCGGCGGGACGGTCTACACCGCGTACACCTTCACCGCCGTGCCGGGCCTCGCGTACGGCAACGGCGCGTCCGCCTTCTTCGCGGTGCCGTACACGGTGATCGTCTGCCCGCTGGCGTTCGTGCTGCTCAGCCGGCTCTGGGAGGTGGCCCGGCGGCACGGCTACATCACGGCCGCCGACTTCGTGCGCGGCCGCTACGGCTCGCCCCCGCTGGCCCTGGTCGTCGCGCTGACCGGCATCCTCGCGACGATGCCGTACCTGGCGCTCCAGCTGCTCGGCATCCGCGCGGTGCTCACCGCGGGCGGGCTGTACCCGCCGGGCGCGGCCGGCGACCTGGCGATGGTCGCGGTGTTCGCGGGGCTGGCGGTGGCCACCTACCGGCACGGGCTGCGCGCCCCCACGGTGATCGCCGCGCTGAAGGCGGTGGCGGTGTTCGTGTCGCTCACCGCGGTCTGCTGGCTGGTCCTCGACCGGTTCGGCGGGCCCGGAGCGGTGTTCGACGGGGCCGCCCGCGCCCTCGGCGGCACCGACCCCGCCCACTCTCCCCTGGTGCTCACGCCCGGGCAGCAGCCCGCGTACGCGACCCTCGCCCTCGGCTCCGCGCTGGCGCTGCTGATGTACCCGCACGTGCTGACCGCCGGGTTCGCCGCCGACGGGACGCGCACCCTGCGCAAGGTGTCGGCGGGGCTGCCCGCCTGGACGGCGCTGCTCGCGCTGTTCGGCTTCCTCGGCATCGCGGCCCTCGCCGCCGGGGTGCGGGCGCCCGCGGGCGGTGCGGAGGCGGCCGTGCCGATGCTGGTCGACCGGCTGATGCCGGGCCCGCTCGCCGGGCTGGTGTTCGGCTCGATCGTGGTCGGCGCGCTGGTCCCGGCGGCGGTGATGTCCATCGCCGCGGCCACCAGCTTCGTCCGCAACGTGTACGTCGAGTACGTCCACCCGACGGCCACGCCCAAACGGCAGGTACGGGTCGCCAAGGCGGTGTCGCTGACCGCGAAGCTCGGCGCGGTGGCGTTCGTGTTCGGGCTGCGCGACCAGGACGCGATCAACCTCCAACTGCTCGGCGGGGTGTGGATGCTCCAGGTCTTCCCCGCGGTCGCCGTCGGGCTGTACACACGGTGGCTGCACCCGCGGGCGCTGCTTGTCGGCTGGGCCGTGGGCATGGCCGCCGGGACCTACCTGGTGGTGCGGGAGGGCTTCTCCTCGATCGTGCCGCTCGTCGCCGGCTCGCCCGAGATCTACGCCGGGGTCGCCGCCCTGGTGCTGAACCTGGCCGTCGCGGTGGCCGCCACGCCCGTCCTCGCCCGGCTCGGCGTCCCGCGCGGCCCCGACGCCACCGACCTGCCGTCCCGCCCGCGCGCCGGGCGACGTCCCCCGACGGGAGCGAACAACGCGTGATACGCAGACACCGTCCCCCGGTCACCCTGCCGCCGGCCCCGGCCGTCCCCCCGCCGCCCGAGCCGCCGGGCCCGCCCGCCCCGCTCGCCGCCCCGGTCGCCGACCCCGCCGACCTGGAGCGGGAGGCCAGTGTGGCCCGCCTCTTCGAGCTGCACTACTCCTCGATGCTGCGGCTCGCCGTGCTGCTGGGCGCCGACGACCCGGAGAACGTGGTCGCCGAGGCGTACTACCAGATCTACCGCCGGTGGCGGCGGCTGAAGGACGTCGCCGCGGCCGAGGCCTACTTGCGCTCCACGGTCTGCAACCTGACCCGGATGCGGATACGCCATCTCCAGGTCGCCCGCCGGCACGAGGAGCAGCCGGCCTCCCCGCCCGAGCCCACCGTGGCGTCCGCCGAGAACACCGCGCTGCTGCGGGACGACCAGCGGGTGCTGATCGACGCGCTCCAGCAGCTCCCGGCCCGGCAGCGGGAGGCGCTGGTGCTGCGCCACTGGCTCGGGCTGAGGGAGGCCGAGATCGCCGCCGCGATGGGCATCTCCCGCGGCTCCGTCAAGACGCACACCTCACGCGGCATCGCCGCGCTGACCCAGGCCATGGAGGCCCGGCGATGAAACATCAGGATGCGACTCCGTCGCGTGGGACCCGCCGGGACCGCACCGGTCGCGAGCGGTCCGAGCCGCCCCGGCCGCCGGACGCGGAGCGCACCGAACGGGAGCTGGCCGACGCCCTGCACGCCCTGGCCGGCGGGGTGCTTCCCGACCCGGACGCCTACCGCACCGCGCGCGGCGAGTGGCTGCGCCGGGAGCGCCGCCGCCGGCTGGTGCTCACCGTGCTGGTCGCGGTCGTCTTCGCGCTGGCGACGCTGATCGGGCTGTGGGTGCTCAACCAGGCGCCCGCCGAACCCGGTGTGATCTTCTCCGGCGAAGGGGCCGCCGCCGCCGACGGACCGTCACTCCCCCAGCAGCCGGGCTGATTGCGGCACGCTGCGGCCGGGAACCCGCAGCCCGTGCTTCGTATCGAGGACTACGCGCTCATCGGTGACGAGCAGACCGCTGCCCTGGTGGGCACCGACGGCTCGGTCGACTGGCTCTGCCTGCCCCGCTTCGACTCGGCCGCCTGCTTCGCCCGGCTGCTCGGCGACGAGAACAACGGGCACTGGCGCATCGCACCACCGGGCCAGGAGCGGTGCACGCGCCGCGCCTACCGTGAGGACTCGCTGGTGCTGGACACCGTCTGGGAGACGCCCGACGGCGCCGTGCAGGTCACCGACCTGATGCCGCAGCGGCACACCGCGCCCGACCTGGTGCGGATCGTGCAAGGGCTGAGCGGTGAGGTGACCGTGCGCAGCACACTGCGGCTGCGCTTCGACTACGGCTCGATCGTGCCGTGGGTGCGCAAGGCCGACGGGCACCGGGTCGCCGTGGCCGGGCCCGACTCGGCGTGGCTGCGCAGCGTGCCGGAGGTGCACACCTGGGGCGAGGACTTCGGCACCCACTCGGAGTTCACGGTGAGGGAGGGCGAGCAGGTCGCCTTCGTGCTCACCTGGCACCCCTCGCACGAGCCGCGGCCCGCGCTGGTCGACCCGTACGCCTCGCTGCGGCACAGTCTGAAGGACTGGCAGGCGTGGGCGTCCCGCTGCTGCTACCGGGGGCCTCACCGGGACATGGTGATACGGTCCCTGATCACGCTGAAGGCGCTCACCTACCGTCCCACCGGCGGGATCGTCGCCGCCCCCACCACCTCCCTGCCGGAGGAGCCGGGCGGCGTGCGCAACTGGGACTACCGCTTCTGCTGGCTGCGCGACTCCACGCTCACCCTGAGCGCCCTGCTCGCCGCCGGGTACATGGAGGAGGCCGCGGCCTGGCGCGACTGGCTGCTCCGCGCGGTCGCCGGCGACCCGGCGGACCTGCAGATCATGTACGGGCTCGCGGGCGAGCGGCGGCTGCCGGAGTTCGAACTGCCGTGGTTGTCCGGCTTCGGCGGTGCCACCCCGGTGCGGGTCGGCAACGACGCCGTGAACCAGCTCCAGCTCGACGTGTACGGCGAGGTCGTGGACTCCCTCGCGCTGGCCCGGCGCGCGGGACTGCCCTGGAAGCCGGACGTCTGGGCGCTCCAGTCGGTGCTGCTGGACTTCCTGAAGACGGCCTGGCGGCAGCCGGACGAGGGGCTGTGGGAGGTGCGCGGCGGCCGGCGCCACTTCGTGCACTCCAAGGTGATGGTGTGGGTCGCCGCGGACCGCATGGTGCGGGGGCTGGAGAGGTGGCCGGAGATGGGCGGCGACCTGGAGGCCTGGCGCGCGCTGCGCGACGAGGTGCACCGGGAGGTGTGCGAGAAGGGCTACGACCCCGGGCGCAACACGTTCACGCAGTCCTACGGCTCCCCTGAGCTGGACGCGGCGCTGCTGCTGATCCCCCGGACCGGCTTCCTGCCGCCGGACGACCCCCGGGTGCTCGGCACCATCGACGCGATCCGCGCGGAGCTGGGCCAGGACGGTCTCGTACGCCGCTACACCTCGGACGCCGCCGAGCTGGACGGGCTGCCCGGACAGGAGGGCGCGTTCCTGGCGTGCACGTTCTGGCTCGTGGAAGCCCTCCACATGACGGGCCGCACGGAGGAGGCCCGCGAACTGTTCGAACGGCTCCTCGGCCTGGCGAACGACGTGGGACTCCTCGCCGAGGAGTACGACACGGTGAACGGCCGGCTGCTGGGCAACTTCCCGCAGGCGTTCAGCCACATCGGCCTGGTGAACAGCGCCCTCGCCCTGTTCGGTGACGAGGAGGCAGGATAGGGCCATGGATCTTGGACTGAAGGACCGGGTGTACGTCGTCACCGGGGCGACCCGCGGGCTGGGCCACGCCTCCGCGCGGGCGCTCGTCGCCGAGGGTGCGAAGGTGGTCGTCACGGGGCGGAAGGAGGACGCGGTCGCGGAGGCCGTGTCCGCGCTGGGGCCGGACGCGGCGGCCGGGGCGGCCGTCGACAACGCCGATCCGGCGGCCGCCGAGCGGCTGATCGCCACCGCGCGCGAGCGGTTCGGCCGCTTCGACGGCGTCCTCGTCAGCGTGGGCGGCCCCCCGCCGGGGTTCGTCGCCGACACCACCGACGAGCAGTGGCAGGCGGCGTTCGATTCGGTGTTCCTCGGCGCGGTACGGCTGGCCCGCGCGGCCGCCGCGGAGCTGGGCGAGGGGGGCGTCATCGGCTTCGTGCTGTCCGGCTCGGTGCACGAGCCGATCCCCGGCCTGACCATCTCCAACGGCCTGCGCCCGGGCCTGGCGGGCTTCGCCAAGTCCCTCGCCGACGAACTGGGTCCGCGCGGCATCCGCGTCGTGGGCCTGCTGCCCGGCCGCGTCGACACCGACCGCGTCCGCGAACTGGACTCCCTCTCCGCCGACCCGGAGGCCACCCGTCAGGCGGCCGAGTCCCGCATCCCCCTCCGCCGCTACGGCACCCCGGAGGAGTTCGGCCGCACGGCGGCGTTCCTCCTCTCCCCGGCGGCGTCGTACATCACGGGCGTGATGCTGCCGGTGGACGGAGGGTCGCGGCACGGGTTCTGAACCCGACTCGCTCGGGGGTTGCCGCGGGGGCGGGGTGCGCGCCTCGACGGTGGCCTTCGCCGCGTGTACCCCCGTCGGGTGGGCCGCGGGGGTGTCAGGTGACGCGTTCCGGGCGGTGTTTCACCGCCCGGAGGCGGACTTCCGACGGGAGGGACGGGAGGGCTGTGGCGGTGCGGGCGTGGGTCAGAGGGCCCGCGGTGAAGGTGTCCAGCGCCGTGCCCGGGTCCACGTGGGGGTCGAGGAGGAGGACCACGCGGGTGCGTGGGGTGCCTCGACGGCCGGTGAGGAGGACGCGGGCCTCGGCGACGCCGTCCTGACGGTTCGCGTCCTCGGCCAGCGCGCGCTCCAGGGCGCGGCCCCGCAGCGCCGCGACCTCGCCGTCGCCGGTGTCGACCACGATCTCCGACACGCGCCGGCGCCGGAGGACGGAGACCATCCACCACAGGCAGAGCAGGACCACCACGGCGAGCGCGGCGATCACCACCGGCCACCACCAGCCCTGGTCCCGCCACCGGGTCCGCTCGGAGTCGTCGAGCAGCACGTCGTTCCGGCCGTCGTGCAGCCACCAGGAGGGCGTGGGCGCGCCCAGGCCGATCGCCAGCACCGAGCCGCCCAGCACGAACAGCACCAGCCCGGCGAGGGCGAGCAGCACACGGTTGACGGTCGTGTTCACGGTCACCGCCCCTTCCGGCCGGGCCGCCGTACGTGCAGCGTCAGCGGGGACGGCCGGGCCAGGCCCAGCCCGCGGATCGCCCCCTCCAGCACGGCGGTCAGGTCCTCGCGTACGTCGTCCAGGTCACGGAAGTGCGACACCGCCCGCACGTCCGTCCTCCTCCGCTTCACGGCCACCCGCACCGCCTGCACACCGGCCACCTCGAGGGCCCGGTCCCGCAGCACCGTCGCGGCGGCGTCCCGGTCGAGGCCGGCGCGGACGTCGGGATGGACGCGGCGCATCGTCAGCACGGACCGCAGGCCCGGAGTGAGGGCCAGCACCAGCAGCCACAGGCCCAGCGCGGCGGCGACGGCCGCCCCGGTCAGCACCCATACGTCGTCCAGCTGCCGCTCGGCCAGCTGCCGGGCGAGATCGCGCCGCCAGCTCATCCCCGGCCGGTGGGCGCGGACCGCCGCGATGTCGTAGAGGAACGCGCCCGCGATCACCAGGACCACCAGTGCCAGGAGGCCCGCCGGGACCCGGCGGGGCGACCAGAAGCGCCGGCGGCCGCCGTTCGCGCCGCCCATGGTGGCGCCGCTCTCCGCGGGCGGCGCCGACGGGCCGGCCGTCGTGCCCCGCGTCCCGCTCATGGCAGCCCTCCGCCCACCGTGTCGGGGCGGGCGGCCAGATGCAGCCGCTCCACCTGCACGACGACCTCCGGTACGGACATCCCCGCGAGGTCGTGCACCCGCTCGACGATCCGCCGCCGCACCCTAGCGCAGCGGCCGCCCATGTCGCCGGGGTAGTCGAGTTCGACGTGCACGCGCACACGCGCGGTGCCGTGCCGGACGACGACGCTCGCGTGCGGCGGCTCGGCGTCCCGCGGCAGCACCCCGAGAGCCTCACGCGCCGCCTGGGACGCGATCTTCGCGACGACCCGGTCGGCGATCGTGGTCTCCCCGCGTTCCCCCGGAGGGACGGTCCGCGGGTCGCCGCCGAGCTCCACGGCCCCCGCGCCCACGCCCGTCACCGCCGCCGTTCGTCACGGGAACGGAAGAAGTCGCCGAGGTCCAGGTCGCCCTCGAGCAGCCGTCCGACCACGAAACCCACCGCGCCCAGGGCCGCCACCAGCAGGAAAGCCCCGAATCCGCCGAAGTATCCGGCGAAGCCCAACGCCATGCCGGCGATCATGCCGACGACGGCCATCCTCATGCCTCGCTCCTCCGCTCAGCGTGTCTCACTGCACCCGGTTCTCGGTCTCGTCCTCTTCCTCGTCGGGGAGCTTCACGTCGCTCACCGCGATGTTGACCTCGACGACCTCGAGGCCGGTCATCCGCTCGACGGCCGCGACGACGTTCTCCCGCACGTCCTTGGCGACATCGGCGATGGACACGCCGTAGTCGACGACGATCTCCAGGTCCAGCGCGGTCTGCACCTCGCCGACCTCGGCCTTCACCCCACGCGTCACCGACTTCGAACTCGACCCGCCGGGCACCCGTTCGCGCATGGCGCCGAAGGTGCGGGAGATGCCGCTGCCCATGGCGTGCACGCCCACCACGTCCCGCGCGGCCAGACCGGCGATCTTCTCGACGACGCCGTCGGCGATGGTGGTCCGGCCCCGGTCGGCAGGGGCTCCGCCGCCGCGTCGCGTGCCCTGTCCCCGGCTCGCGCCGGAGTCGCCGGGCGTCTTGTCGCTGTCAGGATCCCGTACCGAGCCGCCTTCGGTCATGTCGGTCATTGCCCTACGTCCCTTCGGTCGTCCTCCTTCGACCACCGTATGCGCGTTTGCCCCGATCCGCTCCAGTGATACGGCAAGCTGGAGGAATGACGGCGGACCGATGGACGCGGATGGTGCGGCAACAGGTGGGGTTGGGCAGACTCCTGCCGCTGGGCGGGCCGTACGACGGGGCATGGATCGCGGAACGGGCAGCGGGCGGGGTACTGCGGGACGCGGCGGGACGCGAGGTGCCGGAGGCGCGCCTGGACAGCGTCCGGATCGGCCTCGCCGACCCCGGCACGGCCGTCGAGCCGGCGGTACCGGCCCCGCCTAGCGCCCTCCCCCCGGGCCCCCTGCGGCTCACCGCGGAGTTCGCGGCCACGGCGGCGTGGCCCCTCCCGGCAACAGCGTCCCGCCTGCGGACGTCCCTGGCGGTCGCGGCGACGGAGCGGCTCGGCCTGGACGTGACGGAGGTGGACCTCCGGGTCACAGAACTGCTGGACGAGGAGCCCTCCGCAGCGCCGTCCGGGGCGCCGGAGACGCCCGGAGCGGCGCCCACGCCCGGGAATCCGGGCACGCCGGGAAACGCGGTCAGCCCCGGAGCGGCGGCCCCGGCCACGGATGCGGGCATGCCCGGAGCAGCGGACACCTCCACGGACGCTCGCACGACCACGACGACCACGCACGGAGTCGCGACCACGCCGGGAGCAACGGGCACGCCTAGGGACGCGGGCACGCCCGGAGCAACAGGCACGCCCAAGGACACGGGCACGCCCGGAGCAACAGGCACGCCCAAGGACACGGGCACGCCCGGAGCAACAGGCACGCCCAAGGACGCGACCACGCCCGGAGCAACAGGCACGCCCAAGGACGCGACCACGCCCGGAGCAACAGGCACGCCCAAGGACGCGACCACGCCCGGAGCAACAGGCACGCCCGGGGACGCGAGCACGCCCGAGGCGGCGGACGTGCCCGCGGGTACGCAGACACCCGGCGCGGCGCAGACGCCCCCTATCGCCGCGGGCGGCGCGGAGGGCGGGTCCGGATGCGCGGAGGCGCCCAGCGACGCGACCACGCCCCGAGCGACAGACACGCCCAAGGACACGGGCACGCCCCGACCAACAGGCACGCCCGGGGACGCGAGCACGCCCGAGGCGGCGGACGTGCCCGCGGGTACGCAGACACCCGGCGCGGCGCAGACGCCCCCTATCGCCGCGGGCGGCGCGGCGGGCGGGTCCGGGTGCGCGGAGGCGCCCGACGCTGCACAGGATGTCGGCGGCGCGGCGGACGCGTTCCCGGGGGTGGACGCCGCCGGTGGCGACGGCTCGGAGGCAGGGCGGGTCGCCGCCGCGGTGTCGCGGGTGGCCGGGGTGGCCCGGCTGACGGGGGCGTGGGGCCGTCCGGTGCGGCTCACCGAGCAGGCGTCGGGCGCCGGGACCGCTCTCC
The DNA here is from genome assembly GCF_022869105.1 of Streptomyces sp. BJ20. Classification (NCBI taxonomy): domain Bacteria; kingdom Bacillati; phylum Actinomycetota; class Actinomycetes; order Kitasatosporales; family Streptomycetaceae; genus Streptomyces; species Streptomyces sp. BJ20. Next base: position 5,336,070 of record NZ_CP094918.1, read on the forward strand.
CCCGCCGCCACGCGCGCGTGGACCTCGCCGTCGCCGCGGGCTTCCGCCCGCTGGAGGTCGCACGCGCCGCGCGGGCCGCCGCGGCGGAGGCGTTGCCGGACCGGCCGACGGTGGCCGTCCTGGTCACCGACCTGGACTGACCCGGCGCCGTCGGCCGGTCAGGGCCACGGGACTACTCGCCGAGCCCGGCCAGATCGCGCAGACGACGAGCCTGAGCCGCCCGCTCGGCGCCCCGCTGCTCGTCGTAGGTGCGCCCCTGGGCACCCCGCAGCAGCGCCTTCGTCTCGATGACGGCGTCGCGCGGAGCGGCCAGCAGCGCCGCCGCGAGGTCCTGCACCGCCCCGTCGAGCTCGGCGGCGGGCACGGCGAGGTTGGCCAGGCCGATGGTCACCGACTCCTCGGCCGTGACGAACCGCCCGGTCGCGCAGATCTCCAGCGCGCGGGCGTAGCCGACGAGGCCGACGAGGGGGTGGGTGCCGGTGAGGTCGGGCACCAGGCCGAGGCTGGTCTCGCGCATGGCGAACTGCACGTCGTCCGCGACGACGCGCAGGTCACAGGCGAGGGCCAGCTGGAACCCGGCCCCGATGGCGTGTCCCTGCACGGCGGCGACGGACACGATGTCGTTGCGCCGCCACCAGGTGAACGCGTCCTGGTAGCCGGCGATGGCGGCGTCCAGCGCGGCGTCGTCGCTGCGCGCCAGGTCGACGAACGACGGCTCACCCGGGATCCCCTCGGGCGAGAGCATCTGCCGGTCGAGCCCGGCGGAGAACGACTTTCCCTCACCGCGCAGCACCACGACCCGGACGGAACCGGGCAGAAGCTGACCCGCCTCGGTCAGCGCCCGCCACAGAGCGGGGCTCTGCGCGTTGCGCTTGGCCGGGTTCGTCAGCGTCACCGTGGCGATCGCGTCGTCGACGGTGAGCCGTACGCCGTCCTTGTCGAGAACCGGACCGAGGTCCTGGGGGGACGAAGCCATGGGGCGCCTCCGATGGGTGCGGTCGTCTAAGTGACTGCACAGTAACCACCCGGCCGGCCGGACGGCCGACCGGGTGGCCACCATCGGGTCTGCGGGGCCCCGGGGATCAGGCCGGAGACTTCTTGCCCCGTGTCGCCCCGCCACGCCCTCGGAGCGTGACGCCCGACTCGCTCAGCATGCGGTGCACGAATCCGTACGAGCGGCCGGTCTCCTCGGCCAACGCGCGGATGCTCGCACCGGCGTCGTACTTCTTCTTCAGGTCTGCCGCGAGCTTGTCGCGCGCGGCGCCGGTCACCCGGCTGCCCTTCTTCAGAGTCTCGGCCACCCGTGCCTCCTCATGGGAAGTGCGCTCTGGTCTCCTCATGATCACCCCTCCCGGGCCCGATGGCCACCCATTCGGCAAGGTCGATAAGACAACCTTGTGACGACGGGAGCGTGTCCCCACATCCGGAATGAAGAATTCCAAGCGGCTTCGGCGCGACCGCCGAACGGGTTTCTCCAGGAATGCGCAGGTCAGAAAGAGACGACGGCCGAACCCCCGTTCCAAGAGGGCCCGGCCGCGAAATCCGTGTAGGACACACCTCAGGATGAGGAGATCTCACACGATTGATGGATCACCGATGGGCCGAATGATCCATACGCAGTGGATCACGCATTCGGTCACACACCGCTGACCCGGTCGCCGGGTCTCGCCGGTCAGGCGAGCGCGACCAGATCCGCGTAGTCGGAGCCCCACAGGTCCTCGACGCCGTCCGGCAGCAGAATGATCCGCTCCGGCTGGAGCGCCTCGACGGCGCCCTCGTCGTGGGTGACGAGGACGACCGCGCCCTTGTAGGTGCGCAGCGCGCCGAGGATCTCCTCACGGCTGGCCGGGTCGAGGTTGTTGGTGGGCTCGTCGAGCAGCAGGACGTTCGCCGAGGAGACGACGAGGGTCGCCAGCGCGAGACGCGTCTTCTCACCGCCGGAGAGGACCCCGGCCGGCTTGTCGACGTCGTCGCCCGAGAACAGGAACGAGCCGAGCACCTTGCGGACCTCGACGAGGTCAAGGTCGGGCGCGGCCGAGCGCATGTTCTCCAGGACCGTGCGGTCCGGGTCGAGGGTCTCGTGCTCCTGCGCGTAATAGCCGAGCTTGAGGCCGTGGCCGGGGACGACGGCGCCCGTGTCGGGCTGCTCGACGCCCGCGAGCAGCCGCAGCAGGGTGGTCTTGCCGGCGCCGTTGAGCCCCAGGATCACGACCCGGGAGCCCTTGTCGATCGCCAGGTCGACGTCGGTGAAGATCTCCAGCGAGCCGTACGACTTCGACAGGCCTTCCGCCATCAGCGGGGTCTTGCCGCAGGGCGCGGGCTCGGGGAAGCGCAGCTTGGCGACCTTGTCGGACTGGCGTACGTCCTCGAGGCCGGCCAGCAGCTTCTCCGCGCGGCGGGCCATGTTCTGCGCGGCGACCGTCTTGGTGGCCTTGGCCCGCATCTTGTCGGCCTGGGAGTTGAGCGCGGCGGCCTTCTTCTCGGCGTTCTGCCGTTCGCGCCGGCGGCGCTTCTCGTCGGCCTCGCGCTGCTGCTGGTAGAGCTTCCAGCCCATGTTGTAGACGTCGATCGTGGCGCGGTTGGCGTCCAGGTAGAACACCTTGTTGACGACCGTCTCGACCAGGTCGACGTCGTGGGAGATCACGATGAAGCCGCCGCGGTAGGTCTTCAGGTAGTCCCGCAGCCAGACGATCGAGTCGGCGTCGAGGTGGTTCGTCGGCTCGTCGAGGAGCAGGGTGTCCGCGTCGGAGAACAGGATGCGGGCGAGCTCCACGCGACGGCGCTGACCGCCGGAGAGCGTGTGCAGCGGCTGGCCGAGCACCCGGTCGGGAAGGTTCAGCGCGGCGGCGATGGTGGCGGCCTCGGCCTCGGCGGCGTACCCGCCCTTGGTGAGGAACTCCGTCTCCTGGCGCTCGTACTGCCGCAGGGCCTTCTCGCGGGTGGCGCCCTGGCCGCCCGCGATGCGCTGCTCGTTCTCCCGCATCTTGCGGATCAGTACGTCGAGGCCGCGGGCGGACAGGATGCGGTCGCGGGCGAGGACGTCGAGGTCGCCGGTGCGGGGGTCCTGGGGCAGGTAGCCGACCTCGCCGGAGCGAGTGACCGTGCCGGCGGCGGGCATGCCCTGGCCGGCGAGGACCTTGGTGAGGGTGGTCTTCCCCGCGCCGTTACGGCCGACGAGGCCGATGCGGTCGCCCTTGGCGACGCGGAAGGTGGCGCTCTCGATGAGGACGCGGGCACCGGCGCGCAGCTCGATGCCGGAGGCGGAGATCACGGACAGACTCCAGGGCAGGTGTGGTTGGCGGTGGGCGGCCGAGGGCGTTCCCGCCGTCTAATGCGCGAGGAGAATGGCCATGCGAGCCATTCTAACGGGGCGGGGCAAGCGGTTTTCCGCGTGCGGATTCGCTCCACGCGGGTGTCAGTGGCCGATGTCACACTGGCCACTGACGGGACACACCGATGTATCCCGGTGCACTCCGGACACGAGGAAGTGATCACCATGGCAGGCACGGGCAGGGGCAGCTCGCGGCCGGGCGTCGTCCCGACGCTCCTGTACGCGGACGCGAAGGCGGCGATCCGTCAGCTGACGGAGGGTCTCGGCTTCACGGAGGTGGCGGTGTACGAGGGGGAGGACGGCACGGTGGAGCACGCCGAACTGGCCCAGGGCAACGGGGTGGTGATGCTGGGGTCCAAGGGGCGTGGCGGCGTGTTCGACGCGGCGATGAAGGACGCAGGTCCTGCGGGGGTGTATGTCGTCGTGGACGACGTCGACGCGCATCATCGGCGGGCGGTGGAGCAGGGGGTGGAGGTGCTGATGCCGCCGACCGACCAGGACTACGGGTCGCGGGACTACATGGTCCGTGACCTCGAGGCCAACGTGTGGAGCTTCGGCACGTACGCGCCGGAGGCGGGCGCCTGAGCGGACAGGGCCCCGTGACCCCGGGCGCGTGGACGTGCCTGGACCTGCCGCGCCGCGGGGGTGCCGCTGCGCCCGCCCGTGCCGCCCCAGCGGCACGAACGCCCGCGGCCGGGCCGAGGGCCGCAGGCCTTCGGTGAGCTCTGTTCGCCGCCGTTGCGGGCAGTCGGCAGTCGTGCCGCAGGGCGGCACGGGTGGGCTCGACGGCAACCCCCCGCGGCGCGGCACCGTGCTCGTCACGCCGCGCCGCAGCGGCACCCCGCGCCGCGTCTAACCTCCCTTGTGGACCTGGAACGCCGCTCTTCGGACCGCCTTCGCGAAGGCCGGGTCCGGGTGGGCCGCGGCCAGGGCGACCAGGACCTGGACGGTGCGGGGGTGCCCCACCGCGCGGACCTCCGCCAGGAGGGCCGGCACCGTGGGCTGGACCGCCGTCTCCAGGTGACGCAGCAGCAGCGGCGCCTCACCGTGGTCCGCGACCGCCGCCGCCGTGTCCACCCACAGCCACGTCGCCTCCTCCCGCGTGAGCACCTCGTGCGCGTCCTCGGGGTCCGTCCCGTCGTGCTCGGCCAGCCACAGCAGGGCGTACGGCCGCAGCGCGGGCTCTTCGAGGGCGGCGTGCACCTCCGGCTCGGCCGGGGCGCCGACCACCCGCAGCGCCTCGAAGGCGAGACCCCGCAGCAGGGCGTCCTCCCCCCGCGCGGCGGCGATCAGCTCGGTGACGGCGCTGCCGACGGGCCGGGCGGCGAGCCAGGCGCGGTACTCGGCGCGGGCCGCGGCCGGACGGAGCCGCGCGCACCCGCGCAGCATGTCCTCCGCGCCCTGCTCGATGTTGCCCGCCGGGCTCTGCGCGGCGACGCAGATCTGCTCCAGCTTGACCCACACCGCCCAGCTGCCGAGCGGCGTCAGCGTGGCCTGGCCGTCGCCGTAGGTGAGCGCGCCGACGGAGGCGAGGGCGCGCAGCGCCCAGTCGAGGAGGGGCCGCAGCGGGGCGTCGGCGGCGGGCGCGGGGCGCGGCCCCGGGGCGACGGCGGGGGCGTCGGGCGCCTCGGGCCGCGGCCCGTAGTCCACCTCGCAGCGCTCCGTGCGCAGTTCGGTGACCCGCTGCTCCAGCAGGTCGAGCAGCTGGGGCACGGGCACCGGCCCGGCGGACAGCTGCAGGAAGGACAGCACCTGCGGCATGGCCGTCACGACCTCGGCGACGGCGGCGGGCTCGTGGTCCTCGGGTTCGGGGCAGGCGAGCGACCAGGCGTCGCAGAGGGCGACCCAGCCGCGCAGCACGGCGCTGTCGTCGCGGTCCCAGGCGCGCAGCCGCCAGCCGGGGCGGGCGCTGTCGCCGTGCACCTCGACGAGACCGGCCAGCCGGGCGGTGTCCCAGTCGGCACGGACCTGATCGACGGTCAGGCCGAGGGCGTCGGCGGCCCGGCGGGCGGTCGCGTCGGACAGGGTGGCCTTGCCGTCGGCGGTGGCGCTGTCGCCGCCGGGGCCCAGGGCGCGGTCGGCCCAGCGGGCCACGCGGGCGGCCGCGGCCAGGACGGAGCGTGCCATTCCGGCCAGCTCGGCCGGTGCGGGCGTGCCCTCCGGGGGGCGTGGCGCGGGGCGGCGCACACGCCGCTGCTCGATCGCGGCGGGGGCGGCGGCCAGGGGTCGCGGGCGGACGAGTCGAAGCCTGGAGTCGCGCGGGATACGGGACGTCACGGGTGCAGTCTTCCGGTTGACGGTCCGAAAACCCAAACGGAATGCCGAGGGACGCCTCGGTGGCCGTCGCCGTCCCGGCGCGGACGGTGCCGGAGGGACCCGATCAGGCCAATGGTCCGACGCTAAACGGAATCCCTCGCACCGCCCGCCGCGGCACCCCTCGGGAGGTCCCGCCGAGGTGCCCGCCTGGCGGCGCCCACGCTCACATCAGCGGGACGAGGAACCTCCGCAGCGACTCCTCGTACGCGGCCGGGTCGGCGTTCCACATCGCGGCGTGCGGGGCGCCCCTGACGGTCTGGAGGGTGACCGTGTTGGGGTGGGCGGCGGCGAGGCGGCGGGAGAACCGCCAGGGGGCCACCGTGTCGTCGGGGCCGTGGAAGATCTGCGTCGGGATCGCGATGCCCTCCAGGCGCGCCACACCGGGCCGGTGGTCGCCGTACAGGCCGGTGCGGCCCTGGGCGGCGCGGACGGCGAGCGGCAGGAGCACGCCGGGGGTGCGGCGGGCGCCGGCGAGGGCGCGCAAGGTGGACTCCCAGTCGAGCACCGGGGAGTCCAGGAGCAGCCCGGCGATCCGTTCACGCAGTTCCGAGCGGGCGGCGGCACGCAGCGCCATGGTCGCGCCGGTGGAGAAGCCGTACAGGACCACCTTGCGGGCGCCGGAGTCGACCGCGTGCCGCAGCACGGCGTCGAGGTCGCGCCACTCGGTCTCGCCGAGGTGGTTGAGCCCGTCCGGGGAGCGGGGCGCCTCCGGGTCGCCCCGGTAGGCGGGGACGAGCACGGGGAACTGGTGGCGGTGGAGGGCGTCGAGGACGTTGAGGACGTGTTCGCGGGTGGCGCCGAGACCGTGCACGGCGATCACCCAGGTGTCCCGGTTGCCGGGCACGAACCACGCGGGCAGCGGGCCGAGTTCGCCCGGCACGTCGAGCACGGTGTGGTCGACGCCGAGCGCGGTGCCGGGGTCGCCGACGTGGACGTTCGGGGTGAAGCGGGCCCGGTCGCCGGGCTCGGGCGTCCCGTAGGTGACGCGTTCCAGGCGGCGTACGACGGTGTCGGCGGAGTGGTCCGTACCGTGCAGGACGGGTCCCAGGACCGCGTGGAAGCGTTCGCCGACGAGTCCGTAGCGGCCGGGCCGCAGGGCGGCGAGGTCACGTGTGAGGGTGACCTGGCCGGCGGCGGTGGCGTGGACGGTGAGCCCGGGCTCGGTGGGCAGGGGCCGGCCCGAGGGGATCCTCAGGGCGGCGTCGCTGGCGAACCGGCCGGCAACCACCGCGGCGGCGCCGGCCCCTATCACGGCGGTGACGGCTGCTGCCGTCGCAGTCACAGTGCGCACGCCTCCCAGTGTCGGGTCCGGACGCGGACCCGGCCAGTGGACACGTGACCGGAAACCCGCCCGGACGCGGTCGGCCTCACGGCCGCGTCAGCGGAAGGGGTTCCCGGCCAACCCGTCCTGACACCAGGGACTCGACGGCCGACGGGTGAACGCACCTTCTTTCGGCCGACGGACCCCGGGGACCCCAAGACGGCAAACCGGTATGTCGACATGGCGTCACGGAGCGCTCCGAGCGCTCGTCCGGCTGCCGCCGGGCCGACGGAACGCCTCACCCGCGCTGCCCGTACCCCCGCAACCGCTCCCCCGCCTCCGCGAGCTGCTCCCGGCTCAGCAGGGCCGGGGCCAGGCCCGGCACCGAGGAGGCCGTGAGCCAGACGCGGCACATCCATTCCAGCTGGGCCGTGCGGTCGTACGCCTGGTCGAGGCCGGCGCCGTGGGTGAGGGTGCCGTGGTTGCGCATCAGGCAGCCGGTGCGGCCGTCGAGGGCGCGCAGGGTGTTCCCGGCCAGTTCCGGCGTGCCGTAGGTGGCGTATGCGGCCACGCGCACGGGGCCGCCGAGGGCAGCGGTCATGTAGTGGATCGCGGGAAGCTCGTCGACGAGCGTGGAGACGGCGGTGGCGTGCACGGCGTGCGTGTGGACGACGGCGCGCGCGTCGGTCGTGCGGTAGACGGCCAGGTGGAGGGGCAGCTCGCTGGTCGGGACCAGCGTGCCGAGCACCTGCCGGCCTTCGAGGTCCACCCCCGTCACGTCGGCCGGGGTGAGCCGGTCGTACGGGACGCCCGAGGGGGTCACGAGAACGGTGTCGCCGACCCGTACGGAGACGTTGCCGGAGGTGCCGACGACCAGGCCGTCGGCGACGGTCCGGCGGGCCGTCGCGACCAGCTCCGCCCAAGCCTCCGCCACCTCCTCGCCCGGCGCCGTGAAGCCCTCACCGCGCGTACCCGGGACGCCGCGCACAGCGCCCTCCGCTTCCTGTCCGGTCCCGCCCTGTTCGGCCATGTGGAGATCCTGCCAGGAGCCCAGGCAGCCTGGGCTGGACGGCGGAGCGCGCACCCCCTCTTACGGTCACCGCGATGCCCGTTCCAGTTCATCTTCCGTTCACCCTGGTTACCTACGTTCGACGAGCCAATGACCTCGAACGATTGCCTGGGTAAATGGAAAGCTTCTCGCTGATCCTCGCGATTGTGGTGGTAACCGCACTCGCGTTCGATTTCACGAACGGTTTCCACGACACCGCGAACGCGATGGCAACGACCATTTCGACCGGTGCGATGAGGCCCAAGGCGGCAGTGGCCATGTCCGCCGTCCTCAACCTTGTGGGTGCTTTTCTCTCGGTGGAGGTCGCCAACACGATCTCCAAGGGCCTCGTCGACGAGGCCGGCATCCGTCCCGAGGTCATCTTCGCCGCGTTGGTCGGCGCGATCCTCTGGAATCTCCTCACCTGGCTGGTCGGCCTGCCGTCCAGCTCGTCGCACGCCCTCATGGGCGGTCTGATCGGCGCCACGGTCGCCTCCGCCGGCTTCGGCGCGGTCCACGGCGACGTGCTGGTCACCAAGGTCCTCATCCCCGCGATCGCCGCCCCGCTGGTGGCCGGCCTCGCCGCGATGTTCGCCACGCGGCTCACCTACCGCATGGGCCGCAACGCCGAGGCCAAGGCTTCCGAGAAGGGCTACCGCGCCGGGCAGATCGCCTCGGCCGGCCTGGTCTCCCTGGCCCACGGCACCAACGACGCCCAGAAGACGATGGGCATCATCACCCTCGCCCTGGTGGCCGGCGGCGCCGTCGCCCCCGACTCCGACCCGCCGATGTGGGTCATCCTCTCCGCGGGCATCGCCATCGCCCTCGGCACCTACCTGGGCGGCTGGCGCATCATCCGCACCATGGGCAAGGGCCTGACCGACCTCCAGCCGCAGCAGGGCTTCGCCGCCCAGACCAGCGCCGCGACGGTCATCCTGGCCTCCTCGCACCTGGGCTTCTCCCTCTCCACGACGCACTCCGTCTCCGGTGCCGTCATGGGCGCCGGCCTCGGCCGCAAGGGCGGCGTGGTCCGCTGGTCCACGGCCACCCGGATGTTCGTCGCCTGGGGCCTGACCCTGCCGGCCGCCGCCCTGGTCGCGGCGATCGCCGAGTGGGTGTGCGGCTTCGGGAGCTGGGGCACCGCCGTCGTGGCCGTCTTCCTGGTCGCGTCCAGCGCGGCCATCTGGAAGATCTCCCGGCGCGAGGTCGTCGACCACACCAACGTCAACGACCACGACACCCCCGCCGAGGAGCCCGCCGGTGTGGTCACCCAGGCGATCGCCGCCGTGACCCCGCCCCCGGCCGGTCCCTCCGAGGATCTCTCGGCCACCATCCCGGCCCCGCCCGCCAACGACCCGCAGGCCCCGTCGGCCGCCTCGACCGTCTGACCGCGTCCGGCACGAAGAAGGAAGCAGCATGAAGATCGACTGGGCGGCCCTCGGCTCCGTGTTCGGCGTCAGCCTCGTGGTCACCGTGGCCCTGGTGGCTCTGTTCACCCTCGGCATCACCGGTCTGTCCCGCCGCGAGCGGGCCACCGCCGAGGGCCGGTCCGCGGCCCTCGCGGTCACCGGCGCCTACGCCTGCTTCGCCGCGTGCGCGGCGGCCGTGGGCTACGGCATCTACCTGATCATGGCCTGACCACAGGGCCGCACGCATGAGCGGGCGGGACGGGAGCAGCGGCTCCCGTCCCGCCCGCCGCCGTGTCCGCGCGCCGTGCGCCGCGTCCGCGCGTCCATGCGCCGTTCCCGCCGTTCACCCACGTGGGCCCCTCTGTGGGCCTCGGCACACTTCAGCCCCGCAGGTCAACGGCAAGTTGACGGCCCTTCCGGGGGCATGGTGGACTGCCTCCGCCAATACGGCGGCAGGAGAGGAAGCCGGTGCGAATCCGGCGCGGTCCCGCCACTGTCACCGGGGTGAGCCCCGGGAGCCAGGAACTCTCGCCGCCGGTCTCGTCGAACCAGGGCGCGGACACCCTGAGTGAGGACATATCGCCATGCGCGGCAGCCTGTCGAGGTCGATCAGCGACACCCCACCCCCCTCCGGGGCCGTAACCTCCGGATCCGTCACCGGCTGAACCATGGGTGCCGATCGCGTGTTCGCGTACGGCGCCGCCGCCGGCCTTCTCGGCGACCTGCTGCTCGGCGATCCCCGCCGTGGCCATCCGGTCGCCGCTTTCGGGCGGGCCGCGGCTGCCGTGGAGCGGGAGCTGTGGCGGGACGACCGGGGCCGCGGGGCCGTGCACACGGCCGTGTGCGTCGGCGGCGCCGTCACGCTCGCAAGCCTGGCCGCCCGTGCCGTACGCCGTAGTCCTGCCGCTTCCGTCGCCCTGACCGGCGTCGCCACCTGGGCCGTCGTCGGCGGCACCTCTCTGGCGCGGGAGGCGCGGGCCATCGGGCGGGCGCTTCAGGCCGGTGACGTCGAGGCCGCCCGGGAGCGGCTGCCGCACCTGTGCGGCCGTGACCCGCAGGCCCTGGACGCCGACGGGATCGCCCGCGCCGTGGTGGAGTCCGTCGCCGAGAACACCTCCGACGCCGTGGTGGGCGCCCTCGTGTGGGGCGCGGTCGCGGGGGTGCCGGGCCTGGCGGGCTTCCGGGCCGTCAACACCCTGGACGCGATGGTGGGTCACAAGTCGCCCCGGTACCGCCGTTACGGCTGGGCGTCCGCCCGCCTCGACGACGTCGCCGGCTGGCCGGGCGCGCGCCTGACGGCCGTCCTCGCCGCGCTCTTGGGTCCTGACCCGCGCGGAGCGGTACGGGCCTGGCGCGCGGACGCGGGCAGGCACCCCAGCCCCAACGCCGGTCCGGTGGAGGCGTCCTTCGCGGGCGCGCTCGGCGTGCGGCTCGGCGGCACCCTCTCCTACGGCGGGCGGGTCGAGCACCGGCCCGTCCTCAACGGCGGCGGACGCCCCGTCGCCGTCACCGACATCGACCGGGCGGTGCGCCTGTCGCGGCGCGTCGGCTGGCTGGCGCTGGCGGCCGGGGTGGCCGCGCGGCGTGTGCTGAAGGGACGTGCCACGTGAGCGGTGGCGGACTGCTGGTCGCCGGGACCACCTCGGACGCCGGCAAGAGCGTGGTCACCGCCGGGATCTGCCGGTGGCTGGCGCGCCAGGGGGTGAAGGTCGCGCCGTTCAAGGCGCAGAACATGTCGCTGAACTCGTTCGTCACGCGCGAGGGCGCCGAGATCGGCCGCGCCCAGGCCATGCAGGCACAGGCGTGCCGGGTGGAGCCGACGGCGCTGATGAACCCGGTGCTGCTGAAGCCGGGCGGCGACCGGTCCAGCCAGGTGGTGCTGATGGGCCGCCCGGTCGGCGAGATGAGCGCCCGCGGCTACCACGGCGGCCGCCAGGAGAAGCTCCTCGGCACGGTCCTGGACTGCCTGGACCGGCTGCGGGACGCGTACGACGCGGTGATCTGCGAGGGCGCCGGAAGCCCCGCGGAGATCAACCTGCGCCGCACCGACATCGTGAACATGGGGATCGCGCGGGGCGCGCGCCTGCCCGTGCTGGTCGTCGGGGACATCGACCGGGGCGGCGTCTTCGCGTCGTTCTTCGGCACGGTCGCCCTGCTCTCCCCCGAGGACCAGGAGCTGGTCGCCGGGTTCCTGGTGAACAAGTTCCGCGGGGACGTCTCCCTGCTGGAGCCGGGCCTGGACATGCTGCACCGCCTGACCGGGCGGCGCTCGTACGGCGTGCTGCCGTTCCGGCACGGCCTCGGCATCGACGAGGAGGACGGCCTCCGCGTGTCACTCCGGGGCGCCGTGCGCGAGTCCGCGGTGGCCGCGCCGGCCGGCGAGGAGGTGCTGCGGGTCGCGGTGTGCGCGGTGCCGCTGATGTCCAACTTCACCGACGTGGACGCCCTGGCCGCCGAACCGGGCGTCGTGGTGCGGTTCGTGGACCGGCCGGACGAACTCGCCGACGCCGACCTCGTGGTCGTGCCCGGCACCCGCGGCACCGTGAAGGCGCTGCGCTGGCTGCGCGAGCGCGGGCTGGCGGACGCGCTGGTGCGGCGGGCCGCCGAGGGCCGGCCGCTGCTCGGCATCTGCGGCGGCTTCCAGTTGCTCGGCGAGCACATCGAGGACGACGTGGAGAGCCGCGCGGGCCATGTGGACGGGCTCGGCGTGCTGCCCGTACGGGTGCGGTTCGCCCGCGAGAAGACCCTGGCCCGCCCCGTCGGCGAGGCCCTCGGGGAGCACGTCGAGGGCTACGAGATCCATCACGGGGTCGCCGAGGTGCTGGGCGGCGACCCGTTCGTCTCCGACGACCACGGACACAGCCTGGACGGCTGCCGGGTCGGCGGCACCTGGGGTACCCACTGGCACGGTGCGCTGGAGTCGGACGGTTTCCGTCGGGCGTTCCTGCGCGCGGTCGCCGAGCGCGCGGGACGCCGTTTCGTGCCGGCCCCCGACACCTCGTTCGCCGCGCTGCGCGAGGAACAGCTCGACCGGCTCGGCGACCTGATCGAACAGCACGCGGACACGGACGCGCTGTGGCGGCTCATCGAGTCCGGCGTGCCACGAGGACTGCCCTTCATTCCACCGGGAGCGCCCGTATGAGCACTGTGTTGTTGTTGTCGACCGCCGACACGGACCTGCTGGCGGCCCGGGCCTCCGGCGCCGGTTACCGCATCGGCAACCCCACCCGCGTCGACGTCACGGAGGAACTGCCCGTGCTGCTCGACGGCGCCGACGTGGCGCTGGTGCGGCTGCTGGGCGGCAAGCGCGCCTGGGAGGACGGACTGGCCGCGCTGAAGGCGGCCGGCGTCCCCACGGTGCTGCTCGGCGGGGAGAGCGTGCCCGACGCGGAGCTGATGGCCGAGTCGAGCGTCCCGGCGGGCGTGGTGGCCGAGGCGCTGCGCTACCTCGTCGAGGGCGGCCCGGAGAACCTCGCCGAACTGGCGCGCTTCCTGTCGGACACCGTGCTGCTGACCGGCGAGGGCTTCGAGGAGCCGCGCAGGATGCCGGAGTTCGGGGTGCACGGTTCCCGGGTCACGCGTCCGGGACGCCCGACCGTCGGCGTGCTCTTCTACCGCGCCCACGAACTCAGCGGCAACACCGCCTTCGTGGACACCCTGTGCGACGCGATCGAGGCGCGCGGCGCGAACGCCCTGCCCGTGTACTGCGGTTCACTGCGGGGCGCGGACCCCGCGCTGTACGAGCTGCTGGGCCGGGCGGACGCGCTGGTCGCCACGGTCCTCGCGGCCGGCGGCAGCCACGCCTCGCAGGCGTCGGCGGGCGGCGAGGAGGAGGCCTGGGACGTCGGCGCGCTCGCCGAGCTGGACGTGCCGGTGCTGCAAGGGCTGTGCCTCACGACCTCCCGCGCGGCCTGGGAGGAGTCCGACGCGGCCCTCTCCCCCATGGACGCGGCCATGCAGGTCGCCATCCCCGAGTTCGACGGCCGGCTGATCACCGTGCCGTTCTCCTTCAAGGAACAGGGCCCGGACGACGTCCCGGTGTACGTCGCCGACCCCGAGCGGGCCGCGCGGGTCGCCGGGATCGCCGTGCGGCACGCGGCGCTGCGGCACAAGCCGAACGCGGACAAGAAGCTGGCGCTGGTCTTCACCGCGTACCCGACGAAGCACTCGCGCGTCGGGAACGCGGTGGGCCTGGACACGCCCGCGTCGGCCGTGCGCGTGCTGGACGCGCTGCGGGACGCCGGGTACGTCGTCGAGGGGCACCCGTCCGAGGGTGACGAGCTGATCCACCGGCTGATCGAGGCGGGCGGCCACGACGTCGAGTGGCTGACCGAGGACCAGCTGGCCGCGGCGCCCGCGCGGGTGCCGCTGGCCGACTACCGGGCCTGGTTCGCAACGCTGGACCCGGAGTTGAGGGACGCGATGACCGAGGCGTGGGGCGAGCCCCCGGGCTCCCTCTACGTCGACGGGGACGACATCGTGCTGGCGTCCCTGCGGTTCGGGAACGTCGTGGTGATGATCCAGCCGCCGCGCGGCTTCGGGGAGAACCCCATCGCGATCTACCACGACCCCGACATGCCGCCGTCCCACCACTACCTGGCCGCCTACCGCTGGCTGGAGAACAGCTTCGGCGCCGACGCGGTCGTCCACATGGGCAAGCACGGCACGATGGAGTGGCTGCCCGGCAAGGGCCTCGGGCTGAGCGCGGGGTGCGCGCCGGACGCGGTGCTGGGCGACCTGCCGCTGGTCTACCCGTTCATCGTCAACGACCCCGGGGAGGGCACCCAGGCCAAGCGGCGCGGGCACGCCACGGTCGTCGACCACCTGGTGCCGCCGATGGCCCGCGCCGACACCTACGGCGACCTGGCGAAGCTGGAGCAGCTGCTCGACGAGTACGCGCTGGTCAGCGACCTCGACCCGGCGAAGGCGCCGGCCGTGCGGGCGCAGATCTGGACGCTGGTGAAGGCCGCCGAGCTGCACCACGACCTGCGTGTCGACGACCAGCCGGACGACGACGCGTTCGACGAGTTCGTCATGCACATCGACGGCTACCTGTGCGAGATCAAGGACGTGCAGATCCGCGACGGCCTGCACATCCTCGGCGGCGGGCCGGTCGGCGAGCCGCGCGTGAACCTGGTGCTGGCGGTGCTGCGCGCCTCGCAGGTGTGGGGCGGACGGGCGAACGCGCTGCCGGGTCTGCGGGCCTGTCTCGCGGCGCACTTCGGGCTGGTGGAGAAGGAGCTGCTGGCCGAGCCGGGCGCGCCGGTGAAGGCGCCGGTGGAGCTGACGGACCTGGCCGACGGCCCGTCCCGTACGGCCGCCGACGCGATCGACCTGCTTGAGCAGCTGTGCCGACGGCTCGCGGAGGGCATGGAGCGGCGCGGCTGGGCGGCGGACACGGTGCCGGGCCTGGTGCGTGAGGTGCTGGACACCGAACTTCCCGACGCGGTCGCCGTGTTGCGGTTCGCGTGCGAGGAGGTCGTGCCCCGGCTGGAGCGGACGTCGGACGAGATCGGGCACATCCTGCGGGCGCTGGACGGCGGGTACGTGCCCGCGGGTCCCTCGGGATCGCCGACGCGCGGACTGGTCAACGTGCTGCCGACCGGCCGGAACTTCTACTCGGTCGACCCCAAGGCGATCCCCTCGCGGCTGAGTTGGGAGGTCGGTCAGTCGCTCGCGGACTCGCTGGTCCGACGGTACCTGGAGGACACGGGCGCCTACCCGAAGTCCGTCGGCCTGACGGTGTGGGGCACGTCCGCGATGCGCACGCAGGGCGACGACATCGCGGAGATCCTGGCGCTGCTCGGGTGCCGGCCGGTGTGGGACGACGCGTCGCGGCGCGTGACCGGCTTCGAGGTGGTCCCGCTGGAGGAGCTGGGCCGGCCCCGCATCGACGTCACGGTCCGCATCTCCGGGTTCTTCCGTGACGCCTTCCCGCACGTCGTGGGACTGATCGACGACGCGGTGCGGGCGGTGGCCGAGCTGGACGAGCCCGCCGACTCCAACTACGTACGGGCGCACGTCGAGGAGGACGCGGCGGAACACGGTGACCGGCGGCGGGCCACCGCGCGCATCTTCGGCTCCAAGCCGGGGGCGTACGGGGCGGGGCTGCTGCCGCTGATCGACGCCCGGAACTGGCGCTCCGACGCCGACCTCGCCGAGGTGTACGCGGTCTGGGGCGGCTACGCCTACGGGCGCGGGCTCGACGGGCGCGCGGCGCGCGGCGACATGGAGACGGCGTTCCGCCGGATCACGGTCGCGGCGAAGAACGTGGACACGCGGGAGCACGACCTCGTCGACGCGGACGACTACTTCCAGTACCACGGCGGCATGGTCGCCATGGTCCGGCACCTCACGGGCGCGAGCCCGGAGGCGTACGTCGGCGACTCGGCGACCCCGGACCAGGTGAAGACGCGCACGCTGGGCGAGGAGACGCACCGGGTGTTCCGGGCGCGGGTGGTGAATCCGCGCTGGATGGCAGCCATGCGTCGGCACGGCTACAAGGGCGCCTTCGAGATGGCGGCCACCGTGGACTACCTGTTCGGGTACGACGCCACGGCCGGGGTCGTGGACGACTGGATGTACGAGAAGCTCAGCGCGGAGTACGTGTTCTCGCCGGAGAACCGCGACTTCATGAAGAAGTCCAACCCCTGGGCGCTGCGCGGCATCACGGAACGGCTCCTGGAGGCGGCGGACCGCGGACTGTGGGCGGAGCCGGACGCCGACACGCTGGAGCGGCTGCGCGCCACCTACCTGGAACTCGAGGGCGACCTCGAAGGCGACTCGGAGGGCGACGACCAGTGACCACCCCCTTTCCTTTCACGGCCGTCGTGGGCCAGGACGACCTGCGGCTCGCGCTGCTGCTGAACGCGGTGTCGCCGTCCGTCGGCGGTGTGCTGGTGCGGGGCGAGAAGGGCACCGCGAAGAGCACCGCCGTGCGTGCGCTGACCACGCTGCTGCCGGAGGTCTCGGTGGTGCCCGGCTGCCGGTTCTCCTGCGACCCGGCCTCGCCCGACCCGGGATGTCCGGACGGACCGCACGAGGGCGCAGGCGGCGGTGCGTCCCGTCCCGCGCGGATGGTGGAGCTGCCCGTCGGCGCCTCCGAGGACCGGCTGGTCGGCGCGCTCGACATCGAGCGGGCGCTGGCGGAGGGCGTGAAGGCGTTCGAACCGGGACTGCTGGCCGCCGCGCACCGGGGCATCCTGTACGTGGACGAGGTGAATCTCCTCCACGACCATCTGGTCGATCTGCTGCTGGACGCGGCGGCGATGGGCGCCTCGTACGTGGAGCGCGAGGGCGTGTCCGTGCGGCACGCGGCGCGGTTCCTGCTCGTCGGGACGATGAATCCGGAAGAGGGCGAACTGCGCCCGCAGTTGCTCGACCGGTTCGGGCTGACCGTCGAGGTCTCCGCCTCCCGGGAGCCGGACCAGCGGGTCGAGGTCGTCCGGCGACGGCTGGCGTACGACGACGACCCCGCCGGGTTCGCCGCACGGTGGGCCGACGAGGAGGCAGCCGTACGGCAGCGGATCGTCGCGGCGCGGGAGTTGCTGCCGTCGGTGCGGCTGGGGGACGGTGCGCTGCGGCAGATCGCGGCGACGTGTGCCGCGTTCGAGGTGGACGGCATGCGGGCCGACATCGTGATGGCGCGCACGGCGACCGCGCTGGCCGCGTGGGCCGGACGGACGGAGGTGCTGGCGGAGGACGTGCGGCAGGCCGCGCTGCTGGCCCTCCCCCACCGTCGGCGGCGCAACCCGTTCGACGCGCCGGGGCTGGACGAGGACAAGCTCGACGAGACGCTGGAGGAGTCCTCCGGGGACGACGGCCCCGACCCGGACGGGGACGGCGGTGGTCCCGGCGGGGGTGGTGGACAGCCCGGGCCGGACGAAGGTCCTGCGGGGGACGGCGCCGGCGCCCAGCCCGAGGGTGGTGAGGGTGAGCCCGCGCCCGCCGGCGCCGGGGAGCAGTCCCCCGCGCCGGCGGCGGAGCCCTTCCGCACCAAGGTGCTGAGCGTCCCCGGAATCGGCGAGGGGGCCGCCGGACGGCGGTCGCGGGCCCGGACCGAGCACGGGCGGACGACGGGCGCGCGCCGTCCTCAGGGCACCCTGACCAAACTGCACCTCGCGGCGACCGTCCGGGCGGCGGCTCCGCACCAGCGGGCGCGGGGGCGGTCGGGACGCGGTCTCGTCGTGCGCCGGGACGATCTGCGTCAGGCGACCAGGGAGGGCCGCGAGGGGAACCTCGTGCTGTTCGTCGTGGACGCCTCCGGGTCGATGGCCGCGCGGCAGCGGATGGGCGCCGTGAAGGGTGCCGTGCTGTCGCTGCTGCTCGACGCCTACCAGCGGCGGGACAAGGTCGGCCTGGTGACCTTCCGCGGGTCGGCGGCGGATGTCGCGCTGCCGCCCACCTCGTCGGTGGACGCGGCGGCGGCCCGGCTGGAGTCGCTGCCGACCGGCGGACGCACCCCGCTGGCGGCGGGCCTGCTCAAGGCGCACGACGTGCTGCGGGTGGAGCGGTTGCGGGACCCCGCGCGGCGGGCGCTGGTCGTCGTGGTGACGGACGGGCGGGCGACGGGTGGTCCGGAGCCTGTCGCGCTGGCGTCGCGTGCGGCGCGGCTGTTCGCGGCGGAGAGCGTCGCCTCCGTGGTCGTGGACTGCGAGTCGGGGCCGGTGCGGCTCGGGCTGGCCGGGCGGCTCGCCGGTGAGCTGGGCGGGACCGCCGTGACGCTGGACGAGCTGCGGGCCGACTCGATCGCCGGCTTGGTGAAGGACGTACAGAGGAGGGCCGCGTAGTGCCGAAGGGGCAGCCGAGTGTCGTGCCGGAGGACGGTCTGACGACGCGCCAGCGGCGGAACCGGCCGCTCGTCGTCGTCCACACGGGCGTGGGCAAGGGGAAGTCGACCGCCGCGTTCGGGCTGGCGTTGCGCGCCTGGAACCAAGGGTGGCCGATCGGGGTGTTCCAGTTCGTCAAGTCGGCGAAGTGGAAGGTCGGCGAGGAGCGTGCGCTGCGGGTGCTCGGGGACTCCGGTGAGGGCGGGTCCGTCGCCTGGCACAAGATGGGCGAGGGCTGGTCCTGGGTGCAGCGCGACGCGCAGATGGACAACGAGGAGAAGGCCCGCGAGGGCTGGGAGCAGGTCAAGCGGGACCTGGCCGCCGAGACGTACCGGCTGTACGTGCTGGACGAGTTCGCCTACCCGATGCACTGGGGGTGGGTCGACACCGCCGAGGTCGTGTCCGTGCTGCGGGAGCGGCCGGGGACGCAGCATGTGGTGATCACCGGACGTAACGCGCCGGCGGAGCTGGTGGACCTCGCCGATCTGGTGACCGACATGTCCAAGGTGAAGCATCCGATGGACGTCGGACAGAAGGGACAGAGGGGGATCGAGTGGTGACGGGGGCGGCCGTCGGGTCCGTCCGCTCCGTTCCCCGGCTGGTCATCGCCGCGCCCGCCTCCGGGAGCGGGAAGACCACCGTGGCCACGGGGCTGATGGCCGCGTTGTCCGCGCGCGGGTTGGCCGTGTCGCCGCACAAGGTGGGGCCCGACTACATCGATCCCGGGTATCACGCGCTCGCCACGGGGCGGGTGGGGCGGAACCTCGACGCGTACCTGTGCGGGGCCGAGCTGATGGCGCCCCTGTTCGCGCACGGCGCGCGGGGGTGCGACATCGCCGTCGTCGAGGGCGTGATGGGGCTGTTCGACGGGGCCTCCGGGGAGGGGGAGCTGGCGTCCACCGCGCAGGTGGCGAAGGTGCTGCGGGCGCCGGTGGTGCTGGTGGTCGACGCGTCGGCGCAGGCTCGGTCGGTGGCGGCGCTGGTGCATGGGTTCGTGAGCTTCGACCCGGAGGTTCGGGTCGGGGGCGTGATCCTCAACAAGGTCGGTTCGGATCGGCACGAGGTCGTGCTGCGGGAGGCGTTGGAGGCGACCGGGATTCCCGTGCTGGGGGTGTTGCGGCGGGCCGCGCCGGTCGAGACTCCGTCTCGGCATCTGGGGCTGGTGCCCGTGGCCGAGCGGGCGGCTGCCGCCGTTGCCGCCGTGGAGGCGATGGGGGCGCAGGTCGCGCAGGGGTGTGACCTCGAAGGGCTTGTCGCCCTCGCGTGCAGTGCGGGGTCCCTGGCGGGTGCGGCTTGGGATGCGGGTGAGGCGCTTGTTTCTTCGCCCCCGCCGCCCCTTCCCTCCCCTTCCCCGGGGGCTGCGCCCCCGGAGCCCCCTGTCGGCCCTGGCGGGCCTCGTCCTCAAGCGCCGGACGGGCCGGCAGTGGCTGCCACGCCCGTCAAGAAGGCGGGCAGCCCGGTCGTCGCCCTCGCCGGTGGGGCCGCGTTCTCCTTTTCCTACGCCGAGCAGGCCGAGTTGTTGACCGCCGCCGGGGCGGAGGTCGTCACCTTCGACCCCCTCCGCGACGAGGAGTTGCCGGAAGGGACCTCAGGGGTCGTCATCGGTGGGGGGTTCCCCGAGGTGTACGCCTCCGAACTGTCCGCCAACGAGGCGCTGCGCAAGCGGATCTCCGGGGTTGCCGCGAGTGGGGCGCCCGTTGCCGCCGAGTGTGCCGGGCTGCTGTATCTGTGCCGGGAGCTGGACGGGATGCCCATGTGTGGCGTGCTGGACGCCTCCGCGCGGATGTCGGAGCGGTTGACGCTCGGGTACCGGGACGCCGTGGCCGTGAGTGACAGCGTGCTGGCCGCCTCGGGGACGCGGATGCGAGGGCACGAGTTCCATCGGACGGTCGTCGAGCCGGGGGCCGGGGCCTCTCCCGCCTGGGGGGTGCGTGTGCCCGAGCGGCGGGTCGAAGGGTTCGTCGAAGGCGGCGTGCACGCCAGTTATCTGCACACCCACTGGGCGTCGGCGCCCGGTGTCGCCCGTCGGTTCGTGGAGAGGTGCCGGACGTCATGAGCAGCAGGCTGACCGGGGTGGGCGTCGGGCCCGGCGACCCGGAACTGGTGACCGTCAAGGGGGTCAACGCGCTGCGGGCCGCCGAGGTCGTCGTCGTACCCGTGATGGACACGGGTGAGCGGGGGCGGGCCGAGGCGACCGTGCTGCACTACGTGCCCGCGGAGAAGGTCGTCCGGGTCGTGTTCGCGTTGAACGAGCGGACGGACAGGAAGCGGCGGGAGGCCGCCTGGGACGCCGCCGGTGAGCGGGTCGCCGGGCTGCTGCGGGAGCGCGGTTCCGTGGCGTTCGCGACCATCGGGGATCCCAACGTCTATTCGACCTTCACCTATCTCGCGCAGACCGTCGGGGAGCTCGTGCCGGGGGTGACGGTCGAGACCGTGCCCGGAATCACCGCCATGCAGGATCTCGCCGCCCGGTCCGGGGCCGTGCTGACCGAGGGGACCGAGCCGTTGACGCTGGTGCCGGTCACCGCCGGGAGCGCCGTGCTGAAGGAGGCCCTTGCCGGGCCCGGCACCGTCGTCGCCTACAAGTTCGGGCGGCAGGCCGGTGAGGTCGCCGCGGCGTTGCGGGAGACCGGGCGGCTCGACGACGCCGTGTGGGGGTCCGCGCTGGGGCTGGCGGACGAGTCCGTGCGGTCCGCGGCGGAGATGGACGGGACGCCGTTGCCGTATCTGTCGACGCTGATCGCGCCGCCCCGGCGTGCGGGCGGACGGGGCGGGAAGCTGTGAGGCGGACCGACGGGCGGTCAGTGGGCGGCGCTCACGACCAGCCAGATGAACAGCACCCCGGCGACCGTGCACACCAGCGTGGAGCGGGCCGGGTGGGCGTGGTGCGCCTCGGGCAGGATCTCGGCCGCCGCGAGGTAGAGCAGCGCGCCGCCGAACAGGCCGAGGTAGCCGCCGAGCAGCGGCTCAGGGATCGTGAGGAACAGGGTGGAGGCGGCGCCCACGACCGGTGCCGCGGCGTCCGCCCACAGCATCGCGAGGGCGCGGCGGCGGGCGTTGCCGTAGGCGTGGGCGAGGGTGTACGTGTTGAAGCCGTCCGCGAAGTCGTGGGCGATCACGGCGACCGCGACGGTGGCGCCCATGCCGCCGCCGACCTGGAAGGCGGCGCCGATCGCCACGCCGTCCATCGCGCTGTGCCCGACCATCGCCGCCGCGGCGGTGAGGCCCACCTCGGGTGTGCGGCCGTGGTTCTCCGCCGCACCGTGCGCGGTCATGGGGGTCCCCCCGGCTCGAGCGGGGTCGAGATGCCGGGGGCGGTGGGCGAGGAGTCGTTCCACCAGGTGCGCCAGCAGGAAGCCGGCGACGAAGAGGAGCAGCGCCACCGGTACGCCGTACAGCTCGGTGCCGGCGGCCTCCAGGGACTCCGGAAGGAGTTCCAGGCCGACCACGCCGAGCATCAGTCCGCCGGCCAGGCCCAGCACCAGGTGGCGGCGGTCGGTCACACGGTGTGCCGACCAGCCGCCGGCCAGCGTCATCAGGAACGCGCCCAGCGCGACGAGGACCGCCATGTGCTCTTCGTATCCGATCAGCGGTCGCTCGCGCACGCGTGACAGCCGCCCGCCCCCTTCGACTTCCGATCACATCCAGAAAAGGACCTGTTTCCATGGCCGACGCCCCCACCGGCAAGGTGACCTTCGTCGGGGCCGGTCCCGGCGCCGCCGATCTGCTGACGTTCCGCGGCGCGCGGGCCATCGCCGAGGCGGACGTGGTGATCTGGGCCGCCAGCCTGGTCCAGGCGGAGGTCCTGGAGCACGCGCGACAGGACGCGGAGATCCTCGACTCGGCCGCGATGTCGCTGGAGGACGTGGTGGCCGTCTACGCGCGGGCCCGTGACGCGGGACTGAAGGTCGCGCGGATCCACTCGGGTGACCCCGCGCTGTGGGGCGGCACCCAGGAGCAGGTCGACCGGTGCGTGGAGCTGGGCATCGCCACGGAGATCGTGCCGGGCGTGTCGTCCTTCTCGGCGGTGGCGGCGCTCGCGGGGCGGGAGCTGACGATCCCTGAGGTGGCGCAGTCGGTGATCCTGACCAGGCTGGGCGGCGGGAAGACGCCCATGCCGCCCGGTGAGGAGGTCCGGGAGTTCGCGCGGCACGGCACCACGATGGCGGTGTTCCTGTCGGCGGCGCGCAGCGGGCAGCTGGTGCGGGAGCTGCTGGAGGGCGGCTATCCGACGTCGACGCCGGTCGTGGTGGCGTACCAGGCGACCTGGCCGGAGGAGCTGGTGGTGCGGTGCACGATCGGCACGCTCGAGGAGACCGTCAAGGAGCACAAGCTGTGGAAGCACACGCTGTTCCTGGTCGGTCCCGCCCTCGACGCGCACGGCACCCGCTCGCACCTGTACCACCCGGGGCACTTCCACGGCTTCCGCAAGGCCGACCCGCGGGCCCGCAGGGAGCTGCGGGAGCGGGGGGCGAGCACGTGATCACCGTGGTGGGGACGGGGACGGGCGCTCCGGCCGGCCTGCAGGAGGTCGGGAAGGCCGCGCTCGTCGTCGGCGGGCGGCGGCATCTCGACGCCGTGGACGTGCCGGAGGGGGCCGAGCGGGTCGTGCTGGGGCCGCTGGCGCCCGCGCTCGACACCGTCGCGACGTATGTGGCGCAGGAGCGGCCGGTGGTGGTGCTGGCGTCGGGCGATCCCGGGTTCTTCGGGATCGTGCGGGCGCTGGCCGAGCGGTTCGGTCCTCAGCGGCTGGACGTACGGCCGGGGGTGTCGTCCGTCGCCGTCGCGTTCGCGCGGGCCGGGCTGCCGTGGGACGACGCCGTGGTGGTCAGCGCGCACGGGCGGGATCCGCGGACGGCGGTGAACGTGTGCCGGGCGCATCCGAAGGTCGCCGTGCTGACCGGGCCGGGCGCCGGTCCTGCCGAGCTGGGCGCGGCGCTGCGCGGTGAGCGGCGGGTGCTGGTCGTCGCGTCGGGGCTCGGGGCGGCCGGGGAGTCGGTGGAGCGGGTGACGCCCGAGGAGGCGGCCGGCCGGGACTGGGGTTCCACGGTGAGCGTGGTGCTGTGCCTGGACGAGGAGCGGGCGCTGGGACCGGTGCGTACGGTCGCGGGGCTCGGGGCGCGTCCGGCCGGATGGGCGCTGCCGGAGGCGGAGTTCGCGCACCGGGACTCGATGATCACGAAGTTCGAGGTGCGGGCGCTGGCGCTGGCCCGGCTGGGTCCGCGCCCCGGCGACCTGGTGTGGGACGTCGGCGCGGGGTCCGGGTCGGTGGCCGTGGAGTGCGCGCGGCTCGGCGCGGCCGCCGTGGCCGTGGAGCGTGACGCGGACGGTGTGGAGCGGGTGCGCGCCAACGCCGCGGCGCACGGTGTCGGCGTACGGGTGGTGCACGGCCGGGCGCCGGGGGCGCTGGACGGGCTGGGCGACGATCCGGACGCCGTGTTCGTCGGTGGCGGAGGCCGGGAGCTGCCCGCGGTCGTCGGCGCGTGCGCGCGCCGGGCGCGGCGGACGGTCGTGGTGGCGATGGCCGCGCTGGACCGGGTGCCGGCCGCGCGGACGGCACTGACCGACGCCGGCCTGACCTGCGACGGCGTGCTGCTGCAGTCGTCGCGGCTGGCGCCGTTGCCGGGGGACGTGACCCGGCTGGCGGCCACCAATCCGGTTTTCCTGCTGTGGGGCGTCCGGCCCCCGGCACACAGTGAAGGAGTCAGCGAGTGATCGGCCTCATCTCCGCCACGGCGGCGGGAGCGGCGGCGCGGGACCGGCTGGCCGCCGCCTGGCCGGACCGCACGCGCGTGTACGGCGGTCCGGTGGCGGACGCGGTACGGGCCGCGTTCGCCGAGTGCGACCGGCTGGTGTGTTTCCTCGCCACCGGGGCCGTGGTGCGGCTGGTGGCGCCGCTGCTGCACGGCAAGACGGACGACCCGGGCGTGGTGTGCGTGGACGAGGCCGGGCGGTACGCGGTGTCGCTGCTCGGCGGGCACGGGGGCGGCGCGAACGAGCTCGCCCGCGAGGTGGGCGAGGTGCTGGGCGCCGAGCCCGTGGTGACGACCGCGACGGACGCGGTGGGGCTGCCGGGTCTGGACACGCTGGGCCTTCCGGTGGAGGGCGATGTGGCGGCCGTGTCGCGGGCGCTGCTGGACGGGGAGCCGGTGGCGCTGCGCGCCGAGGTGGCCTGGCCGCTGCCGCCGCTGCCGGTCTCCGCCGAGGGCGCGTACACGGTCCGGGTGACGGACCGGATCGTCGAACCGGCCGGCGGGGAGGCGGTGTTGCGGCCTCCGACGCTCGTCGTCGGGGTGGGTGCGTCGAAGGGCGCCCCCGTCGAGGAGGTCCTGGGGCTCGTCGAGGGCGCGCTGCGGGAGGCGGGGCTGTCGGCGGCGTCCGTGGCCGAACTGGCCACCGTGGACGCCAAGGCCGGGGAACCGGGGCTCGTGGAGGCCGCCCGGCGGCTCGGCGTCCCTCTGGTGACGCATCCCGCGGAGGCGCTGGCGCGGGTCGCGGTACCGAACCCGTCGGACGCGCCACTCGCCGCCGTCGGCACCCCGTCCGTCGCGGAGGCCGCCGCGCTCGTCGGAGGAGGTGAACTCCTCGTGCCCAAGCGGAAGTCGGCGGGCTCCCCCGCCATGGCGACCTGCGCGGTCGTACGGCGTCCGGGGCGGGGGCGGCTCGCGGTGGTCGGGCTGGGGCCCGGCGCGCGGGACCTGCTCACCCCGCGTGCGCGGGACGAACTGCGGCGCGCGTCGGTGCTGGTGGGGTTGGACCAGTACGTCGACCAGATCCGCGACCTGCTGCGGCCCGGCACCCGCGTGCTGGAGTCCGGGCTCGGCGCGGAGGAGGAGCGGGCGCGTACGGCCGTCGAGGAGGCCCGGCGCGGGCAGGCGGTCGCGCTGATCGGCAGCGGCGACGCGGGCGTGTACGCGATGGCGTCCCCGGCGCTCGCGGAGGCGTCCGACGACATCGACGTGATCGGCGTGCCGGGGGTGACGGCGGCGCTCGCGGCGGGCGCGCTGCTCGGGGCGCCGCTGGGCCACGACCATGTGTCGATCAGCCTGTCCGACCTGCACACGCCGTGGGAGGTCATCGAGCGGCGGGTGCGGGCGGCGGCCGAGGCGGACCTGGTGGTGACGTTCTACAACCCGCGCAGCCGGGGCCGTGACTGGCAGCTGCCGAAGGCGCTCGCCGTGCTCGCCGGACACCGCGCGCCCGCCACACCCGTCGGAATCGTGCGGAACGCGTCCCGCGCGGACGAGTCGGTGCGGCTGACGACGCTGGCCGCGCTGGACCCGGCGACGGTCGACATGATGACGGTCGTGACCGTGGGCAACACGGCGACCCGGCAGATCGCGGGGCGCATGGTCACCCCGCGCGGCTACCGCTGGCAGGAGGAGACCCGGTGAATCGCGTGATCCACCCCATCGAGCAGGAGTCGTTCCGGCGGTTGCGCGCCCGCCTCGACACCTCCGGCCTCCCGCCGCTGACCCGGGCGGTCGTGGAGCGGGTCGTGCATTCCTCCGCCGACCTGGAGTACGCCACGGACCTCGTCATGGACGAGGCCGAGCTGGAGCATGCGCACACCGCGCTGCACGCGGACGCGCCCGTCGTCGCGGACGTGGAGATGGTCGCGGCCGGGATCACCCGCCGCGAGACCGTGTGCCGGCTGCGCGAGGCGCGGTCCGGGCCAGGGCTCACCCGGTCCGCGCACGCCGTGCGGCTCGCGTACGAGGAGGTCGGACCCGGCGCCGTGTGGGTGATCGGGTGCGCGCCCACCGCCCTGGAGGAGCTGCTGACCCTGGACGCATCCCCCGCGCTGGTGATCGGCCTGCCCGTCGGGTTCGTCGGCGCCGCCGAGTCCAAGGCGGCGCTGCGGGAGAGCGGACTGCCCGCCGTGAGCAACGTGTCCGAGAAGGGCGGGTCGGCGGTCGCCGCCGCCGCGCTCAACGCCCTGCTGTACCACCCCGCTTCGACCGAGGAGATCTTGTGACCACCCCGCCCGCCCTGCTCATCGCCGGCCACGGCACCCGGGACGACGCCGGAGCGGAGGCGTTCCGCGCGTTCGTGCGGGAACTGGGCCGCCGCCGGCCCGGCCTGCCCGTCGCGGGCGGCTTCATCGAACTGTCCCCGCCGCCGCTGGGCGAGGCCGTCGCCGAGCTGGTGGAGCGGGGGGTGCGGCGGTTCGCGGCCGTGCCGCTGATGCTGGTGTCCGCCGGGCACGCCAAGGGCGACATCCCGGCGGCGCTGGCCCGCGAGAAGGAACGCCACCCCGGTGTCTCGTACACGTACGGCCGTCCGCTGGGCCCGCATCCGGGACTGCTGCGGGTGCTGGAGCGGCGGCTCGCGGAGGCGGTGGACCCGTCCTGGGACCCCGCCGAGGTCACGGTGCTGCTGGTGGGGCGCGGGTCGACGGACCCGGACGCCAACGCCGAGGTGTTCAAGGCGGCCCGGCTGCTGTGGGAGGGGCGCGGATACGCGGGCGTGGAGACGGCGTTCGTGTCGCTGGCGAAGCCGGACGTGCCGGGCGGGCTGGACCGGTGCGCCCGGCTGGGGGCGCGGCGGATCGTCGTCCTGCCGTACTTCCTGTTCACGGGGATCCTGCCGGACCGGGTACGGACGCAGACGGAGGAGTGGGCGGCGGCCCACCCGGAGGCCGAGGTGCGGTCGGCGGACGTCATCGGCCCGGAGCCGGAACTGCTGGACCTCGTCCTCGAGCGGTACGAGGAGGCCGTGAAGGGCGATCTGCGGATGAACTGCGACTCCTGCGTCTACCGGATCGCGCTGCCCGGCTTCGAGGACAAGGTGGGACTGCCGCAGCAGCCGCATTTCCATCCGGACGACGACGGGCACCATCATCACGGTCACGGTCACTCGCACTCCCACAGTCATGCCCACTGAGCCGGCGTCCGGCCACGACCTGCGTCATCACGGCGACGCGGAGGTCCGCGACGGCGGCGGCACGCTCGTCGACCTCGCGGTCAACGTCCGCGCGGACACGCCTCCCGCGTGGCTGCGGGACCGCATGGCGGCGTCGCTGGCCGGGCTCGCCGCGTACCCGGACGGGCGGGCCGCGCGGGCCGCGGTGGCGGCGCGGCACGGGCTGCCCGTGGAGCGGGTGCTGCTGACGGCGGGTGCGGCGGAGGCGTTCGTGCTGCTGGCGCGGGCGCTGAAAGTGTCACGGCCGGTGGTGGTGCACCCGCAGTTCACGGAGCCGGAGGCGGCGCTGCGGGACGCGGGGCACACGGTGGACCGGGTGCTGCTCCGGGAGTCCGACGGCTTCCGCCTCGATCCGGCGGCGGTCCCGGAGGAAGCGGACCTGGTGGTGGTCGGCAATCCGACCAACCCGACGTCGGTGCTGCACCCGGCGGAGACACTGACCCGGCTGAGCCGTCACGGGCGGACGCTGGTGGTCGACGAGGCGTTCATGGACGCGGTCCCGGGCGAACGGGAGGCCCTGGCCGGCCGGACGGACGTCCCGGGCCTCGTCGTGCTGCGCAGCCTGACCAAGACGTGGGGCCTGGCCGGCCTGCGCATCGGATACGTGCTGGCGGCCCCGGAGACCGTCGCCCGGCTGGAGCGGGCGCAGCCGCTGTGGCCGGTGTCGACGCCGGCACTGGCGGCGGCGGAGGCATGCGTGTCGCCCGCGGCGCTCGCCGAGGCGGAGGAGGCGGCGCGCGGCATCGCGGCCGACCGCGCGTACTTGACCGCGGGCTTGCGGGACTTCGCGTCCCACGGCCTTCGGGTGACGGGCCCGGCCGAGGCCCCCTTCGTCCTGGTCCGCATCCCGGCGGCGGCGGACGTGCGGGAGCGGTTGCGCGCCCTCGGCTACGCGACCCGCCGGGGCGACACGTTCCCGGGCCTCGACGAGGAGTGGCTCCGCCTGGCGGTGCGGGACAGGGAGACGACGGAGGGGTTCCTGCGGGCGCTGGGGCGGGCGCTGGGCGCCTGACCGCCCAACGCGTCGGGTGCGGGTGGTCCGTGGCTGGTCGCGCAGTTCCCCGCGCCCCTGAAGGGGCACCCCGCCCCGGCCGGCCGCGGGCAGTCGTGCCGCTTGGGGCGGCACGGGCGGGCGCGGGCGGCCCCTGTCGCAGCGCGCCCGCTTAGAGCCGCGCCCGCGACGGCGACCCGTCCGCCGAGACCCCCGCCGCCGACTGCAGACCGTCGCGGGCTGGTCGCGCAGTTCCCCGCGCCCCTGAAGGGGCACCCCGCCCCGGCCGGCCGCGGACAGTCGTGCCGCTTGGGGCGGCACGGGCGGGCGCGGGCGGCCCCTGTCGCAGCGCGCCCGCTTGGAGCCGCGCCCGCGACGGCGACCCGTCCGCCGAGACCCCCGCCGCCGACTGCAGACCGTCGCGGGCTGGTCGCGCAGTGCCCCGCACCCCTGAAGGAGCGCCCCGGCCCAGTCGCCTGCGGCCGGGGCGCCCGAGCGGCCCCGAGTCGGCGCGGCCCACCCAGCCTGCGGGCAGTCGTGCCGCTGGGGCGATGGGGGTCCCCCACTCGAGCGGAGTCGAGAGTGGGGGGGTGGGCGCAGGCGGCACCTCTGCAGCCCGCCTCGATTGGACCCGCGCCCCTGACGGCAACCCGTCTGCCAAGACTGTTGTCCGCCGCCTGCGGCCCGTCGCGGGCTGGTCGCGCAGTTCCCCGCGCCCCTGAAGGGGCGTTTCCGGCCCGGCCGCCCGCGGGCAGTCGCGCCGCCTGGGGCGATGGGGGTACTCCCGCTCGGGCGAACCGAGAGTATGGAAGGGTGAGCGCAACGGCAGCCGCGCGGCACCGTCGGGGGCACGGGGCGTCCCCCGTGCCCCCGGCCGCTCAGGTCAGTTCCGGCGCCCCCGCCGTGACAACAGCACCGCTCCCCCACCAGCCGCCAGCAGCGCCACCGCCCCCGCCGCCACGTACGGCGTGGCCGAATCCCCGCCCGTCTCCGCGAGGTTGGTCTCCGCCGGAGCGGCCTGTCCCGCGCGGGCGCCCTGGGGCTCGACGGCGGGCTCCGCCTTCTCAGGGGCCTCGGGGGCCTCGGGGGCAGCGGCCTCCGGCTCCTCCGCGGCTGCCGCCGGCGTCTCGCACCGCGACTCCGCCAGCGTGACCCGCCCCTCCACCTCGGCCACGTTCAGCTTCGCCGGGTTGACCGACACCTCCAGCTTCAGGGCGGTGGCCGCGGCCGTGGACGACGTCGTCCCGGTCGTGGACAGGTCGAGGCGGACCGACCCCACCCCCGGCACGTCGACGTGCGTCGGGCCGCCCGCGCTCAGGGAGACCCGCTTGCCGAGGACGGTGACGGCGGCGGGCAGGGTGACGGAGGCGTGCGGGGTCCTGCCGGACTCGCAGACCGCCTTGGAGCCGACCGCCTCGAGTTCGACGAGCGACAGCAGCGGCAGTCCGGGGACCTGCAGGCGGGCGTCGGCGAGGGTGGTGGACGCCTCCGCCCTGTTCCCCTCGACGGTCGCGACCGCGTCGGCCACCTCCGCGCGCAGCACGCTGAACGGCCTGCCCCGGTCGACGCCGTCCAGGGTGGCGGTCAGGGCCGTCTTCCGCGCGCTGTTCGGTGCCTCGACCTCGTTGAGGGAGACGGTGAGCGGGACCTGCACCGACTTGTTGAGCAGGGACACGTCGAGGTCGGTGCGCAGCACGGAGGCGCTCGCGTGGCCGTGGCCCTCGGTGGCGTACGCCGGCGCCGCGCCGGCGAGGGCGACGGGTACCGCGGTGAACGCGCAGGCCACGGCTGCGACGGACCAACGGCGGGCAGGCGTACGGAAGTTGATGGTGTACAAGGTGGTGGGACCCCCATGAGACTCTGCTGGGACCCGGACAGAATGTCCGCGCCCCCGCCGCCTCGTCAGCGATCCGATGACTCTTCACCCCTTCGGGGAAGGTCGGAGAACGTTTTCGATTTCCGGGGCACGGATGTTCGCGGCCTTCACCCTCCCGTGCCCCACCGGCGAGCGTGTCCTACGCGACGACGCGCCCGTCGAGCACCACCCGGCGCGGAGCGGTGAGCACCCGGAGGTCCGCGCGCGGGTCGGCGTCGTAGACCACCAGGTCCGCCGGGGCGCCCTCCTCCAGGCCGGGGCGGCCGAGCCAGGCCCTGGCCTTCCAGGTGCCGGCGGCCAGCGCCTCGACGGGCGGCAGGCCGGCCTTGGCCAGTTCCGCCACCTCCTCGGCGGCGAGCCCGTGCGGGAGGGTGCCGCCGGCGTCGGTGCCGACGAAGACGGGGATGCCGGCGTCGTAGGCGGACCGCACGGTGTCGTAGCGGCGCTCGTGGAGCCGGCGCATATGGGCGGACCAGCGCGGGAACCTGGCTTCGCCGCCGTCGGCGAGCGCGGGGAAGGTGGCGATGTTGACCAGGGTGGGCACGATCGCGACGCCCCGCTCGGCGAACAGCGGGACGGTCTCGTCGGTGAGCCCGGTGGCGTGCTCGACACAGTCGATGCCGGCTTCGACGAGGTCGCGCAGGGAGTCCTCGGCGAAGCAGTGGGCGGTGACGCGGGCGCCCAGTCGGTGCGCCTCCGCGATGGCCGCCTCCACCGCGCCGCGCGGCCAGCAGGCCGACAGGTCGCCCAGGTCGCGGTCGATCCAGTCGCCGACCAGCTTCACCCAGCCGTCGCCGCGCCGAGCCTCCTGGGCGACGTACGCGACGAGGTCGTCGGGCTCGACCTCCCAGGCGTAGTTGCGGATGTAGCGACGGGTGCGCGCGATGTGCCGCCCGGCCCTGATGATCTTCGGGAGGTCCTCGCGGTCGTCGGTCCACCGGGTGTCCGAGGGCGATCCCGCGTCGCGCAGCAGCAGTGCGCCGGCGTCCCGGTCGGTGAGCGCCTGCTTCTCCGCGACGTCCTCGGGGACGGCCCCGTGCCGGTCGAGACCCACGTGGCAGTGGGCGTCGACCAGACCGGGCAGCACCCAGCCGTCGACGGTCCGGACGTCACGGGCGCCGGCGGGACGGTCGTAGGAGATGCGGCCGTCGATCACCCACAGCTCGTCGCGGACCTCGTCCGGGCCGACGAGGATCCGCCCCTTCACGTGCAGCACCGCGCGTTCGCTCATGCACCGCACCCTAGTTGCGCGTCAGCCGGACTTCCCCACCTGGTCCGACGTCTCCTCCTCGACCTGCGCCATGGCCGGGTCGAGGAGCCGGGAGAGGAAGTGACGGGTGCGCTCGTGCCGTGGCGCGCCGATGACCCGCTCGGGGGTGCCGTCCTCGACGACCACGCCGCCGTCCATGAAGACGACCCGGTCGGCCACCTCGCGGGCGAAGGTCATCTCGTGCGTGACGACCATCATCGTCATGCCCTCGTCGGCGAGCATCCGCATCACCGCGAGGACGTCGCCGACCAGTTCGGGGTCGAGCGCCGAGGTGGGCTCGTCGAACAGCATCACCTCGGGGCCCATGGCGAGCGCGCGGGCGATGGCGACGCGCTGCTGCTGGCCGCCGGAGAGGGAGGACGGGTAGGCGTCCGCCTTCTCGGCGAGGCCGACCCGTTCCAGGTTCCGCGCGGCGACCTTCGCGGCCTCCGCCTTGCCGCGCCGGAGCACGCGGCGCTGCGGCAGGGTGAGGTTCTCCGTCACGGTCAGGTGCGGGAACAGGTTGAACTGCTGGAAGACCATGCCGATACGGCGGCGTACGGCGTCGATGTCGACGTCCGGGTCGGTCATCTCGGTGCCGCCGACGAAGACCTGGCCCTTGCCGGGTTCCTCCAGGAGGTTCACGCAGCGCAGAAGCGTGGACTTGCCGGAGCCGGACGGGCCGATGACGCAGACGACCTCGCCCTGGCCGATCTCCAGGTCGATGCCGCGCAGCACGTGGTTGTCGCCGAACGACTTGTGCAGTCCGCTGACGCGGATCTCGGGGCGGCTCATCTGACGGCCTCCTGGGCCTTGGCCTCCATGCGGCGCACGACGAAGCCGAGCGGGATGGTGATCAGCAGGTAGCACAGGCCGGCCACCAGGATGGGCGTCGAGTTGGCGGTCTGGCTGGCCAGGTCACGGCCGTACTTGGACAGCTCGCGCTCCTCCAGGGTGACACCGAGGAACAGCACCAGCGAGGAGTCCTTGAACAGCAGGACCAGCTCGTTGGTGAGCGGCGGGAGGATGATCCGGAACGCCTGCGGGATGATGATCGACACCATGGCGCGGCCGGGTGAGAAGCCCAGCGAGCGGGCCGCCTCCATCTGCCCCTTGGGCACGGCCTGGATGCCGGCGCGGATGGTCTCCGCCATGTAGGCGGCGGCCACCAGGCCGAGCGCGAGGGCGACCTTGCCGTACGTCCCGCCGATGATCTCCGTGCCGGGGAAGGCGAGCGGGACGGCGACGCCGATGAAGATGAAGATCAGCAGGGCGGGCAGGCCACGGAAGATCTCGATGTAGATGCCGGCCAGCCAGCGGTAGGGCCCGACGGACGACAGCCGCATCAGCGCGATCAGCATGCCGAGCGCGAGCCCGACGCCGAAGCCGGTCACCGTGTAGAGGATGGTGTTCTTCAGCGCGAGCGTGATGACCTCGGGGAACATCCGCTCGGCGATCTCGACCTGCGCGAACTGGTTCTGCAGCCGTCCCCAGTCCGCGGTGACGCCGAAGGCGATCACGGCCGCGACGAACACGGCGTACTGGATGCCGCGCGACACGCTGCGCTTCTGCCGCCGGGTCAGGCCCTTCCGCCTGGGCCGGAGCGGCGTCTCGTCCGTGTCGGCCATGGGTCAGGAGGCGGCCGGGGAGGCGGCGGACTCGTCGTACGGGCCGATCCACTGCTCGTACAGCTTCTCGTACGTGCCGTCGGCCTTGGCGTCGGCGAGCGCCTTGTTCACGGCCTCCTGGAGGGCCTTGTTGCCCTTCTTCACGGTGAAGCCGTACTGCTCGCCGGTGTCGATCTGCTCGGCGACGGTGAAGGCGTCCGCGTTGGCCTCGTCCTTCAGCCAGCCCTGGACGACGGGGTAGTCGATGACGACGGCCTTGACCTGGCCGGTGCGCAGGCCGTTGAGGACGGCGTCGGAGGACTCGAAGGAGACCGGGTCGAAGCCCTCGCCCTTGACGTAGTCCTCGCCGGTGGTCTGTGCCTGGGCGCCCAGCTCGACGTTCTCCGACTTCACGTCGGCGAGGGAGCCGACGCCGCTGTCCTTGGCGACGAGGACGGCCTGGGTGGCGTTGAAGTACGGGTCGGAGAAGTCGACGTTCTTCTTCCGCTCGTCGGTGATGGTCATGCCGGCCGCGGCCAGGTCGCACTCGCCGGAGTTGAGGAAGGCGCCGGTCTTGAAGTTCTCGAACGGCGTGTCGAGGATCTGCTGCTTCACGCCGAGGTCGTCGGCGACCAGGTCGATCAGGGCGACGTCGAAGCCCTGCACCTTGCCGTCGATCTCCGACTGGAACGGCGGGTACGGCAGGTGGGTGCAGGTGGTGAGCTGCCCCGCCTTGACGAGCTCGACCCCGCCGGCGGTCGTGGACCCTCCGCCTCCGTCGTCGGTGGACGTGCAGGCGGCGAGGAGCACCATCCCGGCCGTCGCGGTGGTGGCAACCAGGACCCGGGTCCTGCGGCCGGGATGCGTCTTCACGGAGGCCTCCTGTGGGGGAAACGGAACCGTCCGCCGAAGGTTTACCCTCGACGTCGTCGTACCTACCCGCGCTGCCGTGAAGCATGAGCAAAGAGAGCACAGCCGTGACGAACCTCCTCCTGGACCTGCCCCCGCTGACCGCCGCGCGCTTCGCCTCGATCGAGGACCGGGTGGCGCGGCTGCTGGGCACCGGGCAGGACGTGCTGATCACCCAGGGTGAGGCGCTGCTGCCGCTGGAGGGCGCGATCCGTGCGGCGGCCGGGCCCGGGACGACCGCGCTGAACGTCATCACCGGCCCCTACGGGCAGACCTTCGGCGACTGGCTGCGGGACTGCGGAGCCACCGTCATCGACCTGACCGTGCCGTTCCACACGGCGGTGACCGCCGAGCAGGTGCGGGACGCGTTCGCCGAGCACCCGGAGATCGACTTCGTGTCGCTGGTGCACGCCGAGGCCGCCACCGGCAACACCAACCCGGTCGCCGCGATCGGCGAGGTCGTGCGGGAGCACGGGGCGCTGTTCTACCTGGACGCGGTCGCCTCGGTGGGCGCGGAGCCGGTGCTGCCGGACGCGTGGGGCGTGGACCTGTGCGTCATCGGGGCGCAGAAGGCGATGGGCGGACCCGCCGGGGTGTCGGCGGTCTCGGTGAGCGAGCGTGCCTGGGCCCGCATGGCGGCCAACCCGAACGCGCCGCGCCGCTCCTACCTCTCCCTCCTGGACTGGAAGGAGCGGTGGATCGACGGTGGCCGCAAGACGCTGCTGCACGCTCCGGCGCAGCTCGAGATGCTCGCGCTCGAGGCGTGCGTGGAGCGGATCGAGGCGGAGGGACCGGAGGCGGTGATGGCGCGGCACGCCTCGGCTGCCGCCGCGACCCGTGCGGGTGCGACGGCGCTCGGCGGGGGGATCGCGCCGTACGTCCACGACGCGGCGGACGCGGCGCCGGTCGCCACGACGCTGCGGGCGCCGGACGGTACGACCGCGTCGGATCTGGTCGCGCGGGCGTTGGCGGCCGACCCCGGCCTGCCTCTCGCCGCGGGGGGCGGCGCCCTGGCCCGCGAGATGATCCGCGTCAATCACTACGGGCCCGAGGCCACCCGTGGCACGGTCCGGGCGTGCTTGGCGGCTCTGGCTACGGCCCTGACGGACGCGGGGGTGTCGGTCGACCTGCCCGCGGGGCTGGCGGCGGCGGAGCGGGCCTGGGTGTGAGCGAGGCGGGGCCCCACGGCCCTGGACGAGCTTCTTGGGCGCCGGTGCCGATGCGGGGCGGGGGTGCCGCGCAGGCCCGGGGACGGGACCACCTGTGCGCCGGGCGCCCCCTGTACGGCACCGGACGCATCGCCGACGGGCCGCCGGCCGGCACGGACGTCAGCCCGCGCCGGGTGCTGATCCATGTGATCGAGGAGCATGCGCGCCACAACGGCCACGCCGACCTTCTCCGGGAGCGCATCGAAGGGGTGACCGGGGCGTGAATTCAAAGGGATTACCGAAATCCCTCGCACACATACTCCCGCGACATTCTCCGGCTTATTTCCCTATTACTCTGCGGAACAGCTTCCCGTCTTCTTCTGCCCGGTCTTCCGGAGCCTAAACGCCCCAATCCAAGGAGTGGCCACCGGGCGTTTCCAGGGGTGGTCACGAGAGTTACACAGATGTGACCGGATCCACAGCGCGCCCCATTTGTACCACTTCCTCCCGTGTGAAACGGGACATTTCACCGGCGTCTCGCGCGGACACACCCGTACGCGCGATAACACATGACGCGCTCGTACGTAACCCCGCAGGACGATGCAATTTTGAATTTACCTCGGTAAGTTCAATTCGCATGACTGCCGCACAAGCAGACCTGCAAATCGACCGCCCGACCGTGGCGGACGGAGCCGTGCTGTGGCGGATAGCCAGGGACTCGAAGGTCCTCGACCTGAACTCGTCGTACAGCTATCTGCTGTGGTGCCGTGACTTCGCCGCCACCTCGGCCGTCGCTCGCGACGAGCGCGGAGAGGCGGTCGGCTTCATCACCGGCTACCTCCGCCCGGACAGCCCGCGCACCCTGCTGGTCTGGCAGGTCGCCGTCGACGAGGCGTACCGCGGCCGCGGCCTGGCCGCCGCCATGCTCGACGCGCTGGCCGCCCGGACCGCCGGGGAGCACGGCGTGGACACCGTGGAGACCACCGTCGCACCCGGCAACACCGCCTCCGAGCGCCTGTTCACCGCGTTCGCGGAGCGCCACGGCGCCCTGCTGGAGCGCGAGGTGCTCTTCGACACCCCGGACTTCCCCGACGGACCCCACGACCCCGAGGTCCTGCACCGCATCGGGCCCTTCGCGCTCTGACGCGCGGGCCCGACCCCCCGATCTTCCGACTCCCTCCGACTTCCCACGCCACCGAGGAGCGATTCGTCGTGACCATCACCCAGCCCGACCTCAGCGTCTTCGAGACCCTCGAGTCCGAGGTGCGCAGCTACTGCCGCGGCTGGCCCACCGTCTTCGACCGTGCGCACGGCAGCCGCATGTACGACGAGGACGGCCACGAGTACCTCGACTTCTTCGCCGGAGCCGGTTCACTCAACTACGGCCACAACAACCCCGTCCTGAAACGCGCCCTGATCGACTACCTGGAGCGGGACGGCGTCACGCACGGCCTCGACATGTCGACGACGGCCAAGCGCGCGTTCCTGGAATCCTTCCAGAACTACATCCTGCGCCCGCGTGACCTGCCGTACAAGGTCATGTTCCCGGGCCCGACGGGCACCAACGCCGTGGAGTCCGCGCTGAAGCTGGCGCGCAAGGTGAAGGGCCGCGAGTCCGTCGTGTCGTTCACCAACGCCTTCCACGGCATGTCACTGGGCTCGCTCGCCGTGACCGGCAACGCCTTCAAGCGGGCCGGTGCCGGTGTCCCGCTGGTGCACGGCACGCCCATGCCGTTCGACAACTACTTCGACGGCCAGGTCCCGGACTTCCTGTGGTTCGAGCGCATCCTGGAGGACCAGGGCTCGGGCCTCAACAAGCCGGCCGCCGTGATCGTCGAGACCGTGCAGGGCGAGGGCGGCATCAACGTGGCCCGGCCCGAGTGGCTGCGCGCCCTGTCCGAGCTGTGCGAGCGCCAGGACATGCTGCTCATCGTCGACGACATCCAGATGGGCTGCGGCCGCACCGGCGCGTTCTTCTCCTTCGAGGAGGCGGGCATCACGCCGGACATCGTCACCGTCTCCAAGTCGATCAGCGGCTACGGCCTGCCCATGGCGCTGACCCTGTTCAAGCCGGAGCTGGACGTCTGGGAGCCGGGCGAGCACAACGGCACGTTCCGCGGCAACAACCCCGCGTTCGTGACGGCCACCGCCGCCCTTGAGGCGTACTGGGCGGACGGCTCCGCGATGGAGAAGCAGACCCGGGGGCGTGGCGAGCAGGTGGATCAGGCGATGATCGCCATCACCGAGGAGAACCTCGCCGACGTCAAGGAGTACCGCGGCCGCGGCCTCGTGTGGGGCCTGGAGTTCCACGACAAGGAGCGCGCCGGCCGGGTCGCCAAGCGCGCCTTCGAGCTCGGTCTGCTGATCGAGACGTCCGGCCCGGAGAGCGAGGTCGTCAAGCTGCTCCCCGCCCTGACCATCACCCCGGACGAGCTGGACGAGGGCCTCAGGGTCCTGGCCCGCGCCGTCCGCGAAACCGCCTGAAACACATCCAGCCGAGGAGGCATCGCAACACCGTGATCGTCCGTTCGTTCAAGGAGATCGAAGGCACCGACCGGCACGTGAAATCGGCGTCCGGCACGTGGGAGAGCAAGCGCATCGTCCTCGCCAAGGAGAAGGTCGGCTTCTCCGTGCACGAGACGATCCTGTACGCGGGTACGGAAACGGACATGTGGTACGCGAACCACATCGAGGCCGTCGTCTGCACCAAGGGCGACGCCGAGCTGACCGACCGCGAGACCGGGAAGACCTACCACATCACGCCCGGCACCATGTACCTCCTCGACGGCCACGAGCGGCACACGCTCAAGGTCAAGGAGGACTTCCACTGCATCTGTGTCTTCAACCCGCCCGTGACCGGACGGGAGGACCACGACGAGAACGGCGTCTATCCGCTGCTCACCGAGGAGGTGTGATCCACCGTGACCACGACCACGCGCGTCACCGATCTCTACCCGACCCGCGGCGCCACCGAGGTGGTCACCCCGCGCCAGGACCCGGTCGTCTGGGGTTCCCCGGACACCCCTGGCCCCGTCTCCGCGGGTGACCTCCAGGCGCTGGACCGCGACGGCTTCCTGGCCGTCGACCAGCTGATCGGCCCGGACGAGGTCGAGGTCTACAAGCGCGAGCTGGACCGGCTGGTGGACGACCCGGCGATCCGCGCGGACGAGCGCTCGATCGTCGAGCCGAAGTCCCAGGAGATCCGCTCGGTCTTCGAGGTGCACAAGATCAGCGAGGTCTTCGCGAACCTGGTGCGCGACGAGCGGGTCGTCGGGCGCGCCCGGCAGATCCTCGGCTCGGACGTGTACGTCCACCAGTCGCGGATCAACGTCAAGCCCGGCTTCGGCGCGAGCGGCTTCTACTGGCACTCGGACTTCGAGACCTGGCACGCCGAGGACGGCCTGCCGAACATGCGCACCATATCGGTCTCGATCGCGCTCACCGAGAACTACGACACCAACGGCGGTCTGATGATCATGCCGGGGTCGCACAAGACGTTCCTCGGCTGCGCGGGCGCCACCCCGAAGGACAACTACAAGAAGTCCCTGCAGATGCAGGACGCGGGGACGCCGTCCGACGAGGCGCTGACCAAGATGGCGTCGGAGTACGGCATCAAGCTGTTCACCGGCAAGGCCGGCTCGGCGACCTGGTTCGACTGCAACTGCATGCACGGCTCCGGCGACAACATCACGCCGTACCCGCGCAGCAACGTGTTCATCGTGTTCAACAGCGTCGAGAACACGGCGGTCGAGCCGTTCGCGGCTCCGATCCGCCGCCCCGAGTTCATCGGCGCGCGGGACTTCACCCCCGTGAAGTAGGGACACGTACGGCGGTGACGTGTGCGCACCGCCTCACCGACTGCGGGCCGGGCCTCCTCGTGTGGGACAAGGAGGCACCGGCCCGCTGCCGTGCGCTCAGCCGGACAGCGCGTCGAGCAGCCGGTCCACGTCGGCGGCCGTGTTGTAGAGGTGGAACGACGCCCGCAGGTTGCCGGCCCGGTTCGACACCTCGATGCCCGCCCGCGACAGCTCCGGCTGAAGCCGCCCCAGCCCCGGCACGGACACGATGGGCGAGCCGGGCGCGGGCAGGGGCTCATGGCCCAGCGAGGCGAGTCCGGCGCGGAAGCGGTCGGCGAGGGCGAGGTCGTGGGCGCGGACGGCGTCCACGCCGAGCTCCTCGAGGAGCGTGAGGGACGCCCGCAGGCCCGCGTAGCTGAACAGCGCGGGGGTGGAGTCGAACCGCCGTGCGCTGTGGGCGAGTTCGGCGACGGGGCCGTAGCAGCTGCCCCACGGGTCCTCCCCCGCCGTCCAGCCGGCCTGCACCGGGACCAGGTCGCCGAAGTCCTCGGGGACGGTGAGGAAGGCCGCGCCGTGCACGCCCAGCAGCCACTTGAAGGTGATGGCGACGGTGTAGTCGTACGCGTCGGCCTCCACCGGCAGCCAGCCCGCCGCCTGGGAGAAGTCGACGTAGGTGCGCGCCCCCTGGGAGCGGGCCGCCTCGCGCAGCGCGGGCAGGTCGGCGATCCGGCCGTCGGCGGACTGCGCGGCGCTGACCGCGACCAGCGCGGTGCCCGGCCGCACGGCGTCGGCCAGGCCCTCCAGCGGCGCGGACCGCACCTTCAGGTCGCCGCGCGCGTGGAAGGGGTTCAGCACGGAGGTGAAGTCGTCGTCGGCGGTGAGGACGTCGGCGCCCGGCGGCAGGGACGCGGCGACCAGCGAGGAGAACAGGGCGACGGTCGCCCCGGCCGCCACCCGCTCGGCGGGCACGTCCGCCAGCCGGGCGTACGCGGCACGGCACGCCTCGACGTCGGCGAACAGCGGATCGAGCGGGCGCCCTTCCGCGCGCAGCCGGACGGCCGCGTCGAGCGCGGCCACGGCCCGGGCGGGCAGCAGGGCGTTGCTCGCGGTGTTCAGGTAGGTGTTCTTCGGGGTGAACTCGGCACGGACGAGGCTCTCGAAGGTCTCCATGGGACCACTCTGCGACCCCTCCGGGCCCCCGTCCATCACATATGTCTGCGGGGTACCGCTAAGGAATGCTTATACGTCCGCTGTACGTACCCGC
The DNA here is from genome assembly GCF_022869105.1 of Streptomyces sp. BJ20. Lineage (NCBI taxonomy): Bacteria > Bacillati > Actinomycetota > Actinomycetes > Kitasatosporales > Streptomycetaceae > Streptomyces > Streptomyces sp. BJ20. The sequence goes on from NZ_CP094918.1 coordinate 5,376,029, forward strand.
CGGCCTGCGCATTCCACCCTTACGCGTTCTGCCCCCGCTTGTTCTCCCGCTCGGGCACCGCGCAGCCGTCCGGGCCGCAGGCCTCGGCGTCCGTGCCCCCGTCGACGAGGGTCAGCGGGGACCTCTCGCCCCAGGCCTGGGCGAGCGCCCGGGTGAAGACGTCGACGGGCTGGGCGCCGGAGACGCCGTACTTCCGGTCGAGCACGAAGAACGGCACCCCGCGCGCGCCGAGCCGGGCGGCGTCCTGCTCGTCGGCGCGGACCTCGGCGGCGTACGCCTCCGGGTCGGCGAGCACCGCGCGGGCGGCCTCGGGGTCGAGGCCGGCGGCGCCGGCGAGTTCGACGAGCCGCTCGTCGTCGCCGAACAGGGAGCGCTCCTCGGCGAAGTTGGCCCGGTAGAGCAGGTCGAGCAGCCGCTCCTGGCCGCCGTGCTCGCGGGCGAAGTGCAGCAGGCGGTGCATGTCGAAGGTGCCGCCGTGGTCGCGGCCCCGGGTGCGGTAGGGCAGCCCCTCGGCGGCGGCCTGGGCGCCCAGGTTGTCCTCGCCCGCCTCGGCCTGCTCCTGGCTCATGCCGTACTTCTTGGTGAGCATCGTGAGCACGGGCTCGACGTCGTCCTTGGCGCGGCCCGGGTCGAGCTCGAAGGAGCGGTGGACCACCTCGACCCCGTCGCGGTGCGGGAAGGAGGCCAGCGCCTTCTCGAAGCGGGCTTTTCCGACATAGCACCAGGGGCAGGCGATGTCGCTCCAGATCTCGACGCGCATGGGCGGGCTCTCTCCAGGGTCGGCACGGCTGCGGAGACGTCCTCCGCGTGCGGAGACGTCCTCCGCGACCGGATGAACGTTCAAGCATCCGCCGGCATTCCCCGACGGGCCCCTGACCTCGCTCAGCTTCCGTCGCGCAGGTCCGGCGGCCAGTGCAGCCGGTACTCGATGTGGTCGAAGGTCACCACGCACCCCTCCCCCATCGGCGACTGGGTCGCGAACCCGACCAGGGCCGCTCCCGTCTCCTTCTCGTCGCCGAGGGTGAACAGCCGGACGAAGATCCACTGCTTGCCGTCGCGCGAGGCGTGGAAGGCGAGGGCGCGCCCGGTGCGGCTCACCCGCAGCCAGACCGTCTTGCCGTCCACGGTGAAGGAGTTGGCGTCGTCGGAGTGGCCCCGGGTGACGACCGTGCAGACGGTGGGCACGTCCGGGGAGTACTCCAGGCACAGCTTGGCCCACGCCCGCTCGCCGACGTGGACGTAGAGCACCCCGGCGTCGAAGGAGCCGGCGAAGCCGACCGTGACCCGGGCGATCAGCTGGAAGTCGCCCTCGGGCGCGCCGAGCAGCCGCGGCGCGTCGGCGGCGGACTCCAGGGACTCGCCGGTGGGCGGCACGAAGCGGTCCTGCCGGGGCCCCGCCCATCCGGTGAGGACTCCGTCCTCGTAGGACCAGGAGCCGTCGGGGCCGTAGGTCCGCAGCGGGAAGGGGAGTTCGGGTATGTCCAGGTCCATGGGGGGATTGTCCCAGGAGCGGGCCCGCCGCGCGTGGCGGATCCCGGTCAGCGGTCCCGGAAGGTGTCCAGGGCGGCCCCGGTGACGAGGTACCGGTCGGTCCTCGGGGTGGCCTTCCGTGTGACGGTGAAGCGCCGGCCGGCCCAGGGGCCCGTCGCGTCCACTGCTGTGCTCCCGGTGTCGGTGGGGTGTGCCGCCGGCGGAGGTCCTCGCCGGCTCCGCCGTCGTCGCGGGGCGGGCCGTGCGGGCGCAGTCCTCGGAAGTCGCGGTAGACAACGGCCGGTGATGATACGGACGTTGACGGACGCCGTTCACTTTCGTCGCTCGGGACCGCTACGGAGGGAGGATGCCGGCGCCCCGGTGCGGGCCCCTAGGGTCGGGCGGGTGGACACAGCGCAGACCTCTCGCCCCGCCCGCCGCTCGCTGTCCCGGCCGGCCACCGCCTCCCCCTGGTCGCGGGGCCGGATCGCCGGGGAGACCGTGCTGCTCCTGGTGCTGGCGGGCATCGCGGGCCCGATGTACGCCATGGAGAGCGGATCCACCGCGAAGGGCTGGGCGGTGGCCCTGCTCGTCGGTCTGCTCTCGCTGGTCCGGCGGTCGCTGCCCGCCACCGTGCTCGTCGTCTCGGCCGCCCTGGCCGGCTCGGTTCTCGGCGCCGGCCCGCTGCTCATGTACGCGAGCTGGTCGGCGGGCAGTCGCATCAAGCGCCCCTGGCGCGCGGTCGGCGCGTACGCCGCCGGGCTGGTGCTGTACGTCGCGGGCGGTCTGCTCGGGGACGGGGCCGAGGACGCGCTGGAGCTGTCGCTGCTGATGGCGGCGGCCCTGGGCACGGGCCCCTACCTGGTGCTGGCGGTCGTTCCGGGGCTCGCCTCCCGGTACCGCGCGCAACGCCGTGACCTGCTGGAGGCACTGCGCCGGCACAACGCCCAACTGGTGCGCGAACAGGCGATGGTGGCACGGCAGGCGCGGCTGCTGGAGCGGCAGCGGATCGCCCAGGACATGCACGACAGCCTCGGCCACCAGCTCGCCCTGATCGCGGTGCACGCGGGGGCGCTCGAGGTGGACCCGGAGCTCGGCGGCCGGCAGCGGGAGGGAGTGGGCATCCTGCGGGAGGCCGCCAGGTCGGCGATGCGGGAGCTGCGCGAGGCCGTCGGCATCCTCCGGGTGGACACCGAGGGGCCGACCACGCCCGCTCCCGGCCCCGAACCGGAGGCGGCGGGGGCGACGCCCGCCCGGGGCGCCGCCGGGGTGGACGCGCTGGTCGCGTCGTCGCGGGGCGCGGGCGCGCCGGTGGAGCTGCGCCGCCGGGGCGATGCGCGGCCGCTCGCCCCGGCCGCGGACCACGCGGTGTACCGCATCGTCCAGGAGGGCCTCACCAACGCGCACAAGCACGCGCCGGGCGCCCCGATCACCGTGGAGCTGCGCTACGAGCCGGACAGCCTGGTGGTGGAGGTGGCCAACGCGCCGGTGCCGGACGGGACTCCCCCGGCGCCGCCCGCCATCAGCGGCGGCCAGGGGCTGGCGGGGCTCGGTGAACGGGCCCGGCTGGTCGGCGGCATGGTGCACAGCGGCCCCTCCCCCGACGGCGGCTTCCGGCTCGCCGGTGTGCTGCCGTACGGCGACGGCGCCTCGCCGGTCGGCCGCGAGGACGCGACGTCCGTCGTCGCGGGACACGACGTTCGGGGGCAGAGCGGGGCGGGCGCCGCGGGCGACGGTGGAGCGGACATCGAACGCTCCGACCCGAAGGAGTACGCCGCCATCATGAGCAGCAAGAAGAACGTCGCCCTGGGCTGCGCCCTCGTCTCCGTCGTCCTCGTCGCCGGCACCGTCGCCCTGCTGGCGTGGGGGGTGAACAAGATGATCGACGAGGTGCAGAAGGGGATCATACCGGCGTACGTGTACGAGGACGCGCGCGTCGGCGACGCCGAGGCGGACCTGCGCGAGCACTTCCCCGAGGGCGACTCGCTGCTCACCGACGGCGTCGAGGAGCAGGGCCCGCCGCTGCCCGAGGACGCGGTGTGCGAGCACTTCGTGGACGACGAGAAGGACGTCGTGTACCGGTTCTGCTTCCGCGACGGGAAGCTGGTGGCCAAGGAGTCCTATCCGCACGTGGTCTGACGGGCCGCCGACTCCGGGCCGGCGGCGGGATCGGGCATGATGGCATGGCTCCGCCATCCGCCCGTCCCACCGCACCGCGCAGGAGGCCGCGTGATCCGGGTCCTGGTCGCCGACGACGAGCCGCTCATCCGGGCCGGCATCAGGATGATCCTCACCTCGGCCGACGACATCGACGTCGTGGCCGAGGCGCGGGACGGCCGGGAGGCCGTGGAGACCGCCCGCTCCACCGCCGTCGACGTGGCGCTGCTGGACATCCAGATGCCGGAGCTGGACGGGCTGACGGCGCTGGCCGAGATCGGCCGGGTCGCGCCCCGGGTGCGGGTGCTGATCCTGACGACGTTCGGGGAGCGGGAGAACGTGCTGCGGGCGCTGGGTCACGGCGGCGCCGGGTTCCTGCTGAAGGACTCCGCGCCGCAGGAGCTGATCCACGCGGTCCGCGCGGCGGCGGCCGGCAACGCCTACCTCTCCCCGGCCGCCACCCGGCACGTGGTGGACACCCTGGCCTCGCCCGCCGCGACCGCACGCGGCGAGGAGGCGCGCCGCCGGCTGTCCGGGCTCACCGAACGGGAGCTCCAGGTGCTGGCGCTCCTCGGGGAGGGGCTGTCCAACGCGGACGCCGGGGCCCGGCTGCACATGAGTGAGGCCACGGTGAAGACGTACGTCAGCCGGATCCTGGCCAAACTGGACTGCGACAACCGGGTGCAGGCCGCGCTCCTGGCCCGCGACGCGGGCCTGGAGCCGGCCGGCGGATGAGCTGCGGTCAGCGCTCCAGGCGGCCGTTGAAGCGGCGGGGCAGCCCGAGCGGGTTGTCGTCCTTCAGCTCCGGCGGCAGCAGCGCCTCGGGGGCGCCCTGGTAGACGACGGGCCGCAGCCAGCGTTCGATCGCCGTGCCGCCCACGGAGGTGGACGTGGAGGTGGTCGCCGGGTAGGGGCCTCCGTGGTGCTGGGCGGGGGCGACGGCGACGCCGGTCGGCCAGCCGTTCACCAGGACGCGTCCCGCGAGCGGCGTGAGCTCCCGCAGCAGTTCTGCGCCGCGGCCCTCTCCGGCCGCCTCCTCGGAGGACAGGTGCACGGTCGCGGTGAGGTTGCCCGGGAGCCGGGACAGCACCGCCCGCACCTCCGCCTCGTCCGTGTAGCGGGCCACCACGGTGACGGGCCCGAAGCACTCCTCCAGCAGCAGGTCGTAGGCGCCCTCGCGGGTCAGCCGCTCCGCCGGGACGGTGAGGAAGCCGGCGCTGACGGTGTGCTCGCCGCCCGCGCCCGCGGTCACCGGGGTCGCCACGTCGGGGAGCTGGGCGCGCTCGGTGACCCCGGCGAGGAAGTTGTCGCGCATGCGGTGGTCGAGGAGGACACCGGGGTCGGTGTCGCTGACCGCGTCCGTGAGGGACTTCAGCAGGGCGTCGCCTGCCGCGGAGGCCGGTGCCAGGACGAGGCCCGGCTTCACGCAGAACTGGCCCACGCCCAGCGTCATCGATCCGGCCAGCCCCGCGCCGATCGCCTCGCCGCGCTCGGCGGCGGCGGCCTCGGTGACCAGGACCGGGTTGAGCGAGCCCAGTTCGCCGTGGAACGGGATGGGCACGGGACGGGCGGCGGCCTCGTCGAAGAGGGCGCGGCCGCCGCGGACCGAGCCGGTGAAGCCGGCGGCCGCGACCATCGGGTGCCGGATCAGCTCGATGCCGGCGTCGAAGCCGTGCACCAGGCCGAGGACGCCGTCGGGCACACCCTGCCGGGCCGCGGCCCTGCGGATCACCTTGGCGACCAGCTCCGACAGGGCGGGGTGGTCGGGGTGCGCCTTGACGACGACGGGGCAGCCGGCCGCGAGCGCGCTCGCGGTGTCGCCGCCGGCCACGGAGAAGGCGAACGGGAAGTTGGACGCCGAGTAGACGGCGACGACGCCCAGCGGGATCTTGTAGCGGCGCAGGTCCGGGACCGGCGGGGTGGCGGTGTCGTCGGGATGGTCGACGACGACGTCGAGGAAGGCGCCCTCCTCGACGATGCCGGCGAAGGCGCGCAGCTGGTAGCAGGTGCGGGCGAGTTCGCCGGTGAGGCGGACCGGGCCGAGCGCGGTCTCGGCGTCGGCGGCCTCGACGAGCCGGTCGCGGGCGGCTTCCAGTTCGTCGGCGGCGGAGCGCAGGAAGGCGGCGCGGACGGTGCGGTCGGTCAGCGCCTCGCGCGCCTCGTCGGCGGCCCGGACGGCGGCGTCCACCTCCTGGGCTGTGGCCTCCACCGCAACCTGTTCACGCTGCTTCCCGGTTCGGGGGTCGACACTCCAGACTGGTGCTGCTGCCACCGCGGGTCCCTCCACTTGAATGCCGCATGCAATGCCGCAGTATGTACGTCACCCCCAGCAGGTGTTCGATATACTGAACACTGTCTCTGTGGGTGAATGCGCTTAGGAGACTATTTCCCGGCGAACGAAGGGGTCAAGGGCGATGTCGGCTGGCGAGACGGGCGGCGGGGCGCAGGTCAAGTCCGCGGTACGGACCGTTGAACTGCTCGAATACTTCGCCGGACGCCCCGGGATGCACTCCCTGGCGGCGGTCCAGGAGGCCGTCGGCTACCCCAAGTCCAGCCTGTACATGCTGCTGCGCACGCTCGTCGACCTCGGCTGGGTGGAGACGGACGCGACGGGCACCCGCTACGGCATCGGCGTGCGGGCGCTGCTGGTCGGCACCTCGTACATCGACGGCGACGAGGTCGTCGCGGCGGCCCGGCCCACGCTGGACCGGCTCTCCGACGACACCACCGAGACGATCCACCTGGCGCGTCTCGACGGCACCAACGTCGTCTACCTGGCCACCCGCCAGTCCCAGCACTACCTGCGCCCCTTCACCCGCGTCGGGCGCCGGCTGCCCGCGCACTCGACCTCGCTGGGCAAGGCGCTGCTGAGCACGTACACGGACGAGCAGGTCCGCAAGATGCTGCCCGAGACGCTGCCCGCGCTCACCGAGAACACCATCACCGACCGGGAGAAGCTCATCGAGGAGCTGCACCAGGTGCGGGAGCAGGGCTTCGCGGTGGACCGCGAGGAGAACACCCTGGGGCTGCGCTGCTTCGGCGTGGCGATCCCCTACCGCACGCCCGCCCGGGACGCCATCAGCTGCTCGGTCCCGGTGGCCCGGCTCACCCCCGCCCACGAACAGATGGTGAAGGACGCCCTGTTCGACGCCCGCGACCGGCTGACCCTGGCCACCCGGAGGCTCTGACCCGTGGACATCGCCCTGCGCCCGGTGCACGACAGCGACCTGCCCGTCTTCTTCCGGCAGACGAACGACCCGGAATCGGTGCGGATGGCCGCCTTCACCCCTGAGGACCCGGCCGACCGCGACCGCTTCGAGGCGAAGTGGGCGCACATCCGCAGCTCCCCGGAGATCGTGGCGCGCACGGTGCTCGTGGACGGCGACGTGGTGGGCTCCGCCTCCGTCTTCGGCGAGGCGGGCGAGCGCGAGGTGACGTACTGGATCGACCGCGCCTACTGGGGCAAGGGCATCGCCACGGCCGCGCTGCGCCTCCTGCTGGCGGAGGTCACCGACCGGCCGCTGTACGCGCGCGTGGCCGCCGACAACGCGGGCTCGCTGCGGGTGCTGCGCACGTGCGGCTTCGAGGTCACCGGCAGGGCCACGGCGTACGCGCCGGGCCGCGGTGAGGAGACGGACGAGCTGGTGCTGGCCCTGGAGGGCTGAGCCGGCCCCGCGCCACGCCCCCACCGGCCCGCACGTGCGGCAGGGTGAGCCGTCTCACGCCCACCGGGCGACCGTATGAACAACCGATGAGAATCCGGCCGGACGGGAACGTCCTGCCCTCTCCCGCTCGTCTGTCCCCACGCGATGAACAGGACGATCAGGCGTGCCTCCGTCTTCACGCTGCTCCTGGTGTTCGCCCTGCTGGTGCGGGCGACCTGGGTGCAGTTCTACGAGGGCCGGGCACTGGCGGACGACAACGACAACCGGCGCAACGCGATCGAGACGTACGCGGAGCCGCTGGGGAACATCGTCGTGGGCGGTGAGCACATCACCGGCTCGGCGCGGACGAAGGGGAGCGACCTCGCGTACAAGCGCACCTACACGAACGGCCCGCTGTACGCGGCGGTGACCGGCTACGCCTCGCAGGCCTACGCGCCGACCCAGCTCGAGGGCATCTACGCGGACGTCCTCAACGGCACGGACCCCCGTCTGAGGACGGTGACGGACATGGTCACCAACGGGCGGTCCGCCCCGGGGGACGTGGTGACGACCGTCGACCCGGCCGTGCAGAAGGCGGCGTACGAGGCGCTCGGCGACAAGAAGGGCGCCGCGGTCGCCATCGACCCGGAGACCGGCCGGATCCTCGCCGCCGTGTCGACCCCGTCGTACGACCCGGCCTCGCTGACCGACGCCAACACCGCCGGCGAGGCGTGGACGCGGCTGAACGAGGACCCGGACAAGCCGCTGACCAACCGGGCGCTGCGCCAGCCGCTGCCACCCGGCTCGACGTTCAAGCTGGTGGTGGCGGCCGCCGCGCTGGAGGACGGGCTGTACTCCTCGGTGGACGAGCGGACCGACAGCCCCGACCCGTACCCGCTGCCGGACTCGTCGAAGGACCTCACCAACGAGAACCCGTCCGCGCCCTGCGAGAACGCGTCGATCCGGGTGGCGCTGCAGTACTCCTGCAACAACGTCTTCGGCAAGATGGCCGTCGACCTCGGGCAGGACAAGGTGCGGGACATGGCGGAGAAGTTCGGCTTCAACGACGAGAAGCAGGACGTCCCGGTACGCGCCTACACCAGCGTGTACCCCTCGGACATGGACCGGCCCCAGACCGCGCTGAGCGGTATCGGGCAGTTCGACGTGACGGCGACGCCGCTGCAGATCGCGATGGTGTCGGCGGCGCTCGCGAACGACGGCGAGCTGGTGTCGCCGCACATGGTGTCCCGGGTGACCGACAGCGGCGGCGACGTGCTGGAGGACCACGACGAGGACGCCTCGACGCGGCGGATCGTCAGCTCCTCGACCGCCGAGCAGCTGCGGTCGGCGATGCAGACGGTGGTGAACGAGGGCACGGGCACCAACGCGCAGCTGTCCGGCGCCACGGTGGGCGGCAAGACCGGCACGGCACAGCACGGCGAGAACAACAGCAAGACGCCGTACGCCTGGTTCACCTCGTACGCCGAGTCCGACGCGAACGGCAAGAAGGTCGCCGTGGCGGTGCTGGTGGAGCAGTCGGACGCGGCCCGCTCGGAGGTCAGCGGCAACGGGCTGGCCGCCCCGATCGCGCGGGAGACGATGAGGGCCGCGCTCCAGGACTGACCTGGCGGGACACACACGTGCGGGCCGCCCCGGTGCTCGAAGGGGGCGGCCCGCTTCCACGCCCGACGGTCAGACGCCGAGCAGCTGCTCGATCGGATCGATCGCGAAGTACACCAGGAACAGCGCGGAGGCGCCCCACAGCAGCCAGTGGACCTCCTTGGCGCGGCCCAGCACCGTCTTGACGAGGACGTAGGCGAGGAAGCCGGCGCCGATGCCGTTGGTGATGGAGTAGGTGAACGGCATCACGGCGATGGTGAGGAACGCCGGGACGGCGATCTCGTAGCGGTCCCACTCGATGTGCTTGACCTGGGTCATCATCAGGAAGCCGACGGCGACCAGGGCGGGGGCGGCGGCCTGGAGCGGGACGATGGTGAGCAGCGGGGTGAGGAACAGCGCGAGCCCGAACAGCGAGCCGGTGACCAGGTTGGCGAAGCCGGTGCGGGCGCCCTCTCCGACGCCGGCCGCCGACTCGATGTAGGAGGTCGCCGAGGAGGCGGAGGCGGCGCCGCCCGCGACGGCCGCGGCTCCGTCGATCAGCAGCACCTTGCCGAGGCCGGGCACCTTGCCGTCCTCGTCCAGCAGACCGGCCTCGGCGCTGACGCCGACGACGGTGCCCATGGTGTCGAAGAAGTCGGACAGGACCAGGGTGAACACCAGCAGCACGACGGTGACCACGCCGACCTGGCCGAACGCGCCGAACAGGCTGAACTGGCCGAGCAGTCCGAAGTCGGGGGCGTCCACGATCCTGTCGGGCCACTCGGGCGTGGTGAGGCCCCACGTCTCGACGTCGGCGACCGCGTTGATGACCAGCGCGACGACGGTCATGGTGACGATGCTGACGAGGATCGCGCCGCGCACCTTGCGGGCGAGCAGGCCGACGGTGAGGAGCACGCCGACGCAGAACACCAGCATCGGCCAGCCGGCGAGGGTGCCGGTGCTGCCGAGCTGGACCGGCACGGTGGTGTTCGCGGCGTCCGGGATGCGGGTGACGAAGCCGGCGTCGACGAAGCCGATCAGGGCGATGAACAGGCCGATGCCGACGCTGATGGCCTGCTTGAGCTGCTGCGGGATGGCGTGCATGACGGCCTCGCGCAGCCCTGTCACCACCAGGACGCAGATGAGCAGGCCCTCCAGCACGATCAGGCCCATCGCGTCGTCCCAGCTCATCAGCGGGGCGAGCTGGAAGGCCACGACCGCGTTGAGGCCCAGTCCGGCGGCCAGGGCGAGCGGCAGGTTGCCGCCGACGCCCATGACGATCGTCATCACTGCGGCCACCAGGGCGGTGGCGGTGGTGAGCTGCACGGGGTCGAGCTGCTCACCGAACTTGTCCTTCGCGCTGCCCAGGATGAGCGGGTTGAGCACGAGGATGTAGGCCATCGTGAAGAAGGTGGCGAAGCCGCCGCGTATCTCCCGGCCGAACGTCGAGCCTCGTTCGGTGATCCGGAAGAACCGGTCGACACCCGTCACCGTGGACGGCCCGGCGTCCTGCCGTTCGGCCGTCTTCTGTGCCTCGGACATGCAACTGCTCCTCGATGAGCGGGAGATGATGATCTGCTGAACGCTGGCTGGATTGTGCCCGTGCCGTACGTCGTTCCGGTGTGCTTCGTGTGACGGATTGGCATACCGGCGGGCCGGACACCGTCCGGGCCCCTCGCACGGGGCGTCACGGGCGCAGCACGGAGTCCAGCCACGCGTACGTCTCGTCCTGCATCGGGGAGTCGAAGGTGTGACCGTGGTCGGGCCTGACCCGCAGCCGCAGCCGTTCCTCGGCGTCCCAGGACCGCCACACCGTGCGCAGCCTGTCGTACGCGGCCCGTACGCCGTCGGCGGGGAAGTGGGGGTCGCGTCCGCCGTGGAGGAACAGCATCGGCTTGGGCGCGGCGATGCCCGCCACGTCGGGAAGGTCGAGGTGGCGGGCGAGTCCGGGGTGCAGCATGTGGAACGCGGACTGGCCGCGCAGTGTGTTGTTGCCCGGCACAAGCAGCTGCTTGAGCCCGGACATCCAGCAGACGCTCGCGGCGGCGGTGACGTGGTCGCACAGCGCCGCGGCCTGCCAGGCGCGGTAGCCGCCCATGGACCAGCCGGCGGCGGCGACCCGGCGGGCGTCGACCCGGTCGAGGCCGGCGAGGAAGGCGGCGGCGCGCTGGTCCTCGCGGGCGTGCAGTCCGGCGAGGGAGGAGCCCAGCTGGTAGAGGGTGCTCGCGAGCGCCTGCTGCTCCTCGTACACGAGCGGGCCGCGTTCGCCCCAGCCGAGCGCGTCGAAACACAGCACGGCGTACCCACGGCGGGCGAGTTCGTCGCCGGGGAAGCGGCCGTCGAAGTGGCGTGCGGCCCACTCCCCGGCGGAGACGAGCCGGGTGTCGTCGTACCAGGGGCGGACGCACTTCTCCTTGCCGATGTCGAAGCGGGAGCCGTGGTCGTGGAGCAGCAGGACGGCCGGGAAGGGGCCGGTGCCGTGCGGGGTGAGCAGGACGCCGCGGGCCCGGGTGCGGCGGGTGAGCGTGACGGTCACCAACTCCCGTGCGTAGGCGTCCCCGTCGGGTCCGGGGATGTGCTCGGGGTCGTAGGGCAGGGCGGGTTCGGCGGGGACGAGGAGCGCGTCCTCCACCACGGCCCGCGCCGTCCGGTGCCAGCGTGCGGGGTCGCGGACGGGTGAGGTCCCCCAGGCGAGCGGGAACGTCAGGTCGTCCTTGAGCGCGTCGAGCAGGCCGGGCGGCCCGGGCAGGGAGGTCATGCCCGGGGCCGCCAGTCGCCGAGCCAGGCCTGGCGGGTGTGCGTGGCGGCCTGGGCCGACGTGAGCTGGGGACGGTTGGCGGGAACGGCGATCACCGCGCCGGGGCCGGTGTTGCGGTACTCGGCGAACCGCTGGTCCTGCCAGGGGTACCCGCTCGCCATGTTCGTATAAGGCGCGACCGCGTCGATGCCGGCGCCGAGGCGGGTGTCGCGGACGGTGAGCATGGGCCGGGCGGTCGGGTCGGAGCTGGGCACCCAAGGGCGGGCCAGCTTGTAGTAACCGTCCGGCGCCTCGCTGCTGACGCGGCTGCCGGTCACCAGGAAGCCGTGCGGGTTGGCGACGGCGGTGGAGGGCGCGAAGACGAAGCCGGACGGGGCGGACGTCAGGTCGGGGCGGACCAGGGTGCGGAAGTGGCAGTCCTCGAACACCGCCGTGGCCCGGCCGAAGACGAAGTCGACGTCGCCCTCGGCGTAGCAGCGCGCGAAGTACTGGCGGGCCACGGTGTCCAGGGACGCCGAGTCGGCGTAGAGGGTGTCCTGGTGACCGAGGAACCGGCAGTCGAAGAAGGCGCTGCGGTCGCCCACGACCTTGACGGCGACGGCCTGGGGGCCGCTGACGCCGGGGTGGTCGGCGCGCAGCCAGTCGTTGGCGAAGGTGATGCGGCGGGCGGTGAAGCCGTCGGGGCGCAGGGTGGTGGTGGCCGAGCCCGAGGTGCCGTAGCTGCCGCCGCCGGGCTTGGGGGTGCCGGCCGCGTTGTCGTACACGACGACCACGTCACGGGGGTCGCCGGAAGCGCCGATCCAGGTCATGCCGGTGCGGTCGGCGGGGACGGAGACGGTCTCGCGGTAGACGCCGGGGGCGATGACGAGGGTGCGTCCGGTGCCGGTGGCGGCGTCGACGGCGGCCTGGAGGCCGGTGAAGTCGCCCGCGCCGCGCGGGTGGACGTACAGGGTGGTGGCGGTGAGCCGCGCGGAGGGCGAGCCGTGGCGGCCGAAGGGGCGGTGCGGACGGCGGTGGGCGTGGGCGGGTGCGGCGGACAGGGCCAGGCCGGAGCCGGCCGCGGCGCCGGCCAGCAGGACGTTCCTCCGGGACAGGTGCGAGGGCATGCGGGTGCTCCTTGGGGGGACTTGGGGGGTGAGCCGGTGCGGTCCGCAGTGGGGGCGGACCGCACCGGCGGCTTCGGACGGCGTGCGGGTCAGCGGAGGCGGCCCGCGCCCGCGCCGAGGCCGACCAGGGCGGGCACGGCCCAGGCGGGGTGCACGGCCTTGCGCAGGGCGGGCGTCCAGCCGGCGCCGGAGCGCAGGGTCTCCTCGGGGATCTCCGCGTTGTGCACGGCGATCAGGTCGACCGGCCGGCCGTTGACCAGGTTGTGCCGGGCGGTGAGGGGCGAGTCGTTCCAGCGCTTGAGGACCTTCGCCGGGCTGATCCCCTGGGGCAGGGTGAACGCGTTGTGCTCGGCGACGAGCTGGGACTCCTTGCCGACGCCGAAGCTGTAGCCGTACCCGGAGCCGGCCACGAAGTGGTTGTTGTAGACGTCGACCTGCCCGAACCGGACGCGGGGGGTGCGCTCGGTGAGGTCCTCGAACAGGTTGTGGTGGAAGGTCGCCTTCAGTTTGCCCCGGTCGCCCACGGCGGTGGACTCGCTGTCGCTGTTGCCGATGAGGATCGTCTTGTCGTGCTCGGTGAAGACGTTCCAGGAGGCGGTGACGTGGTTGGCGCCCTTGACGATGTCCAGCTCGCCGTCGTGCTGCTGGTAGAGCATGCCGAAGTGGGTGGGGGCGGCGCTGTCGGGATGCGCGCCGTCGGTGAACGTGTTGTGGTCCAGCCACACATGGGTGGCCCCGTGCACGACGACGGTGTCGTACTCGCTGTTCCAGTTGCCCCGGTCGCCGTCGGTGGGGTCCCACTGCGGGAAGCAGTCGACGGGGCTCTCCAGGGTGAGGTTGCGGACGATGACGTTGTCGACGTCCTTGATCTGGAGGCTGGCGCCCTTGATCGCGGCGTCGCGTCCCACACCGATGATCGTGGTGTCGGAGGGGACGTTCACCTTGATGACCGCGTCCTGGTGGGCGGCGGAGGCGCGGCGCAGCCCCTCGGGGCTGTCGTCGGGCTCGTCGGTGAGGTCACGCTCCAGGCCCCAGGTCTCGGGGGCGTACGTCTCCAGGTAGGCGTCGAAGTCGTAGCCGGGGACGGCGAGCGCGTCGCAGCCGTCGGCGACGGCGTCGATGGTGCCCTTCACCTTGATGATCCTCGGGGCGTCCCCGCCCTCCGCGAGGGCGGCGGTGAGCTGGGCCCAGTCGGTCACGGTACGGACGTGCGCGGCCTCGGCGGCGGCGCCTCCGGTGGTGCCCGAGCCGTAGGACGCCCAGCCGTCGCCCGCGGGGAGGGTCTGGCGGGCGGGGTCGCGGTGCGCGTGCGCGGGGGTGTGGGCCTGGGCGGCGGTACCGGTCAGGGCCAGCACGAGGGCCGTGCAGCCGGCCGGCACGCCGACTCTTATGGCATGCCCATGCCATACGTGAACGTTCATGGTGCGGCTCTCCTGTTCGTGGTCCGGGGGTTACGCGGCGGCCTCCGGCCAGGTGATCCACGACGACGGGATCTCCTCGGCCGGCCGCCGCACGTCGTGCGGCGCGAGCACCGGGGTGCGCGGCAGCTCCCGGGCGGCCAGCCGTGCCACGGCGATCGCGCCCGTCGGTGAGAAATGCGTGGTGTCCTGCTTGGTGTCGGTCCAGTTGAAGTACCCCTGCGTCACCTCGGGCCCCCTCAGGGACACGGGGAACTGCGCGCCCGGCCGGGGACGGTCCGCAGCGGAAGAACAGCTGACCGCCCCCGACGCCGGAATCACCCCATCTGCTCGTCCCACTCGGCCTGCGCCTCGTTCAGCTGCTCGGCGAGCCCGTCCAGGAAGGCCTTCGCGCTCATGTCCCCCAGCAGCACCTTCTGGAAGTTCGGTTCGTTGTCCGCCTTCGAGACGGTGTTCCAGTCCGGCAGGTAGTACGGCAGCTGCACGATGGTCGTGGACCCGTCGCTCAGCGCGTCGGCCGCCAGCTTCGTGGGCTCCGCCTTCGCGATCCACGCGTCCTTCGCCGCGTCCGCGTGCGCCGGCACCTGTCCCGCCGACTCGTTGAACTTCGAGTTGGACTCCGCCGACGCGGCGAACTCGATGAACTTCCAGGCGGCGTCCTTGTTCTTGGAGCTCTTGAACAGGCCGATGCCGTCGACCGGGTTGGAGACCTGCACCCGCTTGCCGCCGGGGCCGACCGGCTGCGGGATGCCCCGGAACTTCTCCACGCCCAGCGCCTTCACGTGGTCCTGGTAGGAACCCAGGTTGTGGTTGAGCATCCCGATCTCGCCCGAGTCCCACTGCGCGACCATCTTGGTGAAGTCGTTGTTGAGGTCGGCGGCGGGCGTCACCGTCTTGAACAGGGCCGCGTACTTCTCCAGGGCCTGCACGTTCTTCGGGTCGTTGACCGTGGTCTTCTTGCCGGTGGAGTCCCAGAACGAGGTGATGCCGGACTGCCCGTACATCGCGTCGAGGGCCTGGGCTATGGAGCCGGCGCCGCCGCGGATGGTGTAACCGAAGCGGTTGCTGCCCTTGTCGGTGAGCTTCTCCGCGGCCTCGAAGAAGCGGTCCCAGGTGGCCGGCTCCTCCAGTCCCGCCTTCTCGAACATGTCGGTGCGGTAGTAGAGGACGCCGTTGTTGGCGGAGGTCGGCACGGAGTACAGCTGGTCGTCCCCGCCGCCGGCCGCGCGCAGCGACTCGATCATGTCCTTGTTGAGCTTGCCATTGAGCGACGAGCCCTCCAGCCGCTCGTCCAGCGGCTCGAGCGCGCCCTGGGCGGCGAAGCCCGCGAGCATCGAGGCGCTGATGCCGCCCACGTCCGGCATGCCGCCGCCCTGGATGGCGGTGTCCACCTTGGACTGGTACTCGGTGGAGGCGATGCCGACGTACTGGACCTCGATGTCCGGGTTGGCCTTCTCGAAGTCGGCGATGATCTCCTTCCAGATGTCGGTGCGGACACCGCCGTTGTTGTCCCAGAAGACGATCTTCCCCTTGCCGTCGCCCTCGGCGCCCGCGCCGCCGCTGCCGTCGTCCCCGCAGGCGGTGGCGGTCAGCGCGAGGACCGCTCCCAGCGCGACGGCCGCCGACGACCTGCCGCGACGCCCTCTGCCCGTGCTTCTTCCGAGAATGCTGATCTTCATCGGTCGGCTCTCTTCTCCTGGATACGGATCCTGAACTGCGTGAACGTGGCGGTACCGGCGTGTCCCTGACCGGTGGGCGCCAGGGCGACCAGGCCGAGCAGAGCACCGACCCAGCGCCAGGGAGTCGCGGCGAAGACCTGGCCGGAGGGGCGGAGGCCCTCCCCGGCGCCGTCTCCGGCGTCGTCCCCCGTGTCGTACGAGAAGCGGCAGCGCGCGCCGGCGCCGATGTCGACGCGCAGCCGGGCCCGGCCGCCCGGGGCGGGGCGCGGGGGTGCGGCGTCCCGTTCCCTCCCCCACTGCCCCGAAGGCGTGGGAGGCGCCCCCATGGCGGCCGTCTCGGCGAACCGGTGCACGAGCCGCACGGCGCCGTCCTGGCCGCGCTCGAGTCCGATCCAGCTGTAGGCGTCACCGAGGACCGCGAGTCCGGCGCGCGCCCCGGGTTCGCCGTCGTCGAGCCGCAGGTCCACCTCGACGGTGCACGGGGTGGCGGGCAGCCGCTGGGTGAGGACGTTGGGCAGGGCGCGCAGGTCGTGCGCGTCGGGGGTGCGGACGCAGGTGAGGCGCAGCCCGTCGGCGGAGTGGTGGGTGGCCCAGCCGTCCCGGGGGTTGGCGGTCCACTGCCACTGGCGGCCGGGGCGTCCGCCGGGGAAGTCGTCGTCGGTGGCGGGTGCGGCGGACGGCTGCGCCGGCAGGTCCGGACGGCGGTGCTCGGCGACGGGCGCGCCGTGGTCCCCGATCACCGGCCAGCCTCCCCCACCGTCCCACCGCATCGGCTGGAGGTGGACGATCCGGCCGTAGGCGCCGCGCTGCTGGAAGTGCAGGAACCAGTCCTCGCCGGACGGGGTGCGTACCCAGCCGCCCTGGTGCGGGCCGTTGACGTCGGTGTCCTTCTGCTCCAGGACCACCTTCTCCTCGTACGGGCCGAAGAAGGAGCGGGAGCGGAAGGCGCCCTGCCAGCCGGTCTCCACTCCCCCGGCGGGGGCGAGGATCCAGAACCAGCCGTCGTGCCGGTAGAGCTTGGGCCCTTCGAGGGTGAACCAGCCGGGGATGCGGTCGCCGTCGACGATCACCTTGCCCTCGTCGAGGAGTTCGGTGCCGTGCGGGCGCATCCGGTGGCCGGTGAGGCGGTTCTTGACGCCGGAGCGGGACCTGGCCCAGGCGTGCACGAGGTACGCCTCGCCGGTCTCGTCGTCCCACAGCGGGCAGGGGTCGATCAGCCCTTTGCCTGCCTTGACCAGGTGCGGGCGGGTCCAGGGGCCTCGGATCTCGGGGGCGTTGACCTGGAAGATCCCCTGGTCGGGGTCGCCCCAGAAGATCCAGAAGCGGCCGTCGTGGTGGCGCAGGGACGGCGCCCACACCCCGCAGTCGTGCCGGGGCACCGCGAACTCGCCCTCGGGTTCGAGGCGGTGCAGGGCGTGGCCGACCAGGGTCCAGTTGACCAGGTCGCGGGAGTGCAGCAGGGGCAGTCCGGGGACGCGGCCGAAGCTGGACGCGGTGAGGTAGAAGTCGTCGCCGACGCGGGTCACGTCGGGGTCGGACCAGTCGGCGTCGAGGACGGGGTTGCGGTAGACGGAGTCGTCGGGGGCTGCGCTCATGCGGTCACCGCCTTCGTGACCAGGGCGCCGGCATCCTCACGGCCGAGCCGGCCGTCGGCGACGACGGTGACGATCCGGCGCTCCACCGTCTCCCCGGGCGGGACGGGCAGCCGCGCGTCGTGCGCGAGGGAGGAGCCGACGCCCGGGTACTCCTCGGTGCGCACGAACCAGGGGTCTCGGCGGGTCGCCTCCGTGGCCGCGGCGAAGACGAGGGTCCACATGGAGCCGGCCAGGGCGACCCAGTCGGCGGTCCGTCCGTGCACGGCGTCGGTGCCGTCGGCCGCCGCGGTGAACACCTCGGGCTCCGTGTCCTCCTTGCGGGCCCGCCAGAAGAAGCCCCCGTAGGCGGCGCCGGGGCGGCCGTTGGTGGCGGGGCTGCCGACGGACAGCGGGCGACCGCTGACGTTGGTGAGGGCGAAGGTCAGGTCCAGGGCCCAGGCGCCGTCGGTGAGGGCGGTCGCGATCACCGTGCGCCGCTCGCGCAGCAGTTCGCCGGGCGCGGCCGTCCAGCGCAGTTCCTCGGTGAAGCCGTCGGTCTCGCGCCGGTGGTAGACGGTGTGCCGCTGGGCGCCGTGGTTGTCCAGCTCGGTGGGACCGCGGTCGCGGACGTAGGTGCGTCCGCCCCAGAAGTTGAACCCCTCGACGTCGGGAACGGCGACACCGACGCCGAGGTGGTGTGCGTGGTCGGCGGGGCTCAGCTCGGTGACCGCCGTGCCGGCCAGGGTGGTGACGGGGTGCAGGTAGGGCCGCGGGGAGAGCCGGGCCGGCAGTTCCGGCCGGGTGACGTACCGGCCGACGGGCCGGCCGGCGACGCGCAGCACCACGGAGTCGTTGCCGGTCATCGGGTGCTCACCTCTTCCGGCAGATGGTGGTGGGCGGACCGGGCCCAGGGGGCGCCCAGCTCGGAGTAGAGGCACAGGCGGTCCGCCGCTGCCGCGACCAGGGCGTCGATGCCGGGCACCACCCGGCGGTCCTCGCCGGGGACGCGGCGCCAGGCGTCGTCGGGCAGCGGCTCCGGGTCGGGGGCGGTGCGGATCGCCTCGACGACCTGCATGAAGGCGCCGGTGTCGTCGGGGGTGACCAGCAGCTCGGTGCCGTCACGGAGGTGGGCGACGAGGTTCTCCAGCAGGTCGGTGCGGTCGAAGCGCAGTTCCTCGGGGCCGTGGTCCGCGCGCTGGAGCAGGACGCGGTCCTGCTTGTACCAGAAGGTGATGCGGCCGCTGGTGCCGTGCACCACCACGTACGGCTCGTCGGCCCGCTCCGCGCACAGGGTGGCGGCGACGGTGACCGAGCCGCCCTGGGCGGTGGTGACGCGGACGCAGGAGGTGTCGTCGGACTCGATGTCGTTGGCGCGCAGCAGCTCGGTCTCGATGCCGGCGACGTCCTCGGCGCGGATGCTCCCGGCGAGCGCGAGGGCGGTGGCGACGGCGTGCGCGAGGGGGTTGGTGAGCGCCCCGTCGACCACGTCGACGCCGTCGAGGCGCCGGCGGCCCGCCCAGGGCGCGCGGCGGAAGTACGCCTCGGGGCGCACCCAGGCGCCGGCCCCGCCGATGCCCGTGACCCGGCCGACGGCGCCCTCGGCGATCAGGTCGCGGATCGCGGGCACGGCGTGCGAGCCGAGCGACTGGAAGCCGATCTGGCAGGCCACCCCGGCCGCGGCGACCCCGTCCGCCATCCGCCGGAACGCGGCGTACGAGGGCGCCGGGGGCTTCTCGAGGAGCAGGTGCACGCCCCGTTCGGCGGCGGTGAGCGCGAGGGCGGTGTGGGTGGGGATGGGGGTGGAGATCACCGCGGCACGGGCGCCGGTGGAGTCGAGGAGCGCGCCGAGGTCGGCGGACTGCTCGGGGAGTTCGCCGCCGAACTCGTCCTCGGTGAGCGGGGTGAGCTCGCAGATGCCGGCGAGCCGTACCAGGCCCTTCGCTGCGAGGCGGCGGATGTTGTCCACGTGCCGGCGGCCGTGACCGCGGGCGCCGGCGAGGACAACGGGCAGCGGGGTGCCGGTCATCGTCCGGGGGGCGCTCATCCCTTCACCGCCCCCGCGCTGAAGCCGGTGATCAGCCACTTCTGGATGAAGGCGAACACGATCACGACGGGGACGGCCGCGATGATGCCGCCCGCGGCGAGCGCCCCGAGGTCGACGCTGTCCGCGCTCATCAGCGTGTTGAGACCGACCGGGACGGTCTGCTTCTCCTGGTTGTTGAGGAACATCAGGGCGAACAGGAAGTGGTTCCAGGAGTGCACGAAGGCGAAGGAGCCGACGGCGATCAGGCCGGGCCGCAGCAGCGGCAGGACGACCACCCGGAACGCCCGGAACCGGTCGCAGCCGTCGACCCAGGCGGCCTCCTCCAGCGAGTAGGGCACGTTCTTGATGAAGTTGCTGAGCAGGATCATCGACAGCGGCAGCTGGAACACCGTCTCGGCGATGATGACGCTGCCCAGCGAGTTGATCATCCGAAGCTCGGCGAAGATCTCGAACAGCGGGACCAGCAGCAGCGCGCCGGGCACGAACTGCGAGCAGAGCAGCGCCAGCATGAAGCCGCGCTTGATCCGGAAGTCGAACCGGGCGAGCGCGTAGCCGCCGGCCAGGGCCACCAGGGTGGTCATGAACAGGGTGGCGACGCCGACGAGGACGCTGTTCTGGAAGAAGGTGCCGAAGCCGCGGTCCGTCCACACCTTCTCGAAGTGGGCGGTGGTCATCGGCCAGGGCACGAGCGAGGTGGAGCCGGCCGGACGCAGCGCGAACAGCAGGATCCAGTAGAAGGGGATGAGGGTGAAGACGAGGTAGATGCCGAGCGGCAGGTAGATCTGCCAGCGGGGCGCCTCGTCCCAGGCCCGGCGCCGCGTCGTGGGCCGGGGCGGCTCGGGGACGGCCGGCGCGGGGGCGGGGGCGGCCGCGGTGGCCTCCTTGGTGATCACTTCTCGCCTCCGAACTTGCTCAGCCGCAGGTAGACCATCGAGCAGAAGAGCAGGATCACGAACGCCACGGTGGTCAGGGCCGACGCGTAGCCGAAGTCGTGCGCGTCGACGGAGGTGTTGGCGATGTACAGCGGCAGCGTGGTGGTCGAACCGGCGGGTCCGCCGCCGGTCAGCGTGTAGAGCAGGTCGACGTTGTTGAACTCCCACACGGCGCGCAGCAGCGTGGAGAGGATGATGGCGTCCTTCAGGTGCGGCAGCGTGATGTGCCAGAACTGCTTGAAGCGGCTGGCGCCGTCCACCTCGGCGGCCTCGTACAGGTCCTTGGAGACGGACTGGAGGTCGGCGAGGATGAGGATCGCGAAGAAGGGCACCCCGCGCCACAGGTCGGCGACGATCGCGGCGGGGAACACCGTGGAGGTGTCCGACAGCCAGCTCACGCCGTACTCGCCGATGCCCATGTCCGCGAGGTAACGGGTGATGCCCGTCTGGGAGTTGTAGAGCAGCACCCAGATCGCGGAGGTGAGCACGCCGGAGACGGCCCACGGCGAGAAGACCAGCGCGCGGCCCAGCGCCCGGCCGGCGAAGGTCTGGTTGACGATGAGGGCGAGGGCAAGGCCGAACATCAACTGCAGGCCGACCTCGACGAACACCCACTTGGCGCTGAAGACGAGGGTGTCCCGGAACAGGGGGTCCTCGGTGAAGATGCGGGTGAAGTTGTCGAGTCCCGCGAAGCCGTTCCGCCAGGGCTTGGTGGGGTTGTAGTCCCGGAGGCTGTAGTAGAAGACGCTGAGGACCGGGTACGCGATGAACCCCAGCATGAGCAGGGCGGCCGGCGCGATCAGCAGGTAGGGCAGTCGGCGGGGTGTGGCGGAGGCACGGCGCCGCCTCGGTGGCGCGGGCGGTTTCGCCACGGCTGCGGCTTGGGCCATGACTGTTCTCCGTTTCTCGGTACGTCGTGCTGTGCGGGGGTGCCTGCGCTGGGCCGGCGGTGCGGGACAGGTCGGACAGGAAGCGCTTTCTGCACGGGTGTGCGGGGGCCGGGCCCGCCCGGGCGGGCGGGTCAGCCCGCGTACGGGTCCTGGACGGTGCCCGGCCGGGCGAGGAACTCGAAGTCGCAGCCGGTGTCGGCCTGGGTGATCTGGTCGTTGTAGAGCGCGCCGTAGCCGCGCTCGTAGCGCGCGGGCGGCGGCGTCCACTCCGCGCGGCGGCGGCTCAGCTCCTCGTCGTCCACGTCGAGGGTGAGGGTGCGGTTCTCGACGTCGAGGGTGATCGGGTCGCCGGTGCGCACCAGCGCGAGCGGCCCGCCGACGTACGACTCGGGGGCGACGTGCAGCACGCAGGCGCCGTAACTCGTGCCGCTCATGCGGGCGTCGGAGATCCGGACCATGTCCCGCACGCCCTGCTTGAGCAGGTGGTCGGGCAGCGGGAGCATGCCGTACTCGGGCATGCCCGGGCCGCCCTTGGGCCCTGCGTTGCGCAGCACCAGCACGCTGTCCGCGGTGATGCCCAGCGCCGGGTCGTTGATGGTCCGCTGCATCTCCTTGTAGTCGTCGAAGACGACGGCGGGACCGGTGTGCTTCAGCAGGTGCGGCTCGGCGGCGATGTGCTTGATGACGGCGCCGTCGGGGCAGAGGTTGCCGCGCAGCACGGCCACCCCGCCCTCGGCGGCGACCGGGTTGCCGCGGGTGCGGATGACGTCGTCGTCGTGCACCCGCGCCCCGGCGAGCTGGTCCCGCAGGGTGTCGTGGCAGACGGTGGGACGGTCCAGGTGCAGCAGGTCCGGGATCCGGGAGAGGAACCCGGGCAGCCCGCCCGCGAAGTGGAAGTCCTCCATCAGATACGTCTGTCCGCCCGGCCGCACGTTGGCGAGCACCGGGACGGTGCGGGCGATGCGGTCGAAGTCGTCGAGCGTGAGCTTCACGCCCGCGCGTCCGGCCATGGCGATCAGATGGATGACGGCGTTGGTGGAGCCGCCGAGCCCGAGGACGGTCGTCACGGCGTCCTCGAAGGCGTCCGCGGTGAGGATGTCGCCGATCCGGCGGTCCTTGTGGATCAGGTCGACGATCGTCATGCCGGCCTTCGCGGCCATCCGGTCGTGTCCGGAGTCGACGGCCGGGATGCTGGACGCGCCCGGCACGGTGACGCCGAGCGCCTCGGCGGCGGCCGTCAGCGTGGACGCGGTGCCCATGGTCATGCAGTGGCCGGGCGAGCGGGCCAGACCGCTCTCCAGCTCCTGCATCTCGCAGTCGCCGATGACGCCGGCCCGCTTGTCGTCCCAGTACTTCCACATGTCGGTGCCGGAGCCGAGGGTCTCGCCGCGCCAGTGTCCGGGCAGCATCGGCCCGGCGGGCACGAACACGGCGGGCAGCCCCGCGCTCGCGGCGCCCATCAGCAGGGCGGGCGTGGACTTGTCGCAGCCGCCCATCAGCACGGCCCCGTCGACCGGGTAGGAGCGCAGCAGCTCCTCGGTCTCCAGGGCGAGGAGGTTGCGGTAGAGCATGGGGGTCGGCTTCTGGAACGTCTCGCTGAGGGTGGAGACCGGGAACTCCAGCGGGAAGCCGCCCGCCTGCCACACGCCCCGCTTCACCGCCTGCGCGCGGTCGCGCAGATGGACGTGGCAGGGGTTGATGTCGGACCAGGTGTTGAGGATCGCCACGACCGGCTTGCCCAGGTGCTCCTCGGGCAGGTAGCCGAGCTGGCGGGTGCGGGCGCGGTGGCTGAAGGAGCGCAGTCCGTCCGTGCCGTACCACTGGTGGCTGCGGAGCTCTTCGGGTGACTTCATATCGACCATCCGGCGGCGATGGCGGCGACCTCGGCACGCTCGCTCTCGGGCAGCGGCCTGCTGGGCGGGCGGACCTCGCGGCGGCACAGCCCGAGGGAGGCGAGGGCCTCCTTGACGACGGTGACGTTGTTGGCGGAGCCGTTGGCGGCGCGCAGTTCCTCGAAGCGGCGGATCTGCTCCCAGACCTTCATGGCGGTCGGGTAGTCGCCGGAGCGCAGCGCCTCCAGCATGGTCAGCGACACCGACGGGGCGACGTTGACCAGGCCCGAGGTGAAGCCGGTCGCCCCGGCGGAGAAGTAGGAGGGGGCGTACGGCTCGGCTAGCCCCGCCACCCACACGAAGCGTTCCAGTCCCGCGTCCCGCGCGAACGCGGCGAACCGGGCGGCGTCCGGCACCGCGTACTTCACTCCGATCACGTTGGGACAGGCGTCGGCGAGTTCGGCGAGCCGGGCGCCGGTGAGCTGCGCGTTGCGGAGGTAGGGGACGACGCCCAGCTCGGGGACGGCCTCGGCGATGGCCCGGTGGTAGTCGACCCAGCCGCTCTGCGAGACGTACGGGTGGACCGGCTGGTGCACCATCACCATCTGCGCGCCGTGGTCACGGGCGTGCCGCGCGGAGGCGACCGCGGTGGGTACGTCGTGTCCGACGCCGACGAGGATCGCGGCGCGGTCGCCGGTCTCCTCGACGGTCAGCTCGGTGACGAGGCGCCGCTCGGAGGGGGTGAGGGCGTAGAACTCGCCGGTGTTGCCGTTGGGGGTGAGGGTGGTGATGCCTCCGTCGAGGAGGCGGCGCAGCAGCGCCCGGTAGGTGTCCGGGTCGACCGAGCCGTCCTCGGCGAACGGGGTGACGGGGATCGCCACCACGCCGGCCAGGGCCGCGCGCTGCGCCTCGAACGACGGGGACCCTGCCGCCCGGGGTGCGCGCGCCCGGGTGGGAGACGTCGGGATCATGCCTGACCGTCCTTCCTGGACTTCTCCGCCGCCGCGAACTCGGTCTCGAACTCCGCCTCGGGGAAGGCGCGTCGCACGAAGGACACGATGTGCGCGTGCAGGGCGCGGGCAGCGCCGTCCGCGTCCCCGGCGAGCGCCAGGTCGAGGATCACACGGTGCTCGTCGGCCTCGCGTTCCCACGAGGGGTCGGCGGCCCAGGCGACCGCGGAGACCAGGGCGGCCTGGTCGCGCACCTCGTCGAGCATCCGGCCGAGCAGCGGGTTCCCGCAGGGCAGGTAGAGGGCGCGGTGGAACTCGCGGTTGGCGAGGGAGCGTTCGGCGGTGTCGGTGGCCCCGTCGGCGCGGGTGAGCGCCTCACGGGCGTCGTCCAGGGAGGCGCCGCGGCGCACGGCGCGCTTCAGCGCCTCCGGTTCGAGCAGCAGCCGCACGTCGTAGACCTCGCGCGCCATGTCCGCGTCGACCATGCGCACCGTGACGCCCTTGTACTGGCTCATCACCACCAGTCCGGTGCCGGCCAGGGTCTTGAGCGCCTCCCGCACCGGGGTCTTGGACACCCCGAACTGCGCGGCGAGGTCGGTCTCGACCAGGGCCTGGCCGGGGGTGAGCCGGCCGGTGAGGATGCGGCGTTTGATCTCCTCCAGCACGTACTGCGTGCGGGAGGGGATCGGCGTGGGCACAGAGGTCATGCGCGCCTCTCGGATCTCGCGTCGGATCGCGTATCGGATCTCGCGTATCGCGTCTCATATATGACGTACGAAGTACGACGCGGATGACCGTAGGAGTGGCCCGGTGTTTCGTCAATGCTTCTGACAAAGGAAGGTGATGTCGCTTCACCCGGTGCGGTCGCGGCGCGGTCGCGGAGCCGCCGAAAGCGGGCGAAGGGGGCCCACGTGCGGGGTGGTCCGTTCGCCGCAGGCACCGCGGCGGCGGTGGTCGGCCACCCGCACGAACAGCGGGCTGGGCGGGCGGAAGCGGTCCGCGCGGCTCGCCACCGGGGGCGGAGGAGCCCTGTCCGGCCTGGTGAGGCCCGACCGGTCGTGCGGGAGGACGGCGGGTCCGGGCGGTGCCGGACCGCGTGCCCCAGCGGCGCGGCGTGCGCGGGGACGCTCCGCGTCCCGCCCGTCACCGGGGCCGCGGGGCTCTCACGGGCCCGGGCCGCGCTCCCCCTCCGCGCGGCCCGGGCCCGGCTCACGCGGGCCTGGTCCAGCCCGGGTCGCGGCCGCTGAGGCCGATCGTCCGGTCCAGCAGCGAGGCGCCGGCCGGGACGGGGACGACGGGCCCGAAGATGCCCCCGCCCCGGTCGCCCTCCTCGGCGGCGGCCAGCAGGAAGGCGTGCGCGCTCTCGAGCGCGGCGGGGTCGGGGGTGTACGGCTGCCCGGTCGCGCGGGCCAGGTCCCAGCCGTGGATCACCAGTTCGTCGAGGGCGACGGCGGCGGTGACCTCGCCGGGCATGTCGACACCCCCGGCGCGCGTCGTGCCGGTCCAGGCCGCCGGATCGCGCCAGGCGTCGGCGAGTTCGTCGAGCGCCTTGGGCAGTTCGGCTCGCCAGGCGGGGCCGACGTCCGGCAGGGCGCCTTGCGGATCGGTGTCCGTGGTGGCCCCCAGGTTCTTGCGCCCCGCGTCACGGAAGGCGACGGCCAGTCCGAGGAGGTGGCCCAGGAGATGGCGCACGGCGTACCGCGGGCACGGCGTGCCGTCCGCCAGCTGCGCGTCGCTCACCCCCTCGGCCAGGCGGGCGACGATCCTGGTCTGCGGTCCGAGGTCGAGCGGTGTGTCGGTCATGGCTGCTCCCGGGAGGCGGTGGCGTACGAAGGAGTGACCGGCCGCGGCCGCGGAACTCATCGGCGAGCGGTTCGGCGCCCGCTCCCCGTCCGCTGCCTAAGGCATTCGCCCGATGCCGTCACCGCCGCCTTAGAACCACGATGACGAGGCATGACGACGAGATGGACCGCGGTCCGCGTGCTGCGCGACCGCACGGCGGGCCGGTGCCTCACCGCCGTGATGGTGTCCGGGTTCGGCACCTCCGCGCTGTGGCTGGCGTCGGGGGTGTGGGTCAAGGACCTCACCGGCTCGGACGGGCTGGCGGCGCTGTGCCTGCTGGCGATGTGGGCGCCCGCCCTGGCCGGTCCGGTGCTCGGCACCCTCGCCGACCGGTGCCGTCGCCGGCCGCTGCTGATCGTGCTGAGCCTGTCCATGGCGGCGCTGCTGCTCACCCTGTGCGCGGTGGACGGACCGGAGGACCTGTGGCTGCTGTACGCGGTGCTGTTCGTGTACGGCGCGGCCGGCACGGTGCACGACGCGGCGGAGTCGGCACTGGTCGCGGGCGCCGTGGACGGCTCCCTGCTGGGTGACTTCAACGGGCTGCGGATGACGGCCGGCGAGGGCATGAAGCTGCTCGCCCCGCTGGCGGGCGCGGGGCTCTTCACGGCCTACGGCGGATCAGGTGTCGCCCTCCTGGACGCGGCGACCTTCCTGGCGGCGGCGCTGGTGTACATGTCGCTGCGGGTACGGGAGGAGCGGCCGGACCGGGCGCGGGAGGGCGGCCGCGGCGCGACCGCCGAGGGCGCCCGGCACCTGTGGGGGGACACCGTGCTGCGCCCGCTGGTCCTGGCGGGCGGGGTCACCATGCTGTGCGCGGGTGCGAGCGGGGCGCTGACGTACGCGGTGGTCGAGGACCTGGGCCACTCCCCCGCGTACGCCGGTGTGCTGTACGCCGTGCAGGGCGCGGGGTCGGTGACGGTGGGGCTGCTCTCGGGCCCGGGCCTGCGGCGGCTGGGCGCACGGCGGTTCGCCGCGTACGGCATCGGTCTCCTGGCCGTGGCGGTGGCGCTGCGCGCGGTGCCGTACGACCCGGTGGCCTGGGCGAGCGCCGCGGCGATCGGCGTGGGGCTGCCCGCCGCGCTGATCGCCGTGCTCACGGAGGTGCAGCGTCGCACGCCCGGAGCGCTGCTGGGCCGGGTCACCGCCACCGCCAACACCGTGGTGTACACCCCGAACGTGATCGGACTCGCGGTGGGCGCGGCGATGGTCGAACTCCTTGGTCCTCGCGCGCAGTTGTCCGGGCTCGGGGTGGTGCTGGGGGTGACGGCGGCGGTGCTTCTCGCTCAGAGGCCGGCCAGCGCCGACCGTACGGCGGCGAGGTCCGCGTCCGACGCCAGTCCCGCGTGATAGAGCCGCAGTTCGGTCGCGCCCAGGCTTCGCGCCCCGTCCGCGTCGGCCGCGAGGGTGCCGGGGCTGCCGCCCATGCCGGAGACGACGGTGAAGTTGGCGGCGAGCACGGCGCCTTCCCGGCCCTCGCGGGCGAACGGGGTGACCGGGCCGGGGTCGCCGGTGCAGGGGACGACCACGCCGTCGGCGACGGAGAGGATGTGCGCGGGGTCGACGCCGGCGTTGGCGCCGCAGTGGTAGGACACCGGGTCGGCGTGCAGCAGCACCTGGAACCCGTCGGGAGCGGCCCGGCGCACGGCGGTGACGGCCTGTTCCTGGAGGGTGCGGGCCGTGCGGTCGCGCCACGCGCGCGTGGCGTCCGCCCGGGTGTCGCCGAGCAGCTTCTCGACGCCCGCCCAGCCGCCCCCGGACGCCGCCTCCCCGCGCCACACCGGGTCCAGCGCGTCCCGTACGGCCGCGGCGAGCGCGTCCGCGTCCAGCCCCGCCACGCCGTAGCCCTCCCGGCACGCGGGGCAGAAGCACAGGGACATCAGGTACTGCCCGGCGTCCCCGAGCGGGATCCCGGCGGTCTTGTCGTGGGCGTGCAGATGCGCCAGGCCGTACCAGCCGAGCGACTCCAGTTCGGTGCCGTGGGCGCCGGGGCGCACGGCCGCCTCGGCGGCGAGGTCCGTCAGGTAGGCACGGGTGTCCGGCTGGGCGATGCACGGCGCCCATGGATAGCGGTCGCCGTAGGCGTTGACCACGGAGGTGTCCGGATGCTCCGCGCCCAGGCGGGAGTTGTGGGCGAGCACCACCCAGGTGTGCACCTCGAGACCCGCGTCCGTGAGCGCGGACGCGGCCTCCCCGAAGGCGTCCCCCGGCGCCCAGTCGCCCGCCGGGTGGGGGCGCGGTGCGCGGCCGGACCAGCGGGAGGCGTCGGGCGGGTACAGCACGGCCGCGTACTCGGCGGTGACCACGCGGTGCCGGGGATGGCGGGGGGTCAGCGCGCGGGTGGAGTGGTAGGCCGAGGCGAGGGTCACCTGTGCCGTGCCCAGCTCCGCGAGGCGCGCGGGGGCCCCCGGGTCCCCGTTGACGTCCCAGGGGTAGACGAACGCCGATGCCTTCACATGCCCTCCTCGAGCAGCGCCTGTCCCCGCTCGATCAGCTGAGCGAGCTGCTTGAGATGATCCCCGGCCGGCTCGTGCAGCGGGGGCCGGACCTCCCCCACGTCCAGCCCGCGCAGCCGCACGCCCGCCTTGACCAGCGAGACGGCGTACCCCTGGCCCTTGTCGCGCAGGTCGACGAACGGCCGGTAGAAGCCGTCGACCAGGCGGCGCACGGTCGCCTCGTCGCCGGTGCGCAGGGCGGTGTGGCAGGCGAGGGCGATCTCCGGCACGAAGCAGAACACCGCCGACGAGTACAGGGTGACGCCGAGACCGCGGTAGGCGGGCTGGGTCAGCTCGGCGGTGGGCAGCCCGTTGAAGTACAGGAAGTCCTCGACGCCGGCGGAGCGCACGGCGCTGACCGTGCGCTGCATCAGGTCGAGGTCGCCGTAGCCGTCCTTGAGGCCCACGATCCCTTCGGTGCGGGCGAGTTCGACGACGGTGGCGGGGGTGAGGACGGCGTTGTCCCGCTGGTAGACGATCACGGGCAGCAAGGTCGCGGCGGCCAGCTCGCGGTAGTGGCGCAGCAGCCCCTCCTGCCCGGCCTTGACCAGGTACGGCGGCATGGCGAGCAGGCCGTCGGCGCCGGCGTCCTCGGCGAGGCGGGCGTAGCGGACGGCGAGGGCGGTGCCGTAGCCGGCGCCGGCGACGACCGGGACGCGCGCCCCGGTGGCCTCCACCGCCGCGCGCACGCAGGTCTCGAACTCCTCGGGCGTCAGCGCGTGGAACTCGCCCGTGCCGCAGCAGGCGAAGACGGCGGCGGCCCCGGCCTCGACCCCGCGCCGCACATGGAGCCGGTACGCGTCGAGGTCGACGGCGCCGTCGGGTCCGTAGGCGGTGACCGGGAAGAACAGCGGCCCGCTGGGGATACTGAGTCGCGCGGCGAGAGGGGCTGACGTCACAAGCTCTCCCTGGTCGTGGTCCATATTCTTGATTGTCGTCCATATTTCTGAACAAGGCCACGCTAAGGCGGGGCGGGGAGGCGGGTCAAGCGGATCGCTGCGCGTGGCTGACGCGGGAGGGGCGAGGCGGGGGCACTTGACGTGCCGCGTCCGGGCTCCTTAGCGTGTCCACGCACATGAACGACGTGCGTCCACCTGCACGTTCGTTCCGTCTGTTCCCGGCCGGCGCCGCAAGGAGACCCGCAGATGCCCGCTCCCCGCACCGTCCTGCTCACCGGCGCCGCCGGCGGTCTCGGCACGCTGATGCGGGAGCTGCTTCCGCAGTACGGGTACACCCTGCGGCTGTTCGACATGCGGCCGGTCGACGGGGAGCCCGACGCGGTCATCGGCGACCTGGCCGACCGGGACGCCGTGCGGGAGGCGGTGCGGGGTGTCGACGCGGTCGTGCACCTGGCGGGCATCTCGCTGGAGGCGTCCTTCGACAAGATCCTCAAGGCGAACATCGAGGGGACGTACAACCTCTACGAGGCCGCGCGTGAGGAAGGCGTACGCCGGATGGTGTTCGCGTCCTCCAACCACGCCGTCGGCTACACCCCACGGCCGCAGGGCGACGACCCGCTGATCCCCGTGGACACCCCGCGCCGGCCGGACACGTTCTACGGGCTGTCCAAGTGCTTCGGCGAGGACCTGGCGCAGTTGTACTGGGACAAGCACGGGGTGGAGACGGTGTCCGTGCGGATCGGGTCCTGCTTCCCGGAGCCGACGAGTGTGCGGATGCTGTCGGTGTGGATGAGCCCGGCGGACGGGGCGCGGTTGTTCCATGCGGCGCTGACGGCGGAGGGGGTGGGGCACACGGTGGTGTACGGCTCCTCCGCGAACACGCGGCTGTGGTGGGACCTTCGGTCCGCGCGGGCGCTGGGGTACGAGCCGCGGGACGACTCCGAGGTGTTCGCGGAGAGGCTGATCGCGGAACAGGGTGAGCTGTCGTCGTCGGACCCGTCCCACGCGCACCTGGGAGGTCACTTCGTGACGAACCCCCCGATCTGGCCCCACTGACGGGCCTCCGTACGCCACTTGCGCAGTTCCCCGCGCCCCTGAGCCTGACGGCACCCCACCCGCCAGGACCCGCCGTCCGCCGACTGCGGCCCGTCGCGGGCCCATCGCGCAGTTCCCCGCGCCCCTGAGCCTGACGGCACCCCACCCGCCAAGACCCGCCGTCCGCCGACTGCGGCCCGTCGCGGGCCCATCGCGCAGTTCCCCGCGCCCCTGAAGGGGCACACCCCGGCCTCCGCCGCCTGCGGGCAGTCCTGCCGCTTGGGGCGCAGACGGCACCTTTGCTGCGCACCCCGCTTCAACTCCACCCCTGACGGCACCCCGCCTGCCAAGACCCGCCGCCCGCCGACTGCGGCCCGTCGCGGGCCCATCGCGCAGTTCCCCGCGCCCCTGAAGGGGCACACCCCGGCCTCCGCCGCCTGCGGGCAGTCGTGCCCCGTGGGGTGATGGGGAAGGGTGGGCACAGGCGGCACCTTCGCGAGGGCGCCTCGCCGTAAGTCGCCCCCCACCCGCCGCGGCCTGAAACGCACCCCCACCCCGGCCCACGGGCGGGAAACGGGCGCCACCGACACCAGAAGCGGGCGCCCGCCCTGCCCGCTCCCACCCCCCGCCCAGGTCCGAGCCGGGCACCCGCCCGTCCATCCGGGCACAACCGGGCACCAACAAACCCGCAACAGACCTGGTCAGCACCCCGTCCCCGGCTGTACAACTTCCTGCAGAGGCCCGAACGGGCAAACGAGCGGAGAAGAGGTCCGGCCATGGCCACCAGTTCGGCCGAAGAGCGTCAACGCGAGATCGTGCGGGTGGCCCGAGCCACCGGCTCGGTCGACGTGACCGCGCTCGCCGCCGAGCTGGGCGTGGCCAAGGAGACCGTCCGCCGCGACCTCCGCGCCCTGGAGGACCACGGCCTGGTCCGCCGTACCCACGGTGGCGCCTACCCCGTCGAGAGCGCCGGCTTCGAGACGACGCTCGCCTTCCGCGCCACCAGCCACGTCCCCGAGAAGCGCAGGGTCGCGGCCGCCGCGGCGGAGCTGCTCGGGGACGCCGAGACGGTCTTCGTCGACGAGGGCTTCACCCCGCAGCTCATCGCCGAGGCCCTGCCCGACCGGCCGCTCACCGTGGTCACCGCCTCCCTGCCGGTCGCGGGCGCTCTCGCGCAGAGCGACAACGCGTCCGTCCTGCTGCTCGGCGGCCGCGTCCGCTCCGGGACGCTCGCCACCGTGGACCACTGGACGACGAAGATGCTCTCCGGCTTCGTCATCGACCTGGCGTTCATCGGCGCCAACGGGATCTCCCGCGAACACGGCCTGACCACGCCCGACCCGGCGGTCAGCGAGGTCAAGGCGCAGGCGGTGCGGGCCGCCCGCCGCGTGGTGTTCGCGGGGGTCCACACCAAGTTCGGAGCGGTCAGCTTCTGCCGGTTCGCCGAGGTCGGCGCACTGGAGGCGATCGTGACGAGCACCCTGCTGCCGGCCTCCGAGGCCCACCGCTACTCCCTGCTCGGACCGCAGGTCATCAGGGTCTGACGGGCGGCCCCACGCACAGAACCGCACACCGTTTCCACGTCCCCACGGGGCCGAGCCATGCCAGGTGACGCCCGATGTCTCCCTATACGTCCAGGAGCGATCCATGCGAACCCAGAGCCGACGGAGGCCACGAGGCGTACTCGCCACGGCCGCCGCAGGGACGCTGATCGCCCCGCTGCTCTCCGGCTGCTGGGTCGGAGCGGGCGGGGCCGGATCCGGCGGCGACGCCATCAACGTCCTGATGGTGAACAACTCGCAGATGGTCGAGTTGCAGAAGCTGACCGCCGCCCACTTCACCCAGGAGACCGGCATCAAGGTGAACTTCACCGTGCTGCCGGAGAACGACGTCCGCGACAAGATCAGCCAGGACTTCGCCAACCAGGCCGGCCAGTACGACGTGGCCACCCTGTCCAACTACGAGATACCGATCTACGCCAAGAACGGCTGGCTGAAGGAGATGGACTCCTACGTCGCCGAGGACAGGGCGTACGACCAGCAGGACATCCTCGAGCCGATGCGGCAGTCCCTCACCGGCGAGGACGGCAAGCTGTACGGCCAGCCGTTCTACGGCGAGTCGTCGTTCCTGATGTACCGCAAGGACGTCTTCGCGGAGAAGGGCCTGACGATGCCCGAGCGGCCCACCTGGCAGCAGGTGGCCGACCTCGCGGCGAAGGCGGACGGCGCCCGGCCCGGCATGAAGGGCATCTGCCTGCGCGGACTGCCCGGCTGGGGCGAGGTCATGGCGCCGCTCACCACGGTGGTCAACACCTTCGGCGGCACCTGGTTCGACGAGGACTGGAAGGCGCGGCTCGACTCCCCCGAGTGGAAGGAGGCCGTCAACTTCTACGTGGACCTGGTGCGGGAGCACGGCGAGTCCGGCGCGCCCCAGGCCGGCTTCGCCGAGTGCCTGAACAACCTCACCCAGGGCAAGGTCGCCATGTGGTACGACGCCACGTCCGCGGCCGGCTCCCTGGAGGCCGACGGCTCCCCCGTCGCGGGGAAAATCGGCTACGCGCCGGCGCCGGTCGAGAAGACGGAGTCGTCGGGATGGCTCTACACGTGGGCGTGGGGCATCCAGAACGCCTCCCGCAACCCGGACAACGCCTGGAAGTTCGTCTCCTGGGCGTCCAGCAAGGAGTACGAGCAGCTGGCCGGCGAGCAGATCGGCTGGTCCAACATCCCCGCGGGCAAGCGCGCCTCCACCTACGCCAACCCCGACTACCGGGCGGAGGCCTCCGCCTTCCAGGAGATGACCAAGCGGGCCATCGAGCAGGCCCGCCCCGACGACCCCGGCGTCCAGCCCCGTCCGGCGCCCGGCATCCAGTTCGTCGGCATCCCGGAGTTCACCGATCTCGGCACCAAGGTCTCCCAGGAGATCAGCGCGGCCATCGCCGGACGCCAGTCCGTCGAGACGGCCCTGAGGAAGTCCCAGCAGCTCGCAGAAGAGATCGCCGAGGAGTACGAGGGACGATGACCGCCACGACCACGGCCCCTCCGGCCGCACCGAAGACGTCCGCCGCACCGGGCCGGCCCTCCGCCCGGCTGCGCGCCTGGGCCACCCGCGCCCCGCTGCTGCCCGCCCTGATCTTCATGATCGTGGTCACCCAGCTGCCGTTCGTGGCGACTCTGGTGATCTCCTTCTTCGACTGGAACTCCCTCTACCCCGACGCCCGCCACTTCGCCGGGTTCGCCAACTACCAGGAGGTGCTGACCGACCCGGCGCTGCGCAAGTCCGTCTGGACGACCGTCCTGCTCACCGTGGGCGTGGTCCTGGCCAGCCTGGTGATCGGACTGCTGCTCGCGCTGCTGCTGGACCGCAGGTTCCGGGGGCGGGCCGTCGTGCGCACCCTGCTCATCGCGCCGTTCCTGGTGGTGCCGGTCGCCGCCGCCCTGCTCTGGAAGCACGTCCTCTACAACCCGGAGTACGGCCTGCTCAACGGCCTGCTGCACTACGTCGGCGGCCCTCAGCCCGACTGGATCTCCGGCACCCCGCTGCTCGCCGTGCAGGCGTCGCTGGTGTGGCAGTGGACGCCGTTCATGATGCTCATCCTGCTGGCCGGGCTGCAGAGCCGGGACCAGCAGCAGCTGGAGGCGGCCCGCGTGGACGGCGCGAGCGACTGGCAGATCTTCGTGCACATCACGCTGCCGCACCTGCGCCGCTACCTCGAACTGGGCGCCCTGCTCGGCTCGATCTACATCGTGCAGAACTTCGACGCGGTGTTCACCCTCACGTCCGGCGGTCTCGGCACCGCCAACCTGCCCTACACCGTCTACCAGACCTTCTACCAGGCGCACGAGAACGGCCTCGCCTCGGCGGCCGGCGTCCTGGTCGTCATCGGCTCCATCGTCATCGCGACCTTCGCCCTGCGCGTGGTCTCGTCCCTGTTCCGCGAGGAGGTGTCCCGCGCATGAGCAGCACCGCCGTACGCACCCGCGGCCGGTTCCGCGGCGGAGCGGGTCTCGGCCTGGTCGCCTGGCTGGCCGGCATCGTGTTCTTCCTGCCCATCGCCTGGATGGCGCTGACGTCCTTCCACTCCGAGACGGACGCGGCCACCAACCCGCCCTCGTGGGGCGCCCCCCTCACCCTGGACGGCTACCGCGAGTTCTTCGGCGCGGACGGCGGCGCCAGCCCCTGGCCCGCGCTGATCAACTCGACGGTCGCGTCCGTGACCTCGACCCTGCTGGTCCTCGTGCTGGCCCTGCCCGCCGCGTACGCCCTGTCCATCCGACCGGTGAAGAGGTGGACGGACGTCCTGTTCTTCTTCCTCTCCACCAAGATGCTGCCCGTGGTGGCCGGCCTGCTGCCGATCTACCTGTTCGCCAAGAACGCCGGGATGCTCGACAACATCTGGCTGCTCGTCATCCTCTACACCTCGATGAATCTGCCGATCGCGGCGTGGATGATGCAGTCCTTCCTCTCCGAGATCCCGGTCGCGGTCATCGAGGCCGCCCAGATCGACGGCGCCCGGCTGCCGACGGTGCTGGCCCGGGTGGTCGCCCCGATCGCCCTGCCGGGCATCGCGGCGACGGCGCTGATCTGCTTCATCTTCAGCTGGAACGAGCTGCTGTTCGCCCGGGTCCTGACGGGCGTGGTCGCCGAGACCGCCCCCGTCTTCCTGACCGGCTTCATCACCAGCCAGGGCCTGTTCCTGGCGAAGGTGTGCGCCGCGTCGCTCGTCATCTCCCTGCCGGTCCTCGCCGCGGGGTTCGCCGCCCAGGACAAACTCGTCCAGGGCCTGTCGTTGGGAGCCGTGAAATGAAGGCCGCCGTCATCGAGTCCGTGGGCCGGGCCGTCGTCACCGAGGTCCCGGACCCGACGCCGGGCCCGAGGGACGTCGTCGTCGAGGTCGCCGCGTGCGGGCTGTGCGGGACCGATCTGCACATCCTCCAGGGAGAGTTCGCGCCCAAGCTGCCGATCGTGCCGGGGCACGAGTTCGCCGGCGAGGTGGTCGGCGTCGGCTCCCAGGTCACCGAGGTGGCGCTCGGCGACCAGGTGGCCGTCGACCCCTCCCTGTACTGCTACGAGTGCCGCTACTGCCGTACCGGCCACAACAACCTCTGCGAGCGGTGGGCGGCGATCGGCGTCACCACGGCGGGCGGCGCCGCGCAGTACGCGGTCGCGCCGGTGGCCAACTGCGTCAAGCTGCCCGAGCACGTCCGCACCCAGGACGCGGCCCTCGTCGAGCCGCTGTCCTGCGCGGTGCGCGGCTACGACGTGCTCCAGTCCCGGCTCGGCGCGCACGTACTGATCTACGGCTCCGGGACCATGGGTCTGATGATGCTGGAGTTGGCCAAGCGGACCGGCGCGGCGAGCGTCGACATGGTCGACCTGAACCCGGCGCGCCTGGAGACGGCCCGCAAGCTGGGGGTCTCCGCGTCCGCGGCCACCCCGGACGAGCTGGACCGCCCGCAGGGATGGGACCTGGTCGTCGACGCGACCGGCAACGCGGCGGCGATCCAGGACGGCCTCGGCCGGGTCGCCAAGGCGGGCACGTTCCTCCAGTTCGGCGTCGCCGACTACGCGACCCGGGTGGAGATCGACCCGTACCGGATCTACAACCAGGAGATCACCATCACCGGCTCGATGGCCGTCCTGCACAGCTACGAGCGCGCGGCGGAGCTGTTCGCGAACGGCGTCCTCGACCCGGACGTCTTCATCAGCGACCGCCTTCCCCTGGAGCAGTACCCGCAGGCCCTGGAGCAGTTCGCGGCGGGCGTGGGCCGCAAGATCGTGGTCGTGCCGTAGTCCTGCCGGGCGGGAGGGGGCGCGGGCGCCAGGAACAAATCCCTGGGCGCCCGCGCCCCCTCCCCCGTACGATCGCCGGCATGGCCAGACCGAACGGCTTCGCGTACGAGGCGCACCCCGACGGGACCGTCCACATCACCCACCACGGCCGCCGCGCCACCGTCCTGCGAGGCGACCGGGCCACCCGCTTCCTGACCGAGGTCACCACCGCCGACCCGCAACTCGTCATGGCCCGCTGGACCGGCAACTACCGGCGGGGCAACGAACGCACGGCCCGCGCCCACCCGCGGAACCGGGGCTGAGCGGGGACGGAACCGGCGGCTCCGCCGAACGGACCACAGGTAAGGGAACGGTAAAACGGCCTCGCTCGTTCACCCGGCATGACAGCTATGACCCCCGGCTCGAACATCCCTCTTCCCACCGCCCGCGTGACGGTGGACGTCGCCGCGCCCGTGCGGCTCGACGTATCGGGCCTGCTGCTCACCGCCGACGGCAAGGTGCGCTCCGACGACGACTTCATCTTCTACAACCAGCCCACGGGACCGGGCGTGACCTACCGCTCCGGCGGGGGCACGGCCCCCGACGCCGTCACGGTCGACACCGCGGCCGTACCCCCGGGCATCGAGAAGATCGTCGTGACCGCGAGCCCCGACGCGGCGGGCCAGACCTTCCAGGGCATCGAGCCCACCGCGACCGTCCGCGACGGGGACACCGGCGCCGTCCTGGCGACCTTCACACCCCCGCAGCTCGGCTCGGAGACGGCCCTCGTGGTCGTCGAGATCTACCTGCGCAACGGCGCCTGGAAGGTCCGTGCGGTCGGCCAGGGCTACGCGAACGGCCTGGCCGGCATCGCCACGGACTTCGGCGTCTCCGTCGAGGAGCCGGCCGCCCCGGCGCAGCCGGTGACCCCGCAGGCCCCGCAGGCCGCGCCGCCCGCTCCTCCGGCCGCCGCCCCGCAGGCTCCTTCCGCCCCGGCGGCTCCCCCGGCCCCGCCCGCCGCCGCGCCCGGCACCGGCAAGATCAACCTGGACAAGGGCCGGGTCAGCCTCCAGAAGAACCAGACGGTCTCCCTGATGAAGGGCGGCCGCCCGCTGCTGTCCCGGGTGCAGATGGGCCTCGGCTGGGAGCCCGCCTACCGCGGCAAGGACATCGACCTGGACGCCTCGGTCATCGCCTTCGGCCCGCAGCGCAACCACGTCGACAGCTGCTACTTCGGCAAGCTGCAGATCCTCGGCGGCGCGATCCAGCACTCCGGTGACAACCTCACGGGCGAGGGCGCCGGCGACGACGAGGTCATCACCGTCGACCTCGGCCGCCTTCCCATGGAGGTCTCGGGCCTGGTCTTCACCGTGAACTCGTTCTCCGGCCAGAAGTTCACCGACGTCGCCAAGGCGTACTGCCGCCTGCTGGACGCGTCCACCGGGGAGGAGCTGGTCCGCTTCGACCTGACGAGCGCCGAGCCGCAGACGGGCGTGATGATGGCGAAGCTGATCCGGCAGTACTCGGGCGAGTGGGAGATGACCGCGATGGGCGAGTTCGTGAAGGGCCGCACGGTCCGCGGCATGGTCAAGCCGGCCGGCCAGGCGCTGTAGTCACCCGCGGCACGCACGGGAAGCGCCGGGCGCCCCTCACGGGACGCCCGGCGTTGTCTCAGGCGGCCGCCCACGGCCAGTCGGCGGCGCGCCCCGCCTCCAGCAGCCGCACCATCCGGAAGGCCGCGTCGGACAGGCCGCCGAAGGCGTGCCGGTTCGCCGTGCCGGACGGGCCGTGGCCGGCACGGTACCCGGCCGGGCACCAGGTGTGATCACATCACCGGCACTGTCTCAGTTCCCCTGCTGCGAACGCGCCTTGAAGGCCGCCTTCCGTGCTTCCTTCGCGATCCTCTTGTCCGGGTGGAGGCGTCCCATCGCCTCCAGGACGTCCGCGGTCGCCGGGTGGCCCACCCGCCACGCGGTGTCGAAGAAGCCGCTGTGCTGCCGTGCCAGCCCCTCCACCAGGGAGCGCAGCTCCTCGGAGTTGCCCTCGGCGGCGAGCTGCGCGGCCACCGTGTCGATGGTGAGCCAGAAGATCATCGCCTCGGACGGCGACGGCACGTCCGCGGCCCCGTGCTCGGCGAGCCACACGCGCGCCAGACCGCCGAGTTCGGCGTCGTCCAGCACCTCCCGCAGCGCGGGCTCCGCGGCGGCGCCCACCAGCGACAGCGCCTGCTGGCAGCGCAGCCTGCGCAGCGGCGCCCCCTCGTCCGAGCCGCGCGCGGCGGCCAGCAGCTCCCGTGCGGCCTCCAGCGGCCGGCGCCGCTCCAGCCAGTGCCGGGTCTCGGCATGGGCGGCGGCCGGCGGGTAGGCGGCCGTGCCGTCGAGCAGCGCGTCGGCGCCCTTGTCCGCGAGGTCGCCGACCGCGGGCGCCTCGAAGCCCGCCTCCAGCAGCCGGGTGCGCAGTCCGTACAGCCCGAGCGGGGTGAGCCGTACCAGCCCGTAGCGGGCGACGTCCGTGTCGTCGACCTGCGCGGCGGGCTCCTCGTCGGCGTCGGCCATCAGCGCCTCGTCGACCGGCTGGTACTCGACGAGCCCGACCGGCTCCAGCATCCGGAACTGGTCGTCCAGCCGCATCATCGCGTCGGACACCTGCTCCAGCACGTCGTTGCTGGGCTCCGCCATGTCGTCGGGCACGATGACGGAGGCGGCCAGCGCGGGCAGCGGCACCGGCGCGTCGCCCGCCTTGTCCTCGCCGACGGTCAGCAGGTACAGGTTGCCGAGGACCCCGTCGAGGAACTCCGCCTCGGCCTCCGGGTTCCAGTCCAGCGCGTCGAGGTCCAGCTCCCCCGACCCCTCGCCGCCGGCGATGGCGTCGACGAGACCGCCCAGATCGGGCACACTCGCGTCGCCCAGCACGGTCTCCAGGGCGCCGAGCCACACGCTCAGCACGTCCTGCGGCGATCCCGCGGTGAGCAGCGACAGCTCGTCGCCCGCGCGGACGGTCCCCTCCTCCTCGTCGACCACCTCGACGAGCCCGGTGTCCACGGCGACCCGCCACGCCTCGCCGGCGTCGGCCGCGGCGTCCTCCCCGCTCAGACCCAACTCCGCGGCGGCGTCCGGGAGCTGCTCGTCCACCAGTCCGCCGCCGGCGTCCACGCGGGTCGCGGGGCCGGCCCAGCGGGCCAGCCGGGCGGCCCGGGACAGCACCGGAGTGGACAGGGCGTCGCGCGCCAGCTCCGCTTCGGGGCGCAACCGCGCCGGCGGCAGGATGGAGCTGTCTGACATCGGCTGTTTCTCCTAGTGCCCTCTACGTCTCAGCCGCTCAGCCTAGACGGATTTCCACCCATGCCGCCCACTTCCTCTCCGCGTCATGCGGCGTACACGGCCGAAACCTTGACAAGTGGCTTGGGCAGGCTGGACATTGACGCGCGTAGACGGGGTGTGTCCCGCACCGCGCCCGCCCCACCCTCGTTCCGGTCCCCGGAGGGAATCCGTTGCCGAGCAAGCCGTCCGCGCGCCTCGCCGCGCTCACCGTCGCCGCCGTGTGTTCCGCGGCGTCCACCGTCGTCCTCACGACGCCCGCGCACGCCGAGTCCGTGCGCGTCCACGACATCCAGGGCGACACACGTGTGTCGCCGTTCGCCGGCAAGCAGGTCACCGACGTGACCGGCATCGTCACCGGCATCCGTACCTACGGTTCGTCCCGCGGCTTCTGGATCCAGGACCCCGCCCCCGACGCCGACCCGGCCACCAGTGAGGGCGTGTTCGTCTTCACCAGCTCCACCCCGCAGGGTGTCGCGGTGGGCGACGAGGTCTCCGTCTCCGGCACGGTCACCGAGTACGTCCCCGGCGGCGCGTCCTCCGGCAACCAGTCGGTCACCGAGATCACCAAGCCCACCGTCACGGTCGTCTCGCACGGCAACCCGGTCCCGGCCCCGGCCGTCCTCGGCGCGCGCACGGTCCCGTCCGCGTACGCCCCGCAGGGCGACCCGGCGGCCGGTGACTCGGTCAACGCCCTCACGCTGCGCCCGAGCAGATACGCCCTCGACCTGTACGAGTCGCTGGAGGGCATGAACGTCCGGGTCGCCGACGCCCGCGTGGTCGGCGCCACCGACCCGTACACGGAGCTGTGGGTCACCGTGAAGCCGCGTGAGAACCGGAACAAGCGCGGCGGCACGGTCTACGGCTCGTACGACGCCCAGAACACCGGCCGGATCCAGATCCAGTCGCTGGGCAAGGCGGCCGACTTCCCCGACGCGAACGTCGGCGACGTCCTCGCCGGCGCCACCACGGGCCCGCTGGACTACAACCAGTACGGCGGCTACACCCTGGTCGCGAGTGAGCTCGGCACGCTGGAGGCGGGCGGCACGAAGCGGGAGACGACCCGCGCCCAGCACCGCTCCGAACTGGCGATAGCCACCTACAACGTGGAGAACCTCGACCCGTCGGACGACACGTTCGCCGCGCACGCCGAGGCGATCGTGCACAACCTCGCCTCGCCCGACATCGTGTCGCTGGAGGAGATCCAGGACAACAACGGCGCCACGGACGACGGCACGGTCGCCGCCGACGTCACGCTCGCGAAGCTGATCGACGCCATCGAGGCCTCCGGCGGCCCGCGCTACGACTGGCGCGCCGTCGACCCGGCCGACAAGCAGGACGGCGGTCAGCCGGGCGGCAACATCCGCCAGGCGTTCCTGTTCAACCCGGACCGGGTGTCCTTCACCGACCGGCCCGGGGGTGACGCCACCACGGCGACCGACGTCGTCAAGGTCCGCGGCAGGGCCGCCCTGACCCTGTCGCCCGGCCGGATCGCCCCGGACTCGGCGGCCTTCGAGGACAGCCGCAAGCCGCTGGCCGGCGAGTTCGTCTTCCGGGGCCGCACGGTCGTCGTGATCGCCAACCACTTCTCGTCCAAGGGCGGCGACCAGAGCCTGAGCTCGCAGTACCAGCCGCCGGTGCGCGGCTCGGAGACGCAGCGTCACCTCCAGGCGCAGGAGGTCCACGACTTCACCGCGAAGATCCTCAAGGTCCAGAAAAACGCGGCGGTCGTGGCGCTCGGCGACATCAACGACTTCGAGTTCTCCCGCACCACCCGCATCATGGAGGGCGGCGGCGTCCTCTGGTCGGCGATCAGGTCGCTGCCCGCGTCGGAGCGTTACTCGTACGTGTACCAGGGCAACAGCCAGGCGCTGGACCAGATCCTGATCAGCCCGTCGATCCGCCGCCAGTGCTCGTTCAGCTACGACAGCGTGCACATCAACGCGGAGTTCCACGACCAGATCAGCGACCACGACCCGCAGGTCCTGCGATTCAAGCCGTGACCCCGGCCTGACATCGCTCCGGCAGCAGCAGGCGGCGGGGGACGGAAGCGACTGTCCGCTTCCGTCCCCCGCCGCCCCGCACCCAGTCCCGGATTCTCCGGCCGGGACGCCGGCCCGCTCAGTGGTGGCGGCGCTGCACCATCA
This sequence comes from Streptomyces sp. BJ20, assembly GCF_022869105.1. NCBI lineage: Bacteria > Bacillati > Actinomycetota > Actinomycetes > Kitasatosporales > Streptomycetaceae > Streptomyces > Streptomyces sp. BJ20. Next base: position 5,417,583 of record NZ_CP094918.1, read on the forward strand.
CCGCCGCACCCACGGCCAGCATCACCAGCGCGCCCGCGGCGGCCATCAGCTGCGTGCGGTGCTGCTTGCCGACCTCCCCGGCGTGGGCGGCGCTGCTGCGCATCTGCACGCTCATCGCGCCGGCCCGGTCCTTCAGTTCGTCGGCGCGCGCCCTGGCCCGCGCCTTGACGTCCATCTTCCCGGCCAGTTCCTCGACGGTGTCGCCCAGTTCGTGCCGGGTCCGTTCGATCTCCCGGCGCAGCTCGTCCGGGCCCTTGGCCCCGCGCGCCGCCTCACTGCCGGCGTCCACGTGGGCTCCCGACGGGGACGCCGAGCCCCTCACCTCGTGCGTCATCGGTGTGCCCTTCCCTTGATCTCCTCCACGTCGGCCTTGACGCTGCCCAGCGTCCGCTCCGGCTTGGGCGGCGTGGCCCGGCGCAGCTGCCCGCGTCCGGTGAGCGCCAGCACGCCGGCGATCGCGAACAGCACGCCGGTGATGATCAACGCCGCCGCCCACAGCGGCAGCACCAGGTCGAGGGCGGCGATTCCCGTGGCGGCCAGCGCGAGCAGCCCCGCGTAACCGAACGCCCCCGCCGCTCCCAGCATCCCGCCGCCGACTCCGGCCCGGCGCCCCTTCTCGGCCAGTTCCTCCTTGGCGAGCGCCACTTCCTGCCGTGCGAGTCGCGAGATCTGTTCGGTGGCCTGCCCGACGAGCTCGCCGACGGTGTGCTCGTCGCGGACGGGCCGTTGTTGGATGGTTCCGGCCACGGTGCGCCTCCTCTCGGTGGGGTCACCCGAGTACCCCCGCCCGCTCCTCCCTATCCCTCAACCAACGCTTACGAGTATCGGTCAAAACCTGTAAGTGGACCTTCACCGTGCGGGAGCCGACACTACTCCCATGACGACCACGCCTCCCTTCCTCGGCCGCACGCTGTGCGCGATGATCACCCCCTTCAGCGCCTCGGGCACGCTGGACCTGGACGGCGCCCAGCGGCTGGCCGCGCGTCTGGTCGGCCAGGGCTGCGACGGCCTGGTGCTGTCCGGCACGACCGGGGAGTCCCCGACGACGACGGACGCGGAGAAGCGGTCGCTGATCGCAGCCGTACGGGAGGCCGTCGGCACCCGCGCCACGCTGGTCGCCGGCGTCGGCACCCCCGACACCGCGCACACCGCCGCCCTGGCCCGCGAGGCCGAGCAGGCGGGCGCCGACGCGCTTCTGCTGGCCGCCCCGTACTACAGCCGCCCGCCGCAGGACGCGGTCGAGGCGTACTTCCGCGAGACCGCCGACGCGACGGGGCTCCCCGTGGTCCTGTACGACATCCCGGCACGCACCGGTGTCCGTGTCGAGCCGGACACCCTGCTGCGGCTGGCCGAGCACCCGCGGATCGTGGCGGTGAAGGACTGCGGCAACGACTTCCTGGCCGCGCAGAAGGTGATGGCCCGCACGGACCTGGCGTACTACGCGGGCTGCGACGAGCACAATCTGGCGCTGTACGCGGTGGGCGGCGCCGGGTGTGTCAGCACGGTGGCCAACGTGGCCCCGACCGCCGTGTGTTCCGTCCTCGACGCCTTCGACAGGGGCGACACGGCGGGGGCCGTCCGCCTTCAGCACCGGCTGACCCCGCTGATCGAGGCGATGATGGCGGGCGGCCTCCCCGGCACAGTGACGGCGAAGGCCCTGCTCCCCACCCTGGGCCTCCCCGCGGGCCCGGTCCGCCCGCCCCTACGCCCGGCGGACCCACGCACGACGGCCGCCCTGCGGGAGACCTACGACCTGCTGACGGACGTCAGTTCCACACCTGCCCGTCACTGAGCAGCAGGACGTGCTCCAGCACATCCTCGGCGGGGTCGTCGATCTGCCCGAGATCGGCGTTCACCAGCCCCACCCGGGGCCCGTTCTTCGACCCGCTGGTCGTCTCGTCGGCGTACGCGGTGCCCGCCAGGCTCCCGCAGAGCATCAGCATCGCGGCCACCCCCATCACGCCGATCGCACAGCGCAGCACGCCCCGCATCCACTTGTCACTCATCGCCCATCCCACTTCCGTGCACATCCAGTCGCCCTGGCGTCTGATCGGACCCTGTGTCCACCCGTTCATCTGCCAAAACGACCTCCAGGTCACGGAAAGTAACCCGTACGAGAATCAGCTACCGCGTAGCGGATACCTCCACCGGTCGCCGCCCTCGTCCCCGTCCGGTGCGAGAGCGCGCCGCAGATACTCGTCGATCCCCCCGGCGACCCGCATACGACTGCCGGTCTCGTGGTCCCACACGAAGACGTCGTCCCGCTCCGGCGCGACGACGAGGGCGAACTGGTCACCCCCGCCGTTGTCCCCGAAGAACAGCAGCGAGTCGAAGGGCATGCAGAGCCCGGGCGTCCACGGGCGCGCGGCACTCGGCCGACGCTCCGCCGAAGAGCTCACGCACGACGACAGGTCAGTCGCGCCCGGGCCAGACCGGCCCCTGGTCGGTCCAGACGACGCCCTTGTTGCGGCAGAGGCAGAAGGGATGGCCGACCGGGTCGGTGTAGATCCGCCACCCGTAGCCCTCGGGACCGATGAAGTCCTGCCGCAGCGTCGCACCGAGGCCGAGCACGCGGGCCTGCTCGGCCTCGATGTCATCGACCTCGAAGTCCAGGTGGAACTGCTTGGGGTGCTCGTTGTCGGGCCACTGCGGAGCCCGGTAGTCGTCGACCCGGATGAACGCCAGCTCGATCTCGCCGAACTGGATCCCGGCCCAGTCCTCGGAACTGTGCTTCTTGAGCGGCCGGCCCGTCACCTCGGAGTAGAAGCCCGCCAGCTCCATGGTGTCCGGGCAGTCGATGATGAAATCGGTGAGTCGCAGCATCCCGTGATGGTGTCACAGGGCCACCGCGCGGTCTTCGTCACTGCGGCCGGTCGTCGGAGCCGGGCAGGAACGTCGCGCCGAGGTCGTACCGCGCGATGCCGAACGGCCGGAAGTCGGCATCGGCGAGGACGCGGTGGAGGAACTCGGCGGTGGACATGTCGTACCGGTACCAGGGCCCGGGATCATGGGACCGCGCGAGGACGGGACAGTGGCCCGGCCGCTCGGCGTCGATCAGCCAGCAGTACTGATCGGCCCACTCGGTGGAGCCCCACGTGACGACCCCCTTGCCGCCCGGCGTGTATGCGTCGTACGGCCCGGCCGCGGAAAGGCTTCCGTACGTGCCGTCCCGGGCGGCCGACAGCGCGGCCCGCCACTGTGCGGGCAGGTCGAACGAGACGCCCGCGCCGCAGCCCATGAAGTAGACGGACTCACTGAAGACACCGCCGCCGAACGCCTCGGCGAGCTCCTTGTAGTCCTCCGGCAACGGCACCCCCAACTCCTCTTCGACCGCCGCCCAGTCGACGGAGAGCCCGAGCGGCTCCCACCCGGTCAGATCGAGCACTCGCCGCACCCACGCACGAGCGTCGTCCGAGCTTGTGCCACGACGAGGTGGGACCACCCGGACGATCTCCTCCGGCGGTTCCTCCGACGGCGGTGCGTCCCGCTCCGCCACGAGCACCACCACCTGTACGCCGTCCCCGGCACGCACCGCACCGCAGCCGATCCACCGGTCGCCGCACGCCCACCCGCGCATCTCGGCCAACTCCGCACCGAACGGCGCGAGAAGCGGCAGCCCGGTCCGCCCGGTCACCTTGGGATCGGCGTGACCTCCCATGACGAGATTGCGCAGCTGCCCGTACCGACGGCTGAACTCCCTGCGGAGAGCGGACAGGTCGACCGCGTCGGAGGTCACCAGACACACATGGCCCGCCCCGTGCCCGGCCCGCGCACACACCAACTCGCGCCCGCCCGGCCGCGCCAAGAGGTCCACGGCGTCGAGCAGCTCCTGATCGCCCATGACCGGAGAGTCAAACACACGCCGCACGAACGACGAGGCCCCCGGCCCGTCCCGCTCACATGGATGAGCGCCCTCCCAGCCGTCCTCGGGACGTGGAAGGGCGCTCGACAACGACTGCGGCCCGTGTGAGGGCAGCCGGCCGTCAGTTGTGGCTGTGCAGCACCTCGTTCAGGCCGCCCCACACCGCGTTGTTCGGGCGGGCCTCCACACGGCCCGTCTCCGAGTTGCGGCGGAAGAGGATGTTGGAGGCGCCGGAGAGTTCGCGGGCCTTGACGACCTGGCCGTCGGGCATCGTCACCCGGGTGCCCGCGGTGACGTAGAGGCCGGCCTCGACCACGCACTCGTCGCCGAGGGCGATGCCCACGCCCGCCTCCGCGCCGACCAGGCAGCGCTCGCCGATCGAGATGCGGACGTTGCCGCCGCCCGACAGGGTGCCCATCGTGGACGCGCCGCCGCCGATGTCGGAGCCGTCGCCGATGACGACGCCCGCCGAGATGCGGCCCTCGACCATCGACGTGCCGAGCGTGCCGGCGTTGAAGTTGACGAAGCCCTCGTGCATCACGGTGGTGCCCTCGGCGAGGTGCGCGCCGAGGCGGACCCGGTCGGCGTCGGCGATACGCACGCCCTTGGGGGCCACGTAGTCCGTCATGCGCGGGAACTTGTCCACGGACGTCACCTGGAGGTGCAGACCCTCCGCGCGGGCGTTCAGCCGCACCTTCTCCAGCTCGTCCACGGCGACCGGACCCAGCGAGGTCCAGGCGACATTGGCGAGGTGGGCGAAGATGCCGTCCAGATTCTGGCCGTGCGGCTTCACGAGACGGTGGGAGAGCAGGTGCAGCCGCAGGTAGACGTCGTGCGCGTCGACCGGCTTGGCGTCCAGGGAGGAGATGACCGTGCGGACCGCGACGACCTCGACGCCCCGGCGCGGGTCCGGGCCGACCGCGGCGGTGGCGCCGCCGCCCAGCAGCTTCGCCGCCTGTTCGGCGGAGAGCCGCTCGGTGCCGGACGGGCCGGGCTCGGCGGCGAGCTCGGGGGCCGGGAACCAGGTGTCGAGGACGGTGCCGTCGGCGGCGACGGTGGCGAGGCCGGCGGCCACTGCGCCGGTGGTGCTCTGAGCAGTCGTGTCGGTCATGAGGGCAACCTAACCGGCCGGTGGCACCGGACGCGAACCGGTGCCGCCCGCATCTCAGGTGCCGGTCCCGGACACCCCTCGGGCACCCGTCCCGGGACCGCCGTCCCCCGGCAGCAGCCGCCCCAGCACCTCCCGCGCGTACCCCTCGTCGTACGGCGTCCCCGTCAGCAGCACCTGGAGGCAGATGCCGTCCATCAGGGCGACCAGGGCCCGCGCCGTCACCGGGTCCGTACGGCGGGACAGCACCGCGGCGACGTCCTCGCACCACTCGGCGGCGACCGGGCGCAGGGCCGGGCGCCGCAGCGCCGCCAGATACAGCTCGTACTCCAGCTCCACGCCCGTGCGCTCACCGCCCAGCCACTCCCCCGTCAGCGCCGCCAGCTCGGCGGCCAGGTCGGTCCGCGGGTCCTCCAGGCCGCCGCGTGAGGCGATCACCTTGGCGAAGCCCTCGTTGGCCTGGCGCAGGGCGGCCACCATCAGCTCGTCGAGGGTCTTGAAGTGGTACGTGGTGGACCCGAGCGGCACGTCCGCCTCCTGGGCCACGCTGCGGTGGGTGAGTCCTGCGATGCCGCTGCGGCCGACCACCCGGATCGCCGCGTCGATGATCCGCTGCCGCCGCTCCGGGTCGTGCCGGCGCCCCGCCATCAGTGCGCACCGCCCAGGTTCAGCACCACCACGCCGACGATGATCAGCCCGATGCCGACGGCCTTGGCGACCGTCATCCCCTCACCCAGGAACACGATCCCGATGGTGGCGATGGCGGCGGTGCCCACGCCCGCCCAGATGGCGTAGGCGGTGCCGACGGCCACGGTGCGCAGGGTCTGCGCGAGGAGGGCGAAGGAGACGACGTAGCCCAGCAGGGTCAGCAGGGAGGGCCAGAGCCTGCTGAAACCGTCGCTGTACTTCATGGCGGTGGTGGCGCACACCTCGGCGGCGATGGCCCCGGCCAGCAGCAGGTATCCCATGTGTACGAGCGTACACAACGAAGCCTCCGAGGCAGCACGAGAACGGCGACGCCCCCCGAAGGGGACGTCGCCGTCGATCCGTGTGTGCGGCAGGCTCAGACGTTGAAGCCCAGCGCCCGCAGCTGCTCACGGCCGTCGTCCGTGATCTTGTCCGGGCCCCACGGCGGCATCCAGACCCAGTTGATCCGCAACTCGCTGACCAGGCCGTCCGTGGCGGACTTCGCCTGGTCCTCGATGACGTCGGTCAGCGGGCAGGCCGCCGACGTCAGCGTCATGTCGACGGTCGCCACGTTGGAGTCGTCCACGTGGATGCCGTAGATCAGGCCCAGGTTGACGACGTCGATGCCCAGCTCGGGGTCGACGACGTCCATCAGGGCCTCGCGGAGCTCCTCCTCCGAGGCCGGCTTCATCTCCACGGTCTCGCTCATGCCGTAGTCCTTTCGGCGTCGGCGCCCAGCGCCTGGGCCGTCGCGTCCTTCCACGCCATCCAGCTCAGGAGGGCGCACTTGACCCGCGCGGGGTACTTGGAGACGCCGGCGAACGCGATCGCGTCCTCCAGCACCTCCTCCATCGCGTCGTCGGGCTCGATCTTCCCCTTGGACTGCATCAGCTCCAGGAACGTGCCCTGGATCTTCTGCGCCTCGGCGAGGTCCTTGCCGACCAGCAGGTCGTTCAGCACGGACGCGGACGCCTGGCTGATGGAACAGCCCTGGCCCTCGTAACTGACGTCGCTGATGGTCGTGCCGTCGTACTTCACGCGCAGCGTGATCTCGTCGCCGCACGTCGGGTTGACGTGGTGCACCTCGGCGTCGCCGTCCCGGAGACCCCGCCCGTGCGGGTTCTTGTAGTGGTCCAGGATGACGTCCTGGTACATGGAGTCCAGCTTCACGCCTCAGCCCCTCATCCGAAGAAGTTCCGTACGTGCTCCAGACCGTCGACCAGTGCGTCGATGTCCGCCGGCGTGGAGTACAGATAGAACGACGCCCGCGTGGTCGCAGGAATTCCGTACCGCAGGCAGACGGGGCGGGCGCAGTGGTGTCCGACCCGGACCGCGATGCCCTGCTCGTCGAGGACCTGGCCCACGTCGTGCGGGTGGATGTCCCCGAGCGTGAAGGAGATCGCGGCGCCGCGGTCCTCGGCGGTGGCCGGACCGATGATGCGCAGGTCCGGCACCTCGAGGAGCCGCTTGACGGCGTACTCGGTGATGGCGTGCTCGTGAGCGAGGATCTTGTCCATGCCGATGCCCGACAGGTAGTCGATCGCCGCGCCGAGCCCGACCGCCTGGGCGATCGGCGGGGTGCCCGCCTCGAACTTGTGCGGGGCGGGGGCGTACGTCGACGAGCTCATCGACACGGTCTCGATCATCTCGCCGCCGCCGAGGAACGGAGGCAGGTCCTCCAGCAGCTCCTGGCGGCCCCACAGGACGCCGATGCCGGTCGGGCCGCACATCTTGTGGCCGGTGAAGGCCACGAAGTCGGCCTGGAGGGCCTGCACGTCCAGCGGCATGTGCGGCGCGGCCTGGGAGGCGTCGACGCACACCAGGGCGCCGACCTCCTGGGCGCGGCGCACGATGGCCTCGACCGGGTTGACCGTGCCCAGGATGTTGGACACCAGCACGAAGGAGACGATCTTCGTCTTCTCGGTGATGACCTCGTCGATGTTGGACAGGTCGAGGCGGCCGTCGTCGGTGAGACCGAACCACTTCAGCTTCGCGCCCGTGCGCTGCGCGAGCAGCTGCCACGGCACGATGTTGGAGTGGTGCTCCATCTCCGTGATGACGATCTCGGTCTCGTGGTCCACCCGGTAGGGCTCGTCGGCCCAGCCGAGCATGTTGGCCACGAGGTTGAGCGACTCGGAGGCGTTCTTGGTGAAGATCACCTCGTCGCGCGAGGGCGCGTTGACGAACTCCGCGACCTTGTCGCGCGCACCCTCGTACAGCGCCGTGGCCTCCTCGGCGAGCACATGCACACCGCGGTGGACGTTGGCGTTGTAGCGCTCGTAGTACTCGCCGAGGGCGTCCAGCACCTGGCGCGGCTTCTGGCTGGTCGCCGCGTTGTCCAGGTACACGAGCTTGCGCCCGTCGTGGACCTGCCGGTCCAGGATGGGGAAGTCCTTGCGGATCGCCTCGGTGTCGAGGAGGCCCGGCAGCTGTGTCACTCGGATGCGCCACCCTTCACGTACTTGTCGTAGCCCTCTGCCTCGAGCTGGTCGGCGAGCTCCGCGCCGCCGGACTCGGCGATCCGTCCGGCCGCGAAGACGTGGACGTGGTCGGGCTTGATGTAGCGCAGGATGCGCGTGTAGTGCGTGATCAGCAGGGTGCCGACCTGGCCGGACTCGCGGACGCGGTTGACGCCCTCGGAGACGACGCGCAGGGCGTCGACGTCCAGGCCGGAGTCGGTCTCGTCGAGGACGGCGATCTTCGGCTTGAGCAGCTCCAGCTGAAGGATCTCGTGCCGCTTCTTCTCACCGCCGGAGAAGCCCTCGTTCACGTTCCGCTCGGCGAAGGCGGGGTCCATGTTGAGGCGCTCCATGGCCTCCTTGACCTCCTTCACCCAGGTGCGCAGCTTGGGGGCCTCGCCGCGGACGGCGGTGGCGGAGGTGCGCAGGAAGTTGGAGACGGAGACGCCGGGGACCTCGACCGGGTACTGCATGGCGAGGAACAGGCCGGCGCGGGCCCGCTCGTCGACGGACATCTCCAGGACGTCCTCGCCGTCGAGAGTGACGGTGCCCTGCGTGATCGTGTACTTGGGGTGACCCGCGAGCGAGTAGGCGAGGGTCGACTTGCCCGAGCCGTTGGGGCCCATGATGGCGTGCGTCTCGCCCTGCTTCACGGTGAGGTCGACGCCCTTGAGGATCTCCTTCGTGGCGTTGTCGGCCTCGACGGTGACGTGCAGGTCTCGGATTTCAAGCGTTGCCATGGGTGCCTCAGGACTCCTGGGTGAGGGAGACGAGCACGTCGTCCCCTTCGATCTTTACGGGGTATACGGGGACGGGGCGCGTCGCCGGGAGGGCGTCGGGCTTGCCGGAACGGAGGTCGAAGCGCGAGCCGTGCAGCCAGCACTCGATGTGGCAGTCGTCGACTTCGCCCTCCGAGAGGGACACGTTCGCGTGCGAGCAGATGTCGTTGATCGCGAACACCTCTCCCTCGGTGCGCACGACGGAGACCGGCGTGCCGTCGAGTTCCACCCGCTTGGGGGTGTCCTCCTCCAGCTCGCCCAGTCCACAGACGCGTACGAAGGTCATGCGACCGCTGCCTCCAGCTCCTCCTCGATCTTGGCGATCAGGCGCTCCTCGATGTCGGGGACGCCGATCTGCTGGACGAGCTCGGCGAAGAAGCCCCGGACCACCAGACGGCGGGCGTCCTTCTCGGGGATGCCGCGGGCCATCAGGTAGAAGAGCTGCTCGTCGTCGAAGCGGCCGGTCGCGGAGGCGTGGCCGGCGCCGACGATCTCGCCGGTCTCGATCTCCAGGTTCGGCACCGAGTCGACCCGCGCGCCGTCCGTGAGGACCAGGTTGCGGTTCATCTCGTAGGTGTCGGTGCCCTCGGCCTTGGCCTCGATGAGCACGTCGCCGATCCACACGGCGTGCGCGTCGTCGCCCTGCAGCGCGCCCTTGTAGACGACGTTGGACTTGCAGTGCGGGACGTTGTGGTCGACCAGGAGGCGGTGCTCCTGGTGCTGGCCGGCGTCCGTGAAGTACAGGCCGAACAGCTCGGCCTCGCCGCCGGTGCCCGCGTAGGTGACGCGCGGGTGCAGACGGACGACGTCGCCGCCGAAGGTCACGACGACCGACTTGAAGGAGGCGTCGCGGCCGACGAGGGCGTTGTGCTGGGCGACGTGCACGGCCTTGTCGTCCCAGTCCTGGACGGACACCACGGTGAGCTTGGCGCCGTCGCCGAGGACGTACTCGACGTTGGCGGCGAGCACCGCGTCGCCGGTGTGGTCGATGACCACGAGGGCTTCGGCGAAGGCGCCCAGCTCGACGACCTGGTGGCCGAAGGCGGTGCCGCCCTCGCCGTGCACCGTGATGCGGATCGGCTCGGTGAGGACGGTCTCCTTCGGCACGGTCACGACCGACGCCTGGGTGAAGGCCGAGTACGCCTGGGCGGCGACGCGGTCCACCGGGGCGCCGGTGCGGCCGATCCGGGCGTCGTCGCGGCCGACGGTCTCGACGGTGACGCCCTCGGGCGCCTCGACGGCGACCTTGAGGCCCGCGTCGGTGGCGGCGGCGGTGCCGTCGTGGAGCCCGCGCAGCCGCTCCAGCGGGGTGAACCGCCACTCCTCCTCACGGCCGTGGGGGACGGGGAAGTCCGCCACGTCGAAGGAGGGGGGCGCGCTCATGCGCGTGGCGACGGTCGACTCGGCGGCGACCGCGATCGAGCCCGCGGTCGTGGAACCCACGGGGATGTTCTGAGCCTCAGCCATGGCTGTCGTAGTGCTCGCTTTCCTTACGTAAGGGGCTTGACGGAACGGCGGGGCGGCCGGTGGCCGCCCCTGGCCGGTGTCAGCCGACCGCGCCTTCCATCTGGAGCTCGATCAGCCGGTTGAGCTCGAGCGCGTACTCCATCGGCAGCTCCTTGGCGATCGGCTCGACGAAGCCGCGCACGATCATCGCCATCGCCTCGTCCTCGGACAGGCCACGGCTCATCAGGTAGAAGAGCTGGTCCTCGGAGACCTTGGAGACGGTCGCCTCGTGGCCCATGGACACGTCGTCCTCGCGGACGTCCACGTAGGGGTAGGTGTCCGAGCGGGAGATGGTGTCCACCAGCAGCGCGTCGCACAGCACGTTGGACTTGGAGCCCGGGGCGCCCTCGCCGATCTCGATGAGACCGCGGTAGGAGGTCCGGCCGCCACCGCGCGCCACCGACTTGGAGACGATGTTCGACGAGGTGTTCGGGGCCATGTGGACCATCTTGGCGCCGGCGTCCTGGTGCTGGCCCTCGCCCGCGAAGGCGATGGACAGGGTCTCGCCCTTGGCGTGCTCGCCCATCAGGTACACGGCCGGGTACTTCATCGTCACCTTGGAGCCGATGTTGCCGTCGACCCACTCCATGGTCGCGCCCTCGTAGGCCACGGCGCGCTTGGTGACCAGGTTGTAGACGTTGTTCGACCAGTTCTGGATGGTCGTGTAGCGGCAGCGGGCGTTCTTCTTGACGATGATCTCGACGACCGCGGAGTGCAGCGAGTCCGACTTGTAGATCGGCGCGGTGCAGCCCTCGACGTAGTGCACGTAGGCGCCCTCGTCGACGATGATCAGGGTCCGCTCGAACTGGCCCATGTTCTCGGTGTTGATCCGGAAGTAGGCCTGGAGCGGGATCTCGACGTGCACGCCCTTCGGCACGTAGATGAAGGAGCCGCCGGACCACACGGCGGTGTTCAGCGCGGCGAACTTGTTGTCACCGGCCGGGATGACCGTGCCGAAGTACTCCTTGAAGAGCTCCGGGTGCTCCTTCAGGGCGGTGTCGGTGTCGAGGAAGATGACGCCCTGCTCCTCCAGGTCCTCGCGGATCTGGTGGTAGACGACCTCCGACTCGTACTGCGCGGCGACACCGGCGACGAGGCGCTTCTTCTCGGCCTCGGGGATGCCCAGCTTGTCGTAGGTGTTCTTGATGTCCTCGGGGAGGTCCTCCCAGGACTCCGCCTGCTTCTCCGTCGACCGCACGAAGTACTTGATGTTGTCGAAGTCGATGCCGGAGAGGTCGGAGCCCCAGTTCGGCATGGGCTTCTTCTCGAACAGGCGCAGGCCCTTGAGGCGGAGCTTCGTCATCCACTCCGGCTCGTCCTTCTTCGAGGAGATGTCCCGGACGACTTCCTCGTTCAGGCCGCGGCGCGCCGACGCACCGGCCTCGTCACGGTCGGCCCAGCCGTATTCGTAGGTGCCCAGACCCTCCAGCTCGGGGTGGGCAGTCTCCGTGGGGAGAGTCATGCGGGGTTCCTCCCGGACGTGCTTGCAGATGCGTTGTGGGAAATCTTGGGGATGAACGTCGTGCAGACGCCGTCGCCGTGCGCGATCGTCGCCAGCCGCTGTACGTGAGTACCGAGGAGCTCGGCGAAAAATTCCGTCTCGGCCTCGCAGAGCTGTGGGAACTGTTCGGCGGCGTGGGCGACCGGGCAGTGGTGCTGGCAGAGCTGCTCGCCGACCGGTGCGCTGCGCGCGGTCGCAGCGTACCCGTCCGCGCTGAGCGCCTTGGCCAGGGCCTCCGTGCGCCTCTCGGGCGGTACGGCCTCGACGGCCTTGCGGTAGGCGCCAGCCTGGGCGGCGATCCGGGCCCGGGCGAACGCGGCGATGGCGTCGCTTCCGCCCTCCCGCTCGCCGATCCAGCGCAGCGCGTCCACCGCGAGCTTGTCGTAGGACTGGTCGAAGGCGTCCCGGCCGCAGTCGGTCAGGGCGAACACCTTGGCCGGACGCCCGCGCGAGCGCGTGCCGTAGACCCGCCGGTCGCGGGCCTCCACGACGTTGTCCGCGGCCAGGGCGTCGAGGTGGCGGCGCACGGCCGCCTGGGTGAGCTTCAGCCGCCCCGCCAGTTCGGCGACGGTCGACGGGCCGTGGTCCAGGATGGAGCGGGCGACGCGGTTGCGGGTGGACCGCTCACCGGTTGCCAGCTCCTCGTGGGACGCCTCGCCAACGTTTTTCACAACGCCATTGTTGCGTAATTCTTCGGAGGCGGGCAAGCCGTGTCCGGACAGCCCGCAGTGCCCTGCATCACTTAGGTAAACCTAATCTGACCTGCGGAAACGATCTCTGATCGATCGGACCGGGCCGCCCCGGAACACCTCGTCGGCACCCTCCGCACCCCCTCCGACCGGCGCACTTGTCGTTCCGCAGCACATTCCGGGCGGCCCGCGCAAGACCGCGTTTCCCTTCCAGCGGCTCCCCGCACCCCCGGGCCTGGCCCCCTCGGAGGCTCCCTAGACTCATGACCCATGCGAAGTGAGCCCGTGGTCCAGGTGCAGGCCCTGGTGAAGCGGTACGGCACGAAGACCGCGGTGGACGGCCTCGACCTGGCGGCCCGGCAGGGCGTGACCGCCGTGCTCGGCCCCAACGGAGCGGGCAAGACGACCACGGTCGAGATCTGCGAGGGGTACCGGCGGCCGGACTCCGGCACGGTGCGCGTCCTGGGCCTCGACCCGGTCCGCGAGTCGGCGGCACTGCGGCCCCGTATCGGCGTGATGCTCCAGTCCGGCGGCGTGTACGCGGGGGCGCGGGCCGACGAGATGCTGCGGCACGTGGCGAAGCTGCACGCGCGCCCGCTGGACGTGGACGCGCTGATCGAGCGCCTGGGCCTCGGCTCCTGCGGCCGTACGTCCTACCGGCGGCTGTCCGGCGGGCAGCAGCAGCGGCTCGCGCTGGCGATGGCCGTGGTGGGCCGCCCGGAACTGGTGTTCCTGGACGAGCCGACCGCCGGCCTCGACCCGCAGGCCCGCCACGCCACCTGGGACCTGGTCCGCGACCTGCGCGACGACGGCGTCTCCGTCGTCCTCACCACGCACCACATGGACGAGGCCGAGCAGCTCGCCGACGACGTGGCGATCATCGACGCGGGCCGGGTCGTCGCCCAGGGCTCCCCCGAGGAACTGTGCCGGGGCGGCGCCGAGAACACCCTGCGCTTCTCCGGGCGGCCCGGGCTGGACGTGGCGTCGTTGCTGAAGGCGCTGCCCTCCGACGCGTCGGCCGCCGAGGTGACGCCGGGCTCGTACCGGGTCACCGGCAAGGTCGACCCGCAGCTGCTCGCCACGGTGACGTCCTGGTGCGCGCAGCACGGTGTCCTGCCGGACCGGATCTCGGTGGAGCGGCACACGCTCGAAGACGTGTTTCTGGAGCTGACGGGCAAGGAGCTGCGTTCGTGACCGCCACCGGGACCTACTCTCCGCAGCCGGGCGCCGCGCCGCCGGCCCGCATGATCGCCGCGCAGGCCGTGCTCGAGACGAAGATGCTGCTGCGCAACGGCGAGCAACTGCTGCTCACCGTGGTCATCCCCACCCTGCTGCTGGTGCTGTTCAGCACCGTGGACGTGGTGGACACCGGCGACGGCGCGGCGGTGGACTTCCTCGCGCCCGGCATCCTCGCGCTCGCGGTGATGTCGACCGCGTTCACCGGGCAGGCCATCGCGACCGGTTTCGAGCGCCGCTACGGCGTGCTGAAGCGGCTCGCCGCCTCCCCGCTGCCGCGCTGGGGGCTGATGACCGCCAAGACGCTGTCGGTGCTGGTCACCGAGGTGCTCCAGGTGGTCCTGCTGACGGTGATCGCGCTGATGCTCGGCTGGGACCCGCAGGGCGGCGCCCTCGCCGTGGTCGCGCTGCTGGCGCTGGGCACGGCCGCCTTCTCCGGCCTCGGGCTGCTGATGGCCGGCACGCTCAAGGCGGAGGCCACGCTCGCCGCCGCCAACCTGGTCTTCCTGCTGCTGCTCGTCGGCGGCGGGGTCGTCGTGCCGCTGGACAAGTTCCCCGGGGCGGCGCAGGACGTGCTCGGCCTGCTGCCCATCGCCGCGCTGTCGGAGGGCCTGCGGGACGTGCTCCAGCACGGCGGCGGGATGCCCTGGGCCGACCTGGGGATCCTCACCGCCTGGGCGGTCGTGGGTCTCGCTGCCGCGGGGAAGTTCTTCCGGTGGGAGTGAGCACGCGATGACCGCGACCGACCCTCGTGAAAGCGTGCACAAGCGGACGCCTACGATGGGACGCGTGCCAAACGTGACCCGCGCCGACGCCCCGACGCCGCTGCGCAACCCGCTCGCCTTCATCGCCGCCCGCTGGACCCCGGACCCCCGGACCGTCCGGCGCGCGGCCCTCGCCGCGCTCGTGATGTCGGTGGTCATCGTGGTCACCGGCGGCGCGGTCCGGCTGACCGGTTCCGGCCTGGGCTGCCCGACCTGGCCCAAGTGCACCGAGGACTCCATCCACAACACCGCCGAGATGGGCGTCCACGGCTACATCGAGTTCGGCAACCGCCTGCTGACGTACGTGCTGTGCGCGGCCGTCGGGTGGGCGATCGTCGCCGCCCGCTCGCAGAAGCCTTACCGGCGCAGCCTCACCCGGCTGGGCTGGGCGCAGTTCTGGGTCGTCATGGGCAACGCGGTGCTCGGCGGCATCGTGGTGCTCGTCGGTCTGAACCCGTACACGGTCGCGGCGCACTTCCTGCTGTCCTCGGCGCTGATCGCGGTCGCCACCGTGATGTGGCAGCGCACCCGCGAGGGTGACGCCGAGCCGCGGCCGCTGGTCGGCAAGGCCGTGGTGCAGCTGGTGTGGTTCCTGGTGGCCGCGTCCGTGCTGCTGATCGCGGTCGGCACGGTGGTCACGGGCGCGGGTCCGCACGCGGGCGACTCCAGCGAGGTCGCGCGGATGCCGGTCGACTGGGAGGCCGTGGCCAAGCTGCACGCCGTGCTGGCGTGGATCGTGGTGACGCTGACGTTCGCCCTGTGGTTCGTGCTCAAGGCGGTGGACGCCCCCAGCGGCCCGCTGGCCCGCACCCGCGAGCTGTTCCTGATCCTGCTGGCGCAGGGCGTGATCGGCTATGTGCAGTACTTCACCGACCTGCCCGAGGTCCTGGTGGGCGCGCACATGTTCGGCTCGTGCGTGATGTGGATCTGGGTGCTGCGGGTCCTGCTGTCCCTGCGCGAACGCCCGGAGGAGACGGCCCCGGCGGCCACGCCCGTGCCGGCTCAGGAACCGGCCACCAGCGCGTCGATCGCCGGCCCCAGGTAACCCCGGACCAGCTCGGCGCGCCGACGGATCCATCCCTCGTCGGTGGCCACCGTCCCGCCGTAGCGGCGCGCCCGGACGTCCGCGACGACCTCCCCGGGAGCGCCCAGCCCCGGCAGCACCTCCAGCGCCTCCCGCTTGGAGATCAGCCGGCCCTCCCTGACGGTGACGGCGGCGCGCGCGAAGGTCACCACGCCCAGGTCGACCCAGATGTCCCGGGTCCAGAGGTCGGTCCGGTCCACGTACGGCCGCCAGTAGTCGCGCTGGTCGCGCATCACGTACGCGGCGAGTTCACCGTCCGGCACCGGCGGCAGGACACCGGTGGGCGGCGCCCCGCGCAGCACCCGCCCGAAGGTGTGCAGCTCCGTCCGGGTGACCGGGGTGACGGTGCGCCGGAACAGCCGCTCGTGCGCCCACGTGAGGTGGCGCCGCTCCGCGCCCGCGGCGGTCCCGGGGGTGAGATACGTGCAGTGGAGCCCGTCCGCGAGCGGTTCGGCGCGCATCCGGTTGTGCAGGACGGCCACCCGCCACACGGCGCCGGGGCTCGGCGGATGCGGCAGGACGGCGATCAGGTCGAGGTCGCTGCGGCCCTCCACGTAGTCACCGGCGGCCAGTGAGCCGTGCGCCCACACGGCGACCGGGGACAGGGGCGCGAGCCCGGCGAGGAAGCGGTCGAGCAGGGCGTCGGTCTGCTGCATCCGCCCAGTCTCCACCCGGGCACTCCCCCGGACGTCGTGTTCCGGGCAGGCCGTGGACCCGGCCTGCCCCAGCTCCCGGCCGGCCCGGGCCGTGCACCGGCCCCGCCCCCGCCGTCCACGGCATCCCACCGGGGCGCCCGGCCCACGACATCCAGCCGGTCCAGGCCGCACACCCCACCCCACGCCCTCCAGGGCATCCCGCCCGGACGCCCGCCCCACGACATCCGGCCGGTCCAGGCTGCACACCCCACCCCACGCCCTCCAGGGCATCCCGCCCGGACGCCCGCCCCACGACATCCGGCCGGTCCAGGCTGCACACCCCACCCCACGCCCTCCAGGGCATCCCGCCCGGACGCCCGCCCCACGACATCCGGCCGGTCCAGGCTGCACACCCCACCCCACGCCCTCCAGGGCATCCCGCCCGGACGCCCGCCCCACGACATCCAGGGCATCCCGCCCGCCCGGGCGCCCGGCCCACGGCATCCGGGTCAGTCCAGCCCGTACACCCGAGCCGCGTTGCCGGAGGCGATCATCGTGGCGACGCGCCGGGCGTCGTCCAGGGACCAGGCGCCCTCGGTGACCCAGCCGCCGAGGACCCGGGCGAGGGCCTCGCGGAAGAGGTGGGCGCCGACGACGTGCAGCTCGGGCAGGCCGCGGGCGCCGCTGGAGAAGAGGATCTTGCCGAAGGGGGCCAGCTCCAGCACCTCCGCCAGCACGGTCGCGGCACGGGCGCCGGTGCGGACCAGGGCGGCGCCGCAGTCGGCGTAGACGTGCGGGAAGACGCCCGCGAGGTGGGCGGCGTGCCGGTGGTACGGGTAGCCGTGCAGCAGCACCAGGTCGGTGCCGAGGCCGACGGTGGCCCGGACGAAGTCGGTGAGCAGCACCGGGTCGGTGCGGTCGACGCGCGCGTCGGGGGCGCCCAGCCCGGCGTGCAGCTGGAGCGGCAGTCCCGAGGCCACGGCGATCCACAGCAGGTGGCGCAGCAGCACCGGGTCGGTCAGCCGGTCCCCCGCGCCGCGCGCGGCCATCCAGCGTCCGGCCGCGCCGCGCACCGCCCTCGGCCCGGGCGGTTCGGGGGCGAGCGCGAGACCGTGGCGCAGTCCGGCGACGGAGGTGAAGGCGACGGCGTGCGCGGCGGCGCCGTGCACCGACTCGGCGAGGTTGGCGAGGAAGGACTCGACGGTGCCGGAGGTGTCGGCGACCTGTTCGGCGAGCTGCTCAAGGCGGACGATCTCGTGCGCCTCGGCCTGGCCGGCGCGGGCCAGCTCGCCGGGGTCGGTGAGATCGCCGGGCAGGCCGGTGTCGACGAGGTAGGCGGTGATGCCGCTGCCCCGCAGCAGCCGGCGGCCCGCCTCGGCCGTCCCCAGCTCACGACGGCGGGCGAGGTAGCGGGCCGGCGGGCAGTGCGGTTCCAGCCCCAGCAGCGGCGGGCACCAGCGGCGCACCGCGAACCCGGTCTGGGTGTCGAAGAGGGTGGTGCCGGGCGCCGGCGGTCCCTCGGTGCGGGCCAGCTGGGCCTCGAACGTGCCGAGGCCCAGCTCCGTACGCAGTACGCCGTGGCAGTACTGGTCCACGAGGGACGGCGGGTCGATCATCTCCGGACTCTCCCCGTGTGGACGCTGTCGCTGCCTACAGGTCCTAACGGGTGAACCGGGGAAGAGGTGTTGCCCCGGGGACGGTCAGTCGTTGGAGGGGCCGCCGACCTGGATGCCCGCCATGCGGCTCCACTCGTACGGACCGGTCCTCACCTTGGCGGCGAAGTCGCCGTCGAACTGCTCGTGCACGGGGATGCCCGCCTTCTCGACGGCCAGCCGGGCGATCTCCATGGAGGGCGCGTGCACATCACCCCAGGCGCCGTCCTCGCCGACGAGGACGATCCGGGCGCCGCGCTGTCCGAGGTACTCCACGTGCCCCTCCGCGCCGCCGTGCTCCTTGGCGTAGCCGCCGATCCGCTTGGCGAGCCGGGCCGCCTTCTGCCCGTCCTTCGGGTCCACCTGCTGCGTGTCTGCCATGAGCAGGATGCTACCGACGGGTAGATCGAACGGCGACGGGCAGGGTCCGTGGCCTTGGCCACGTGCCCCGCCCGTCGGCGTGCGGATGGGCGTCTCAGCGCAGGAAGGGGTCCACCGCGATGGCGACGAAGAGCAGCGAGACGTAGGTGATGGACCAGTGGAAGAGGCGCATCTCCTTGAGCTTGGCGCCCGTCACCTCGGCCTTGGCGCGGTGCAGCAGCGCGTGCGCCTCCCAGAGCCACCAGCCGCCGGCCGCCAGGGCGACCGCGGTGTAGAACCAGCCGGTGTAGCCCATCGGGGTGAGCAGCAGCGACACGCCGACCATCACCCAGCTGTAGAGGACGATCTGCTTGGCGACCGCCTTGTTGCCGGCGACGACCGGCAGCATCGGCACGCCCACGCGCGCGTAGTCCTCCTTCACCTTCATGGACAGCGGCCAGTAGTGCGGCGGCGTCCAGAAGAAGATGACGAGGAAGAGGACGACCGGGGCCCAGGACATCGAGTTGGTGACGGCGGACCAGCCGATCAGCACCGGCATGCAGCCGGCGATGCCGCCCCACACGATGTTCTGCGCGGTGCGGCGCTTGAGGATCATCGTGTAGACGACGACGTAGAAGAGGAGCGCGCCGAGGGACAGCCAGGCGGACAGCCAGTTGACGGTGAGGCCGAACAGCAGCGTGGAGACGACCGCCAGGGTGATGCCGAAGACCAGGGCCTCGCGCGGGCTGGCCATGCCGGTCACCAGCGGGCGCTGCGAGGTGCGGTCCATCAGCGCGTCGATGTCACGGTCGATGTACATGTTGAGCGCGTTGGCGCCGCCCGCCGACAGGTAGCCGCCGACACAGGTCAGCAGCACGAGCGTCAGGTCGGGCACGCCCTGCTGCGCCAGGAACATCACCGGGACGGTGGTGATCAGCAGCAGTTCGATGATCCGCGGCTTGGTGAGAGCCACGAAGGCCATGACACGGGCCCGGAACGGCCGATGCGCAGGGCTCTGACTCGTCCCCAAAACCCCCGCCGGGCGGGATTCAACGGCCGTCACGCACACCCCTACAGAGACATCCCAGCGAGCCGTCCCTGTGAAGTGCAGGTAAAGGCTCGCGCGTACCACGCCACTCTAGACGTTGCCCAGACCCCGGCATTCGCGGGGGTCCGGTCGTGTTCGCGGCCCCCTCTCCGAGGTGCGTCCCGAAGCTCGATTGAGCACGCGGATGAGCGGCTCCGTATTCATCTGCCGAATGCGGAAACTCACCGGTCAGGAGGCGGATCCCGGGGAGTGCCCGCACTCTGGAACGACCCGGAAAAAGGCACGTCCTACGGGGGTAGGCTCGACCACGCCGGTGGGCAGTCACCGGCATCCGACATGTGGAGAGGAGCCCTGACTCAGGGTGAGCACAAAGCCGACCACCACAGACCTCGAGTGGACCGAGCTGGACCAGCGGGCCGTCGACACCGCCCGCGTCCTGGCCGCCGATGCCGTACAGAAGGTCGGCAACGGCCATCCGGGTACGGCGATGAGCCTGGCGCCTGCCGCCTACACCCTCTTCCAGAAGGTGATGCGGCACGACCCGGCGGACGCCGACTGGGTCGGGCGAGACCGCTTCGTGCTGTCCGCCGGTCACTCGTCCCTGACCCTCTACACCCAGCTCTACCTGGCCGGCTTCGGCCTGGAGCTGGACGACCTGAAGTCCTTCCGCACCTGGGGCTCGAAGACCCCGGGCCACCCGGAGTACGGGCACACCACGGGCGTGGAGACCACGACCGGCCCGCTCGGCCAGGGTGTCGCCAACGCGGTGGGCATGGCGATGGCCGCCCGCTACGAGCGCGGGCTGTTCGACCCGGAGGCCCCCGCCGGGGAGTCGCCGTTCGACCACCACATCTACTGCATCGCCGGTGACGGCTGCCTCCAGGAGGGCATCTCCGCCGAGGCGTCCTCGCTGGCCGGGCACCAGAAGCTCGGCAACCTGATCCTGCTGTGGGACGACAACCACATCTCGATCGAGGGCGACACGGAGACGGCCGTCTCCGAGGACACGGTCAAGCGGTACGAGGCGTACGGCTGGCACGTGCAGCGCGTGGCCCCGAAGCCCGACGGCGACCTGGACCCGAACGCGATCTACGACGCGATCCAGGAGGCGAAGAAGGTCACCGACCGGCCGTCCTTCATCGCGATGCGCTCGATCATCGCCTGGCCCGCCCCGAACGCGCAGAACACCGAGGCCGCGCACGGCTCGGCGCTCGGCGACGACGAGGTCGCGGCCACCAAGCGCGTCCTGGGCTTCGACCCGGAGAAGACCTTCGAGGTCGCCGACGAGGTCATCGCGCACACCCGCAGGGCGCTGGAGCGCGGCCAGGCCGCCCGCTCCGTGTGGGAGAAGTCCTTCCAGCAGTGGCGGGACAACAACCCCGAGCGCGCCGCCGAGTACGACCGGATCGCCGCCGGTGAGCTGCCCAAGGGCTGGCAGGACGCGCTGCCGGTGTTCGAGCCGGGCAAGGGCGTCGCCACCCGCGCCGCCTCCGGCAAGGTGCTGCAGGCGCTCGGCGCGGTGATCCCGGAGCTGTGGGGCGGCTCGGCCGACCTCGCCGGCTCCAACAACACGACGATCGACAAGACGTCGTCGTTCCTCCCGGCGGACAACCCGCTGCCGGAGGCGAACCCGTACGGCCGCACGATCCACTTCGGCATCCGCGAGCACTCCATGGCCGCGGAGATGAACGGCATCGCGCTGCACGGCAACACCCGCATCTACGCCGGCACCTTCCTGGTGTTCTCGGACTACATGCGCAACGCCGTGCGTCTGTCCGCGCTGATGCACCTGCCGGTGACGTACGTGTGGACGCACGACTCCATCGGTCTCGGCGAGGACGGCCCGACCCACCAGCCGGTCGAGCACCTCGCGTCGCTGCGCGCCATCCCGGGCCTGAACGTGGTCCGCCCGGCCGACGCGAACGAGACCGCGATCGCCTGGCGCGAGATCCTCAAGCGCTGGACCAAGGAGTTCGGCAAGGGCGCCCCGCACGGTCTGGCGCTCACCCGCCAGGGCGTGCCGACGTACGAGCCCGACGAGGACGCGGCCCGCGGCGGCTACGTGCTGTTCGAGGCCGAGGGCGGCGAGCCCGAGGTCGTCCTGATCGCCACCGGCTCCGAGGTGCACGTCGCCGTCGAGGCGCGCGAGCGGCTCCAGGCCGACGGCGTGCCGACGCGCGTGGTGTCGATGCCGTCCGTCGAGTGGTTCGAGGAGCAGGACCAGGGGTACCGGGACAGCGTCCTGCCGCCGTCCGTGAAGGCGCGCGTGGCCGTCGAGGCGGGCATCGGTCTCACCTGGCACAAGTACGTGGGCGACGCCGGCCGCATCGTCTCGCTGGAGCACTTCGGCGCCTCCGCCGACGGCAAGGTGCTGTTCCAGGAGTACGGCTTCACCGCCGACAACGTGGCCGCCGTCGCGCGGGAATCGATCGCCGCCGCCCGGCGCTGACGCTCACATACGACACGTAGGAGATGGAATTTCCATGACAGACGCACTGAAGCGCCTTTCCGACGAAGGCGTCGCGATCTGGCTGGACGACCTGTCGCGCAAGCGGATCACGTCCGGCAACCTGGCGGAGCTGATCGACCAGCAGCACGTCGTGGGCGTCACCACCAACCCGACGATCTTCCAGAAGGCGATCTCCGAGGGCGACGGCTACGACACGCAGCTCACCGACCTCGCGGCCCGGAAGGTGACCGTCGAGGAGGCCGTCCGGATGATCACCACGGCGGACGTCCGTGACGCCGCCGACATCCTGCGCCCGGTCTTCGACGCCACCGACGGCCAGGACGGCCGGGTGTCCATCGAGGTGGACCCGCGTCTGGCGCACAACACCCGGGCGACGGTCGCCGAGGCCAAGCAGCTCGCCTGGCTGGTGGACCGGCCGAACACCCTCATCAAGATCCCGGCGACCGAGGCGGGCATCCCGGCCATCGCCGAGGTCATCGGCCTGGGCATCAGCGTCAACGTCACGCTGATCTTCTCCCTGGAGCGCTACCGCAAGGTGATGGACGCGTTCCTGACCGGTTTGGAGAAGGCCAAGGCCCGCGGCCTGGACCTGTCGAAGATCCACTCCGTGGCGTCCTTCTTCGTGTCCCGCGTGGACACCGAGATCGACAAGCGGATCGACGCGCTCGGCACGGACGAGGCCAAGGCGCTGCGCGGCAAGGCCGCCATCGCCAACGCGCGTCTGGCTTACCAGGCGTACGAGGAGGTCTTCTCCACCGAGCGCTGGACCGCGCTGGAGCGCGAGGGCGCCAACAAGCAGCGTCCGCTGTGGGCGTCCACCGGTGTGAAGGACAAGGCCTACAAGGCGACGATGTACGTCGACGAGCTCGTGGCGCCGAACACGGTGAACACCATGCCGGAGGCGACGCTGTTCGCCACCGAGGAGCAGGGCGAGATCCGGGGCAACACCGTCGCGGGTACGTACGAGCAGGCGCGCGCCGACCTCGACGCGGTCGAGGCGCTCGGCATCCCGTACGCCGAGGTGGTGCGGCTTCTGGAGGACGAGGGCGTCGACAAGTTCGAGGCGTCCTGGAACGACCTGCTGAAGTCGACCGAGGCGGAGCTCCAGCGCCTCGCCCCCTCGGAGGGCTGAGATCTTGTCGAGCAGCAATCCGCTG
This sequence comes from Streptomyces sp. BJ20, assembly GCF_022869105.1. NCBI lineage: Bacteria > Bacillati > Actinomycetota > Actinomycetes > Kitasatosporales > Streptomycetaceae > Streptomyces > Streptomyces sp. BJ20. The sequence goes on from NZ_CP094918.1 coordinate 5,440,580, forward strand.
CGTGACCCCGCTGACCGACGGCTCCCGCGTATCGCGGGGCCGTCGGGCCTGGTCATCTTCGGCGTCACGGGTGACCTGTCGCGCAAGAAGCTGATGCCGGCCGTGTACGACCTCGCCAACCGGGGGCTGCTGCCGCCGGGCTTCTCGCTGGTGGGCTTCGCCCGCCGGGAGTGGGCGAACGAGGACTTCGCGCAGGAGGTCCACGACGCGGTCAAGGAGCACGCGCGGACCCCCTTCCGCGAGGAGGTCTGGCAGCAGCTCATCCAGGGCATGCGCTTCGTGCAGGGCACCTTCGACGACGACGAGTCCTTCGAGCGGCTGCGCGGCACGATCGAGGAACTGGACAAGGCGCAGGGCACGGGCGGCAACTTCGCCTTCTACCTGTCGGTGCCGCCGCGGTCCTTCCCGGTGGTCATCCAGCAGCTGAAGAAGCACGGTCTCGCGGACCAGACGGGCGGCTCCTGGCGGCGCGCGGTCATCGAGAAGCCGTTCGGGCACGACCTGAAGTCGGCGGAGGAACTGAACGCCATCGTCCACGAGGTGTTCGCGCCGGATCAGGTCTTCCGGATCGACCACTACCTGGGCAAGGAGACCGTCCAGAACATCCTGGCGCTGCGCTTCGCCAACACGATGTTCGAGCCGATCTGGAACCGGTCCTTCGTGGACCACGTGCAGATCACGATGGCCGAGGACATCGGCATCGGCGGCCGGGCCGGCTACTACGACGGCATCGGCGCCGCCCGTGACGTCATCCAGAACCACCTGCTGCAGCTCCTCGCGCTGACCGCGATGGAGGAGCCCGCCTCCTTCGACGCGGACGCGCTCGCCGCCGAGAAGACCAAGGTGCTCGGCGCCGTGCGGCTGCCGAAGGACCTGGGCCGGGACACCGTGCGCGCGCAGTACGCGTCCGGCTGGCAGGGCGGCGCGAAGGTCATCGGCTACCTGGAGGAGGAGGGCATCGACCCGGCCTCCAAGACCGACACCTACGCGGCGATCAAGGTGGGCATCGACAACCGCCGCTGGGCGGGCGTCCCCTTCTACCTGCGCACCGGCAAGCGGCTCGGCCGCCGGGTGACGGAGATCGCGGTGGTCTTCCAGCGGGCGCCGCACTCCCCCTTCGACACCACGGCCACCGAGGAGCTCGGCCAGAACGCCATCGTGATCCGCGTCCAGCCGGACGAGGGCGTCACGGTGCGGTTCGGCTCGAAGGTGCCGGGGACGTCGATGGAGATCCGGGACGTGTCGATGGACTTCGCGTACGGCGAGTCGTTCACCGAGTCCAGCCCGGAGGCGTACGAGCGGCTGATCCTCGACGTCCTGCTCGGCGACTCCAACCTCTTCCCGCGCACGGAGGAGGTCGAGCTGTCCTGGAAGATCCTCGACCCGATCGAGGAGTACTGGGACGCGCACGGCAAGCCGGCCCGGTACCAGGCCGGCACCTGGGGACCCGTCGAGGCGGACGAAATGCTCGAGCGAGACGGACGGAGCTGGCGCCGGCCATGAAGACAGACCTCACGGACACCACGGCCAGCAAGATCAACAAGGCGCTGGTGAAGGCGCGGCGGGCCATCGGCACGCCGGCCGTCGGCATGGTGCTGACCCTGGTCATCGTGACGGACGAGGAGAACGCCTACGACGCCCTGAAGGCGGCCGGTGACGCCTCGCGCGAGCACCCGTCCCGCACGCTGGTCGTCATCAAGCGCGTCTCCCGCTCCCCGCGCGACCGGACGCAGTCGCGGCTGGACGCGGAGGTGCGGGTCGGCGCGGACGCCGGGACCGGCGAGACGGTGGTGCTGCGGCTGCACGGCGAGGTCGTCGACCACGCCCAGTCGGTGGTGCTGCCGCTGCTGCTCCCGGACGCCCCGGTGGTGGTGTGGTGGCCGGTCAACGCGCCGCTGGACCCGGCGAACGACCCGCTGGGCGCGCTGGCCCAGCGCCGGGTGACCGACACCTACGCCTGCGAGCAGCCGGTGAAGGAGCTGGCCGCCCGCGCCGACGCCTACACCCCGGGCGACACGGACCTGTCGTGGACCCGTATCACGCCGTGGCGTTCGATGCTGGCCGCCGCGCTGGACCAGATCGCCTGCCAGGTGCAGGGCGTCGAGGTGGAGGGCGAGGAGTTCAACCCGAGCTGCGAGCTGCTGGCGATGTGGCTCGCGGACCGGCTGGACGTCCCCGTCAGGCGCACCCGTTCGGCCGGCCCGGGTCTCACGGCGGTCCGGATGGACACCGACTGCGGCCCGATCGTGCTGGACCGGGCCGACGGCTCGCTGGCGACGCTGGCCATCCAGGGCCAGCCGAAGCGGGCGGTGGCGCTCAAGCGCCGGGACACCGCGGAGCTGATCGCGGAGGAGCTGCGCCGGCTGGACCCGGACGACACCTACGCGTCGGCCCTGCGCTACGGCGTGGAGCGGCTGAAGCAGGAGAACGGCGGTGACGCGCCGGCCAAAGGAGAACGGAACTCCGGGGAACGGGAGGCCGTCCCCGCTCCCGTCGAGTCGGTTGCGAAAGGTCCCGCGGCCGAAGCGACGGCGGAGGCACCGGTGAAGAAGGCGGCGGCGAAGTGAGTACGGCACCCCAGCTGGTCGTGCACCGGGACAAGGAGCTGATGGCGCAGGCCGCGGCGGCCCGGCTGATCACCAGGATCGTGGACGCGCAGTCCTCGCGGGGCGAGGCGTCGGTCGTGCTGACCGGGGGCCGCAACGGCAACGGCCTGCTGGCCGCGCTGGCCGCCGCCCCGGCCCGGGACGCGATCGACTGGTCGCGCCTGGACCTGTGGTGGGGCGACGAGCGGTTCCTGCCCGAGGGCGACCCGGACCGCAACGTCACCCAGGCCCGCGAGGCGCTGCTGGACGCGGTGCCGCTGGACCCGAAGCGCGTGCACGCCATGCCCGCGTCGGACGGCCCGCACGGCTCGGACGTGGAGGCGGCGGCCGCCGCATACGCGGCGGAGCTGGACGCGGCGGCGGGCCCGGAGGACCACGGCCCGGTGCCGGCCTTCGACGTGCTGATGCTGGGCGTGGGCCCGGACACCCATGTGGCGTCCCTGTTCCCCGAACTGCCCGCGGTCCGCGAGACGGAACGCACGGTGGTCGGCGTCCACGGCGCCCCCAAGCCCCCGCCCACCCGGGTCACCCTCACCCTCCCTGCGATCCGCGCGGCCCGCGAGGTGTGGCTGCTGGCGGCGGGCGAGGACAAGGCGGAGGCCGCGGCCATCGCCCTCTCGGGAGCGGGCGAGATCCAGGCCCCGGCAGCGGGAGCGTACGGCCGCTCCCGCACGCTGTGGCTCCTGGACGCGGCTGCGGCTTCTCAACTCCCGAGGTCGCTGTACCCCCCGGCGACGGCCTGACCTGTCAGGCCCGCACGGCGTATGTCAAGCCCGTCCGGCGTTTGAGGACGAGGCCCGAAGGGCCGACAGGGGGTCTGGGGCGCAGCCCCAGGGACGGGAAGGGAAGGGGCGGAGGGGGCGAACAACCCCTCCGCCCCGCCCCCTACTTCACGGACCCCGCCATGACCCCCTGCACGAAGTGCCGCTGGAACGCGAAGAACACCACCACCGGCACCACCAGCGACAGGAACGCCCCCGGCGCCAGCACATCCACGTTGCTGCCGAACTGCCGGATCTGCGACTGCAGCTGCACCGTCAGCGGCTGCGACGAACTGTCCGCGAACAGCAGCGCCACCAGCATGTCGTTCCACACCCACAGGAACTGGAAGATGGCGAGGCTGGCGATCGCCGGCCGCCCCACCGGCAGCACCAGCCGGGTGAAGATCCGCCACTCGTTGCCGCCGTCCATCCGCGCGGCCTCCAGCATCTCCTTCGGCATCTCCGCGAAGTAGTTCCGCAGCAGGAAGACCGCGAACGGCAGCCCGTACGCCACGTGGAACAGCACCACGCCCGGGATGGTCCCGAACAGACCGAGCTGACCGAAGAGCTTGGCGACCGGCAGCAGTCCGATCTGCACCGGCACCACCAGCAGCGCCACGACGACCAGGAACACCGTGTCCCGGCCGGGGAACTCCAGCCAGGCGAAGGCGTATCCGGCGAGCGCGGCGACCACCACGACGAGCACGGTGGTCGGCACCGAGATCAGGACGGTGTTCCAGAACGCCTGGGTGATGCCGGAGTTCCCCAGCAGCGCCGAGTAGTTGTCGAAGGACAGCTGCCCAGGGCTGGTGAACACCGTCCACCAGCCACCCTTCGCGGTGTCCTCCGCGGACCGCAGCGAGGACAGGAACAGACCGGCCAGCGGGGTCATCCAGACCAGTCCGATCACCACCAGGAAGGCCTGCACCACCGCGTTGCCCAGGCCGCGACGGATCACGTTCATCGCTGACTCCTCTTGAAGCGGCGGACGTTGAACACCATGGCCGGGATGACCAGGAGCAGCAGCAGGACGCCGAGCGCGCTGCCCAGGCCCTGGTTGTTGCCGCCGCCGAAGGACACCAGCCACATCTGGGTGGCGAGGACGGTCGCGTCCTCCTGCACGGGCCCGGGCGCGATGATGTAGACGAGGTCGAAGACCTTCATCACGTTGATCACCAGCGTCACGAACACCACGGTCAGGACGGGTGCGAGCAGCGGGACGGTGATCCGCCGGAAGATCTGCCACTCGCCTGCGCCGTCCATCCGGGCCGCCTCCAGCGCGTCCCGGGGCAGCGTGGCCAGGCCGGCCCCGATCAGCACCATCGCGAACCCGGTCCAGATCCACAGGTACGCCCCGATGATCGCCGGGGTGACCAGCGCCGGGCCGAGCCAGGAGATGCCCTCGTAGGGCGGGGCGAAGTTGTCCGAGGGCAGCTTCAGCGCGTACGAGCCGTCGTCGAGGCCGGTGAAGCGGAAGGAGCCGTCGGACGCGGTGGTGGTGCTCGCGACCTTCTTCCCGTCGCGCACCGCCTCGACGGTCAGGCCGGGCAGTCCGCTCTCCTCGCGGTCGACCACGCCCGGCTCCCCTCCTCCGCCGGGCGTGAAGTCCAGGTACACCACGCCGCGCACCTCGTCCGGGGCGGCCGTGTCCGACGCGGCCCCGGACGCGGGTTCGGCCTCGCCGGGCAGGTCCTTGGGGGCGACGCCGACCAGGCCGAGCGCCGCCGTGCCGCCGGGTGAGACGTCGGCGGCGGTGACGTAGGAGCCGTCGCGCTGCGCGGTCAGCCCCTCTCCGTCACGGGCGCGGGCCGTCGGGTAGGAGGAGCTGCCCGTGAAGGCGTCGTGGACGGAGACGACGGCCGCGTTGAGGACGCCCTTGTCGGGGTCCTCGTCGTAGGCGAGGCGGAAGATGATGCCGGCGGCGAGGAAGGACACCGCCATCGGCATGAACAGCAGCAGTTTGAAGGCGGTGGCCCAGCGCACCTTCTCCACCAGCACGGCGAGGATCAGTCCGAGGCCGGTGAGCAGGGTCGGGGCGACCACGACCCAGATGGCCGTGTTGCGGACGGCCTTGAGGGTCGCCGGGTCGCGGAACATCTCGGCGTAGTTCTCGCCGCCGACGAACTCGGTGCCGGTGGCGTCGAAGAAGCTGCGGCCGACGGAGAACAGCACCGGGTAGACGACCAGCGCGCCGAGCAGCAGCAGCGCGGGGAGCGCGAACAGCAGGGCGACGATCCGGCCGCGCCGGCGCAGGCGCCGCCCGCGCGCGCCGTCGGGGTGCGCGGGGGCGGGCCGGGTCGCCTCTTTCACGACTGTGGCGGTCATGGCCGTCAGTTCCCGTAGGCCTTGGCTGCGGCCTTCTCGAGCTCGGCCGCGGTCTTCTTCGGGTCGGACGGGTCACGCAGGAAGTCCTGGAGGATCTTCCACTCGCCGGCGCCCTTGGTGCCGCCGAAGGCCGCGGGGGCCTGGTCGGACATGTCGAAGCGGACCGAGTCGCCGGCCGCGATCAGGGACTCGGCGGTGGCGCGGGTGACGTCGTCGCCGTAGGAGGACACGTCGAGCTTCTTGTTCGGGGAGAGGAAGCCGCCCGCCTCGGCCCAGACGGCCGCGGCCTCGGGGCTCGCCAGGTACTCGACGAGCGCCATGCCGGCCTCGCTGTTCTTGCCGTCCTTGAGGACGACGGCCGCGTCGCCGCCGCTGACCACGGGCGCCTCACCGCCGCCGACCGGCGGGAACGGGAAGAAGTTGGCGTCGGTGCCGATGGTCCGGCCGAACTGGTCCTTGGCGACGCCGGCCACGAAGTCGCCCTCGTAGACCATGGCGGCCTCGGCCTTCGGCCCGAAGACCTTCTCCACCGAGCCGGGGAAGTCGGTGTTCAGGGCCTCCTTCTGGCCGCCCGCGATGAGCTGCTTGTCCTTGAACAGCTTGCCGAGGGTGGTGAGCGCGTCGACCACGGTCGGGTCGGTCCACTTGATCTCGTGCGCGGCGAGGGCGTCGTACTTCTCGGGTCCGGCCTGGGAGAGGTAGACGTTCTCGAACCAGTCGGTGAGGGTCCAGCCGTCCTGGCCGGCGACGGAGAAGGCCGCGAGCCCGGAGTCGGATATGGTCCGGCCGTTCTTCAGCATCTCGTCGTAGGTCCTGGGCTCGGCGACGCCGGCCTGCTCGAGCGCCTCGGGGCTGTACCAGACGGTCGACTTGTGGGCGGCCTTGAAGTAGAGGCCGTACAGGGTGCCGTCGACGCTGCCGTAGTTCTGCCACACCTCGGCGAAGTTGGCGCCGACCGCGGACTGCACCTTCTTGTCCAGCGGCTTCAGCCAGCCCTGCCCGGCGAACTGCTTGAGCACGCCGACCTGCGGGACCATCACGACGTCGGGGGCGTTGCCGCCCTCGATCTTGCTGCCGACGACGGTGGAGACGTTGTCGCCGGTGGAGACGAACTGGGTCTTGGCGCCGGTCTTCTCGGTGAAGGCGTCGAGCACCTTCTGGAAGTTCTTCTGCTCGCTGCCGGACCAGACGCCGGCCACGGTGACAGTCTGGCCGCCGAGCGCCTGGTCGCCGCCGCCGGCCGCGACGGGCTCGCCGCCTCCGCAGGCGGTCGCGCCGAGCGCGAGGACGAGGGCGGTGCAACCGGCGAGCAGGGTGGTACGTCGTCGCATCATCATCGATGTCCCTTCGGGAGACGGGTGTGACCGGGGTGTGCTTTTCGGACAGGTGTTGACCGAGGTGTGCTTCTCGGACGGCTGTTGACCGAGGTGTGCTTTCTCAGGAGCCGTCGATCCACCAGGCGGCGGTGGAGCCGGGGAGTTCCCCGGGCGGGCAGGGGCCGCTGGCGAGCAGCGGGGTGCCGGGGACCGGGGCGGGTACGGGGGCGGTGCCGAAATTGACGGCGCAGACGAGGTCGTCGCCGCGGGCGAAGGCGAGGACGCCGGGCTGGGTGTCCAGCCAGCGGAGAGTGCCCTCGCCCAACTGGTGCAGGGCGGACCGCAGTTGCAGGCCGTCGCGGTACAGGTGCCAGGAGGAGCGGGTGTCGGCGAGGGCGCGGTGGGTGGCGTACTCGGCGAAGTAGTCGGGCTGCGGCAGCCAGGGCTTGGCACCCTCGTCGCCGGAGGTGAAGCCGAACGGTGAGGCCTGTCCGGACCAGGGCAGCGGCACCCGGCAGCCGTCGCGGATCCGGGCGCGGCTGCCGGTGCGCCGGAAGATCGGGTCGGTGAGCACGTCGTCGGGCAGGTCGACGACCTCGGGCAGGCCGAGCTCCTCGCCCTGGTAGATGTACGCGGCGCCGGGCAGCGCCAGCATCAGCAGCGCGGCGGCGCGGGCACGGGCGGCGCCGAGTCCGCTGCCCTCGGCGGGTTCGCCGTAGCGGGTGACGGTGCGCACCTGGTCGTGGTTGTTGAGGACCCAGGTGACGGTGGAGCCGGTGCCGGCGATGTCCTGCATGGCCTCGGAGATGACCTTGCGGAAGGCGTCGGCGTCCCAGGGCGCGCCGAGCAGGTCGAAGAAGAACGCCTGGTGGAGCTCGTCCGGGCGGACGTACTTGGCGTGCTCGCGGGCGGAGGGCACGGAGACCTCGCCGACCAGGAGCCGTTCGCGGCCGTCGCGGGCGGTGTACTCCTCGCACACCGCGCGCCAGTGCCGCCACACGTCGTGCACCTCGGGCTGGTTCCAGGCGAGCGGGTTGACCGAGTCGCGGGTGCGGGCGTCGGCCTCGGGGTCCGGGGAGTCGGGCAGTCCGGGGTGCTTGAACAGTCCCGCGGCGACGTCGATGCGGAAGCCGTCGACGCCCCGGTCCAGCCAGAACCGCAGGACCCGGTCGAACTCGCCGGCGACCTCGGGGTTGCGCCAGTTCCAGTCGGGCTGTTCGGGCGTGAACATGTGCAGGTACCACTGACCGGGCCGGCCGTCCGCCTCGGTGACGCGGGTCCAGGCGGGGCCGCCGAACATGGCGTGCCAGTTGTTGGGCGGCTCACCGCCGTCGGGGCCGCGGCCGTCGGCGAAGTGGAAGCGGGCGCGTTCAGGGCTGCCGGGTGCGGCGGCCAGGGCCTCACGGAACCACGGGTGCTCGCTGGAGCAGTGGTTGGGCACGATGTCGAGCAGCACGCGGATGCCGAGGCGGTGGGCGGAGGCCACCAGCCGGTCGAACTCGTCGAGGTCACCGTAGACCGGGTCGACGTCGCGGTAGTCGGCCACGTCGTAGCCGTGGTCGTGCTGGGGCGAGGGGTAGAACGGGCTGAGCCATATCCCGTCCACGCCGAGCTTCCGCAGGTACGGGAGTCCCGCCCTGACCCCGGCGAGATCGCCGATGCCGTCCCCGGTGCTGTCCAGAAAGCTGCGGACGTACACCTGGTAGATCACCGCGTCACGCCACCAGTGGTGCCTGTTCACCCCGATTGACCTGTCTGTGAGGAGCGCTGTTCGTTATGCATGCATGTTAGGTAGCGGTGAACAGCGGGTGTCAATGAACGTGCGGAAGCTACCGGGAGGTTACGCGGTGCAGATCGGGGCAAATTCGAGTGATTCCGGCGCGAACGAGATGTGCGCGTTACCTAACACGTAACTAGGGAGGGGGTCAGCGGGAGGAGACGGCGGCCAGCTCCTCCGCCAGCCGGCGCACCGCGGCCTCGGGCGTCTGCCGCCCGCTCATCGCGTCGTGCACCACCGCCTGCACCGCCAGGCTGACCTGGTCGTAGCGCGGGCTTTTGGGCCGCGGCGCGGCGGCCAGCACGCTCTCCCGCAGGGTCGGCAGGTACGGGAAGCGGCGCACCAGCTCCGGGTCGTCGTACAGATCGGCCCGTACGGGCGGCAGCGCGCCGCGCGTGAGCACCTGGCGCTGCACCCGCTCGCCGGTGAGGTACGCGAGCAGCCGCGCGGCGGAGTCGGGGTGTTCGGTGTGGCTGCTGACGGCCAGGTTGGAGCCGCCGAGCACGCTGGTCCCGGGGCCGTCCGGTCCCGGCAGGGGCACGGCGCCGACCTTCCCCGCGACCTTGGAGCCCGGGGCGGAGGCGGCGACGTACGCGTAGGGCCAGTTGCGCAGGAAGAGCAGCCGGCCGTCCTGGAAGGCCCGCTTGGACTCCTCCTCCTTGTACGCCAGCGCCTCCTCGGGGATCCAGCCCTCGCGGACCCCGCGGGCCAGGAAGCCGATGCCCTTGCGGGCGGCCCGGGAGTCCACGGTGACGCGTTCGCCCTCGTCGCCGAGGATGGTGCCGCCCGCCGAGTAGACCGCCTCGGCCGCGTTCACGGTGAGCCCTTCGTAGGGCAGGAACTGGCCCGCGTAACCGTCCAGTCCGCGCGCCGGTGCGAGGGTCTTCGCGGCCCGCTCCAGTTCGGCCCAGGTGCGCGGCGGCGCGACGCCCGCCTCGTCGAGGACGTCCTCGCGGTACAGCAGCAGCCCGGCGTTGGTCACGTACGGGACGGCGTACAGCCGGTCGTCGTAGGTGGCCGTGTCGACGACCGGGGGCAGGAAGGCGTCCAGCGGGAACCGGTCGCGGGGCAGCGGGCGGATCCAGCCGGCGGCTGCGAACTCCGAGGTCCAGCTGACGTCGATGTTCAGCACGTCGAAGCGGCCGCCCTCACCGGCCCGCAGGTCGGTGATCATCTGCGCGCGGGTCTCGTCGGCGGAGTCGGGCAGTTCGACGAGGGTGACCTCCTCGCCGGGGTGGGTGCGGTTCCAGCCGTCGAGGACGGAGCCGAGGTAGCCGGTGAGATCGCCGGCGGTGGCCAGGGTGAGCGGTCCGCGCCCGTCCCCGGGGCCCTCGTCGGCGCTCGCCCCGGAGGCGGCATAACCGGTCAGGACGACGATCAGGACGAGAAGGCCCCTACCCGCGGCATGGATCCACCGCATAGGTTCCTCCCTGTACACCGGCACCCGGGCACCCTTGCCGGGGTCAGAGGCCATGTATACCCGTTAGGTATGGGCGATACTAGGTCCTGCGGCACATTACCCAGGAGCGCGAGGAGGAGAGCACGAGTGCGGCTGCCCCTCCTGGCGCTGCTCGCCCGCGGCCCGGCGCACGGTTACGAGCTCAAGCAGGACCTTGAGCAAGTGCTGGGCGCCGCGTACCCTCAGCCGAACGTCGGCCAGATCTACGTCACCCTCGGCCGCCTCGAGAAGACGGGGCTGATCGAGGGCGAGGCCATCGAGCAGTCGAGCCGGCCGAACAAGAAGGTCTACCACCTCACCGAGGCCGGGCACGAGGCGCTGCGCGCCTGGTTCGAGGAGACGGCGGACGAGCCGCGGGTGCGGGACGAGTTCTTCATGAAGCTGGCCCTGGCCCCGCAGACCGGTCTCGCCGACCAGATCTCCCTGATCAACCGCCAGCGCCGCCAGTACTTGAACACGATGCGGCAGCTGTCGAAACTGGCCGCCGCCGAGGACCGGGACAACCGCATCTCCCATCTGCTGATCGAGGGCGCGATGCTGCATCTGCAGGCCGATCTCGACTGGCTGGAGCGGTGTCAGGAAGAGCTGGAGGAGCTTCAGTGAGCGAGAGCGACGCTCCCCTGCTGCGCGCCGAAGGCCTGGTCAAGACCCACCACGGCGAGGGCGCCCCGGCGCACGCCGTACGCGGCGTCGACCTGCGCGTGAGGCGCGGCGAGTTCGTGGCGGTCACCGGTCCCTCGGGCGCGGGCAAGTCGACGCTGCTGCATCTGCTCGGCGGGCTGCAGCGACCGGACGAGGGCTCCATCCGGCTGGACGGCGAGCGCGCCGACGGCTGGAGCGAGGCGCGCTGGGCGGTGGAGCGGCGGCGGCGCATCGGGATCGTCTTCCAGTTCTTCAACCTGGTCTCGGACCTGTCGGTGGCGGACAACGTGGAGCTGCCCGCGCTGCTCGCCGGGGTCCCGCCGAAGAAGGCCCGTGTCGCCCGCCGGGAACTGCTCGCCGAGCTGGGCCTGGAGGGCAAGGAGCGGAGCATGCCGGGCGAGCTGTCGGGCGGTGAGCAGCAGCGGGTCGCCCTGGCCCGGGCGCTGGTCAACCACCCTCCGCTGCTGCTGGCCGACGAGCCCGCGGGCAGCCTGGACAGCAGGGGCACGCGCGAGGTGATGCGGCTGCTGTCCCGCTTCCACCAGCGCGGGCAGACGATCCTGCTGGTCACGCACGACGCCCGGCTGGCGAGCGCCGCGGACCGGGTGATCTCGTTCTTCGACGGCCGGATAGCCGACGACGCCACCCTCGACGCGGGCCCGCCCCCGCGCAGGGCCGGAGCGTCAGGCGTGCTGGAGCTCAGGGACTGACATGCGCGTCCACGACCGACCGGCGAGGCACTGACATGCGCGTCACCCACCGACCTGCCGCGAGCACGCGCATACGCGTCGACGACCGACCCGCGAAGGGCTGAGGCCGGTGCGAGCGACTCTGCGCTGGGCGCACTCCGATCTGCGCACGCACCGCGGCGAGGCGCTGTTCCTGGTGCTCGCCACCGCGGGCATCGTGGTGTCCCTGCTGCTGGCCACGGCCCTGTTCGGGTACGCCACCAACCCCTGGCAGCGCGTCTTCACCCAGGCGCACGGCGCCCACGTCACCCTGCACACCACCGCCTCCGCCGACGCGGACAGGCTGGCGGGTCTGGACGGGGTGCGGTCGGTCGCCGGCCCTTACCCCACCTCCTCGCTGACCCTCGCCTCGCAGGGCGGCCGGGCCTCCGTCGAGGTGCGCGGCACGCGGGACCGGCCCGAGGTGGGCCGCCCGATCCTCACCTCCGGGCACTGGCTGGACCCGGCGACGCCCGACGGCGTGGTGCTGGAGAGCGACCTGGCCCGCGCCCTGCTCACCGCCCCCGGCGACACCCTCACCGTGCCCGGCACCGCGCGGCAGTTCACCGTCGTCGGCGTCGTGGACAGTGCCGAGCCCCGGTTCCGGCCGGGCGAACGGGCGGGGCTGGTGTGGGCGCTGCCGTCGGCGGTGCCGGATCCGGACGGGCAGGTGATCGGGCTGCGGCTGGCCGACCCGGGCGACACCGGGTACGCCGTGCAGCGGGCGGTGACCGAGCTGGGTGCCGGGGCGATCGGCGAGGTGGCGACCTGGCAGCAGGCGCGCGCCGAGGCGCAGGGCGACAACCGGCTGCTGGGGCAGGTGCTGGGCCTGTTCGGGCTGGGTGCGCTGGTCGCCGCCGGGTTCGCCGTGCACGGCGCGATCACCACCCGCATCCGGGGGCATCTGCGGGACATCTCCGTGCTCAAGGCGATCGGCTTCACCCCCGGCCAGGTGGTGCGCGTCTTCCTGATCCAGCACCTCGGTTACGCCCTGCTGGGGGCGGTGGCCGCCGCCGCGCTCACGGAGGCGCTGGGCGGCTTCGTACCGGGGCGGCTCGGTGACGCGGTGGGTGTGTGGCAGGGGCTGCCCGGCCACACGGCCGCGCTGTTCGTGGTGCCGGTGGGGGCGGTGCTGTTCATCGGCGCGACGACCGGACTGGCCGCCTGGCGCGCGGGCCGGGTGCCGCCGGTGCCGGTGCCGCGCCCGGCGGCTGCTCCTGCGGGGCGGCTGAGCGGGGCGGCTCGCCGGGCGCTGGGCACGCGGGTGCCTCCGGCGCTGGTGCTGGGCTGGCACAAGGCGTTCACCCGGCGGCCGCGGTCGCTGGGCGCGGTGGCCAGACTCGCGCTGCCGCTGCTGCTGATCGTGGTGGCGCTGAGCGCGTGGACGACGATCGACCGCTTCCACAGCGCGCCCGAGCGGATCGGGCTGCCCGCGGCGCTCAGCGTCCGCGCCGACGCCTCGCTGGACGACGGGGAGGCGAGGGAGCTGCTGGAGAGCGACCCGCAGGTCGCCACCGCCCACCCGGGCGTGGAGGTGGCCGCGCTGGTCCCCGGCCAGACGGCGACGATCGCCCTGCGCGGGTACGGCACGCACGAGGACCCGTACCCGTTCGCGCTGGCGGAGGGCAGGCCCGCGCACGGTCCGGACGAGGCGGTGGCCGGGCAGGGGCTGCTCGACCTGCTGCACGTCCGGGTGGGCGACTGGGTGCGGATGACCGTCGGGGACCGCCCGCAGATCCTGCACATCGTGGGCCGCAGCATCGAGCCGGAGAACGCGGGACGGGTCATCTCCACCTCCCTCGACACCCTCCGCGCCAACGACCCGGAGATGCGGCCCGGCCACTACCAGGTCCGTCTCGAACCCGGCGCGGACCCGGCGGAGGTGGCGGCGCGGCTCGCGGCGCAGGGCCGCGGCCATCTGGACGTGCACACCGTGGCCAACCCGGCGGACGGGCTGTCCCCGCTGCGCGCGGTGGTCCTGGGACTGGTCGCGGTGCTGTCCCTGATCGGTCTGGTGGAGCTGCTGACGGCGATCGGCGGCACCGTGCGCGAGGGCGAGCGCGACCTGCTGGCGCTGAAGGCGGTGGGCCTGTCGCCCCGGCAGATCACCGCGGTCACGGTCACCGCCACCGCCGGTACGGCACTGGCGGCGGTGCTTCTCGCCACCGCGCTGGGGCTGCCGCTGGCGCACTGGCTGATCGACGCCCAGGGCAGGTCGAGCGGCATCGGCGCGGGCATCGCCCGGCTGCCCTCGCCCGCGCTGCTGGTGCTGCTGGGCACGGCCGCCGTCCTGGGCGCCGCCGCCCTGGCCGCCGTCCCCGCCGCCCGCGCCGCCCGCCGCCGCCTCGCGGACACCCTGAGCGCGGTGGCCTGAGCGGGCTCGGTCGCGGCCCTCCAGGACCGCACGGGACTGACGGTGGTGCGGGGCGTACGGGTGGCCCTGGCGCGAGCCGAACGGATATCCCCGCGGCGGAAGGTGCGGGCGCCCGGACGGCCGGCCCGGGGCCTCGGCGGGACGGGACCGGGGCCTGGGCGCCTACGGGAGCGGGCGGCGAGCAGCCGTCCGCTCCCGTGGCGGTGCGTCAGCTACGTCCGCGCAGCTGTCGGTAGGCGGCGACGAGGGCCTTCGTGGACGGGTCGAGGCCGGGGACGTCGGCGCCCTCGGTCAGGGCGGGCTCGACGCGCTTGGCGAGCACCTTGCCGAGTTCGACGCCCCACTGGTCGAAGGAGTCGATGTTCCAGATCGCGCCCTGCACGAACACCTTGTGTTCGTAGAGGGCGACCAGCTGGCCCAGCACGGAGGGGGTGAGCGACCGGGCGACGATCGTGGTGGTGGGGTGGTTGCCCTGGAAGGTCTTGTGCGGGACCAGGTCCTCGGGCACGCCTTCGGCGCGCACCTCGTCCGGCGTCTTGCCGAAGGCCAGCGCCTGGGTCTGGGCGAAGAAATTGGCCATCAGCAGGTCGTGCTGGGCGGCGAGCCGGTCGCTCAGCTCCTCCACGGGCTGGGCGAAGCCGATGAAGTCGGCGGGGATCAGCTTGGTGCCCTGGTGGATCAACTGGTAGTAGGCGTGCTGCCCGTTGGTGCCGGGCGTGCCCCACACCACGGGGCCCGTCTGCCAGTCGACCTCGCGTCCGTCCCGGCCGACGTACTTGCCGTTGGACTCCATGTCGAGCTGCTGGAGGTAGGCGGTGAACTTCGACAGGTAGTGCGAGTACGGCAGCACCGCGTGCGACTGCGCGTCGTGGAAGTTGTTGTACCAGATCCCCAACAGGCCCATGAGCAGGGGCGCGTTGGCCTCCGGCGGCGCGGTGCGGAAGTGGTCGTCGACGATCCGGAACCCATCCAGCATCTCCCGGAACCGGTCCGGGCCGATCGCGATCATCAGCGACAGCCCGATCGCCGAGTCGTAGGAGTACCGCCCGCCGACCCAGTCCCAGAACTCGAACATGTTCGCCGTGTCGATCCCGAACGCCGACACCTTCTCCGCGTTCGTCGACAGGGCCACGAAGTGCCGCGCCACAGCCTTCTCGTCCCCCAGCGCCTCGAGCAGCCAGTCGCGGGCGGACGTCGCGTTGGTGACCGTCTCGATCGTAGTGAACGTCTTCGACGCCACGATGAACAGCGTCTCCGCCGGATCCAGGTCCCGGACCGCCTCGTGCAGGTCCGCGCCGTCGACGTTGGAGACGAACCGGAACGTCATCTCCCGCGCGGTGTAGGCACGCAGCGCCTCGTAGGCCATCGCCGGGCCCAGGTCCGAGCCGCCGATGCCGATGTTGACGACGTTACGGATCCGCCGGCCCGTGTGACCGGTCCACTCACCGGAGCGGACCCGGTCCGCGAAGTCGGCCATCCGGTCCAGCACCGCGCGCACGGCCGGGACGACGTTCTCCCCCTCGACCTCGACCACCGCGTCCCGCGGCGCCCGCAGCGCGGTGTGCAGCACCGCGCGGTCCTCGGTGGTGTTGATCCGCTCCCCGCGGAACATCGCGTCCCGCAGCCCGGACACGTCCGTGGCCGCGGCCAGCTCCCGCAGCAGCCTCAGCGTCTCGTCGGTGACCAGATGCTTGGAGTAGTCGACGTACAGGTCACCGACCCGGAGGGTGTAGCCGGTGCCGCGGTCCGGGTCGGCCTCGAACAGCTCGCGCAGCCGCACCTCGCCGAGCTCCTCACGGTGCTTGGCCAGTGCGGTCCACTCGGGCGTCTGGTTGAGCCTGCTACGGCCCTCTGCGTTCATCTCGGACTTCAGCCTTCTTCCTTGGATGTCCCCGCTGTGCCGACTGGTATCAACCTAATTGATCAGTCGTGAGGAGGACGGAAGAGTCCGGAGAGCGAACCGGCCGTGCGGCAGGCGGATACGCCCGGTACCTGCCGGGTCCTAGATCTCGCCCCGCAGCTTGGCGAGCGCCTCGGCGAGGATCGCCTCGCCGTCCGCGTCGCTGCGCCGCTCGCGCACGTACGCGAGGTGCGTCTTGTAGGGCTCGGTGCGCGGCGGGTCCGGCGGGTTGTCGCGGTCCTGCCCGGCCGGGAAGCCGCAGCGTGGGCAGTCCCAGGTGTCCGGCACCTGCGCGTCGCTCGCGAAGCTCGGCTGTGTCTCATGCCCGTTGGAGCACCAGAAGGAGACGCGCAGCCGCGGCGCGGACTCGCCGCGCTCGGCCTCGCCCATCGGCCCCGCCCCGACCCGGCTTCCCCGGATCGCGTTGCCACTTGCCACGGTCGTAACTCCCTGCGTAATGGTGCCGCGAAGCGAGTCGGCGTACCGCTTCGCTGCGAGCGCCTCAGTCTACGTAAGGCCCAACGCGCGTCCAGTGATAGGAGTTACCTGTCTCCGCATCCAGACGCAAGCCCCATGATAGGCCGCGCTCAGCGGCGCGTACCGAACATGGGGCGTTACGTGGGGAATGCGGGCGGATCGCGCCGCGTGGGTCAGTTGTTCATCTTCATCATGATGCCGAGCACCACGATGCACGCGAACCAGAGCAGACCGATCACGACCGTGATCCGGTCGAGGTTGCGCTCGGCGACCGAGGAGCCGCCGACGGACGACTGCATGCCACCGCCGAACATGTCGGAGAGGCCGCCGCCCTTCCCCTTGTGCATCAGCACCAGCAGCATCAGCAGCAGGCTGAAGACGATCAGGGCGATGGAGAACCCCAGAACCACGGCTGGACCAACTTCCTCGGAAACGGATGGACGACACGGGGTCCAGCACGGGACTGGACCCCGCAAGAGTACGACGGATCGGCCCTGTGGCCTACTCCCGCTCCCGGGGTGCGCCCGCGGGCGGACGCACCCCGGCCGGTCACTGGTCGCGGAAGCGGATGATCTTGACGAATTCGTCGGCGTCCAGCGAGGCGCCGCCGACCAGGGCGCCGTCGATGTCGGCCTGCGCCATGATCTCGGCGACGTTGCCGGACTTCACGGAGCCGCCGTACTGGATGCGGACCTTGTCGGCCAGCTCCTGCGAGTACAGCTCGGCGAGCTTGCCGCGGACCGCCGCGCAGACCTCCTGCGCGTCCTCGGCGCCGCAGACCTTGCCGGTGCCGATGGCCCAGACGGGCTCGTAGGCGATCACGACGGACTCGGCCTGCTCGGCCGGGACGTCCTTCAGGCCGCCCTCGACCTGCGCGAGGGTGTGGGAGACGTGGTTGCCCGCCTCGCGGACCTCCAGCTCCTCGCCGACGCACAGGATGGGGGTGATGCCGTGCTTGAAGGCGGCCTTGACCTTGGCGTTGACGACCTCGTCGGTCTCGGCGTGGTACTGCCGGCGCTCGGAGTGGCCGACCGCGACATAGGTGCACTTCAGCTTGGCCAGCATGGGGCCGGAGATCTCGCCGGTGTAGGCGCCGCCGTCATGGGCCGAGATGTCCTGGGCGCCGTACTTGATCTTCAGCTTGTCGCCGTCGACCAGGGTCTGCACGGAGCGCAGGTCGGTGAACGGCGGCAGGACGGCGACCTCGACGGCCTCGTAGTCCTTGTCGGCCAGGGCGAAGGCGAGCTTCTGGACGTGGGCGATGGCCTCGAGGTGGTTGAGGTTCATCTTCCAGTTGCCCGCCATCAGCGGCGTACGGGTGGTCATTGAGGGTCAGTCCTCCAGTGCTGCGAGGCCGGGGAGCGTCTTGCCCTCGAGGTATTCGAGGGAGGCGCCGCCGCCGGTCGAGATGTGGCCGAATGCCTGCTCGTCGAAGCCCAGGGTACGGACCGCGGCGGCGGAGTCCCCGCCGCCGACCACGGTGAAGCCCGGGGAGTCGAGGAGGGCCTGGGCGACCGCCTTGGTGCCCTCGGCGTAGTCGGGGTGCTCGAAGACGCCCATGGGACCGTTCCAGAAGACGGTGGCGGCGTCGGCGAGCTTCGAGGCGTAGAGCTTGCGGGTCTCCGGGCCGATGTCCAGGCCCATCTTCCCGGCCGGCATGGCGTCCGCGGCGACGGTCTCGGGGTTGCCCGGCGCCTTGGCCTTCATGTCCGGGAATTCGCCGGCGACCAGGGTGTCGACCGGCAGCACCAGCTCGACGCCGCTCTTCTCGGCGCGCTCCAGGTATTCCTGGACGGCCGGGATCTGGTCCTCCTGGAGCAGGGACGAGCCGACCTCGTACCCCTTGGCCTTGAGGAAGGTGTACGCCATGCCGCCGCCGATGAGGATGCGGTCGGCCTTGCCGAGCAGCTGGTCGATGACGGCCAGCTTGTCGGAGACCTTGGCGCCGCCGAGGGCGACCACGTAAGGCCGCTTGACGTCGTCGGTGAGCTTCTTCAGCACGCCGACCTCGGTGGCGATGAGGTACCCGGCGTAGTGCGGCAGGCGGGCCGGGAGGTCGAAGACCGAGGCGTGCCGCCGGTGCACCGCGCCGAAGCCGTCGCCGACGTAGACGTCGGCGAGGGCGGCCAGCTGGTCGGCGAAGGCACCGCGCTCGGCGTCGTCCTTGCTCGTCTCGCCCGCGTTGAAGCGGAGGTTCTCGACGACGGCGACCTCGCCGTCGTCGAGGCCGGCGACGGTCGCGGAGGCGGACTCGCCGACCGTGTCGGTGGCGAACGCGACGTCGGCGCCGAGGAGTTCACCGAGGCGCGTGGCGGCCGGGGCGAGCGAGAAGGCGGGGTCCGGGGCGCCCTTGGGGCGGCCCAGGTGCGAGGCGACGACCACCCGGGCGCCCGCGTCGGCGAGTGCCTTGACGGTGGGCACCACGGCGCGGATGCGGCCGTCGTCGGTGATGGCGGTGCCGTCCAGCGGCACGTTGAGGTCGGCGCGGACGAAGACCCGCTTGCCCGCGACGCCTTCGGAGAGGAGTTCGTCGATCGTCTTCATAGGGGCTCCCTGTCAGAGCAACGTGTTCAGCGACCTGTTCGCTCGTGATCGCTCGTGATCGAAAGAGGGCGACCGTTCCGATACGTGCGTCAGGGCTCGGACGGCGCGTCGTCGCACCGTCCGAGCCCTGCACTCATATCAGGCCGTCCGCTCCGCGATCAGAGCTGGTTGCCGATGAAGACCGTCAGGTCGACGAGGCGGTTGCTGTAGCCCCACTCGTTGTCGTACCAGCCGATGACCTTCACGTTCTTGCCCTCCTGGACCATGGTCAGGGAGGAGTCGAAGGTGCAGGACGCCGGGGCGTTGACGATGTCGGAGGAGACGATCGCGTCCTCCGTGTACTCCAGGTAGCCCTTCAGCTCGCCCTCGGCGGCCTTCTGGAAGGCGGCGTTGACCTCTTCCTTGGTGACCTCGCGGGAGAGCTCGACCACCAGGTCCGTGACGGAGCCGGTGGGGACCGGGACGCGCATGGCCATGCCGTCCAGCTTGCCCTTGAGCTGCGGCAGCACCAGGGCGGTGGCCTTCGCGGCGCCCGTGGTGGTGGGGATGATGTTCTCGGCGGCGGCACGGGCGCGGCGCAGGTCCTTGTGCGGGAAGTCCAGGATGCGCTGGTCGTTCGTGTACGCGTGGACCGTCGTCATCAGGCCCTTGACGATGCCGAAGTTCTCGTCGAGCACCTTCGCCATGGGCGCCACACAGTTGGTGGTGCAGGAGGCGTTGGAGATGACGTGGTGGTTCGCCGCGTCGTACTGGTCGTGGTTCACGCCCATGACGAGGGTGATGTCCTCACCCTTCGCCGGGGCGGAGATGACGACCTTCTTGGCGCCGCCGGTGATGTGCTTCTCGGCGTCTTCCTTCTTGGTGAAGATGCCGGTCGACTCGATGACGATGTCGACGCCCAGCTCGCCCCACGGGATGTCGGCGGGGTTGCGCTCGGAGAGGACCTTGATCGTCTTGTCGCCGACGGTGATGGTGTCCTCGGTGTGCGAGACCTCCTGCTTGAGACGGCCCAGGATGGTGTCGTACTTCAGCAGGTGCGCGGTGGTCGCCGTGTCGCCCAGGTCGTTGACGGCCACGATCTCGATGTCGGCGCCCTGCTCCAGGAGCGCGCGGAAGTAGTTCCGACCGATGCGGCCAAACCCGTTGATGCCTACGCGGATCGTCACGAACCGATCTCCTCGTTGGTACGCCGGCTCTGACGCCGGCGAGCTGTATTTGGGATGTCCCCGACCACTGTCGACCCTACCTCTCCGGGGCCCCGGCCGTGACATCGAGTTGTCCCATACCCGGCAGTGCGGTCCGTACCCGCCAGTAGGGTACGGACCGCCCCAGGGCGACGGTCTTCAGTCACCCTTTTTCGCCGTGCGTGCCCGCTTTCGCCGGCCCCGGTGTCACCCGCGGACGGCGGCCAGCGCCTTCCTCATCAGGGCGGCCCGGTCCGCCGCCGAGGCGAGGTGCTCCAGGCCGAATCCCAGCAGCACGGTGTCCTTGGTGGTGACCGCCGCGTAGGTCCGGAACAGCTCCCCGGCGCGGGTCCAGTCCTTCAGGACGGCCGGGCTGCCCGGCGGCGGCCCGGAGGCCGACCAGGCGCCCAGGGACTCCTCGAAGCCCTCGGTCTCGGTGACCGTCCCGCCCACGACCAGGGAGGCCTCGTCGGCGAGGACGCCCCGGCCGCCGCTGCCCGGGTCGGTGACGTAGGCGACCGACACCTCGGCCGTCCGGCCGGCGTAGGCGCTCAGGTCGAACTCCACCTGCTGCCAGCCGCCGGAGGACCCGGTGAGGGCGTTCCACGCGCCGCTGGTGCCGGTGGCGGTGCAGCCGTCGTCGCCGAGCGTCAGGTAGTGCTCCAGCCAGGGGTGCCCGGCGATGTAGAACCCGGCCGCGCACTCGGCGGGCACGGTGGAGCGGGTCGCGCCGCCCGCCTCGGGCAGCGTCGTCCAGTCGTCGCCGCCGGCGGTGCGCGCCTCGACGATCACGTTGTCGTATCCCGGCTCGGTGTCCCACAGCAGGCGGGTGCGCAGCGTGGGCCGCTCGGCGGCGGTGACACCGGTGAGGTCGACGGCGCGGGTGAGGCGCTTGTAGCCGTCGTCGGTGTGCACGGCGGCCGCCATGGAGGTGCCCGCGTAGGGCCCGTAGGGGTTGACCGTGCCGGTGAACGACCCGGCGCCGGCGCTCGTGAACTGCGGGTACGCGGCGGGCGGCAGTTCGTCCGAGGTGAGGGCGAAGCTGCCGGGCCGGTCGAGCGGGTTCCCGGGCGCGTCGCCGAGCGGCCCGCCGGTGCCGGCGAGGCGTCCGGCGCCCGTGAACTCGGTGGCGCCGGAGGTGGCGGTGCGGGAGTAGGCGCCCAGGTAGTACTGGCTGAAGTCGTCGGACAGGACGCCGTCGCCGAGGTCGACGCTGCCGCCTGCCTGCTCCCCCGCCTCGATCAGCCGGCCGCCCTCGTTGAGGTGGGCCCGCAGCTGGAGCTGGGTGGCGACGCCCGGGACGGCCGCCCCGGTGTGGTGGACGACGGTGCGGAAGTGGCTCAGCACGCCGAGCGCGTCCGGCGCGCCCTTCTCGGCCACGTCCCAGACGACGGCGCTCCGCCCGTTCGCCCGCAGCGCGTCGACGTACGCCCTCGTGGCGCCGGCCTTCGAGCCCTCCTCGGACACGACGAGGACGTCCGCGCGGGGCCGCTGCGCCACGGTGTACGTGAACGGCTCGCTGGACGCCTTCCTGCCGCCACGGATCTTGCCGGTGAACCACACCTCGACCCGGTCGCCGGGCCCGGCGTGCCGGACCTTCGCGCGGTACTCGTCGAAGTAGAGGTCGTCCTCGCCGCCGTAGCGCTCGCCGCCGCGCCAGGCCCTGAGGTCCGCGCTGTGCGTGCGGCCGCCGTTCACCCGGTACCGCAGCTCCTTGTCGCGCACCGACTTGCGGGCCACGACGGAGACCTCCTGGTCCTCACCGCGCGCGTAGGACGTCGTGAAGGCCGCCGGGGTGAAGTCCGCGGCCTCCAGGCCGGCCGCGGAGGACGGCCGGTCGGGGTGCGCGGCGGACTCGGCCACGGACAGCGCGAACGGGACGTTCTTGGCGAACTCCTGCTCGATCAGCTTCTCGTCGTCCGGGAAGGTGAAGATCGAGCGGCAGTCGCCGGGCTCCCAGGCGTCGTCGGGGTCGTACGCCGAGGCCGTCTGGCACGTCGACATCTCCGGGGTGAACATCGCCATGCCGTTGACGTTGGCCGCGTGCCCGTCGGCCTCGCCGTTGGTGGTGTACAGCTCGGAGGAGAGCTGCGGGTGGTAGCCCGGGATCGCCGAGTTGTCCGGCGTGCCGGCGAGCGCCTCGTACAGGACGTCGTCGGGGGTCGGCGTGGCCACCTGCCAGCCGACGCCGTAGAGGAGCAGCTCGGCGGCGGAGTGGTAGTTGATGCCGTAGGTGAAACCGATGCGCTTCTGGAAGGCGTCGATCGCCTTGGTCTCGGGCTCGGAGCCCGGGGAGGCCCCCCGGTAGGTCTGGCTGGAGGGGCTGGGCGAGGAGCCCTCGTCGTCGTAGCCCCACTTGTAGGGGAAGTTCCGGTTGAGGTCGACGCCGTCGCCGGAGCCGATCTCCCCGTCGCCGTTGACGTCCCGCAGGTTCTTGCGCCACAGGCGGTTGGCGTCGTCTGCGAACGTGTGGTCGTAGCCGTCGGGATTGGCGGAGAGGACGAACCACAGCTCGGTGGTGTCGACGATCCTCTTGATCCGCCTGTCGGTGCGGTAGCGGTCCAGGTAGTGGTGCATCAGCCGGCGGGTCATCTCCGGCGTGATCCACTCACGGGCGTGCTGGTTGGCCATGTAGAGGACGGCCGGCCTGGAGCCGTCCTTCTTCGTGCGGGCCTGCTTGGTGAGCTTCAGGGCGAGGATGTCCTTGCCCTGAACGGTCTTTCCGAGGGAGACGACCTTGGTGAGGGAGGGGTTGCGTTGCGCGGTGCGCAGGATCTCCTCCCTGAGGCCGCCCGTGCCGCTGTACGGCCGGAACACGCCCTCGGCCGCGTCCGCCACGCGCTTCTCCGCCCGGGCGGGCAGCGTGTGCTCGGTGAGGTCGACGCCCTGCTTCCCCAGCTTCCGGGCCTGTCCCTCGGTGAGGTACACCTCGACGGCGGCCGTGCCCCGTTCGGGCACCCGCTCGCCGAGTTCGTGACCGTCCTGCCCCGCCGCCAGCAGCAGGGGTACCTGCTGCCGCGTGACGTCGGCGCGGTAGACCTTGACCTCGCCGGGATCACCGGACGAGGACGGTGCGGGTTGTGCCTGGGCGACAGGTGCGAAGCCGGCTCCGCCGAGCAGGAGCGTGCCGACAGCGAGGATCGATCTCGCTCTTCGTCTCATGAGCCCCCCTGAAAGAGGTCCGCCACGGCGGCGAACAGATGCCAGGCTCATGACACAACATGATCGAGTCAAGGGCGCCGCCACGACACACGGAACCGGCGCCGGCCACCCAAGTGGGCGGCGGCGCCGGTGCTCTGATCGGCCGTCAGGAGACGGTCACCCGTCCGGGTCAGACGCCGATCTTCTCGTCCAGTTCCTCGCTGAGGTTGGCCTCCGTGCCCGGGATGCCGAGGTCCTGGGCGCGCTTGTCGGCCATGGCCAGCAGCCGGCGGATGCGTCCGGCCACCGCGTCCTTGGTGAGCGGCGGGTCGGCGAGCGCGCCCAGCTCCTCCAGGGAGGCCTGCTTGTGCTCCATGCGCAGCCGGCCGGCCGCGGCGAGATGCTCGGGCACGTCGTCGCCGAGGATCTCCAGCGCGCGCTGCACCCGGGCGCCGGCCGCGACGGCGGCGCGGGCGGAACGGCGCAGGTTGGCGTCGTCGAAGTTGGCCAGCCGGTTCGCCGTGGCCCGCACCTCGCGGCGCATCCGGCGCTCCTCCCAGGCCAGCACCGACTCGTGCGCGCCGAGCCGGGTGAGCAGCGCGCCGATCGCGTCACCGTCCCGGACGACCACGCGGTCCACGCCGCGCACCTCGCGCGCCTTGGCGGCGATGTGCAGCCGGCGGGCGGCGCCGACCAGGGCGAGCGCGGCCTCGGGACCCGGGCAGGTCACCTCCAGGGAGGAGGAGCGGCCGGGCTCGGTGAGGGAGCCGTGCGCGAGGAAGGCGCCCCGCCAGGCGGCCTCGGCGTCGCAGGTGGCCCCCGAGACCACCTGCGGGGGGAGGCCGCGGATCGGGCGGCCCCGGCCGTCCACCAGGCCGGTCTGACGGGCGAGCTGGTCACCGCCCGCGACCACACGCACCACGTAGCGCGAACCCCGGCGCAGTCCGCCCGGCGCCATCACGATCAGTTCGGAGCTGTGGCCGAAGATCTCCAGGATGTCCCGCTTGAGCCGCCGGGCGGCCATGGCGGTGTCCAGCTCCGCCTCGATCACGATGCGCCCGCTGACCAGGTGGAGGCCGCCGGCGAACCGCAGAATGGCGGAGACCTCCGCCTTCCTGCAGCAGGTACGGGTGACGGGGAGCCGGCTGATCTCGTCCTTCACCGCTGCCGTCATCGCCATGGGCCGATCCTTCCATGCATCCGAAAAATACGGTCGTACGCGGCGGCCAACAGCTCCGGGTCGTGCCGGGGGCTTCCGTCGGGCCGGGCCACGGGGGCCAGCTCGACCGCGGCGCCGAACCGCTTGGCGGCATCGGTCAGCAAGTCGCGGTCGGGCACGGCGGCCTCGTCGGCCAGCACCACGTCCAGGGCGAGTTTAGGGGCGTGTCGCCCCAAAACCTCCAAATGACGCTGCGGGGAGAAGCCCTCGGTTTCTCCGGGCTGCGGGGCGAGGTTCAGCGAGAGTACCCGCCGGGCCTTCGTCTCGACGAGGGCGTCCAGCAGCTCGGGGACCAGCAGGTGCGGGATCACCGAGGAGAACCAGGAGCCGGGTCCGAGCACCACCCAGTCGGCGTCCAGCACCGCCGCGACCGCCTCCGGCACGGCCGGCGGGTCGTTCGGCACGAGGTGCACCGACTGCACCTCACCGGGGGTGAGGGCGACGGTGGCCTGGCCGCGCACGGTGTCGATGTCGTCGGGGCGCTCCGGGTCGTGCCCTTTCACCAGCGCCTGGAGCTCCAGCGGCACGGCGGACATGGGCAGCACCCGGCCGTGCGCGCCGAGCAGCCGGCCCACCAGGTCCAGCGCCTGGACGTGGTCGCCGAGCTGCTCCCACAGGGCGACGATCAGCAGATTGCCGACCGCGTGCTCGTGCAGGTCGCCCTTGGACTGGAAGCGGTGCTGGATGACACGCGCCCAGGTCTGCCCCCAGTCGTCGTCCCCGCACAGCGCGGCCAGCGCCTTGCGCAGGTCACCGGGGGGCAGCACGCCCAGTTCGTCGCGCAGGCGGCCGCTGGAGCCGCCGTCGTCCGCGACGGTGACCACGGCCGTGAGGTCGCCGGTGATCCGGCGCAGGGCGGCGAGCGACGCGGACAGGCCCATGCCGCCGCCGAGGGCGACGACCTTGGGCTGGGCGCCTCTGCGGCGCGGGCGTCCGCCGCGCGTCTCTGCCGACCGGCCGGCGCGGCCCTCGGGGACCGCCCTGCGCAGCCGGCTCAGCCGCGGAGTACGTCGTGTCATTCCCGTCCCATGTCCCGGTGGACGACCACCGTCTCCACGCCCTCCGCGGCGAGCCGGGCGGCGAGCTTCTCCGACATGGCGACCGATCGGTGCTTGCCGCCCGTGCAGCCGACCGCGATGGTCACGTAGCGCTTGCCCTCACGGCGGTACCCCGCGGCGATCATGCGCAGCAGCTCGGCGTACCGGTCGAGGAACTCCTTGGCGCCGGGCTGGTTGAAGACGTACGACGCCACCTCCTCGTTGAGGCCGGTGTAGGGGCGCAGCTCCGGGATCCAGTGCGGGTTGGGCAGGAACCGCATGTCCACGACCAGGTCGGCGTCGACCGGCAGGCCGTACTTGAAGCCGAAGGACATCACGGTGGCCCGCAGCTCGGGCTCCTCCTCGCCCGCGAACTGCGCGTGCATCTTCGCGCGCAGCTCGTGGACGTTGAGCCCGGAGGTGTCGATGACGAGGTCGGCGTCGCCGCGCAGTTCGCGCAGCAGCTCCCGCTCGGCGGCGATGCCGTCGACGATCCGGCCGTCGCCCTGGAGGGGGTGCGGGCGGCGCACCGACTCGAAGCGGCGCACCAGGGCCTCGTCGGAGGACTCCAGAAAGACCGTGCGACGGGTGACCCCGCGCGCGTCGAGGTCGGCGAGGGACTCGCGCAGAGCGTCGAAGAAACGCCGGCCGCGGACGTCGACGACGACCGCGATCCGTGCCACGTTCCCCTGGGAGCGCGCGCCCAGCTCCACCATGGTGGGGATCAGCGCGGGCGGCAGGTTGTCGACGACGAACCAGCCGAGGTCCTCCAGACACTTCGCGGCCGTCGACCGGCCCGCCCCGGACATCCCGGAAATGATCACCAGCTCGGGGATGCCCGCCTCGGGCACCCCGCCGTTGTCCTTGCCCGTCTTCACCTGTGCTCCGTTGTCCTGCCGGACGTCGGCGCGGGCCGTGGCCCCGCCCGCCTGCTGTGCCGCCCGGTCCCCGGGCCCTGTCTCGTGCTCGGTCATCGCTCCTGCCCCCGTCGTTCGTCCGGGGCGCCCGTGGACACGGGCTCCCCCGGAGAACCCGTCTGCTGCCCGGGTTCTTCCGTGTCATCCATGATCTCGCCCGTGGCCGTGTTCACGGCGGGACCGCCGGGTACCGCCTGGGCGAGAGCCGCGACGATCGTCTCGGCCGTCTTGCGGCCTATGCCCGGAACGTCACAGATCTGCTCGATTGTCGCCGACCGCAGCCGCTTCAACGAACCGAAGTGCTTGATCAGTGCCTGCTTCCGGGTCTCGCCGAGACCGGGGACGTCGTCCAGGGGGCTGGAGCGGAAGCGCTTGGCGCGCTTGGCGCGCTGGTAGGTGATCGCGAAGCGGTGCGCCTCGTCCCGGATGCGCTGCAGCAGGTACAGGCCCTCGCTCGTACGGGGCAGCACCACCGGGTCGTCGTCGCCGGGCAGCCACACCTCCTCCAGCCGCTTGGCGAGGCCGCACACCGCGATGTCGTCGATGCCCAGCTCGTCCAGCGCCCGCTGGGCCGCCGCGACCTGCGGCGCGCCGCCGTCCACCACGACGAGCTGCGGCGGGTACGCGAACCGCTTGGGGCGGCCGTCGTCCTCGGTGAGGGTGCTCGCGGGCGGCTCGGCGAGGCCCGCGGCGGCCGCCCCCGGGTCCGCCTGTGCCCCGGGCTCGGCGCCCGGCTCCTCGCCGTCGGTCCACTCCCCCGTGCGCTCCTTCTCCGCCAGGTAGCGGCGGAAGCGGCGGGTGATCACCTCGTGCATGGACCGCACGTCGTCCTGGCCCGCGAAGCCCTTGATCTGGAAGCGGCGGTACTCGCTCTTACGGGCCAGCCCGTCCTCGAAGACGACCATGGAGGCCACCACGTCGTCGCCCTGAAGGTGCGAGATGTCGTAGCACTCGATCCGCAGCGGGGCGCTGTCCAGGCCCAGGGCGTCGCTGATCTCCTCCAGGGCGCGCGAACGCGTGGTGAGGTCGGAGGCGCGCTTGGTCTTGTGCAGCACGAGCGCCTGCTGTGCGTTGCGCTGGACCGTCTCCATCAGCGCCTTCTTGTCGCCGCGCTGCGGCACGCGCAGGGAGACGTTCGCCCCGCGCCGCCCGGTCAGCCACTCCTGCACCGGCTCCACCGGGTCCGGCAGGGCGGGGACCAGCACCTCGCGCGGCACGGCGTCGCCGGTCTCCTCGCCGTAGAGCTGCTGCAGGGCGTGCTCGACCAGGGCGCCGGTGGTGATCTCCTCGACCTTGTCCGTGACCCAGCCGCGCTGGCCGCGCACGCGCCCGCCGCGCACGTGGAAGATCTGGACGGCCGCCTCCAGCTCGTCCTCGGCGACCGCGATCAGGTCGGCGTCGGTGGCGTCCGCCAGCACCACCGCGTTCTTCTCCATGGCCTTCTTCAGTGCGCCGATGTCGTCGCGCAGGCGCGCGGCCCGCTCGTACTCCATCTCCTCGGCCGCCTCCGCCATCCGCCTCTCCAGACGGTGCAGATAGGTGCCGGTGCGCCCGGCCATGAAGTCGCAGAACTCCTCTGCCAGCTCCCGGTGGTCCTCGGGGGAGATCCGCTCCACGCAGGGCGCCGAGCACTTGCCGATGTAGCCCAGGAGGCAGGGGCGGCCGGTACGGGCGGCGTTCTTGAACACGCCCGCGGAGCACGTGCGCACCGGGAAGACGCGCAGCATCAGGTCCACGGTGTCGCGGATCGCCCACGCGTGCGCGTACGGGCCGAAGTACCGCACGCCCTTCTTCTTGTGACCGCGCATCACCTGCACGCGCGGGAACTCCTCGTTCATCGTCACCGCGAGGTACGGGTAGCTCTTGTCGTCGCGGTACTTGACGTTGAACCGGGGGTCGTACTCCTTGATCCAGGAGTACTCCAGCTGCAGCGCCTCGACCTCGGTCGAGACCACCGTCCACTCCACGGACGCGGCCGTGGTCACCATCGACCGGGTGCGCGGGTGCAGCCCGGCCAGGTCCTGGAAGTAGTTCGCCAGGCGCTGGCGCAGGCTTTTCGCCTTCCCGACGTAGATCACCCGGCGGTGCTCGTCACGGAACCGGTAGACCCCCGGCGAGTCGGGGATCTCACCCGGTCTGGGGCGGTAGCTGGAGGGGTCGGCCATGCAACACACCCTACTGGCGGACACCGACAGCACGGCGGGGCCGGGGGATGGTGAGGGCCGGGGACCGGCGTGGTCGGGAGGAGGGCTGGACGGGGGCCCGTGGGTCTCGCGACGGGGGTCCGTGGGGCCCGGTCGGCGGGTCCGCCCGGGCTGATGGGGGCCGGATGGGTTACGGCGGCCGGTAAGCGGGAAGGTGGGGGGTCCGTGCCTCGGGCGATCACCGGGGCCGGCGGACGGACCGCAGCGGCGGTCCGCCGGCGGTCCGCACCGGCTCTCCAGTCGGTGGTCCGAGGCGGTCATGACAGCGGTCACTCACGTGGCTGCGAGTCGGGAGGTCGTATGCGCCAGACGCGGATCGAGAAACCACGACGGCCGGCCCGGTACCGCCGGTACTCGGACGAGACGGCTGCCTTCCCCGAGTCCCTCGACCCGCGCGACCCCGACATCGTGCGCGCGAAGCGCCTCCGGGCCGCGGACTCGCGGCTCCGCGGCGGGAACCGTACCGACGAGGCCTGATCCCGGACGAAGACGCACACACCTGAAGGGGGCCGTACCGGCCGCACGGCCGGTACGGCCCCCTCTCGTGTGCCGCTGTTGCCGCCAGACGGTTGTCGGGACTTGGTCAACACGCTTCAATGCGGGGGAACTCGGGGCGCTGAACGACGGCGTACGCATGTGAAGACCGCGCCGTGCCGACGGGGGCGGGCCCCGGGGTGCTCCGTGCGAACGGTCTGACCAGCCGTTGTGACATTGACAGAAAGGCCCCTGCATGCCGCACGCCACACAGCACGCGGACGTCGTCACCGCAGAACTGGACTCGGCCCTGCGTGGCGGCCCGTTCCACGTCGCCCTGCGCGCCGCCATCGCCGCGCGGGGCCTGCCGTTGCAGCGGGTGCAGCACCACCTTTCACGTCACGGCGTGAGAGTGGGAGTCACCAGCCTGAGCTACTGGCAGCAGGGCGCCCGCCGGCCGCAGCGCCCGGAGTCGCTGCGCGCCGTCCGGGCGCTGGAGGAGATCCTGCAACTGCCGGAGGAGTCACTGATCCGTCTGCTCGCCGAGACGGACGACCGTTCCGGGGACCGCAGCTCCGCCGGCCGCACCTACCGCTCCCTCGTCGAGGCCTCGGGCGTCCTGGAAAAGCTCCTGGCCGAGTTCGGCACCCCGCGCGACGGCGGTCTGCACACCCTGGGCCATCACGAGCGCGTCCGCATCGGCACCCGCCGGGAGCTGGCGGAACGCGAGTCGCACCACATCGTGCGCGCCCACCGCGACGGCGTCGACCGCTACATCGCCGTCCACCACGGCGACCCGGGCGCCGACCCGGAGCGCATGCACGTCCGCGCCCTGGAGAACTGCCGCATCGGCCGCATACGCCGGCACCACGACACCGGCGTCCTCGCCGCCGAGCTGCTCTTCGACATCCGGCTGCGCGCCGGTGACACCTTCCTCTTCCGGTACACCGTGGAGGACGGCACGGCCGACGTCTGCCGCGAGTACGTACGGGGCGCCGACTCCCCCGGCGGCCAGTACGCCCTCCAGGTCTGCTTCGACTCCTCCGCGCTCCCGGTGCGGTGCCACCGTTTCACCCAGCACTCGGCGGCGGCCCCGCGCGGGGGTCGCCAGGAGCTGCCCCTCAGCGCACGGCACCGCTCGGTGCACCTGGTGGAACCGCGCCTGCGGGCCGGCTACGTCGGGATCACCTGGGACTGGGGGTGATCCCGGCCGGCCCGGGGTGACGCGGCTGCGGGCGCCACGGCTGCGGCTGCGGCTGCGGGCAGGCCACGGTCGCGGCTGCGGGTCAGTCGCGGGGCTTGGCGACCAGGGTGCCGTTCCTGACCTCGACGGCCAGCGGCTTCAAGGGCGCCACGGCCGGCTCCCGCAGCACCTTGCCGGTGGTGACGTCGAACTCGCTGCCGTGACACGGGCAGACCAGCCGGGTCCCGTCCAGCTTGTTGATGGGACACCCCGCGTGCGTGCACACGGTGTTGTACGCGGTGAGGGAGCCGTCCTCGCCCCGGCTGACCACCACGTTGTGGTCCCGGTACAGCTTCGCGCCGCCCGCGGCCACCTCGCTCTCCGGGCCCAGCTCGACGGGCCCCGCCAACGCGGCGGGCCTGTTGTCGTCGCCGCCTCCGCACGCGGTGAATCCCAGCCCTGCGACGGGTGTGAGGGCGGCGCCTCGCAGGACGGTCCGGCGGGTCGCGGCGGGTCGGGCGGACATGCGGGCTCCCACGGTCGGTACGCGGTGGACGAGTGTTCACCGGGACGATACCGGGGCGGGTGGGGCGGGCCGCGGGTGGGTGGGGATGGGGGCGGTGGCACGGCGGGGGCGGAGGAGGCGTGCGTAAACGCTCGCGTAAGCGTGTGCGTAAACGCTCGCGTAAGCGCTTGCGTGGACGCTTGCACAAGCGTTGACGCAAGCGCTCGCGTAAACGCTTACGCAATCGTTTACGACCCCCGCGTGCATGCGATACGGTCCCCCCGAGCCCGGTCAGCACTCAGCATTCAGCACTCAGCAATTCGCACTCCGCACTCCGCACTCAACGGCCGGCGCTCAGCAGGCAGCAGACAGCGGTCCGCGGCCCCGCACGAAGGAGAAACCGGCGACGATGGCAACCATGGCGGATGTGGCGCGCAGCGCCGGGGTCTCCATCGCGACCGTCTCGCACGTGCTGAACGACACCCGCCCCGTGCTCCCCCACACCCGCCAGGCCGTCCTGGACGCCGTGGAGGAGCTCGGCTACACCCCCAACACGCTGGCCCGCTCGCTGGTCACGGCCCGGACCCGGTCGATCGGGCTCGCGGTGTCCGCGATCAGCAACCCGTACTTCACGGAGATCCTCCAAGGCGTGGAGGCGGCCGCCCTGGAGCACGGGTACAGCCTCCTCATCGCCGATCCGCACGACGACCCGGCGCACGAGCGCAAGATCGTCCAGCTGCTCCACGAACGCCGGGTGGAGGGCATGATCGCGGCGCCCTCCCCCGAGCCCGGCGAGCTCCTTGCCTACCTGAGGCGGCACCGGGTTCCTGCCGTGTTCCTGGACCGGCTGGTCGGCCCGCCCACCGACGACAGCCCGCCTCTCTTCGACCAGGTCTGCGCCGAGAGCACCGAGCCGACCGCCGGCCTGGTCACCCATCTCACGGGGCTGGGCCACCGCCGTATCGGCCTGGTGGCCGGGCTGCCCGGGCTCAGCACGACCACGGAGCGGATCACCGGCTACCGCCTCGGGCTGGCGGCCTCGGGACTGCCGTTCGACGAGCGGATCCTGGTGCACGGCGACTCGGAGGCCGCGGGGGCCGAGCGCGCCACGGCCGAGCTGCTGCGCCTCGGTTCCCGCCCCACCGCGCTGATCACGGCCAACAACGCCATGACCATCGGCGCCCTGCGCGCCCTGCAGTCCCACGGTCTGTCCGTGCCCGGGGACATCGCCCTGTGCTGCTTCGACGACTTCGCCTGGGCCGACCTGTTCTCGCCCCGGCTCACCGCCGTGTCCCAGCCGAGCCGGGACATCGGCGCGCGGGCCGTCCGGATGCTGCTGGACCGTCTCGCCGACCCAGACCGGCCGACCCGCACCGAACGCCTCCCGTGCACCTTCGTGCACCGCACCTCCTGCGGCTGCCCGGAAGAAAGGAACCCCTCGTGATCGTCGTCGCCGGTGAGGCACTGATCGACCTGGTACCGCAGGGGGCGGGTGCGCTCGCCGCGCTGACGCCCGCGCTCGGCGGCGGTCCCTTCAACACGGCGGTGGCGCTGGGCCGCCTCGGCTCCCCCACCGCGTTCTGCTCGCGCGTGTCGCGGGACGCGTTCGGTGAGGCGCTGCTGCAGCGGCTCGAGAAGACCGGTGTGGACGTGGAGTCCGTGCAGCGCGGTGACGAGCCGACGACGCTCGCCGTCGCCACGGTCGCCGCCGACGGCTCGGCGGCCTACTCGTTCTACGTGGACGGCACGGCGGACCGGCTGTTCGGCGAGCCCGAGGCGCTGCCCGCCGGCACCCGGGCGGTGTCCTTCGGGACCTGTTCCCTCGTGCTGGAGCCGGGCGCGAGCGCGTACGAGGCGCTGATGCGTGAGGCGTCGGCGCGGGGTGTGTTCACGGCGCTCGACCCCAACATCCGGGCGGGGCTGATCGCGGACGCCGACGCCTACCGGGACCGGTTCCGGAGCTGGCTGCCGTCGGTGTCGCTGCTGAAGCTGTCCGAGGAGGACGCCGAGTGGCTCGGCGGGTCCCCGCGGGAGTGGCTGGCGGCGGGTCCCGCGGCGGTGGTGGTGACCCGGGGCGGGGACGGGCTGACGGCGTACACCCGGGACGGCGGCGCCTACGCGGTGCCGGGTGAGCGGGTGGAGGTGGTGGACACCATCGGCGCGGGCGACACGGTGAACGCGGCTCTGCTGCACGGGCTGGCCGAGCGCGACGCGCTCAGCGACGAGGGCGTGGCCGGGCTCGGGGCCGAGGGCTGGGAGAGCCTGCTCCGGTTCTCGGCGCGCGCGGCGGCGATCACCTGCTCGCGCGCAGGTGCGGAGCCTCCGTACGCCCGAGAACTGGAGGCGTGGAAGACCGTCTGACGCACGTGTGCCGTGCCGCGGGGAGCGTCCCTGCGGCACGGCACACGTGCGAACGGCGAGCGGGTCAGGCCTTGGTGCCGCGCGTCGTCTTCTTCGCGGCGGTCTTACCCGCCGTCTTCTTGGCGGTGGCCCCGACCGTCTTGGTCGTGGTCTTCTTCCCCGTCGACCGGGCGGCGACCGTCTTCTTCGCCGCCTTGCGCGGGGCGCGGACCTGCTGGGCGTCGCTGATCCGCTCCGCGCCCAGGATCTCCCGCAGGAACTTGCCGGTGTGGCTGGCGGGCACGCCGGCGACCTGTTCGGGCGTGCCCTCCGCGACGACGAGGCCGCCGCCGGAGCCGCCCTCGGGGCCCATGTCGACGACCCAGTCGGCCGTCTTGATCACGTCGAGGTTGTGCTCGATGACGATCACCGTGTTGCCCTTGTCCACCAGGCCGGACAGGACCGTCAGCAGCTTGCTGATGTCCTCGAAGTGCAGACCGGTCGTCGGCTCGTCGAGGACGTAGACCGTGCGGCCGGTGGAGCGCTTCTGCAGTTCGCTGGCGAGCTTGACGCGCTGCGCCTCGCCGCCGGACAGGGTGGTCGCGGACTGGCCGAGCCGGACGTAGCCGAGGCCGACGTCGTTGAGCGTCCGCAGGTGGCGGGAGATCGCCGGGACCGCCTCGAAGAAGTGCATGGCCTCTTCGATCGGCATGTTCAGTACGTCGGCGATGGACTTGCCCTTGTAGTGGACCTCCAGCGTCTCCCGGTTGTAGCGGGCGCCGTGGCAGACCTCGCAGGGGACGTAGACGTCGGGCAGGAAGTTCATCTCGATCTTGATGGTGCCGTCGCCCGAGCAGTTCTCGCAGCGGCCACCCTTGACGTTGAAGGAGAAGCGGCCCGGCATGTAGCCGCGGACCTTCGCCTCCGTGGTCTCCGCGAACAGCCTGCGGATGTGGTCGAAGACGCCCGTGTACGTCGCCGGGTTGGACCGCGGGGTGCGGCCGATGGGCGACTGGTCGACGTGGACGACCTTGTCGACGAGGTCGTCGCCCTCGACGCGCGTGTGCCGGCCGGGCACGGTGCGCGCGCCGTTCAGCTCGCGGGCGAGGTGTGTGTACAGGATGTCGTTGACCAGCGTGGACTTGCCGGAGCCGGACACGCCGGTGACCGCCGTGAAGACGCCCAGCGGGAAGGACACGTCGATGTCCTGAAGGTTGTTCTCCCGGGCGCCGCGCACCGTGATGCGGCGCGACGGGTCGTGAGGGCGCCGCAGGTCGGGCAGCGGGATCGCCTTCTTGCCCGACAGGTACTGGCCCGTCTGCGACTCGGCGTTGGCGAGCAGTTCCTTGAGGGAGCCGCTGTGCACGACCTTGCCGCCGTGCTCGCCGGCGCCGGGGCCGATGTCGACGATCCAGTCGGCGACCTTGATGGTGTCCTCGTCGTGCTCCACGACGATGAGCGTGTTGCCCATGTCGCGCAGTCGGACCAGGGTCTCGATCAGCCGGTGGTTGTCCCGCTGGTGCAGGCCGATGGACGGCTCGTCGAGCACGTAGAGCACGCCGACGAGGCCGGAGCCGATCTGGGTGGCCAGGCGGATGCGCTGGGCCTCGCCGCCGGACAGGGTGCCCGCCGCGCGGTTCAGCGAGAGGTAGTCCAGGCCGACGTCGACCAGGAACCGCAGCCGCTCGTTGACCTCCTTGAGGACCCGCTCGGCGATCTTCTTGTCGCGGGCGGTCAGCTTCAGCTCGCCCAGGAAGTCCGCGCAGTCGCTGATGGACATCGCGGAGACCTCGGCGATGGACTTGTCCATGACCGTGACGGCGAGGACGACCGGCTTGAGGCGCGTGCCTTGGCAGGAGGGGCAGGGCACCTCGCGCATGTAGCCCTCGAAGCGCTCGCGGCTGGCGTCGCTCTCGGCCTCGCTGTGCCGCCGCTTGACGAACGGCACCGCGCCTTCGAAGGCCGTGGTGTAGCGCCGCTCGCGCCCGTAGCGGTTGCGGTAGCGGACCTCGACCTGGGTCTTGTGGCCGTGGAGCAGGGCCTTCTTGGCGCGCTGGGGCAGGCCGGCCCACGGGATGTCCGTGCGGAAGCCGAGCGCGTCCGCGAGGGCGCCCACGAGGCGGTCGAAGTAGTCCTTGGTGTGGCCGTGGGACCACGGGTGGATGGCGCCCTCGTCGAGGCTCTTGTCCGGGTCGGGGACGATCAGCTCGGGGTCGACCTCCATGCGCGTGCCGATGCCGGTGCACTCGGGGCAGGCGCCGAAGGGCGAGTTGAAGGAGAACGAGCGGGGCTCCAGCTCCTCGAACGACAGGTCGTCGTACGGGCAGTAGAGGTGCTCGGAGTACATGCGCTCGCGCTCCGGGTCGTCCTCGGGGAGGTCGACGAAGTCGAGCACCACCATGCCGCCGGACAGCCCGAGGGCGGTCTCCACGGAGTCGGTGAGCCGGCGCTTGGCGCCGTCCTTGACGGTGAGGCGGTCCACGACCACCTCGATGGTGTGCTTCTCCTGCTTCTTCAGCGTGGGCGGGCTGGACAGCTGGACGGTCTCGCCGTCCACCCGCGCGCGGGAGTAGCCCTTGGTCTGGAGGTCGGAGAAGAGGTCGACGAACTCGCCCTTGCGCTCACGCACCAGCGGGGCGAGCACCTGGAAGCGGCTGCCCTCGGGCAGGTCCAGGACCCTGTCGACGATGGCCTGCGGCGACTGGCGGGAGATCGGCCGGCCGCACTCGGGACAGTGCGGCTTGCCGATGCGCGCGAAGAGCAGGCGCAGGTAGTCGTAGACCTCGGTGATGGTGCCGACCGTGGAGCGCGGGTTGCGCGAGGTGGACTTCTGGTCGATGGAGACCGCCGGGGAGAGGCCCTCGATGAAGTCGACGTCCGGCTTGTCCATCTGGCCGAGGAACTGCCGGGCGTAGGAGGAGAGCGACTCGACGTAGCGCCGCTGGCCCTCGGCGAAGATGGTGTCGAAGGCCAGCGAGGACTTGCCCGACCCCGACAGGCCCGTGAAGACGATGAGCGAGTCGCGCGGGAGGTCGAGCGAGACGTTCTTGAGGTTGTGCTCGCGCGCTCCACGGACGATGAGACGGTCGGCCACGCCGGTCCGCACCTTTCTTGAAGGGAAGTGACAGGGGCGGGGCCCCCGTCTTTCTCAGACTAGGGGGAGCCACTGACAACGCCGGTTCGGATTCACGGATAGTCAACAAACCCCGGCTCTCCAGCATGCCCGACGCCGCACCCGACCTTATAGCACGTGCATTCGATTTTGCTGTCCGGTTCACTTCCTTCACCCGAAGGTGTGACACGGCTAGGGTCAGCGGCATGATTGATCACGCTGATGACCTGGCGTCTGTACAGGCCGCGACCGAGCGGCTGCTCCACGCGGTCGGCGCACTGGACAACGCGGCTGTGACCCAGTCGTCACGCCTGCCCGGCTGGACCCGCGGTCATGTGCTGACCCACCTGGCCCGCAACGCGGACGCGCTGGTGAACGTCTTCGAGGGCCGCCCCATGTACGCCTCCGCCGAGGCGCGGGACGCCGACATCGAGGCGGGCGCCACGCGTCCCCTGGACGAACAGCTCGCGGACGTGCGGGAGAGCGCGGAGCGTCTCCGCGCGGCGGCCGCGGTCCCGGCGGACTGGTCGCGCACCGTCGAACTGCGCAACGGCGTCACCGACCGCGCCGAGCGGGTGCCCTTCCGGCGCTGGATCGAGGTGGAGCTGCACCACGTCGACCTGGGCATCGGATACGAGCTGGAGGACCTGCCGGCGGACTTCACCGAGCGGGAGATCGGCTTTCTCGCGGCCCGGTTCAGCGGTCACGCGGACGTGCCCGCCACCACCTTGTCGTCCGCCGACGGCCGCACCTGGACCACCGGCGGCGGGGCGGACGGCGGCCCGGTCACCGTCGAGGGGACGCCCGCCGATCTGCTCGGCTGGCTCGCCGGACGCCGGGACGGCGGCGCCCTGACGGTGAAGGGCGGTGACCTTCCGAAGCTCCCGCCCCTCTGAGCACTGTCCGGCGCCGGTTCCGGCGCTAGGCTGACGCCCATGACGTACAGCGGGCGGGTGACGGTCGGCGGGCCGGCCGACGTGCACGAACTCAAGGACCTGATGATCACCAAGGTCGCGGTCGGCCCCATGGAGAACAACGCGTACCTCCTGCGCTGCCGGGCCACCGACGAGCAGCTGCTGATCGACGCGGCGAACGACGCCGGGACGCTGCTGGGCATGATCGGTGACGACGGCATCGCGTCCGTCGTCACCACCCACCGGCACGGCGACCACTGGCAGGCGCTCGCGGAGGTCGTCGCCGCCACCGGCGCCCGCACCTACGCGGGCCGGTACGACGCCGAGGGCGTCCCGGTTCCGACCGATGTGCTCGTGGACGACGGTGACGTGATCCGCGTCGGCCAGGTCGAGCTCACCGCCCGTCGGCTCGTCGGCCACA
Source organism: Streptomyces sp. BJ20 (assembly GCF_022869105.1). Classification (NCBI taxonomy): domain Bacteria; kingdom Bacillati; phylum Actinomycetota; class Actinomycetes; order Kitasatosporales; family Streptomycetaceae; genus Streptomyces; species Streptomyces sp. BJ20. The sequence goes on from NZ_CP094918.1 coordinate 5,478,140, forward strand.
CCCCCGGCTCGATCGCCCTCGTCTACGACGACCCCCACGGGCATCCCCATGCGTTCACCGGGGACTGCCTGTTCCCGGGCGGTGTGGGCAACACCCACAAGGACCCGGAGGCGTTCGCCAGCCTGCTGCACGACGTCGAGAGCAAGATCTTCGACGTTCTCCCGGACGAGACCTGGGTCTACCCGGGCCATGGCAACGACACCACGCTCGGCGCCGAGCGGCCCCACCTGCCGGAGTGGCGCGCCCGCGGCTGGTGAGCGGGCGGCGGACCTGCGTCAGGCCTCGGCCACGCCCGGTCCGGCCAGTGCCGCGATCCGCTCCACCGCGAACACATACCCCTGGACGCCGCACCCCGCGATGACGCCGTCGGCGCGCAGGGACACGTAGGAGTGGTGCCGGAAACTCTCCCGCCGGTGGATGTTGGAGATGTGGACCTCCATCACGGGCATGCCGTCGCAGGCGTTGAGGGCGTCCAGGATCGCGACGGACGTGTGCGAGTAGGCGCCTGGGTTGATGACGATGCCGCAGTGGTCGAGCCGTGCCTCGTGGATCCAGTCGACCAGCTCGCCCTCGTGGTTGGACTGGCGGAGGTCCACCGTGCCGTTGTGCGCGGCGGCCGCGCGGGTGCACATCGCCTCGACGTCGGCCAGCGTGTCGCGCCCGTAGATCTCCGGCTGCCGCTGCCCGAGGAGGTTCAGATTGGGGCCGTTGAGGATCATGATCGGGGCGTCGGCCAGGTTGCGGGGCACGTTTCCTCCGGTCCGTCGGGAGCGCGGTCCCTCGCCGGAACCACTGGTCGCACCCGGTCTATCACGCCGTGGAGGCGGCTCGTACGGCACTTCCGCCGCGGGCACGCGGTCTGCCGGCGCACCAGGAAGCAGCCGGGGCCGCCCGGATGTGCGGGCGACCCCGAATCGCGGCGGTCAGGGGTTGATCGCCAGTTCCAGATAGGCGGCGAGCAGCACCAGGTGCACGCCTCCCTGGAGCGGTGTGGCCCGGCCCGGGACCACCGTCAGAGCGCTGACCACCACGGTCAGGGCGAGCAGCACCATATGGGTGCTGCCCAGGCCGAGGACGAGCGCGCCGGGCAGCCAGAGCGACGCCAGTGCGACGGCGGGGATGGTCAGGCCGATGCTGGCCATCGCCGAACCGAGGGCGAGGTTCATGCTGGTCTGCACGTGGTTGCGGCGCGCGGCGCGCACGGCGGCGATGGTCTCCGGCAGCAGCACCAGCAAGGCGATGATCACACCGACCACGCCGTGGCCGAGACCGGCCGCCTGCACCCCCGACTCGATCGTCGGCGAGACGCCTTTGGCGAGGCCGACGACACCGATCAGCGCGAGAAGCAGCAGCCCTGCGCTGATCAGCGCGGTGCGTGTGGAGGGCGCCTCGGCGTGCTCCTCCTCCGGTCCTGACGTCTCGCCCTGCTTGGCGACCGGCAGGAAGTAGTCGCGGTGCCGCACGGTCTGGGTCGCGACGAACAAGCCGTAGAGGCTCAGCGAGGCGACCGCCGCGAAGGTGAGCTGGACGGTGGAGAACTCCGGGCCCGGCTTGCTGGTGGTGAACGTCGGCAGCACGAGGCTGAGGGTCGCCAGCGTGGTCACGGTGGCCAGGGCGGCTCCGGTGCCCTCCGAGTTGAAGACCGCCGTCTTGTGGCGCAGCGAGCCGACCAGCAGGCTGATGCCGACGATGCCGTTGCAGGTGATCATCACGGCGGCGAACACCGTGTCCCGGGCGAGGGTCGCGCTCTTGTCCCCGCCGTCGAGCATCAGGGTCACGATGAGCGCGACCTCGATGACCGTGACGGCGACCGCCAGCACCAGGGAGCCGAACGGCTCACCGACCCGGTGGGCCACGACCTCGGCGTGGTGCACCGCCGCGAGCACCGCTCCCGCCAGGACCAGGGTCACCACGACGACGACGCCGCCGGGCAGTGTCCTCCCCCAGGTGAGGACGAGCAGCACGACCGCGAGCACGGGAACGGCGACCGTCCATCGGGACGCCATTGCCTTGATCCGGTCCGTCATGCGGCGATCGTCCCCGGCACGAGGGGATGCCGCACCTCAAGGACTGTCGACCACCGGGCGACCGTCGAGGGCGTCGGAACTGCTGTCACCGCCGTGCGGCGACCCCTTCCGCTCCGCGCTCCTGATCGTCTCGGGGTCGTCATGGTCACGCATGCCCTCCTCGTACTGGTCGGTTACGGTGGGCGCCGCCCAGGGAGCGGCGTGGTGGAACGTGCGGGTCCGGGAGGGGGGCCGGCGCTGCGCCGCCCCGCTCCCGGTGCCCGTGTTCCTGGTGTCGACGGGATCAGGCGTCGATGTCGGTCTTCGTCGCGGGGGTCTCGACCGGCCCGGTGACCGCCTCGGCCTGGGCCTGCTTGCGGGAGGCGCGGAGGCTGGTGATCGTGGTGACGATCAGCACCGAGCAGATCACGCCCAGGGAGACCGGAATGCTGATCTCGGGAACGTGCACCCCGGACTCGTGGAGGGCGTGCAGCACCAGCTTCACACCGATGAAGCCCAGGATGATCGACAGGCCGTAGGACAGGTGAACCAGCTTCCTCAGCAGTCCGCCGATGAGGAAGTACAGCTGTCGCAGACCCATCAGCGCGAACGCGTTCGCCGTGAACACGATGTACGGGTCCTGGGTCAGGCCGAAGATCGCAGGGATCGAGTCCAGCGCGAACAGGACGTCGGTGGTGCCGATCGCGAGCATCACGACGAGCATCGGGGTCATGACCCGCTTGCCGTTCTGCTGGATCCACAGCTTGGTGCCGTGGTAGCGGTCGGCCACGCCGAAGCGGCGCTCGGCCGCCTTGAGCAGCTTGTTCTCCTCGAACTCCTCGTCCTCCTGGTCGGCCCGGGCCTCCTGGATGAGCTTCCAGGCGGTCCAGATCAGGAAGGCGCCGAAGATGTAGAACACCCAGGAGAAGCTGGCGATGATGGCCGCGCCCGCTGCGATGAATATCGCGCGAAGCACCAGGGCGATCAGTACTCCGACGAGGAGCACCCGCTGCTGGTACTTCGAGGGCACCGCGAACTTCGCCATGATCAGGACGAAGACGAAGAGGTTGTCGACGCTCAGCGACTTCTCGGTGATGTAGCCGGCGAAGAATTCGCCCGCCGGCCGGCCGCCTCCGAAGATCAGCAGACCGATTCCGAAGATCGCGGCCAGGACGATCCAGACGATCGTCCAGATCCCCGCCTCCTTGACGGACACGTCATGCGGCTTGCGGCCGATGAAGAAATCGACGGCGATCAGGCCGCACAGACCCACGATCGTCAGGACCCACAGGGTCAGGGAAACATCCACTACGCCTCCGGCAGATACGTCACACGGCAAATGTCAGCGTCGTCGCTGCCGGAGGTCTCTTCCACCCGGGCCTGGGACGCGTGATGCGCCCCGACGGTCCTCGGGCCGACGCCCCGGGATCTGGCCTGATCCGTATTGACGGGGTCGCCGCACAGACAGGGAGTACTCCCCTCCGTGCCGCCAAGACTACCCAATCACCAAGGATTGGTAAAGAGATCGGTAAAGAAAGACACAAAGACCCAGGTGGAGGGCTTTACGCGTCCTTGGTTAAAGCGCTCGGGAGGTCACCTGTTCCAGGTGCGGCGGGCCTCGGCGACCTTGGTGAGGACCTGCCGGAGCACCTCGCTGCCGTTCGGCACCGTCGGCGGCTCGTACGTCCAGGCATGCCCCACCCAGGGGTCGGCGAGGTGGTCGTCGGGCACCGGGGTCAGACGCAGCAGCGCGCGCCACAGCGGGTCGAGCAGCGGGCCGTAACCCGCGGACTCCTCACGGTCCGCGACCATCATCAGGTGGACGCCGACGGCCGGCCCCTCGTCGACGAGGTAACGCAGCTGGTTCACGGCCCGGTCGTCGAAGCCGTGCGGGAAGTCGTTGACGATCAGCAGTTGCTGCGCGGTGTCGAAGCCGGGCGGCAGCGCGTCCGGGGCCCCGCCGCGCAGCGCCATCTGCACCAGGTCGACCCGCTGGATGAGCCGGGCCAGCACCTCCGTCACCCCCGCGGCGCCCTGGGCGGGCGGCCCGGCGAGGACGCCGGTCTGGCTGAGCGGGGCCAGGGCCTGCGCGCCGGATCCGGCCGGGTCGACGACGTGCACGGTGAACTCGTCGGCCGGGTAGACGGCGAGCAGCCGCGCGGCGTGCGCCACCGCGGTGTCCATGGCCAGGCGCCGCATGTCGTGGGAGTCGGTGAACGTCCCGTCCAGGGAGTCGGTGCGTCCGCTGTCGATCCACAGTCCGCGCTCCAGCGGCAGCCGGAGCAGCATGGGGATACGGATCGCCTCGGCCTCGGGCAGCCGGAGGTCGCCCAGGCGCAGCGCCATGGGTATCTCCATCGGCACCCGGTAGGCGTGCCAGCAGGGGTTGTCCCAGCGGGCGAACGCCGGGGGCAGGGCGGGCTCGACGACCTGGGACTCGGCGACGAGCTGCGCGACGTCCCGGTCCAGGGACGCCCTCGCCTGGTCGACGAGCTGCGAGTACCGCGCGCGGGCCGCCTCTCGGGCGGCGTCGCCCTGGCCGCCGATGCGGCTGCGCGGGTCGGACAGGGCCTGCTCCAGCTCCTTGTCCATCCGCGACTCGGCGAAGTCCACTGCGCTGCGGTAGGCGGCGGCGGTGCGCGCCAGGTCCTCGAACATGCCCCAGACCTGGTTGTACAGCCGCTCCTCCATGGACCAGCCGGTCGCGTCGCCCGCCACGGGCTGCGCGGGCTGTCCGGGCCGGGCCGGGGGCGCCGCGGGCGGGGGCGGCGGCGGGGCGGAGGTCTGCCGCCCGGGGTGGCTGTAGTTGACGGGCCCGCCCGACGCCGCGTGGGGGTCCGTGGCGGCGCCGTAGGCCGGCTGCGGTCCGCCCTGGCCCTGGCCGCCCGACGGCTGCCCGCCGTACGCCGGCGGCACGGAGCCGGGGGCGCCCTGCGGCACGGAGCCCTGGTCGTGGCCGACCGCGGGGGCCGCGGCCTGACGGGAGCGGTCGCCCTCGGACGTGCGGGGCGGCGGCGCCTGGACGGAGCGCGCGAGGCCACGGGCGACGGCCTCGTCGATGCCGGCAGCGAGCTGCGCGGCCTCGGACAACCCCTGGTCGGCCAAGAGTTCGGCCAGTCCGCCCGCGTAGCCCTGGCCGACGGCGCGCACCTTCCAGGCGCCCTGCCGCCGGTACAGCTCCAGCGCGACGACGGCGGATTCCAGGTCCAGGCCGGTGATGGTGTAACTGGCCACCTCGGTGCCGTCGAGGCCGGTGACGGCGACGAAGGGGGCGGCCACGGCACCGAAGCGGGCGGGTCCCGCGCCGCCGTTCGGGGCGGGCAGGGCGAGCAGCAGGCTGACGCGGTGGACGGCTTCGGTCATGGCGTCCAGGTCCACCGCGAGACGGTGGTCGGCGGCCGCCTGGCGCGACACCTCGAGACCGGGCTGAACGGGGGCGCCCGGGTGGGCCACCCACTCCGTGCCGTGGATCCGTCCGTTCTCGTCGCTCAGTGCGGCGGCGGCCGCGACCGGCGTGCCGGCCGAGATCCGGATCTCCAGACGGGACTGGGACAGCGGGTGGTTCTGCCCCCGCACCAGCTCGGCCGTCATCGCGTTGGTCCCCCTGTGTCGCGTCGATGTGTCGGGTGCGCCGAACCGGCCCCGCTCCGGGGGCCGGTTCGTCCGCCGCTGCTGCCTAGAGGACCGGCAGGATGGCCGGCATAAGGTCCTGGAAGGTGCGGCCGTTGGCCGGGTTGCCGAGGGCCGTCATCGACCAGCCCGATCCGACGCGGTGCACCTTGGCCATGATCTGGGCGGTGAAGGCGCCGCCGCCGGCGAGCGTGTAGCGGGCGAGCTCCTGGCCGTTGGTTTCGTCGACCAGGCGGCAGAAGGCGTTCTGCACCTCCTGGAACGTCTGGCCCGTGAAGGAGTTCACGGTGAAGACGATCTGGTCGATGTGGACCGGGACGCGCGACAGGTCGACGAGGATGGCCTCGTCGTCGCCGCCCTGGCCGACACCGCCGACGAGGTTGTCACCGGTGTGGCGCACGGAGCCGTCGTCGCTCACCAGGTGACGGAAGAAGACGACGTCGACCGGCTGCTTGTCGGCGAAGAGGACGGCGGAGGCGTCCAGGTCGATCTCCCGGGTGCGGGAGCCGAACAGGCCACGCCGGGGGGCCGCCTGCCAGCCGAGACCCATGCGAACCGCGGTCAGGCTGCCGCCGTCGTTCTTCTGCAGACTGATGGCCTGACCCTTGGTCATGTTGACGGTCACGCGCTGATTCCCCTCTCGGACGTCCCCTGTTGCCGCGAAGACCGCGGTTGACCAGAACCCTACGCAGGTGCACTGACAGCGACGAACCCCGGTCCGCACTTTGTGTCGGTCTTGCAACACATTCCGTACGCGGAGGTCAGGACAGGCCCGCCTCCTGCATCTGCCTCAGCTCCTTCTTCATCTCGGACACCTCGTCGCGCAGCCGTGCCGCGATCTCGAACTGCAGGTCGGCGGCGGCGGCGCGCATGCGCGTGGTGAGTTCCTCGATCTGCTCGGCGAGTTCGGCCGCGGGACGGTCGGTGGGCACGGTCTCGGCAGCCTTGCCCTTGGCGCCCTTGGCGCCCTTGGCGTTCTTCGCGGCCTTCGCCGCCTTGCCGCCGAGGGCGGGCACGGGCGTCTTGGTGCCGCCCCCGTCCTTCTTGGCCTGGCGGTAGCCCGAGCCGAGCAGCTGCTCGGTGTCGATGTCCTCGCGGGCGATCTGCGCGACGATGTCGTTGATCTTCTTGCGCAGCGGCTGCGGGTCGATGCCGTTGGCCTGGTTGTACGCGATCTGCTTCTCGCGGCGGCGGTTGGTCTCCTCGATGGCCTTCTCCATCGCCGGCGTGATCTTGTCGGCGTACATGTGGACCTGGCCGGAGACGTTGCGCGCGGCGCGGCCTATGGTCTGGATCAGGGAGGTGCCCGACCGCAGGAAGCCCTCCTTGTCGGCGTCGAGGATCGCCACCAGGGACACCTCGGGCAGGTCGAGACCCTCACGCAGCAGGTTGATGCCGACCAGGACGTCGTACTCGCCGCTGCGCAGCTCCCTCAGCAACTCCACCCGGCGCAGGGTGTCGACGTCGCTGTGCAGGTACCGCACCTGGATGCCGAGTTCGAGGAAGTAGTCCGTGAGGTCCTCGGCCATCTTCTTGGTCAGCGTGGTGACCAGGACGCGCTCGTCCTTCTCCACGCGGGTGCGGATCTCGTGCACCAGGTCGTCGATCTGGCCCTCGGTGGGCTTGACGACGACCTCCGGGTCGACGAGTCCGGTCGGGCGGATGATCTGCTCGACGAAGCCGTCCGAGCGGGAGAGCTCGTACTGCCCGGGGGTGGCCGACAGGTAGACCGTCTGGCCGACGCGCTTCTGGAACTCCTCCCACTTCAGCGGGCGGTTGTCCAGGGCGGACGGCAGCCGGAAGCCGTGGTCGACCAGGGTGCGCTTACGGGAGGCGTCGCCCTCGTACATGGCGCCGATCTGCGGGACGGTGACGTGCGACTCGTCGATGACGAGGAGGAAGTCGTCCGGGAAGTAGTCCAGCAGGGTGTTGGGCGGAGAGCCCGGGGAGCGGCCGTCGAAGTGCATCGAGTAGTTCTCCACGCCGGAGCAGGAGCCGATCTGGCGGAGCATCTCGATGTCGTACGTGGTGCGCATGCGCAGCCGCTGGGCCTCCAGCAGCTTGCCCTGCTTCTCCAGCTCGGTCAGACGCTCGACGAGCTCCTTCTCGATGTCGTTGACCGCGCGCTCCAGCCGCTCGGGGCCCGCGACGTAGTGGGAGGCGGGGAAGACGTAGAGCTGCTGGTCGTCGCTGATGATCTCGCCGGTGAGCGGGTGCAGCGTGGACAGCGCCTCGATCTCGTCGCCGAACATCTCGATGCGGACGGCGAGCTCCTCGTAGACCGGGAAGATCTCGATGGTGTCGCCGCGCACGCGGAAGGTGCCGCGGGTGAAGGCCATGTCGTTGCGCGTGTACTGGATGTCGACGAAGCGGCGCAGCAGCTCGTCGCGGTCGATCTCGGCGCCGACGCGCAGCGGGACCATGCGGTCCACGTACTCCTGCGGCGTGCCCAGGCCGTAGATGCAGGAGACGGAGGCGACCACGACGACGTCACGGCGGGTGAGCAGCGAGTTGGTCGCGGAGTGGCGCAGCCGCTCGACCTCCTCGTTGATCGAGGAGTCCTTCTCGATGTAGGTGTCCGACTGCGGGACGTACGCCTCGGGCTGGTAGTAGTCGTAGTAGGAGACGAAGTACTCCACCGCGTTGTTCGGCAGGAGCTCGCGGAACTCGTTGGCCAGCTGGGCGGCCAGGGTCTTGTTCGGCGCCATGACCAGGGTCGGACGCTGGAGCTTCTCGATCATCCACGCCGTGGTGGCGGACTTGCCGGTGCCGGTGGCGCCGAGCAGCACGACGTCCTGCTCGCCGGCCTCGATGCGCCGGGCGAGGTCGGCGATGGCCGCGGGCTGGTCGCCGCTGGGCTGGTAGGGGCTGACGACCTCGAAGGGCGCCACCGTGCGTTCGATCTGGGAAACGGGCCGCATGTCATCCACGGTACGACCCCCCACTGACAACGGGTCCGGGTCAGCGGCGCTGAGGGGTGCGAGAGCGGTGCTCGACGGGGCCGCGGGCACGCAGCCGGGAGCGGACCGGGGGGTGGTGCGCCGGGGAGTGGGCGGGGATCCCGGGCAGGCGTTCGGCGGAGGGCGCCGGTGCCCGGCCCATGACGACCAGGGGGTCGAAGATCACCACGAGGCCGGCGAGGACGAGGACGGCGAGGGGGCCGACCATCATGGGGCCGAGCAGGGCGGCCGCGGACTCCCCCGTGGCGGGTTCGGCGGTGCCGTGCACGTGCACCTCGACGGCGGCCATGCCGATGTAGTGCATGCCGGTGACCGCGAGGCCCATGACCAGGCTGGCGCCGACGCTCCACAGGAACCCTCTGGCCTGTCCCGCCGCCCACAGGGCGGCGCTGACGGCGGCCATGGCGACGACGACCGAGGCGGCGACGGCGACGGTGTTGTACTCGACCCGTCCGTCGAGACTCATTCCGGCCATGCCGAGGTAGTGCATGGAGGCCATGCCGAGACCGGTGACGGTCCCCCCGGTGAACAGGGCCGTCCCGGTGGCCCCCCGGTAACCGACGATGAAGATGCCTATGCCCACCATGACGACGGCGACGGCGAGGCTCGCGTAGGTCATCGCGCGGTCGTAGTGGATCGGCGTCCCCTCGACGGTGAAGCCCATCATCGCGATGAAGTGCATCGTCCATACGCCGGCGCCGATGGCGGCGGCCCCGAGGGCAAGCCAGCCCGGTCGCCAGGAGCGCGGCCCCAGTCCGGCCCGGGTGGTACAGCGCAGCCCGAGCGCACCTCCGAGGCATGCCATGAGATAGGCCACCAGAGGTGTTACCAGCCCGTAACTGAATCCGTCGACCGTGCCCTGCATGCGCGGCTGCCCTTCCGCCCTGTACGTCCCGCGTTGTCCCGTTGTGCGCCCCCTCCCAGGACCGCTGTGGCGGCCAGGGTTTCGCAGAGAGTATGACCCCCACCGGAATGGTCGAACGACTATCCGACAAAGAAACACGTCCTTGCCGCAGGTGTGTGGCACCGGTGTGCGGCGTTCAGGGGACAGCGTTCAATCTGCGGCCATCCCGCACCCGCCTCGCGTTGACCCTCTGCTGTCACAGTGGTTCTGAACGTGACCGCTCGACGCGAGGAGTACACATGCCCGTACGCGCTGTTGCCACCTCGACCACCGCGCTCGCGGGAGCCGCCGTCCTCCTGCTGCCGCTCTCCCCGGCCCGGGCCGCCGAGGGTGCCGCGCCCGCGCCCGTGGTCGTCGCGCACCGGGGCGCCTCCGCTTACGCGCCGGAGAACACGCTCGCCGCCGTCGACAAGGCGGCCGCCCTGGGCACCGAGTGGGTGGAGAACGACGTCCAGCGCACCAAGGACGGCGAACTCGTCGTCGTCCACGACGACAGCCTGCAGCGCACCACCGACGTCGAGGAGGTCTTCCCCGACCGTGCGCCGTGGAAGGTGAAGGACTTCACCGCCGCCGAGATAGCCCGCCTGGACGCGGGCAGCTGGTTCGACCCGAAGTACGCGGGCGCGCGCGTGCCGACGCTGGAGCAGTTCGTGCACCGGATCGACCAGCACCGGCAGAAGCTGCTGCTGGAGATCAAGAACCCGCAGCTGTACCCCGGCATCGAGCGGGACATCCTCAAGGTGCTGGCCGACGAGGGCTGGCTCGACCCGGCACATGTACGGCAGCGGCTGATCGTGCAGAGCTTCGGCGCGGACAGCGTGCGCACGGTCCACCAGCTGGCGCCCGCGGTGAAGACCGGCTTCCTCGGCACGCCGCCCATCGCCGACCTGCCGACGTACGCGGCTTTCACCGACCAGATCAACCCCTCGCACGCGTCGCTCACCGCCGACTACGTGACCGCGGTGCACGCCTTCAAGGGAGCGCACGGCAAGCGGCTGGAGACGTTCACCTGGACGGTGAACGACGCGGCCGCCGCCCGCCGGGTGGCCGGCTACGGGGTGGACGGGATCATCACCAACAACCCCGACGTCGTGCGTGACGCGGTGGGCGGCTGATCCGCGCCCGCGGGCGCCTGTTCCCCTGTCGCCGTTCCGGCGGGCGTTGTCGGTGGCGGGCCGTACGGTGGGGCGCATGGACGACGACGGGCGGTACGAGCAGCGGGTCGTGTGGGCCGTCGTGGACACCGGCATCGGCCCGCTGCTGCTGGCGGCGACCCGGGAGGGTTTGGTCAACGTGGTGTTCCACGCCACCGACGAGGTGCGTGACAAGGCGTTGTCGCGGCTGGCGTCCCGGCTCGGCTCCGAGCCCGTGGAGGAGCCCGGCTCTCCCCTGCTGGCCGAGGCGATACGCCAGTTCGAGGCCTACTTCGCGGGTGAGCGGCGTTTCTTCGAGCTGCCGTTGGACTGGTCGCTGATCTCGGGCTTCAACCGCGAGGTGCTGCGCGAACTGGCCACCACCGTGCCGTTCGGCACGGTGGTGGGGTACGGCGACCTGGCGGGCCGGGTGGGTCAGCCGGGCGCCGCGCAGGCCGTGGGCATGGCCATGGGCGCCAACCCGCTTCCCGTGGTCGTGCCTTGCCACCGAGTCGTGGAGAGCGGCGGCGGCATCGGCGGGTTCGGGGGCGGGCTGGAGACCAAGCGGCGGCTGCTCGCCCTGGAGGGTGTGCTGCCGGAACCTCTGTTCTGACGGCCGCGGGGCCCGCGGAACCGCGGCTCAGTCGTAGTGGCGCGCCTCGAAGATGTTGCCGTCGGGGTCGCGGAAGTAGAAGCTGCGCTTGGCCAGGCCGCGGGCGCCGAAGGAGTCGTGGGCGATGTCCGACACCGGGACCGACTGCTCCTGGAGCCGGTCGAGGAGGGCGTCGAATGCGTCAGCGGACAGCGAAAGGCAGACGTGGTTGACGGGGTGGCCGGAGCTGTCGGCGGCCCCTGGGAGCATCGTCATGCGGTCCGCCTTGGCGCGCGGCATGAGGTCGAGGATCGTCTCCTCGCTGACGCGCACCGAGGGGAAGGGCGCCTCGCCGGCCGAGAAGTCGGCGAGCCTGACCGGCTCCAGGCCGACGGCCTTCTCGTAGAAGTGCGCGGCGGCGATCGGGTCGCTCACCCAGAGGACGATGTGGTCGAGCCGGGTCGCGTGATCTGTCATGGCCCCAGCCTCCGTGAGCTGTGTGACGCACCGCAAGGGTTTGGCCCGGCGTGCCGCCCGCCAGAGATGGAGGGAAAGGCGGCAGACGGGAGGCAACGCGTGGTGCTCATGGTGTCGGAAGAGGTACGGGACGCGGTCGCGACGGGCCGGCCGGTGGTGGCCCTGGAGTCCACGATCATCGCCCACGGCCTGCCCCGGCCGCGCAATCTCCAGGTGGCGCGCGAACTGGAGGCCGCGGTGCGGCGGGAGGGCGCGGTCCCGGCGACGATCGCGGTGCTGGACGGCACGCCGCGGGTCGGCCTGGACAAGGAGCAGCTGGAGCGGGTCGCGAACGAGGACGGCATCCGCAAGCTGGGACACCGTGACCTGCCGCTCGCGGTCGCCACGGGGGCGAGCGGCGCGACGACCGTCTCCGCGACCGCGCTGCTCGCGGCGCGCGCGGGCATCCGCGTCTTCGCCACCGGCGGGCTCGGCGGGGTGCACCGCGAATGGACGGTCACCCAGGACGAGTCTGCCGACCTGGGGCTGCTGGCGCGCACCCGCGTCACCGTGGTGTGCGCGGGCGTGAAGTCGATCCTGGACGTGCCGGCGACCCTGCAGCGGCTGGAAACGCTGGGTGTGGCGGTCGCCGGGTACGGCACGGACCGCTTCCCCGGCTTCTACCTGTCGGACTCCGGACATCCCGTGGACTGGCGGTTGGACACCCCTGAGCAGGTGGCCGGGGTGATGCGGGCGCAGGACACGCTCGGCGGCCCCGGGTCGGCGCTGATCGTCGCCAACCCGGTGCCGGAGGGCGAGCAGCTGGATCCTGAGGTGCACGCGCGCGTGCTCGACGAGGCGCTGCGGGCGTGCGAGTCCGCGGGGGTCACCGGTCAGGGCGTCACCCCCTTCCTGCTGGACCATCTGGTGAGGCACACCGACGGCGCCTCCCTCGAGGCCAACCTGGCGGCGGTGCGCGGCAACGTGGCGCTCGCGGCCAGGGTGGCGGCGGCCTGGGCCGCAGGGCAGTGACCGGGCCGGGCGGGGCTCTGCTGGTCGTCGGCGACGTGATCACGGATGTGGTCGCGTGCCATGCCGGACCGCTCGCCCCGGGCACGGACACGGCGGCCGTGATCCGCACGGTGCCGGGCGGGGCGGGCGCGAACGTCGCCTGCTGGGCCGCGCGACAGGGGAGGTGCGAGGTGCGGCTGCTGGGGCGGGTGGGCGCGGACGCGGCGGTCTGGCACGAACGGGAACTGGCTGCCCGCGGGGTGCGTCCGCGGCTGGTCGTGGACGCCGACGCGCCGACGGGGACGGTCGTCTGCCTGGTCGACGAGGGTGCGGCGGCCGAGCGGACCTTCCTCACCGACAGCGGCGCGTCGCTGCGGCTCGGGCCCGAGGACTGGTCGGACGCCCTGCTGGACGGGGTGGGTCGGCTGCATCTGTCGGGTTATCTGCTGTTCAGCGGGAGCAGCCGGGCCCTGGTGGCGATGGCGTTGAAGGCGGCGGGGGCGCGCGGGGTGCCGGTGAGCGTGGACCCGGCGTCGGCCGGGTTCCTGGCCGAGCTGGGTCCGGACCGCTTCCTGTCGCTGGTGGAGGGCGTGGACGTGCTGCTGCCCAGCCGTGACGAGGCCTGCCTGCTGGCAGGGTGCCCGGACGTGGCGGAGGCGGCGGCGTCGCTGAGCCGGTCGGTGCCGCTGGTGGTGGTCAAGCTCGGCGCGGAGGGCGCGCTGCTGGCGCGGTCCGGAGAGGTGTGCGCACGTGTTCCCGCGCCGCCGGTGACGCCTCGGGACACGACCGGTGCGGGCGACGCCTTCACCGGGGCCTTCCTGGCGGCGCTGCTGACCGGTGCGGATGCCGGGCGGGCGATGGAGGAGGGGTGCCGGGCAGGAGCGGCGGCGGTGGGGCGGGTGGGGGCACGGCCGCCGGCGCGGGACTGACGGGAGGCTTCTTCCATGCGGGAACCAACTGAAGGGCGCGTTCCTCCACAGGCGGGAACCACCTGAGGAGCGCCCTCTTCCACAGGCGGGAACCAAACGGAACTTGGCGTTTCCACAGGCCTGCACGCGGTCATCCGGTCGCTGGCAGACTGGCGCGGCAGGCCGCCGAGGAAGCGCGGCACGGGGGATCCACGCGAGGGGGAGCCGAATGTCCAGGGCAGTGAATCTGAGGAAGGTCACCGGTCTCGGCCGGGTGAGCGGGCTGCGCCGGCTGGCGCGCAGGCGTCCCCGGGTGGATCTCAGCCACCCAGCCCGGTCTCCGCTGGGCTCCTCGGTGGTCAACTGCGTGACGTACCGGGACGGTCACCGCCTCTCCGTGCCCGGGGACGCGGCCGACGCCGTCAAGCGGGTGCGCGAGAGCGGGGAGGGGTTCGTGTGGCTGGGGCTGCACGAGCCGACGAGCCGGGAGTTCTCCGGCATCGCCGAGCTGTTCGACCTGCATCCACTGGCGGTGGAGGACGCCGTCGAGGCGCATCAGCGGCCGAAGCTGGAGCGGTACGGGGAGACGCTGTTCGCCGTGTTCAAGACCGTCTGCTACGTCGAGCACGAGGAACTCACCGCGACCAGCGAGGTGGTCGACACCGGCGAGATCATGGTGTTCGTCGGCGAGGACTTCGTGGTGACCGTGCGGCACGGCCGGCACGGGTCGCTCGGCCCGCTGCGGGAAGGGCTGGAGGCCGATCCCGCGCGGCTGGCTCAGGGCCCGTCCACGGTGCTGCACGCCGTCGCGGACCAGGTCGTCGACGACTATCTGCGCGTGGTCGACTCGGTCCAGGAGGACATGGACCAGGTCGAGACGGAGGTGTTCGCGGAGCACGGTGCCCGGGTCGACCCGGGCCGTATCTACCAGCTCAAGCGTGAACTGCTGGAGCTGAAACGGGCGGTGGTGCCGTTGGGCCGGCCGCTGGAGGAGCTCGCCACCCGGCCGAGCCGGGTGGTCGCCCCGGACATACAGGCGTATTTCCGTGACGTCGCCGACCATCTGCAGCGGGCGACGGAGCAGATAGCGGCCTTCGACGAGCTGATCAACTCGATCCTCCAGGCCCACCTGGCGCGGGTCACGGTCGCCCAGAACGAGGACATGCGGAAGATCACCGCATGGGCGGCGATCGTCGCGGTGCCGACCATGGTGTGCGGGGTGTACGGCATGAACTTCGACCACATGCCGGAGCTGCACTGGCGGTACGGCTACGGCATGGTCGTCGGGGTGATATCCCTGGCGTGTCTCCTGCTGTACCGGGCGTTCCGGCGCAGCGGCTGGCTGTGACGCCCTCCCGTCCCGCCGGTCGCGGGCGGCGGGGTCAGCCGGAGGCGGACCGGGCGTAGACGCTCTCGGCGAAGGCGGCGATCTGCTCGTTCGTCAGGTGCTGCGCCAGATCGGCCTCGCTGATCATGCCGACGAGACGCTTGTCGTCGATGACGGGCAGCCGGCGGATCTGGTGGGTGCGCATCTCGGTGAGCACGTCGTCGACGTCGGCCTCGGACTCGATCCAGCGGGGTGTGCCCTTGGCCATCTCGCCCGCGGTGACCTTGGCGGGATCGTGGCCCATGGCGACGCAGCCTACGACGATGTCGCGGTCGGTGAGGATGCCGCAGAGCCGTTCGTTCTCGTCGCTGATGGGGAGCGCGCCGACGTTCAGTTCACGCATCAACTGTGCCGCTCGGTCGAGGGTTTCATGCGCGGGGATCCACTGGGCGCCGCGGTGCATGATGTCTCCGGCGGTGGTCATGAGGTACCTCCCGGTGCCGGACGGGCCGGCGCGGCGCGGGGCGCGTCGCGAGTCCCGACGCCCTTCATTGTCGTCGTGCCGCGCCCGGACGGCACCCGCAGCGGACGGCGCCGCGCCCCCGGCTCCAGCACGGCCCCGGCCTTGCCCCGGCCAAGCTCTTCGCCGTGCTCTCAGCCGCGCCAGGCCGGGTGACGGGGGTCGTCGGCCCGTACGAGCACGTCGGCGGTTCCGGCCGGGTCGGTCTCCTGCTCGTAGCGCTCGAAGGCGGGCAGGGTCCAGTGCTCGACTTCGGGGGTACGGCGGCGCAGCGCACCGGGTGAGAGGAGGACGTGGACGGTCAGATCGAAGGGGAACCAGTGGTGCAGGAGGAGCGGGCCGTGCAGCAACAGCACGCCGCCGGGAGGCAGTTCGACGTACGGGCTGCGGGTGGCGCGGTCGGTGACCGGGTCCCAGAGGTCGGGCAGCACGCGTCCGCTGCCGCCGTGGCCGAGCGGGTCGAACACCTCACGCCACAGGGCGCCGGTGTCGTACCAGCCGCTGTAGTAGGACTCCAGGTCCTGGTGGCCGTACTCGAGCCGGACCGAGGCGGGGCGCAGGAAGCCCTCCGTGCCGACGACCAGGCCGGCGCGGCCGCGAACGCGCAGCGCGTCGGCGAGCCGCTCGGCGAGGTCTCCCGGGCGGGCGGCCGGGGCGCCGTCGAGGGCGACGCGGGGCCAAGGGGCGCCGTCGGCCGTGTCGAGGTCCAGCAGGCGTTCGGCGAGCAGGTCGACGAGCCGGTCCCAGGTGATCGCTTCGAGTCGCACACGGCCATGATGCGGCACGTCCCGGACAGCACCGGGACCGCCGGGGAAGGCCGGGCGCCCTGGGCGGGCGCGGACGGTGGACGCTCGCGTATGGGTGTGCGTCGCTCGGCCATGGCCCGGCGCGGCGGAGACCCGTTCACTGGTGGTGCGGGCGGCCGGGGAAAGGGCCCGGCCGGAAGGACGAGGGTGACGAGGACGACGGGGTGAGGACATGGGTGACGGGGCGTACGCCGTGCTGACGGCGTTGGGTGTGCTGGGAACCGGGCTGGTGGCCGGGGTGTTCTGCGCGTTCTCGACGTTCGTGATGCGGGGGCTCGCGGCGCTGCCGGCGGCGCGGGGTGCGGCCGCGATGCGGGCGGTCAACGTGGCGGCGGTGCGGCCGCCGTTCATGGCGGTGTTCCTCGGCACGACGGTACTGAGCGCGGTGCTCACAGTGGTGACGCTCGTGACGTGGCCGGACCAGGGGGCAGTCGCCTCCGTGGTGGGCGGCGTGCTGTTCCTGTGCGGATCGTTCGGCCTGACCGTGGCGGCGAACATACCCCGCAACGAGCGGCTGGCCCGTCTCGACGCGGACGGTGCGGAGGCGGCCGCGTACTGGCCGGAGTACGTGCGCGGGTGGACGCGGTGGAACCACGTCCGCGCCGTCGCCTCGGCCGGGGCAGCGCTGGCGTACCTCGTCGCACTCACCGGCTGAGGCGCCGTACGGCCGGTGTCCGGCACGCTGCGGGCCGGGGTGGGCGGACGTATCGTGTGCGCAGGAGTGCCGCCCGACGACGCACGGCCTGTCCCCCTGGCACGCAAAGAAGACGGCCATGGCAGATCCCAAGGGTTTCCTCACCACACCCCGCCGGGAGTGGCCGCGCCGGCCTGTGGAGGAGCGCGTCCTCGACTGGGACGAGGTGTACGTACCCGGGGGACTGCTGCCGATCATCAGCGAGCAGGCCGACCGGTGCATGGACTGCGGTGTGCCGTTCTGCCACGAGGCCTGTCCGCTGGGCAATCTCATCCCGGAATGGAACGACCTGGTCTCCCGGGAGGACTGGCGGGCGGCGGCGGAGCGGCTGCACGCCACGAACAACTTCCCCGAGTTCACGGGGAGGCTGTGCCCGGCGCCCTGCGAGGCCGGCTGTGTGCTCGCCATCAACCAGCCGGCGGTGACCATCAAGAACGTCGAGTGCGCCATCGCGGACAAGGCGTGGGAGGAGGGGTTCGCCGCACCGGCCCCGCCGGACCGGCTGTCCGGGCGGACGGTCGCGGTCATCGGTTCAGGGCCCACCGGGCTGGCCGCCGCCCAGCAGCTGACGCGGGCCGGGCACACGGTCGCCGTGTACGAGCGGGACGACCGGATCGGCGGGCTCATGCGGTACGGGATCCCCGCATTCAAGATGGAGAAGCACCATCTGGAGCGGCGCGTGGAGCAGATGCGGGCCGAGGGGACGCGGTTCCGCACGTCGACCACGGTCGGGCAGGACGTGGACGCGGCGGAGCTGCGGAGCCGCTACGACGCGGTGGTGATCGCCACGGGAGCGACGGCGTGGCGGGAGCTGCCGGTGCCGGGCCGTGACCTCGCGGGCATCCACCAGGCGATGGAGTACCTGCCGCTGGCCAACCGGGTGTGCGAGGGCGACCTGGAGAGGTCGCCGCTGTCGGCGGAGGGGCGGCACGTGGTCATCGTCGGGGGCGGCGACACGGGTGCGGACTGCCTGGGCACGGCGGTACGGGAGCGGGCCGCGTCGGTCACCCAGCTGGACATCTACCGGAAGCCGGGCAGCGAGCGCGACGAGGAGAGCGAACCCTGGCCGACGTATCCGAAGCTGTACCGGCTGTCGGCGGCGCACGAGGAGGCGGGCGCGCTGGTGACGGCGCCGGCGGCGGAGGCCGACGCGCGGTTGTTCGCCGCGTCGACGCTGCGTTTCGAGGGGGACGAGGAAGGGCGGGTGCGCGGGCTGCATCTGGTCGAGGTGAACGCGGAGCGCAGGCCGGTACCGGGGACGGAGCGGACGCTGCCCGCCGACCTGGTGCTGCTCGCGCTCGGTTTCTCCGGGCCGGACCAGGGCGACGGGATCATCGCGCAGCTCGGTCTCGAGCTGGAGCCCCGTGGCACGATAGCGCGCGGGCCGGACTTCGCCACGAACGTGCCGGGCGTCTTCGCGGCGGGCGACGCCGCTCGGGGGCAGTCGCTGATCGTGTGGGCCATCGCGGAGGGGCGGGCGGTGGCGGCGTCCGTCGACCGTTGTCTCACGGGCGGCGCGAGCCGACTGCCCGCGCCGATCGGCCCGTACGACCGGCCCATGACCGTCTGAGACACCCCGCCGTCCTCCGCGCCCCACCGCCCGGCCCCCCTGGCCGGAATCCGCCCCGGCACATCCGGGGGGACACCCGCATCCAGGTGGGGACACCCGCCGCCCCCGCACACCGACGCCCCCGGACCCCCGGCCGAAGCCGGGCGCCCAGGGGCGTCGAGGTCGGACGCGGAACGGACCTACGGCTTGCGCGCCACCGCGCCGTAGCCAGGGATGACCCCGTCGTCCTGGCCGGGGACCGGTTCGCCCAGGTCAGGGCGCCACAGGTGCGGCACCTGGACGCCCGGCTCCACGAGGTCGAGGCCGTCGAAGAAGCGGGTGAACTCCTCACGGCTGCGCAGCGCCAGGGTGACGCCCGCTCCCTTGAGCTTCGCCGTGGCCGCCTCCGAGTCCTCGGGGGTGAAGTCGGCCGTGGCGTGGCTGAGCACCAGGTGACTGCCCGAGGGCAGGGCGTCCACCAGCCGCGCCACCAGTTCGTGCGCGCCGTCCTCGTCGGGGACGAAGTGCAGCAGCGCGATGAGCGACAGCGCGATCGGCTCGTCGAAGTCGAGGACCTTGCGCGCGCCCTCCAGGATGGTGTCCGGGTCCCGGACGTCGGCCTGGAGGTAGTCGGTGACGCCCTCGTCCGTGCCGCGCAGCAGGGCCGCCGCGTGGGCCAGCACGATGGGGTCGTTGTCGCAGTAGACGACGCGGGCGTCCGGTGCGATCCGCTGGGCTATCTGGTGCAGGTTCGGCTCGGTGGGGATACCGGTGCCGACGTCGAGGAACTGGCGCACGCCCTGTCCGGCGAGCCAGCGCGTGGCGCGCTGCATGAACGCGCGGTTGACGCGCGCCATGACCGGCACCCTCGGTTCCAGGGCGAGCATCTGCCGGCCCATGGCCTCGTCGACCGGGTAGTTGTCCTTGCCTCCGAGGTACCAGTCGTACATCCGGGCCGGATGCGGTCTGGTGGTGTCGATCTCCACGGGGTTCTGGCCGGTCATGACGGACTCCGTAACTGTCTGCAAGCGTTAGTGATCAATTCAGTGCCAAGTCGGTGCTTCAAGGGAAAAGCAAAGGTAGTGCGGCAATCGGAGGTCAGGACAGCAGGAAATCCGCCTCTCCGGCCTTGGCCCCTTCGATGAAGGCCGTCATCTCGGCGGAGGTGTAGATGAGCGCCGGACCGTCCGGGTCGGTGGACTGGCGGACGGCGATCCGGCCGTCGTCCAGCTTCATCGCCTCCAGGCAGTTGCCGCCGTTGCCGCCGCTCCAGGGCTTGTGCCAGCCCTCGCTGCCCAGCTCCCGGGCGGGCATGCCGTTGTAGATCCTCCTGGCGTGTGCCCGCGCACCCGGCTGGGTCTTCGGGGGCTTGATGAGTTCCATTCACAGCTCCTTGCGGAGATCCCGGAGGATCTCCTTCGTGCGATGTGCCGTGGCGGCCTGCGCCGCCATGCGGTCCATGACCTCGAGGTGGGTCGCCACCTCGGTACGCGCGTCCAGGTAGACGGCGCCGGTCAGGTACTCGCTGTAGACCATGTCCGGAAGTTCGGGCATGGCAAATCGGAACAGCACGAACGGCCCGTACGTGCCGGGGTGGGGCCCGCTGTCGAAGGTGGCGATCTGCAGCGTCACGTTGGGCAGCGCCGACGCCTCGAGCAGCTTGTCGATCTGCGCGCGCATCACCTCCGGGCCGCCGACCCGGCGGCGCAGCGCGGTCTCGTCCATGACGACCCACAGCCTGGGCGCGTCCTCGCGGGTGAGCAGTTCCTGGCGCCGCATGCGCAGGTCGACGTGGCGCTCTATGTCCTCGGGGCGGGTCTGCCCTATGGCGCCGGAGCGCAGCACGCCGCGCGCGTAGTCCTCGGTCTGGAGCAGCCCGGGGACGAAGTGGGGTTCGTAGCTGCGGATGAGGGAGGCCGCGCCCTCCAGGCTGACGTACATGGAGAACCAGCCGGGCAGGATGTCGTGGAAGCGCTGCCACCAGCCGGGCTTGTTGGCGTCCTCCGCGAGCTGGACGAAGGCCTCGGCCTCCTCGTCGGAGACGCCGTAGGCCTTCAGCAGCAGCTGGAGGTAGGGGAT
Organism: Streptomyces sp. BJ20; assembly: GCF_022869105.1. Taxonomy (NCBI): domain Bacteria; kingdom Bacillati; phylum Actinomycetota; class Actinomycetes; order Kitasatosporales; family Streptomycetaceae; genus Streptomyces; species Streptomyces sp. BJ20. The sequence goes on from NZ_CP094918.1 coordinate 5,498,715, forward strand.
CTTGAGCGCCACCTCGGCCATCTCCATGCGGCGCACGGTGGCGGGGGCGACACGCAGGATACGGGCGGCCTCCTCCCGCTTGAGACCCGCGCGCTCGCGCAGATCCAGCAGGCGGCGCCCGAGGACGACCTGCCCGACCGTCGGCGCGGACCGGGGTTCGCTCACGCTTCACCTCCCTCGAACAAATCCTGACAGCCCTGCGGCGCCGTCCGGTGATCTGGCACGGAGATCAACTGACCCGAACACATTTTCGAATCAATCTCCGGCGATCCCAACTGGCGCCGCGCGAGGTGCTGTTGCGAGCAGTGTGCCACGCCCGTCCAGACCGTCACACAGCACTCTGCATTTTTCAGAGTGACACTTGCCAAGTGTTCACGGCGGGGCGATAGTGGCAAGCGTGATTCCGTCCGCGCCCTTAGGAACAGACGCCGCCGCGGCTCCCGTGGGCCTCGGCGCCGCCCCGGCCACCGCTCCCGCGGGGGGCTCCGCCGAGCGCCGGTTCCGTTTCGAACTGGCCGCTCACCCTGGCTCCCCCGCGCAGGCGAGACGACTGACACGGGCCCGGCTGACCGGGTGGTCGGTCTGCGAGGACACCTGCGACACGGCGGCACTGGTCGTCTCCGAGCTGGTCACCAACGCCATCGTGCACACCGCGAGCAGCCATGTCGTCTGCGAGCTGCACGACGGTGCCGACCTGCTGCGCATCGCCGTGCGGGACGAGGGCTGCGCGCCGGGCCGGCCGCGGGCGAACACCCGGCAGCAACCGGAGGAGGAGCACGGGAGGGGACTGCTCCTGGTCGACGCCCTGTGCCACGCGTGGGGCGCCCACGAACACGGTCCCGGCCTGCTGGTCTGGGCGGAACTCCCCCGCACCGCCGACTCCCCCGGCGACCCCGCCGAACCCCTGAACGACCTCGGCTGGGGCGCCCGCCCCAAGCCCGGTCCGGCCGGCGGCTCGGAGGGCGGCGAGGACGAGACCGGCGACGGCGACGCCGCCCACCCCGCCGAGCAGCGCACGGACACACCCTCGGACCGGGACGGAGGCCGGGCGTGACGGGCCCCGGCGGCACACGCGTGCTGAGCCTGGACTCGCTGGTCCGGATCCAGCGCGGACGGCTGACGCCGGACGCGCCCCGACGGCTCCCCGTGCCCGACGGCATGACCGCCCCGATGGGCTGCGACGCGGTGGCCGTGCCGGCCCGCTTCGGCCCGCTGGTCCTGCCCCGGCTGCCCCGCGTGGGGTGCGTGTACGCCGACGAGGCGCACTGGTGGTGGCTGGTCCCGTCCGACTCGGACTACGCGCTGGAGTGGCCCGCCCCCGCGCACTACGCCGCCGGCGCCGTCCTCCCCGGCTCCTCCGCCGGCACGGACGCGGCCGGCCTTCCGGGGCTGATCCACCGCCCCGACGGCACACTCCCGTACACGCCGCCCATACCGCTCTACCTGGCGCTGTGCGGGCTCACCGGGACGACCCCCGTCTGGTCACGCCCCGTCACTGCCTGAGGGTCGCGCACGGCGCCGCCCGGCCGCGGTCACGCCACCGCCTCACCGCCGGCGCCCTCGCCGCGGACGATCACCAGGAACATGTCGGTGGCGAGGTCCATGACGACCTCGGCGGGCAGACCCTCCAGGCGCCGCGCGTGCGCGAACTCCTCCGCGGGCCAGGAGCCACGCGGTCCACCTGCGGGAAAGCGTTCGAGCACGGTTCGCCCGTTCACCCTGCCACCTCCATGTAGCGCTGTACTCGTAGAGTTAAACGCCAACCATGGGGCGAACGCCTCGTCCGGTGACGGTACTGAGACGTAGTTGACACCCGTTCACCGCCAAGTGTGAGCGCGCTCTCAGCTTTCCGGAGTAATTCGTCACCCTCCGTGTCAGTCGTCGTACTCGTCGTGGTAGCGGAGATGCTCTTGCGCCACGGGCACCCCGACGGCGTGCGCGCGCCCCTGGGGCTCCTCCCGGGGCTCCTGCCTGCCGAGCGCGGTCCAGCAGGCTGGTGGTGGAGCCCAGCCCCTCCAGGCCTCGGCCGAACGCCGAGCAGGTGTGGAAGACGCGGTCGCCGTCGCGCAGGAAGCAGCTCACGCCGGGGCGCTGCGCCGTCCCGCCGTCCTCCTCCAGGAGCACGCCGCCCTCCGCGTCGAAGTCGCCGGGGTCTCCGGAAGCGGCATCATTCCTCCTGTGCGACGGTCCCGTTACGAGGGGTGATCGGTGTGCCGCGCGGAACTCATCGGCCGCGTGCGACGTCCTTTCACCGCGATACGGGCCCCGCTCAGGTGTCGTACTCCTGGATGCGCCGGCCGTGGCCGCGGTCGACGAGGGCGGGCAGGCGCTCGTCCAGTTCGCGCACGACCTCGGCGACGTCGATGACGAGCAGGCGCCGGTCGCGCATGAGGACCCGGCCGTCCACGACGGTCGTGCGGACGTCGGCGGAGCGGGCGCTGTGCACCAGGGTCGCGGCGAGGTCGTGCACGGGCTGGGTGTGCGGTCCTGTGAGGTCGACCAGGACGAGGTCGGCGCGGTGGCCGGGCGCGATGCGGCCGATGCTGCCCTCCAGGCCGACCGCGCGGGCGCTCTGCAGGGTGGCGTGGTGCAGGGCCTGACGTGAGGTCAGCCAGCGCGGGTCGCCCTCGGTGGACTTCTGGATCAGCGAGGTGAGCGCCATGGACTCCCACACGTCGAGGGAGTTGTTGGACGCGGCGCCGTCCGTGGCGAGCCCGACCGGCACGCCGATGTCCCGCAGCGCCCGTACGGGGGTGGTGGTGGGCCAGGCGAACTTGAGGTAGCCGCGGGGCGCGGTCGCCACCGCCGTACGCCCCCGCGCGTGTGCGAGGAGCGGCAGGTCGCTCTCGACGATGCCGGTGCCGTGGGCGATGAGTACGTCGGTGTCCAGGACACCGGTGCGGTGCAGCACCTCGACGGGGGTGACCCCGTGCCGGGCGAGGGACGCCTCGGTCTGGTCGCGATTCTCGGCTGCGTGCAGATGGACGGGCAGGCCGTGCGCGCGGGCCAGCTCGGCGGTGGCGGCGAGGTCGGCGTCGTCCACCGTGTAGGGGGCGTGCGGGGCGAGCGCGGTGGTGATGCGCCCGCCGGCCGCGCCCCGGTGGCGCAGCGCGAACTCCAGGGACTTCTCCCGTCCCTGAGGGCCCTGGGAGGAGAAGTACGCCTCTCCCAACAGGGCGCGCATGCCGCACGCGGTGACCACCTCGGCGACCGCGTCCATGGCGAAGTAGTGGTCGGCGAAGCAGGTGACGCCGGCCCGGATCATCTCGGCGCAGGCGAGCAGCGCGCCGAGGGTGACGTCCCGCTCGGAGAGGTTGGACTCCACCGGCCAGACGACGTCGTTGAACCACGCCTCCGTCGGCAGGTCCTCGGCGAGCCCGCGCAGGGCGGCCATCGGGGCATGGGTGTGACAGTTGATCAGACCGGGCAGCGCCACCTGCCCCCGGGCGTCGATCCACTCGTCGGCCGTGCGCCCGGCGACGGACGCGGCGTCGGTCACCTCCGCGACGACCCCGTCGCGGACGACGACGGCGGCGTCCTCCAGGAAGACGGCCTCCTCTTGATCGTCGTGCGTGAGGACGGTGCATCCGGTGATGATGAGGCCGGCGGGACTCTCCACGGCAGAAGGCGTCATCACGTCAACGTACGACGGGACTCCGAACCGGGGGGAGCCGAACCGCGACATCCCGTCGCGGCTCTGTCGCACGGCGGGCCGGGCGCGCACCCTGGCCTCACCACGAGCCCGCCCACGGCTGAAAGGGGCCCGCCTTGCTCCTCGGCACCTGGAACCTGGAGAACCTGTACCGGCCCGGCGGCCCCTATGGGCCCGCCGACGAGGCCGCCTACGCCTCGAAACTGGCCGCGCTCGCCGCGGTGATCACGGAACTGGATCCGGGGCTGCTCGGCGTGCAGGAGGTGGGCGACCCCGGAGCGCTGGAGGATCTGGCGGGGATGCTCGACGACGACTGGCACGTCGCGCTGTCCTCGCACGCCGACAGCCGGGGCATCCGGGTGGGCTTCCTCAGCCGTACGGAGCTGACGGTGGTCGCCGACACGGCGGCGTTCCCGCCTCGGATGCTGCCGGTGCAGGCGGACGACACCGGGCTGACCGTCTCTCAGGCCGGGCGCGGCTTCCTCGCGGTGGAGGTGGCGGGCGAACGGGGGCCGTTGCGGGTGGCGGTGTGTCATCTGAAGTCGAAGCTGCTGTCCTATCCGGACGGCCGTTTCCAGCCGCGCGACGAGGGCGAACGGGCCCGGTACGGCGCCTACGCGCTGTACCGGCGGGCGGCCGAGGCGGCGGCGTTGCGCGCGCTGGCGGACCGGCTGCTGGAGGGTGACGGGCGGGAGCGGGACGTGGCGGTGCTCGGCGACCTCAACGACGAGGTGCAGGCGGCGACCACGCAGCTGCTGCTCGGGCCGCCCGGCTCGGAGATCGGCACGCCTGGGTACGACCGGCCGGACCGGGGGGACGCGGTCCGGCTGTGGGACGTGGCCCCGCTGATCCCGGCGTCGGAACGCTATTCGCGGGTGAACTCGGGGCGCCGGGAGCTGATCGACCATGTGCTGCTCAGCCACCGGCTGGTGCGGAGGGTGTCGGCGGCGGGGACGGGGCTGCCGGACGACGGGCCGCCCCGCCTGCCGTCCGTGGGAGCGGATCCCGGGGAGCGGCGGGGGGTGGCGGGGTCGGATCATGCGCCGGTGTGGGTGCGGGTGGGGTGAACGCGGGGCGTTCTTCTTTTGGCGGGGCGGGTTGGAGGTCGGGGCTCGGCCTTGCGCGGGCCGGGGCCGTTGGTCCTGCGGGCGGGTGGGTGCCGCGGCGGGCCGGCGGGTGCCGGGTTGTGGGGGCTGGGCGCGCAGTTCCCCGCGCCCCTTCCTGGCGCGCTCAGCCGACGCCGACGGGACGGCCACCGGCGGCAAGTGGCCGGGGGCCGGGTGCTGGTTCGTGGGAGTTGATCGCGCAGTCCCCGCGCCCCTTCCGGGCGCGCTCAGCCGACGCCGACGGGACGGCCACCGGCGGCAAGTGGCCGGGGGCCGGGTGCTGGTTCGTGGGAGTTGATCGCGCAGTCCCCGCGCCCTTTCCGGACGCGCTCAGCCGACGGCGACCGAGTCGTCACCAGCGGCAGGTGATCGTCCTTTGGTGCCGGGTTGTGGGGGGCTGGGCGCGCAGTTCCCCGCGCCCCTTCCTGGCGCGCTCAGCCGACCGCGGCCGAGTGGTCACCGGCGACAGATGGTCGTCCTTCGGGTGCCGGGTTGTGGGGGTTGATCGCGCAGTTCCCCGCGCCCCTCTGGGCGCGCTCAGCCGACGCCGAGGGGGTGGTGACCGGGGGGCCGGGTCGGGACGGGGGGTGGCGCGCCGTGGTGGGCCAGTTCGTTCCCGAGGGACGTGAGGCGGCGGAGATGGTGGGGGTCGAGGGTGCCGGTGTCGTCCAGGTGGACGGCGCAGGCGGTGGTGGTGTCGACGAGCCGTTCGAGGGTCGTGGCGATCTCGTCGGCGCCGTCCGCGTGCCGGGCGAGCGTCGGGAGCTCCGCGGAGGCGAGGGCGATGGCGGCGCGGGCCTCGGCGAGGGTGCGGTAGGCCTCGCGGCGCAGCGCCCAGCGGGCCTCGCGGTCCTCGGACTCCCCCAGCACATGGGCGAGGTACTCGCGTGCCGCGCCGCTCGCCTCGGCAAGCCGGGCACGGATGGCCTCGCCGCGCCGGCCGGGGGTGGGCAGGTGTCCGACGACCAGCACGATGGCGCAGGCCAGCAGGGTTTCGCCGATCCGGGCGAAGGACGCCTGGGGTTCGCCGCCGGCCATCACCAGGGCCAGGACGAGCACGGTGACGACGGCGGTCTGCGCGGCGAAGTGCCGGGTGGCGAGCGGGATCAGCGCCCCGCAGACGGTGACGAGGAGGACGAGCCCCACCGGCCGCGGCAGCACCGCGGCGAACCCGGCGAACAGCAGGGCGCCCAGCACGGTTCCCGCGGCGCGGGACAGCACGCGGGAGGCCAGGGGCCCGAGGTCGGGCTTGACGAGGAAGACGGCGGTGGCGGGCAGCCAGTACCAGTGCTCGTGCTGGCCGTACCAGCGCGCATGGTGGAGGGCCTGGGCGACGGCGGCGCTCACGCCGAAGCAGAGGGCGACGCGCATCCCGTACTCGCGGCCGCGGGCGCCGAGGACGGTCCGCAGGACGGAGGTCCGGGTGCGCCTGCGTCCGTGCAGCCGCCGGCTGTCGGCCCGGTCGAACGTCTCGGCCGCGTACAGCAGGGCGTCGTCCAGGGCGCGCAGGCCGGGTGCGGAGCGGGCGGGGGCGGGCAGCGGGCCGGTGGGAGCGCCGTTGCGCACGGCGGCAGCCAGACGGCGAAGCGCCTCGGACGTACGGTCCGGCACCGGGTCGCCCGCCCAGGCCAGCGCGGTCGCGGCCTCGGCGAGCGGGAGGGCCGCGGCGTACTGGGCGTGCAGCCGGCGTTCGGCCGCGGAGGAGGGGCGGCGGCGCAGCCGGGGTCCGGCGAGCGCGTCCTGCGCCTGGTCGAGGGAGGCGGTGAGCGCGGCCCGCCGTGCGGTGGCGCCGTCCGAGCCGGCGGCGTCGAGCAGCCCGGCGACGGCCTCGTACACCCCGGCGACGGCGGCGCGCTCCCCGTCGAAGCGCAGCTCGAAGCGGCGGTCCCCGGCGAGGGTGTGGGAGGTGGGCAGCGCGAGCCGCAGCAGGAGCAGCCAGGCGGCGCCCGCGACGAAGGCGGCCGCCCGCAGCCAGCCCGGCTCGGGCAGCGGCATACCGGCCCCGACGGCCGCGCCGACCAGCAGCTGCGTCCCGGCGGAGGACCCCACCGGGCCCAGCGCACTGATCCCTCCGGCGGCCAGACCCAGCACGGTCAGCAGCAGGGTGAGCAGCACGGCCGGCGCGTGGTCCCCGGCGAGCGTGCCCGTCAGCAGCCCAGCCGCACCCGCGAGGGCGGGCGTCCCGATCCGGGCCACGGAGGCGCGCCGGCTGCCGGGCCGGTCGTTGATCCCGGCGAACATGGCGCCGATCGCGGCGACCACCCCGAGGGTGGGCCGCCCGGCGAACACGGCGGCGAGCAGCAGCGGCCCGCCGCCCAGCGCCCCGCGCAGCACCGCACTCCGGGAGACCGGCCCCCGCTGGGACCGGAGGGCATGGGCGAGCCACGGGGGTACGGCGAGGGCGGTGCGGGTCACAGGGCTCCTGTCGTCCGGTCGTTGCGGCTGCTCCTTCGGACAACGCTGACCGGGGCGGAACTCATGCCCCCCACGGTAGGCGGGCTTCACTGACGGGAGGGAACGGGCGTGTTTCACCGGTGTGACAGCCGGGCGGACGCGCCCTGTCCGTCCTGAGCGGACCGGGCGATGGCCCGCCCTCGATGCGCCGAAATCCCCGCAGTATTAGCCGCTCCCTTCCCCTTCGCCCATCGAATTGGGCTGTTGGTGGGAAATACCGCTCCCCGCGCGCCCGCCGTGTGCGGTGGACCTACGCTGCCGACATGGGGAGGCACAGTCCACGCCATTTCCATTCAAGGAGAGCTGATGGCTGATCGCGTAACAGCTCCGCGCCGACGCGGCTATCGCGAAGGCATAGGCGGCGAGATGCTCGCCGAATTCCTGGGGACGTTCGTCCTCATTCTGCTGGGTGTCGGATCCGTCGCCGTCGCCGTCGTGGGCCTGCCCGGTTCCGGACGGCAGTTCGTGGATTTCGGGCCGGCGAACTGGCTCATCATCTGCTGGGGCTGGGGCCTGGCCGTCGTCTTCGGCATCTACGTGGCCGGCGGCATCAGCGGCGCCCACATCAACCCGGCGGTGACCCTGGCCTTCGCCGTGCGCAGGGACTTCCCGCTGAAGAAGGTGCCCGCCTACTGGCTGGCCCAGCTGTGCGGCGCGTTCGTCGCGGCCGCGCTCGTCTACGCCTGCTACCGCTGGGCGATCGACGCCGCCGACGCGAAGGCGGGACTGGCCCGTGACGAATCACTGGCCACCTATTCCATCTTCGCGACCTTCCCCGCGGAATACTTCGGTGATTCCTGGTGGGGTCCGCTGCTCGACCAGATCGTGGGCACCGGAATTCTGCTTCTTCTGGTCTGCGCACTCATCGACCTGAAGAACGTCGCGCCCCTGTCGAATCTGCACCCGTTCCTCATCGGTCTGGTGGTCGTCGCCATCGGTCTGACCTTCGGCACGAACGCCGGATACGCGATCAATCCCGCGCGGGATTTCGGTCCGCGGCTGTTCACGTACTTCGAGGGCTGGGGTGACATCGCCCTTCCGGGCACGTTCGGGTGGTTCAGCGGCTACTGGTGGATCCCCATCGTCGGCCCGCTGATCGGCGGCGTCGCCGGTGTGCTGGTGTACGACCTGATCATCAAGCCGGTGGTCACCGCCAGGGCGCGGGCGATGGAGGCCCAGGAGGAAGGCCCGGCCACCGAGGAGGCGTAGGCCGCCCCCGGGACCCGTCGTCACTCAGGAAAGGTTTCAGTGATGCCCGAATTCGTCGGCGCGGTGGACCAGGGGACCACCAGCACCCGCTTCATGATCTTCGATCACGCCGGTAACGAGGTGGCGAAGCACCAGCTGGAGCACCAGCAGATCCTGCCCCGTTCCGGCTGGGTCGAGCACGACCCGGTGGAGATCTGGGAGCGCACCAACACGGTGATCCAGAACGCCCTCCGCGACGGCGGCCTGTCGGCCTCCGACCTGCGGGCCATCGGCATCACCAACCAGCGCGAGACGACCGTCGTGTGGGATCCGCGCACCGGCCGTCCGTACTACAACGCGATCGTCTGGCAGGACACGCGCACCGACAGCATCGCCGCCGCCCTCGAACGCGACGGCCACGGCGACACGATCCGCCACAAGGCGGGCCTGCCGCCGGCCACCTACTTCTCCGGCGGCAAGATCAAGTGGCTGCTGGAGAACGTGGACGGGCTGCGCGAGGCGGCCGAGGCGGGCCACGCCCTGTTCGGCAACACGGACGCCTGGGTGCTGTGGAACCTCACCGGGGGTCCGAACGGCGGCATCCACGCCACGGACGTGACCAACGCCAGCCGCACCATGCTGATGAACCTGGAGACCCTCGACTGGGACGACGAGCTGCTCGGCATCTTCGGCATCCCGCGCTCGATGCTCCCGGCCATCCACCCCTCCTCGGACCCGGAGGCGTTCGGCCAGGCCCGTACGTCCCGGCCGCTGGGCGCCGCCGTGCCGATCACCGGCGTCCTCGGCGACCAGCACGCGGCCACCGTGGGGCAGGTCTGCTTCTCCCCGGGCGAGGCCAAGAACACGTACGGCACCGGCAACTTCCTGGTGCTGAACACCGGCACCGAGCTGGTCCGTTCACAGAACGGCCTGCTGACGACGGTGGCGTACCAGTTCGCCGGCAGCCCGGCGGTGTACGCGCTGGAGGGCTCCATCGCCGTGACCGGCGCGGCGGTGCAGTGGCTGCGCGACCAGCTGAAGATCATCGGAAGCGCCCCGGACAGCGAGCAGCTGGCGCGGTCGGTGGAGGACAACGGCGGCATGTACTTCGTGCCGGCCTTCTCCGGTCTGTTCGCCCCCTACTGGCGTTCCGACGCCCGCGGGGCCATCGTCGGCCTGTCCCGGTACAACACCGGCGGCCACATCGCGCGGGCCACGCTGGAGGCGATCTGCTACCAGAGCCGTGACGTGGTCGAGGCGATGGAGCAGGACTCCGGGGTCCACCTGGACGTGCTGAAGGTGGACGGCGGCGTCACCGCGAACGACCTGTGCATGCAGATCCAGGCCGATGTGCTCGGGGTGCCGGTCAGCAGGCCCGTGGTCGCGGAGACCACCGCGCTGGGCGCCGCGTACGCCGCGGGCCTCGCCACGGGCTTCTGGAGCGACGAGAACGAGCTCCGCTCGCACTGGCAGGAGTCCAAGCGCTGGGAGCCGTCGTGGGACGAGGACCGGCGCCGCCAGGGCTACGAGGACTGGAAGCGGGCCGTCGAGCGCACCCTGGACTGGGTGAAGGTCGACTGACCCCGGGGCGGCCGGCCGGCGGTCGCCTCGCGCGACGGCTCAGCGGTCGGCGATGTCCTCACGCAGACCGTCGGAGAACTCCCACCAGGACAGCGGGAGCCAGTCGCCGTTGACGAACGCGTCCACGGTCGCGCCGCGGCCGCGGACCGTCACGGTCGTGCCCGGGGGGTATGTGGTGCCGGACAGCCCGGGCACGGCCACCAGCAGTGTCCCCAGCCTTTGAGCTGACATGTTCCGCCCTTCCCCTCTCGTCGGGTGTCACGTCGGATGGCGGCCTGATCGCCGGGTGCGGCGCCCCGGGAAATGGGGCGGACGTCGCACGATATTCGTCGGATGCTACCGGCTTGCTCCGGCCACAAGACCGGAGAATCATGAGATATCGGTCACGCGGGCCATCGGGAGGGGCGTCGCTGCGCACCACGCAGAACACCAACCGAACGGAGATCGCACCATGAAGGCCGTCGTGTACAAGGGACCGTTCGAGATCGCCGTCGAGGACGTCGAGAACCCGACGATCCAGCATCCGAACGATGTGATCGTACGGGTCACCTCAACCGCGATCTGCGGCTCCGACCTGCACATGTACGAGGGCCGCACGGCCGCCGAGCCGGGTATCACCTTCGGCCACGAGAACATGGGCATCGTCGCCGAGGTCGGCCCGGGCGTCACCTCGCTCAAGGAGGGCGACCGGGTGGTCATGCCCTTCAACGTCGCCTGCGGCTTCTGCACCAACTGCGTCGAGGGCTTCACCGGGTACTGCCTCACCGTCAATCCCGGCTTTCCGGGCGGCGCCTACGGCTATGTGGCCATGGGCCCCTGGAAGGGCGGCCAGGCGGAGTACCTGCGCGTCCCCTACGCCGACTTCAACTGCCTGAAGCTGCCGGCGGGCACCGAGCACGAGAAGGACTTCGTGCTCCTCGCGGACATCTTCCCCACCGGATACCACGGCTGCGAACTCGCCCAGGTGCGCCCGGGCGACAGCGTCACCGTGTACGGCGCCGGACCGGTCGGCCTGATGGCCGCCTACTCGGCGCTGCTGCGCGGCGCGCGGAAGGTGTTCGTGGTCGACCGCGTCGCGGAGAGGCTGCAGAAGGCCGAGGAGATCGGGGCGATCCCGATCGACTTCACGGAGGGCGACCCGGTCGAGCAGATCCACGACCAGACCGAGGGCATGGGCACCGACAAGGGCATCGACGCCGTCGGCTACCAGGCCTCGGCGGGCGGCGGCACCGACCGCGAGGAGCCGGCGACCGTGCTGAACGCGCTGGTCCGCACGGTCCGTGCCACCGGCATGCTCGGCATCCCCGGGCTGTACGTGCCGTCCGACCCGGGCGCCCCGGACGAGCAGTCCAAGCAGGGCATGCTGCTGGTCGCGATCGGCAAGCTCTTCGAGAAGGGCCTGAAGCTCGGTACCGGTCAGTGCAACGTCAAGCGCTACAACCGGCAGCTCCGCGACATGATCATCGAGGGCCGGGCCGAGCCCAGCTTCGTGGTCTCTCACGAACTGCCGCTGGACCAGGCACCGTCGGCGTACGACAAGTTCGACAAGCGGATCGAGGGCTACACCAAGGTGGTACTGCACCCGTAGGAAGGCTGCGGGCACGCTGTCCGTCAGGGGCGGCGGCGGGCGTACCGGTCCGTCGCCGCCACCAGGGCGTCGTCCCCGACGGCGCCCGCGTCGTGCCCGGCGTCGTCGACGATCACCAGCTCACTGCCCGGCCAGGCGTGGTGCAGCCGCCACACGGTGCCGAGCAGGTTGCCGAAGTCGAGGCTGCCCTGGACCAGGGTGCCGGGGACGTCCGCGAGGAGGTGTGCGTCGCGCAGGACGACACCCTGCTCTCCCCCGTCGCCGAAGAAGTGGTCGTTGCCCCAGTAATGGGTGACGGTGCGGGCGAAGCCGTAGCGGAACTCAGGGTCCCGGAACCGCTCGACGGAACCGGGCGGGGCGGGGATGATCGCCGTCTCCCAGTCCGTCCACGCCTGCGCCGCCCGCGCCCTGACCTCGGGGTCGGGTGATTCCAGCAGGCGGTTGTACGCGGCGGCCAGGCTGCCGTCGCGCTCGTCCTCCGGCAGCTCGGCGAGGAACCGCTCGAACGCCTCCGGGAAGATCCGGCCGAGGCCCCGGGTCAGCAGGTCGACCTCCGCGGGCGAGCCGGTGGCCACGCCCGTCAGCACCAGCTCGGACACCACGCCGGGGTGGGTCTGCGCGTACCGCAGGCCCAGGGCCGAGCCGAAGGACACCCCCCACACCAGCCAGCGCCCGATGCCCAGGTGCGCGCGGAGCCGCTCCAGGTCCGCCATCAGGTGCGGCGCCGTGTTGGCGCTCATGTCGGTGGCGGGGTCGGCGGCCGACGGCCGTGACCGTCCCGCCCCGCGCTGGTGGAACAGGACGATGCGGTAGGCGGCGGGGTCGAAGTAGCGCCGCAGTCCTGCGCCGGCGCCCGAGCCGGGTCCGCCGTGCAGCACCACCGCGGGTCTGCCGTGCGGGTTCCCGCTGGTCTCCCAGTAGAGGCGGTTGCCGTCCCCGACGTCGAGCATGCCCTGGTCGTACGGTTCGATCTCCGGATACCTGCCCATGCGGGCACCGTAGCGCCCCCGCGCGGGTCGGCTCATCCCTGTTTCGTGGGAGGCAGTCCGGCCGCCGTGGCCGCCGTGCGCAGGACGTCCCTGAGCATCTCGGGGGTGAGTTTGCCGGTGAAGGTGTTCCGCTGGCTGACGTGGAAGCAGCCGTGGAGGCCGAGCGGCGGGCCGTCGCCGGCGTCCAGCTCGACATGGACGCCGTGCCCGAAGACGGGCCGCGGGCGGGGCACGGTCCAGCCGGCCTCGGCGAACGCGGGCAGCGCCGCCTGCCAGCCGAAGGCGCCGAGGACGACGGCCGCCCGGACCGTGGGCCGCAGCAGCCGCAGCTCCTGCACCAGCCAGGGCCGGCAGGCGTCCCGCTCGGCCGGGGTGGGCTTGTTGGCGGGCGGGGCGCAGTGCACGGGCGCGGTGACGCGGACCCCGTACAGCTCCAGGCCGTCGTCGGTGTGCGCGGAGGTCGGCTGGGAGGCCAGGCCCACGTCGTACAGCGCCTGGTACAGCACGTCGCCGGAGCGGTCGCCGGTGAACATCCGGCCGGTGCGGTTGCCGCCGTGCGCGGCGGGCGCGAGACCGATGATCACCAGCCGCGCGTCGGGGGGCCCGAACCCGGGCACCGGCCTCCCCCAGTACGTCCAGTCCGCGAACGCGGCCCGCTTGGTACGGGCTACCTCCTCACGCCAGTCGACCAGACGCGGACAGGCACGGCAGCCGGCGATGCGCCGGTCGAGCCGGGCGAGGCCTTCGGATTCCATGGCTCCACGGTAGGGCGTCCGGTCGGCGGGCCGGGCGGGCTAAGGTCGGGAGCATGGTTGCGGAGGGTGCGCGGAACGACAGGACGGCCGGCGCGGACGAGGGCGCGGAGGCCACGTCCGAGGGGGTCACGCCGGAGGCGGTGGAGCCGAAGGTCGCGGCGGCGGTGGCCGCCGCCGAGGCGGCAGGACCGCAGAACGGCGAGACCGTGCGGATCGACAGCTGGATCTGGTCGGTGCGGCTGGTCAAGACGCGGTCCATGGGGGCCGCGGCCTGCCGGGGCGGGCACGTCCGCGTGAACGGCGAGCGGGTGAAGCCGTCGCACTCCGTGCGGGTCGGCGACGAGGTACGGGTGCGGGTCGAGACGCGGGAGCGGGTCGTCGTCGTGAAGCGGCTGATCCGCAAGCGGGTGGGGGCGCCGGTCGCCGTCCAGTGCTACGTCGACAACTCGCCGCCGCCTCCGTCGCGCGAGGCCGTCGCCCCGGCCGGCATCCGCGACCGCGGCGCGGGCCGCCCGACCAAACGGGACCGCCGCGAGCTGGAACGGCTGCGGGGGCTGGGCGGCCTCGGCGGCGCCGGCCCGCTGGGTGGGGCCGCGGGCCCGCCCGCCCTCGGCGACCCGGGTGCCGCACCGGGCGGACGGGGCGCCGCGAACGGACGTGGGGCAGGCGGACGCCGGGGCCGCAACAAGGGCGCCGGGGGCACGCCCCGACCGTAGGCACGGGTACGGAGCCGGCGCCGGAGGGGCGCGCCCTCCCGTCAGGCGGGGGGCGCCGGCACCGCGCCCACCCGGACGCGGCAGGGCCACGGGCATCGGAGGCACACCCCGGCCGCGGAGTCCGGGCATCGTGTCCCGAGCGCGCCGGCGCCCGCGTCCCGTCAGACGCGGTCCGCCGGCACCGCCGTCACCCAGATCCCGTCCTCCGTCAGGTACCGGTCCGCCCTCAGCCCTTCCTCCGCGAGTGCCGTCTCGAACTGCTCCGGCGTCAGGGGACGCGACAGGAACGTCTGGGTCCAGGTCGCGTCCGGGAAGACGTACTCCGCGTGGACCGAGTCGACGCCGTCGCCGACCGGCTCCACGGACACGATCCGCACCGTGAAGCCCGCCGGGTCGACCCGCTCGCGCGGCACGTCCGTGTGGAAGTCGGCGCCCTCCCGCTGGATCAGGACGCACCCGCCCTCCGCGAGATGCCGTACACAGGTGCGCAGCATGCCCCGGCGCACCTCGGCGTCCCCCGCGTGCACCAGGAACGAGGCCAGCAGCACCACGTCGAAGGTCTCACCGAGGTCGAGCAGCTCGATCGGGCCGCATACCGTCCGCGCCCCGCGCACCCGCTCCAGCATCTCGGCGGACTCGTCCACCGCCGTCACCTCGAAGCCGCGCTCCAGCAGCGCGTGGGTCATCCGCCCCACCCCGCAGCCCAGCTCCAGGATCCTCGCCCCCGTCGGCGCCGCCGCCGCGATCACGTCCGGCTCGTCCCCCACGGGAAGCCGCGCGTACAGCTCCACCGCGCACCCGTCCGGGGTGATCGCCCCGGGTCCCGTCCCCTCGTACCCCGCCCGCATCGTCTTCTCCATGCCCGTCGAACGGGCAGCGCCCGCACGTCCGTTCCCCTCCCCGTCGTTGCCACACGAACGAGTGACAGCGGATCGGGGCGGGCACCCGGAGCGTGAGAAAGTCCGGCCGCCAGGGTGAGGATCGCGATGCGTACGGGCAGTGAGCCGACGACCGCGCGGAGTCCTCTGCGCGTGCGGTTCTGGCTGAGCGTGTGGGGCGTGCTCTGGACGGTGGCCGGAACGGTGGCGTTCGCACTCGCCGGGTATCCGGGCTGGGCGCTGGCCTGCGGAATGCTGTTCCTGGTCGTCGTGGCGGACCTGGTGTTCGTGGTCCGGCACATCCTCCAGGGCCCGCACTACCAGCCGGGCCGCGACGTCCCGCCGTACGAGCCCCCGCACGGGCCGCCGACGGACCGGCACTAGCCGCCCGGCGCCCGCACCCCCGCGCCCGCGGGCTCAGCCGTCGAAGCGCGCGGCCTTCAGGTACTCCGGGTTCGGATCCAGCGCTGCCGCGAGGCGGAAGTGCCGCTTGGCCGGGTGGGTCCTGCCCTGCCGCTCGTAGGTGCGGGCGAGGGCGAAGTGGGCGAAGGCGTTGTCCGGCTCCCGCTCCAGGACGAGCGAGAACTCCAGCTCGGCGGGGCGCAGCTGGGCCGCCGCGAAGAAGGCGCGCGCCCGGAGCAGCCGGGCGGCCGTGTTCTCGGGATGGACGTCGATGACGCCGTCGAGCAGCTTCACCGCGCCCCGCGGGTCGCGGGAGGCGAGCAGGTGCTCGGCGGCCCGGAAGTCGATGACGTGCGTCTCCGGCGTACGTCCGGACGGACCACTGGTCTGGGGCACGGCGGAATCCTTCCCTCTCTCCGGAGGATCAACGCCCCGCCCGGCGCCCTCTATTCCGGCCGGGGTTCCCTCGCGCGGCGGACCAGGTCGGCCCACACCTCCTCGACGCGGCGTTCCAGCGCGTCGAGGGGCACGTCGTTGTCGATGACGATGTCCGCGACGGCGCGGCGCTGCTCGCGGGTGGCCTGGGCGGCCATGCGGGCCCGTGCGTCCTCCTCGCTCATGCCGCGCAGCCGCACCAGCCGGTCGAGCTGGGTCCCGGTACTCGCGTCGACGACGATCACGACGTCGTAGAGGCGGGCGAGGCCGTTCTCGGTGAGGAGCGGAACGTCGTGGACGACGACGGCGTCCCCGGGCGCGGCCTCCTCCAGCTCGCGCGACCGGGCGCCCACCAGGGGATGCACGATCGAGTTGAGCGTGGCCAGCTTGGCCGGGTCGTTGAAGACGAGGGCGCCGAGGCGGGGCCGGTCCAGGCTGCCGTCCTCGGCCAGAATCTCCTCGCCGAAGGCCTCGACGACGGCGGCGAGCCCGGGCGTGCCCGGCTCCACGACGTCGCGTGCGATGCGGTCGGCGTCGATCAGTACGGCGCCGCGCTCCACGAGCAGCCGCGACACCTCGCTCTTGCCGGCTCCGATACCGCCGGTCAGGCCCACTGTCAGCATGGGCAGCAGCCTAGGCGTCGACTGTGACCGGCGGTCCGGCGGGCGTCAGTTGTCGCCCTCCCGCTCGGCCAGGAACTTCTCGAACTCGCGGCCGATCTCGTCCGCCGACGGGATCTCCACCGGCTCGGCGAGCATGTTGCCCCGGGTCGCGGCGCCCGCGGCCGCGTCGTACTGGTGCTCCAGGCCCTGCACGAGGGCGGTGAGCTCGTCGTCGCCCTCGCGGATCTGCCGGTCGATCTCGGTCTGGGTGCGCTGTGCGTCGGTGCGCAGGGAGTGCGCCACGCCCGGCAGGACGAGCCCGGTGGCGGCCGTGATGGCCTCCAGCGCGGTCAGCGCCGCGTCCGGGTACGGCGAGCGGGCGATGTAGTGCGGCACGTGCGTCGCGACGCCCAGGACGTCGTGCCCGGCCTGCATCAGCCGGTACTCGACCAGGGCCTCGGCGCTGCCCGGGACCTGCGCCTCGTCGAAGACGCTGGTGCTGACCGGGACGAGGTCGGTGCGGTTGCCGTGCGGGGTGATGCCGACCGGGCGGGTGTGCGGGACGCCCATGGGGATGCCGTGGAAGTTGACCGACAGGCGCACCTGGAGGCGCTCCACGATCTGCCGGACGGCGGCGGCGAAGCGCTCCCACTCGACGTCCGGCTCGGGGCCCGAGAGCAGCAGGAAGGGCGCTCCCGTGGCGTCCTGCACGAGCCGCACGGTGATGGCCGGCACCTCGTAGTCGGTCCATCGGTCGCGGGTGAAGGTGAGCAGAGGCCGACGGGCCCGGTAGTCGACGAGCCGGTCGTGGTCGAACCGGGCGACGACCTGGTGGGGCAGCGAGTCGAGCAGCCGGTCGACGATCTGGTCGCCGGTCTCACCCGCGTCGATGTATCCGTCGAAGTGGTAGAGCATGACAAGTCCGGCCGACTCCTGGGCCAGCGCCATGTCGACGACGCTCAGACCCTTCGGCTCCCAGGCGTACAAATCCTGCGGATCAAGCACAGTGACCGCTCCTCCTCGTGTTTCACCCACCACAACGTGGCACGAAGCACAGGCATTCCCCTTAAGGCCCTGAAGGGGCGCGGGGACTGCGCGAGGCCCCCACGGCGCCGCAGCCGACGACGCACCCCCACGGGGGAACGCCTGAGGGGCCGCACCTCGCAAGGTGCGGCCCCTCAGATCAACTACTGACCCTCAGTGGAGAGCGTTCAGCTCTGGCCACCCGCCAGCTTCTCGCGAAGCGCGGCCAGCGCCTCGTCCGAAGCCAGGGCGCCGGACTGGTCGCCGCCCTCGGAGGAGTACGAACCGCCGCCGGACGCGGCCGGAGCGGCGGGCTCGCCACCCTCGGCAGCGGCCTGGGCGTCCGCCTCGCGGGACTTGATGACCTGCGCCTGGTGCTGCTCGAAGCGAGCCTGCGCCTCGGCGTACTGGCGCTCCCACTCCTCGCGCTGCTTCTCGTAGCCCTCGAGCCAGTCGTTGGTCTCGGGGTCGAAGCCCTCGGGGTAGATGTAGTTGCCCTGGTCGTCGTAGGACGCGGCCATGCCGTACAGGGTCGGGTCGAACTCGACCGCCGTCGGGTCGGCGCCGAAGGCCTCGTTGGCCTGCTTCAGCGAGAGGCTGATGCGACGGCGCTCGAGGTCGATGTCGATGACCTTGACGAAGATCTCGTCGTTGACCTGGACGACCTGCTCCGGGATCTCCACGTGGCGCTCGGCCAGCTCGGAGATGTGGACCAGACCCTCGATGCCCTCGTCCACGCGGACGAACGCACCGAACGGAACCAGCTTCGTGACCTTGCCGGGCACGACCTGGCCGATCTGGTGGGTGCGGGCGAACTGCTGCCACGGGTCTTCCTGGGTCGCCTTCAGCGACAGGGAGACACGCTCGCGGTCCATGTCGACGTCGAGGACCTCGACCGTGACCTCCTGGCCGACCTCGACGACCTCGGAGGGGTGGTCGATGTGCTTCCAGGACAGCTCGGAGACGTGGACCAGACCGTCCACGCCGCCCAGGTCCACGAACGCGCCGAAGTTGACGATCGAGGAGACGACGCCGGAACGGACCTGACCCTTCTGCAGGGTGGTGAGGAACGTCTGGCGGACCTCGGACTGGGTCTGCTCCAGCCAGGCACGGCGGGACAGGACCACGTTGTTGCGGTTCTTGTCCAGCTCGATGATCTTCGCCTCGAGCTCCTTGCCCACGTAGGGCTGGAGGTCGCGGACGCGGCGCATCTCGACCAGGGAGGCCGGGAGGAAGCCGCGGAGGCCGATGTCGAGGATGAGACCACCCTTGACGACCTCGATGACGGTACCGGTGACGATGCCGTCCTCTTCCTTGATCTTCTCGATGGTGCCCCAGGCACGCTCGTACTGGGCGCGCTTCTTCGAGAGGATCAGGCGGCCTTCCTTGTCCTCCTTCTGGAGGACCAGGGCCTCGATCTCGTCGCCGACGGCGACGACCTCGTTCGGGTCGACGTCGTGCTTGATCGAGAGCTCTCGGCTCGGGATGACACCTTCGGTCTTGTAACCGATGTCGAGCAGGACCTCGTCCCGGTCGACCTTCACGATGACGCCGTCGACGATGTCGCCGTCGTTGAAGTACTTGATCGTCTCGTCGATCGCGGCGAGGAAAGCTTCCTCGTTACCGATGTCGTTGACCGCTACCTGCGGGGTGGTGGCGGTGGTCTCGGTGCTGCTCGTCATGTGGGAAAGGGCTCCGGTACGGACATTGAAGTCGTAGGTACTGCTACGCCGGAGCCCGTTTCGCTCTGCAGAAGCCGGACAGCCAAGGAAGCGCCACAAAAACACGGTGGCGCCTCGACAACCGAGGGGACATACAACAGATGCGAGCGCAGCCTGCTACGTCTGAGGTGCGCAGGCCCGCAGCGCAACTTGTAGCATACGGGGGCGGCCGGGCAGGGTCAATGCGCGAAGCCGCCCACCCGGGGCGGATCGCCGCATAACCGGCACAACTGCCGTCTCCCGAGGCCATGCAGGGGTGAAGAAGACCCCCCGCGGCGACACACCGGGGACCCGGCTGGACGGAAGAGTACGACGAGGGAGCCGATCATCCAAGAGCCCGAAGTCCCCGAACCGGAGGCCACCCGGCGGGAGGCCGGCGTCACGGAGAGCTCCCGGGCCAACCGGGGCTGGTGGGACCGCAACGCCGACGAGTACCAGAACGAGCACGGGACCTTCCTCGGCGACGACCGCTTCGTGTGGGGCCCGGAGGGCCTGGACGAGGTGGAGGCGGAACTGCTCGGCCCGCCGGAGGAGCTGAAGGGGCGCGACGTCCTGGAGCTGGGCGCGGGCGCGGCGCAGTGCTCGCGCTGGCTGGCCGCGCAGGGGGCGCGGCCGGTGGCGCTGGACATCTCGCACCGCCAGCTCCAGCACGCGCTGCGCATCGGCGGGGCGTTCCCCCTCGTGTGCGCGGACGCGGGCGTGCTTCCTTTCGCCGACGCCTCCTTCGACCTGGCCTGCTCGGCGTACGGGGCGCTGCCCTTCGTCGCCGATCCGCGGCTGGTGCTGCGGGAGGTGCACCGGGTGCTGCGTCCGGGCGGGCGGCTGGTGTTCTCCGTGACGCACCCGATCCGCTGGGCGTTCCCGGACGAGCCGGGCCCGGAGGGGCTGAGCGTGTCCGGGTCGTACTTCGACCGCACGCCGTACGTGGAGCAGGACGACACCGGTCACGCGGTGTACGTCGAGCACCACAGGACGCTCGGGGACCGGGTGCGTGACGTGGTCTCCTCCGGGTTCCGGCTGGTGGACCTCGTGGAGCCGGAGTGGCCGTCCTGGAACACCACCGAGTGGGGCGGCTGGTCCCCGTTGCGCGGCAGCCTGATCCCCGGCACCGCGATCTTCGTGTGCGTACGGGACTGAGCGCGTGATCCGTCACGAGGCGCTGGAGTCCCTTCCGGTGCGCGAGGCGCTGCCCTCGCTCGCCGGGGCGCTGGACGCGCACGGCACGTCGGTGCTGGTGGCGCCGCCGGGCACGGGCAAGACGACCCTGGTGCCGCTGGCGCTCGCCGGTCTGTGGGGCGCGGGCCCCACGCGGCGGGTGCTGGTCGCCGAACCCCGGCGGATCGCCGCCCGCGCGGCGGCGCGCCGGATGGCGTGGCTGCTGGGCGAGCGGGTCGGCGCCTCGGTCGGCTTCACCGTGCGCGGAGAGCGGGCCGTGGGGCGGGACACGCGCGTGGAGGTCGTCACGACCGGTGTGCTGCTGCAGCGGCTCCAGCGCGACCAGGAGCTGGCCGGGGTGGACGCGGTGGTCCTGGACGAGTGCCACGAACGGCATCTGGACGCCGACACCGCAGCGGCGTTCCTGTGGGACGTGCGCGAGACGCTGCGGCCCGACCTGCGGCTGGTGGCCGCGTCGGCGACGACGGACGCGGAGGGCTGGGCACGGCTGCTGGGCGGCGCGCCCGTGGTGGAGGCGCGGGGCGCCGCGCACCCGGTCGACGTGGTGTGGGCGCCGCCCCCGCGCGCGGTGCGTCCGCCGCACGGCATGTGGGTGGACCCGGCGCTGCTCACGCACGTGGCGGCGGTGGTACGGCGGGCCCTGGACGAGCGGGACGGCGATGTGCTGGTGTTCCTGCCGGGGGTCGGGGAGATCTCCCGGGTGGCCGGGATGCTGGGCGGCCTGTCCGGCGTGGACGTCCTCCAGGTGCACGGGCGTGCGCCGGCCGCCGTGCAGGACGCGGTGCTGGCACCCGGGGAGCGGCGGCGGGTGGTGCTGGCGACCTCGGTCGCGGAGTCCTCGCTGACGGTGCCGGGCGTACGGGTGGTGGTGGACTCGGGCCTCGCCCGCGAGCCGCGCGTCGACCACGCACGGGGGCTGAGCGCGCTCGCGACGGTACGGGCCTCACGCGCCGCGGGACGCCAGCGGGCGGGTCGTGCAGGGCGCGAGGCGCCGGGTGCGGTGTACCGCTGCTGGGCGGCCGCGGAGGACGCGCGGCTTCCGTCGTACCCCTCCCCCGAGATCAAGGTGGCCGACCTGACGGCGTTCGCGCTCCAGGCGGCCTGCTGGGGCGACCCGGACGCCTCCGGCCTGGCCCTGATGGACCCTCCGCCGGGCGGCGCGATGGCGGCGGCCCGGGACGTCCTCACGGCGATCGACGCGGTACGGCCGGACGGCCGCCCCACGGAACGGGGGACCCGCCTGGCCCGCCTCGGCCTCCACCCGCGCCTGGGCCGCGCCCTCCTGGACGCGTCACCGCGCGTGGGCGCCGCCCTCGCCTCCGAGGTCGTCGCCCTCCTCTCCGAGGATCCACCCCGCGACTACGGCGACGACCTCCCCGCGGCCCTGCGCACAGCACGCCGGGGCGGCGACGGGTACGCGGCGCGCTGGCGGGCGGAGGTACGGAGGCTGCGGGGCGCCTTGTCCCAGGCGGAGGGAGCCGCAGGGCCAGGCGGTAACGCCGGTGGCGGGGTTTCCGGTTCGGACGACCCGGTGCGGGCGGTCGCCGCTGGAGCGTCGGCGGTTCCGGGGCATGCGGACGGCTCGTCCTCGCGCGAGGGTCTGGGCGGTACGGCCGGAACCGGCGCGGGTGCCTCGGCGCAGTCGGACGGTGCCGGAAGACGGTCGGCCGGGCGCGAAGGCCCGATCGGCTCGGGCACCACCGAAGCGAAGGAACCCACGGCCGGTGAGCGGCAGACGGGCGAAGCATCCGGCCCGCAAGCCACGGCACCGTCCGACAGTGGCGCGGTGCCGGGAACCCGCGCCGGCGGGAGACGGTCCGCCGGGCCCGGAGGTCCGATCGGCTCGGGCACCACCGAAGCGAAGGAACCCACGGCCGGTGAGCGGCAGACGGGCGAAGCATCCGGCCCGCAAGCCACGGCACCGTCGGACAGTGGCGCGGTGCCGGGGACCCGCGGTGGCGGAAGACGGTCGGCCGGGCGCGGGGGCGTGCCGGGAGTGGCGCCGCGCCCGGGCGGAATTTCCGACGTCGGGGCGGCCGGCCGTGGCGGTGACCTCGTGGCCGAGGAGCGGGCCGTCGGGCTCGTCGTGGCTCTCGCGTTCCCGGAGCGGGTGGCCCGGGCCGACGGGGGGTCATATCTGATGGTGGGCGGGACGCGCGCCGAGGTCGGGGCCGGGTCCGCGTTGCGTGGGGCCGAGTGGGTGGCCGTCGCCGTCGCCGACCGGCCCGTGGGGCGTGGGCACGCGCGCGTGCTGCTGGGGGCCGCCGTGGACGAGGACGTGGCGCGGTGGGCCGCGGGCACGCTCCTCGACCGGCGTGAGGAGGTGCACTGGGCCGACGGGGACGTCGTGGCGCGCCGGGTCGAGCGGCTGGGGGCGGTCGAGCTGGCCGCGCGGCCGCTCACGGACGCCGGCCCCGCGCCGGTGCGTGCCGCGCTGCTGGACGGCCTGCGCCGGGAGGGGTTCGGGCTGCTGCGGTGGCCGGCCGGGGCGGAGGTCCTGCGGCAGCGGCTGGCCTTCCTGCGCGCGCGGCTGGGCGAGCCGTGGCCGGACGTGTCCGACGAGGCGCTCCACGCGCGCGTGGACGAGTGGCTGGAGCCGGAGCTGAGCCGGGCGCGGCGCCGCGCCGACCTCGCGCGGATCGACGCCGGGCAGGCGCTCGCGCGGCTGTTGCCGTGGGCGTCGGGCGAGGCGGCGCGCCTCGACGAGCTGGCGCCCGAGCGGATCACCGTGCCCAGCGGGTCGGCCGTCCGTGTCGACTGGTCCGACCCGGAGCGGCCGGTGCTCGCCGTGAAGCTGCAGGAGATGTTCGGGCTGCAGGAGTCGCCCACGGTGGCCGGGGTGCCGCTGCTGGTGCACCTGCTGTCCCCGGCCGGGCGGCCCGCCGCGGTCACCGCCGACCTCGCCTCCTTCTGGCGCGAGGGCTACCAGCAGGTGCGGGCGGAGCTGCGCGGCCGGTACCCGAAGCACCCCTGGCCGGAGGACCCGGCCACCGCGCGGCCCACCCGCCACACCAACGCGCGTTCGCGCGGGTAGCGGGCAGGGCGTCGGTTCAGGCGGCCGGGGTCTCCGACGGCTCGGTGGACGGGTCCGTCGAGGGGTCAGGGTCCGCCGACGGGTCCGGGTCGGGGCTCGGTGTGGCGGCCGGCTCCACGGTCAGCTCCACCTCAAGAGTGGCGCCGCCCGCCGTGGTGAGGCGGAGCAGGAACGTGCCGGCGGTTCCGTCCGCGTACAGCTTCGGCAGGGTCAGCTGTCCGTCCGGGCCGGTCCTCAGACCGGTCAGGGTGCGGATTGCCTTGCCGTCGGCGTCCTTGAAGTAGGGGCCCTTGTCGTTCTCGGCGGGGTCGTCGGCGGACGTCACGAGCTTCGCGGTGACGGCGACCTTCCCGGCGGCCTCACCGCCGTAGGTGGCCTTGACCTCGACCGGCTCGGCGAACTCGCCGCCCGCGACGCAGGTCAGTTCCTTCTCGCCGACACGGGTGAGGGCGTCGGCGACGCGCTGGGTGACCGTCACCTTGTAGGGGACGCCCTTGACGGAGCGGCCGGCCACAGCCGCCTGGACGGCGAACGCGCCGGTCTTCTCCCCCGCCTGCAGCGCGGGCGCCACCGCGACGCCGGACGCGTCGGTCGTCACGGTCGCCACGCTCTCGCCGCCGGCGAAGGTGGTGTCCGTGTCGCCGACGATCGTGAAGCGGATCCGCACCTTGGCGACCGCCTTGCCCGCCTCCGTCTCCGCGCGCGTCGAGATGCGCTCGGCGAAGGTGTGGCCCGCCATGGCGGTGAGGGTGCCGGTGCCGGCGTCCTCCAGGTGGTGCACCGTGTCGGTGGGCGTCGGCGGGGTGGACGGCGGAGGCGTGGTGGGCGGCGGAGGCGTGGTGGGCGGCGCGCTCGGGCTGCCGGTGCCGGGTGCGGACGGGCTGGGCGACGGCCGGGAACCGGAGGGCTTGCCGGGCCGCGCCGGCGGGGTGGTGCCCGGCGCGGACGGCGTGACACCGGGGCGTGCGTCGCTGCGGTCCTCGGGCAGGGCGCCGGTGCCGTCGGGGATCTCGTGGGTGCCCTTGCGGTAGTACTCCAGCCACGACAGGACGGTGTTCAGGTACTCCGTCGAGTTGTTGTAACTGAGGATCGCCTTGCGCAGGTCGCCCGGCTCCGAGAGGTCCCAGTCGAAGCGGCACAGGTAGTGGCCGGCGGCGAGGGCGGCGTCGTAGATGTTGTTGGGGTCCTTGCGGCCGTCGCCGTTGCCGTCGCGGCCCGCCCAGGACCACGTGGAGGGGATGAACTGCATCGGTCCCACGGCCTGGTCGTACATCCGGTTGCCGTCGTAGGCGCCGTTGTCGGTGTCGCGGATGAGGGCGAAGCCGTTGCCGTCGAGCTGGGGGCCGAGGATCGGCGTGACGGTGGTGCCGTCGGCGGTGACCCGGCCGCCGCGCGCCTGACCGGACTCCACCTTGCCGATGGCGGCGAGGAGTTGCCAGGGCAGGTTGCAGCCGGCCTTCTTCTCGCGCAGCGCCGCCTCCGCCTTCTTGTAGGCGTCCAGGACGGTCGCGGGTATGCCGGCCTCGGCGGCGCTCCGGTCGCCCGCCTCGTCGGAGCCCGCGGAGGGCGACGGGGCGGGGCTGTTGAGGGGCGGCAGGTCCGTGTAGTAC
The DNA here is from genome assembly GCF_022869105.1 of Streptomyces sp. BJ20. Taxonomy (NCBI): domain Bacteria; kingdom Bacillati; phylum Actinomycetota; class Actinomycetes; order Kitasatosporales; family Streptomycetaceae; genus Streptomyces; species Streptomyces sp. BJ20. The sequence continues at coordinate 5,523,625 of NZ_CP094918.1, forward strand.
GGCGAGTTGCCGGTCGCGCTGTCGTCGGCCGCCGTGTCGGGCGCGGAGGTGGCGTCGCCGGTGTTCTGTCTGCCCTGGTCGTCGACCGTGGCGCCGGGAGCCTGGGACGCGGACAGGGCCGCCACCGCTGCCGCGGCGACGGCGGTGGTTGCCGCTCCCTTGCGCAGCCGCCTGCCGATGTGCGCCGCCATAGAGTGAACCCCTCCCCGCGGGCGCTGTGGGCGCCCTTCACCTGTACCGCGTTCGCCCTGTTGTGACGATCTGCCCGTCCCGCCGGTTGCCCTGGGATGCGGAACCGGGTCGACGACCCTCGCGACCCTACGACAACTTCCCTTGCACGGACACCCGTTGATGCCCGATATTCACCGGTTGACCATCTTCTCGTCCAGGCGGTTCACAGGGCGGCCGACCGCCGCGCCCCGGTCTGCCGAATACTGAGGTCCGCCCGCGCCCGCCGCCTTACGGCCGACGCGTCCGGGCACACCCGGTCGATCCCCGCTGCGAGGAGTTCCGTTGCCCTTCACACTCAGCCACGCGGCGGCGGTGCTGCCCGCCGTCCGCGCCGACGGCACGGGGCGCGGCCCGCTGGTCCCGGCGGTGCTGGTCGCGGGCAGCTTCGCGCCCGACATGACCTATTACGCGGCCAGTGTCGTGTCCGGGGCGATGGAGTTCGGCGACGTGACGCACGCGGGGTGGGGGGTGTTCACCGTGGACGTGGTCATCGCCTGGGCGCTGGTGGGGCTGTGGCTGCTGGTGCGGGAGCCCTTGGTGGCGCTGCTGCCGCGGGCCCGTCAGGGGCGGGTGGCGGCGCTGACGCGCTGCGGGGCGCCCCGGGAGCGCGTACGGGCGTCGCTGGTGGCGCGCTGGTACCTGTCCGCCGTGCTGGGTGGTCTGACGCACGTCGTGTGGGACGCGTTCACCCATCACGACCGCTGGGGCACACGGCTGATCCCGGTGCTGGGCGAGGAGATCGGCGGTTCGCCGGTGTTCTGGTACGCGCAGTACGGCAGTTCGCTGCTGGCCGCGGTCGTCCTCGTGGTGTTCACGGTGCGGGCGCTGCGGCGTGCGGTCCCCGGGAGCGCGGTGCCCTCGGGGGTGCCGGTGCTGTCGGCTCGCGACCGGTGGGGAGCCGTCGTGCTGCTCGCCGGGTGCGCGGTGGCCGCGGCGGTCCCGCGGGCCGTCCGGTGGTGGGACTACTGGGGTCACATGGCGAAGCCCTATGAGCTGATCCCGACCGTCTGTTTCGGCGCGGGCGCGGGGCTGGTGGCCACGCTCCCGGTGTACGCGGTCGCCGTCAGGGTGCGGCGTCGGGTCCCGGCCACGGAGGGCCCTGCGGACGCGGGTACGCGGGAGCCGGACCGTACGGCCGCACACTGAGGGTCTCGCTCGCCGCGACGAACACGGTGACCGTGCGGACCGGGCGGGGCCTGGGCAGCAGGGTGAGGACGAGGGTGAGGTAGGCGCGGGCGAGCTCGGCCCACAGCCGCCACGGGGGCTGGTCGGTTCCCGTGCCCTGGGCGGCGGGGGTGCGGCCGGTTCTCCACCGGCCGTCGGTGACGCGCCGGCCGAGCCGGACGGCGGTGTCGCGGAACGCGGCCGTGAGGCCGCCGGGGATGCGGGCGGTACTTGCGGCGGCCGCGAAGACCGGGACCGGCGGAAACGCCTGGGTGGTGGGTCCGTCGGCGTCGGCCTGCGGGGGTGCCGCTCTGCGGTGAAGCATGCGTATACCCATGCTTGGCATGCTGGCCGCCCACCCCGCCGCGGGCTCCCCTGCGGGGGCCAGGCGAGTGAAGAACAGAAGCCCGACGAGCGCCGGGACACTCTCAAGGATGGCCTCTGGCCTGGGGTTATGCCCGCACGGGGACGCTCCGTGGGGCACGGGGGGGGGCCGACCGGCTCGGCGGGGGCGTACGCCCGCCCTGCGAGCGCCGGACGCGTGTCGGTCGCACGGCGAACGGGGCGGGCAGGCGGCTGACCGGAGGCCGCGCACCGGCACAGGCGGGGATGCCACGCTCCTGGCGGCCACTGCCGAGCGGGGCGCAGTCGCGGAGTTCCTTCCGGTCGCGCGACGCCGAGCGGGGCGGGGGCGCCCCCGGGCGGCACGCGAGCGGCCGACCGCACGCTCCTCGGGACCATCGGCCGCCTGCCGGCGGCGTGGGCGGGCTGGACCGATGCCCGTCCGGACACCTTCCGGGCGGCACAGTCGCCAAGGTCGCCCGACGGATGCCCACCGGACGCCACGCGGCGGCATGCGCGGGCCGCGGCCCTCGAAGCTGATCGCCCTTGAGCCGGTCGACCAGCCGGACCACCCGCTCGGTCTTGTTACGGCCGACGACCGCCCGGTGCGGCAGCCGGGTCAGCGCGTTGCATGACTGCCGAGTGGGCGCTGCCGCCGAGCCGTCACCCGCCGCACGGCGACAACCAGGGCCGGGGCGCACCCGGACGGCACCCGCGCGGGCGGGGGGGGGGGGGCGGCACAAGCCTTCCGGTGAGGCCCCCTGAACGCACATGCCGGGCGCGGCTGCACGACCGCGCCCGGCACCGCACCGCGGCATCTCAGTGCGCCGCCGACTCCCAGTCCGGGCCCACGCCCACCGAGACGCCGAGGGGGACCCTCAGCTCGACCGCGGAGGCCATCTCGCGGCGGACCAGTTCCTCGACCTGTTCCCGCTCCCCGGGGGCCAGCTCCAGGACGATTTCGTCGTGGACCTGGAGCAGCATGCGGGAGCGCAGGTCGGCCTCGCGCAGGGCGCGGTCGACGTTCAGCATGGCGATCTTGACGATGTCCGCGGCCGTGCCCTGGATCGGCGCGTTCAGCGCCATCCGCTCCGCCGCCTCCCGCCGCTGGCGGTTGTCGCTGTTGAGGTCGGGCAGGTAGCGGCGGCGGCCGAAGAGGGTCGCCGTGTACCCCGTCGCCCGCGCCTCGTCGACGACACGGCGCAGATAGTCCCGCACGCCGCCGAAGCGCTCGAAGTAGGCGTCCATCAGCTGGCGCGCCTCCGCCGCCTCGATGTTCAGCTGCTGGGAGAGGCCGAAGGCGGACAGCCCGTAGGCCAGGCCGTAGGACATCGCCTTGATCTTGCGGCGCATCTCCGCGTCCACGGCGGACTGCTCGACGGAGAACACCTGGGCGGCGGCCGTGGTGTGCAGGTCCTCGCCGGAGGTGAACGCCTCGGTGAGGCCGGCGTCCTCGGAGAGGTGGGCCATGACGCGCAGCTCGATCTGGCTGTAGTCGGCGGTGAGCAGCGACTCGAAGCCCTCACCGACGACGAAGCCGCGGCGGATGGCGCGGCCCTCGTCCGTGCGGACGGGGATGTTCTGCAGGTTGGGGTCCGTGGAGGACAGCCGGCCCGTCGCGGCGACGGTCTGGTTGAACGTGGTGTGGATGCGGCCGTCCGCGGCGATCGTCTTGATCAGGCCCTCGACGGTGACGCGGAGCTTGGCCTGCTCGCGGTGGCGCAGCATGATGACCGGCAGCTCGTTGTCCGTCTGGCCGGCGAGCCAGGCCAGCGCGTCCGCGTCCGTGGTGTAGCCAGTCTTCGTCTTCTTCGTCTTGGGCAGGGCCAGCTCGCCGAAGAGGACCTCCTGGAGCTGCTTGGGCGAGCCCAGGTTGAACTCGTGTCCGGCCGCCGCGTGGGCCTCCTTCACCGCCTGCTGCACCGCGCCGGCGAACATCTGCTCCATGGCCTCCAGGTGCGCCCGGTCGGCCGCGATGCCGTGCCGCTCCATGCGGGCGAGCAGGGCGGAGGTGGGCAGCTCCATGTCGCGCAGCAGGTCGGAGGCGCCGACGTCCGCGAGGCGGCCCTCGAAGGCCTCGCCCAGGTCGAGGACGGCGCGGGCCTGCACCATGAGGGCGTGCGCCTGGGCGCCGTCGTCCGCGCCGAAGGCGAGCTGCCCGTCGGGCGCGGCGGCGGGCGCCAGCTCCCGGTGCAGGTACTCCAGGGACAGCGCGTCCAGGTCGAAGGAGCGGCGGCCCGGCTTGACCAGGTACGCGGCGAGCGCCGTGTCCATGGCGACGCCCTCGACCGTCCAGCCGTGCTCGGGGAAGACGCGCATCGCGCGCTTGGCGTTGTGGAACACCTTGGGGCGGGCCGGGTCGGCGAGCCAGGCGCGGAACGCCTGCTCGTCGGCCTCGTCGATCTCGGCCGGGTCGAACCAGGCGGCCGGTCCCTCCGCCGTGGCGAGCGCGATCTCGGCGACGGAGCCGGTGCCGAGCGCCCATGTGTCGACGGCGGCGACGCCGACCGGGCCGGTGACGTGCTCCGCGAGCCAGCCTGCCAGCTCGCCGGTGCCCAGCACCGTGCCGTCGATCTCCACGCCGTCGGCGACGACCGGGGTGGTCTCGGCCTCCTCGGCGCCCGGGTCGACGCCGAACAGCCGCTCCCGCAGCGACGGGTTCCTGATCTCCAGGGTGTCGAGGATCACCGCCACGGCCTTGCGGTCGTAGGCGGTGCGGTCCAGGTCCTGCACGCCCTTCGGCAGGTCGACCCGGCGCTCCAGCTCGGTGAGGCGGCGGTTGAGCTTGACGGACTCGAGGTGGTCGCGGAGGTTCTGGCCGGCCTTGCCCTTGACCTCGTCGGCCCGCTCGACCAGCTCGGCGAAGGAGCCGAACTGGTTGATCCACTTCGCGGCGGTCTTCTCGCCGACGCCGGGGATGCCGGGGAGGTTGTCGGACGGGTCGCCGCGCAGGGCGGCGAAGTCCGGGTACTGCGCGGGCGTCAGGTTGTACTTCTCGAAGACCTTCTCCGGGGTGAAGCGGGTCAGCTCGGAGACGCCCTTGGTCGGGTACAGCACCGTGGTGCGGTCGGAGACGAGCTGGAAGGAGTCGCGGTCGCCGGTGACGATCAGCACGTCGAAGCCCTCGGCCTCGGCCTGGGTGGCGAGCGTGGCGATGACGTCGTCCGCCTCGTACCCCTCGACGGCGAAGCGGGGCACGCTCATCGCGTCGAGCAGCTCGCCGATCAGCTCGACCTGGCCCTTGAACTCGTCGGGGGTCTTGGAGCGGTTCGCCTTGTACTCGGTGAACTCTTCCGAGCGCCATGTCTTGCGGGACACGTCGAAGGCGACCGCGAAGTGCGTGGGCGCCTCGTCACGGAGGGTGTTGGCGAGCATCGACGCGAAGCCGTAGATCGCGTTCGTCGGCTGGCCCGTCGCGGTGGTGAAGTTCTCCGCGGGCAGCGCGAAGAACGCGCGGTACGCCAGTGAGTGCCCGTCCATGAGCATCAGGCGCGGGCGGCTTCCGCCGGGGGTCTGGTCGGTCTTCTTCGATGCTGTGTCTGCCACGTGTCCGATCCTGCCACGCCGGACTGACACCGGACTCCGGCGCCCGCCGCGTCCTCGCCCACGGGGCAGCGGGCACCGTGCCGGTGTGGGCCGGGGGGTGTCGACGCAGCCCGGCGCTGACGGGGTGCCGCCGCGCCCACCCTCCCCTGTCGGGCCCAGGCGCCACGCCTGCCCGCGGCCGGCGGGGCAATGGGCGCCGGCGTCGGTGCGGGCCGGGGGTGTTCGCACACCTGGCGCCGGCAGGGTGCCGCCGCGCCCACCCTCCCCCACTCTCGGCTTCTCCCCCACTCTCGACTCCGCTCGAGCGGGGAGACCCCCATGAGCGGGAGGTACCCCCATCGCCCTGGGGGCACCTCCCAGGCCCTTGAGGCACTGGGGGAGGCACGACTGCCCGCGGTTGGCGACACCTGCGGGGGCGGCAGGTGGCAGCCTCCGCCACCGGTGTCGGTGCAGCCGCCCACGGCGGGAAGGGGACGGGGTGGGGGTGGGCGCCCGCAGCGGCTGGCGCGTCCACACCCCGAACCTCTCCAGCACGCACTCTCGCGCCAGACCGAGGACGACCACCCCACCGCGGCCCCGCACCACCCACCCCACCCTGGGCGCTACAGCAACCCCCACCGCACAGAACCCTGCGCCGCAGGCACCTCCGTACACGCACCCCCCGCATGCGAGGATCGAAGAGATCCACCTCACACATGTGCGTGAACAGGAGTGCGCGATGGCAACGAAGCCGCCCCAGGGTGATCCGGTCCAGGACGCGCCGAAGGTGGCCGAGCGGAAGCGGGCCGCCGCCGGGCTGCCCGCGATCGGTCACACCCTGCGCATGGCCCACCAGCAGATGGGCGTGAAGCGCACGGCACTCACCCTGCTCAGCGTCAATCAGAAGGACGGCTTCGACTGCCCGGGCTGCGCCTGGCCCGAGCCGGAGCACCGGCACAAGGCTGAGTTCTGCGAGAACGGCGCCAAGGCGGTGGCCGAGGAGGCCACCCTCCGCCGGGTCACCCCCGAGTTCTTCGCCGCGCACCCCGTCTCCGACCTGGCCCGCCGCAGCGGCTACTGGCTGGGGCAGCAGGGCCGGCTGACCCACCCCATGTACCTCCCGGAGGGTGCCGACCACTACGAGCCGGTGAGCTGGGAGCGCGCCTTCGACATCGTCGCCGAGGAGCTGACCGCGCTGTCGTCCCCCGACGAGGCCGTCTTCTACACCTCGGGCCGCACCAGCAACGAAGCCGCGTTCCTCTACCAGCTCTTCGCCCGCAAGCTCGGCACCAACAACCTGCCCGACTGCTCCAACATGTGCCACGAGTCGTCCGGCTCGGCCCTGTCGGAGACGATCGGCGTCGGCAAGGGCAGCGTGCTCCTGGACGACCTGTACCAGGCCGACCTCATCGTCGTCGCCGGGCAGAACCCGGGTACCAACCACCCGCGCATGCTGTCCGCGCTGGAGAAGGCCAAGGCGAACGGCGCGCGCGTGGTGAGCGTCAACCCGCTCCCCGAGGCGGGCCTGGAGCGCTTCAAGAACCCGCAGACGCCCAAGGGGCTGACCGCCGGCACCACGCTGACCGACCTGTTCCTGCAGATCCGCATCGGCGGCGACCAGGCCCTGTTCCGTCTCCTCAACAAGCTGATCCTGGACACGCCGGGCGCGGTGGACGAGGAGTTCGTCCGCGGACACACGCACGGTTTTGAGCAGTTCGCCGAGGCAGCCCGCGCCGCGGACTGGGACGAGACACTCGCCGCGACCGGCCTGGCCCGCGAGGACGTCGAACGCTTCCTGCGCATGGTCCTGGACTCGGAGCGCATCGTCGTCTGCTGGGCGATGGGCCTCACCCAGCACAAGCACTCCGTGCCGATGATCCGCGAGATCGTCAACTTCCTGCTGCTGCGCGGCAACATCGGCCGTCCTGGCGCGGGCGTGTGCCCGGTGCGCGGCCACTCCAACGTGCAGGGCGACCGCACGATGGGCATCTTCGAGCGGCCCGCGCCGGCGTTCCTGGACGCCCTGGAGCGGGAGTTCGGTTTCGCGCCGCCCCGCGAGCACGGCTACGACGTGGTCCGGGCGATCCGCGCGCTGCGCGACGGCGAGGCGAAGGTGTTCTTCGCGATGGGCGGCAACTTCGTCTCCGCCTCCCCCGACACCGAGGTCACCGAGGCCGCGATGCGCCGGGCGCGGCTGACCGTGCACGTGTCGACGAAGCTGAACCGCTCGCACGCGGTCACGGGCGCGCGCGCCCTGATCCTGCCGACGCTGGGCCGCACCGAGCGCGATCTGCAGGCGAGCGGCGAGCAGTTCGTGACGGTGGAGGACTCCATGGGCATGGTGCACGCCTCACGCGGGCGCCTGGAGCCGGCGAGCCCGCACCTGCTGTCGGAGCCGGCCATCGTGTGCCGGCTGGCCCGCCGCGTCCTCGGCACGGAGGACGACGTGCCGTGGGAGGAGTTCGAGAAGGACTACGCGACGGTCCGCGACCGCATCGCGCGCGTGGTGCCCGGCTTCGAGGACTTCAACGCGCGCGTGGCGCACCCCGGCGGCTTCGCGCTGCCGCACGCCCCGCGCGACGAGCGGCGCTTCCCCACCGCCACCGGCAAGGCCAACTTCACGGCGGCGCCGGTGGAGTACCCGCGCCTGCCCGAGGGCCGGCTGCTGCTGCAGACGCTGCGCTCGCACGACCAGTACAACACCACGATCTACGGCCTGGACGACCGGTACCGGGGCATCAGGAACGGGCGCCGCGTGGTGCTCGTCAACCCCGACGACGCCCGGGCGCTGAAGCTCGCGGACGGCTCCTACGTGGATCTGGTGAGCGAGTGGAAGGACGGCGTGGAGCGCAGGGCGCCCGGTTTCCGCGTCGTGCACTACCCGACGGCACGGGGCTGCGCCGCCGCGTACTACCCGGAGACCAACGTGCTGGTGCCGCTGGACGCCACCGCGGACGTCTCCAACACCCCGGCCAGTAAGTCGGTCGTGGTGCGTCTGGAACAATCGGCGACCGACTGAGCGTTCGCTCAGGGCACAGACGTACCGACGCACGATTGGAGCCGGGCCCATGGGAGAGCCGCAGCAGGTGAAGTTCCCGCAGGAGGTCATCGACGAGTACGCCGCGCTCGGTGTGGACCTCCGGGCGCTGTTCTCGGCGGGCCACCTCGGCACGCGGATGGGCGTGCAGATCACGGAGGCCTCCGCGGAGCGTGTCGTCGGGACGATGCCGGTCGAGGGCAACACCCAGCCCTACGGCCTGCTGCACGGCGGTGCGTCCGCCGTACTGGCGGAGACCCTGGGCTCGGTCGGCTCGATGCTGCACGGCGGGGTGAACAAGATCGCGGTCGGCGTGGACCTCAACTGCACGCACCACCGCGGAGCGCGTTCCGGTCTGGTCACCGGCGTGGCCACCCCGGTGCACCGGGGCAGGTCCACGGCGACGTACGAGATCGTGATCACGGACGAGGCGGACAAGCGGGTGTGCACCGCCCGGCTGACCTGTCTGCTGCGGGACGTCCGCCCCGGCGACGCGGAGAAGGCGGCCGGCTGACGTCGGCGGGGGTACGGAAAGCCGCACCCCCGCAAGCCGCACCCCCGTAAGCCGCTCCCCCCAAGCCGCGCCTTTTGAGTCGCGCCCCCGCAAGCCGCACTCCCGCAAAGCCGCCCCCTCTCCCCCACCTCCCCCACACAGCGCCCGTCACCGCCATTGCCCGCGGCCGACGGGCGCTCTAGCGTTCGGTGCCATGGGACGGGGTGGCACCTCTCACAGCGCCGGGGCGTTCCGGGCGCCCCTCCTGGCCGTGCTCGTGGCGGCCCTGACCGCGACCGGGTGCGCGGCGGAAGGCTCCCGTACCGCCCGCGCCCCTTCCCCTCCCCCTTCCACAGCCGACACTCCGTCCCCCAAGGCGACTTCGGACGTCGACCTGTGCGTGAGCATCGTCCGCCACTGGTCGCGCGAGGTGCTCGACGGCCGCGGGTACGGCGACTACCAGTCGATGGGAATGTCCGGCGGGCAGTACGACATCCTGCGCGAGGTCGTGGACGCGGCGCGCGCCGCCCGCCGCCAAGGGGCGCGGGACGTCGACAGGTTGACAGAACGTCAGGCACGCGCAGGCTGCACCGCCTGGTACCGCTCCGGCGGTCCCGGTGAGGGGCCGTGGCGATGAGCGGGATCGGCCCGGTCGAACCGGACGGTGACACGCGCCCGTCGGACCCCTCTCCCCGCGCACCGCACCTCCGAAGCGGGCCTGCGATCCGCATGCCGGGACCTCATCGGAGGTCCACGGCCGCCGCGTTCCTCGCCGTGGCCGTGCTCGCGGCCGGGACGCTCCTTTACCTCACCCGCCCCCGTCCCACCCCTCCGCCCGAACCGCGTCTCCCGAGCCAGACGACGTCCTTCCGGTACCTCTCCCTGCAGGTCAGAGACACGAAGACGACTTTGCCGGAATTTGAATTCACAATACAAGCGCTTACGGAATCCGACGCTCCGGTGACCGTTCTGAGCATTTCCCAGCCCTACGCCGGCCTGTCCCTGGCCTCCCGACCGGCAACTCCTTTACGAGTGAAAGGTGGCGGCTCCCGCACGGTCGTCGTCACCGTCCGAGTGACGGAATGCGGAAAAGTGCCACGGAACGCCGGACTTCCTTTCCTGGACGTAACACTGCGTAACACGCGCGCAAAGGAAGCGCACAGCTACATCCTCGGCGCCCGGTACGCAAGGGACCTGTCCACGGCCCTGGAGGTGGCCTGCGGCAACAATTTTCGGTAATCAGCAAAACGCCTGATACACCTGAACCACCCCTGCCGGTTCCTGCGGTTTCTCACCATGCGGACAGGGCAAATCGGCGGGAATTCTGCTCTTCCCCCCACTCAGTACCGCTCTGCAATACGTCGTGTCATAACAAGAGCGTCACAGCCTTGGCCAGAGTCTCCTCCGCATTCCCTACACACGCTTAGAGTCACGGCCAGTCACCGCGGAGCCTGATTCTCACTCGGCCCAGCGCTCGACTCGGCCGTTTCCACGGGGAAGCGGCTGTCAGGGGAAAGGACTGGATCGTGCGTCAACGTTCGCTCATCGCCATCACCGCCGCCCTGGCGGCGGGTGCACTCACCCTCACCGCCTGCGGCTCTCGCGACGACAACGGCGGCGGCTCGGACTCGGGCAACGGTGACACCACCGTCGTCATCGGCGTCGACGCGCCGCTGACCGGCGACCTCTCCGCGCTCGGCCTGGGCATCAAGAACTCCGTGGACCTCGCCACGAAGATCGCCAACAAGGAGAAGTACGTCGAGGGCGTCACCTTCAAGATCGAGGCGCTCGACGACCAGGGCCAGGCCTCCGTGGGCCAGCAGAACGCCACCAAGCTCGTCGCCAACAAGGACGTGCTCGGCGTCGTCGGCCCGCTGAACTCCTCCGTCGGCGAGTCGATGCAGAAGGTCTTCGACACGGCCAAGCTGGTCGAGGTCTCCCCCGCCAACACCAACCCCGCCCTCACCCAGGGCGTGAACTGGCAGACCAAGAAGGAGCGGCCGTACAAGTCGTACTTCCGCACCGCGACCACCGACGCCATCCAGGGCCCGTTCGCCGCGCAGTACGTCTTCAACGAGGCCAAGAAGAAGAAGGTCTTCGTCATCGACGACAAGAAGACCTACGGCGCCGGTCTGGCCGCCACCTTCACCGCGGAGTTCAAGGAGCTCGGCGGCCAGGTCGTCGGCACCGAGCACATCAACCCGGAGAGCAAGGACTTCAGCGCCGTCGCCACCAAGGTGAAGAACTCCGGCGCCGACGTCGTCTACTACGGCGGCGAATACCCGCAGGCCGGCCCGCTGAGCAAGCAGATCAAGGAAGCGGGCGCGAAGATCCCGCTGGTCGGCGGTGACGGCATCTACAGCGCCGACTTCATCAAGCTGGCCGGCACGGCCGGCGCCGGCGACCTCGCCACCTCCGTCGGCGCGCCCGTCGAGTCGCTGCCGTCCGCCAAGGAGTTCGTCGCGAACTACGAGACCGAGGGCTACAAGGAGGCCTACGAGGCCTACGGCGGCTACTCCTACGACTCCGCCTGGGCCATCATCGAGGCCGTCAAGAAGGTCGTCGAGGACAACGACGGCAAGCTGCCGGACGACGCCCGCGCCAAGGTCGTCGACGCCATGCAGAACGTCTCCTTCGACGGTGTGACCGGCAAGGTCTCCTTCGACGAGTTCGGTGACGCCACCAACAAGCAGCTCACCGTCTACACCGTCAAGGGCGGCGACTGGGCCACCGTGAAGTCGGGCACCTTCACCGGCTGATCTCCGCCGCACCACTCCCACGAGCCGCGCGGGGCGCTGTTCCACTGGCGCCCCGCGCGGACTCGGTTCCGGCCCATCCGTCGAACATTCCGAAAGTCTCGGAGGACATGCGGTGAACGAACTGCCGCAGCAGCTGGTCAACGGCCTGCTACTGGGATCCATGTACGGCCTGGTCGCCATCGGCTACACAATGGTCTACGGCATTGTCCAGCTCATCAACTTCGCCCACGGCGAGATCTTCATGGTCGGCGCCTTCGGCGCCATCACCGTGCATCTGTACGTCTTGCCGGACGGCACCTCCATGTGGGTCGCGCTGCCGCTCATGCTGATAGGCGCCATGATCGCGTCGGTGCTGGTCGCCATCGGAGCGGAACGGTTCGCCTACCGCCCGCTGCGCGGCGCGCCCCGTCTGGCCCCGCTGATCACCGCCATCGGTCTCTCCCTCGCGCTCCAGCAGGCCGTCTGGGCCTTCTACCCGGAGGCGAAGTCCAAGCTGGCCTTCCCGCAGATCGAGGGCGGCCCCTTCTCCATCGGCGGCGCCACCATCCAGACGGGCGACATCTTCCTGATCGTCGCCGCCCCCCTCAGCATGGCGTTCCTCGCCTACTTCGTGATGCGGACCCGCACCGGCCGCGGCATGCAGGCCACCGCGCAGGACCCGGACACCGCGAAGCTGATGGGCGTCAACACCGACCGCATCATCGTGATCGCGTTCGCCCTCGGCGCCGTCTTCGCCGCCGTCGGCGGTGTCGCCAGCGGTCTGAAGTACGGTCAGATCGACTTCAAGATGGGCTTCATCCTCGGCCTCAAGGCCTTCACCGCGGCAGTGCTCGGTGGCATCGGCAACATCTACGGGGCCATGATCGGCGGTGTGGTGCTCGGCGTCGTCGAGACCCTGGCCACCGCCTACATCGCGGACATCCCCGGCCTGGACCAGTTCGGCAGCCAGTCCTGGGCCGAGGTCTGGGCCTTCATCCTCCTCATCCTCGTGCTCCTGTTCCGGCCACAGGGCCTGCTCGGCGAGCGCGTCGCGGACAGGGCGTGACACCGATGACCACACAGACCACAGCGACCAAGACCGTGGCCGCACCCGCCCCGAACACCCCCTCCGGGCTCATCGGCATCCCCGCGCACCTCGGGCGGGCCCTCGCCACCGGCGGCAGCGTGCTCGCCGTCGTCTCGACCTTCCTCGCCTGGACCTGGACGGCCGCCTTCCCCGGCGACCTCACCTTCTACGGCTACCCGGGCGGCCTCCAGGTGCTCGTCCTGGTCGGCGGCGCCCTCGCCACCCTGTTCTGCCTCGCCTCCTACGGCGTCAAGGGACTGGGCTGGCTCACTCCGGCCGGCGCCGACGCGGCCGTGAAGTACGCGGTGCTCGGCACCTTCGCCACCGCCTGGTACACCGTCGTCTCGATCAGCGTCGAGCTCGGCGGAGTCGTCAACCTGGAGCCAGGCGGCTACATCGTCGCCGCCGCCACGCTCATAGCCCTGATCGGCGCCCTGGCCCTCCCCTTCGAGCGGCCCGAGCCCGACCCGATCGACCCCGAGGCGAGCGGCTGGGAGCAGTTCACGCACGACGCCGCGCACACCATGGCCGTGCTGCGCGCGGCCTTCGCCTCCGGCTCCCCGCGTCCCGTGCGCACGCTGCCGTCGTACGCCGAGATCCTGATCATCGTCGCCGTCCTGGCGGTGGCCCTGGTCGTCTTCACCTACGGCATCGGAACCGAGTACGACGAGCTGTTCGTCGGCTTCCTGATCACCGCCGGCTTCGGGTTCGGCGCGCTGAACCGCTCCGGCCTGATCGCCCACGCCTCCCAGATCAGCGCCCGCCACCAGAACATCACCGTGTGCGGCGCGTTCATCGCTGCGGCGCTGTTCCCCTTCACCCAGACCGACGACCAGTACGCCACCCTCGGCGTCTACATCCTGATCTTCGCCACCGTCGCCCTGGGCCTGAACATCGTCGTCGGCCTCGCCGGCCTGCTCGACCTCGGCTACGTCGCCTTCCTCGGCGTCGGCGCCTACGCGGCCGCGCTGGTCTCCGGCTCGCCCAGCTCGCCGTTCGGCGTGCACTTCCCCTTCTGGGCCGCCGTCCTGGTGGGTGCGATCGCCTCGCTGGTCTTCGGTGTGCTGATCGGCGCACCGACGCTGCGGCTGCGCGGCGACTACCTGGCCATCGTGACCCTCGGCTTCGGTGAGATCTTCCGTATCGCCGTGAACAACACCGACGGCACCTCGGGTCCGGACATCACCAACGGCTCCAACGGCATCGCGTCCATCCCGGACCTGAACATCCTGGGCTTCGACCTGGGCGTCGCGCACGACATCGGCGGCTTCACCATCGGCCGGTTCGCGAACTACTTCTTCCTGATGCTGCTCATCACGGCCGTGGTCGTCCTCGTCTTCCGGCGCAGCGGCGACTCCCGCATCGGCCGTGCCTGGGTCGCCATCCGCGAGGACGAGACCGCCGCGCTCGCCATGGGCATCAACGGCTTCCGGGTGAAGCTCATCGCCTTCGCCGTGGGCGCCACCCTCGCCGGTCTGGCCGGCACGGTCCAGGCGCACGTCACGTACACCGTGACCCCCGAGCAGTACCTGTTCGCCGGCACCACCCCGCCCAACTCCGCCTTCCTGCTGGCCGCGGTCGTGCTCGGCGGAATGGGCACCATCGCCGGACCCCTCATCGGTGCGGCGCTGCTCTTCCTGATCCCCAACAAGCTCCAGTTCCTCGGCGACTACCAGCTCCTCGCGTTCGGTCTCGCGCTCGTGCTGCTGATGCGCTTCCGTCCCGAGGGCCTCATCCCCAACCGGCGCCGCCAGCTGGAGTTCCACGAAGAGGCCGACGCGCCCACAGTCCTGAGCAAGACGGGGGCCTGACCACCATGACCACCGACACCATCACCAAGGACAGCGCCGCGGGCCCGCCCGCCCCCGGCTCCGTCGTCCTCGACGCGCGCGGCGTCACCATGCGGTTCGGCGGCCTCACCGCCGTCAAGGACGTCGACCTCACCGTGCGCAGCGGCGAGATCGTCGGTCTGATCGGCCCCAACGGCGCCGGCAAGACCACGTTCTTCAACTGCCTGACCGGGCTGTACATCCCGACCGAGGGCGAGGTCCGCTACAAGGACAAGGTGCTGCCGCCCAAGTCCTTCAAGGTGACCGCCGCCGGCATCGCCCGCACGTTCCAGAACATCCGTCTGTTCGCCAACATGACGGTCCTGGAAAACGTGCTCGTCGGCCGCCACACCCGCACCAAGGAGGGCTTCTGGTCGGCCGTCCTGCGCGGGCCCGGCTTCCACAAGGCCGAGGCCGCCTCCCGCGCCCGCGCCCTGGAACTGCTGGAGTTCGTAGGCCTCGCCGAGAAGGCCGACCAGCTCGCGCGCAACCTCCCCTACGGCGAGCAGCGCAAGCTGGAGATCGCCCGCGCGCTCGCCAGCGAGCCGGGGCTGCTGCTCCTCGACGAGCCCACCGCGGGCATGAACCCCCAGGAGACCCGGGCGGCCGAGGAACTCATCTTCGCCATCCGCGACCAGGGCACCGCGGTCCTCGTCATCGAGCACGACATGCGGTTCATCTTCAACCTCTGCGACCGGGTCGCCGTGCTCGTGCAGGGCCAGAAGCTGATCGAGGGCGACCCGGCCACCGTCCAGGGCGACGAGCGGGTCATCGCCGCGTACATCGGTGAGCCGCTGGCGGACGACCCCGGCGCCGCCGAGGTCGCCGAGGTCGAGGCCGCGGAAGCGGCGGCCGAGGCGGCGGGCCGGCCCCAGTCGCCCGCCAAGACGGCCGGCGCCCCGGCGCCCGCGGGCGAGGCAACCGAGGAGACGGCCGAGGCGGACCCGCGGCCGGAGGCGGCCGCCGAGGCCGGCCACTCCGCCGACGCCGAAGCCACGGACGCCGAGACGACGGACGCCGAGACAGAAGCACAGGCGGAGGCGGAGGCCGAGGCCACCACGGACGCCGCGCCCGGCAAGGAGAACGACCGATGACCGCACTGCTCGAGGTCGAGGACCTGAAAGTCGCCTACGGCAAGATCCAGGCCGTCAAGGGCATCTCGTTCAGCGTCGAGGCCGGCGAAGTGGTCACCCTGATCGGCACCAACGGCGCCGGCAAGACCACCACCCTGCGCACGCTGTCCGGGCTGCTGAAGCCGGTCGGCGGCCAGATCAAGTTCAACGGCAGGTCGCTGAAGAGGGTCCCCGCCCACAAGATCGTCTCGCTGGGTCTTGCCCACTCCCCCGAGGGGCGGCACATCTTCCCGCGCATGACGATCGAGGACAACCTGCGCCTCGGCGCCTTCCTGCGCAGCGACAAGCAGGGCATCGAGCAGGACATCCGGCGCGCCTACGACCTCTTCCCCATCCTCGGGGAACGCCGCAAGCAGGCCGCCGGCACCCTGTCCGGCGGTGAGCAGCAGATGCTCGCCATGGGCAGGGCCCTGATGTCCCGTCCGCAGCTGCTCATGCTCGACGAGCCCTCCATGGGTCTGTCGCCGATCATGATGCAGAAGATCATGGCGACCATCGCCGAGCTGAAGTCGCAGGGCACCACCATCCTGCTCGTCGAGCAGAACGCCCAGGCGGCCCTGTCGCTGGCCGACCACGGCCATGTGATGGAGGTCGGCAACATCGTCCTCTCCGGCACCGGCCGCGACCTGCTCCACGACGAGTCGGTCCGCAAGGCCTACCTCGGCGAGGACTGACCCGGCAGGCGGAAGGCCCGCGCCCCTTCACGGGGTGCGGGCCTTCGGCGTCCGTGTGACGGCAGGTCAGCCGCCCTTCGCGGCCTTCTTCTCCTCGGCGTCGTCGATGACCGCCTGCGCGACCTGCTGCATCGACATACGCCGGTCCATCGAGGTCTTCTGGATCCAGCGGAACGCGGCCGGCTCGCTCAGGCCGTACTGCGTCTGGAGCACCGACTTGGCGCGGTCCACCAGCTTGCGCGTCTCCAGGCGCTGGCTGAGGTCGGCGACCTCGCGCTCCAGCTCCTTCAGCTCGGTGAACCGGGAGACCGCCATCTCGATCGCGGGCACCACGTCGCTCTTGCTGAACGGCTTGACCAGATACGCCATCGCGCCCGCGTCCCGCGCCCGCTCGACCAGGTCGCGCTGCGAGAAGGCGGTCAGCATCAGTACGGGGGCGATGGACTCCTCGGCGATCTTCTCGGCCGCGGAGATGCCGTCCAGCTTGGGCATCTTCACGTCGAGGATCACCAGGTCGGGGCGGTGCTCGCGCGCCAGCTCGACGGCCTGCTCACCGTCGCCGGCCTCGCCGACGACCGTGTACCCCTCCTCCTCGAGCATCTCTTTGAGATCGAGCCGGATCAATGCCTCGTCCTCGGCGATGACCACGCGGGTCGTCATCGGCGGCACGTGCGACTTGTCGTCGTCGGGCACGTCTGCGGGCTGGGGCGACTCGGGGGCGCTCAACGTGGGCTCCTTGGTGCGAGGCAGGCCGGTACTGCTGACAAGAGCGTACCGAGCTGCGGTAAGGTGGGGGCACGGCGGGTGACCGTCGACCTTCGTTTTGCAGGGCGCCCCGGTAGCCCAGCGGTAGAGGCAATGGTCTCAAACACCATCCAGCGTCGGTTCGAATCCGACCCGGGGTACTTTTCCTTAGAATCCAAGGTCACCATTTGCCAGCGGATGTCCGCCTTTTCGGTGAACATCCGCTTCTTCGCGTATCGTCCGTCCGGCCGCGCTACCGAGGGCTGTCGTCCTCGCCGATGTGGTGGACGCGGACCATGTTGGTGGAGCCGGAGACCCCGGGCGGGGAGCCGGCGGTGATCACGACCGCGTCGCCCTTCGCGCAGCGCGCGTACCGCAGCAGCAGCTCGTCGACCTGGTCGACCATCGCGTCCGTGGACTCGACGTGCGGGCCCAGGAAGGTCTCCACGCCCCAGGACAGGCTGAGCTGGGAGCGGGTGGCCGGGTCCGGGGTGAAGGCGAGCAGCGGGATCGGCGAGCGGTAGCGGGACAGGCGGCGGGCGGTGTCACCCGACTGCGTGAAGGCGACCAGGAACCGGGCGCCGAGGAAGTCGCCCATCTCCGCGGCCGCGCGGGCCACGGCGCCGCCCTGTGTGCGGGGCTTGTTGTGCTCGCTCAGCGGCGGCAGGCCGCGGGCGAGGATGTCCTCCTCGGCGGCCTCGACGATGCGGGCCATGGTGCGCACAGTCTCCACGGCGTGCTTGCCGACGCTGGTCTCGCCGGAGAGCATCACCGCGTCGGTGCCGTCGATGACGGCGTTGGCGACGTCGGACGCCTCGGCGCGGGTGGGCCGGGCGTTGTCGATCATCGAGTCGAGCATCTGGGTGGCGACGATGACCGGCTTGGCGTTGCGCCGGGCCAGCTTCACGGCGCGCTTCTGGACGATGGGCACCTGCTCCAGCGGCATCTCGACGCCCAGGTCCCCGCGGGCCACCATGACCCCGTCGAAGGCGGCGACGATCTCGTCGAGCGCCTCGACGGCCTGCGGCTTCTCGATCTTGGCGATGACGGGGAGCCTGCGGCCCTCCTCGTCCATGATCCGGTGGACGTCCTTGATGTCGCGTGCGCTGCGGACGAAGGAGAGGGCGACGACGTCGAAGCCGGTGCGCAGCGCCCAGCGCAGGTCGTCCTCGTCCTTCTTGGAGAGGGCGGGCACGGAGACGGCGACACCCGGGAGGTTGAGGCCCTTGTGGTCGGAGACCACCCCGCCCTCGGCGACAGTGGTGTGCACACGGGGGCCGTCGACGGCGGTGACCTCGAGGGTGACCCGGCCGTCGTCCACGAGGACGCGCTCCCCCGGGGTGACGTCCTCGGCGAGGCCGGCGTGGGTGGTGCCGCACAGGTGGCGGTCGCCCTCGACGCCGTCCTCGACGCTGATGGTGAAGGAGTCCCCGCGTTCGAGGAGTACGGGCCCCTCGGCGAAGCGGCCCAGGCGGATCTTCGGACCCTGAAGGTCGGCGAGGAGTCCCACGCTGCGGCCGGTCTCGTCGGCGGCCTTGCGCACCCTTCGGTACCGCTCCTCGTGCTCGGCGTGCTCACCGTGGCTGAGGTTGAAGCGGGCCACGTCCATTCCGGCGTCGACCAGGGCCTTGATCTGGTCGTACGAGTCCGTCGCGGGACCCAGGGTGCAGACGATTTTCGCTCGGCGCATGGTTCGACCCTAGGGCTTACCGGCGGGTAGCGATCTGGCGGCGCGTGACGACTCAACGGCGCGTGGGTGAAGGGGTATTGACAAGCGTTGAAATGTGCACCGGACCGCTCGGACGAGCGCGCCGGGGGCGGTCACCGGATCGAAACCTGCCGGGGGTGTTCCTGGTCGACGTGTTCAGGTCAGAATCGTCGGGCGAATCTACGCGCGTTGTGCGCCGCCGTCGTACAAGGAGAGCCTGATATGCCGTTCGACCGCCGGAAGTTCCTGAAGAAGTCCGCCGTCACGGGGGCGGGGGTGGCGCTGGCGGGTACGGTGGCCACCCCGGCGGCCGAGGCCGCTCCGCAGGCGGGACGGGGGAAGAAGCCGGTGAAGCGGTACGCACTGACCGTGATGGGCACCACGGACCTGCACGGTCACGTCTTCAACTGGGACTACTACAAGGACGCCGAGTACCAGGACCCGGCCGGCAACGCGCAGGGGCTGGCCCGCGTGTCCACGCTGGTGAACCGGATCCGCGAGGAGCGCGGCCGGGAGAACACCCTGCTGCTGGACGCGGGCGACACCATCCAGGGCACCCCGCTGACGTACTACTACGCCAAGGTGGACCCGATCACCGCGAAGGGCGGTCCGGTGCACCCGATGGCGCAGGCGATGAACGCCATCGGGTACGACGCGGTGGCGCTCGGCAACCACGAGTTCAACTACGGCATCGAGACGCTGCGGAAGTTCGAGGAGCAGTGCGACTTCCCGCTGCTGGGCGCGAACGCGCTCGACGCGAAGACCCTCAGGCCCGCCTTCCCGCCGTACTTCGTCAAGACGTTCCACGTGAAGGGCGCGCCGCCGGTGAAGGTGGCGGTGCTGGGTCTGACCAACCCGGGCATCGCGATCTGGGACAAGGCCTACGTGCAGGGCAAGCTGACCTTCCCCGGCCTGGAGGAGCAGGCGGCGAAGTGGGTGCCGAAACTGCGCTCCATGGGCGCGGACGTGGTCGTCGTGTCGGCGCACTCGGGCACGTCGGGCACCTCCTCGTACGGTGACCAGCTGCCGCATGTGGAGAACGCGGCGGCGAACGTGGCGCGGCAGGTGCCGGGCATCGACGCCGTCCTGGTCGGCCACGCGCACGCGGAGATCGCCGAGCTGCGGGTGACCAACGAGAGGACCGGCAGGGAGGTCGTGCTGTCGGAGCCGCTGTGCTACGCCGAGCGGCTGACCCTCTTCGACGTCGAGCTCACCTTCGAGCGGGGCCGCTGGCGGGTGGAGTCCGTGAAGGCGTCGCTGCGGGACGCGGCGACGGTGGAGGACGACCCGCGGATCACCCGTTTGCTGGGCGACGAGCACGCGCAGGTCGTGGCGTACGTCAACCAGGTGGTGGGGACGGCGACCGAGACCCTGACGACGGTGGAGGCGCGCTACAAGGACGCGCCGATCATCGACCTGATCAGCAAGGTGCAGGAGGACGTGGTCCGGGAAGCGCTGGCGGGCACGGAGTACGCCTCGCTGCCGGTGCTGTCGCAGGCCTCGCCGTTCTCCCGGACCAGCGAGATCCCGGCGGGCGACGTGACCATCCGGGATCTCTCGAGCCTCTACGTGTACGACAACACTCTGGTGGCGAAGCTGCTGACGGGCGCTCAGGTGCGCGCGTACCTGGAGTACTCGGCGGAGTACTTCACGCAGACCGCTGCCGGCGCGCCGGTGGACGTCGACAAGCTGACGAACGCGGGCGGGCGCCCGGACTACAACTACGACTACGTGTCGGGCGTGACGTACGACATCGACATCGCCCAGCCGGCCGGGTCGCGCGTCAAGAACCTGACGTTCGGCGGCGTCCCGGTGGACGACGGGCAGCAGTTCGTGTTCGCGGTGAACAACTACCGTGCGAACGGCGGCGGGGCGTTCCCGCACGTGGCGTCGGCGCCGGAGCTGTGGGCGGAGTCGACCGAGATCCGCACCCGGATCGCCGAGTGGGCGACGGCCAAGGGTGTGCTCGACCCGAAGGACTTCGCGTCGGAGGACTGGCGCCTCACCCGGGACGGCACGCCGGTGTTCTGACCGCCCCTCACACGGGTGCGCGCCGGGGCGCCGCCGGTTCGTCCGGCGGCGCCCCCGCGGTGTTCCCTCCCGGTCTCAGGCCTCCTGGACGCGCAGGGCGCGGGCCAGGTCGTCGAGCCGGTCGGTGAACTGGCGGCGCAGCGCGGGCACGGGGTCGGCCTTGCGCAGCGTCTTCTCGCCGAGCTTCAGGGTCTCGGCCTCCACCGCGTGGGCGGGGAACGCCCACCGTCCCGCGGCCGTGGCGATGGCGGGGCCGCGGCGCGCGGCGACGGCCACGGCGTCCTTGAAGTAGCGCGCCACGTACGGGCGGACCAGCTCGGCCTGCTCGGGCTGCCAGAAGCCCTGCGCGGTGGCGGTGAACAGGTAGTTGGACAGGTCGTCGGAGCCGAACATGGCGTCCCAGGCGCGGGCCTTGGCGTCCGGGTCGGGCAGGGCGGCCCGGCAGCGGGCGGCGCCCTCGCGCCCGGTGGCGCTGGGGTCCCGGCGCAGCTCCTCGGCGACGGCGCTCTCGTCCACCGCGCCCAGCACGGCGAGCCGGGCGAGGATCCGCCAGCGCAGCTCCGGGTCCAGCTCGGGCCCGCCGGGGACGGTTCCCTCGGCCAGCCAGGCGGCGATGGTCTCGGGGCGGGCGGCGGCGTCGATGCAGTGGCGCACCGCGACCAGGCGCAGGCCCGGGTGGTCGCCGTCCTCGGTGCGGCGGATGAGGTCGCGGCACAGGTCGGTGAGGGTGGCGAGCGCGGCGGGCCGCCGGTCCGGGGCGAGGTAGTGGTCGGCGACCTCCCCGGAGGCGAAGGCGAGGACGCCCTGGACGAGGGCGACGTCGGTCTCCTCGGGCAGGTGGGCGGCGGCGGTGGCCAGGTAGGCGGAGGGGGCCAGGTCGCCGTCGCGGACCATGTCGCGCAGGCTGTTCCAGACGACGGCCCGGGTGAGCGCGTCGGGGATGCCCGACAGTCCGCGCAGGACGGTCTCCAGGGAGGTCTCGTCGAGGCGGATCTTCGCGTAGGTCAGGTCCAGGTCGTTGGGGACGACCAGGGCGGGGCGGGTGCCGGGGCGGGGCTCCGGGGCGGCGGCCTGGGGCACGTCGGCCTCGTAGCGTTCGCGCAGGGTGAGGGTGCGTCCGTCGCTGAGGTCGCGGTCGTAGACCCCGACGGTGACCCGGTGCGGGCGGCTGCCCTCGTGGTCCAGGGTGAGGGTCCACCGGCCGGGCACCGCGTCGACGGAGGCGGTGAGCGTGTCGACGCCGCTGGTGCGCAGCCAGGCGTCGGCCCAGGCGTGCACGTCCCGCTCGGTGGCGGAGGCGAGGGAGTCGATGAACTCGGCGAGGCCGGCGTTGCCGAAGCGGTACCGCTCGAAGTGGGTGTTGATGCCGGCCAGGAAGTCCTTCTCGCCGAGCCAGGCGACGAGCTGGCGGAGGGCGGAGGCGCCCTTGGCGTAGGAGATGCCGTCGAAGTTCAGCAGCGCGGAGGCGGTGTCCTCGACGTGCTCCGGGGCGACCGGGTGGGTGGAGGGCCGCTGGTCGGCGTCGTAGCCCCAGGTCTTGCGGGAGACGCCGAAGTCGGTCCAGGTGCCCTCGCCGCGCCAGCGGGGCGGCTGCCCGCCGGGGCTCGCGGGGGTGACCTCGTTGAGGGTCTGGTAGCCCATGTACTCGGCGAAGGACTCGTTCAGCCAGATGTCGTCCCACCAGCGCAGCGTGACGAGGTCGCCGAACCACATGTGGGCCATCTCGTGGGCGACGACCATGGCGCGCCGCTGCCGCTCGGTGTCGGTGACGGCGGAGCGGTAGACGAACTCGTCGCGGAAGGTGACAAGGCCGGGGTTCTCCATGGCGCCCGCGTTGAACTCGGGCACGAAGGCCTGGTCGTAGGAGTCGAAGGGGTACGGCTCCTCGAACTTCTCGTGGTAGCGGTCGAAGCAGGCGCGGGTGATCTCGAGCAGCTCCTCGGCGTCCGCCTCCAGGTGGGGGGCGAGGGAGCGGCGGCAGTGCAGGCCGAACGGCAGGCCGCGGTGCTCGGTGCGCACGGAGTGCCAGGGTCCGGCGGCGACGGCGACCAGGTAGGTGGAGACGGGCGGGGTGGGCGCGGCCTTCCACACCCCGCCGCCGGTGTGCTCGGTGACGCCGTTGGCGAGGACCGTCCAGTGCTCGGGCGCGGTGACGGTGAGCTCGAAGACGGCCTTGAGGTCGGGCTGGTCGAAGGCGGCGAACACCCGCCGCACGTCGTCCAGGAAGAGCTGGGTGTAGACGTAGGTCTCGCCGTCGCTGGGGTCGGTGAAGCGGTGCATGCCCTCGCCGGTGCGGGAGTAGCGCATGCGCGCGTCGACCAGCAGCTCGTGCTCGCCGGCGGTGAGGTCCTTGAGCGGGAACCGGCCGTCGTCGAGGAGGGCGGGGTCCAGGGACCGGCCGTCGAGCGTGACGGAACGCAGCTCGGCGGGGTCGATCTCGACGAAGGTGTCCGCGTCCGCGCGGGCGCCGAACCTGATGAGGGTGCGGGAGTCGAACGTCTCGTCCCCGGCGGTCAGATCGAGGGCGATCGTGCAGCGGTGGACGTCGATGAGCTGTGCTCGGTTCTGCGCTTCGTCGCGCGTCAGTACGGACATGCACGCCATGCTGCCTGATGGCGTCGGCCCGGCACAGAGGTGGATGGGGTACGCGACCTATGTCCGGTCCCCGCCGAGCTCCGCGGTGTGCGCCCCCGGGGGTTGTGCGGGGGGCACGTGCGCGTGCGGGAGGGGCGGCGCGGGGCGTGCGGCGGAGGCGGCGGCCGCGTCGAGCCGGGCGCGCAGGGAGCGCATCTCGGCCTCCAGGGCGAGCCCGCGCTGGTGGGTGTCGTAGAGGTGGCGCACCTTGGTGCGCAGCGCCCAGGGGTCGACGGGGGTGGTGACGAGGTCGGCCACGCCGAGGCGGTAGGCGGCGGCGCCGAGCCGGTGGTCGCGGGCGAAGCCCGTGAGCAGGACGACGGGTATGTGCCGGGTCTGCTCCAGGCGGCGCATCCAGCGCACGACGTCGAGGCCGCCGGTGCCGGGCATGTGGACGTCGAGCAGGAGCACGCCGACGTTGCCGCGCAGCAGCTGTTTGAGGGCCTCGTCGCCGCTGGTGGCCCGGCCCAGCGGCTGTCCGAGCGGGGCCAGGGCGCTCTCCAGGGCGTACAGCGTGTCCTCGTGGTCGTCGACGAGGAGGATGCGGGCGGTGGGCGGCATGGGGCACGTCCTTCCCCGTCGGGCCGGACGCGGGGTCCGGGCGCTGACGGACGGTGCTCGTGAGCCGACAAGGCGTGCACAGCGAGCATGCACCGCGCGGGCCGCCCTGTCACTCCCCGCCGCGTCCCGGGCCCGTCTCCGGCCCGTTCAGGACCTGCCGCCCGCGGTGTCGTCCGCGATGCGCTCGTGGTGGCGGATCACCTCGGCGATGATGAACGTCAGGAACTTCTCCGCGAAGGCCGGGTCGAGCTTGGCGTTTTCGGCGAGGGCGCGCAGCCGGGCGATCTGGCGGGCCTCGCGCCCCGGGTCGGCGGGCGGCAGCCGGTGCTCGGCCTTGAGGCGGCCGACCTGCTGGGTGCACTTGAAGCGCTCGGCGAGCATGTGGACGACGGCCGCGTCGATGTTGTCGATGCTGTCGCGCAGACGGGTCAGTTCCTCGAGGACCGCGGGGTCGGCGTCGGGGGTGGCGGCGTTGCTGGTGGTCATGGCGGCTCAGCCTACGGCGGCGCGGTCCCCCGGCGGCGGCACGGCCCGTACAGTGGACGGTGTCCAGGCGCGGCGGGGGTGCGACGTGGCGAACGGCGGACCGGTGGAGCACGGTTACCCGCATCTGCGGACGGTGCGGGAGTCGGTCACGGCGCTGTACCGGCGCCTGTCGTACGACACGGTGCGCACCTTCTCGGCGAGTGTGGCGCCGGCCGACGTGGCGTTCGCGGACGTGGACGACCTGCATCTGGGGGCGCAGCGGGTGGCCCGGGAGATGGTGGCGCACTACCGGCTGCCGGACGCGCGTCTGATCGTCGGGTTCCGTGAGATGACGCATGCGGCGAACGTCGAGCTGACCGCGGGCCCGGAGTACTTCGTCGAGCTGAACGACCGGTTCCGTGACCACCGCCGGGACATCGGGGCGGCGCTGGCGCACGAGGTGGCGCACGTGTACCTGCACCGGCTGGGGCTGTCGTTCCCGTCGACCCGGGAGAACGAGATCCTCACGGACACCGTGGCGACGTATCTCGGTGCGGGGTGGCTGCTGCTGGACGCGTTCCGGGAGCACGGGGCGTCGTCGCAGAAGCTCGGGTACCTCACGCCGGAGGAGTTCGGGTACGTGCTGGCGAAGCGGGCGCTGCTGTTCGGCGAGGACCCGTCGGTGTGGTTCACCAGTCCGCAGGCGTACACGGCGTACGGCGAGGGGCTGGCGCTGGCGCGGCGGGACGCGGAGCAGCCGCCGCTGCGCGCGGCGGGCTGGACCGGGCGGCTCCGTTACGCGCGGGACCGGCGGCACGCGCAGGGGCACGCCAAGGCGCCGGAGGCGGGGCGGGAGACGGCGTACCGGTTCTCGGCGGGCGGGCGCGGCCCGCTGCGGGTGTCGTTCCCCTGTCCCACCTGCCACCAGCGGATCCGGGTGCCGGTGGCCGGGCGGGTGCGGGCGCGGTGCGGTCTGTGCCGGTCCGTGCTGGAGTGCGACACCTGACGTGCGGCTCCCGGGCCCCGCTGTCGACGACCGGCACAAGGGCGGCATTCCACCCCGGCATTCGCTCACTTCTCGGGTGTTCGCTATTTTGTTCGCCGCTGTCGTTCTGTGCGCCGCCGTCCGCCGCCGGCCGTTTTCGTCCCGACCCCGCCGAGGAGCCGGCCTGTGGAACCCGAGTCCGCCGTCACCACCTGCTACCGCCATCCACGGGTGGAATGCCATGTGCGCTGCGTCCGCTGCGAGCGGTACATCTGCCCGGACTGCATGCGCGAGGCCGCCGTGGGCCACCAGTGCCCCGACTGCGTGCGGGAGGGCGCCCGGTCGGTGCGGCAGGCACGCACCCTGGTGGGCGGCCGGGTCTCCGTCGT
This sequence comes from Streptomyces sp. BJ20, assembly GCF_022869105.1. Classification (NCBI taxonomy): domain Bacteria; kingdom Bacillati; phylum Actinomycetota; class Actinomycetes; order Kitasatosporales; family Streptomycetaceae; genus Streptomyces; species Streptomyces sp. BJ20. The sequence goes on from NZ_CP094918.1 coordinate 5,549,395, forward strand.
GCCCGTGGTCACGTACGCGCTGATCGCCCTCAACGTGCTGGCGTACCTGGCGGAGGTGGTCCGGCCGGAGGTCGTGGACCGGTTCGCGATGGTGGGCGCGGGGCTGCTCGGCCCGGACGGCGGCCACTACGTGTGGACGCAGCCGTACCCGGCGGACTTCACCCCGGAGGGGGTCGCGGGCGGCGAGTGGTACCGGCTGCTGACCGGCGCGTTCCTGCACCTGCCGCCCACGGAGGGGACGTTCGGCGTCGTCCACGTGGTGATGAACATGGCGGTGCTGTGGAACCTGGGCCGGGTGGTCGAGCCGATGCTCGGCCGGGTCCACTACCTCGCCCTGTATCTGCTGTCGGCACTGGGCGGTTCGGTGCTGGTGCTGCTGCTCGCGCCCTCGGAGCCCACGGTCGGGGCCTCCGGCGCGCTGTTCGGGGTCGGCGCCGCCTACTACGTGGTGTCCCGGCGGGTGGGCGCCGACATGCGCGGGGTGAACCGCTTCATGACCGGGCTGCTGCTGTGGCTGGTGGTCTCCGCGTTCTTCACGTCGTGGCAGGGCCATCTGGGCGGGCTGCTGGCCGGCGGCCTGGTGGCGCTCGCGTTCGCCTGGGCGCCGCGCGACGGACGCCGCGTGCTGGTCCAGGCCGGCGCGTGCGCGGGGCTGGTGGTGCTGCTCGCCGTCCTGGCGGCGGTCAAGGTGTCGGACCTGACAGGTGGAGGGATCCCCCAGTGAAACGTGCCGGTGTGCTCTTCCTCGCGGGCGTCCCCGTGGTCGCCACGGCGGTGTACTTCGTCCTGCCGTCGGGAGCCGCCGACGCCCCCGCCGCCCCGACGTCGGTCGGCGCACAGTCCTCCCGCGACGACGCCAAGGACCGGGCCGAGCAGGACCACGGGCAGAAGCAGGACAAGGACGACGCGATCATCGCCTCCCTGCCGCCCGGCCTCGCCGCCCCCGACCGGAAGGAGCTGGCCCACCGGCTGGTGTCGAGCGCCGAGCACTCCACCACCGACTGGCGCTCCACCTACGGGATCATCGAGGACCGCGACGACGACTGCGGCTACACCGCGGGCATCATCGGCTTCTGTACCGGCACCCACGACCTGCTCACCCTGGTGGAGCACTACACCGGGAGCCACCCCGGCAACGGCCTCGCGCGCTATCTGCCCGCCCTGCGGAAGGTCGACGGCACCGACTCGCACGAGGGACTCGACCCGGGCTTCACCGACGCGTGGAAGGCGGAGTCGGAGCTGCCGGAGTTCCGCGCGGCGCAGGAGGAGGAGCGCGACCGCGTCTACTTCGAGCCGGCGGTCCGCCTCGCCAAACTGGACGGCCTGGGCGCACTCGGCCAGTTCGTGTACTACGACGCGATGGTCTTCCACGGCACCGGCACCGACGAGAGCGGCTTCTACGCGCTGCGTGAGCGCACCCTGAAGAAGGCGAAGACTCCCGCCGCGGGCGGCTCGGAGAAGGCGTACCTGGACGCCTTCCTCGACGTCCGCCGCGCCACCATGCTCACCCGCTACCCGGACCGCGACACCTCCCGCGTCGACACCGCGCAGCGCCGTTTCCTCCAGGCCGGGAACCTCGGGCTGGACACCCCGCTCACCTGGGAGATGTACGGGGACTCCTACACCCTGTCCTGAACATGTTGCGGCGCCTGCCCAGTCGGTCCGGTCGGGGACTGGCGGGCAGGCGCCGCGGTGTTCCGCACGCCTTTGTGCGGGACGTTCTCAGGGGTGTCAGACCGCCAGGGCGCGGTCCGTCGGGCGGATCGGGGCGGGCAGGGCGCTCGCCCCCGTCAGGAACCGGTCGCAGCCGCGGGCGGCCGAGCGGCCCTCGGCGATCGCCCACACGATGAGCGACTGGCCGCGGCCCGCGTCACCCGCGACGAACACGCCGGGCACGTTGGTCTGGAAGTCGGCGTCACGGGCGATGTTGCCGCGCTCGTCGAGCTCCAGGCCGAACTGCTCGACCAGGCCGTTCTCCCGGTCGGTGCCGGTGAAACCCATCGCGAGGGTGACCAGTTGGGCGGGGATCTTCCGCTCCGTGCCCGGCTTCTGCGTCAGCTTGCCGTCGACGAACTCGACCTCGGTGAGGTGCAGCCACTGGACGTTGCCGTCCTCGTCGCCCTCGAAGTGGGTGGTGGAGACGGAGTAGACCCGCTCGCCGCCCTCCTCGTGCGCGCTGGTGACCTTGTACAGCATGGGGAACGTCGGCCAGGGCTGGGCGATCGGGTCCCGCTCGTCGTTCGGGCGGGGCATGATCTCCAGCTGCGTCACCGAGGCGGCGCCCTGTCGGTGGGCGGTGCCCACGCAGTCGGCGCCGGTGTCGCCGCCGCCGATCACGACGACGTGCTTGCCCTCGGCGGTGATGGGAGGGGAGACGTAGTCGCCCTCCTGCACCTTGTTCGCCAGCGGCAGGTACTCCATCGCCTGGTGGATGCCCTTGAGCTCGCGGCCGGGCACCGGCAGGTCGCGCGCGGTGGTGGCGCCGACGGCGAGGACCACGGCGTCGTACCGCTTGCGCAGCGCGGTGGCGGGCATGTCGCGGCCGATCTCGACGCCGGTGCGGAACTTGGTGCCCTCCGCGCGCATCTGCTCGATCCGGCGGTTGATGTGCCGCTTCTCCATCTTGAACTCGGGGATGCCGTACCGGAGGAGGCCTCCGATGCGGTCCGCGCGCTCGTAGACGGCGACGGTGTGGCCGGCCCGGGTCAGCTGCTGGGCGGCGGCCAGACCCGCGGGTCCTGAGCCGACCACCGCGACGGTCTTGCCGGACAGGCGCTCGGGGATCTGCGGCGCGACGTCGCCGGTCTCCCACGCCTTGTCGATGATCGAGACCTCGACGTTCTTGATGGTGACCGGCGGCTGGTTGATGCCGAGCACGCACGCCGACTCGCACGGGGCGGGGCACAGCCGCCCGGTGAACTCGGGGAAGTTGTTCGTGGCGTGCAGCCGGTCGCTCGCCGCGCCCCAGTCCTCGCGGTAGGCGTAGTCGTTCCACTCGGGGATGAGGTTCCCGAGCGGACAGCCGTTGTGGCAGAACGGGATGCCGCAGTCCATGCAGCGGCTGGCCTGCTTGCTGATGATCGGCAGCAGGGAGCCGGGGACGTAGACCTCGTTCCAGTCCTTCTTGCGCTCCTCGGCCGGCCGGGACGTGGCGACCTCGCGGCCGTGGTTCAGAAAGCCCTTCGGGTCAGCCATTGATCGCCGCCTCCATCATCTTCTCGGTGATCTCGGTCTCGGACAGACCGGCTCGCTCGGCGGCGTCCTTGGCGGCGAGCACTGCCTTGTACGTGCTGGGGATGATCTTGCTGAAGCGCTCCACGGCGGTGTCCCAGTCGGCGAGCAGCTTCTCGGCGACGGTGGAGCCCGTCTCCTCCTGGTGCCGGCGGACCACGTCGTGCAGCCACTGCTTGTCGGCGTCGTCCAGCACCTCGACGGAGGCGAGGTTGCCGGCGTTGACGTTGTCCCGGTCCAGGTCGATGACGTACGCGACGCCACCGGACATGCCGGCCGCGAAGTTGCGCCCGGTCTCGCCGAGGACGACCGCGTGACCGCCCGTCATGTACTCGCAGCCGTGGTCGCCCACGCCCTCGGAGACGACCAGCGCGCCGGAGTTGCGGACGCAGAACCGCTCGCCGGTCTTGCCGCGCAGGAACATCTCGCCGCCGGTGGCGCCGTAGGCGAGCGTGTTGCCCGCGATGACGCTGTACTCGGCGAGGTGGTCGGCGCCGCGGTCCGGGCGGACCACGATCCGGCCGCCGGACAGGCCCTTGCCGACGTAGTCGTTGGCGTCGCCCTCCAGGCGCAGCGTGACACCGCGCGGGACGAAGGCGCCGAACGACTGGCCGGCGGAGCCGGTGAAGGTGATGTCGATGGTGTCGTCGGGCAGGCCCGCGCCGCCGAACTTCTTGGTCACCTCGTGGCCGAGCATGGTGCCGACCGTGCGGTTGATGTTGCGGATGGCGACCTGGGCGCGCACCGGCTGGGCGTCCTCGGCCCCCGAGGCGGAGAGCGCGTCGGCGGCGAGCTTGATCAGCTCGTTGTCGAGCGCCTTCTCCAGGCCGTGGTCCTGGCCGACCACCTGGTGGCGGGCGGCGCCCTCGGGCAGCTCGGGCACGTGGAACAGCGGCTCGAGCTCCAGGCCCTGCGCCTTCCAGTGGTTCACCGCGCGGGTCACGTCCAGCACCTCGGCGTGGCCGACAGCCTCGTCGATGGAGCGGAAGCCCAGCTCGGCGAGGAGCTCGCGGACCTCCTCGGCGATGAACCGGAAGAAGTTCACCACGTACTCGGCCTTGCCGGAGTAGCGGTCACGCAGCACCGGGTTCTGGGTGGCGATGCCGACCGGGCAGGTGTCCAGATGGCAGACGCGCATCATGACGCAGCCGGAGACGACGAGCGGCGCGGTGGCGAAGCCGAACTCCTCGGCGCCGAGCAGCGCGGCGATCACCACGTCGCGGCCGGTCTTCAGCTGGCCGTCGGTCTGCACGACGATGCGGTCGCGCAGGCCGTTGAGCAGCAGGGTCTGCTGGGTCTCGGCGAGGCCGAGCTCCCAGGGGCCGCCGGCGTGCTTCAGCGACGTCAGCGGGGAGGCGCCGGTGCCGCCGTCGTGGCCGGAGATCAGCACGACGTCCGCGTGGGCCTTGGAGACGCCCGCGGCGACGGTGCCGACGCCGACCTCGGAGACCAGCTTGACGTGAATGCGCGCCTGGGGGTTGGCGTTCTTCAGGTCGTGGATCAGCTGGGCGAGGTCCTCGATCGAGTAGATGTCGTGGTGCGGCGGCGGGGAGATGAGCCCCACGCCCGGCGTCGAGTGACGCGTCTTCGCGACCCACGGGTAGACCTTGTGGCCGGGCAGCTGGCCGCCCTCGCCGGGCTTGGCGCCCTGGGCCATCTTGATCTGGATGTCGTCGGAGTTGACCAGGTACTCGGACGTCACGCCGAAGCGGCCGGAGGCGACCTGCTTGATGGACGACCGGCGGGCCGGGTCGTACAGGCGCTCCGGGTCCTCGCCGCCCTCACCGGTGTTGGACTTGCCGCCCAGCTGGTTCATGGCGATGGCGAGGGTCTCGTGCGCCTCCTGCGAGATGGAGCCGTACGACATGGCGCCGGTGGAGAACCGCTTGACGATCTCGGAGACCGGCTCGACCTCCTCCACCGGGATGGGCTGCCGGCCGGACTTGAAGCCGAACAGGCCGCGCAGCGTCATCAGCCGCTCGGACTGCTCGTTCACGCGCTCCGTGTACTTCTTGAAGATGTCGTAGCGGCCCGAGCGGGTGGAGTGCTGGAGGCGGAAGACCGTCTCCGGGTCGAACAGGTGCGGCTCGCCCTCACGGCGCCACTGGTACTCGCCGCCGATGTCCAGCGCGCGGTGCGCCGGGGCGATGCCGGAGGCGGGGTACGCCTTGGCGTGGCGGGCGGCGACCTCCTTGGCGATCACGTCGATGCCGACGCCACCGATCTTGCTGGTGGTGCCGTTGAAGTACTTTTCGACGAAGGACTCCTCCAGGCCGACGGCCTCGAAGACCTGCGCGCCGCGGTAGGAGGCGACCGTGGAGATGCCCATCTTGGACATCACCTTCAGGACGCCCTTGCCCAGGGCGTGGATGAGGTTGCGGATGGCCTTCTCGGGCTCGCCGTCGACGGCCTGCAGGAAGGTGCCCGCGCGGACCAGGTCCTCGACGGACTCCATGGCCAGGTACGGGTTGACCGCGGCGGCGCCGTAGCCGATGAGCAGGGCGACGTGGTGGACCTCGCGGACGTCGCCGGCCTCGACCAGCAGGCCCACCTGGGTGCGCTGCTTGGTGCGGATGAGGTGGTGGTGGACGGCCGCGGTGAGCAGCAGCGACGGGATCGGCGCGTGCTCGGCGTCGGAGTGCCGGTCGGACAGGACGATCAGCCGGGCGCCGTTCTCGATGGCGGAGTCGGCCTCGGCGCAGATGTCCTCGATGCGGGCGGCGAGGGCCTCGCCGCCGCCGGCCACCCGGTACAGGCCGGAGAGGGTCGCGGCCTTGAAGCCGGGCATGTCGCCGTCGGCGTTGATGTGGATGAGCTTGGCCAGCTCGTCGTTGTCGATCACCGGGAAGGGCAGCGTGACGCTGCGACACGCGGCGGCCGTCGGCTCCAGCAGGTTGCCCTGCGGGCCGAGCGAGGAGCGCAGGGAGGTGACCAGCTCCTCGCGGATCGCGTCCAGCGGCGGGTTGGTGACCTGCGCGAACAGCTGGGTGAAGTAGTCGAACAGCAGCCGCGGGCGCTCGCTGAGCGCGGCGATCGGCGAGTCGGTGCCCATGGAGCCGATGGGCTCGGCGCCGGTCTTGGCCATCGGCGCGAGGAGGACGCGCAGCTCCTCCTCGGTGTAGCCGAAGGTCTGCTGGCGGCGGGTGACCGAGGCGTGCGTGTGCACGATGTGCTCGCGCTCGGGCAGGTCGGACAGCTCGATCTCGCCGGCCTCGAGCCACTCCTCGTAGGGGTGCTCGGCGGCGAGCTGCGACTTGATCTCGTCGTCCTCGATGATCCGGTGTTCGGCGGTGTCCACGAGGAACATGCGGCCGGGCTGCAGACGGCCCTTGCGGACGACCCTCGCCGGGTCGATGTCGAGGACGCCGACCTCCGAGCCGAGGACGACCAGGCCGTCGTCGGTGACCCAGTAGCGGCCGGGGCGCAGGCCGTTGCGGTCGAGCACGGCGCCGACCTGGGTGCCGTCGGTGAAGGTGACGCAGGCCGGGCCGTCCCAGGGCTCCATCATGGTGGAGTGGTACTGGTAGAAGGCGCGCCGGGCCGGGTCCATGGAGTCGTGGTTCTCCCACGCCTCCGGGATCATCATCAGCACGGAGTGGGGCAGCGAACGGCCGCCCAGGTGCAGCAGCTCCAGCACCTCGTCGAAGGACGCGGAGTCGGACGCGTCGGGCGTGCAGACCGGGAAAATACGCTCGAGGTCCTTCTCCGTGCCGAACAGGTCGGACATCAGCTGGGACTCACGGGCGCGCATCCAGTTGCGGTTGCCCTTGACGGTGTTGATCTCACCGTTGTGCGCGACGAAGCGGTACGGGTGCGCGAGCGGCCACGACGGGAAGGTGTTCGTGGAGAACCGGGAGTGGACCAGCGCGATCGCGGAGCCGAAGCGGCGGTCGGAGAGGTCCGGGAAGAAGGGCTCGAGCTGGCCGGTGGTCAGCATGCCCTTGTAGACGATGGTCCGCGCGGACAGCGACGGGAAGTAGACGCCCACTTCGCGCTCGGCGCGCTTGCGCACCACGAACGCCTTGCGGTCCAGGTCGATGCCCGTGCCAGCCCCGTCGGTGACGAAGAGCTGACGGAAGACCGGCATGGTCGAGCGTGCGGTGGCGCCGAGCAGCTGGGGCGCGACCGGCACCTCGCGCCAGCCGAGGACGGTGAGCCCCTCGGCGGCGGCGATCTCCTCGATGCGGGCGACGGCCTCGCCGGTGCCCTGCTCGGGGAGGAAGGCGATGCCGACGGCGTAGCCGCCCGCCGCGGGCAGCTCGAATCCGGCCACCTCGCGGAAGAAGGCGTCCGGGATCTGGGAGAGGATGCCCGCGCCGTCGCCGGAGTCCGGCTCGGAACCGGTGGCGCCTCGGTGCTCGAGGTTGCGCAGGACGGTGAGGGCCTGCTCGACCAGGGTGTGGGACGCCTCGCCGGTAAGGGTGGCGACGAAGCCGACGCCGCAGGCGTCGTGCTCGTTGCGGGGGTCGTACATACCCTGCGCAGCAGGGCGAGCATCCATGAACGACCAGCTCGCGCGGTCGTTCGAGGAATGCTGGGACGGCTGGCGCGGCGTACGCATCGGCTCTCCCGTCGTCGTCAATTGGCATTCGTGCAAGTGCCGAGGGACGACGTTGGCCCTCTGCGTGGCTAAATTTCGTGCAGGTTACATGATGGAGTGACTCTCGGGAACCGGGACAATCCGTTCCAGCATGCGGACATCGTCCGGGTCGCGCGGGGTTCCGCGCCCGTCGACGGAGGCTGTGGGGGGCCTGTCCGGACAGAACAGATCGGTGTCCGTCGGCCCGATGGCGGGACGAGGCCTCTTCGCCTCCTCCGCCGGGCACGCCGTCGGCCTCGTTGCCTGCAGCGCGTACGGCTCATGCCCACTGGTCACACACTCGAAACCAGCGAGTAATGATTATTTATGCGACGCTCCGCATAGGCGCAAGAGGTCATCCTACGGCGATTCCGAAAAGCGACCCCAGGGCGTACGTCACACCGGCCGCCGCGCCGCCGAGCGCGAGCTGCCGCAGACCGCTGTACCACCAGGAGCGCGCCGTGACCTTCGCCACCACGGCCCCGCACAGGAAGAGCCCGAGCAGCGCGACCAGCACGGCCGGCCACAGGCTGCTCGCGCCGAGCAGGTAGGGCAGGACCGGCAGCAGCGCGCCCAGCGCGAAGGACCCGAAGCTGGAGACCGCGGCGACGGTCGGCGAGGGCAGGTCGCCGGGGTCGATGCCCAGTTCCTCGCGGGCGTGTATCTCCAGCGCCTGCTCGGGGTCGCGGGAGAGCTGCCGCGCGACCTCGCGGGCCAGGCCGGGCTCCACGCCGCGCGACTCGTAGAGCGCGGCCAGCTCGGCCTCCTCGTCCTTGGGGTGTTTGCGCAGCTCCCTGCGCTCCACGTCCAGCTCGGCCTCGACCAGCTCGCGCTGGGAGGCCACGGAGGTGTACTCGCCGGCCGCCATGGAGAAGGCGCCGGCGGCCAGTCCGGCCAGGCCGCTGAGGACGATCGTCTGCTGGCTGACAGCGCCGCCCGCGACGCCGGTCATCAGGGCGAGGTTGGAGACCAGGCCGTCCATGGCGCCGAACACCGCGGGGCGCAGCCATCCCCCGTTGACGTCGCGGTGGGTGTGGTTGTCGCGGTGCGCCTCGTGGAGCGTCGCCTCGGTCTCGATGATGGCCATGCCGGATCCCCCTGGGTTCTGCAGGCGCCTCACTTCCGGACACCCGCGCGGATGCGAATTGGACTCATTCCAATTTTTGACGCCGCCCAGTCTACGCCTCGGCGGAACCCCCTGCCAGCAAGGAAAGGCTGCGCTAACCAGCGCTTTTGCCTCCTGCCCCGGTCCGCTCGGACGCCCCGCGCATCTCGTCCGGGTGACGCTCCCACGCACGAGGCTGCGGCGGACACGGCACCGGGGACAGTTCCGCAAAGGGCCGGCGCCCCACGGGGCGCGGCTGAGAGGAGAGCCGCGTATGGCATCGACCGCCCGCATCCCCTCGGCGCCCGCGCCCGGGGACGCCCCCGGGCTTCGCGAACGGGCCCGCGGCGCACTGCTCGGCCTGGCAGTCGGCGACGCGCTGGGCGCCCCCGCCGAGAACTTGAAGCCCTCCGAGATCCGCGCGAAGTGGGGCCGCGTCACGGGCTACGTGAGCGACCCCCCGGCCGGCACGGACGACACCGAGTACGCGATCTTCTCGGGCCTGCTGGCCGCCCGGCACGGCTCCGCGCTCACCCCCGCGCACGTCGAGGCGGCCTGGCACGAGTGGATCGCGGACCGTGCCGAGGGCCCCTTCCGAGGCGCCGGCTTCAGCGAGCGGGGCACCCTGGAGAACCTGCGCCGGGGCCTGGCCGCGCCCATCTCCGCCCAGCACCGCCACGCCTGGAGCGACGGGCTGGCGATGCGGGCGGCGCCGTACGGCGTGCACGCGGCCGGGCGCCCCGACGAGGCGGCCCGGCTCGCGGCGATCGACGGCTCGGTCAGCCACGACGGGGAGGGCATCTACGGCGGCCGGGCGGTCGCGGCGGGCGTCGCGGCGGCCATGGCCGGGGCGCCGGTGGTCACGGTCGTGGCCTCGGCGCTCGCGGTGGTGCCGGAGGACTCCTGGACCGCCCGCTCGCTGCGCCGCGCGGTGACCGCCGCCCACCACGGCGAGCGGGCGGTCCGCACCGCGGTGGTGATCGGCGGCTACCCCTGGACCGACCTGGCCCCGGAGGCGGTGGCCCTGGCCTTCGGCGCCTACGCGGCGGCCGACGGCGACTTCGAACAGGCGGTGCTGACCGCCGTGAACATGGGCCGCGACGCCGACACCACGGCCGCCGTGGCCGGTGCGCTGGCCGGTGCGACCCAGGGTGTCGCCGCCGTCCCCGAACGCTGGGCCGCGGCCATCACCCCGGCCCGCGGCACCTGTCTGCCCGCCATGGCCGGCCACCACGTCCTCGACATCGCGGACCTGCTGACCCCGGAGACCCCCACATGACCTCCACCACCCCCGCCCCCGTCACCGACGGCACCCTCGCCCCCGCACCCGGGCAGGACGACGCGGCCCCGGCGCCGCGCACGCCCGACGCGCCCGCACCCCGTCCGCCCCGCGCGGCCGTCGAGGGCCTGCTCCTCGGACTCGCCGCCGGGGACGCCGCCGGCTGGCCGGCCGCCCGGCACCGGGCCGCCCGCATGCCCGAGTGGACCCGGCGCCTCACCCGCGAGCTGGACACCTTCGCCGAGCAGAACGCCACCACCACGCTCCCGGTCCCCATCGCCCTGAACCAGCCTCCCGAACCGCTCCGCCTCGGCCCGTCCGACGACGCCGAGTGGGCCGCGTTCGCCGCCGAGGCGGTGCTGCGCGCGGGCGACGACATGGTGCTCGGCGACCTGAGCCGGGAGCGCCGCACCCGCGCCGCCATCGACCTCACCTGGAACGCGGTCGCGGCCGAGGTCGCCGCCGCCACCGAGCGGGCCCCCGAGACCGAGTCCGCCGTGCTGCCGCTGCGCGCCCGTATCTCCGTGCGCGCAGGACTCGGCAACCTCGCCACCGGGCTGCGCCCGCCCGCCTCCGGCCACGACAACCCGCACTACTTCGACGACGCCGCCTGCGTCCGGGCCTGCGTGCTGGCCGTGGCCCACCCGGGCGACCCCCGGGCCGCCGCCGACCTCGCCGAGTTCGACGCCCGCTACACCCAGGACGGCGACGGTGTGCACGGCGCCCGCGCCATGGCCGCCGCCGTGTCCCTGGCGCTCACCGGGGCCGATCCGGCCGCCTGCGCGGCCGCCGCCTGCGCCGAACTGCCCGAGGACACCGAGATCGGCCGCAACGCCCGGCACGCCCTGGCGCTCGCGGCGGACGCCGACAGCGCCTTCGCCCTGGTACCGCCGTTGGAGCACCAGATCGTCGACCACGTCTACAGCTACGGCGTCGCCGCCGCCGAGACCGTCCCCGTCGCCCTCGCCCTGACCACCGCCGCCCGCGGCCGGATCGCGGAGGCGGTCCCGGCGGCGGCCTGTCTGTCCCGGGTCGCGGACTCCGCCCCGGCCCTGGCCGGCGCCCTCACCGGCGCGCTGGGCGGGAGTGCCGCGATCCCCGCGTCCTGGCGGGAGAGCTGCCGCACCCTGTCCGGCTGCGTCCTCCCCCGGCTCACCGGGACGGACCTGGTGGAACTCGCCGGACTGCTGGAAGCCGCCCGACCGACCGCCCCCGGAGGATGATCCCGGCATGACGCACGAAGACACCGAAAACACTCCCGCCCTGGACGAGCGGATCACCGGGGCGCTGGTGGGGGCGGCCGTCGGCGACGCCCTCGGCGGCCCGGTCGAGGGGTACTCCCCCGAACAGATCGCCGAGCGCCACGGCGGCCGCGTGCACGGCGTCGTCGGCCCGTGGCACGGCGACGACTGGCGCACCGCCCGGCCGATCGCGCCGTACCACAAGGGCGACGGGCACGTCACCGACGACACCCTGATGACCCACGCGCTGGTCCGGGTGTACGCGCGGGTCCGCGACCATCTGGACGCCTACGCGGTCGCCGACCACCTGGTCCCGGACCTGATGACGAACCCGCGCTGGATCCCGGAGCTGGAGGCGGAGACGCTCCCCCTGCACCGGATCTTCCTCGCCGAGAAGTGGCTGGTGGCCCGGCTGCACTACGGTCACGTCGACCCGCGCGAGGCGGGCGTGGGCAACATCGTCAACTGCGGCGCCGCGATGTACATGGCCCCCGTCGGCCTGGTCAACGCCACCCACCCGGCCGCCGCGTACGCCGAGGCCCTGGACGTGGCGGGCGCCCACCAGTCGTCGTACGGCAGGGAGGCGGCCGGGGTGTTCGCGGCGGCCGTGGCGGCGGCCTGCGCGCCGGACGCGACCCCGGACTCCGTCGTCGCCGCGTGCCTGTCCCTGGCCAAGGACGGCACCCGGGAGGCGATCGAGAAGGTCTGCGAGGAGGCCTCGCTCCACACCGACGTCGAGTCGGCGCTGCGCCCGCTGCGCGAGGCGGTCGCCCCCTACGACACCGTCGGGCCCGACTACCGCTCCCCCTCGCTGGGCGCGCGGCGGCCGTCGCGGCTGCACGCGATCGAGGAACTGCCGGTCGCGCTCGGCATGGTGGTGGCCGCTCGCGGCGACTTCCGGCACGCCGTGCTGGGCGCGGTGAACTACGGCCGTGACTGCGACTCCATCGCCACGATGGCCGGGGCGGTGACCGGCGCGCTCGGCTCCCCGGTGCCCGAGGAGTGGGCCAAGACCGTCGCGGAGGCCAGCCGCCTCGACCTGTGGGAGCCGGCCGCCACGCTCACCTCGGTGGCCCGCGACGTCTTCGCCCGGGACGTGGAGCGCCGCCGCGCCCACGAGCGGGCGTTCGCGCGGCTCGGAGGTGCCGGATGCTCCGACTGACCTGGGTCCAGCCCGAGGACCTCGTCGGCCACGAACTGCGCCAGGCCGCGCTGGACGGCCGGGAGGCGTCGGCGGTCGCCGCCCGCTGGCACGCGGCGGGCGGCCCTCCGGCCCCGCTCGCCGCCGGCGCCTCCCCCCGCCCCGTCTCCCGCTACCTCCGGCTGCTGGCCTGCGACCTGCTGGACGAGCTGGCCGAGCTGCCGAGCGCCCTCGCCGACGACGAGCCCTCCGACCTCGCCGAGATCCAGGCGCTGTGCCCCGAGTGGCCCCTCTCCCCCGGCGCCCCGGCCGCCTGGGACGGACCCGTGTTCGAGGCGCGGCTGGAGGCGGCCTGGCTCGGTCGCGCGGCCGGCTGTCTGCTGGGCAAGCCGGTGGAGAAGCTGCCGCTCGCCGCGATCCGCGCCTTGGCCCGCGCCGCCGGCAACTGGCCGCTGAGCGGCTGGTTCACCGCCCGGGGCGTCCCCGCCGAGCTGCTGGCGGAGCACCCCTGGAACCGGCGCTCCGCCCCCGTCTCCCTCGCCGAGAACATCGACGGCATGCCCGAGGACGACGACCTGAACTATCCGCTGCTCGCCCTGCTGGTGCTGCGCCGCCACGGTCGTCGCTTCACCACCGCGGATGTGGCCCGCGTCTGGCTCGACGAGCTGCCCGCGGGCCGCGCCTTCACCGCCGAGCGCATCGCCTACCGCAACCTGCTCTGCGGGCTCGAACCGCCGCTGACCGCCCGCCACCGCAACCCGTTCCGCGAGTGGATCGGCGCCCTGATCCGCGCCGACGCGCACGGCTGGACCAACCCGGGCGACCCGGGCGCCGCGGCCGAGCAGGCGTACCGCGACGCCGCCCTCACCCACACCGCCAGCGGCGTCTACGCGGCCATGTTCACCGCCGCCGTCATCGCCGCCGCGGCGGGCGGCGAGCGGGACGTCCACGCCTGTCTGCGCACCGGCCTCACCGTCGTCCCGCCCCGCTCCCGGCTCGCCCGGGCCGTGCGCGACGCCGTGGGGCTGGCCCGCGAGCACCGGGACTTCGACACCGTCGTCGACCTGCTGCACGAGGAGCACGGCGCCACCCACCACTGGGTGCACGCCGTCCCCAACACCGCTCTGCTGGCCGCCGCCCTCACCCATGCCGACGGGGACTTCACCGCCTCGATCTGCCGCGCGGTGTCCGGCGGCTGGGACACCGACTCGGTGGGCGCCACCGCCGGCAGCGTCGCCGGGCTGCTCGCCGGCTCGCCCCGCGCGCTCCCCGAGCGCTGGACGGCCCCGCTGAAGAACCGCCTGGCCACCTCCGTCGGCGACTTCGACGGCACCGGCTTCGACACCCTGGCCCGTCTCACCCATCTGGAGGCGTCCCGCCCATGACTCCCCCCGACCCGGCCCCCGCCGCACCGCACGCCGCTCCCCCGCTGGCCGGCCTGCGCGTACTGGACCTCGCCACCCTGTTCGCCGGCCCCCTCGCGGCCACCCTGCTCGGCGACTTCGGCGCCGACGTCGTCAAGGTCGAGCACCCGAGGAAGCCGGACCCCTCGCGCGGACACGGACCGTCCAAGGACGGCGTCGGCCTGTGGTGGAAGGTGCTCGGCCGCAACAAGCGGGCCATCACCCTCGACCTGTCCACCCCGGGCGGCCGGGACACGCTGCTGCGCCTGGTGCGCACCGCCGACGTGGTCGTGGAGAACTTCCGCCCCGGCACCCTGGAGAAGTGGGACCTGGGCTGGCCCGAGCTGTCCGCGGCCAACCCCCGGCTGGTGCTGGCGCGGGTCACCGGCTTCGGCCAGTTCGGCCCGTACGCGCACCGGCCGGGCTTCGGCACCCTCGCCGAGGCGATGAGCGGCTTCGCCGCGCTCACCGGCGAACCGGACGCGGCGCCGACCCTGCCGCCGTTCGGCCTCGCCGACTCCGTCGCGGGCCTCACCACCGCGTACGCGATCATGACGGCGCTCGCTGCCCGCGACCGCACGGGCCAGGGGCAGGTCGTCGACACGGCGCTGATCGAGCCGATCCTCGCCGCCCTCGGCCCCCACCCCACCTGGTACGACCAGCTCGGGTACGTCCAGCCGCGCACCGGCAACCGGTCGCAGAACAACGCCCCGCGCGGCACCTACCTCACCGCCGACGGCACCTGGGTCGCCGTCTCCACCTCGGCCCAGTCGATCGCCGAGCGGGTGATGGTCCTGGTGGGCCGCCCCGATCTGGTCGAGGCGCCCTGGTTCGCCACCGGCGAGGGCCGGGCCCGGCACGCGGACGTGCTGGACGAGGCGGTCGGCGGCTGGATCGCCCTCCACAGCCGCGCCGACGTGCTGGCCGCGTTCGAGAAGGCGGAGGCGGCCGTCGCCCCGGTGCAGGACGTCCGGGACGTCATGGCGGACCCGCAGTACCAGGCCCTCTCCACCGTCACCACGGTCGACGACCCGGAGCTCGGACCGCTGCGCATGCAGAACGTGCTGTTCCGGCTCTCCGCCACCCCGGGGGCGATCCGCTGGGCGGGCCGCCCGCACGGCGCGGACACCGAGGAGGTGCTGACCGAGCTGGGCCTCACCCCGGCCGACCTGGCGGAGCTGCGGGCGGAGGGCGCCGCATGAAGAGCATCCCGCTGACCTGGCTGTACGCCCCCGGCGACCGACCCGACGTGGTGGCGAAGGCGCTCACGGCGGGGGCGGACGTGGTGGTGGTCGACCTGGAGGACGCGGTGGCCCCGGACCGCAAGGCGTACGCCCGCGCGGCCACCGCCGAGCTGCTGCGCGACCCGCAGCCGGTGCCGGTGCACGTCCGCGTCAACGCCTTCGCCGGGCCCTGGGGACCGGCCGACGTGGCGGCGCTGGCCCCGGCGCCGGGCCTGTCCGGGCTGCGGCTGCCGAAGGTGTCCTCCCCGTCCGACGTGGTGCGGGTCGCCCGCCGGGCCGTCTCCGCGCGCGGCGGCTCCCCGCCCCTGTACGCGCTGCTGGAGAGCGCGCTGGGCGTCGAGCACGCCCACGCCGTGGCCACCGCGCACCCGGCGCTGCGCGGAATCACGCTCGGCGAGGCGGACCTGCGGGCCGACCTGGGGGTGCGCGAGGACGCGGGTCTTGACTGGTGCCGGGCCCGGGTGGTGGTCGCGGCCCGCGCTGCGGGGCTGGCCCCGCCTGCCCAGTCGGTGCACCCGGACATCCGCGACCTGGACGGCCTGGAGGCGTCCTGCGTGCGCGGGCGCGCCCTGGGCTTCCTGGGCAGGGCGGCGATCCATCCGCGCCAGCTCCCGGTCATCGAGCGGGCCTATCTGCCCACGGAACGGGAGATCGAGCAGGCGGAGAGGGTCCTCAAGGCGGCGGCGGCCACGCAGGGCGCGCAGGCGCTGCCGGACGGCACGTTCGTGGACGCGGCGGTGGTGACGGCGGCGCACCGGACGCTGGCGCTGGCCCACAAGCGGTGACCGGCCCGGACGCGCCGAGGGCGCCCGGGGTGTCCCCGGGCGCCCTCGGCGTGCGTACGCGGGTCGGTCAGCCCTTCTTGGCCGACCCGGCCCCGTCCTTGGATTCCTCCGGCTCCTCGGCGCCCTCCTGCTCCGCGGACGCCTCGGGCTCGTCCGGCTTCCCGGGCCTACCGGAGTCCTCGGTGTCCGGGGCGTCGCCCGTCGTCGCCTCCTCGGCGGGGGCGTCCTTCCCGGTCGCGTCGCCGTCGGTCTTCTTCGCGTCGGCGGCCGGGCCCTCGCCGTCGCCGGCGCCCGGCTCGACCACGGCCTCCCGGCCCGGACGCTTCCGGGCGGACAGCACGATGTAGAGCACCGCCAGCAGGAAGACCAGGAGGGCCGTCCAGTTGTTCAGCCGCAGGCCGAGGATGTGGTGGGCCTCGTCGACCCGCATGTACTCGATCCAGAAGCGGCCCGCGCAGTACCCGGCGACGTACAGCGCGAAGGCGCGGCCGTGTCCGAGTTCGAAGCGCCGGTCCGCCCAGATGACCAGCAGCGCCACGCCGACGCACCACAGCGACTCGTAGAGGAAGGTCGGGTGGTAGGTGCCCGGCATGCGGCCGTCGGCGGAGGAGGTGATCTCCACGGCCCACGGCAGGTCGGTCTCCCGCCCGTACAGCTCCTGGTTGAACCAGTTGCCCCAGCGGCCGATGGCCTGGGCGAGCGCGATGCCGGGGGCGATGGCGTCGGCGTAGGCGGGAAGCGGGATGCCTCGGCGGCGGCAGCCGATCCACGCGCCGAGCGCGCCCAGGGCGATGGCGCCCCAGATGCCGAGGCCGCCCTCCCAGATCTTGAAGGCGTCCACCCAGTCACGGCCCTCGCTGAAGTACAGCTGGTAGTCCGTGACCACGTGGTAGAGCCGGCCGCCGACCAGGCCGAACGGCACGGCCCAGACAGCGATGTCCGCCACCGTGCCGGCCCGCCCGCCCCGGGCGATCCAGCGCTTGTTGCCGAGCCAGACGGCTACGAAGACGCCGATGATGATGCAGAACGCGTAGCCGCGCAGCGGAACGGGGCCGAGGTACAGCACCCCGCTCGACGGGCTGGGAATGTAGGCAAGTTCCATGGCAGGACCGACGCTACCGTGCCGGACCGCCCGTACGGCAGGCAGCCCGGCTACGGCTCCATAACAGGCCCCGGTGAAAGGGCCCTAGGACTTGTTCGCCTCCTCGACCATCTGCTTGAGCTTCTCGGGCGTCATGGAACGGTCCTGGTAGATGTTCTGCCCCTCGAACAGCACCGTCGGGGTGCCGCTGAAGCCGCCCTTCTGGAAGGCCTCGTTGGACTTGACCACCCAGCTGTCGTGCGTGCCGTCCTCGACGCAGGTGCGGAACTCGGGGGTGTCGAGCCCGTCGACCTTGCTCGCCAGGTCGAACAGCTTGTCGTCGCTGGAGAAGGCGTCGTCGCTCTCCATCGGCTGGTTCTCGAACAGCACGTCGTGGTACGCGGTGAACTTCCCCGCGTCCTGGGCGCACGCGGCGGCGTTGGCCGCGTTCAGCGAGCCGCTGCCGCCGAGGCCGCCGTCGATCAGCGTGACCAGGTGGTACTCGACCTTCAGCTTGCCGGCCTCGGTCAGCTCGTTCAGCGTCGAGCTGTAGGTCTGCTCGAAGGCCTTGCAGGCGGGGCAGCGGAAGTCCTCCCAGACCGTGAGGGTGGCCTTGGCGTTCTCCTCGCCGACCGGGATGGCCAGGCCGTCCTTGCCCTGGGCCCCCGAGGGCGCCACCACCGGGCCGGACGCCTTGCTCTCGTCGTCCCCGCCGGAGTTGGCCGCGACGACGCCGATCACCGCCGCGAGTCCCAGGACGCAGACCACGCTCGCGCCCACGATCAGGGTGCGGCGCCGCTTCTCCGCCGTCTTCTGCTTCTCGCGCTCTGCCGCCATCCGCTCCCGGGCGGTGCGCTTTCCCTCACGGTTCTTGTCGCTCACACCCCGCAGAACGAACCGGGGAGGCACCCAGCGCCTCCCCGGTCCCAGGTCCACCCGTACGAGGGACCCCGACGGCCCGCCGCGGACGGCCGGCCGGTGCGGTCACACCTGTCCGCGCACGCCCTTGGCCAGCTCACCGGCGAGAGCGCGGACGGCCTCGACGCCCGCGGCGTCGTCGGGCGCGTCCAGCATCCGCTTCACGAAGGCCGAGCCGACGATCACCCCGTCGGCGAACCGGGCGACCTCCGCGGCCTGCGCCGGGTTGGACACTCCGAGTCCGACGCAGACGGGGGTGTCGGTGGTGGCACGGGTGCGCCGCACCAGGTCCTCGGCCTGGGAGCTGACCGACGCGCGGGTGCCGGTGACGCCCATGAGGGAGGCGGCGTAGACGAAGCCGCTGCCGGCCGCGGTGATCTCGGCGAGCCGCTCGTCCTTGCTGCTGGGCGCGACCACGAAGACGGTGGCCAGCCCGTGCTTCTCGGCGTGCTCGCGCCACAGCGCGGACTCCTGGACCGGCAGGTCGGGCAGGATGCACCCGGCGCCCCCGGCCTCCGCCAGCTCGGCGGTGAACCGCTCCACGCCGTAGCGGTCGATCGGGTTCCAGTACGTCATGACGAGGATCGGCGCGCCCGTGGCCGCGTGGGCCTCGCGCACCGTGCGCATCACGTCGGCGATGCGCACCCCGCCGCGCAGGGCGATGTCGTCGGCGGTCTGGATGACCGGGCCGTCCAGGACGGGGTCGCTGTGCGGCAGCCCCACCTCGACGACGTCGGCGCCGCCCTCGATCGCCGCCTTGACCGCCTCGATGCCGCCGTCCACGGTCGGGAACCCGGCCGGGAGGTAGGCGATCAGGGCGGAACGGCCCTCTTCCTTCGCCGCGGCGAGGGTGTCGCTCAGCAGCCGCACGTTCCCGCTCACTTGGCGTCCCCCTCGATCTCGGCGGTGCCGGAGGCGTTGTCCTCGACCTCGGCGTCCGTGTCGTACAGCCCGAAGTAGCGGGCCGCGGTGTCCATGTCCTTGTCGCCGCGCCCGGACAGGTTGACGACGATCAGCCCGTCCTTGCCCAGCTCCTTGCCGACCTCCAGGGCGCCGGCCAGGGCGTGCGCGGACTCGATGGCCGGGATGATGCCCTCGGTGCGCGACAGCAGGCGCAGGGCCTGCATGGCGGCGTCGTCGGTGACCGCCCGGTACTCGCCGCGGCCGCTGTCCTTGAGGAAGGCGTGCTCGGGGCCGATGCCCGGGTAGTCGAGACCCGCGGAGATCGAGTACGGCTCGGTGATCTGGCCCTCGTCGTCCTGGAGGACGTAGGAGCGGGAGCCGTGCAGGATTCCGGGCTCGCCGGCGGTGAGGGTGGCGGCGTGCTCGCCGGTCTCGATGCCGTGTCCGGCGGGCTCGCAGCCGATGAGGCGGACGCCCTCGTCGGGGATGAACGCGTGGAACAGGCCGATGGCGTTGGAGCCGCCGCCGACGCAGGCGACCGCGGCGTCGGGCAGCCGGCCGGCCTGCTCCAGCAGCTGGCGGCGGGCCTCCACGCCGATGACGCGGTGGAAGTCGCGGACCATCGCCGGGAAGGGATGCGGGCCCGCGACGGTGCCGAACAGGTAGTGGGTGCGGTCGACGTTGGCGACCCAGTCGCGGAACGCCTCGTTGATGGCGTCCTTGAGGGTGCGGCTGCCGGACTTCACGGCGACGACCTCGGCGCCGAGCATCCGCATCCGGGCCACGTTCAGCGCCTGACGCCGGGTGTCGATCTCGCCCATGTAGATCGTGCACTCGAGGCCGAACAGGGCGCAGGCGGTGGCGGTGGCCACGCCGTGCTGCCCCGCGCCGGTCTCGGCGATGACGCGGGTCTTGCCCATGCGCTTGGTGAGCAGGGCCTGGCCGAGCACGTTGTTGATCTTGTGCGAGCCGGTGTGGTTGAGGTCCTCGCGCTTGAGGAAGACGCGGGCGCCGCCGGCGTGCTCGGCGAAGCGGGGGACCTCGGTGAGGGCGCTGGGGCGGCCGGTGTAGTGCGCCAGGAGGGCGTCGAGCTCGCGGGCGAACTCGGGGTCGGACTTGGCCTTGTCGTACTCGACGGCGACCTCGTCGACGGCGGCGACGAGGGCCTCGGGGATGAACTTGCCGCCGAAGGCGCCGAAGTAGCCCTCCGTGGAAGGGGTTCGACCCTCCGGGTCGGGGATGAAGAAGGTGCTGGGCATGCGTGTACCTCACGGTGAGTGTGTGTGGACGACACTGAGCGCCGTGGGGGCGGGGTGGTTCGTCGGCCGCAGGCCGTACGTGGCTCGTCGCACAGTTCCCCGCGCCCCTGGAGGGGTGGGGGGTGTTCGGCCCGTGCGGGTCCGTTGTGGTTCAGCGCGCCGTTCCCCGCGCCCCTTGCGGGGCGCGCTGCCATCGCCTGCCGTTCACCTGGCCCGGTTCGTCGCCGATGACGTAGCGGACCCTGCGGCCGTGGACCCGGCGGGCCGGGGCACGGCAGCCGCGGGGCCGGCAGCCTCGTGCGAGTCGGGAGAGCGTCATCGGGGGTCAGCCTTGCGAGGTCTCAGCGGCCGTGCCGGAGGGCCGGGTGCTCGCCCGCGGCGACCAGGTCGGCGACCGCCGTCTTCGGGTCCTTGCCGGTCACCAGGGACTCGCCGACCAGGACGGCGTCGGCCCCGGCGTTGGCGTAGGCGATCAGGTCGTGCGGGCCGCGCACGCCGGACTCGGCGACCCTCACGAGGTGCGCCGGGATCTCGGGGGCGACCCGCTCGAAGGTGCCGCGGTCGACCTCGAGGGTCTTCAGGTTGCGCGCGTTGACGCCGATGACCTTGGCGCCGGCGTCGACCGCCCGCTCCACCTCGTCCTCGTCGTGCACCTCGACCAGCGGGGTGAGGCCGATGGACTCGGCGCGCTCGATGAGCGACTCCAGGGCGGACTGCTCCAGGGCGGCCACGATCAGCAGCGCCAGGTCGGCGCCGTACGCGCGGGCCTCCCAGAGCTGGTACGAGGTGACGATGAAGTCCTTGCGCAGCACCGGGATGTCGACCTTGGCGCGGACGGCCTCCAGGTCGGCCAGCGAGCCGCCGAAGCGGCGCTGTTCGGTGAGGACGGAGATGACGGCGGCGCCGCCCGCCTCGTAGTCGGCGGCGAGGCCGGCCGGGTCGGCGATCGCGGCCAGCGCGCCCTTGGACGGGCTGGAGCGCTTGACCTCGCAGATCACCTTGACGCCGTCGCCGCGCAGGGCGGCCACGCCGTCCTTGGCGGCGGGGGCCTTGGCCGCGCGCTCCTTGAGCTCGTCGAGGCTGACGCGCGCCTGCCGCTCCGCGAGGTCGGCACGGACTCCGTCGATGATCTCGTCGAGCACACTCACGCGAGCGGCCCCCTTCCTGACGGTCGGGCTTGGCTGGTCCCTGCGATGGTATCCGGAGCAGGGCGAATGCCCCGCATCCGGCTGTGGCGACGTCCAGCACCTGGACGATCACCGCTCGTTCACGGGTGCAGCCAGCCGCCGAACGGCGTGTTCCGCAGCACCGTGAAGGCCAGCAGCAGGCCGCCGACCGTCCACAGCACCGCGGGCGGCGGGTCGAGGCGCATCGGCCGGCCACGCGCCGCGCGGACCACCCAGACGGTCCACAGCACGGCGAAGGCGGCGTAGCCGAGGACGGCGGGGGCGTTGGCCTGGAGGGCGGCGGCCAGGTCGCCGTGGGCGACGGCGTGGGCGCTGCGCAGTCCGCCGCAGCCGGGGCAGTACAGGCCGGTGAGGCCGAGCAGCGGGCAGACCGGGTAGTGCCCGGGTTCGTTGGGGTCGACGGCGGCGACGTAGGCGAAGGCCGCGGTCACGGCGGCGAGCAGGCCGGCGGGGGCGGCCAGCCGGGCCGCCCGGCCGGGGACCGCGTGGGGGCTCGGGGCGTTCACGGGAGGCATTGTCCCCCGGGCACACCGCGGGGGCGGCTCCGGCTCACGGCCGGACGCCGCCCCCGTACGGAGTGGTCCGCGGGGCTCAGCCCTGGGCGCGGGCCGGCTCGCGGTCGCCGGTGGTCGCGTGCACCGGGTGGTCGCTCTTCGGCTGGCCCAGGCCCATCGAACGCATGACGGCGCCGACCACGCCGCCGAGGAGGATGACGCCCATGCTGACCCAGAAGCCCACGGGCTGGGCCATCACCATGAACGCGCCCGCGGCGCAGAAACCGATGAAGGCGATGATGACACCGGTCCAGGCGGCCGGGGTGTGACCGTGGCTGCTGCCCGCCATTGCTTGCTCCTCGTTGCCGTGTACGTGGGTGAGCGGAACGCTCGTCCCCATTGTCCCGCACACGCCGGACCGCCGTGCGCCGGGGTCTGCCGTGGCGGGTTGCGCGGCTCAGGCGCCGGTGGGGTCCTCGCCTCGGTCGAGGGCCTTCCAGAGCTCCTCGGGACGGTCCGGGTCGGCCTGGGCGGCCGTCCGGCGCGGACGAGGAGCGCCGCCCCGCTCGTAGCGGCCGGACATGGCGGGCCACAGGCGTCCGTAGCGCAGGGCGAGCAGTCCGGCGACGAGCAGCAGCAGTCCGCCGACGGCGGCGACGTACGGCCAGGCGGTGTGGGAGAGGGCGCCGACGGTCGCGGAGGCGTCGCCGGAGGCCTGCGCGGCCTTCTCGTCGAGGGCGGTGGAGTCGGACGCGCCGAGCAGCGCGGCGGCGACCGTGCCGGCCCCGGAGAGGGCGAGCACGGCGGAGACGGCGAGCCGTCCGGCGCGGCGCACGGCGAAGACGGCGACCAGGGCGGCGAGCCCGACGACGGCCAGGGCGGCGGGCACGCCGGTGACGTCACTGCCCTTGGCGGTCAGCGGGAACGCGCCGCCGGCCACCGTCGCGGTGCCCTCCGACCACTCCTGCCGGGTGGCGAGCAGGGCCACGGCCGCGCCGAGGGCGCCGCTCAGCAGGGCGGCGGCGAGACTCGTACGGCCGGTCCGGGAGGGGCCGGCGGGCTCGGAACGGGGGCTGGGTACGGCAGTCACGCCCTCCACTATGGCCCCGTCCCCGGCCCGCGCGGCATCCGGGGGGCTGTGTCAGCCGTCACCCAGCCGGTTCGCGGTGTGGACGGCGCGCAGCACCGCGGCCGCCTTGTTGCGGCACTCGGTGTCCTCGGCGACCGGGTCGGAGTCGGCCACGATGCCCGCACCCGCCTGCACATACGCGGTGCCGTCGCGCAGCAGGGCGGTGCGGATGGCGATGGCCGTGTCGGAGTCCCCGGCGAAGTCGAGGTAGCCGACGCAGCCGCCGTACAGGCCGCGCCGGGACGGCTCCAGCTCGTCGATGATCTGCATCGCGCGGGGCTTGGGCGCGCCGGAGAGGGTGCCGGCCGGGAAGCAGGCGGTGAGCACGTCGAAGGCGGTGCGGTCGGCGGCGACCCGCCCGGTGACGGTCGAGACGATGTGCATGACGTGCGAGTAGCGCTCGATCGACATGAAGTCGACGACCTCGACGGAGCCCGGTTCGCAGACCCGTCCGAGGTCGTTGCGGCCGAGGTCGACGAGCATCAGGTGCTCGGCGCGCTCCTTGGGGTCGGCGAGCAGCTCGTCGGCGAGCGCCTGGTCCTCCTGCGGGGTGGCGCCGCGGTGCCGGGTGCCGGCGATGGGGTGCACCATCGCCTGCCCGTCCTCGACCTTCACCAGCGCCTCGGGCGACGACCCGGCCACGTCGAAGCCGTCGAACCGGAACAGGTACATGTACGGCGACGGGTTGGTGGCGCGCAGCACCCGGTAGACGTCCAGGGCGCTCGCCGTGCAGGGCGTCTCGAACCGCTGGGAGGGGACCACCTGGAAGGCCTCGCCCGCGCGGATGCGCTCCTTGACGTCCTCGACGGCCTCCTGGAAATCGGGGCCGCCCCACAGCGCGGTGTACCCGGGCAGCTCGGACGGCGGCAGCGCGGCCGGGGGCTGGGCGACCGGGCGGGCGAGGTCGGCCTCCATGGCGTCGAGGCGGGCCACGGCGTCCGCGTAGGCCTCGTCGACGCCGGTCTCCAGGTCGTTGTGGTTGATCGCGTTGGCGATCAGCCACACGGAGCCCTCCCAGTGGTCCATGACGGCGAGGTCGCTGGTGAGCAGCATGGTCAGCTCGGGCAGCTTCAGGTCGTCCCGCTCGCCGGGGCCGATCTTCTCCAGGCGGCGCACGATGTCGTAGCCGAGGTAGCCGACCAGGCCGCCGGTGAAGGGCGGCAGGCCGAGGTCCTGGGCGAGGTCGCGCGGGGTGTGCAGGGTCCGGAGGGTGGCGCGCAGCGCGGCGAGCGGGTCGCCGTCGACGGGCACGCCGACCGGCGGGGTGCCCTCCCAGCGGGCCTGCCCGTCGCGCTCGGTGAGGGTGGCGGCGGACCGGACACCGACGAAGGAGTAGCGGGACCAGGCGCGCCCGTTCTCCGCGGACTCCAGCAGGAAGGTGCCGGGGCGCTCCGCTGCGAGCTTGCGGTAGAGCGCGACCGGGGTGTCGCCGTCGGCGAGGAGCTTGCGGGTGACCGGGATGACCCGGCGGTCGGTGGCGAGCTTGCGGAACGTCTCGAGGTCCATGGCGGCAGACCCTACTGATCGCCGGCGGGCACGCCGGTACCGGCGTCCGCGTCCTTCAGCAGCACGTCGGCGTCGAAGCAGGTGCGGTCGCCGGTGTGGCAGGCGGCGCCCACCTGGTCGACCTTGACCAGCACGGTGTCGGCGTCGCAGTCCAGCGCGACCGACTTCACCCACTGGAAGTGGCCCGAGGTGTCGCCCTTGACCCAGTACTCCTGGCGGCTGCGCGACCAGTAGGTGCAGCGGCCGGTGGTGAGGGTGCGGTGCAGCGCCTCGTCGTCCATCCAGCCCAGCATCAGCACCTCCCCGGTGTCGTACTGCTGGGCGATCGCGGGGAGGAGGCCGTCCGGGGTGCGCTTGAGGCGCGCGGCGATCTCCGGGTCGAGGCTGCTGGGCGGAGCGCCGTGGCGCGAAGCGCCTCCGTGAGGGGCGGTGGCCGGGCGACGGGCGGGCGTGCTGGTCATGGGTCCATTCTGCCGCGCGCCCCCGGTCCCCCCGTGCCGTCGTCCACTGTCCGGACGTGACGGCCCGCCGTAGGCTGGCTGGCATGTCGACCCATGCCAAGCGTGAACGACTCCTCCTGGCCGACCTGCTGGAGACCGCGGGCCCGGAGGCGCCCACCCTCTGCGAGGGCTGGACCACCCGGGACCTGGCCGCGCACGTGGTGGTGCGCGAGCGCCGTCCGGACGCGGCGGGCGGCATCCTGGTGAAACAGCTGGCGTCGCGTCTGGAGCGGGTGACGGCGGAGTTCCTGGCGAAGCCGTACGACGAGCTGATCGGGCTGATCCGCACCGGCCCGCCGCGGTTCTCCCCCTTCTCGCTCAAGCAGGTCGACGAGATGTCGAACGTGATCGAGTTCTACGTCCACGCCGAGGACGTCCGCCGGGCGCAGCCGGACTGGACGCCGCGCGAGCTGGACCCGGTGTTCCAGGACGCCCTGTGGTCACGCCTCGAGCGCTCGGCGCGGCTGATGGGCCGGGGGGTGCCGACCGGTCTGGTGCTGCGCCGTCCGGACGGGCAGACGACGGTGGCGCGCCGCGGGGCGCCGGTGGTGACGGTGACCGGACAGCCGTCCGAGCTGGTGATGTTCACGTACGGCCGGCAGGGCGCCGCGAAGGTGGAGCTGGACGGCGACGAGAACGCGATCGCCCGGCTGCGCGCCACCAAGCAGCTCGGCATCTGACCGCTCGGCTCGGCTCCGGAAAGGCACGGCTCGTGATCAAGGTCGCCATGACGAGTGTGTACGTGGAGGACGTGGCCAAGGCGCACGCCTTCTACACCGGGGTGCTCGGCTTCGAGACGCGCACCCATGTGAACCCGGGCGGCGGCAAGCCGTTCGTCACGGTGGGGGCGCGCGAGGGCGCCCAGCCGGATCTGGAGCTGCTGCTGGAGCCGGGCGACGGGCCGATCGCGGAGCCCTACCGGCGCGCGGTGCGCGAGGCGGGGCTGCCGTCGATCGTGTTCTCCGTGGACGACCTGCGCGCGGAGTTCGAGCGGCTGCGCGGGGAGGGCGTCCACTTCGTCCGGGAGCCGGAGAAGCAGGGCCCGGTGCTGACCGCGCTGCTGGACGACACGGTCGGCAATCTGATCCAGCTCACGCAGCCGCTCGGCTGAGGCTCACCGCACCGGGTGGCCGGCGTCCCTGAGGGTCTGCTTGACCTCGCCGATGCGCAGGTCGCCGAAGTGGAACACCGAGGCGGCCAGCACCGCGTCCGCGCCGGCGGCGACGGCGGGCGGGAAGTCGGCGAGCTTGCCGGCGCCGCCGGAGGCGATCACCGGAACCGTGACGTGCTTGCGCACGGCGGCGATCATCTCCAGGTCGTAGCCGTCCTTGGTGCCGTCGGCGTCCATGGAGTTCAGCAGGATCTCGCCGGCGCCCAGCTCGGCGGCGCGGTGCGCCCACTCGACGGCGTCGAGGCCGGTGCCGCGGCGGCCGCCGTGCGTGGTGACCTCGAAGGTCCCGCCCTCGGTGCGCCGGGCGTCGACCGAGAGGACGAGCACCTGGCGGCCGAACCGCTCGGCGATCTCCCGGATGAGGTCGGGCCGGGCGATGGCGGCGGTGTTCACGCCCACCTTGTCGGCGCCGGCCCGCAGCAGCTTGTCGACGTCCTCGGCGGTGCGCACGCCGCCGCCCACGGTGAGCGGGATGAACACCTGCTCGGCGGTGCGGCGGACCACGTCGTAGGTGGTCTCACGGTTGCCGGAGGACGCGGTGATGTCCAGGAACGTCAGCTCGTCGGCGCCCTCCGCGTCGTACACCTTCGCCATCTCGACGGGGTCGCCCGCGTCGCGCAGGTTCTGGAAGTTGACGCCCTTGACGACCCGGCCGCCGTCCACGTCCAGGCAGGGGATGACTCGGACCGCCAGGGTCATGAATCCACGGCTCCTCTGAATGCTTCGAGTTCCACTGAGACCAGTACGCGCGAGTCGACGAAGCCCTCGACCACCAGCAGCGTGGTGACCGGCCGGACCGTGTCGAACAGCTCCTTGTGCGCGCGGCAGGCCTCGTCCACGTCCCGCGCGTGGGCGAGATGGATACGGGTGCGGATCACGGACCCGGCGTCGAGCCCGAACTCCGCGACCGCCTCCAACGCGCTGGTGAAGGCCACCTTGGCCTGTTCGTACGGGTCGCCCTCCCCGTACAGCACGTCGCCCCGGAACGCGGTGGTGCCCGCGACCAGGACGAGGTCGCCGGCCGCGACGGCGCGCGCCGAGCCGAGGGTCTCCTCCCAGGGGTTCCCGCTCTGCACGCGCCGCACGGCTTCCGACGTCATCGGGACACAGCCTCCAGGGCCTCTTCCAGGGTGAACGCCTTGGCGTACAGGGCCTTGCCGACGATGGAGCCCTCGACGCCGAGCGGCACCAGCTCGGCGATCGCCCGCAGGTCGTCCAGCGAGGACACCCCGCCGGAGGCGACGACCGGGCGGTCGGTGGCGGCGCAGACGCTCTTCAGCAGCTCCAGGTTGGGGCCCTGGAGGGTGCCGTCCTTGGCGATGTCGGTGACGACGTAGCGGGCGCAGCCCTCCTTGTTGAGACGGTCCAGCGTCTCGTAGAGGTCGCCGCCGTCGCGGGTCCAGCCGCGGCCGCGCAGGGTGGTGCCGCGCACGTCGAGGCCGACGGCGATCTTGTCGCCGTGCTCGGCGATGACCTTGGCGACCCACTCGGGGGTCTCCAGGGCGGCCGTGCCGAGGTTGACGCGGGTGCAGCCGGTGGCGAGGGCGGCGGCCAGGGTGTCGTCGTCGCGGATGCCGCCGGACAGCTCCACCTTGATGTCCATCGCCCTGGTGACCTCCGCGATCAGCTCGCGGTTGTCGCCGGTGCCGAACGCGGCGTCCAGGTCGACCAGGTGCAGCCACTCGGCGCCGGAGCGCTGCCAGGCGAGCGCGGCCTCCAGCGGCGAGCCGTAGGAGGTCTCGGTGCCGGACTCGCCGTGCACAAGGCGGACGGCCTGGCCGTCGCGGACGTCGACGGCGGGGAGGAGTTCGAGGGTGGCCATGTCTCTACAGGGTTCCGATCCAGTTGGTGAGGAGCTGGGCGCCGGCGTCGCCGGACTTCTCGGGGTGGAACTGGGTGGCCCACAGGGAGCCGTTCTCCACGGCGGCCACGAAGGGCTTGCCGTGGGTGGTCCAGGTGACGAGCGGAGGCTCCATCGCCGCGTTCGTCACCTCGAACGACCAGTCGTGGACGGCGTAGGAGTGCACGAAGTAGAAGCGCGCGTCGCCGTCCAGGCCGGCGAACAGCCGGGAGCGCTCGGGGGCGTCCACGGTGTTCCAGCCCATGTGGGGGACGACGTCGGCCTGGAGCGGCTCGACGGAGCCGGGCCACTCGTCGAGGCCCTCCGCCTCGACGCCGTGCTCGATGCCGCGGGCGAAGAGGATCTGCATGCCGACGCAGATGCCCATGACGGGGCGGCCGCCGGCCAGGCGGCGGTCGACGATCCAGTCGCCGCGGGCCTCCTTGAGGCCCTTCATGCAGGCGGCGAACGCGCCGACGCCGGGCACCAGCAGCCCGTCGGCGTTCATCGCCTTGTCGAAGTCGCGGGTGATCTCGACGTCGGCACCGGCGCGCGCGAGGGCACGCTCGGCGGAGCGGACGTTGCCGAAGCCGTAGTCGAAGACCACGACATTCCTGGTGCTGCTCAAGGTCTCACACCTCCATCTGCAGCAGGCCCGTGACGATGCACAGCGCGGCGCCGACGGACATCAGCGTGATCAGGCTCGTGGGCATCTTCTGTTTGACGAAGGAGATGATCCCTCCGACGAAGAACAGGCCGACGACGATCAGGACGGTGGACAGTCCGTTCACCGTGTCCCTCCGTTCGCTTCTCCGCCCGCGCGGCGCAGAGGTGCGGCCATCGTCGTCGTCCGCGGCCCGGCGGCCACGCGTGCGTCGCTCACAGCGCGCCCTTCGTGGAGGGCAGGATGCCGGCCGCGCGCGGGTCGCGCTCGGAGGCGTAGCGCAGGGCCCGGGCGAGGGCCTTGAACTGGCACTCCACGATGTGGTGGGCGTTGCGCCCGTAGGGCACGTGGACGTGGAGCGCGATCTGCGCCTGGGCGACGAAGGACTCCAGGATGTGCCGGGTCATCGTCACGTCGTAGGCGCCGATCATCGGCGCCATGTTCTCGGGCTCGGAGTGCACGAGGTAGGGGCGGCCGGAGAGGTCGACGGTGACCTGGGCGAGGGACTCGTCCAGCGGGACCGTGCAGTTGCCGAAGCGGTAGATGCCCACCTTGTCGCCGAGCGCCTGCTTGAAGGCGGCGCCGAGCGCGAGGGCGGTGTCCTCGATGGTGTGGTGGGAGTCGATGTGGAGGTCGCCCTCGGTCTTCACCGTGAGGTCGAACAGACCGTGCCGGCCGAGCTGGTCGAGCATGTGGTCGTAGAAGCCGACCCCGGTGGAGATCTCGGTCTTCCCGGTGCCGTCGAGGTCGATCTCCACGAGCACGGAGGTTTCCTTGGTGGTGCGTTCCACGCGTCCTACGCGGGTCATGCGCTGTGCTCCTTCTTGATCTCACGTACCGCGTCGAGGAACGCGTCGTTCTCGGCCGGGGTGCCCGCGGTGACCCGCAGCCGTCCCGGTACGCCGTTGTCCCGGACCAGGACGCCCCGGTCGAGGATCTGCCGCCATACGGCGTGGGAGTCCTGGAAGCGGCCGAACTGGACGAAGTTGGCGTCGGAGTCGGTCACCTCGTAGCCCAGGGAGCGCAGTTCGGCGACCAGCCGGTCCCGCTCCGCCTTGAGCTGCTCGACGTAGCCGAGCAGGGTGTCGGTGTGCTCCAGCGCGGCCAGCGCCGTCGCCTGGGTGACCGCCGACAGGTGGTACGGCAGCCGCACCAGCTGGACGGCGTCGACGACGGCCGGGTGCGCGGCGAAGTAGCCGAGACGCAGTCCGGCGGCGCCGAACGCCTTCGACATGGTGCGGGAGATCACCAGGTGGGGGCGCCCGTCGAGCAGCGGCAGCAGCGAGTCGCCGTGACTGAACTCCACGTACGCCTCGTCGACGACCACGATCGAGGGCTTCGCGGCCTGCGCGGCGTCGTACAGGGCGCGCACCGTGTCGGCGGGGACCGCGTTGCCGGTGGGGTTGTTGGGGGTGGTGACGAAGACGACGTCGGGCCGGTGCTCGGCGATCGCCTTCTCGGCCGCGGGCGGGTCGAGGGAGAAGTCCTCGTCACGCGGGCCGGAGATCCAGCCGGTGCCGGTGCCGCGCGCGATCAGGCCGTGCATCGAGTACGACGGCTCGAAGCCGAGCGCGGTGCGGCCGGGACCGCCGAAGGTCTGCAGCAGCTGCTGGATGACCTCGTTGGAGCCGTTGGCCGCCCAGACGTTCTCCAGGGCGACCGGGTGGCCGGTGGTCTTCGTCAGGTAGGCGGCCAGCCGGCTGCGCAGCTCGACCGCGTCCCGGTCGGGGTAGCGGTTGAGGTGCCGGGCGGCCTCGCGGACCCGCTCGGCGATCCGCTCGACCAGCGGCTCGGGCAGCGGGTACGGGTTCTCGTTGGTGTTGAGCCGTACGGGAACGTCCAGCTGCGGCGCGCCGTAGGGGGTCTTGCCGCGCAGCTCGTCCCGCACGGGGAGGTCGTCGATGCTCACGTCGCTCACTTGTCCTCGGGCACCTTCCAGCCGAACCTGGCCTTGATCGCCGCGCCGTGCGCGGGCAGGTCCTCCGCCTCCGCCAGCGTGACCACGTGGTGGGCGACCTCGGCGAGGGCGTCCTCCGTGTAGTCGACGACGTGGATGCCGCGCAGGAAGGACTGCACGGACAGGCCCGAGGAGTGGCAGGCGCAGCCGCCGGTGGGCAGCACGTGGTTGGAGCCGGCCGCGTAGTCACCGAGGGACACCGGGGACCAGGGGCCGACGAAGACCGCGCCGGCGTTGCGCACCCGGTCGGCGACAGCGGCGGCGTCGGCGGTCTGGATCTCCAGGTGCTCGGCGCCGTAGGCGTCGACGACCCGCAGGCCCTCCTCGACGCCGTCGACCAGCACGATCGCGGACTGCTTGCCGCCGAGGGCGGGCGCGATCCGCTCGTCGACGTGCTTGCTGGCCTCGACCTGCGGCTTCAGCTCCTTCTCGACCGCGTCCGCGAGGTCCGTGGAGTCGGTGACGAGGACGGCGGCGGCCAGCGGGTCGTGCTCGGCCTGGCTGATCAGGTCGGCGGCGACGTGCACCGGGTCGGCCGTGGAGTCCGCGAGGATCGCGATCTCGGTCGGGCCGGCCTCGGCGTCGATGCCGATCTTCCCGGTGAAGTAGCGCTTGGCGGCGGCGACCCAGATGTTGCCGGGGCCGGTGACCATGTTGGCGGGCGGGCAGGACTCGGTGCCGTAGGCGAACATCGCGACGGCGGTGGCGCCGCCGGCCGCGTACACCTCGTCGACGCCGAGCAGCGCGCACGCGGCGAGGATCGTCGGGTGCGGCAGCCCGCCGAACTCGGCCTGGGCCGGGGAGGCCAGCGCGACCGACGGGACACCGGCCTCCTGCGCGGGCACCGCGTTCATGATCACGGAGGACGGGTAGACGGACCGGCCGCCGGGCGCGTACAGCCCGACGCGGTCGACCGGCACCCACTTCTCGGTGACCGTGCCGCCCGGCACGACCTGGGTGGTGTGGGTGGTGCGGCGCTGCGCGCGGTGCACGAGGCGGGCCCGGCGGATCGACTCCTCCAGGGCGGCGCGCACGGCCGGGTCGAGCTCCTGCAGCGCGCGCTCCAGCGCCGCGGCGGGCACCCGGACCTGGTCCAGCTTCACGCCGTCGAAGCGCTCGGCGAAGTCGATCAGCGCCGCGTCGCCGCGATGATGCACGTCCTCGCAGATGGGCCGCACCTTCTCCAGGGCGGCCGCGACGTCGAAGTCGGCACGGGGCAGCAGGTCACGCAGGGCGGGGCCCTCGGGGAGGGCGTCGCCGCGCAGGTCGATTCGCGAGATCACGTGCCCAATTCTCTCAGACCCGCCCCGGAGGGCGTCCGCCCGTTCCAGTGGCTGATACATCACGCTCGTCGTGACGGTCCGCGCTCGTTTTCGAGATCCTCTTCACTTTCCGTGTTCAACAGCTCACCGTACCGGGCATGAACGGCTGTACGAAGTGATGAACCGGTGAGTAACGGGGAGGAGGGGAGTTCCGTGGCCGAAGGGACGGGACCGCACGACGGCGAGCCGCCGGAGGACCTGACCGCCGCGGAGGCGGGGATGTGGCAGGCCTTCCGCAACGGCAGCGTGTACGACCTGAGCTGCGGCGACGCGCTGGTCGACGATCCGCACGGAGGACACCCCTGGGGACCCGGGCGCACGGTGCGGGCCCGGGTGGTGTGCTGGCTGCTGCTGGACGGCCCGCCCGCGCTGGCCGGCCGCGTCTCCTCGCTGAAGCTGGTCGGGGTGCGGATCAGCGGCCCGCTGGACCTCGCCGGGGGCACGGTCGAGCCGTACGTGGAGATGCGCGGCTGCCGCTTCGAGCGGGACGTGCTCCTGCCGGAGGCGCGGTTCACCACGATGCGGCTGGTGGACTGCTCCGTACCCCGGCTGGAGGCCGCCCGGCTGAGCACCGAGGGCGATCTGCATCTGCCGCGCTGCCGCTTCCTCGGCGGCATACGGCTCACCGACGCCCGGATCGGCACGGATCTGCTGCTCAACCAGGCGGTCGTGCACCGCGACCGCAGCGGCCGCTCCATAGCCGGGGACGGGATGAGCGTCGGCCAGGACCTCCAGGCGGAGA
Source organism: Streptomyces sp. BJ20 (assembly GCF_022869105.1). Taxonomy (NCBI): domain Bacteria; kingdom Bacillati; phylum Actinomycetota; class Actinomycetes; order Kitasatosporales; family Streptomycetaceae; genus Streptomyces; species Streptomyces sp. BJ20. Next base: position 5,582,076 of record NZ_CP094918.1, read on the forward strand.
TGCTCGAGTCGTACGGCGAGCTGAGCCTGCGCGGCGCGACCATCGGCGTCTCGCTGAGCCTGCGCGGCGCCCGGCTGGTCAACCCGCGCGCCCGTCTCGCGCTGAACGCGCCGCAGCTGACCGTGGAGCGCTCGCTGTACCTGACCCCGGCCGGGGTGGGAGCCCAGGCCCGCAGCGGCATGACGCCCGCGCAGGGCACGCGCATCCAGCGGTTCGAGTGCGAGGGCGGGATCCGGCTGGACGACGGGCGGTTCGGGGACGCGGTCGACTTCGAGGGCGCCGAGTTCACCCTCGCCGACGAACAGGAGCTGTCGCTGCGCCGGGTGCAGACGCCGGAGCTGCGGTTCCTCGGGCAGCGGCCGGCGCGCGGGCGGGTGGTGCTGTCGGGAGCGCGAGTGGTGAATCTGGTGGACCGGGCGGACAGCTGGCCGGGCCCGGGACGGCTGCACATGGGCGGCTTCACCTACGAGAACCTGGTGCCGCGCGGCCCGTTCCCGCTGACGCTGCGGCTGCGCTGGGTGGACGCGGCGAGCGCCGAGTACACCCCCGAACCGTACGAGCGGCTGGCGACGGTGCTGCGGGAGAGCGGGGCGGACGAGGACGCCCGTGAGGTGCTGCTGGCCAAGCAGCGGCGGCGCCGCGAGAGCCTGCCGCTCGCCGCGAAGCTGTGGGGGTACGCGCAGGACTGGACGGTCGCCTACGGGTACCGCCCGGGCCGGGCCGCGGTGTGGATGGCGGTGCTGTGGGCGGCCGGCTCGGTGGCCTTCGCGCGGGCGGAGCACCCACCGCTGAAGGCGGGTGAGCATCCGGACTGGAACCCGGCGCTGTTCGCGCTGGACCTGCTGCTCCCGGTGATCGACCTGGGCCAGGCGGGCTTCTGGCAACTGCGCGGCGGCTGGCAGTGGCTGTCGACGGCGTTCATCCTCCTGGGCTGGATCCTGGCGACCACGGTGGCAGCGGGCGCAACCCGCACCCTGCGCCGCACATGAGCACGCCACCCCCTCAGGGGCGCGGGGAACTGCGCGACGTAAACGTCCCCACGGCACCCGAGAACGGCGTGAGCGCCACACCCCCCAGGGGCGCGGGGAACTGCGCGACCAAAGCGTCCCCACGGCACGTGAGAATGGCGTGAGCGCGACACCCTCAGGGGCGCGGGGAACTGCGCAACGAAAGCGTCCCCACGCCACGTGAGATCGGCGTGACGCCACCACCCCAGGGGCGCGGGGAACTGCGCGACGTCCACGGCGACACGGGGCCGTGAATCCGCAGATGTGCGACACCTGGGACCACCGAGGCGCCAGCCATCCCCAGAGCCCACCGTTTTTGCCTCCCCTTGACCAACCCCCGTACAACTTTCCACAACTTCCGCGTGGCCCCTGGCGCACCCGTGACCAGCGGTCTTTCAATGGTCGACACCATGGCTCTGCTGCACGCGTTCACCCGCACGTCCCGGGCGCGGGGCAGGCGGACGGGCACCCCGCCGCCCCCCGCCCAGACCGCGCTGCCCGCCGACGACGAGGTCCTCCTCGACGTGCCGGACGACGCACTCGGCCGGGCGCTCGTCGGAGCCGCCGCCGGAGACCACGCCCCCGCGGCCGAACTGCTCGTCGCCACCCGCCGCCGGTCCGCGTGGGAGCACCGCGACCGCTACGTACGCCGGCTCGCCGCGTTCTCGCGGTCGCGGCCCGAGTGGCTGGACGCCTGGCGCACCCGCGCCCCGCGCGACCCGGACGCGCTGCTCCTGGACGCCCAGCGCGCGGTGGACCGGGTCTGGGACTCCCCGGCCCGCGCCGAGCTGCTGCGCGAGGTGAGCCCGCTGATCACGGCCGCCGCCCGCGCCGACCACCGCGACCCGGTGCCCTGGCGGCTGGCCCTGGACCACGCGCGCGGCGCGCGGGCCGGCCACACGTACTTCGAGGAGCTGTGGGAGGCGGCGGTGCGCCGCGCCCCGCACCACCAGGGCTGCCATGTGGCGGCCCTGCGCTACCTGGCGTCCTCCTGGCACGGCTCGCACCGCGAGTGCTTCGACTTCGCCGAGACGGCCGCGCAGGACGCGCCGGAGGGCTCGCTCACCCAGGCGTTGCCGCTGCGCGCGGCGTTCGGCTACCTCACCGACGGCTGCGGCCCGCCGGTCGAGCGGGCGCGGCTGGACGCGGCAGCCGACCGGGCGGCCGTCCTGTCCGCGCGGCTGCCGTCGGCCCAGCCGTGGCCGGCCGAGCTGCGCAACCTCCTCGCCCACGTCCTGGTCCGGCTCGGGCGTCGGCGGGACGCGCTGGAGCAGTTCCGGCTGACCGGCCCGTACGCCACCTCTTTCCCGTGGGACCGGGACGCCGACGACCCGCTCGGGCGCTTCCTGGAGGTCCGTCAGGAAGTGCACCGGGCAGTCGAGTCGGGAGCCGAAACGACCGCGACGGACGCCTCGGGCGCCCGGTTCCGACGTCCGGGGAGCGAACGGCGCGGACGGCCGGAGCCCCGCGACCATTAGGCTCTTACGTCGTGACCACCGTCCGGCTTCCGCTCTTCCCCCTGAACACGGTGCTGTTCCCGGGGCTCGTGCTCCCGCTCAACGTCTTCGAGGAGCGTTATCGCGCCATGATGCGCGAGCTGCTCAAGACCCCGGAGGACGAGCCACGGCAGTTCGCCGTGGTGGCGATCCGGGACGGCCACGAGGTGGCGCCGAGCGCCCCCGGGCTGCCCGACCCCACGGCCGTGCCCGAACGGGGCCCCGCGGCCGGCTTCGGCGCGGACCCGCTGCACGCGTTCCACAAGGTGGGGTGCATCGCCGACGCGGCGACGATCCGGGAGCGGCCCGACGGCACCTTCGAGGTGCTGGCGACCGGTACGACCCGGGTGCGGCTGCTGTCGGTGGACGCCTCAGGCCCCTTCCTCACGGCCGAGCTGGAGCAGTTGGAGGAGGACCCGGGCGAGGAGGCGGGGCCGCTGGCCGAGGGCGTGCTGCGGGCGTTCCGGCAGTACCAGAAGCGGCTGGCGGGGGCCCGGGAGCGGTCGCTGACCTCGGACGCGGAGCTGCCGGACGAGCCCAGCGTGGTGTCGTACCTGGTCGCCGCCGCGATGATGCTGGACACGCCGACGCGGCAGCGGCTGCTCCAGGCGCCGGACACCGCGTCCCGGCTGCGCGACGAGCTGAAACTGCTTCGCACCGAGACGGCGATCATCCGTAGTCTTCCGTCGTTGCCCGCGTCGGAGCTGACGCGGGCGCCGACGAGTCTCAACTGACGCTTGCGGAGCGACGACCGGCATGGCCAAGAAGCCCAAGAAGCAGCAGTCCAACGGCACGCCCGCCACAGTGGCGCTCACCGCCGCCGAGGTGCCGTTCACGGTGCACTCCTACGACCACGACCCCTCCCACCCGAGCTACGGCGAGGAGGCGGCCGAGGCGATGGGCGTCTCCCCCGACCGCGTCTTCAAGACGCTGGTGGCGGACGTCGACGGCGCCCTGACCGTGGCGGTGGTGCCGGTGGCGGGCCAGCTCGACCTGAAGGCGCTGGCCTCGGCGGCCGGCGGCAAGCGTGCGTCGATGGCCGACCCGGCGCTGGCGGAGCGCACCACGGGGTACGTGCGGGGCGGCATCTCGCCGCTCGGCCAGCGCAAGAAGCTGCCGACGGTGCTGGACGAGTCGGCGACCCGCCACGAGACGATCTGCGTCTCGGCCGGCCGCCGCGGCCTGGAGGTGGAGCTCGCCCCCACCGACCTGGCGAACCTGACGTCGGCGGTCCTGGCCCCGATCGGCCGGGGCTGACGCGGCCGGTTCCGTACCTCGACGGCTTCCGCGCCCTCGGCTATGTACGGAAGGTATGTCGAAGCGGACGCGTAAGCGCAGGTGGCGGATCAGGAAGCGGCGGGCCAACCATGGGCGGCGCCCGGCCTGACCGGGGATGTGACGCCCGGCGCCCTCACCGGGGCGGCTGCTGCTCGCCCGGCGGCAGCCACTCCTCCGGGTCGCGCGGACCGAACAGCGCCGTCAGGCCCAGGTGGAACACCAGCGCGGAGAACGTCCACGCGAGCAGCGCGCCCTTCGCGTTCAGCTTCAGCGGGGCGTCGAACGTGACGCCCTTCCCCGCGCTCTTCGCCTGTGCGATCACGTCCTGGGAGGGGCCGAGCCACACCCCGAGCCGCCAGGCCAGCAGCGAGCCGAGCAGCCCGCCGACCGCCAGCGCCACCACCAGCGGGACGCCGCCGCGCCGGCGGAGGAGGAAGACCGCCAGCGCGCTCAGCGCACCGCAGCCGAGGGCGATGAGCGTGAACGTGCCGTCCACGCCGATGCTCTGCTCGCCCTCGGAGTCCTTGAGGTAGACCACCCAGGCGTCACCGGAGGCGTCGCCCACCAGCGGCACGCGCGGCGCGAGCCACCACCACAGCACCCCGAGCAGCACCCCGCCGAGGGCCACCGCCACGGCCACCACGGCCGCCTCACGGATCTCCTTCGCCATCCCCGGGCCGTCCTCGTCGTGCCACCAGCCGTGCCGCGGGTACGCGGCGTGGCCGGGCTTCCCGTCATAACGGTGGGCGCCGCCGGAGGGCGGCTGCCAGGGGTCGCGCGCGGAGGGGTCGTGCGGTGGCGGGGGTGTCAGAGGTGCACTCACCCTGCCATCGTGCCAGGCGTCGCTGTGGGCCGCGTCACCGGACGGCGGCCCTGCGGTACGCCCAGGTCGCCACGGCCAGCGAGATCACCCCGACCACGCCGCACACGGCGAGGTCACCGAGGACGTGGGCCCAGTCGGGGTGCGGGGCGAAGGTCCGCGCGAAGGCCTCGACGCCGTACGTGGACGGCAGCAGGTCACGGACGAGACGGACCGCCTCCGGCATCCGCTCCGGCGGCAGCACGCCGAGCAGCAGCGCCGCCGACATGCCGAGCTGGCCGAGGAGGGTGGCCAGCTCGGGCCGGGGCGCGAGCAGTCCGAGGGCGGCGCCGAGCCCGGCGAGCGCGGCGCCGGCGAGGGGGATCACCGCGGCCAGGATCCACAGGTGGGCGAGCGGCAGCCCGAAAAGGGCGCAGCCGACGACGGCCGTCACGACGGTGCCGGGGACGGTGAACGACGCGTAGGCGCCGGCCGCGCCCAGCACCACGGCCGCCGGCGGCACGGGCAGGGTGGCGTAGTGGTCGAGTCCGCCGCTGGCGCGGAGCTGGCCGAAGTACTGGGCGAGCAGGTTCAGCGCGACGAACGCGACGACCAGCACCGACGATCCGGCCACCACGGCGCGCGCCTCGCCGCCGCCGTCGACGACCCCGCGCATCAGGATCATGATCCCGACGGACTGGAAGGTCGCCACGAACAGCAGCGGGATCCGCGCCACCCGGGCCCGGGACAGCTGCGCCCGGTACACGGCCGCCAGGGACGGCAACAGCCGTGCGCGGGGGCCGAGCGCGGCGGGCCGCGGCGGGGCGGCCTCCTCCGCTGTCAGGACGCCGGCCGGCAGGGCGCCGGCGGGTACGACACTCACGTCGTGCTGCTCCCCTTCGCTCGGGATTCCGTCCGGAGCCGCTCCGGAGGTCGCCCCGTTCCGTACGGATGACACGGCCCGTGTGCTCACGCCTTCACCAGCCCCTGCCGCACGGCACCGCCCAGCGCCAGGTACACGTCCTCCAGGCTCGGCGTGGCCAGCGTGAAGTCGTCGAGGGCCGCGAAGGCGGCGCCGCCGGTGACGGTGGCGACGACCGTGCGTGCCTCCTCGGGTGCCAGCCGCAGGGTCCAGCGGCGGCCGGACTCGACGGCCCGGTCGCGCAGCGCGGCCACCTCGGGCACGTGCAGCGGCGCGGCCTCGCGCCACACCAGCTCCACCCGGACCTCCCCGGCGACCTGTTCCTTCAGGCCGTTCGGGGTGTCGCAGGCGATGACCCGGCCGCGGTCGAGCACGGCGACCCGGTCGAGCACGGTCTCGGCCTCGATGACGTTGTGGGTGACCAGCAGCACCGTGGTGCCGTGCTCGGCGCGCCGCCGGTCGACGGCGGACCACACGGCGCGCCGGGCGACGGGGTCCATGCCGGTGGTGGGCTCGTCCAGCACCAGCAGAGGCCGCTCCCCCACCAGCGCGGCGGCGAAGCAGGCGAGCCGCCGCTGGCCGCCCGAGAGCTTGCGCAGCGGCCGGGAGGCGAGGGCGGCGAGCCCCAGTTCGTCGAGCACGTCGTCCCGATCCGCGCGGGCCTGCCGGGCGTCGAGCCCGCGCAGCCGGCCGGTGGTCTCGGCGGCCAGGGACACGGTCAGCTCGTCGAGGGCGCTGGACTCCTGCCCGAGGTAGGCGAGGATGCGGGAGGCCCGCTCGGGGTGGCGGACGATGTCGTGGCCGAGGATCTCGACGCTGCCGCTGTCGGGCCGCATCAGGCCGGTCATCTGCCGGACCAGGGTGGACTTGCCGGCGCCGTTCGGCCCGAGCAGGCCGAAGATCTCACCGCGCCCGATGTCGAGCGCCACGTCGTCGGTGGCCCGCACCTCGGGCGTCGCCGGCGCCCCGCGCCGTCCGCGCACCGCCGGATAGGTCTTGGTCAGCCCGCGCACCGCGCACACGACGTCACCACCGTGCCGATGTGCCTGTGCCGCGCGCGTACTCACAAGGGACGAGCCTACGGGGTCGCCGCCGTCCCCCCGCCCTCGGGTCGCCCTTCCGCCCCGCCCGGACCGGGGGGACGCACCGGACACTCGCGGACGGATCGACGCCCTCCTCGGCAGGTCGGCCACCCGGACCGAGCTGTGAGGTCCAGTTCCTCGTTGACCCCACGCACCCGCAGCGGGGTGCCGATGTGTCGCGCGACCGGGGCGCCGCCGTGTCGACGGTCGGGAATCGGACGATGGCGCAGCGTGTTCACACCCGTGTACCGGGACGATTCTCCGACGGGACGACGAGACGGAGCTGCCATGACCGACGAAGCCGCCGTGAAAGAGCTGCGCCTGGTGGTGACGGCAGAGGACTACGACGCCGCGCTGCGGTTCTACCGGGACGTGCTGGGGCTGACCGAACGGGCCGCGTTCGCGTCGGACGGCGGGCGGGTCACGATCCTGGAGGCGGGGCGGGCGACGCTGGAGCTGACCGATCCGAGCCACGCCGCGTTCATCGACGACGTCGAGGTGGGGCGGCGGGTCGCGGGGCATGTCCGGGTCGCCTTCCAGGTGGACGACTCGGCGGCGACGACGGAGAGGCTGGCTGCCGCCGGGGCGGAGGTCGTCGCCGAGCCGACCCGCACACCGTGGAACTCCCTGAACTCCCGCCTGGAGGCGCCGGCCGCCCTCCAGCTCACACTGTTCACCGAACTGGGCGAGTAGACCCGCCCGCCGGACACGGCGGGGCGGTACCCACCGCCCCCGGGCTCGAAGGGGCCCGGGGAACCGCGCGACCAGCCCACCACGGCCTCGGCCATGCCGATTCAGGGGCGCGGGGAACCGCGCGAGCAGCCCACCACGGCCTCGGCCATGCCCACCGGCGCGAGCCCGGGAAGGGGCGCGGGGAACTGCGCGACCAGCCCCCGACGGTCTTGACCATGCCGATTCGGGGGCGCGGGAAACTGCGCGGAACGGGCGCCACGACCGCCCCCGGGGTGTGAAGCCGGCGCGTCCCTCACTCCCCCGCGGACGCCCGCTCCGTCCCCGTCCGCGTGTCCAGTTCCCGCCAGAACCCCGCCCGAATGGCGTAACGATCCCGCTCGTCGATCTGGTCGTCCTTGTGCGCGAGCAGCCCGAACCGCGCCGCGTACCGCAACAGCTCACCGTCGATGCGGTGCGGGATCCGCGGATACATCCCGGACAGCTTCCGCACATGGCTGTGGTCGCCCAGCCGCTCCACCCACCGCCGGGCGAAGACCTGCCCCACCTCGAAAGGGTCGCCACCGACGGTGGTGATGTCCTCCTCCCGGTCCGCCCACCGCTGCTCCGCCGTGGTGAGCTGCGCCAGCGTCGGCATGGACGCGGCCTCCGGCGGCTCGGCGGCCGGCCGGTCCACCCACCCCTTGTCGGAGGACCACCGCAGGGTCGCGGAGGCGGGCTGCTGCGGCTGGTGCAGGCCGGGGTGGCGCAGCGCGGCCAGGTCCTTCGGGGTGGGGACGCCCTTCGTGGCGGGCGCGCGCTCCACGGTCCCGTTGTGCGCGCCGGCCGGATGGCGCGGCTCGGCCGGGGCCCGCTCGGCGGCCGGGGTGAGGGCGGAGTCGGGCAGCGGCGCGGAGAGGATCGCGGCGATCTCGGGCCGGGGCGCGGGCGGCGGTGCGCACACCCCGCCGATCTCCTTGGCGCGCACGGCCTGCGTGATCCACGCCCGGTCCAGGACCCGGCGCTCGTCGGCCTCGGCGACCAGGTCCTCGGACTGGTTGTAGTCGCCGTCGGCGGCCTGCACGGCCCACAGATGCACGGCGACCCCGTGCTCCTTGGCGGCCATCATGCCCGGCAGCAGGTCGCCGTCGCCGGTGACCAGGACGATGTCGGAGCAGGCGCGGTTGCGGGCGAGCTCGGTCAGCTCGGCGTGCATCGCGGCGTCCACACCCTTCTGCGCCCAGCGCCCGTCGCTGCGGGTCAGCGCGCCGAGCCGGACGGTGACCCGGGGCATCACGCGCAGCCGGCGGTGCTCGGGCTGCGGCACGCGGTCGGGGGCGCCGTCGAACCAGTAGATGCGCAGCAGCGGCTGGCGCGTGTCGTTCTCGGCGCGGTCACGCAGTCCCTGGATCAGGGCGGCGTGGTCCACGGTGATGCGGGACCGCGAGGGCTCCCCGGCGAGGAGACTCGCGGCGGCCCCCAGCAGATACCCGGCGTCCACCAGGACGATGCAGCGGTCCACGCGATCCACCCTCTTTCCGGGAGGTTTGGCTTCGGGCTTCCTTCGAGTCTGCCCGACCCCGCCGGTGTTAACGGCCCGAACTCGATCTTCGGCGTGGCGTTTCCACACTTCCTCCCCCGACCGCCCCACTACAGACGGTAATTGTCCGACATGCGTGTGTTATCGGCTTATGTGAATCTGAATTCGGCCCTGGCCCCTAGTCCCCACAGGAGGCAACACCATGGCCAAGAACAAGAACCGTGACCGTAAGCAGCCCCAGGCCGAGCGCGCCCCGCGCGGCGCGCAGACGTCCACCATGGAGACCCCGGACGAGCAGCGCACCACGCAGGTGGTGCCCGGCGAGGTCGGCCCCGGCAAGGGCCGGCAGAAGCGCTTCGGCCACAACTGACACCGGTGTGAAGGGCCGTTGCGGCCCGGCAGCACAGGAAGAGGGGCGCACCCGTCGCGGGTGCGCCCCTCCGGCGCGTCGGGGTCCGGTGTCTAACCGGCCAGGCAGGACGGGCCGAGCAGCACCTTCAGATCGCCGAACAGGGCCGGGTCGGGCTTGACCCGGTGCCGGTCGAGCCGCAGCACCGTCGTCCTCGTCGGCCCCTGCAGCTTGATGCGGACCTCGCTCTCCCCCTTGTGGTGGGTGAGGATCTCGCCGAGCCGGCTGACCATGGGCGGGGTCACGCGGGTGGCCGGGATGGTGAGCACGACGGGCGCGTTGGTGCCCGCGTTGGACAGGTCGGGAACCTGGAGCTCCATCGCGACCAGGCGCGGCACGTCCTCCCGCTTGTCGAGCCGGCCCTTGACGAACACCACGGCGTCCTCGACCAGTTGCGTCGAGACGAGCTGGTAGGTCGCCGGGAAGAACATGCACTCGATGGAGCCCGCGAGGTCCTCCACGGTGGCGATCGCCCAGGCGTTGCCCTGCTTGGTCATCTTGCGCTGGAGGCCGGAGATGATGCCGCCGATGGTGACCACCGCGCCGTCGCCGAAGTCACCGCCGGTGAGCTGGGAGATGCCCGCGTCGGCCTTGTCGGACAGCACGTGCTCCAGACCGAACAGCGGGTGGTCGGAGACGTACAGGCCGAGCATCTCCCGCTCCTGCGCGAGCAGGTACGTCTTGTCCCACTCCTCGTCGGTGAACTGCACGTCCAGGCCGAAGCCGGGCTCGTCGCTCTGCTCCTCGCCCATGCCGCCGAAGAGGTCGAACTGTCCCTCGGCCTCCTTGCGCTTGACCGCCACCACGTTGTCGATCATCGGCTCGTACTGCGCGGTGAGGCCCTTGCGGGTGTGGCCCAGGGAGTCGAAGGCGCCGGCCTTGATCAGCGACTCGGTGGTGCGCTTGTTGCAGACGACCGCGTCGACCTTGTCGAGGTAGTCCGGGAAGGACGTGTACCTCCCCTTGGCCTTGCGGCACTTGATGATCGACTCGACCACGTTGGTGCCGACGTTGCGCACCGCGGAGAGGCCGAAGAGGATCACGTCGTCGCCCTGCGCGGCGAAGTTGGACATCGACTCGTTGACGTTCGGTGGGAGCACCCGGATGCCCATGCGGCGGCACTCGTTGAGGTAGACCGCGGACTTGTCCTTGTCGTCCTTCACCGAGGTGAGCAGCGCCGCCATGTACTCGGCGGGGTGGTTCGCCTTGAGGTAGGCGGTCCAGTAGGAGACCAGTCCGTAGGCGGCGGAGTGCGCCTTGTTGAAGGCGTAGCCGGCGAACGGCACCAGCACGTCCCACAGCGCCTGGATGGCCTCGTCGCTGTAGCCGTTCTTGCGGGCGCCGGCCTGGAAGATGACGAAGTTCTTCTCCAGCTCCTCCGGCTTCTTCTTGCCCATCACGCGGCGGAGGATGTCGGCCTCGCCGAGCGAGTAGCCGGCGATGATCTGGGCGGCCTTCTGCACCTGCTCCTGATAGACGATCAGGCCGTGGGTGACATCCAGGACCTCCTTGAGCGGCTCCTCCAGCTCGGGGTGGATCGGGGTGATCTCCTGCTGGCCGTTCTTGCGCAGCGCGTAGTTGGTGTGCGAGTTCATGCCCATCGGGCCCGGCCGGTACAGGGCCGAGACGGCGGAGATGTCCTCGAAGTTGTCCGGCTTCATCAGCCGGAGCAGGGAGCGCATGGGGCCGCCGTCGAACTGGAACACGCCGAGGGTGTCGCCGCGCTGGAGCAGTTCGAAGGTCGTGGGGTCGTCGAGCGGGAGGCTCAGGAGATCGATGTCGATCCCCTTGTTGGACTTCACCATCTTGACGGCGTCGTCCATGATCGTGAGGTTGCGCAGGCCCAGGAAGTCCATCTTCAGCAGGCCGAGCGACTCACAGCTCGGGTAGTCCCACTGCGTGATGGTCACGCCGTCGGTGTGCCGGACCCAGACCGGGACGTGGTCGGTGATGGTCTCGCTGGACATGATCACGCCGGCCGCGTGCACGCCCATCTGCCGGACCAGGCCCTCGACGCCCTTGGCGGTGTCGATGACCTTCTTCACGTCCGGCTCGTTCTCGTACATCGCCCGGATCTCGCCCGCCTCCGAGTAGCGGGGGTGCTCGGGGTTGGTGATGCCGTCGAGGTTGATGCCCTTGCCGAGGACGTCGGCGGGCATGGCCTTGGTGAGGCGGTCGCCCATCGCGTACGGGTAGCCCAGCACGCGCGCGGAGTCCTTGATGGCGTTCTTCGCCTTGATGGTGCCGTACGTGCCGATCATGGCGACCTTGTCGGCGCCGTACTTCTCGGTCACGTAGCGGATCACCTCGACGCGCCGGCGCTCGTCGAAGTCGATGTCGACATCGGGCATGGAGATGCGCTCGGGGTTGAGGAACCGCTCGAAGATCAGACCGTGCGGGATCGGGTCGAGGTCGGTGATGCCGAGGGCGTAGGCAACGATCGAGCCGGCCGCGGAGCCTCGGCCGGGGCCGACCGCGATGCCCTGCTTCTTGGCCCACATGATGAAGTCGGCGACCACGAGGAAGTAGCCCGGGAAGCCCATCGAGATGATGGTGTCCATCTCGTACTCGACCTGCTTCATGCGGTCGTCCGGGATGCCGTCCGGGAAGCGGCGGTGCATGCCGCGCAGGACTTCCTCGCGGAACCAGCTGACCTCCGTGTACCCCTCCGGGATGTCGAACTTCGGCATCAGGTCGCGCTTCTCGAACATGCCCGTGGTGTCGACCATCTCGGCGATCAGCCGGGTGTTGGCACAGCCCTGCTGCCAGGCGTCCGAGGAGTCGATGGCGTACATCTCGTCCGTGGACTTCAGGTAGTAGCCGGTGCCGTCGAACCTGAAACGGTCGGGGTCGGACAGGTTCTTGCCGGTCTGGATGCACAGCAGCGCGTCGTGGGCACTCGCCTCGTGCGCGTAGGTGTAGTGCGAGTCGTTGGTGACCAGCGGGGGGATCCCGAGCTTCTTGCCGATCTCCAGCAGGCCGTCGCGGACCCGGTGCTCGATGTCGATGCCGTGGTCCATCAGCTCCAGGAAGTACCGGTCCTTGCCGAAGATGTCCTGGTAGTCGGCGGCGGCCTTGAGGGCCTCGTCGAAGTGACCGAGGCGCAGCCGGGTCTGGACCTCGCCGGAGGGGCAGCCGGTGGAGGCGACGATGCCCTCCGACCACTTGGCGATGGTCTCCTTGTCCATCCGGGGCCACTTCTGCAGCCAGCCCTCGGCGTAGGCGTCGGAGGAGAGCCGGAAGAGGTTGTGCAGACCGGTGCTGTTCACCGCCCACATCGTCTTGTGGGTGTACCCGCCGGAGCCGGAGACGTCGTCCCGCTTCTGGTGCGGCTGGCCCCACTGGATCTTGCGCTTGTTGCGCCGGGACTCGGGGGCGACGTAGGCCTCGATCCCGATGATCGGGGTGACGCCGGCCTTCTGCGCGGAGTGGAAGAAGTCGTAGGCACCGTGCAGGTTGCCGTGGTCGGACATGGCGATGTGGCTCATGCCCATCTCGTTGCAGGCGTTGAACATGTCCTTCAGCCGCGCGGCACCGTCCAGCAGCGAGTACTGGGTGTGGACGTGCAGGTGCGTGAACGGCGGCTTCGACACGGTGCGGCCTCCAGGGAGATCTCATCGGCTGCGGGTGGACAGGTCCCGGGGGACAGCGTCGAAGTCTATGCCCCGGCACTGACACCCGGAGCCCTTCCCCGCGTACCTTCGGGCGGGGCGCCGGGCACTCCCGCGCACCTCCGCGCGTTAGTCAGGCGACGGCGCGGCCGTCCCCCAGATCCCGCACCAGGAGGCACCCAGCGATGTCGGTCCCGCAGCTCAACGACGAGCACCGCGGCGAGGAGATCCTCGCCGTCCTCGACACCGCCTTCGGCGAGCTCCTGGCCGCCGACCCGGCCGCGTTCCGGGTGAAGTTCCGGAAGATGGCGGCGTCGGCGTTCGCGTTCTACCGCGGTACCGCGAGCCTCTTCTACCACGACCTGTCCGCCGAGCACGCCGGGCGCGGCGGCGCGGCCCACAGCGGGCCGTACCTGGACGAGCGCACCTCGCGCGTGTGGGTCCACGGCGATCTCCACGCGGAGAACTTCGGCACGTACATGGACGCGGGCGGCCGCCTCGTGTTCAACGTCAACGACTTCGACGAGGCGTACGTCGGCCCCTTCCTGTGGGACCTGAAGCGCTTCGCGGCGTCGATGGCGCTGATCGGCTACGCGAAGGCGCTCAGCGACGAGCAGATCACCGATCTGGTGTCGGTGTACGCGGCCGCCTACCGGGAGCGCATCCACGCCCTGGCGACCGGCGCGAAGGACGACGAGGTGCCGCCGTTCACCCTGGACACGGCGCAGGGGCCGCTGCTGGACGTGCTGCGGGACGCCCGGTCGCTGACCCGGTTCTCGCTGCTGGACTCGATGACGGAGATCCGCGACTTCGAGCGCCGCTTCGCGCCCGGCGGCGGCGCGGTCGAGCTGGACGCCGCCACGCGCTACAAGGTGCTCGCCGCGTTCGACGGCTATCTGGAGACGCTGCCGGACTCCTCGCTGGCCCGCCCGGACTCCTACCGCGTGAAGGACGTCGTGGGCCGCCGGGGCGTCGGCATCGGCTCGGCCGGGCTGCCGTCGTACAACATCCTGCTGGAGGGGCACAGCGACGCCCTGGAGAACGACGTCGTGATCTACGTCAAGCAGGCGCAGACCCCCGCCGTCTCGCGGCACATCACGGACCCGGCGGTGCGGGAGTACTTCCTGCACGAGGGGCACCGCACGGTGATCTCCCAGCGCGCCCTCCAGGCGCACGCCGACCCGTGGCTGGGCTGGACCGAGCTGGACGGCGCCGGGCAGCTGGTCGCCGAGGTCTCGCCGTACGCGGTGGACCTGGACTGGAGCGACCTCGACGACCCGGAGGAGATGGCGCTGGTGGTCGCCGACCTGGGCCGGGCGACGGCGGCGATGCACGCGGCGGCAGACGACACCTCGGGCGAGTCGCTGGTGCCGTTCTCCACGGAGCGGGCCATCGACGCCGCGATCGCGGCCGACGAGGACGGACTGGTGCCGCTGCTGGTGGACTTCGCCCACGACTACGGGGCGCGGGCCCGCGGCGACCACCAGATCTTCCTCGACCTGTTCCGCAACGGCCGGATTCCGGGGCTGTAACCTTCCGCACATTCACAGGCCCCCTTTAGGGATCCCTTAACGGAGCACGTGCCACACTCGTAGCCGCCATGGACATATCCGGACCCCAGCTCAGAGCCGTTCGCGCGGCGCTGTTCACGGCTGTCGTCGTGACGCTCAGCACCGCGTCGCACGTGCTGCTGTCCGGGGCCCCGCTGCCGCTGAACACGGTGGCCGTGGTCGGCGCCGCCGTGTTCGGCCTGGCCTACGCGCTCGCGGGGCGGGAGCGTTCCTTCGGGCGGATCGCCGCCCTGCTGATCCCGCTGGAGCTGGCCGCCGACACGGTCTTCACCACCGGCCAGCACGTCTGCTACGGCCGCATGGGCGGCCCGGTCGCCGGTCCGCTGCGTTCCGTCGGGTTCGACGTGCTGTGCGGCGACGGCACCGGTGTGGGCGGGCCGCTGGCCCGGGTCACCGGGCACGCCGCTCAGGGCGGCGACCGGGTGGCGGTGGTGCTGGCCGAGGCCGGCCCGGCGACCGCCTGGCTGCTGCTGGGCGCGCACATCGGGGTCGGCCTGTTCGCCGCCGCCTGGCTGCGCCGTGGGGAGCGGGCGCTGGCCCAGCTGCTGAGCGCGGTCGCGGCCACGGCGTCGACGGCGGTCCGTCCGCTGCTGCTGGCCGTCGCGGTGGTCACCGTGCGCCGGGCGCCGAAGACGGGCCGGCCGGCCCGCACGCCGCACCGCGCGACCGTGGCGCGCACCCTGCTCCTCGCGCACTCCCTGGGACGGCGCGGGCCGCCGTGCTCCCTCGCCGCCTGAGGCGGATCACGCCCCGGGCGGTCGCCCGAGCACCAGCAGTTCCCCCCGTACGAACTCCGCACACGACCGTGTGCGTCCCCTGTGGAGACATCATCATGAGCAAGCGGAACAGCCAGGCGGCCAAGACGGCGGCGCGCGAGCGTCTGCGCCAGGAGCGCGAGCGCCAGGCGAAGAAGGCGAAGGTCAGGCGGCAGCTGGTCGTCGCCGCGTCGGTGGTCGGTGTGCTGGCCGCCGCCGGCGGCATCGGCTACGCGGTGGTCCAGGCGAACCAGCCGGACCACTGGGAGGCCGCGAAGGACGCCAAGCTGGTCAAGCCTGCCAACACCAGCGGCAAGGACGGCACGACCGTCGTGATCGGCAAGGCCGACGCGAAGAAGACCCTCGAGGTCTACGAGGACCCGCGCTGCCCGATCTGCGCCTCCTTCGAGCAGGCCGTCGGCGGGACGATCGAGAAGGACGTCGAGGCAGGCAAGTACAAGGTGCAGTTCATAGGCGCCTCGTTCCTGGACCGCAACCTCACCGGCGAGGGCTCGAAGAACGCGCTGAGCGCCCTGGGCGCCGCGCTGGACGTCAGCCCCGAGGCGTTCCTGGCGTACAAGTCGGCCCTCTACTCCGCGGAGTACCACCCCGAGGAGACGGACGACAAGTTCAAGGACGACGCCTACCTGATCAAGATCGCCGACACGGTGGACGCCCTGAAGAACAACAAGGAGTTCCAGGCGGCCGTGAAGGACGGCACCTACGACCGCTGGGCGCTGGAGATGTCGGACAAGTTCGACAGCAGCGACGTCCAGGGCACGCCGACGGTGAAGATGGACGGCGAGAAGCTGACCGGCTCCGACGGACAGAACGCGCCCATGACGGCGGCCGAGTTCACCACGGCGGTCGACAAGGCGCTGAAGGGCTGACGCGACCGGCCGACGCCCCGCTGACGTGTGGTTGAAGAGCGGGCGAACTTTCCCGGGTTCGCCCGCTCCGGCGGCTACACGAGGCATGTACACGTCAGTAACCTGAGCGGCTGTGACCAGTCGACACGGAAGATCCGAGAGCGCCGTCTCCGCCACCGCGGACACCGCCTCCCTCACCCCGCGCCGCCGGACCGTCGTCAAGGCGGCCGCCGCCACCGCGGCCCTGGCCGGACCGCTCGCCGCCGCGCTGCCCGCCCGCGCCGTCCAGCAGGCCCCCGCCTTCCTGCACGGCGTCGCCTCCGGCGACCCGCTGCCGGACGGCGTGCTGCTGTGGACCCGGGTGACACCCACCCCGGACGCCCTCCCGGGCTCCGGCGCCGGTCCCGACACCGAGGTGCGCTGGACCGTCGCCCGCGACCGGACGTTCACCGACGTCGTCGCCCAGGGCACGGTCCTCGCCACCGCCGCCTCCGACCACACCGTCAAGGCGGACGTCCGGGGCCTCAGGCCCGCCACCGACTACTGGTTCCGCTTCTCCGCCGGCGGCGCCGACTCCCCCGCGGCCCGCACCCGCACCGCGCCCGCCGCCGACGCCTCCGTGGCGGGGCTGCGCCTCGGGGTGGTCTCCTGCGCCAACTGGGAGGCCGGCCACTTCGCCGCGTACCGCCATCTCGCGGCCCGCGGCGACCTGGACGCCTGGCTGCACCTGGGCGACTACATCTACGAGTACGGCACCGGCGACTACGGCACCCGCGGCACGGTCGTCCGCCCGCACTCCCCCGCCCACGAGATCGTCACCCTCGCCGACTACCGGACCCGGCACGCCCGCTACAAGACCGACCCCGACCTCCAGGCGCTGCACGCCACCGCGCCCGTGATCGCGATGTGGGACGACCACGAGTTCGCCAACGACGCCTGGTCCGGGGGCGCGGAGAACCACACCGAGGGCGCGGAGGGCGCCTGGGCCGCCCGGCAGGCCGCCGCCAAGCGGGCGTACTTCGAGTGGATGCCGGTCCGCCCGGCGGTCGAGGGCACCACCTACCGCCGGCTGCGCTTCGGCAGGCTGGCCGACCTGTCGCTGCTGGACCTGCGCTCCTTCCGCTCGCGGCAGGTCTCGCTCGGCGACGGCGACGTGGACGACCCCGGCCGCACCCTCACCGGCCGCGCCCAGCTCGACTGGCTCAAGGCGGGTCTTTCGGCGTCGGACACGACCTGGCGGCTGGTGGGCACCTCGGTGATGATCTCGCCGTTCGCGCTGGGCTCCCTGCCCGCGACGCTGCTGAAGCCGCTCGCGAAGCTGCTCGGCCTGCCGCAGGAGGGCCTCGCGCTCAACACCGACCAGTGGGACGGCTACACCGCCGACCGTCGCGAGCTGCTGGCCCATCTGCGCGGCAACGCCATCCGCAACACGGTCTTCCTCACCGGCGACATCCACATGGCGTGGGCGAACGACGTGCCGGTGAACGCGGGGACCTACCCGTTGTCCGCGTCCGCCGCCACGGAGTTCGTGGTCACGTCGGTCACCTCCGACAACCTCGACGACATCCTCAAGGTCGGCGAGGGCACGGTCGACGCGGTCGCCTCCCCGCTGATCCGGGCCGCCAACCGGCACGTGCACTGGGTGGACACCGACCGGCACGGCTTCGGGGTGCTGGACCTCACGGCCGAACGGGCGCAGATGGACTACTACGTGCTGTCCGACCGCACCAAGGCGGGCGCCACCGCGGCCTGGGCCCGCTCCTACCGCACCCGCAGCGGCACGCAGAGGGTCGAGCGGGCCGACGCCCCCGTCTGAGCACCCCGCGGTAGGAGGACGAGGATCGGGCGGCTCAGTCCGCGTCCTCCTCCAGCGAGTCGAGGAAGCCGAGCGCCACCCGCCAGGTGGCCTCGGCGGCCTCCTCGTCGAAGTCGGGCAGGTCGGGGTCGGTGTAGAGGTGTCCGGCGCCCGCGTACCGGTAGACCTCCACGTCGGCCCCGGCCCGGCCCATCCCCAGGTACCAGGCGGTGAGCCAGTCGTCGGTCTCGAACGGGTCCGGCTCGGCGACGTGCAGCTGCACCGGCAGCCCGTCGGCGGCGGCGTTCTCCGCGATGTCGGAGGTGCCGTGCAGGAGCAGCAGGCCCCTGGCCTTCTCGTCGCCCAGGGCCAGCGTCTGCGCCACCGAGGCGCCGAAGGAGAACCCCGCGTACACCAGGCCGCGCTCCGAGTAGGGGGCCGCCGCCAGGACGGCCCGCTTCAGCAGCTCGTCCTTGCCCACCTCGTCCTTGTGCTCCATGCCCTCCTCGACGGTGTCGAACGTGCGGCCCTCGAAGAGGTCCGGCGTCCACACCTCGTGTCCGGCCGCGCGCAGCCGGTCCGCGGCCCGGTGCACCGCGGGGCGCAGTCCGTAGGTCGAGTGAAAGAGCATGATGTTCATGGAGCCCATGGTGCCAGCCGGGTGTGGCGGATCTCGCGGGCGGCACTACCCGGAACCGGACGGAAGTCACATGTTCATGCCGGAGCGGGCCGGTTAGGTTCGGGGGCATGGATGACGTGCTACGCCCGCTGATCGTGGTCGGCGGTTCGGTGGTGCTGACGCTGCTGCTCGGCTGGGCCACCGACCGGCTGCTGCGGAAGGCCGACGAACGCCACCACGAGACACCGCTGTGGGGCCTGCTGCGCCGGGCCCGTGTCCCGTACCAACTGCTGCTCTGCGCGGTCCTGCTCAGAGCCTCCTACGACGAGGCACGGCTGCTGACCTCGCACGACGTCGCCGTCGGCCGGGTGCTCACCCTGGTGCTGATCGGGTCGGCCGCCTGGATGGCGATCCGGATCGCCGCCGCCGTCGTGGAGACCTCCTACACCCGGTACGCCAGCAACCACCGGGAGCGGAACCCGGCCCGGGTGCGCCGGGTGCGCACCCAGGTGACCCTGATCCGCCGCGTGGTCTCGGCGGCGGTCGGCGTGGTCGCCGTGGCCGCGATGCTGCTGACGTTCCCCGCGATGCGCGCGGCCGGCGCCTCGCTGCTGGCCTCGGCGGGCATCCTCGGCATCGTCGCCGGTGTCGCCGCCCAGTCGACGCTGAGCAACATGTTCGCCGGACTGCAGATCGCGTTCGGCGACATGGTGCGCATCGGCGACACCGTGGTGGTGGACGGCGAGTGGGGCACGGTCGAGGAGATCACCCTCACCTTCCTGACCGTCCGCACCTGGGACGAGCGCCGGATCACCATGCCGGTGTCGTACTTCACCTCCAAGCCGTTCGAGAACTGGTCGCGCGGCACCCCGCAGATGACCGGCACCGTCTTCTGGCACGTGGACCACAGCGCGCCGCTGGACGCCATGCGCGAGAGGCTGCGCGACATCCTGCGGGAGTGCCCGGAGTGGGACGGCCGCGCCTACAACCTGACCGTCACGGACACCACCCCCAGCACCCTGGAGGTGCGGGCGCTGGTGACGGCGAAGGACGCGGACGACATCTGGACGGTCCGGGTCAAGGTCCGCGAGCAGATGATGCGCTTCCTCGCCGACGAGCACCCCTACGCGCTGCCCCGGGTCAACACCGCCGACGCGGTGCTGCCGCCAGGGACCGCCCGGGAGAGCGCGCCCGCCGACGGCGTCCCCGCGGCGCGCCGGCTGCACACCCATCCGCCCCGGCAGCCGCGCTGAGCGGACCTCAGCAGCCGCGCTCGGCACCGCCGTTCACCTGGACGATCTGCGAGGTGATGTGGCCGGCGCCGTGCGAGGCGAGCCAGTGCAGGGTCGCCGCGACGTCACCGGGCCGGCCGGCGCGCTTGTCCGACGTCTCGGCGACCAGCCGGGCCCGCCGCTCCTCGTCCAGGCCGTCGCCGCCGAAGAACGCCGTGTCCTCGATGTAGCCGGGCGCGACCACGTTCACGGTGATCCCGTGCGGCCCCAGCTCCCGGGCCAGGGCGTGGGCGTACGGATGCAGACCGGCCTTGGCCGCCGCGTACGACACCCGTCCCGAGCCGCGCCTCGCCGCGATGGAGCTGAGGAACAGCACCCGGCCGCCGGGCACGGCGAGCCGGTGCCGCAGCGCCTCGGTGAGCAGCACGGCGGTCAGCACGTTGAGCCGGAAGTTGACCGTCCAGTCACGGGCGACGGCGTCGAGCGGGTCGTCGCCGCCGACCGGCGGCTCCAGCAGCCCGTTGCCGCCCGCGCTGTGCACGAGGACGTCCACCGCGCCGAACTCGCGCCCCACGAACCCGGACACACCCCGCACGGCCTCGGGGTCGGCCAGATCGGCGGCGTAGGTCAGCGCGCCGGGCACCTCGGCGCGCTCCAGGACGTCACCGCGCCGCCCGATGAGCAGGACGCGGTCCCCGTCGGCGGCGAACGTCTGCGCGGTGGCGAGCCCGATGCCGGTGCCGCCGCCGCTGATCACAACATTGCGTGTCATGCCCCGACCCTACGGAGCGGGCGACGGCGGACGGCGGCAACGCGGCGGCGCTCAGCGCAGACTGCGCACGTCCAGATGACGCAGCACCCGGTCCACCACCTCGGGGTCGGCGCCCGGCTCGCTGCGCGCGGTGAGCACCTCGTGCCGGGCGGCGCTCAGCATCTCGTGCTCGATGCGCCGGACCCGTTTCAGCCGTTCGGCCCGCTGCCGGGTCGCCTCACGCCGTTCGTCGTCCGCCATCTCCGGGCTGATCCGCACCCCCAGGTCGAACGCCCTGCGCAGCAGTTGCTCGGACAGCTCCTCCGGCAGGTCCTCGACGTCCTCGATCTCCCTCAGTCTGCGCTTGGCCGCCTTCGCCGCCCGGACGGCGAGTTCGCGCTCCATCTCCTTCTCGTGCCCGGTGTCCCCGCGCACGCCGAGCTTGCCCACCAGCCACGGCAGGGTGAGCCCTTGCACCAGCAGGGTCCCCAGCACCACGCCGAACGCCATGAAGATGATCTCGGACCGGGCGGGGAAGCCGGCTCCGGAGTCGGTCTCCAGCGGGATGGCGAGGGCCAGCGCGACGGATGCCACCCCGCGCATCCCGGACCACCACATCACCACGGTCTCGCGCCAGCTCAGCGGGATGTCCTCGCCGACGTCCCGCTCGGTGTGCATCCGCTTGGTCAGCCAGGTCGCCGGCAGCAGCCACGCCAGCCGCACGAACACGACCACGCCGACGACCGCCGCCGACCAGCCCAGCAGCTCGCCCCAGTGGCCGGACGCGGTCTCCACCGCGTTGTGCAGTTCCAGGCCGACCAGGCCGAACGCCACGCCGGTGACCAGGGTGTCCACGATGCCCCAGAAGGTGTGCCCGGCCAGCCGCGCCGTCACGTCGTCGGCGTCGGTGGCGTACTCCACCAGGAACAGCGCGGTGACCAGCACCCCGAGGACGCCCGAGCCGTGCAGCTCCTCGGCGAGGACGTACGCGGCGAACGGCACCAGCAAGGTCAGCGCGACCTGGAGGGTCGGGTCGCCGAGCAGGTCCATGGCCTTGTTGGTGGCCCAGCCGAGCACCAGCCCGACGGCGACCGCCACCACCGCCGACAGGATCAGGTCCAGCCCTGCCGACCAGGGCGAGAAGGTGCCGCTCACGGCGGCGGCCACGGCCACGTGGTACAGCACGATCGCCGTGACGTCGTTGAAGAGGCCCTCGCCCTCCAGGATCGACACGAGCCGGCGGGGCAGCCCCAGCTTGCCGGCCACGGCGGTCGCCGCGACCGGGTCGGGCGGGGCGACCAGCGCGCCGAGGGCGACGGCGGCGGCCAGCGGCAGCCCCGGCACGATCGCGTGGGCGACGACGGCGACGCAGAAGGTGGTGACGAAGACCAGCGCCACGGCCAGCAGCAGGATCGGCCGGACGTTGGCCGCGAACTGGCGCCAGGAGGTGCGGCGCACGGCCGCGTAGAGCAGGGGCGGCAGCAGCAGCGGCAGGATCAGTTCCGGCGGGACGTCGACGTTCGGCACGAACTCCAGCAGCGCCAGGACGATTCCGAACACCGTCATCAGTACCGGCGCCGGCAGCCTCAGCCGCTCCCCCACGGGGACGCTCACCACCGCCCCGAGCAACAGGGCGAACAGCAGGGCCAACTGATCCACGGTCACCGCTCCCGGAGATCGGACGGGACGAGCGGTCTCCAGCCTGCCATGCGCCGCGCGACCGGCGCGGTCACCCGGGCCCTGCTAGAGCGCGCGCCGCATGGCCCGGTGCGGCATGCCCGCGTCCGGGAACTGAGGCCCGTAGGCCTCGTAGCCGAGCCGCTCGTAGAAGCCGAGGGCGTGGGTCTGCGCGTGCAGGTCGACGCCGGTGAGCCCGCGCTCCCGGGCCGCCTCCTCGACGGCCCGCACGAGCGCAGCGCCGACGCCGAGGCCGCGCGCCCGCTTCAGCACCGCGAGCCGGCCGAGGGAGCCGGCCGACGGGTCGCCGCCGTTCTTCGCCGCGGCTGAGGCGCCGTGCAGCAGGCGGGCCGTGCCGAGCGGGGTGCCGTCGCCGGCGACCGCGAGCAGGTGCACGGCGTCCGCGTCGTGGACGTCGTACTCGATGTCCTCGGGGACGCCCTGCTCGGCGACGAAGACCTCCTTGCGGACGCCGAAGCAGGCCTCGCGGTCGGCGGGGTCCTCCGCCACCCGCACCGTGACGGCCGGGCTCATGCGTAGGTCTCCTCGCGGACCTGGTCGAGCGCCTGCTGGAGGTCGTCCGGGTAGTCGCAGGAGAACTCCGCCCACTGCCCGTCGCCGGGGTGCTCGAAGCCGAGGCGCACGGCGTGCAGCCACTGCCGGGTCAGCTTCAGCCGCTTGGCGAGCGTGGGGTCGGCGCCGTAGGTGAGGTCGCCGACGCAGGGGTGGCGGTGGGCGGCCATGTGCACGCGGATCTGGTGCGTGCGGCCGGTCTCCAGCTTCACGTCGAGCAGGGACGCCGCGCGGAACGCCTCGATCAGGTCGTAGTGCGTGACGGACGGCTTGCCCTCGGCGGTGACCGCCCACTTGTAGTCGTGGTGCGGGTGGCGGCCGATGGGGGCGTCGATGGTGCCGCTGGTCGGGTCGGGGTGGCCCTGGACGAGCGTGTGGTAGCGCTTGTCGACCGTGCGCTCCTTGAACTGGCGCTTCAGCGACGTGTACGCGTACTCGGACTTGGCGACCACCATCAGGCCGGAGGTGCCGACGTCGAGGCGGTGCACGATGCCCTGGCGCTCGGCGGCGCCGGAGGTCGAGATGCGGTAGCCGGCGGCGGCCAGACCGCCGATCACGGTCGGTCCCGTCCAGCCCGGGGAGGGGTGGGCGGCGACGCCGACGGGCTTGACGATCACGACCACGTCGTCGTCGTCGTGCACGATCTCCATGCCCTCGACCGGCTCGGCGACGACCTGCACCGGGGCGGGCGCCTGCGGCATCTCCACCTCGAGCCAGGCGCCCCCGCTGACCCGCTCGGACTTTCCGACCACCGACCCGTCGACCGTGACCTTCCCCGCGGCGGCGAGCTCGGCCGCCTTGGTACGGGAGAAGCCGAACATGCGGGAGATGGCGGCGTCGACGCGCTCGCCCTCCAGGCCGTCGGGCACGGGCAGGGTACGGATCTCGGGAATCGTGCTCACCCGTCGAGTATGCCGGACGGGCGCGTCACTCCCGCACGGGAGTGACGGGCGCCTCGGTCCGCGCGGCCCGTGCCGTCAGTCCTTGTGGACCGTGCCGTCCGGGTCGAGGCCCCGGAAGGACAGCAGCACGATGAGGACGCCGCCGCACACGATGGCCGAGTCGGCCAGGTTGAACACGGCGAAGTGCTTGGGCGCGATGAAGTCGACGACCGCGCCCTCGAAGACGCCCGGCGAGCGGAAGATCCGGTCGGTGAGGTTGCCGAGGGCGCCGCCGAGGAGCAGGCCGAGCGCGATCGCCCAGGGCAGACTGTAGAGCTTGCGGGCCAGGCGGAAGATCACCACGATCACGGCGGCCGCGATGACCGTGAAGATCACCGTGAACGCCTCGCCGAAGCCGAAGGCGGCGCCCGCGTTGCGGATCGCCTCGAAGCGCAGCCAGTCGCCGACGACCTCGATCGGCTCGTGGTGCTCCAGCTTGGCGACCACGATCATCTTGCTGACCAGGTCGAGGAGGTAGGCGAAGGCGGCGACGGCGAACAGGACGGCGATCCGCCGCCTGCCGCGGGGCCGCTCCGCCGCCTCCTTCGTACCGTCGGCGCCGGCCGGCTCCCGACCGTCCCGGTCCCGCAGGTCCCGGTCCTCGATGTCCCGGTCCTGCCCGTCCCGGTCCGCGTCCGGGGTGTCCGGCGTACCGATGATGCGCTCCGCCTCTGCCACGTGAGTCCCTCAGCCTAGGTCCTTGACTGAGGACGAGGGTACGGCACGGTCTGCGGGGCCGCTCCTCAGTACCGGCGCTCCTGCTTCTGCTTGCACTCGACGCACAGGGTGGCCCTCGGGAAGGCCTGCATGCGGGCCTTGCCGATGGGTTTGCCGCAGTTCTCGCACAGGCCGTAGGTGCCCGCGTCGAGCCGCTGGAGCGCCCGCTCGAACTGGTCGAGCATCTCGCGCGCGTTCGCCGCGAGGGCCAGTTCGTGCTCGCGCGTGATGTTCTTGGTGCCGGTGTCGGCGTCGTCGTCGCCGGCGCCGTCGCCGGAGTCCCGCATCAGGCCTGCCAGCGACCGCTCGGAGGAGCTGATCTCCTCACGCAGCCGCAGCACCTCCGACATCAGCTCCGCCCGCGCCTCCTCGACCTCTTCGTCGGTCCACGGCTCCTCGCCGGGACGCACCGCCAGCTCGCCCGGCTCCACCGCGCTGTGCCGGGCCTTGGGCACGGCGGTCGCCGCCGCCGCTGTGGCCGCCGGGCCAGGGGTCTTCTTCGCACCCACCGTCGTCACTCCCGTCTGCGCCGCGGCCTCGGCCGCGTCCGCGTCGTCGGCCGCGCTGTGCCCGGCCCCGTCCTGAGCGGACCCGCTGGTCCTGGCCGCACCGTTCCCCTCGGGGGCGCCCCGACGGCCGCCCCCGCCCCGGCCCGCGGCGGCCGCCTTCCCGGCGGTCCCCCGTGCCGGCTTCTTGCCGGCGAGCTTCTTCGCGGCGGCCTTCCGGCCCCCGGCCTTCGCGGTGGCACCCTTCGACGCCGTCGCCCCGGACGCGGCCTCGGCCGCACCGGCCTCCGTCTCGGCGGCCTCGGCCGCCGCACCCTTCTTCGCCACCATGGCCGCGGCCCCTTCACATATTGTGATCTTGCACGCGAATCGTGCTGGGACGATAAATCGACTGGGACCCTGCGGCAACGGGGCGCACCGCACGGTCACCTCGCCCCGCGCACGCCGCGCGGCGACCTGCATGCGTTGTGCCCAGCTACCCGCCGGGTATGCCGCCGGCGCGGACGTCCCGGCGTCCGGAACAGGCGCACCGCTCCATTCGGGGCACTCCCGGGCACACCGTCGCGGGAAAAGCGGTCGGCCGCCCGTCGCGGCGCGCCGTACACTGGGCGGAGCGAAAAGCGTGGATGGGGACGAGTAGCGGCGTACGCAGCCCAGAGCGACCCGGGGACGGTGTGAGCCCGGGGGCGAGCGCGACGTGAAGATCACCCCGGAGCCGCCGGAAGAAAGCCGCAGCGAGCCGCAGCGGCGAGTAGAACCGGCATCGCGACCCGAATGAGGGGGCTCACCGGAGCGTACGGCGCACCGGGGGGCCAAGGAGGGTGGTACCGCGGGAGCGCGCCGACGGCGGCGCAAGGACACAGCTCTCGTCCCTCCGGTCGGAAGGCAGCAAGTCCGCCGGAGGAAGCCCGCTGATGACAACGCCGACGTACCGCCCGGTACCCGCCCAGGTCGATCTGCCCGCGCTCGAGCACACGGTGCTCAAGTTCTGGGACGAGCAGAAGATCTTCGCCAAGAGCCTGGAGCAGTCCGAGGGCCGCCCCGAATGGGTGTTCTACGAGGGTCCGCCCACCGCCAACGGCATGCCGGGCGCCCACCACATCGAGGCCCGCGTCTTCAAGGACGTCTTCCCCCGCTTCCGCACCATGCGCGGCTACCACGTGGCCCGCAAGGCCGGCTGGGACTGCCACGGCCTCCCGGTGGAGCTGGCGGTGGAGAAGGAGCTGGGCTTCTCCGGCAAGCAGGACATCGAGGCCTACGGCATCGCCGAGTTCAACGCCAGGTGCCGTGAGTCGGTGACCCGGCACACGGACGCCTTCGCCGAGCTGACGACCCGCATGGGCTACTGGGTCGACCTCGACGAGGCGTACCGGACCATGGACCCGGAGTACGTCGAGTCGGTCTGGTGGTCGCTGAAGGAGATCTTCAACAAGGGCCTGCTGGTCCAGGACCACCGCGTCGCCCCCTGGTGCCCCCGCTGCGGCACCGGCCTGTCCGACCACGAACTGGCGCAGGGCTACGAGACGGTCGTCGACCCGTCGGTCTACGTCCGCTTCCCGCTGACCTCCGGCCCGCTGGCCGGCGAGGCCGCCCTGCTGGTGTGGACGACCACCCCCTGGACCCTGGTGTCCAACACCGCGGTCGCCGCCCACCCCGAGGTGACCTACGTGGTCGCTACGGACGGCGAGGAGAAGCTGGTCGTCGCCGAGCCGCTGGTCGAGAAGGCGCTCGGCGAGGGCTGGGAGACCACCGGGCAGACCTTCACCGGCGCCGAGATGGAGCGCTGGACGTACCGGCGCCCCTTCGAGCTGGTGGAGTTCCCGAGCGTCGGCGAGGGAACCGATGAGCACAGCCCGGCGGAGGCCCACTACGTGGTCAACGCCGAGTACGTGACCACCGAGGACGGTACGGGTCTGGTCCACCAGTCCCCCGCGTTCGGTGAGGACGACCTCAAGGTCTGCCGCTCCTACGGCCTGCCCGTGGTGAACCCGGTCCGCCCCGACGGCACCTTCGAGGAGGACCTGCCGCTGGTCGGCGGGGTCTTCTTCAAGAAGGCCGACGAGCAGCTCACCGAGGACCTCCAGCAGCGCGGCCTGCTCTTCAGGCACCTGCCGTACGAGCACAGCTACCCGCACTGCTGGCGCTGCCACACCGCGCTGCTCTACTACGCGCAGCCGTCCTGGTACATCCGCACCACCGCCGTCAAGGACCGGCTGCTCCAGGAGAACGAGAACACCAACTGGTTCCCGGACACGGTCAAGCACGGCCGGTACGGCGACTGGCTGAACAACAACATCGACTGGGCGTTGTCCCGCAACCGCTACTGGGGCACCCCGCTGCCCGTCTGGCGCTGCGAGGAGAACCACCTCACCTGCGTCGGCTCGCTCACCGAGCTGACGGAGCTGACCGGCACGGACCAGTCGGGCCTCGACCCGCACCGCCCGTACATCGACGAGGTCACCTTCGCGTGCCCGCAGGACGGCTGCGGCGCCACGGCGACCCGCGTGCCCGAGGTCATCGACGCCTGGTACGACTCGGGCTCCATGCCGTTCGCGCAGTGGGGCTACCCCTACAAGAACAAGGAACTCTTCGAGTCCCGCTACCCCGCGCAGTTCATCTCCGAGGCCATCGACCAGACCCGCGGCTGGTTCTACACGCTGATGGCGGTCGGCACGCTCGTCTTCGACAAGTCGTCCTACGAGAACGTGGTCTGCCTCGGCCACATCCTCGCCGAGGACGGCCGCAAGATGTCCAAGCACCTGGGCAACATCCTCCAGCCGATCCCGCTGATGGACCAGCACGGCGCGGACGCGGTGCGCTGGTTCATGGCGGCCGGCGGCTCCCCCTGGGCGGCCCGCCGTGTGGGCCACGGCACCATCCAGGAGGTCGTCCGCAAGACGCTCCTCACGTACTGGAACACGGTCGCCTTCCAGGCCCTGTACGCCCGCACGTCGAGCTGGGCGCCGAGCGAGGCCGACCCGGCCCCGGCCGAGCGTCCGGTGCTGGACCGCTGGCTGCTGTCCGAACTGCACGCCCTCACCGGCCAGGTGACCCAGGCTCTGGAGAACTACGACACCCAGCGCGCCGGCAAGCTGCTGTCCGCGTTCGTCGACGACCTCTCCAACTGGTACGTCCGCCGCTCCCGCCGCCGCTTCTGGCAGGGCGACAGGGCCGCGCTGCGCACCCTGCACGAGGTCGTGGAGACGGTGACCAAGCTCATGGCCCCGCTCACCCCGTTCATCACCGAGCGGGTGTGGCAGGACCTGGTCGTCCCCGTCACGCCGGGCGCGCCGGAGTCGGTGCACCTGTCCTCGTGGCCGGAGGCGGACCTGTCCGTCGTCGACCCGGAGCTGTCCCGGCAGATGGCGCTGGTGCGCCGCCTGGTGGAGCTGGGCCGCGCCACGCGCGCCGAGTCGGGCGTCAAGACGCGTCAGCCGCTGCGGCGGGCGCTGATCGCGGCGGCCGGCTTCGACGCCCTCGACCCGGAGCTGCACACGCAGATCACGGAGGAACTGAACGTCGAGTCGCTGGCGCTGCTGTCCGAGGTGGGCGGCTCGCTGGTGGACACCACGGCCAAGGCCAACTTCCGCGCGCTGGGCAAGCGGTTCGGCAAGCGGGTCCAGGACGTGGCCAAGGCGGTCGCGAACGCGGACGCCGCGGCGCTGTCCCTGGCCCTGCGCGAGGGCACGGCCTCGGTGGAGGTCGACGGCGAGACGGTCACCCTCTCCCCGGACGAGGTGATCATCACGGAGACGCCCCGCGAGGGCTGGTCGGTGGCGTCCGACGCGGGTGCCACGGTCGCCCTGGACCTGGAGATCACCGAGGAGCTGCGCCGCGCCGGCCTGGCCCGTGACGCGATCCGGCTGATCCAGGAGGCCCGCAAGAACAGCGGCCTGGACGTGGCCGACCGGATCGCCCTGCGCTGGACCTCGGGCGACGCCGCCACGGCGGCCGCGCTGACGGAGCACGCGGAGCTGATCGCCGACGAGGTGCTCGCCACGGACTTCGCCCGGGACGAGGCGGACGACTCCTACGGCGTCCCGTTCACCGACGAGGGCCTGTCCCTGACGTTCCGTCTGCGCAAGGCGTAACCACCGTCACACGCCGAAGGCCCGGTCCCCCGGAGAAGTTCTTCCGGGGGACCGGGCCTTCGGCGTTGCGTACGTCGGACATGTCCGCCGCGCCCGAACAAACGGAGCGAAACCGGGGGAACCGGTGGGAACACGCGTAGCACAAGGGCGGGGCCCCGGGTTGGTGAACCCGGGGCCCCGCCCTGAACGCTGCCGACTGCTACGCCGTACCTATGACCGCGGGGGCCGTCAGTTGTCGTCCTCGTCGATCAGGAAGCCACGCATCGGCGAGGGAGCCTGACCCATCGGCGACGGGCCCTGCGGGCGGACCGGAGCCATGGGCTGGGTCATCGCAGGCTGCATCTGCTGCTGACCGCCGTACGACGGGCCGGACGGGCCGCCGGGGCCGCCGCCCATCGACTGGTTGCCGCCGTAGGACGGGGCACCCGCGCCGGCCGGAGCCATCGAGGGCGCCGGGGACGGCGGCAGGGACGGAGCGGCGCTCGCGGGCTGACGCGGCGGGGCGAGCGAGTCGTCCGCCTGGGTCTCCAGCTGGCGCAGCTGCGACTCCAGGTAGGACTTCAGCCGCGTGCGGTACTCGCGCTCGAAGCCGCGCAGGTCCTCGACCTTGCGCTCCAGCGTGGCGCGGGCGGACTCCAGGGAGCCCATCGCGACGCGGTGCTTCTCCTGCGCGTCCCGCTCCAGGGCGTCGGCCTTGGCACGGGCGTCACGCTCGAGGCCCTCGGCACGCGAACGCGCCTCGCCCACGATCTTGTTGGCCTCGGAACGGGCCTCCGCGATCGCCTGGTCGGCGGTCTGCTGGGCCAGCGACAGGACGCGCGCGGCGCTGTCGCCGCCGGGGCCCCCCTGACCGGGGAGACCGGGGCCGCCCATGGGACCGCCCATCGGGCCGCCAGGGCCCATCTGCCCCTGCATCGGGCCGCCCTGGCCCATCGGCCCGGGACCCTGGCCCATGGGGCCGGGACCCTGCGGGCCGCCCTGCCCGCCGGGGCCGGCGGGCAGCTGAGGAGCACCGCTCGGCAGCTGGGGCGGGCCACCCATGGGGCCGCCCATCTGCTGCTGCGGCGGGCCCGATATGCCGGCGGGCACCGGAGCGCCGGGACCTCGCATGCCCTGCTGGGGCATGCCGGGAGGCGGACCCTGCTGTTGCTGCTGGTCCTGCTGCTCCGGAGGCTTGCGCATGTTCTGCTGGTTCTGCGCCGCGGCACGGGTGGCAGCGGCCAGCTTGGCGCGCAGGTCCTCGTTCTCGCGCAGCAGGCGCGTCAGTTCGGCTTCGACCTCGTCGAGGAAGGCATCGACCTCGTCCTCGTCATAGCCTTCTCGGAGGCGGACGGTCGTGAACTGCTTGTTCCGCACGTCCTCGGGGGTCAACGGCATCTCTTCACCTCAACGTAGTCATCGGCAGTCGGCAAGACCGTATCGTCCAGCCTCATCACACAAACCTCTGTGCGACTGAGATGAGGATCCAGACGATGATCATCAGGACGAAGAAGGACAGGTCGAGCGCCACGCCCCCGAGACGCAGCGGCGGGATGAACCGCCGCAGAAGCTTCAGCGGTGGATCGGTGACAGTGTAGGTGGCCTCCAGAACGACCACCATCGCCTTGCCGGGTTGCCATGAGCGGGCGAACTGGAACACGTAATCCATGACCAAACGGAAGATCAGCACGATGAGGAACACCATCAGCGCGATGTAGATCACCTGCGCGAACACGCCCATGGCCTGCTTTTCCCTCTCCCCTGTGCCGCTCTTGTCCGGTCCTGCGTCTCAGCTCTGGTTGAAGAACCCGCCCTCTGCGATGCGGGCCTTGTCCTCCGCCGTGACATCGACGTTAGCAGGCGACAACAGGAACACCTTCTGCGTCACCCGCTCGATACTGCCGTGAAGACCAAACACCAAACCCGCCGCAAAGTCGACAAGTCGCTTCGCGTCTGTGTCATCCATCTCAGTCAGATTCATGATCACCGGGGTGCCCTCACGGAAGTGTTCCCCGATGGTACGGGCCTCGTTGTAGGTCCGGGGGTGAAGCGTGGTGATCCGGTAAGGCTCTCGTTCCGACACGACCTTGGGCATGATCACCGGTGCGTTCTTCTCCAGACTGGCGCGTTCTTGTGTGATGGATGCCACGGGCGCGATCCGCGCCGGACGGGGCGATTCCGCAGGCAGCGAAGCGGACCGGGACACCGGCTCGCGGGGCGCGGGCGGGTGGACGACTCGTACCTCTTCGTCCCTTTGTGGCTGGTGTGTTCCGTGGGACTGGTGCGACGACTCGTGCCGCCGGTGGTCCCGCTCCGGCTCCGGGTCGAGTTCCGGTTCGAAGTCGTCGTCTGGGTCGAATCCGCGGCCGTCGTACCCATCGTCCTCCACGAGGCCGAGGTAGACCGCCATCTTGCGCATCGCGCCGGCCATGCTCCGAGTCCTCCGCTCTGTGGTGGATCCGCTGACGACCGCCAAGTGCCCGCGATCCACTGGGTCCTTGCTCCGCCATTGGGCGGAAATGACCATATTTTCTGCTGTGGTCCGACTTCTTGGCGACGTTACCCGAGCCTGGGG
Organism: Streptomyces sp. BJ20; assembly: GCF_022869105.1. NCBI lineage: Bacteria > Bacillati > Actinomycetota > Actinomycetes > Kitasatosporales > Streptomycetaceae > Streptomyces > Streptomyces sp. BJ20. The sequence goes on from NZ_CP094918.1 coordinate 5,613,540, forward strand.
CGGACTCCGAGTACCGCACTGCCGACGCGCACATGTGTCGCTCCGGCGGCCACGGCCTGTTCGAGATCCGCACTCATCCCTGCGGACACCATGTTCGCAGCCGGATGGGTCCGGCGCAGGGCGGTCGACAAATCCATCAACCGCTCGAACGCCGCCTGTTGGCGGCCTGCGTACTCCCCGGTGAGCGGCGCGACGGTCATCAGACCGTCCAGCCGCAGCCCTTCGGCCCCCGCCACCAGGTCGGCCAGCTCCGCGACGCCGGAGGGCGCCACGCCACCGCGCTCGCCCCGGCCGTCGACGCCGGCGTCGAGCGCCACCTGGATGAGGCAGCCGACCTCGCGCCCCACCCGGACGGCCTCCTTGGAGAGCGCCGACACAAGTCGGGCACGGTCGACAGACTGCACGACATCGGCGTAACCGACCACCGAACGCACCTTGTTGGTCTGAAGTTGACCGACGAAATGCCACACAAGGGGCAGATCCGCGCAGGCCGCCGCCTTCGGGGCTGCGTCCTGGTCGCGGTTCTCGGCGACGTGCCGTACGCCGAGTCCGGAGAGGATCCGCACATCGCTCGCGGGCCAGGTCTTGGTGACCACGATCAGCGTCACCTCGTCGCGTCCGCGACCGGCCGCGTCGCACGCGGCGGCGATCCGCTCCTCCACGCCCGCCAGATTCGCGGCGAGTTCGTCCTTACGGTCCGTCATGTTCTCGGGTCCAGCCACACATAACTCGCGAGCCGCCCGGTGGTGCGGTCGCGACGGTAGGAGAAGTGATCGTCCGACTCCCGTGTACACACGGGCGAGCGCCCGGCGCCGGAGACGCCCAGCCGCTCGAGTTGCGCGTGCACACCCGCGACGACGTCGACCGCGGGGGTGCCCCAGCTCGTCTCCGCGTACGCCGCCGGCTCGACGGCGGCCACGTCGGCGCGCATGTCCTCCGGCACCTCGTAGCACCGGCCGCACACCGCGGGTCCGGTGCGCGCGACGATCCGGGCGGGGTCGGCGCCGAGTCCGGTCATGGCCCGGACGGCGGCCGGGACGACCCCGGCGACCAGCCCGGGCCGGCCCGCGTGCGCCGCGGCGGCGACGCCCGCGACGGGGTCGGCCAGCAGCACGGGCACGCAGTCGGCGGTGAGCACGGCGAGGGCGAGTCCGCCCCGCGCGGTGACGATCGCGTCCACCTCGGGCACCGGACGGTCGCCCCACGGCTCGTCGACGACGACGGCGTCCGCGCCGTGCACCTGGTTCATCCAGACCACGCGGACCGGGTCCACGCCGAGCGCCTCGGCGGCCAGTTCACGGTTGGTCCGCACGTTCCCGGGGTCGTCGCCGACCGCGCCCCCGAGGTTGAGCTCCTCATACGGAGCGGCGCTCACCCCGCCCCACCGGTCGGTGAAGCCGAAGTGCGCGCCGCTCACGCTCTCGCGCTGTCCTATCACTTCAGGAAGTCCGGGACATCCAGTTCCTCGGCCGCGCTGTCGTAGCTCCGGGAGGGCGGGACGGGGGGCTGGACGGCGGGGATGTCGGCCACGGGCTCGGGGGCCGGGGCGGGCTCCTCCTTCGGCGTGACGCTGCCGAGCGAGCCGAAGGACGGGCGGCTCTCGGGCCGGTCCGCCGGGGCGGGCTCCTCACGCTTGGCCGAGGAGGAGCCGAGGACGTTGTCCCGCTTGGCGGGCGGCTGGCCGCCGTCGAAGCCGGCGGCGATGACGGTGACCCGCACCTCGTCGCCGAGGGCGTCGTCGATCACGGCGCCGAAGATGATGTTGGCCTCCGGGTGGGCGGCCTCGCTGACCAGCTGGGCGGCCTCGTTGATCTCGAACAGGCCGAGGTCGGAGCCACCGGAGATGGAGAGCAGGACGCCGCGGGCGCCGTCGATGGACGCCTCGAGCAACGGGGAGGAGATGGCCATCTCGGCCGCGGCCACCGCGCGGTCGTCGCCGCGGGCCGAGCCGATGCCCATGAGGGCCGAACCCGCCTCGGACATGACCGACTTGACGTCGGCGAAGTCGAGGTTGATGAGACCGGGGGTGGTGATGAGGTCGGTGATGCCCTGCACACCGGAGAGCAGGACCTGGTCGGCCGACTTGAAGGCGTCGAGAACCGACACCTGGCGGTCCGAGATGGACAGCAGCCGGTCGTTGGGGATCACGATGAGGGTGTCGACCTCGTCGCGGAGCTCCGCGATGCCGTCCTCGGCCTGGTTCGCGCGGCGCCGTCCCTCGAAGGTGAACGGGCGCGTGACCACACCGATGGTGAGCGCACCGAGGGAGCGGGCGATGTTGGCCACGACGGGCGCGCCGCCGGTGCCGGTGCCGCCGCCTTCACCGGCCGTCACGAAGACCATGTCGGCCCCCTTGAGGACCTCCTCGATCTCCTCGCGGTGGTCCTCGGCGGCCTTGCGGCCGACGGCCGGGTTCGCTCCGGCGCCGAGTCCGCGGGTGAGTTCACGGCCGACGTCGAGCTTGACGTCGGCGTCGCTCATCAACAGCGCCTGCGCGTCGGTGTTGATGGCGATGAACTCGACGCCCTTGAGACCGACCTCGATCATCCGGTTGATGGCATTGACACCACCGCCGCCGACACCGATGACTTTGATGACTGCGAGGTAGTTCTGCGGTGCTGCCACGTCGAAGGCCTCTCGCCTCGAGTTACGTGTCGCCGGGGCGCCGGAGCAACTGCTGCCCCCGCGTTCCGTCGACTGATGCCGAATGGGACGGTCCGTATCGCCGACCCGAACCCTAACGTTGAAGTTTAGGGTTACCAGTGTGTCTGTTCCCTGGAGTCTTCTGAACAGGACACTAAGTCGACACGTGGCGCACGTTCAACGAACACGCCGAACCTCCCGTTTTTCTTTTCACCCTATGTGATCAGCCGTGTCGCTGCCCAACCAGGGTGCTGGCCTGCGCGGATGTGCGTCAACTCCCTGATGACGCCGGGGCGCTGGGAACACTGACGTCGAAGTGCCGCGCGTCCGGCTCCGCTTTCATCAGGGCGGTGAGGGCGCGCGCCTTCTGCGTCCCCTTCTCGCTGCTTCCCCAGTCGACGGTACGGCCGTCCGTGAGTTCCAGCGAGATGGCGTCGTAGGAACGGACCTTGACGCTGCGCGTTTCCGGCGCGAGGGACTCGGGGACGGCGCCGGCCACGCGTACCGCCTCCCGCACCAGACGGTCCTCGCCGAATCGCCGGAGGCTGGCCGCGGAGGATCCGGAACGGGAGAGATCCATCTCCAGCGCCGGCACCCCCTTGGGCGCTTTCTCGACGGTGGCGAACCTCACGCCGTCGTCGTCCACTTCGACGAACTTGCCGCCCTGGTGGACCAGGAGCACGGGGGTGCGCTCGGTGACCCGGAGCTTGATCTCGTCGGGCCAGGAACGGACCACGTCGACGGTGTCGATGCGGGGCAGCTCCTCGGCGGCCCGCTTCTCGATGGCCCCGGTGTCGACCGAGACGAGCTGTTCCCCGAGGGGCACCTGGGCCGCCTCGCGGACCTGGTCCGGTGTCAGGACGTCGGTCCCGGACACCGAGACGCGCTCGACGCGGACCAGATCGGAGCCGTACAGCAGCCAGAAGGCGCCGCTGCCGAAGAACAGGAGGGCGACCGCCGATGCGATGATCAGACGAAGACGCCGTCGCCGTACGGCTCGTACGGGTGGCGGGCCGGACGACTCCCGCTTGCGTTCACCGCGCTCGGCGGTCGTCGATCCGGCCACGCTCCCTGCCTTCCGTCACATGTCTCTACCTGTGGGCACGGGCGGCGACCGCCTCGTACACCATGCCGACGAGCAGCTCGTCGGCGTCCCGGCGGCCGAACTCGCTTGCGGCGCGGGACATCTCGTACAGCCGGTGCGGGTCGGCGAGCACGGGCAGCACGTTCTGCTGGATCCACTCCGGCGTCAGCTCCGCGTCGTCGACCAGCAGTCCGCCGCCCGCCTTCACCACCGGCTGGGCGTTGAGCCGCTGTTCGCCGTTGCCGATGGGCAGCGGGACGTAGGCGGCCGGGAGTCCGACGGCGGAGAGTTCGGCGACGGTCATCGCGCCGGCGCGGCAGAGCATCATGTCCGCCGCCGCGTACGCGAGGTCCATCCGGTCCAGGTAACTTACCGGGATGTACGGGGGCATGCCCGGCATCTGCTGCACCTGCGGCAGTTCGTTCTTCGGGCCGACCGCGTGCAGGATCTGGATGCCCGCCTGCTGGAGCCACGGAGCGACCTGCTGGACGACCTCGTTGAGCCGGCGGGCGCCCTGCGAGCCGCCGGAGACCAGCAGCGTCGGCAGGTTGGGGTCGAGCCCGAACGCGGCGCGCGCCTCGGGGCGGACGGCGGCCCGGTCGAGGGTGGCGATGGTGTGCCGCAGCGGGATGCCGATGTAGCGCGAGTTGCGCAGCTTGCTGTCCGGGGTGGCGACGGCGACCTGGGCGGCGTAGCGGGAGCCGATCTTGTTGGCCAGGCCGGGGCGGGCGTTGGCCTCGTGGATGACGATCGGCACGCCGAGGCGCTTGGCCGCGAGGTAGCCGGGCAGGGCGACGTAGCCGCCGAAGCCGACCACGACGTCGGCCCGGGTGCGCTCCAGGATCTGCTCGGTCGCCTTGATGGTGCCGCGCAGCCGGCCCGGGACGGTGATCAGCTCGGGGGTCGGCTTGCGTGGCAGCGGGACGGCGGGGATCAGCGCCAGTTCGTACCCGCGCTCGGGTACGAGACGGGTCTCCAGGCCGCGCTCCGTGCCCAGGGCCGTGATGCCCACGGACGGATCCTGCCTGCGCAGCGCGTCCGCGAGGGCGAGCGCGGGCTCGATGTGGCCCGCGGTTCCTCCGCCGGCGAGTACGACATGCACCGAAATTCACCGCTCTCCGGACGGACGCGCCCCCGGGGCACGCCGTCGCATCGTGTTCCATCTCCGGGGCCGCTGAGAACCCCCGATCCGCTTTCTACCAAAGCGGGGTTGCCGCATCGCAAGCGCCATCCGCGCAGCGGGGTCCTCACGCGCGAAGGCGATGAGCAGCCCGATGGCGAACATGGTCGGCAGCAGGGCGGACCCGCCGTAGGAGAACAGCGGGAGCGGGACTCCGGCGATCGGCAGCAGACCGAGCACCGCACCGATGTTGATCACGGCCTGCGCCGTGATCCAGGTGGTCACGCCTCCCGCGGCATACCTGACGAAGGGGTCCTCCGTGCGTCCGGCCACGCGGATACCCGCATAGCCTAGAGCGGCGAACAGGGCGAGCACCGACAGCGTCCCCGCCAGGCCCAGTTCCTCACCGGTGACGGCGAAGATGAAGTCCGTGTGCGCTTCGGGTAGTTCGCCCCATTTCTCCAGACTCGCACCGAGACCGGAGCCGAAGATCCCGCCGGAGGCCAGGGCGTAGATGCCGTGCACGGCCTGCCAGCAGTCGACCGGACCGGTCTGCGGCTCGGTGGCGCCGAGGCAGGCGAGCCGGGCCATGCGGTTCTCGCTGGTGCGGATGAGGACGGCGCCGAGCAGCGCGGCGACCGCCAGCACCCCGGCGAACAGCCGGGTCGGGGCCCCCGCCAGCCACAGCAGGCCGAAGAGGATCGCGGTGAGGATGATGGCGGTGCCCATGTCGCCGCCGAGCATGATCAGCCCGAGCAGCATGAACGCGGCCGGCACCAGCGGCACCAGCATGTGCTTCCACTGGGTCAGCAGCCGCTTGTCCTGTTTCCGGGCGAGCAGGTCGGCGCCCCACAGCACCAGCGCCAGCTTGCCGAACTCGCTGGGCTGGAGCTGGAAACTGCCGCCGAGCGCGATCCAGTTCTGGTTGCCGTTGACCGCGACTCCTATCCCCGGCACCTGCACCAGGGCCATCAGGAAGACGGCGCCGGCGAGGATGGGGTAGGCGAGCGCCCGGTGCAGCTTCACCGGCATCCGGGAGGCCGCCAGCAGCAGCACCGCGCCGATCGCGGCGGCCAGCAGCTGCTTGCGGAAGAAGTACGAACCCGGCAGCGACATCTGCAACGCCGTGATCTGGGAGGCCGAGTAGACCATCACCAGACCCAGCACGGTGATCAGCAGACTGCCGCCGAGGATGACGTAGTACGCGGTCAGCGGCCGGTCCCAGGCCCTGCGCGCCCGGGTCACCAGGGTACGCAGCGGGTTCTCGCGCGGGGGGCGGGGCGCGACGGGACGCCGGGCGGCCCGCTGCACGGGCGGCCGGCCGGTACGGCTACTGGACATCACGACCTCCGCGGTACGCCGGCCAACAGGTCTCGGACGGTCCCACGCGTCCCTCCCAGGGTCGCCCGGCGCCGGGGCGGCCGGGGTCAGGCGCCGAGCTCGCGCACCGCCTGTGCGAACGCGTCACCGCGCTTGTTGTAGTTGGCGAACATGTCCATCGAGGCGCAGGCCGGGGCCAGCAGCACCGTGTCACCGGGGCGTGCCAGCCGCCTCGCCTCCTGGACGGCCTGGAGCATCGCCCCAGTGTCGGTCCGCTCGAGGTCGACCACGGGGACTTCCGGGGCGTGTCGCGCGAGGGCTTCACGGATCAGGGCACGGTCCCGGCCCATCAGGACGGCGCCGCGCAGCCGCCCGGCCGCCCCGGCGACGAGTTCGTCGAAGGTGGCGCCCTTGGCGAGTCCGCCCGCGATCCACACCACGGAGTCGTACGCCGCCAACGAGGCCTGCGTGGCATGCGTGTTGGTGGCCTTGGAGTCGTCCACGTAGGCCACGCCGTCCACATCCGCCACGTGCGCGATGCGGTGGGCGTCCGGGGTGAAGTTCCGCAGTCCGTCCCGCACGGCGTTCGCGGGCACGCCGTAGGCGCGGGCGAGGGCCGCCGCGGCGAGGGCGTTGGCGACGTTGTGCGGGGCGGCCGGCTTCACGTCGGCGACCTCGGCGAGCTCCTGGGCGTTCTTCTGCCGGTTCTCCACGAAGGCACGGTCGACCAGGAGGCCCTCGACGACGCCGAGTTGGGAGGGGCCGGGGGTGCCGAGGGTGAAGCCGATCGCGCGGCAGCCCTCCTCGACGTCGGCCTCGCGGACGAGGTTCTCGGTGGCCTTGTCGGCGGTGTTGTAGACGCAGGCGACGCGGTTGCCCTCGTAGATGCGGCCCTTGTCCTTCGCGTACGCCTCCATGGAGCCGTGCCAGTCGAGGTGGTCGGGCGCCAGGTTGAGGACGGCGGCGGAGTGGGCGCGCAGCGAGGGCGCCCAGTGGAGCTGGTAGCTGGACAGCTCCACGGCGAGCACGTCGTACTCCTCGTCCCCGAGGACGGCGTCGAGGAGGGAGACGCCGATGTTGCCGACGGCGGCGGTGCGCAGCCCGGCCGCCTCCAGGATGGAGGCGAGCATCTGCACGGTGGTGGTCTTGCCGTTGGTGCCGGTGACCGCGAGCCAGTCCGCCGCCCCGGGCTTCCTGAGCCGCCAGGCGAGTTCGACGTCGCCCCACACCGGCACCCCGGCCGCGTCGGCCGCCGCGAAGAGCGGCTTGTCCGGCTTCCAGCCGGGCGCCGTGACGATCAGCTCGGTGGAGTCGGGCAGGGTGTCGCCGTCCCCGAGGCGGACGGTGACGCCGAGCGCCTCCAGTTCCGCGGCCTGCTCGCGGGCCCGGGCGTCGTCGCCGTCGTTGACGACGGTGACCTTCGCGCCGAGTCCGTGGAGTGCCTTGGCCGCCGGGACGCCGGAGACGCCGAGTCCCGCGACGGTGACGTGCTTGCCCTGCCAGTCGGTCACTTGTCCGCTGCCCATCCCGCGTAGAAGAGGCCGAGTCCGACGATCACACAGATGCCCTGGATGATCCAGAAGCGGACCACCACAAGGACTTCGGACCAGCCTTTGAGTTCGAAGTGGTGCTGGAGCGGCGCCATCCGGAAGACCCGCTTACCGGTGAGCCGGAAGGAGCCGACCTGGATGACCACCGACATCGTGATGAGGACGAACAGGCCGCCGAGGATGGCGAGCAGCAGCTCGGTGCGGGAGCAGATCGCGAGACCCGCGAGCACGCCGCCGAGCGCCAGCGAACCGGTGTCGCCCATGAAGATCTTGGCCGGGGAGGTGTTCCACCACAGGAAGCCCAGGCAGGAACCCATCAGCGCGGAGGCCACGACGGCGAGGTCCAGCGGGTCGCGCACCTCGTAGCAGGCGCCCGGATTGGTCAGTGTCTCGCCGTTGGCGCAGGACTCCTGGAACTGCCAGACGCCGATGAAGGTGTAGGCGCCGAAGACGAGCACGGAGGCGCCGGTCGCCAGACCGTCCAGGCCGTCGGTGAGGTTCACGCCGTTCGACATGGCGAGGATCATGAACAGGGCCCAGATCACGAACAGCACCGGGCCGATGGTCCAGCCGAAGTCCGTGATGAACGACAGCTTCGTGGAGGCGGGGGTCTGCCCGCGGGAGTCCGCGAACTGCAGGGACAGCACCGCGAAGGCGACGCCGACGATCAGCTGGCCCGCCATCTTCGCCTTGGCCCGCAGGCCCAGCGAACGCCTCTTGACGATCTTGATGTAGTCGTCGAGGAAGCCGACGAGGCCCATGCCGACCATCAGGCCCAGCACCAGCACGCCGGAGTACCGCGGCGACTCGCCGCTGATCACCTTGGAGAGGAAGTAGGCGGCGACCGTCGACAGGATGAAGGCGATGCCGCCCATCGTCGGCGTACCGCGCTTGCTCGCGTGCTCGCGCGGGCCGTCGTCGCGGATGTACTGCCCGTATCCCTTGCGGGCGAGCAGCTTGATCAGCAGCGGCGTGCCGATCAGCGTCAGGAAGAGGCCAATGACTCCTGCGAACAGGACCTGATTCATCATCGGGCGGCGACCTCACCCTCGGCACCGGTCTCGAGCAGCGCCTGCGCCACGCTCTCGAGCCCGACCGAACGGGACGCCTTCACGAGTACGACATCCCCCGGGCGCAATTCGCTGCGCAACAGGTCGACCGCCGCCTGTGCGTCGGACACGTGCACCGACTCCTCACCCCACGAACCCTCGTTATATGCGCCCAGTTGCAGCCAGGCGGCTTCCCTGCCCCCGACCGCGACGAGCTTGCTGACGTTGAGCCGGACGGCGAGCCGTCCGACCGCGTCGTGCTCGGCGAGCGCCTCGTCCCCGAGCTCGGCCATCTTGCCGAGCACCGCCCACGTACGTCCCCCCTTCGCCCGTGAGGCCTCGCCCATCGCAGCCAGCGCACGCAGCGCGGCCTTCATGGACTCGGGGTTCGCGTTGTAGGCGTCGTTGACGACCGTCACGCCGTCCGGTCGCTCGGTGACCTCCATGCGCCAGCGGGAGAGGGAGCCCGCCTCGGAGAGCGCGCGGGCGATCTCGTCTGCGGACATGCCCAACTCGTGGGCGACGGCGGCCGCGGCGAGCGCGTTCGACACGTGATGCTCACCGTACAGGCGCATGGTCACATCGCTTGCACCGGAGGGTGTGTGAAGCCTGAAGGAAGGCTGTCCGCTGTCCGTGAGTCGCACGTTCTCGGCGGAGACGTCCGCTTCGCCGGACTCTCCGAAAAGGATCACCTTCGCCTTCGTACGGGAGGCCATGGCGCGGACGTAGGGGTCGTCCGCGTTGAGGATCGCGACGCCCCCCTCCTCGGCCGGCGGCAGCGACTCGACGAGTTCGCCCTTGGCCTGGGCGATCTGCTCCCGGCCGCCGAACTCGCCGATGTGCGCGGAGCCGACGTTCAGCACCAGGCCGACCCTGGGCGGGGTCAGTCCGGTGAGGTAGCGGATGTGGCCGATGCCCCGCGCGCCCATCTCCAGCACGAGGAACTTCGTCTCCTCGGTGGCGGTGAGCGCGGTCAGCGGCAGCCCGATCTCGTTGTTGAGGGAGCCGGGGGTGAAGACGGTCGGCGCCTTGCTCCGCAGCACCTGGGCGATGAGGTCCTTGGTGCTGGTCTTGCCGGCCGAGCCGGTGAGGGCGACGAGGGTGGCGCCGAGCCGGCGGACGACGTGCCGGGCGAGGGCGCCCAGGGCGGCCTGGACGTCCTCCACGACGATCGCGGGCACCCCGACCGGCCGGGAGGCGAGCACGGCGACCGCGCCCGCCTCGACGACCTGGGCCGCGAAGTCGTGGCCGTCCACGCGCTCGCCGACGAAGGCGACGAAGAGGCTGCCCGGACCCGCCTCCCGCGAGTCCCGGACCACCTCGCCGGTGACCAGGACGGAGGGGTCCGGTATGTCGTGCGTCTGCCCGCCGACGACTTCTGCGATCTCGGCGAGGGAGAGGGCGATCACAAGTTCATCCCTGGGTCTTCTTGATGGCTTCGCGAAGCACCTGGCGGTCGTCGAACGGACGCACCACCCCGGCGATGTCCTGTCCCAGCTCGTGGCCCTTGCCGGCGACCAGCACGGTGTCGCCGGGCTCGGCCCGGGCGACGGCGGCGGCGATCGCGGCGGCACGGTCCTCGAAGACCTGGACCTCGCCGCGCTGGTGGGCGGGCACCGAGGCCGCGCCCAGCAGCATCGCGGCGAGGATCGCCAGCGGGTCCTCGGAGCGGGGGTTGTCGGAGGTCAGTACGGCGGTGTCGGCGAGCCGCGCGGCGGCCGCGCCCATCGGCTCCCGCTTGGTGACGTCACGGTCGCCGCCGCAGCCGAGCACGACGTGCACCCGGCCCTCGGTGACCTTGCGCAGGGCGCGCAGCACCGATTCCACGGCGTCCGTCTTGTGGGCGTAGTCCACGACCGCCAGGTACGGCTGGCCCTCGTCGACGCGCTCCAGGCGGCCGGGCACGCCCGGCACGGCGGCGACGCCGTCGGCGGCGGACTGCGGGTCGAGTCCGGCCACGGCCAGCGCGACGATCGCGGCCAGGGAGTTGGCCACGTTGAACGGGCCGGGCAGCGGCGAACGGGCGGTGACGCGCTCGCCCTTGGGACCGACCACGGTGAACGTCGAGTCCAGCGGGCCGACCTGGACGTCCTCGGCGCGCCAGTCGGCGTCGGGGTGCCCCTCGGCGGAATAGGTGACGACCGGGACGCCGGCCTCCTTCACCAGGCGGCGGCCGTACTCGTCGTCCACGTTGACCACGCCGAGCCGGCTGCGGGCGGGCGTGAACAGCTGCGCCTTGGCCTGGAAGTAGTCCTCCATCCCGGAGTGGAACTCCATGTGCTCCGGGCTGAGGTTGGTGAAGACGGCGATGTCGAAGACGCAGCCGTCGACCCGGCCGAGGACCAGGGCGTGGCTGGAGACCTCCATGGCCACGGCCTCGGTGCCGCGTTCGCGCATGACCGCGAACAGCGCCTGGAGGTCGGTGGCCTCGGGCGTGGTGCGCTCGGACTTGATGCGCTCGTCGCCGATGCGCATCTCGACCGTGCCGATCAGTCCCGTGCTGCGGACGGTCCGCAGACCGCCCTCGACGAGGTAGGCGGTGGTGGTCTTGCCGGAGGTGCCGGTGATGCCGATCTGGAGCAGATCGCGGCCGGGGTGGCCGTAGATGGTGGCGGCCAGTTCGCCCATCCGGGCCCGCGGGTCGTCCACGACCAGCGCGGGGAGCCCGGTCGCGGCGACGCGTTCGGCGCCCGCCGGGTCGGTGAGCACGGCGGCGGCGCCGAGGCCCGCGGCCTGGGTGACGAAATCCGCGCCGTGGACGCGGGCGCCCGGGAGCGCGGCGTACAGGTCCCCGGGCCGGACGGCACGCGAGTCGTGGGTGATGCCCGTGACCTCGGCGGCCTGCGCGGGTGCGGGGACACCCAGCTGACCGGCGAGTTCCGCGAGGGGTGCGGCGGAGACCTGGTCCGGACGGGGCGGTCCCGGATATGTCACGGGGTGGCCCTTCTGGGTGGTTTGGGACTGATCAGCGTGTGGCACGGCGGTGAGCGTACCGGGCGTACCGCTCGGCGGGCCAAGCGAGGGGCCGCGGCGGCTCTGGTTCCCGGGGTCGGGGGTGATCGTTGTCACGAGGTGGTTCCTGGTGGCTCGGTGCTCGGTACGGGGTCAGGGCTCGAAGGTGACCGGCAGGGCGGCGGGGGCGGCTCCGGTGGGCGGGACCTGGAGGGTCTTCAGGGAGAACTCCATGACCTGCTTGAAGACGGGGCCGCAGATCTGACCGCCGAAGTAGCTGCCCTGGGTGGCGTTCTGGATGACGCAGTAGACGGTGATCCGGGGCTTGTCGGCGGGGGCGAAACCGGCGAAGGACGAGGTGTAGCCGTGGTACTTCCCGGTGGCCGGATCCACGCGGTTCGCCGTACCGGTCTTGCCCGCGACCCGGTACCCCGGAATGCGGGCCTTGGTACCCGTGCCCTCCTCGTCGTCGACGACCGACTCCAGCATCTGCGCGAGGGTCTTCGCCGTCTTCTCGCTGACGACCCGTGTCCTCTCGGGCTTGGGAGCGGGTGTGAAGCGCCCGTCAGGTCCCTTGGAGCCGCGGACGAGGGTGGGCTCGACGCGGACGCCGCCGTTGGCGATGGTCGAGTAGACGGAGGCGGCCTGCATCGCGTTGACGGACACGCCCTGGCCGAAGGGAATCGTGTACTGCTGCGAGGTGGACCACTGGTCCGGCGGGGCCAGGATGCCCTTGGTCTCGCCGGGGAAGCGCAGCCCGGTGTGGCTGCCGAGGCCGAACTTGCGCAGGTAGTCGTACAGCACCTTGTTGGCCTGGGACTGGGTCTTGCCCAGCTGGCCGGTGGCGAGGATGGTGCCGATGTTGCTGGACTTGGCGAGGACGCCGTTGAGCGTCAGGTACCAGGTCGGGTGGTCGATGTCGTCCTTGAACAGCCGGTCGCCGCGGTGCAGCCGGTTGGGGACCACGACATGGGTGCCGGGGGTGGCGGCGTTCTCCTCCAGCACGGCCGCCATGGACAGCACCTTGGCCGTGGAGCCCGGTTCGAAGGCGTCCTGGAGGGCCGCGTTGCCGAGCGTCCTGGGGTCGGCGCCGGACAGGTCGTTGGGGTCGAAGCCGGGGGCGTTGGCCATGGCCAGGACCTCGCCGGTGCGGGTGTCCTGCACGATGACGTATCCGCGGTCGGCCGCGGACTCCTCCACCTGCTTGCTGATGGCGTTCTGCGCCGCCCACTGGATGTCGCGGTCGATGGTGAGCTCGATGTCGTCGCCGGGCACGGCCGGGGTCTCCGTGGAGCCCGCGGTGGGCACCAGACGGCCGCCGGACTGGGCGTAGCGGATCTTGCCCTCCTCGCCGGCCAGCCGCTCCTCGAGCTGGAGCTCGACGCCGCCGCTGCCCTTGCCCTCGGCGTTGACCCAGCCCAGTATTCCGGCGGCGAGCTCGTTGTTCGGGTACACCCGCTTGCTGGTGGGCACGGAGAAGACACCGGCCAGCACGTTGACCGTCGACCTGTCCGTCTCGGACTTGGTGGCGAGGGCGGACCTGAGGTCCTTGATCTGCCTCCAGACCTGCGGGGTCTGCCGCCCGGCCAGCTTCACGTAGCGAAGCGACGGGTTGTCCGGCCGCAGCTTGCGGACCAGGTCCTCCTGGTCGGCGCCGAGGATCGGGGCGAGCAGCGCCGCGGCCTGCTCGGGCCCGTCGTCGATCTTCAGCTCGTCCGGGGCGAACATCGTGGGGTCGGCGGTGATGTCGTAGGCGTCCTCGCTGGTGGCGAGGGCCACGCCGTCGCGGTCGGTGATCTCGCCGCGTTCGGCGGCCAGGACCTGGCCCACGTAGCGGTTGCGCTCGGCCTTGCCGGCGTAGGTGCTCGCGTCGACGGCCTGGACCTGCACCAGGCGGACGACGAACGCGAGCATGACGAGGGTCAGGCCGACGCCGACCAGGCGCAGCCGGGGGCGCGGGCTGCCCAGCCGGATGGTCTTCGGGGCGCCGGGGCGCGGCCCGCCGGGCCCGCGGGCCGGGCGGGCGCCGGGGCCGGTGCGGCCGCGGGCGGCCGGACGGACGGGCCGGGCGGGTCCGGGCACCCGGCGGCGGGGCGGTTGCCTGTCGGACACTTCCGTCACCTGCCCGGGGTCGTGGTGGCGTGCGGGGAACGGGGGGTGGACTGCGGCGACGGCAGCGGGGCCGTCGCCGTGGCCAGCGCCTCGGGCGCGAGGACCAAGGGGGCGCGGGCGGCGGAGGCCGCGCTGGGCACTCCCTTGACCTTGCCGTCGGGACCGAGGAAGGCGGGGTCGCCGCCGGGCACCATGCCGAGCTCGCGGGCGCGGCGCTGGAGGGCGTCGGGGGCGGAGTAGGCGTCGATGTCGCGCTGCAGGGCCTGCTCCTCGTCCGTGAGCTCCTTGGTCTCCCGCTGGAGGTCGTCGAGGCGGAACGCGCCCTCGCTGAGCGCGGAGTTCAGGACCAGCAGGCCGATCAGACCGCCGCCGAGGAGCAGGACCACGAGGAGCACGAAGGGGGTGCGCGCCGCCTGGGCGCGGCCGGTGGGCAGGAGGTGCGCGAGCCGGGCCGCCCTCCCCCGCAGCTCGGGCCGCCCCTTCAGTTCGGGTTTACTGGTCACTCACGCTCCCCTGAGTTCGCTCGTCCCGCCCGTTCACCCGGCCGTCACCCGCTTCCGGGCCGGCCCGTGCCTCACCGGAGCCGCCTCACCCGACGTCCTCCCGGATGCGCTCCGCGCCGCGCAGCCGCGCGGGGGCCGCACGGCGGTTCTCGGCGATCTCCTCCTCGGTGGGAAGTTCGGCACCGCGCGTGAGCAGCTTGAGCCGCGGCTGGTACTGCTCGGGGACGACCGGGAGTCCGGGCGGGGCGGTGGTGGCGGCGCCCGCCGCGAACACCTGCTTGACCAGCCGGTCCTCCAGGGAGTGGTACGACAGCACGGCGATACGGCCGCCGACGTCCAGGGACCTCACGGCCGCCGGGACGGCCCGCTCCAGCACCGACAGTTCGCCGTTGACCTCGATCCGCAGGGCCTGGAAGGTGCGCTTGGCCGGGTTGCCGCCGGTGCGCTTGGCGGCCTGCGGCAGCGCGTCGCGGATCAGCTCGACCAGGCGGGCGCTGGTGGTGAAGGGCTCCTTCTCGCGCTCCCGGACGATCGCGGCCACGATCCGCTTGGCCTGCTTCTCCTCGCCGTAGGCGCGCAGGATGCGGACCAGCTCGCCGGGCGGGTAGGTGTTGAGGACCTCGGCGGCGCTGACGCCGGTCGTCTGGTCCATGCGCATGTCGAGGGGGGCGTCCTGGGCGTAGGCGAAGCCGCGGTCGGCCTCGTCGAGCTGCATCGAGGACACCCCGAGGTCGAACAGGATCCCCTGCACGCGCGGGATGCCGAGCCGGCCGAGGACGTCGGGGAGCTCGTCGTAGACGGCGTGCACCAGGGTGGCCCGGTCGCCGAACGGTGCGAGCCGCTCGCCGGACAGGCGCAGGGCCTCCTTGTCGCGGTCCAGGGCGACGAGCCGCGCCTCGGGGAAGCGGCTGAGCAGCGCCTCGCTGTGGCCGCCGAGGCCGAGCGTGCAGTCGACGACCACCGCGCCGGGCCGTTCAAGGGCGGGCGCCAGCATGTCCAGGCACCGTTGGAGCATCACCGGGACGTGTCGGCTCTCGCCCTCCCGTCGCCCACCACCGCCCTGATGCGGAAGCGCTTCGCGCCCGTTCACTTAGGCCCTCTCAGATCCGGCGTGACGCTCACGCACCGCCGGTTCCCCGCCCTCCCCGGCGAGGGGGGCGGCCGGCGCCGGAGGCGTCGGCCGGGCGGCGGCGGGAGAAGGCCGAGCCGTACGTACGCGCCGCGCACGCGGGAGATCCCCTGGTCGGCGCCGGGGGATCCGGGGAAGTCACTGCAGCGGGCAGTCTCACCTCCCGCTTCGCGTCACTTTAGTCCACGGTCCGGCCCGGTCAATCAACCGGACTGCGCGTCGCGGCCCGCGCGGGTCAAGAGGCGGATCGGGCACATCACCCGTAGGCAGGGGGTCACACCACTCCTGTGGGTTACCTCACACCAAGCATCGCTGACGTTCTTTGTCGCCTCTCACAACGGGCTCGACGCCCTCGTGACCAGTACCGTCAGCAGTATGACGACTTCTGCATCCGCGCCCGCGGGCTCCGGGAACAGCACCGCCGCCTCCGGCACCGTGACCGACCGACTGGTCGAAGCCAACGAGCGTTACGCCTCCGCGTTCGCCGATCCGGGCATGGACGCGCGCCCGGTGCTCCACGTCGCCGTGGTGGCGTGCATGGACGCCCGCCTCGACCTGCACGACGCGCTCGGCCTGTCGCTGGGCGACTGTCACACCATCCGCAACGCCGGCGGTGTGGTCACCGACGACGTGATCCGCTCGCTGACCATCAGCCAGCGGGCGCTGGGCACCCGCAGCGTCGTCCTCATCCACCACACCAACTGCGGTCTGGAGTCCCTCACCGAGGAGTTCCGGCACGACCTCGAGATGGAGGTGGGACAGCGTCCGGCGTGGGCCGTCGAGGCCTTCCGGGACGTGGACCAGGACGTCCGCCAGTCGATGCAGCGGGTGCGGACCTCGCCGTTCCTGCTGCACACCGACGACGTGCGCGGGTTCGTCTTCGACGTGAAGACGGGTCTGCTGCGCGAGGTCGACCCCGCCTGACCGGCCGTCCGTCCGTCCGTCCCGGGCCGGCCGTACCCGGAGAGCTGTCGAACGTCGTAAGAGCTGACATATCGCTGTCAGTTGTCCACAGGCGAGTGACACGAAACGGTAACGGCGGCAAGAATGCGGAAGTGGTGTCACGCGGAACTCATGCGCGTGGCGCCCGTGATTCGGGGTGGGCCGGTCCGTCGGGTACGGGATCGGCAGGCACATGTGGGGAACCCCTCGCTCATCGCTGAGCGGGGGTAAGGCCGAGGAGGGCCGGGTGACGACCTATGACGATCGTGCAAGCCATGGGGGCGCCCCCGACCGGGCATACGGAGCGGTCGGGGAGGACCTGACCGCCGTCGTGGAGCGCGTGCGCGGTTCGGTGGAAGGCGTGATCGAGGGGAAACCCGAGGTCGTACGGCTCTCGCTGACCGTGCTGCTCGCCGAGGGACATCTGCTCATCGAGGACGTCCCGGGAGTCGGCAAGACGATGCTGGCGAAGGCACTGGCGCGGTCGATCGACTGCTCGGTGCGGCGCATCCAGTTCACACCGGACCTGCTGCCCTCGGACATCACCGGTGTGTCCATCTGGGACCAGCAGCGTCGTGACTTCGAGTTCAAGCCGGGCGCGATCTTCGCGCAGATCGTCATCGGCGACGAGATCAACCGCGCCTCGCCGAAGACCCAGTCCGCGCTGCTGGAGTCGATGGAGGAGCGCCAGGTCACCATCGACGGCAAGACCTACGAACTGCCCAGCCCCTTCATGGTGGTGGCGACGCAGAACCCGGTCGAGATGGAGGGCACCTACCCGCTGCCGGAGGCCCAGCGCGACCGCTTCATGGCCCGCGTGTCGGTCGGCTACCCGAGCGCGGAGGCCGAGCTGCAGATGCTCGACGTGCACGGCGGCGTCTCCCCGCTGGAGGACCTCCAGCCGGTGGCGCACGCCCACGACATCGTGAAGCTCATCGAGGCGGTGCGCGGCGTGTACGTGGCCGAGCCGATCCGGCGCTACGCGGTCGACCTGGTCGCCGCCACCCGCACGCATCCCGACCTGAGACTCGGCGCGTCACCGCGCGCGACGCTGCACCTGCTGCGGGCGGCGAAGGCGGCGGCCGCCCTGGCGGGCCGTGACTACGCGCTGCCGGACGACGTGCAGGCGCTCGCCGTGGCCGTCCTCGCCCACCGTCTGCTGCCCACCGCCCAGGCCCAGCTCAACCGCCGCACCGCCGAGCAGGTGGTGCAGGAGATCCTGCAGCGCACCACGGTGCCCGCGGCGGCCGGCCAGCCCGCCGGGTTCGGCCTGGGCCGCGGGGGCTACGGCCAGCAGCCGCCCCGGAGGCTGTGATGAGCACCGCCGGTGCGGTCCACGCCGACGACGACCGGGGCGACCGGAGCGGGCTGAGGACCGCCCTGGCGGGGCTCACCACCCGGGGGCGCTCCTTCCTGGCGGCCGGGATCGCGGCCGCGATCTGCGCGTACGTGCTCGGGCAGAGCGACCTGCTGCGGGTCGGCCTGCTCCTGGCGGTGCTGCCGCTGGTGTGCGCGGCCGTGCTCCACCGCACCCGCTACCGGGTCGCGGGCAGCCGCCGCCTCTCCCCCGGCCGGGTGCCGGCGGGCACCGAGGCGCGCGTGCACCTGCGCATGGACAACGTCTCCCGGATGCCCACGGGCCTGCTGATGCTCCAGGACCGGGTGCCCTACGTGCTCGGTCCGCGCCCGCGGTTCGTGCTGGACCGGATGGAGGCGGGCGGGCGCCGTGAGGTGTCCTACCGGGTCCGCTCCGACCTGCGCGGCCGCTACCCGCTGGGCCCGCTCCAGCTGCGGCTGTCGGACCCGTTCGGGATGTGCGAGCTGAACCGCTCGTTCTCCTCGTACGACACGCTGACGGTGACGCCCCGGGTGGAGGCGCTGCCGCCGGTGCGGCTGGCCGGCGAGGCCAAGGGGTACGGCGACGGGCTGCAGCGCTCGCTGGCGCTGGCCGGCGAGGACGACGTGATCCCCCGCGGCTACCGCTACGGCGACGACCTGCGCCGCGTCCACTGGCGTTCCACCGCCCGCTACGGCGAGCTGATGGTGCGCCGCGAGGAGCAGCCGCAGCGCGCCCGCTGCACGGTGCTGCTGGACACCCGCGCCGTCGCCTACGAGGGCGCCGGGCCGGACTCGGCGTTCGAGTGGGCGGTGTCGGGCGCGGCCTCGGTGCTCGTGCACATGCTGGAGCGGGGCTTCTCGGTGCGGCTGCTGACGGACACCGGCGACTCGGTGCCCGGGGAGGGCGCCGACGGCTTCTCGGGGGTGCACCAGGAATCGGCGGACACGGCCGGGCTGATGATGGACACGCTGGCCGTGGTGGACCACTCCGACGAGGAGGGCCTGTCCCGCGCCTACGACGTGCTGCGGTCCGGCGGCGAGGGCCTCCTGGTGGCGTTCCTCGGCGACCTGGACGACGAGCAGGCCGCGGTGCTGGCCCGGATGCGGCAGCGCAGCGGCGGCGCCGTGGCGTTCCTGCTGGACAGCGACGACTGGCTGCGGGAGCCGTCCGACGTGCCCGGCCCCGACGAGCGGCCGCGCGAGGAGCATCTGCGGATGCTGCGCGAGTCGGGCTGGACCGCCGTGGCGGTGGAGCGGGGTGCCTCGCTGGAGCGGCTGTGGCGGCAGGCGGACCGTGAGCGCTCGGGCCTGGTGGCGGCGAGCGGTGGGGAGGGACCGTGATCAGCTCACTGGCCAGGCTCACGGTGCGCGCCTGGGCGGCCACCCTGCTGGCGGCCTGCGCCCTGCTGCCGCTGGTGGAGTCGACGGTCTGGATCCTCCAGGCGGCGCTGCTGCTGGGCGTGCAGGCGGGCGTGGGCGCGGCGGCGCGGCGGGTGCCGCTGGCGCGGCCGCTGACGGTGGCGGCGCAGGTCGTCGTCACGCTGATGCTGCTCACGCTGCTGTTCGCCCGGGAGCACGCCGTCGCCGGGCTGATACCCGGCCCCGACGCGCTGCGCTTCTTCGGGCAGCTGCTGGAACAGGGCGGCCAGGACGTCAACCGGTACGCGATACCGGCGCCGCTGAGCGACGGCATCCGGCTGATGCTGGTCGGCGGGGTGCTGGTCATCGGCCTGCTGGTGGACGTGCTCGCGGTGACCTTCCGCAGCGCGGCCCCGGCCGGGCTGCCGCTGCTCGCCCTGTACTCGGTGGCCGCGGGCCTGACGGACAACGGCATCGAGTGGCTGTGGTTCCTGCTGGCCGCGGCCGGCTACCTGATGCTGCTGCTCGCCGAGGGCCGGGACCGGCTCTCGCAGTGGGGCCGTGTGTTCGCCGGGCCGCCCCGCGGCCGGAGCCGGGAGACGCCCGGCGCGCCGGCCCCGGCGCGGTTCGGGCACCGGATCGGGGCGGTGGCGCTGGGCATCGCCCTGGTGGTGCCGCTGGCGCTGCCCGCGATGGACGGCGGCCTGCTCGACCCAAACGGCCGGGGCGTCGGCGCGGGCGTCGGCGGGGGCGGCACGATCTCCGCGGTGAACCCGCTGGTGTCGCTGCGCGACTCGCTGAACAACGACGACGACCGCGCGGTCTTCTCGGTGCGCACCGAGATGGAGAACACCTCGGACCTGTACCTGCGCATCGTGTCCCTGGACGACTTCGACGGCACCACGTGGAAACCGTCGAAGCGGGCGATCACCCAGGTGCCCGAGGGCTTCCCGGCCCCGCCGGGACTCGGGCCGGACGTGGAGTTCAGCGAGGTCGGGACGTCGGTCTCGGTCGCGAAGTGGTACGGCCAGACATGGCTGCCGATGCCGTACCCGCCGAGCCGGGTGAGCGTGCAGGGCGACTGGCGGTACGAGCCGGTCGGCATGACACTGGTCGGCGACCACGGGCAGAGCACGCGCGGCCTGACGTACGAGGTGCGCAGCCTGGACGTGCGGCCCACGGCGGAGCAGCTGGCCAACGCTCCGGAGGCGCCGGCCGACCTGCTGCGCGAGTACACCGACCTGCCCGACTCGCTGCCCTCCGTGGTGGCCGAGACCGCCCGTGACGTGACGGACGGCGCGAAGAGTGACTACGACCGCGCGGTGATGCTGCAGGACTGGTTCACGCTGAGCGGGGACTTCCAGTACGACACCGACGTCGAGGTCGGCAGCGGCTCGCAGGCGATCGCCCGCTTCCTGGAGAACAAGCGGGGCTTCTGCGTGCACTACTCGTTCGCGATGGCGTCCATGGCGCGGTCGCTGGGCATCCCGGCGCGGATCGCGGTGGGCTTCGCGCCGGGCACCCCGCAGGCCGACGGCACGGTCTCGGTCGCGATGCGGGACGCGCACGCCTGGCCCGAGTTGTACTTCGAGGGCGTGGGCTGGACGCGGTTCGAGCCCACCCCGACCCGGGGCTCCACGCCGGACTACACCGTGCAGGACGTCGAGGACAACGGGCCCGTGGATCCCGCCCGGCCGTCGCAGGCCGCGCCCGCCGACCCGTCGGCGCAGCCGTCGCAGAGCACCGACTGC
Organism: Streptomyces sp. BJ20; assembly: GCF_022869105.1. Lineage (NCBI taxonomy): Bacteria > Bacillati > Actinomycetota > Actinomycetes > Kitasatosporales > Streptomycetaceae > Streptomyces > Streptomyces sp. BJ20. The sequence continues at coordinate 5,634,392 of NZ_CP094918.1, forward strand.
CGGGCGGACGGCAGCGACCCGGGGTCCTGCGAGAGCGAGTCGCCGCAGGCGGCCCTGCCGGCGGACGGCGACGGCCCGAAGTGGCATGTGGTGCTGCTGTGGGCGCTGGCCGGGCTGCTGGTGACGGCACTGCCGCTGTCGCCGATGCTGTGGCGGACGCGGATGCGGGCGCTCCGGCTGGGCGGCCGCGGCCGCACGGAGGGGGACGTCGCTCCGCGGGTGCTGGCCGCCTGGGAGGAGCTGACGGACACGGCCTGGGACCACGGGATCGTGCCGGACGAGTCGCTGACCCCGCGCGGCGCGGCCGACCGCATCGTGCGGACGGGCGGGCTCGAGGGGGAGGCGGCCGCATCGGTGCGGAGGCTGGCGGGAGCGGTGGAGCAGGTGCTGTACGCGCCTCGGCCGGGGCCGGCTGTGGGGCTGGCGCAGGATGTGCGGCGCGCGTCGGGGGCGTTGCGGGACTCGGCGTCCCGGGCGGGCCGTCTGCGGGCCGTACTGATGCCGCGCTCGGCCGTGCGGGTGGTGTGGGCGATGTCCGACCGCTGGATGTCCCTCCGGGACCGTGTGGTCGCCCTCCGCCCCGACTGGCACCTGCCTACGCGCCAGCGGGGCTGAGGCCGAAAGGCGGCCTCGGGCCGTCACGGGCTGATCGCGCAGTTCCCCGCGCCCCTTTGGGACGCTGCCACTGCAGCGCCTTCAGGGGCGCGGGGAACTGCGCGAGCAACCACGACGTACCCGCAGGACGCACATCGGGGGCGCGGGGAACTGCGCAGAAAACCGCCACGCACCCGCAGCGACCCGCAGGGACGACTCAGGGGTGCCCACCCGTGCTGGTGGACACCCCTGAACCGAAAGACTACGTAGGCCTCAGTGGCCGCCGCCCTGCTCGTCGCGCCGGCGCTGCCATCGCTCCTCGATGCGGTTCATCATCGAGCGCCGCGCTCTGCCCTGGCGGCCCGCCCGCGGGGCGGCTGCCGCCCCCTGGGCCTGCTCACCCGGCTTGGGCGCCTTGCGCCAACCGGTCACCGCGAGCACGGCGCATCCCAGCATCACGAGGAAACCCACGACGCTGAGCCACACCTGCTGGGCGACCATACCGGCCATGAGGAGCGCAATACCTACGAGGAAGCCCGCGACCGCCTGGTAGACCCGTCGCCGGGTGTACGTACGCAGCCCGCTTCCCTCGAGCGCCGTCGCGAACTTGGGATCTTCGGCGTACAGCGCTCGCTCCATTTGCTCGAGCATGCGCTGCTCGTGCTCCGAGAGCGGCACGGAGTCCTCCTCATCGTGCAGTCGCCGGGGCGACCCGGGGGGTCCCTTCAGGATAGGCAGGGAATCGCCCCCGTGAAACCCGCCCCTCTGCGCCAATTGCCAACCGGTGTCCGCCATCACGCACCGGTCCGCTGAGGCTGTCATTCCCCGGCGGCCGACCCGTCATGCCGGGCGGTCTCCCTCGATCATACGGCTCCGAGCCGCCATTCGGGGGGCCTGTGGCACAGTCCATGCGCCCCGGGGCCGCCGGACGCGCCGCTGATCAGCGCCGTGTCACGGCGACCGCTCACGCCCCGGCGGCCTCTGCCGCCTCACCGAGCACATGAAGCTGCGTGGCCACGGAGTGGAACGCGGCGAGCTCGGCCGCGGCGGCCTCCAGCTTCAGCAGCGCCTCCATCGCCCCGGGCTCGGTGTCGACCAGGACGCCGGGGACGAGGTCGGAGAAGACGCGGACGCCGTGCACCGCGCCGACCTCCAGGCCCGCGCCGCGCACCAGTCCGGTGAGCTGCTCGGCGGTGAAGCGGCGCGGTACGGGGTCGCCCTCGCCCCATCGGCCGTTCGGGTCGTCGAGGGCCTGCCGGGCCTCCGTGAAGTGGCCGGCGAGGGCGCGGGCGAGAACCGCCCCGCCCAGGCCGGCGGCGAGCAGGCTGAGGACGCCTCCGGGGCGCAGGGCGGCCACGGTGTTGCGCACGCCCTCCGCCGGGTCGTCGACGTACTCCAGGACGCCGTGGCACAGCACGACGTCGTAGCCGCCGCGCTCGGCGACGTCGAAGAGGCCGCGGGCGTCGCCCTGCACGCCGTGCACCCGGTCGGCGACGCCCTCCTCGGCGGCGCGGCGCTCCAGGGCGAACAGGGCGTTGGGGCTGGGGTCGACGACGGTCACCCGGTGTCCGAGCCGGGCCAGGGGCACGGCGAAGTTGCCGCTGCCGCCGCCGGTGTCGAGGACGTCCAGGGCCTGCCGTCCGGTGGCCTCGACCCTGCGTTCCAGGGAGTCCTGGAGGACGTCCCAGACAACGGCGGTACGGAGAGCGGCGCGGGGGCGCATCGGGTCCGACACGGTGGTGACTCCTCGGCGGGGCACCGCCTGGGGTGGGGCGGGGCGATCGGGTTTCAGGCGCTGTCCACCCTATGGCCTGCGCGGCGGCCCGCCGTCACCCGGTGGCTCCCCGGGTCAGCCCGCGTCGGGCAGGTCGCCGCGCGGGGCGGCGTCCGGGCCGCCGTCCTGGTCGGGGCGGGGCTGGGGCAGCACCGGCTGGAGCACCAGCATCCGCTCGACCAGGCGCAGGAACATCGCCACGTCCCGGATCAGGTCGTCGGCGTCCCGCACGGTCGCCGCGCCCTGGATGCCCGCCTCGGCGCGGGCCCGGCGCCGCGCCCCGGAGGCGAAGAGGGCGCTCCACTCGGTGAGTTCGGGCGCGATCTCCGGGAGCACCTCCCAGGCACTTCGTATCTTCGCCCGCGCCCGGGGCGAGGTCTCGGGCCTGCCCCGGGCGGCGAGCACGGCGGCGGCGGTGCGCAGGGCGGCCAGGTGGGCCGTCGCGTAGCGCTCGTTGGGGGTGTCGAGGACGGCGGCCTCGTCGAGTCCGGCACGGGCCTGGGCGAGCAGGTCGAGGGCGGCGGGCGGGGCCGCGGCGCGGCGCAGCACCGGGTGGATGTCGCTCGCCGGGCCGTTGTGCAGTGAGGGGGCAGGGCCGGCTGCGCGGCGCCGACGGGCGGCTGCTGCGGACGAGTGGGCCATGACGAACCTCCTGTCGTCTTCGTGACGGCACGCCATGAGGCGAGTGCCGTATGTGCACATCGTGCGGTATGGCACTGACAATCCGTTCTGACCTGCGACGTTGCCTCGTTCTCCCGTTCGAGCTAACTTTTGCACTGACCAGTCAGTTCAAAACGTGCGCACGCTCCAGGGGGATTCGTGGACGATCCGAGCGGACTCGCCGTCGTGGCCGACGGCCTCGGCCTGAAGGGACCCCGGGGATGGGCCTTTCGCGACGTGTCGGCCGACGCCGGACCCGGCGCGCTGATCGCGGTGGCCGGGCCGTCCGGCACCGGCCGCACCTGCCTGCTGCTCGCGCTCACCGGACGCATGAGGCCGACGGAGGGGCGGGCCGCCGTCGGCGGTATGGACCTGCCCCGGCGCATGGCCGCCGTACGCCGCCGCAGCGCCCTGGCGCACGTGGCCGGGGTGACCGACCTCGACCCGGCGCTCACCGTGGCCGAGCATCTGCGTGAGCAGGAGCTGCTGCGGCGCCGCTTCGGGGACGCGCTCCCCCGGCCCCGGCAGCTGCTGCGCCCGCGCGCCGAGCGGCGGCGGGAGCGGCGCCGGCACATCGACGAGGCGCTGGCCACCGCCGGGCTCGACCTGGCCGCCCTGCCCAAGCGCGAGCGGACCGCGGTGCGGGACCTGGAGCGGGTGGAGGCGCTGCGGCTGGCGCTGGCGCTGGCGTTGCTGGCGCGTCCCCGGCTGCTCGGGATCGACGACACCGACCTCAAGCTGTCGGCCGCCGAGCGGGAGGAGGTGTGGGGGCTGCTGCGGTCCGTCACCGGTACGGGGGTCACGGTGCTCGCCGTGTGCAGCGAGCCGCCGTCGGACGCGGTGGTCGTCCGCACGGATGCTGACCGGTCCGGCGGCGCGGAGGCCGATGGGTCCACGGCCCCCACAGGCGACGCGTCCCACGTCTCTGCCGCCGACACCACGGACGCCGCCCCTGAAGAGACCGCCGCAGCACCGAAGACCGAGCCCGCCGACCGGGCCACTCCCCACGAGAAGGAGGCCGACGATGCGATCGCCGCGACTGGCCGCTCTTGAGCTGCGGCGTTTCGGCCGCGGCAGCCTGCCGCGCGCGGCGCTCGTCGCCCTGCTGGTGCTGCCCCTGCTCTACGGCGCCCTCTACCTGTGGTCGTTCTGGGACCCGTACGACCGTCTCGACCGGATCCCCGTGGCCCTCGTGAACGAGGACGAGGGAGCCACGGCGAACGGCAAGCGCGTCACGGCCGGCGACGACATCGCCGAGGGGCTGCACGACAGCTCCGCCTTCGACTGGCGGGAGGTGAGCGAGGAGGAGGCCCGGCGCGGGGTCGAGGACGGCACGTACTACCTGTCGCTCACCGTCCCGGCCGACTTCAGCCGCCGTGTCGCCTCCAGTTCGGGCGACTCCCCCGAGACCGGCGCCCTCCAGGTGCGCACCAACGACGCGAACAACTACCTCGTCGGGCAGATCTCCCGCACGGTCTTCGGCGAGGTGCGACGGGCCGCCTCCACCAAGACCTCCCGGTCCTTCCTGGACCAGATCTTCGTCTCCTTCTCCGACCTGCACGGCGAGACGGTGAAGGCGGCCCAGGGCGCCGACGAGCTGAACGGGGGCATCGGCAAGGCGGAGAAGGGCTCCAAGGACCTCGTGGACGGGCTGAAGGACGCCCGCGCGGGCAGCGGCAAGCTGTCCAAGGGGCTCAAGGACCTGCACAAGGGCGCGGGCACCCTGGAGGACGGCTCCGGGAAGGTCGCCGACGGCACGCGCCGGCTCGCCGAGAAGGTGAACGCGCTGAACGCGGAGGCGGGCCCGTTCCTGAAGAAGAACGAGAAGGCCATCGGGGAGACGGCACGACTCGTCGCCGACACGGCGGGAGAGCTGCGCGACGACCTGGACACGCTGACGGAGAAGGCCCCCGCCGCCGCGAAGGACGCCCGTGAGGCGTCCGGCACCCTGGACACGCTCCACCGCGAGCGCTGCGAGGACGCCGACGAGCCCGACCCGGCCTGCCCGGAGCTGAAGAAGGCCAAGGAGGCGGCGGCGACCGCCTCGTCCGTCGCGGACGACGTCAGCGGCCTGGTCACCGGGCACCGCGCGGACCTGAAGAAGCTCGACGGGCACCTCGCCACCCTGGAGAAGCAGGCGCGTGCGCTCGCCGACCGCGCCCCGCACCTCTCCGAGGACCTCGACGACGCCGTCGGCCGCATCAACAAGCTCGACGCCGGCGCCGGCAAGGTCGCGGCGGGGGCGAAGAAGCTCAACAAGGGACTCGCCACCGCCGAGACCGGCGCCCTCGACCTGGACAAGGGCGTCAGGAAGCTCACGACGGGCGCGGACGACCTGAGCGGCGGACTCTTCAAGCTGGCCGACGGCTCCGAGGAGCTGGCGGGCGGTCTGCACGAGGGCGCCGAGCAGATCCCCGACTACGACAAGGCCGAGCGCGACGAGCGCACCGAGGTGATGGCCGACCCGGTGCGGCTGGTCTCCCGCGACCTGCACAAGGCGCCCAACTACGGCACCGGCTTCGCCCCGTACTTCATCCCGCTGTCGCTGTGGGTGGGCGCGATGGTGGCGTACATGCTGATCGCGCCGATGAACCGGCGGGCGCTCGCGGCCGGCGCCTCCCCTTGGCGGATCGCGCTGGCGGGCTGGCTGCCGGTGGCGGCGATCGGGGTGCTGCAGACGGTGGCGCTGATGTCGGTGCTGCACTGGGGGCTGGGGCTCCGGATGGCGCGGGCGGCCGGGACGGTGGGGTTCCTGTTCCTGGTGACGGCGTGCTTCGCGGCGCTCGTGCAGTGGCTGAACGCCCGTTTCGGCGCGGCGGGCCGGATCCTGGTGCTGGCGTTGCTGATGCTCCAGCTCACCTCGGCGGGCGGCACGTACCCCGTGCAGACCAGTCCGGACTTCTTCAACGCGCTGCACCCGTTCCTGCCGATGACCCACGTCGTGGAGGGGCTGCGGCGGCTGATCTCGGGCGGCGGTCTCGGGCCCGTGTGGACGGCCTGCGCGGTGCTGGCGGCCTTCACCGCCGGCGCGCTCGCGCTGACCGCGCTGTCGGCCCGCCGCCGGCAGGTGTGGACGCTCGACCGGCTGCACCCGGAGCTGAGCCTGTGAACCGGCCGGCCGGAGCTCCTGTGAGAATCAGGGCCATGGAACGCAGCAGCACCACGCCGGGCGGCAGCGCCCGCCGCGAGGCCACTCGGCAGAAGCTCTACGAGGCGGCCGTCACGCTCATCGCCGAGCAGGGGTTCTCCGCCACCACCGTGGACGAGATCGCCGAGCGGGCGGGCGTCGCGAAGGGCACCGTCTACTACAACTTCGCGAGCAAGTCGGTCCTCTTCGAGGAGCTGCTGCGGCACGGGGTCGGCCTGCTGACCGCCTCCCTGCGGGAGGCGGCCGAGCGGACGGAACGGGAGGGCGGGAGCAAGGTCGACGCCCTGGACGCCATGATCCGGGCGGGGCTGGTCTTCATCGACCGCTACCCGGCCTTCACCCAGCTGTACGTGGCGGAGCTGTGGCGCACCAACCGGGCCTGGCAGTCCACGCTGATGGTGGTGCGGCAGCAGGCCGTGGCGGTGGTCGAGGGGGTGCTGCGCGAGGGTGTGGCGGCCGGTGAGTTCAGCGAGGAGATCGACGTGCCGCTGACGGCGGCGGCGCTGGTGGGCATGGTGCTGGTGGCGGCGCTGGACTGGAAGTCGTTCCAGCCGGAGCGGTCCCTGGACGACGTGCACGCGGCGCTGTCGCGGCTGCTGCAGGGCCGGGTCAGCGGCCGCGGCTAGTTCTAGGGTCTTTCGTTTGGATCAGGCCGGATCAGGGAGCCCGCGAGCCCGGCCTGATCCAAACGGACGGCCCTAGGCCCGTCCGGCGCCGGACACGCGAAGGCGCCGGTCCGTCCGTGGCCGCGTCCCCCGCGGGCCACCGGCCGGACCGGCGCCTTACTGTTCCCCGTGATCCCCCGTACGTCCCCCCGTGGAACCCCCCTTGCGGTCGCCCCCCGGGTTCCCCCGTGCCTCGCTCCCGCCGACGGCGCCGGCGGAAGGAGCGGATCGCGGGCCGGTCCCCGTTCCGGCGCCCCGTGTCGCCGGTGCCGTGGGCCCGGGCCCCCTCTCCGTGGTCTCCACTCTCCCGTTCCCGCTGGTCCGGGCCCATCCGCCGCCGTACTCAAGTCGCCGGCCAGGTACATGTACTCACGCCTGCGCACCCGGGCCCACCATGTCGCGCGCACGCACGGTCACGCTACGGGGGCGCGGATACTCGTGCACGGGCCCTGACCGGCGGCGGATAAGGTCCCTGACATGGCACGGATTGCGGTGATCGGCGCCGGCGCGGGCGCGCTGGCGGCCGCCGCCCGGCTGGCCGTCGCGGGCCACCGGGTGGCGGTGTACGAGCGGACGGAGACGTACGGCGGTGCGCTGCGCCGCCGGGAGCGGGACGGGTTCGTCTTCGACACGGGCCCCGGGCTGCTGCCGCTGCCCGCCGTCTACCGGGACCTGTTCGTGAAGACGGGCCGGGAGCCGCTGGAGGAGTGCGTCGAGCTGGTGCAGGCCGACCCGTCGTCGCACCACGTCTTCGCGGACGGCACCCGGGTATCCCTGCCGAACGCCTCCCGCGCGGGCGTGGTCTCCGCGGTGGAGGAGGCGCTGGGCGCGGACGCGGCGCGGCGCTGGGGCGACTTCCTGGTGCGGGCCCGCGAGGCCTGGGACCGGGCGCGCCGCCCGCTGCTGGAGGAGCCGCTGTGGCCCAACTGGGAGGTGCTGGCCGAGCGCGAGCCCTACCCCGCGGTCCCGCACCGGCGGCGGCTGCGCCTGCGCAAGGCGGCCACACTGGCCGAGGTCGGTGAGTGGGAGCTGCGCGACCCGCGGCTGCGGGCGCTGCTGGAGAGCCACGCCCTGGCGTTCGGCCTGGACCCGCGGACCACGCCGGCGAGCGCGGCGGTGCTGCCGTACATGGAGCACGCCTTCGGCACCTGGTACGTGCGGGGCGGGCTGCGGGAGCTGGCGCGGGCGATGTACGAGCGGTGTCTGGCCCGCCGGGTGGAGTTCCGGTTCGGCGCGGAGGTCACCGCGGTGCGGGAGAAGGACGGCCGTGCGGCGGGCGTGGAACTCGCCGACGGCACGACGGTGGAGGCGGACCTGGTGGTCGCCGGGGTCGGCCCGGGGCTGCTGGAGCGGATGTGCGGCACGCGGCTGCGCGGGGAGGGCGAGGTGCCCGCCCGGCGGGAGGGGGCGAGCCGGACGACGGTGCTGCTGGCGCTGCGCGGTACCCGCCCGGAGAACACCCCGCACCGGACCGTGGTGCACACCCGGGACCGTGCGGCGGAGCTGGACGCGCTGTCCGGCGGCGGACTGCCCGGCGAGCCGACGGTGACCGTGTTGCGGCCGGACGACCCGGCGCTGGTCCCGGACGCCGCGCACGAGGCGGTGACCTTGACGGCGGTGACGCCCTCCGGGGCGGACGGCGTCGGGGAGTTCGCGCAGCGGATGGTCACGGCCGCGGCGCGGGCGGTGCCGGATCTGCGGGACCGGCTGCTGTGGCACGAGGTGCGCACGCCTCAGGAGGTCGCGCGGGAGACGGGCGCGGAGGGCGGTGCGGTGCCGGCGCCGGCGCTCGCCGCGGCGGACGGCCGGTTCCTGCACGCGTCCAACACCACGCGGCTGCCGGGGCTGTTCACCGTCGGCGGCTGGTCGCATCCCGGCGGCGGGCTGCCGCACGCCGGGATGTCGGGGGCGCTGGTCGCCGGACTGATCGTGGAGGGGCCGGACTTCCGCGGCTCCCAGTGAACGCGGGCCGCGGCACGGGCGGTTGAGGACGTCCTCGGCCGCCCGTGGCCGCCCGCCCGCTCAGTAGCGGTACTGCTCGTCGTACCCGTTGCCCTGGGTGCCCTGCTGCTGGCCGCCGTCCTGGTACGGGTACTGCTGCTCCGGCGGGAGCTCGCCGCCGTACGGGTCGTCGGCGCTGCGCTGCTGCGGCACCCACAGGCCGCCGGCCGGGGTCTCGCCCCCGTAGCCGCCCGTCGCGTAGGGATCCTGGGCCGCGTAGCCCTGCTGGGCGTACTGCTGGTCCGTGTAGCCCGTGTCGTACGTGCCGCCGCCGTAGGTGGTGTTGCCGACGTACGGGTCGGAGTACGCGGCGTACTGCTGACCGGTGTCGTAGCCCTGCTGCTGCCCGTAACCGGAGTAGTCGTAGGCGTAGTTGGGGTCGGCGGTCTGCGCGGTCGCGGCGTACTGGTCCTGGCCCGCGTACTGGTCCTGGTTCGCGTACTGGTCCTGGTTCGCGTGCTGGTCCTGGCCGGCGTAACCCTGGTCGCCGTAGACGCCGTAGGAGCCGGTGTCGTCGGGCATCGGCTGCGGCTCGTAGACGGCGGTGGACTCCGCGGCCGTCTGGCGGTCGGCGGCCGGCGTGAAGACGTCGTCGCGGTCGTAGTCGTCGTCGGCGCCGTAACCGGCCGTCACGGGACCGGTGTCGAACGCGTCGGCGCGGTCGCCGGACGCCTCGAGGTCGGTGACCTCCGGCGTCGGTTCGTCGCGGCGCCCCTTCACGGCGGACAGCAGCGGCGCGTTGACCGCCCAGCCGGACTGGAAGCCTCGGCGGAACGACAGCGTGACGTAGGTCTGCCCGACGGCGAAGGCCGCGGCGCCCAGTCCGATCACCACCACGGACGGGATCAGCACGCCGAACACGACGCCGAGGAACCCGACGAAGGCGAGCAGCCGCCAGCGCAGGCGCGCCTTGTACTGCAGCAGCACCTCACCCAGCAACCACAGCGCGACGATGCCGAACGCGATGTAGAGGACCGTCCAGCCCATGTACGCCCCTCTCCCAGTGGTCGCTACGCAGTGTGTCGTATGCGCGTGCGACCGGTCTAGGCCTGCGGCGGGTGGTGCAGACCCAGGTTCTCGTAGATTTCCAGCGTCGCCGTGGAGTTGTTGAGCGTGATGAAGTGCAGACCGGGCACTCCTTCGGCCAGCAGCCGCGCACAGAACTCCGTGGCGAAGTCGATACCGATGGAGCGTACCGCCGCCGGATCGTCCTTCGCTGTGAGGATCCGCTCTTTCAGGGCGTCGGGGAACACCGCATTACTGAGCTTTGGCAACCGTTCCAGCATCTTCACGCTGGTCACAGGCATGACCTCGGGAATCACGGGCGTCTCGCAGCCCGCTGCGTCGACTCGGTCACGCAGCCGCAGGTACGACTCGGGCTGGAAGAACATCTGCGTGATCGCGTAGTCCGCGCCCGCCCGGCACTTGTCCACGAAGTGGGCGACGTCGGCGTCCCAGTCCGCGGACCGCGGGTGCATCTCGGGGAAGGCGGCGACGCCCACGCAGAAGTCGCCCGACTCCTTGATGAGACGGACCAGTTCGGCCGCGTAGGTGAGGCCCTGGGGGTGCGGGACCCAGGCGCCCATCGGGTCGCCGGGCGGGTCGCCGCGCACGGCCAGCATGTTGCGGATCCCGGCGTCGGCGTACTGGCCGATGATGTTGCGCAGTTCGGCGACGGAGTGCTCCACCGCCGTGAGGTGGGCGACCGGGGTGAGGGTGGTGTCGGCGGCGATCCGCTCGGTCGCCTTCACCGTGCCGGCGCGGGTGGAGCCGCCCGCGCCGTAGGTCACGGAGACAAAACTGGGCGCGACGGCCTCGATCCTGCGGAGCGCGTTCCAGAGGTTCCGCTCGCCCTTCTCCGTCTTGGGGGCCCAGAACTCGAACGAGTACGTCGTCTTCCCACTGGCGAGCATGTCGCGCACGGTGCGTGCGCGGTCCGTCCTGGTGGATGCGGTTCCGAGGGCCATACGGGCAGGGTAGCCACGGGTGGGCGGCCCCCCAACCAGAAGCGGGATATTTGTCTGATTTGCCGACTTGCCGTCCACAGTGTGGACAAACTTGAGACGCCCTGGTCTCCGCGGCGCCGGTCAGCCGGCGTCCGCGGCCTCCCGCACGCGACGGGCCAGCTCGGCGGCCGCGGCGCCCGGGTCGTCCGCCTCGGAGAGGGCGCGGACCACGACCACCCGGCGGGCGCCTGCGTCCAGCACCTGGTCGAGGTTGGCGAGATCGATGCCGCCGATCGCGAACCACGGGCGGTCGGTGCCGAGCCCGGCGGTGTACCGGACGAGGTCCAGGCCGGGCGCGGGACGGCCGGGCTTGGTGGGGGTGGGCCAGCAGGGGCCGGTGCAGAAGTAGTCCACGCCGGGCTGGACGGCGGCCGCGGCCGCCTCCTGCTCCGCGTGGGTGGAACGGCCGATCAGGGTCCCGTCGCCGACGATCGCGCGGGCGGCGGGGACGGGCAGGTCGCCCTGACCCAGGTGGAGGACGTCGGCGCGGGCCGCGTGGGCGACGTCGGCGCGGTCGTTGACCGCGAGCAGTTTGCCGTGCCGGGCGCAGGCGTCGGCGAGGACCGCCAGGTGCTCGAGCTCCTCGGCGGCCTCCATGCCCTTGTCCCGCAGCTGCACGATGTCGACGCCGCCGGCGAGCACGGCGTCCAGGAACTCCGGGAGGTCGCGTTGGCGCTTGCGGGCGTCGGTGCAGAGGTAGACGCGGGCGTCGGCGAGGTGGGTGCGCGGGCTGTCGGTCGTGGCGGTCATGTGGGTCCCCCGGGGGTCGTCGCGTCGGCACGGGCCGGGCGGGCCCGTCGGCGGAACCCTATGCGGTGCCTGTCGGCGCGCGGGCTCCGGGAGCGGCGGCTCGCGCCGCTCCCGGGCGGGGTGTTCCCTGCGGGTGCGTGAGGGTGGGCGCGCGGTTCCCCGCGCCCCTGGGGACGTCTGCCTCCTGCGGGTGCGTGGGGGGTGAGCGCGCAGTCCCCCGCGCCCCTGGGGACGTCCGTCGCCCGCGGGTGCGTGGGGGTTGAGCGCGCAGTTCCCCGCGCCCCTGAGGGTGTCACCCGGGAGCCGGTCGGACCCTGCGGGCGGGCCCGGGCCGCGCGCCGTCCGTCGCCTGCGGGGCCGTCAGGGTGAGCGCGCAGTCCCCCGCGCCCCTGGGGACGTCCGTCGCCTGCGGGTGCGTGGGGGTTGAGCGCGCAGTTCCTCGCGCCCCTGAGGGTGTCACCCGGGCGCCGGTCGGACCGTGCGGGCGGGCCCGGGCCGCGCGCCGTCCGTCGCCTGCGGGTCCGTGGGGGCTGGGCGCGCGGTTGACCGCGTCCCTCAGGGAAGGGCCACCGCGTCCCTGAGGGGTTACGGGTCGTCGGTCAGACCGCGAGGGCCTGGGCCCTGCGCTTCACCTCCGTGCCGCGGTTCTCCGCGAGGGCCTGCGCGGGGGTGCCCGGCAGGCTGGGGTCGGGGGTGAAGAGCCACTCCAGCATTTCCTCGACCGTGAAGCCGTCGTCCCGCAGGAGCGTCAGGGTCCCGGTCAGGCCCTTGACGACCTTGTCCCCGTCGATGAAGGCGGCGGGGACGTGCAGCGCGCGGTTCTCACCGCGGCGCACGGCGATGAGCTGGCCCTCCTTGACCAGCTGCCGGACGCGCGTCACCTCGACGCCGAGCTTCTCGGCGATGTCGGGGAGGGTGAGCCAGGCGGGGACGAGAGCATCGATCTTTGCGTCAATCTCGGTCACGGGACAAGCCTGCCACCTGCCACCGACAGTCGGAAGTCAGCCCCGTCCCAGCGCGCGGGCGAGTCGGTCAGACCGTCGCCGACTTCAGCGGCCGCGCCGGGTCCGCCACCCGCTCCGGATCCAGTGCGACGCCCGACTCGATCAGCCGCCGCCCCTGCGCCAGGTCCCGGGGCCGCCCCACCGCGAGCAGCGCGGCCAGCCGGTCCCCGCGCAGCCAGCACACGCTCCACGCCGGGTCGGCCGGGTCGCCGCGCCACACCGTGCGGTCGGCGTCCGCGTGGTGACCGGCGTACTGCACGAACCGCCCGAACTGCTCGGACCAGAAGTACGGCACCGGGTCGTACACCTCGCGGCCCTGGGCCCCGCCGACGATGTTCGCGGCGACCGTACGCGGCCCCTGGAGGGCGTTGTCCCAGTGATGGACGAGGAGGCGCTCGCCGTAGCGGGCGGACGGGAAGGACGCGCAGTCGCCGACGGCGTACACGTCGGGCAGGGAGGTCGCCAGGTGCGCGTCGGCGACGACCTCGCCGTGCGCGCCGAGGGCGATCCCGGACCCGGCCAGCCAGGCGGTGGCGGGACGGGCGCCGATGCCGACGACGACCGCGCCGGCGGGCAGCCTGGTGCCGTCGTCGAGGAGCACGGCGCCGGGCTCGACGCGCGCCACGCGCGCGTGGGTGCGCAGCGTGACGCCGGCCTCCGCGTACCAGGCGGTCATCGGCTCGGCCACCTCCGCGGGCAGCACGCCCGCCAGCGGCCGTTCCTCGGCCTCCACGACGGTGACCGCGCAGCCCGCCTCCCGGGCGGCCGTGGCGAACTCCGCGCCGATCCAGCCGGCGCCGACGACCACGATGTCGTGCCGGGCGGCGAGCACCGGCCGCAGCCGTTCGGCGTCGTCCAGGGTGCGCAGCAGGTGCACGCCGGGCACGCCCTCCGCGCCGGGCAGCCGCAGCGGTTCCGCGCCGGTGGCGATCACCAGCACGTCGTACGGGACGGGTCCGGCCTCGGTGTCCAGTGCGTGGTCGCCGGGGCGCAGGCCGGTCACCTCGCAGCCCAGCCGCAGCTCGACCCCGAGCTCCTCGAAGTCCACGTCGAAGGCGGAGCTCTCGGCGGTGCCCAGCAGCACCGCCTTGGACAACGGCGGCCGGTCGTACGGCTGGTGGGGCTCCGCGCCGATCAGCGTCACTTCGCCGGCGAAGCCCCGCTCCCGCAGCGCCGCCGCGGTCTGCACGCCCGCCATGCCCGCGCCCGCCACCACGACCCGGCGCGGCGCGGCCCCTCCCGGTTCCTGCGTCTGCTCGCTCACCCGCTCACCATAGACACCCGTGCCCGCCACGCCGGACCGCTGCCGCGCGGGGTCCCTTACGGGTGCGGCTCGGCGCGGGCTAGGGTGGCTCGCGTACACGCACTCGCGGGAGCCCGGACGCACCGGGCTGAGAGGGAGGCTGGCGGCCTCCGACCGTACGAACCTGATCCGGGTCATGCCGGCGAAGGGAGGAGACGCCCATGTCGCCCACGCGTACCGCAGACGTCCTCGTCGTCGGGGGCGGGATCATCGGTCTGGTGACGGCCTGGCGGGCCGCGCAGGCCGGTCTCGCGACGACGGTCGTGGACCCCGATCCGGGAGGGGGCGCCGCCCGGGTGGCGGCCGGGATGCTGGCCGCCGTCACCGAGCTGCACCACGGCGAGCAGATGCTGCTCGGCCTCAACCTGGCCTCGGCGCGCCGCTACCCCGAATTCGCGGCCGAGCTGTCCGACTGCACCGGCCAGGACCTCGGCTACCGCCGCTGCGGCACCCTCGCCGTGGCGCTGGACGCCGACGACCGCGCTCATCTGCGCGAACTGCACGCCCTGCACGAGCGTTCCGGACTGGACTCGCAGTGGCTGACCGGGCGGGAGTGCCGGCGCCTGGAGCCGATGCTCGCGCCAAGTGTGCGCGGCGGGCTGCGGGTGGACGGCGACCACCAGATCGACCCGCGCCGGCTGGCGTCCGCGCTGCTCACCGCCTGCGAGCGGGCCGGCGTCACGCTCCACCGCGCCTGGGCGGAGCGGCTCGTCGTCACCGGCGACCGTGCGACCGGCGTGGTCACGGCGGACGGCGGAGAGCTGGGCGCGGGCCAGGTGGTGCTGGCGGGCGGCAGCTGGAGCGGGCGGCTGGCGGGCGTCCCCGCGGAGGTGCTGCCTCCGGTGCGTCCGGTGAAGGGGCAGGTGCTGCGGCTGACCATGCCGGACCGTCCCGGGCCGTTCCTGAGCCGCACGGTGCGGGCGGTGGTGCGCGGCAGCCACGTCTACCTGGTGCCGCGCGAGAGCGGCGAGCTGGTGATCGGCGCGACCAGCGAGGAGATGGGCTGGGACACCACGGTCACCGCGGGCGGTGTCTACGAGCTGCTGCGCGACGCCCACGAACTGGTGCCCGGCCTCACCGAGCTGCCACTCAACGAGACGCTCGCGGGACTGCGCCCCAGCTCACCCGACAACGCGCCGCTGCTCGGCCCGACCCGCCTCGACGGGCTGCTGCTGGCCACCGGGCACCACCGCAACGGCGTGCTGCTGACGCCCGTCACCGGCGACGCCATGGCGCGGGTGCTGACCGGCGGCGAGCTGCCCGACGAGGCCCTCCCGTTCACCCCGCGGCGCTTCGGCGCCCCCGTCCTCGCGGAGCAGTCCGTATGAACGCCCCGGTCACCACGGTCACCGTCACCGTCAACGGCGAGCCCCGGGAGGTGCCGCCCGGCACGGCCCTCGACCTCGTCGTGAGGTCGCTCACCACGGCCCCCTCAGGGGTGGCCGCCGCCCTCAACGAAACCGTCGTCCCGCGCGCGCAGTGGCCCGCCACCCCCCTGTCCGAAGGGGACCGGGTGGAGGTCCTCACCGCCGTCCAAGGAGGCTGACCATGGCCGACGATCCCCTCGTCCTCGGCGGCCGGACCTTCACGTCCCGGCTGATCATGGGCACCGGCGGGGCGCCGAGCCTCGACGTGCTGGAGCGGGCGCTGGTGGCGTCCGGCACGGAGCTGACGACCGTCGCGATGCGGCGGGTGGACCCCACGGTGCAGGGGTCGGTGCTGTCGGTGCTGCGGAAGCTGGGCGTGGAGGTGCTGCCGAACACGGCCGGCTGCTTCACCGCCGGGGAGGCCGTGCTCACCGCGCGGCTGGCCCGGGAGGCGCTGGGCACGGACCTGGTGAAGGTGGAGGTCGTGGCGGACGAGCGCACGCTGCTGCCGGACCCGGTGGAGCTGCTGGACGCGGCGGAGACGCTGGTCGACGACGGGTTCACGGTGCTGCCGTACACCAACGACGACCCGGTGCTGGCGCGGAAGCTCGAGGACGTGGGCTGCGCGGCGGTGATGCCGCTGGGCTCGCCGATCGGCTCCGGCCTCGGCATCCGCAACCCGCACAACTTCGAGCTGATCGTGGAGCGCGCGGGCGTGCCGGTGATCCTGGACGCCGGGGCCGGCACGGCGTCGGACGCGGCGCTGGCGATGGAGCTGGGCTGCGCGGGCGTGATGCTGGCGTCCGCCGTGACCCGCGCCCAGGAGCCGGTGCTGATGGCGTCCGCGATGCGGAGCGCGGTGGAGGCGGGGCGGCTCGCGCGGCGGGCCGGACGCATCCCCCGGCGCCACTTCGCTCTGGCGTCCTCGCCGGTCGGGGGCCGGGCGGAGCTGGACCCGGAACGGCCCGCGTTCTGACGACGGACGGCAGCGTTCCGGTCCGTCCGGGGAACCGGCCTCGGGGCCTGTGCCCCGGATGCGATTCGGACGCGGCCGGGTAACACAGGTCACAGGTCCGCTCCAACGGCGGTTGAACGGGCCGGGGCTGTCCTCGCGGACTCGTAGACTCGCTGCGTGGACACGACCCTTCAGGACCCGCTGGTCGGGCAGGTGCTCGACGGCCGCTACCGCGTCGAGGCGCGGATCGCCGTCGGCGGGATGGCCACGGTCTACCGGGCCCTGGACACCCGCCTCGACCGCATCCTCGCGCTCAAGGTGATGCACCCCTCCCTGGCCTCCGACGCCGGCTTCGTGGAGCGCTTCATCCGCGAGGCCAAGTCCGTCGCCCGGCTGGCCCATCCCAACGTCGTCCAGGTCTTCGACCAGGGCACCGACGGAGGGTACGTCTACCTCGCGATGGAGTACATCCCGGGCTGCACCCTGCGGGACGTGCTGCGGGAGCGCGGGGCGCTGCAGGCGCGGGCCGCGCTGGACATCCTGGAGCCGGTGCTGGCCGCGCTTGGCGCCGCCCACCGCGCGGGGTTCGTGCACCGCGACATGAAGCCGGAGAACGTGCTGATCGGGGACGACGGTCGGGTCAAGGTCGCCGACTTCGGCCTGGTCCGCTCGGTGGACACGGTCACCCACAGCACGGGCACGGTGCTTGGCACCGTGTCGTACCTGGCCCCGGAGCAGATAGAGCACGGCACCGCCGACCCCCGCGTCGACGTGTACGCCTGCGGCATCCTGCTCTACGAGATGCTGACCGGCGAGAAGCCGCACGACGGCGACTCCCCCGCGATCGTCCTCTACAAGCATCTGCACGACGACGTGCCGCCGCCCTCCGCGGTGGTGCCCGGTCTGGCGCCGGTGCTGGACTCGCTGGTCGGGGCGGCGACCGCGCGCGACGCCGAGGTCCGCCCGGCCGACGCGGTGGCGCTGTTCGCCCTGACCCGCGAGACGCGCGGCCGGCTCACCGACGAGCAGCTCGACGCGATGCCCCCGCAGGCGCTGTCCGCGGAGCACGACAACGCCGACGACCGCACCAGCGTCATCCCGCGCTCCCTCACCGTGCCGCGCCCCCTCCCGGTGAACGAGGACGACGACGGCGCGGACCGCGTCCACCGCACCAGCCGCCTGCAGTCCCCTCCCCCGCTGCCGCCCCGGCGCCGCACGGCGCTGCACCGCGGCCCGGCGGCGATCGTCGTGGCCGTGCTGCTGGTGCTCGGCCTGGGCGCCGGCGTCTGGTACATCAACTCCGGGCAGTTCACGAAGATCCCGCCGGTGCTGTCGAAGACCGAGCAGGAGGCCCGCGACCGGCTCGCCGAGGCCGGACTGGACGTCGGCGAGGTCAAGGAGGCGTACAGCGACACCGTCGAGCGCGGCAAGGTGATCAGCACCGACCCGGCGGCGGGCGCCCGCGTCCGCGGCAGCGCCTCGGTGTCCCTGACCGTGTCCAAGGGCCCGGAGACCGTGCGGGTGCCCGACCTGGACGGCTACCGCCTGGACAAGGCCAGGTCGCTGCTGGAGGACGAAGGCCTGGAGCCGGGCATGGTGACCCGCGAGCTCAGCGACTCCGTGCCGAGGGACGCGGTGATCTCCACCGAGCCGGGCAAGGGCACCGAGGTCCGGGCGGGCACCGCGGTGAAGCTGACGGTGAGCAAGGGCAGCCCCGTGGACGTGCCCGACCTCACGGGCGACGACCCGGAGGACGCGCGCGCCGAGCTGGAGGAGGCCGGGCTCAAGGTGGAGATCGCCGACGGGCGGATCCACTCCGAGCACGACGCGGGCAAGGTCGCCCGGCAGACCCCGGGCGCCGGCGGTGAGGCCGCCGAGGGCGACACGGTCACCCTCACGCTGTCCAAGGGCCCGGAGATGGTCGAGGTGCCGGACGTCGTCGGCGACAGCGTGGACGAGGCCCGGGACAAGCTGGAGGGCGCCGGGTTCGGGGTGAAGGAGGACCGCGGTCTGCTGGGCCTGTTCGGCGACACCGTCAAGGACCAGTCGGTGGACGGCGGCGAGACCGCTCCCAAGGGCTCGACGATCACCCTGAGGATCAGGTGACGGAGGGGGCCGTCCGGGTGGCGCGCGCGTCCGTGACACCCTTGACGGGTGAAGAGTCACCCGTCCGGCCCCGCCCGCAACCCGATCGGCAGTCACGTCCCCGTGGCCGGCGGTCTGCACTCCGTCGGTCTGTCCTACGCCCGTGACCTGGGGGCGGAGACCGTGCAGGTCTTCGTCGCCAACCCGCGCGGATGGGCCACCCCCGCAGGCAACCCGCTCCAGGACGAGGCGTTCCGCGCGGCCTGCGCCGAGGCGTCGATCCCGGCGTACGTGCACGCCCCGTACCTGATCAACTTCGGGTCCCACACCCCGGCGACCGTGGAGCGGTCGGTGGAGTCCCTGCGGCACTCGCTGCGCCGCGGCCGGGAGATCGGCGCGCTGGGTGTGGTGGTGCACACCGGCAGCGCGACCGGCGGACGCGAGCGCGCGGTGGCGCTGGGGCAGGTGCGGGAGCACGTGCTGCCGTTGCTGGACGAGCTGACCCGTGACGACGACCCGTACCTGCTGCTGGAGCCGACCGCGGGCCAGGGCGCCTCGCTGTGCTCCCTGGTCGAGGACCTGGGCCCGTACTTCGAGCAGCTGGACGCCCATCCGAAGCTCGGCGTCTGCCTGGACACCTGCCATGTCTTCGCGGCCGGGCACGACCTGGCCGGGCCCGGCGGCGCGCACCGCGCCCTGGACGAGCTGGCCGCGACCGTCGGCGCGGGACGGCTGAAGCTGATCCACGCCAACGACTCCAAGGACGTCGTCGGCGCGCACAAGGACCGGCACGCCAACATCGGAGCGGGACACATCGGCGAGGACCCGTTCCGGGACCTGATGACGCACCCGGAGACCGCGGGCGTACCGCTGGTGATCGAGACGCCCGGCGGCAAGGAGGGGCACGCGGCGGACGTGGAGCGGCTGAAGAAGCTCCGCGACGGCTGAGAGCCGGCGGGGCGGGTCAGAGCTCGGGGCCGTCCCCGGGCTCCTCCTGGTAGGAGTAGCGCTGCTCCCTCCAGGGGTCGCCGACGTTGTGGTAGCCGCGCTCCTCCCAGAAGCCGCGGCGGTCGGCGGTCATGTACTCCACCCCGCGGACCCACTTGGGGCCCTTCCACGCGTACAGGTGCGGCACGATCAGGCGCAGCGGGAAGCCGTGCTCGGCGGTGAGCAGCTCACCGTCCTTGTGGGTGGCGAAGAGGGTGCGGTCGGACGTGAAGTCCTCGAGCCGCAGGTTGGAGCTGAAACCGTACTCCGCCCACACCATCACATGGGTGACGTCGGGTGCGGGCGGGGCGATCTCCACGACCGTGCGCGCCGGGATCCCGCCCCACTCGGCGCCGATCATGCTGAACTTGGTCACGCAGTGCAGGTCGGCCTCGACGGTGGTGTACGGCAGCGCCGTGAACTCCTCGTGGGTCCAGCAGTGCTTCCCGCCGTCGGCGGTGGCGCCGAAGACCCGGAACTCCCAGCGCTCCGGGCGGAACTTGGGGACGGGCCCGTAGTGGGTGACCGGCCAGCCCTTCTGGAGCCGCTGTCCCGGCGGGAGCTGGAGATCCGTCGCTCCTCGTGTCGCGCGCTCCCCCGATTCGCGTTCCGCCGGCTGACCCATGTCCCCATCCTGACAGACCGGTGGCCATGCCCCTGAATCGGGCCTCACACATTCGGTCATTCAGGGTCATAACAGACCAAGTATGGGATTACTTACTAAGTCAAGACTTACTGGACGATCTTTCGCGCCGGTGCAATCATGCGCCCCGACCCGCACATTTCCCCCACGCGGAAGGAGCCCGTGCCATGCAGGGCGATCCCGAGGTCATCGAGTTCCTCAACGAGCAGCTGACCGCCGAGCTGACGGCGATCAACCAGTACTTCCTGCACTCCAAGCTCCAGGACCACAAGGGCTGGTACAAGCTCGCCAAGTACACCCGCGACGAGTCCTTCGACGAGATGCGTCACGCCGAGCTGCTCACCGACCGGATCCTGCTGCTGGACGGCCTGCCGAACTACCAGCGGCTGTTCCACGTGCGCGTCGGGCAGACCGTCACCGAGATGTTCCAGGCCGACCGCGAGATCGAACTCGAGGCGATCGACCGGCTCCGCCGCGGCGTCGAGGTCATGCGCAACAAGAACGACATCACCTCGGCCAACATCTTCGAGGCCATCCTGGCCGACGAGGAGCACCACATCGACTACCTGGACACCCAGCTCGAGCTGATCGACAAACTGGGCGAGGCGCTCTACCTGTCGACAGTCGTCGAGCAGACCCAGCCGGACCCCTCGGGCCCCGGGACGCACGGGTTCAAGACGCCCTGACGGCCTCCCGGAACAGCACACCTAGGCGGCTTCCGGGACCTCCGCCGCGACCTCTGCCACGAGCGGCTGCCCGCCCTGGTCGACGAGCTGCCGCCGGGGGCAGGCGCCACGACCGAGCAGCGCCTGGATGCGCCGGACGCAGCCGCCGCAGTCCGTGCCGGCCTTGCAGGCGGAGGCGATCTGCCGGGGCGTGCAGGCACCGGCTTCCGCGTGGCTCCTCACCTGTTCCTCGGTCACGCCGAAGCAGCTGCAGACGAACACGCGGGTCACCTCCCGACGAAGACTGGGGTCGTGCCGTACCGACCCTCCGCCGGTGAGGCAAACCTAACCTTACCTGCGCCCCGCGTGGGCGGAAAAGGGGGGTGGGGCGTGATCCCGTGTGAGACACGCCCCACCCCCGACTGCTGTCAGCCGGCCCGGCCGGTCACTGGTCCCGGTACATCTCCGCGACCAGGAACGCCAGGTCGAGCGACTGGCTGCGGTTCAGCCGCGGGTCGCACGCCGTCTCGTAGCGCTGGTGCAGATCGTCGACGAAAATCTCGTCGCCGCCGCCCACGCACTCGGTGACGTCGTCACCCGTGAGCTCCACGTGGATGCCGCCCGGGTGGGTGCCCAGCTCCTTGTGGACCTCGAAGAAGCCCTTCACCTCGTCGAGCACGTCGTCGAAGCGGCGGGTCTTGTGCCCGGAGGCGGCCTCGAAGGTGTTGCCGTGCATCGGGTCCGTCACCCACGCCACGGTCGCGCCGGACGCGGTGACCTTCTCCACCAGCTCGGGGAGCTTGTCGCGGATCTTGTCCGCGCCCATCCGCACGATGAACGTCAGCCGGCCGGGCTCCCGCTCCGGGTCGAGGCGGTCGATGTACTGCAGCGCCTCCTCGGCCGTCGTGGTAGGGCCGAGCTTGATGCCGATCGGGTTGCGGATCCGCGAGGCGAACTCGATGTGCGCGTGGTCCAGCTGCCGGGTGCGCTCACCGATCCACACCATGTGCGCCGAGACGTCGTACAGCTGACCGGTGCGGGAGTCCACGCGGGTGAGCGCCGACTCGTAGTCGAGCAGCAGCGCCTCGTGCGAGGAGAAGAACTCGACGGTCTTGAACTCCTCCGGCTCCGCGCCGCAGGCCTGCATGAAGTTCAGCGCCTGGTCGATCTCCCTCGCCAGCTGCTCGTAGCGCTGGCCGGAGGGCGACGACTTCACGAAGTCCTGGTTCCAGGCGTGCACCTGGCGCAGGTCGGCGTAACCGCCGGTGGTGAAGGCGCGCACCAGGTTCAGCGTGGACGCCGACGCGTGGTACATCCGCTTCAGCCGCTCGGGGTCCGGGACCCGGGCCTCCTCGGTGAACTCGAAGCCGTTGACCGAGTCGCCCCGGTACGTCGGCAGCGTCACGCCGTCACGGGTCTCGGTCGGCTTGGAGCGGGGCTTGGAGTACTGCCCGGCGATCCGCCCGACCTTCACCACGGGCACGGAGGCCGCGTAGGTGAGGACGGCGCCCATCTGGAGCAGCGTCTTGAGCTTGTTGCGGATGTGGTCGGCGGACACGGCGTCGAAGGCCTCGGCGCAGTCGCCCCCCTGCAGCAGGAACGCCTCTCCCTTGGCGACGGACGCCATCCGGGCGCGCAGCTGGTCGCACTCGCCCGCGAAGACGAGCGGCGGATACGACTCGAGGTCCGCGATCGCTGCGCGCAGAGCCTCGGGGTCGGGGTACTCGGGCTGCTGCGCCGCGGGCAGGTCTCGCCAGGTGTTGCCAGCGCTCGCGCTGGTCTTAGCGTTCACGGTCACGCGTCCCACATTACGGGGTCGGAACGGTCGTCCATCCCGACGCCCAGGAAATGAGACAGGGGCCGCACCGGTGCGCGATGCGCTAAGGTCGGGGCCATGTTCGCGCACTCGACCCGCACCTGGTGGTGGACCGCTCATCCGGCGGCCCACTGACTGCGCGTACGCACCGACTTCGCGAAGGCCGCCCGAGGGGCGGCCTTCGGTGGTTTCCGGGGCCGTTCCTCACCGCTCACGACAGCGACGAAACGAGGAACGCCCCATGGACCTGGCACGGCTCCCGCACGAGAACCGTCCCTTCGCCCTGCTGCGCCGCCGCACCCCCGGCCACGACCACGACACGGTGGAGCTGCTGACCGGCCCGGTCACCTCCCGCGACCGTCTGGCCGACCTGCCCGACGAGGGCCTGGCGCTGGTGCCCTTCCGGCAGATCCGCGAGCGCGGCTTCGACGTCCGCGACGACGGCACCCCGCTGCTGGTGCTGACACCCGAGGAGCGTCACGAGATCCCGCTCGACGAGGCCCTGGCGGCGCTCCCGTCGCACGACGTGCGGGTCGAGGGCGGCGGCTTCGACGTCGGCGACGAGGAGTACGCGCGGATCGTCGGCCGGGTCCTCGACGAGGAGATCGGCCGGGGCGAGGGCGCCAACTTCGTGATCCGCAGAACGTACGAGGGTGAGATCCCCGGATTCGGGCGGGCCGACGCGCTCGCGCTGTTCCGGCGGCTGCTGGAGGGCGAGCGGGGCGCGTACTGGACGTTCGTGGTGCACACCGGGGACCGCACCCTGGTCGGGGCCAGCCCCGAGGTGCACGTACGGGCGTCGGGCGGAACGGTCGTGATGAATCCCATCAGCGGCACCTACCGCTACCCCGCCGAGGGTCCGACCCCCGAGCACCTGCTCCGCTTCCTCGCCGACGGCAAGGAGATCGAGGAGCTGTCGATGGTCGTCGACGAGGAGCTCAAGATGATGTGCACGGTCGGCGACATGGGCGGCGTGGTGATCGGCCCCCGGCTGAAGGAGATGGCCCACCTCGCGCACACCGAGTACGAGCTGCGCGGCCGGTCCTCGCTGGACGTGCGCGAGGTGCTGCGGGAGACGATGTTCGCGGCGACCGTCACCGGCTCGCCGGTGCAGAACGCCTGCCGGGTGATCGAACGGCACGAGGCCGGCGGACGCGGCTACTACGCGGGCGCGCTGGCCCTGCTCGGCCGCGACGAGGGCGGCGCCCAGACGCTGGACTCCCCCATTCTGATCCGCACCGCCGACATCGACGCCGCCGGACGGCTGCGGGTGCCGGTCGGCGCCACGCTGGTGCGCGGCTCGGACCCGGCCGGCGAGGTCGCGGAGACCCATGCCAAGGCCGCGGGCGTTCTGGCCGCGCTGGGCGTGCGCCCCGGACGGCCGCGCGCGGAGGCGGTGCGGCCGAGGCTCGCGGAGGACCCGCGGGTGCGGGCCGCGCTGGACGGGCGCCGGGCCTCGCTCGCGCCGTTCTGGCTGCGGATGCAGGAGCGGGCCGACACGCTGACCGGGCACGCGCTGGTCGTGGACGCGGAGGACACCTTCACCGCGATGCTCGCCCATGTGCTGCGGGCGGCCGGACTGGACGTCACCGTGCGCCGCTACGACGAGCCCGGGCTGCGGGAGGCGGCGCTGACGCACGAGGGCCCGCTGGTGCTGGGCCCCGGTCCCGGCGACCCCTCGGACACGGCCGACCCGAAGATGCGGTTCCTGCGCCGGCTGACCGCCGAGGTGATCGCCGGCAACCGGCACGGCGTGCTCGGCGTGTGCCTCGGCCACGAGCTGATCGCGGCCGAGCTGGGCCTGGACATCGTCCGCAAGGAGGTGCCGTACCAGGGGGCGCAGACGGAGATCGACCTGTTCGGACGGCCGGAGACGGTCGGTTTCTACAACAGCTTCGTGGCGCACTGCGACGACGAGGCCGCGCGGGAGCTGGCCGCGCACGGTGTCGAGGTGAGCCGCGCGGCGAACGGCGAGGTGCACGCGGTGCGGGGCCCCGGGTTCGCAGGCGTCCAGTTCCACCCCGAGTCGGTGCTGAGCCTGGACGGGGCGGCCGTGGTGCGGGAGCTGGTGGGTCAGCTGCGCGGCACCAGCACGTTCCCGGAGCGGCGGCCCGCGGTGTAGTCGAGGACGTTGTCGACCGTCGTCGCGACGATCTGGGTGACGGCGTCCACGGTGTAGTACGCCTGGTGGGACGTGACCAGGACGTTGGGGAAGGTGACGAGGCGGGCCAGGGTGTCGTCGTCGACGGCCTCCAGGGACTTGTCGAGGAAGAACAGGCCCGCCTCCGCCTCGTACACGTCCAGGCCGACGCCGGTGAAGCGGCCGGCGCGCAGTTCGTCGACGAGGGCGGCGGTGTCGACGAGGCCGCCCCGGCTGGAGTTCACCAGGATCGCGTCGTCCCGCATGGTCTTCAGGGCGGTCGCGTCGATGAGGTGCCGGGTGCTGGGCAGCAGCGGGACGTGCAGGCTGACCAGGTCGGACTCGGCGAGCAGCTGCTCCTTCGGGACGTACGTCATGCCCAGCTCCCGGCAGGCCGGGTTCTCCGCGACGTCCCAGCCGAGCAGCCGCATGCCGAAGCCGCGGGCGATCCGGGCGAACGCCTCGCCGATCTTCCCCGTGCCGAGCACGCCGGCGGTCCGGCCGTGCAGGTCGCGGCCCATCAGCCCGTCGAGACGGAAGTCGAAGTCGCGGGTGCGGGTGGAGGCGCGGACGATACGGCGGTTGACCGCCATGGCGAGGGTCCAGGCGAACTCGGCGACCGAGTACGGGGAGTAGGAGGAGACGCGGGCGACGGTGATGCCGAGGCGTTCGGCGACGTCCAGGTCGACGTTGTTGAAGCCGGTGGAGCGCTGGGCGACCATCCGGGTGCCGCCGGCGGCGAGGTTCGACAGGACGTCGGCGCCGAGGTCGCAGTTGACGCTGGTGGAGATGATCTCGTGGCCGGCGGCGATGGGGGCGGTGTCGGTGGTGAGGAAGACGTCGAGGGTGCGGGTGGGGTGGTGGTCTGCGAAGGCTTGCTCGATGAGCGGCTTCTCGTCTGCCTGGACGCCGAAGGCGAGGAGTTCCACGGGCCCCTCCGGGGGTTTGCGCCGGTTTGCTTCCCTGCGGGGAGCTTACGGGGCCGTCGCTGCGCTTGGCGTGGGCCGGATGGTCCCGGGTGTCGATGTGGGTCGGGGGCGTTGCGCAGCCCGGCGACTGCGGGGGTGTTGTCAGCGGGCCGCGGCGGAAGCGCCCCTCAGGGGCGTGGGGAACTGCGCGACCGGCCACGGACCGCCCGCGGCCAGGCGCTACCCGAAGAAGACCCCCACCTCCTCGTAGAGGGTCGGTGGGACCGTCTTCAACTGGGCTGTCGCGTGCGCTATCGGGACTCGCGCGATGTCCGTGCCCTGGAGGGCGACCATCGTGCCGAAGTCTCCGTCGCGGACGCAGTCGATCGCGTGGAGCCCGAAGCGGGTGGCGAGCCAGCGGTCGTACGCGCTGGGGGTGCCGCCGCGCTGGACGTGGCCGAGGACCGTGGTCCTGGCCTCCTTCCCCGTGCGTTTCTCGATCTGCTTGGCGAGCCATTCGCCGACCCCGGACAGCCGGACGTGTCCGAACGCGTCCAGGGACTGGTCCTTGAGCACCATGTCGCCGTCGCGCGGCACCGCGCCCTCCGCGACGACCACGATCGGCGCGTACGAGGCGCGGAACCGTGAGGTCACCCATGCGCACACCTGGTCGACGTCGAAGGGGTGCTCGGGGATGAGGATGACGTTGGCGCCGCCGGCCAGGCCCGAGTGGAGGGCGATCCAGCCGGAGTGGCGGCCCATCACCTCGACGACCAGCACCCGCATGTGGGACTCGGCGGTGGTGTGCAGCCGGTCGATGGCCTCGGTGGCGATGCCCACGGCGGTGTCGAAGCCGAAGGTGTAGTCGGTGGCGGACAGGTCGTTGTCGATCGTCTTCGGCACGCCCACGCAGGGGATGCCGTACTCGTCGGCGAGGCGGGTGGCGACGCCGAGGGTGTCCTCGCCGCCGATGGTGACGAGGGCGTCCACGCCGAGCGCGGCGAGGTTGTCCTTGATCCTGCGGATGCCGTCCTGCTGGTTGAGCGGGTTGGTCCGCGAGGAGCCGAGGACGGTGCCGCCGCGGGGCAGGATGCCGCGCACGGCGGGGATGTCGAGGGGGACGGTGACGCCGTCGAGGGGACCGCGCCAGCCGTCCCGGAACCCGGTGAACTCGTAGCCGTACTCCTGTACGCCCTTGCGGACGACGGCCCGGATGACGGCGTTGAGCCCGGGGCAGTCGCCGCCTCCGGTCAGTACTCCGACCCGCATGGAAGCGTCCCTTCGCCATGGTTGACGGAATGCCGTTCGTTCCCACCTGGCACGGTAAGGGTGACCGGGGTCACATCGACATGGCCGAGACGGTAAATACCGGAAAGTGTCCGGGTGTTGGGACGGGAGGACGGGACTACTCGTCGTCGAGGCCGCGCTCGATGGCGTAGCGGACGAGTTCCACGCGGTTGTGGAGCTGGAGTTTGCCGAGGGTGTTCTGGACGTGGTTCTGCACGGTGCGGTGCGAGATGACGAGGCGTTCGGCGATCTGCTTGTAGCTCAGGCCCTTGGCGACCAGGCGCAGCACCTCGGTCTCGCGTTCGGTGAGCCGGGGCGCCTTCTGCTCCTCACCGCCGGCGGCGGGCGCGGCCGGTTCGGAGGCGAGGCGGCGGTACTCGCCGAGGACCAGTCCGGCGAGGCCCGGGGTGAACACCGGGTCGCCGTCGGCGGTGCGGCGCACGGCGTCCCGCAGTTCCTCGGTGGAGGCGGACTTCAGCAGGTAGCCGGTGGCGCCGGACTTCACGGCCTCCAGGACGTCGGCGTGCTCGCCGCTGGCGGAGAGCACCAGCACCCGGACGGAGGGGTCGGCGGCGACGGCCTCCTTGCAGACCTGCACGCCGGGCTTGCCGGGCAGGTTGAGGTCGAGGACGAGGACGTCGGGCGCGGCGGCCTTGGCGCGGCGCACCGCCTGGTCGCCGTCGCCGGCCGTGGCGACGACCTCGAAGCCGGACTCGGAGAGGTCGCGGGCGACGGCGTCGCGCCACATCGGGTGGTCGTCGACCACCATCACCCTGATCGGTGCCGTCCCGGTCATCGCTGTTCCGCCTTCCCCCGCGGGTCGTTCGTCTGCTGGTGGTGCTTCGGCACCCGGAGTTCGACCTCCGTGCCCTGTCCCGGCACGGAGATCACGTCGGCGCTGCCGCCGAGGTCACGCAGCCGGCCCCGGATGGACTGGGCCACGCCGAGCCGCCCCTCCCCCTCGGCCTGGGCGAGCCGTCCCTCCGGGATGCCGGGGCCGTCGTCGCGGACGGTGACGATCACCTCGTCCGGTTCGTCCTCGACCAGGATCCAGGCGCGGGCCTGCTCCCCGGCGTGCCGGCGGACGTTGTCCAGGGCGGCGCCCACGGCGGCGGCCACCTCGCGCGCGGCCTGCGGGGCGAGCGGCACGGGCGCGCCGGGTTCGGCGAGGCCGACCCGGGACCCGGCGTGCGGGGCGAGCAGGGACCGCAGGTCCACCGGCCCGTCGTCCGGCTCGTCCTCCGCCGCGCCGCGTACGACGGCGTCCCGGGCGGCGTCCTCGGAGGCGCGGGAGACGGGGACCAGGCCGCCGGAGACCAGGGTGCGCAGCGCCACCTCCTGCTCGCCGGCCATCCGGCCCAGCTCGGCAGCCTCGCCGCCGATGACGGCGCCGCGCCGCTGCACCATCGCCAGGACCTGGAGGACGCTGTCGTGGATGTCCCGGGCGAGGCGCTCCCGTTCCCGGGTGGCGGCCTCGATCTCCAGGGCGCGGGCGAGGGTGCGCTCGGAGGCGCGGGCGACCTCGACGACGTAGCCGATGGCGATGGAGGCGACCCAGACGAGGACGACGTTGTGCACGGTGTCGCGGGCCGGGGTGCCGCGCTCGATCAGGTTGGCGACGGCGACCAGGGTGGAGGCGAGGGCCGCCCAGCGCCAGCCGCCTTTGATCGCGAAGGCGAGCACGGATCCGGCGGTCCATATGGAGGGCAGGGTGGGTCCGCCGTCGTGGACGCGCTGGACGGCGTCGGCGAGCGGGGTGATCAGGATGCCGGTGAGCGCGACGGCGAGGTCGACGGCGAGGAACGGCTTGGTGCAGGCGGCGGCGCTCGCGACCTGGGGCAGCGTGGCGAGGGTCCACACGCCGAGGACGGCGAGGTAGGCGATCGCGAGCCAGGGGCGGGTGAACCCGTCGTGGGCGGCGGCGAACAGGCCGATCGCGTAGATCATGGCCAGGACGCGGTAGCCGGCGAGCGCGCGCCACAGCGGCTGCTCGACCGACATGCGCATGACTCTGTCGCGCTGGGCCATGTTCCCCCACTCCCCCCGGTGCGTGCCCGGCCCGGCTACGGCTCGGACGGTCCCCCGGTCTGTCCCCGGTCCGCCTGCTCCATGGCCGCCCTGACCTTCTCCGCCTGCTCCTTGTCGGCCCGGGCGACGGCGGCCCTGGCGGCCTTCTCGGCCTCCTTCTCCGCCTTCTCCGCTTCCTTCTCGGCCTTGGCCGCCTCGGCGAGCTGCCGCTTCATGGCGGTGGCGTACATGTCGACGTACTCCTGGCCGGACAGCTTCATGATCTCGTACATGACCTCGTCCGTCACCGCGCGGAGCACGAAGCGGTCGTGCTCCATGCCCTGGTAGCGGGTGAAGTCGAGGGGCTTGCCGATCCGGATGCCCGGGCGCATCAGCTTGGGCACGACCTGGCCCGGAGGCTGGATCTTCTCCGTGTCGATCATGGCGACCGGGATGACGGGCGCGCCGGTGGCCAGTGCCACGCGCGCCAGGCCGCCCGGCTTGCCGCGGTAGAGACGGCCGTCGGGCGAGCGGGTGCCCTCGGGGTAGATCCCGAACAGCTCACCGCGCTCCAGCACCTCTATGCCGCTCTTGATCGCCGCCTCGCCGGCGCCGCGCGCCCCGGAGCGGTCCACGGGGAGCTGGCCGACGCCCTTGAAGAAGGCCGCCGTCATCCTGCCCTTGACGCCCGGAGTGGTGAAGTACTCCGCCTTCGCGATGAAGGTGACCTTGCGGTCGAGCACCGCGGGGAGGAAGAAGGAGTCCGAGAACGACAGGTGGTTGCTGGCCAGAATGGCGGGGCCCTCGGCCGGGATGTTCTCCACGCCCTCCACCCAGGGCCTGAAGGCGAGCTTCAGCGGCCCTCCGATGGCGACCTTCATCGTGCCGTACAACAACCGAGTGCCTCCTGTGCGTGTTGGTCAGACCATATCCCGGAGCGGCGCCGAAGGCCCCGACGGCCCTGGTCGGTGTCGATGCGGTCGCGTACGGTGAAGGTCCTGCAATCCCTGTGCCGGCCGGGACGACGTGCCGGACCTTCCACAAGTCCAGGAAACAGGAGGCCGAAGGTGCCGCTGCTGACCGGAGCCGAGCCGTTCCGCCACGAGGGCGGTCAGACCGCCGTCCTCCTCTGTCACGGCTTCACCGGTTCGCCGCAGTCGATGCGTCCGTGGGCGGAGCATCTCGCCGAGCGCGGGCTGACCGTGTCGCTGCCGCTCCTCCCCGGGCACGGCACCCGCTGGCAGGACCTGGGGGTGACCGGCTGGCAGGACTGGTACGCGGAGGTGGACCGCGAGCTGCGGCTGCTGCGGGACCGCTCGGCGCGGGTGTTCGTGGCCGGGCTGTCGATGGGCGGCGCGCTGGCGCTGCGGCTGGCGGCGCTCCACGGTGACGCGGTGAGCGGGGTGATGGTGGTCAACCCGGCGAACAGGGTGCACGGGGTGGCGGCGCACGCCCTCCCGGTGCTGCGTCATCTCGTCCCGGCGACCAAGGGCATCGCGAGCGACATCGCCAAGCCGGTGACGCGGGAGCTGGGGTACGACCGGGTGCCGCTGCACGCGGCGCACTCCCTGCGGAACTTCTTCCGGCTGGTCGACAGTGAGCTGCCGCAGGTCACGCAGCCGCTGCTGCTGATGCGCAGCCCGCAGGACCATGTGGTGCCGCCTGCGGACTCGGCGCGGATCCTGTCCCGGGTGTCGTCGACGGACGTGTCGGAGGTCCTGCTGGAACAGAGCTACCACGTGGCGACGTTGGACTACGACGCGGAGCTGATCTTCCGGGAGAGCACCGCGTTCATCGGCCGGGTCGCACCCGGCGCCGTCAGGGAGCCCGGTCTCGGCAAGGAAGGGACGACCGCAGGTGGCTGACCACGACTCGGACCGTGAGGGCCGCGAGCCGGAGGAGAAGGGCGTCCCCTTCGACGAGGCCGCCGCGTGGGAGGCGATCGTCGCCGGGTACGGCGAGGAGCCGCCGGACCCGCCGGGCGCCAAGCCGTTCAAGTCGGTGGAGGACCTGGCGCTGCTGGAGCCCGAGACCAACGACGAGGACGGCGGGGACGGCGTCGGGACCAAGGCGCTCCCGCGGAAGGCGGAGGAGGAGCCGCCGGCCAGGCCCCTGGGCGGCTCGGTGGCGTTCGCGCCGGGGGTCGGGCCGCGTGACTACAGCGTGGCGGAGCCGGCCGAGGAGGACCTCGACGAGAGCGACGAGGGGCACTTCGTGCCGCCGGAGCCGCCGCCGCTGCCGGAGGCGGACGTGACCTCCAAGTTCGCCTGGCTGGGGGTGCTGGGCGCGCCGCTGCTGCTCCTGCTGGCGATACTGCTGGGCTGGGAGATGACCTGGTGGCTGACCACCGCGTGCGTCGGCGGCTTCCTGGGCGGCGCGCTCACGCTGGTCATGCGGATGCGCACGGACGACGAGGACGACGAGGACCCGGGCCGCGGCGCCGTGGTCTGACCGCGCCCAGGCGGCCGCCGGGCACGGCGCCCCTGGCCGGAGCGCGGCGGTCGGACAGCCGCTGACACGGCGACGACGGCCCGATCCGGGATGCGGAGGTCCGACCACCGTCAGACGGCCGCGGGCACGGCGAGGGCGGCCAGCACGGGCAGGTGGTCGGTCGCCGCCCGCAGGTCCGCCTCCGTCACTCCGGGCTGGTCGTGGGGGACGCCGCAGCCCAGCGCCTCGACGCCCTCGGTGACGAACAGGGCGTCGATGCGTTTGGGCGGGTCGCTGTGCGTCCAGGTGTGCTCGCCGCCCCAGGGCGCGGCGGTGCGGCAGTCCGTCAGGGTGCCGGCCAGCCGCCGGAAGGCGCGTCCGGACGGCTCGTCGTTGAGGTCCCCGCCCGCGACGGCGTGGTCGACGCCCATCCCGGCCACCCGGTCCAGCAGCATCCCGCCCTGCTCGTAACGCTCGCCCTTCTCCAGTGACAGGTGGCAGCTCAGCACGCCGAGCCGGGCCCCGCCGAACCGCACGACGGCGGTGGCGAAGCCGCGCCGGTGCCGCCCCGGGGTGAGCGGCAGCAGCACGTCCTCGGTCCGCTCGACGGTGGCGCGCAGGGAGCACAGCAGGGCGGGCCCGGCGGCGGTGGCCCCGCCGGACAGGATCACGAGTCCGGAGTCGGAGGCGAGCCGGGCGAGTTTCTTGCGCCAGCGGAAGAACCGCGGCGCCTCCTGCAGGAGCACCAGGTCGGGCGCGCAGGCGCCGATCACCCGGGCGAGGGCGGCGGTGTCGTCCTTCATCGAGCGGATGTTGTAGCTGAGGACCCGGACGACGGCCGAGCCGTCGGCGTCGGTGCGGGACCCTGGCAGCAGCTCAGTCGTCGCCATGCGGATCAAGATACGCCGCGGAGGCCTCCCGGGAACGGCGACGCCCGCCGTTCCCCTCGGGAGGTCGGGCGGGCGCCGGCCGGGTGCCGATGGGCCGTCACATGACGGGGTCGGGCTCGCGGGCGAGGTCGGCGGCGCCGACCAGGCCGGCCTTGTTGCCGAGCTGGGCGCCGAGGACGTCGGCGACGGGACGCCAGTTCCCGCCGACCAGCCAGCGGCGGTACGACTTGCGGATCGGGCCGAGGACCAGCTCGCCCTCGTCGGAGAGGCCGCCGCCGACGATGAACGCGGACGGGTCGAACAGGGAGGCGAGGTCGGCCAGGCCCGCGCCGACCCAGCGGGCCAGCTCGCGGTAGGAGTCGACTGCCACCCGGTCGCCCTGGCGGGCTGCCATGGAGACGTGCTTGCCCTCGATGCCCTCGGGGGTGCCGTCGCCGAGCGAGAGCAGGGTCTGGGCCTGCTCGGGGGTGGCGTTGGCGCGCTGCTTGGCGTAGCGGACGAGGGCGCGGCCGGAGGCGTACTGCTCCCAGCAGCCCTGGGAGCCGCAGCCGCACAGCAGGCCGTCCGGCACCATGCGGATGTGGCCGAACTCGGCGGCCACGCCGAAGTGGCCGCGGCGCAGCTTGTTCCCGATGATCACGCCGCCGCCGAGGCCGGTGCCCAGGGTGATGCAGATGACGTTGCGGTGGCCCTTGCCCGCGCCGAACTTGTACTCGCCCCAGGCCGCCGCGTTGGCGTCGTTCTCCACGACGACCGGGAGGCCCACGCGGGCCTCGACCTTCTCCTTCAGCGGCTCGTTGCGCCAGTGGATGTTCGGGGCGAAGTAGACCTCGGAGCGCTGGCGGTTGACGTATCCGGCCGCGCCGATGCCCACGCCGACGATGTCGTGTCCGGCGCGTGCTCCCTCCACCGCGGAGGCGATGGCGTCCACGATCTCCTCGGACGTGCCCGGGGTCGGCACCTTGTGGGTCGAGAGGATGGTGCCTTCCTCGTCGACCACGCCGGCCGCGATCTTCGTGCCGCCGATGTCGACGCCGATGGTGAGTCCCATGAATCCCTCAGTTTCGGTCGAGCCCCGCTACGCCAACGGTACCCGAGGTGACGGGCGCGCCGTCCCTGTGTCCGCAGGCCGGGCGGCCCGGAACCACCGAGGGGTCCGGGCCGGGCTCAGTCCAGGTCGATGGGCTCGCCGGGGCCGGTGCCGGGGTCGTCGCCGGGGTCGCGGCGCTCTTCGCGGGCGCGGGGCGGGGTGTCGCGCGCCGTCCAGCGGCGCTCCTGGTCCTGCACGGCGGAGCGGTAGGCGGCGAGGAGTTCGCTGCCGGCGGCGGCGAGGTGGTCGAAGACGTCCGGGTTGCGTTCGATGACGGGTTCGACGGCGGCCTTCGCCTGCTGCACGACCTGGCGGACCACCTGCTGGGCGGCGGGTCCCGCGACCGCGCCGAGCAGCGGTGACTGGAGGTCGGAGAGTTTGTCGGCGACCGCGTCGACGAGCTTCTTGAACTCCTCGGCGGCGGAACCGGGAGGCGTGCCGTGGCGCGCGCGGCGGCGGGCCCGCTCGGCTTCCAGGTCCTCGGCGGCGGCGGTGGCCCAGGCGTCGTCGTGGACCTCGGAGGGGGCCTCGGCGGGCACATCGGAGGGCGCGTCGGCGCGGGCTCCGGAGGGTGCGTCGGCGCGGACCTCGGAGGCCGCGGTGGCCCAGGCGTCGTCGTGGACCTCGGAGGGGGCCTCGGCGGGCGCCTCGGCGCGGTCGGCCCGGGCGTCGTCGGCCCGCTTGCCGTAGGTCTCGTCGCCGGCCTCGTTCCCGGTGTCGTCGGGCGGGGGGAGCTGTTCGCTCATGACGGACTCCTTGACTGCGGGTGGCCCCCTCGACGGTACCCGAACGGCCGTCGCGGCTTCACCGGGTGCGCGGCCAGAGCTCCGGATCGGGCCGGAAGCGGATGCGCAGCTCGCCCTCGCGGAGGGCGGCGCCGTCGACGGTGCAGCGGCGCAGCGCGGAGGGCAGCGGGACGACGCGGCGGAACGGTCCGGCGGTGACGGTCAGTTCGTCGCCGCGGCGGACGAGGTCGAGGGAGTCGCGGCGGGCGCCGGGCAGGGGGAGGTGCCAGACCAGGACGCCGTCCTCGGCGATCCGGTCGGTGACCGGCCAGCGGACCGGGCCGGTGACCGCGGGGGCCACGGGCGCCGCGAGGGCGGCGAGGTCGTCGGCGCCGCGGGGGTCGCGGCCGAGGTGGGCCACGGGGTGCACGGTGTGCTCCTCGCGCCATTCGTCCAGCGTCTTGCGCTGCTGGGCGACGGGCCCGGCGAGCCATCCGGCCGCCTCGCTCTCCGGCAGGACGCGGTTGGCGACGACCGCGTCCAGGCGCAGCCCGCGCAGGGCGACGCCGAGGGCGGCGGTGCGCAGGGCGTCGGCGCCGGCGGGCCCCGGTTCGGCGACCAGGCGTACGGCGGTGCCGCGGTCGGCGAGGAGGGCCTGGACGGCGGCGAGCTGGAGGTCGAGGCGGGCGGCCGTCTCGTAGATCCACTCCGCGGGCATCGGGACGCCCGCGAGCCGCCCGAGCACCGGGCGCAGGGCGCGGGCGGCCTGCCGCTCGGGGGGCAGCAGGCGGCGCAGGACGCGGCGGAGCTCCTCGGGCAGGGCGAGGAGGGCGAGCGCGCGGGGGGCGGCGGGCAGATCGACGACGAGGAGGTCGTAGGCGTCCTCGGAGGCGGCGGCGTCCCGCAGGGCGCGCAGCACGGCGAGTTCCTCGGCGCCGGGGAGGGGGCCGGTCTCCTCGGGCACCAGGCGGGAGGCGCCGAGCAGGTCCAGCGCACCGCCCGCGCGCTCCTGCAACGCGGCGAGGTCGGCCCGGAACCCCGCGTCCGCGTCGACCCGCCGCACGGTGAGCCCGGGAAGGTCCGCGTCCCCCAGCACCGGCCCCAGGGCGTCCCCCGGACCGGCCCCCAGCAGCAGCGTGCGGGTGCCCTCACGGGCGGCGGCGAACGCGGTGGCGGCCGCGACAGTGGTGCGGCCGCTGCCGCCGGGGCCGGTGATCAGGAGGGTGCGCATGGAGGTGCACGCTACCGTTCGGCCACGCACGGGCCTCCGACCCGGACCCCGCTCCTCAAGCGCCGGAGGGGCTGATTCCGGACTCCACGCGCTTCTTCAGGCCCGCCAGGGCGCGGTCGATGATGACCTTCTCCGCCTTGCGCTTGATCATGCCGAGCATCGGGATCTTGACGTCGACGGTCAGGCGGTAGGTCACCTCGGTGGTGTCCGCGCCGGCGGGGGCGAGGACGTAGGAGCCGTCGAGGGAGCGGAGCATCTGGGACTTCACCAGGGTCCAGGAGACCTCGTGCGGGCCGCTCCAGGTGTACGCCAGGGTCTGGTCGTCCTTGATCGCGCCGGCGTCCATGACCAGGCGCACCTGCTCGGCGCGGCCCTCGGCGTCGGTTTCGAGGACCTCCGCCTCCTTCACCTCTCCCGTCCACTCGGGATAGCGGGCGAAGTCGGCGATCACCCCCATCACGTCGGCCGGTGCCGCCTCGATGGTGATGCTCGAGCTGGTGTGTTCCGCCATCGCCGTGGCTCCTCCAGATGCGGGCCGGTAGGTCGTCCTCGCCGTGCGTGGGCCGGACGGCGCACGCGCGTGCAGCGGAAGGCTACCGCGCACCGCCCGTACCGAGATCACCCGACCTGGGGGCGTCGGCGCCGAGGGGCGTCTCAGAACTCCAGTGCCCAGGGCCGGCCGGTGCTCGCGAAGTGCCCCACGTTGACGCACTCGGTGGCGCCGATCCGCATCCGCCGCACCAGCGGCTGGTGGACGTGACCGAACAGCGAGTAGCGGGGACGGGTACGGCGTATCGCCTCCAGCAGCGCCGTGCTGCCGCGCTCGAAGCGGCGGGCGACGGTGTCGTAGACCAGCTCGGGGACCTCCGGCGGGATGTGCGTGCACAGCACGTCGACCTCGCCGACGGCCTCGATCTTCGCCGCGTACTCCTCGTCGTCGATCTCGTACGGCGTGCGCATCGGGGTGCGCAGGCCGCCGCCGACGAAACCGAAGGTCCAGCCGCCGATCTCCACCCGCTGCCCGTCGAGCACGGTGGTGCCGGGCCCGGCGTACTCCCGCCACAGGGGCGGCACGTCGACGTTGCCGTAGGTGGCGTACGTAGGAGTGGGGAAGGCGGCGAACAGCTCCGCGTACTGTTTGCGCACCGCCGTCTCGATCGCCGTCGCCCGGTCGACGTCGATGCCGGCCCACAGTCCGCGCTGGAAGTCGCGCGCCTCCTCGAAGCGGCGGGCGGTGCGCAGCTCCACGATGCGGTGGGCGTTCTCCGTGCCGAACAGGTCGGGGAAGATGCCGCGCGAGTGGTCGGCGTAGTCGAGGAACAGCACCAGGTCACCGAGGCAGACCAGGGCGTCGGCGCCCTCCTTGGCACGGGCGAGGTCGGCCGCGTTGCCGTGTACGTCGCTGACCACGTGGACGCGGGTGCTGCGCCCGCCGCCGGGTGAGGATGCCATGGCGATCAAGCCTAATCGTGTGGGGCATACGTGAACAATGGCGGTCCTACCTGCGGTTACTGGCTCGCCGGTTGCGCCGTGGACTACTGTGCGCAATGAAACACCAAGCTGTGTGACGCAGCGAACATCTGGCAGGGTCCCCCTGTCGTGACAGCCATACCGGCGGGTAACGTCCGGGCAGTCCAGTCGTGCTCGGGATTTCAACCAGTGAATTCGCGAGCACCCGCCCGAGCCTTGGACCGCACCGTCGCATCGCACAACGTCGTGGCGCCGGCGCCCTAAGAGGAGCAGCAGTCTTGCGCGAGTTCAGCCTTCCGGCCCTGTACGAGGTCCCTGCGGACGGCAACATGACCGACATCGTCCGCCGAAACGCCGCGCAGCACCCTGACGTCGCCGTCATGGCCCGCAAGGTCGCCGGCACGTGGCAGGACGTGACGGCCACCACCTTCCTCGCGGAGGTGCGGGCCGCCGCCAAGGGCCTGATCGCGGCGGGCGTGCAGCCCGGCGACCGGGTCGGCCTGATGTCCCGCACCCGTTACGAGTGGACGCTGCTCGACTTCGCGATCTGGAGCGCCGGCGCGATCACCGTGCCGGTGTACGAGACCAGTTCGGCGGAGCAGGTCGCGTGGATCCTCGGCGACTCCGGTGCCACCGCCTGCCTGGTGGAGCTCGACTCGCACGCGGCGACCGTGGAGTCCGTGCGCGACCGGCTGCCCGGGCTGAAGAACGTGTGGCAGATCGAGGGCGGCGGGCTGGAGGAGCTGGGCCGCCTCGGCGCGGACGTCGGCGACGAGACGGTCGAGGAGCGTTCCTCGGTCGCCAAGGCCGACGACCCGGCGACCATCGTGTACACCTCGGGCACCACCGGACGCCCCAAGGGCTGTGTGCTCACCCACCGCAACTTCTTCGCCGAGTGCGGCAACATCGTGGAGCGGCTGCGTCCGCTGTTCCGCACCGGTGAGTGCTCGGTGCTGCTGTTCCTGCCGCTCGCCCACGTCTTCGGGCGGATGGTGCAGATCGCGCCGATGGTGGCGCCGATCAAGCTGGGCTGCGTCCCGGACATCAAGAACCTCACCGACGAGCTGGCCTCCTTCCGCCCGACGCTGGTCCTCGGTGTGCCGCGGGTCTTCGAGAAGGTCTACAACTCGGCGCGTGCCAAGGCGCAGGCGGACGGCAAGGGCAAGATCTTCGACAGGGCCGCCGACGCCGCGATCGCCTACAGCCAGGCGCTGGACTCCCCGTCGGGCCCGTCGTTCGGCCTGAAGGTCAAGCACAAGGTCTTCGACAAGCTGGTCTACAGCAAGCTCCGCGCCGTGCTGGGCGGACGCGGTGAGTACGCCATCTCCGGCGGCGCCCCGCTCGGCGAGCGCCTCGGCCACTTCTTCCGCGGCATCGGCTTCAGCGTGCTGGAGGGCTACGGCCTGACCGAGTCCTGCGCGGCCACCGCCTTCAACCCGTGGGACCGCCAGAAGATCGGCACGGTCGGCCAGCCGCTGCCCGGCTCGGTGGTGCGCATAGCGGACGACGGCGAGGTGCTGCTGCACGGCGAGCACCTGTTCAAGGAGTACTGGAACAACCCTGGGGCGACCGCCGAGGCGCTGGCCGACGGCTGGTTCCACACCGGGGACATCGGCACCCTGGACGAGGACGGCTACCTGCGGATCACCGGCCGGAAGAAGGAGATCCTGGTGACGGCCGGCGGCAAGAACGTCGCCCCGGCGGTCATCGAGGACCGCATCCGGGCGCACGCGTTGGTCGCGGAGTGCATGGTGGTCGGCGACGGGCGGCCGTTCGTGGGCGCGCTCATCACCATCGACGAGGAGTTCCTGGGCCGCTGGTGCGCCGAGCACGGCAAGCCGGAGGGGTCGACGGCGGCGTCGCTGTGCGAGGACCCGGATCTGCTGGCGGCGGTCCAGGACGCGGTGGACGACGGGAACGCGGCGGTGTCGAAGGCGGAGTCGGTGCGGAAGTTCCGGGTCCTTCCGGCGCAGTTCACGGAGGAGTCGGGGCATTTGACGCCTTCACTGAAGCTGAAGCGGAATGTTGTGGCGAAGGATTACGCGCACGAGATCGAGGCGATCTACGCGAAGTGATGGGTGTGGAGTAGCGCCAACTGGGGTGGCTGTGCTTGCCGTTGGCGTTGTGCGGGTGCGTGGGGGTTGTTCGCGCAGTTCCCCGCGCCCCTGAGGGGTGATATCCCCCCGTGGGGCAAGTGCCGCGCCGTGCGGGGTTGTTCGCGCAGTTCCCCGCGCCCCTGAGGGGTGATACCCGCCTGTGGGGCAAGTGCCGCGCCGTGGGGGCTTGTTCGCGCAGTTCCCCGCGCCCCCGAAGGGTGCCGCGCCGGGCGGGGTTGTTCGCGCAGTTCCACGCGCCCCTGAGGGGTGGTTTCCGCCCGTCGCGCAAGTGGCGCGCCATGAGGGCTTGTCGCGCAGTTCCCCGCGTCAGAGCAGGGTCTTCAGCTTGTCCGCGAGGAGGTCCCAGCGCCATTTCTCCTCGACCCATTCCCGGCCTCTGCGGCCCATGCCGCGGCGCAGTTCCTCGTCGGCCAGGAGGGCGATGAGGCGTTCCGCGGTCCCGGCGGGCGAGTCGCCTCGGACGACCCAGCCCGTCTCGCCGTCGAGGACGGCGTCCGGGGCGCCGCCGGAGTCGCCGGCGACGACCGGGAGGCCGGTCGCGGACGCTTCCAGGTAGACGATGCCGAGGCCCTCCACGTCCAGGCCGCCGCGCCGGGTCCGGCAGGGCATCGCGAAGACGTCGCCGGCGCCGTAGTGGGCGGGCAGCTCGGACCAGGGGACGGAGCCGGTGAAGCGGACGGAGGCGGCGACACCGGTGTCGGCGGCGAGGCGGCGCAGGTCCTTCTCGTAGGGGCCGCCGCCGACGATCAGCAGGACGGCCTCCGGCTCGGCGGCGAGGACCGCGGGCATCGCCCGGATCAACGTGTCCTGGCCCTTGCGCGGCACGAGACGCGAGACGCACACGACCACCGGGCGGTCCGTGAGCCCCAGCCGGGCGCGCACCTCGTCCCCGCCCGAGCCGGGGTGGAAGGTCTTCTCGTCGACCCCGGGCGGCAGCTGCACCATGCGGGCGGCGGCCTCCGGGGTGAGGGCGCGGGCGATCCGGGAGCGGGTGTACTCGCCCAGGTAGGTGATCGTGTCCGTGGACTCCCCGATACGGCGCAGCAGCTGCCGTGCGGCGGGCAGCTGGGCCCAGCCGGCCTCGTGACCGTGGGTGGTGGCGACGATCCGCTCGGCGCCCGCCCGTCGCAGCGCCGGCGCCATCAGGCCGAGCGGCGCCGCCGCCCCGAACCACACCGAGGTGCAGCCGTGCTCGCGCAGCAGCCCCACGGCCCGCCGGGTGGCGGCCGGGGTGGGCAGCAGCATCGTCGTACGGTCGCGGACGACGGTGAAGGGCTGCTCGGCGTCGAAGGCCGCGGTCGCCTCGACACCCTCCCGGGTGCGCTTCCAGGTGGACGCGTGGACGACGACGCGCTCCGGGTCCAGGCGCAGCGCCATGTTGTGCAGGAAGGCCTGGATGCCGCCGGGACGGGGCGGGAAGTCGTTGGTGACGATCAGGGTCTTGTGCATCGCCGCCGACCCTACCGAACGGTTGTCGTGCGTCCGCCACGGCGCTGCTCGGTGGCATGTGCACCGGCTTCCGGGACATCATGGCTCCTCATCGACCGCACACCGGACGGGCAGGAATCACGTGGAACCGACGGCCGCACGGGGGTCCTTGGCAGGGCTGCTGGGGATCTGGGGCGTGACGCGCGCGGCGCTGCTGCTGTGCGTGCTGAAGGTGGTGGTCTTCCCGGGCCCGGACGTCACCAGCGACGTGTCGGTGATCTACCGGGGCTGGTACGACGTCCTGGTCACCGGAACGTTTCCGCAGGACGACGTGACCTGGCAGTACCCGCCCGCCGCGGCCCTGGCGGTCCTCTCCCCCGCCGTGCTGCCGTTCCTGGAGTACGCCACGGCCTTCTTCGTGCTGGCGCTGGTGGCCGACACGGCGGCGCTGGCGCTGTTGCTGCGCGGGGCGCGCGGCACGGGCCGCTCCCGGCGCGGGGCGTGGCTGTGGGTGGCGGCCGTGCCGCTGCTCGGTCCGACGGTGTACGCCCGCTACGACGTGATGGTGACCGCGGTCGCGGTGGCCGCGCTGCTGGCGGCCGGCCGGCATCCCCGGCTGGCGGGCGCGCTGATGGCCTTCGGGGCGCTGCTGAAGGTGTGGCCGGCGCTGCTGCTGCTCGCGGTCCGCAGGCGCGTCGCGTGGGTGTCGGCGGCGGTGACGGGTGTGGCGGTGGCCGGGCTGTTCGCGGTGCTGATGCCGGGCGCGTTCGCGTTCCTGGGCTTCCAGCGGGACCGGGGCACTGAGGTGGAGTCGCTGGGGTCGCTGGTGTTCCACGTGGCCCGGCACCACGGCTGGGACGGCGAGGTGCTGCTGAACTACGGCTCGGTGGAGTTCCTCGGTCCGTACGTGAGCTGGGTGTCCACCGGGGCGCTGTTCCTGACCGGGGCCGCGCTCGCCTGGCTGGTGCTGTGGCGGCTGCTGGCGACCCGGTTCGCGCCGCACACGGCGGCGGACGCGGCGTTCACGGCGGTGCTGCTGTTCACGGTCACGAGCCGGGTGATCAGCCCTCAGTACATGGTGTGGCTGGTGGGAACCGCCGCGGTGTGCCTGTGCTTCCGGGAGAGCCGCATGGGCCGCCCGGCGGCCCTGGTGCTGGCGGCGTGCCCGGTGACGATGCTGGAGTTCCCCGTGTGGTTCGGCCACGTGGTGGCGAGCGACGCGCTGGGCATCACCCTGCTGACGATCCGCAACGGCCTCCTGGTGGCGGCGTCACTCCTGGCAGCACGCGCCCTGTGGCGGGCGACGGTGCCGGCCCGGCGGGAGATTCCCTCAGCCGCGGGCCCGTCGTGGGCCAAACGAACGACAGTGCCGTCGTAACGCCCCGAAGGGGCGCGGGGAACTGGGCGCTCAGCCCCCGCGGCAAGGCACGTGCGCGACGAACCCAAGCGTCCCCAAGGGGCGCGGGGAACCGCGCGACCAGCCACCGACGACCCGCACCCGACGCCGCAGAGGTGCCGCTGCGCCCACCCTCCCCCATCGCCCCGAGCGGCACGACTGCCCGCAGCCGAGGCGGGCGCGGAAGCGCCCCTCAGGGGCGCGGGGAACCGCGCGACCAGCCCCCACAGCGCGGCACGTGCGCCACGGACGGAAAAGGCCCCACAAGGGGGCGCGGGGAACTGCGCGGCCGTCCCGAGGGCACCCCTCACTCCGCCAGAACCCCCCGCACGTAGTCCCGCCACTGCAGTGTGAACTCCTCCGGCGTCACCCCCAGCACACGCCCCATCGCGTCCTCGACCGCGCCCTCGCGGTCCGGGTGCGCGCCCACGGCGCGGTAGAACGCCCCCAGCCGCTCCTCCCCCCACCGCTCAGCGATCATCCGGCACGCCAGCCAGCTGCCCTCGTACGCCCGCGCCAGCCCGTCCGCGTCGCCGGTGAAACCGAAGTCCTCGTCCTCGGGGAGCGCGTCGGGCACCTCGCCCCGCCCGACGGCGTGCGCGAGCTCCGGCGCGGCCTCGGCGGGGGTGCTGCCCGCGCCGCGGTAGCCGGCCCAGTCGGCGTACCCCTCGGACAGCCACAGCGGCGTCGCGGCGGAGGTGTGGGCGCGGGTGGCGACGTGCGCGGTCTCGTGGGTGAGGACGACCTGCCGTCCGGAGTCGCCGAGCAGCCCGAACGCGTCCGGGTTGACGATCACCCGGTCCGCGGGCGCCCGCGGACCGCCTCCGGCCGCCCCGGTGGTGACGGCCGCGATGCCCCGGTAGGAGGACGGGGGTGAGCCCAGGAGGCCCGCCATGCCCTCCAGGGTTTCCGGGACGAGGACGACGACACTGCGGGCCCACCGGGGACCCCACGCGTCGGAGACTGCCGGCACGGCGCGGTCGGCGAGCTCTGCGTAGTCGCGCAGGGTCTCCTCGGACTGGCCGACGCCCAGCACCAGGCTGCGCTCGCCGCGTACGACCTGTGCGCGGCCCTGGTCCCAGAGCTGCTGGCCGGACTTCTCGGCGGGGCGGTCGGACTCCACCGACCAGCGGCCCTCACGGTCCTGGCTGAGGCTCAGGGTGCGGGCGGTGACGACCGGGGAACGGTCGTGGCCGTCGACGCGGTAGCTGAGGTCGGCGGCGGCGGTGGCCCGGTCGCCGGTGCGGTCCAGGGCGGTGAGTCGGTAGGACCAGTCCGCGAGCGGCACCGCGCGCAGGTTGTCGAAGCCGTCGCGGGTGCCGGTGCGGGCGTAGGCGGCGGCGTCGCGGTCGAGGACGGCCTCGGCGCGCCGGTCGAGCAGGGACTGCACCTCGGCTCGGGCGGCGTCCACGGCGGGGCCGCCGCCGCATCCCACCAGGGCGGCGAGCAGCAGGCACAACGCCGCCACCGCCGCCTGGAGGGACACCCGCGTTCGACCGGCCACCTTCCCGAGGGTACGGGCGCGGGCCCGCGGGAGTCAGACCCTGGTGACCGAGGAGACCGGCATCATGCCGACCGGGTCGTAGCGCACGGGTGCGCCGGGGTAGGGGGCGTGGATCACCTGGCCGTTGCCCATGTACATCCCCACGTGGGAGGCGTCGGAGCGGTAGAGGACCAGGTCGCCGGGGCGGGCCTCGGACAGCTGGACCTGCCGGCCGGCGTACCGCTGGGCCTGCGAGGTGCGCGGCAGCGCGACCCCGGCCTGCGCGTACGCCCACTGGGTGAGCCCGGAGCAGTCGAAGCCGGAGGGGCCGTTGGCGCCCCACACGTAGGGCTTGCCGAGGGCGGAGCGGGCGGCGGCGACGGCGGCGGCCGCGCGTCCGGAGGCGGGGGCGCCGCCGGGGCCGAGCAGGTCGGTGCGGCCGGAGCGGGAGGCGCGGTCCCAGGCGGCACGTTCGCCGGCCGGGAGGGAGCCCAGCAGCCGGCGGGCCTCGGCGAGCTTGTGCTCCACGGTGCGTTTGTGCGTGGCGGCGGCCTTCCGGCTGCGTTCGAGGGCGCCGAGCCGTTTCCCGGCCTCGGCGCGGTCCTGGGACAGCGAGCGCAGGGTGCCGCGGAGCTTCCTCAGTTCGGCGGTCTGGTGGACGCCGAGCCGGTCGAGGACGGAGGCCTTCCGGAGGTAGTCCTCCGGGTCCTCGGAGAGCAGCAGGGAGAGGGCGGGATCGAGGCCGCCGGAGCGGTACTGGGAGCCGGCGAGCGAACCCAGCGTCTCCCGCATGGTGTTGACCCGCTGCTGTTTGCGGGCGATGGCGTCCTGGGCGTCGGCGATCTCCCGGCGCAGGGCGTCGGCGCGCTCGTCGGCCGCGTTGTAGGCCTCGGTGGCCTTCTCGGCCTCGCGGTAGAGGCGGTCGACCTCGGCCCGGGAGTCCTCCTGGGGCGCGGCCGTCGCGGGTACCGCGCCGAGGGCGGTGGCGGCCGCGGAGAGCAGGCCCAGGGCGAGGGCGGTGCTCCGCTCGGACCCTGAGGACGGTGCGGTACGGCGATGGGACCCCACGGGAAGTCGCGCTCCTTCCGCTGGCGGACAGGGAAACGCGGCAGACAGTAGCCGTCGGGGCCGCCCGCGGAACCACGGCCAGGGCGGCACGCACGGTGACGCCCCGCCGTTGACCTGGGTCGCGGCGGGGCGTGGAGGTGGTGCGGGGCCGACGGGAATCCCCCGAACGGGGGCACCCGGGGCGGTGTCCGGCCGGTCGGGCGCCGGTCGGGTCAGACGCGGACGCCGAACATGAAGGGGCCGCCGATGGTGTTCATCGACTCGTAGCGCACGACGGTGCCGGTGCGGGGGGCGTGGATGATCTGGCCGTTGCCCGCGTAGAGGCCCACGTGGTGCAGGTCGTTGAAGAAGAACACCAGGTCGCCGACCTTGAGCTGGTCCACCGAGTAGATCTTGGTGCCGGCGCCGGTCTGGGCCTCGGAGGTGCGCGGGATGCCGACGCCGGCCTGCGCGTACGCCCAGGAGGTCAGGCCCGAGCAGTCGAAGGAGGACGGGCCGGTGGCGCCGTAGACGTAGGGGGTGCCGAGCTTGCTCTGCGCGGCGGCGAAGGCGGCGGCGGCGCGGCCGGAGCCGGCCGGGACGTTGACCGAGAGGGCATCGCGCTCGCTGGCGCGGGTGGCGCGGTTCTGCTCCTCGGCGAGCTGCGCCTTCTCGGCGGCGGTGAGGCTGTTGAGCAGCTTC
This sequence comes from Streptomyces sp. BJ20, assembly GCF_022869105.1. Classification (NCBI taxonomy): domain Bacteria; kingdom Bacillati; phylum Actinomycetota; class Actinomycetes; order Kitasatosporales; family Streptomycetaceae; genus Streptomyces; species Streptomyces sp. BJ20. The sequence continues at coordinate 5,679,166 of NZ_CP094918.1, forward strand.
TGCGCGGAAGCGAGCTTCCCCTGGACTTCCTTCTTCTTCTTGCCCAGTTCGGCCCGGGTGGAGGAGAGGTCCTTGAGCTTCTCGGCGGCCTCGGCGCGCTGCTGGGCCAGTTCGCGCTGCTTCTCCTGGATCTTCTTCAGCGAGTCGACCTGCTGGGCGCTCAACTGGTCCAGGGTGGACGCCTTGTCGAGGTAGTCGTCCGGGTCGGCGGAGAGGAAGAGCTGGACGGAGGGGTCGATGCCGCCGCTGCGGTACTGGGCGCTGGCCATCGAACCGAGGCCGTCGCGCAGGTCGTTGAGCTCCTGCTGACCCTTGGCGACGTTGTCCTGGATGGTGGAGATCTCCTTCTGGAGCTTCTCCTGCTTCTCCTTGGCCCCGTTGTACTTCTCGGTGGCCTGCTCCGCCTGCTCGTAGAGCTTGTCGACCTTGGCCTTGACCTCGTCCTTGCTCGGCTTCTCGCTGGGGGCCGCGTTGGCGGCCTGCGAGCTCATGACGACGGCAGCGGCGGCGGCGGTGGTGAGCACGGTCACGCGTGCGCGGCTCGGCTGCTTGGGACGACGGTGGGACGCCACGGAGACGAGCTCCTTCTCGAGAGTGATCGCGCGAGCGAGGGTTCGAAGGCAGACCCTAGTGATTCTCTTGTGATCAGTTCAAATCCCTGGGCACAAAATCTCCGCTACAGCGCGTTTATTCCGAGACAACTCACCTGCAGTGACGCCGTCCTGACGCTACGTTGTGTAGCGGTTCCGTCAATTGGGGCATTGCCCCTGTACGTTGCACGAGGGACGGAAATGCATCAGATACTAAGAAAGCCTTTTGAGGAGCACGGCTGACGCCACGGGGCGTGCGCCGGCGCGTGCGACCCCGTCGGCGACCTCGCGGTCGGTGGAGACGACGATGACCGGCCGCCCCGGCGGCTCCGCGCGCACGAGCTGCCGGATGAGCTCGTCGGCCGTGACGCCCGGCTTGGAGAACAGCACCCGCACCCCGCGCGGCGGCGCCAGCAGCACCGGCGCGGCCAGTTCGGCGCCGTCGAAGACGCAGGTGACCTCGGCACCGGTCTGCGCGGCGAGCTGCGCGAGCTGGCCGAGCAGCCGCAGCCGCTGCTTCTCCAGCGGCATCTGCGGATAGCCGGTCTTGGTGACGTTGTAGCCGTCGACGACCAGATGCGCCTGCGGCAGGGCGAGGAGCTGGTCGAGGACGGCCGGGTCGTCCTCGGAGAGCGCGCGGGCGGCGATGTCCTTGGGGGTCATCCGGCCCGGCTCCACGGCGTCCACGGTCTCCGCGGGCCGCACGGACACGGGAGGCAGCGCCAGTTCGCGCCGCAGCCCCTGGGCGGCGTCCAGCACGGTGTCGAGCAGCAGCCGTACGCGCATGTCCTCGACGCTGCGTCCCTCGCGGGCGGCGCGGCGGGCGGCCTCCAGGGCGGCCTCGGTCTCCCCGAGCCGGGCCTTGAGGCGCCGGGTCTCGCTCTCGGCGGCTGACACCTGGGCCTGGCCCTCGGCGCGCACCGCCTCCATCTCCCCGCGCAGCTTGCGCAGGGCGGCCTCGCCGCGCTTGACGTCGGCGAGGGCGGACCGCAGCTTGCGGTGCAGGGAGTCGGTCTCCTTCTTCGCCGCGTCCAGCTCGGCGCGCAGCCGCTCGGTCTCGGAGCGGGTGTGCTCGCGGGCGCGGTCCAGTTCGGCGCGCAGCCGCTCCAGCTCGGCGCGGGTCTGCTCGTCGGCGCGCTCGGCGTCGGCGCGCTGCGCCTCCTCTCCGGCGGCGGCGACCAGCTTGACCCAGCCCGGCGGGCGGAGCACGTAGGCCGCGGCCGCCACATCGAGCGGGTCCGCGGCCGGGGGCGGGGAGCCGGAGTCGAGGGCGCCGGTCAGTTCCGGCTGCGACTCTCTGAGCTTCTCCCCGATCCGCTGCCGGAACAGCGGATCGGTCTCCAGCGCCGCCGCCATCGCGTTCCCGGCGAACTTGGCGCGGCGGTTCGGGGCGAACCGGGCGTACTGCCTCAGCTGTGCGGGCAGCTCGGCGACGGTGAGTCCGCCGAAGCCGTCCGCGACGATCTGGACGACCTTGCGGCGCACCCCGTCGGGCAGCGGACGGTCGAGCACCTCGGCGGCGCCGTCCTGCGGCCCCCCGCCCGCGGTCTCCACCATCCGTCACACCCCAATGCCTGTGTGCGGCCCCGTCCGCGGGACCGCCGTCAGCGGGGCCGGCTCCGTGTCAGGAGCCGGCGCCCGGCCTGTCCACGAGTTCCACCTGGTCCACGGCGTTGCACCAGCGGCACCGCACCGACTCGATCGTCTCGTCGAGCACCTCGCTCTCCTCGACCTTGGGCTCTCCGGCCAGATCGAGGTGCACGTACTCGACGACCTTCGACGAGCGGGTGACGTCGAAGCGGGTGAGGTTGCCGCAGAGGGTGCAGCGCCACCGCGTCGAGTCGGTCGGCAGGGGAACCGTCATCGTGGCTGTTCGCCTTTCTCCAGTGTCCTTGACGCACCGGGCGGCCGGTGCGTGTGGCTCGTTACCCTACGGCCTGCCGGGCCCGCGCCGCCCGCCCGTCCACGGCGGCGAGGCGATCCGCACGGTTGCGTCCGGTTACGTCATGCTCTGTACCCATGATCCGCAACTGGACCGCGGCGGCCGCCGGGGCGCTGAGGACCACGCCAGCCCCGGTCACCCGCACCCTGATCGTGCTGTGCTGCCTGGTCTTCCTGATCGGGCCGGCCTCGGGGCTGCATCCGGCGCACGGCTCCGGGGAGGAGCTGCTCGCCGCGCAGCGGGACTACTTCCGCCGCTGGGGCGTGATCCCCGCAGACCTGTTCGACGGGTCCCCCGCGGCCGTGCTCACGCCCGCCACGGCGCTCTTCGTGCACGGCAGCTGGGTGCATCTGCTGGGCAACATGCTGTTCCTCCACGTGTTCGGGCCGCTGACCGAGGCACGGATGGGCCGGATGCGGTTCGCCCTCTGCTACGCCGGCTGCGGCTACCTCGCCCTGCTGGGGTACGCGGCCGCCAACGCCGGCTCCGAGCGGTCCCTGGTCGGGGCCTCGGGGGCGATCTCGGCGCTGCTCGGAGCGTTCCTCTTCCTGTTCCCCCGCGGGCGGGTCACCAGTCTCCTGCCGTTCGCCTTCTTCCTGCCGGTACGGCTGCCCGCGTGGGCGGTGCTGCCGTTCTGGGCGGCGCTGCAGTGGGCGGCGGCCGGGCGGACGCCGGAGGGTGGCCCCGGGGTGGCCTATCTGGCGCACCTGCTGGGCTTCGCGCTGGGCTTCGGCTGCGCGTGGGTGTGGCGCGGCGGGGCGACTACAGTGAAGTCCGCCCCTGCTCCGGCCCCCGAGGGAGAGAACCAGCCGTGATCACCGCGATCGTCCTCATCAAGACCAGCGTGGACCGGATCCCCGAGATCGCGGAACAGATCGCCGCGCTGGACAGCGTCAGCGAGGTCTTCTCCGTCACCGGCACGTACGACCTGATCGCCATGGTGCGGGTGCGGGAGCACGAGGACCTCGCCGAGGTGATCCCCGGCAGGATCAGCAAGATCCCGGGGGTGGAGGGCACGGACACGCATGTGGCGTTCCGGACGTACTCCCAGCACGATCTCGAGGCTGCCTTCGCCATCGGGCTGGACAGCTGACCTGCCGGGGCTGCGCCCCGTACCCGCTCCTCAAGCGCGGAGGGGCTGATTCCAGCCCGTCCGGCGCTTGAGGACGAGGGGGTCTGGGGGCGCAGCCCCCAGGGACGGGAAGGGGCGGCGGGGGCGAGGACCGCTCACGCGCGCCCCGACGCGCCGGGCACGCACCGCCCGTCCACCGTCCGGTACGTCCACCGCGCCCCGTCCCGCACGAGCTCCCGCACCGCCCGCACGAACCGCGCGACATGCTCCTCCGGCGTCCCGGCCCCGAAGCTGACCCGGATCGCGTTCAGCGCCCCCGGCTCCGGCGCCCCGCACTCCCCCGCACCGCCCGTGTCGCCGCCCAGCAGCCTCCGCACCAGCGGGTGCGCGCAGAACAGACCGTCCCGCACCCCGATGCCGTACTCCGCGGACAGCGCCGCCGCGAAATGGGAGCTGTTCCAGCCGTCGACCACGAAGGACAGCACCCCGACCCGGGGCGCGTCGTCGCCGAACAGGGACAGGAAGCGCACCTCAGGCACGTCCGCCAGCCCCTCCCGCACCGCGCGCACCAGCGCGTCCTCCCGCGCGGCCAGCGCCTCGAACCCCGCCTCGGTGAGCGCCTTGCAGGCGGAGGCGACGGCGTAGGCGCCGATGACGTTGGGCGAGCCGGCCTCGTGGCGGGCGGCGGTCTCGTGCCACCGCACGTCCACGCCCCCGTCCGCGCGCCGGACGACCGTGCGGCTGGCGCCGCCGCCGGCGAGGTACGGCTCGGCCTCGCGCAGCCAGTCGGCACGCCCGGCCAACACCCCGGAGCCGAAGGGCGCGTACAGCTTGTGCCCGGAGAAGGCGACCCAGTCGACGTCCAGCTCGCGCACGGACACCGCGCGGTGCGGGGCGAGCTGGGCGGCGTCCAGCACGATCCGGGCGCCGTGCGCGTGTGCGGCGGCGGCGAGTTCGCGGACCGGCCACAGCTCGCCGGTGACGTTGGAGGCGCCGGTGACGCAGACCAGGGCGGGGCCGTAGGGGTCGCGGTCGGCGAGGGCGCGCTCCAGGGCCGCGACGGCCTGCGCGGGGCTGTCGGGGGCGTCGAGGAAGGTCACCCGGCCCGCCCGCCGCCAGGGCAGCAGCGCCGCGTGGTGCTCCGTCTCGAAGACGAAGACCTCGCAGCCGTCGGGCAGGGCGGCGGCGAGCAGGTTGAGGGAGTCGGTGGTGGACCGGGTGAACACCACCTCGTCCCCGTCCCGGCAGTCGAGGAACTCGGCCACGGTACGGCGGGCGTTCTCGAACAGGTCGGTGGAGAGCTGCGAGAGGTAGCCGGCGCCGCGGTGGACGCTGCCGTAGTAGGGGGCGTAGGCGGCCACGTCGTCCCAGACACGCTGGAGGGCAGGGGCGCTGGCGGCTTGGTCGAGGGCGGCGTAGGTGACCTCGCCGCCGGTGACGAGGGGGACGGCGACGTCCCGGCCGAGGACGGGCAGCGGGGCGCAGACGGAGGGCTCGGCGGCGACGGCGGTGGCGGTGGCGGCAGCAGGCATGACGGAACTCCCAAGGGCAGGGCGGATCTTCGCGCGAGCGGACGGCGCGACGCGTCGCTCCAGCGCGGAGAAGGAAGTGACAAGGGTGTGCGGAGGCGGGGCTCGACGCCCTCAGGGCCTTCCGTTCGGATCACCCTGGCGTCGCGGGCCCTGGCACGCGCATCTGCGGCGTTGTCGTCGGTTGCCAACGCTCCGCGTTGACGCCCTCCTCCGCCTTGCAGCTGCACGCACCGGACCCCGCTCGGGTCGGCCGAAGACGCACCGCGCCTCACAACCGGCCTGATCCGAACGAAAGGCCCTAGCGCATTCGCTTGCTCACAGAAGACTCCTCGACGACCAGGACCCCTGGTGTGCGAGGGGTCCGCGCTTGCCGTGAGCCCTGCTGCTCACGGCCTGGTCTTCACCCGGGGCACCCCGCCACGGACGGAGGGTTGCCGGACAGCCGGCCGGGGCCTGATGGCTGTCACTCATGACCTGAGAGGGAACGTACGTGAGGCGACGGCCGTCCCGCAACCCGTATCGGATGGCGGGACGGCCGTACGAAGGATCTACGCGTTGGTGACGGCGACCCAGCGTTCCAGGACGCGCCTGGCGGCGCCGGAGTCGATGGACTCGGCGGCCTTCTCCATCCCGGCGCGGATCTGCTCGGTGAGCGTGCCGCTGCCGGGCTCCAGGGCCACCAGCGCCGCCGCGGAGTTCAGCAGGACCGCGTCCCGCACGGGGCCGCGCTCGCCGTCCAGCAGCCGTCGGGCGACCTCGGCGTTGTAGGAGGCGTCGGCGCCGCGCAGCGCCTCCACCGGGACCAGCTCGATGCCGACGTCGCGCGGGTCGAAGGTCTCCTCGGTGACCTTGCCGTCGCGGACCACCCACACCCTGGAGGTGCCGGTGGTGGTCAGCTCGTCGAGGCCGTCGTCGCCGCGGAACACCAGGGTGGAGTTGCCGCGCCCGGCGAACACCCCGGCCATGATGGGCGCCATCCGGGCGTCGGCGACGCCGACGGCCTGCGCCTCGACCTTCGCCGGGTTGGCGAGCGGGCCGAGGAAGTTGAACACGGTGCGGACGCCGAGCTGGCCGCGGGCGGCGGCCACATGGCGCAGCGCCGGGTGGAACTTCACCGCGAAGCAGAAGGTGATGCCGGCCTCCTCGGCGACCTCGGCGACCCGGCGCGGGGTCAGTTCGAGGTTGACGCCCAGCTTCTCCAGCACGTCGGAGGCGCCGGAGGCGGAGGACGCGGCGCGGTTGCCGTGCTTGACGACCTTCGCGCCGGTGCCGGCGACGACGATCGAGGACATGGTGGAGATGTTCACCGTCTTGGCGCCGTCGCCGCCGGTGCCGACGATGTCGACGGTGGCGCCGGGTACCTCGATCACGTTGGCGTGGTCGTAGAGCGCCCGCACGCAGCCGGTGATCTCGTCGACGGTCTCGCCCTTGGCCCGCAGGGACACCGCGAACCCGGCGATCTGCGCGTCGGTCGCCTCGCCCCGCATGATCAGGTCCATCGCCCAGGCGGCCTCGTCGGCGGTCAGGTCCCGGCCGTCGAGGAGGGAGTTCAACAGGGCGGGCCAGGAGCGGCCCGCCGCGGTGTCGCCTCCAGCGGGGGTCACAGCGCTCATGGTCGCTCCTGACGGTCGTAGCGGGTCCTCGGGGACCGGACGGGTCCCGCACCCACCCTATCCAGCCGCGGGCACGGCGAAGGGCCCCCGTCCGCAGAACGGACGGGGGCCCTTCGCTGTCGTGTGGCGACGTGTGGAGAAACTCCGGGATCAGTGGTGGCCGTGGCCGCTCGTGATCTCCTTGTACTCCTCGACGGTCGGCTTCGGAATCTGCGACTCCTCGCCGTAGAAGCCCTTGCTGAGCTTCGCGCGCAGCTTCTCGCTGGCCTTCACCTTGCGCCGGACGCCGTTCTCGTCGACCTCCGGGCCGAGCTCGAGCGGCTTGGGCTGCTCGTGCGCGGTGAGGGTGTACAGCTGCTCCTGGCTGAGCGGCTCGTGGACCTCGATGAACTCACCGTGCGGCAGGCGCTTGATGATGCCCGACTCGCGGCCGTGCAGCACCTTCTCCTTGTCCCGGCGCTGGAGGCCGAGGCAGATCCGCTTGGTGACGATGAACGCCACGACCGGGGCGACGAAGAACGCGATCCGGACGAACCAGGTGATGGCGTTGATCGACAGGTGGAAGTGCGTTGCCCAGATGTCGTTGCCGCCGCCGACGAGGAGCACGAAGTACAGCGTCATCCAGGCGACACCGAACGCGGTGCGCGTCGGGGCGTTGCGCGGGCGGTCCAGGATGTGGTGCTCGCGCTTGTCGCCGGTGACCCAGGACTCGATGAACGGGTACACGGCGATGGCGGCCAGGACCAGCGGGAAGATCATCAGCGGGATGAACACGCCCAGGACGAGCGTGTGACCCCAGAAGTTGATCTCCCAGCCCGGCATGACACGGATCAGACCCTCGGAGAAGCCCATGTACCAGTCGGGCTGGGCGCCGGTGGAGACCATGTCGGGCCGGTAGGGGCCGATGGACCAGATCGGGTTGACCGTGGCGATCGCGGCGACGGCCGCGAGCACACCGAAGACCAGGAAGAAGAAGCCTCCGGCCTTGGCCATGTACACCGGCAGCAGCGGCATGCCGACCACGTTCTTGTTGGTCTTTCCGGGACCCGGGAACTGCGTGTGCTTGTGGTAGAAGACCAGGATCAGGTGCGCCACCACGAGGCCGAGCATGATGCCCGGCAGCAGCAGGACGTGGATCGAGAAGAACCGGGCCACGAAGTCGTCGCCGGGGAACTCGCCGCCGAAGAGGAAGAACGAGAGGTACGTGCCGACGATCGGCACGGACAGGATCGCGCCCTCCATGAAGCGGATACCGGTGCCGGAGAGCAGGTCGTCCGGGAGCGAGTAGCCGGTGAAACCGGTGAACATGCCCAGGACGAGCAGCAGGAAGCCGAACAGCCAGTTGATCTCACGCGGCTTGCGGAACGCGCCGGTGAAGAACACGCGCATCATGTGCACGAACATGCCGGCCACGAAGATCAGCGCGGCCCAGTGGTGGATCTGCCGGATGAGCAGACCGCCACGGACGTCGAAGCTGATGTCCAGCGTCGACTTGTAGGCCTCACTCATCAGCTGGCCCTGCAGCGGGACGTAGCTGCCGTGGTACTCCACCTCGTTCATCGACGGGTGGAAGAACAGCGTCAGGTACACACCCGTGAGGATGATGATGATGAAGCTGTACAGGCAGATCTCACCCAGCATGAACGACCAGTGGTCGGGGAAGATCTTGCGCATGTTGGCCTTGGCCAGGGAGTAGATCCCCAGCCGGCCGTCGGCCCAGTCGGCGACGCGTTCGCCGGCCGGCGCCTTCCCGCGTGCGCGGGACTCGGGTGTCGTCGTAGTACTCATCCGCGCTCCCAGAAGGCAGGGCCGACGGGCTCGTCGAAGTCGCCGAGCGCTTCGAGGTAACCCTCGTCGTTCACGCCGATGCGCAGCTGCGGCAGCGGGTGACCGGCGGGACCGAAGATCACCTTGGCGCCGTCGGAGAGGTCGAAGGTGGACTGGTGACAGGGGCAGAGCGCGTGGTGCGTCTGCTGCTCGTACAGGGAGATCGGGCAACCGACGTGGGTGCAGATCTTCGAGTACGCCAGGATGCCCTCGTGCGACCACTCGAGCGCGCGCTTGTCCTTGATGTCGTCCGGCTTGATACGGACGAGCATCAGGGCGGCCTTGGCGATCTCGGTCTGGAAACCGTGGTCGTGCTCCTCCAGGCCCTCGGGCTTGGCGAAGGTCAGCGAACCCACGATCAGGTCCGACGGACGCAGCGGCTCGTTGGTGTTCATGTTGACGAGCAGCTTGCCCCTGGACCACAGCGTGTGGCGCAGCTTCGTGCCGGGCAGCGGGCCGAGGTCGCGCAGCAGGACCACGCCGGAGAGCGGGAACAGGGCCAGCGCGCCGAACATGGTGTTGCGGATCAGCTTCCGGCGGCCGAGCACCGACTCCTTGGCGCCCTGGCGGAAGTCGTCCATGACCTTCGCGCGGACGTCGGGAGCGGCCTCGATCGGGTGACGCTCGTCGGCCAGCTCGTGGTCCGACATCAGCGTGCGGGCCCAGTGGACCGCGCCGGCGCCGATGCAGAACAGGGCGAGGCCGAGCGTCATGCCCAGCGCGAAGTTCAGCGCGCTGATGTGACCGATCGGCCAGATGTAGACCGACTTGTCGACCGGGATGGTCACGTACGAGGCGATGAAGCCGACGGTGGCCAGCATCGACACCGTGAACAGCAGGGCGACCGTGCGCTCGGACCGCTTGGCGGCCCGCTCGTCGATGTCCTGCACCCGCGGCTCGTGGGGCGGGAGGCCCGGGTCGGCGAACGGGTTCTGCTCGTCCGCGGGCTTCACCGCGCCGTGGCTGGTGTCCTGCGCTGCGGGCAGGTTCTCTTCGGGAATGTCTTGGCTACTCATGACTTCTTGGCCTTTGCGGTCCGAGCGGCGACCCAGACGGCGACCGCGATCAGCGCGCCGAGTCCGAAGACCCAGGCGAACAGACCCTCGGAGACGGGGCCGAGCCCGCCCAGCGACAGGCCGCCGGGGCTCTCGGTCTCCTCGCCGTTGACCGCGTTCAGGTACGCGATGACGTCCTTCTTGTTCTGCTCCGACAGGGTGGTGTCGGGGAAGGAGGGCATGTTCTGCGGGCCGGTGAGCATGGCCTCGTAGATGTGCTTGGGCGTGACGCCCTCCAGGCTCGGGGCGTACTTGCCGTGCGTGAGCGCACCGCCCTTGCCGGTGAAGTTGTGGCACTGCGCGCAGTTGTTGCGGAACAGCTCGCCGCCCTTGGCAGCGTCGGCGCCCTCGGGGCCGTACTGCTCCTCGGTCGGGATGGCCGGGCCGGCGCCCAGCGAGGCGATGTACGCCGCCAGCTGGTCGATCTGGGCCTGGTTGTAGACGGCCGGCTTGTCCGGGATCTGCGCGGCCTGCGAGGTGGCGGCCGGCATACGGCCGGTGCCCACCTGGAAGTCGACCGCCGCGGCGCCCACGCCCACCAGGCTCGGGCCGTCGGACGTGCCCTGACCGCCGGTGCCGTGGCAGCTCGCGCAGCCGACGGTGTAAAGCTTCTTGCCCTCCTCGATGGTGAGGGACTGGGCGGTTTCGTCGGCCTGCGCCTTGTCCGCGGGTGCGAACACGGCGTACAGCCCCCCGGTGCATGCCAGCGCGAGGAGTAGGACGACGAGCGCCGCCAGCGGATGGCGTCGTCGTGCGGAGAGCTTTTTCACGGATTACCCCGGTGTCAGGATCTTCTGCGTCGATGCTTCTGTTGGGTGCGCTGTGGTCAGCGCGCGCGGATGAGGGCCCGCCTACTTGATCATGTAGATCGTGGCGAAGAGGCCGATCCAGACGACATCGACGAAGTGCCAGTAGTAGGACACGACGATGGCCGCGGTCGCCTGCTCGTGTGTGAACCTCCGGGCCGCGTAGGTCCGGCCCAGGACCAGCAGGAAGGCGATCAGGCCGCCCGTCACGTGCAGGCCGTGGAAGCCGGTGGTCAGGTAGAAGGCCGAGCCGTACGGGTCGGAGGAGAGGGACAGGCCCTCGTGCTTGACCAGCTCGGTGTACTCGAAGACCTGGCCGCCGATGAACACCGCGCCCATGATGAAGGTGACGATGAACCACATCCGGAGCTTCTTCACGTCACCGCGCTCGGCGGCGAAGACGCCGAGCTGGCAGGTGAGCGAGGAGAGCACCAGGATCGTGGTGTTCGTCGCCGAGAACGGGAAGTTCAGCAGGTCGGCCTTCTCCGACCAGAAGTCGGGTCCGGTCACCGATCGCAGGGTGAAGTACATCGCGAAGAGGGCCGCGAAGAACATCAGCTCGGAACTCAGCCAGATGATGGTTCCGACGCTGGTGAGGTTCGGTCGGTTGACCGACGGGTGCGCGTGCCCGGTGTCTACTGTCGTTGCTGTCGCCACGCCGACATTATGTCGGTCGCTTATCCCGCCCTCACTCCCGGGGGTGCCGTTCGGTGTGTTCGCCCCTCCTGGACTGCCCGTATGGCCCAGGGAGGCCCCGTTCGAAGCCGTGTCCGAACCGGTGTTGACGGGCGGTCCGAGGGGGTAGCATCCGCGCCATCGGTACCCGAAGTTCCCGACAGAGCCGTGCCCTCTCTCTTACGCGTGGAGGAACAATGCAGGCGACCGCCACGGTGCTGGTCTACAGCGACGACGCCAACACCCGGGAGCAGGTGCGGCTCGCCACCGGGCGGCGGCCGGCGCCGGACGTGCCCCTCGTGGAGTTCCTGGAGTGCGCGACGCCGGCGGCCGTGCTCACGGAGCTGGAGCGGGGCGGCGTCGACGTGTGCGTCCTGGACGGCGAGGCCGTGCCGATGGGCGGCATGGGGCTGTGCCGGCAGATCAAGGACGAGATCTTCAACTGCCCGCCGGTGCTGCTGCTGATGGGCCGCCCGCAGGACGCCTGGCTGGCGACCTGGAGCCGCGCGGAGGCGGCGGTGACGCTTCCGGTGGAGCCGGTGGAGTTCGCGAACGCCCTGGCCTCGCTGCTGCGCCGGAAGGCGCTGGCGGGCGCCTGAGGCTTCCGCCCCGGCCCCGGGCGGCCGACGAGGGCCGCCGGCCCGCCTGTGGGCGTGCGCGGCGGCCCTGTGGTGCTTCACGCGGCCGCGGGCCGCAGCCGTGCCACCTGCTGGGCGGTCTCGGGGGTCTTCCCGCTGCCCGTGAGGGCGCTGCCCTCGCGCCACTTGTCCCAGGTCAGGTTCCAGTCGCCGAAGCCGTTGCCGAACGGCTCCATGACGTCGCCCTCCGAGTTCACGACCTCCACGAGGTCGCCCTGGCGGAAGGTGTCGAAGAACCACTCGGCGTCGGCGGTGCTCATCCCGACGCAGCCGTGGCTGACGTTGGCGTAGCCCTGCGAGCCGACCGACCACGGGGCGGCGTGCACGTACTCGCCGCTCCAGGTGACCCGGGTCGCGAAGTGCACGTCCAGGTCGTAGGACTCGGCGGAGCCCTCGGCGATGCCGACGGTGGTGCTGCGCATGCGTACGAAGCGTTCCTTGGCGAGCACCACCTTGACGCCGTTGCGGGTCTCGAAGCCGGGCTTGCCGGTGGTGACGGGGATCTGCTTGATCTCCTCGCCGTTCTTGTGGACCGTCAGCCGGTGCGCGGCGGCGTCGGTGACGGCTATCACGCGGTCACCGGTGCGGATGGTGAGCGGCTTGGCCGCGTCGCCGCGCAGCCGGTCACCGATCCTGATGCCCTCCAGGTTGCTGCGCACCTGGACGCTGGCGTTGGCCGGCCAGTAGTCCTTGGGCCGGAAGTGCAGCTTCTTGTCGTCCACCCAGTACCAGGCGCCGGTGACGGAGGGCGTGGAGTCGACCTTCAGGCCGCGTTCCACGACGGCCCGCTGCGCCGGCTCCTTGACCGGCTCGCTGAGCTCCGCGACGAGCGGCTGTCCGACGCCGTACGTGCCCGCCTCGGGGCCGAAGGTGATGCCCAGGCGCTTGGCGGCGCCGGGCTTGCCGGTGGTGAAGGTGAGGACCTTGCGGCCGGGCCTGCCGTCCTCGTCCTCGGTGCTCACGCGGACCGTGTACTGCGCGGAGGCGGCCAGCGGCGTGGTGCTGTGCCAGCGGCTGCCGTCGGCGGCCAGTTCGCCCGCCAGGTGCCGTCCGGAGGCGTCCACGGCGACGACGTCGGTGATGCGCCCGTCGGAGTCCTCGGCGGTGATCTCGATGGGCTTGTCGGGGTCGGCGGGCTTTCCCTCGTCGAGGGAGCCGCCGAAGGAGATCTGGTCCGCCGCGTCGTACGGCTCGGCGGACAGCGGGCTGCCGTCTGAGGAGCAGCCGGTGACGCCCGCGCCGAGGGCCGCCACCAGCAGCGCGCACCCGGCGAGGCGGGCCCGCGTGCCGCGCAGGCCGGTGCGGGGGGACTCTGTGTCTCTCATGGCCTCACGCTAGGGAGCCGGGCGCGTCCCGGCTCACCGGGCGGCCCGAACGGGTGAGGCGGATGCGGCAGAAGCGGAAGCCCGGACCCTCCTGACGGAGTGTCCGGGCTTCCGGGTGCCGTGTGGCGTGTTACTGGGTGCGGTTCTCACCGCGGTAGTACTCGAAGACCCAGCCCCACAGACCGATCAGCAGCAGCGGCGCGGAGAAGTACATCAGCCACCAGCCGATCGCCACGCCCGCGAAGGCCAGGGCGCCGCCCGCGGCCAGGGACAGGGGCTGCCAGCTGTGCGGGCTGAAGAACCCGACCTCGCCGGCGTCGTCGGCGACGTCCGCCTCCTTGTTGTCCTGGGCGCCCACGTCGACCCGCCGGGCGGTGAAGCCCAGGTAGAAGCCGATCATGATGCTCAGGCCGAAGGACAGGAAAAGGGCAGTGGTGCCGACCGGCTCCTTCGACCACAGGCCGTAGACCACGGCCATGGCCAGGAAGAAGAGGCTCAGCCACATGAACATCTTGCCCTGGATCTTCACTTGCCGGCCTCCTTGCCGCCGGAGAGGGCCTTCTCGCCGTGACCGGCGTTCTCGAGCTCGTCGAGCGCGGCGATCTCCGGGTGGTGCAGGTCGAACGCCGGGGATTCACTGCGGATCCGCGGCAGGGTGAGGAAGTTGTGCCGGGGCGGCGGGCAGGAGGTCGCCCACTCGAGGGAGCGGCCGTAGCCCCACGGGTCGTCGACCTCGACCGGCTTGCCGTACTTGGCGGTCTTCCACACGTTGTAGAAGAACGGCAGCAGCGACATGCCGAGGAGGAACGACGCGATCGTCGAGACCGTGTTCAGGGCGGTGAAGCCGTCCGCGGCCAGGTAGTCCGCGTACCGGCGCGGCATGCCCTCGACGCCCAGCCAGTGCTGGACCAGGAAGGTGCCGTGGAAGCCGATGAACAGCGTCCAGAAGGTGATCTTGCCGAGCCGCTCGTCGAGCATCTTGCCGGTGAACTTCGGCCACCAGAAGTGGAAGCCGGCGAACATCGCGAACACCACGGTGCCGAACACCACGTAGTGGAAGTGCGCCACCACGAAGTACGAGTCGGAGACGTGGAAGTCCAGCGGCGGCGAGGCCAGGATGACGCCGGTCAGACCGCCGAAGGTGAACGTGATGAGGAAGCCCAGCGTCCACAGCATCGGTGTCTCGAAGGACAGGCTGCCCTTCCACATGGTGCCGATCCAGTTGAAGAACTTCACACCGGTCGGGACCGCGATCAGGAAGGTCATGAAGGAGAAGAACGGCAGCAGCACACCGCCCGTGACGTACATGTGGTGCGCCCACACCGTCACCGACAGACCCGCGATCGCGATGGTCGCGCCGATGAGACCCATGTAGCCGAACATCGGCTTGCGGGAGAACACCGGGATGATCTCGGAGACGATGCCGAAGAACGGCAGCGCGATGATGTACACCTCGGGGTGACCGAAGAACCAGAAGAGGTGCTGCCAGAGCAGCGCTCCGCCGTTCGTCGAGTCGAAGATGTGCGCCCCGAACTTGCGGTCCGCCTCCAGGGCGAACAGCGCGGCGGCCAGCACCGGGAAGGCGAGCAGCACCAGCACACCGGTGAGCAGCACGTTCCAGGTGAAGATCGGCATGCGGAACATCGTCATGCCGGGCGCGCGCATGCAGATGATGGTGGTGATGAAGTTGACCGCGCCGAGGATGGTGCCGAAGCCGGAGAGGGCGAGGCCCATGATCCACATGTCGGAGCCGATGCCCGGCGAGCGGACCGCGTCCGACAGCGGCGAGTAGGCGAACCAGCCGAAGCTGGCGGCGCCGTCCGGCGTCAGGAAGCCGCCGACCGCGATGAGCGAGCCGAACGAGTAGAGCCAGTAGGCGAACATGTTCAGCCGCGGGAACGCCACGTCGGGCGCGCCGATCTGCAGCGGCATGATCCAGTTCGCGAAGCCGGCGAACAGCGGCGTCGCGAACATCAGCAGCATGATCGTGCCGTGCATCGTGAACGCCTGGTTGAACTGCTCGTTCGACACGATCTGCAGGCCCGGGCGGGCCAGCTCGGCGCGCATCACCAGGGCCATCACGCCGCCGATGACGAAGAAGACGAACGACGTCACGAGGTACATCGTGCCGATCGTCTTGTGGTCCGTGGTCGTCAGCCACTTGACCACGACGCTGCCACGGTTCTGGCGCCTGACCGGCAGTTCGTCCTCGTAGTGGGACCCAGCTGCCGCGGCACCCTTGGGTTCGTTGAGGATGCTCACAGGATGTTCGACTCCCGGTTCTTCTCGGGGCCGGACTGCTCGATGCCCGCGGGCACGTAGCCCTGCTGCCCCTTCTTCGCGAGGTCCTTCAGGTGCTGCTCGTACCGCTCGGGGGAGACGACCTTCACGTTGAACAGCATCCGGGAGTGGTCGACGCCGCAGAGTTCGGCGCACTTGCCGAGGAAGGTGCCCTCACGGTTGGGGGTCACCTCGAAGGCGTTGGTGTGGCCCGGGATGACGTCCTGCTTCATCAGGAACGGCACCACCCAGAAGGAGTGGATGACATCACGCGAGGTCAGCACGAAGCGGACCCGCTTGCCCTCGGGCAGCCACAGGGTGGGGCCCGGGTTGTTGGTCTGCGGGTTCCGGGTTCCGGGGATGCCGCAGTCGTAGACACCGCCGGCGTCGGCCGGGAAGGCCTCCTTGTAGCGGTCCGGAATCGCGTCGAGTTCCTCGGACGTCTTGGCGTCGCCCGTGGAACCCTCGACGTCCTCGACGTAGTTGAAGCACCAGCTCCACTGGAAGCCGACCACGTTCACCGTGACGTCGGGCTTCTTCTCGAGCTTCAGCAGCTCGGATTCGTCTCGCGCGGTGAAGTAGAAGAACACCGAGACGATGACGAGGGGGACCACCGTGTACAACGCCTCGATGGGCATGTTGTACCGGGTCTGCGGAGGTACCTCGACCTTGGTGCGGCTGCGCCGGTGGAAGAAAGCACTCCACAGGATCAGGCCCCACACCAGCACGCCGACGGCGAGCGCGGCCGCCCAGGACCCCTGCCACAGGGAGAGGATCCGGGGAGCCTCTTCCGTCGTGGGGGTGGGCATGCCAAGGCGGGGGAAGTCCTCCCATGTGCAACCGGTGGCGGTCGCCAGGACCAGGCCCGCGGTCAGTGCCTGCAGCAGCTTCCGCCGCATCGGGCGCCGCGGCTTGGGGGTACCGCCCACGCCTTCCAGGCCGTGGGGGAGGTCGGAGCCGTTGGGACTCACGTAGCGCCTTCCCGAGAGTCTCGCCCGCGCTGTTCGGCTGCGGCCTCGCTGGTCGGTCGCCGCCCTGCGTCGGGCAGGGGTTTGGATGTTTATGCGGACCAAACCCTAGCCGACGCCCTTCCGGGGGTCGCGGGGAGGGGTGCCGTACGCGCCGCGGGTTGCGTCGAGCGCCTCGTCATCCGGGGGTACGGGCGTCGTGGCGGCTGCGGCGCCGTCGTGGTCGATCGCGCGGTTCCTCGCGCCCCTGAGGGGGTTAGCGTTGCCGTGTGTCCTACTTCGATGCCGCTTCCGGTGCTCCTCTTCATCCCGTCGCCCGTCAGGCCCTGCTGGCGTCGCTGGACGAAGGGTGGGCGGATCCGGCGCGGTTGTACAAGGAGGGGCGGCGGGCGCGGCTGTTGCTCGACGCCGCCCGGGAGGCGGCCGCCGAGGCCGTGGGGTGCCGTCCCGACGAGCTGGTGTTCACCCCGTCCGGGACCGCCGCGGTGCACACCGGGATCACGGGGGCGCTGGCCGGCAGACGGCGCACCGGGCACCACCTGATCGTGTCAGCGGTCGAACACTCTTCTGTACTCCATGCGGCGGAAGTTCACCGGGACGGCGGCGGCACGGTCACCGAGGTCCCGGTGGACCGCACGGGTGCCGTACGCCCGTCCGAGTTCGCCGGGGCGCTGCGGCCGGACACCGCGCTGGCCTGTCTGCAGTCCGCCAACCACGAGGTGGGCACCCTCCAGCCGGTGGCCGAGGCGGCCGAGGCGTGCCGGGCCGCCGGGGTGCCGCTGCTGGTGGACGCGGCGCAGTCGCTGGGCTGGGGTCCGGTGGAGGGCGACTGGTCACTGCTCGCGGCGAGCGCCCACAAGTGGGGCGGGCCCTCGGGGGTGGGTCTGCTCGCCGTGCGCAAGGGGGTGCGGTTCGCGCCCCAGGGGCCGCGGGACGAGCGGGAGTCGGGGCGGGTGCCCGGGTTCGAGAACCTCCCGGCGATCGTGGCCGCGGCGGCGTCGCTGCGGGCGGTGCGGGCGGAGGCCGCCCAGGAGGCGGCCAGGCTGCGGGAGCTGACGGACCGGATCCGGGCGCGGGTGCCGGAGCTGGTGCCGGACGTGGAGGTGGTCGGGGACCCGGAGCGGCGGTTGCCGGGGGTGGTCACGTTCTCGTGTCTCTATGTCGACGGGGAGACCGTGCTGCACGAGCTGGACCGGGCGGGCTTCTCCGTGTCGTCCGGCTCGTCCTGCACCAGCAGCACGCTGACGCCCAGCCATGTGCTGAGGGCGATGGGGGTGCTCAGCGAGGGCAACGTCCGGGTCTCGCTGCCGCCGGGCACCGAGGAGGAGGACGTGGAGCGCTTCCTCGGCGTGCTGCCGGGGGTGGTCGCCGGGGTGCGGGAGAAGCTGGGCGCGCCGGTGTCCCGGACGGAGACCGTCACGCGGGAGCGGGACGAGGCGCTGGTGGTGGACGCGCTGGGACGGCGCTGCCCGATCCCGGTGATCGAGCTGGCCAGGGTGATCGGCGACGTGCCGGTGGGCGGCCTGGTGCGGGTCCTCGCCGACGACGAGGCGGCCCGGCTCGACATCCCCGCGTGGTGCGAGATGCGCGGCCAGGAGTACGTCGGCGAGCAGCCGGCGGACCGGGGCGCGGCCTATGTGGTCCGCCGGCTGTCGTGAGTGACCGAGGGCGGCGTCAGCCGAGGTGCTCGCGCACCTCGGTGGCGGCGTCGTCACCGTAGGCCTTGGTGAAGCGCTCCATGAAGTGACCGCGGCGCAGCTGGTACTCCTGGGTGCCGACCGTCTCGATGACGAGGGTCGCCAGCATGCAGCCGACCTGCGCGGCGCGCTCCAGGGAGACGCCCCACGCCAGGCCGGACAGGAAGCCGGCGCGGAAGGCGTCGCCGACGCCGGTGGGGTCGGCCTTGCGCTCCTCGTCGGGGCAGGCGACCTCGACGGTCTCCTCGCCGGCCCGCTCGATGCGCACCCCGCGGGCGCCCAGAGTGGTGACGCGGTGGCCGACCTTGGCGAGGATCTCCTCGTCGGTCCAGCCGGTCTTGGTCTCGATGAGGCCCTTCTCGTACTCGTTCGAGAAGAGGTACGTGGCCCCCTCCAGCAGTATCCGGATCTCCTCCCCGTCCATGCGGGCGATCTGCTGGGAGAAGTCGGCGGCGAACGGGATGCCCCGCGAGCGGCACTCCTCGGTGTGCCGGAGCATCGCCTCCGGGTCGTCGGCGCCGATGGACACCAGGTCGAGGCCGCCCACGCGGTCGGCGACGGTCTTCAGCTCGATCAGGCGGGCCTCGCTCATCGCGCCCGTGTAGAAGGAGCCGATCTGGTTGTGGTCGGAGTCCGTGGTGCACACGAAGCGGGCGGTGTGCAGCGTGTCCGAGATGCGGACGGAGTCGGTGTCGACACCGTGCCGCTCCAGCCAGGCCCGGTACTCGTCGAAGTCGAACCCGGCCGCGCCGACCAGGATCGGGCGGGTGCCGAGCTGACCCATGCCGAAGGCGATGTTCGCGGCCACCCCGCCGCGACGCACGTCGAGGTTGTCGACCAGGAAGGACAGCGAGACCGTGTGCAGCTGGTCCGCGACGAGCTGGTCGGCGAACCGGCCGGGGAAGGTCATGAGGTGGTCGGTGGCGATGGAGCCGGTGACTGCGATGCGCACGGCGTGGATTCTCCTGAGGGAGGGGGTTTGACACTTCACGCTACCGGGTGGGAACGGCCCGTAGAAGCAGTCGAAACTACCCGATAGTAGCTCTTTCTTCGCGGCTGTCGGCGTGCATACGGTGCGGACATGACGAACATCAAGGTCCACAGCCCCGCTCCGGTCGACCTCGAGGGCGATCTGACCTCGCTGCGCGGTGACTGCGCCCGGATGGTCCCGCACTGGGCCGCACCCGAGCGGACGGCGTCCCGGCCGGTGTCGCCCTCCCTGATCCACGGGGTGGACGTGCCGCCCTCCTCGGCGCGGATGCTCGACGCCATGTCCGACTACGGCGACTGAGCGAACGCGGGGAACCGCGCGCTCCCCCACTGCGTCCCATCGCTGTCCCCCGTAGAGGGGATGCGGGATACGAACCCTCGGCAGCCCCGGTGCGACCGGGCAGGGTCCGCAGGGGACAGCTGTGCAGGCGAAGGAGCGATGCGGTGAACACCGAGCGACCCGACCACGACGACGAGCCGCGCCCCGTCCCGGGCGACGCGCCCGACACGGAGGGCGCACGGCCGCGCACCACCTCCTCCTCGGAGGCGGCCGGCTCCGGCACGGACGCCGTGGAGACGCGTGGCCCGGCGGCCGAGGACACGGAGGGCTCCGGGACATCCGGCCCGGCCGGGGACGCCGGCGCGTCCGGGGAGCACGGCCCGGCGGAGGGTGCCGGGGGCGCCGGGGCCAGGGCCGGGGGGCCCACGCGGACGGGTGAAAGCGGCACGGCCGATCGGCCGCGGAAGCAGGAGGGCGGCCCCTCCGAGGCCCGGGCGGGCGGAATCGCCGACGGCCGGCCCTCCGCGGGGCCCGGCGAGACCGCCGCCGGTGTGCACCGCACCGGTACGGAAGGGACCGGACCGACGGCGGTGGACGCCGATGCGCCTGTGCCTTCGCGGCCGACGCAGCCGGACGTGACGGGGCCGCGCGACGCCGACGCGCCCCGGACCGGAGAGGCCGAGGCCGCTCAGGCCGCCACGGCCGGAACCACCGACCCCGCAGCCGCGGACGACACGGCCGCACCGGCCGACCCGCCCGCGACCGCAGCCGACACGCCCGCAAGCCCCGCAACCTCCCCACCCGGAACCACCGACCCGGCAACCGCAGGAGACGAGCCCCGCGCCGGAAAGGCCGAGCCCGCACCGGCCGACCCGCCCGCGACCGCAGCCGACACGCCCGCAAGCCCCGCAACCTCCCCACCCGGAACCACCGACCCGGCAACCGCAGGAGACGAGCCCCGCGCCGGAAAGGACGAGCCCGCACCGGCCGACCCGCCCGCGACCGCAGCCAACGCGTCCGCAGGCGCCCCGGCCTCCACCCCCGGAACCACCGACCCGGCAGCCGCGGGAGACGACACGTCCGCGCCGGCCGGCGCGCCCGCGGGCACCGGAGCCGCCGAGTCCTCCGTCCCGTCGGCCGGGGACGACCATGCCTATGCAGGGCCCGAGCCCGTGGTCGGCGGGAGCCGGGACGCGGAACGTGGGTCCGAGGGGCCGGCCCGTCGCCGCACGCCTGCGTTGGTCGCCTCCGTCGCCGCCGCCGTGCTGCTGGTCGGCGGCGGTGGCGCGTATCTCGCGGCCGGGGCGGCCGGTGACTCCGGGGGCGGCGCGACGCCGGGGGCGAACGGCGACGCCACTCCCCCGCCGCTCGCCCTGGACGGCCACTCCGAGAGCGGCCCGGACGGCATCGCGCCGGGCGAGCCCAACCCGTACGGCGCGTCCTACCGCGCCGAGGGCGCCCTCCCCGACGGTCCGGACGCGGCACCCGTGTTCCACGCGCGGGGCCAGGTCACCGAGGACCGCGTGGTCGCGCTGGCCGAGGCGCTGGGGGTCGAGGGCAGGCCGGTCGCCGAGGGCGGCTCCTGGCGCATCGGCGGCCAGGACGGCTCCGGTCCGACCCTGCGCGTCGACAAGCAGGCCCCCGGCACCTGGACGTTCAGCCGGAACGTCCGCGGCAGTGACAACTGCAAGGGCGCCACCTGCAAGGCCCCGACCGGCGCCAAGGCGGCCGCGGTGAGCGAGGAAGCCGCGAAGAAGGCCGCCGCACCGGTGCTGAAGGCGGTGGGCCAGGACGACGCCAAGCTGGACGCGAGCCAGGTGCTGGACGGCAGCCGCGTCGTGAACGCCGACCCGGAGGTCGGCGGACTGCCGACGTACGGCTGGACGACCGGGGTGGTCGTCGGGGCGAGCGGCGAGGTCGTCGGCGGCAGCGGGCGGCTCGCGGAGCCGGTGAAGGGCGACGAGTACCCGGTGGTGAGCGCCCGCGAGGCGCTGGACGCGATGAACGGGGCGCCCGGCGCCGGCGACCGCGTGGAGATCGGCGGCTGCGCCACCCCCGCACCGCTGGACGAGGGGCAGCAGCAGGAGGAGCCCTGCGCACCTGCGAAGCCGGCCGGTGAGACCGTCGCGGTCGACGAGGCGGTGTTCGGGCTGGCCGCGCACTCGGTGGACGGGCGCCCGGCGCTGGTGCCGTCCTGGCTGTTCGAGGTGCGCCCGGCGGGGTCCGACAACCCGTTCACGGTGACGCATCCGGCGGTGGAGCCGGAGTTCCTCGCCGCGCCGACGGGGTCCGGGGAGCGGCCGGGCGAGGAGCCGTCGGGTCCCGGTGACGAGCCGACGTCCGCGCCGGCCACCCGTGACGTCGAGGTGGAGGGCTACACGGCCCAGGGCGACGAGCTGACCGTGACGTTCACGGGCGGCGTCTGCGCCGACTACAAGGCGACCGCGAGCGAGAGCGCCAGCAAGGTCACCGTGCGGGTGACCGAGACGCCCTGGCCGGACAAGGTGTGCATTCTGATCGCCAAGCAGTACGAGCAGACGCTGCGGCTGGACGCCCCGCTCGGCGACCGCCAGGTGGTGACGGCGGACGGCGAGCCGGTGCCGCTGCACAAGGGCGGCGCCCGCCTGCCCGCACCGACCGGCGCACGCTGAGCGGCGCACGCGCGCACGACGAAGGCGGCGGTCCCGTGGTCACGGGGCCGCCGCCTTCGTCATGTGGTCCGCCGGGCGGACCGGCGGTGCTCAGCTGAAGGAGTCGCCGCAGGCGCAGGAGCCCGTGGCGTTCGGGTTGTCGATCGTGAAGCCCTGCTTCTCGATGGTGTCGACGAAGTCGATGGTGGCGCCGCCCAGGTACGGGGCGCTCATGCGGTCGGTGACGACCTTCACACCGCCGAAGTCCTTCACCACGTCGCCGTCGAGCGCGCGCTCGTCGAAGAAGAGCTGGTACCGCAGGCCGGAGCAGCCGCCGGGCTGGACGGCCACGCGCAGGGCGAGGTCGTCACGGCCTTCCTGGTCGAGCAGGGCCTTGACCTTGGACGCGGCGGCGTCGGTCAGGATGATGCCGTCGGTGACGGTGGTGGTCTCGTCCGATACGGACATCTACATCTCTCCCGGGTTGTACGGAGACTGCTTGCCGACGGTTGCAACCGACGGGGCCGCGGATTCATTCCAAGCCGGGTGCGTCTTTTCCTCGGCTCCCTCCTCATGCTCGCACACGCCGTGCGGAGCGGAAACCGTCGCTCGCCGGGGCCCACGGGGAATGAACGGAGGGCCGCCGGGATTCACGTCACATGGACGCTATGGCCATCGTCAAAGTGACGTGAACCGGTTATGATAGATAGCGTCAAATCGACGAGAAGTCGCCAGAACAGAAAGGGTGCGTGTCGTGACCACCGCCCAGACCCAGGAGCTCGACGTCCAGCCGACGCCCCTCGCCCTGCTGCTCCTCGGCCGGGAGGCCGACCCGAGGAGCGAGCGCGGTGTGGAGTGTCCCGGCGACCTCCCCTCCCCGTCCGACCCGGACCTGGTGGAGCGCGCCCGCGCGGCCAAGGCGAAGCTCGGGGACAAGGTCTTCGTGCTCGGCCACCACTACCAGCGGGACGAGGTCATCCAGTTCGCCGACGTCACGGGCGACTCCTTCAAGCTGGCGCGGGACGCGGCCGCGCGCCCCCAGGCCGAGTACATCGTGTTCTGCGGTGTGCACTTCATGGCCGAGTCCGCCGACATCCTCACCGGTGACGACCAGAAGGTGGTCCTCCCCGACCTCGCGGCCGGCTGCTCCATGGCGGACATGGCCACCGCCGAGCAGGTCGCCGAGTGCTGGGACGTGCTGACCGAGGCCGGGATCGCCGAGCAGGTCGTCCCCGTCTCGTACATGAACTCCTCCGCCGACATCAAGGCCTTCACCGGCAAGCACGGCGGCACGATCTGCACCTCGTCGAACGCCGAGCGCGCCCTGGACTGGGCGTTCGAGCAGGGCGAGAAGGTCCTCTTCCTCCCCGACCAGCACCTGGGCCGCAACACGGCGGTGCGGGACATGGGGATGTCGCTGGAGGACTGCGTCGTCTACAACCCGCACAAGCCGAACGGCGGCCTGACCGCCGAGGAGCTGCGCGCCGCGAAGATGATCCTGTGGCGCGGCCACTGCTCGGTGCACGGCCGCTTCAGCCTGGACTCGGTGAACGAGGTCCGTGAGCGCATCCCGGGCGTCAACGTCCTGGTGCACCCCGAGTGCCGTCACGAGGTCGTCGCCGCGGCCGACCACGTCGGCTCGACCGAGTACATCATCAAGACGCTGGAGGCTGCCCCGGCCGGCTCCAAGTGGGCCATCGGTACCGAGCTGAACCTGGTCCGCCGCCTGGCGAACCGTTTCGCTTCCGAGGACAAGGAGATCGTGTTCCTCGACCGCACGGTCTGCTTCTGCTCGACGATGAACCGTATCGACCTCCCCCACCTGGTCTGGGCCCTGGAGTCCCTCGCCGAGGGCACCCTGGTCAACCGCATCGAGGTCGACAAGGAGACGGAGGCCTTCGCCAAGCTCGCCCTGGAGCGGATGCTGGCGCTGCCGTAGCCGGCCGCCCCGCCCTCACCCCGGCACGGGCTCCCGGTCGGGGTGGGCGGGGTCCAGCGAGAACAGACCGCCCTCGGACGTGCTGACGACCAGGGCGCCGTCGTGCAGCAGCACCTGCGCCGACTCCCGGCCCAGGGCATCCGCCCGCCGGGCACGCGGCAGGGTCTCCCACAGTGGGGTTCCCTTGGTGGTGTCGAGGGCGGCGACCCGGCCGCTGGCGGTGGAAAGGTAGACCACGCGGGCCCGCGGATCGTGGGTGACGCCGGAGGGCTGTTCCAGGCTGGTCCGGGTGGTCCACAGCCGTGCGCCGGTCCGGGCCGACACCGCGGTGAGCCGGCCGGAGGACGAGGCGCTCCACAGGACGCCGTCCGCGAGCGTCACGTCCCCCTCCAGCTCGTGCGCGAGCCGGGTCGTCGTGGAGCGGCCCGTGCCGGTGTCGACCAGCCGGATGCGCGTGTACGCGTCCCTCTCCTCGTCCTCGGGCCGGTCGAGCAGGAGGACGCGCCCGTCGAACCATCCGAGGGGCACGGAGTCGTAGGGCGCCTCGGCGGTGTGCGCCGTGCCGTCGGTTGCGTCCAGGGTCAGGAGCACCTGGTGCTCCGCGGGCTCATCGCCCGGCCCGCAAGCAAGGGGGACGTAGGTGCCCGAGCCCGTCCAGTCGCAGTACTGCCCTTCCGGCAGCGCGGCCGTCCAACGCTCGGCGCCGGTGCGTGCCGAGCGGGCCACGAGCGTCCGGCCGCTGTCGTCGTCCGGGACGACCACGAGGTCGCCGAGGAGGTGGGCGTAGGTCTGGGAGTCGTTCAGGCCGCGGTGCCACAAGAGCTTTCCGGTGCGCGCGTCGAGGGCGGTGACCGAGGTCCGGTACTCTCCGCCCTCGCCGGGGCGGTACCGCTGCTGCACCACCATCGTGCCGTCCACGACCCCGAGCACCGAGAAGCCGAACTCGCCCTCGGCCGCGGCGGACGGGACCCCGTCGGCGCGCCAGACCGCCCGCCCGGTGAGCGCGTCGATCCGCAGGGGCAGCGTCCCGTCGCCCGCGCAGAACACGGCGTTTCCCTCCACCGCGCACCGCGGGGCGGAGAAGACGCCCACCCCGGCCACGTCGTACGCCCGCTTCACCCCGCTCACGGCGGGCGCCTCCATCGTCGTCTG
Source organism: Streptomyces sp. BJ20 (assembly GCF_022869105.1). Taxonomy (NCBI): domain Bacteria; kingdom Bacillati; phylum Actinomycetota; class Actinomycetes; order Kitasatosporales; family Streptomycetaceae; genus Streptomyces; species Streptomyces sp. BJ20. The sequence continues at coordinate 5,704,177 of NZ_CP094918.1, forward strand.
CCATGGCCGCCAGCCGTCCGGCAGGGCGGCCCACCGGGAGGGCGCGGCGACGTCCGTGCCCTTCTGCCCGTCGTCCCCGGGGCCTGAGAGGAGGTAGGCCGTCAGCCCGAGGGCGAGCGCGACGGCGGTCCCGGACACGGCCCACAGCCTGCGGGCACGGCCCCGGCGGCGGGCGGGCGGCTCGGGTGCGGACGAGGCGTCGGCGCCGAAGCCGTAGTCGGGGGTTCCGGCGGGCCGGGTCCGCACCAGGGCCAGATCGTCGGCGCGCAGCCGGACCGTGGACGCCTCCTCGTCACCGGTCTCGGGAAGCGCGGCCATGAACTCGGCCGCGAGGGAGCCCGGTTCGGGCCGCTCCTTGGGGTCCTTGGCCAGGCAGCGCTCCAGGACCGGGCGCAGGGGGTCCGGCACGTCGTCCAGGGCCGGGGCGTCGTGCACCACCTGGTACGCCGTCAGATAGGGGCTGTCCGCGTCGAAGGGGCCGCGGCCTGTGGCGGCGAAGACGATCAGGGCGCCCAGGGAGAACACGTCGGAGGCCGGGCCCACCGAGCGGGCGTCGGTCAGCTGCTCCGGGGACATGAACGGCGGGGTGCCGATCATCTGGCCGGTCTCGGTGAGGGTGTTGTGGTTCTCGACCGCGCGCGAGATGCCGAAGTCGATGACCCGGGGGCCGTCGTCGGCCATCAGCACGTTGGCGGGCTTGAGGTCGCGGTGGACGACCCCGGCGCGATGGATGTCCCGCAGCGCCTCCACCAGGCCGAGCGCCAGCCGTCGCAACTCGGTGCGGTTCAGCCGGCCCTCGTCGCGGATCCGCGCGGCGAGCGAGAGACCGGGCACGTACTGGGTGGCCATCCACGGGCGCTCGGCGTCCGGGTCGGCGTCCACGACGGGCGCGGTGAAGACGCCGCTCACCTTGCGGACGGCGGCGATCTCCTGGCGGAAACGGGTCCGGAAGACGGGGTCCTCGGCGTACTGGGCGTGCACCACCTTCACGGCGACCTCGCGGCCGGACCGCGATCTGCCCCGGTAGACGGCGCCCATGCCGCCGGCGCCGAGCCGGTCCAGCAGCCGGTAGCCACCGACCGACTTCGGGTCGTCCTTGCGCAGCGGCACCCCGAGCCCTCCCCCGTGAGCCAGTTCGAGGCCCCAGCATATGTAACGGCGAAGCGGCGACGGCCGGTTCCCGAACCGATTGTTCCGGTTCGGCAACCGGCCGCCGCGGGTCACGCGGTCAGACGGACGCGGGCCGCGTCTCGTCGGAGGAGGCGTCCGGCGCCGGCTGCTCGGGCCGGCCCGCCTTCCCGGTCCGCTTCACGGCCCGCTTCTTCGCCCGGCGCTCCTTGCGGAGTTCCAGCATCGCGTAGAGCGTCGGGACCAGGAGCAGGGTGAGCAGGGTCGACGTGATCAGGCCGCCGATCACCACGACCGCGAGCGGCTGGGCGATGAAGCCGCCCTCTCCGGTGACGCCGAGCGCCATCGGGAGCAGGGCGAAGATCGTCGCCAGGGCGGTCATCAGGATCGGACGCAGACGGTGCCGGCCGCCCTCGATCACGGCCTCGATGATGCCGTGCCCCTGTGCGCGGTACTGGTTGATCAGGTCGATCAGCACGATCGCGTTGGTGACCACGATGCCGATCAGCATCAGCATGCCGATCATCGCCGGGACGCCCATCGGGGTGCCGGTGACCAGCAGCAGGCCGATCGCGCCGGTCGCCGCGAACGGCACGGACACCAGCAGGATCAGCGGCTGGGCCAGCGACCGGAAGGTGCCGACCAGCAGCATGAACACGATGGCGATGGCGGCCAGCATGGCCAGACCCAGGTTGACGAAGGCCTCGTCCTGGTCCTCGGTCACGCCGCCGATCTCGGCCGTCGCGCCCGCGGGCAGCGTCAGCTCGTTGATCTTCGACTGCAGCGCCGTGCCCACGGCGCCCGTGTTGTCGCCGACCGGGCGGGCGGTGACGGTGGCCGCGCGCTGGCCGTCGATCCGGGTCATGGACACCGGGCCGTCCACCTGCCGGACGGTGGCGATGTCACCCAGCTTCACCGGGCCGAGGCGCAGGTTGCGCAGCTGCTCGACGGTCGTGGCGGGCCGCGCCGAGCGGATCACGACGTCCCGCTCGGTGTCGTCGAGGACGGCCTTGGCGGCCGGGGTGCCCTTCACCGACTGGGCGACGGCCATTCCGAGGGTCTGGGCGTCGAAACCGGCCGCCGCCGCCTTGTCGTTGGGCACGACCGAGACGCGGGGCACGCTCTGCGCCAGGTCGCTGGTGACGTCGGTGACGTCGTCCAGGGAGGCCACCGCCTCGCGGACCTGCTCGGCCGCCTTGTTCAGCACCTGCGCGTCGGCCGCCTTGACGATGACGCTGAGGTCCTGGCTGCCGAAGCCGTCGCCGGCCGCCACCGTGGTGGTGCCGATGCCGTCGAGACCGGCGAGGCCCTTCTCGATGCCGGCGCGGACGTCCTCGGAGGACGCGGAGTCCTCCAGCATGACCTGGTAGCTCGCCTGGTTGGTGTCGGTGCCGCCGCCGAAGGCCGCCATGAAGCCGGACGAGCCGACGGTCACCTGGTAGTCCTTGACACCCTCGGTGTCCGAGAGCAGCTTCTCGACCTTCTTCGCCTGGGCGTCGGTGGCGGCCAGGCTGGTGCCGGGCTCGAGCTTCTGCGTGACGGTGAGGACCTGCTGCTCGCCCGCGTCGAAGAAGTTGGTCTTCAGCAGCGGAGCCATGGCGAAGGTGGCGATCAGCACGACGACGGCGATGGCGACGCTGGTCAGCCGGCGCCGCGTGGCGAAGCGCAGCACGGGCACGTAGGTGCGCTGGAGGCGGCTCTTCGCCTCCTTCTCCTCGGCCTGCCTGCGGGCCTCCTCGGCGTCCTCCGGGGTGCCCTTCGGCGGCCGCAGGAACCAGTACGACAGCACCGGCACGACCGTCAGCGACACCAGCAGGGACGCCAGCAGCGCGGCGGTGACGGTGAGGCTGAAGGAGCCGAACAGCTCGCCCACCATGCCGCCGACGAGGCCGATCGGCAGGAACACGGCGACGGTGGTGAGGGTGGAGGAGGTGACCGCGCCGGCCACCTCGCGCACCGCGTTCATGATCGCGGAGTGGCGCTCCTCGCCGTAGCCGAGGTGCCGCTTGATGTTCTCCAGGACGACGATGGAGTCGTCGACGACCCGGCCGATGGCGATGGTCAGACCACCCAGGGTCAGCATGTTGAGCGACAGGTCGCGGGTCCACAGGACGATCAGCGCGAGCACCACCGACAGCGGGATGGACACCGCGGTGACGAGGGTGGAGCGGACCGACGCGAGGAAGACCAGGATCACCAGCACGGCGAAGAGCAAGCCGAGCGCGCCCTCGGTGGTGAGGCCGTCGATGGCCTTCGAGACGGCGGGGCCCTGGTCGCTGACCACGGTGAGGGTGGCGCCGTCGCCGAGGTCCTCACGCAGCCCGGGCAGCTTCTCCTCGACGGCCTCGGAGATGGCGACGGCGCTGCCGTCGTGGTCCATGGTGGCCATCACGGCGAGGCTGGGCCTGCCGTTGGTGCGGGTGAGGGAGTCGGAGCGCGCCTCCTCCTGCCGGACCGTGGCCACGTCGCCGAGGCGGACGGGCTTCCCCTGGCCCGGGGCGGCGGCGACCATGAGGTCCTGGATCTGCCGGACGGAGGTGAAGCCGCCGCCGACCTGGACGGTGCGGTTGGCGCCGTTCTCGTCGAAGGAGCCCGCCGGCAGGGTGGCGCCGCCGGCCTGCAGTGCCTGCGCGACGGACGCGCTGGTCAGGCCCGCCTTGGTGAGCTTGGCCTCGTCGGGGACGACCGTGACCTGGAGGTCCCGTACGCCGTCCACCTGGACCTGGCCGACGCCGTCGATGCTCCTCAGCGCGGGCACCACCGTGCGGTCCAGCTGGTCGGCGAGCGCCTGCTGGTCCTTGTCGGAGGTGACGGCGAGCACCACGGTCGGGATGTCGTCCGTGGAGCCGGCGACGACCTGCGGGTCCACCCCGGACGGCAGCCGGGCGCCGGCCCGGTTGACGGCCTGCTGCACGTCGGCGACGAGCTGCTGGGTGTTGTTGCCGTAGTCGAAGGACGCCATGATCACGGCGTTGCCCTCGCTCGCCTTCGAGGTGACGCCGGAGATACCGTCGACGGCCTCCAGGCTGTCCTCGACGGGTTCGACGACCTGCTTCTCCACCACGTCCGGGGAGGCGCCCTGATAGGGCGCGACCACGGAGACCATGGGCAGTTCGATGGTCGGCAGGAGCTGCTGCTTGAGCTGGGGTATCGCGATCGCCCCGAAGACGAGCGCGATGATCGACATCAGTCCGATCAGCGCCCGTTGCGCGAGGCTGAATCTGGACAGCCAGGACATGGGTCAGGGTCTCTTTTCCGTGGAGCGGCGAAGGTCCGGCAGAGGGGCGCACGCACAGTGGGCGGCCCGCTCTACACCCTGGGCCATGGCCCACGGCCGATCCGTGGTCCCGAGGTCCGATTCTTCACACGGCGCCTACTCCCGCCGCAGTACTCCCGGCTACGCCCGGTCCGTCCTCGGACGGACCAGCCCGGACTCGTAGGCGATGACCACGAGCTGGGCCCGGTCACGGGCGCCCAGCTTGGCCATGGCTCGGTTGACGTGGGTCTTCACGGTGAGCGGGCTGACCTCGAGGCGCTCGGCGATCTCGTCGTTGGAGTGGCCGCCCGCGACCTGGACCAGCACCTCCCGCTCCCGCACGGTGAGCGAGTCGAGCCGCTCGGCGCGCTCGGGGTCGCCGTCGGGGCCGGGCGGGCCGTCCTGGGCGAGGAAGCGGGCGATCAGGCCCTTGGTGGCCTGCGGGGACAGCAGCGCCTCACCCGAGGCGGCGATCCGGACGGCGCCCAGCATCTCGCCGGGCTCGGAGCCCTTGCCGAGGAAGCCGGACGCGCCGGCCCGCAGCGACTGCACCACGTAGTCGTCGACCTCGAAGGTCGTCAGTATGACCACCCGCACCCCGTCGAGCGCGGGGTCGGCGCTGATCTCGCGGGTGGCGGCGAGCCCGTCGGTGCCGGGCATGCGGATGTCCATGAGGACCACGTCGGGCCGGTGTTCGCGCGCCAGCCGGACGGCCTCGGCGCCGTCGGACGCCTCGCCGACGACCTCCATGTCCGGCTCGGAGTCGACGAGGACGCGGAAGGCGCTGCGCAGCAGAGCCTGGTCGTCGGCGAGCAGGACGCGGATCGTCATGCGGGCTCCAGCGGGGCGTCGTCGGTCACGGGCGGCCGCCGGAGGCGGCGGAGGTGCGGGGCTCGACGGGAAGGATCGCATGCACGCGGAAGCCGCCCCCGTAGCGGGGGCCGGTGGTCAGGGTGCCGCGCAGGGCGGTGACGCGTTCGCGCATGCCGAGCAGTCCGTGCCCGCCGCCTGGCGTGGGGTCGTGTCCGTCGTCGTTGCCGTCGTCGAGCACGGTGACCTCGATGTGCGGTCCGACGCGTACGACGCTGACCTCGGCGCGCGCGTCGGTCCCGGCGTGCTTCTGCACGTTGGTCAGCGCCTCCTGGATGATCCGGTACGCGGCCAGATCGACGGCGGCGGGCAGTTCGGTGTCCTGGTCGGCACGGGCGACCTCGACTTGGAGCCCGGCGTTGCGGAAGGTGGCGGCGAGTTCGTCGAGGCGGTCGAGTCCGGGGGCGGGCTCGGTGGGCGCCTCGGGGTCGCCGGACTGGCGCAGCAGGCCGACGGTGGCGCGCAGTTCACCGAGCGCGTGGCGGCTGGCCTCGCGGACGTGGGCGAGGGCCTCCTTGGCCTGGTCGGGGCGCTTGTCCATGACGTGGGCGGCGACCCCGGCCTGCACGTTGACCAGGGCGATGTGGTGGGCGACCACGTCGTGCAGGTCGCGGGCGATGCGCAGCCGCTCCTCGGCGACGCGGCGGCGGGCCTCCTCCTCGCGGGTGCGTTCGGCGCGTTCGGCGCGCTCGCGGATGGCCTGGACGAAGGCGCGGCGGCTGCGGACGGCGTCGCCGGCGGTGGCGCCGATGCCGGTCCAGGCGAGGATGGCCAGGTTCTCCTGGGCGTACCAGGGCAGGGGCCCCGCGGCCATGGCGGCGCCGGTGAGGACGGTCATGGTGAGCAGGCCCAGCCGCCAGGTGGTGGCGCGGTCGGTGGAGGCGGCGACGGTGTAGAGGGCGATCACCGCGCACATGGCGACGGGAGCGCGCGGGTCCCCGGTGACGGACTCGACGACGGAGAGGCCGCCCGCGACGCCGAGCACCGTGCGCGGGGCGCGGCGGCGGAAGACGAGCGCGGCGGCGCCGAGCGCCATCAGGACCAGGCTGAGCGGGTCGGGGGTGCGCAGCCCCCAGCTGACCCCCTCGGGGTCGTGCGGCTCGACGAAGGACCCGGCGACCATGCACAGCAGGACGCCGACGGCCAGCACCGTGTCCACGGCTGCCGGATGGGCCCGCGCCCGGCAGCGGGCGCGTGTCAGGGTGCTCACGGCTGGTTGCGGTGACCGGGGCGGACGCCCGTGCGGCGTGGCCCCGGCTCCCCCCTCTCTGCGGACTGCCTTGTCGCTGACGGCGGGCCCCGGTGGTCCCGGGGACGCCTCAGGTCCCCGGGATGAGGCCGTCGTCGGTGAGGAGGCCGCGGACCTCCTCGAGGGTGGCTTCGGGGGACGGGAGGATGAGGTCGGACGGCTCCAGGGAGTCGTCCGGCAGCGGCTCGCCCAGCTCGTGCACCTTGTCGAGCAGCGCCTGGAGCGTGGCGCGGAAGCCGGGCCCGTCGCCGTTCTCCATCTCGGCGAGCAGTTCCTCGTCCAGCTTGTTCAGCTCGGGCAGCCGGCTCTCGTCCAGTGTCAGCTGCCCCTCCCCCATGATCCGTACGATCATGTCGCCCTCCTCGGCGCGGGCTACTGCTTGTCGAAGCGCGGGGTGTCCTGCGGCTGCTGCTGGGTCTGCGGCTGCGCCTGGCCCTGGCCGCCCTCGAGTGCCTGCCGGTCGCCGGAGGTGCCCCCGGCCAGCTCGGCCTTCATCCGCTGCAGTTCGAGCTCCACGTCCGTGCCGCCGGAGAGGCGGTCCAGCTCGGCCTGGATGTCGTCCTTGTGCATGCCGGACTGGTCGTCGAGGGCGCCGGAGGCGAGCAGCTCGTCGATCGCGCCGGCCCGCGCCTGGAGCTGGGCGGTCTTGTCCTCGGCCCGCTGGATGGCCAGGCCGACGTCGCCCATCTCCTCGGAGATGCCGGAGAAGGCCTCGCCGATCCGGGTCTGCGCCTGGGCGGCGGTGTAGGTGGCCTTGATGGTCTCCTTCTTGGTGCGGAAGGCGTCCACCTTGGCCTGGAGGCGCTGCGCGGCCAGCGTCAGCTTCTCCTCCTCGCCCTGGAGCGTGGCGTGCTGCGTCTCCAGGTCGGTCACCTGCTGCTGGAGCGCGGCGCGGCGGGACAGGGCCTCGCGGGCCAGGTCCTCACGGCCCAGCGCGAGCGCCTTGCGGCCCTGGTCCTCCAGCTTCGACGACTGGGACTGGAGCTGGTTGAGCTGGAGCTCCAGGCGCTTGCGGCTGGTCGCCACGTCGGCGACGCCCCTGCGGACCTTCTGGAGCAGCTCCAGCTGCTTCTGGTACGAGTAATCGAGGGTCTCGCGCGGGTCCTCGGCCCGGTCAAGGGCCTTGTTCGCCTTCGCGCGGAAGATCATCCCCATACGCTTCATGACACCGCTCATGGGCTTCGCGCGCCCCCTTCTGACGGACTCCAGCTCCAGTGACTGCCTCAGAACCCACAGTACGGGCCCTGCATCCATTACCGCACTGTTCGGGGACGGATGCGCTCATCCCCAAGGACGACTGAGTACCCTCCTGATCCGGCGTAGGGAGTAGGTGGCTCCCGGGGTGGCGGCCGACGGTCGGCCCCGGAGGCCCCCGCTACGTCCCCATCTGTCCTAGGAGAGACGTCCGGTGTTGCCGGATCGTTCCCCGCAAGGCTGTGGTCCAACCCCGGCCACCCCGTACCCTTGGGTTTTGTGTTCCGTAGCCGTGCCAAGGAAGAGAAGGCACCGGGCGCCGACAAGGCGACCGTGACCGACTCCCATCAGCCCCGTCACCCCGAGGCCCCCAAGGGCCGCCCCACACCCAAGCGCAGCGTGGCCCAGTCGCAGCGCCGCAGCGTGGCCAACACGACGATGTCGCGCAAGGAGGCCGCCAAGCGTCAGCGCGAGGAGCGCCGTGCCGCACTGGAGCGTCAGCGTCAGGCGCTGGCCAGCGGCGACGAGCGGTACCTGCCCGCGCGCGACAAGGGTCCCGTGCGCCGGTTCGCCCGCGACTTCGTGGACTCGCGTTTCCACATCGCGGAGTGGTTCCTGCCGATGGCCGTGGTCATCCTCGTGCTGAGCATGGTCCAGGTCGCACAGCTGCAGAACATCGCGCTGCTGCTGTGGCTGGTCGTCATCGTGATGATCGTGCTCGACTCGGTCGTGACGGGCGTCCGTCTGAAGAAGTCGCTCGCCGAGCGCTTCCCCGACGAGAACCGGCGCGGCGCGGTGGCCTACGCGCTGATGCGCACCCTCCAGATGCGCCGGCTGCGGCTGCCCAAGCCCCAGGTGAAGCGCGGGGAGCGGCCCTGAGCACCACCCCGTTCACGCACGGTACGACGGCGCCGGGTCCGCTGGGCGGGCCCGGCCGTCTGCGTGACGTCGTCCGTGAGGAGCTGGTGGCCCGCCAGCTCGAGGAGCAGATAGTCGCGCGCTTCCCGGTGGGGAAGCGGCTGCGGGTGCTCGACGTGGGCATGGGCCGGGGCGTGCAGGCGCTGCGGCTGGCCCGGGCCGGCCATCAGGTGACGGGCGTCGAGCAGGACGCCGCGTCGATCTCGGCGGCCCGGGAGGCGTTCGCCGAGGAGCCCGAGGGCATCCGGGAGCGGATGCGGATCATCGAGGGGCAGGCCGGGGACACCGGTGTGCACTTCCTGCCGGGCAGTTTCGACGTCGTGCTCTGTCATGGCGTGCTCATGGACGACGTGGAGGAGCCGGACGCGCTGCTCGCGGGGGTGGCGCGGATGCTGGCGCCCGGGGGGATGCTGTCGCTGCTCGTGCGCAACGGCGACGCGGCGGCGATGCGGGCGGGTCTGTCCGGCGACTGGGCGGGGGCGCTGGCGGCGTTCTGCCCGCCGACGACGTCGTACGGGCTGAAGCGGCTGACGTCGACGCTCGCGGGGATCGGGGCGCCGCTGCACACCTGGTACGGCGTACGGGTCTTCACGGACACGGCGGCGGACGACGCGGTGCTGCCGGACGACCTGGACGCCGTGCTGGCGGTCGAGGACCGGGCCGGGCGGACGGACCCGTACCGGGGGGTCGCGGCGCTGCTGCACCTGTGCGGGGTCCGGGGCTGAGGGTTCAGCCCCGGAGAGCGCCGGCCGCGGGGACCCCGGTCCCGGTGCCACCGGCCCCCGCGCCGTCAGCTCAGGCGCCTTCGCCGGCGCTCCCGCTCTCCGCCGCCGCGGCCTCGTCCGCGTGCAGGCTCATCGGGCCGTAGATCTCGGTGTCGTCCTCCAGCAGGCGCACCTGGTCGGCGCCGCCCTCCAGGAGTGCCTTCCAGTTCTCCCCGATCCAGGACTCGGCGTCCCCCTGCGTGGTGAACTCCTCCGGCGCCACCGCGGGCTCGACCTGCGTCCCGTCGGCCTTCTCGAACCGCCACGTCCATGCCGCCATGTACGCCTCCCAAGCGTGTGAGCTCACTGCACAGCAGAAGCCGGATCTTGGTCCGGCTCCCGACCAAGAGCGTAGTCGGACGGGCATCGGCTGTGGGGAAAGGTGAGAATCGGGGCGTGGAACTGACTCTGCTCGGCACCGGCGCCCCGGCGGGACTGCCCCGCCCCGACTGTCCCTGCGCGGCGTGCGCGTGCGCGCTCGGACCGGACGCGCGGGCGGCGACCTCGCTGCTGGTGGACGGCGCGCTGCTGCTCGACCTGACCCCCGGCGCGGCCTTCGCGGCGGCCCGTGCGGGGCGTTCGCTGGGCGGGGTGCGCCAGGTGCTGCTGTCGCACCCGCACGACGGGCCCGCGGTGGAGGTGCCGGCCGGGCTGCCGCAGCCGGGGCGGGTGCCGGACGGGCGTGAGCTGGCACTGCTGACGGGGCATCGGGTGCGGGCGGTGGCGCTGGACGCACCCGGCACCGGGTACGCGGTGACCGGCCCCGACGGGCAGCGGCTGCTGTACCTGCCGCCGGGCGGCGCCCCGGCCGGTCTGGAGGCGCCCGTCGAGCCGTACGCGATGGTGGTGCTGGACGTCGTGGGCCGCCCGGACGCGCTGGCGCGGCTGCGGGAGACGGGCGCGGTGGTGCCGACCACGGATGTGATCGCCGTGCACCTGGACCACGACGTCCCGCCCGGCCCCGAGGTACGGCGCAGGCTCGCGGCGGCGGGGGCGAGGGCCGTGCCGGACGGGACGACGCTGGAGGTCGGCGCGTACGAGGACGTGCCCGACGTGCCGCGCCGCACGCTGGTGCTGGGCGGGGCGCGGTCGGGGAAGTCGGTGGAGGCCGAACGGCGCCTGGAGTCCTTCCCCGAGGTGCTGTACGTGGCGACCGGAGGCTCGCGCAACGGCGACACGGAGTGGGCGGCGCGGGTGTCCGCGCACCAGGAGCGGCGGCCGGGGTCCTGGCGGACCGTGGAGACCTGCGACCTGGTGCCCCTGCTCAAGGAGGACGGACCGCCGCTCCTCGTCGACTGCCTCTCGCTGTGGCTGACGGACGCGATGGACGTGGTGGGCGCCTGGGACGACGCGGAGTGGGCGGACGGCGGCGAGCGCGCCCTCCGTGACCGCGTGCGGGCCCTCACGGACGCGGTCCGCGAGACCGGCCGCACGGTGGTCGCGGTCTCCAACGAGGTCGGCTCCGGCATCGTCCCGGCCACCGCGTCGGGCCGCCGCTACCGCGACGAACTGGGCCGCCTGAACGCGGCGTTCGCGGCGGAGTGCGAGCAGGTGCTGCTGGTGGTGGCGGGTCAGGCGCTGGTGCTGCGGGGCTGAGCCGGCGGCGGGCCGTCGGCCCTGACGCCCAACGGCTCGCCGACACCCGGCAGCGCTCTGCCGGAGCCCGCGGCTGCGGGCTCGCGCCCCGGGTGATCGGCACGGCTCGTCGACGCGCTCGGGCCGCGAAGCGACGACCGGGGTGACCGGGCCGGCCCAGGCCGCCGGGCGACCGGGCGACGGGCTGTCGCGGCAGCGAGGGGCGCTCCCGGTTGCCGCGGCTCGCTCCCGCCGCGTCCGCCCGCGGTCGGCCGTGCCGTGGCCCGCCGCCGCCCGCGAGCAAGGCCTCCGCACCGCCCGGCGGAACACCGACCACAACAACGGGCAGGGCACCCCACACAGGCCCTCGCCGAGTCCGACGCACGGGCCACGGCTACCCTCCCGGCGTGTACGCGCGTGACCGGCCGGGAGTCGTTGCCTCGCCGCCGCCCGCGAGCGAGGCCTCCGCACCGCCCGGGGAACACCGACCACAACGGCGGGCAGGGCGCCCCACACAGGGCTTTTGCGCATGACCGGCACGCGTGGGTCGTGCGCGGCTCGGGGGGCGAGGCGATCGGGGGCTTCGGGGCCGTTGGAGGCGGCGTGACGCCCGGGCGTCACCGTTTCGGTTTGCGGGCGATCAGGCGGTAGCTGTTGGCGAGCGGCGTGTGGCGGGCCAGGGGGGACAGGGCCAGGTCCACCGCCGCCGCCGCGACGACCAGAGGGGTGCCCGCGTGGAGGAGGGCCGTGCGCAGGCGCTGCTCGGCCGGGGAGGGCGGGATCGCCCGCCAGGGGGTGTCCGGGGCGGGCAGGGCGTGGGAGAGGGCGAGGGCGGCGAGGCCCGCCAGGTCGTGCGGGACGTGGGCGGCGCGGTGGCCGGCGGCGACGATCTCGCAGCCCCGCGCCCCGAGTTCCTCGCGGAGGTTGCGCCGGGGCAGCAGGTGCAGCCGGCGAGGCTGGTCGTAGGGCAGCCACCAGCGGCCGAACAGGGCGGCGTACGCGCAGTGGGGGTCGAGCGTCTCGATCAGCAGATGTCCGCCGGGGCGCAGGGCGTCGAGGGCGGCGTGGAGTTCGGCGCGCGGGTCGGTGGTGCGCTCCAGATGGTGCAGCAGGCTGACCACGTCGTAGCGGCCGGCCAGCCGGGCCAGCACCCCGGGGTCGGTGAGCGGCCCCACGTGCGCCTCCTCGATCCGGCCGAGCTCGCGCGCCCGTTCGACATGCGGGCCGAGGTCGGTGCCGTCGAAGGCGGTGTAGGGGAAGAACTCCCGCGCGGTGTCCGGGAATCGGGCCAGCCCCGTGCCGACGTCCAGCCAGCTCTCCGGTTCGCCGTACGGCAGCATCGCGCGGGCCGTGGCGCGGCGGCGGTGGCGTGCGGCGTGCAGGGCGAGGACCCGTTCCGTGGCGGGGTCGCGGGGGGCGCCGCGCACCGCCCGCCGGTAGAAGGCCAGGCCTTCGGGGGTGAGCCGGGGGTTCTGGAACGTGTGGCGGCAGTCCCGGCACTGGTCGACGGTGAACAGCCCGGGCCGGTGCCGGCGCAGGTCCCCCGTTCTCAGCCGGGTGCGCAGCCGCGCGGAGCCGCACCAGGGGCAGTCGGGGCGGCGCGGTTCGTGCACGCGGGCGGAGCCGTGCGGGGCGGGGAACGCGGTGTCGGGGGCGGTGGCGGACATGGGCGGCTCCCGGCGTGAGGGCGTACGGCACGCGGGTGGCGCGACGTGCGGGGACGGTCGGGGACGGACGGAGGGATCTCCGGCATTCCCGAGCAAAACGTTACGTACGGGAGGCCCTCACGGGGCGGATCACCGCCGGGGCGGCGTGGTGGGGGTGAGGGCGCGAACGCGGGGACGACCGGCGCTCCGGGGTGTTCGACGGGGGCCGGTACTGTTCGGCGAATGAGCTCGCTTAATCTCGACGACTTCACCGATCTGATCGAGCGTCCGGACGGCGGGGTGCGCCGCGACGCGGAGGAGCACCGGGCCCGTCTGGTGGTGCCGCCCGGGTCGCTGGGCCGCCTGGACGACCTGGGCGAGTGGCTGGCCGCGGCGCAGTCCTCGGTGCCGGTGCGGCCGGTGGAGCGGCCGCGGGTGGTGCTCTTCGCGGGCGACCACGGGATCGCCGGGCGGGAGGTCTCCGCGCGTCCGGCGGGCACCGCCGTGGAGCTGGTGCGGGACGTGCTGGAGGGCGGCCGTCCGGTCTCGGTGCTGGCGCGCCGGCTGGACGTGCCGGTGCGCGTGGTCGACATGGCGCTGGACTGCGACCCGGCGTCACTGCCCGAGGACGTCGTACGCCATCGGGTGCGGCGCGGCAGCGGGAGCATCGACGTCGAGGACGCGCTGACCCTGGAGGAGGCCGAGGCGGCGTTCCGCGCGGGGATGGCCGTGGCGGACGAGGAGGCCGACTCCGGCACGGACCTGGTGGTGCTGGGCGACGTCAGCGTCGGCGGCACGACCGCGGCGGGCACGCTGGTCGCCGCGCTGTGCGGGACGGACGCGTCGGTGGTGACCGGTCGCGGCGGCCTGCCGATCGACGACCTGGCGTGGATGCGCAAGTGCGCGGCGATCCGGGACGCGTTGCGCCGGGCGCGGCCGGTGCTGGGGGATCAGCTGCGGCTGCTGGCGACGGTGGGCGGGGCGGACCTGACCGCGATGACGGGGTTCCTGCTGCAGAGCGCGGTGCGGAAGGTGCCGGTGCTGCTGGACGGGGTGGTGACGGCGGCGTGCGCGCTGGTGGCGCAGCGGGTGGCGTTCCGCGCGCCGGACTGGTGGCTGGCCTCGCACGCGAGCGGGGAGCCGGGGCAGGCGAAGGCGCTGGACCGGATGGCGCTCGAGCCGGTGCTGCCGCAGGGGGTCGCGGTGGGGGAAGGCGCGGGGGCGTTGCTGGCCTTGCCGTTGGTGCAGGCGGCGGCGGCGCTGGCCGCGGAGTTGCCGGTCCGGCGGGAACTCGTCAAGGACGCGTGAGGCTGACGCCCTGAAGGGGCGCGGGGCGCCCTTCCGGACGCGGGGGATGAACGCCCTTCAGGGGCGCGGGGAACGGCGCGAACGGGAGTGGACTCACGGCGCGATGAAACCGAGGGAGGGACCGTCACCCCCTCGGGGGCTTCCCCCCCCGGACCCCCTTCGCGCAGCGCCCCGCGCCCTTGAAGGGTGATGACCCTCCCCGCGTTTCCAGGGGTGGGCGGGTTTCGCCGCCGTTCGCGCGGTTCCCCGCGCCCCTAGGGGCGTTCCGGAGGCCGGGGCGGGTCCGGTCTGCCGCCCAGCCAGTCCTGGACCGCCCGGGTCGGGCGGGACCACCGGCGGTCGTGGCGGTAGGCCCGCAGCAGCGCCTTCGCCCGCGCCCGAGGCCGGCGGCGGTAGAAGCGTCTGGCCCACGGCGACCCCGGCCGGGCCAGCCGCAGGGAGCCGACGAGCGCCACCACCGGGACGATCACCCCGAAGACCGCGAGCCGCACCTTCCCCTTGCTCAGCGCGAGCAGCGCGAAGCCGAAGTTCGCCGCGACACCGGTCAGCGCGCCCGCCCGGTTCTGGAGTTCCTGCTGGGAGAGGTCGTTGACGCCGAACGGCGCGAACCCGGCCAGCAGCAGCACCACCAGCGCCGCGGTCAGCACCACCATCTCCACGCTCTTGCGTCCGGCCTCGGACCAGTACACGTCGTCGAGATGCAGGATCAGCGCGAACTCGTCCAGGACGAGCCCCGCGCCGACACCGAACAGCACCGCGCTGAGGTACGGGCCGAAGCCGTGCCCACCGCTCGCCACCGCGCCGAAGCCGCCGACGACGGTGAGGATGACGCCGGGCACCACGTGGTGGATGTGCACCGAGCCGGCGGTGACGTTGCCGAAGGGGCCTTTGCCGGCCCGGATCAGGCGGGTGATGCTCCGCGTGACCACGAAGGTGACGACGAACGCGGTCAGGGCGAGGAGCAGCGGGAGCTTGCCCGGCTCGACGATGTTCCGCTCCAGCCACTGTCCCATATGCGTACTTTATTCACGGCCCCACCCGGCGCCCTGGTGACCGCCGGGTAATCTGCGCCGGTGCCCGAGCCCTCCCCCGCGTCCCCCGCGCCCTCCGCCTCCCCCGCCGACGGCCTCCGCTTCGCCTTCGGCACCCTCACCGTGCTCCCGGCCGGGCTGACCCGCTGGGACCGTCCGGCCGCGCGGGCGGGCATGCTCTGCGCGCCCGTGGTGGGTCTGGTGGTGGGGGTGCTCGCCGCCGCGACGGGTCTGATGCTGCTGGCCCTCGGGGCGGGGGCACCGCTCGCCGCCGTGGCCTCCGTCGCCGTGCCGGCCGCGCTGACGCGGGGGCTGCACCTGGACGGGCTGGCCGACACCGCGGACGGCCTGGGCAGCGGGAAGCCCGCCGAGGACGCGCTGCGGATCATGAAGCAGTCGGACGTCGGACCGTTCGGGGTCCTCACGCTGGTGCTCGTGCTGCTGGCGCAGGTGGCCGCGCTGGCGCAGGCGTACGGCGGTTCCTGGGCGCGGGGCGCGCTGGCCGTCGTGGTGTCGGCGGTCGCGGCGCGGGTCGCCCTCACCCTGGCCGCACGCACCGGTGTGCCGGCCGCCCGGCCGGAAGGGCTGGGCGCGGCGGTCGCGGGCGTGGTGCCGGTGCGGGGCGCGGCGGCCGTCGCGCTCCTCGTGGCCGCGCTGCTCGCGGGCGCGGGCGCGGCGCTGGGGGCGTACGACGCGGTGCGCGCCGGGCTGGCGGTGGTGGCGGCGGCCGGGGCGGCCGAACTGCTGCTGCGGCGCTGTGTGCGGCGGTTCGGCGGGGTGACCGGTGACGTCTTCGGCGGGGTCGCGGAGACGGCGGCGACGACCGCGCTCGTCGTCATGTCACTGGGCTGAAACGATCTCCGCGACCCCCTGGGGGCCCGTCCGCCCCGCCACTGACCTGTGGGGGCGGATCAGCAGAAGAACGGGGGACGCCGATGTCGGCATTTCGTCGTGCCACGGCCTGGTCGGTCGACTTCGCGCTGGTGGTGGCGCTGGCCTCGCTGCTGGCGGTGCTCACCTTCAACCGGATGTCCGCGCTGGTGACCGACGTGCCCGAACTGGCCGCGCGCGGCGGCTTCGACCTGCTCACCTCGCGCGGGGACGTGCTGGACGCGTCCGCCGGTCTCGGCACGTCGCTGTGGGACAGGTCGGTGGGGTACGTGCAGCAGGCGTTCGGGCTGCTGGTCGTCGCCGCCTTCCTCTACCAGTGGGCGTGCCTCGCCCTCGCCGGGCGGACCGCCGGCAAGGCCCTGACGGGGCTGAAGGTCATGCCGCGCACGCCCCGCCGGGCGGCGCTGCGCGCGGCGGTGACCACGGCCACCGACGTCGCCGTGTACGCGGTGGCGTGCGTGCTGCTGGTCGAGGGCGAGATCGTGCTGTCGGTGCTGGTGTGGCTGGTCGCGGTGGCGCTGTTCCTGCTGAACGCGCTGCCGGTGCTGGGCGGACGGCGGCGTTCCCTCGCCGACCGGGTCGCCGGGACCTCGGTGGAGTCGGTGGAGCTCAGCAGGTCCGCCGCCACGCGTCGAGTGGGTACCTCTTGAGCAGCGAGCTCAGCCCGAGCCGGCGGGAGTCGGCGCAGAAGCGGGCGGTGGGCAGCTCGTACTCGGCGTGGAAGACGGCCTTGCCCGCCTCCACGAACGGGGTGAGCCGCTCGCACTCGCCGTACTGGGCGCACTGCTCGTTGACCGCGAAGTCGAAGTCGCCGACCAGCTCCGGGATCTGGTCCAGGTCGTTCTTCAGGCCGACCGCCATGCCGCGTTCGTGCGCCAGCCGGGCGATCAGCTTGTTGTAACGGAGCTGGTCGCCGGCCGTCAGCGGGAAGCCGGTGCGGTTGCGGTAGCCGTCCATGTTGTCCGGCTCGACCGCGTCGAAGCCCTTGTCGCGGCACATGTCGAGGCGTTCGGCCATCAGCGGTTCCAGGACGTCGGTGCGGCGGATGTCGAGCCAGCGCTCGCCCTCCCAGCCGTTGCCCCGGCCGATCACCGACCTGGGGAAGTCGTCCGCGTCCGGGCGGAAGTCCTCCCAGGCGCCGGTGGACAGGTAGCAGACGACCTTGCGGCCGTCACGGTGCAGCGCGTCGACGGTCTCCTTCGAGTGGTGGAAGCCGTCGATGTCGTACACGGGGACGTCGACGGAGGTGTCCAGGCGGCCGGTGAGCTGCCACTGCCAGTCCAGACCGGGCCGCGGCCGCCACCACTCCCCCGCCCGCTCCGGCGACGGCTCCGCGTCCGTGCCGCCGGAACTCGTGGAACACCCCGTCAGCACCAGGGCCAGCAGGACGACAAGCACGCACGCTCTTCTCACGGGACGCTCCCCCACCTCATGGCCGCCGTACCCCTGCGGCACGACGGCACCCCCATGATCGCGCGGGCATCCCCGGGCCGTCGCGGGGCACCCGCCGCGCCGGGACGTGCGTGCACCGCCCATGAGTGCGGGCGCACACGCGCGTAGGCTCGGGGCCGAGTGTTCGCCGCACCGGGGGCGCCCCCGCCGGGATCGCACCCGGACGTCACGATTAGGGTCGGCTGCCGGGCCCGGTCGACCCACACCCTTCGGCCACTGAAACTTCACATCGGAAGCGAGAATTCACCACCGTGACTGCTCTGACTCTCAGCACCGCCGCGGTCGCCGGCCTGCGCGCCGACGCGATCGTGATCGGTGTCGCCAAGGGCTCCGCGTCCAAGCCCGGAGGACCCGTCGTCGCTCCGGGCGCCGAGGCCGTGGTCCAGGCGTACGACGGCAACCTGGCCGGTGTCCTGGAGACCCTCGGCGCGTCCGGTGCCGAGGGCGAGGTGACCAAGCTCCCCGCGCCGGCCGGCTTCAAGGCCCCGCTCGTTCTCGCGGTGGGCCTCGGCGCCCAGCCCCAGAAGGACTCCGGCTACGACGCCGAGGCGCTGCGCAGGGCGGCCGGCGCCGCCGCCCGCGCCCTCTCCGGCACGAAGAAGGCCGCGTTCGCGCTGCCCCTGACGGACCCCGCCGACGCCGGCGCGGTCGCCGAGGGCGTGCTGCTCGGCGCGTACTCCTTCGACGCCTACAAGGACCAGGGCGACGCGAAGAACGGCAAGGCCCCGCTCGCCGAGGCCGCGCTGCTCGGCGGCAAGCCCCGCGACAAGGCGTACAAGGCGGCCGTCGAGCGCGCCGTCGCCGTGTCCGAGGAGCTCAACCGCGCCCGCGACCTGATCAACACCCCGCCCAACGACCTCAACCCCGAGGCGTTCGCCGCGGTCGCGCAGGCCGCGGCCAAGGAGCACGGCATCAAGGTGCAGGTGCTCGACGAGAAGGCCCTCGTCAAGGGCGGCTACGGCGGCATCCTCGGCGTCGGCGCCGGCTCGGCGTCCGGCCCGCGCCTGGTGAAGCTGTCGTACACCTCGTCGAAGGCGAAGAAGCACCTCGCGCTGGTCGGCAAGGGCATCACCTACGACTCGGGCGGCATCTCGCTGAAGCCGGCCGGCCACAACGAGACGATGAAGTGCGACATGAGCGGCGCCGCCGCCGTGTTCGCCGCGGTCGTCGCCGCCGCGCGCCTGGGCCTGGAGGTCAACGTCACCGGCTGGCTCGCGCTCGCCGAGAACATGCCGTCCGGCTCGGCGACCCGCCCGGGCGACGTGCTGCGCATGTACAGCGGCAAGACCGTCGAGGTGCTCAACACCGACGCCGAGGGCCGGCTGGTCCTGGCGGACGCGCTGTGGGCGGCCTCGCAGGAGAAGCCGGACGCCATCGTGGACGTGGCGACCCTGACCGGCGCCATGGTGCTCGCGCTGGGCAGCCGCACCTTCGGCATCATGGCCAACGACGACGACTTCCGCGCCGTGGTGCGGGAGGCCGCCGAGGAGGCGGGCGAGCCGGCGTGGCCGATGCCGCTGCCGGAGCACCTGCGCAAGGGCATGGAGTCGTCGACGGCCGACATCGCCAACATGGGCGAGCGGATGGGCGGCGGCCTGGTCGCCGGTCTGTTCCTGCGCGAGTTCGTCGGCGAGGGCATCACCTGGGCCCACCTCGACATCGCGGGCCCCGCCTTCAACGAGGGCGGCCCCTTCGGCTACACCCCCAAGGGCGGCACCGGTTCCGCGGTGCGCACCCTGGTGCGGCTCGCGGAGCGGGCCGCCGCGGGCGAGCTGAGCTGACACGTCCTCGGGTGACGGGCCTCGTACGCGGGTGCGACGGGGCCCCGTCACCGGGGAGTGGGACGTCTCACACCACGGCCCGGCGTCTCGTACGGCCCCGACAAGTGCGAGGATAGGGCTCGGCAGGACAGGGCCCCACACAAGGGCCGAGAACATAGAGCGGCCGGACACCAGCCGCCGACCGGTCACTGGAGACCGGCGTGGCGCACATGCATGGAGGACGTGACGTGGCGAACGACGCCAGCACCGTTTTCGACCTAGTGATCCTCGGCGGTGGCAGCGGTGGGTACGCCGCGGCCCTGCGCGGGGCTCAGCTGGGCCTGGACGTCGCCCTGATCGAGAAGGGCAAGGTCGGCGGTACCTGCCTGCACAACGGATGCATCCCCACCAAGGCCCTGCTGCACGCGGGTGAGATCGCCGACCAGGCTCGCGAGAGCGAGCAGTTCGGTGTGAAGGCCACCTTCGAGGGCATCGACATCGCGGCCGTCCACAAGTACAAGGACGACGTGATCGCCGGCCTGTACAAGGGGCTTCAGGGGCTGATCGCCTCCCGCAAGATCACCTACATCGAGGGCGAGGGCCGGCTGTCCTCCCCCACCTCCGTCGACGTGAACGGCCAGCGCGTCCAGGGCCGCCACGTCCTGCTGGCGACCGGCTCCGTGCCGAAGTCGCTGCCGGGCCTGGAGATCGACGGCGACCGGATCATCTCCTCCGACCACGCCCTGGTCCTGGACCGCGTGCCCAAGTCCGCGATCGTCCTGGGCGGCGGCGTCATCGGGGTCGAGTTCGCGTCCGCGTGGAAGTCCTTCGGCACCGACGTCACGGTCATCGAGGGCATGAAGCACCTCGTCCCGGTCGAGGACGAGAACAGCTCCAAGCTGCTCGAGCGCGCGTTCCGCAAGCGCGGCATCAAGTTCAACCTGGGCACCTTCTTCGAGAAGGCCGAGTACACCCAGGACGGCGTCAAGGTCACCCTGGCGGACGGCAAGACGTTCGAGGCCGAGGTCCTGCTCGTCGCCGTCGGCCGCGGCCCGGTCTCCCAGGGCCTGGGCTACGAGGAGGCCGGGGTCGCCATGGACCGCGGCTACGTCCTGGTCGACGAGTACATGCGCACCAACGTGCCCACCGTCTCCGCCGTCGGCGACCTCGTCCCGACCCTCCAGCTCGCGCACGTCGGCTTCGCCGAGGGCATCCTGGTGGCGGAGCGGCTGGCCGGTCTCAAGACCGTCCCGATCGACTACGACGGCGTCCCGCGGGTGACGTACTGCCACCCCGAGGTCGCCTCCGTCGGCATCACCGAGGCCAAGGCCAAGGAGATCTACGGCGCGGACAAGGTCGTCGCCCTGAAGTACAACCTCGCGGGCAACGGCAGGAGCAAGATCCTGAAGACCGCGGGCGAGATCAAGCTCGTCCAGGTCAAGGACGGTGCGGTGGTCGGCGTCCACATGGTCGGCGACCGTATGGGCGAGCAGGTCGGCGAGGCGCAGCTGATCTACAACTGGGAGGCGCTGCCGGCCGAGGTGGCCCAGCTGGTGCACGCCCACCCGACGCAGAACGAGGCGCTCGGCGAGGCCCACCTGGCCCTGGCCGGCAAGCCCCTGCACTCCCACGACTGACGCCCTCAGTCACCGGGCGCGACGACACAGACTTCCGCACTTCTAAGGAGCAACCGAAACCATGGCGGTTTCCGTAACCCTTCCGGCGCTCGGTGAGAGCGTCACCGAGGGCACTGTCACCCGCTGGCTGAAGGCCGAGGGCGAGCGCGTCGAGGCCGACGAGCCGCTGCTCGAGGTGTCGACCGACAAGGTCGACACCGAGATCCCGGCCCCTGCCTCCGGCGTGCTGTCCTCCATCAAGGTCGCCGAGGACGAGACGGTCGAGGTCGGCGCCGAGCTGGCCCTGATCGACGACGGCAGCGGCGCCCCCGCGGCCACCGAGGCGCCCGCCGCCGAGCAGGCGGCCCCGCCGGCCCCCGCGCCGGAGCCGCAGGCCGAGCCGTCCACCGAGCAGGCCGCCCCGGCCCCCGCCCCCACCGCCGAGGCCTCGGCCGGCGGCGGTTCCGCGCAGGGCACCGACGTGGTCCTGCCGGCGCTCGGCGAGTCCGTCACCGAGGGCACCGTCACCCGCTGGCTGAAGTCGGTGGGCGACACCGTCGAGGCCGACGAGCCGCTGCTCGAGGTGTCCACCGACAAGGTCGACACCGAGATCCCCGCCCCCGCGTCCGGCACCCTGCTGGAGATCGTGGTCGGCGAGGACGAGACCGCCGAGGTCGGCGCGAAGCTCGCCGTCATCGGCGAGGCCGGCGCCGCCCCGGCCGCGGCCCCCGCCCAGGAGGCCCCGGCCGCCCCGGCGCAGCCCGAGCCCACCCCGGCCCCCGAGCCCACCCCGGCCCCGGAGCCCACCCCGGCTCCCGCCCCGGCGGCTCCGGCTCCGGCTCCGCAGCAGGCCGCTCCGGCCCCGGCCGCCGCCCAGGCCTCGGCGCCCGCTCCTGCCCCGGCGCCCGCGCCGGCCCCGCAGGCGCCCGCCGCCCCGGCCCCGGCCGCCGCCCAGGCCTCGGACGACGGCGCCTACGTCACCCCGCTGGTGCGCAAGCTCGCCGCCGAGAACGGCGTCGACCTGTCCACCGTCAAGGGCACCGGCGTCGGCGGCCGTATCCGCAAGCAGGACGTGCTCGCCGCCGCCGAGGCCGCGAAGGCCGCGGCCCCGGCCGCCGCTGCCGCGCCCGCCGCGAAGAAGGCCCCCACCCTGGAGGCCTCCCCGCTGCGCGGCCAGACCGTGAAGATGCCGCGGATCCGCAAGGTCATCGGCGACAACATGGTCAAGGCCCTGCACGAGCAGGCCCAGCTGTCCTCGGTCGTCGAGGTCGACGTCACCCGTCTGATGAAGCTGCGCGCCCGGGCCAAGGACGCGTTCGCGGCGCGCGAGGGCGTCAAGCTCTCCCCGATGCCGTTCTTCGTCAAGGCCGCGGCGCAGGCGCTGAAGGCCCACGCGCCGATCAACGCCAAGATCAACGAGGCCGAGGGGACCATCACCTACTTCGACACCGAGAACATCGGTATCGCGGTGGACTCCGAGAAGGGCCTGATGACCCCGGTCATCAAGCACGCCGGCGACCTCAACATCGCCGGTATCGCCAAGGCCACGGCGGAGCTGGCGGGCAAGGTCCGTGGGAACAAGATCACCCCGGACGAGCTGTCCGGCGCGACCTTCACCATCTCCAACACCGGGTCGCGCGGCGCGCTCTTCGACACGATCATCGTGCCGCCGGGCCAGGTCGCGATCCTCGGCATCGGCGCCACGGTCAAGCGTCCGGCCATCGTGGAGACGGAGGACGGTCCCGTCATCGGCATCCGCGACATGACGTACCTGACCCTCTCCTACGACCACCGCCTGGTGGACGGCGCCGACGCGGCCCGTTACCTGACGGCGGTCAAGGCGATCCTGGAGGCGGGCGAGTTCGAGGTCGAGCTCGGTCTGTGAACCGGGCGGTGACCCCGGGCCGCTGATCCGGTCCCACGGTGCCCCCGTCCGGAAGCCCTCGCGGCTTCCGGACGGGGGCACCGTCACATGGGGCGTGTAAGTCTCGTCTCACCTGGGCGAAAGCGCCCCCGCGCGCCCCACCCGGGCGGACTCCCGGCCGTATTGTCTATTCGTCAAAGCCCCCCGGGGGCCCGCGGGCCCCGCTAAGGAGCCCGTCATGACCGCGCCCGTCGTCCACTCGCTGCGCGAACAGATCCGCGAGCACATCCTGGAAGGGATCATCAGCGGGCGCTGGAAGCCGGGCGAGCGGATCGTGGAGCGGCGCATCGCGACCGAGCTGGAGGTCAGCCAGACGCCCGTGCGGGAGGCGCTGCGCGAGCTGGAGTCGCTGCGGCTGATCGAGTCGGCGCCGAACAAGGGCGTGCGGGTGCGGAACCTGACGGCGGCCGACCTGGAGGAGAGCTACCCGGTCCGGGCCGGTCTCGAGGCGATCGCGGCGGAGCTGGCGGCGGCGCGGCTGGCGGAGGACTGTTCGGCGCTGGAGCCGCACGTCTCCGCCCTGTACGAGGCGGACCGGCTGTCCGACGGGACCGCCCAGGTGCGGCACACGGTGGGGTTCCACCGGGAGCTGGTGCGGGCGGCGGGGAACTCGGTGCTGCTGCACACGTGGGAGGGGCTGGGGATCGAGGTGTTCACGGCGCTGTCGATACGGTGGCTGGGGACCGTGCAGCAGTCCTACGCGGAGGAGCACGAGGAGCTGGTCGCGGCCTTCCGCCGCCGCGACCCGCGTATCGCGGAACTGGTCAAGTCGCATGTGCTGGGGTGTGCGCCGCGGGCCTGAGGGAGTTCGCCCCCGCCGCCCCTTCCCGTCCCGTCCCTGGGGGCTCCGCCCCCAGATTCCCCTCGCGCGCCCAAGCGGCGGAGCCGCATACCGGGTACAGCCCCGCGCCCCAGAAGGGGCGCGGGGAACTGCGCGATCACGCCCCACCGGCCCGCGGTCGCCACTCCGCCGCACCCCCCGTGCTCTTCCGCGCCACACCCCCCTCACCTGCGCAAACGCGCCGAATCGCCGTCACCGCGTGCCACCGCTGGAGGCACCCCGTGCCGACTTTCTCCGGATCAAGCGATTTTGCCCCTCAACCCTTTGATCGATCATCGATCACGGAGTTATTGTCGCCTGCGGACTTCCACCGAAGTCCGTAGCCCTGTCCTGCCAAAGACAAAGGGCACCCCCGAACCCTTCTGAGGGCACCCCCTTCGACTGAGGAAGGCGGCGACATGACCGACCCCAACGCCATCCAGCCGAGCGAGCTCGACCAGCTCCCGGACCGCGACCCCGAGGAGACCGCCGAATGGCAGGCCTCCCTGGACGCCGTGACCGCGGCGGCCGGGCCGCACCGTGCCGCGTACCTGATGCGGCGCACGCTGGAGCGTGCCGAGGGCGCCGGCGTCGCGCTGCCCAAGCTGCTCGAGACCGACTACGTCAACACCATCCCCACCGCGGCCGAGCCCGCCGTGGACGGCGACGAGGCGATGGAGCAGCGCATCACCGCCTGGAACCGCTGGAACGCGGCGGCGATGGTGACCCGCGGCAGCAAGTACGGCGTGGGCGGCCACATCGCCACCTTCGCCTCGGCCGCGTGGCTCTACGAGACCGGCTTCAACCACTTCTTCCGCGGCAAGGAGGGGGACGGCTCAGGCGACCAGCTCTACATCCAGGGCCACGCCTCCCCCGGCATCTACGCCCGCGCGTTCCTCGACGGCCGGATCGGCGAGGAGCAGCTCGACAACTTCCGCCGTGAGGCGGGCGGCAACGGCCTGCCGTCCTACCCGCACCCGCGGCGGCTGCCCTGGCTGTGGGAGTTCCCCACCGTGTCGATGGGCCTCGGCCCGATCTCCGCGATCTACCAGGCGCGCTTCAACCGCTACCTGACCAGCCGCGGCATCAAGGACGTCTCCGACTCCCACGTGTGGGCGTTCCTCGGCGACGGCGAGATGGACGAGCCCGAGTCGACGACCGCGCTCACCCTGGCCTCCCGCGAGCAGCTGGACAACCTGACCTTCGTCGTCAACTGCAACCTGCAGCGCCTCGACGGCCCGGTCCGCGCCAACTTCAAGATCGTGCAGGAGCTGGAGGCCCAGTTCCGCGGCGCCGGCTGGAACGTGATCAAGACCCTGTGGGGCACCGCCTGGGACGAGCTGTTCCAGCTCGACACCACGGGCGCCCTGGTCCGCCGTCTGCGCGAGGTGCCGGACGCGCAGGTGCAGACGTACCAGACGCGCGACGCCGCCTACATCCGCGAGGACTTCTTCGGCAAGGACCCGGCGCTCGTCGAGATGGCGAAGCTGCTGAGCGACGACAAGATCCTCGAGTGCTTCCACTTCTCCCGCGGCGGCCACGAGTCCCGCAAGGTGTACGCCGCGTACAAGGCCGCGCTCTCCCACAAGGGCGCGCCGACCGTGATCCTGGCGCAGACCGTCAAGGGCCACACCCTCGGTGAGGGTTTCGCGTCGAAGAACGCCAACCACCAGATGAAGAAGCTGACGGTGGACGAGTTCAAGGCGATGCGCGACCGTCTGGAGCTGCCGATCGCGGACTCGCAGTTCGCCGACGGCGTGGTGCCCTACGCGCACCCGGGCGCCGACTCCCCCGAGGTCCGCTACCTCCAGGAGCGCCGCGCCGCCCTCGGCGGCCCCGCCCCGGCCCGCCGCGTACACCCGGTCACGCCGCTGCCGCAGCCGGCCGACAAGGCGTTCTCCGCGTTCGACAAGGGCTCCGGCTCGCAGAACGTGGCCACCACGATGGCGTTCGTCCGCCTGGTCAAGGACCTCGTCCGCGACAAGGAGACCGGCAGGCGCTGGGTGCCGATCGTCCCCGACGAGGCGCGCACCTTCGGCATGGAGAGCCTCTTCCCGTCCCTCGGCATCTACTCGCCGATGGGTCAGACGTACGAGCCGGTCGACCGTGACCAGCTGATGTACTACAAGGAAGCCAAGAACGGCCAGATCTTCAACGAGGGGATCACCGAGGCCGGCGCCATGGCCGAGTTCATCGCCGCGTCGACGTCGTACTCGACGCACGGCGAGACGATGATCCCGTTCTACATCTACTACTCGATGTTCGGCTGGCAGCGCACCGGCGACCAGATGTGGCAGCTCGGCGACCAGCTGGGCCGCGGCTTCCTGGTCGGCGCGACCGCGGGCCGCACCACGCTGACCGGTGAGGGCCTGCAGCACGCCGACGGCCACTCCCCCGTCATCGCGGCGACCAACCCGGCCGCCCTGACGTACGACCCGGCGTTCGCGTACGAGGTCGCGGTCATCGTCAAGGAGGGTCTGCGCCGGATGTTCGGCGAGGCCGGGCCGGACGAGGACCAGAACGTCTTCTACTACCTGACGGTCTACAACGAGCCGCTGCCGCAGCCCGCGAAGCCGCAGGCGGCGGGCGTCGACGAGGGCATCGTCAAGGGCCTGTACCGCTTCAACACGGCGGAGTCCGCGGGCCTCTCCCCCGCCGCGAACGCCCCGCGCATCCAGCTGCTGGGTTCCGGCACGGCGATCCACTGGGCGCTGAAGGCGCAGCGGATGCTCGCCGAGGAGTGGGGTGTGTCCGCCGACGTGTGGTCCGCCACCTCGTGGACCGAGCTGCGGCGCGACGCGATGGAGGCCGACGAGGCCCTGCTGCGTGGCGAGGACCGCACGCCGTACGTCCGGCAGGCGCTCCAGGGCGCCGAGGGCCCGGTGCTGGCGGTGTCCGACTACATGCGCCAGGTCCCGGACCAGATCGCGCAGTGGGTCGAGCAGGACTACACCTCGCTGGGCGCCGACGGCTTCGGTCTGTCGGACACCCGTGAGGCGGCCCGCCGCCACTTCGGCGTGGACGCCGAGTCCATCGTCGTCGCCGCCCTGGCCCAGCTCGCCCGCCGCGGCGAGGTGCAGGCCACCGCGGTGAAGGAGGCCCGGGAGAAGTACGGGCTGTAAGGCCCGAGTTGCGGGAGGTCCCCGTCGTCACGCGTATGCGCGTGACGACGGGGACCTCTTGCATGATGGGCGCATGCGTGCTGCCCGGTTGATCAAGATGGTGCTGCTGCTGCAGTCCCGGCCCTCCATGACCGCCGCCGAACTGGCCCAGGAGCTGGAGGTGTCGGAGCGTACGGTCACCCGTGACGCGCAGGCGCTGTCGGATGCGGGTGTGCCGGTGTACGCGGACCGGGGCCGGATCGGCGGCTACCGGCTGGTCGGCGGGTACCGGACCCGGCTGACGGGGCTGGCCCGCAGCGAGGCGGAGGCGCTGTTCCTCTCCGGGGTGCCGGGCGCGCTGCGTGAGATGGGCCTGGAGGACGCTGCCTCGGCGGCCCGGCTGAAGGTGTCGGCCGCGCTGCTGCCGTCGCTGCGGGACGCCTCCCGGACGGCCGCGCAGCGGTTCCACCTGGACGCGCCGAACTGGTTCCGGGAACCCGAGACGCCGGAGCTGCTGCCGGCCGTGGCGGACGCGGTGTGGGACGACCGGCGGATCGGCGCCCGCTACCGGCGCGGTTCCGGGGAGCGGCGGCACGAGGTGGAGCGGGAGCTGGAGCCGTACGGGCTCGTGCTGAAGGCGGGCGTCTGGTACCTGTGCGCACGGGTCGCGGGGCGGGACTCCTTCCGGGTGTACCGGATCGACAGGTTCACGGCGGTGGAGCCGCGTGAGGAGCGGTTCGAACGGGCGGAGGACTTCGACCTGCCGGCGTTCTGGGAGGAGCGGGCGGAGCAGTTCGCGCGGTCGATCCTGCGGGCGGAGGTGGTGGTGCGGCTCTCGGCGGAGGGGGTGCGGAGGCTGCCGTACGCGGTGGACCCGGGGGTGGCGCGGGAGGTGCTGAAGGGGGTGGCCGCGCCCGGGGACGGGGAGTGGGTGACCGTGACCTTGCCGGTGGAGTCGGAGGAGGTGGCTCGGATGCAGTTGGCTTCGCTGGGGGCGGAGGTGGAGGCTCTGGAGCCGGTGTCGTTGCGGGAGTTCTTCGCCTCCGAGGCGGAGAGGCTGGTGCGGTTGTACCGGGGGTGAGGGCCCTTTTCCCCCTCCGCCCCTTCCCCTCCCGTCCCTGGGGCCCGCGCCCCCGGACCCCCGTTTGCGCAGTTCCCCGCGCCCCTGGGGGGTGCTTGGGTCGATGCTTGTTCCGTGATGGACGAGACGGAGTTCTGGGCGTTGGTGGACGGGGCTCGGGAGGATGCCGAAGGGGATCCCGAGGAGCAGGCCGATCTGCTCGTGGAGCGGCTCGTGCTGCTGGACCCCGAGGCCGTGCTGGACTTCGCCCGTCACTTCGAGGCGCGCTACCAGCGCGCGTACCGCTGGGAGCTGTGGGGCGCCGCGTGGGTGCTGCTGGACGGAGCCAGCGACGACGCCTTCGACTTCTTCCGGTGCTGGCTCATCGGCCAGGGCCGTGAGGTGTTCGAGGGCGCGCTGCACGACCCGGACGCGCTCGCCGAGCTGCTCGACGACTTCGACGAGGAGATCGACGGGGACGCCGAGGACCTGGGTTACGCGGCCGACGAGGCGTACGAGCAGCTCACCGGGCTGGTGATGCCCGACCTCGGCCTCCCTCCGGCCCCCGAGGAGCCGGAGGGCACGCCGCTCGACTTCGAGAACGAGGCGCTGCTCGCCACGCGCTACCCGCGGCTGTGGGAGAGGTTCCGCGGGGACTGAGCCGCGGGGCGCGGGCGCCGAGCGCCGGTCACAGGCGCCTGTGGGGGCTCTGCGCGTGGCGCAGGGGGGCCGCGTTGGCCTGCATGAGGGCGGAGGCCGTGGAGGCCGCGGGGCCGAGGACGACGGCCGCGGCGGCGCACAGGGCGGTCCAGGGGCGGCGCAGGGCGTCCGCCCAGGTGGTACTTCGGTCAGGGGTGTCGCTCATGGGCTCAGCTCTTCGTTCGGTGCGCGGTCTTCCAGTTCGACGCGCTCTGTGTCGGTGCCGGTGTCCCGGTCGGTGCCGGTGCCGGCGTCGCGGCCCTGGATGCGGGCCGCGAGGTCCCTGATCTCCGGGAGCCGCGCGTGCAGGGCGGCGCCCGGGCAGTCGGTCATGTAGCCGTCGCTGTGCCCCGCGACGGCGGGCAGGGTGGCGGTGGTGCCGGCGGCGTAGCGGCTGCCGCCGTTGCTGGAGACCAGCCGCACCTCGGAGCGCGGGTCGGTGCCGGAGGGGCCGAGCTTCCAGGCGGTCACGGCGGCGATCGAGCGCAGCATCTCGTCCGGCACCTCCGCGCCCTCGGTGAAGGTGCCGAGGGCGGCGATGCCCGCGGTGCGGTGGTTGAAGCCCTGGGTGTGGGCGCCGGTGACGGGCCGGTCGGTGCCGCCGGCGCGGCCCTCGTAGACGGTGCCGCAGCGGTCGACGACGAAGTTGTAGCCGAGGTCGTCCCAGTCGCGGCCCTGGGTCTGCCCCTCGTACAGCGCCCGGATGATGCCGGGGGCGTCGGCGCAGTCGTACCCGTTGGGCGAGTCGGTGTGGTGGACGAACACGGCGACGACCTGGTCGTCGTAGCGCGGCGGGGGCTGGTCGCGGGCCGCGTCGCCGAGCCATGCCGCGCGCGCCACGATGTCCGGCCGGGGGGCGTGGAAGGCGGGTACGGGGCGGGCGGCGGGCTCGGAGGACTCGGCGGCCCGTTCGACGCCGTAGGCGCTCAGCACCAGCGCGACGGCCGCGGCCGCGCCCGGCACGAAGCCGAGGGGCACGGTGACCGTTCTCGGCAGCCGCGAGGAGCCGGGCTCGCCGGGTATCCGGGCCGGGCGGGGCTTCCGCGCGCCGCGCGGTCTCCTGGGGACACGCATGGTCCCACTGTGGGGCGGGCCACAGCGGCACGCGACGTCTGCTCCGCCAGTCGGTGGACGGCCGGTGGAACCATCGTCCCGGTGCGTGACGTTTTCCCCAGTACACGCGCGCCTCGTGGGCGGCTCTCCCGGGTCCGGCGGGCGCGCGGCTGATCACGTGGCCCCCGGGCCCCGTACTGAGGGTCGTGGTCCCGAGAGAAAGGCGGCGTGCGTGGATCTGCTCGACATCCTGCTGATGCTGGTCGTCCTGGCCTATGCGGCGTCCGGTTACCGGCGTGGACTGGTGGCCGGCTGTGTGTCCCTGGCCGGTTTCGTGGGCGGCGCGGTCGTCGGCGTGTGGATCCTGCCGTGGGTGATGGACCTGGTGACACCGGGGACCACCCGGGCGACGGTCACCGCGGTGTTCACGGTGCTGCTGCCGGCCGTCGTGGGGCACGAACTGGCGGGGCGGCTGGGGCTGCGGCTGCGCCGGGAGCTGGACCGCGGCCCGCTGCGGGTGGCGGACGGGATCGGCGGGGCCGCGGCGAACGCGGTGGCGGTGCTGATCGTGGCGTGGGTGGCGGCGAGCGTGCTGGGCGCGTCCTCGTCGCCGCTGGTGACGTCGGCGATCCGGGACTCACGGCTGCTGGGCGCGGTGCAGGACGCGATGCCGGACACCACGCCTGCCTGGTTCTCACGGGCGACGTCGGCGCTGACCGAGGCGGGTTTCCCGCAGGTGTTTAACCCGTTCGAGAACGAGTCGACCGCCGAGGTCGCCGCGCCGACCGGGGACAACGTGACGGCGGCCGCCACCCGCGCGGCGCAGCGCAGCACGGTGAAGGTGGAGGGCGTGGCCGGCACTCAGGGCCGCGAGGGCAGCGGATTCGTGTACGCGCGGGAGCGCGTGATGACCAACGCGCACGTGGTGGCGGGCATCGACCAGCCGACCGTGCGGGTGGGCGGCGTCGGGCGGACGTACGAGGCGCGGGTGGTGCTGTTCGACGCGCGGACCGACGTGGCCGTGCTGTACGTGCCGGAGCTGACGGCGCCGGTGCTGGCGTTCGAGGACGACGCGGAGCGGGGCGCGGCGGCGGTGGTGGCGGGCTATCCGCAGGACGGCGACCTGAACCTCCAGGCGGCGACGGTCGCGGCGCGGGTGGACGCGCGCGGGCAGAACATCTACAACGACGCGCCGGTCACCCGGGAGATCTACTCGATCCGCTCCACGGTCCGCCCGGGAAACTCGGGCGGACCGCTGCTGACCACCGACGGGCGGGTGTTCGGCGTGGTGTTCGCGCGCTCCACGTCGGACGCGGAGACGGGGTACGTGCTGACCGCGGACGAGGTGGCCGACGAGGCCGCGCGGGCAGCCACGGCGACCGGTCCGGTGGACACGGGACAGCCGGTGACGTCGTAGCGGGAGCGGCTCAGAGGAGGCTCCGCCCCATCAGGACGTCGTCCACGTAGCGCCCGCCCACGTGGAACTCCCCGGGCAGCACGCCCTCCACGACGAAGCCCTCGGACGCGTACAGCGTGCGGGCGACGGTGTTGGGGCCGAGGACGCGCAGGGTGATCCGGCGGGCTCCCCGGCGGCGGGCCTCCTCGACGGCGGCCCGCACCAGGACACGGCCGGTGCCCTTGCCGCGCGCCTCCTCGGCGACGGCGAGGCCGCGGATCTGCAGGACGTGCGCGTTGGTCGGCATTCCGGTGGGGTGGCCGAGGCGGACGTAGCCCGCGACCCGTCCGTCGTGCTCGGCGACGAGATGGGCGTCCGGGCCGCAGGTCGGATGGAAGAAGGGTTCGTCGGGTGCGGGCGGCTCGGGCCGGACCTCGTGCAGCGGCGACCAGGACTCGCGGTCCAGGCGGGCCAGGGCGGCCTCGTCGTCGGGTCGGGCGGGACGTATGAGCGGTTGCGGCATGCGCGTCACTCTAGGACTCCGTGTGCCGTCCTCACCGTGAATATCGCCGCGTCCGGGGCAGGATGGACGCCATGGAACATGCGCGGATCGCGGTGGCCGGGGCGTCCGGACTGATCGGCTCTGCCCTGGCGCGGTCGCTGACGGCGGACGGGCACACGGTGCTGCGGCTGGTGCGCCGGGCACCCCGGTCGGCGGACGAGGTCCGCTGGGACCCCGGCCGCGGGACCGTGGACGCGGCGGGGCTCGCCGGGTGCGACGCGGTGGTGAACCTGGCGGGTGCCGGGGTCGGCGACCGGCGCTGGACGGACGCGTACAAGGAGCTGATCCGTTCCAGCCGGGTGCGGGGCACGACCGCGCTCGCCGAGGCGGTCGCCGGGCTGCCCGAGGACGCCCGGCCGCGGGTGTTCCTGAACGGCAGCGCGATCGGCTACTACGGCGAGACCGGCGACCGTGCGGTGGACGAGGACGCGCCTCCGGGCGAGGGGTTCCTGCCGCAGGTCTGCGTGGAGTGGGAGGCCGCCGCGGCGCCGGCCCGGGAGGCGGGCGTGCGGACGGTGTTCGCGCGCACGGGGCTCGTGGTGGCGCCCGGGGGCGGGGCGTGGGGGCGGCTGTTCCCGCTGTTCCGGGCCGGTCTGGGCGGGCGGCTCGGGAACGGGCGGCAGTACTGGTCGTACATCGCGCTGCACGACGAGGTGGCGGCGCTGCGGCATCTGCTGGACACCGAGGGGCTGTCGGGGCCGTTCAACCTGACGGCGCCCGAGCCGCTGACGAACCGTGAGATCACCGCGGCGATGGCGCACGTGCTCCGGCGTCCCGCCGTGTTCGCGGTGCCGGCGCCGGTGCTGCGGACGGTGCTCGGCGAGATGGCGGGGGACGTGCTGGGCAGCGCGCGGGTGGTTCCGGCGCGGCTGCTGGAGTCGGGGTTCCGGTTCGCCTTCCCGCGGATCGAGGGGGCGATCAGGGCGGCGCTGTAGGGGGCGGGGCGAGGGCGGCGGGCGACCTCTTCTGATCCTCTGCGCCCGCGTCGTGTCCACCGGGGGCGCGTATGCGACCGTCGTGCGCCCGTGCACTGTGCGTGCGCGCCTGACCCGGCGGCAGAGTACGGACCTAACCTCGAGCCGAACTCGGGTATCCCTGGGGCCTGTTGAGGGCATGACGTCTCCAGCGCCCGCGCAACCTCGAGGAGGGGCACGTGCTAGAGCCCACGTACCAGGCGGACGTCGTCGTCGTGGGAGCCGGGGTGGCCGGACTCTCCGCGGCACGTCGACTGACCAGCGCAGGAGTCTCCACCGTCGTCCTGGAGGCCGCCCATGAGGTGGGGGGCCGCATGGCGACCGAGAAGGTCGACGGCTTCCGCCTCGACAGAGTCGGCCGGCTGCTGTCCACGGCCTGCGTCGAACTGCACGTCACCCCGGGGCTGGAGGATCTGGTGCTGCGGCCGTTCGCGCCCGGTGTCCTGCTGCACAGCGACGGGCGACATCATCGCGCCGGCGTGCAGCCGGGCAACCGGCGCGCACGTGGCGCACGGAGCGCGAGGGGCGCACTTCACGCGGTGCGCGCCCTGGCGAGCGCCCCCCTGCCGGGGCCGCGCAGGCCGGTCGCGGTGCCCGGACGGCAGGTGTCCGTGCCCCGCCACCGGGGCGGCGCCCCGCTGGGCACGACGCTGGACCAGGCGCGGCTGGGCGCCGCGCTGAACCGGCTGGCGGGCACGTCGGTGGAGCGGCTGCTGGCCCGCCCGGAGACGACCGCCGCCGAGGCGCTGCACGGCCGGGGTCTGCCCGCCCGCACCGTCGACGGCTTTCTGCGCCCCTTGCTCGCAGCCCTGTTGTGCGACCCCGAGCTCACCACGTCCAGCAGGTCGGCGGACCTCGCGCTGCGGGACTTCGCGAGCGGGCGGCTGTGCCTGCCGGAGGGCGGGGCGGAGGCGCTGCCGCAACTGCTGGCGCGGTCGCTGCCGCCGGGCACGGTGCGCACGGGCGTGCGGGTCACCTCGGTCTCGACGACCTCGGTCACCACCGCGGAGCACGGGGAGTTCCGGTGCGCGGCCGTGCTGGTCGCGACCGGCGCGCGGGACGCGGTGGAGCTGCTGCCGGGGCTGCGGGTGCCGGACTTCCACCCGGTGACGGTCGTGCACCACACCACCGACGAACCGCCGGGCACGGGCGCCTCGCTGCTGCTGGACGCGGACCGGGGCGGACCGGTGGCGCACACGGCGGTCGTCAGCGCGGTCGACCCGTCCCGCGCCCCCGCCGGCCGCACGCTGGTGACCTCCACGGTCCTCGGCCCGGCCACGGCGGACACCGACACGGCCGTGCGGGCACACCTGGCACGGCTGTACGGGGTGGCGACGACGCGCTGGGAGACGCTGGCGGTGCGTCACACCGCCGACGCGGTCCCGGCGATGCGCCCGCCGCACGACCTGCGCCGTCCGGTACGGCTCCTGGCCGGCCTGTACGTCTGCGGCGACCACCGCGACAGCGGCGCGGTCCAGGGCGCCCTCCGCTCCGCGGACCGCGCGGCCACGGCCCTCCTGACCGACCTGGGTGTGAGCCGCCCCCTCCACACGGCCGACCCCCTCCCCACAGCCCGGGCAGCCTGACCCTGCAGACCGGCACCCGCCGACGGTGAGAACACCCTCGGCGGGTGCCTTCCAGCCACCCCGTGCAGGCGGCACCTCCGCAGCGGCGGGTGCGGGCGGTCCGTGGCTGGTCGCGCAGTTCCCCGCGCCCCTGAGGGGCGTTACCGGCACCGCGCTCACGCCGAGGTGCGCGAACTCCCCCGCCCGACCCCGACACCCCGCGCCTCTCAGACGAACGTGGTCGCGACCCTGTCCCGGTACGTCCGCACGGCTCCCGCATCCCGATACGGCTCCAGCCTCCGCTCGAAATCGCGCACGTACTCCACCGCCCGCACCGACCGCATCTCCCCCGCCTGCGCGGCAGCCTCCGCCGCCAGCTGGCACGCCTGATCCAGCTCCCCCAGTCCGAGCCGCGCGGTGGCGAGCACGACCCGGCAGAACAGCCGGCTGCGCGCATACCCCGGCGCCCGCAACTGCAGCGACCGCTCCGCGTGCTGAGCCGCCGCCCGGAACTGCTGCAGATCCCGGTGGCAGTGCCCGAACTCGTCGGCCAGCTGGGCCTCGTCGAAGAACCGCGCCCAGTGCGGCACCTCGTCCCCGGGCCGCGCCGCGTCCAGTGCGCGTTCCGCGCGGACCAGCGCGGCCGTGCAGGCCCTCACCTCCCCGAGCACCCCGTGCCCGCGCGCCTCGGCGGCGTGCAGCAGGGCCTGGACGGCGGGCGGGGCGGAGCTGCCCATGCCCTGCTGGGCGACCCGGGCGAGCTGCACGGCCTCCCGCCCGTGGCCGAGGTAGACGGCCTGGCGGCTCATGGTGACCAGCACGTACGCCCCGTACGCCCGGTCGCCGGCCGCCTGCGCCAGTCGCAGCGCCTGGACGAAGTACCGCTGGGCGAGCCCGTGCGCGGCGATGTCGAACGAGGTCCAGCCGGCCAGCCGGGTCAGGTCGGCCGCGGCGGCGAAGAGCCGGCGGCCCGTCTGCTCGCCGTAGGCGCCCCGCAGCATCGGTTCGAGCTCGTGCTCCAGGTAGCGCACGAGGGCCTGGCGGGCGTGGCCGCCGCCGTACGCGTCGTCGAGGGTGCGGAACAGCTCGCCGACGGAGCGCAGCGCGGCGATGTCGCCGCCGGTGACCCGGTAGCCGGGCGCGCGGTCGGCCGCCCCGCGCCGGCGGGCGGCGATCTCGGCGGGCGTCACGGGCCGCACCGGCGGACGGCCCTGGGCGGGCACCCGGACCGGCTCGGCGCGGGCGACCTTCTCGTCGGGCCGTCCGATCAGCCAGTCGCGGCTGGGCACCACGAGGCCCGCCGAGGTGAACGCGATCTTCCGCAGCTCGGCGTGGCTGCCGGAGTCCTTGCGCCACAGCCCGCTGACGATGTCGACGGCCTCCTCGGGGGAGGCCGCGAACTCCAGTCCCGCGTAGACCGGCGCGCAGGCGTCCAGTCCGAGGTCCTGGGCGGTGAGCCTGCGGCCGAGGCGCCGGGTGAAGACCTCCGCGATGAGCGCCGGGGTCGTCCCGCGCGGCTGCTGTCCGCGCAGCCAGCGGGTGACGGAGGTCTTGTCGTATCTCAGGTCGAGTCCGTGTTCGAGACCGAGCTGGTCCACGCGACGGGCGAGTCCCGCGTTGGAGAACCCCGCTTCTGCGATGAGCGCGGCGAGCTGGCGGTTGGGGGTGCGCTGCGCGGGTCGTTCCGTCATCTGCGGTGCGGTCTCCTGCCTTCCGGCTGTCGGTCTGTCCGGATTGCCTGTGAGCAGTCCTTATGGCCTCGTGGTCGGCGTGAATGTAGCGGAGCGTGAGCACCTGATCGCAGAGATCAACAGGCATTCATCCGATCGTGTGAGGATTGGTCCGAAGCTGACGACTACGGGCGGACAGCACTGGCGACGACCGACAGCCGGAGGTCCGTCGAACGGTCGTACAGTGGCGTGGGCGCGTTTCGCGCCTGACGACCTTCGAGGGAGGCGTTTGCCGTGGGTGAGTTGCGGTTCGTCCGGATGGGCTTCGGTGACGAGGCGGTGGACTACCAGGCGGCCTGGGACGAACAGCGCCGGGTGCACGCCGCGCGGTTCGCCGACGAGGTGCCCGACACCGTGATCCTGCTGGAGCACCCGCCCGTCTACACCGCCGGGCGGCGCACCGCGGACAGCGAGCGGCCCCTCGACGGCACCCCCGTCATCGACGTGGACCGCGGCGGCAAGATCACCTGGCACGGTCCTGGCCAGCTGGTGGGCTATCCCATCCAGAAGCTGCCCCGCCCGGTGGACGTGGTCGCGCACGTCCGGCGCCTGGAGGAGGCACTGATCCGCACCTGCGCGGAGTTCGGCCTGGAGACCACCCGGGTCGAGGGCCGCAGCGGCGTGTGGGTGCTGGGCGACCCGGTCGAGCAGCGGCCCGCCCTCGGGGGGCTCTCCCTGGACTTCGACCCCCGGATGCAGGACGAGGAGTTCGACCCCCGGCTCAACGGCCCGGAGTACGCGCCCTCCAACGCAGGCCAGCGCCGCGAGGACCGCAAGATCGCCGCCATCGGCATCCGGGTCGCCAAGGGCGTCACCATGCACGGCTTCGCGCTGAACGTGAACCCCGACAACAAGTGGTTCGACAAGATCATCCCGTGCGGCATCCGGGACGCGGGCGTCGCCTCCCTGGCGAACGAGCTGGGGCGCGACGTCACGATCGAGGAGGTGCTGCCCGTCGTGGAGCGCCACCTGAAGGACGTGCTGGAGAACGCCGACCTGAGGCCGCGCGTGGTCGAGAAGGCCCCGGCGGCCGCCACCGCGTCCGGCGTCTGAGGGCCGTCCGGGCTTTCACATCCACGGGCGTACGCTTGAGACGCCGAAGAATCAATCGCTAGGAGCCGGTCGTGTCCGCAGTCGCACCCGACGGACGCAAGATGCTGCGCCTGGAGGTCCGCAACAGCCAGACCCCCATCGAGCGCAAGCCCGAGTGGATCAAGACCCGGGCGAAAATGGGCCCCGAGTACTCCAAGATGCAGAACCTGGTCAAGAGCGAGGGTCTGCACACCGTCTGCCAGGAAGCCGGCTGCCCCAACATCTACGAGTGCTGGGAGGACCGCGAGGCGACCTTCCTCATCGGCGGCGACCAGTGCACCCGGCGCTGCGACTTCTGCCAGATCGACACCGGCAAGCCCGAGGCCCTGGACCGGGACGAGCCGCGCCGCGTCGGCGAGTCGGTCGTCACGATGGACCTGAACTACGCCACCATCACCGGCGTCGCCCGCGACGACCTGGAGGACGGCGGCGCCTGGCTGTACGCGGAGACCGTGCGCCAGATCCACGCGCAGACCGCGGACCGCGCCGAGGGCCGCACCAAGGTCGAACTGCTGGCCCCCGACTTCAACGCCGTCCCCGAGCAGCTCGCGGAGGTCTTCTCCTCACGCCCCGAGGTCTTCGCGCACAACGTGGAGACGGTCCCCCGGATCTTCAAGCGGATCCGCCCCGGCTTCCGCTACGAGCGCTCCCTGAAGGTCATCACCGAGGCCCGTGACTTCGGCCTGGTCACCAAGTCCAACCTGATCCTCGGCATGGGTGAGACCCGCGAGGAGGTCAGCGAGGCGCTGAAGCAGCTGCACGACGCCGGCTGCGAGCTGGTCACCATCACCCAGTACCTGCGCCCCTCCGTGCGCCACCACCCCGTGGAGCGCTGGGTGAAGCCGCAGGAGTTCGTGGAGCTGAAGGACGAGGCCGAGCAGATCGGCTTCTCCGGTGTGATGTCCGGGCCGCTGGTCCGCTCCTCGTACCGCGCCGGCCGGCTGTACCAGATGGCGATCGAGAAGCGGGGCGCCTTCGTCGCCTCCCAGGCGGTCTGAGCACGGCTGCGGGACCTACCCGCGTCCGCGCGGCCCTGCCCCGCTGCCCCACCGCCATGCTGTGAATTCACGCACAAGGCTCTACCGGCGGGTAGTGGCCGAGAGAACGCGGTCCCGGCCGTCCTCCCAGTTGAGGGCACAGGCCGGGGCCGCGTCGGCGTTCCGGTCCCCGGCGCGAAGGCTTCATGCCTGTTTGACCGGTCGGTCACGCCCTGGTAACACCAGGCAGTGACCCTGGTATCACCGCACGCCACCATTGCCCGCCGGCATCGAGGGAGACCGTCACCATGCAGGCCGCGCCCGTCCGCGCCACCGCCATCCCGTCCCTCACCACCGCTCTGCGCGCCGTGGAGTCCCTGCTGATGAGCGGCGGCCAGCGCACCGCACGGCGCAACGCCTGGACGTCCGTTCTGGAGGACCGCCGCCGCGCCAAGGACCGGGTCGAGGCACAGCGCGTCCTCGACCAGACCCTGATCGCCCGCCCCTGAGCCCGGCCGCTCCGGGGCGACCCGGCACTGCCGTCGAACGCGCTCCGGGGGACACGTAGACTTCATGCCATGGCGAGGAAGGAAACCGCAGCGGACGCTGCGAACCCCGGGCGACTGAAGCAGATCGCCCTGACCTACAAGATGACCCGCAGGGCCGACAAGAAGATCGGTCTTGTACTCGCGGCTGTCGGAATCGTCACCTTCGGTGTCTTCCTCGCGATCGGTTTCTTGATCGGGCACCCCATCTATCTCGGCCTCCTGGGCTTCCTGCTCGCCTTCCTCGCGACGGCGATCGTGTTCGGCCGCCGTGCCGAACGGGCGGCCTTCGGACAGATGGAGGGGCAGCCGGGCGCCGCCGCGGCCGTGCTCGACAACATCGGCCGAGGCTGGACGACGACCCCGGCGGTCGCGATGAACCGCAACCAGGACGTGGTGCACCGCGCGGTCGGCAAGGCCGGCATCGTGCTGATCGCCGAGGGCAACCCGAACCGGGTGAAGAGCCTGCTGGCCGCCGAGAAGAAGCGGATGAACCGCATCGTCGCGGACGTGCCCGTGCACGACCTGATCGTGGGCACCGGCGAGGGCCAGGTGGAGCTGAAGAAGCTCCGCACCACCATGCTGAAGCTTCCGCGCGTCCTCACCGGCCCGCAGGTCACCGCGACCAACGACCGGCTGCGCGCGCTGGGTGATCTGATGAGCAACATGCCGCTCCCGAAGGGGCCGATGCCGAAGGGCATGAAGCTGCCGAAGGGCGGCGGCCAGCGGGGCCGCTGAGACTGGCGGGCGCCGACACGACGAGGACGGGGCGCCGGAATTCGCATTCCGGCGCCCCGTCCTCGTCGTGTCAGGGCGTGTGCCTGGTCGTGCCTGGTCGTGTCAGCGCGTGTGCGCGGGCCGGGTGAGGGCGTGTGCGCGGGCCGGGTGAGGGCGTGTGCGCGGGCCGGGTGAGGGCGTGTGCGCGGGCCGGGTCAGATGCGGACCTCGACCGTGCGGGCCAGCCGGTCGTGCAGGCCGCGGCCGTCGCGGTCCCAGACGAGCGCGGGGATCGCGAGGCACAGCAGCACCGAGCGCAGCAGACCGCGCAGCGGCTGCACCCGGCCGCTGTCGACGGCGACCACGCGCAGTCCGAAGAGCCGCTTGCCGGGCGTGAAGCCGAGGGTGCCGACGGTGAGCACGCTCAGCATCAGGAACACCAGCAGCGCCCAGTTGCCGGTGCGGGCGTCGTAGCCGTCGGTGAACAGACCGTATGCGATCAGGAGGCACAGGCCCCAGTCCACGGCGAGGGCGCCGATCCTGCGGCCGGGGCGTGCGATCGAGCCCGGCCCCTGCTCCGGCAGCCCCAACTGCTCACCCCGGTAACCGAAGTCGGCACCGGCCTCCTCCATGGCCGCGCGCGGGCCGGACAGCCATGATCCGATTGCTTGCCTGTTGTCCACCCGTCCACGGTACTGCGACCGGAAATGACCGGGAGACGGCGGGGTGTGCCGGAGCTACCGTGGGAGAGGCGCTGGTTAACTTGTGCGAAACAAACGGGTCACGCCCGAGAAATGACCCGTCCCTAGGGTCGAGTGCAGCGTGTGCCCCCCGCACTGGCCGCACGAACGATCTACCACCCCGGCGGGACGGTCGGGAGTAGGAGGAGCTGGATGTTCCAGAACGCCGACGAGGCCAAGAAGTTCATCGCGGACGAGGACGTCAAGTTCATCGACGTCCGCTTCTGCGACCTGCCGGGTGTGATGCAGCACTTCACGATCCCGGCGTCGGCCTTCGACCCGGCCGAGGAGCTGGCCTTCGACGGCTCCTCGATCCGCGGCTTCCAGGCCATCCACGAGTCCGACATGGCGCTGCTGCCCGACCTGTCCACCGCGCGGGTCGACCCCTTCCGCCGTGACAAGACGGTCAACATCAACTTCTTCATCCACGACCCGATCACGGGCGAGCAGTACTCCCGTGACCCGCGGAACGTGGCGAAGAAGGCCGAGGCGTACCTGGCCTCGACCGGCATCGCCGACACCGCGTTCTTCGGCCCCGAGGCCGAGTTCTACGTGTTCGACAGCGTGCGCTTCAAGACCTCTGAGAACGAGTCCTTCTACCACATCGACTCCGAGGCGGGCGCCTGGAACACCGGTGCGCTGGAGGACAACCGCGGTTACAAGGTCCGCTACAAGGGCGGCTACTTCCCGGTCCCGCCGGTCGACCACTTCGCCGACCTGCGCGCCGAGATCTCCCTCGAACTGGAGCGGTCGGGCCTGCAGGTCGAGCGCCAGCACCACGAGGTGGGCACCGCCGGCCAGGCCGAGATCAACTACAGGTTCAACACGCTGCTCGCGGCCGCCGACGACCTGCAGCTCTTCAAGTACATCGTGAAGAACGTCGCCTGGCGCAACGGCAAGACCGCGACCTTCATGCCGAAGCCGATCTTCGGCGACAACGGCTCCGGCATGCACGTCCACCAGTCGCTGTGGGCGGGCGGCGAGCCGCTCTTCTACGACGAGCAGGGCTACGCCGGCCTGTCGGACACCGCCCGCTACTACATCGGCGGCATCCTCAAGCACGCGCCGTCGCTGCTGGCCTTCACCAACCCGACGGTGAACTCGTACCACCGTCTGGTGCCGGGCTTCGAGGCGCCGATCAACCTGGTGTACTCGCAGCGCAACCGCTCCGCGGCCATGCGTATCCCGATCACCGGCTCGAACCCGAAGGCCAAGCGCGTCGAGTTCCGCGCCCCGGACTCCTCCGGCAACCCGTACCTGGCCTTCTCGGCGCTGCTGCTGGCCGGCCTGGACGGCATCAAGAACAAGATCGAGCCGGCCGAGCCGATCGACAAGGACCTCTACGAGCTGGCTCCCGAGGAGCACGCCAACGTGGCCCAGGTCCCGACCTCCCTCGGCGCCGTGCTCGACCGTCTCGAGGCCGACCACGAGTTCCTCCTCCAGGGCGACGTCTTCACGCCGGACCTGATCGAGACGTGGATCGACTACAAGCGCCAGAACGAGATCGCGCCGCTCCAGCTGCGTCCGCACCCGCACGAGTTCGAGCTGTACTTCGACGTGTGACCGGACTCCCGGGTCGGAGCGGGTGACCGCCCGCCCGGACCGTCCGTGGGCCGTCGGCCGGCTCTCCGCCTTCGCGGAGAGCCGGCCGACGGCCTTTCCCGCAATGTGCAGCGCAGCGTGCCCACAGCGGAGGCACCTCAGGGCCGGACGGACAGGGTTCGAGCGGCCCAACGTGGTGCTGAGGCCCGTGACCCGTTACCTCTCGAGTGGGTGTCAGTCGCAGCGGGCTCTCACGCCGGGGGCGGCGGCGTTGGCCGGAGAGCTTCCCTCCAGGCCGGTGGGGAGGGATCCTGGGATGACACGGCTGTTCGAGAGAGGTCACGGGGATGTCCGAGCGGGACGACGAGGAGCGCGAGTTCGATCTGCGGTGGGCGGACGGGGCCGCGCACAAGGAGCCCTCGGCCCGCGCGCGGATGCTGGCCGCCCGCTGGAAGGAGAACCCTCCCGGACCCGTGCCGTTCCGCGCCGAGCCCGAGCACCGGGGCTCGGCCGGGCGCCGCCCGTGGGTGTCGACGGTGCTGGTGCTCGGCTGTGTCGTCGCGGTGATCCTGCTGCTCGGGTACGCCGGCGTCGGCCCGTACTGACACGGGTCGGCCGCCCTGGGCGACGGCGACCGCCGGCGGGTGCGGGAGGCGCGCAGGGCGGGCACCGTGCCCGCCGCCGCGGTCACCAGGACGAGGGCGGCGAGAACCGTCGCGAGCTGCCCCGCCGGCACCGTGAACGGGACGCTCACCTCGGCGACCCGCACCAGGAGCCACGAGTACGGCAGGCCCGGCGCCAGGCCGAGGATCCCGCCCGGGACGCCGTGGAGGGCGCACTCCAGGGTGACCATGCGGTGCACGGCGGCAGCGTTCGCCGGCCGCGACAAACCGGACGCGCTGCTCCTGCGGCACCCCGCCGCCCATACTGCCTCAGCCCGCGCCCGGACCGGATACGACCGTGCCGGGCGCCCCCGCGCGGGAGACGCCCGGCACCGGACGCGGGCTCAGCGGCTGCGGCTGGGGGTCAGCG
The DNA here is from genome assembly GCF_022869105.1 of Streptomyces sp. BJ20. Taxonomy (NCBI): domain Bacteria; kingdom Bacillati; phylum Actinomycetota; class Actinomycetes; order Kitasatosporales; family Streptomycetaceae; genus Streptomyces; species Streptomyces sp. BJ20. The sequence continues at coordinate 5,746,364 of NZ_CP094918.1, forward strand.
GCTGTAGCGCATCAGCGCCCGCACCATGTGGCACGTGGTGTCCGACGGCGGGTGGACGCCGATCAGCTCGGCGGCGCCGTGGATCGTGTCGTTGCGCGCCTGGCTCGGGTGGTACACGCCGGAGTCGAGCAGGGCGATGGCGAGACGCATCGCCTTCAGGCGGCGGTTGTGGGTGACGTACCACTCGCGCGGGCGGCCCGGCGGCAGCGGGCGCTTCTCCACCGGGGCACAGGGCAGTTCGAGCAGGACGGGTCGCTTCGCGGTGGACTGGACGGGCAGGGGCTTCGGCTTGAGTGCGGCAGCGGGCATACGGGTCCTCCTGTCGCGGTCGGGGCCGTCGTCCGGGGTCCACGGCGACCTCGGCGATTCCCTCGAACACTGCTCCCATTCTACGGGCCGCCGCTGACAATCGGCAGGCTCGCTTCGGCCATCAAAGGCCCAGGTGAAGTCGGTATTCGAGGGCTCGGGACGGGTGGTGCGGGAGGGGCGCGCGGGCGGCCCTACAATTCGAACAAGCGGGGGCGCGGCGTACCGTGTGCGGCATGGAGATCTGGATCAACCCCGCCTGTTCCAAGTGCCGCAGCGCGATCAGTCTGCTCGACGCCGAAGGGGCGGACTACACCGTCCGCCGCTACCTGGAGGACGTGCCGACCGAGGACGAGGTCCGGGAGGTGCTGGAGCGGCTCGGACTCGAGCCGTGGGACATCACCCGGACCCAGGAGGCGGCGGCCAAGGAGCTGGGGCTCAAGGAGTGGCCGCGGGACGCCGCGGCGCGGGAGCGCTGGATCGCGGTGCTGGCCGCGCACCCGAAGCTGATCCAGCGGCCCGTCATCACCGCCGACGACGGCACGGCGGTGGTGGCCCGCACGGAGGAAGCGGTACGGGACGCGCTGTCCCGTCGGGAGCCTCCCAGCTCAACACCCCTGTGACGCAGGCCACTTCGGTGACTTGGGCCGGCCGCTGAGCAACTGCGTTCGGTATCTCGTACATAGCGGCGTACGCTCCCCCGATCCATTGGAGGCGCGCATGTCGCGCAGGAGAAGTCTCGGCCCGAAGAAGAAGCTCGCGCTGCTGTTGAGCGCGGCCACGGTGGCGGGCGGCGGCGCCTTCGTCATGGCGACCACGTCCAACGCCAGCCCGCCGGCCGCCACCACCAAATCGGCGGCGGACTCGACGGTCTGCCAGGGGCTGGCCACCGCGCTCGGCAACAACGAGCGGTTCATCGCGGGCCAGCGGGCCAACCCGGACGCCCAGTCCGAGGCGCGGATCGCCAACCGTGAGGCCGTCATCGCGCAGATCAAGGTGCAGCAGGAGGCGTCCGGGTGCACGGTGGGGGAGTCGGCTCAGGGCTCCCAGCCGGCGCAGCCGGAGCAGCCCGCCCCGTCGCAGCCCGCCGCGGGCGGCCAGGAAGGACAGGCGGGGCAGGACGGCCAGGCGGGCCAGGAGGGGCAGGCGGGCGGCGGTGCCGCGGCCGGTGAGCAGGTGTGCAACGGCTCCACCGTCACCCTGTCCGGCGAGGCCGGCGCCCCGGCCGCGTCCAGCAACCAGTTCCCGGCCGGCACCAGGCTCAAGGTCACCAACCTGGACAACAACAAGTCCACGACGGTGGAGGTCACCTCGGTGTCCGGCAGTTGCGTGCTGCTCAACAACGCCGCGTTCGAGCAGGTCCGCGAGCCGGGCAAGTTCCTGATCCGCCGGGCCGTGATCGAGAAGGTGGGGTGACGTCCACGTACGGGTGAGGTGCGGGGCCCGCCGCTCGGGGAAGGAGCGGCGGGCCCCTTCACGTCCGCACGCCTTCACGTCCCCGCGCCTTCACGCCTCAAACCCTCACGCCCCATCGCATACACCCGGCCCCCTCCCCCGTGCCCTCACGGAGTGGCGCCGGGCACACGGGCGTCCGGTAACACGGGGTTCACACATGGGCAACGGTCGGGAAATCGCCTGTTGACAAGCTGCGGGGCATACGGCGGCGCCCCAGTGCCGCAGCGCCGCAGCATCCGCACCGAGCGCCCAGACCCACCCCGAAGGATGTGGACCGTGAGCTTCAAGGCCGAGTACATCTGGATCGACGGCACCGAGCCGACCGCCAAGCTGCGTTCCAAGACGAAGATCCTGGCCGACGACGCGAAGGGCGCCGACCTGCCGATCTGGGGCTTCGACGGGTCCTCCACCAACCAGGCCAAGGGGCACGCCTCCGACCGCGTCCTCAAGCCGGTGTTCGTCTGCCCGGACCCGATCCGCGGCGGCGACGACGTCCTGGTGCTGTGCGAGGTCCTCAACACGGACATGACGCCGCACGAGTCCAACACCCGTGCCGCGCTGGCCGAGGTCGCCGAGAAGTTCGCCGCCCAGGAGCCGGTCTTCGGCATCGAGCAGGAGTACACCTTCTTCAAGGGCTCCCGCCCGCTCGGCTTCCCCGAGGGGGGCTTCCCGGCCGCGCAGGGCGGCTACTACTGCGGTGTCGGCTCGGACGAGATCTTCGGCCGTGACGTCGTCGAGGCGCACCTGGAGAACTGCCTGAAGGCGGGTCTGGGCATCTCCGGCATCAACGCCGAGGTCATGCCCGGCCAGTGGGAGTTCCAGGTGGGCCCGCTGGCCCCGCTGGAGGTCTCCGATCAGCTGTGGGTGGCCCGCTGGCTGCTCTACCGCACCGCCGAGGACTTCGAGGTCTCCGCCACCCTGGACCCCAAGCCGGTCAAGGGCGACTGGAACGGCGCCGGCGCGCACACCAACTTCTCCACCAAGGCGATGCGCGAGTCCTACGACGCGATCATCACCGCCGCCGAGTCGCTGGGCGAGGGCTCCAAGCCGCTGGACCACGTCAAGAACTACGGCGCCGGCATCGACGACCGCCTCACCGGCCTGCACGAGACCGCCCCGTGGAACGAGTACAGCTACGGCGTCTCGGACCGCGGCGCCTCGGTCCGCATCCCGTGGCAGGTCGAGAAGGACGGCAAGGGCTACATCGAGGACCGCCGCCCCAACGCCAACGTCGACCCGTACGTGGTGACCCGTCTGCTGGTCGACACCTGCTGCACCGCGCTGGAGAAGGCCGGCCAGGTCTGATCCGCACCACATTCGCCGCGAGGGGCGCCCGCCGATACCGGTGGGCGCCCCTCGCGGCGTCTGCCGACAGCAGATCCCTGTTCCCCCGGGCAGCCCGGCCGGGCAGAGTCGGCGGTATGAGACTTCTGTTGCTGGGTGGTACGGAGTTCGTGGGCCGGGCCGTCGCCGAGGCGGCCCTCGCGCGGGGCTGGGAGGTGACCGTCTTCCACCGCGGACGGCACGAGGCGCCCCCGGGGACCCGGGAACTGCTGGGCGACCGCACCGAGGTGGACGGGCTGGCGGCGCTCGACGAGGACCCGGGGACGTGGGACGCCGTCGTCGACACCTGGTCGTCCGCCCCGCGCGCGGTACGGGACGCGGCGCGGCTGCTGCGGGACCGCGCCGGGCGGTACGTGTACGTGTCGAGCTGCTCGGTGTACACCTGGGCGCCGCCCGCCGGGTACGGCGAGGACGCCCCTGTGGTGGAGGGCGCCTCCCCGGACGCCGGCACGACGGACTACGCGCGGGACAAGCGGGGCGGCGAGCTGGCCGCGACGGACGCGTTCGGCGTGGACCGTTCGGTGCTGGTGCGGGCCGGGCTGCTGCTCGGGCCGTACGAGAACGTCGGCCGGCTGCCCTGGTGGCTGAACCGCGTGGCGCGCGGCGGCCCGGTGCTCGCCCCCGGCCCGCGGGACCTGCCGCTGCAGTACGTCGACGGGCGCGACCTCGCGGAGTGGATCCTCGGCGCGTGCGAGCAGGGGCTGAGCGGGCCGTACAACCTGATGTCGCCGCAGGGCCACGCCACCATGGGCGAGTTGCTGGAAGCCTGTGTACGGGTGACCGGCGGGCCGGCCGAGCTGCGGTGGACGGCGCCGGAGGTGATCCTCGACGCCGGGGTGGAGCCGTGGACCCAGCTCCCGGTGTGGGTGCCGCCGCACAGCGACATGCACGACGCGCTGCACTCGGCCGACGTCTCCCGGGCGGTCGCGACCGGGCTGCGCTGCCGGCCGGTCGCGGAGACCGTCGCGGACACCTGGGCCTGGCTGCGGGACATCGGCGGCACGGCACCGCAGCGCCCCGACCGCACGGTCAAGGGACTGGACCCGGAGGTGGAGGCGAAGGTGCTGGCCGCAGCCTCCGGGGTGTAGCCGGCCCCACCCCGAGGGCGGGCCCGGGCCCAGCACCGGACGCCAGGGTTCACCCCGGGTGGAGGGCCGGCAACTCCCGGTATGTGCAAGCCTGTTGGAACCTACGGAACCGCACTGACTTCGCACCGATTCCTGTGACGGGTGAACACCCGTGGGGCGGGGCGCGTACTCATGGGCGCCGCTTCCCCTCACGGGCGCCTCGGTGCCCCGCTAAGGGATGCCCCGCAAGGAAGTCAGAGGAGTTCCATGGGACGCAACACAAGAAAACGCCGTACACCGCTGGCCACCAAGGTGATAGCCGGGGCGGCGGCCCTGGCGATCGGTGGGGGCGGTCTGGTCTGGGCCAACTTCTACGCCTCGGCGCACGAGAAGAACGGGGGGCAGAACGCCACCAAGTCGGGGCAGGCCCAAGTCGCCACGATCAACTGTCCGGACGTCGGCCAGAAACTCACCAAGGTGCCCCGCAAGGCGCGCTGGGGCGTCGCGCGTGAACTGGCGCGGCTCGACCGCCAGATCACGGAGGCGTACTCGCGCCTGGCCGAGACGCGTCAGGCGCAGGCGGGCGACGCGAACTACGTCGACAACGCCATCCTCGGCCCGCTGAAGGACAAGCGCCGGGCCACCCTGGACCGCATCGGCATCAACATCAAGCGGGCCGGCGGCCAGGAGCGCGACCTCGGCCGGTTCGCCCGCTGCCAGGGCGTCCCCGCCGAGCAGCCCGGCGGCGGTGACGGCGGTCAGAACGGCGGCGGCCAGAACGGCGGCGGCCAGGACGGTGGCGGCCAGAACGACGGCGGCCAGGGCAACGAGCAGCCGCCCGCCGACAACGGCAACGGCGCCGCGGGTCCGTTCGCCGAGGACTTCATCGACATCAACGACGTCCAGCCGAACAGCCGCGACCTGCAGAACGGCCTCGCCGCGAACGGTGACACCGGCAGCACCGGGTCGTTCACCACCGAGTGCGGGGTGAACGAGAACAACCTGTTCAACAGTGACAACATCATCGTCGCCCCCGGTGTCGACAACGGCGCCCACCACACGCACGACTACGTGGGCAACCAGAGCAACACCGCCTTCGCCAGCGACGACGACCTGAACAACGCGCAGACGACCTGCCAGAACCAGGGCGACAAGTCCACCTACTACTGGCCGGTGCTCCGCCTCCAGGACGGTACGCAGGAGTTCGACGCCAACGACCTGGGCGGTGGCGCCGAGGGCAACGTCGGCAGGATCCTCAAGGCGCAGCAGGCGGAGATCAAGTTCGTCGGCAACCGGACGACCGACGTCGTCGCGATGCCCAAGTTCATCCGCATCATCACCGGTGACGCCAAGGCGTTCACCAACGGCCTGGCGAACGCGAACACGTCGTTCAGCTGCACCGGCTTCGAGGACCGGCAGGTCACGGACAAGTACGTGATCTGCCCCGAGGGCAGCCAGGTGGTGCGCACGTCCAACTTCCAGAGCTGCTGGGACGGACAGAACATCGACAGCGCCAACCACCGCGACCACGTGGCCTTCGTCCAGCCCGACGGCAGCTGCCCGCAGGGCTTCCAGGCCATCCCGCAGCTCCAGGTCCGCCTGGTGTACGACGTTCCCGCGCCGACCATCGAGAACGGCCAGATCAAGAACCCGTACGCCGTGGACGGTTTCCCGGAGCAGCTGCACAAGCCGATCACCGACCACAACGACTTCATCAACGTCATGGACGAGGACCTGATGAACCAGGTGGTGCAGTGCATCAACAGCGGCCAGGACTGCGAGTGACGGCGGTCCGAGCCCACTGAGAGGGGCCGGTGGCGGGAATCCCGCCACCGGCCCCTTCCGTGTGTGGTGTGCCGGGGGTCAGCCGTCGTGGCCGTGACCGCCGCCCTCGTCGTGGGAGGCCCCGCCGTGCTGCACGCCCTCCTCCAGGTCCCCGCCGAGGGTGCCGCGCAACTCCTGGATCGTCTCCGTCCCGCCGACGGCCACCCACTTGCGGCCCACCAGGTAGTGACCGCCGTAGTCCTTGGCCGTGTTGAGCCACTCGCGCTGGCCGCGGTCGGTGGAGAAGGTGGCGAGGACGTACTTCTCGTCGCCCTTCTCGCACAGCGCCTGCCGGATGGTGTCGGCGTCGGTCTGCATGTCGGGGTCGCACTTCGCCTCGGCGGCCAGCTTCTCCAGGCTGCCGGTGGCGGTGGGCGGCACCGCGTGCTCCCCGTGGCCGCCGGACCCGCAGCCCGCCAGCGCCAGTGCCGCCACCGCGCAGGTCAGCGCGAGCTTCGGTCGGGTCACCCTCATGTGTTCCTCCGGTCTTGACGGCGACATCGTGGGGCGGCGACATGCCGCTCGGAGCCCCGGCGCGGGGCCCTCGGCATTCGATACGGCTGCGGCGCGCCGGGCGCTCAATCGCCGCGCCGGATCGGCGCGGACGGTGGCCGGAAGGGCGCGGGTGTCAGGTGACCATCGACTCGTTCGCTCGTTCAGCTGAACGTGCAGTCACAGGATGCCGCCGCCCAGTCCCCCGCGCTCTCCTCCCCGGCCGGTCCGGCCGTGGACGTCGAACAGGCCGAGGCCGCGCTCGTCGAGCACTATCCGCGGCTCGTGCGGCTCGCCTACCTGGTGCTGCCGTCCCGCATGGGCCGCACCCGGCGGGTGCTCACCGCGCACGCCCTGGTGCAGCGGGCGCTGCCCCGGGGCCGGGCCGACGCGCCGCTGATCCCCGCGCAGGGCGCCGGCCGGGACGGCGACCCCGGGTACAGGCTGGTGCGGCTCCAGGTGGTGCGGTCGGCGCTGGAGGCGGGCCTGCCGCTGCGCCGCCGGGGTCTGCCGAAGCGGTCCCAGCTGCCGCCGCTGCTGCCGCAGGTGTGGGGCCTGACGGTGTTCCCGCGGCCGGGGGGCGCGGACGAGCTGGCACTGGACCAGCGGCTGTCGGCGCTGTCCGGGCCGGCCCGTGCCGCGCACGCCCTGCGCGGTCTGGAGCGGCTGCCGGACGCCGACGTGCGCCGGGTGCTGGACGACGCGGGCGTCACGGACCCGGACGCCGCGCTCGCGGAGGCCGACGGCATCCCCGACCCGTACCGGCTGCTCGAGTCCCCCGAGTTCGACCCCTGTTCGCTGCAGGCCCGGCCGACGGACCTGCTGCGTCGCCGCCGGCATCTGAAGGCCGGTCTTGTCGGGGCGGCGGCGCTCGCGGTGTGCGGGGCGCTGCTGTCGCTGCCCGGGGACGGCTGGGGCGCCGACGGCCCGGCCGCTCCCCCGTACGCGCGCAACCCGGCCGCGCAGGCCGCGCTGGACCCCGCGAAGCTGACCCGGGCACCGGCGTCGGCGTGGAAGACGTCGGAGCGTACGGACTTCTCGGTGTGGCCGGCGCGCGGCGCGCTCACGGGTGACCGCGCGCTGCTGCGCCGCGCGCTCGCCGTGTGGGCGCGGCCGGGTGAGGGCGTCACCGCCTCGGCCACCCCGGGCACTCCCACGGGCGGGCCCGCCGGACCGCCCCGACTGCTGTACGCGGGGACGGTGGACGCCGCGCGCGTGGTGATCCTGTACGACGGCTGGCGTCTCGCCCGGTACGCCGAGCCGGAGGAGGGCGCCCGGGGCGCCGCCCTGGACCTGGCGCGGGTCGACGGGGCCGGGCGGGCCGGGGCGAGCGCGGTGGTGCTGAGCCGTTCGGACGACAACGTCCGCTTCCTGCTGGCCCCGTGGGTGCGCGAGGCCGGCGAGCGGGACCTGCGCGAGCCGGACGGGGGCGCGAAGGAGCTGCCTCTGGAGGGCGGGGTGACCGGGCCGTTCGTCTCGGGGCAGGGGCGGGAGCCGTGCACGACGTGGAACGCGCTGGAGCTGACCGACGGCACCGGCACCCGGCTGCTCAGCGACCTCGGCGAACTGGTCCCGGCGCGGCTGACCACCGGCCGTCCGGGCGAGGTGAAGGACGTCTCCGGCGGGAAGGCACGGCGCGCCTGGGAGCCGTACGCCTGCTCACTGGCGGCGATGCGGTCGGCGGGCGTGCGTGGCGTCAACGCCTGGGCGTACGCGGAGCAGCCGCTGCCCGGCGGCGACGGACGGGCTCAGTGGCTGTGCACGCGCGGGGACACCTGGCGGGGCACGGGGGCGCGGGTGCTGGCGCAGTTCCACTCGCCGGGCGCGCGGTACGGGGCGGTCGCGGCCCGCGCGGAGGACGTGCCCGCCTGCGGGACGCGGCGACCGGACGTGCTGGCCGGGGTGTTGTGGAAGTCAGCGGGCGGCACCTGGTACCTGCTCGCGGCCGGCAGCGACGGGGTGGAGTCCGTGGAGGCGACCGGCGGCGTCGAGGGCAGGGCGAAGGACCGGCTGCTGTCGGTGCGCGCCGAGAAGGGTGCGCGCGCCGACCTCAGGGGCACACTTGAGGGCGGGGGGTCGGTCGGCGGGCTGCGGTGATCCGGGGGAACACCGGTTCTTGGTCCGGCCCGTGGGAGGCCGAAATCGATCGGTAAGGTGTTCGTATGAGTACCGGGGTACGTCGGAGGATGGGAGTCGAGGAGCGCCGGCAGCAGTTGATCGGCGTGGCTCTCGAACTGTTCAGCAAGCGTTCCCCGGACGAGGTCTCGATCGACGAGATAGCGTCCCGGGCGGGCATCTCACGCCCGCTCGTCTACCACTACTTCCCCGGCAAACTGAGCCTCTACGAGGCCGCGTTGCGGCGGGCCGCGGAGGATCTGTCGTCCCGGTTCGCCGAGCCGCACGAGGGCCCGCTGGGTTCGCGGCTGCGGCGGGTGATGGCGCGCTTCTTCGACTTCGTGGAGGAGCACGGACCCGGTTTCTCCGCCCTGATGCGCGGCGGCCCCGCCGTGGGCTCCTCCACCACCAACGCGCTGGTGGACTCGGTGCGTCAGGCCGCGTACGAGCAGATGCTGGCGCACATGGGGGTGGTGGGTCCGGCGCCGGCGCGGCTGGAGGTGGTGGTGCGCTCGTGGATCTCACTGGTGGAGTCGACGGCGCTGATCTGGCTGGACGGGCGGCGGGTGCCGCGCGAGGAGCTGGAGGCCAAGCTGGTGCAGGACTTCGCGGCCCTGGCCGCGGTCGCCGCGGCCCGCGACGAGGAACTCGCCACGCTGCTGCGGGGACTGGTCAAGCAGGAACCGGGCGACGGCCCGTTCACCGACCTCGCCGCCCGGATGATCTCCCTGGCGCAGGAGTAGGCCCGCCTACTCGCCCTCGAACTTCCGGTAGGACGGGTCGAGGTCGCGGATCTCGGCGGAGGCGTGGAGCGTCCGGCCGTCGGCCGGCTTCACGTACCGCCGCAGCAGGTCCAGGGCCGTCTCGGTGAGGCGGGACTTGGTCTCGTCGGTGCGGCCGGCCAGCAGGGCGATGTGCACGTGCACCAGGGCGTGTCCCTCGGTGTCGGGGCCGACCACCGGGTCCTCCGTTCGCCTGAACCGCGTCTTGCACGCGGGCGGTTTCGCCGCCGCGATCTCCACGACGGCGGAGTGCAGGTCCCGCGCGAAGGCGGGCCGGTCGAAACCGTCCGCCAGGTTGTCCGAGTAGTCGACGGTGATCTGCGGCATGGGCCCTCCTGTTGCAGGTCAGGAGGGCCCACCCTAGCCGCAGCCGGTCAGCCGGTCATCCGGCGGTGAACACCGCCACCGTGCGGGCCGGCACGGTGAACGTGCCGGTCGCCTTCGCGTACGACGCCGTCTTGACGACCGCGTCCCCGCCCTCGGCCTGCGCCGGGTGCAGGCGGTGGTCCGTCCCGGCGAGCGCGGCCACGCGCTGCTGCTGCCGCTCGGGCGTGGCGTTGAAGACCACGACCAGGCCGCCCAGCTTCATGGTGATCACGCCGGGTGTCTCGTCCTTCCCGGACAGCGGGAACGACAGCCGGGACTGCACCTGCTCCACCGTGTCGAGGGAGAATGCCTTCTCCGTCGTACGGATCCGCAGCAGGTCCCGGTAGGCGGCCGAGGCGCCCTCGATCTGCGGGCAGCCCACGGTGACCGAGCCGAGCAGCGGCTTGGCGTACGGCCACTTGTCCTGGTTGTCGGCGGCGGGCGGCAGACCGCGGCCCATACCGTTGCCGTCCGCGCAGTTCCAGTGGATCGCGTTGAACCAGTCGCCGCTGTCGTAGGAGTTGCGGTCCAGGGACTTGGAGCGCAGCAGGTCGGTGCCCGCCTGGGAGAGCGCCGGGCCCTGGGAGAGGGCGGCGGTCGCCATGGCGAGGACCTGCATGCGCGCCCGGTCCGCGGCCGGGGTGTCCTTCGGCAGCTTGAAGGCGAGCGCGTCGAACAGCGACTCGTTGTCGTGCGCGTCCGCGTAGGCGAGGGCGTCGCCGGGGGCGGCCGCGTAGCCGGCGGGCGCGCCGTTGTAGTCGACCTGGGAGCCCTTGACCTCCTTGCCGCTGGTGTCGGTGAACGTGTAGTCGGCGAGGTTGCCGCTCAGACCCACCTTGATCAGGTCCTGGTAGTGCAGCAGGCGGGCCTTCTGCTCGGCCGGGGTGCCGTTGGCCGCCGAGGAGTTGGGGTCGGTGTAGAGGCCGGAGGCGAATCCCTGCACGCCGGGGTCCTCGTCGAAGGGGCCGCCGCCGCGCACGGCGTCACGGGCCCGGTCGGAGAAGGTGGCGATGCCGGTGCCGGCCATGTTCTTCTGCGTGGCCTGCTCGAAGCGGGCGTCGTCGGCGATCTCGCCGAAGTTCCAGCCCTCGCCGTACAGGATGATCTTCTTGCCGTCGACGCCGTCCTTCTTCGGGGTGAGGGCGTCGAGGGCCTTGCGGACGGCGAGGATGTTGGCCTTCGGGTGGTGGCCCATGAGGTCGAAGCGGAAGCCGTCGACCTTGTACTCCTTGGCCCAGGTGACGACCGAGTCGACGACCAGCTTGCCCATCATGGCGTTCTCGGGCGCCGTGTTGGAGCAGCAGGTGCTGTTGGCGACGGAGCCGTCGGCGAGCAGCCGCTGGTAGTAGCCGGGGACGATCCGGTCGAGCACGGAGGTCTCCGCCTGGCCGTGGGCGGCGGTGTGGTTGTAGACCACGTCCATCACCACGCGCAGGCCGTCCTCGTTGAGCGCCTTGACCATCTTCCGGAACTCGACCGTGCGCGCGGTGCCGTCCGGGTCGGTGGCGTAGGAGCCCTCGGGGACCGTGTAGTGGTACGGGTCGTAGCCCCAGTTGTAGGCGTCCTTCGCCGCGGCCTTGGCCACGCACTCCTGCTGCTTGTCGGAGTCGGCCGGGTAGGAGGCCAGGTCGCAGTCGACGGTCGCCTGGTCCGACTTCCGCTCGGGGATGGTGGCGATGTCGAACGCGGGCAGCAGGTGCACGTACGAGGTGCCGGCCTGCGCCAGCCTGCGCAGGTGCCTGCTGCCGTCGCTGTCCTTGTCGGTGAACGCCAGGTAGGTGCCCGGGTGCCGCGCGGTGCGGTCCTCGACGGAGAAGTCACGGATGTGCAGCTCCTGGATCTGCGCGTCCTTCAGCGGCACCGCCTTCGGCTTGGTGTAGCCGTCCCAGCCGCGCGGCTGGAGGGACCGGTCGGCCAGGTCGACGACCAGGCTGCGCTCGGAGTCGGTGGTGAGGGCGGTCGCGTACGGGTCGGTGACCTTGTTGGTGACGACCTCACCGGCGGCGGACGCCCACACGGTCACCGCGTACCGGTACTCCTTGCCCTTCCAGGAGGCGGGGCCGGTGACGGACCAGACGCCGGTGGCGTCGTCGCGGCGCATGGCGACCGTGCGGCCGTCGAGCTCCAGGGCGACCTTCCGCGCGGTCGGCGCCCACACGGACAGGGTGGGCCGGTTGTGCCGGAACACCGGGCCGAGCTGCGCCTTGGTGGCGCCGGCGGCGTAGAGGTCGTCGAGGACGCCCGCGAGCTGCACGCCGGTGGCGGCGAGGACCGCACCGCTGGCTGCCCGCTGGGTGGCGACGACCTGGCCGCGCAGGGCCTCGCGCACCCGGTCGCGGTCACGCGGGTCGACGGTCCAGGCGGTGCCGTTCGCGAGGTGGGGGAACTTCGCCTTCTGGGCGTCGGTGAGGGCCGACTTCGACAGGCGGATCCAGCGGGCGTCGCCGGTGTCCAGCTTCCCGTCCCTGACCGCGACCGAGCCGGTGCGGGAGGCGAGGAGCTGGGTGGAGGCGGCAGCGGCGGAGCCGTCCCAGACGAGGGTGGAGCGGTCGGTCCAGACCGCCTTGGAGGTGGTCGGGTCGAGGGCGGCCGCGGACCCGGCGGGCTGCGGCAGCAGGTACTTCTCCTGCCCGCTCACCAGCCACACCTCGTGGCCGTTCGCCTTGAGGTCGAGCGACTGGTCGGTGGGCAGGTCCTTCTCGTCGCCCTTGTGGAGGATGTAACTGAGGCTGGTGGCACCCTCGGCGAGCGGCACCTCGAAGACAGCGCCATAGGCATCAGTCTTCACCGGCTCCAGGGGCTTCGACCAGTCGGTGGGGTTCGCGGCGCCGGTCCAGGTGTGCAGTCCCCAGCCCTCGTAGTTGCCGTCGGCACGGTGGTAGTGCAGGACGGCCTTGGTGGTGTCCTGCGCCGGGTACTCGGGCCGCTCGGTGGTGACGGTGTCGTCGCCCTGCTTGATCCAGACCTCGCCGGTGCGGGTGACGTCGATGGTGCGGTCGGTGGCGACGTCCTTGTTGCCGTCCTTGTCGACCACCAGGAAGCCGACGTCGGAGGCGCCCGGCTTCAGCTTGACCCAGGCGAAGGCGCCGTAGGCGTCACGGCCGGTGAAGGCGTGGCCCGCCGGCCACTCGGTGGCCTCGCCGTCCGCCAGGTCGCCCCAGGCGTACAGGCTCCAGTCTTCGTAGTCGCCGTCGGGGCGCTGGTAGTGGACGATCCCGTAGTCGCGGGAGGCGGCGGTGGGCTCCTCCTCGGCCGGCGGGGTGCCGGTCGTCGAGGCGGCCAGGGCGCTCGCGGTACGGCCCGCCGAGTCGATCACGACGGCCTTGTAGCGCAGGGCGGTGCCGGCGGGGACGTCCGCGCCGATCGTGTGGGTGACCTTGTAGGGGGCGTGGTCGGCGGAGCCGAGCGTCTGCCACGTACCGTTGCCCGCTTGGGCGGCGAAGACGACCCGGTTGAGCTGACCGCCCTGGACGTCGGCGCTCAGCTCTACGGTGCCGGTGGCGCCCGCCTCGGGGGCCTTCAGGGTGAGCGTGGGCTTCGCCTCGGGCTTGCCGAGCGGGGCGGCGGCCTTCAGCACGATCGCCGAGCGGGCCGGGACGGAGACCGTGATCTGCTTGTCCGCGTCGCTGCGCACGGTGGCGTCGGTGCCGTGGATGCCCTTGAAGGACGTCCGGGCGGAGCCGGTCGTGAAGGTGGCCTTCTTCGTCTCGGCGGCGTTGTTGAAGGCGACGACGTACTCGGTGGTGTCCTTGCCGGTGGCGGTGCGCGAGAAGGCGTAGACGCCGGGGCCGTCGTCGGCGTACCGCTCCTGCTGGACGCCGTCGGTCAGCGCGGGGTGCGCCGTGCGGAGCTTCGCGAGGGCGCTGATCTGCCGGTAGAGCGGGGAGCGGGAGTCGTAGACGTCCTCGGCGTGGGTGCGGTCGGTGCCGATCAGGTCGTCGTCGAGGTAGTCGGCGGTGCGGGACGCGAAGAGGGTCTGGCGGGCGTCCTTGTCGCCGCCTGCGCCGGTGAAGCCCTGCTCGTCGCCGTAGTAGATCACCGGGTTGCCCCGGCTGAGGAACATCAGCTCGTTGGCGAGCATGTCCCGCTTCAGCAGCTCCGCGTCGGACGCCTCGGGGTTGTCCTGCTTCAGGAACGTCCCGATGCGGCCCATGTCGTGGTTGCCGAGGAAGGTGACCTGCTCGTACGCGTTGGCCTTGTCGGTCGTGTACTTGTAGTCGTCACCGAAGACCGAGGCGAGTTTCTTGGCGCTGCCGCCCTGGGAGGCGTACGTGCGGGCCGCCTCCTGGAAGGGGAAGTCGAGGGTGGCGTCGAGCCGGCCCCGCGTGACGTAGGGGGCGGTGACGTTCGTGTCGGCGGAGTACACCTCGCCGAACATGAAGAAGTCGTCCCGGCCGCGCTTGGCGGCGTAGGCGTCGAGGGCGGTGGCCCACTGGGTCCAGAACTCCATGTTGACGTGCTTCACGGTGTCGATCCGGAAGCCGTCGATGTCGAAGTCCTTGACCCACCGCTGGTAGATCTTCTCCATGCCGTCGACGACCTCGGGACGCTCGGTCCACAGGTCGTCGAGCCCGGAGAAGTCACCGTACTCGGCCGACTCGCCGGCGAAGGTGGAGTCGCCGCGGTTGTGGTACATCGCCGGGTCGTTGAGCCAGGACGGCACCTTGAGGCGCTTCTTCGCCGCGGGCACCACGGGGGTGCGCGGGAAGGTGCCGGCGTCCACGCGCGGGAACTTCTTCGCGCCGTCGGCGTAGTCGGAGTCGTCGAAGGGCACGCCGTCCTGCGTCAGGTACGGGAAGGCGCCCTTGGAGAGGTAGTCGTAGGACTTCTCCTCGTAGTCGACGACGTCGGCGGTGTGGTTGGTGATGACGTCGAAGAAGACCTTCATGCCCTTGGCGTGGGCCTTGTCGATGAGGGTCTCGAGGTCCTGGTTGGTGCCGAAGTGCGGGTCGACCTGGGTGAAGTCGGTGATCCAGTACCCGTGGTAGCCGGCCGAGGCGTCCTTGCCGGAGCCCTGCACGGGCTGGTTCTTGAAGATGGGCGCCAGCCAGATGGCGGTGGTGCCGAGCCCCTTGACGTAGTCGAGCTTCCGGGTGAGGCCCTTGAGGTCGCCGCCCTGGTAGAAGCCCTTGTCGGTGGGGTCGTACCCGTGGGTGAGGCGCGAACCGGTCAGTCCGCCGCGGTCGTTCGCGGTGTCCCCGTTGGCGAAGCGGTCCGGCAGGACGAAGTAGAACTGCTCCCGCGTCAGGTCGTGGCGCGCCGGGGAGGAGGCGAGCTCGGCGTCCGAGGGGGGCGCGGGCGGGGTGGCGGCTCGGGCGGCGACCGGCTGCACGAGTGCCGCGGCGAGCGCGGCCACCGTGACGGCGGCGACGCGGCGGCCCCGCGCGGTGCGGCGCCCCGGGGGCGCGGGCCATCTGGGTATCAAGGCGTGAACTCCTTGCGCTTACGGCTCATTGGGTCCGACCCCACGCCCCGGCGAGGGTTGTTTCGGCCACATCACCGGAGCGTCGGCGTGACCGTACCCTCGTTGAAAGCCTTACAGCAATAGTCATGAAAGCCTCGGCAAGAACTTCCAGCGGGAGCTTTCCGGGCAGGGGCGGACGAGTCCGGCGGCCGACGAGGACACGCCGACGTCCGGCGACCGCGGAACCGGCCGCCGGACGTCCCAGTGCTTCAGCAGCCGCTCTTGCCCGCGTACACCGCGAGGGCGGTGTTGCTGCCGAGGGTCGCGGTGAGCCGGCCCGAACCGTCCACCGTCACCGGCTTGTTGCCCTGCACGTCGCAGTACGTGCCCGCCGGCAGGGAGGTCTGGTAGGTGCGGGTCAGGGAGCCGGACTCGTGGTTGATGGCCACGAAGCCCTTGCTGCCCCGGCCGAAGGCGATGGCGTCGCCGCCGTTGTCCCACCAGTTGGTGACCGCCTGGCCGCGGGTGGCGTTGCGGAAGCCGACCATCGACCTGATCTCCGGCCAGTTGTGCTGGCACTTCCAGCCGCTCTGCCAGCAGGCGTCCACCCGGCCGCCGTTGGGAGGACCGGCGTCGTGGTCGGTGAACTCGTAGCCGGAGTTGATGTCCGGTGCGCCGTAGGGCCAGGCCAGCATGAAGACGTTGGCCAGGGTGTAGGTGGCGTTGTCCTTGTAGCTGAGCGTGGAGCCGTTGCGCTCGGTGTCGTGGTTGTCGACGAAGACGCCGGCGGAACCGCTGTTCAGGTAGCCCCAGCCCTCGCCGTAGTTCTTCAGGTAGGCGAGGTTCTCGTTGTTGAAGACCCGCTTGAGGTCGTAGGCGTAGCGGAACTCCTGGACGTCGCCGGCGCCGGTGTACTCGGTGGGCTGGACGGCCTCGCCGGCGCCGTAAATGACTTCCTGCTTCCAGTAGGCGGAGGGGTTGGTCAGGCGGGACTTGATGTTGGCCAGGTCGGCGGCCGGGATGTGCTTGGCCGCGTCGATGCGGAAGCCGTCCACACCGAGGGAGAGCAGGTCGTTCATGTACCCGGCGACGGTCTTGCGGACGTACTCCTCGCCGGTGTCGAGGTCGGCGAGGCCGACGAGTTCGCAGTTCTGGACGTTCCAGCGGTCGCCGTAGTTGTTGATCTCCGACGTGCAGTTGTCGAAGTCGTAGGAGGAGTACAGGCCCGGATAGGCGTACTTCGTGTACGACGAGCCGCCGGTGCCCGTGCCGTTGCCGGCGGACATGTGGTTGACGACGGTGTCGGCGACGACCTTCACGCCGGCCGCGTGACACGTGTCCACCATGTTCTTGAAGGCGCTGCGGTCACCGAGGCGTCCGGCGATCCGGTAGCTCACCGGCTGGTACGACGTCCACCACTGCGAGCCCTGTATGTGCTCGGCGGGCGGGGAGACCTGCACGTAGCCGTAGCCCGCGGGGCCGAGGGTGGTGGTGCACTCGCGGGCGACCGAGGCGAAGTTCCACTCGAAGAGGACGGCCGTGACGTCCTTGGAGCCGGGCGGGGAGGCCTCTGCCACTGTCGGGGTCATGACAGCCGAGGCGGCCGCGAGAGCGGCGATCCCGGCGAGGGTTCTGCGTGCCATGTGGGGATCCTTCTTCATCGAAGGGTATGGGGAGTACCGCCACAGAATGGTTGAAGCTTCTTGCAGAAAGCTTCAGAAACCTTGCGGCAACGCAGATGGTAGAGGCCCGCAACCCGAAAGGGCAGCGGGCCGTACCAACTTGAAGGAAAAAAGTTGTGAGGCGTACGACCGTCAGGCCGTCGTCCACCACACGGTCGTGTCGGCCGCGACCACGGCCTCGCCGCCCGTCTCCTCCACCTCGCCGCTGGTGATCAGCACCCGTCCGTGGGCGGGCACGGTCACCGCGGCGCCCGTGGTGTTGGCGACGCACACGAAGTCCCCGCGTCGGAAGGCCAGTACGCCCTCGGGCGCCGTCAGCCACTCCACCGCGTCGCCCGCGCCCAGGTCGGCCTGCGCACGGCGCACGGCGAGCGCCGAGCGGTACAGCTCCAGCGTGGAGCCGGGCACCCCGGTCTGCGCCTCGACGCTCAGCTCGCCCCAGCCCTCCGGCTGCGGCAGCCAGCTGCCGCCGTCGCCGAAGCCGTAGCTGGACCCCTCACGGGTCCACGGGATCGGCACCCGGCAGCCGTCGCGGAAGCCGTCCTGGCCCGCGCCGCGGAAGTACGCCGGGTCCTGGCGCACCTCGTCCGGCAGGTCGACGACGTCCGGCAGGCCCAGCTCCTCGCCCTGGTAGACGTAGGCCGAGCCGGGCAGCGCCAGCATCAGCAGGGTCGCCGCGCGGGCCCGGCGCAGGCCCAGCTCACGGTCGCCGGCCTCGCGGATCTGGGTGCCCAGACCGGCCGGGTTGGCGAAGCGGGTGGCGTGCCGGGTGACGTCGTGGTTCGACAGCACCCAGGTGGCCGGAGCGCCCACCGGGCGCATCGAGTCCAGGGTGCGGTCGACGACCTCGCGCAGCTCGGCCGCGTCCCAGTGGGTCGCCAGGTACTGGAAGTTGAACGCCTGGTGCAGCTCGTCCGGGCGGACGTAGTTGGCCGTGCGCTCGACGGTCGGCGTCCACGCCTCCGCGACGAAAATACGTTCGCCGGAGTACTCGTCGAGGATGAGCCGCCACTGCCGGTAGATGTCGTGCACGCCGTCCTGGTCGAAGAACGGGGTGACATCGTTGCCCAGCAGCCGCATCTCGTCGTGCGAGCCCAGGTCCGGCAGGCCCTCGGCCTTCACCATGCCGTGGGCCACGTCGATGCGGAAGCCGTCCACGCCCATGTCCAGCCAGAAGCGCAGGATGGAGCGGAACTCGTCGCCGACCGCGGGGTGCTCCCAGTTGAAGTCGGGCTGCTCGGGCGCGAAGAGATGCAGGTACCACTCGCCGGGGGTGCCGTCGGGCTCGGTGACCCGGGTCCAGGCCGGGCCGCCGAAGATCGACTCCCAGTCGTTGGGCGGCAGCTCGCCGTTCTCGCCCTTGCCGGGGCGGAAGTGGTAGCGCTCGCGCAGCGACGAGCCGGGGCCCTCCGCGAGGGCGCGCTTGAACCACTCGTGCTGGTCGGAGGAGTGGTTGGGCACCAGGTCGACGATGATCCGCAGACCCAGCGCGTGCGCGTCGCGGATCAGCGCGTCCGCGTCGAGCAGGGTGCCGAACATCGGGTCGACGGCGCGGTAGTCGGCGACGTCGTAGCCTGCGTCGGCCTGCGGGGAGGCGTAGAAGGGGCTCAGCCACACGGCGTCCACCCCCAGGTCGCGCAGGTACGGCAGACGGGAGCGGATGCCTTCCAGGTCGCCCATGCCGTCGCCGTTGCTGTCGGCGAAGCTGCGCGGGTACACCTGGTAGATCACCGCGTCCCGCCACCAGTCACGGCGCCGCGCGACGGTGGCGACGGCCGAGTCGGTCGTGGGGGTCGGGGCCGGGGCGGCGGAGTGCTGGCTCATGTCGTCCTTGATACGAGGTCGGGCAGGTAAGCGAGTGGGTGCGGGCGGCGAAACGAGGCGGTTGCGGTGACAGCGGGGTCGGATGGCCACCGCAACCGCCCCGGACCCAGGGAGGGGCAGCGCCCCCGAAGGGGCGCGGGGCTCTGCCGATATGCGGCTCCGCCGCGTGGGCGCGACCAGCCACGACGAAGCCGCAGCCGGTCGCCGGCAGTCACCCCGGACGGCGTTACCCCTTGGTGCCACCGGCCGTAAGGCCGGCAACGAGGTTCTTCTGCACGAGATAGAAGAACGCGGACACGGGTATCGCGATCAGCACAGCCGTCGCGGCCATCAGATTCCGCTGAGCGTCGTGCTCACTGACGAAACTCTGCAGACCCACCGCCAGCGTGTACTTCTTGTCGTCGAGCATGAACGTCGTGGCGAACGCGACCTCGCCGAACGCGGTGATGAAGCTGTAGAACGCGGCGACCGCGAGTCCCGGCTTGGCGAGCGGCAGGATCAGCCGCGTGAACGTGCCGAACGGGGTCAGTCCGTCGACGCGTCCCGCCTCGTCGATCTCGAACGGGATGGTGTCGAAATAGCCCTTCATCAGCCAGGCGCAGTACGGCACCGCCGTGGAGCAGTACACGAGGATCAGGCCGAGGTAGCTGTCGATGAGCTGCAGGTCCGACAGGATCTGGTACATCGGGACCATCAGCACGGCCACCGGGAACATCTGGGTGACCAGCAGTATCCACATGAACTTCTTGTAGCCCGGGAAGCGCATGCGGGAGACCGCGTAGCCGGTGGTGGCCGCCACCAGGACGCCGATGACCGTGGTGCCGAGGGACACGATCAGCGAGCTCTTCAGCCAGTCGAAGAAGTTCGTGTTCTGCAGCACGAACGAGTAGTTGTCCAGTGTCATTTTGCCCCAGATCCCGCCGGGACGCAGATAGTCGTCCTTGTCGGGGCCGAGGGACAGGAACACCAGCCAGGCGACCGGGAACAGCGCGATCAGGCTGGCCACGATCAGGATGCCGTGGGAGGTGAGGCGGCCCAGGGGGCTGACCTCACCGCGCCGGCGGCCCTTGCGGGGCGCCGCGGTCCGCTCGCCGGCGGGCGGGCCGGCCTCGGCGGCGGTGGGGAGGGTCGAGGTGCTCATGAAGACTCCCGCCTCAGATCGCGAGCTGCTGGTCGTTGCGGTTCAGCCAGCGGCGGTAGAAGGACGTGAAGACGATCAGGATGGCCAGCAGCAGCATGCCGTAGGCCGCGGACTCGGCGAACTCGCGCGGCTGCTGCCCGAAGCCGAGCTGATAGGCCCAGGTCACGAGGATCTGCGCGTCCGGCGCGGTGTTGCCGAACAGCAGGAAGATGATCGCGAACTGGTTGAACGTCCAGATGATGCCGAGCAGCACCACGGTGGAGCTGACCGAGCGCAGGCCGGGCAGTGTGACGTGGCGGAACCGCTGCCAGGCGCTCGCGCCGTCCATCTCGGCGGCCTCGTAGAGGCTGCTGTCGATGGACTGCAGTCCGCCGAGCAGGGAGACCATCATGAACGGCACACCGCACCAGGTGTTGACCATGATCGCGGCGAACCGCTGCCAGAAGGTGTCCTCCAGCCACGCCGGGGTGGGCAGGCCGAGGAAGTCGAGGCCGGAGTTGATGATGCCGGCGTCGGCGAGCATGAAGCGCCAGCCGAAGACGGTGACGAAGGTCGGCACGGCCCAGGGCAGGATGAGGATCAGCCGGTAGAAGGTGCGGCCGCGCAGCTTCTGGTTGAGCAGCAGCGCGAGGCCCAGGCCGATGCCGTAGTGCAGGGCGACGCAGGCACCCGTCCACACGATCGTCCAGATGAAGTGCGACCAGAACCGGTCGTAGGCGGTCTCGCCCCACAGGATCTCGGCGTAGTTGTCGAGGCCGATGAACTTGTAGGTGGCCTCGATCTCGTTGACGCCGATGGTGCGCGCCGAGTTGAGGCTGTCCGCGTCGGTGAGCGTGAGGTAGAAGCCGTAAGCCAGGGGGTACAGGACGATGACGCCGAGCACGACGGCCACCGGCGCGATCATGGCGTAGGCGTACCAGTGCTTCTGGTAGGAGTGCTTCAGGCGCTGGCCCGGCCCGGGGCGGGGCGCGCGGTCACCGCGGCGCTTGCCGGTCGCGCGGTCGATGGCGACTGTCATGGTTCGGCACCTTCTGGAGGATCAAGGAGTACGGCACACAGGCCGGCGGCCGCCGGACCCTCCCCTCCTGGAACGGGTCCGGCGGCCACACGGGCATTACTTGGAGAAGTCCGGCACCAGCTTGGTGAACGCGGCCTCCGCGTCGCTCAGACCCTTGTCCAGGGACTCCTTGCCGCTGGCGATCTGCGGCAGCTCGTCGTCCATCGGGCCCCACAGGGAGCTGTACTCGGGCAGCGCCGGGCGCGGCTGGGCGGCCGAGAGGACCGTCTGGTAGCCGGCGATGCCGGGGTCGGCCTTGACCTGCTCGGTGTAGGCGTCGTCACGCGTCGGCAGCGTGGAGTTCTTCAGCGCGATGGTCTCCTGTGCCTTCGCCGAGGTCATGAACTTCACGAACTTCAGCGCGGCCTCCTGCTTGTCCTTGCTGGAGCCGGCGTAGACGGAGAGGTTGTGACCGCCGGTGGGGGCGCCCGCCTTGCCCGCGGAGCCGGCCGGGACGGTGGCGATGCCGAGGTTGTTCTTGTCCTTGAAGGCGGAGCCCTTGTAGAAGTTGGTGATCTCCCACGGGCCCTGGATGATCGAGGCGACCTTGCCGTTGACGAACGCGTCCTGGATGTGGGCGTAGGCGTCGGCGGTCACGTCGGCCTTGTGCAGGCCCTTGCCCTCGAAGAGGCTCAGCCAGGTGCTGTAGCCCTTCGTGGCCTCGGCGGACTTGATCGTGATCTTCTTGGCCTCGGCGTCGACCATGTCGGTGCCCTCGCCGTAGAGGAACGGCTGGGCGTAGTAGCCGGCCGTGGAGCCCCAGTAGCCGTCGACGCCGGTCTTCGCCTTGATCGTGGCGGCGGCCTTCTTCAGGTCGTCCCAGGTCTTGGGGGCCTCGACGCCCGCCTTGGCGAACAGCGCCTTGTTGTACACGAAGGCGAGGGTGTCCGTGGTGAAGGGGACGCCGTAGGTCTTGCCCTCGTACTTGGCCTGCTCGAGCAGGTTGGACTTGAACTTGTCCTGCTCGGCGAGGGCCTCGGTGCCGTCCAGCGGCAGGAAGAAGCCCTTCTTGGCGAACGCGGGGGTCCAGCCGACCTCGGAGCGCAGCACGTCGGGGGCGCCCTTGGAACCGGCGGCGGTGTCGAACTTGTTCTGCGCCTGGTCGAAGGGGACGTTGACGAAGTTGACCTTGATGTCCTTGTTGGCGGCCTCGAACTCCTTGACCAGGGCCTTGTACGTCGGCGCCTCGTTGGTCGCGTTGGAGGTGTCCCACCAGGTGATGGTGACAGGGCCGCCGGCCTTGTCGCCGCTGTCGCTGTCGCCGCCGCAGGCCGTCGCCGCGAGGGCGAGGGACGCCACCAGCGCGGTGGCCGCTATGCCACGCCGCATGAGGTTCTCCTTGAGGGTTAAGCCCGTGAGGCGGGAACGGCCCCGTCTGCCGTCCCGCGAGGTGCCGACTGCGCCGTTGCGGCGGCCGGGCGACGTGAACGTAACAGCGTTGGAACGTTTCCGAAAGACCTTGCAGAAAAGTTTTGCAAGAGGCCGTGACAGTTATGTCGCCGTGACCCGGTCTCGACCGTCGCGCGACCCTCGTTTGCGCCCGTACGCCTGGGGTTCGGACTGTTGTGCAAGACTCTGCAAGCACTTGCCATCCGTTGCCGCCGGGGGAATCATCCGTTGCGGAGCGGACGCCGACCACGACTTGAGGGATCGCGATGAGCCAGCAGCCCACCACGGGCCGTCCCACGGCGCGCACCAGGCGTCCGATCGGTGTGCAAGGCGACAACCGGCAGATACAGTCCGGTCCTGTGACCACACGGCTTGCTGATATCGCTGCTCAGGCGGGGGTGAGCGAGGCGACCGTCAGCCGGGTCCTGAACGGGAAGCCGGGCGTCGCCGCCACCACCCGCCAGTCCGTGCTCGCCGCCCTGGACGTGCTGGGCTACGAGCGCCCGGTGCGGCTGAGGCAGCGCAGCGAGGGTCTCGTCGGCCTCATCACGCCCGAGCTGGAGAACCCGATCTTCCCGGCGCTGGCCCAGGTGATCGGGCAGGCGCTGACCCGGCAGGGCTACACCCCCGTGCTCGCCACCCAGACCCCCGGCGGCTCGACCGAGGACGAGCTGACCGAGATGCTCGTGGACCGCGGGGTCGCCGGCATCATCTACGTCTCAGGACTGCACGCCGACACCACCGCCGACATGCAGCGCTACGAGAGGCTGCGGGCGCAGGGCGTGCCGTTCGTGCTCGTGGACGGTTTCTCGCCGAAGGTGCAGGCGCCGTTCATCTCCCCCGACGACCGGGCCGCGATGGCGCTGGCCGTCACCCACCTCGCGTCCCTCGGGCACACCCGGATCGGGCTGGCGCTCGGGCCGAAGCGGTTCGTGCCGGTGCAGCGCAAGATAGAGGGCTTCGTCAGGGCCGTGCAGGAGCAGTTGAAGCTGAGCGCGGAGACGGTCGAGACGGAGCTGGTCCAGCACTCGCTGTACACGCTGGAGGGCGGCCAGGCCGCGGCCAGCGCCCTGATGGACCGGGACTGCACGGCCGTGGTGTGCGCGAGCGACATGATGGCGCTGGGCGCGATCCGGGCGGCCCGGCAGCGCGGTCTCGAGGTACCGGACGACATCTCGGTGGTCGGCTTCGACGACTCGCCGCTGATCGCCTTCACCGATCCGCCGCTGACCACGGTGCGCAAGCCGGTCCCGGCGATGGGGCAGGCTGCGGTGCGCACGCTGCTGGAGGAGATCGGCGGAACGCCCGCGCCGCACAGCGAGTTCGTGTTCATGCCCGAGCTGGTGGTGCGGGGCTCGACGGCGTCGGCGCCCGGGGAGCGCAATCGTCCTTGAGGCGGAGAGCGGGCGCCGGTGCGCCCTGCCCGAGGAGGAGACGGAACGCCCGTTCCCGGGGCAGAACATGCGGGCCGGACCCGCCCGGGGGATGATCTGACCGAGAGGTCTTTTCTGGCAGACTCTGTGCCCATGGGTGACTCGACCGTGACCACGCTGGAAGGCCGCGAGCCGGCCGCAGCGAGCCCCGTCGAAGAGGCGGCGGCGACGGGTCGTCTGCGCCGTCTTCGCGCTCCTCGCCGGCCCCGGCTCTGGTTCGAGATCCTGCTGATCGCGGTGAGTTACGCGACGTACTCGCTCGTGCGCAACGCGGTGCCCGAGCAGCGGGCGGAGGCGCTGCGCAACGCCGATCTGATCTGGCGGCTTGAGGGCCGGCTCGGCACGGCCTTCGAGGAGTCCGTGAACCACGCGGTGAACTCGGTGACTTGGCTCGTCGTCGGGATGAACTACTACTACGCCACCTTGCACTTCGTGGTGACGCTGGGCGTGCTGGTGTGGCTGTACCGCAGACACCCCGGCCGGTACGCGGCGACCCGGCTGGTCCTGTTCGTCACCACGGGTTTCGCCCTGGTCGGCTTCTACCTCTTCCCGCTGGCGCCGCCGCGGCTGATGAACGGCCAGAACTTCATCGACACGGTCGTGGTCCACCAGACGTGGGGCTCGATGGCGTCCGGCGATCTGAAGAACGTCTCCAACCAGTACGCGGCGATGCCGTCCATGCACATCGGCTGGTCGCTGTGGTGCGGCATCACGCTGTTCGCGCTGGCCACGGTGCCGTGGGCGCGGGTGCTCGGGCTGCTGTACCCGGTGGTCACGCTGGTGGTCATCGTCGCCACCGCCAACCACTTCTGGCTGGACGCGGTCGGCGGCGTCCTCTGCCTCGCCGTCGGCTACGGCGTCGCCCACGCCTGGTACGGCCGGCGCCCCTCGGCCCTCCCCCGCCACCTCCCGCACGACGGCCCGAGACGGCGGGAGCCGGCCGCCCCGGAGCGCGTTCCCTTGCAGAAGCGGGTCTGACACCCGGGGCTGTGGCCCTGCGGACCGGTCGAAGGGGCCCTGGGAGCCCGTCCGGCCCCTCGGGCGCGGCAGGCGCGAGGGCTACAGCCCGCCGTAGAACAGCTCCTCCACCACGCCCCGGGCGCGGCGGGCCGTGCGGCGGTAGGCGTCGAGCATGTCGCCGGCGTGACCGGGGCCGTACCCCAGGTAGCGCCCGACGGCGGCCAGCTCGCGCGGCACCGTCGGGAAGGTGTCCCCCGCCCGGCCGCGGACCAGCATCACCGCGTTACGGACGCGGGTGGCCAGCACCCATGCCTCGTCGAGTATCTCCGCGTTCTCCTCGGACAGCAGCCCGGCCTCGCGCGCGGCGGCCAGCGCCTCCCGGGTGCGGGTCGTCCGCAGCCCCGGGACCTGAGCCGCGTGCCGCAGCTGGAGCAGCTGCACGGTCCACTCCACGTCGGACAGCCCGCCCGGCCCCAGCTTGGCGTGCAGCTTGGGGTCGGCGCCGCGCGGCAGCCGTTCGGACTCCATACGGGCCTTCAGCCGCCGGATCTCCCGGACCGCGTCCTCGCCCAGCCCGCCGGACGGGTACCGCAGGGGGTCGATCAGCTCCATGAAGCGGCGGCCCAGCTCCTCGTCCCCGGCGACGGGCTCGGCGCGCAGCAGCGCGTGCCGCTCCCACACCAGCGCCCAGCGCCGGTAGTACGCCTCGTAGGAGCCGAGGGTGCGTACCAGCGGGCCCGACTTGCCCTCCGGGCGCAGGTCGGCGTCGATCAGCAGGGGCGGGTCGGCGCTGGGCGCCTGGAGCAGCCTGCGCATCTCCGCGACCACCTTGTTCGCGGCCTCGGACGCCTCCCGCTCGCTCACTCCCTCGCGCGGCTCGTGGACGAACAGGACGTCCGCGTCGGAACCGTAGCCCAGTTCGTGCCCGCCGAAGCGGCCCATGCCGATGACCGTGAACCGGGTGGGGAGGGTGTCCCCCCAGCCCTCGCGGACCACCGCGCGGAGCGTGCCGGCCAGGGCAGCGGCGGTCAGGTCGGACACCGCGCCCCCGACCAGGTCCACCAGGGCTCCCTGGTCGGCCTCGGCGGGCTGCGACTCGGTGCCGTAGGAGCCGACGATGTCGGCGGCGGCCGTGCGGAACAGTTCGCGGCGGCGCACCCCGCGGGCGGCCGTGACGCCCTGGACGGCGTTGTCGGCGCGGCGGACGGCGGCGAGGACCTCCTGCTCCAGGGAGGCGCGGGAGCGCGGCGTGAGGCCGCCGCCGTCCCCGTCGCCGAGCAGGGCGACCGCCTCGGGGGCCCGCATCAGCAGGTCGGGGGCGAGCCGCCCGGCGGACAGCACCCGGGCGAGATTCTCCGCGGCGGCGCCCTCGTCGCGCAGCAGCCTCAGGTACCAGGGGGTCTTGCCGAGGGCGTCGGAGACCTTGCGGAAGTTCAGCAGGCCGGCGTCGGGGTCGGCGGAGTCCGCGAACCAGCCGAGCAGCACCGGCAGCAGGGTGCGCTGGATGGCGGCCTTGCGGGTGACGCCGGAGGCGAGGGCCTCCAGGTGGCGCAGCGCGGCGGCGGGGTCGGCGTAGCCGAGGGCGACCATACGCTCGCGGGCGGCCTCCGCGCTGAGCCGGGCCTCGCCGGGGGCGAGCGCGGCGACGGCGTCGAGCAGCGGCCGGTAGAACAGCTTCTCGTGCAGCCGACGCACCACGGTGGCGTGGCGCCGCCACTCCCTGGTCAGTTCGGCGACCGGGTCGGTGCGCAGGCCCAGGGAGCGGCCGAGGCGCCGCAGGTCGGCCTCGTCCTCGGGGACGAGGTGGGTGCGGCGCAGCCGGTGGAGCTGGATGCGGTGCTCCAGCGAGCGCAGGAAGCGGTACGCCTCGTCGAGCTGGGCGGTGTCCGCGCGGCCGACGTAGCCGCCGGCGGCGAGCGCCTTGAGCGCGTCGAGGGTGGTGCCGCTGCGCAGGGAGGCGTCGGCGCGGCCGTGCACCAGCTGGAGCAGCTGCACGGCGAACTCGACGTCCCTGAGGCCGCCGGGGCCGAGCTTGAGCTGACGGTCGACCTCGGCGGCGGGGATGTTCGCCACGACCCGGCGGCGCATCTCCTGCACGTCGGCGACGAAGTTCTCCCGCTCGGCGGCCTGCCACACCAGCGGCCTCAGCGCGGCCGTGTACTCCTCGCCGAGGGCGAGGTCGCCGGCGACCGGGCGGGCCTTGAGCAGCGCCTGGAACTCCCAGGTCTTGGCCCAGCGCTGGTAGTAGGCGAGGTGGGAGGCGAGGGTGCGGACCAGCGGGCCGTTGCGGCCCTCGGGGCGGAGGTTGGCGTCGACGGGCCAGATGGAGCCCTCGACGGTGGTCTCCGAGCAGATCCGCATCATGTGCGAGGCGAGCCGGGTGGCGGCGCGCAGCGCCTTGTCCTCGTCGGCGTCGCCGGCCGCCTCGCCGACGAAGATGACGTCGACGTCGGAGACGTAGTTCAGCTCGTGGCCGCCGCACTTGCCCATCGCGATCACCGCGAGCCGGCACATGGCGGCGTCCTCGGGCGCGTCGGCCTCGGCCAGGGCGAGGGCCGCGCGGAGGGTGGCGGTGGCGAGGTCGGCGAGCTCGGCGGCGGTCTGGGAGACCTCGACGGTGCCGCAGACGTCGCGGGCGGCGATGGACAGCAGGCAGCGGCGGTAGGAGACGCGCAGGGCGACCGGGTCGGCGGCGTCGGCGAGGCCGCGTTCGAACTCCTCCACGCCGGGGTGCAGGTCGCGCGGCTCGTAGGTGACGAGGGCCTGCCAGTCGCGGGGGTGCCGGGCCAGGTGCTCGGCGAGCGCCTCGGAGGCGCCGAGCACCCCGAGGAGGCGGTCGCGCAGCGGCTTGGCCGCTATCACCGTGTCCAGCAGCTCCTGGCGGTCGGTGGCGCCGTCCTGCGCCTCCAGCAGCCGCACCAGGCCGTGCAGGGCGAGGTCGGGGTCGGCGGTGCCGCCGAGGGCGTCCAGCAGCACCGGGTCGTTGCGGACGGTCGACAGCCCGGGACTGTCGAGGAGGCGTTCGGCGGCCGACGGATCGGTGAAACCGTGCCGCAGCAGCCGCGTGAAGATACTGCTCCTGCGCCCCGGCGCCGACGTCATCCCCGGCCTCCCTCGTGCCTCGGTTCAGGGTCGTACGGCCCTGAGCCTAACCGGAGGACACGATCACGGCCCTGGGGCGGCCCCCGGTGAATTCCGGGACCGGACGGGGTCTGATGGAGAGACCGCGGCTTCGCGGTCGCGTCCCTCCGACCGTCGAGGAGTTCCCATGACCGACGTTCCCGACACCCCCGCGGCGCCCGCGGGCCGTCTCGACCCGCGTTACAGCGACCCGACGGCCGGGGCGCCGCCCTGGACGGAGGTGGAGCGGCTGATCGCGGAGGCGGAGCTGTTCTGGATCTCCACGGTCCGTCCCGACGGCCGGCCGCACGTCACCCCGCTCCCGGCGGTCTGGTCGTCGGGCGCCCTGCACTTCTGCACCGGGCCCGAGGAACGCAAGGCGCGCAACCTGGCGGAGAACCCCCATGTCGTGCTCACCACAGGCGTCAACACCTGGGCCCGGGGCTACGACGTGGTCGTGGAGGGCCGCGCGGAACGCGTCAGGGACGACGCGCGTCTGCGCGGACTGGCCGCGCTGTGGGAGGAGAAGTACGGCGACTTCTGGCACTTCGATGTCCGGGACGGCCATTTCCACCACGGGCCGGGCCTGGCTGTGGTGTTCTCGGTGGCGCCGCACACGGTATTCGGCTTCGGTAAGGGGGAGCCGTTCAGCCAGACACGGTGGCGGTTCGCCTGACGCGGTACCCGACGAAGGAGCAGGAGGCTCTCATGGACATGACGCTCGAAGTGATCCCGCTGCCGGTGAGCGACATCGACCGCGCCCGGGACTTCTACCGGGACAAGGTCGGCTTCCACGTCGACATCGACCAGGAGGTCATGCCGGGCATGCGGATCGTCCAGCTGACCCCGCCCGGCTCCGGCTGCTCGATCGCCCTCGGCGAGAGCATCTGGGAGATGACCCCGGGCCCCACCCCGGCCCCCGGCGCCTACCAGGGCCTCCAGCTCTGCGTCGCCGACATCGAGAAGGCCCACGCGGAGTTCGTCGCGCGCGGCCTGGAGATCTCCGAGCCGGTCCGCTACGCCGACTCCGACGGCGCGACCTTCATGCACTTCACGGACCCCGACGGCAACGGCTGGGCGGTCCAGGAGTACCGCAAGCGCGCGACGGAACCGCTGCACAAGCTCCTGTCGGAGCAGGCGGGGGCTTAGCGGGCCGGACCGCCCAGGTCGAAGGTCTCGTCCCCGGACACGAACGACCCGTCCCGAAGGCGGTGCGCCTCCGCGATCCGGTGGATGCCTTCGCGGATCACTTCCGCCTCCGGCACTCCCAGGCGGACGGCGGCCTCCTTGACGAGGAGCAGGTCTCCGTCGTCCACGTGGAGGGTGATGCGCCTCAGTGCCATCTCCGCATGGTAGGGCGCGCACACCACGAGAGCGGATCGGCGTCACTCGTTGGCATGCAGCGAGGGCCGTTCCCCTCCCCGGGCCTCACCGGCCCGCCTACCGTCGGGCACGTCGCGATACGACGCGTACGGCAAAGGGGGACGGATGTCGGTGGACGGTGGGGCGGTGCGCCTCGCGGACGAGGCTCAGGCGGACGAACCGGGGTGGGAGGTGGACCCGGACGACGAGTGGGGGGTGGCCGTCGTCGCCACGGTGGGGCGGCAGTTGAAACTGCGCCGGGAGGCCGCGGGGATGCGCGCCTGCGACTTCGCGGCGGCGGTGCAGTACGGGGAGGATCTCGTCTACAAGGTCGAGGGCGGGAAGCGGATTCCCCGGCCCGAGTACCTGGAGAAGGCGGACGAGGTCCTGGGGGCGGGCGGGCTGATCGCCGCGATGAAGGAGGACGTGGCGAAGGTCCGGTATCCGAAGAGGGTCCGGGAGCTAGCCAAGCTGGAGTCACAGGCCGTGGAGATCGGCCTGTACAGCAACCACAACGTCCACGGACTGCTGCAGACCGAGGAGCACATGCGCGCGCTGTTCGACGTCTGGCTCCCCGCCCATACCGAGGAGGAGACGGAGCGCATGGTGGCCGCCCGGCTGGCCCGGCGGTCG
Source organism: Streptomyces sp. BJ20 (assembly GCF_022869105.1). Taxonomy (NCBI): domain Bacteria; kingdom Bacillati; phylum Actinomycetota; class Actinomycetes; order Kitasatosporales; family Streptomycetaceae; genus Streptomyces; species Streptomyces sp. BJ20. The sequence goes on from NZ_CP094918.1 coordinate 5,776,120, forward strand.
GTCTTCGAGAGGTCACCGGCGCCGATGCTGAGCTTCGTCCAGGAGGAAGTGACGCTCCGCCGTCCGGTCGGGGGCACAATGGTGTGGCGTCGGCAGCTCGAACGCCTGCTGGAACTAGGGAAGTTGCGGCACGTGTCGATCCAGGTGATGCCGACCGAGGTCGAGGACCACTTCGGGACGGGTGGGCTGATCGAGGTGCTGAAGTTCGCGGACGGCACCGCGGTGGGGCGGTCCGACGGGGCGTTCGCCGGTCGGCCGGTGACCGATCCGAAGCAGTTGAGGATCCTCGAACTGCGTTATGGCATGATCCGCGCCCAGGCCCTCACGCCCCGGGAATCGCGGGCCTTCATCGAGCAGATGCTTGGAGAGTCATGACCCACACCCCTGAGCGGGACGCCCTGACACTGCCGTGGTTCCGGAGCAGCTACAGCAGCAGCGGGGACGGAAACGACTGCGTAGAGGTCGCGACAGCCCCCGGTACCGTCCACGTCCGGGACTCCAAAGCCCCCGACGGCCCCCGCCTCACCGTCACGTCCGCCGCGTGGAGCCGCTTCGTGTCGCACAGCGCCTGCTGAGGCGGGGGCCGCCGCGAGGACGGCCCCCGGGTGTGTCAGCTCGCGTACGTCTCGAACTCCGCGATGCGCGGGGTGCCCGAGGCGTTGGTGATCTCCAGAGTGATCTTGCGCAGGGAGACCGGGGAGAAGCCGACCGTGCCCGCTCCGCTGCCGGAGGCCAGGACCGCGCCCGTGTCGTGGTTGAGCAGGCGGTAGGCGCCTATGGTGCCCGAGCCGGAGGCCAGGCGGATGTTGACCTTCGACACGGTGGTGGCACTCCCCCACTTCACCGAGACCGCGCCGGTCGAGCCGGACGGCGACCAGTAGGTGCTCGTACTGCCGTCGATCACGTTGCCGTAGCTGGTGCCGGAGGCCTTGGAGGAGCCGTCGGCGCCCGCGCCGAGGCTGAGGTTGGTGCCGGCCGGCGGGTCGGTGGGGCCGGGGTCGGTCGGCTCACCCGGGTCCGTCGGGCCGGGGTCGGTCGGGCCGGGGTCGGTCGGGTCCGGGCTCTGCGGGGTGCAGCTGCCGTCCGACACCTTCAGGCCCTTGCCCGCGCCCGCCGTCTGCGCCACCACGCTCGGCACGCAGTTCGCGCCGTCCAGGGTGAAGCCGTACGGGATGCTCACCGACGTGTTCGACGTCGGGTTCGGGCCCGCCGGGTTGTGGTCGCCGCTGCGCGAGGACCACGTGACGTTGTCGAAGACGTTGCCGCCGACCTGCCAGTAGCCGGCCTCGTCGGTGTAGAAGGTGCCGAGGACGTCCTTGGAGTCCTCGAAGTAGTTGTTGTCCACCTTGGCGCGGGCGCCGGCGCGGGAGTTGATGCCGGAGTCGTTCAGCCGCTTGTAGTGGTTGTTGTACATGTGGGCGATGCCGCCGCGCAGCAGGGGCGCACGGGAGTCGATGTTCTCGTACAGGTTGTGATGGAAGGTCACGTACCCGTTGGAGCGGTCGCTCTCGCTGGAGCCGATGAGGCCGCCGCGCCCGGAGTTGCGCAGGACGCTGTACGACAGCGTCACGTACTGGGTGTTGTCCTTCATGTCGAACAGGCCGTCGTAGCCCTCGGACTCACCGCCGGACGCCTCCAGCGTCACGTGGTCCACCCAGACGTTCCTGACATCGCTTTCCATGCCGATGGCGTCACCGCCGTTCGACGTGGGCGAGCCGGACTTCTTGACGTTCCGGACGGTCACGTTCTGGATGACGATGTTGCCGGCCTCGCGGATGTGGATGCCGAGCTGGTCGAAGACCGCGCCGCTGCCGACGCCCACGATGGTGACGTTGCTGATCTGCTTCAGCTCGATCTTGTCGGCGGCGGTGTTGCAGCTGGAGCCCGACACCTTGGTCGTGTTGCCGTGGTTGATGGTGCCCTCGACCTGGATGGTGATCGGGGTCGAGCTGCTGGCCCGGCCGCAGAGGGCCTGGTGGATGGCGGTGCCGGTGGTGGCGCGGACCGTCTGTCCGCCCGCGCCGCCGGTGGTCCCGCCGTTCTGGGTCGCGTAGCCGGTGACCCCTCCGGTGGCGGCGGACGCGGTGGTCGTGGACAGCGCCACACCGGTGGCGGCCGTCAGCGCCCCGGCGGCCAGTAACGCGGAGAGCCGCACGGCGACTGCTCGTCTCATGGTCGTGTTCGCCTTTCGTCGTTCACTGTCACGGAGGTCTGTCATGGGCATGTCAGTGACATCGATGAGGGTGGGCGGGGTGCGCCTGACCCATCGATTGAGAAAGCGCTTTCTGTCTGTGTGTCGCGACAGTAGAGGCGCGACAGCGGGCTGGCAAGGTTCCGCGCGAGAGCGGAGCGGGGCGTTCCGAATCGCGGCGCGGGGGGCCGCCGCAACTAGGACAGGATCCGACCTACACGGCTTCTAACGTGTCTCTCGTCGCGCCGGACGCGTACGGCACGCAGCGCACGAGATCACCGAACTGACCGATGAAGGCGGAAACCATGACCGTGAACCAGCTGACCACCGACCAGTCCGCCGAGGCCCCCGCCGTCACGGACGAGCGTGCCGACCTGCTGAGGACGCTCGCCGAGCACCGGCACTTCCTGCGGTTCACCACGCGTGACCTCACCGACGAGCAGGCAAGCCTGAGGACGACGAAGAGCGCACTGTGCCTGGGCGGCCTGATCAAGCACGTCGCCTCGATGGAACGGATGTGGGTGCGCTTCATCCTGGAGGGCCCGTCGGCGATGCCGGACTTCACGGAGATGACGGAGGAGGACTTCGCACGCCGGGCCGACGAGTTCAGGATGCTGCCCGGCGAGACGCTGGCCGGCGTCCTGGACGCGTACGCGGAGGTGGCCCGCCGCACGGAGGAGGTCGTCGCGGGCCTCCCCGACCTGAACGCGTCGTGGCCGCTGCCGAAGGCGCCGTGGTTCGAGGGTCAGCCCGAGTGGAGCGCGCGGCGGGCGCTGCTGCACATCCTCGCGGAGACGGCCCAGCACGCGGGGCACGCGGACATCGTCCGGGAGGCGCTGGACGGGGCGAAGACGATGGGGTGACGGCCCGGGCCGCCGTAGAGGCGAACGGGGCCGGCGGTCGTCGACCGCCGGCCCCGTGGCCTCCGTCCCAGCTGGTCGCGCAGGCCAGGACCCACCTCGTCGGTCGCGCCGGCCACTTCGGATGTCCTCCGTGCCGGCGCGCGGACGGCCCGGGCCCCCGCAGCGGGCCCGGGACCGTGAACGATCAGCAGCGCGGCCGAGGACGCCGTCCCGGCCGTCGGCGTCCTGGCGCCGGGTCGCACAGGCCGGGACCTGCCGGACGCTCGTTGCCGCCGACAGCGGGTCAGCGACAGGGGGCGGCAGCCGACATGGAGCGGTGCCGGGGCTGCGAGGTCAGGCCACTTCTCCGGCGGGCGTGGCCAGAAGCTGCATCTCCCAGGCGAAGGCCACAGCGCTGGCACCGCCGTGCTGCGCCTGGACCTCGGCGACGCCCTGCACGGTCTCCTCGCGGGCCCAGTCCCGCTGCCACTCGCCCAGCGCGGCCATCCAGGTGATCGGAACCACGCCCGCCTGGACCATGCGCTGCACCGCCACGTCGTGGGCCTCCTTCGAGACACCGCCCGACGCGTCGGTGACGACGAAGACCTCGAAGCCCTCGCCCGCCGCCTGTATCGCCGGCATGGCCACACAAATCTCCGTCCAGAGGCCGGCAAGGATCAGCTTCTTGCGTCCGGTCGCCTTGACGGCGTCCACGACACGCTCGTCCTGCCAGGTGTTGATCAAGGTCCTGTTGATCGGCTTCTGGTCGGGGAACACATCCCGCAGACCCTGGAGAAGAAGGCCGCCGCGCTCCTCCACGACGGTCGTCAGGATGGTCGGCACGTCGAACACCTTCGCGGCCTTGGCCAGTCCGACGACGTTGTTGACGACCATCGTCGGTTCATGGCTGTGCAGGTTGGCGACCTGGAACGGCTGGTGGTCGATGAGGACGAGCACGCTCTCCTCGGGCGTCAGCAGCGCGCCGAGTCCGGCCTTGTTCCCAGTACTCACGTGGCGTTCTCCTTCTGGAGCCTCGCGTCAGCGGGCCTCCGGCAGCACCCGGTGTCCCGGTGCCCCGCAGGGAGGGACACGGACGGCCGGACCGGCGACCCCCACCATTTGGTTGACGCGTCATCCAAGCTAGGCCTTCGGTGATTGATGCGTCAACTACCCTCCGTCGGCCGGGATTCGGGCGAGCACGGAGCACTGCTGGACCGCGCGCCGACAAGGGCCTGCACGCGCCACCGGGCCCGTAGACGCACGGAGGGGCGGACGGTCCGTGACCGTCCGCCCCTCCTGCCGATTCAGCGGAACCAGGCGCTGACCCGCGCCTACAGCACCGGCAGCAGATTCTTCAGCTCGAACGCCGTGACCTCCGACCGGTACGCCTCCCACTCCTGCTTCTTGTTGCGCAGGAAGAAGTCGAAGACGTGCTCGCCGAGGGTCTCGGCGGCCAGGTCGCTGCGTTCCATCAGGGTGAGCGCCTCGCCGAGGTTCTGCGGGAGCGGCTCGATGCCCAGGGCGCGGCGCTCGGCGTCGGAGAGGGCCCAGACGTCGTCCTCGGCGCCCGGCGGGAGCTCGTAGCCCTCCTCGATCCCCTTGAGGCCGGCCGCGAGGAGCAGGGCGTAGGCCAGGTACGGGTTGGCGCCGGAGTCGAGGGAGCGGACCTCCACGCGGGCCGAGCCGGTCTTGCCGGGCTTGTACATGGGCACGCGGACCAGGGCCGAGCGGTTGTTGTGGCCCCAGCAGATGTACGAGGGGGCCTCGCCGCCCGCGCCGGCCGTGCGCTCGGTGCCGCCCCAGATGCGCTTGTAGGAGTTGACCCACTGGTTGGTGACCGCGGAGATCTCCGCCGCATGCCGCAGCAGGCCCGCGATGAAGGAGCGGCCCACCTTGGAGAGCTGGTACTCCGCGCCGGACTCGTAGAAGGCGTTGCGGTCGCCCTCGAAGAGGGAGAGGTGGGTGTGCATGCCCGAGCCGGGGTGCTCGGAGAACGGCTTCGGCATGAACGTCGCCTGCACGCCCTGCTCCAGCGCCACCTGCTTCATGACCAGGCGGAACGTCATGATGTTGTCCGCCGTGGAGAGCGCGTCCGCGTAGCGCAGGTCGATCTCCTGCTGGCCGGGGGCGCCCTCGTGGTGGGAGAACTCCACCGAGATGCCCATCGACTCCAGCATGGTGATCGCCTGGCGGCGGAAGTCCATGCCGACGTTCTGCGGCGTGTGGTCGAAGTAGCCGGAGTTGTCCGCCGGGGTCGGGCGGCTGCCGTCGACCGGCTTGTTCTTCAGCAGGAAGAACTCGATCTCCGGGTGGGTGTAGAAGGTGAAGCCCAGGTCGGAGGTGCGGGCGAGGGCGCGCTTGAGGACATAGCGCGGGTCCGCGAAGGACGGGGAGCCGTCCGGCATGAGGATGTCGCAGAACATCCGGGCCGTGCCGGGCGCCTCGGCGCGCCAGGGCAGGATCTGGAACGTCGACGGGTCCGGCTTGGCGATCATGTCGGACTCGTGCACGCGGGCGAAGCCCTCGATGGCGGAGCCGTCGAAGCCGATGCCCTCGTCGAAGGCCTGCTCGAGCTCGGCCGGGGCGACGGCCACGGACTTGAGGAAGCCCAGGACGTCGGTGAACCACAGGCGTACGAACCGGATGTCGCGCTCCTCCAACGTCCGGAGCACGAACTCCTGCTGCTTGTCCATCTTCCGCTTCCCCATTCCTGCCGGTCAGGCCGCCCGTTCCTCCCGGCCCACGGGAGACGGTCCGGCACTCGTGCATCCCACCACACCAGCGTTTCACACACGTTGCCGGGCCCGGTCGGGCGACCGGCCGCGGCCTGAACCGCCGGGGCCGTCGGAGGCACGGCTCCTCCGCCCATCTTGCCCGGTCGGAGCGGCCACCACGACAGCGGACGGGGGTCGGATCCCCTGGTTCCGGTCCGACCGGATCCCTCCCCCGGTCCGACCGGATTCCTCCTTCGGCCCGGCCGGACCCCTCCTCCGGTCCGATCGGCCCCGTCCCGCGAGAACACCCCCCGCTTAAATTTGAGTTCCTGATGCAAGTTTTAATGAGGGCACAGGCATCCGAGCCACGAGGAGACCCGATGCTGTCCGAGCAGTCCGCCGTCACCGTCCGCGCCACCCTCCCCGCCGTGGGCGCCTCCCTCGGCGAGATCACCGAGCGCTTCTACGCCGGGATGTTCGCCGCCCGCCCCGAGCTCCTGCGCGACCTGTTCAACCGCGGCAACCAGGCCGCGGGCACCCAGCGCCAGGCCCTCGCGGGCTCCGTCGCGGCGTTCGCCACGCACCTGCTGGACCACCCCGGCGAGCGGCCGGACGCGATGCTGTCGCGCATCGCCCACAAGCACGCCTCCCTCGGCGTGACCCCGGACCAGTACGCGATCGTCCACGAGCACCTGTTCGCCGCCATCGCCGAGGTGCTGGGCGACGCGGTCACGCCCGAGGTCGCCGCCGCCTGGGACGAGGTCTACTGGCTCATGGCGAACGCCCTGACCGCCGTGGAGAAGCGGCTCCACGAGGAGCGCGGCGGGGCCGTACGGCGGCCCTGGGAGGTCGTCGAGCGGGTCACCGAGACCGCCGACGTGGTGACCTTCCGGCTGCGTCCGGCCGACGGCGGCCCGGTGCGCGGCTTCCGCCCGGGCCAGTACGTCTCCGTGCGGGTCCCGCTCGCGGACGGCGCCCGCCAGATACGGCAGTACAGCCTCTCCGGCGCGCCCGGCCCGGACCTGCGGCAGTTCAGCGTCAAGCGCGTGCACGAGGGCGGGGCGCCCGACGGTGAGGTGTCCTCCCACCTCCACGCGCACGTCCGGGTGGGCGACGTCCTGGAGCTGTCCGAGGCGTACGGCGACCTGGTGCTGGACGCCGGCGACGACACGCCGCTGCTGCTGGCCTCCGCCGGGATCGGCGTGACCCCGATGGTCGCGATGCTCGGGCACCTCGCCGGCTCCGGGCACCGCGCCCCGGTCACCGTCGTGCACGGCGACCGCTCCCCCGCCGACCACGCCCTGCGCACGGACCACGAGGCCTACGCGGGGAAGCTGCCGGACGCGACCGTGCGGTTCTGGTACGAGCGGGACGCCCCGGCGGGCGCGGGCACCGGGTACGTGGACCTCGCGGACGTGCCGGTCGCGCCCGGCACGCGCGCCTACCTGTGCGGTCCGCTGCCGTTCATGCGCAGGGTCCGCGAGCAGCTGATCGCCAAGGGCGTGGCCCCGGCGGACGTGCACTACGAGGTGTTCGGTCCTGACCTGTGGCTCGCGCGGTGAGCGGGTGGGCCGTCAGCGGACGCTCGGGACGCCCAGCAGCAGGGGGCCCGTCGGGTCCGCGGTGAGGTCCGCGACCGTCAGCGGGTCCAGCGAGGCGTAGAACGCCTCCTGGGCCCGCCGCAGCGCGCCGCGCAGCCGGCAGTCGGAGCGCAGGGGGCAGGGGGCCGTGCCGACGGCGCCGTCGCAGTCGACGACGTCCCCCTCGCCCTCGAAGGCGCGGACCAGGCCGCCCACGGAAGCCTCGCGGCCCTTCTCGGTGAGGGACAGCCCGCCGCCCCTGCCGCGCCGGGCGGTGAGCAGCCCCATGTGCCGCAGCTCGGCGACGACCTTCGCGGCGTGGGTGTACGGCACGTCCATGGCCGTCGCGACGTCCCGGGTCGTCGGATTGGTGTCTCCGGCCACGGCGAGGCGCATGAGGACCCGCAGGGCGAGGTCGGTGGAGCGCAGCAGCCGCATACCGGCAGCGTAGGTAATCGGAATCCTGGCTCAAAATTTTCGGCCGGACCTTCACCGGATCCGCCCGGGCCCCGTCCGGTCCCGCCGCCCCCTACGACTCGCCCGGCTCCCCCATTACGATCAGCTGACCCGATCACCACTCCGGCCCCACCTCCTCCGACCCGAAGGACACCTCCATGGGCTCCGCCAAGAAGAGCAGCGCGGCACGCACGGCACGGATAGAGGAAATGCGGCGCGCCGAGCAGGCCCGCGAGCGCCGCAACCGGATCCTCGTCGTCGCCGCCTCCGTGGTGGTCGTCGCGGGCCTGGTCGCCGGCGGGGTGGTACTGGTCCAGACGCAGTCGGACGACGGCGGCAGCAGCGCGGCGGACGACGCGAAGTCCGCGGGGAAGTTCGTCACGGACGCGGACGGCGTGCGCGCCTGGAAGGGCACGCTGGGCCGTGAGCACGTCACGAAGTCCGTCGACTACCCGGTGACGCCTCCCGTGGGCGGCGACCACAACCCCGTGTGGATGAACTGCAACGGGGACGTCTACGAGGACGAGATCAACCCGACCAACGCGGTCCACTCGCTGGAGCACGGCGCGGTGTGGGTGACGTACAACGGCGACGCCCCGGAGGCCGAGGTGGAGGCGCTGGCGGCGAAGGTGAGGAAGACGCCGTACACGCTGATGAGCCCGGTCGACGGGCAGAAGGACCCGGTCGTGCTGACCGCGTGGGGGCACCAGCGCACGGTGACCGGCGCCGCGGATCCGGCCGTGGACGCGTTCCTGGAGAAGTTCGTGCAGGGGCAGCAGACGCCCGAGCCGGGTGCGGCCTGCACGGGCGGGCTGTCGAAGTGAGGCGGCCCGCCCTGGCCGCCGGGGCGCTGGCGGCGGTGCTCGTCGTGGGCGGGGCGGCCGGGTGGGCGGGCGCCTCGGCGGCCGGCGGGGAGGAGCGCGCCCTGCCCGTCCCGGCGGCGGACTCCGCGGACGCCGGGTTCGCCCGGGACATGGCGGTCCACCACCAGCAGGCCGTGGAGATGTCGTACGTCGTGCGTGACCGCACCGACGACGAGGAGGTGCGGCGGCTCGCCTACGACATCGCCCAGACCCAGGCCAACCAGCGGGGCATGCTGCTGGGCTGGCTCGACCTGTGGGAGCTGCCGAAGGTGTCCGCCGACCCGCCCATGACCTGGATGGGGATGGGCGACGCGGCGGCCGGCGAGGACGGCGCGCTGATGCCGGGCATGGCGACGGACGCGGAGATGGAGCGGCTCGGCCGGCTGAACGGCAGGCAGGCCGAGGTGTTCTACCTCCAGCTGATGACGAGGCATCACCGGGGCGGTGTGCACATGGCGGAAGGCTGTGTGCGCGCCTGCGAGGTGGACACCGGCAAGCGGCTCGCGAGCGGGATGGTCGAGGGCCAGGAGTCGGAGATCCGGCTGATGGCGGGGATGCTGAAGGCGCGGGGAGCGGCCGCGCGGCCGTGACGGCCGGAGGCCGCCCCCTTGGCCGCCCGAGGATCCGCGGTCCCGCCGCCCCACATCGCGTCGCTCTGACGATTACACTGGCCCGCGTGCCTCAACTACGACTCGCCCTGAATCAGATCGACTCGACCGTCGGCGATCTCGCCGGCAACGCGGAAACGATTGTCCGCCGGACCAGGGAGTCCGCCGGGCAGGGGGCGCATCTCGTGGCGTTCCCGGAGATGGCGCTGACCGGGTATCCCGTCGAGGACCTCGCTTTGCGGTCGTCCTTCGTGGAAGCCTCCCGGGCGTCCCTGCGCGCCCTCGCCGCGCGCCTCGCCGACGAGGGCCTCGGCGACGTGCCGGTGGTCGTCGGCTACCTGGACCGTAGCGCCGCCGCCCAGCCGAAGTACGGCCAGCCCGCGGGCGCCCCGCGCAACGCGGCGGCCGTGCTGCACCGGGGCGAGGTGGTGCTGAGCTTCGCCAAGCACCACCTGCCGAACTACGGCGTCTTCGACGAGTTCCGCTACTTCGTGCCCGGCGACACCCTGCCGGTGGTGCGGGTGCACGGCGTGGACGTCGCCCTGGCCATCTGCGAGGACCTGTGGCAGGACGGCGGCCGGGTGCCGGCGGCGCGCTCGGCGCGGGCCGGGCTGCTGCTGTCGGTGAACGCCTCGCCGTACGAGCGGGACAAGGACGACACGCGTCTGGAGCTGGTGCGCAAGCGGGCGCAGGAGGCCGGCTGCACCACCGCCTACCTGGCCATGACGGGCGGGCAGGACGACCTGGTCTTCGACGGCGACTCGATCGTCGTCGGCGCGGACGCCGAGGTGATCGCGCGCGCCCCGCAGTTCTCCGAGACGTGCCTGCTGGTCGACCTGGACCTGCCGGCCGCGGTGGCCGACGCGCCGGAGGGCGTGGTGGACGACGGGCTGCGCATCGAGCGGGTCGTGCTGTCCGAGGACCCGGTCCCCGCGTACGAGCCGGAGCACACCGGCGGTTACGCGGACCGTCTGGACGACGACGCGGAGGTGTACTCCGCGCTGGTCGTGGGCCTGCGGGCGTACGTGCAGAAGAACGGGTTCCGTTCGGTGCTGATCGGGCTGTCCGGCGGCATCGACTCGGCGCTGGTCGCCGCGATCGCCTGTGACGCGGTCGGCCCGGAGAACGTGTACGGCATCTCCATGCCGTCGAAGTACTCCTCGGACCACTCGAGGAGCGACGCGGCGGAGCTGGCGCGGCGCACCGGGCTGAACTACCGCACGGTCGCGATCGAGCCGATGTTCGACGCGTACATGGGGTCGCTGGAGCTGACCGGCCTGGCGGAGGAGAACCTCCAGTCGCGGCTGCGCGGCACGATGCTGATGGCCATCTCCAACCAGGAGGGACACATCGTCCTGGCCCCGGGGAACAAGTCCGAACTGGCGGTGGGTTACTCGACGCTGTACGGCGACTCGGTCGGCGCGTACGGGCCCATCAAGGACGTGTACAAGACGCTGGTTTTCCGGCTGGCGCGGTGGCGCAACCGCGCGGCCGAGGAGCGGGGCGAGACGCCCCCGATCCCGGAGAACTCGATCTCCAAGCCGCCGAGCGCGGAGCTGCGTCCGGGCCAGGTGGACACGGACTCGCTGCCGGACTACCCGGTGCTGGACGCGATCCTGGCGCTGTACGTGGACCAGGACAAGGGCGCGGACCAGATCGTCGAGGCCGGGTACGACCGTGAACTGGTCGGGAAGACGCTGCGGATGGTGGACCGGGCGGAGTACAAGCGGCGCCAGTACCCGCCGGGCACCAAGATCTCCCCGAAGGGCTTCGGCAAGGACCGCCGGCTGCCCCTCACCAACGGCTGGCGCGAGGGTCTGCCGCCCGAGGTGTGAGGTCCGGTACGCGGACGGCGGGCGGGGTGCGGTGTTCCGCGCCCCGCCCGCCGCCGTGTGTCCGGGTCTGCCCGTGGGGTCAGTCCGAGGTGTCGGCGACCCGCAGCCGTGCCGCTATCGGCAGGTGGTCGCTCGCCGTCGGCGGGAGCGTCCAGGAGCTCTCCGGCTCGGCGCCCCTCACCAGGATCTGGTCGATCCGCGCCATCGGGAACGACGCCGGCCAGCTGAAGCCGAAGCCGCTGCCCACCGCGCCCTGCGTGGAGCGCATCTGGGAGGTGACCGCCTTCAGGGAGCGGTCGTTCATCGTGCCGTTGAGGTCGCCGAGCAGCACCACGTTGTCCAGCGGCTCGTCCGCGATGGCCTCACCCAGCGCGTCGGCGCTCTTGTCGCGCTGACGGGCCGTGAACCCGGCCTCCAGCTTCACCCGGACCGACGGCAGATGCGCGACGTACACCGCGACCCGGCCGGCCGGCGCGTCCACCGTGGCGCGCATGGCCCGCTGCCAGCCCAGCCGGATGTCCACCGACCTCACGTCGCTCAGCGGGTACTTGGACCACAGCCCGACCGTGCCGACCACCGCGTGGTGGTCGTACGTGTCCGACAGCGCCGCCCGGTAGGCGGGCACCTCGGAGGCCTTCAGCTCCTCCAGCGCCAGCACGTCCGCGCCCGCGGCGGCCACCTCACGTGCGGTGCCGGACGGGTCCGGGTTCTCGGCGTTGACGTTGTGCGTGGCCACCGTCAGGTCGCCGCCGGGGGTGTTCTTGTCGCTGAGCAGACCGCCGAACAGGTTCAGCCACACGACCGCCGGCAGGACGGTCGCGATCAGCGCCGTCGCCGAGCGGCGGACGAGCGCCAGGACCAGCAGCACCGGCACGAACAGGCCCAGCCACGGCAGGAACGTCTCCAGCAGGCTGCCCAAGTTGCCGACGGCGTTCGGGACATGCGCGTGGGCCAGCATCAGCAGTGCCAGCAGCAGTGCGCAGACGGCCACCACCCAGCCCCGGCGCCAGATGCCGCGGTCCTCGCGCAGGGCCTCCAGACGGTGGAGGAGGCGCCGCAACCGAGAGGCCGGGGTCCGGGGGCCCTGGCGCCCTTCGTCCGTCTCCGTCATGTACGCCTGCCGCGCCATACCGTTGCCTCACAAACTGCCGTGCACACACACCGTCGCCCCCCGTAAGACCCTAGGGGATGATCGGTTCCGTTCCTGCCGCCGCCCGGCGGCCCTACGGGAGCGATGACGTACGGGGCCGCGCGGGCAGTTCCTCGAGCGCGTGACCGGGGTGGCGTCTGTGACGAAATCCGCACATCCCGGCCCCTCATGACGGGCGCAGGCCCTCCAGGAGGGTGTCCACCACACGTTCGGCGAGGTCGTCCGGGAAGCCGGCGTCGGGGTTCAGGACCGTGCGGACGAGCAGGGGGCCAACGACGATGTCGTTGAGCAGCTCCAGGTCGACGTCGGCGCGCAGTTCGCCGTTCTCCCGGCCCCGGCGCAGCACCTCCAGGCCGAGCCTGCGGCGCGGCTGGATGACGGTGTCGTGGTAGGCCGCCCAGAGGCCGGGGCTGCTCTTCATCTGGGCGTGCACGTTGTGCAGGAGTGCCGGGCTCCTGCCGGCCAGGCCGCGCAGTCGCAGGGACTCCAGCAGGACGACGAGGTCGTCGCGCACGGAGGTGCCGGGCAGGTCGGGGTCCGGGGGTTCCGCGGCGCGTATGACGTCGACGAAGAGTTCCTCCTTGCCGCTCCAGCGGCGGTAGATGGTTGCCTTGCCGACGCCCGCGGTGCGGGCGATGCGCTCGATGGAGAGCTCCGCGAGGGGCACGCCGTCCTCCAGGAGCCCCATCACCGCCTCGATGATGGCGCGCTCGGCCGCCTCGCTGCGGGGGCGGCCCCGCGCGGGCACCTGGTACGGGGGGCCGGTGCCGGCCGGGCTCACGTCGTCGGATCCTCTCGCTGGGCTGTGGTGATTCTCCCCGGTGGGCGGCGGCGAGGGTCCGCCGGCCCGTGGCTTCTCAGTCCGCCGCCGTCACCAACGCCCGGTCCCGGCCGTCGCCCTCCGGCGCCGGTGTGCGGCCGGGCAGGAAGACGGCGACGACGACCGCGCCCAGCACCGCGACGGCCGCCCCCCACAGCGCCGTGACGTGCATGGCGTAGAGGAAGGCGTCGGCGGCCGCGTCGGCCAGGGGCTCGCCTCGCGGGCCCAGCCGGTCCGCCACGGCCAGGGTGGCCTCGATGGACTCGCCGGCCGCGTGCCGGGCACCGGGCGGCACCAAGCCCAGCGCCCCCTCGATGTCGGTGCGGTAGGCGGTGGACAGCACCGAGCCGAGTACGGCGATGCCGAGGGCGCCGCCGACCTGGCGGAAGGTGTTGCTGAGCGCGGAGGCGGAGCCGGCCTTCTCGCGCGGCAGGGCCTGCATGACGACGACGCTCACCGGCGTCATCACGTAGGCCATGCCGGTGCCCATCAGGAAGAAGACGGCTTCCAGGAACCAGAGGGGCGTAGTCCCGTCCAGGAGCGCGAACGCGGCCAGCGTCGCGGCGAGCACCACCAGGCCGGCGGTCGTGGTGATCCTGCTGCCGACGCGGTCCACCATGAGGCGGGCGCGGGGCGCGAAGAGCAGCTGGGTCGCGGCCAGCGGCAGCATCAGCAGGCCGGTTTCCAGCGGCGAGTGGCCGCGCACGCTCTGCAGGTAGAACACCGTGAAGAAGGTCACGCCCAGGAGGGCGAAGAAGACCAGCGCGATCGCGGTGATCGAGGCGGAGAACACCTTGTTCCGGAAGGCCGAGATGTCGACGGACGGGTGGTCGCTGCGCTTCTCGAACGCCACGAACGCGGCCAGCACGGCGAGACCGGCGCCGGTCGTCGCCAGCACGGTGACGTCGGTGAAGTCGGCCAGCTGGCCGCCCCTGATGATCCCGTACACCAGCAGGACCAGGCCGGCCACGGACAGCACCACACCGACGGGGTCGAGCCGGCCGGGCTTCGGATCACGGGAGTCGGGGACCAGCCACAGCATCAGGGCGACGGCGAGGGCGACGATGGGCACGTTGACGAGGAAGACCGAGCCCCACCAGAAGTGGTCGAGGAGCAGTCCGCCGGTGATCGGGCCGATGGCGATGGCCAGGCCCACTCCGCCGGTCCAGATGCCGATGGCCCTGGGCTGCTCGTCGCGCTCGAAGACGTGCATCAGGACGGCCATGGTGGCCGGCATGACGAACGCCGCGCCCAGGCCCATCACCGCGCGGAAGACGATGAGCTCGGCAGGGGAGCCGGAGAACGCGGCGAGGGCCGAGCCGGCGCCGAACACGGCGAGACCGCCGATCAGCACCTTCTTGCGGCCGAGCCGGTCACCCAGCAGCCCCGCGGTGAAGAGCAGCCCGGCGAAGACGAGCGTGTAGGCGTTGATGGCCCACTCCAGCTGGCTCTGGGTGGCCCCCAGGCCGGTGGGGGCGGGGGTGGAGATCGTCTTGATGGCGACGTTCAGGATCGAATTGTCCAGGACGACGATCAGCAGGCTCATCATCAGCACGCCGAGAATCACCCAGCGGCGCCGGTGCACGGCTTCCGGGATCCGGCGGGCTGGGGCGGCAGGAGAAGTCATGCGGCCCAGCGTAGGAAGTTCCGATACGAGACCGTCTCGTATTGAGGGCGTGTTGCCCGAGTTTGTCCCGGTATGGCAGGGCACGCCGGGGCGTGGGCGGGTGCGCCGGGCTGCCTCTGGCCCTCCGCCGGGAGAGGTGCCACCATGGACGTGGTCCGGGGACGCCGTCAGGGCGCCTCGAGATGACGTGTTGGGAGACGGATCCATGACGCAGCTTTCGGCTGCCCAGACCGGGGCGCCCGGTCCCTCCTCCGGCGGCAAGACGCTGTACGGGGGCAAGGGCACGCGCCGCATCACTGTCCGGGACATCGCCCTCGCCAAGGAACGCGGCGAGAAGTGGCCCATGCTCACCGCGTACGACGCGATGACCGCGTCCGTGTTCGACGAGGCCGGCATCCCGGTGATGCTGGTCGGCGACTCCGCGGGCAACTGCCACCTCGGGTACGACACCACGGTGCCCGTCACCCTCGACGAGATGACCATGCTGGCCGCCGCCGTCGTCCGGGGCACCTCGCGCGCCCTGATCGTCGGCGACCTGCCGTTCGGCTCCTACCAGGAGGGTCCGGTGCAGGCGCTGCGCTCGGCGACCCGGCTGGTGAAGGAGGCCGGGGTCGGCGCCGTGAAGCTGGAGGGCGGGGAGCGCTCGCACCGGCAGATCGAGCTGCTGGTGGAGTCCGGCATCCCCGTGATGGCCCACATCGGGCTGACCCCGCAGTCGGTGAACGCCATGGGCTACCGGGTGCAGGGCCGCGGCGAGGAGGCCGCCCAGCAGCTGCTGCGGGACGCGAAGGCCGTGCAGGACGCGGGCGCGTTCGCCGTCGTCCTGGAGCTGGTGCCGGCCGAGCTGGCCGCCGAGGTCACCCGCACGCTGCACATCCCGACGGTCGGGATCGGCGCGGGCCCCGAGACGGACGCCCAGGTGCTGGTGTGGACCGACATGCTCGGGCTGACCGGCGGCCGGGTGCCGAAGTTCGTCAAGCAGTACGCGAACCTGCGGGACGTGATGACCGGGGCGGCGAAGGCGTTCGCCGAGGACGTCGTCGCCGGGTCCTTCCCGCAGGAGGAGCACTCCGTGCACTGATCCGCGCCCGGGTGGCGTGAACCACCGCGTACACCCCTGTGAGCCACTGTCGCACCACCCACGACGGCCCGCCGATCTTCCCCCGTCGGCGGGCCGTCGCCTTTCCCGGACACCCCGCCGACGCGTGCGCGGACGTCTGTCGGCGGGGTGTCGGCGGTCTGTCGGGGCTTTGTCGGCGGGCGCTGCGATCGTCGGGGACATGACGCGATACGACGTACGAACGGGGGGCGCGGGGAGCGCCGTGACCGTCCGAGGGCTGGTCAAGCACTACGGGGATACCAAGGCCCTCGACGGGGTCGACCTGGACGTGGCCGAGGGGACCGTGCGGGGGGTGCTCGGGCCGAACGGGGCCGGCAAGACCACGCTGGTGCGCATCCTGTCCACGCTGCTCGCCCCGACCGCCGGGCACGCCACCGTCGCCGGGTACGACGTGGTCCGCCAGCCCCGGCAGCTGCGCCGGGTGATCGGGCTGACCGGGCAGTACGCCTCCGTGGACGAGAAGCTGTCCGGCTGGGAGAACCTGTACCTGATCGGGCGGCTGCTGGACCTGCCGCGCAAGGAGGCGCGGCGCCGCGCCGACGAGCTGCTGGAGAGGTTCTCGCTCACCGAGGCCGCCCGGCGCCCGGTGGGCACCTACTCCGGCGGGATGCGCCGCCGGCTCGACCTGGCCGCCTCGATGATCGGCCGCCCGGCCGTGCTGTACCTGGACGAGCCCACCACAGGCCTGGACCCGCGCACCCGCAACGAGGTGTGGGACGAGGTGAAGCGGCTGGTCGGCGACGGGGTGACGGTGCTGCTGACCACCCAGTACATGGAGGAGGCCGAGCAGCTCGCCTCCGAGCTGACCGTGGTGGACCGCGGCCAGGTCATCGCGAGCGGCGGAATCGAGGAGCTGAAGGCCAAGGTCGGCGGCCGCACGCTGCGCGTCCGCCCGGCCGACCCGCTCCAGCTGCGTCCGCTCGCCGCCGCCCTCGACGAGCTGGGTGTCACCGGGCTGGCCGGCACCACCGTGGACGCCGAGCGGGGCGCGGTGCTGGTCCCCGTGCTCAGCGACGAGCAGCTCACCGCCGTGGTCGGCGCGGTCACCGCACGCGGCGTCACGCTGAACTCCGTCACCACCGAACTGCCCAGCCTGGACGAGGTGTTCCTGTCCCTGACCGGGCACCGCGCCAGTTCCCCGCAGGACCCCCTGCCCGCCACCACCTCCGAGGAGGCCGTCGCCGTATGAGTGCCGCCACCGCCGCTCCCGCCGCCGGCGTCCGCACGGACGCGCGGATCTCGCCGCGGGCCCATCTGCGCCACACGGGGGCGCTGGTCCGCCGCAACCTGCTGTGGATCCGGCAGGACCCGGAGTCGATGTTCGACGCCGTGCTCTTCCCGGTCGTCTTCACCCTGCTGTTCGTGTACGTCTTCGGCGGCTCGATCGGGCAGTCGCTGGGCGGCGGGCAGGACGCCTACGTGCAGTACATCGTGCCCGGCCTGATGGCCATGATGGGCATGAACATGGCCCAGGGGGTGGGCACCGGGTTCAACCAGGACTTCAACACCGGGGTCATGGACCGCTTCCGGTCGCTGCCCATCGGGCGCGGCTCGGTGCTGTTCGCGAAGATCTCGGTCGAGATGGTGCGGATGCTGATCGCCACCGCGATCCTCATGGTCGTCGGTGTGCTCGTCGGCTTCGACATCACCAACTGGCCGGGGCTGTTCGCCGCCGTGGGACTGTCCGCGGTGTTCGGCTCGGCGCTGATGTGGGTCTTCCTCACGCTGGGCGTGGTGATGAAGAACGCGCAGTCGGTGCAGGCCATGGGCTTCCTGGTGCTGATGCCGCTGCAGTTCGGCTCGTCGATCTTCGCGCCGCCGCAGTCGATGCCGGGCTGGCTGCAGAACTTCACCGAGTACAACCCGCTGTCCGCGCTGGCCGACTCCGCCCGCGGGCTGATGGTGGGCGGGCCGGTCGCCCACGACCTGTGGATGGTGCTCGCCTGGTCCGTCGGGATCACGGCGGTGATGGCGCCGGTCGCCATCCACAAGTTCCGTACGAAGACCTGATCACGCCGGGTCGAGCAGGGCGACGGCCTCGTCCGGGGAGAGGCCGTCGCCCTCGGCGTACGCGGCCGCGAAGGCGGCCTCGTCCAGCACCTGGCGGATCCGGGCCTCGGCGCGGGCGCGGGTCGTGCGCTCCACGAGGCTCGCCGAGTGTCCCTCGGGCAGCCAGGAGTCGGCGGCGCCCAGGCAGCGGGCCGCGTCCCGGGCGTGCCGTCCGCCGTCCAGCCCGGCGAGGGCCGCGGCGGCCAGGACGACGTACGAGGCGCGCAGGTGCGGGGCCATGGCGACGACCAGCGAGTCGTCCGCCTGCCGCATCGCCTCCCGGACGATGTCGAGCGCGCGCTCGTCGTCGCCCGCGGCCACCTCGATTCCGGCCTCGGCGCCGAGGATGAACGCGTCGAAGACCACGTAGTGGGCGAGGCGGAACTCCTCGCGCAGCGCCCGCACGTGCTCACGGGCCTCCTCCGTGCGTCCGCTCACGCACAGCCAGCCGATGAGGAACAGCCGGGCGGCGGGCAGCGCCTCCGTGTGCCGGCCGCTGGTGTGGTCGATGACCTCGCGCAGCAGCCGCTCGCCCCGCTCGGTGACGCCCTCCTCGATCAGCGCGTTGCCCAGCCGGGCCGTGAGCACGGCCGTGTGCGAGCGGGCGCCGAGGCGTTCGGCGTGCTCGATGGCCGCCTCGTAGTCGGCGGCGGCCTCCCGGTAGGCGCCCGCGCGCTCGCGGGCCTCGCCGCGCGCGGAGAGCGCCTCGGCGATGCCCCAGGTGTCGCCGAGCCGCCGGTGGATCTCCAGGGCCTCGTCGGCGTCGCGGCGGGCGTCGCCGGCCCAGTCGCTGCGGTTGGCGAGGAAGTTGGCGCGCAGCTGGAGGTTGCAGGCCAGTTCCCATTCGAAGCCGGGGTTCTCCCGGCAGGTGCGGATCGCCGCGTCCACCACCTCGCGCAGCCGCTCCATGTCGCCGGTGAGCATCACGGCGAACGTCCACAGCAGGCCCGGTGGGCGGCAGACCTGCGGCAGCCCCGGCTCGTACGTCGCGGACACCAGCCGCAGCCGGTGCTGGGCCCGCGGGGTCTGCCAGTCGTCCAGCTCGGTGTCCATCTGGGCGAGATGGGCCAGGTGCGCCCCGCGACGGGCCTCGGCGAGGAGCTCGCCCGACATCGGGGGCGGCCGGTCGGTGCAGCGCTGCCACAGCGGGGCGGCCGGCTCGACGGGTTCGGCGAACGGGTCGGGGGCGAGCGCCATGACCTCCCTGCACCAGTTGCGGGCCTCGATGCGCAGGTCGCGCATCTGCCAGTACCAGACCAGGGACAGGACGATGCAGAGCGCCTCCTGCTCGTCGCGCCGGACGACGGCGTGCCGCAGCGCGGTGCGGACGTTCTCGTACTCGCGCTCCAGCCGGGCGACGGCCTCCACCTGACGCGGGCCGCGCAGCAACGGTTCCGTGGTACGGGCGAGTTCGCGGTAGTACGTCAGGTGGGCGCGCTCGGCGTCGTCGCGTCCGCCGGACTCGTCGAGGCGTTCGCCCGCGTACTCGGCGACGGTCTCCAGCAGCCGGTAGCGCATGCCGTCGTCGCCCGACGGGGCGGCCACCACCAGCGACTTGTCGACGAGGGAGCCCAGCGCGTCCAGGGCGGCGGGACCGCACACGGCCTCGGCGGCGGTGAGGTCGCAGCCGCCGGCGAAGACGGACAGGCGGCACAGCACGTCGCGTTCGCCGGCGTCGAGCAGTTCCCAGGACCAGTCGACTACGGCCCGCAGGGTCTGCTGGCGGGGCAGGGCGGTGCGGCTGCCGGAGGTGAGGAGGCGGAAACGGTCGTCGAGCCGGTCGGCGATCTGGCGCGGGGTGAGCATCCGCAGCCGGGCCGCCGCGAGTTCGATGGCCAGGGGCAGACCGTCGAGGCGGCGGCAGATCTCGGCGCACGCCTCCGGGTCGTCGTCGGTGCGGAAGCCGGGGCGGGCGGCGGCCCCGCGCTCGGCGAGCAGGCGCAGCGCGACCGGTTCGGGCAGCGGCTCCACGGGGCGCAGCGACTCGCCGCGCACACCGAGGGGTTCGCGGCTGGTGGCGAGGACGGTGAGGCCGGGGCAGCGTTCGAGGAGGGTCTCCACCAGGCGTGCGGCGGCCTCGACGACGTGCTCGCAGTTGTCGAGGATCAGCAGCATGCGGCGCGGCCCGCAGTGCTCGGCGAGCCGGTCCACGGGGTCGCTGTGCCGGTCGGTGACGGCCCGCATGCCCTCCGCGCCGGCGCCGTACAGCACGGTCTGACGGGCGCCGACGGCGGTGAGGACCGCCTCCGGCACGGCGTCGGGGGCGTCCACGGGGGCGAGCTCGGCCAGCCACACGCCGTCCGGGTGGGCGGCCCGTACGGTCTCGGCGGCCTCCTGCGACAGACGGGTCTTGCCCGCCCCGCCCGGGCCGAGGAGCGTCACCAGACGGGCGGCCGACAGGTCGGCGCGGATCGCCTCGATGTCCGCCTCGCGGCCGACGAACGAGGTCAGCCGGACGCGCAGGTTGCCGGGCGCGCCACTGCCCCGGCGCGCGGGCGGTGCGGGCGTCTCGGGTCTGAGCAACTCGGCGTGCAGGGCACGCAGCTCGGCGCCGGGGTCGGAGCCGAGGCGGTCGGCGAGCAGCCGGCGCACCTCCTCGTAGGCGGCGAGCGCCTCGGCGGTGCGGCCGGTGTCGCGCAGGGCGCGCAGCCGCAGCGCCTGGAGCGGCTCGTCCAGGGGGTGGCCGTCGCACAGGGCGGTCAGCTCGGGGAGGGACCGCTCGGCCTCGCCGAGGGCCAGGGCGGCGGTGTGGCGGGCGCGCAGCACGTCCAGGTGGCGGGTCTCCACACGGGCGGCCTCGGCGGTGCGGTCGGGCAGACCGGGCAGCGCGGGGCCGCCGTGCCACAGGGCGAGGGCGTCGTCGAGCACGGTGGCCGCCTTGGCGGGGTCGCCGTCGGCCAGGGCGCGCAGGCCCTCGCCGGCCAGCCGCTCGAAACGGTGCAGGTCGACGTCGTCGGTCGCGGCGGTGAGGCGGTAGCCGCCCTCGTCGGAGACGACCGCGTCGGCGCCCAGCGCCCGGCGCAGCCGGCCCACCAGTGCCTGCACCGCGCCGGTGGCGTCGGCGGGCGGGTCGCCGTCCCAGACCTCCTCGACCAGCAGGCCGACCGGCACCGTACGGCCGGCCCGCAGGGCGAGCACGGTCAGCAGGGCGCGCAGCCGTGCGCCGCCCACGGGGACGACGGTGCCGTCGGGGCGGACTGCCTGGGTGGTGCCGAGGATGCGGTAGCGCACGGGGTCCATTCTCTCCGGTGCCGCCCGCGGGATCGCGCGGCCGGGGTCAGGGGCGCCCTCACCTTGCACGGAACCGGGCGGCCGCGCGAAGCGTTTTCCCGGCGTGCCGGGTCCGGGTACGGTCGGGCAGGCCCGCGCGTTCCTCAGTCCTGGGAGTCACATGACCACCACCGCCACCCGTCCCGGCGACCGGAGGGTCAGTCCCGTCTTCCTGGGCATCCTGGCCGTCTCGGGGGTCACCGGCTGGGCCACCTGGACGGGGTTCGCGGCCGTGCCGGGGCTCGCGGTGTTCCTCTTCGTGACGTCCGCGTGGATCGTCTCCCTGTGCCTGCACGAGTACGCGCACGCGCGCACCGCCCTGCACGGCGGGGACATCTCGGTCGGCGCGAAGGGTTATCTCACGCTGAACCCGATGAAGTACACGCACGCGCTGCTGAGCATCGTGCTGCCCGTGCTGTTCGTGATCATGGGCGGGATCGGCCTGCCGGGCGGGGCGGTGTTCATCGAGCGCGGCCGCATCCGGGGGCGGTGGCGGCACAGCCTGATCTCGGCGGCGGGGCCGCTGACGAATGTGCTGTTCGCGGTGATCTGCACGGCGCCGTTCTGGCTGGGCGCGCTGGACGGCGTGCCGCCCGCCTTCCGGTTCGCGCTGGCGTTCCTCGCGTTGCTGCAGGTCACGGCGGCGATCCTGAACTTCCTGCCGGTGCCGGGGCTGGACGGCTACGGCGTGATCGAGCCGTGGCTCTCCCACGGCGTCCGCCGCCAGGTCGAGCCGTTCGCCCCGTTCGGGCTGCTGTTCGTGTTCGCCCTGCTGTGGGTGCCGTCCGTGAACCGCGTCTTCTTCGACATGGTCGACGGGGTGCTGGGCTTCTTGTGCATCGAGGAGATCGACACGTACTGCGGCTTCGACCTGTTCCGCTTCTGGCGGGGCACGGACGAGTACTGCGGAGTCTGAGGGCGCGGCACCCCTGCATCCCCCTGTGGGGCGACACCCCGCCGCCGCTGCGGGCAGTCGCGCCGGGCGCAGCCCCACCACCACCGCCGCTGCGGGCAGTCGTGCCGTATGGGCGGCACGGGTGGGCGCAGCGGCACCCACCACCGGGGGCCAGGTGACCTACGGGTGCGTGCGTGCAGGATCCGGTGCTGCAAAGGGCACCCGCGTCCCGCTCACCGCGGTGGGCACGCTCGAGCCGCTGCCGGGCTGAGGCCGCTGCGCCCACCCGTGCCGCCCCAGCGGCACGACTGCCCGCAGCTTGGCGGCTGCCCGCCGCAGCCCGTTGCAGGGCGCGGGGCCCGCCGGCCAGGCGCCGGGCGTCCCACCGGGCCCTGGAGGGGGTCAGCCCCTGCCGAGTCAGTTCGTGGCCGGGGTGTCAGGGCCGGCGGCCCGGGCCCGGCGGATGTAGTACCAGGTCATGTTCGACGACAGGCCCGCCAGCAGGACCCACACGACGCCGATCAGCACGCTGCCCTCCACGAAGGAGACGACGGCCGCGGCGACGGCGAGGAGGCACACGACGAGGGCGTAGACGGCGAGGCGGGGCATGGCGGGGGCTCCTGTCGGGGGACACTGCTTCCGCTCCAGTGTCCCCCATCGCCTCATACGTCCGTGACGCGGAGCCCGGCGTGCGCCTTGTAGCGGCGGTTGACCGAGATCAGGTTGGCGACCAGCGACTCCACCTGGTGGGCGTTGCGCAGCCGCCCGGCGAAGATGCCCCGCATGCCGGGGATGCGCCCGGCCAGCGCCTGGACGATCTCCACATCGGCGCGGACCTCGCCGAGGACCATGACGTCGGTGTCGATCTCGTCGATCTCCGGGTCCTGGAGCAGCACCGCCGACAGGTGGTGGAACGCGGCGGTGACCCGCGAGTCCGGCAGCAGCGCGGCGGCCTGCTGGGCGGCGCTGCCCTCCTCCGGCTTCAGCGCGTAGGCGCCCTGCTTGTCGAAGCCGAGCGGGTTGACGCAGTCCACGACGAGCTTGCCGGCCAGTTCCTCGCGGAGGGACTCGAGGGTCTTGCCGTGACCGTCCCACGGCACGGCGACGATGACGATGTCGCTGCGCCGCGCGGTCTCGGCGTTGTCGGCGCCCTCGACGCCGTGCCCGAGCTCCTCGGCCGCGGCCTGCGCCCGCTCGGCCGCGCGGGAGCCGATGATCACCTTCTGGCCGGCCTTGGCGAGCCGGTAGGCGAGGCCCTTGCCCTGCGGTCCGGTGCCGCCGAGCACGCCGACGACGAGGCCGGAGACGTCGGGCAGGTCCCAGGGGTCCTTGGCGGGGGCCTTCTTCGGGGGCTGCTGTGCGCTGTCGGTAGAGGTCATGGCCCGACTCTACGGCCGCGCACGCCTCCGCACCGGCCGGGCGTGAGGCCTGTCACGCGACGCCCGCGGGCGTCCGCCCGGTGTCCCCGGGTCGGGCGAACCCTCCCCGAACACGGGGACGCGGGCGTGCCGTTGGGGGCAGGATGCGGCGGCATGGATGCCGTACGGGTCGCGCTGCTGAGGGAAGTGCTCGCGGGGACGGAGTGGCTGGGGGCGACCCGGCACTTCGCGGGGACGCTGCGCGGGTCGGTGGTGTCGCACGGCGGAGGGCTGCTGCTGGTGGGCACGCCGGAGTACGAGCCGTGGCACCTGGCGGCGCATCTGGTGGACGAGGCGGCCTGGTCGGGCACCCCGGAGCTGGCGCCGACGCTGGTGCGGCACGACGCGCGCCCCACGGACCCGGCGCACCTGGCGGTGGGCCTCGGCCGGCTGGAGGCGGCGCGGCGGGGCGAGACGCTGCTGGTGGTGGCGCCCGGCGATCCGCCCGCGGCGCTGCTGGAGCGGGCGTCGGACGCCCGCCGCGCCGGGGCGACGCTGCTGTCGCTGGGTCCGGAGGCGGGCGAGCTGCCGGCGCTGGCGCACGAGGTGCTGCCCGTCCCGGACGGCTCCGAGCTGGACCTGGACACCGTGCAGCACCTGGTCAGCGCGGCGGCCGGGGAGAACGCGCTGCCCGCCCGCCGGGGCCGCCGCCGTTTCCGGGACCGGCTGTCCCGGCTGGCCGACCTGCTCACCGCCCCGCCGCCGACCCGCTGGTGACGCGCCGGTGACGCGGCGGTTCAGTCCTCGTCGCGGCCCTTCGGCGCGTCGTGCCATGCGGGGTCGTTCTCCCATTGGAGGTTGCGTTCGCGGGCGGTCTCCATCGCGTGCTCCGCCTCTGCGCGGCTCGCGTACGGACCGAAGCGGTCCTTGGCGGGGCACTCGGGCCCTTCCTCGACCTTCTTGTGCTCCAGGCAGTAGTACCACTCGCCGGGTTTGCCGGCCGTGCGCTTCTTGAACAGGGGCATGTCGGCTCCTCTCGCCACGGAAGATGGTCCCCCGTCGCGGCTGAATTAGACTCGCGGCATGTCTGGCCAGTCACTCCTCGTACCGGGGAAGCTCTCCCCCACCCGCTCCGTGCCCGGGAACATCCGCCGTCCCGAGTACGTCGGCAAGCCCGCGCCGACCCCGTACACCGGGCCGGAGGTGCAGACGCCCGAGACGATCGAGGCGATGCGGCTCGCGGGCCGGATCGCGGCCCGCGCGATGGAGGAGGCCGCGAAGCTCATCGCGCCGGGCGTGACGACGGACGAGCTGGACAAGGTGGCGCACGAGTACATGTGCGACCACGGCGCCTACCCGTCGACGCTCGGCTACCGGGGCTTCCCCAAGTCGCTGTGCTCCAGCGTCAACGAGGTCATCTGCCACGGCATCCCGGACTCGACGGTGCTGCGCGACGGCGACATCGTCAACCTGGACGTGACCGCGTACATCGGCGGGGTGCACGGGGACAACAACGCCACGTACCTGGTCGGCGAGGTGGACGAGGAGAGCCGCCTGCTGGTGGAGCGGACCCGCGAGGCGCTGAACCGCGCGATCAAGGCGGTGAAGCCGGGCCGCCAGATCAACATCATCGGCCGGGTGATCGAGTCGTACGCGAAGCGGTTCGGCTACGGGGTGGTGCGTGACTTCACCGGTCACGGCATCAACTCGTCGTTCCACTCGGGCCTGATCGTCCCCCACTACGACAGCCCGCACGCGACGACGGTGATGCAGCCGGGGATGACCTTCACCATCGAGCCGATGCTGACGCTGGGCACCCACGAGTACGACATGTGGGACGACGGCTGGACGGTCGTGACGAAGGACCGCAGGCGCACGGCGCAGTTCGAGCACACGCTGGTGGTCACGGACACCGGGGCGGACATCCTGACCCTGCCGTGACGTCCGGCGCGTCCGCGCCACGCCTTCGAGGGCCCGCCTCCTCCGGGAGCGCGGGCCCTCCGCTTTCCTTCCTCGTGCCTCACGCCGTGTGCCCGGCGCATGGGCGGGGGAAGTTCCCGACAGGCCGTCGGCAAGGCATTGACTTAGGTAAGGCTAACCATAGAAGATCGGACCATGGACTCCTTCTCGACCCTGATCCGTACCGCCTCCCACGAGCAGCACATGGAGGCGGAGACCTCGACCTTCATGACCGATCTGCTGGGCGGACGGCTGGGCGTGGACGCCTACGCGCGCTACACCGAGCAGCTGTGGTTCGTGTACGAGGCACTGGAGTCCCGCGCGCAGTACCTGGCGTCGGACCGGGTGACGGGCCCGTTCGTCCGCCCCGAGCTGTTCCGGCTCGCCGCCCTGGAGCGGGACCTCGAGCATCTGCGCGGCCCGGACTGGCGCTCGACCCTGACCGCCCTGCCCGCGACGCGGGTCTACGCGGACCGGGTGGCGGCCGTGGCCCGCGCGTGGCCGGCGGGGTACGTCGCGCACCACTACACCCGTTACCTGGGCGACCTCTCGGGCGGTCAGATCATCCGCGACAAGGCGGAGCGGACCTGGGGATTCACGAAGAAGGGCGACGGGGTCCGCTTCTACGTCTTCGAAGGGATCACCAATCCGGCCGCGTTCAAGCGGGAGTACCGCGCGCTGCTGGACGGGCTGGCGGTGGACGACCTGGAGAAGCAGCGCGTCGTGGCCGAGTGCAAGCGGGCGTTCTCGCTGAACTCGGACGTGTTCCGCGCACTGGGCGAGGAGTTCCCGCTGTCGGCGTGAGCCGGCCTTCGGCACGCCCGCGGCGCTGATCGCGGCTTCGTTCCGCTCGCCGCAGGCGGCCGCTTCTCGCGCGACAGGCGGCGGCCGGTGTGGCGCTGGCCGCCGTCGCGCGGGCTGCTCACCGGTGAGCCCGGGCCTCCACCTCACCGTTCACGGCGGCCAGATCGCCCGCGAGGGTGTCCGTGTCGGGCGAACGCCGGGCGGCGCCCCGGACGGCGCCGCCCGTCCGTCGTGCCGGTCAGCGCTCCAGGCGGACCCGGCCACCGACCTCCGTCCATCCCTCCGGCTGCGGCGCGGTGAGGATCTGCGAGCCGGCGCCCTGGGTGATGTTCAGGGCGCGGCCCAGCCGGTCGGTGAGCAGCAGCGCCGCGGCGCCGGTCGCCTCGTCCTCGTCGATGCCCCCGGCGCAGGCGCCGGCCCCACCGGAGCGGCTGTCGCCGCGCCCCTCCGTGCGGCCGGGGAAGGCGCGGGCGCGGATCCGTCCGGCCGGCTCGTCCAGCCAGGCCCAGGCGTAGATCCACTCGCCCTTCGGCGGCACGGGCAGCTCGTCCACCTCGGCGGCGGTGGCGTACTGCCGCAGGGTGCGCGGCGGCACCCACTCCGCGCGTGCCTCGATCCAGCAGAACTCCCCGTCCTGCCGGGCGCCCACGACCCCGGCGGGCGTGACGAGTTCGGGCACGTCGAGCAGCCAGGCGGCGCCGACACAGGGGTGGCCCGCGAAGGGCAGGCGGGTGGTGGGGGTGTAGATGTCGATCACCCCGCGCTCGGGGTCGTCGACGAACACGGTCTCGCTGAAGCCGAGTTCGGCGGCGAACTCCTGGCGCTCGTCCGGTCCGGGCAGAACCGAGCCGTCCCGGACGACGCCCAGTTCGTTGCCGTATCCGCCGCGTGGGCCGCAGAAGACACGCAGCACGTCGTAAGCAGTCACGGGGGCATTGAAGCACCGTCCGCGGCCCCCGGCCGCCCATGGGCCCGGGCACCCGCCCGTCTCGGGGCCACGGCCCCGGGAAGTCCCCTACAGGACAGGCCGGTCGGTGAGGGACGCGTCAGGGGCGGGCCTCGTCACCGCGTACGATCCCGGCGCCTCACTTGATCACCAGGATGGTTCCGTCCGCAGCACGTACGCACATACCGCCGCGATCGGAGATCCTCCATGACCGCACGCACCACCGCCCGCGCCCGCGCCACGGCCGTGTCCGCCCTGCTGGGCTCGTCCCTGCTGCTCGTCCCCCTCGCCGGGACGGCCGCCGCGCACCCCGCTGCCGCCCCTCACCCCGCCGCCTCCGCGCCCCGCGCCGGCGGGTTCGACGCGACCGCGCTGGAGCGGGCGCTCGCCGAGGTCCCCGACGGGGACGTCTCCGCGGCGCTGATCCGGGTCGGTGGCAAGGGCAGTTGGTCGGGAAGCGCGGGCGTCCGGGACCTGCGCACGGGGGCGCCCGCACTGCCGCACGCCCGCTTCCGGGCCGGCTCCACGACCAAGGTGGTCACCGCGGCGGTCGTGCTCCAGCTCGTCGCGGAGAGGCGCGTCGACCTCGACGCGCCCGTCGGCCGCTATCTGCCGGACCTGCTCCCGCCGTCCTTCACCGAGCCCCCGACCGTGCGTCACCTGCTCACCTACACCAGCGGACTGCGCCCCGGCGCGAGCCTCGGCTCGACGACCGAGGAGATGTACGCGCACCGGTTCGAGACGCTCACCCCTCAGGAGGTGGTGGGCGCGTCCGTCGCCCAGGGCCCGGCGCACGACCCCGGCGAGCGGCAGGAGTACGGGAACATCCACTACACCGTGCTCGGCATGCTCATCGAGGCGGTGACCGGAGACAGCTACGAACACCAGGCGGCCGTACGGGTCTTCCGCCCTCTCGGCATGCGGCACACCGGCTTCCCCGGCGGCCCCGACCCCCGCATCCACGGCCCGCACCACCGCGCGTACGCCGACATCGGCGGCCGGACCACCGACGTCACCGAGTGGAACATGTCCGACCGCTGGGCGGCAGGCGACATGATCTCCACCACCGCCGACCTGGAGCGCCTGGTGTTCGGCGTGTTCGGCGGCAAGGTCGTCCCGCGGTCGCTGCTGGACCAGATGCTCACCGTGCCGGACGTCGACGGCGCGACCTACGGGATGGCACTCCAGCGGTTCGTGATCGACGGCCGGGAGATCTGGGGCAAGACCGGCTCCCGCCCCGGCTACCACACGGTGCTGGGCGCCACCCGGGACCTGTCCCGCACGGTCGTCCACTCGGTCAACGCCAAGAGCGCCCGCGAGGACGGCTTCCCGCTCGTACAGCGCTTCGCCCTGCCGGCCTTCGCGAGCTAGGCGGACGCACGGGGAGGGCGCCTCCGGGGGCGAGGGGCGCCCTTCCGTCGCGTGGCGACGCGTTTCGGTGGAGGGGGACGGTGTGCGTCGTCCCCGTGACTCACCCTGCCGTCGCGCGCATCCGGCGGAGGGCGAGGACGACGCCCGCCCCGGCGGCCACGGCCGCGCCGGCCGCCGCGCCGAGGGCGCCGACCGGGATGTCGGACCCGGTGCTGGCAAGGCTGCCGCCCAGGTCGCCGCCGACGGTCGAGCCGACACCGCCGGTGGTGGAGCCGGAACCGTCCGGGCCGCCGTCCGTACCGGTGCCGCTGCCGCCGGTGCCGTTGCCGTCCGTGCCGGCGGGCAGTTCCGCGCCCTCGGTGAGGGACACCGCCAGGCTCACCGGGTCGAGTTCGGCGCCGGCGGCGTAGAACCCGCCGAAGGCCTTGGCTCCGGCCTCGGTGAGGGTGGCGGTCACCTTGTCGAGGGTGATGACGTCGTCCTTCGCGGTGAGCGTGGGCGACGGGGAGGACAGGTCGGCGAGGACGACGTCCTGGGTGGTCTCGTCGTGGTCGGCGACGTCGGCGGAGAGCGTGCCCTTGCCCTTTGTGAGATTCACCCGCAGGTCGCCGAGGGTGAGGTCGAGGCTGTGGGCGCCGTCGTGCTCGTGGCCCTTGAAGGTGACCGCTCCCTCGAAGCCGGCCTTGAGGGTGCCGGCCTCCGTGTCGTACGTGCCGGTGGCGTCGGAGAAGGTGAACGCGCCGTTGCCGGAGGCCTGGGTGGCGCCCTCCGAGGCGGTGATCGTGCCCTTGGCCACGGGGCCCGTGACGTAGGTGCGGAAGGACTGCTTCACGCCCCAGTCGAGGGTGCCGTCGGCTATCTCGCCCTGGGTGGCGGGCGCGGTGGACTGCGAGGCGGTGACGCTCGGAGTGGGCGTCGGGGGCTGCGTGGTGGGCGTGGGGGAACCGGTCGGGACGGCCGTCGGGGTGGCCGGACCGGTGGGCTCGGGCTCGGCGGTCGGGGAGGCCGGCGGGGTGGTGGCGGGCTCGGTGGTGGACGGCTCGGGCTCCGGCTCCGGGTCGGCCTTCTTCACGATGCTCAGCGGGTCGCCCTCCGCGCCCGCGTAACTGGCGCTGCCGAAGACCTCGCCGGCCTCCTTGGTGAGGGTGGTGGCCATGTCGGTCATCGCGCGGGTGACCGTGACGGTGGCGAGCGGGACGTCGTCCTCGGTTGTGCCGTTCCGCTCGACGTCGGCGGTGATCTCACCCTTGCCGCTGTCGAACCTCAGGTCGGACAGACTGAGTTCGAAGCCATGCTTCTCCGACTTGACGTGCAGCTCGCCCCGGAAGCCGAGCGACATCACGTGGGTGGTGGAGTCGTAGGCGCCCGTGCCGCCGGTGAAGGTGAAGGCGCCGTTGTTCTCGGCCTGGCTCGCGCCGGCGCCGGGCGTGAAGGTGCCCTGCGCGAAGGTGGTGACGTAGGTGCGGTAGCTCGCCTTGATGCCCCAGGTCAGTTCGTAGCCGTCGAGGGGCACTGCGGCGGCGGAGGCGGAGGGTGCGGCGGTCGCGCCGAGGGCGGCCGCGGTGGCCACCGCGGCGGCGAGGGCGAGGGAGCGGCGTCGTCTTGCGGACATGACGGGATGTCTCCTTGGAGGTGAAGGGGATCAGTGGTTCCGCGGGGTGTCCGCGGCGTCCGTGCCTGCGCGGCGCGTGCGGACGAGGAGCGCGGCGGCGCCGGCGAGCACCAGCAGGGATCCGGCCGCGAGGGAGAGGGGAAGAGCGGGGGACGTGCCGTCGTCGTCGGGCCCTGTGGCCTGCGCGGCCGGCTCGGGCGAGGCGACGGAGGGGGACGGGGACGCCGTCGGGGTGGCGGTCGGGGCGCTGCCCAGGTCGGGCAGGGCGGGGAGCGCGGCGGTGTCGGTGAGGGCGACGGCCAGGGTGACCGGGTCCATCGCGGTGCCCGCCGGGTACATCCCGCCGAAGGCTTCGGCGCCCCGGGCGGTGAGCTTCGCGGAGGCCTCGGTGACGGTGGCGAGGCCGTTCCTCGTCTTGAGGTTCTCCGCGGTGAAGGTGACCAACGGGACCTTGCGGCCGGTGTGGTCCGGTGTCGTGACGTCGGCGTAGAGGGTGCCCTCGCCGTCCTCGACGGTGACGCGGACGGCGGTCATGCGCAGGTCGAGGCCGTGGTCGCCGGTGAAGCGGACGGCGCCTCGGAAGGTGGCGGTGAGGTCGCCGTCGTCGAACGTGCCCCGGCCGCCGGGGAAGCGGAAGAAGGCGCCGCCGTCGAGGGCGCCGGAGGTGAGGGCCCAACTGCCGCGGGCGATGTCGCCGGTGACGTACTCGCGGAAGGTGCGGCGGACGCCCCAGTCGACGGCTCCGTCGACGAGCGCCGTGCTCTTCACGGCCTTCCGCGTCTTCTCGGGCTGCGGGCTCTTGGCCGCGGGGCTCTTGGTCGCCTCGCCCCGCGGCTGCCGGACGTCGGCGGAGAGGCTGACCGGGTCGAGGGCGGTACCGGCCGTGTAGTAGCCGGCGAAGGAGGTGGCGCCCTGGGCGGTGAGGGTGGCGGGCAGGTTGTTCAGGACCACGGAGGTGCCGCCGCCGCGCATGTCGATGCCGCTGAGGGAGAGGGAGGCGAAGGGCACCTGACGGGCCGTCGTGATCGCCCCGGTGTCCTTCGCCTTGCTGGTGACGTCCACGTAGAGGGTGCCGGAGCCGCCGGACACGGACACGGTGGGACTGCTGAGGGTGAGGTCGAGCTGGTACGCACCGCTGTCGGTGCGGTGCCCCGTGAAGCGCACCCCGCCGGAGAAGGCGGCGCGGAAGGCGCCCGTCTCGCCGTCGTACGTCCCGGTGGCCGAGTGGAAGCGGAATCCGCTGCCGCCGACCGTGGCCGCGCCGCCGGTGAGGGCGTAACCGCCCTGGGCGACTGGGCCGGTGACGTAGCGCTGGAACGACGTCTTGATGCCCCAGTCGAGCCTGCCGCCCTGGACGGTACGAGCCTCGGCGTGCGCAGTGGCGGCCGGGACGAGCGCGCCTACGACGGCCGCGCAGAGCACGGCGACCAGGACGCGAAGACGCGTGGGCATGGCAAGTCCTCCGGAGGCGGGGGCCTATAGCGAACGAAGGTAAGGCTAACCTAAGCTACGCCTGGGTCGACATGCACCCACAGCCGGAAGGAACGGACGGAACCGTGCGACGCTTGCGCACAGAACTGGCGGGAGCACTGCTGTCCGTGCTCGCCCTCTCCCTCACCACGACCGCGTGCGGAGGCTCCTCCGACGCCGCCTCCCCCTCCCCCGTCGCCTCATCCACGAGGACGGCGGACCGCGTCGAACCCCTGGACTCCACCCCGCAGCCGCGGCTCCCGGTGACCGTCCGCTCCGCCGACGGCCGGGAGGTGACGGTCGAGCAGGCGGAGCGCATCGTCCCGCTGTCCGGCAGCCTCAGCGAGATCGTGTTCACCCTCGGCCTCGGCGACCGGGTCGTCGCCCGTGACGTCACCGCCACCTTCGAGCAGGCGGCCGCCCTGCCGGTCGTCACCCGGGGCCACGACGTCTCCGCCGAAGGGGTGTTGTCCCTGCGCCCCGACCTCGTCGTCGCCGAATCCACCACCGGCCCCGAAGAGGCCATGGACCAGATCCGTGCGGCCGGCGTGCCCGTCCTCGTCGTCGAGGGTGCGACCGGGCTCGACGACGTCGGCCCGCGCATCGAGGCCGTCGCCCAGGCGCTCGGTGTGCCGTCCGCGGGCGAGGAGCTGACCCGGCGTACGGAGGAACGCGTCGCCGCCGTCGCGGAGTCCGTACCGGCGGAGAAGGACAAGCCGCGGGTCGCCTTCCTGTACCTGCGCGGCTCCGCCTCCGTGTACCTCATCGGCGGCAAGGGCTCCGGCGCCACCTCGCTGATCGAGGCGGCCGGTGCGGTCGACGCGGGCGCCGAGTCGGGCCTCGAGAAGGACTTCACCGCCCTCACCAGCGAGGCATTGGTCAAGGCGGCCCCCGACGCGCTGCTCGTGATGTCGAAGGGGCTGGAGTCGGTCGGCGGCGTCGACGGGCTGGTGGAGATCCCCGGCATCGCGCAGACCCCCGCCGGGATGGACCGGCGGATCGTCTCCGTCGAGGACGGCGTGCTGCTCAACTACGGCCCACGCACCGACCAGGTGCTCTCCTCCGTCATGGAGCAGCTCTACGGCGGCGAGGGCGGTGCCCGGTGAGCGTCCTGACCAGGACACCTTCCGGCACGGAACCACGGGAGGCCGCCCCGCCCGCCCGGCGCCGCCGCGTCCCCTGGCTGCTGACGGCGGGTCTGGTCGCCGCCCTCGTCGTGCTGGTGCCCGTGGCGGCCCGCACCGGCGCCTATCCCGTGCCCGTCGGGGACGTGGTCGCCTCCGTGCAGCACCGGTTGGGCCTGGGCGGCACGGAGCTCGACCGGGTCGCCGAGTCCGTGCTGTGGAACGTGCGTTTCCCGCGGATCGTGCTCGCCCTGCTGGTGGGGGCGTCACTGGGGTGCGCGGGCGCGCTGATGCAGGGCGTGTTCGGCAACCCGCTCGCCGAACCCGGCGTCATCGGCGTCTCCTCCGGCGCGGCGGTCGGCGCGGTGGCCGCCATCGCGCTGGGGCTGAACTTCGCCGGCAACTGGACCGTCTCGATCCTGGCGTTCGTCGCCGGACTCGTCACGGTGCTGCTCGTCTACGCGATGTCCCGTTCGGGCGGGCGCACCGAGGTGGTGACGCTGATCCTCACCGGTATCGCGGTGAACGCCTTCGCGGGCGCGCTGATCGGGCTGTTCCTGTTCTTCGCGGACGCCGCCGCCGTCAACCAGATCACCTTCTGGCAGCTCGGCTCACTGTCCCAGGCGACCTGGCCGAAGGTACTGGCGGTGCTGCCGTGCGCGGTGCTCGGGCTGGGCGTCGCGCCCCTGTACGCCCGCCGCCTGGACCTGCTGGCGCTGGGCGAGCGGCCCGCCCGCCACCTGGGCGTGGACGTGGAGCGGCTGCGGATCGTGCTGGTGCTGGTGATCGCGCTGCTGACCGCGGCCGCGGTGAGCGTGTCCGGCATCATCGGCTTCGTCGGGCTGGTCGTGCCGCACCTGCTGCGGATGGCGGCCGGGCCCGGACACCGGTTCCTGCTGCCGGGCAGCGCGCTGCTGGGCGCGCTGGTGCTGCTGGCGGCGGACCTGACGGCCCGTACGGTCGCCTCGCCGGCGGAGCTGCCCCTGGGGGTGCTGACGGCGCTGCTCGGCAGCCCTTTCTTCTTCTGGCTGCTGCGGAGGACCCGGCGGCGGCACGGGGGCTGGGCGTGAGGTCGTGTCCCGTCTGCGGCGGGAGCGGGGGCTGGTCGCGCAGTTCCCCGCGCCTCTGAGGGGGTCTGCCGTGCCGTTCGTCCAAGAGCCCCGGCCTCCGGTCCCGCGCCGCGCGTCGTCCGCGGGCCGGTGAGGGCTGGTCTCGCGGTTCCCCGCGCCCCCTGGGTTGCTCGCCCAGCCGTTCGTCCGTCAGTCCCCCTTGTTCCGATCCGGAAGGTCCTTCCGTGCGACTGCTCCGCCCCCGTCCCGCTCCCCCGCTCCCCGCCTCCCCCGGCGACACCCTCGCCGAGGCCGAAGCCCTCCACGTCCGCCTCGACGGCACCCGGGACGTCCTCCACGGCGTGAACGTCGCCGTCCGCGCGGGCGAAGTGCTCGCGCTGGTCGGGCCCAACGGGGCCGGCAAGTCCACCCTGCTCGGCGCCCTCGCCGCCGACCTCGCGCCTGCGTACGGGGTCGTACGGATCCACGGGCGCCCTGTGTCGGACTGGTCCGCCCCCGAACTCGCCCTGCGCCGCGCGGTGTTGCCGCAGGCGTCCGCACTGAGCTTTCCCTTCTCGGTGGAGGAGGTCGTACGGATGGGACGGGCGCCCTGGGCCGCGCTCGGCCCGGAGGACGACGACGCGGCCGTCGCCGAGGCGATGGCCGCGACCGAGGTGACCGCGTTCGCGGGACGTCCGTTCTCCGCGCTGAGCGGCGGCGAACGCGCGCGGGTGACGCTCGCCCGGGTGCTCGCCCAGCGCGCGCCGCTGCTGATGCTCGACGAGCCGACGGCCGCACTCGACCTGCGCCACCAGGAGCTGGTGCTCCGGCTGTGCCGGGAGCGGGCGCGGGCCGGGGACGCGGTGGTGGTGGTCCTCCACGACCTCGGCCTCGCCGCGGCCTACGCCCACCGGGTGGCGGTCCTGCGCGCGGGCCGCGTCGCGGCGGACGGCCCCCCGGAGGAGATCTTCACCGAGCCCCTCCTGTCGGAGGTCTACGACCAGCCGGTCGAGGTACTCCCGCATCCGCGGACGGGGGCGGTGCTGGTGCTGCCCGTGCGGGAGGAGTGAGGATCGGCGTGCCGTCAGGCGGTCCAGGTCACGGTGTGGCCGCTGTGACCGGTCCCCGCGTCCGGCGGTGCGGGCGTCCCGGTAGGGTTCGCCTCCGGGAAGGGGAAGGTGAAGCAACCGGATGAGCAGGGATCTCGGTCTTCGTAGGCTCCACGGACTCCGCGGGCCCCGCGGGCCTCGCCGTACCGCGCTGGCCGCGGTCTCCGTGACCGCGCTGTCGCTGACGGCGAGCGGCTGTGTGGTGGTGCACGGCGAGCGCGAGGTGCTCCCGGCGACGACCCGCGCCGAAGCCGCCGAGGCGCTCAAGGAGTTCACGGCCGCGTACAACGCCGCCGACAAGGCGTACGACTCCTCCCTGGACGCCGACCGCACCACCGGCGCGCTCGCCGACATCGACGGGGCCCGGCTGAAGGCGGGCAAGGTCAACAACCCGGACGGCAACCCGAGTCACGCGCCGCTGGAGCTGACCGACGCGAAGTTCACCATCCCCGCCAAGGCGGGCTGGCCGCGCTGGTTCCTCGCCGACACCGCCGCCAACAAGGGCGGTGACGTCCGCTGGCTGCTGGTGTTCACCCGCGACGCGCTGGACGACCCGTGGGAGGTGGCGTACCTGACGCTGGTCTCCCCGGACGACGTGCCGGAGTTCAAGACGGACAAGGACGGCTGGGCCGAGACCGTCCCGGCGAACTCCACCGATGTCGCGGTCGCACCGGGCGAGTTGAGCCAGAAGTACGCCACGTACCTGAAGGACGGCGGGGCCGGTTTCGCGGAGGGCCCGCACACCACGGGGTGGCGGGACACCCGTAAGCAGAAGTCGGTGCGGCCGGGTCTGGCCACGCAGTACATCGACGAGCCGCTGGTGAACGGCGACTACGCGCCGCTCGCGCTGCGCACGGCGGACGGCGGGGCGCTGGTGTTCTTCACGACACGGCACTTCGAGAAGCAGACGGCGGCGGCCGGGGCGACGGTGCCGACGCCGAACGAGGACGTGCTGGCGCTGACCAGCGGGGAGATACGTCAGTCGCTGACGATGGAGTTCGTCTCGAACGAGGTGGCGCTGGACCCGGCGGACGGGCCGGTGGAGGTGCTGGGGCGGATCCAGGGGCTGACGTCCGCGAAGGGCGAGTAGCGGCGGGCGGACGGCGTGGGGGGACCGGCGTGACGGTCGGCGGCGTTCAGTGGCGCAGGGGCCAGGCGGCGCCGGTGGGGTCGGGCCGGACGTCCGCGTACCGGGCGCAGGCGTCCGTGAGGTACTCCAGCAGGCTCAGCGGGTCGGGCAGCGGATGCTCGGGGCCGCGTACCCAGCGGACCGACGGGTCGTCGTCGCCGGGGAGGCGGGCGGGCGGGACCAGGACGTAGGAGCCCCGGCAGTGCCAGCGCAGTCCGGGATGCTCGTCCATGGTCTCCGGATGGCAGTCCAGCTCGCAGGGCCACCACTCGTCCTCGTCCTCGGGGGTGCCCCGGGTGAGGGTGAAGAACAGCAGGCGGCCGTCGTCGCTCTCGGCGACCGGGCCGACCTCGACCCCGGCCTCCAGCAGACGGTCCAGGGCCTCGCGGCCCGCGTCGAGGGGGACGTCGAGGACGTCGTGCACCATGCCCGTGGCGGTGATGAAGTTGGCCTGCGGCTGGTGGCGGGCCCAGCGCTCGATCTGGGCGTGGTCGGTGGTCGACTGGGTCTGCCAGGCGAAGGACACCGGGTGCCGGGCGGGGGTGGGACAGCCCACGCGGTCGCAGGAACAGCGGTAGCCGGCGGGGTGCGCGGCGGGCGCGAGGGGCAGTCCCGCTTCGGCGGCGGCGAGCAGCAGGGCCTCACGGCCGCCGTCACCGGCGGCCTGCTTCGGGCGGCGTCCTCGCAGCCACTGGGAGAGTTTGCCCTGCCGGCCGCTCCGGCCGCCGAACTCCGCGCTCATCTATCCCCTCGCCTCGCCGTCGTGCGCTCCAGCATGCCCTATGGTCCCACGATCGTGCGCATCGGGGGCCCGGAGCGTGTAATCACCGCAGGTCGGGCGAGGGTGACGGCACCGGGCGCAAGCTGACCGGTGGGGCGAACAGGACATCCGCCGGGAGGCCGCGGACCGGGTGTCGATGCGCGGTCCGCCCTGATGAGCCCGCCTACCGTGGCGCCATGATCACGTGGATCGCGTCGTCGGCGCCTGCCGCCCTGGTGTCCGTGGTGTCCCTCGCCGCGCTGACGCTCACGGGGCACGGCGGCCCGCCCCCGCTGGAATGGGGCGACGGCCCGCTGACGGTGGACTCGCTGCCCCGTGTGACGTACGCGGCGCATCGCGGCGGGGCGCGCGAGGTGCCGGAGAACAGCATGTCGGGGCTGATGGCGGCGTACCGGCGCGGTACGGCGCAGGTGCTGGACTTCGACACCCGGGTGCTGCGGGACGGCACGCCGGTGGTCTTCCACGACGTGACCCTGAACCGTACGACCTTCCTGGGCGGGGAGGTGCGGAAGCTGGACGCGGAGGAGTGGAAGGGGGTGCGGCTGCGCCCGCGCGACCGGCTGCCGGGGAGCTGGCGGTCGGAGCGGCCTCCGACGGTCGAGGAGGTGCTGGACCGGCTGGGCGGGCGGATCCTGCTGATGCTGGAGCTGAAGGACCCGGCCGGGCTCGAGCGGGTGGCCGGGATGATCCGGGCGCGGGGGCTGACCCGGTCGGTGTTCGTCAACACCAACCACCCCCGGGTGGCGGAGCGGGTGCACCGCGCGGGGCTGCTGACCCAGCTGTGGCGCTCGGCCGAGCAGATGCGCACCGACCGGCCGGAGCGGTGGCGTTCCTTCGTCGACCTGCTGGACGTCGACATCCGCGCGCGGGACGGGGATGTGACGCGGGCCGTCCGGTCGGGGATCCCTCGGGTGTGGGCGCACACCGTCGTGACCCCGGCCCAGCGCGACCGCGCCCTGGCGCTCGGCTGCGACGGCGTCCTCACGGACGCGCCGGGGCGGCTGGCGCGGCACCGGACGCGGGTGCCGGGGGCGGTCAGCTCGGTGACGGGGCGGTGAGGGCCGGCGTCAGCGGGGGGCGAGGCCGTGCAGGGCGTAGTCGACGAGGGTGTCGGTGTACTCGTAGGTGATCGGGCCGGTGTACTGGAGCCAGCGCTGGGCCAGCGGCGAGACGAAGAGTTCCAGGGCGATGCGCGGGTCGATGTCGGGGCGGACCTCCCCGGTCTCCTGCGCGGCGCGCAGCCGGTCGACGTACAGCTGGAGCTGGGGTTCCAGGAGCTGGGCGACGAAGCGGCGGCCGAGTTCCTCGTTGACGACGCCCTCGGCGGCCAGGGCGCGGGAGGGCGCCTCGAAGGCGGGGTCGCCCAGCTCGTCGACCGTGGCGCGCAGGACGTTCTTGAGGTCGGCGGCGAGGTCACCGGTGTCCGGGATGGTGTACGGCTTCTGTCCGGCGGCCTCGGCGGCCTGGTCGCTCAGGTCGAGGAACGCCTCGAGCAGCACGTCCGCCTTCGACGGCCACCAGCGGTAGATCGTCTGCTTGCCGACGCCGGCGCGGGAGGCGATTCCCTCGATGGTGGTCTTCGGGTACCCCACCTCGGCGACGAGGGCGAGGGCGGCGTCGTAGATGGCACGACGGGAGCGCTCGCTGCGGCGCGACGTGTCGGGGGCGGACGACGGGTTCTGGGCCATGGCCCGAATTTACCAGGTTGACAAGACGCCGCGTCTCGCCGGACGCTGGTACGACCGGAAAGCGAGACGAGCCGTCTCGTTTCGTTGTTGTTGTCTGTCGGCCGCCCGTCGTGCGGCGACTGTCGGAAGGGAGCCCGTCATGGCTCGAGGCGGAAACATGCTGGGGGTCGGCGGCGCCCGGCAGCACCTGGGCCGCAAGGCCCTGCGCGGCGGGGGCCCGGCCGGCCGCATCGGCGGCGGCACGGACCCCCGGGCCCAGAAGCGCGCGCTGCTGCGCAAGCTCCAGAAACGGCGCGACGAGGGGCAGGAGACGGAGCAGGGATGACGGCGCGTCAGTCCTGCGCGGACCGCGGCGGCCAGGGGTCGCCCCAGTCCGTGTCGCGGGCGGCGCGGTAGAGGGCGCCGTGGCGCTTGGTGACCGTGGTGCGGTTCAGGGCCGGGTCCGTCTCGCAGAGGTCGAGGAGGACCTGGCCCTTGCGGATCTGGGGCTTGCGGACGACGCGGGCGGGGGCCGGGGTGACCGGCAGCCGGGTCGCGGCGACGTAGCTGAACTTCTCGTCCTCGTAGGCGAGGGTGCCGCCCTTGATCTGGCGGTGGAGCGAGGAGCGGCTGACCCGTGCGGAGAAGTGGCACCAGTCGGTGCCGGGCACGATCGGGCAGGACGCGCTGTGCGGGCAGGGTGCGGCCACGTGGAAGCCGGCGGCGACCAGGCGGTCGCGGGCCTCGATCATGCGGGCGTAACCGTCGGGGGTGCCGGGCTCCACGATCACCACGGCCCGCGCGGCGCCGGCGGCCGCGTCGACGAGCGCGGCGCGGTCGGCGGCGGTGAGTTCGTTGAGCACGTAGGAGACGGTGACGAGGTCGGCCGGCTCCAGGGTGAGCGTGGATCCGATCCGGGCGCGCTCCCAGCGGGCGCCGCGCAGGGCGGGGTGGCCGGCGGCCAGTTCACGGCCGAGGTCGAGCGCGGGCGCGGCCCAGTCCAGCACGGTCACCGGACGCTGGCCGTCCCAGGTCGCGCTCACCGCCCACGCCGCCGCGCCGGTCCCGCCGCCCACGTCGACGTGACTCCCGGGCGCCCACCCGGGGACGGCGTCGGCGAAGGCCAGCAGCGCCGCGTGCACCGCCTCGAAGGTGGCGGGCATCCGGTACGCGGCGTACGCGGCCACGTCGGCGCGGTCGCGCAGGATGGGGGCGTCGGTGGGGGTGGCGCCCCGGTAGTGCCCGATCAGCCGCTCGACGGCCTGACCGGCCTGCCGCGCGGGAATCCCGTCCAGCAGCCCACTGAGGGCGGCACGCAGGGAGTCGGCGGCGGGGAGGGAGGCGGGGGCGTTCACCCGGAGATTCTACGGCCCCCTCCGGGGGCCTCTGTTCCACGCGGCACCGCGGGGCGCGGGGCCCCGGACCATTCGTCCGTGCGGGGCGACGAAGAGCGCGTCAGCTCCCTGCCGGCGCCGCACGATGCCCCGACTCCCCCACCCTCGGCCCACGAGAGCACCCGGCCCGCATCGTCGGTGCCCGGCGTCCTCATTCCGTCGCGGTCCGCTCCAGGGCGAGGAGCAGGTGCCCCAGGTCGTGCGGCATCACGGCGATCTCGACGGCGCCCACCGAGGAGTCGCACGCGACGATCGTGCACCCGGGATTCATCCTCAGCCCTTCCCGCCACGTGGGCGCACGCGTGCCGACCTGCCGCAACGCGGTCGGTGCAGGTACCTCCGCCCCGGCCCGGGTTCGCGGCTTCCAGGCGACCGTGGCCGGTCCCACCGCCATCCGTCCCCGCAGCCACCGCCGCTCACGGGCGGGGTGCCGCAGCATGCACGGCACCTCGATCGTCCCGCCCCTCGCAGCCCGCTCGTCGCGTCGCCGTACCGTACGGCTCAGCGCGAGCACCGTCAGCGCGCCGGCCGCGATGGCGCACACGCTTGTGATCACCGCGGCATTCAAGCAGTCCGCGCCCGGGGCGCCCACCCCTTGGTGACGGTCCGTGGGCGGGGCCCCGCGTGCTCACCGCGTGCGGGGCGTCGAGAACGCGCGGGCGTGACGCCGCCGCCGGGCCACCCCGAGGCGGGCCCTCTCATCTCCCCCGTACCGCCCGTGCCACCCGCGTCGCCGCCTCCGCTCGCGGGGTGCTGTCGGGTGGGGTGGGGCGGCGGGGGTGGACCGTGTTGGCGAGGAGGACGACGAAGGTGTCCGTGGCGCGGTCGAGGACCAGGGACGTGCCGGTGAAGCCGGAGTGGCCCGCCGCGCCGTGGCCTGCCAGGGCGCCCATGAAGTACGGCTGGTCGACGGCGAAGCCGAGGCCCGGGGGGCGGAGCATCAGGTCCACGTGGTCCGGGCCGAGGACGCGGGCCGGACCGTACGAACCGCCCGCCAGCAGGGCGCGGCAGAGGACCGCCAGGTCCCCCGCCGTGGAGAAGAGGCCGGCGTGACCGGCGACCCCGCCCAGCGCCCAGGCGTTCTCGTCGTGCACCTCGCCCCGCAGCATCCCCCGGTCCGCCTTGGCCCAGGGACGCCGCTGGTCCTCGGTCGCCGCCGCCGACGGGCACGGTCCGAAGCCGGTCGCGTCCATGCCGAGCGGCCGGGTGATGCCCTCGCGCACCAGGACGTCGAGGGCGCGGCCGGTGAGCCGCTCCAGGACGTGCTGGAGCAGCAGCATGTTGAGGTCGGAGTAGCGGTACGTGCCAGGCGCGGCGACCGGCCGTTCCGCGCGCAGCAGCGCCAGCCGTTCCGCGTCGTCGGCGCAGTCGTACAGGGGGAGTTCGGGGCGGAGCCCGGAGGTGTGGGTGAGCAGGTGGCGCACGGTGATGCCGTGCCGTACGGCCGCCGTGAAGTCCGGCAGGTACGTGCCGACGCGCGCGTCGAGTCCCAGCGTGCCCCGCTCGATCTGCTGCACCGCGGCCACCGCCGTGAACAGCTTGGTGACGGAGGCGAGGTCGAAGGGGGTGTCCACGGTCGTCGGCACCCGCTGCTCCGGCGGGAGTTCCACCGGCGCGTCCGCCTGCTCGTCGTAGCGGGCGTAGCGCACCGCCCAGCCCGCCGCCTCCTCCACCGCGACCACCGGACCGCGTCCGGCGACGACCACCGCGCCCGCGGCCCAGGGGCGGCTCCCCTCGGTGCGGGCGCGGACCTCCTGGACCAGACGCCGCAGTTCCGCGGCGTCCAGCCCGGCGCGTTCCGGGGTGCCCCGGCGCAGTCGCGGGGTGCTCAGACGCCCCCGCCCTTCGTGCTCGTCGCGGTCTTCCACGGGCGGCACATTCCCAGGAAGCAGGCCGTCGCCACCAGGGCGGAGGCCAGCTGGACGACGGCCATCGGGACGGCGGTGTCCTCGCCGGCGATGCCGACCAGCGGGGAGGCGATCGCGCCGATGAGGAAGGACGTCGTGCCGAGCAGGGCGGAGGCGGAGCCGGCCGCGTGCCGGGCCCGCATCAGCGGGAGCGTCTGGGTGTTGGGCATGACGACGCCCATGGACGACATCAGCACGAAGAGCGCCACGGCGACCGGCACCAGGCCCGTCTCACCGAACACACCCAGCGACATCAGCAGCAGCGCGGTGGCGGCGGCGATCACGACGGCTAGTCCCGCGCCCAGCGCCTTGTCCAGCCGGACCCGCCCGACCAGGATCTTCCCGTTGACCTGACCCATGATCATCAGGCCGATCGAGTTGAGCCCGAACAGCAGGCTGAAGGTCTGCGGGGAGGCGCCGTAGATCTCCTGCATGACGAACGGGGAGGCCGCGACGTACGAGAAGAGGGAGGCGAAGGCGAAGCCGCCGGCGAGCATGTAGCCGGTGAAGACCCGGTCGGCGAGCAGCCGGCGCATCGGCGCGAGGGCCTCGCGGACGTTGCCGCCGTGCCGGTCGGCGGGAGCCAGCGTCTCGGGCAGCTTCGTCCACACGAGCGCCGTCAGCAGCACGCCGAGGATCGCGAGGACGACGAAGACGCCCCGCCAGTCCGTGAACCGCAGCACCTGACCGCCGATCAGCGGCGCCAGGATCGGCGCCATGCCGGAGATCAGCATGAGAGTCGAGAAGAAGCGGGCCAGGGCGACGCCGTCGTAGAGGTCACGGGCGACCGCCCGCGCGATGACGATGCCGGCCGCGCCCGCGAGGCCTTGCGCCAGCCGGCAGGCGACGAGGAGTTCGACGGTCGGCGCGAAGGCGCACAGCGCGGTGGCCACGACGTAGATGACGAGACCCACGAGCAGCGGCCGGCGCCGGCCGTAGCGGTCGCTCATCGGACCGACCACGAGCTGCCCGAGCGCCATGCCGGCCAGACAGGCGGTGAGGGTGAGCTGGACGGTCGCGGCGGGCGCGCTCAGCGACCGGGTGACCTCCGGCAGGGCCGGGAGGTACATGTCCATCGCCAGCGGCGTCACGGCGGTCAGGCCGCCGAGGATGAAGGTGACCAGCAGACCGGCTTGCGACGCCCCGCCGGTGCGCCGTCCCGGCGGGGCCGCCGCCGCGCCCGGAGGGGCCACTGCGCCCGCCCCCGCGCCCGCCGTCCCGTTATGGGTCGATTTCGATATGGACGCCCCACCCTCGGGCATGTGCCCCTCCCTTTTCACGCCGTCAGCTCCCTATGCTCTCAGCTCGTACGGAGTGCTCGGCGTCGACGACGATGTCATGGGAGCGCTTCCATCGGCCATCGTCGACGATACGGCGAACGACACGATCAGGGTGGGACGGATGACAGAGCAGAAGGTGCGCTGGGGGATCCTGGCGACCGGCGGCATGGCCGCGACGTTCACGGCGGACCTGGTGGACATGCCCGACGCCGAGGTCGTCGCTGTGGCGTCCCGCTCGGTGGAGTCCGCGAAGACCTTCGCCGACCGGTTCGGCATACCGCGCGCCTACGGCGACTGGGAGGCGCTCGCGGCGGACGACGGCCTCGACGTCGTGTACGTCGCCACCCCGCACTCCGCGCACCGCGCGGCCGCCGGGATGATGCTGGAGGCCGGACAGCACGTGCTGTGCGAGAAGCCGTTCACGCTGAACACGCGCGAGGCCGCCGAGCTGGTCGCGCTGGCGCGGGACGGCGGACGCTTCCTGATGGAGGCCATGTGGATGTACTGCCACCCCATGGTGCGCCGCCTCAAGGCGCTGGTCGCCGACGGCGCGATCGGCGAAGTGCGGCACGTCCAGGCGGACTTCGGTCTCGCGGGCCCGTTCCCTGCCACGCACCGGCTGCGTGACCCCGCGCTCGGCGGCGGCGCGCTGCTGGACCTCGGGGTGTACCCGGTGTCGTTCGCCCATCTGCTGCTCGGCGAGCCGTCGGACGTCGTCGCGCGGGCGACGCTCTCCGAGGAGGGCGTCGACCTCCAGACGGGGGCGCTGCTCTCCTGGGAGAACGGCGCCCTCGCCTCGGTGCACTGCTCCATCGTCGGCGGTACGGCCACCTCCGCGTCGGTCACCGGGTCCGAGGGACGCATCGACATCCCGAACGGCTTCTTCTTCCCGGAGCGGTTCGTGCTGCACCGGGACGGCCGGGACGCCGAGGAGTTCGTGGCCGACCCGGCCGACGGCCCGCGGGCCAGCCTCAAGCACGAGGCGGCGGAGGTGATGCGGGCGCTGCGGGCCGGTGAGACGGAGTCGCCGGTGGTCCCGCTGGACGGCACCCTCGCCGTGATGCGGACGCTCGACGCGATCCGGGACCGCGTCGGCGTCCGCTACCCGGACGAGGAGGCGCACGGCGCGGCGGTCATGCCGGCTTGAGCCCCGGGTCCCCCGCCTCGGTGACGAAGGAGGCGGCGGTGGTGAGCGGCGCGCCCTGCGTGGTGACGTGGGAGACCGTCTTGAAGTCGGC
Source organism: Streptomyces sp. BJ20 (assembly GCF_022869105.1). Classification (NCBI taxonomy): domain Bacteria; kingdom Bacillati; phylum Actinomycetota; class Actinomycetes; order Kitasatosporales; family Streptomycetaceae; genus Streptomyces; species Streptomyces sp. BJ20. Next base: position 5,820,338 of record NZ_CP094918.1, read on the forward strand.
GCGCGCCCGCTCCCGGCCGAGGGTGACGGTCGTGTAGCCGCGCAGGCCGCTGTAGAACCGCATGTGCGGGTTGGCGGCGGTCAGGTTGTCCCAGTTGGCGGGCTTCTCCGACCCGTTGCCGCCGCTGGTGACGGACGTGGTGACGATCTCGGTGCCCACGGTCTTCGAGCCGGGGTCGGCGAAGTCCCGCTTGATGTCGAAGCCGTAGTGGACGTGCACGTCGCCGGTGAGGACCATCAGGTTCTCGACGCCGGCGGCCTGCGCGCCGGCCAGGACGCGCTCGCGGGAGGCCGGGTAGCCGTCCCAGGAGTCCATGGAGACCTTGGCGGGCGGGGTGGGCGTGTCGAGCCGCTGGGAGAAGGTGACCTGCTGCGGCACGACGTTCCACACCGCGTCGGAGCGCCGCCAGCCGTCGAGCAGCCAGCGCTCCTGGGCGGCGCCGGTGAGGGTGCGCGAGGGGTTCTCGGACTCGGGGCCCGGGTACTGCCACCCGTCGCCGTAAGCCTGGTTGGAGCGGTACTGCCGGGTGTCGAGCACGTCGAACTGGGCGAGGCGGCCCCAGTGCAGCCGGCGGTACAGCTTCAGGTCGGGCCCCTCGGGGCGCTGCGGCCGGCGCAGCGGCATGTTCTCCCAGTAGGCGCGGTAGGCGGAGGCCCGGCGCAGCAGGAACTCCTCCGGCGGGACGCTGTTCTCGGGGGTGTCGTCGGCGTAGTTGTTCTCGGTCTCGTGGTCGTCCCAGGTGACGACGAAGGGGTGCGCGGCGTGCGCGGCCCTGAGGTCGGGGTCGGACTTGTAGAGGGCGTACCGCAGCCGGTAGTCCTCCAGCGTGACGGTCTCCCGGTTGAACAGGCCGGAGGGCAGGGTGCCGGCCGGGTAGGCGCGGGCGCCGGCGACGTCGTTCACGGCGTACTCGTAGAGGTAGTCGCCGAGGTGGAAGACGACGTCGAGGTCCTCCTGGGCGAGGTGCCGGTAGGCGGTGTAGTAGCCCTGGTCGTAGCGCTGGCAGGAGACGACGCCGAAGGTGAGCCCGGCGGCGCGGCTGCGCGGGGCGGGCGCGGTGCGGGTGCGGCCGACGGGGCTGACGAAGCGGCCGGCGCGGAAGCGGTAGTGGTAGACGCGGCCGGGGGCGAGCCCGCCCACCTCGACGTGCACGGTGTGGTGGAACTCCGGGTGGGCGTCGGCCTTGCCGCGTCTGACGACACTGCGGAAGCGGGCGTCCAGGGCGATCTCCCACTCGACGGTGACGCGGCGGGCGGGCAGCCCGCCGTCGGCCTGGTACGGGACGGGCGCGAGGCGGGTCCACAGCAGCACCGAGTCGGGGTACGGGTCACCGGAGGCGACGCCGAGGGTGAAGGGGTCGTCGGTGAGCCGCGCGGTGTCCAGTTCGGCGGCGGCCGCGGTGCCCGCGCCGGGCACGCCGACGGCGAAGGCGAGCGCGGCGGCGGCGCCGGTGGCGGTCAGGAAGCGGCGGCGGCCGATGTGGCGGGCGACGGCGCGGAGTTCGGGGGCGTGGGACGAGCGGGCGGCGTGGGGCGCCGTGAGGTCCTGCGTCATGGGTCCTCCCCTGGCGGGCGAGTGGGTGCGGGAGGAATTGCAGTGGCCGGGGACGACGCACCGTTGACGCGTACACAGCATCCGGATGACGGTCGTATGAGGTCCGCATGGCGAACCCTCCCGTACGCTGCGGGCCCATGAACGCCAAGGAAACGGACGGACGGGACGGGCGGACCGGGGTCGCGGTGGTCACCGGGGCGGGCTCCGGCATCGGACGCGCGGTGACCCGTGAACTGCTGCGCGGGGGCTGGTCGGTGGTGCTGGCCGGGCGCAGGGAGGAGACGCTGGAGGAGACGGCGGGGGCGGCCGGTGCGGGGTGCGGGGAGGCACTGGCCGTCCCGACGGACGTGTCACGACCGGGAGACGTGGAGGCGCTGTTCGCGGCCGCGGTCGACCGCTTCGGGCGGCTGGACCTGCTGTTCAACAACGCAGGTACGTCGGGACCCGGCGGGGTGCCGGTGGAGGAGCTGCCGTACGAGGCGTGGCGGCACGTGGTGGACACCAACCTCAACGGGGCGTTCCTGTGCGCGCAGGCGGCGTACCGGCAGATGAAGGGGCAGACCCCGCAGGGCGGCCGGATCATCAACAACGGCTCGGTGTCGGCGCACGTCCCGCGCCCCCGGTCGGTCGCCTACACGGCCACGAAGCACGCGTTGACGGGCCTGACCAAGTCGCTGGCGCTGGACGGGCGTCCGTACCGGATCGCGGTGGGCCAGATCGACATCGGCAACGCGGCGACGGAGATGACGGAGCGCATGCGGACGGGAGTGCCGCAGGCGAACGGGGAGATCGCGCCGGAGCCGGTGATGGACGTCGCGGATGTGGCACGCACGGTGCGGCACATGGCGGAGCTGCCGCTGGAGGCGAATGTGCAGTTCGCGACGGTGCTGGCGACGGGGATGCCGTACGTGGGGCGGGGCTGAGGCGTTCCGCGGCGTCGGCGCGGCATTCGGCGCGCCACGATCCCCACAATCGGAATTAGCACATCCGCGCCATTGCGGCCGGTGGAGAACCTATGCTCAACTTCTCTGCACCAAAGCTTCACAGTTGAGGCAGCGGTCTTCCGATGGGCCACATCCAGGGGGGAGGCGGCAGCCGTTCCACGCCGCCGGCTGGGGGTGGGCCCGCGCGGGACCGCGGGTGCGCACCGGCGGGTGGAACGGCTGCCGCACGTCTTACGCGGCCCCTGCCGCTTCTCGCCGGAGGACGCGCTCCACCTCTGTCATCTGCCGCTCGGTCAACGGCCCCTTGGCTAGCGCGCCGGCGTTCTCCTCGGCCTGGGCGACGGAGCGGAAGCCGGGGATGGGCACGGTGCGCGGGCTGCGCGCCCACAGCCAGGCCAGGGCGCCCTGGGCAAGGGTGCGGCCGCCGCTGGTGAGGATGTCCCGCAGCGCGTCGACACGGGCCAGCCACTCGGGGTCGGCGCCGCCGCCGTCGCCGAAGCCCCGCAGCCAGGCGGGCGGACGGTTGCGGATGTCCCCGGCCTCCAGCGACCGGCCGCCGCGGTGCTTGCCGGTCAGCAGACCCATGGCGAGCGGGCTGCGGTTGACGGACGCGAGATCGTTCTTCTCGCAGAGCGACAGCAACTCGGGGGCGTCGTCGAGGACGTTGAGCGCGTGCTGCACGGCGGCGCAGTGCGGCCCCTCGGCGAAGACGGCGGCACGGGCGGGGTCGTCGGTGCTCCAGGCGTACGCCCGGATCAGCCCCTCCGCGACCAGCTCCTCGCACGCGTCGCGCAGCCTGGCCGCCCGGTCGGGGTCGGCGTCGGCGAGGTGCAGCTGGTAGAGGTCGACGTGATCGGTCCCGAGCCGGCGCAGGGAGGCGGTCAAGGCACGGCGTAGGTGCTCAGGGGAGTCGTCGGTGCCGGTGAGGGTGCGGGTGTCGGGGTCGAAGAGGTTGCCCCACTTGGTGGCGACGACGACGTCGTCCCGCCGCGAGCCGAGCGCCCTGCCGAGGACTCGCTCGCTGTGGCCGGTGCCGTAGACGTCGGCGGTGTCGAAGAAGGTGACACCGAGGTCGAGGGCCCGCCGGACCGCCCGCACGGACTCCTCGTCGTCGACCTTCCCCCACCCGAGCGGCTGCCCGGTGTCGTCCTGCCACTCCCCGCCGATGGCCCAGCACCCGAACCCGAGCGCGCTGACCTGGATACCACTGCGTCCCAGTGTGCGTGTGAACTCCATGCGGGGGACGGTAGGAGTTGGAGTGCGCGCCAGGGCAAGGGGTTGCTGGACGACTGTGCGGCGCGGGCGGGCCCGACCTCGGTCGAGGGGCGCAGAACGTGGCGGAGCCCGGGAGTCGTATCCAGCTCCCGGGCCCCTGGGGTGCCACCCAATTCGCACGCCGGCGGCGCTTGAGGACGGATCAGTCGTCAGGCCGTCGTGTTCTTCCTTTGAACTACCGCGCCGAGAAGAGAGGCGCAGGCGAGAGTCGAACTCGCATCCGACGGCGTTCGTCCGTCCCCGTTCGGTCCGGCGATCGGCGGCGATGCTGAGACTGGAGCGAGAGTCTGAGATTGACCGCGGCCGCCTCTGCGACGACCGCTCTTCAGGCTGAACTTCAGTTTCAGCTTGCGCTCCTGGCGCGAACCGGTCCTCACCCGGCCCGCGCCCCGTAGCGCACCCCCGCGCTCGCACGCGGGGGCGATCGTGGATGCCACCTGTGGCCGCGCCGCGCGTCAGCCGAACAGGTAGCCGAACACCGCGTCGCCGACCCGCTGGTCGGTGACCTCGGTGCCGTTGGCCTCCTCACGGGCGAACTTCACGGCCTGCTGGAGCTTCTCGACCCGCTCCAGCAACTCGTTCACCCGCCGCGCCGGGAGGGCTCCGGAGAACTTCACGGTGGTCCAGTAACCGATCGGCACGTCCTCGTAGTACACCTCGACCTGCGCCGGGTGCTTCTCCGTGGCCTCCGCCTTGACGTGGTTGCGCGGCACCTTCTTGGTGCGGATCGTGCGCACCGGGTCGGTCTTCCACCAGTCCGTGGACGGGTCGGGGGACCAGGACTCCGCGGCGTCCAGCGTCGGCAGCTTCTTCACGAAGCCGTGCAGTTCGGCGAGCTGCTTCTCGAGGAAGAGCAGATAGCTGACGGGAACGTCGGCGACGAGTGCCCGCCCGTCGACCGTGACGTCCGCGCGGGCCAGGCAGTTGGCCCAGTCCTTCGTCGCGGTGACGTCGAACAGCCGCGTCAGCGAGGCGGACACCTCGCGCAGCACGTCCTCGGCCTGCACCTGCACCCGCGTGGACTCGGGCGGCAGCTGCTCGCCCTCCTCGTCCTTCGGCTGGTACGTGCGCGAGATACCGGCCAGCAGGGCCGGCTTCTGCACTTTGGCGTGCGCGGCGTTGATGTCCTGGAGCGACTTGCTCTTGACACCCTTCTCCACCGCGATGATCTGGTTCAGCTTGGTCACGGGCTCCCCCTTCGAACAGCGGGAACGTACCGCGGAACCCGGGGGCACGTCGCCGCATTTTCCTCGTACGACTGCCGGGCGGGTGACGTCGGGCCTGAGGCCGCGGCGGACCCGGGGGCTCGGCGGGCGCGAACGTCGTCGTCAGGTACCTAGTTCGCAGGACGGCACGTCAGGGCACCTGACGGTAGACGTCCCAGCGATTGCCGAGAGCCAGGACCCACACGATCAGCCGACCGTCCTCCACGGTGTAGACGACGCGGTATTCACCGACCCTGAGCCGCCACCGGGCGCTGTGGCCCTGCAGGGCGTTGATGTCGAACGCCGCTGTGTCGCCGGCGTCCATCGCCTTCTGCAACTCGGTGAGCCGATACAGGATCCGCAGGACGTCCGGGCGCGGGATCTTGTGCATGTCCCGCTGCGCGTGCGGCGTGAAGCGCGTGACGTATCCCATGCGGTCAGTCCCGGTCGGTGCGGAGCATGGCGGCCATCTCCTCGAGCGATACCGACCCCTCCAGGCCCTCGGACTCGGCTTCGTCGGCGAGCCGGTTGAGCCAGGATCCTCGGCGTCCTCGGCGATCCGGCGCAGCCGCTGGTACTCCTCGATGTCGATCACGACGGCCTCCTGCTTTCCGCGCCGGGTGATGATCGTCGGGGTCTCCTGCCGCCGGGCACGGTCGATGACGTCGGCGAGGTGGCCTCGGACCTCGGCCATGGATTCGATCACCGGTTCACTCATGTCGCGAATGCAGCGGATGTACATCTGATTGGGTCGCGGTCTCGTATTCCGCCCAGACCGTCTTACCCGGGCCGCCCGGCCGTGGGCGCCAGTCCCAGCGGGCGGCGAGCGCGGCGACCAGGAGGAGACCCCGGCCGGTTTCGTCGACGGCGGGGACCTCCGGCCGGGAGACGCCCGGCCGCGGCGGGACCCGCTCGCCTCGGGAGTCGGTGACCTCGACGCGAACGGTGGCGGAACGGGGCCCGGTGGCCAGGAGCGCGAGACGGAGGTGGAAGTCCCGGCCCGGTACGTTGCCGTGCAGCACGGCGTTCGCCGTCAGCTCGGCGACGATCAGCACGATCGCGTCGTGGTCGTCGGTGCCGTACGGAAGGCCCCAGGCGTCCAGGCGGACGGCGGTGAGGTGGCGGGCGAGACGGGCTCCGCGCGGGGTGGAGGTGAAGCGCATCGCGAAGGTGCGGGACACCGGAATGAGGCCCGGTGATGCGGTGCCCAAGTGAGCGGCGGGGGTGGCGAGTCGGCCGGGGCCGGTGGGACCGGCGGGGTTGTTCGTCATGCCGTCCACGGTCGCGCCGGTCGCCCAGCGTGACCAGGGGTGACGCACCGACGTGGGCCGCTGTACGCGACGTGCCGGTGAGCGTACGAGGCGTGTGGCGTGACGGCGTCCCCGGCGGGCGCGTTGAGCCCGAGAAGGCGGTGGTCGATGACGAAGCGTACGGGCACGGACGCCTTGGCGTGCGGCGAGGACGGCGGAACGGTCGTGAGTGTCGGGGACGGATGGGAGAGCGACGACGGCGGGGGCGGCGCGCGCCGGCCCGAGGACGGGGCGGGGAAGGGCGTGGTCGCCGCGTTCGGGCAGACCTTGAAGACGCTGCGGCTGCGGGAAGGGCTGGACCGGGCGGAGTTCGGGAGCCGGATCGGGTACTCGGCGGCCACGGTCGCGTCGTTCGAACAGGGGCGGAGGATTCCGTCACCCCGGACCATCGAACGGGCGGACGAGGTGCTGGGTGCCGACGGGCTGCTGTGCGTATGGAAGGAGGAGGTGGAGCGGGCTCAGTATCCGGTGTTCTTCCAGGGGATGGCGACGCTGGAGAAGGAGGCCGTTGAACTCGTCTCCTACAGCATGCCCGTCCTCAACGGACTGCTCCAGACCGAGGAGTACATGAGAGGGCTGCTCGGTATGAGGCGCCCTCCCCTGGACGAAGAGACCACAGAACAGCGTGTGGCAGCACGATTGGCCCGACAGGACATCTTCGACCGCCGGCCGGCACCCTTCCTCAGCTTCGTGCTCGACGAGTCGCTGCTACGACGCCCCTACGGGGGTAAGGCCGCGCTGCGGGGACAGCTGGAGCATCTGCTGCTGATCGGACAGAAGCGCAACGTCGAGATCCAGGTCATGCCGCTCGACCGTGAGGACAACGCGGGCGTGAACGGTCCGTTCACGGTCGTCACGCGCAAGGACGGCAAGAAGTTCGTGTATGCCGAGGCGCGAGGCATCGGCTCCTTGGAGACCGACCCGGAACAAGGGGTTCTGGCCGCGGCGCTCTATGGGATCATCCGATCACAGGCTCTCAGTCCGCGAGAGTCAACGGAGTTCATCGAAAGGTTGCTGGGATCGCCATGAAGAGCGCTGAGTCCTCGACCGTCGCCTCCGGCCTCGCCTGGTTCAAGAGCAGCCACAGCGGTACCGAGGGCGGCGAATGCGTAGAGGTCGCAAACGGTACAGCAGGTGTGCACATCCGCGACTCCAAGGCCGCCGCCGGGCCCGTCCTCACGGTCTCGCGTGACGCGTGGGCGGGGTTCGTCGGGCTGGCCTCCTCGGAGCGGTGCGTCTGACACTCGTACGGTCATGAGAGCCCTGCCGGTCCTTTCGGACGGCAGGGCTCTCATGTACACGGGGAGCGCCGCAAGGGGCTGTTTTCGGCCTGTTCATCGTTCAAGCGGATCCGGTCATCGGGCGGTCTGTCGTTGCTGACAGATGATCAATAACCTTGTGCAGTACACGAAATACGATCGCAGGGAGCCCCATGTCCACCGCCCAGCAGGTGCCCGACATCCTCTCGCCCGAGTTCGCAGCCGACCCCTATCCGGCCTACCGCGTGATGCGGGAGACCGCGCCCCTCCTCTGGCACGAGGCGACCAAGAGCTACGTCGTCTCGCGCTACGAGGACGTCGAGCGCGTCTTCAAGGACAAGGCCGGTGAGTTCACCACCGACAACTACGCCTGGCAGCTCGAGCCGGTGCACGGCAAGACGATCCTGCAGATGAGCGGCCGTGAGCACGCCGTGCGCCGCGCCCTGGTCGCGCCCGCCTTCCGCGGCAGCGACCTCGAGCAGAAGTTCCTGCCGGTCATCGAGCGCAACTCCCGTGAACTGATCGACGCCTTCCGCCACAAGGGCTCGGCCGACCTGGTCGACGACTTCGCGACCCGCTTCCCGGTCAACGTCATCGCCGACATGCTGGGCCTCGACAAGGCCGATCACCCCCGCTTCCACCGCTGGTACACCGCCGTCATCGCCTTCCTCGGCAACCTGGCGGGCGACCCCGAGGTGACGGCGGCCGGCGAGCGGACCCGTGTGGAGTTCGCCGAGTACATGCTGCCGATCATCCGCGAGCGCCGCGAGAACCCGGGCGACGACCTGCTGTCCGCGCTGTGCAGCGCCGAGGTCGACGGGGTGCGGATGAGCGACGAGGACGTCAAGGCGTTCTGCAGCCTGCTGCTGGCCGCCGGCGGCGAGACCACCGACAAGGCCATCGCCGGCATCTTCGCGAACCTGCTCGCCCACCCCGACCAGCTCGCCGCCGTCCGCGCCGACCGCTCGCTGATACCCCGCGCCTTCGCCGAGACCCTGCGCCACACCCCGCCGGTCCACATGATCATGCGGCAGTCCGCGACGGAGGTCACCCTCAGCGGCGGCACCGTGCCGGCCGGCGCCACCGTCACCTGCCTGATAGGCGCCGCCAACCGGGACGAGCGCCGTTACGCCGACCCGGACCGGTTCGACATCTTCCGCGAGGACCTGGCCACCACCAAGGCCTTCTCCGCCGCCGCCGACCACCTCGCCTTCGCGCTCGGCCGGCACTTCTGCGTCGGCGCGCTGCTGGCCAAGGCGGAGGTGGAGATCGGCATGAACCAGCTCCTCGACGCCATGCCGGACGTCCGTCTCGCCGACGGCTTCCGCCCGGCCGAGCAGGGTGTGTTCACCCGCGGCGTGCAGAGCCTCCCGGTCCGGTTCACGCCGGTGACCGGCTGACCGCCACGGGTCGCCGCACTCCCGTACCCACCGCCCGTCCCGGCCGGATCCGGTCCCGCGGGTCCCGTCCCGGCCGGATCCCGTCGGCCGCGGCCGGATTCCATCCCGACCGGGTCCGCCGCGGCGGGACCCAATCCCGACCGGGTCCGCCGCGGCCGGTTCCAGTCCCGGCCGGGTCCGCCCGGTCGGCTCCGCCCCAACCGGGTCCCCCGCAGTCGAATTCCGTCCCGACCAGATCCCGTCGGCCCGGCCCACCCGGTCGGCTCCGCCCCCACCGGGCCCGCCGCGGCCGGATTACACCCCGAGCGGGTCCCGCCGGGAACCGAGGCCGCTCCGGTCAGGTTCCGCCACGGTCGGGTCCCACCGCGCCCGGCCGTCCGCGGAGGGGGGCCGGTGCCCACCCGCGTCCCGGCCGGCGAGGCCCTACTGCACCACCGGCGTGAACTGCACCGGCAGTTCCATCAGGCCCCGCATCCAGATCGACGGACGCCAGACCAGTTCCTCCGGCTCCACGGACAGCACCAGGTCCGGCAGCCGCTCCAGCAGCGTCTCGACCGCCGTGCGCGCCATCACGTCCGCCAGCAGCGGGGCCGGGTACGGGCAGCGGTGCTCGCCGTTGCTGAAGGACAGGTGCGCGGCGTTCTCCGCGCCGACGTGGCCCTCGGGCCAGATCTGCGGGTCGGTGTTGGCCGCGGCCAGGCCCAGGACCAGGCAGTCGCCCTCCCTTATCTGCCGGCCGCCGAGCTGCACGTCCCGTACCGCCCACCGCCCGATGAAGTTCTGCGTCGGCGTGTCCAGCCACAGCACCTCGTTGAGCGCCTCGCCGACGCTGAGCCGGCCGCCCGAGACGTTCACGGCGAAGCGTTCGTCGGTCAGCAGCAGACGCAGCGTGTTGCAGACCCAGTTGGAGGTGGGCTGCTCGCCCGCCGAGATCACGGAGATGAGGTCCTGGACGATCTCCTCGTCGGAGAGCCCCGCCGGGTGCATCACCATGCGCGAGGTGACGTCCGGGCCGGGCGCCATCCGCTTCTCCTTGACCAGCTGCCGCAGCCGCTCGCCCACCCGGTTGTACCCGGCGACCGGGTCCTCGCCCTCCGCCGCGTCCAGGGAGATGCGCAGGTCGTCGACGAGCCGGCGGGTGTCCTCACCCGTCGCCGGCATCCCGCACATCTGCACGACGGCACGCATCAGCAGGGGGTGCACGTAGTCGGACATCAGCTCGGCCTGGCCGCTGCCGGCGAACCGCGCGATGAGGTCGTCGGCGATCAGCAGGCACTCGTTGCCCAGCTCGAACTGGTCGACGCCCTCCAGGGCGTCGGTGATCACACCGGCCCGCCGCCGGTGTTCGTCGCCCTCGGCGAACAGCACCGACGGCTGGTAGCCGACGTACGGCAGCAGCGGCCAGTCCGACGGGATGTTCTCCCACTGGTTCCAACGCCGGGAGTCCCGCGCGAACAGCTCGTCGTGGCTGGTCACGTAGGAGAGTTCGGTGTAGCCCAGCACCAGCCAGGCCGGGATGCCGCCGTCCAGCAGCACCGGCGCGACGGGGCCGTGCTCGCGGCGCATCGTGCGGTACAGCTCCGACGGCGTCTGCTGGAAGTCCAGCCCGGTCAGGCTCACCGCGCCGGCGTGCGCGGGGCACCCCGGGGGCGGCCCGTCCGCGGTGCGGGTCTGCCGCGCGAAGGGATCGGCCGGATCGGTCACAGTGTCGCCTCCTTGGCGGTGGCCAGGTCGTGGAGGTGGTTCACGAGGGTGATCAGCACGTCCTTGCCGGAAGCCCGGACCCGGGCGTCGCAGTCGACCATCGGCACGTGCGCGGGAAGGGCGAGCGCCTGGCGTATCTCGTCCAGGGAGTACCGGACGCCGTCGTCGTCGAACCGGTTGACGGCGACGACGAACGGCGTGCCGTGGTGCTCCAGCCGGTCGATGGCGTACCAGGAGTCGTCCATCCGGCGCGTGTCGACGAGGACGACGGCGCCCAGGGTGCCCGAGAACAGCCGGTCCCACAGGAACCAGAAGCGTTCCTGCCCGGGCGCGCCGAACAGGTACAGCACCATGCGGTCGTTGAGGCTGATCCGCCCGAAGTCGAAGGCGACCGTGGTCGTGGTCTTCGCCGCCACCCCCTCGGTCTCGTCGACGCCCACACCGGCCTGCGTCATCACCTCCTCGGTGTTCAGCGGCCGGATCTCGCTCACGGAGCGGACCAGCGTCGTCTTGCCCACGCCGAACCCGCCCACGACGACGATCTTCAGCCCCGTCTCCGCGGTGTCGCGGAGCGGTGTGCGGTGGGCGGGCAGCTCAGAGGTTGCGGAGTCCATGGAGAACCTCTTGGAGTAGGGCGGAATCGGGCAGGGAGGCGACGGACGCCGCCGCGCGCGGGTGGCGCGCGGTGATGCGCCCGGTGTCCAGCAGGTCGCCGAGCAGGATGCGCACGACCGTGACCGGCAGCCCGAGTTCCGCGGCGATCTCGACCACGGCGACGGGGTGTTCGCACAGTTCGAGGATCCGGGCGTGCTCCGACTGCATCCCCGGCGTCGGCGCGCTCTCGCTGACGATCAGGGTGACCAGGTCGAAGGACTCGTCGGCGCGGCTGCGCCCTCCGGTGACGGTGTAGAGCCGGTCCGGGTCACCCGTGTCGACGGGTTTGCGCGGGGTCACGAGGTGCCGCTCCCGGGGGCCTCGGTTCGGGGTTCGGCCCGCAGGTGGTCGCCGATCTGCTCGACCAGCTCCATCATCTGGTGTCCGACCACGCCCGGGTCGGCGTCCTCACCGGCGACGACGGCGAGGTGCGCGCCCGCGCCGGCCTCCACGATGAAGAGCAGCCCGCCGTGGAACTCGGTCATCGACTGCCGTACGCCGCCGGTGCCGTCGCCGAACTCCATCGAGGCGCCCTGGGCGAGCGCCTGGATACCGGAGCAGATGGCCGAGAGCTGGTCGGCGAGGTCGAGGGTCAGGTGCTCGCTCCAGCAGAGCTTGAGGCCGTCCCGGGAGAGGACCAGGGCGTGCCGTGCGCCGGGGGTCCGCTCCAGGAGACCCTGCAGGAGCCAGTTGAGGCTGTTGTCGGTGGTCGTGGTCTGCATGGTGGTGTTGGGACGGTGGTGTCCGGACTGGCCGGTCACCGGCCCGTGCCTCCTATCTCACGTGCTCGAGCGGGAAGGGGCGCCGTCGCCCCGGACGCCGAACGGGGCCGGGCCGCGGCGCCGTACGGGAGGGGTGGGACTAGGGAGCCGCGGGGGGCAGGGAGTCGACGCCGGAGGTGCCGTCGCCCGGCTTGCCGGTGCCGGGCGTGCCGGTGCCGGGCGTGCCGGTGCCGGGCGTGCCGGTGACACCGTTGCCGGACTGCCGTGCGCCGCGGTGGAAGGCGCCGAACCGGGAGCCGGCGTCGCGCGCCCCGCGCCGGCCCGACGTGTCGCCGGAGCGGGCGGCCGCCGACTGGCGCTGTTCGCGCTCGCGTTCGGCCTCGGCCATGGTGCGGCCGGGGGCGCGGACCGGGAGGCCGTTCGGGGTGGTGCTGTCCGGCTGCCGGTGCCGTCCCTGGCCGGGGACGGTGGGCAGTTCGGACAACCGCTCGGTGATGGCGGCCTGGCGCTCCGTGCGAGGGGCCGGGGTTTCCGGGGCGGCGGGCAGCTCCGCCGCCGTGGGGCGGGGCTCGGCAGCGTTGTCACGGTCGCCGCGGGAGCCGTTCGAACCGCGGACGGGCAGGGCGTCGGCGTCGCTGCGGGAGCCGGCGGAGGACCCCGCGGCGGGCAGGGCGTACGCGTCCCGGGCGGGGAGCGAGGACGCGCGCGACGCCGACGGGGACTGCACGGGCACGCCCCGGGCCGCGCCCCCGCGCCCGGCCAGGGACTCGCCCCGCCCGGCCGTCTCGTACGGGGCCGGCTCGCGGTGCTGGGCGAGCAGGTGCAGGGGCAGCAGGACGACGACGCCGGTGCCGCCGCGGGAGGACGGGCGGTAGCTGACGCTGACGCCGTACTTCGAGGCGAGCCGGCCGACGACGGCCAGGCCGAGCCGGGTGCCCTGGAGGGAGGCGAGGTCGGTGACGCGGCCGGTGACGGCCTCCTCGGCGCGCCGCATCGCCGCGTCGGCCATCTTCAGGCCGCTGTCCTCGATGGTGACGACGATGCCGGCGCTGCGGTCCTCGACGTAGACGTGCACCTCGTCGATGGGCGGGGAGAAGTTCGCCGCGTTGTCCATCAGTTCGGCGAGCAGGTGCATGACGCCTTCGGCGGCGAACCCGGCGACCGCGGTGCGGGTGGAGCAGTGCAGGCGCACCCGCTGATAGGCGGCGATACGGCCGGCGGCGCCGCGCAGGATGCTCTCCATCTTGATCGGCTTGTTCCAGGCGCGGCTGGAGCGGCCGCCCATGAGCAGCGCGAGCCGGTCGGTCATCAGGCCGAGCTGGGAGGTGCTGTGGTCGAGCCTGAGCAGGTCGCCGAAGACCTCCTCGCCGTGCCGCTCCTGCATCTCGCGCAGGTCGGCGAGCATCTGTACGGCCTTGGCCTGGACGCGGCTGAGCGCCTTGGCGGAGGCGGCCTGGGCGGCGGCGGCGCGCCGCTCGCTGTGGGCGAGTTCACGGATGAACGATTCCGCCGGAGCGCGCAGGGCGGGGTGCTGCGGCAGGTCGGTCTCGGCGAGCACGGTGTCGGCGGAGCGGCCCTCGCGGAGCCGGGTGATCGCGGCCGGCATCGTCTCCCGTGCGAACCGGTCGTGTTCGGCCACGGTCCGGTCGAGTTCGTCCCGGATCGCGCGGTACTCGTCGTCGAGCGTGATCACGCGCCGTACGTCCTCCTCCACGACGGCGGCGAAGGCGTGGGTGACGCGGGAGAGCTGCGGGTCGGACGGCGGGGGCACGGCGGCCAGCACGTCGGCGGCGCTGGTGCCCTCGCGGAGCCGTTCGGCCACGGCGGGCAGGGTGGCTCCGGCCAGGTGGGAGATCTCGGCGGAGCGGCGGGCGGCCTCGGCGCGGAGGCGGCCGACCTCCGACTCCCGCTCGACGGCGGTGGCGCGGGCCTTCCGGACGAGGCGGTGGTCGACGAGGACGGTGACGGCCACGCACGCCCATCCGGCCAGCACCACGGCCAGGGTCCACGGGGTGGCGCCGGAGGGCGCCAGGGCGAGCGCCGCACCACCGGCGGCGGCGGTCACCACCAGCACGGCAGCCCGTGCGGCGAACGAGGTGCGCGGCGCCCCCGCCGGTGGGTGCTGGCTGGGAGAAGCAGGCACTGGCATGGAGCGGTCCCTCGGTCGGTGAGAGCAGGGGAAGGGGGCGGCCTACGACGACGGCCGCGGGCCGGGGAAGGGATCTGCCCACAGAAGGCGATCTTCCGACCACGTACGGCTCATGCTAATCACCCCGATGCGCGCCGAAGCCCCGCTTGCTGAACAGCTCGTCAGCAAAATCAGTTCGTCGTGAACCCATCGCTCGTACGTTCCGCTGTGCTAGCCGTGACGAGGTCGGACGAGCCGGGCCGGAGTGCGACAACGCACCCACGATTGCGCCTGACGGTTCGTCACATCTGCTTCACAGGAGGCCTGTCGCGGCTCCCCTCACCCACGCGAGGCATCATTTTTCGGCCAACTGCGGTTATGCCAGAGGCGCTTCACACCTGGCCACGGTGACGAGGAGGACATGAAGGTGAAGGATTCCCGCCGGTCGTGAAGGTTCGGTGACGGCAGCTCGCGCCGGTTTGCGTGAGCGAGGACACACGGGGGTCGCGCACGAGGAAACGGCGGCTCCTCCGCAGAGGGAGGAGAGCGGCAGACGAGCCGGGCTGTACGCCGGGTTCTGTTCCGGTGGGTCCTCGCGGACCCACCGGCGACGGCCATCCATCTAGGACCGGTGTTGCCACCGGCCTCGTGCGGTCTACCCGCGGACTCGGGCGGGCAGCCCTCGAACGTCCGCGCAGAAGCACCGGGGTGCTTCCTTTTGACCTTGCTCCGGGTGGGGTTTACCCAGCCGCCTGAGTCACCTCAGGCGCTGGTGGTCTCTTACACCACCGTTTCACCCTTACCCGGCGCCTGAGCGTCGGGCGGTCTGTTTTCTGTGGCACTGTCCCGCGGGTCACCCCGGGTGGCCGTTAGCCACCACCCTGCCCTGTGGAGCCCGGACGTTCCTCGGGAAGCCCCCTACGGGGACTCCACGCGGCCGTCCGCCCGGCTCGTCTGCCGTGTCGACCATGGTACCCGCCGGCCGGCCGGCTTCCGCTCCCGCGCGTTGGCCAGCACGGATCCGGTGAGGATCAGGACGAAGGCGGCCACCACCGTCGTGGTCAGGGCCTCGTCGAGGAAGAGCGCGCCGGCCGCCACCGCGATCGCCGGGTTGACGTAGGTGATGACGGACGCGCGGATCGGGCCCGCCTCCTTGATCAGCTCCAGGAAGGCGACGAACGCCACCGCCGTGCAGACGACGCCGAGGGCGGCCAGCGCGGCCAGGGTCTCCGGGGCGGGGAGCGCATCGGGACGGGAGGCGATCGCCGCGGGGGCGTGGACCAGGGCGGCCAGGGCCAGGCAGGGCGTGATCAGGTGCAGCGTGGGGACGTCCCTGAGGTGGCGGTCGGCGATCAGCGGCGCCGTCGCATAGCCCACGACCGTGACCAGGACCTCCGCGAGGGAGAGGGCGTCGCCGCCGGTCAGGTGGGGGACGGTGAGGACGCCCACGCCGCCGAGACCGAGCGCCAGACCCGCGGTCCTGCGGGGGCCGAGGGACTCCGCCCGGCCGAAGGCGCGGGACAGCAGCACGCCGACGATCGGGACGCCCGCGATCAGCAGTCCGGCCGTGGAGCTGGAGAGGTGACGCTCGGCGTCGGTCAGGGTGTACCAGGGGCCGACGATCTCGATCACCGCGAACGCCAGCATCGGCTTCCAGTGCGCCCGCAGGTTCCGGGCGAGGCCCGCCTGGCGCAGGGCGAAGGGGAGCAGCAGGAGCGCCCCGACGGCGCAGCGGGCGAAGACCACGCCCGACGGGGACACCTCGTCCACCGCCACTTTGATCAACAGATAGGGGATGCCCCAGACCACTCCCATCAGGGAGAACAGGAACCAGCCGCGTGCAGTCATGCGGAGAGTGTCCGCCTGCTCAGCACCCCGCGTCTTGAACGCTGTTGCGGTACGCCGCCGGGGTCACGCCGAGCACACGGCGGAACCACCGGGTGAGGTGCGCCTGGTCGGCGAAGCCGACGAGGGCGGCCGCCTCGGCCGGCCGCACCCCGGCGTCCAGCAGGGCGCGGGCCCGGGCCACCCGGTGCTGGGCGAGCCACGCGTACGGCGGCACGCCCATCGTCGTACGGAACGCGCGGAGCAGCTGGTAGCGGGAGAGGCCGAGGTCGGCCGCGAGGTCGGCCAGGGAGGGCGGGGCGAGGAGCTCGTCGGCGAGGCGGTCGCGGACGGTGAGCGCGACGGACCGGGCGCCGGGGAGGGCGCCGTCGTCGGCGCGGGACGTGGAGTGGCGGCGGGCCAGCGCGGCGAGCAGCCAGGGCAGCCGCGACTCGGCCTCCAGCGGGTCGGGGTGGGCGCTGAGGTCGGTGTGCGTACGGCGCAGGGCGGCGGCCAGCTCCGGGTCGTGCAGGACGGGGTCGGGGAAGTACGGGAGGGCGGTGCCGAGGGTGCCGTCGCCGAGCAGGGCGGGGGCGGCGTACAGGGCCTGGTAGGCGTAGCCCTCGGGGGCGGCGGGGCCTCCGGTGTGCATCTCGCCGGGCTCGAGCACGACGATCGAGCCGGGCCCGGACACGATGCGTCCGCCGCGGTACGCGATCACCTCGAGGCCGCCGACGGTGACTCCGACCGTGTACTCGTCGTGCGCGTGCGGCGCGTACTCGTGCCGGGCGAACCGGGCGGTGAGCAGATCCAGCGCGGGCCCGCACCGCCCGAGCCGCGCCCTGGTCCACCTGGCCTGTTCCCGCCCGTCCCCCACGCCGTCACACCCCCGCTCCTCAGGGGATCAGAGGAAGTCGGCGGTGTCCAGGTCGAAGGCGAAGGGCCCGGGGAGGGGGAGGGGCTTGCCCAGGGGGCGGGTGCGGTGCTCCCGGTACTCGTCGCCCTTCGCGGGTGCGGGAACCGTTCGCCCGATCGTGGCGGAACAGCGGCCCCGTCGGGCGCCACAGCGTTCCCTTGACCCTGCCGCGACGTCAGCGTTTCTACTGGGGGCATGCGGATCGGAGAGCTGGCCGCGGCGGTCGGGGTGACCACGCGGGCCGTGCGGCACTATCACCATCTCGGGCTGTTGCCGGAGCCGGAGCGGCTCGGGAACGGGTACCGGGACTACACCCTGCGGCACGCCGTCGTGCTGGCGCGGATCAGGCGGCTGACCGAGCTGGGACTCGGGCTCGCCGAGGTGCGGGACGTGCTCGCGGACGACGCGGGCAAGGATCTCGCCGAGGTGCTGGCGGAGCTGGACGAGGACCTGGCGCGGCAGGAGGAGGCGATCCGGGAGCGGCGGGCGCGGCTGCGGACGTTGCTGGAGTCGGAGGGCGGGACGGCCGCGGAGGGTCCGGTCTCGCCGGAGCTGGCCGCGCTGTTCCGGGACACCGCCCATCTCGCCGACTCCCCCATGGCCGCGAAGGACCGCGAGATCCTCGCGCTGATCGAGACCTCCGCGCCGCCGGAGGAGCGGAAGCGGCTGATGGGGCTGATGAGCGGGGTGGTCGACGCGCCGGGCGGGGCGGAGCGGGCCACGGCCGTGTACCGGCTGCTCGACGAGCTCGAAGGTGCCGGGCCCGACGATCCGCGGATCGACGAGGCAGCCCGCGCCATCGCGGAGTGCGTGCCCGCCGAGCTGCTGCCCGAGGACGCCGTCCTCGACGAGAGCAACAGCTTCCTGACCGCCCTGTACGCGGACTTCGCCCCCGCCCAGGCGGAGGCCTTCCGCCGGGCGCTGCGGAGGCTCGCGGAGGGGCGGTCGTGAGCGGGGCCGCGGCGGACGGGAGTACGGGAAGAGCACGCGAGGGCGGGCGGTCGTGGAAGGAGAGGGTGGTGGGTGCGGAGCGTGCGGGTGAGGTAGGGCCGACGGTGGGCGGACCGGCCGAGGACGGAGCGGCCGGGGCGCGGGGGCGGAACACGTGGAGGGGGTGTGTGATGGCGGCGACGCGGGTGGGCTGGACACTGGTGCGGCACGAGGCGCGGCTGATGGCGAGCCTCGTGCTGTGGCTGGCGCGGCGTACGGACGGGACGGGCGGAGGCACCGCCTTCGGCTATGCGCGCGGGGAGACGGCCATGATGTTCGGGCTCGCGTTCGTGTGCGTGGTGGAGACGGTCGCGATGTCCGCGCTGCTGAGCGACTGGCCGGCCGCGCACGCGGTGGTGCTCTTCCTCGATGTCTACACGGTCGTCTTCGTCGTCGCGCTCCACGCCGCGTCCGTCGTCCGTCCGCACGTCCTCGGGCCGGAAGGGCTGCGGATCCGCCGGGCCGTCCACGTGGACCTGCGGATACCGAGGGAGCGGATCGCCTCCGTGCGGCGCGAGCTGCGGATGACGCACGAACCGGCGGACGGTGAGCTGGACCTCGCCGTCGGCTCGCAGACGACCGTGACGGTGGAGCTGACCGAGCCGGTCACGCACCGGTCCCTGCTCGGCCGGACCCGTGACGTGCGTGTGGTCCGCTTCCACGCCGACGACGCCGACGGCCTGGTACGGGCCCTCACCGCCGCCGCGTAGGAGCCGAGCCCGCCGCCGCGTAGAGCCGAGCCCGCCGGAGAGGGGTGCCGTACCCCACGCCACCAGGCCGGACGGCGGACGGCACGCCGTACCCTGACAGGCGAGCTCGATCGAAGGAGTACCTGTGCTTGTCCTGCTGCCGCCGTCCGAAGGCAAGGCCGCTTCCGGCCGCGGTGCCCCGCTGCGGCCGGAGTCCCTGTCGCTGCCGGGACTGACCGCCGCGCGGGAGGAGGTCCTCACCGAGCTGGTCGACCTCTGCTCCGGCGACGAGGACAAGGCGCGGGACGCGCTCGGGCTGAGCGAGGGCCTGCGGGGCGAGGTCGCGAAGAACCGTGAGCTGCGCACCGCCGGGGCCCGCCCGGCCGGGGAGATCTACACGGGCGTGCTGTACGACGCCCTCGGCCTGGCCTCGCTCGACGCGGCGGCGAAGCGGCGGGCGGCGCGGTCGCTGCTGGTGTTCTCCGGGCTGTGGGGTGCGGTCCGGGTGACCGACCGTATCCCCTCCTACCGCTGCTCGATGGGGGTCAAGCTGCCGGGCCTGGGCGCGCTGGGCGCGTACTGGCGGACGCCGATGGCCGAGGTGCTGCCGGAGGCGGCGGGGTCGGGGCTGGTGCTCGACCTGCGCTCGGCGGCGTACGCGGCGGCGTGGAAGCCGAAGGGTGAGGTGGCCGGGCGGACGGCGACGGTCCGTGTGCTGCACGCGCCGACCCGGAAGGTGGTCAGCCACTTCAACAAGGCGACCAAGGGCCGGATCGTACGGAGTCTGCTGACGGCCGGGGCCGCGCCGAAGGACCCGGCGGAGCTGGTGGAGGCGTTGCGGGACCTCGGGTACGTGGTGGAGGCCGCGGCGCCGTCCCGGGCGGGGGCGGCGTGGGCGCTGGACGTGCTGGTGGACGAGGTGCACTGACCCTCGCGTTGCACTATGCGCAACGACCTTTGCGCAGGATGCGCGCCGACGGCAGGATGAGCGCCATGAACGCTCCCCTGCCGTCGTCCGGCGCGCCCGCTGTCCCCTTCTCGGTGCTCGGGCTCGCTCCCGTGGTGCCCGTGGTCGTGGTCGAGGACGCCGCCGACGCCGTGCCGCTGGCGCGGGCGCTGGTGGCGGGCGGGCTGCCCGCGATCGAGGTGACCCTGCGGACCCCTGCCGCGCCGGACGCGATCCGGGCGGTCGCCGCCGAGGTGCCGGGTGCCGTGGTCGGCGCGGGGACGGTGCTCACGCCGGGGCAGGTCACGGACGCGGTGGCGGCCGGGGCGCGGTTCCTGGTCAGCCCGGGGTGCACGGACACGCTGCTGGCGGCGATGCGGGCGGCCGGGGTGCCGTTCCTGCCGGGGGTGTCCACGGCGTCGGAAGTGATGGCGCTGCTGGAGCGCGGGGTGCGGGAGATGAAGTTCTTCCCGGCGCGCGCGGCCGGCGGCACGGCGTATCTGAAGTCCCTCGCGGGACCGCTGCCGCAGGCCCGCTTCTGCCCCACCGGAGGGATCGGCCCCGACACCGCCCCGGAGTACCTGGCGCTGCCCAACGTGGGCTGCGTCGGCGGGAGTTGGATGCTGCCGGAGGACGCGGTGGCCGCCCGGGACTGGGACCGCGTGGAGCGGCTGGCGCGGGAGGCGGCGGCGCTGTAGCCCCGTCCGGGGCCTTGCGCTCGGATCATCCTTGGCGGCGGGGGATCCGGCACACGCCCCCCGCCGCCTTCACGGCGTGGGCGGCGCCCCGGCGGCGTTGTCGTCGGTTGCCGGCCCCCGCTCCCGGCCGCGCTCGAGCGGGGACCCCGTTCGGGTCGGCCGGCCAGGCACCGCGTCTCACGGCCGGTCCGATACGGACGACAGGCCCTACCGCAGGTGGGACGTGTCGTTGAACAGCCGGACGCTGGCGTTGCCGTCGGCGTAGTACGCCACGGCGGACAGCGAGGCGGCGGACAGTTCCATGCGGAACAGCGCCTCGGGCGGGGCGCCCAGGGCGAGCCGGATCATCATCTTGATCGGGGTCACGTGGGTGACCAGCAGGACCGTGCGGCCCCGGTACTCCGCGAGCAGCCTGTCGCGGGCCTCCGCGACCCGGGCGGCGGTCGCTGCGAAACTCTCGCCGCCGCCGGTGGGTTCGGCGTCCGGGGACGCCAGCCACGCGTCCAGGTCCTCGGGGTACCGCTCGCGCACCTCGCCGAAGGTGAGGCCCTCCCAGGCGCCGAAGTCCGTCTCCCGCAGCCCGTCCTCGACGGCCACGTCGAGCCCGAGCCGGGCGGCGACGATGCGCGCGGTCTCGCGCGTACGGGCGAGGGGCGAGGCGACGACCGCCTGCACGGTGCCGCGCCGGGCGAGCGCCGCGGCGACCTTCCCGGCCTGCTCGCGCCCGATGTCGGAGAGGGAGGGGTCGCTGCCCCCGCTGCCGGAGAACCGCTTCTGCGGGGTGAGCGGCGTCTCGCCGTGCCGCAGCAGCACGAAGGTGGCCGGCGCTCCCATGTCGGCGGGCGCCCACCCGGAGGAGGGGGTGGCGACGGCCTGCGCGGCCCGGCGGTCGGCTTCGGCGGGGGCAGGCCCCGCGGGCCTGCCGGGCCCCCCGTCCGCGGGGCCCTCGCCCGATGCGCCCGCGGCCCGGACCCCCATGGCGGGGGGCTCCGCCGCCCGGCGGCCACGAGCCCGGTCCGTCGGTGCCGGACCGCCCGCTCCGCCGCTGTCCCCTTCAACGCCGCGCCCACCCGGCCTGCCGGGCCCTCCGACCTCGGGGCCCTCGCCCGATGCGCCCGCGGCCCGGACCCCCGTGGCGGGGGGCTCCCCCGCCCGGCGGCTACGAGCCCGGCCCGTCGGTGCCGGACCGCCCGCTCCGCCGCTGTCTCCTTCGGCACCGCGCCCGCCCTGAACGTCCGCGGCTTCCGTGTCGTCGGCCCTGGGGCTGGGCTCCGTGTCGTCGGCCCCGGGGCCCGGTTCCGTGTCCGGCTCTTCGCCGGAGGCGTCCTCGGTGCTGCGGCCCCGGACCGTCCCCGCCGGGTCCGCGGCGCCAGCCGCGGCAGTACCTTCGGCCACCGGGCGCCGTTCCGGCTCCGGCTCACCGGGTGCGGCAGCGCCGCCCGCCGATGCCAGAGCCTCCCGCACCCGCGCCGCCCCGGCCGTCGCGTCGCCCGGCGTGCCCTCGGGGGCCGGGGCGACCGGGGCGGTCGGCGGGGTGTCCAGGTCGGCGCGGCTCTCCGCGGGCGACCAGGACTCCCCCCGCCTGCCCGCGTCCATCGCCTCGTTGGCCAACCGGTCCGCGTGGGTGTTGCGTTCGCGGGGGATCCACTCGTAGGTGACGCGGTCCGGCGGGAAGACCGTCGCGGCCTGAGCCGCGAGCGGCTTCATCGCCGGGTGCTTGATCTTCCACCGGCCCGACATCTGCTCGACGACGAGCTTGGAGTCCATCCGCACCCGGACCCGGGCGTCCGGATCCAGCTCCCTGGCGGCGCGCAGACCGGCCAGCAGGCCCCGATACTCGGCGACGTTGTTCGTGGCGACGCCGATGTACTCGGCCGCCTCCGCCAGCGTCTCCCCCGTCGCCGCGTCGCTCACCACGGCCCCGTAACCGGCCGGTCCGGGGTTCCCCCGTGACCCGCCGTCCGCCTCGACGACGAACTCCCGCATCGGACTCGATCCCCTGCCGACAGGCCCTACAGTCCCGACTCCGCCGTGCGGACCAGGATGCGGCGGCAGTTCTCACAGCGCACCACGGTGTCCGGGGCGGCGGCGCGGATCTCGTTCAGCTCGGTGATGGCGAGCTCCTGACGGCACCCCTGGCAGGTGCGCGCGTACAGCTTGGCCGCGCCGATGCCGCCCTGCTGTTCGCGCAGCTTGTCGTAGAGGCTGAGCAGCGCGGCCGGCACCGAGGCGGCGACGACCTCGCGCTCCTTCGTCACGGACGCGGTCTCGCCGTCGATCTGCTCCAGCGCCGCGTCCCGGCGGGCGGTCGCGTCGTCGATCCTGCCCTGGACGGAGCCGACGCGCTCGGTCAGTTCGGCGACGCGCTCCTGGGCGGACTCGCGGCGCTCCATGACCTCGAGGACGACGTCCTCCAGGTCGCCCTGGCGCTTGGCGAGGGAGGTGATCTCGCGCTGGAGGTTCTCCAGGTCCTTGGGCGAGGAGACGGCGCCGGAGTCGAGGCGCTTCTGGTCGCGGGCGGCGCGCTGGCGCACCTGGTCGACGTCCTGCTCGGCCTTGGTCTGCTCGCGCGTGCAGTCGCTCTCCTCGGTCTGCGCGGCGACGAGCAGGTCGCGCAGCTGGGCGAGGTCCCGGTTCAGGGACTCGATCTCGGCGTGCTCCGGGAGCGACTTCCGCTTGTGCGCGAGCTGCTGGAGGCGGACGTCGAGGTCCTGGACGTCGAGAAGTCGGATCTGGTCGGCGGGCTCGGCGTTCAGTTGGGGGCTCCAGATGATTCGGAATCGAGCGGGGCGCGCGCAGCGCCCCCCGGAAGAGTGGCGGTGGGTGACGGGTGGGCCCGGGACGAATCCGCGTGGGCGGTCCAGGGGTCGGTGACCGTGCGCGAGACATGGACCCGGAGGTCCCATCCGTGACGGTCGGAGATCTCGTCGAGCTGGGCGGCGGCCAGCTCGCACCAGGGCCACTCGGTGGCCCAGTGCGCCGCGTCGAGCAGCGCGAGAGGACCGTGGGCGCGGTCCGCCATGAACTCCGACGCCGGGTGGTGGCGCAGGTCCGCGGTGAGGAAGGCGTCCACGCCGGCCGCCCGGACGTGGTCGAAGAGGCTGTCGCCGGAGCCGCCGCTGACGGCGGCCGTGCGCACCGGTGCCTCGGGGTCGCCGGCGACGCGGATGCCCTGCGCGGTGGCGGGCAGCCGCCCGGCGGCGCGGGCGGCGAACTCACGCACGGTGAGCGGGGCGTCGAGCTCGCACACGCGGCCCAGTCCCCGCCGCCCCTCGGGGTCGGACGGGTCCGGCACCAGCGGCCGGACGACCCTGAGGCCGAGCGCTCCGGCGAGGGCGTCGGAGACTCCCGGGTCGGCGGTGTCGGCGTTGGTGTGGGCGACGTGCAGTGCGATGTCGTTCTTGATGAGCGTGTGCACCACACGGCCCTTGAAGGTGGAGGCCGCGACGGTGGTCGTGCCGCGCAGGTAGAGCGGGTGGTGGGTGACCAGCAGGCCGGCGCCGAGCTTCACCGCCTCGTCGACGGTCTCCTGGACCGGGTCGACGGCGAACAGGACGCGCGTGACGTCCTGGTCCGGGTCGCCCACGACGGTGCCGACCGCGTCCCAGGACTCGGCCCGCTCGGCGGGCCACAGGTCGTCCAGCGCGGAGATGACTTCTGACAGACGGGGCACGCCGCCAAGGCTACCTGCCCCTTTCGCACGGCAGTACCGGATCCGGTCCCCGCCGCGGTCCTCCCGCGATCCCCCGCGACCTCCGCCGCGCGGTGGCCGCCTTCCCCCGTGCCGCCGCCGTGAAGCACAGTCCCCGCGCTTCCTCAGCAGAATCGTTCCTGGAGCACCCTTACGTGTGAAGTGCGCTCCTCCGCTCCGCCGCCTCCGTCCGCGAAAACTACCGTTCGTCACCGGAGGTGACCGAAAGATGACGGTCTGCGCCATCGAACCTGCGGCGGCACACGAGAACGGAGCGGGACGGGCGGGCTGCACCATCACCGCGGACGGCTGCTACGCCGCCCGCCTGGCCCTCGCCGGGGACTCCCTGTTCCCGGAGCGCTGGACCCTGGACGGCCCCGAGCCGTACGCGGTGCCGCTCCCCGGCAACCAGCCCGAGGAGCCCGGCACCGAGGTACAGCCCCTCGCCGACGGCCGGGTCCTCATCCACCGGCTGGTGGACGGGCGGCACGCCTTCTCCCTGCTGTACCCGACCGGCCCCGGCACCGGCGAGCTTCCGCTGGGCACGGTCGACCGCCCCGAGGAGGGGACCCGGCTGCGGCTGCTCCCCCCGGCCCCGGACGGCCGCCGGGCGTACGCCCTCGCCGCCGGACGGCACAGCGCCGCGGTGTGGCTGGTGGCGGGCGGCGGATCCGGGCCCGAGCGGGTCGCGGAGGTCCCCGGCGGCTGCTCGGGCGGGGTGTGGCTGGACCGTGAGGGGCGGATGCTCGCCCTGGACCGGGAGTCGGGCGGACGCACCAAGTCGGTGGTGGTCGACCTCGGACGCGGCGGTGAGGTGTCGCCGTTGCTGCAGATCGCCCCCGGCAGCGACGACCGGGTGCTGCTCGCCGACCCGGACAGCGGTCTGCTGCTGATCCGCTCGGACGCGCCCTCCCCGGGGGAGGCGCGGCTGGGCTGGGGCGTGCTGGGCAGCACCCTGCCCGTGCGGTTCCCCGAGTGCCTGCGGCTGCCGGACCGCAGGGTGACGCCGTTCGCGGTGCAGCCGGGGCAGATGCTGACCCCGGAGGGGTGCGCGGTGGCGCTGCACGTCGAGAGGGTGGACGGCGCCGGCTGGATCGGGCTGTGGCGTCCCGCCGAGCGGCGCGTCCACCATGTCCCGGCCCCGGCGGGCTGGCTGGGCGGCACGGGGCTGTGGACGGCGGACGGGGTGCTGCGGCTCCCGTACTCCGTCGGCGCGGTGCCGTGCGGGGTGGCCACGCTGACGATGCCGGGTGAGGAACGGCGGCCGGAGGACGGATCCCCGGACGACGCCACGGCGGAGGAGGGTGCGGAGGGCGCGGAATCGCCGTTTCCACGCGGCGAGCGGTACAGCGCTCAACTACCCACCGGTAAAACGGAGATGACCGTTCATCACCTCGATTCCCTGGCCGACGTGCCGCGTCCCGTGCCTCTTCAGCAAGCTCCCCTTGGACGGCTTGTAACGAACTAGCGGCGGTTGGCGTGGCCGCCTGGATCCGGGGTGCGGTGGGCCGGTTAGACTCGCCCGGCTGTAGGAAAGATCATGTTTACGGGGTGAATTCCTTCCGATGAGCGACGTCATCACGCACGAGCCGCGGCCCGTCGAGCACGAGCAGGCCGCCGCGGGTCACGGCAGGCACCGGGGTCCGGTCTCCACGCAGGAGGCGGAGACGTCCCCGCGTGGCCGGCACCGCAAGCCGACCCAGGAGAACGACCGCGGGGAGCAGGCCGCCTGACCCAGGTCGGCCGGTCCCGCCCCCCGCGGGCGGAACGGAGAACACGGCCCCGACCGTCGTCCGACGGTCGGGGCCGTCTCCGTGCTCACCTGCGGGTGAACTCAGCCGTCGCGCCCGCCAGTACGGGCGCCTCCCCGCGTTCCACCGCGCCCACCGCCACCCGTACCGTGCCGTCCCCGCGCCACATCCGGATCCGCAGCGTCTCGCCCGGGTACGTCACCCCGGCGAACCGGGCGGTCCAGGAGCGGACGCGGGTGACGTCGCCGTCGAGGAGCGTGTCGACGACCGCCTTGAGGGTCATGCCGTAGGTGCACAGCCCGTGCAGCACGGGGCGGTCGAAACCGGCGCGGTGCGCGAACTCCGGGTCGGCGTGCAGGGGGTTGAGGTCGCCGGTGAGACGGTAGAGCAGCGCCTGGTCCTCCCGTACGGGGCGCTCGACCGTGCGGTCGGGGGCGCCCCGCTCCTCCGGCGCGTCCGCCGAGGGCCCGCGGTCGCCGCCCCAGCCGCCCTCGCCGCGTACGTACACCTGCGCCTCCGCCGTCCACAGCGGGCCGTCCGCGTCGGCGGCGTCGCTGCGCAGGACCAGCACCGCCGCCTTGCCCTTGTCGTGCACGGCGGTGATCCGGTCCGTGCGGGTGGCGGTGGCCCGCACGGGCAGGGGGCGGTGCACGCGGAGCGACTGGGCGCCGTGCAGCACCCTCGCGAGGTCCACGTCGACGCCGGGCATGGACAGGGCCGCGATCACCCCGGGCGCTCCGCCGCCCGCGACGGTGGCGAAGCTCGGCAGGACGTGGAGGCGGGACTCCAGGGTGTAGCGCAGTTCGCGGGGGTCGGTGGCGGGGACGCCGGCGCCGATGCCGAGGTGGTAGAGCTGGACGTCCTCGGGGGTCCAGGAGATGTCGGTGGTGCGGGGCGCGGCGGCGAGCGCGCGGGCGGTGTCGACGGGCATGTCGCTCCTGATCGCCGGGGGTGGTCCGGACCCTGTATAGCCGGACGCCCGCACGTCGGCCGCGGGACCCGGGACATCCGTACCGGTGCGGACCGTACGGACGGCTCTGTCGGGGGGCGCCGGGCCGGGCCTACCGTCGGCAGGGACCGCACCCGGCCGGGTACGGCGGCCGGACGTACGGCGGCAGCCGGACCTGTGACGGAAGCCGGGCGTACCGATGACGACGGGGACAGCGACATGACGACCACCTGTGAGACGTCCACGGAGGCCCGCGGGCCGCACGGGGCCGGGCTCGGCCATCCGCGGCTGCTGCCCTGGCTGCTGCTCGCCATGGGCGCCTTCTCCAGCCTCTTCCAGGGCACCACGCCGAACCCGTGGGCCGGCGCGGCGGGGCTGCTGGCCTTCAACTCCGTGTACGTCTACCTCGCGTTCACCACACACCCCTGCGGGCGACGGGACGCGGCGGCGCGGCGGGTGGCGCTCGGTCTGCTGGCGGCGGTGACCTGCGCGCTCGCCGTCGCCCACGGCGGCGACTGGCTGCTGTTCTTCCCGCTGCTGGGGCTGGCGACGGGCGTGGTGCTGCGCGGGCGGCCGCTCCTGGCCGTCGGCGCGGCGGTGACGGCGGTCGCGGGCTGGGTGAGCTGGTACCACGACGGCTGGGGCGGCCCCGACACCCGCGAGGCACCGCACCGGCGGTCGGCGGTCGGCGCCGTCCCGGACCGCAGGTTCAGCCCGCCTGCCTCGCAGGCGTCCGCGGCAGCCACGCCCACATGAGAAGGGCGCCCAGCGCCAGGACGGCCGTGCCGGTGGTGAAGACGAGGGCGTAGCCCTCGGTCAGCGCCTCCGGGGTGTCCGCGCCGTTCGTGCGGGCCGCCGCGATGGTGGCCATGACCGCGAGGCCGAGGGAGCCGCCCATCGTGCGGGAGGTGTTGACCAGGCCGGAGACCACCCCGGCCTCCTCGGGGGCCGCTCCCGACGTGGCGAGGGACGCCAGCGGGGTGCCGGCGAGGCCCGCGCCGAGCATCATCAGGACGCCCGGGACCATGATCGCGGTGAGATAGTCGCCGTCCGCCGTCATCGTGGACTGCCAGGCGAAGCCGGCGGTCGCGACGAGCGTGCCGAGCACGGCCACGGCGCGCGGGCCCGTCGCCCGCATCAGGCGCGGGGCGACCTTGGAGCCGACGATCACGGCGATCGAGCTGGGCACCAGGGCGAGTCCGGCCTCCAGCGGGGTGTAGCCGAGGACGTTCTGCGCGTACAGGGTCATGAAGAACCACATGCAGAACATCGCGGAGCCGCTGAGGAACATGGCGACGTTCGCGGAGGCCACCGACCGCAGCTTCAGCAGCCCGAGGGGCATCAGCGGGGACCTGGCGCGGGCCTCGGCGAGCAGGAACAGGGCGACGAGGGCGAGCCCGGC
This sequence comes from Streptomyces sp. BJ20, assembly GCF_022869105.1. NCBI lineage: Bacteria > Bacillati > Actinomycetota > Actinomycetes > Kitasatosporales > Streptomycetaceae > Streptomyces > Streptomyces sp. BJ20. Next base: position 5,848,349 of record NZ_CP094918.1, read on the forward strand.
GCACAGCGGCACCACCGTGGACACCGCCGTCCAGCCGGCCGCCTCCGTCTGGGAGACGCCGTACGCCAGGGTGGCGAGGCCCGCCGTGACGAGGACCGCGCCGGGCAGGTCGAGCCGGCGGCCGTCCCCGGCGCGGCTCTCGGTGATCCAGCGGGCGGCGGCGGCCAGCACGACCGCGCCGACCGGCACGTTGATCAGCAGCACCCAGCGCCAGGAGAGCGTCTCGACGAGCACCCCGCCGACGAAGCCGCCCGCCGCGCCGCCGCCCGCGCCGACGGCGGTCCAGGTGGCGATGGCGCGGGCGCGGGCCGCGCCCTCCGGCACCGCCGAGGTGACGAGGGTGAGCGTGGAGGGCGCGAGGACGGCCGCCCCGAGTCCCTGCACGGCCCGCGCCACGAGCAGCTGCCAGCCCTCCTGGGCGAGCCCGCCGGCCAGCGACGCCGCGGTGAACAGGCCCAGCCCGACGAGGAACATGCGCTTGCGTCCGTAGAGGTCACCGGCCCGGCCGCCGAGCAGCATGAAGCCCGCGAACGCGATGGAGTACGCGTTGACCACCCACTGCAGGCCCTGCTCGTCCAGCCCGAGGCCGCCGCGCACGGACGGCAGGGCCACGTTCACCACGGAGATGTCGAGGACGACGAGGAACTGGCCGGCGCAGGCGAGCGCCACCACCAGCCAGACGGGCGGTGTGATGCGGGCGGGGGCGCGGGTGGTGTCGGGGGCTTCGAGCATGAGGGTCATGTTCTCAACCCACGCGCGCGGGCCGCATCGGCATTTCGTCCGACCTCCGGCTCCTCCCTCGGACCGAGGGAGGAGCCCGCCGTGGCGGGCGACCGGTCTGCGGAGGCCCAAGGAACGGTCAAGAAATTGTTAGCGGGCCAAAACAACGGAATAGTTGCCTCGGCGCACGGGGTTCATGGCCCACGTACCTTGCCGTTCGGCCTGCCTGGAGGCACCTTCATGACACAGACGACGCCCGCCCGTCCCTCCGGCAGAGCGGGCACGGCGGTGGTCCCCGTCCTGGCCTTCGCGGGCATCGTCGTCGCGGTGATGCAGACCCTGCTGGTCCCGGTCGTCAAGGACCTGCCGCGGCTGCTGGACACCGCGCCCGCGGACGCGAACTGGGTCCTGACCTCGACCCTGCTCTCGGGCGCCGTGGCCACCCCCGTCATGGGGCGGCTCGGCGACCTCTTCGGCAAGCGGCGGATGCTGGTCGCCAGTCTCGCGGTGATGGTGGTGGGCGCGCTGGTCAGCGCGTTCACCAGCGATCTGCTGGTGATGATCGCCGGCCGTACCCTCCAGGGCTTCGCGATGGGCGCGATACCGCTGGGCATCGGCCTGATGCGGGACATGCTGCCGCGTGAGCGCCTGGGCTCCGCGATGGCGCTGATGAGCTCCTCCATCGGCGTCGGCGGCGGTCTGGCGCTGCCCGCCGCCGCGCTGGTCGCCCAGCACACCGACTGGCACGCCCTCTACCTCGGCGCGGCCGGCCTCGGCGTCCTCGCCATCGCCCTCACCCTGGCCGTCGTGCCCGAGTCACCGCTGCGCGCCAAGGGCTCGTTCGACCTGCCGGGCGCGCTGGGGCTGACCGCCGGACTGCTGCTGTTCCTGCTGCCCGTCTCCAAGGGCAGCGACTGGGGCTGGACGTCCGGCACCACGCTGGGCCTGTTCGGTGCGGCGGCCGTGGTGCTGCTGCTGTGGGGGCTGATGGAGCTGCGGGTCGCCGCGCCGCTGGTGGACCTGCGCACCACGGCCCGCCGTGAGGTGCTGCTCACCAACCTCGCCTCGATCATGGTCGGCGTCTCCTTCTTCGTCGTCTCCCTGGTCCTCCCCCAGCTGCTCCAGCTGCCCACCGCCTCGGACGGGCTCGGGCAGTCGATGGTGGTCGCGGGCCTGTGCGTGGCGCCGCTGGGCCTGACGATGATGTTCACGGCGCCGGTGTACGCCCGTCTGTCCGCCCGGTACGGCCCCAAGGTCACCCTGATCATCGGCCTGCTGGTCATCGCGGCCGGGTACGGCGGCGGGCTCGGGCTGATGAGCGCCGCCTGGCAGACCGTGGTCACCTCGGTGGCCCTCGGCGCGGGCATCGGACTCGCGTACTCCTCGCTGCCCGCACTGATCGTCGGCGCGGTCCCGGCCTCCGAGACGGGCGCGGCGAACGGCCTCAACACGCTGATGCGCTCCATCGGCACGTCGGTGTCCAGCGCCGTGATCGGCATGGTGCTGGCGAACACCTCGGACGCGGTGGGCGGGGTCGCGGTGCCGACGCTGCACGGGTTCCGCGTGTCGTTCGGGATCGCGACGGCGGCGGTGGCCGTGGGTCTGGTGCTGGCGCTGTTCCTGCCCGGCCGGCGCCCGTCGGAACACCCGCGGCTCCGGGCGAGCAGTGAGGAGGAGGCGAACCTGGAGCGGGCGCGGGAGGCGCTGCGCGGTTTCCGCGGCCGGGTCCTGGACGCGTCCGGCGCGCCGGTCGCCCGCGCCCGGGTCACCCTCATCGACCGGCACGGCCGCCGCGCGGGCGCCACGGTCACCGCGGCCGACGGCACCTACGCCCTCGCGGTCCCGGCCCAGGGCCCGTACGTCCTCGCCGCCCGCGCCCCCGGCCACGGCCCCCTGGCCTCCCCGGCCACCCACACGGGCACGGGCGACTGCGTCGCCGTGGACCTGTCCCTGCCGCCGGAGACGGTCACGGCCTGACGGCCGGGTGCCGCCCGTGACGCACCACGGGCGGCACCCGCTCCGCCTCCCGGTACCCCCCTTCACCGCACCCGCCCGGACTACGGCAGCATGGCCCCGTGGAGACTTCTGTGACCTGCGGAAAGGCGGAGCTCGTGGTGAAGGCGCCGGAGGCGGCCGTGCTCGCCGCGTTCGAGGCGGCGAAGGGGTTCATGCCGCTGGACGAGGGGCTGGCCCTGTACGCCGCCGCGGTCGAGGCCGGGCGGCTGGGGCTTCCGCTGCTGGAGATCGGGACGTACTGCGGCCGCTCCACGATCCTGCTCGCCGACGCGGCCCGCGCGGCCGGTGTCACCGCGCTCACCGTGGACCACCACCGGGGCAGCGAGGAGCAGCAGCCGGGCTGGGAGTACCACGACCCGGAGACGGTCGACCCGGAGCTGGGCGTGATGGACACCCTGCCGACCTTCCGGCGGACCCTGCGCCGGGCCGGTCTGGAGGAGCACGTGGTGGCGCTGGTGGGGCGGTCCCCGCGGATCGCCGCCCTGTGGGGGCGGCCGCTGGGCCTGGTGTTCGTCGACGGCGGCCACACCGACGAGCACGCGAGCGCCGACTACGAGGGCTGGGCCCCGCACGTCGCCGAGGGCGGGCTGCTCGTCATCCACGACGTCTTCCCCGACCCCGTGGACGAGTTCACCGGGCAGGCCCCGTACCGCGTGCACCAGCGGGCGCTGGCGTCCGGGGAGTTCACCGAGGTCTCCGCCACGGGTTCGCTGCGCGTCCTGCGCCGTACGGGTGCGGCCGCCGCGCACCGCTAGGGTGGCTGCGTGTCGTACACAGGTCCCGACTTCGATCCGCCCCCGGAGCGGCGCTCCCGCCGTGGTCCGCTGACCGTGGCCCTCGCGGCGCTCGTCTGCGGCGGGCTGCTCGGCTGGGGTGTGTACGCGGCCACGGGCGGCACGGACGACAAGGGCGCGGAAGCCGGGGGTTCCCCGTCGGCCGCGCCCCGCACGCCGTCGCCCGCCGCCTCCTCCCCCACCGCCGGCGGCTCGTCCCCGTCCGCGGAGGGCGAGGAGTCCCCCGCCTCACGGACGCCCTCCGCGTCCGCGCCCGCCGCGGCCGGCCCGCTCAAGGGCAAGGTCGTCGTCATCGACCCGGGGCACAACCCGACGAACGTGAAGCACACGGCGGAGATCAACCGTCAGGTGGACGTCGGCACGCACCGCAAGGAGTGCGACACCACCGGCACGTCCACCAACGACGGGTACGCGGAAGCCGAGTTCACCCTGGACGTCGCCCACCGGATGCGCGCCCTCCTGGAGAAGCAGGGCGCGACGGTGAAGCTGACGCAGGACCGCGACCGGCCGTACGGGCCGTGCGTGGACGAGCGCGCCCGGATCGGCAACGCGGCGAAGGCGGACGCGGTCGTGTCGATCCACGCCGACGGATCCGGCGCCGGCAACCGCGGCTTCCATGTGATCCTGCCGGGCTCCGTGAACGAGGGCGAGGCGGACACCCGCGCCATCGTGGCGCCCTCGCGCGCCCTCGGGGAGCGCATCGCGGGCAACTTCGTCCGTGTCACCGGCACCGCGCCGTCCAACTACACCGGCGGCGGCACCGGACTCGTCACGCGGAAGGACCTGGGCGGTCTCAATCTGTCAACGGTTCCGAAGGTGTTCATCGAGTGCGGGAACATGCGCGATAGCAAGGACGCGGCGCTGCTGACCAGCGGCGCCTGGCGGCAGAAAGCGGCGCAAGGGATTTCCGAGGGAATCGTGAGTTTCCTGCGCGGGTAGGGATCAGCGCGCTGATCCGGGCGGACAGCCCCGTCCGGCGGACGATAGTGTCGTCCGTACGATCAGGGGCCACCCCCGCGCTTCGCACCGGACCCTACGGGGCGACCTGGTGACAGCGACGCCTCTTCCGACGACGAGACGACCTACGAAGGACCTGAAGTGAATATCCGCTCCCTCACTCGAGGCGACGGCGTGGTGATCGGAGCAGCCGTACTGCTGTTCATCGCGTCGTTCCTCGATCTGTACTCGATCGAAGGCGCCTCGGACAGCGTGGACATCCCCAGCCTGTGGGCGAGCGGTCCGGTGCTGCTGAGCGTGGTGCTGGCAGGCCTCATCGCCGCGGCCCTGATCGTCGTCGCCCGGGGCCTGCCGCAGGCGCCGAAGGTCGCGGGTCTGGACCTGGCGCCGTTCGGCGTCGCCTTCGCGGTGTTCGCCGCCTGGAGCGCACTGGGCAACGTCTTCGACCCGGCCGGCGGCGCCGACAACTTCGGGGGCGGCGGCGACGGCCCCGACGCGGGCCTCGGTCTGATCCTCGCGCTCGTCGCCACGCTGGTCATGGCGGCCGCCGCCGTGGCCACGCCACTGGTGCCGGCGCTCAAGGGCGCGCTGCTCCCGGCCGCCCGCCCCGCCGCCCCGCAGCAGCCGTACGGCGCGCAGCCGCCCGGCGGTTACGGCTACCCGGGCGCCCAGCAGGCTTCCTTCGGCGGCGGCCAGCCGGGCCAGCCGTACGGTGGTCAGCCGCAGCAGGGCCAGCCGGCCGCGCCGCCCGCCGCGGACTTCTCGCCGTTCTGGTTCGCCGTGCCGGTGCCGCGTCCGCTGTTCCCCGAGGACGGTTCGCCCACGCCGATCGCCGAACTCGCCCCGGGCACCTGGTACCTGGCGGTGGAGCAGCGTGGTCAGGCGCTGGTCGCGCAGACGCAGGACGGCCGCCGCGGCGTCCTCCAGGACACGTCGGGCATCCAGCGCGGCTGAGCCCCGGCCCCGTCGTCGACGGCCCCTCGCCCTGCCGGGCGGGGGGCCGTTCGCGTGCGGGCCCCGAACCGGGCTGGTTTCAAGCGGGCGTTCGGGGCCAGACGGACAGCATGTCCCCTCGATATCGCTCTGGTTCCACCTCCGCGGGGACGGTCATCGCGGTGATCGCGGACGTCATGGCCGTCATCCTCGGACTGTGGATTCTGATGTACCTGCTGGACGCCAACCGGGCCAACGACCTGGTGCGGTTCGTCCATGACGCGGCGAACTGGCTGGCCGCCTGGTCGCGTGATCTGTTCACCTTCGACGAGGAGTGGGCGCGGGTCGTCTTCGGCTACGGACTCGCCGCCGTCGTCTACCTGTTCATCGGCCACGCCATCGCCGGCCGGCTGCGCCGCCACTGACCCGGGCGGCCACTGCCCGGGTCGTCCGGGGCCCGGCGGGTAAACGCCGGGCGGTCGGGCGTCCGTACGGATCAGGCGTCCGGGCAGCAGTCCGGGTCCATGCCCTTGGGCAGCTGCTCCCCGCCGAAGACCGCGCAGGTCGGCTCGTGACCGCCGAGGGCGGCGACGGCCAGCAGCAGTGACCCCGCCGTCCAGGTGGTCAGCTCGCGCGGCCATATGGCGTCGTCGTCGAAGACGTAGCCCGTCCAGTACAGGCCGCTCTCCGGGTCGCGCAGGTGCTGGATCGACTGGAGCACCTCCAGCGCGCGGTCGGACTCGCCCGTCGCCCAGAGCGCCAGGGCGAGTTCGGCCGACTCGCCGCCCGTCACCCACGGGTTGGGCACCACGCAGCGCACCCCGAGGCCGGGCACGACGAACCGCTCCCAGCCCTCGTCGATGCGCTCCCGTGCCTCCGCTCCGGTCAGCGCGCCGCCGAGCACCGGGTAGTACCAGTCCATCGAGTAGCGGTCCTTGTCCAGGAACCGCTCCGGGTGGCGCCGGATGGCGTGCCGCAGCGCGCCCACGGCCAGTTCCCAGTCGGGCTGGGGCTCCTCGCGCTGCTCGGCGATCGCGAGGGCGCAGCGCAGGGCGTGGTGGACGGAGGAGGAGCCGGTGAGCAGCGCGTCCGTGGCGGGCGTGCCGTCGTCGTCGCGCCGCCAGCCGATCTGCCCGCCGGGCTGCTGGAGCTCCAGCACGAACTCCACGGCCGCGCACACGGCTGGCCACATGCGGTCCAGGAACGTGTCGTCGCCGGTGGCGAGGTAGTGGTGCCACACGCCGACGGCGACGTAGGCGACGAAGTTGGTCTCCCGGCCCCGGTCGGTGACGTCGTCCGGGTCCCCGTCGGCGTAGGCCGCGTACCAGGAGCCGTCGTCGAGCTGGTGCCGGGCCAGCCACAGGTAGGCCCGCTCGGCCGCCTCGTGCTCGCCCGCCGTGTCCAGCGCCATCGCGGCCTCGACGTGGTCCCACGGGTCGAGGTGGTGACCGCGGAACCACGGGACGGCGCCGTCCTCCCGCTGCACGGCGAGGATGCCGGCGACGGTCCGCGCCGCCTGCTCGGCCGTCAGCACGCCGTCGAGGACGAGGTGTTCGGACTGCGGGGCGCGAGGGTCGCCGGCCGGGCGGGAGGTCGTCACGTGGCGTCCGCCTCGGCGCGCGGCAGGTGCGGCTTGGTCGCGTAGGCCACGAAGCTCTTGCCGATCACCGGGTTGAGGGCCCGCTCGGCGACCCGGGTGGCCAGCGGCTTCTTCATGATGTCCCAGACCAGCAGCTTGTGGTACGCGCGGACCGGCAGCGCCTTGTCGTTGTCGACGCCGAACGCGCACTTCAGCCACCAGTACGGCGAGTGCAGGGCGTGGGCGTGGTGGGTGCCGTAGGGGCGCAGGCCCGCCTCGCGGATCTTGGCCAGCAGCTCGTCCGCCTTGTAGATGCGGATGTGGCCGCCCTCGACCTCGTGGTAGGCGTCGGACAGGGTCCAGCAGACCTTCTCCGGGCCGTAGCGCGGGACGGTGACGGCGATGCGGCCGCCCGGCTTGAGGACGCGCACCATCTCGGCGAGCACGCCCTTGTCGTCGGGGATGTGCTCCATCACCTCGGAGATGATGACGACGTCGAAGGACTCGTCGGGGAAGGGCAGGGCGAGGGCGTCGCCCTCCATGGCGGTGGCGGTGGCCCCGGCGGGCGCCTCACCGGCCTCCTTCATCGCCGCGAACCACTTGGCGACCTCGCGGATCTCCTCACCGTTCTGGTCCAGCGCGACGACCTGGGCGCCGCGCCGGTAGCACTCGAAGGCGTGCCGTCCGGCGCCGCAGCCGAGGTCCAGGACGCGGTCGCCCGGGGCGAGCGGGAACCGGGAGAAGTCGACGGTCAGCACGTGGCCCTGCTTTCACGGTCGGAGGTGTCGGCCGCGGTCACGGGTACGCCGCCCGTGTCCGCGGGAGCGTCGGGGACGAGGTCGAGGTCCGCGGGCGCCGGGTCCTGCGGGGCCGTGGCCGTCACGCGCGGGGGCCCGCCCCGGCCGGCGCGGGCGGTCTCGACGGCCTCGCGGTAGCGGGCGACGGTGCCCTCGGCGGCGCGCGCCCAGGTGAAGTGGGCCAGCACGCGGTCGCGTCCGGCGGCGCCGAGACGGGCGCGCAGTTCGTCGTCGCCGAGGAGCCGGGTGAGCGCGGCGGCCAGGGCGCCCGCGTCGCCTGGCGGCACGGCCAGACAGGTCTCCCCGTCGCGTCCGGCGACCTCGGGGATGGCGCCGCCGGTGGTGGCGACCAGCGGGGTGCCGGTGGCCATGGCCTCGGCGGCCGGGAGGGAGAAGCCCTCGTAGAGCGACGGCACGCAGGCGACCTGCGCGGAGCGCACCAGGTCGACGAGTTCGGCGTCGGAGATGCCCTTGACGAACTCGACGGCGCCTTCGAGGCCGTAGCGCTCCATCGCCTGGGCGACGGGGCCCTCGGCGGGGCGCTTGCCGACCACGACGAGGTGGGCGTCGGGCTGCTCGGCGCGCACCTTGGCGAGCGCCTCGACGAGGAAGACGAGGCCCTTCAGCGGCACGTCGGCACTGGAGGTGGTGACGATCCGGCCCGGGACGACCGCGACGGACGCGTCCGGGGAGAACAGGTCGGTGTCGGCGCCGATGTGGACGACGTGGACGCGGTCCTGCCGGACACCGAGGTCCTCGACGATCTCGGCGCGGGAGCTTCCGGAGACGGTGAGCACGGACGGCAGGCGGCGCGCGACGCGCTTCTGCATGCGGGTGAACGCGTACCAGCGGCGCACCGACATACGGCGCTTCCAGTCCTCGGCGGCGTCCAGTTCGAGGCGGCGGTCGACGGTGATGGGGTGGTGGATGGTGGTCACCAGGGGCGCGCCGAGGTCGCCGAGCAGGCCGTAGCCGAGGGTCTGGTTGTCGTGGACGACGTCGAAGTCGCCGCGGCGGGCGCGCAGATGGCGGCGGGCGCGCAGCGAGAAGGTCAGCGGCTCGGGGAAGCCGCCGGTCCACATGGTGGAGACCTCGAGGGCGTCGATCCAGTCGCGGTACTCGTCGCGCTTCGGGGTGCGGAAGGGGTCCGGCTGCCGGTAGAGGTCGAGGCTGGGCAGCTCGGTGAGGCTCAGCCCGTCGTGCCCCTCGTCGAGCACCGGGTAGGGCTGCGCGCCGATGACCTCGACGTGATGCCCCAGCCGGGCCAGTTCGCGGGAGAGATGGCGCACGTAGACGCCCTGGCCGCCGCAGAACGGGTTTCCCTTGTAGGTGAGGAGCGCGATGCGGAGCGGTCGCGAGCCGTCGGATGCGGGGCCTGCCGAGGGCCCGGCCTGACTGGCCTCAGCGGTCACTCTGGGCCCCCCTTCTGCCTGCACTGTCCCGCGACAGTACGACGGGACGCCGATCTAGAACAAGTTTCAGAGTTGATCGTTCGGAGGAACCGAATCTACCGGCAGGTAAGAACGGGGGCAGCGGTGGATCAGGTGATTCACGCCACGGCGGACGCCGTGCCATGCTGTCCGATCATCGATCCTCACCGACTGTCACGGACGGGACCCATGCCCGCGGATGCCCACAGGACCAAGGCGGCGCCGGACGCCGGGCGCGCCGAGCCTGCCTCCCCGCTCACGGAGCGGCAGGAGGCGCGGCGCCGGCGCATCCTCGAGGCGTGCGCGCGGCTGGCCTCGCGGGGCGGTTTCGACGCGGTGCAGATGCGTGAGGTCGCGGAGTCCTCGCAGGTGGCGCTGGGCACGCTGTACCGGTACTTCCCTTCGAAGATCCATCTGCTGGTGGCGACGATGCAGGACCAACTGGAGCACCTGCACGCGACGCTGCGGAAGAAGCCGCCGGCCGGCGAGACGGCGGCGGACCGGGTCGCCGGGACGCTGATGCGGGCCTTCCGCGCGATGCAGCGCGACCCGCTGCTGGCGGACGCGATGGTGCGGGCGCTGACGTTCGCGGACCGCAGTGTGAGCGCGGAGGTGGAGCAGGTCTTCCGGCGGACGACGGCCATCGTCCTGGACGCGACGGACCTGACCGACCCGACGCCCGAGCAGCTGTCGGCGGTACGGGTGATCGGGCACACCTGGCACTCGACGCTGATCACCTGGCTGTCGGGGCGCGCCTCCATCGAGCAGGTGGGCGTGGACATCGAAACGGTGTGCCGGCTGATCGACCTGACGGCTCCGCCGCGCTCCGGGCAGGGCTGACGAACCCGGGCGACCCCGACGCGGCGTGCACCGCCGCCTCCACCACGTCCGAGCAGTGGAACGGCGGCTGCAACGGCAGGGTGACGATCACCGCGACCGGCGCGCCGGTCTCCCGCTGGAGCGCGACGCTGCCCCCGAGGTCGTCGCAGCAGGTGGACTCGGTGTGGAACGGATCACCCAGCCGCAACGGCAACGTGATGACCGTCCGCTCCACGGGGAACGGCTCGCCGGCGGCCGGCGCCTCGACCAGCTTCGGCCTCACCGTCGACGGCTCCTCCGCGTCCCCGCCGCAGATCGGCGCCTGCACCGCCTCCTGACCCTCCTCGCCCTTCCTCCTCCCGGTCCGCACCCGCCCGGGTGCGGACCGGCTCACGGGCGCCGTGACCCCCGTCACCTCACGTCTGTGTGCCTCTCCTCGCGCACACGGCCGCCCCGGACACCCGTTCTACGGGCGGGTAGAGTGGCCGGGTCGTATCACACCCGTACGGGGGGAAGCCGGTGCGAATCCGGCGCTGACCCGCAACCGTGAGCCGTCCCGGGGACGGTGAGCCGGAATGCTCCGCACGGATCGTGACCGGCTCACGTGCCCGGCGTCCCGCCGGCGCACGGGCACCGTCGAGGTATACGGAGCCGAGCCGCCGGGGTGTCCCGCGCTGCCCGGCCCTCTTTCAGGGAGAGGCACCCGCCCGTCATGAACGTCCGCCGCAGCGCAGCGGTGCTGGCCGCCGTCGCCGTCCTCGGCGCCGCCGCACCGGCCGCAGCCGACTCGTCCCCGTCGCCGACCCCGCAGGAACTGCCGTCCGCGCTGTACGGGGACACCGACCCGCAGTACGACGGGGTGTGGCGCCAGTCGCTCGCCCTGCTCGCCCAGCACGCCGCCGGCGCCGAGCCGCCGAAGGCCGCCGTCGGCTGGCTGACCGGCCAGCAGTGCGCCGACGGCTCCTTCGCGCCGTTCCGTGCCGACCCCTCCGCCGCGTGCGACGCCAAGACCATGGTCGACACCAACCAGACCGCCGCCGCCGTGCAGGCGCTCGCCGCGCTCGGCGGCCACGACGCCGTCACGGAGAAGGCCGTCGGCTGGCTGAAGTCCGTGCAGAACAAGGACGGCGGCTGGGGCTACACCGCGGGCGGCGCCAGCGACACCAACTCCACGTCCGTCGTCATCGGCGCGCTCGCCGCCGCAGGCGAGAAGCCCGGCGAGGTGAAGAACAGCGGCAAGTCCCCCTACGACGCGCTGCTCGGCCTGGAGCTGCCCTGCACGGGCGAGGGCGCGGGCGCGTTCGCCTTCCAGCCGGAGAAGGACGGCTCGCTGGCCGCCAACGCGGACGCCACGGCGGCGGGCATGCTCGGCGCGCTCGGCAAGGGCCTGCTGGTCGAGCCCGGCAAGGGCGACGGTGAAGCGGCAGGCTCCTGCGTGAAGGCCACCACCCCGGAGCAGGCCGCCGCCAACGGCGCCGCCCACCTCTCCGGCGAGCTGACCGCGGAGGGCCACCTCCTGGCCGTCACGCCCGGCGGCGAGGAGCAGCCCGACTTCGGCAACACCGCCGACGCCGTGATCGCGTTCGCCGCGCGGGGCGACGCGGCGCAGGCGGACAAGTCGTACGCCTGGCTGGAGAAGAACGCCGCCGACTGGGCCGCGCAGAGCGGGCCCGCCGCCTACGCGCAGCTGATCCTCGCCGCCCACGCGACCGGCGCGGACCCGCGCGACTTCGGCGGCACGGACCTGGTGAAGCAGCTCCAGGCCGCCGGCCCGGCCGCCCCCGGGAAGACCACGAAGGCGACGGAGAAGGCCGAGGACGAGAAGGACGAGTCGTCCCCGTTCGGCGTGTGGTGGTTCGTCGGCGTCTGCCTGGTCGCGGGCATCGGCATCGGCTTCCTGATCAGCAACCGCACCAAGAGGCAGCAGCCGTGACCCGCCGCCTCACCGTGCTGTTCCTGGCCGCGCTCCTGCCCCTGCTGGCGGGCGCCGGCCAGGCCCAGGCCGCCGGGTACCGCTACTGGTCCTTCTGGGAGCGGGACGGCTCGGCCTGGGCGTACGCCACCGTGGGCCCCTCGCTGTCGCGGCCCGCGGACGGCGACGTGCAGGGCTTCCGCTTCTCGGTCAGCGAGGACTCGGGTGACGCGGCCAAGCCGCGTGGCACCGCCGACTTCGACACGATCTGCGCGAGGACGCCCGCCGAGGACGGCACGAAGCGGGTGGCGCTGGTGATCGACTTCGGCACGCCCGCCGACGCCCCGTCCGGGGCGAAGCCGCCGGCCGGCCGCACGGCCTGCGCGCAGGTGGCGGAGGACGCCACGACGGCCGAGGCGCTGGCCTCGGTCGCCGAGCCGCTGCGCTACGACAGCAACGCCCTGCTGTGCGCGATCGCCGGCTACCCGGCGAAGGGCTGCGGCGAGCAGGTCGCCACGGGCGGCAAGGAGTCCGCCGCCACCGGGGCCGCCGAGACCGCCGAGGAGGCCTCCGCGCAAAACGACGGCGGATCCGGCCCCTCCGTGGGGCTGATCGCGGGCGGTGCGGTGGTGGTCGTGCTGGGCGCCGCCGCCGTCTGGCAGGTCCGTCGCCGTGCGTGAGACGGACCGCTCCGGGCGTCCGGGCCTAGCCCGTCCGCGCCCGGAGCGGGGGACACCGCCCGCCGGCGTCCCCGTGCCGCGCCCGCGCCGCGCCCTGCACCCCGGCGCGTGGTGGCTGTGGGCCCTCGCGCTGGGCACCGCGGCCACCCGCACCACCAACCCGCTGCTGCTCGCCCTGCTGATCACCGTCTCCGGATACGTCGTGGCCGTCCGCCGCCCGCACACGCCGTGGGCCCGCTCCTACGGCGCCTTCGTGAAGCTCGCCGCCGCCGTGCTGGTGCTGCGGCTGGCCTTCGCGATCGTCCTCGGCTCGCCGATCCCCGGCACCCACATCCTGTTCACGCTGCCCGAGGTACCCCTGCCCGACTGGGCCCAGGGCATCCGCCTGGGCGGCCGGGTCACCGCGGAGGGCCTCGCCTTCGCCCTGTACGACGCGCTGCGGCTGGCCGCGCTGCTGATCTGCGTGGGCGCCGCGAACGCCCTCGCCAGCCCGTCCCGCCTGCTGAAGTCGCTGCCCGGCGCCCTGTACGAGCTGGGGGTGGCCGTGGTGGTGGCGCTGACCTTCGCGCCGCATCTGATCGCCGACGTACGGCGGCTGCGTGCCGCGCGCCGGCTGCGGGGCCGCCCCGACAAGGGCGTGCGCGGTCTGGTGCAGGTGGGGCTGCCGGTCCTCGAGGGCGCGCTGGAGCGCTCCGTGTCCCTGGCCGCCGCGATGGACGCGCGCGGGTACGGCCGTACGGCCGAGGTGCCGACCGCCGTGCGGCGCACCACCGCCGCTCTCACGCTCGGCGGTCTGCTGGGCGTGTGCGCGGGGACGTACGGGCTGCTCACCGCGGCGGGCGGCAGTTACGGGCTGCCCGTGCTGCTGGCCGGTCTGGCGTCGGCGCTGGCGGGCCTGTGGCTCGGCGGGCGGCGCAGCGTGCGCACCCGTTACCGCCCGGATCCGTGGGACGCCCGCGCCTGGCTGGTCTCCGCGTCCGGCGCGGCCGTGGCGGCCCTCCTGATCCTGGCCGGCTCGCTCGACCCCGGGAGTCTCGACCCCGGTGTGGTCCCGCTGGAGCCGCCCACCCTGCCCCTGTGGCCGGCGGCGGCCGTGCTGCTCGGTCTGCTGCCCGCCTTCGTGACCCCCGCCCCCGAGGCGGCCCGCGACCCCCGCAAGGAGCCGACGACGTGATCCGCTTCGAGAACGTGTCGGTGACCTACGACGGCGCGGCGCGGCCCGCCGTGCGGGACGTCGACCTGGAGGTCCCCGAGGGCGAACTGGTGCTGGTGGTGGGCCCGTCCGGCGTCGGCAAGTCGACGGTGCTGGGCGCGGTCGGCGGACTGGTGCCGCACTTCACCGGCGGCACCCTGCGCGGCCGGGTGACGGTCGCCGGCCGCGACACCCGCACCCACAAGCCGCGCGAACTCGCCGACGTGGTGGGCACGGTGGGCCAGGACCCGCTGTCCCACTTCGTGACGGACACGGTGGAGGACGAACTCGCCTACGGCATGGAGTCGCTGGGCCTTGCGCCGGACGTGATGCGCCGCCGCGTCGAGGAGACCCTCGACCTGCTGGGCCTGGCCGACCTGCGGGACCGGCACATCTCCACGCTGTCCGGCGGCCAGCAGCAGCGGGTGGCCATCGGCTCGGTCCTCACCCCGCACCCGAAGGTGCTGGTCCTGGACGAGCCGACGTCCGCCCTGGACCCGGCGGCCGCCGAGGAGGTCCTCGCGGTCCTCCAGCGCCTGGTGCACGACCTGGGCACCACGGTCCTGATGGCCGAGCACCGCCTGGAGCGGGTCGTGCAGTACGCCGACCAGGTCGTGCTGCTGCCGGGCCCCGGCGAGCGGCCGTGGATGGGCGCCCCGGCGGACGTCATGGCGGTGTCCCCGGTCTGCCCGCCGGTGGTCGAGCTGGGCCGCCTGGCCGGCTGGTCCCCGCTCCCCCTGACGGTGCGCGACGCCCGCCGCAGGGCGGCCCCGCTGCGGGAACGCCTGGAGGGCGGGCGGCCCGAGCCGGACACCGCCGCTGCCCGGACGGCTGCCCCGGCGAGGCGTCTCTTCGGGCGGGCGAAGAAGGAGAACGCCGGCGTTCCCGAGCCGGTGGCCCAGGCGCGGTCCCTCGCGGTCCGCCGGGACCGGGTGCAGGCGCTGACCCGGGTGGACCTCACGGTGTCGCCCGGTGAGACGGTCGCGCTCATGGGCCGCAACGGCGCCGGCAAGTCGACGCTGCTCGGCGCGCTGGTCGGGCTGGTCGCCCCGTCGTCCGGTTCGGTCCGCACCGGCGGCGCGGTGCCGCATCGCACCCGCCCCCGTGACCTGGTCCGCAAGGTCGGTCTGGTCCCGCAGGAGCCCCGCGACCTGCTGTACGCGGACACCGTGGCGGCGGAGTGCGCGGCCGCCGACCGGGACGCGGAGGCGGAGCCCGGCACCTGCCGCGCGCTGCTGGGCGAGCTGCTGCCGTCGGTGGCCGACGACATGCACCCCCGTGACCTGTCCGAAGGGCAGCGGCTCACGCTCGCCCTCGCGGTGGTGCTCACCGCGCGGCCGCCCCTGCTGCTGCTCGACGAGCCGACGCGCGGCCTGGACTACGCGGCGAAGGCCCGGCTGACGGCGATCCTGCGCCGGCTGGCCGCCGAAGGCCACGCCATCGTGATGGCCACGCACGACGTGGAGCTGGCGGCGGAGCTGGCGCACCGGGTGGTGCTGCTCGCCGAGGGCGAGGTGATCGCGGACGGTCCGTCGGCGGAGGTGGTCGTGGCGTCCCCGGCGTTCGCCCCGCAGGTGGCGAAGATCCTGGCGCCGCAGCCTTGGCTCACGGTCGCCCAGGTGAAGGAGGCGCTGGAGCGATGAGCGCGCCGACGACCCCCGCGCGGCCCGTGGACCGCCAGGCCCGCGCCTTGCGCCTCGGCCCCCGCACCTGGCTGGCGCTGGCCCTGGTCAGCGCGGTGGGCGTGGCCGGCTTCGGCTGGCCGTTCCTGGCCCCGCCTGAGTCGGCGGTGAACGCGCACGAGGGGGACGCGCCGTGGCTCTTCGCGGGGCTGCTCGTGCTGCTGGTCGCCGTGGTGGCGGCGGCCTTGTCGGAGTCGGACCTGGGTGCGAAGGCGGTGGCGATGCTCGGCGTCCTCGCGGCGGCGGGCGCGGCCCTGCGTCCCATCGGCGCGGGCACCGCCGGTCTTGAACCCATGTTCTTCCTGATGGTGCTCAGCGGCCGGGTCCTCGGCCCGGGGTTCGGCTTCGCCCTGGGCTCGGTCACGATGTTCGCGTCCGCGCTGCTCACCGGCGGGGTGGGCCCCTGGCTGCCGTTCCAGATGCTGGCGATGGGCTGGTTCACCATGGGTGCGGGCTTCCTGCCCGGCCCGGACCGGCTGCGGGGCCGCCTCGAAGTGTGGATGCTCGCCGTCTACGGCTTCCTGGCCGCCTTCGCCTACGGCACGGTGATGAACCTGGCGGGCTGGACCTTCATGAGCTCGCTCGCCTCGAACATCGCCTTCGACGGCGACGACCCGGTGGCCGCCAACCTGGCCCGCTTCGTCGCCTACTGCCTGGCCACCTCCCTCGGCTGGGACCTGGGGCGGGCCGTGATCACGGTGGTGCTGACGCTGACCGTCGGCGCGACGGTGCTGCGGGCGCTGCGCCGGGCCACCCGCAGGGCCGCCTTCGAGGCGCCGGTCACATTCGACGACGCCCCTCGGTAAGGGGGCGTACGCGCCGGGTGGGCGAGGTGGTGAAGCACCCCACATGACCGGCGTCACATACGAAGGAGAGCCGTAGACAGGCCGTGCGGTCACTTACGGCTATCGCACACCAAAACGGACGTTGCGGACAGGAGGCCGCGAGCGCCTCCGACCATCGGTAGTAAAAGGGACCTTTGCGGGCGATCCGGGGATTTGTTTCTGTGGAACAGTCGCCAGGCGCCGACGAACCCCACGGGTCGCGGCGCCGACGTATGCCCCCGCCGCACGGCGGGGCCGCGACTCCCCTGCATCCGACCGAAAGGCCGCCTGTGTCCGCCGTTTCCCTCCTCCGCTCCGTCGCCACCCCGAAGAAGGCCGTGGTCGGCGCCGCCCTGACGGCCGCCACGTGCGGCACGCTGATCGCCGCCGCGCCCGCACAGGCCGCGACCACGGCGGCCCCCACCGCCGCCTCGGCCCAGGCGACCGCGAAGAAGATGATCGGCGACTCGGCCGAGTTCCAGTGCTTCTCCAACATCGTGTCGCACGAGAGCGGCTGGAACCCGAAGGCCACCAACGCCTCCAGCGGCGCCTACGGCCTGGTCCAGGCGCTTCCGGCCTCGAAGATGTCCTCGGCCGGCTCGGACTGGAAGACCAACCCGGCCACCCAGATCAAGTGGGGCCTGGACTACATGAAGGACCGCTACGGCAGCGCCTGCGACGCCTGGTCCTTCTGGCAGGCCAACCACTGGTACTGACGAGCGCGCGTCACCCTGATACCGAAGGCGGCGGCCCCCTGATCCCCGGGGCCGCCGCCTTCGCCTGTCCGAGCCCGGGACCGGGCGGCAGCCGCGCGGCCGTCTCGCCGCCGGGAATAGTGGACGGGACCCCCCACAGGAGTGAACGCGGGGGCGGAGTACGACGTCTTCAAGATCGTGCCCTCTGCCGACCTCACCCTGCTCCGGCGGCCGGCCCCGGCCACTCGGCGGACGCGGTCCTTCCGCTCCTTCTGCCGGCGTCGCCGCACCCCGCTCCTGGCCACCCTCGCCGTGCTGCCGCTGTACGCGCTGTGGTGGGCGGTGCTGGCGACCGGCGGCGGTGACCTCGCCGCCCAGGACGCGTGGGCGGGGTTCGCGGGGCGGCACGGCTCGTCGGCGTACAACCTGTTCTGGTACGGCGGCATGCACACCGCCAACTACAGCCTGATATCGCCGTACTTGATGGCGGCCGTCGGGGTGCGGGCGCTCACCGTGGCCTCCGGGCTGGCCGCCACCTGGACCGCGGCGGTGCTGGTGGAGCGGGTGCTGCCGCGCCGGCCGCTCGCGCCCGCGCTGCTCGCCGCGCTCGGCCTGTGGGGCAACGTGGCCTCGGGGCGCACCACGTTCGCCCTCGGCGTCGCCTTCGGACTGGCCGCGTGTCTGTACCTCACCGGCCACGCGGCCCAGCAGAAACGTCTCGTCCTCACCGGTGCCTATGCCGCCCTCGCCACCATGGCGTCCCCGGTCGCGGGCCTGTTCCTCGCGGTGGTCGGCGCCGGGTACGCGCTGGTGCGGCGCCCGGCTCCCGCCGTCGCCCTGCTCGTCCCGCCCGCGCTGGTGGTGGGCGCGACCAGTGTGCTCTTCCCCTTCCAGGGCGAGCAGTTGATGCCCGCGGGCCGCATATGGATACCCGCGGTCCTGGGGATCGCCGTCGCGGTGCTGTCACCGCCGTCCTGGCGGGCGGCGCGGTGGAGCGGCGCCGTCTACGCGGCCGGGACCGCGCTGGTGTATCTGGTTCCCTCCCCCATCGGCACGAACGTCGAGCGGTTCGCCGAGTACGCCGCGCCCGTCGCGCTGCTGGTGGCCCTGCTCGCGCAGCCCCGGCTGCGGCCGGTGCGCCGCGTCCTGCTCGTGGCGGCGCTGGTGTTCTCCGCCGGGTGGACCGTCAAGAAGACCGTCGACGACCTGAAGGTCTCCACGGACGTCCCCGCCTGGGCGGCGCAGACGGACGGCGTGGTGCGTGCCCTGGAGTCGCTGGGCGCCGACCGGACGCGGGTGGAGGCGGTGCCCGCCCGCAACCACCGGGAGGCGGTGGCGCTCGCCCCCCACGTGCACCTCGCTCGGGGCTGGAACCGGCAGCTCGACATGGAGCGGGCCCGGCTGTTCTACGACGGCTCGTTCTCCGCCGCCGCCTACCGGGCGTGGCTGGACCGGTGGGCGGTCGGGTTCGTGGTGCTGCACGACGGCAAGCCCGACGGGTACGCCGAGGAGGAGGCGCGGCTGCTGCGGGAGCGGCGGCCCGACTGGCTGGTGCCGGTCTGGCGGGACGCGCACTGGGAGGTGTTCCGGGTACGGGACGCGGTGCCGCTGGTGTCCGCGCCGGGGTCGGTGGTGCGGACCACCGGCGCGGAGCTGGTGCTGCGGGCGGCACGGCCGGGAACGATGACCGTGCGGGTCGCGTACTCGCCGTGGCTGCGGGTGGACGGCGGCGGCTGCCTGTCCCGCGCGGGCGAGTTCACCCGGCTCACCGTGTCCGCGCCCGGCGAGTACCGGATCAGCTCGGAGTACGGTCCTTCTCCGGCGCCGGCGGCCCGCTGCTGACCTCCTTCACCCCGTCCTCCTCGGCCGCCGCCGTGACCGTGCGGGCCCGCGGCCCCTGGAACAGGTACGTCAGGGCGAAGCCGCCGCCGACGACGACCGCGCCGCCGGCCGCGTCCAGGATCCAGTGGTTGCCGGTCGCGACGATCGCGGCGGCCGTGAACAGCGGGTGCAGCAGCCCGAGAACCTTCATCCAGGTCCTGGGCGCGATGATCGCGATCACCAGGCCGCACCACAGCGACCAGCCGAAGTGCAGCGAGGGCATCGCCGCGTACTGGTTGGTGAGCGCGGTCAGCGTGCCGTAGTCGGGCTGGGAGAAGTCCTGCACGCCGTGGACGGTGTCGATGATGCCGAGGTCCGGCATCAGGCGCGGCGGGGCCAGCGGGTACAGCCAGAAGCCGACCAGGGCCAGCAGGGTGGCGAAGCCGAGGGCGGAGCGCGCCCAGCGGTAGTGGACGGGGCGGCGCCAGTAGAGCAGGCCGAGCACCGTCAGCGGCACGACGAAGTGGAACGACGTGTAGTAGAAGTCGAAGAAGTTCCGCAGCCAGCCGGCCTTCACCACGGCGTGGTTGACGGCGTGCTCGATGTCCATGTGGAGCAGGCGCTCCAGGTCGAGGATCTGCTGCCCGTGCTTCTCGGCGCGGGCCCGGCCCGCCTCGTTGCTGCCGCCGGTCGCGGCGAGGCGCACCTTGGCGTACCCGGCGTAGGTGACGCGGATGAGGAGCAGCTCCAGCAGCAGGTTCGGCCGGATCAGCACCCGCCGCAGGAACGGCAGCAGGGGCACGAACGCGAACCGGGCCGGCACGGGCGGGGCGTACGGCGTGGGCACGGGCTCGCGGAAGTACGGCGACGTGCGTCGGAGGAACGGCACGGCGGTGGCGGCGGCCAGCGCGGCGAGCAGCACCGTGTTGTCCCGCAGCGGGTGCAGGAACGCCATGTTCGGCAGCATCATCTTGGCCGGCAGCGTCATCACCAGGACCACGGCGACGGGCCACACCAGCCGGTCGCGGGCGCGTGTGCCGACCCGGCCGACGACGGTGAGCAGCACCCACAGCAGCTGGTGCTGCCACGCGGTCGGTGACACCGCTATGGCGGCGCACCCGGTGATGCCGACGGCGAGGAGCAGCTGGCCGTCGCGGGCGTAGTGGACGGCGCGCCTCAGGCCGAGGGTGACGACGGCGGCGCCCAGCAGCAGGAAGAGGGCGATCTCCAGCGGGCCCTCGAGGCCCAGGCGCAGCAGCGCGCCGTGCAGGGACTGGTTGGCGAGGGCGTCGGCGGGTCCGCCGAGCCCGACGCCCGCCAGGTGGTGCACCCAGTAGGCGGCGGAGTCCTGCGGCATGGCGGCCCAGGCGAGGGCGGTGGCCGAGGCGAAGGTGACGGCGGTGACGGTGGCGGCCTGGCGGCGGCCGGTGAGCCACAGCAGCGGCGCGAAGAGCAGCAGGGTCGGCTGGAGGGCAGCGGCGACCCCGACGAGGACGCCGCCGGCCCGCTGGCCGTGGGCGACGAAGCAGCCGAGCAGGACGAGCAGCACCGGGATGATGCTGGTCTGGCCGAGCCAGAGGGTGTTGCGCACCGGCAGGGACACCATGAGCAGGCTGACCGCGACGGGCGCGGCGAGCAGGGCGGTGCGCCGGCCGACGGGCTGCGGCAGCGCGCGGGCGGCGATCAGCGCCAGCGCCACGACCAGCAGCAGGGTGCCGAAGGTCCAGCCCCAGCCGAGGGTCTGCTCGGCGGATCTGGTGAGCGGCTTGAGGACAAGACCGCCGAACGGTGTGCCGGTGAACTCGGTGGAGTCGTAGAGGGAGCCGCTGACGTGCAGCACGCCCTCGGGGCCCACCCAGGTCTCCAGGTCGGTCAGGCGTTCACCGCTCGGAGTGGTGAGGACGAGGGCGACCTGGCGCGCCGCGAGGACGGCGGCGAGCAGCCACAGTCCGAGGCGCGCCGCCCGCAGCCGCGCCCGGGTGCCGCCCACGGCCGTCGCGCCGAACGCCTCGGCCGGTCCCCCACTGTGTTCCGCATTCGCCACGCCTCGTCGGCCTCCCGCCCCGTTGTCGCCCCGCGCGTCCCGTGCCGGGGTCGTGCCGTGCGCGGCCCGCAGGGCGCGCGCCCCTCACAAGGACGCCGGACACCGCCGCTTCACTTGACGGCCCTCTCTCTTTTGTCCGGATGACGATAGTCCGCGCGGGATGCGGTTGCCTCGGGGCGACGCGAGAAGGATCACAACCGGCCACCTACGGTGAAGATCCCCGGGAGCACGGCGTGCCTGCACACGGCACATTTCCGTGCAGTATGCATCGACCCTCGTACCGTACGTAACGGGGGAAACGCCTCCTATCGTCACTGGCTTCGGCCCGCCCGACAGTGCCGCCGCGCGGACCCGCCCCTGTTCCCGACGAAAGGCAGGCGAGCGACGTCTTGTCGACTTCCCAGGTCGCCCATCACTCCGTCGCCCCCGGTCCCTCCGGCCCTCCCCGGGCCGGTGCGGCACAGACACCCGACCCCTCCGCCGGTCCCCCGACTGTCACCGACCCCGCGCTGGTCAGGCGCGCCGTGAAGGCGGCCGCACTCGGCAACGCCATGGAATGGTTCGACTTCGGTGTCTACAGCTACATCGCCGTCACCCTCGGCAAGGTCTTCTTCCCCACGGGGAACGCCACCGCCCAGCTGCTGTCCACGTTCGGCGCCTTCGCCGCGGCCTTCCTGGTCCGCCCGCTCGGCGGCATGGTCTTCGGGCCGCTAGGCGACCGCGTGGGCCGGCAGAAGGTCCTCGCCCTCACGATGATCATGATGGCGGCGGGCACCTTCGCCATCGGCCTGATCCCCTCCTACGCCGCGATCGGGGTGGGCGCCCCGATCCTGCTGCTGGCGGCCCGCCTGGTGCAGGGCTTCTCCACCGGCGGCGAGTACGCGGGCGCCTCCACCTTCATCGCCGAGTACGCCCCCGACAAGCGGCGCGGCTTCCTCGGCAGCTGGCTGGAGTTCGGCACGCTCGCCGGATACATCGGCGGCGCGGGCCTGGTGACCCTGATGACGGCGCTGCTGTCCACCGACGACCTGCTCTCCTGGGGCTGGCGCGTCCCGTTCCTGATCGCGGGCCCGATGGGCGTCGTCGGCCTCTACCTGCGCATGCGGCTGGAGGAGACCCCCGCCTTCGCGGCCGAGGTCGCCAAGGCCGAGACCGAGCGCCCCAAGGTGCCGCTGCGCGAGATGGTCACGGGCCAGTGGCGCGCGCTGCTGCTGTGCGTGGGCCTGGTGCTGGTCTTCAGCGTCACCGACTACATGCTGCTGTCGTACATGCCGAGCTACCTCACCAGCGAGCTGGGCTACGACGCCACGCACGGCCTGGTCGTCGTCCTCGGCGTGATGGTGCTGATGATGGCCGTGCAGCCGTTCGTCGGCGCGCTGACCGACCGGGTGGGCCGCCGCCCGGTGATGGCGGCCGGCTGCGCGGGCTTCCTCCTGCTGTCCGTTCCGGCGCTGCTGCTGATCCGCGACGGCGGGCTGCTCGCGGTCGCCGCCGGCCTCGGCGCGCTCGGCCTGCTGCTGGTCTGCTTCACCGCCGCGATGCCGTCCGCGCTGCCCGCGCTGTTCCCCACCCGGGTCCGCTACGGCTCGCTGTCGATCGGCTTCAACGTCTCGGTGTCCCTGTTCGGCGGCACGACCCCACTGGTGGTCACCGCGCTGATCGGCGCGACCGGCGACGTGATGATGCCCGCCTACTACATGATGGCGGCCGCCGTGATCGGCGGGTTCGCGGTGTGGCGCATGGCCGAGTCGGCCGGCCGCCCGCTGCCGGGATCGCCCCCGTCGCTCGAGCCCGGGACACACCCGGAAAAGGTCTGACATCCCAGGGCCGCGCCCCGTATCTTCGACAGCCGGTCCGGCCGGGCAGGTCCGGCTGGCGCGACGAAAGGCACCCCTGCATGAGCGAGGCGCGGCTCTGGAACGCGGTGGACGACTACTTCACCGGGCGGCTGCTGGGCGACGACCCGGACGAGACCCTGACGGCGGCACTGCGCGAGAGCGACGCCGCCGGTCTCCCGCCCATCGCCGTCTCCCCCCTCCAGGGCAAGCTGCTCCATCTCCTCGCCCGGATCCAGGGCGCGCGGCGCGTCCTGGAGATCGGCACGCTGGGCGGCTACAGCACCATCTGGCTGGGCCGCGCCCTTCCCGCCGACGGACGGCTGATCACCCTGGAGTACGACCCCCGGCACGCCGAGATCGCGGTCCGTAACATCGCCCGCGCCGGCCTCGCCGAGCGGGTGGAGGTGCGGGTCGGCCCGGCGCTGGAGTCGCTGCCGAAGCTCGCGGACGAGCAGCCGCCGCCGTTCGACCTGGTGTTCATCGACGCCGACAAGGCGAACAACCCGCACTACGTCGAGTGGGCGCTGCGCCTCACGGCTGCGGGCAGCCTGATCGTCCTCGACAACGTGGTGCGCGGCGGCCGGGTCGCCGACCCGGACAACACCGACCCGGACGTGGTGGGCACCCGCGCCGCCCTGGAGATGTTCGGCACCCACCCGCGGCTCGACGCCACGGCGGTGCAGACGGTCGGGGTCAAGGACCACGACGGCTTCGCACTGGCGCGCGTGGTGTCGTGAACGGACGGGCGGACGGGCGGACGGGCGGCCGGGTGCCGGGACGGGCCTTCGGGCTCAGACCTCGTGGTAGAAACCCACGTTGACGCTGCGCGGGGCGGTGCGGTCCAGGATCACGACCTCGCCGCTGCCGCCCCGGGGCAGCGGCACGGTCCCGCCGTAGGCGACCGGCTGGGCGTACTCCCCGACGGTCAGCCGCACCTCCGACGACGGGTCGGGCAGCGAACCGCGCAGCCAGGTCAGCTGCCAGCTCCCGTCCTGCGCGCACTGGAACTCCAGGTGCACCCGGGACACGAACAGCCAGTCGTCAGGCGTCGCCAGCCGGCACAGGGACGTGTCCCTCCCCACCCGCAGCACGGTGCCCGGCTCGCTCGGCGCGTCGGCCATCAGCATCCCGGCCGTGGCGCCCGATTCCGCCGCTGACACCGCGGCCATGGTGAGTTCGAGCACGTGCGCTCCTCCTGAGAGGTCCTGGGGCCGGGGCGGCCGGATCGGCTGCCCGCCGCCAGATGATAAAACGCCCGGCCGTACCGCGTCCGGCACAATGGGGTCATGACCGAGCGGAAGCCACCGGGCGTCGACTTCGAGAGCTGGGTCGACAAGCAGATCCGCGACGCCGACGCGCGCGGGGAGTTCGAACGGCTCGAAGGCGCCGGCCGGCCGCTGCCGCCCGAGGTCGAGAGCACCTACGACGAACTCTGGTGGGTCAAGCGGAAGATGGCCCGTGAGGGCATGTCGGTGCTGCCGCCGGCACTGGCCCTGCGCAAGGAGGCCGAGGACGCGCTGGAGGCGGCCCTCACGGCCCCCTCGGAGCGGATCGTGCGGAAGATCCTCGCGGACGTCAACGCGAAGATCAGCGACATGATGTTCAAGCCGCCGCCCGGCCCCCCGCTGGGCAAGAAGCCGTACGACGTGGAGGACGTCGTACGCCGGTGGCGGGAGCGCCGGGCGGCGTCGGACGGACAGGGCGGGACGGGCGAGCGGGGCGGCTCAGACACCTAGCAGGCGCTCCGCCAGTTCGCGGTAGTCCCGCAGCGCGAGCCGCAGTTGCTCGGTGTCGGCGGCCGGGGCCGCGTCGCCCTTCTTCGGGTCGCCCGAGGCGGGCGCCTTCCAGTTCCGGGTCAGGGTGTGGCGGCGCTCGGTGAGGGCGTCGTTGAGCCGCTCGGTGATCTCGTGCAGGACGAGGTCCGCCTCCTCGACGGCGTCCCGCGGCCGGTCCACGAACCCGGCGACGGCCTGCCGCAGCTGCGCGGAGAGACGGTCACAGGTGTCGTCGGCGAGGAGACGGGAGCCGGGGCGCCCGGACGTTCCGTCCTGGCCGGGGGTGGCGGCGTGGGCGCCGGGGGTGCGGGTGCCCGTGCCGTCGGGGCCGGGCGCGTGGGTGCCGGTGCCTTCCAGGCCCGACACATGGGTGCCGGTGCCTTCCGGACCGGGCGTGCGCGTGCCGGTGCCGGCCGGGCCGGGGGTGTGGGTGCCGGTGCCGTCCGGGCCAGGTACCGCGGAAGTGCGGTCGGCCGTGCCGGGCGTACCGGCGGAGGTGCGGTCGCCGGTCTGCGGGTGTGCCGCGACCAGCGGGCTCTCCGTGCCGGCGGAGCCGCGGCCGGAGCCACGCGCGGTGTCCGTGCCGCCGACGGCGGAGGCCGCCCCCGTACCGCCGCGGCGCGCGGCGTCGGTCTCCCCGAAGCCGGCTGTGGAGTCCGTGCCCCCACGGCCGGCGGAGGGCTCCGCCCTGCGGCCGGCCTCCGTCTTGTGGTCGAGCGTGGCCGCCTCGTGGCCGGGGTCCGCGGAGGCGGGGCCGGGCGCCGGGGCGTCCGGGCCGTTCGGGATCCAGGTGTCCTGGGTGGTGCGGCGGGGTGCCTCGGGCATGACGATCAGCTCTCCTTCGCCTGGCGGCGGTGCAGCAGCGACGGGGTGCGGTGACCGTCGCGACGGGTGGCGGGGGCGGCCGTACGCTCGCCGGCGGCGCCGCGGCGCCCGCCGTCGTGGCGCGACGGCCGGACCAGTTCCTCGAACAGCGCCCGTGCCTCGACCATCGCCTCACGCATGTCCTCCGTGCCGGCGGCGCCTTCGTGCGCGCCGTCCGGGTGGGCCTGCGCGACGCGGTGGACGCGGCGGTAGCCCTCGACGTGGTGGGCGTGGTGCACGGACAGCGCCGCGACCTGCTCCTCGTACTGCCCGTCGGCGGGGAAGCCCCGCGTGCCGGCGAGCTCGGCGATCAGGCGGTCGGCCTCGGCGACCGCCTCACGCGGCGCGTCGACGAACCGCTCCTGGGCGGCCGTCCAGCGCGCCTCGTAGCGCTCGCGCTCGGCCGGCTCCAGCGGTCGCACCTGGAGGGAGCCGTGGCGCTCCACGCGCTCGGACAGCTCCCGCTCGGCGGCCTTGGCGTCCCCGTCGTGCCGGGCGACGGCACGCTCGTACTCGGGGCCGAAGCGCCGCTTGAGGCTCGCGCCGTGTCGCGGGCCGCGTGCGCGCAGGGTCAGGACGGCCGCGACGGCGACAACGACCGCGACAATCACGATCAATGCAATGATCAGGCCAGTGGACATGGATGCCTTCCGGGGTTCTCGTCCCAACCGGCACTCCTCGCGAGCCGGTTCGCCCCAACGGGTTGCCCGTTGCACCGCGCACAAACTGCACGGCGCAGACGCCCGCCCTCCGGCCGGCACCGCACGGCGCCCAATTCACTTGCCCCCAGGGCCCGTAGGGGACGGAGAATGCGGCCATGACCTGGACCGTGACCCCGGAGTCCCCCGATTCGCCCGTGGCCCTCGCGCTCTGGCGCGCGTACTACACGGAGGTCAGCGACCGCTGGTACCTGCTGCACGAGGGGCGCCGGACCGACCCGGACGAGCTGGAGCGGGAGATCGCCGCGCGGTCGGGCGCCGGTCTCGCGCCGCCGCGCGGGCTGCTGCTGGTCGCGCGGTACGGGGGCGAGCCGGCGGGCAGCGCCGGGATCCGCCTGTCACCGGACGGCACGGCGGCCGAGCTGACCCGGGTGTTCCTGTACGAGGGGATGCGCGGCCGGGGCGGGGCGGCGCTGCTGGTGCGGGCCGCGGAGGAGGCGGCACGGGACCTCGGCGCCCGCCGGATGATCCTGGACACCCGCAGCGACCTCGTCGAGGCGCGCACCCTGTACGCCCGCCTCGGGTACGCCGAGACCGAGCCGCACAACGACGACCCGTACGCGGAGCACTGGTTCGCCAGACAGCTCGCCTGAGGCAGGGTCATCACCCGTGTCTCAGCGGGCCGGTGTGACCGGGCGGGCGCCCTGGGGGCGTTCACCGCGGGAGCCGCACAGCTCGTCGTTGAGCTCGTGCACGAGCTGCACCAGGTCGGTCGGCCGGTCCGGCCCCCACCAGTCCCCCAGCAGCTCCGCCAGGGACTCCTCGCGCGCCCGCGCCAGCCGCTCGCCGACCTCGCGGCCCTCGTCGGTCAGCACCATGTCGACGCCCCGGCGCACGGCGAGGCGCCGGCTCTCGACCTGGCGGGTGGCCTCCAGGACGACGTCCAGCGGGACGGGGTTGCGCTCGGCGAGCCGGGCCGGCTCCACCGAGCCGTGGCGGCGGATGCGCAACAGCAGCCAACTGGACGCGGGCAGCAGGTCGTAGCCGGCACGGTCGGTGATCTTCCCGTAGATCTCCCGGCGTCCCTCGCGGGTGCCGAGCACCGACAGGGCGCGGCACACCTCGTCGTGCGAGGAGCGTTCCACCGGGTTGGGGGCGAGCGTCTCGGAGACGTCGGGCGCGGTGACCGAGGCGCGCAGGGGGTCCTCCTTGAGGAACCAGGCCAGCACGAAGCCCAGCAGCGCCACCGGCACGGCGTACAGGAAGACGTCGGTGATGGCGGTGGAGTAGGCGTCGAGCGCGGCGGGGCGCAGGGGAGGCGGCAGGGCGCCGATGCCGCGCGGGTCGGCCTCCAGCGTCTCGGGCGAGACGCCGGGCGGCAGGTCCGCGCCGCGGAAGGCGGCGCTGAGCTGGTCGCCGAGCCGGCCGGAGAAGATCGCGCCGAACACGGCGACGCCGAACGACGCGCCGATGGACCGGAAGAAGGTCGCACCTGAGGTGGCGACGCCGAGGTCCTCGTAGGGGACGGCGTTCTGCACGATCAGCACCAGGACCTGCATGACCAGGCCGAGTCCCAGGCCGAAGACGAAGAAGAAGGCGCTCATCACCGCGGTGGAGCTCTGTGTGTCGAGCTGGTGGAGCAGGAGCAGTCCGACGGCGGTGACGGCGGTGCCCGCGATCGGGAACACCTTCCAGCGGCCGGTGCGGCTGACGATCTGGCCGGAGCCGGTGGAGGACAGCAGCATGCCGGCCACCATCGGCAGCATGTGCACCCCGGACAGGGTCGGGCTGATCCCGTGCACCACCTGGAGGAAGGTCGGCAGATAGGTCAGCGCGCCGAACATCGCGAAGCCGACGATGAAGCTGATCACGGCGGACAGGGTGAAGGTCCGCACCCGGAACAGCTTCAGCGGCAGCACCGGTTCGGCGGCCCGGCGCTCCACCGCGACGAACACGGCGATCAGCACGACGCCCAGCACCGCGAGCCCGATGATCTGCGGCGACGTCCAGGGCCAGGTGTTGCCGCCGAGGGAGGCGACCAGGACCAGGGAGGTGGCCACGGAGGCGATGAGCAGGGTGCCCAGGTAGTCGATGACGTGCTTGGTCGACCGGCGGGGGATGTGCAGCACGGTGGCGATGACGACGAGGGCGACGATCCCGACGGGCAGGTTGATGTAGAACACCCAGCGCCAGCTCAGGTGTTGGGTGAAGAGCCCGCCGAGCAGCGGCCCGAGCACGCTCGTCGCGCCGAACACCGCACCGAACAGGCCCTGGTAGCGCCCCCGTTCACGGGGCGGCACCAGGTCGCCGACGATCGCCATCGACAGCACGATCAGCCCGCCGCCGCCGAGCCCCTGCAGCGCGCGGAAACCGATCAGCTGGGGCATGTCCTGCGCGGCCCCGCACAGGGCGGAGCCGACGAGGAAGATGACGATGGAGGTCTGGAAGAGGCGCTTACGGCCGTACTGGTCGCCGAGCTTGCCCCACAGCGGGGTCGCGGCCGTGGACGCCAGCAGATACGCGGTGACCACCCAGGACAGGTGCTCCAGGCCGCCCAGTTCGCTGACGATGGTCGGCAGGGCGGTGGAGACGATGGTCTGGTCGAGGGCGGCCAGCAGCAGGCCGAGCAGCAGCGCGCCGATCGACAGCCACACGCTGCTCGACACCTGGTCCGTGCCGGTCCCGCCCGCGGCCGCCGTACCGTCCGGCGGTGCGGGCCGCGTGCGTCCCGTCTCCGACGCCGAACGGTGCGCGTCCCCGGCCATGCGGACCTCCAGAGGTTCTCGTGACACCCCCATCGTGATCGGTGTGACCGGTTATGGCCTGTCGAGTCCGAGCGGAACTCTGCATTCCGGGGGCGCGCGAACAAGAGTGTGAAGAAGATCTGCATAATCTCTGGAGTTCGCGAGGGGAGGGACGACACGTGGACCAGCCGAACGGGCACCCGTGCCCGGAATGCGGTGCGCCCAGGCACGCCGACCGCACACCGACGTGCGCCTGCACCCGCCGCACGGCCGACGCCCTCCGCGACGCCCGGACGGCGGAGGCGGCGGCAGCGGAGGACTTCGATCCCCTCCGGATACGCCCGTACGTCGACCTGAACGGCACTCGCCCGGACGGGTTGCCGGAGGCAACGAAGGGAACGCCCTCGGCGTCGGGGACGCCTCGGGCGGCGGCGCAGGGGGGCGCGTCGGCGGACACGGCCGGTGGAGCCGCAGGCCCTGCCGCGGGAGGCCGGGCGACCCACGACGGGTCGCCCGCGACGCGGGCGGGGACCGAGGGGCCGGACGCGCCCGACGCGACGATGACGTTGAAGGCCATCAGCCCGGACGCCGCGAAGACACGCGGCTCGGAGGCGGCAGCCCCCGCCCCGGGAGGTGCCGCAGACACCGGGACGGCCCCCCACACGGGGGCCGCGCACACCGGCGACCCCGCCGGCGCGGCACCCGGCGCCGAGAACCACGCCTCCGCGCCCGGCTCGACAGCGGCCGCGTCCCACCCGGAGGGTGGCGCAGCCGGCGCGGCGTCCGAGGGCGAGAACCACGCCTCAGCCGCAGCCGCCCCCGAAGGCGGAGGTGCGGCTGGCACCGGATCGGCACGGCGCGGGTCGCAGGAAACGGCGGACTCCGACGTCGCGGAGTCGCCCGACGCCACCATGGCGCTGCGTGCCGTCCGTCTGGACGGCACGGCTCCCCCCGCCCCCGCCCCCGCCCCCGCCCCCGACGACCGCACGTCCGTCCTCCCCACCCCCCTCGCCCTCGGCACCGCACAGCCGAGCGCCGACGACCTGGGCCTCTTCGACGACTCCACTCGCCCTCTTCGCGCGGTGTCCGCGGGGGCGGCGGCACCGGCGGCCCCGCGCCACGGGACCGGCGCGCCCCGGAACCGTCGCCGGCGCGGAGCGCTCATCGCTGCGTCCGGCGCCGTCGTGGCCGTCCTGGGCGCCGCGGGCTGGGCGAGCGGGCTGTTCTCGTACGAGACGCCGTCGCGGGACACCGCCGCGCCGGACGACGTCAGGGCGAGCGTGCCGGACGCGTCGCCGGAGGCGTCCTCGGCGGAGCCGTCCTCCGAGGACCCGTCCGCCTCCCCCAGCGCGTCCGCGTCCACGTCGGAGTCCCCGTCCGCGAGCGCGAGCGCGTCGGGGTCGCCGTCGCCCTCGGCGTCCAGTTCCGCGCCGAGCGCCTCCGCGACCGCCGAGCCGTCGGTGACCCCGTCGGCCGGCGGGGCGTCGTCCGCGCCCGCCGTGGCGCCGGAGCCGGAGGAGCCGGTCGACACCGCGCCCGTGCTGCGGCGCGGCGACCGGGGGCCGGAGGTCGTCGAGCTCCAGCAGCGCCTGCGCATGGTGTGGCTGTACCAGGGCGACACGGACGGCTGGTACAGCCGCCGGGTGGAGGAGGCCGTGCGTCACTACCAGTGGTCGCGGGGCATCCACGAGGAGCTGGGCGTGTACGGCCCGCAGACCCGCTCCCGCCTGGAGTCGGAGACCGGAACGCCCTGACGGGGCACGCCACCCGAAGCCGTCGCCGGAGACCGGAACGCCCCGACGGAGCACGCCACCCGAAGCCGTCGCCGAGGCCTGCCCGGTCAGCCGAAGACGCGAGGTCCGGCACGCCCCCGCCCTGAAAACGGGCGTGGGCTCCCCGGCCGGGCCCTACGCGGAGACGTGCAGCAGGATCGTCCCCTCCGGCGTGCGCTCCACCCGTACCTGGGTGAGGTCGCGGACGACGACGTCCGGCTGGTGGAACCCGGCGCGCGGGCCGATGCCGACCACCCGCATCCCCGCCGCGCGCCCCGCGGCGATCCCCGCGCCGGAGTCCTCGAAGACGACGCAGTCGGCCGGGGCGACGCCCAGTTCCGCCGCGCCCTTCAGGAAGCCCTCCGGGTCGGGCTTGCTCGCGCCGACCGACTCGGCGGTGATCCGCACCGCGGGCTGTTCGAGACCGGCGGCGGCCATCCGCGCCGTGGACAGGGCGACGTCCGCGGAGGTGACGAGCGCGTGCGGCAGCCCGTCGAGGGAGGCGAGGAACTCCCGGGCGCCCGGTATCGCGACGACGCCCTCGGTGTCCGCGGTCTCCTCCGCGAGCAGCCGGGCGTTCTCGGCGTAGTTCTGCTCCATGGGCCGGTCCGGCAGCAGCAGGGCCATCGAGGCGTAGCCCTGCCGGCCGTGCACCACCTTCATGACCTCGTCGCCGTCCAGCCCGTGGCGCTCGGCCCAGCGGCGCCAGATGCGCTCGACCGAGGCGTCGGAGTTGACGAGGGTGCCGTCCATGTCGAGCAGGAGGGCGCGGGCGGGGAGTACGGCGGTGGTGACCGTCATCGGCTGCTCCAAGGCGGGGGTGCGGGACCGTGGAGGCGGGTCCCGTGCGGGACAGAGCGGCCCCGCCCGCCGGTCAGGGAAAACGGGCGGGAGCCACTTTGTTCAACCACGGTACAAAACGAACCGGGCTTCCCGCCACCGCCTCCACGGGGTATTCACCGGCGGGACCGCCGCACGTCACCCGGCGACCGCCTCCCACAGGCTCCAGACACCCAGACCCAGCATGAGCAGCGCGGCGATCCGCGTGATCAGCTTCAGCGGCACCCGCTTCATCAGCGCCTTGCCGCCGACGATGCCGAGCCCCGCCACCGCCCACAGCGCCAGCACGGCCCCCAGGCCCACGGAGAGCGGGTCGTCGTAGCGGGCGGCGAGGTTGGCCGTCATGATCTGCGTCAGGTCGCCGAACTCGGCGACCAGGATGAGCATGAACCCGGCCCCGGCGACCTTCCAGAAGGACTGGTCCTCAGGCTTGCGGATCTCCTCCTCGCCCTCGTCCTTCTTGAGCAGCAGCATCGCCGCGCCCGCGAGGAAGAGCACACCCGTGAGCGCGTGGACGAGCTGCTGCGGCAGCAGGGTCAGCACACTGCCCGCCGCCACGGCCAGCGCGACGTGCAGCGCGAAGGCGGCGGCGACGCCGGCGAAGACGTACGAGGCGCGGTAGCGGGTGCCGAGGACGAGACCGGCGAGCGCGGTCTTGTCGGGCAGTTCGGCCAGGAAGACGACGCCGAAGACGACGGCCGTCACGGTCAGGCTGATCAACGGTTCCTCAATCGGTCGGGGCCGCCCCACCGAGAGTGATGAGCTTTCGCGCAAGACGCCTCGGCACGGCAGCACACTCGGCGCCCGCACCGTACGGCGCGGGCGTGCACTGCTTGCCGAAGGTCTCGCCGGCAGACCCGTCACGGATCTGCCTCCGGGCGCCGGCTCAGGCGGGCTGAGCAGTATGTCGACGGTCCGGCACAGGGCTACTCCCCTTCTGCGCCGTCCATCGTACGCGAGACCCGCGCGGACCTCGGAGACGACCGCCGGGCCGGACCGCCCGCACCGGGGTGCGCGGAAACTTCACACCCGAACCGTAGACGCGTCATGAGCACGTCATTAACTTCTTACCGGACCCTCGCCTCCCGGCAACACGGCGCCGCGAGCATTCCCCTGCACGCACGCCAACGCCCGCACCCCACAAGGGAGTTCGCATGTCGAAGTTCTACGCGCGTCGACGGCTCAGCATAGCCGCGGCGCTCACCGGACTCATAGCCTCCGCCGGGCTCTTCAACGCCCCGGCCGCCTCCGCCGCCCTCCCCACCCCCGTGAGCGCCGCCACCGCGCGCAGCTACCTCGCCACCCTCCCCGTGCGCACCGAGAGCCGCACCGGCTACGACCGTGACCTGTTTCCGCACTGGATCACCATCAGCGGCACCTGCAACACCCGCGAGACGATCCTCAAGCGCGACGGCTCGAACGTCGTCACCGACTCCGCCTGCGCCTCCACCAGCGGCAGTTGGTACTCGCCGTACGACGGCGCCACCTGGTCCGCCGCCTCCGACGTGGACATCGACCATCTGGTGCCGCTCGCCGAGGCCTGGGACTCGGGCGCGGGCTCCTGGACCACGTCCCGGCGCCAGGCCTTCGCCAACGACCTGTCCCGCCCGCAGCTCATCGCCGTCACCGACAACGTCAACCAGTCCAAGGGCGACCAGGACCCCGCCACCTGGATGCCGTCCCGCACGGCCTACCGCTGCACCTACGTCCGCGCGTGGGTCCAGGTGAAGTACTACTACGACCTGGCCGTCGACTCGGCCGAGAAATCCGCGCTGCAGGGGTACCTCAACAACTGCTGACGCAGCACGGCCCGGACCGCCGGGTGCGCCGATCTCCCGGTGGCCTCCGTCGCTGCGTACCGTACGGAGCGACGGAGGAAGGGGTCACCCCATGGCCGGACTGCGGCTCGGACCGCTGCTGAGGTACGTCGACGGGTCGTCCGCGACCGTCTGGGCGGAGACGGAGGGCCCGGGCACCGTGGAGGTGCGCTGCCCGGACGGCGCCGGCGGGAGCTCCGGCACCTTCCAGGTGTGCGGTCACCACTACGCGCTGGTCCGGGTCACCGGCCTCACCCCGGGCACGGCCACCCCGTACGAGGTCCATGTGGACGGCGAACGCGTGTGGCCGCTCGCCCGGGAGCCGTTCCCGTCGTTCCCGCCGTCGGTGATCCGCACCCCGGCCGGCGACGACCGGGCGCGCATCTCGTTCGGCTCCTGCCGCTGGGCCTCCCCGCCCACCGGGGAGCCCGACCCGGTGGGGCCGGACGCGCTGGACGCCCTCGCCAAGCGCATCGCCGCCGACCCCGAGGGCGAGCGGCCCGACGTCCTGCTGCTCCTCGGCGACCAGGTGTACGCGGACGAGACCTCCGACGCCACGAAGGAGTGGCTCGCCGCGCGCCGCGACCTGAGCGAGCCGCCGGGCAGCCAGGTGGCGGACTACGAGGAGTACACCCACCTCTATTACGAGTCCTGGCTCGACCCGCAGGTGCGCTGGCTGCTGTCCACCGTCCCCACCTGCATGATCTTCGACGACCACGACGTCATCGACGACTGGAACACCTCCGCCTCCTGGGTCGAGGACATGCGCGCCACCTCGTGGTGGCGGGACCGGGTGCTCAGCGGGCTGATGTCGTACTGGGTGTACCAGCACCTGGGCAACCTCTCCCCCGCCGACATCGAGGCCGACCCCGTCCACGCGGCCGTACGGAAGACCGCCGACGGCACCGACGCGCTGCGGGACTTCGCCGCCCGGGCGGAGGCCGACGCGACGGCCGTGCGCTGGAGCTACCGGCGCGACTTCGGCCGGGTGCGGCTGGTCATGGTGGACAGCCGCGCGGCCCGGGTGCTGGAGGAGGGGCGGCGCTCGATGCTCGACCGGGAGGAGGCCGACTGGCTGCGGGCCCAGGTGTCCGACGACCGCGGCTCCTACGACCATCTGCTCGTCGGCACCTCCCTGCCCTGGCTGCTCCCCCATCTCATCCACGACGTGGAGGTGTGGAGCTCCGTGCTGTGCCGGGGCGACAAGGGCCCGCGCTGGGCGCGGCTCGGGGAGAAGCTGCGGCGGGCGGCGGACCTGGAGCACTGGTCGGCGTTCCCGGACTCGTTCGCCGAGCTGGCGGAGGTGCTCGCCGACGCGGGCAGCGGCCCGGACGCGCCCGCCACGGTGTGCGTGCTGTCCGGGGACGTCCATCACGCCTATGTCGCCGAGCCGAGCTGGCCTGGGCGGGCGGAGCCCGAGGCGCGGGTGGTGCAGCTGACCTGTTCCCCGGTGCACAACTCCATCCCCGCCTCGATGCGGGTGGGCTTCCGGTTCGGCTGGAGCTCGGCCGCCCGGTCGCTGGGCCGGGTGTTCAGGCGGCACGGCGGTCTCGACCGGCCGCCGGTCGGCTGGCGCAGGACGGGCGGGCCGTGGTTCGGCAACCAGCTCATGACGCTGGCCACGCGGGGGCGTTCGGCGGTGCTGCGACTGGAGCACGCCCAGGAGCACCGGGGCGGGGTGCGGCTGCGGCGCGTGATGGAGCGGCGCTTGAGCTCTTGACGTGGCGGCACTCGACCGCGGGACGGGGCGGCGCGCACGCCACCGGGGAGTGCGGGTGGTGCCCTGTGAGTCAGCTGTGCGGCGAGGGGCGGTTCCGGTCATGCGTGCGATCAACGGAGCACCGCGGGATGGGCGGTGACGTGCGGTTGCCGCGTGCGGGAGGGGGTCAAAAGGGGCCGAAGCCGTGGCCAAAAGTTGAACTTGCAAGCAAGTTTTAGGTACACCTAACGTGAATCTCCGACTCGGTTCCGTCCCCCTGGACCGGCCTCATCCGGGGGCCGGCCCGACCGAAGGAGACTCCCCCATGAACGGACGCCTCACCAGCGCCCAGCCCTATGCCCTGGGCCTGTTCCGCATGG
Organism: Streptomyces sp. BJ20; assembly: GCF_022869105.1. Taxonomy (NCBI): domain Bacteria; kingdom Bacillati; phylum Actinomycetota; class Actinomycetes; order Kitasatosporales; family Streptomycetaceae; genus Streptomyces; species Streptomyces sp. BJ20. The sequence continues at coordinate 5,883,632 of NZ_CP094918.1, forward strand.
TTGTCGGCCTGCTCTTCGCCTGTCACGGCGCCGCTTCCCTGCTCGGCCTGTTCGGCGGCAAGGACGGCAACGGCGGCACCGTCGCGGCCGGCGCCTGGCCCAACTGGTACGCCGCCGTCATCGAGCTCGTCGGCGGCACGCTCGTCCTGCTCGGGCTCGCCACCCGGGCCGCCGCCTTCATAGCGTCCGGCGCGATGGCCTACGCGTACTTCAAGGTGCACCAGCCCCAGGCCCTGTGGCCCATCGAGAACCACGGCGAGGGCGCGGCCATGTACTGCTGGGCCATGTTCCTGCTGGTCTTCACCGGCTCCGGCGCCTTCGGCCTGGACCGCCTGCTCGCCAGGCGCGCCTCGGCGCGCGAGGGCCGGCCTGCGGAACAGACCCCCGTGGCCGCCTGACCGCCCGGTCCCGCCCCGCCCGCCCGCACGACCGCCGACGCCTCCCCACGGCACCCGCCTCCCCGGCGGAACACCGAGTCGCTCCGGGCGCCCCCCGCGCACACGCGGGGGGCGCCTTGGCGTACGCGGGCGAACGACCGGCGTACACGGGCTGCACACGGGCCGGCCGGCACACGAACCCCCCGTGACCTTTCTGTCACTTGCCGGGCGTACGCTCTATGGCTGTCATCGGCCTCTCCTGCCACCCCTGCCGCCTCCACCGCGACAGCGCGGCGGGCGCGGGCCCACGGGGGCGTACGGGGAGTGCGAGTGGAGAGTGTCGGGTCGCTGGTCGGCAGCCCGTGGATCTACGTGGTGGTGGCCCTGTCGGTACTGCTCGACGTGTTCCTCCCGGTACTGCCCAGCGGGGTGCTGGTGATCACCGCGGCCACCGCGGCCGCCGCCAGCACGGCCGCCTACGTGCCCGACATCCTGGTGCTGACGCTCTGCGCCGCGACCGCCTCCCTCCTGGGCGACCTGGTCGCCTACCGCCTCGCCTGGCGCGGCGGCGCCCGTCTGGACCGGGCCCTGGCCCGCTCCCGCCGGCTGCGGGGCGCGCAGGAACGTCTCGGCGCGGCGCTGGCCCGGGGCGGCGGCGGCCTCGTCGTCCTCGCCCGGTTCGCGCCGGCCGGCCGCTCGGTGGTCTCCCTCGGCGCCGGCGCCGCCCGCCACCGCGCACGCGACTTCCTCCCCTGGTCCGCCCTCGCGGGCCTCACCTGGGCCGGCTACAGCGTCGCCCTCGGCTACTTCGGCGGCCAGTGGCTCGGCGCGACATGGCTGGCGTCGGCGGTCTCGGTCGGCGCGCTGTTCGCGGCGGGGGCGGGGGCGGGGTACCTGATGCGCAAGCCGCAGCCGAGGGGGGCGGGGTAGGCCCGGGGGCGCACCACGGCCGTTCGAAGGCGGGGTAGGCCCGGGGGCGCACCACGGCCCTTCGACGACTGTCCGGCAGCCGTCAGCGCCGCTCAGCCCGCGGCGCGGCGGGCCGGCAGTCCTGATCGCATCCCGCCCGGCAGCCAGGCGACGGCCGTCCGCCGAACACGGCTCGGCAGCAGAGCAAGCGCGCTCGACGCCGGATGACGGCCGCGTGGCAGCGGACGCCGCGCGGCCGGACGAACCACGGCAGTTCACCTGCCCGGAGACGGCGGCGCGGCAGCGGCGGGCACGCCGCTCAGCTCACGGACCCGCCGGCCGACGGTCCGCCCGGCGGCCTCCCGGGGGTCGAACGGCGTCGCTCAGCCGGCCCGTCGGCCGGCCGGGGTGCCCCTCACCTCCAGGTTCTCCAGCAGCTCCGCCGTGGCCGCGGCGATCGCCTCGACCGCCTGGTCGAACACCTCGCGGTTGTGGGCGGCGGGCGCCCGGAAGCCGGACACCTTCCGCACGTACTGAAGGGCGGCGGCCCGGATGTCCTCCTCCGTGGCCTCCTCGGGGAGCGCGGGCGGACGCAGGGTCTTGATACTCCGGCACATGACCCCAGTCTCGCGCCTCCCGCCCCCCGAGGCCACGAAGGAGTGAACACCGCTCCGGAGACCCCGGAACACCTCGCCACCCAAAATCGAACAGGCGTATCATTGAGCCGTGGCTGCGACCTATGACTTTCCAAGTGACCTCCGTGCCGGTCAGGAGGAACTGCATCAGGTCCGGGCCGAGCTGTCGGCCCTGCTGAAGCGGCTCCCCTGGTCGGTCGAACCCCTCGACGGGTTCAGCGACGACAACGGCTGGCGCAAGGTCGAGCGCCCCGCCTCGCCCGGCTGGACCGAGGACGAGCAGGCCGAGGTCGAGAAGCTCCGGCGCCGCGAGCACGAGCTCGCCGTGTTCGTCAGTACCCACCGCTACTGGGCCGAACTCACCGGCTCCGACCGCGTGTACGCCCGCTCGGCCCTGAAACGCGCCCACGAGGGCGCGGAGGAGTCTCCGTAGCTCCCGGGACGGCCGGCGGATTGCACAGGGAGCGTCCCGGCACCAGCATGGAAGTGGACCGGAGCGGACCATCGTTCCAACGGCCTTGCGTCACATGAGGAGACCACGAGAGGCAGAGGTGAGCAGCCAAGACATCCTGCGCAGGGGATTCGCACTCGTGGCCGGGTTCGCGCTGCTGTTCGTCGGCGTCGCGCTGCTGGTCCTGCCCGGCCCCGGACTGCTGCTCATCCTCGCCGGGCTGCTCGTCCTCGCCGACCGGTTCCCCGCCGTGGCCCGCTTCGTCGACCCCGTGCGCCGGCGCGCCATGCGGGCGGCCAGGGAGAGTGTCTCCTCCCCCGTCCGCATCGCCGGTTCGTGCCTCGCGGCGGCGGCCTTGCTCGCGGCAGGTCTGTTCTGGGGCGTCATGCCCCAACTCCCCTTCGGCGGCTGGCCCACGGGCGCGGGGCTCATCCTGTCGGGCGTCATCCTCGTCGCCCTGCTGGTGTACAGCTACCGCACGACGCGCACCGGTACCCGCGATACCGGCTGACCACGTCACCGGGCCGGGCTGTTCGCGCGGTCACCTGCGGATCTCCTGAAGGGGCGCACAAAGGCCCCTCACCGGACGGGTGAGGGGCCTGTGACCCGTGTGGGCGCGGACGGTTTCGAACCGCCGACATCCTGCTTGTAAGGCAGGCGCTCTACCCCTGAGCTACGCACCCCTGACCCGTCGCTCGCCGCCCGGGTCGAGTGGACAGACTACATGGCGGGGGTCACGGTCCCGCAAACCCCTCACGCCCCGGCACGGGGGATATCCCCACCCCGGATCCGCCGGTCGGCAGGATCCCCTCCGGGCCCCCGTCTCCCTACGGTCGAAGACGTCCGACGCCGCCGCACCGCGCGGCCGTCCGTCAGCCGTACCTCCAGGGGGAGCCCGCCATGACCGCCGCCGCCCGCACCACCTCACCCACCCGCACGTCCCGTCCCGCACGGGCGCGCGCCGCCGCGCTCGCCGGCGCCGCCGTGGTGCTCGGCGCCGCGCTGAGCGCGTGCGGGGCGTCGGCGGCCGACGACGACGAGCCCGAGCACCGCGCCTTCGACCTGCCCGGCACGGGCCTCACCGTCGACTCCGACGACTCCGCCCTGGAGATCGTCGCCTCGGACGAGCAGCCGGAAGGCGAGATCGCGGTCACCCGCTGGTTCCAGGGGACCGTCGCCATCGGCTCGGACCCGGAGGTCACCTGGTCCATGGACGGCGACCGGCTGGTGCTGCGCGAGAACTGCTCCGGCATCGTCGCCGACTGCTCCGCCAAGCACCGCATCGTGGTGCCGCGCGGCGTCGCCGTCACCGTCGAGAGCGACGACGGCAGTGTCCGTGCCGACGGTTTCCGCGACGCGCTGGCCGTCCGCACCAAGGACGGCTCGGTCCGCGTCACGGACACCAGCGGGCCTCTGGAGCTGCGCAGCGGCGACGGATCGGTGCGCGCCGAGGTCTCCTCCCCCACCGTGCGCGCCCGGAGCGGCGACGGCTCCTTGCACCTCGTCCTCACCGCCGTGCCGGACCGGGTGGAGTCCCGCAGCGGCGACGGTTCGACGACCATCGAGCTGCCGCGTGGCAGCTATCGGGTGGACACCTCCACCGGCGACGGCGGCGAGGACGTGACCGTCCCGCGCGACGACTCCAGCTCCCGTGAGGTGACCGCACGCACCGGCGACGGCAAACTCACCGTCCGCACCGCGAACTGACGGGCCCGTGTGTTCGTCCTGTACCGGTGGGAGAATGACAACGGGCAGGGCGAACGACAGTACGGGAGAGGGATGTGACGGCGACACCAGCACAGCCGTACTCGCCGTCGGAGCCGCGCGTGCCTCGCGTGCGCCGCGCCCCCTTCCCCGGACCGGCGGGCCGGAGTGCCCGCCGCGCCCGCCGGGGTGCTTCCGGATCCCTGCGTGACGCGCTCGCTCTGGCGGCCCTGCCGCTGGTGGCGGCGCTGGTGCTGCCCGCCGCGTTCGCCGGGGGCGGCACCCGGCGCTGGTTCGGCGGGCGCGCGGAGAACCAGCGCGCCGAGGCGCAGGCCGCCAAGGACGCCGCGGCCGCCGCCTTCTACGAACTCGACACCGCCCAGCGCGACCTGCGGATCTCCATCGAGACGATCACCGCCGTCGACGACTCCCCCGCGGCCCGCCGCGCCGTCGACGACTTCGCCGAGCTGGGCCGGCGTATCGACGAGGCCAGCCACCGCTACATCGGCGCCGTCGACGCCCACGACCTCGACCGCGACGACCTGGACGCCTCGACGGCCTCCCGGGCCCGAGCCGACCTGACCGCCGCCAAGGACGAACTGGGGCGGGTCAAGCAGGACCTGGACCGGTTCGCCGACGGCCTCGGCCCGCTGCTCGGCAAGGCCGAGACCCAGCTGGCCCGGCTCGCGCCCGCCGTCGAACGCGCCCGGCAGGCGCTGCTCGCCGCCTCCCAGGCCCTCGACTCCGCCCGCGGCTCCGGGCTGAAGGCCGACGACCTCGCCTCCCGTCTGGCCGCCCTGTCCCCCGAGCTGACCAAGCTGAACCAGGGCGCCGGACAGCACGGCGTGCCCGCCACCCTGGACCGGGCCGCCCGCGTCACCCGCGAGGCTGAGGCGATCCGCGTGGAGGCCGAGCGGCTGCCGGAACGGGCCGCCGAGATCGACCGCCGACTGGTCTCCCTGCGCACCCGCGCCCAGGCCCTCACCACCCGCTCCGAACAGGTCGAACCCATCCTCAGCGAACTGCGCCGGCGCTTCACCGTCGCCTGCTGGCAGGACCTCCAGGGCGTGCCCGAGCTGGCCGAGCGCAACGTCCGCCAGGCGGAGTCCCGTCTCGCCGAGGCCCGCACCGCCCGCGACGATCAGCGCTGGGCCGACGCCACCTCCCTGCTGTCCACCGCGCGGGCCCTGCTGAACACCACCGACGAGGCCGTGTCCGCCGCCGGCGACCGCCTGCGCCGGCTGAACGCCGTGCAGAAGGACCCCGAGCAGGAGATCGAACGCACCCGGTTCGCCATCCGGGACGCCCAGCGGCTCGCCATGGCCGGCCGCAACACCCCCGACCCGAGCCACGCCCGCCCTCTCGACGACGCCGTGGCCCGGCTGGAGCGCGCGATCGCCGGACTGGAGGGCCGCCACCCCGACTACTGGCACTTCCTCACCGAGACCGAGGCGGTCCGGGAGACCGCGAGCCGCGTGGTGACCCAGATACGCGAGGAGCGCGGCGCCGGCGCCAACTGACCGGCCCCCTTCCACCGGTCCGGTTAACCTGTGCCCATGCCTCGCTACGAATTCCGCTGCCGCACCTGCGGCGACACGTTCGAACTGAGCCGTCCGATGGCGGAGTCCTCCGCCCCCGCGGCCTGCCCGGCGGGTCACGACGACACGGTCAAGCTCCTCTCCACGGTCTCGGTCGGCGGCGCCGCCTCCGCGGCGGCCCCCGCGCCCCGCCCGGCCGGCGGTGGCGGTGGCGGCTGCTGCGGCGGGGGCTGCTGCGGCTGACACCGTCCCGCCACCGCCGGCCGGGCGGGTCAGCTGCCCAGGTAGCGGAGCACCGCCAGCACTCTGCGCGAGTAGCCCTCTCCTCCGCCCGCCAGCTCCAGCTTGTCGAAGATCGCGTTGGTGTGCTTCTCCACCGCGCTCTGCGAGATGTGCAGCCGGCGGGCGATGGCCGCGTTGGTGTGCCCCTGCGCCATCTCGGCCAGCACCGAGCGCTCCCGCGCGCTGAGCCGGGCCAGCGGGTCGACGTGCGTGGTGCGGCCGAGCAGCTGCCGGACGACCTCCGGGTCGAAGGCGGCCCGCCCGGCGGCCACCCGCTCCAGCGCGTCCAGGAACTCGTCGACCTGGACGACCCGGTCCTTCAGCAGATAGCCGACCCCTTCCGACTCGCCCGTCAGCAGCTCCGTCGCATACCGCTTCTCCACGTACTGCGAGAGCACCAGCACCCCCACCTCGGGGCGGCTTCGGCGGATCTCCAGGGCCGCCCGCAGCCCCTCGTCCGTGTGCGTGGGCGGCATCCGGACGTCGGCGACCACCACGTCCGGCGGGGTCACGGCGACGGCCTGCAGCAGCCGGTCCGCGTCGCCGACGGCGGCGAGCACCTCGTGCCCTTCCTCCGCCAGCAGCCGCACCAGCCCCTCCCGCAGCAGAATGGAGTCCTCGGCCAGAATCACGCGCACGGCAGCTCCGCGGTCACCAGCGTCGGCCCGCCCGGCGGACTGCGCACCTCCAGCCTCCCGTCGAGCGCGGCCACCCGTCTGGCCAGTCCGAACAGGCCGCTGCCCGACGCGTTCGCCCCGCCGCGGCCGTCGTCCTCGACACTCACCCGCAACGCTCCCTCCTTCAATGCGATCGCGACGACTATCCGGCTCGGCGCCGCGTGCTTCACCGCGTTGGTCACCGCCTCGCAGACGACGAAGTAGACGACCGTCGCCACCGGTCGCTCCGGCTCCCCGCTCAGGCCGTACTCCACCCGCACCGGGACGGACGCCCGCTCGGCGACCGTCTCCAGCGCCGCCCGCAGCCCGGCCTCGTCCAATGTGGTGGGGTAGATCCGCCAGGCCACTTCTCTCAGGTCGTCCAGGGCCTGCCGGCTCTCCTCGTGCGCCTGGCGCAGCAGCCGGTCCGCGCGCTCGGGGTCCTGGCTGCGCAGGGCCCGGCCGAGCAGCATGCCGAGCGCGACCAGGCGCTGCTGCACCCCGTCGTGCAGGTCCCGCTCGATGCGGCGCCGCTCGTCGTTCACCGCGTCGACCACGGCCGCGCGGCTGGCGGACAGCTCGGCGATGCGCCGCTCCAGCTCCTCCTGGTGGCGGGGACCGAGCATGCGGCGGGCCAGCTTCCCCTCCAGCTCGGCGACCGCGAGTATCCCCTGCACGGTGAGGAAGAGCAGGAAGAGCCCGGCAAGCGACGTGTAGACGACCGCGCCCGTGTTCCGCACGTCGTCCACCAGCAGCCACAGGTACATCCAGGACGTGCCGTAGCCGAGGCCGACCGCCGCCGAGAGCATCACCACCGCGCCCAGCACGCCGAGGGCCCAGCGGCAGGCCAGATACTGCAGGGCCTGCGTGTCCTCGTACACGGGAGAGGTGTGGACCCGGAGCCAGACCCGCAGCCGGGCCCGCTCCAGCTCCGTCACCTGCCGCGCACTCGCGAGGACCGGGCGGAGCACGGCCCGGCGGGGCCGCGGCCAGGCCACGACGAGCAGAAGCAGCAGGCCGGCCAGGACGGTCCCGAGCAGCTCGACGACGGCCGCGGCGGCCCCCCACATGAGACCGACCGCGCACCGCACCACACGCCGCGCCATGACTCGCATGATCGCGAGACTAGCCGGGCCGGCCGGGGGCACACACTGCGGAAAACCGCAATTCGCCCTGCGGGAAACCACACGCGTTCGTACGGGGAACCGCAGGCGGTCGTGCGGCTTTCCTCAGCGACCCTTCAGCTCCGATTTCCTAGCTTGGACGACATGACAGCCATCGCAGCGCAGACGATCACGGCGGCCTCGGGCACGGACGCCGGACCGCAGTGGGTCAACGACCTCATGGACGCCCTCGGCGCGCCCGGGGCCGGCATCGCCATCGCGCTCGAGAACCTCTTCCCGCCCGTACCGAGCGAGGTGATCCTGCCGCTGGCGGGGTTCGCCGCGAGCAACGGGCGGATGGGCCTGATCGCCGTGCTGCTGTGGACCACCGTCGGTTCGGTGGTCGGCGCGCTCGCCCTGTACGGGGTGGGAGCGCTGCTCGGCCGGGAGCGCACGCTGGCGCTGGCGGGACGGCTGCCGCTGGTGAAGGTCTCGGACGTGGAGAAGACGGAGGCGTGGTTCCTGCGGCACGGGTCGAAGGCCGTGTTCTTCGGCCGGATGATCCCGTTGTTCCGCAGTCTCGTGTCGATACCGGCCGGGGTGGAGCGGATGCCGCTGCCGCTGTTCCTCGGCCTGACGACGCTGGGCAGCGCGATATGGAACACGGCGTTCGTGCTCGCGGGCTACGCCCTCGGGGACAACTGGTCGCAGGTGACGTCCGTGGTGTCGGCCTACTCGAAGGTCGTGCTGGCGGCGGCCGCCCTGGCCCTCGTGGCCTTCGTCGTCATACGCCTGTTCCGCTCGGGCGGCGGCAGCCGTCGCGCCGGCCGGGGTTCGGCTTCGAGGGACAGCGGCTCCCGTGACGCGGGCGCCCACTCCGGCGCGGAGTCCGGCGCCGGCGGGGCCGGGACGGCCGACGGCGCCTCGTTCGCGCACGCCCGGCCCGCCCGTTCGGCAGCCGACACCCTCAGCCTGCGCCGCCCCGAGTGAACCCGCCGCCTGGCCCCGGCCGGGGGCCGGCCTCAGCGGACCGGCCCCGGCGGACCGGCCCCGGCGGACCGGTCTCAGCGGGAGCGGACGGTGCGGAGGAGCTCGCGGAGGATGCGTTCGCCGGCCAGCACTCCCCGCTCGGGCAGGGCCCGGACGCCGGGGGCCGTCCAGGAGTCCTCGGCCAGTTCGCCGTGGCCCGGGCGCCAGCCCAGGTCGGCGGCGAGGAGCAGGTCCGCGTCGAGGAGCGAGTCGCCCGCGGCGAGGGTCAGGTCGGCGCCGGTGCGCCGGGCGACCTCCCGCATGGCCGCGCTCTTGGTGAGCGGCTTGGGGACGGCGTAGATCTTGCGGCCCTGGAGGGAGACCGTCCAGCCGCGGTTCTCCGCCCACTCCCCGAGTTCCTTCACCCACTCCTCGCGCAGCAGCTCGCGTTCCACGACGAGGTAGGCGAAGAGATCCTCGGCGGTCCGGTGCTTGCGCACCCACACGGGGTCGGCGGTGCGCAGCAGGTGGTCCTGGACCTCGGACAGCGGGGCGCACTCGTCGGCCAGCCGGTCCTGGACGCGCGCGTGCCAGTCCCGGTCGGAGACGCCGTCGACGAGCAGATGCCCGCCGTTGGCGCAGATCGCGTAGGTGGGAGGAGGACCCGGGAGGTTGATGCGCTGGTACTGCTTGCGGGTGCGGGTGGTGGTGGGGACGAACAGGGCCTCGTCGCCCAGCTCGGTGAGGAGCTGGGCCGCGGTCTCCGTCAGGTAGGACAGAGGCCGGCTCTCGTGGACCTCCACGCACAGCAGCCGGGGCGCCCGAGCGTCGGGCATGGTCAGGGCGAGTGCGGCGGCCGAGTAGATGAGGGTGCGGTCGAGGTCGCTGGCGACGATGACGGGCATCAGCGGGTCACCGCCGTGCCGTCGGCGCCGGTGGCGCCCCGGGTGTAGCGGGGGTGGATCAGGCCGACGCAGGTGTAGGGCAGGTCGGGTACCTCCTCCACGGGGACGCCACGCTGCTCGGCGAGGAGCCGGACGTGGTCGAGGTCGCTGCCGGCCCCGGCTCGGGCCAGCACCTTCCAGGGCACCCGGCGCAGCAGCACGCGGGTGGTCTCGCCGACGCCGGGCTTGACGAGGTTCACGTCGTGGATGCCGTACTCCTCGCTGATGCGCTCCACGGCGGCCCAGCCCGCCCAGGTGGGCGTGCGGTCGGCGGCGAGCAGGTCCTTGGCCTCGGCGCAGGCGGCCTCGGTGACCTCGTCGAAGCGGGCGGAGACGGCGTCGAGGAAGGCCACGGACAGGTCGGAGTCCGCGAGTTCGCGGTAGTACTTGGCGCCGTGGTAGTCGTCGGGGCCGACCAGGTCGGCGCGCAGGACGGTGCGTGAGATCAGGCCGGAGACCGTGGAGTTGAGGCAGGCGGACGGGATCAGGTAGTCCTCGCGGGTGCCGTAGGTGCGGACGCAGGAGCCGGGGTCGGCGAGGACCGCGATCTCCGGGTCGAAGCCGGAGACGCCGTGGACCTTCTCGAACTCCTCGACGGCCTGGGCGAGTTCGCGTGCGATGGCGCCCTTGCCTGTCCAGCCGTCGACGAACACCACGTCGCGCGGGTCGTGGTGGGCGGCCAGCCAGCGCAGGGCGTTGGCGTCGATGCCGCGGCCGCGGACGATGGAGACGGCGTAGTGCGGCAGGTCGAGGCCGTGGCGGTGCTGCGCCCAGCGGCGCATCAGGATGCCCACCGGGGTGCCCGCGCGGGCCAGCGACACCAGCACCGGGCGGGGCATGGAAATCCCCCCGCTCGGGCGAAGCCGGGAGTGGGGGCGCTCGGCGAGGACGACCTCGGTGACCACGCCGACCGCGTGCGCCAGGCGGGCGGCCGAGGCGTCCAGGGCGTTGTGGAAGAGCTGCTGGTACTGCTCGCTGGGCTGGTACTCCACGGGCAGCGACTCGGCGTAGTGGGCGCCGCCGCTCTGGATGGCCTCCTCACGCTCCTCGGTCGGCGCCTCCAGCGTCACGTCCGAGAGGTCCTGGAGCAGCCAGCCGACCTCCTCGGGCGCGTACGACGAGAAGGCGGGGCCGCGGAGGGGCTCGGGCAGCATGGTGACGGGCCTTTCGGGGGCGTCCTGGGCGCCGGCGAGTGCGGCCGGCACGTACGACGGTACGACCGCCAGGAGGACGTGCGGGGTGTGTTCGGCGAGCCGGGCGAGCAGGCCGTCGGGGGCGTGCAGCGCGGGGGTGTCGGCGGCGGAGTCGACGACGGCGACCACGGCGTCGAAGCCGGCGCCGGCGACGTTGTAGGCGTAGCGCTCGCCGGGGCCGTCGACGGGGTCGTCGTGGGCGGGGAAGACGAGGCGGGTGCGGATGGCGTAGCCGGGGTCGTCGACCGCCAGGACGGGTGAGCGGGTGGTGGTGCTGTAGCGCACCTCGGCGGTGGTGGTGCGCTCCAGTTCCGCGGCCAGCCGCAAGGGGGCGTACATCAGTTCCTCGAAGCCGAGGATGAGGACACGGTGCGCGTCTTCCGGGAGGGCGGTGGCTATTCGGTCCGCCATGGCGGGGAGGGCGGCGTCCAGTTGGGCGCGGTGGGTGGGGGTGAACCCGTGTCGGCCGCCGTCAGGGAGACGCGCCGGCCAGCGGAGGCCCACTCGTGTGACGGTGCCGGGTGACTGCGGCCCGGTGGAGGCTGGTCGCGCAGTTCCCCGCGCCCCTGGGTCAGCTGTCCGGCCGGCGCCCTGAGAGTCGCCGGTGACCGACTCACCCTCAAGGGGCGCGGGGAACTGCGTGCTCGGCCCTGACGGCGCCGCGGCCGTCTCGAACCGCGCGACCAGCGCCTGCCCCTTCTCCAGGACACCGTCAGGCAACCGCACCGTCCCCGAGGCGACCGTCACCAGGTCGATCCGCGCCCCGATCTCCCGGGCGAACTCCTCCAGCCGCCCGGCGTCGGCCGCCGACCGCATGTCGACCAGGGCGACCACGACATACCGCTCCCGCGGGTACCGCGCATGAAGGTCGCGCACGGTGTTCAGCACCGTGTTCCCCGTCGAGAACTCGTCGTCGACCAGAACCAGCGGCCCGTCCCCGGCCAGCAGGGACGGGTCCTCCGGCAGCAGCAGGTGGGAGGTGGCGTGCGAGTGGGACTCCTCGAAGCCGCCGGCGGTGGCGACGCCGGCGACCGGGCGGCGCGTGGAGTGCAGGTAGGGCGCGGTGCCCAGACCGTCGGCGACGGAGTGGCCGAGGCCGGTCGCGGTCTCGGCGTACCCGAGGACGACGGCCTGCGCGGCCGCCGCGTCGCCCAGCAGCTCCCGCACCCGGCGGCCGAGCTCGACGCCGTGTCCGTACACCACGGACGGCGTCTGGGGCACGTGCTTGCCGAGGAGGTTCGACACGAGCAGGTGGGCCCGCTTGGGGTTGCGCCGCAGCGCCAGCCCCAGCATGCCGCGCAGCCGTTCGTCGCCGGCCAGCTCGACGCCGAGCCGCTCGGCGACCCAGGTGCCGGACCAGGTGTTCACTCTTGTCTCCCTCTCGGTCACTCGCCGACCGCCCCGGTCGGTCCGCCCCACGCCCCGCTCACTCCGCCCGACGCCCCGCTCGCTCCGCCGACCGCCTCGGCCACTCCTTCCCACGCCCCGCTCACTCGGCCAGACCGGCCGCGAGCAGTTCGACGAAGCCGATGTCCTCGTCGGCCACGCCGAAGACCTCGGCGCGCAGCAGGGTCCGCTCCGCCCAGGCGCGGTGCGGCTTCACCTCGTTCATCTTGTTCGTGTACGCGGACCGCAGTACACCTCCGCCGTCGCGTTCCGGCCGGAGGATGTCCTGGGCGTCGCTGAACTCCTCGTGACTGACGACGGACAGCGCGTGCACGGGCAGGACGTGGGAGGGGTGGATGCAGGTCTTGCCGAGGAGGCCGTTGGCGCGGTCCAGGGAGATCTCGCGGAGCAGGCCGTCCATGGCGTGCTCGATGAGCTTCTGGCGCAGCGCGGTGGCCTCCACCTCCAGGAACGGGCTCTGCCGCAGTTGCGGCTTGAACATGCGCTCCTGCACCCGGAAGTACTCCCAGACGGGCCCGGTCACGGTGAAGCCGGTGCCGTCGGCGCGGCCGAGCATGTTCACCACGTCGGAGATCACGGAGGCGACGACCTGGATGTCGTACGCGGTCATGTCGGGGCCGCGGCGCAGCCCGTAGGAGGAGCAGAAGTCGGTGACGCCCAGGCGCAGGGCGAGCACGCGGTCGCGGTACTTGTCGACGGCGCGGAAGATGCCTTCGAGGGTCTCGACGCGGCTCTCGCGGTAGAGCAGCTCGGGCGACTCCAGCACCGGCATGGCGAAGAGACGGCGGCCGGAGGCGGCCTCGGCGGCGGTGAGCGCCTCGAGGAACGGCAGGCCACGCTCGGCGGTGAACTTGGGCAGCACGAATCCGGACAGCACCGCGACGGCGGGGCCGAGCCGTCGGACCAGGTCGCCGATCTGCTCCGGCACGCGGACCCGGACGAACAGCAGCGGCAGATCCGCCCCGGGCCGTCCGGCGAGGTCGGTGAGCTGGCGGACCAGGTTCTCCTCGCCGGCGACGACCTCGGTGTCGCTGATGGAGTCCTCCAGGCACAGCACCATGGAGACCACGCCGCGGTCGCCCTGCTTGAGGACGTCGTCGGCGAGCCGGGGCCGTGTGGCGGGGCTGTAGAGCGTGGCGCCGAGCGCCGCGGACAGCACCCGGGCCGGGGAGTCGGCGGTGAACTCGCAGGGCTCCCGATAGAAGAGACGTTTCCGCACCTCAGGGGCGATGTGCCCGAAATGACGCATTGAACTCCCCCGTGGTTGTAGTGGACTCTGTGGAGTGCCGGAAGGTGGCCGGTAATAGTACGTAGAAGCCCATGTCGGCGGTTCCCGCCGGGCATGAACTTCAGGTAACCCCGTGATGACGGAGCCAACCCCCCGCATTGTCGTGACCAGGACGGAGAAGGCAGGATGACCGCATGACGCACGCGATGCTGAAGGGGTCGAACGTTCCTCTCGAGGCCACCACGGTACGCGCCGTGCTGCGCTGGTCGCCCGGGCAGGGGGTGCCGGACGTGGACGCCTCCGCGCTGCTCCTCGGTCTCGACGGCCGCGTGCGCTCCGACGAGGACTTCGTCTTCTACAACCAGCCCCGGCATCCGTCCGGGAAGGTGTGGCGGCTCGGCAAGAAGCGCGCGGCCGAGAGCCTGACCGACACGATCCAGACAGACCTCGCCGGTGTCGAGTCCGGTGTCGGCCGGATTCTGCTCGTCGCGTCGGCGGACGGGGTGACCTTCGACCGTGTGCAGGCGCTGCGCATCCTGCTGTACGACGCGCAGAGCCCGGACGGGGAGGCACTGGCGTACTTCGACGTGAAGCCCGAGACGGGCCAGGAGACGGCGCTGATCTGCGGCGAGCTGTACCGGCGCGGAGAGGGCTGGAAGTTCCGGGCCCTCGGCGAGGGCTATTCGAACGGTCTGAAGGGTCTGGCGACCGACTTCGGTATCTCGGTGGACGAGTCGGAGGCCGCCGAGGAGCCGGAGGCGTCCGCCACGCCCGAGCCGCCCGCGCGGACGCCCGGGTCCGCCTCACCCGACGCGGTGACGCAGGCGCAGGCACCGGCGGCGCCGGCCCCGGAGGTGTCCCGCCCGCTGCCGCCCGAACAGCCGCCCTCGAGCGTGCCCACGCAGCCCGCGTACGGCTACCCGCCGCAGCAGCCCCCGGCCACCGCGCCCGCGCAGCCCGCCTACGGCTACCCGCACCCGACGAGCCCGCCCGCGCACGGATACCCGGCGCCCGCACCCGCCACGGCGGCGGCCCAGGCGGCGCAGGACCGGTACGGCTTCCCGCCGCCGGCCACGGGCGCGCCCGACCCGGACTTCCGGCTGCCGCCGCAGGGGCCGCAGTTCATCGGACGCTGAGGGCGCGCACCCTCACCGACATCGGTGCACGCCCCGGGCCGACCGCGCCTCAGCGGTCGGCCTTCGTCTTGAATCCCCGGCCCCACTGCAGGCCCCAGCCGTACAGCCGGTCCAGCTCGGCCTGGAAGCCGTAGACGAACCGCACCTCGCGGCGCACGACGATCTCGTTCTTCACGTTCTCGATCAGCACCACCGCGCAGGAGCGGGCCTGCGGCTGGCGTTCGTCGAGGGAGATCTCGATGCGCGGGCCGTTGCTCGGGTAGAGCGTGACGACGGCCTCGGTACGGTCGAAGGCGGGCGTCTGGTCGTAGATGTAGGCGAAGACCAGCAGGCGTTTGATGTTCTCCCGCTGGTCGAGGTTGACGTAGATCGTCTCGCCGGAGGCGGAGCCGAACCGGTCGTCGCCGCTGAGCTTCACGTACGGCGGGCCGTTGACGTCGCCGAGGTAGCCGCCGAGGGGCTGGACCACGCCCTTGGTGCCGTCCTGCAGCTCGTACAGGCAGCCCAGGTCCAGGTCGACGTTGACCATGGACTGGCTGTGTCCGACGACCTCCGGCGGCTTGAGCGCCTTGAACGGGTGGCGCAGCAGGCTCTCCCGCTGCAGGCCGCCGATGTCGGAGGTGCGCATCTGCCAGCTCAGGTTGATCCGCAGGTGGCCGGTGGCGGCGCCCTGCTTGGTCAGCGACACCTGGCCGTGCCGCTTGGTCAGCTCGATGGCGTTGGTGGCCGCGTTGCCGGAGTCGAAGTCGTCGTTGCGGCCGCGCCGCAGTCCGTCCAGTAAACCCATTCCCGCCCCAAGTCCACTCGTCGAACCCCCGCCGGTGGCCGCGGGGCGCCGGTGCGCCGCACGGCCGACGGGGCGGCCTGCGAGGACTGCTCCTCGTGGCCGCCCCGTCGAGAGCGTTCCTCACCCGGAGGGCCGTCACACCCCGGACGGGACCTCGGTCTTCTCGCCCGCCTGTGCCTCGGCCTCCGCGATGCGCTTGTTGCGGCGCACGGAGGACCAGAAGGAGGCGCCGATCAGGACGACGCCGATGAGGCCGGTGATGATCTCGTTGATCTCGTACTGGATGGTGACGAGCAGGATCATCGCCAGGGCGCCGATGGCGTAGTGCGCGCCGTGCTCCAGGTACACGTAGTCGTCAAGGGTGCCCTGGCGGACCAGGTAGACCGTGAGCGACCGGACGTACATGGCGCCGATGCCGAGGCCGAGCGCCATCAGGACGATGTCGTTGGTGATGGCGAAGGCGCCGATGACGCCGTCGAAGGAGAACGACGCGTCCAGGACCTCGAGGTAGAGGAACATGAAGAACGCTGCCTTGCCGGCCAGGGCGATCGCCGACTTGGGCTTGCCCTCACGGGCCGCCTTCTCCTCCTCCTCGTGCTCCTGTTCCTCCTCCTCTTCGAGCTTGTCCTCGAAGTAGCCGGAGAGCCCGCCCACGATCATGTAGGTGATCAGACCGGCGATACCGGCCAGCAGGACGGTCTCCGCCTTGTCCACGTGCGTGCCGCCGTGCTGGTGGGCGTGGGTGGCGAAGGTCATGGCGGAGATCAGCAGGATGATCAGCGCGATGCAGACCGACAGCATGTCGACCTTGCCGAGCTTGGCCAGCGGCCGCTCCAGCCAGGCCAGCCACTTGATCTCCCGGTCCTCGAAGATGAAGTCGAGGAAGATCATGAGCAGGAACATGCCGCCGAAGGCCGCGATGGCCGGGTGGGCGTCGGTGACGAGCTCCTGGTAACGGTCCTTGTCGCTGAGCGCGAGGTCGACCGCCTCGATGGGACCGAGCTGCGCGCTGACCGCGACGATGACGACGGGGAACACCAGTCGCATGCCGAAGACGGCGATCAGGATGCCGATGGTGAGGAAGATCTTCTGCCAGAAGGCATTCATCTTCTTCAGGATTCCGGCGTTGACCACCGCGTTGTCGAAGGACAGCGAGATCTCGAGGATCGACAGGATCGCCACGATTCCGAAGGCGGTCCACCCCCCGAAGAGGAATGCTGCGACCAGGCCGAGCGCGGTCACCGCGAACGACCAGCCGAAGGTTTTCAGAACCACTGGCTACCCCATGTGTGTGTACGGGTCTCCCCCGCCGCCGCGGCGGCTTTACGAAACGTTGACCCCGAAGTCTAGAGCGATGCCGCGCAGGCCCGACGCGTACCCCTGCCCTACTGCACGGAACTTCCACTCGCCCTGGTAGCGGTAGAGCTCACCGAAGATCATCGCGGTTTCCGTGGAGGCGTCCTCGCTGAGGTCGTAGCGGGCGAGCTCCTGGCCGTCCGCCTGGTTCACGACGCGGATGAAGGCGTTGCTGACCTGGCCGAAGGTCTGGCCGCGCTCGTCCGCCATGTGGATGGACACGGGGAAGACGATCTTGTCGCACTGCTGCGGCACCTTGGAGAGGTCCACCAGCAGGGACTCGTCGTCCCCGTCGCCCTCACCCGTGAGGTTGTCGCCGGTGTGCTCCACGGAGCCGTCGGGGCTCTTGAGCTGGTTGTAGAAGATGAACCACTCGTCCCCCATGACGCGGCCGCCGCTGCACAGCAGGGCGCTGGCGTCCAGGTCGAAGTCGGCGCCCGTGGTGGAGCGCGCGTCCCAGCCGAGCCCGACCAACACCTGCGTGAGGTTGGGTGCGGCCTTGGACAGAGAGACGTTTCCCCCTTTGGCGAGCGTGACGCCCATGATGCTGGTCCCCCTCCGGGTGGTGTATCCAGGTGGTCCTGCACTCCCCCGCGAGGGGGCGTCCCCGGGCGCCGCGCGTGGAGTGCGCGCGGCGCCCGGGCGGTGGCCGTACGGGACGGCCGCTCGGGTCTGTACCCGGGACGTGTCCGGCTCAGACGTTCACACCGAAGTCCTGCGCGATGCCGCGCAGACCCGAGGCGTAGCCCTGGCCGATGGCGCGGAACTTCCACTCCGCGCCATGGCGGTACAGCTCGCCGAAGACCATCGCGGTCTCGGTCGAGGCGTCCTCCGACAGGTCGTAACGGGCGATCTCGGCGCCGCCGGCCTGGTTGACGACGCGGATGAACGCGTTGCGCACCTGGCCGAAGGACTGCTGGCGGTTCTCGGCGTCGTAGATGGAGACCGGGAAGACGATCTTCTCCACGTCGGCCGGGACGGTGGCCAGGTTGACCTTGATCTGCTCGTCGTCGCCCTCGCCCTCACCGGTGAGGTTGTCACCGGTGTGCTCCACGGAGCCGTCGGGGCTCTTGAGGTTGTTGAAGAAGATGAAGTGCGCGTCGCTGGCGACCTTGCCCGAGTTGTTCAGCAGGAGGGCGCTGGCGTCCAGGTCGAAGTCGGTGCCGGTCGTGGTGCGGACGTCCCACCCCAGTCCGACGATGACCGCGGTCAGGCCCGGCGCCTCCTTGCTCAGCGATACGTTGCCGCCCTTGCTGAGGCTGACTCCCACGAGTCCTCCCTAGGTGTCCCGGGGCGGGATGCCCCGTTGTGCATGGATGTCGGATCAACGAGTCGATCCTAGTGACGGGTTCCCCGGACCCGCAGGGCCTGGGGACGGACGTTCACAGGGTGTCGAGCGCCGCGAGGTACTCGCCGGCGTCACGGGCGTCCGCCATCCCGCTGCTCACGGTGGCGCGTACGACGCCCTGCCGGTCGATCACGAAGGTGCCCCGTACGGCGCAGCCCTTGTCCTCGTCGAAGACGCCGTAGGCGCGCGAGACGTTGCCGTGCGGCCAGAAGTCGCTGAGCAGCGGGAAGGGAAGATCCTCCTGCTCGCCGAAGACGCGCAGGGTGTGGATGGAGTCGTTGGAGACGGCGAGCACCTCGGCGTCGCGCTCGGCGAACTGCTCCAGCCGGTCGCGGATCTCGCTCAGCTCGCCGGTGCAGACACCGGTGAAGGCGAACGGGTAGAAGAGCAGCACGACGTGTCTCTGCCCACGGAAGTCGGACAGGCGCACCGGGGCGCCGTGGTTGTCCTTGAGCTCGAAGTCGGGGGCCTGCGCTCCGACCGGGATCGTCATCGTCGTTCTCGTCCCTCCGGGGTGGTGCCGTGCGACCACCCTACGCAGGCAGGACGAGGGTCCCGCGAACGGGCCGACGCGTGCGGCGCACGCCGCCGCCGGCCCGTCCGGGGGTGTGTCACCGCTTCGACTTGGCGGCCTTCGGGGTCGCCAGCCGGCTGCCGCTCCAGTCCTTGCCCACGCTGACGCTCTTGGACGCCGTCAGGCCGGCCGTGGTGGCGGCCTCCGAGATGTCGCTCGGCTCGACGTAGCCGTCCCGGCCGGTCTTCGGCGTGAGCAGCAGGATCGCGCCGCCCTCTTCGATGTACGTGGTGGCATCCACCAGCGCATCCGTCAGGTCGCCGTCGTCGTCACGGAACCACAGCACAACGGCGTCGGCCACGTCGTCGTAGTCCTCGTCGACGAGGTCGCTCTCGATGACGCCCTCGATGGCCTCGCGGAGCTCCTGGTCGACGTCGTCGTCGTAGCCGATTTCCTGGACCACCTGCCCGGGCTGGAACCCCAGCCTGGCGGCAGGGTTCGTCCGCTCCTCCGCGTGGTCCGCGGTCGCGCTCACGGGTTGCCTCCTGATCATGTCTTGGGAATATCTCAGCCACGCGCGTGCGCGAAGCATTGGCCGTAGTCCACACGGGCGGGACGGATCGCGCAAGTACCCGGCCGTGCGGACCGCCGAAACGGTGACGATCCCGGCCGGGTCACCGCAACTCCAGGCACCCCGTCTCCGTCAGTAGTGATGGACACCACACCTTTGTGCCCCGTTTGGGCGTTTGGGAACCGTCTGTGGGTACGAGACTCGCATGTACTCGCCCCTTGGGTCACCGTACCGGCCGCGCCGGGGGATTACCTCTCGGTAGAGATGACGTCCGCGGCCGCGAGGTGGAGCATGGGAGCGGCGCACACCGGGCCGCGGCGAGCGAGACGACGGCCCATCCACGGCCCTCTGACAGGTAAGGAACAGCGTGGCTTCCGCATCCGATCGCAGCCCGATCATCATTGGCGGCCTTCCGAGTCAGGTTCCTGACTTCGATCCCGAGGAAACCCAGGAGTGGCTCGACTCCCTCGACGCCGCGGTCGACGAGCGCGGCCGGGAGCGGGCCCGTTATCTGATGCTGCGGCTGATCGAGCGAGCCCGCGCCCGGCGCGTGGCCGTGCCCGAGATGCGCAGCACGGACTACGTCAACACGATCCCCACCCGGGCCGAGCCGTTCTTCCCGGGCAACGAGGAGATCGAGCGCAAGATCTTGAACGCGACCCGCTGGAACGCCGCCGTGATGGTCTCGCGCGCCCAGCGCCCGGGCATCGGGGTGGGCGGGCACATCGCGACGTTCGCGTCCTCCGCGTCTCTGTACGACGTGGGCTTCAACCACTTCTTCCGCGGCAAGGACGAGGGCGACGGCGGCGACCAGGTCTTCTTCCAGGGGCACGCCTCGCCGGGGATCTACGCCCGCGCGTACCTGCTGGACCGGCTGAGCGAGCAGCACCTGGACGGGTTCCGCCAGGAGAAGTCGGCGGCGCCGTACGCGCTGTCGTCGTACCCGCATCCGCGGTCGATGCCGGACTTCTGGGAGTTCCCGACGGTGTCGATGGGGCTCGGCCCGATCGGCGCCATCTACCAGGCGCGGATGAACCGCTACATGCACGCGCGGGGCATCGCGGACACCTCGAAGTCGCACGTGTGGGCGTTCCTCGGCGACGGCGAGATGGACGAGCCGGAGTCGCTGGGCCAGCTGAGCATCGCGGCGCGCGAGGGCCTGGACAACCTGACCTTCGTGGTCAACTGCAACCTCCAGCGGCTGGACGGCCCGGTGCGCGGCAACGGCAAGATCATCCAGGAACTGGAGTCGATCTTCCGCGGCGCCGGCTGGAACGTGATCAAGCTGATCTGGGACCGCTCCTGGGACCCGCTGCTGGCCCAGGACCGCGACGGCGTGCTGGTCAACAGGATGAACACCACGCCGGACGGTCAGTTCCAGACGTACGCCACGGAGTCCGGGGCGTACATCCGCGAGCACTTCTTCGGCGACGACCACCGGCTGCGCGCGATGGTCGAGGGCATGACCGACGACCAGATCCTGCACCTGGGGCGCGGCGGCCACGACCACCGCAAGATCTACGCGGCGTACAAGGCGGCGGTGGAGCACAAGGGCCAGCCGACGGTCATCCTGGCCAAGACGATCAAGGGCTGGACGCTGGGCCCGAACTTCGAGGGCCGCAACGCCACGCACCAGATGAAGAAGCTGACGGTCGACGACCTGAAGCACTTCCGGGACCGGCTGCACCTGCCGATCTCCGACAAGGACCTGGAGTCCGGTCCGCCGCCCTACTACCACCCGGGTCCGGACACCGAGGAGATCCAGTACATGCACGACCGCCGCCGGTCCCTCGGCGGGTACGTGCCGACGCGGGTGGTGCGCGGCAAGCCACTGGCGCTGCCCGAGGACAAGACGTACGCGAGTGTGAAGAAGGGCTCGGGTCAGCAGTCCATCGCGACGACCATGGCCTTCGTGCGACTCCTCAAGGACCTCATGCGGGACAAGGAGATCGGCCGCCGGTTCGTGCTGATCGCGCCGGACGAGTACCGCACGTTCGGCATGGACTCGTTCTTCCCGAGCGCGAAGATCTACAACCCGCTCGGCCAGCAGTACGAGGCGGTGGACCGGGAACTGCTGCTCGCGTACAAGGAGTCGCCGCAGGGTCAGATGCTGCACGACGGCATCTCCGAGGCGGGCTGCACGGCCTCGCTGATCGCGGCGGGCTCCGCGTACGCCACGCACGGCGAGCCGCTCATCCCGGTGTACGTCTTCTACTCGATGTTCGGTTTCCAGCGCACCGGCGACCAGTTCTGGCAGATGGCCGACCAGCTGGCGCGCGGTTTCGTGCTCGGCGCGACCGCGGGCCGCACCACGCTGACCGGTGAGGGTCTCCAGCACGCCGACGGGCACTCGCAGTTGCTCGCGTCGACCAACCCGGCGTGCGTCGCGTACGACCCGGCGTTCGGCTTCGAGATCGCGCACATCGTCCAGGACGGGCTGCGCCGGATGTACGGCTCGTCGGAGGAACACCCGCACGGCGAGGACGTCTTCTACTACCTGACGGTCTACAACGAGCCCATCCAGCACCCGGCGGAGCCGGAGAACGTGGACGTCGAGGGCATCCTCAAGGGCCTGTACCGCTTCAGCGAGGGCACCTCGGGCTCGCTCCCCGCGCAGATCCTGGCGTCCGGGGTGGCGATGCCGTGGGCGGTCGAGGCGCAGAAGATCCTCGCCGAGGAGTGGAACGTCAAGGCGGACGTCTGGTCGGCGACCTCCTGGAACGAGCTGCGGCGCGACGCGGTGGAGTGCGAGGAGCACAACCTGCTGCACCCGGAGGAGGAGCAGCGCACCCCGTACGTGACGCGCAAGCTGGCGTCGGCGCAGGGGCCGGTGGTGGCGGTGTCCGACTGGATGCGGTCGGTGCCGGACCAGATCGCGCGCTGGGTGCCGGGGACGTACCAGTCGCTGGGCGCGGACGGGTTCGGCTTCGCGGACACGCGCGGGGCGGCGCGGCGCTTCTTCCACATCGACGCGCAGTCGATCGTGCTGGCGGTGCTGACGGAGCTGGCGCGTGAGGGGCACCTGGACCGCTCGGTGCTGAAGCAGGCGATCGACCGGTACCAACTGCTGGACGTGGCGGCCGCGGACCCGGGCGCTGCGGGCGGCGACGCCTGACGGCGCCCCCGGTCACGGACATAAGCGGGCCGGCGGTCCTTGGGGCCGCCGGCCCGTCCGCGCCTACGATGCCCCCATGGCCGAACCGACCGCACTGGACCGCTGGGAGCGGCGTACGCAGATCCCGCTGATGGCTCTCGCCGTCCTCTTCGCGATCGCCTACGCGCTGCCGATCGTGGACCCGGACGCCCCGCGGCCGCTGCTGACCGCCTGCCACGCCGTGAACTGGGGTGTATGGTGCGCGTTCGCCGGCGACTACGCGGTCCGGCTGTGGCTGAGCGAGGACCGGATGCGGTTCGTGCGTGGCAATCCGCTGGCGCTGCTCGCGGTCGTGCTGCCGCTGGTGCAGCCGCTGCGGCTGCTGCGGCTGGTCTCGCTGCTGCTGCTGGCCGGGCAGCGGGCGCGGCTGGCGTCGCAGATCCGGGTGACGACGTATGTCGCCGGCTGCTGTCTGGGGCTGCTCGTCTTCGGTGCGCTGGCCGTGCTGGAGGTGGAGCGGGGCCGGCCGGACGCGTCCATCCACACGCTGGAGGACGCGGTGTGGTGGGCGTTCACGACGATGACCACCGTGGGGTACGGCGACATGGCGCCGACCACCGGATGGGGCCGGATACTCGCGATCGGGCTGATGCTCTCCGGGATCGCGCTGCTCGGTGTCGTCACCGCGAACATCGCCGCGTGGTTCATCGCGCGGTTCGAGATGGACGACGAGGAGGAGCGCCGGCAGACGGCGGCCATCCATGCGCTGACCGACGAGGTCCGCTCCCTGCGCGCGGAGATCGCGGCGCTGCGGGGGCAAACGGCGGATCCGGCAGCCGGGCCGCCGCGCGAACTGGCGTGAGTGAGGGCCCCCGGCGCCCCACCGGAGACCCTCGGTTCTCGCGCCCGGGTCAGAACATGCCGTACCCAGGGGTCGGCCCGGCCAGCCAGACGAGGGCCAGGAGCGTGTCGATCGCACCCAGGATCAGGGCGACCAGGGCGGGCGCCGAGCGGGAACCCCCCGCCCAGCTGCGGCCCATGGCGAGCCACCCGCAGACCATCGCCACCGGGCCGAGAACGATCCCCAGCACGAAGAAGCCGGCGACCGCGCAGATGGCTCCGATGATCCCGAGCGTCGCGCGATCCGGCCCGGACCGTGACCACGTCCGGCCACGTGTGCGGGGGTGCCTGCGCGTTCCGTGTCCGAAGCTCGCCATCATCAACTCCCTTTGGGGTGTGTTGACATGGCGGGTACCCCCGCTTCTGCGGTGGATTCATCCCGTTGGGACGGCCAGTGGGGCCGCCGCTGCGCGCCGCCCCCCTCCAGCAGCGCGCAGCGGCCGTCGTCCTCACTGCCCCGCACAGGACTTGACCTGCTGTGACCTGCGGCGCCTTCCCGCGGGGAGAAATCACCGCGTCGGTTCGTCCCGGCGAGTGACACCGGGTCGCACGACGGCCCGTCAGATGTGACCGACGCCCGCGCCCGCCTCCGCGTTCTCGCCGCGCTTGGTGAACAGCGCGACCAGGACCGCGACCGCGGCGACCCCGGCGGCGACCAGGGACGCCAGGCTCATGCCGGAGATGAAGGTGTCGTGGGCGACGTCGGTGATCTTCGCGGCGATCGCCTCGGGGGTGCCCTTCGCCACCGGCGGCACACCCACCTGGACCGCCTCGGACGCCGCGCCGGTCTGCTCCGGTGTCAGCGGAGGCAGCCCGGCCTTCGCCCAGTTGCCCGGCAGGTCGCCGTCCACCTTGGAGGCCATCACGGCGCCCAGCACGGCGGTGCCGAGGCTGCCGCCGACCTGCATCGCGGACTGCTGGAGACCGCCGGCCACACCGGACAGCTCCAGCGGCGCGTTGCCCACGATGACCTCGGTGGCGCCGACCATGACGGGGGCGAGACCGAGACCGAGCAGGGCGAACCAGACCGACATGGCGAGGCTGCCGGTGCTCTTCTCCAGCGTGGAGATGCCGTACATGGCGAGCGCGGTGCAGGCCATGCCGAACGCGAGCGGGATCCGCGGGCCGACCTTGGTGATCATCACGCCGGCGAGCGGGGAGCCGACGATCATCATGCCGGTGAGCGGCAGCAGGTGCAGACCGGCGTCGACCGGGCTGAGACCGTGCACGTTCTGCAGGTAGAAGGTGACGAAGAACAGGCCGCCCATGAAGGCGATGGCCATGAGGACCATCAGCACCACACCCGCGGACAGCGGGACGGAGCGGAAGAGGGCCAGCGGGATCAGAGGCTCCTTCACCTTCGTCTCCCAGAAGGCGAAGACGAGGAAGCCGACCACGGAGGCGCCGATGAACGCCCAGGTCCTGCCGTCCCCCCAGCCCCACTCGGGCGCCTTGATGAGCGCCCACACCAGGCAGAACATCGCGCCGGACAGCAGGGCGATGCCGGGGATGTCGAAGGAGCGCGGCGCGTTCTCCGCGCGGTGGTCGAGCAGGATCCACACGCCGAGCGCGACGGCGAGGACACCGACCGGCACGTTGATGAAGAACACCGACTGCCAGTTGACGTGCTCGACGAGAACACCGCCGAGGATCGGGCCGCCGGCGGTGGAGGCGCCGATGACCATGCCCCAGATGCCGATGGCCATGTTGAGCTTCTCGGCGGGGAACGTGGCTCGCAGCAGACCGAGAGCGGCCGGCATCAGAAGCGCGCCGAACAGGCCTTGGAGCACGCGGAAGACGATGACGAGCGTGATGCTGTCGGACAGGCCGATGGCTCCGGACGCGGCGGCGAAGCCGACCACGCCGATGAGGAAGGTCTGCCGGTGGCCGAAGCGGTCACCGAGCTTGCCCGCGGTGATCAGGGAGACCGCAAGGGCGAGGAAGTACGCGTTGGTGATCCACTGGACGTCGGCGAGGGTGGCGCCCAGGTCACTGGCGATGGCCGGGTTGGCGATGGCCACGATGGTGCCGTCCAGGGCCACCATCATGACGCCCACGGCGACGGTGAACAGCGTGAACCAGGGGTGTCCGCGCAGCCCCTTGCCGGGCGTCGCCTCCGACGGGCCGGCCGGAGGGCCGTCCCCCTGTCCCGCCTTGTCGAGGGTGGTCTGACTAGTCATACGTTCGACACTAATGACAGTCACTGACAGTTGACAAACCAATTCACCAGTCGGTTGCTGACAGGACATCCGCGTATAGCCTGAACTGGGCAAACGGTTCAAGGAGGAGCCATGAAGACGGTCGGGACCGCCGTGGGCGCGCCGCCACGGCCGGGGCTGCGTGAGCGCAAGAAGCAGCGCACCCGGGACGCCCTGGTCCGGGCCGCGCTGGAGCTCATCGCCGCGCGCGGCTACGACGGCACGACGGTCGACGACATCGCCGCGGCCGTGGACGTCTCCCAGCGCACCTTCTTCCGCTACTTCGCCAGCAAGGAGGAGGTGGCGCTGTTCGTCCCCCACCTGGCGGAGCTGCGCGTCGCCGAGGCCGTACGGGCCCGCCCGCGCGACGAGGCGCCGCTGGAGACGCTGCGCCGGGCCGTGCTGGACAGCTGGGACGCCATCAACGAGGCCGTGGGTGAACTGGTCCCGCTGGAGCTGCACATGCGCGTCTACCGGGTCATCGAGTCCACGCCCGCGCTGCTCGCGGCACATCTGCGCCGGGCGGCGGAGCTGGAGGAGGAACTGGCGGGCATCATCGCCGAGCGCGAGGGGCTGGACGTGGACACCGATCCCCGGCCGCGCATCCTGGTGGCCGCGTTCGGCGGGGTGATCCGGGTGGCGGAGCGGCGGTGGTCCGCCGGGGACGACCCGAGCACGGAGGCGCTGCGGGAGCTGATGCGGACGTGCCTGGACCATGTCGGACCGGCCCTCGCCACGAACTGGCGTACGACTGCATCCCTGAAACGGCACAACGAAACGTGATCCCGGTCACGGGATTCCCGCGAGACACTCTCGTTCTCCTAGTGTGTCCTCCCAGTGACTTCCTTCGACACCTCCCCCCAGCTGAACGTGTGGCGGGCGCTCCTGGCGCTCGCCGTGGTCTTCGTGATGCTCGCGACCACCGGCTGGACGGCACTGCGTCACCAGCGCCACCCCGCTCCCCTGCAGGCGTCGCTCGCCGCGTGGGAGGACGGGCGGGTGGCCGGGAAGCGGCTGCCCGACCCGCAGTCGCAGCCGACGCGACTGGCCCGCTTCTTCGCATCCCTCACCGACGCGCAGCGGATCCGGCTCGCCGAGCGGTATCCGCTGGCGGTCGGGAACATGAACGGCGCACCGGTCGAACTGCGCTACCGCGCCAACCGCATCGCGCTGGCCGAGGCCCGCGGGACCGAGCTCAGACGGGTGCGCGACAGCCGGCTCACGCCCGCGGGCCAGGAGCAGGCGGCCCGCAGGCTGGACCGCATCGAGTCGCTCATGCGGCCGGAGAGGCGCATCCTCGCCTTCAACCCGGCGGGCACCGGACGGGTCGCCGAGGTCTTCGGTGACCTGCGCCACGCCGAGCGGGTGTCGGTGGTCGTCCCCGGCGTCGACACCGATCTGCTCACCTTCCAGCGCTCCGAGCGCCGGCACACCGCCCCCGTGGGCATGGCCACGTCGCTGTACGAGGCGCAGCGGCAGGCCGATCCCGCGACGCGCACGGCCGTGGTCGCCTGGGCCGACTACACCGCGCCCAGCGGGCTCGGCATGGACGCTGCCACGGCGATGCGCGCGGAGGACGGCGCGGACCGGCTGGACGCGATGGTGCGGGGGCTGCCCGGCCTCGCCCCGGTCTCGCTGTTCTGCCACAGCTACGGCTCGGTGGTCTGCGGACTGGCCGCGCGGGACCTGCCGGAGCGGGTGTCCGACATCGCCGTGGCCGGCAGCCCGGGGATGCGGGTGGAGCACGCCTCCCAGCTGCGCACCACCGCGCGGGTGTGGGCGATGCGGGACGCCGACGACTGGATCCGGGACGTGCCCCACCTGGAGCTCGGCGGACTGGGCCACGGGGCCGACCCGATGGCCGACGGGTTCGGCGCGCGTCTGCTGTCGGCCCGTGACGCCAAGGGGCACGCCGGGTACTTCGTGCCCGGCACGGACAGCCTGCGGAACTTCGCGGGGATCGGGGTTGGCGCATACACGGCGGTGTCATGTGCGCACCGGAACGACACCTGCCTGGCAGGTTTGTCCGGTACGACCCCTACCGGACGCGCGTAGAAGCGGAGATACTGCGGTATGCGTGGGGAGGGGACGGAGAAGCTCGTGCCGCATACGATGAGCCGCATGGGTGACGTACTGGCCGGATTTCATGCCGCCTGGGAGTTCGAGTCCGACTCCGTGCTCATCCGTTACGTACGAGGGATTCGAACACCCAAGCTGTTCCAGGCGCTCGGCGAGCGGCGCGTGCCGCTGGAGGCGATCGAGGGCGTGACCCTCACGCCCGGCAAGCGCGGGACCGTGGTCCTGCGGCTGGAGCCACGGCCGGGAGCCGACCCGCTGACGGAGGCGGCCGCCGGGCAGCTGAAGGAGAGCAGCGACCCCTACCGGCTGGTGCTGCCCGCCGAGCGGGAGACGCTCGCGGAGTACTACGCCGACGAACTGCGCGCGCAGCTCACCGAGTCGGGCCCCGCCGAACGCCACCTGGTGGCCGCGCCCGAGCCGCCGCTGCAGTTCAAGGCGTACGACGGCAAGGCGACGTTCGACGGCACGTCGGTGGCGTTCCGCTGGTTCTGGACCGGCGCGTCCTCGGCCAAGTGGAAGGCCGGTGACCAGCGTTTCCCCGTCTCCGAGCTGAGCGGGGTGGAGTGGCGTTCGCCAGAGGTGTTCGAGGGCCATCTGCGGCTGCTGCGCCGGGACACGACGGTGCCGGCCCCGGCGCAGGCCGACCAGGACCCCGCCGCGGTGGTGTTCGGGCTCGGGTACGGCCCCGTGCACGAGTCGCTGCCGTTCGCGGCGGCGGTGCTGGCCGCGGTGCGGGACTGTGCGGCGGTGCCGGCGATATCGCCTGCTGCGGCCACGGGCGGTGTGCCGTCCGCTCGGCGTGACCCTGCGGACATCGCCGAGCGGATCCGGCATCTTGGGGAGTTGCACCAGGCGGGGCTGGTGACGGACGAGGAGTTCTCCTCCAAGAAGGCGGAGTTGCTCGCGGAGCTCTGACCTTCCCCGCGGGTGCGTGAGGGCTGGGCGCGCGGTTCCCCGCGTCCCTTCGGGGCGTTCTTCCGCAGCGCCTTCTACTCCCTGCCCGCTGACGTGAACGACATGTCCGCGTAGCGGGTGCCGGTGACCTGGTCCGCGATCGGGTCGAGCAGGTTCAGGTCCGCTTCCGTCAGGGTGATGCGGGTGGCCGCCGTGTTCTCGTCCACGCGGGACGGGCTGCGGGTGCCGGGGATGGGGACGACCGGGAGACCGTGGACCGCCGCCTGCTGGTGCACCCAGGCCAGGGCGACCTGCGCGGGGGTCGCGCCGTGGTGCCCGGCGACCGCGCGGACCGGCTCCAGGAGGGCCGCGTTGGCCGCCGCGTTGTCGCCGGTGAAGCGGGGCATCGTGCGGCGGAAGTCGTCCTGCGTGAGGTCCTTCGTGGCGTCCGTGAAGGAGCCGGTGAGGAAGCCGCGGCCGAGCGGCGAGTACGGGACGAGGGTGACGCCCAGGTCGCGCGCGGCCGGCACCACGGCGGCCTCGATGTCCCGGCTGAACAGCGACCACTCCGACTGCACGGCGGCGATCGGGTGCACGGCGTGCGCGGCGCGCAGCTCACCGGCCGTCACCTCGCTCAGGCCCAGCTGCTTCACCTTGCCCTCGCGGACCAGCTCGGCCATGACGCCGACGGTCTCCTCGACGGGCACGTTCACGTCGCGCCGGTGCATGTAGTAGAGGTCGATGACGTCGACGCCCAGGCGGCGCAGGCTCGCCTCGACGGCCTGCCGGATGTACGGCGGGTCGTTGCGGACGATGCGCCGGGTCGGGTCGTCCGGCGGGATCGACAGGGCGAACTTGGTGGCGATCAGCACCTCGTCGCGGTGCGCCGCCAGGAACGGGGCGAGGAAGCGTTCGTTGTCGCCGGCGCCGTACGCGTCGGCGGTGTCGTAGAGGGTGACGCCCCGCTCCAGGGCGCGTTCGAGGGTCGCCCGGGAGGCGTCCGCGTCGGCGGGGCCGTAGGCGAAGCTCATGCCCATGCAGCCGAGGCCCTGCACGCCCACCTCGGGGCCGTCGGCGCCCAGCGTCGTCGTCGGGATCGTGTGCCCGGTCATCATGCCCTTTCCGAGGCCAGGGCGCGCCCGGCGTCCGCGTAGAAGCTGATCTTGCGGTCCAGGACGGCGAGCGTGCCCTGGAGTTCGGCGATGCGGGCCAGCACGTCCTCGCGGGTCGCCTTGAGCAGCTCGAAGCGCTCGGCGTACGTGTGGTCGCCGGCCCGGACCAGTTCGGCGTAGCGCACCATGTCGGCGACCGGCATGCCCGTCAGACGGAGCTTGCCGACCAGGGCGAGCCAGTCGAGGTCGCGGTTCGTGTAGCGCCGCTGCCCGGTGTGGGAGCGGTCGATGTGCGGCATGAGCCCGATGCGCTCGTACCAGCGAAGGGTGTGCGCGGTCAGCCCGGTGAGGGCGGCCACCTCGCTGATCGTGTACTTGTCCTTGCCGTCCGGCCGCCGGTCGCCCTGCGGGGGCATGGCGCAGGTGTCGGTCCTGGTGTCCGTGGTCTCCGTCACCGTCATGACGTCCACGCTAGATCCTTGGAGTGCGCTCCAGGCAAGCGGTGCCGGTGAGAAAGGGGCGGACGTGTCGGGACGCTCCGGCTACCGTGCGCGCATGAGCCTTGTACGCCGGGCGACGCCCGAGGACGCGGAGGAAGTGCTGCGTCTGCGCCAGGTGATGATCGATTCGATGGCCCGCTCCGACCCGTCCACCGCGTGGCACGCGGTGTCCCTGCCGGTGCTGCGCGAGCGGCTGGCGGACGACCTTTCCTTCGCCGCGTTCGTCGTGGACCACCCGGAGCGGCCGGGCGCCCTCGCGGCGCTGGTGGCCGGCACGCTGGACTACCGCATCGGCGGGGCGCGCAATCCGCGCGGCACCGACGGGTACGTCTTCAGCGTCGCCACCGACCCGGACGCCCGTCGCCGCGGCTACGCGCGGGCCTGCGTGGGCGCGCTGCTGGAGTGGTTCCGCGAGCGGGGCGCCGGGCGGGTGCGGCTGACCGCGAGCCCGGAGGCGGAGCCGCTGTACCGGTCGCTGGGGTTCACGCCCAGGCCGGACCCTTTGCTGGAGCTCATGCTCTGAGCGCTTAGGCTCGACCGCATGTCGCTGAAGAGCCTCGCGTCCATCGAGAACTGGCCCGTTCCCACCGCTGCGGCGGGGGTGGTACGGGCGGACGGCACCGTCCTGGGCACGCACGGCCCGACCGGACACCGCTTCCCGCTGGCCTCGGTCACCAAGCCCCTGGCCGCCTACGCGGTGCTCGTCGCGTACGAGGAGGGGGCGGTCGAGCTGGACGAGCCGGCCGGACCGGACGGGGCGACGGTGCGGCACCTGCTCGCGCACACCTCGGGCCTCGCCTTCGACGAGCACCGGGTCACCTCCGCGCCCGGCGAGCGGCGGCTGTACTCCAACGCCGGGTTCGAGCAGCTCGGCGACCACGTGGAGAAGGCGACGGAGATCCCGTTCGCCGAGTACGCGTGGCAGGCGGTGCTGGAGCCGCTGGGGATGACGTCCACCTCGCTGGAGGGCTCTCCCGCCAAGGACGGGGTGTCCACGGTGGACGACCTGCTGCGGTTCGCCGCCGAGGTGCAGGCGCCGCGGCTGCTGGACCCGCGGACGGTGGCGGCCGCGATGACCGTGCAGTACCCGGGCACGAAGGGCGTGCTGCCGGGCTACGGCCACCAGAACCCCAACGACTGGGGGCTCGGCTTCGAGATCCGGGACGGCAAGTCGCCGCACTGGACGGGCGCCTCGTCCTCGCCGCGCGCCTTCGGGCACTTCGGCCAGTCGGGCACGTTCCTGTGGATCGACCCGGACGCGGGCGCGGCCTGCGTGGCGCTCACGGACCGGGCGTTCGGACCCTGGGCGGTCCAGGCGTGGCCGCCGTTCACCGACGGCGTGCTGGCGGAACTGCGCGGCTGACTGCCGCCGGTCCCCCGTACGCGCCGCAGGCTCCGGCGTCACCTGCGACGTCGGCGTGAGGCCGGTGTGAAAACCCTGTGGAAGCGGTGTCGGTGGTGCGCCCTATGATGCGCCGGACGATCACGCGGGACCAGGGGAGGGCGCGGCATGTTCGGCAAGCTGTTCGACAGGGGCGAGGAGAGACCGGGGGCGGATCCGCACGCCCTTCCGGTCCCCCGGGGGAAGAGCGGCGCCCACCCGCTGCGCGCCCTCGGCGACCGGCGGGTGCTGGCGGCGGTGGAGGCGGCCGACGCGGGCGACTGGGAGGACGTCAAGGAGGCGCTGGCCCCGTTCGACCTGGGCCGCGACCACCAGGTCCTCGGTCAGCTCGTGGACGTCGACGGGCTGCAGGACTGGATCGGCCACGCCGTCGAGGAGGACAAGGAGCACCGCGCCCTGGCTCTGCTGATATCCGGTGCGCGGCACATCAAGTGGGGCTGGGAGGCCCGCACCGCCGCCCGCGCCGTGCACGTCACCCAGGAGCAGTGGCGCCTGTTCCACGAGCGGCTCGACATCGCCGAGCGGCAGCTGTTCGAGGCCGCCGAGCTGCGTCCGGACTGGATCACGCCGTGGCGCCAGCTGCTCACCTCCGCGCGCGGCATGTCGCTCGGCTCCGAGATCTCCGAGACCCGGCGCGACGCCGGCCTGCGCCGTGACCCGCTCGACCTGGAGATCCACCTCGAGTGGCTGTCCCAGCTGCAGCCCCGCTGGGGCGGTGAGCCGGGGGAAGCCCTGGAGTTCGCCCGCGCCGCGTTCGCCGCCGCGCCCGACGGCCACCGGCTGGGCTGCGCCGTCGCCATGGCGTACGTCGAGGAGTGGGTGGAGTCCGACGACGGCGCCTGCCTCCAGCAGCCCCGGATCCGGGCCGAGTTGAGGCAGGCGGCGGAGCGCAGCATCCTGCACCACGCCTACGAGCGCCGCCTGGGCTGGCAGGGCGACTACAACATCTTCGCCATGGCCCTGTCCCTGGCCGGGAGCAGCACCGCCTCCCACGTCTTCCGCGAGCTGGAGGGCGCGTACACCGAGTGGCCGTGGACGTACATGTCCGAGCCGCAGAAGGCGTACGCGCGCTTCCGCAAGGCCTTCTGAGCGCCTGCTCACGCTCTCGCAAGCCGTCCTTCCGCCAGCCGTCACCGCACGCCCTCACACCCCGGACCGCCCATGACCCTGCCCGACACCGCATCGCAGCAGCCCGGCACCGACCGCACCTTCCAGGTGGACCTGCGCGGCCTCGTCGATCTGCTCTCCCATCACCTCTACTCGAGCCCCCGCGTCTATCTGCGTGAACTGATGCAGAACGCGGTGGACGCGCTCACCGCCCGGCACGCCCTCGAACCGGCCGCGCCCGCCGGCTCGTTCGGCATCCGTCTGTACGCCGACCGCTCAGTGGTCCGGGTCGAGGACGACGGCGTCGGCCTCACCGAGGCGGACGTGCACACCTTCCTCGCCACGATCGGCCGCAGCAGCAAGCGCGCCGACGGCATCGCCGAGCAACGGGCCGACTTCATCGGCCAGTTCGGCATCGGCCTGCTGTCCTGTTTCCTGGTCGCGGACGAGATCCACGTGGTCAGCCGGTCCGCGCGTACGCCCGGCGCGCCCGCCGTGGAGTGGAGGGGGCGCGGTGACGGCAGCTACACCGTGCGCACCCTGCCCGCCTCCGCCCGGCCCGCCCCCGGCACCACCGTCACACTGACCCCGCGCGCCGACGCGGGCGAGTGGACCGAGCCCGCCCGGGTGCAGGCCTTGGCACGGCACTTCGGCTCGCTGCTGCGGCACCCGGTGACCTTCGACGACGGCTCCGGCGGTCCCGTCGTGCCGGTCAACCCGGAGGAGGCGCCCTGGGCGCGGACGCACCCGACGCCGGGCGCCCGCTCCCGCGCGCTCGCCACGTACGGCGAGGAGGTGTTCGGCTTCACGCCGCTGGACACCCTGGAGCTGGACCTGCCGGCCGTGGGTCTGAAGGGCATCGCGTGCGTGCTTCCGGAGGCGGTGCCGGCCGGGCGGCGGCACGGGCACCGGGTGCACGTCAAGGGCATGCTGCTGTCCGAGCAGGCGGAGGAGATCCTGCCCGACTGGGCGTTCTTCGTGCGCTGCGTGATCGACGCGGAGAGCCTGCGCCCGACGGCGTCCCGCGAGTCCCTGTACGAGGACGACACCCTCGCCGCGGTCCGGGACGCGCTCGCCGGGCAGCTGCGCGCGTGGATCGCACGCGTCGCCGCCAGCGACCCGGACCTGCTGCACCGCTTCCTCCAGGCGCACCACCTGTCGGTGAAGTCCCTCGCCGTGCACGACGACGAGATCCTGCGGATGCTGCTGCCGTGGCTGCCGTTCGAGACCACCGACGGGCACTGCACGCTCGACGAGTTCTCCCGCACCCACCGCACCGTGCTGGTGACGTCCAGCGTGGAGGAGTTCCGTCAGGTCGCGGCGATCGCGTCGGCCGCCGGGCTGGGCGTGGTCAACGGCGGCTACACCTACGACCGCGAACTGGTGCACCGGCTGCCCGAGATCCGGCCCGAGGTGAGCGTCGCCGACCTCGACCCGGCGACGCTCACCGCGCACCTCGACCCGGTCGACCGGGAGACGGAACTGGCCGCCGCGGCCTATCTGGCGCTGGCCCGTGACGCGCTCGCGGTGTTCGACTGCGACGTCGCGCTGCGCGCCTTCCAGCCCGCCTCCGCGCCCGCGCTGCTCGTCGACAGCCGGGAGGCCCGGCACGAGCGCACCCGCTCCCGGCTCGCCCGCGAGCAGGAGGGCGGCCTGTGGGGCGACATCCTCGGCGCCCTGCGGCAGGAGGCGCCGCGCGCCCAGCTGATCCTCAACCAGCTGAACCCGCTGGTGCGCACCGCCGTCGCGATCGACGAGCCGGAACTGGCCCGCACCAGCGCCGAGGCCCTGTACGGGCAGGCGGCGCTGCTGTCCCGGCGTCCGCTCAGGCCCGCCGAGTCCAGCCTCATCAACCGCTCCTTCCTCGACCTTCTCGCCCACGCCCTGCGCAAGGACCGCTGACGATGCAGACCCCGCCCCAGACCACCGACGAGCTGTACGCGGCGCTGCGGGAGAACAGCGCCCTCCCCTACGGCCGCACCCGGACCGTCGCCGCCGAGGAACTCGCCGAGGCGGCCGAGCTGTTCGGCGAGCCGGTGCCGCTGGTCCACGCCCTGCTGGACCTCCAGGAGGCGTACACCTACGGCTCCGAGCCGCGGAAGTCGCCGGTCGTCTTCGCCCGGCTGCTGAACCTCTTCGACGAGCGGCCCGACGTGTTCGACGACCGGCTGCGCCACCAGCTGTTCTGGCGGTTCAAGTGGGTGGCCAACGCCCTGCGCTGCCTGCCCGAGATACCGCTGGCCAGTCTGCGCCAGTGGCAGACGGAGATGCGCGACCGCTACGAGAAGGCGGGCCTCGACCTCCAGCCGTACTACGGGCAGGCGTACCAGCTCGCCGCGCACGTCGGCGAGGACACCACCCTCGCCTACGAGTTGTGGGCGGGCCGGGCCCGGAGCCTGCTCAGCGACTGCGAGGCGTGCGAGACCTGCGAGCGCGCCCTGTACCACCTGGCGGCGGGCGACGACGAGCGGGCGCTGCGCGTCTGGGAGCCGGTGCTGGCGGGCAAGGAGTCCTGCCAGGAGGAGCCGGCCCGCTCCGTCTCGTACGCGCTGCTGCCGCTGCTGCGGACCGGCCGCACGGACGAGGCGCGCCATCTGCACCTGGCGGGCTACCGCGGCTGCCGCCGCAACCCGTCGATGGCCGGGGAGATCGGCCGCCACCTGGAGTTCTGTGCGCTGACCGGCAACGAGGCACGCGGCCTGGAGCTGCTGGCGGAGAACCGTAACCTGTTCGACGAGGTGGACTCGCCGCTGGCCCTGCTCGACCTGCTCACCGGTGTGGAGGTGCTGCTCGCCCGCGTGGAGGCGCTGGGACACGGGGAGCTGCCGGCCGCCGGGTTCCCCGGCCGGAGCTGGACGGTGACGGAGCTGCGGGCCGAGGTGCGGGGGCGCGCCGACGACCTGGCCGCCCGTTTCGACGCCCGGAACGGCACGACGGAGCACGCCGATCGCCGCGGGACCCGTCTGGCGCAGGCGCCGCTGCTGGAGTCGCTGGAGCTGACGCTGCGTCCGCGCACTTTGGAGGACGTGGCCCCGGCCCCCGCCGCGCCGGCGCCGGCGCCCGCCGAGCCGCTTCCCGAGTCGCCGGCGGACCTGATCAGACGGGCGCGGGAGCTGGACGAGCAGGGGCACCCGGACGCGCACGCCTGCTGGGCGCGGCTGCGCGAGCTCACCGCCGCTCGCGGCTACGTCCACCCGGACGACCCGGACGTCGGCCCGCTGGTGCGACTGCGCGCCGAACTGCTGGAGGAGGAGGCGACGCTGGCGGACCGCAGAGACGCGCACGAGGACGCGGCGGCGCTGTACGAGGAGGCGGCGGGGCTCTACGAGGACGCGGGGCTGCCGGAGCGCGCGGTGCCGGCCCGCGCGCAGGCGGTGCTGGCGGGGGCACGGGTGGGGCCGGGCGGCTCCGGTCCGACGACGCCGGAGTCCGACACCGCCGGAGGGTCCGGCACGGCGCAGGGGCCCGGCACGGCGCGGGAGTCCGCCTCCGCCGGGCAGGCCGGCCGCGCACAGGAGGCCGGCTCCACGCAGCAGCCCGCCTCCGCCGAGGGGTCCCTCACCGCGCACGGGTCCCGCACCGCGCGGGAGTCCGCCTCCGCCGGGCAGGCCGGCCGCGCACAGGAGGCCGACTCCACGCAGCAGCCCGCCTCCGCCGAGGGGTCCCGCACCGCGCACGGGTCCGGCACGGCGCACGGGTCCGGCTCCACGCCGGCATCCCGAGCCGCGGCCGGCCCCGGCTCCGCAGAGGGTTCTGCCTCCGCGGAAGGGCCCGGCTCGGCGGAGGGTTCGGGACCCGCGGCGGGTTCCGGCCATGACGCGGACACCCACGTCGCCGCGCTGGTCGACGCGTACGCGACGCTCGTGCGGCTGCACGAGGAGGCGTCCGGGCTCGCCCCGTTCCTGGAGGCGCGGCTGCTGCGGCTGCGGGTGAGCGCGCTGGGACTACGGCTCCAGGCGTCCGGGGACCGGGAGCAGGTCGCGTCCGTCCTCGCCGAGGCGGAGCTGCTGCACGACTTCGCCGCCCGGCACGGCCTGGCCGGCCAGATCGCGGGCGCGCGGCTGCTGCGGGCCACCACGCACGCCATGTCGGGCGACCTGCCCGCCGCGCTCGCGGAGACGGACGCGCTGGTCGGGCTGTTGCGGACGGACGGTCCCGCCTGGCACCTGCCGCGCGTGCTCGCGCTGCGCGGCAAGATCCAGCTGGGGGTCGGTGACGCCGAGGCCGCCCACGCGAGCCTCGCCGAGGGGCTGCGGCTGGCCGCCGAGTGGCCCGCCGACACGGTCGACGCCCCGACCCTGCACGGCGAACTGGCGCAGGCGTGCCTGCGCCTGGGCCGGCCCGACGAGGCCCTGCGCCATCTGACCCGCTCGGCGGAGCTGGACCTGCGGGCGGGCAACCGGTTCGACGCGTTCTGCTCCTACAGCAACGCGGCACAGCTGAGCCTCGACCTGGGCCGGGTCGAGGACTGCATCGCCCTGCTCGACTCGGTGCTGCTGGAGCCGGACGTCGTGGACGGCGAACTGGACGACCGGCTCGTGGCCCAGCTGCGGCTGACGCGGGCCCGCGCGCTGCACGCCGGGGACGACCTGAAGGCCGCCACCGCGGAGTTCGTGGCCCTCGCGGCCGAGTCGGCCGGCTGGGACGACGACCCGGGCAGCCACGCCATGATCGCCGCGGAGACCGCCGTACTGCTCGGTGAGGCCGGGGAGTTCGGGCAGGCGCGGGAGGCCGTGGACCGGGCGCTCGCGGCCCACGCGCGCGACCCGCGGTTCGAGATGCTCAGCAACGCCCTGCGGGAGCTGGCCCGGCTCCAGGCGCACCGGCAGGGCCCGGACGGGCTGGAGGGCGCCCGCGCCTTCCTTCAGGACGCCGGCCGGGTCGCCGACGCGGCCCGCGCCGCCGGCTTCGAGGCGCACGGCCGTTCGCTGGACTCCGCCCTCGCCTACGAGCACGGGCGGGTCAACGCGTACGGGGGCGCCTACGAGGAGGCGCTGGCCGCGCTGGAGAAGGCTCTCGGGCTGCTCGGGGAACCGGGCGAGGACGCCACGGAGGCCGCCGAGTGGGCGGAGTGCGTGCGGCTGGCCGGGGTCGTGGAGGGCGTCTACCTGGAGCGCAGTGCGGCGGCGCTCGGCCGGGTCGGGGCGGCGGCGGAGCGGCTGACGGCGCTCGGCCACGGCGAAGTGGCGGAGGCGCTGACGGAACTGGCGGAGAGGTTGCGGGACGAGGAGTGAGCGGTGCGGGAGGGGGCGGGCCGTGGCCGTGGGGCCGGTGGTCCCGCCCCCTGCCGTCTCGCCATGCGGGACGGATCACCGCCGTCCGTCCCACGCCGTGACTGTGACGGTGATCATGTTTACGCAGCGTATCTGTGCCAGTTGATGACCTTGTGTCACTCCGGCTTTGTGGCACGGACGTTAACGAGCGGCTGAACCCCTTGTGCAATCCGCGTAGACAGATCAATCTTTCGCCTGGCGACAGGACATGCGGGTCACGGCCACAGCGTCCGTGTTTGGCATGTTCCTGACATGCGTGCGTCCCGGTGATCCGGGGCGGGCGTCCGCCGTGCGGCGCCTCACCCCCAAGAGGCGCTACCCCCACACTCCCCACCTGTCGAGGAGGAACCCTCAGATGGCAGTGATGCGAAACGCCAAGCGCAGATCGATCGTCGGCGTCGGCACGGTCGCCGCGGCGGCTCTCACGGGCGGTCTGTTCACCGCTCCCGCCGCGCACTCCGCCGAATCCCCCAAGGGGACGATCGCCTACGCCGATGCGCCGAACGCGGTCGAGGGCAGCTACATCGTCACCCTGAAGCCGGGCACCAAGGCCGCGTCCACCAAGGGCAAGGGCCTGGCCAAGAAGTACGGCGCCGACGTCGGCCACACCTTCCGCGAGGCCGTCAACGGCTACACCGTGGAGGCCACCGAGGCGGAGGCCGCCGAGCTGGCCGCCGACCCCTCGGTCGCGCTGGTCGAGCAGAACCGCGCCTTCACCATCCAGGCCACGCAGACCAACCCGCCGTCCTGGGGCCTGGACCGCATCGACCAGACCGCGCTGCCGCTGAGCGGCTCGTACACCTACGACGACACCGCCGGCCAGGGCGTCACCGCGTACATCATCGACACCGGTGTGCGCATCTCCCACAGCGACTTCGGCGGCCGCGCCCGCAACGGCTACGACGCGGTCGACGGCGACTACGTCGCCCAGGACGGCAACGGCCACGGCACGCACGTCGCAGGCACCGTCGCGGGCACCGCGTACGGCGTCGCCAAGAAGGCCTCCGTCGTCGGCGTCCGCGTCCTCGACAACAACGGCTCGGGCACCACCGCCGGCGTGATCGAGGGCGTCGACTGGGTCGCCGCCAACGCGGTCCTCCCGGCCGTGGCCAACATGTCGCTCGGCGGCGGCGCCAGCACCACGCTGGACAACGCGGTGCGCAACGCCATCGCGGCCGGCGTCACCTTCGCCGTGGCCGCGGGCAACGAGTCGACGACCGCGACCGGTTCGCCGGCCCGGGTGGCCGAGGCGATCACCGTCGGCGCGACCACCTCGACCGACGCCCGCGCCAGCTACTCCAACTACGGCTCGAACCTGGACATCTTCGCGCCGGGCTCCTCCATCACCTCCGCCTGGTACACCGGCGACAGCGCCACCAACACCATCTCCGGCACCTCGATGGCCACCCCGCACGTCGCGGGCGCCGCGGCGCTGTACCTCGCGGACAACCCGTCGGCCACCCCGTCGCAGGTCGCCTCCGCGCTGGTCAACAGCTCCATCTCCGGCGCCGTCGGCAACCCGGGCACCGGCTCCCCGAACCGTCTGCTGTACGTCGGCGGCAACGGCGGCACCACCCCGCCGCCGGGCAAGACCTTCAGCAACACCGCGGACTACACGATCCGCGACAACGCGACCGTCGAGTCCCCGATCACTGTCAGCGGTGTCTCCGGCAACGCCCCGTCGGCCCTGCAGGTGCCGGTGAACATCGTCCACACCTACATAGGCGACCTCACGGTCCAGCTGGTCGCGCCCGACGGGTCGGTCTACACCCTCAAGGCGTCCGGCACCGGAGGCTCGGCGGACAACATCAACACCACGTACACCGTGAACGCCTCCTCGGAGACGGCCAACGGCACGTGGAAGCTGCGCGTCACGGACAACTACTCCGCCGACACCGGCTACATCAACAGCTGGGGCCTGACCTTCTGAGGCACCGCCTCTGAGCGCCGCCGCGCTTCATCCGCCCCGGCAGGTTCCCCTGCCGGGGCGGAGTCGCGTCCGGGCACTCCCCCGGAGCGGCTTCGGCCGCCCGGGGCACCTTCCGCAGCCACCGCGCGCGTTCAGCCACAGGCTCGGCTCACCTCGCACTCCTGCCACCGGCAGACCGTCAGAACCCCGACATCTCCCACATCAGCACCTCCGCCGCCCCCTCCGCCACCGCCTCCGCGTCCTTCTCGTCCGTGAGGCGGGCCGCGTCGCCCGGGCCCAGGACCTCGCCCTCCAGGCGGACGTCACCGCGGACCACGTGGACGTAGACGTGGGGCGCCGCGGGGAGCGCCGTGCGTTCGCCGGGCGACAGGCGGCGGACGTGGAGCATCGCGCCGGCCTCCGGGAGGGCGTACGGCGTGGAGTCGGCTATGCCGCGGACGACCTCGTAGCGGGGTTCGCCGCCCGGTTCGAGGGGGGCCAGCCACATCTGGAGGAAGGTCAACGGGACGCGGGCCGCGTTGCGCTCCACGTGGCGGACGCCCGACGCCGCGCTGAGGCGCTGGACGTCGCCGGGGCGGATGACCGTCTCGTGGCCCTGGGAGTCCCGGTGGGTCAGCTCGCCGGAGATCACCCACGTGACGATCTCGGTGTGGCTGTGCGGGTGCTCGTCGAAGCCGGCGCCCGGGCCCAGGTGTTCCTCGTTGCAGGCGATCACCGCGCCGAAGCGCAGGTTGTCCGGGTCGTAGTGGGGGCCGAAGGAGAGGGCGTGCCACGATTCGATGCCCGCCGCCGGGTCTCCGCCCCTGTAGCGCTCGCTGGCTCGCCTGACATCCATCACGCCCTCCACGGTAGGCCCTCCCGGAGGGGCCCGGGACGGCGCACGGCGGGGGCACCGGAGCCCGGACGCGGGGCACGGGCGCCGGGGCGGGTGCGACCCTGGGGCACGGCCCGCCGCCCGGATAAGGCAGTCTTGTCCCGTGCCCGAACCCGAAACCAGTACCCCCGGACCCGCCGCACGCCCCGCCCACACGCACTCCGCGACACTGAAGCGGCTGGAGCAGTCGTCCGGCTCGCTCGCCGCGCAGGCCATCGCGCGGATGGACGAGACGCTGCCCTGGTACCGGGCCATGCCGCCGGAGAACCGTTCCTGGATCGGCCTGGTCGCCCAGGCGGGCATCGCCGCCTTCACCGAGTGGTTCCGGCACCCCGACGCCCCGCAGGCCATCTCCACCGATGTCTTCGGCACCGCGCCGCGCGAGCTGACCCGGGCCATCACGCTGCGGCAGACCGTGGAGATGGTGCGGACGACGATCGAGGTGATGGAGTCCGCCATCGACGAGGTGGCGGCGCCCGGCGACGAGAGCGTGCTGCGCGAGGCACTCCTCGTCTACGCGCGGGAGATCGCCTTCGCCACCGCCCAGGTGTACGCCCAGGCCGCCGAGGCACGCGGTGCCTGGGACGCGCGCCTGGAGTCGCTGGTGGTGAACGCCGTGCTCAGCGGCGAGGCCGACGAGGGCGCCGTGTCGCGGGCCGCCGCGCTCGGCTGGAACTCCCCGGAACATGTGTGCGTGGTGCTGGGCACCGCCCCGGACGGGGACTCCGAACTGACCGTGGAGGCCATCCGGCGGGCCGCCCGGCACGCCAAGCTCCAGGTGCTCACCGGTGTCCTCGGCGACCGTCTCGTCGTCATCGCGGGCGGCAGCGACAACCCGCTGGCCGTCGCGAAGTCCCTGATCGGCCCGTACGCGGCCGGTCCCGTCGTGGCCGGGCCCGTGGTGCCGGACCTGCTGGCCGCGACCCGGTCCGCGCAGGCCGCCGCCGCGGGCCTCAAGGCGTGTTCCGCCTGGCAGGACGCCCCGCGCCCGGTGCTGGCGGACGATCTGCTGCCGGAGCGCGCGATCGCCGGCGACCCCTCGGCGCGCGAGCAGTTGGTGGAGGAGATCTACAGACCGCTCGAGGAGGCCGGCGCGGCGCTCCTGGAGACGCTCAGCGTCTATCTCGAACAGGCGAGCAGTCTCGAAGGCGCGGCGCGGATGCTGTTCGTTCACCCCAACACCGTTCGTTACCGGCTCCGACGTGTGACAGACGTCACCGGTTGGTCACCCTCCGATGTACGCTCGGCGTTCACCCTGCGGATCGCGCTGATCCTGGGGCGTCTGGCCGATGGTGATCTCCAGACCTAGCCTTTTGTGGGGGGTCGACAAAACCCCCTCCGGTTCTTCGTCCTTGTCCCCACGGGCGGCCGCGCCCGTACGCAAGAGAGAGTGTGAGAGTGCTCGTACTCGTCGCTCCCGGCCAGGGCTCCCAGACGCCCGGCTTCCTGACCGAATGGCTCGAACTCCCCGGCGCCGCCGACCGCGTCGCCGCGTGGTCGGACGCCATCGGACTCGACCTCGCCCGCTACGGCACGAAGGCCGACGCGGACGAGATCCGCGACACGGCCGTCGCGCAGCCGCTGCTGGTCGCGGCCGGGCTGCTGTCCGCATCGGCACTGGGTGACATCGCCCCGGGCGCGGTCGCCGGCCACAGCGTCGGCGAGATCACCGCCGCCGCCCTCTCCGGCGTCCTCGACGACGCCGCCGCCCTCTCCCTGGTCCGCAAGCGGGGTCTGGCCATGGCCGACGCCGCCGCGATCACCGAGACCGGCATGGCGGCGCTGCTCGGCGGCGACCCCGAGGTGACCGTGCCGCACCTGGAGAAGCTGGGCCTCACCCCGGCGAACATCAACGGCGGCGGCCAGATCGTCGCCGCCGGCACCATGGAGCAGATCGCCGCGCTGGAGGCCGACAAGCCCGAGGGTGTCCGCAGGGTCGTCCCGCTCAAGGTCGCCGGCGCCTTCCACACCCACCACATGGGCCCCGCGGTCGAGACGCTGGCGGAGGCCGCCAAGGCCCTCGCGCCCGCCGACCCGAAGGTCGCCTACGTGTCCAACAAGGACGGCAGGGCGGTCGCGTCCGGGGCCGAGGTGCTGGAGCGCCTGGTGGGCCAGGTCGCCAACCCGGTCCGCTGGGACCTGTGCATGGAGACCTTCGAGGAGCTCGGTGTCACGGCGCTCCTGGAGCTGTGCCCCGGCGGCACCCTGACCGGTCTGGCCAAGCGTGCCCTGCCCGGCGTCAAGACGCTGGCCCTGAAGACCCCCGCCGACCTCGACGCGGCCCGCGAGCTCGTCGCCGAGCACGCCGCCTGACGCCCTTAAGGAGCCGACCCGCATGGCGAAGATCAAGCCCAGCAAGGGCGCCCCGTACGCGCGCATCCTCGGC
The DNA here is from genome assembly GCF_022869105.1 of Streptomyces sp. BJ20. Classification (NCBI taxonomy): domain Bacteria; kingdom Bacillati; phylum Actinomycetota; class Actinomycetes; order Kitasatosporales; family Streptomycetaceae; genus Streptomyces; species Streptomyces sp. BJ20. Next base: position 5,926,489 of record NZ_CP094918.1, read on the forward strand.
GTGGGCGGCTACCGTCCCACCCGGGTCGTGCCCAACGAGGTGATCCTCGAGACGATCGACTCGTCCGACGAGTGGATCCGCTCGCGCTCCGGGATCGAGACCCGGCACTGGGCCTCCCCCGAGGAGACCGTCGCCGCGATGTCGATCGAGGCGTCCGGCAAGGCCGTCGCGGACGCCGGGATCGACGCCGCGCAGATCGGCGCCGTCGTCGTGTCGACCGTGTCGCACTTCTCGCAGACGCCGGCCGTCGCGACCGAGATCGCCGACAAGCTGGGCACGGAGAAGGCCGCCGCGTTCGACATCTCCGCCGGCTGCGCGGGCTTCGGCTACGGCCTGACCCTCGCCAAGGGCATGATCGTCGAGGGGTCCGCCGAGTACGTCCTGGTCATCGGCGTCGAGCGGCTGAGCGACCTGACCGACCTGGAGGACCGCGCGACGGCCTTCCTGTTCGGCGACGGCGCGGGCGCCGTGGTCGTCGGCCCCTCGCAGGAGCCGGCCATCGGCCCGACCGTGTGGGGCTCCGAGGGCGACAAGTCCGAGACGATCAAGCAGACCTACGCGTGGGACCGCTTCGGCGGCGACCTCGCGGAGCTTCCCCGGGACAGCAGGGGCGACCTCAAGCTTCCCGCGATCACCCAGGAAGGCCAGGCGGTGTTCCGCTGGGCCGTGTTCGAGATGGCGAAGGTCGCCCAGCAGGCGCTGGACGCGGCCGGGATCAGCGCGGACGACCTGGACGTCTTCATCCCGCACCAGGCCAACGTGCGGATCATCGACTCGATGGTGAAGACCCTGAAACTGCCGGAGCACGTCACGGTCGCCCGTGACATCCGCACCACCGGCAACACCTCGGCCGCCTCGATCCCGCTCGCGATGGAGCGGCTCCTGGCGACCGGCGAGGCGAAGAGCGGCGACACCGCGCTCGTCATCGGCTTCGGGGCGGGTCTCGTGTACGCCGCGACTGTCGTTACCCTCCCCTAGGCACTCCGTGCCGGATCATCGTCCGGTACAGGAGGAAACACCGCCACACCCTCTGGAATCACAACGAAGGAGCGCCACCATGGCCGCCACTCAGGAAGAGATCGTCGCCGGTCTCGCGGAGATCGTGAACGAGATCGCCGGCATCCCGGTTGAGGACGTCCAGCTGGACAAGTCCTTCACCGACGACCTGGACGTCGACTCGCTGTCCATGGTCGAGGTCGTCGTCGCCGCCGAAGAGCGCTTCGACGTCAAGATCCCGGACGACGACGTCAAGAACCTCAAGACCGTCGGCGACGCGACCGACTACATCCTCAAGCACCAGGCCTGAGCACGCGCGGGGCGTGAGCCCCGCAAGGGCCGGGAGCTCCCCGGCCCCGCCACCCGGCGGTGGCGCCGTACGCATCCTCGTCAATCGTTGGAGAAAGAATTCCGATGAGCTCGACCAATCGCACCGTGGTCGTCACCGGTATCGGCGCAACCACACCGCTGGGTGGCGACGCGGCCTCTACCTGGGAGGGCCTCGTCGCCGGGCGTTCCGGCGTGAAGCCCCTGGAGCAGGAGTGGGCCGCCGAGCAGGCGGTCCGTATCGCGGCCCCGGTGGCCGTGGAGCCCACCGAGGTCATCCCCCGGCCGCAGGCCCGCCGCCTGGACCGCTCGGCGCAGTTCGCGCTCATCGCGGCGAAGGAGGCGTGGGCCGACGCGGGGTTCGAGGCCAAGGCCGGCGAGGACCCGAACGTCGACCCCGACCGGCTGGGCGCCGTGATCGCCTCCGGCATCGGCGGCGTGACGACCCTGCTGGACCAGTACGACGTGCTGAAGGAGAAGGGCGTCCGCCGCGTCTCCCCGCACACCGTCCCCATGCTGATGCCGAACGGCCCGTCCGCGAACGTCGGTCTCGCGGTGGGCGCCCGTGCGGGCGTGCACACCCCGGTGTCCGCGTGCGCCTCGGGCGCGGAGGCCATCGGCTACGCCATCGAGATGATCCGCACCGGCCGCGCCGACGTGGTCGTCGCGGGCGGCACGGAGGCGGCGATCCACCCGCTGCCGATCGCCGCGTTCGGCAACATGATGGCGATGTCCAAGAACAACGACGACCCCGAGGGCGCCTCGCGTCCCTACGACGCGGCCCGTGACGGCTTCGTCATGGGCGAGGGCGCGGGCGTGGTCGTCCTGGAGTCCGCCGAGCACGCCGCCGCGCGCGGCGCCCGCGTCTACGCGGAGGCGGTCGGCCAGGGCATCTCGGCCGACTCTCACGACATCGTGCAGCCGGAGCCGGAGGGGCGGGGCATCTCGCACGCCCTGCAGAACCTGCTGGACCGCACGGACCTGGACCCGGCGGAGATCGTGCACGTCAACGCGCACGCGACGTCGACGCCTGCTGGTGACATCGCCGAGCTGAAGGCGCTGCGGAAGGTGTTCGGGGACGACGCGGACCACATGGCGGTGTCCGCGACGAAGTCGATGACCGGTCATCTGCTGGGCGGCGCCGGTGGCGTCGAGTCCGTCGCCACCGTGCTGGCGCTGTACCACCGGGTGGCTCCGCCGACGATCAACGTGGAGAACCTGGATCCCGAGGCCGAGGCGAACGCGGACGTCGTGCGTGGTGAGGCACGGAAGTTGCCCGTGGACGGGCGGATCGCCGCGCTGAACGACTCGTTCGGGTTCGGGGGGCACAACGTGGTGTTGGCGTTCCGGACGGTCTAGTCGCCCCGGGGCGGTCTCTGGAAGGGGTTCACCTCTGGGAGGTGGGCCCCTTCTGTTGTCCGCCCGTTCGCGCAGTTCCCCGCGCCCCTGGAGCCCGCGGGCCGGTGGGGGCTTGGCGCGCAGTTCCCCGCGCCCCTTCGGGGCGCGTTCCGACGAGGCGTCCCTACACGACCTGGTGGAGCCAGCGGACCGGGGCGCCTTCTCCTGCGTAGCGGAACGGCTCGAGTTCGTCGTCCCAGGGCTTGCCGAGGAGTTTGGCGATCTCCGACTCCAGGTCGGTGTCCTCCGTGCGGGAGCGGACCAGCGCGGCGCGCAGGCGGTCCTCCGGGATGAGGATGTCGCCGTGGATGCCGGTGACGGCGTGGAAGATGCCGAGGTCGGGGGTGCAGCTGTAGCGCTCGCCCTCGGCGGTGGGGCACGGCTCGGAGGTGACCTCGAAGCGCAGCATCTGCCAGCCGCGCAGCGCGGAGGCGAGCTTGGAGGCGGTGCCGGCCTGACCCTGCCAGGAGAACTCGGAGCGCCAGGTGCCGGGGGCGGCCGGCTGGCGGATCCAGTCCAGGCTGACGCGCGTGCCGAGCACCCCGGCGACGGCCCACTCGACGTGCGGGCACAGCGCGCGCGGCGCGGAGTGCACGTACAGAACTCCACGAGTCGTCACCGGAACCTCCGGGCTGAGCGGGTCGTCTTCGATCGGGCGGAACGGTCACGGCCCGGCGGGCCGCGTTGAGGGCGAGGCTACCGTGCGACGGGGCAAGGAGTGTGACGTACCGTCCGTCCCGGTGGCGGGAAAGTCGTGCCTTTCACCCGGCAGGACGTCTGTGCGGGCGCCGGGGTTCATTCCGGACGGGCCCCCTGGGGGAGCGGGAACTCCCGTGCGTTGTTATGGGTTGGGGGGACGGCACGGACGTGGTGGGACGCTCGGGGAGGCGGCGGATGACGCAGGCGACGCGGAGGCGGGGACGCCGTGCGCGGGCCGTGCTCGCCGCGGTGGCCGCCGTCGCGTTCGGCGTGGCGGGCTGCGACACGGGCGGCGGGGAGAAGCCCGGTGCGGCCGCTTCCGGGACACCCTCTCCCAGGCCGACGCCGCTGTGGGACACGCGCCCCGACTCGGTGGCCGCGGTGGGCGACTCCATCACCCGGGGGTTCGACGCGTGCGCGGTGCTGACGGACTGTCCTGAGGTGTCGTGGGCGACGGGTGACAGCGAGCAGATCGACAGCCTGGCCGTACGGCTGCTGGGGCGGGCCGGGGCGGCCGGGCGGAGCTGGAACCACGCGGTGACCGGCGCCCGGATGGAGGACCTGCCGGGGCAGATGGCGCGCGCGGTGAAGCGGGAGCCGGAGCTGGTGGCGGTGATGGTGGGGGCGAACGACGCCTGCCGGGTGAGCGTGGCCGCGATGACGCCGGTGGAGGAGTTCCGCGCGGACTTCGAGGCGGCGATGCGCACGCTGCGCGAGGCGCTGCCGAAGACGCAGGTGTACGTGGCGAGCGTGCCGGACCTGAAGCGGCTGTGGTCGCAGGGGCGGACCAGCGCGCTGGGCAAGCAGATCTGGAAGCTGGGGATCTGCCCGTCGATGCTGGGCGACCCGGACGCGACGGACGCGGCGGCGACCGAGCGGCGGGCGACGGTGCAGCAGCGCGTGGAGGACTACAACGAGGTGCTGCGGGAGGTGTGCGCGAAGGACCGCCGCTGCCGCACCGACGGCGGCGAGGTGTACGCGTACCGGTTCGGCACGGCGCAGCTGAGCCGCTGGGACTGGTTCCACCCGAGCGTCGACGGGCAGGCCGAGCTGGCGGAGATCGCCTACCGGACGGTCACGGCTCCAGGCCCGTGACCTATTGTTTCGCACATGAACGAACTCATCGGCACACTTTCCGACGGCACGCCGGTGCACCGCTGGACCCTGGAGCGGGCGGGCGTACGGGTGCGGATCCTGTCGTACGGCGGGATCGTGCAGGACGTCGAGGTGCCGGACCGGGACGGGCGGACCGGGAACGTGGTGCTGGGGTTCGACGGCCTGGACGGCTATCTGGCGCACCCGGCCCCCTTCCTGGGCGCGCTGATCGGCCGGTACGCCAACCGGATCGGGGGCGCCCGCTTCACCCTGGACGGCACGGAGCACGTCCTCGTGCCGAACGACGGGCCGAACTCGCTGCACGGCGGTGAGCGGGGCTTCGACAAGCGCGTCTGGGACGTCACCGAAGTCGCGCACGGGCTGCGGCTGTCGCTGGTCGCCGAGGACGGCGAGGAGGGCTTCCCGGGCCGGCTGGAGGTCACGGTGACCTACACGCTGGACGGGCGGGGCGCGCTGCACATCGCGTACGAGGCGGTGACGGACGCTCCGACGCATGTGAACCTGACGAACCACGCGTACTGGAACCTGACCGGTTCCGGCACCGCGGGCGGGCACGAGCTGCGGGTGGCCGCGTCCCGGTACACGCCGTCCGGTCCCGGTCTGATCCCGGCCGGCGAGCTCGCGGACGTCTCCGGCACCCGCTACGACTTCCGCGAGGCGCGCAAGGCGGGCGGCGGCTACGACGACAACTTCGCGCTGGACAAGGGGGTGACGGCGGCCCCCGAGGAGGTGGCCGAGCTGTACGACCCCGCGTCGGGCCGGGTGCTGACGGTGGCCACCACCGAGCCGGGCATGCAGGTGTACACGGCGGACCACATCGGGGAGCCGTTCGAGCCGGGCGCGGGCATCGCGCTGGAGACGCAGCACTTCCCGGACTCGCCGAACCGTCCGGAGTTCCCGAGCACGGTGCTGCGGCCGGGCGAGGTGTTCCGCTCGGAGACGGTGTACGGCTTCTCCGTGCGGTAGCGGGCGGGTCAGGACCAGGCGGGTCCGGACACACATGAGCCCCGGTCCGGGGTCAGGGTCCCGGGCCGGGGCTGTACATGGGGTACCCCGCAGGACCCCGACGTTAACCGCTGACTCGCTCCGGCGGCCGGGGATCGGGGCCAGGGGAGGAATCCCGTACGAACCCTTCACATTCGGCCACGGGGTGTTCCGGCGCCGGTCGGACGGTGTCCGTCGCGCCGTGGTGTGATCCACCCCGGTCACGCGATACTGCGGGCTTCCGGCATCCACCCGTACCCCACGACGACGGAAGGCCCCCTCCTGTGATCTCACCCCGTGTGCGCATCGGTGTGCTCGGTCTGGCCCTGCTGACCGCCCTGTCCTCACCCGCCACCGCCACCGCCGCCGGACCGGCGGACCCCGGTTCCGCCGCGCCGCCCACCGTCGAGGAGCTGCGGCTCGACGGGGCCGCTCCGCAGGAGATACTCCGGCGCTCCGGTTTCGACTCGGTCGCGCCGGCCTTCGCCCGCGCCTTGGAGCGGGCCCGCTCGTACGCGGAGGCGCGGCGGGTCGTGCAGCGGGAGGGCTCCGCGCTGTGGCGGCGAGCGGTGGACCGGGTGCAGGGCCGGGGCCCGGCGGGCGGCGACCTGAGCCGGGACGACGACCGGCCGCTGTACTGGGCGCGGCTCGGCATGACGCGTGAACTGCGCGGCTGGGAGCCCCAGTTCGAGCTGGACGCGGAGCGGCGGGCGCGGCTGATCGACACGCTGGAACAGACCTCGCGCGGCCAGACCGCGATCAGGTACCCGCGCGGCAAGGGCCTGAAGCGGGTGCTCGTGACCGGCTTCGACCCGTTCACGCTGGACCGGGACATCCGTATCTCCAACCCGTCGGGGGCGGTCGCGCTGGCCCTGGACGGCACGGTGATCGAGACGGCGAGCGGCCCGGCGCGCGTCGAGACGGCCGTGTTCCCGGTGCGCTGGCGGGACTTCACCGACGGCACGGTGGAGCGGGCGCTGCGGCCGCACCTGCCGGAGGTCGACCTCTTCACCACGGTGAGCCAGGGCCGGGTGGGCCGTATCGACGTCGAGCGCACCAACGGCGCCTGGCGGGGCGGCTTCGGGGACAACGAGAACACCGGGCGGCCCGAGACCGTCCCGGTGTCCGACCCGGCCTCGCAGCCGCAGTGGACGTCGACGACGCTGCCGTACGCGGCGATCGTGGCGGCGCAGACGGGGCGGTTCCCGGTGTACGACAACACCGCCGTGACGGAGATCCCGGCAGGCGGGACGGAGCCGGTGCAGCGGCCGGACGGGCCGACGCCCGGCTCCACGGCCCGTGCCGGGGGCGGCGGCGACTACCTGTCCAACGAGATCGCCTACCGGGCGACGCTGCTGCGTGACCGGCTGGGGCTGCACGACACGCTGCCGGGCGGGCATGTGCACACGCCTGTGCTGGAGTTCGGGGCGGGCAACACCACGGAGGTCACCGACCCGCGGTTCGTGCGGAACCGGCTGGACATCGTCGCCCAGGTACGGGCGATCGTGTCCGTGGCGGTGGGGGCGAAGGGCTGACGCCTGGGCCGTGCGGCCGGTGTGGTCCCGATCGCCTCGGGGCCCGCCGGCCGCGGTTTTCCGGGGGCTGGGCCCCGGGCCCCCTTCGCGCGGTTCCCCGCGCCCCTAAGGGGCGTTGACGTCCTCCTGCCGCTTGGCGGCGCCGTCGCCGTCCTCCGTGTCCTCGCCCGTCAGGTCGCGGGCCATGAGGGTGGCGCCGGCGACCGCGCCGGGCATCAGGAACACCGCGACGAACGGCACGAGGAACGCCAGCGCGAGGGGCGTGCCGAAGCCCCAGACGAGGGTCTTGCGGGAGCGGAGCAGCGCCAGCCGCTCGCGGACCTCGACGCCGCGCCGCTGGAGGGCGACGGCGGTCAGCTCCTCGGTGAGGAAGAAGCCGGTGACGAACAAGCCGATCACCGGGACGACGGTCTGCCCGGCGACCGGGACGAAGCCGAGCGCGAACAGCAGCACCGCCCACACGGCCGCCCGCGCGACGATGCGGAGGCTGTCGCGGGCCGAGATCCACAGTTCCCGCCACAGCGGCAGGTCCGACTCGGGCGCGGTGCCGTCGGGTGAGACGTCCCGGTCGACCCTCTCGGAGAGGCTCTCGTAGAAGGGCTGCCCGACGAGCAGGGTCATCGCGGTGAAGGTGAGCACGCACAGCAGCAGGGCGAGCGCGAACAGCACGGCGGTGAGCAAGCCGCGGAAGAGGCCCGCCCAGGGGTCGGCCCAGTCGTCGGCGAACGGGGTGGCCCAGTCGATCAGGCCGGAGCCCCACAGGGCGAGGGCGACCAGGGCGCCCGCGTACAGCACCAGGGTGATCAGGCCGGGCAGCAGCCCGAAGCCGTACTGCCGGCCGTGCCGGCCGACCCACTTCTGACCCTTCAGCAAGTACCGGAACCCGGCCCCTAGATCGCGCATGGGGAGGACTGTAGCGGGACGCCTGGCGGGGGCACGGACAGGGCCGCACCCCACGTCCAAGGATGCGGCCCTCGCGGTGCGCAACGAGACGGGTTGGGCACGCGTCACGGGCGGCCCGGCCCCGTCCGCCGGCCGTCAGAGCTTGACGATCATCTTGCCCGTGTTGTCGCCGCGCAGGACGCCGAGGAAGGCGTCCAGGTTGTTCTCGATGCCCTCGACGACCGTCTCGCGGTACTTCAGCTCGCCGGAGCGGATCCAGGCGCCGACCTCCTCGACGAACCGCGGCTGCAGATCGTAGTGGTCGCCGACGAGGAAGCCCTCGATGCGGCCGCGGGTCTGGATGAGGCGGGCGAGGTTCTTCGGGCCGGGCGCGGGCTCGGTGCTGTTGTAGACGGAGATCGCGCCGCAGACGGCGATGCGGCCGTCCCGGTTCAGCGAGCCGATGGCCGCCTCCAGGTGGTCGCCGCCCACGTTGTCGAAGTACACGTCGACGCCGTCGGGGGCGGCGGCGCGCAGCTGCTCGCTCACGGGGCCGTTCTTGTAGTTGAACGCGGCGTCGAAGCCGTACTCCTCGGTGAGGAGCTTGACCTTCTCGTCGGAGCCGGCGGAGCCGATCACCCGGGACGCGCCCTTGAGCTTGGCGATCTGGCCGACCTGGCTGCCGACGGCGCCGGCCGCGCCGGACACGAAGACGGAGTCGCCCTCCTTGAAGGAGGCGGTGCGCAGCAGGCCCGCGTAGGCGGTGAGACCCGTCATGCCGAGCACGCCCAGGTACGCGGACAGGGGGGCGGCCTCGGGGTCCACCTTGACGGCGGCCTTCGCGTCCACGACGGCGTACTCACGCCAGCCGAGGAAGTGCAGGACGTGGTCGCCGGCGGAGATGCCCTCGGCGTTCGACGCGACGACCTGGCCGACGGCGCCGCCCTGCATGGCCTTGCCCAGCTCGTAGGGGGCGACGTAGGACTTGGCGGCGCTCATGCGGCCGCGCATGTACGGGTCGACGGAGAGGTACTCGTTGCGCACCAGCACCTGACCCTCGCCCGGGGTGCGGACCTCCGCCTCGACGAACGCGAAGTCCTCCGGCTTGGGCCAGCCGACCGGCCGGCTCGCCAGCTGCCATTCGCGTGCGGTGGCGGGGGGCGTGGGGGTGTCGGACATGAAGAGGACCTTTCCTCGAATACTTCAGTACCTGAAACAACCATGCGGCTGAACATTTCATGATGTCAAGCACATGGGTACCCTGGTGGGCATGGCCACACCCCGCACCATGCCCAGCCGTCCCGACGGTCTCACCCTGGAGGTCGTCGAACTGATCGGCGCGGTCGTGGCGCGCTACCACGAGGAGTACGAGGAGGCCGCCGCCGAGCACGCGCTGACCGGCGCGCAGGCGCGGCTGCTGAGTCTGCTCAGCCTGGAGCCGCTGCCGATGCGCAGGCTCGCGCAGCGGCTGAAGTGCGAGCCGTCGAACGTCACGGGCATCGTGGACCGGCTGGAGGCCCGCGGCCTGGTGGAGCGCCGCCCGGACCCCGCGGACCGGCGCGTGAAGCTGGCGGCGGCGACGGACGAGGGGCGGCGGGTGGCACGCGGCCTCCAGGAGTCCCTGCGGTTCGCCCGCGCGCCGCTGGCAGGGCTGTCCGACCCGGAGCGGGTCGCGCTGCGGGACGCGCTGCGGCGGATGCTGGGGATCGAGGGCGGCTAGGTGTGTTGTCCGGGGACGTCGGTGACACGCGTGTCGGGTGCTTGAACGGGTGAGGGCCTTCGCGCTCCCCGGCGGCGCTGTCGGTGCCCCGTACTAGCGTTGCCGGTCACGGCCGTCGCGGGGACGGCTGCCGTGCCGACCGGACATCAGGAGCTGCTGAGACCATGGGGATCGCACCGACCTACGCGGACTTCTCCGTCACCCCGGCCCGACTGGCCAACGCCGACGTCACCTCGGACGGGGCCGCGTTCGCCGGGTCGCACCTGGCGGTGACCGCCGGCGGCGGCGTGACGGTCGGGTTCGAGGTGGCCGACCCGGCGGCCGTGGAACAGGTGACCCTCACGGTCACCGCGCTCGTGTCCAAGTCCGGCAGTTCGCCGGGGTACGCCCCGATGGACGTGCTCGTGCAGGGCGAGCCGGTGGTGGAGGGACTCACCGTGCCCGGGGGCGGTGATCTGCCGCAGGACAACGTCTTCGCCGTTCCCGGCCACCTGCTGAAGCCGGGCGCCAACACCCTGGAGATACGGTCCTCGGCCAGGGCGCGCACCATGCTCTGGCTCTACCGGGTCACCCTGGACCCCGTGTGGGAGCGCGGCCGCTCGGAGCGCGCCCGGACGGCGGCGGCCGCCCGCGACACGGTCTTCGCCTACCGCACGGAGTCGCGGCCCGCGCACGACCCCTCCGCGGCCTGGCGGCCGGCGCCGCGGCTGGTGTTCCACGTCGACCGGGGCGAGCAGTCGCTGCCCGCGCAGCTCGGGTGGCGGGACACCGACGGCGCGGAGACCGCCGTCAGCTTCCAGTCGAACATGTCCGACTTCCACGGCTGCCGCCGTCACGCGGACGGCACGGTCCACGAGTACCGGGGACGCCTGACCGGCCGATGGTCCTCCCTGGAGGACGCCGACGAGGTGCCGCCGAGCGCCCTGCGCCGCTTCCGCACCGAGGAGGGGTGGGGCGGACGCTGGCACGCCTCCGGCGAGCTGCGGCTCCTGGTGGACGCCGGCGGGACCGCCCTGGAGCGGGCGACCTGGCGGGACCAGCGGGGCAACTCGGGTGTGGCGGTGCTGCACGCGCTCGAGGAGGAGGCGGTGGGTGAGCCCGTGCGGGGGTTCACCGGCTACTACCAGCGCCACAACGAGGGACCGATCGGTTACCGGGGTACGGAGATCGGCCTGGGGCGGGTGTAGGACACCTGCGGGTGGACCGCGGCTGGTCGCGCAGTTCCCCGCGCCCCTGGGGGCCGGTGCCGGTTCGTTGTCCGGTGCGGGTGCGTCGGGGTTCCTCACGCCGTTCCCTGCGCCCCTGCCGGGGCGCGTTCACTGCAGCGCCCTCAGGGGCGCGGGGAACTGCGCGAACGGCCCACGACGGTCCGCAGGCGGCGCATACCTGACCGGCCGCCGCGCCGACAAGCGGGCGTAGCCCAAGACCTAGGTGCACCACCACAGGAACTTCTTGCACGTCTTCGTCGGTTCGGGTTCCGGCTCGGGCTCGTCCGTCGTGGGGTCCGGGTCGGGGGTGTCCGTGTCCGGGGGGTCTTCCGGGGACTGCTCCGGGGTCGGGTCGCCGGCCGTGGGGGTCTCGGCGGGGGCCGAGGAGGCCGTCGCCTCCGCCGACTCCGCGTCCGCCGCCTCGGCCTCCGCGTCCTCGGAGGAGGACGCGGAGGCCGAGGCGGAACCCGAGGCGCCGGGGCTGGGGGACGCCCCCGGCTCCCCCGGGCGCGGGGCGCTTCCGCTCGCCGACGCGCCGGGCTCGAACTCCTCCGCCCCGCCGTCGACCGACTCGTCCCCCGCCACGGCGGGACGCGGGTCGGAGCCGGGCGCGTCCAGGCCCAGTTCCGCGAGGCTCAGTCCGCCGGCCGCGAGGACGAAACCGGCGACGACCAGCAGGGTGCGGTTGCGACGGCGGCGGTGGGCGGCCGCCTTGCGGTCCCGGCGGCTCTGCCCGGCGCCCTCGTCCTCGCTCTCCGGCCGCCCGCCCCGGCGCCGGTCCGCGCGCCGGCCGCGGGGCGGTGCGTCCGCGGCCTGCTCCTCGCGCCGATCGGGGACCTCGTCGTCCCGGCCGTCGTCGCCGCCGGCTCCGCCGTCGTCGTACCCGTCGCCCGCGTCTCCCCTCAGGGGCGGGTTTCCCCCGGGTGCGGCGGCCTGCTGGGCGCGCAGCGTCTCGACGGGCGTGCCGCAACCTGGGCATGCCAGGGCGCCGTTGAGGTGCCGTCGGCACGGGTGGCAAAAGTCCATGACGCGGGAAGGTTAGGTTCCGGTCCGGTCCGGTTCCTAGGCCTTGCTGTGAAGGTTTGGTGCGGACCCTTACGCAATGGTTTCGAAACCGGAGAAACCCTTATGTGCGCGACCCATTGACACCCCCGCCGCACCGTCCTTACTGTCTCGCCAGCATTTCGAACGTGTGACGATATATCGAACACGTCGATCCGCCGCATCACATGCCAGTCCATCACCGCAGCGAGGGGTCAACCGCCGTGCGCATCACCGGAATCAGCACACACGTGGTCGGGACGCCGTGGCGCAACCTGACGTACGTCCAGGTGCACACCGACGAGGGGATCACCGGGGTCGGCGAGACCAGGATGCTCGGCCACACCGACGCCCTCCTGGGCTATCTGAAGGAGGCCGAGGCCAACCACATTCTCGGCTCCGACCCGTTCGCCGTCGAGGACCTGGTCCGCCGCATGAAGTACGGCGACTACGGCCGCGCGGGGGAGATCGTGATGTCCGGCATCGCGGTCGTCGAGATGGCCTGCTGGGACATCAAGGGCAAGGCGCTCGGCGTCCCCGTCTGGCAGCTGCTGGGCGGCAAGGTCACCGACAAGGTGAAGGCGTACGCCAACGGCTGGTACACCACCGAGCGCACCCCGGAGGCGTACCACAAGGCGGCGCGCGCGGTCATGGAGCGCGGATACCGGGCGCTGAAGATCGACCCCTTCGGCACGGGCCACTTCGAACTCGACCACCAGGACACCCTGTACGCCGTCTCCCTGATCGAGGCGGTGCGGGACGCGATCGGCCCCGAGGCCGAGCTGATGCTGGAGATGCACGGCCGCTTCTCCCCCTCCACCGCCGTCCGTCTCGCGCACGAGCTGGCGCCCTTCCGGCCGGCGTGGCTGGAGGAGCCGGTGCCGCCGGAGAACCTCAAGGCGCTGGAGAAGGTCGCCGCGAAGGTGGACATGCCGGTCGCGACCGGCGAACGCATCCACGACCGCATCGAGTTCCGCGAGCTGTTCGAGAGCCAGGCGGCCGACATCATCCAGCCCGACGTCGGCCACATCGGCGGCATCTGGGAGACCCGCAAGCTCGCGGCGACCGCCGAGACCCACTACACGCTGGTCGCCCCGCACAACGTCGGCGGCCCGGTGCTCACCGCCGCGTCCCTCCAGGTCGGCTTCACCACCCCGAACTTCAAGATCCTTGAGCACTTCAACGACTTCGCGGACGCGGAGATCAAGAAGGTGGTCAAGGGCGCGCCCGTGGTCGACCCGGAGGACGGCTGCTTCCACCTCTCCGACGCGCCCGGCCTCGGCGTCGAGCTGGACGTGGACGCGGCCGCCGAGTTCCCGCAGCAGCAGGCCCGGTTCGACCTGTGGGCCGAGGGCTGGGAGCAGCGCAAGCCGAAGGGCACGGGACGGTGAGCACCGCCGTCGTCGTCGAGGCGCCCGGCGCCCACCGCCTGGTCCCGCACGAGCCCCGCGAGCCCGGCCCCGGAGAGGCGCTGGTGCGCGTCCACGCGGTCGGCATCTGCGGCAGCGACCGCGAGGTCTACCAGGGCAACAGGCCCGAGGGGTACGTCCGTTACCCGCTCACCCCGGGCCACGAGTGGTCCGGTACCGTCGCCGCCGTCGGTGCCGGGGTGCCCGCGGGCCTGGTCGGGCGCAAGGTGGTCGGCGAGGGTTTCCGCAACTGCCAGGTGTGCGACCGCTGTCACGCGGGCGAGACCACGCTGTGCACGGCGGGCTACGAGGAGACCGGGTTCACGGAGCCCGGCGCCATGGCCCCCACGCTGACCCTGCCCGCCCGGCTGCTGCACCCCCTGCCGGACGACGCCGACCTGACCGCGGCGGCGCTGCTGGAGCCGGCCGCGTGCATCGCCGCCGCCGCGCTGAAGGCACGCGCGGTGCCGGGCGAGCGGGTCGCGGTGGTCGGCACCGGCACGCTGGGGATGTTCGCGGTGCAGTTCCTCAGGGCCGCCTCGCCCGCCGAGCTGCTGGTGGTGGGCACCCGGGACGACCGGGAGGCGCTGTCCCGGCGGTTCGGGGCCACCGACTTCCGCACCAAGGGCCGGCCGCTGCCGGACGACGTGGACGTGGTGATCGAGACGGCCGGGTCCGCCGACGCGGCCCGTACCGCGGCCGGACTGCTCCGGCGCGGCGGCCGGCTGGTGCTCACCGGCATCCCGGCGCCGGGCGCGGACGGGCTGGACCCGACCGACCTGGTGGTGCGGCAGCTGGAGGTGCACACCGTGTTCGGCGCGCCGCCGGACGCCTGGGCGCACACGGTGCGGATGTTCGGCGCCGGGCTGCTCGACCCGCTGCCGCTGGTCACCCACGAACTGCCGCTCGCCGAGTTCCCGGACGCCATCGAGCTGGTGGGGTCCGGCGATCCGAAGGTGGGCAAGGTCCTGCTGCGTCCCTGAGCCCGCGCCGGTACGAGGACGGCCGACGGTCCTCGTACCGGCGCGTCACCCGCCTGTACCGCGCCCCGCCCCGAACACCCGTTCCGACGTCCCACCCCGGACCCGGCCGGCCCGTGCCGCGGACCGCGAACCTCGTCCGACATATCGAACACCGAAGGACACCCTGTGACCGACGCTTCCGCCACGGCGCCCCGAAGGCCCGGTGAGCAGGCGCTCACCGCGCTCGGCCTGGGCGCGCCCGCCCTCGACCCCGCCGACGCCTCGCCGCACTCCTTCCCCGGCGGCGGTCGCTGGCGCACCGAGGTCCCCTCGTGCGAGGGGCCCGAGGCGCTGGCGGTGGTGCTGAAGGAGGCCTCCCGCCTCGACGTGCCGGTGCACCGGATCAGCCAGGGCAGCGGCGTGTGGATGCTGACCGACGCCGAGATCACCGAGATGGTCGAGGCGACCGCCGAACGGGACATCGAGCTGTGCCTGTTCACCGGCCCGCGCGGCACCTGGGACATCGGTGGCTCAACCCGCACCGACTCGCACGGCGCCGGGCTGCGCGCCCGTGGCCACGACGCGGTGGCCGGCTGCGTCGAGGACGCGGTGCGCGCCACCGAACTGGGCGTGAAGTGCCTGCTGGTGGCCGACGAGGGCGTGCTGTGGACGCTGCACCGGGCGCGGACGGCGGGCATCCTCCCGGCGGACACCACGCTGAAGGTGTCGGCGCTCGTCGGGCCGGTCAACCCGGCGTCGTTCGCGGTGCACGAGCACCTCGGCGCGGACTCCGTCAACGTGCCCAGTGATTTGACGCTCGCCCATCTCACGGAGATCCGGCGGGTCTCGGCGGCCCCGATGGACATGTACATCGAGGCGCCCGACGACCTGGGCGGTTATGTGCGGATGTACGAGGTCGCGGAGCTGATCCGGCGCGGCGCCCCGGTGTACCTGAAATTCGGGCTGGCCAAGGCGCCCGGCATCTACCCGTACGGCCACCACCTGCGGGAGGTCGCGCTGTCCACGGCGAAGGAGCGGGTGCGGCGCGGCCGGCTGGCGCTGGACCTGCTGGCGCGGCACGGCGCCGACGGCGGCATGGCGCCGCTCGGTTCGCGTCTGCCGGGCGACCTGCGCAGATTCGACATCCCGTCATAACGTTCCGGAAACTCAGCTTCACACAAGTGGACACAGCCGCGCACAATCCCACACACCCGTTGCCCGGCTTCCGGGGGTGACGCCCCCTCGGCCGCACATCACGGCACCGCCTCGCACACCGCGCCACCGACTCGCACCGAGTCACCGCCCAGCTCGACCCGCCCGACGATCAAGGAAGATCATCATGCGTAACCGCAGAGCCGCATTCGCCGCCACGGCCACCGCCGTCACCCTCGCCCTCTCCCTGACCGCCTGCGGCCAGAGCAGCGAGGGCGGCAGCGAGGAGGACAAGGGAGGCACCGAGGGAGCCACCATCGGCATCGCCATGCCGACCAAGTCCTCCGAGCGCTGGATCGCCGACGGCGACAACGTCGTGAAGGAACTCGAGTCCAAGGGCTACAAGACCAAGCTGGTCTTCGGCGAGGACGACCCCGACCAGCAGGTCTCGCAGATCGAGAACATGATCACGCAGGGCGTGGACGCCCTGATCGTGGCGGCCATCGACAACAAGTCGCTGAACAACGTGATGCAGCAGGCGAAGGACGCCGACATCCCGGTGGTCTCCTACGACCGCCTCATCCTCGGCACGGAGAACGTCGACTACTACGCCTCGTTCGACAACGAGAAGGTCGGCCAGCTCCAGGGCACCTACATCGTCGAACAGCTCGGCCTGAAGGACGGCAGCAAGAAGGGCCCCTTCAACATCGAACTGTTCGCCGGCTCCAACGACGACAACAACACCCGTTACTTCTTCAACGGGGCCATGAGCGTCCTGCAGCCCTACATCGACAAGAAGCAGCTCGTCGTCAAGTCCGGCCAGGCGGAACTCAATCAGGTCACCACCCTGCGCTGGGACGGCGGCACCGCGCAGAAGCGCATGGACGACATCCTCACCTCGGCCTACCGCAGCGACCGGGTCGACGCGGTGCTCTCTCCGTACGACGGCATCTCCATCGGCATCCTGTCCGCCCTGAAGTCGGACGGCTACGGCGGCAAGGACAAGCCCCTGCCGGTCGTCACCGGCCAGGACGCCGAGGTCGCCTCGGTGAAGTCGATCATCTCCGGCCAGCAGTCGATGACCGTCTTCAAGGACCTCCGCGAACTCGCCAAGGTCGCCTCCAACATGGTCGACGCCCTGCTCAACGACAAGAAGCCCGAGACCAACGACACCGAGAGCTACGACAACGGCGCCAAGGTCGTCCCCGCCTACCTGCTGGAGCCGGTGGCGGTGGACAAGGACAACTACAAGAAGGAGCTCGTCGACTCCGGCTACATCAAGGAAAGCGACCTCAACTGACCGCCGTAACCCACTGATTGGAAGGCACGACCATGGCGGGACCCGTCCTGGAAATGCGCTCGATCGTCAAGACCTTTCCCGGCGTCAAGGCGCTGTCGGACGTCAGCCTGACCGTCCAGCGGGGCGAGGTCCACGCCATCTGCGGCGAGAACGGCGCCGGCAAGTCGACCCTGATGAAGGTCCTCTCCGGCGTCCACCCGCACGGCACCTACGAGGGGGAGATCCTCTTCGAGGAGGAGGTCTGCCGTTTCAAGGACATCCGGGCCAGCGAACAGCACGGCATCGTGATCATCCACCAGGAACTGGCCCTGGTGCCCTATCTCTCCATCGCGGAGAACATCTTCCTCGGCAACGAACACGCCACCCGCGGCTTCATCAACTGGAACGAGACCCTCAGGCACGCCACCGAACTGCTGCGCCGGGTCGGGCTCGACGAACACCCGGAGACCCGCGTCGCCGACATCGGCGTGGGCAAGCAGCAGCTGGTGGAGATCGCCAAGGCGCTGTCGAAGAAGGTGAAGCTGCTCATCCTCGACGAGCCGACCGCGGCGCTCAACGACGAGGACAGCGGCAAACTCCTCGACCTCATCCTGCAGTTGAAGGAAGAGGGCATCACCGCGATCATCATCTCCCACAAGCTGAACGAGATCCGCAGGGTCGCCGACTCGGTGACGATCCTGCGGGACGGCCGGACCATCGAGACGCTCGACGTGAAGGCCCCGGAGACCAGCGAGGACCGGATCATCAGCGGGATGGTCGGCCGCGACCTGGAGCACCGCTTCCCGGAGCGCACCCCGCATCACCCGGAGGAGGGCGCCGCGCCCGCCCTGGAGATCCGCAACTGGACCGTGCACCACCCGATCGACCAGCAGCGCAAGGTCGTCGACGACGTGTCGCTGACCGTCCGGCGCGGCGAGATCGTCGGGATCGCCGGTCTGATGGGCGCCGGCCGCACCGAGCTGGCGATGAGCGTCTTCGGCCGCACCTACGGCCGCCACGCGGGCGGCACGGTCCTCAAGGACGGCAAGGAGATCCGTACCAGAACCGTCCCCGAGGCGGTGGGACACGGCATCGCCTACGTCACCGAGGACCGCAAGCACTACGGCCTGAACCTCATCGACACCATCAACCGCAACATCTCGCTCAGCGCCCTCGGCAAGGTCGCCAAGCGCGGTGTCGTGGACGAGCACCAGGAGCGTCAGGTCGCCGAGGGTTTCCGCACCTCCATGAACATCAAGGCGCCGACGGTCTTCGAGCCGGTGGGCAAGCTGTCCGGCGGCAACCAGCAGAAGGTCGTGCTCAGCAAGTGGATCTTCGCCGGCCCTGATGTGCTGATCCTCGACGAGCCGACCCGCGGCATCGACGTCGGCGCCAAGTACGAGATCTACACGGTGATCGACCGACTGGCTGCCGAGGGCAAGGCAGTCGTCTTCATCTCCTCCGAACTGCCCGAGCTGCTCGGCATGTGCGACCGCATCTACACGATGGCCGCAGGACGGCTGACCGGTGAGTTCTCGCGGGCCGAGGCCTCCCAGGAATCGCTGATGCGTCAGATGACGAAGGACAAAGAGGTATCCCGATGAGCACAGTCACCGACAAGACCCCGGCATCCGCGCCCCCGGGCAAGAACGGTGCGGGCGGCGGTGACGGCCTGCTCCAGCTGATGCTGGACGGCATGCGCCGCAACATGCGGCAGTACGGCATGCTGATGGCGCTCGGTCTGATCGTGGCGCTGTTCGCGGTGTGGACCGACGGCGACCTGCTGCTGCCGCGCAACGTCTCCAACCTGGTGCTGCAGAACAGCTACATCCTGATCCTCGCGATCGGCATGATGCTGGTCATCATCTCCGGGCACATCGACCTGTCGGTCGGCTCACTGACGGCGTTCGTCGGCTCCATGGCCGCGGTGTTCATGGTCAGGAACGACCTGCCCTGGCCGGTCGCGGTGGTGCTGTGCCTGGCGGTGGGCGCCATCGCGGGGGCCGTACAAGGGTGGTTCATCGCCTACGGCGGCATACCGTCGTTCATCGTCACCCTCGCGGGCATGCTGACCTTCCGCGGTCTCACCGAGATCTTCCTGGAG
Organism: Streptomyces sp. BJ20; assembly: GCF_022869105.1. Taxonomy (NCBI): domain Bacteria; kingdom Bacillati; phylum Actinomycetota; class Actinomycetes; order Kitasatosporales; family Streptomycetaceae; genus Streptomyces; species Streptomyces sp. BJ20. The sequence goes on from NZ_CP094918.1 coordinate 5,945,301, forward strand.
GGCCAGACCCTCGGCCCGTTCCCCCGGGGCCTGCAGAAGATCGCCAACGGCTTCATGCCCGAGGTCGGCCCGGAGACCAACTATCACAACCTGACCCTGCTCCTCGGTCTCGCGCTGATCGCCCTCGTCGTCCTCCAGGAGGTGCGCGACCGCAGGCGGCAGAAGGAGTTCGACCTCGACGTCCTGCCCGCCAAGCTGTTCCTGCTGAAGCTCGTCGCGCTGGCCTCGGCCGTCCTCGTGGTGACGCTGCTGCTGGCCAGCTACAAGGGCGCCCCGATCGTGCTGCTGATCCTCGGCGCACTGCTCGTCGGGTTCGGCTACATGATGCGCAACGCCGTCATCGGCCGGCACATCTACGCCATCGGCGGCAACCTGCCCGCGGCCAAGCTGTCGGGTGTGCGGGACAAGAAGGTCACCTTCCTGGTCTTCCTGAACATGGGCATGCTCGCGGCCCTGGCGGGTCTGGTGTTCGCCGCCCGCTTCAACGCGGCCTCTCCCAAGGCCGGTCTCAACTTCGAGCTGGAGGCGATCGCCGCCGCGTTCATCGGCGGCGCGTCGATGGCCGGCGGTGTGGGCACCGTGCTCGGCGCCATCATCGGCGGTCTGGTCCTGGGCGTGCTGAACAACGGCATGAACCTCGTCGGCGTCGGCACCGACTGGCAGCAGGTCATCAAGGGCATGGTGCTGCTGGCCGCCGTCGGCTTCGACGTGTGGAACAAGCGCAAGGTCGGTTCGTAAGTCAGCCCGGGCCCCGCCGCGCGGCGGGGCCCCTTCCCTTCAGGGAGCCGCACTGATGGAACTGAACAGACGCACGGTCATCGCGGGAGCCGCCGCGGCGGGAGTGGCCACCACGGCCTGGGGCGGGACGGCGCACGCCTCGTCCAAGGGCCGGGGCAGGCCGGTCCGGAAGCCGTTCGGCAGGCTCGCCGACGGCACCCGGGTGGACCGCTGGACACTGGAGAACGGCGGCACCCGGATGGGGGTCCTCTCCTACGGCGGCATCGTCCACTCGCTGGAGGTCCCCGACCGGCGTGGCCGGTACGCCAACATCTCCCTCGGCCTGCGCACCCTGGAGGAGTACGTCGACTCCAGCCCGTACTTCGGGGCGCTGATCGGCCGGTACGGCAACCGCATCGGCGGGGGGACCTTCACCCTCGACGGCGCCCGGTACCAGCTCTCCGTCAACGACGGCGACAACAGCCTGCACGGCGGCGAGCGGGGTTTCGACAAGCGGGTCTGGGACGTCGAGCCGTTCACCCGCGGCTCCGACGTGGGCCTGCACCTGTACTACACGTCCGCCGACGGGGAGATGGGCTACCCGGGCACCCTGCGCACCAAGGTGACGTGCACCCTCACCCGGCACGGCGACTGGCGCGTCGACTACGAGGCCGTCACCGACCGGCCCACGGTCGTCAACCTCACCAGCCACGTCTACTGGAACCTGGCCGGCGAGGGCAGCGGCAGCATCATGGACCACGAGCTGTCGATCGCCGCCTCCCGCTACACGCCCGTCGACGCGGGTCTGATACCCACCGGTGAGCTGGCGAAGGCCGCGGGCACCCCGTTCGACTTCCGCCGCGCCAAGCCGGTCGGCCGGGACATCCGCACCGCCCACCAGCAACTGCTGTACGGGCAGGGATTCGACCACAACTGGGTGCTGGACAAGGGCATCACCGCCCGCCCGGAGCACGCGGCGACCCTGCGTGACCCGGGCTCGGGGCGCACCCTGCGCATCGCCACGAACGAGCCGGGCCTGCAGTTCTACTCCGGCAACTTCCTCGACGGCACCCTCGTCGGCAGCGGCGGCCGGGTGTACCGGCAGGGGGACGGGCTGTGCCTGGAGACCCAGCACTTCCCGGACTCCCCCAACCGGCCCGCGTTCCCCTCGACCGTGCTGCGGCCGGGCGAGACGTACCGGACGACGACCGTGCACACCTTCGGGACGTGAGCCGCGCGCCGGTGGGAACGCTGCGGTGCGAGCGCTGCCGTGCGAGCCCCACGGTGTGAGCGGTTTCGGTGTGAGCACGCTCACAAGGCGTCCTCACATTTTCCTCACACGTGCTGAACGGCGCCCCGCTCGGCTCCGTACTCCTGGGTGGCCCGTGCTCCCCCGCGCGGGCCGCCCAGGCATGACGGGCCCGTCACGTCCCCGGCGGGCCCGCCGCACACGGAGGTTCCCTTGCCCGACAACGTCACCTCGCTGTTCCGCAGCACCGCGGCGCACAGCCCGTCGATGGCGGCGCTGACGAGGGAGAGCGACGGGGCCGGCCCGGTGGACTTCTGCATTCCCTGCAACCCGTACTTCCCCACCCCCGCCATGTTCGAGGAGATGGCGGCCCGGCTGCGCGACATCATCACGTACTACCCGAGCAGCGCGGACACCATCACCGCCGAGCTGTGCGGGCTCCTCCAACTGCCGCCGCAGTGCGTGGCCATGGGCAACGGCTCGACGGAGCTGATCACCTGGATCGACCATCTGCTGGTGCGCGAGTCGCTCGCCGTGCCCGTGCCGACGTTCGGCCGCTGGACCGACCAGCCGATGGAGACCGGCAAGCGGGTCGACATGTTCCCGCTCCAGGAGTCCAGCGGCTTCGCCCTGGACCTCGCGCAGTACGCCGAGTTCATCCGCGCCCGCGGCACCAGGGTCGCCGTCATCTGCAACCCGAACAACCCCGACGGCGGCTTCCTGCACAAGCACGCGGTCGTCCAGTTCATGGACGCCATGGCCGACCTGGACCTCGTGGTGATCGACGAGTCGTTCCTGGAGTTCGCCGACGCCGAGAACGAGCCGAGCGTGGTGCAGGAGGCGATGCTGCGCCCCAACGTCATCGTGCTGCGCAGCCTCGGCAAGAACTTCGGCCTGCACGGCATCCGCTTCGGCTACCTGGTCGCCAACCCGGCGCTGGCCGGGCGGGTGCGCTCCATGCTGCCCAAGTGGAACCTCAACTCCTTCGCGGAACACGTGGTGTTCATGCTGAAGGAGCACGGGGCCGAGTACGCGCAGAGCCTGCACCAGGTGCGCCGCGACCGGATGGACATGTCCGGACAGCTCTCCTCGCTGCCCGGCCTCACGGTCTACCCCTCGCAGGGCAACTTCCTCTTCGTGCGCCTGCCCGTCGGCGCCGAGGGGACCGTGGTGCGGGACCGGCTGCTCACCGAGCACCGGATCCTGGTGCGTGAGTGCGGCAACAAGATCGGCTCGTCCAGCCGCTTCCTGCGTCTCGTGGTGCGCCCCCAGGTCGACGTCCGTCGCCTGGTGACCGGCCTGGAACAGGTGCTCTACGGGACGTCCAGGAGGGGAGCCGCCGTGCCCGAGCAGGCCACAGGGACCGCCTACAGCTCGGGCACGGCGGCGGTGGACCGCCTGGTGACCCAGACCAACGGGGCCGGGACGCGTGGCCTCGCACAGGCCGCCGGCGCCGGCATGCCGCTCCCCGCCGCCGCGTCCGCCCCTGCGGTGGGCCCGGGCGGCGGGATGCCGGTGCCGGCCGCGGCGGGACTGCCGCAGCCGGAGCCACAGCCCGTGCCGCAGGAGGCGCCCCGGCCGCAGCCCGCCCCCCAGCCCGTCCCTCAGCCGGTTCCCGTACCGCAGCCCGCGCCGCAGCCGGTTTCCGTGCCCCAGCCGCAGCAGCTCCCGCAGCCGGCGGCGTACCCGGAGCCGGCCCCGCAGCCCGCCCCCGCCGCGCCGCCCCTCGCCCCCGCGGCCGCGTTCGCGGCGCCTGCACCCGCGCCCGCGCCGATGCAGGTACCGCCGGCCACCGGGCCCACCCCGCCCGGCGTCCCGGCGCGCGGCGGGCTGACGGCCGCCCAGGTGCGCGGCACCGACGGGCTGTCCATGGCCCCGGCGACGGGCTGGCCGGGGGCGCAGAGCTGGCCCGACGCGGCGGGGATGGGACAGGCGGCGGGCTGAGACACCCCGGCCGGGCGCCGGCGTCGGCTTCCCTTACCGCTCCGCCGACGTCTCCGTCGGGGTCGGGCAGGGGGCGTCGGACGGCGAGGCCGTGGGCTCGGGGCCGGGGGCGGTCGGCTCCGGGGAACAGGGGGGCGAGGTGGTCGGGTCCGGTGAGGGCTCGGCGCTCCCGGTCGGGGACTCGGCGGGCGGTTCCGTGGGCTCCTGGCTCGTCGGGGGGGCCGACGGCGTGGGGGTCGGGGACGTGCTGGGCCCGGGGGACGGCGACGGGGGTTCCGGGCTGCCCGGGACGGACGGGGAAGGACGCGGGGACGGTCCCGTGCCGCCGGTGGGGCTCGGCTGCGGTCCGATGACGACGCCTCCACCGCTTCCCCCGCTGCCGCTGCCGCCGTCGACCGGTTCGGTCGCCGGGGTGTCGCCGCCCGCGCCGGGGCTGCGCGGGACGACGCCCTCGCCGTCGGGTACGGCGTGCACCCCACGGCTGTAGAACGCCAGCCAGTACCGGACGAGACGCAGGTAGGAGCGGGAGTGGTTGTAGCTCAGGACCGCCCGGTCCAGGTCCGCCGGGCGGCGCAGGTCCCGCTCGCCGGCGCACAGGTAGTGGCCGGCCGCCAGCGCCGCGTCGAAGATGTTGTTCGGATCGGCGCGGCCGTCGCCGTTGCCGTCCGTGCCCCAGCGGACCCAGGTGGACGGCAGGAACTGCATCGGGCCTACGGCGCGGTCGTAGACGGTGTCGCCGTCGTGGGCGCCCCCGTCCGTGTCCCGGATCAACGCGAAACCCCGTCCGTCGAGGGGCGGTCCGATGATACGGCCGAGCGTCGTGCCGTTCCCGTCGACCGCGCCGCCGCGCGCCTGCCCGGACTCGACCTTGCCGATGGCGGCCGGCAGCTCCCAGGGCAGTCGGCAGCCCGGATCCGTCCTGGCGACCGAGGACTCGGCGGCGCGGTAGGCGCGCAGCACGGTGGCCGGGATGCCCGACTCGGCGCGGACCTGCCGATGCAGCACGGGTGAGGCGGGCGCGGGCGTCGCGGTGCGAAGGGGCGGGAGCTCGGTGTGGTACGAGCCGTCACCCGGCGGGGCGAGCACCGCGTACGGGTCGCCCGCGGGCGCCGGCCGCCCGCCGTCGCCCGCCGGTTCGGCCCGGGCCTTCGTGCCGTCCCGGACGAGAGCCGGCCCCTGCGAAGCGGTCAGGGCCGCCATGGCCGCCACGGCGAGCGCACTCGCACGCAGTCCCCTGCGGGCCCGGCCGGAGTACCGGCGTCGGGATCGTCGAACGGACATGGGCGTCACTCCTGTCGGATCCGGATGCGGTGCGATGTCCCTGCGGGTGCGGGCGTGCGGGGTGCGGGGTGATGCGGTGCCTCTGCGGGCGCGGACGTGCGGGGTGGTGCCGTGCCTTTGCGGGTGCGGGCGTGCGGGTGCGGGGTGGTGCGGTGCCCCTGCGGGCGCGGACGTGCGAGGTGCCGGTGGTGCGGGGGGCCTGCGGTTGTGGGGCGTTCGGGGTGCCGGTGGTGCCAGGTCGTGCGGGACCTGCGGTCGCGGGGCGCTCGGGGTGCCGGGTGATGCGATGTCCCTGCGCGTGCGGGCGTGCGGGGTGCGGGGTGGTGCGGCGCCCCTGCGGGCGCGGACGTGCGGGGTGGTGCGGTGCCTCTGCGGGCGCGGACGTGCGGGGTGATGCGGTGCCTTTGCGGGTGCGGGCGTGCGGGGTGGTGCGTCGCCCCTGCGGGAGCGGACGTGCGGGGTGCCGGGTGATGCGATGTCCCTGCGGGTGCGGGCGTGCGGGGTGCGGGGTGGTGCGGTGCCTCTGCGGGCGCGGGCGTGCGGGGTGATGCGGTGCCTCTGCGGGGCGCGGACGTGCGGGGTGATGCGTCGCCCCTGCGGGAGCGGACGTGCGGGGTGCCGGGTGATGCGATGTCCCTGCGGGTGCGGGCGTGCGGGGTGCGGGGTGGTGCGGTGCCTCTGCGGGTGCGGGCGTGCCGGGTGGTGCGGCGCCCCTGCGGGCGCGGACGTGCGAGGTGCCGGTGGTGCGGGGAGCCTGTGGTCGCGGGGCGTTCGGGGTGCTGCCGGGTGGTGTGAGGGCCTGGGTGCGGGCGGTGCGGGTGCCGGTGGTACCCGGAGGTGCGGTGTGTGCGGGGTGCCGGGCGGTGCCGGGGGCCTGCGGTGTTCGGCGGTCCGGTGGTGGGGACGGTGCGGGTGGCCGGCAGGGGCGGGCGGTGCCGGTGAAGCGCCTGGGGTGCGGGGCGGGCGCCGAGGCCGCCCGCGTCGCCCTGCGGCTAGGTGCGACCGAAGATGTCCAGGGCCGTGACGAGCCAGCGGCCGTCACGGTGCACGGCGTCCACCGCGAGCATCGCCGCCGCGTACACGCCGTCGTCCTGTTCCGCCTCCGCCTTCCCTCCGGCGGTGGCCACGCTGCTCTGGTCGGCGTAGACGAGCACCCGCGCCCGGTCGCCGTCGATCCGTTCGACCGCGGTCTCGGTGACCGCCGTGGTGATCACCGCCTTCCGCGCGTCGGCCCGCTCACGGACGTCGGCGAACAGGTCCCGGTGCTGGGCGACGGCCTTCCCGGTCAGGAGATCCTTCGCGGCCCTGTCGAAGGCCGCGGGATCCGTGTGGTCGTAGGAGAACAGCCGGTCGACGGCCTCGCCCACCTGCCCCTTGACCTCACTGGTGCGGGCGACGTCGGTCAACGCGGTGTTGCTCCGCGCGGGTTCGGCGCGCAGCGACTCGGCCTCCGCGTGGGCCCAGCCCGCGAACGCGCCGAGGAGCACGGTCAGCCCGCAGAGCGCCACCAGGCCCCAAGGGCGGCGCGCGCGGGGCCGGGCGGGGCCGCTCGCCCCCTCCGCCGCCGCTTCGGGCCCGCGGGGCCCGGCCGCACGGCGCGTGCCGGGCCGGACCTCCACGACCCGCGGGCGGGCGGCGCGGGCCTGGCGGAGTCGCTGGCGGTTGATGTGGTGACGGGTCGTCGACATGGTGGGTGTCCTCCTCGCTGCGGCCGGCCGGCACGGTGCGGTAGGGGCCGGTCAGCCGGCCGGTGCGCCGCCGACGGGGGCCTGGCCGAGAGCGCTCAGCTTCCAGCGGCCGTCGGTCCGGGTGAGTTCGCCGAGCATGCGGCTGTCCTTGTCGGTCCGGGTCCCGTCGGCCGCCCGGACGGTGACGCGGAGGGCGACCAGCACGCGGGCACGCCCGGCCCGGTCGTCGAGTTCGGTGACGGCTCCGGACAGCACCCGGGCCGTGCTGACCGTCTCCGCCTCCTTCACCTGGCCGGCGAAGGCGCCCCTGCCGGCGGTGAGTTGCTCGCGCAGCTCTCCCGTCGTCGACGCCTCCCAGAGGTCGAGTCCCCGGTCCAGGTCACGGTGGTCGAGGGTGTTGAGGTTCTGCACGGCCTGCTCCCCCGCGGCGAGCGCCCGGTCCCGCTGCACGGCGTAGGCGGCCCGGTCGTCGTGGGCCGCGTCGTACCAGTCCTGGCCCGCCCACGCGGCGAAACCGCCGGCGACGAGGGCGAGGGCGAGGGCCGGCGCGTACGGCGTCCGCAGACGGCGCGGCACGCGGCGGCGGGCCGGTCGTTCCATGAGGTGCTCCTGTCTCCCGCGCATGTCAGCGGGGTTCGATGTCGACGATCCGCCACCGGTCGTCCTCGAGCCGTGCCGTGACCGTGAGCTGCGCCGCCGCGGTGGTCGCCGCGTCCTCGCCGCGGCGGGAGGTCTGGTCGAGGAAGACCAGCAGGCGGGCCCGGTCGCCGTCGAGTTCCACCACGCCGGTGCGGACGGCGCGGGTGCTCAGGGTGACGCGCTGTGCGGTGAGGTCCTTACGGACGCGGTCGAAGAGGGCGGTGTACTGGCGGGCGGCCTTCCCGTCGAGGGCGGTGCGTGCGGAGCGCTCGGCGGCGGCGGTGCCGTCGGGCGTGTAGGAGAAGATCCGGGCGAGGGCGTTGCCGACGTCCCCGGCGACCCGGCTGGTGGCCTCGGTGTCGGTGAGCGCCCGGTTGCGGGCGGACTCGTCCGACCGCAGCTGGTGGGCCGCGTGAAGGAAGCCGCAGCCGCCGAGGACCAGGACCGCGGTGGTCCCCGCTGCCACGGCCCGCAGGCGCGGGCCCCGCGAACGGCTGTCGCGTGGACGGCCGTTCCCCGGACGCCCGCCGGGGCCGTCGCCGGGCTCTGCCCCGGACGGCTCCTCGCGGCGCCCGGCGCCGGGCACGGCCCCGGAGGACCGCTCGTCCAAGGCGTCGGCCTCGGCGGACGCGTCCTCCGGCACGTCGACGCCTGGCTCCGCCTCCGGAGCCGGCGTCTCCGGTCTCTCACCGGCGGCGTCCCGTCCCGAACCGGGCTCGCGGGCACCGGCCCCGCGGGACAGCCACGTCCGTGTCATCGGTCCCCCTCCTCCCTCTCCCCCTGGACCGGGACGGCGCTGAGCGCCTTCACCTTCCAGACGTCCTCGCCGGTGCGGGTCAGGACCGCCTCCAGGCGCTTGCGGTCGACGGCCGGCTTCCCCGCCCCGGCCGGGGTGGTCTCGACGCGGACGGTGGCGATGAGCTTCGCCGTGCCGGAGCGGGTGTCGAGCGCCGTGACGGCGGCCTCGGTCACCGTGCCGCGCGCCGAGGCGCCCGCCCGGGCCGCGGTGGCGCCGAGCTCCTCGCGCAGCGGCCCGGTGGAGACGCCGCGCCAGTCCCGGACGCTCCCCTCGGCACGCTGCCGGGTGGAGGCGTCGATCGTGGTGAGCACGGCGAGGGCCCGGCGCCCGTCGGCGAGCGCCGTGTCCCGTTCCCTGCCGTACGCGAGACCGTCGTCGGCGCGTGCCTGGGCGTACGTCCAGGCGCTCGTGCCGCAGAAGCCGAGGGCCAGGGCGAGTCCCGCCCCGGCGAGGATCCGGGCCCGCCTCATCGGGTGCCTCCCGTGGCGGGCGCGAGGACGTGCGTCAGGTCGCGCGGCGCCTCGCCGCTCTGTCCGGGCAGGGCGAGCGCGCCGGGCGGCGCCGCACCGCCGGACCGGCGCGCCGTGCCGTCGCCGCTGCCGCTGCCGGAGGGCAGGGAGCCGGGGCGGGCCGGTTCGGGCGCCGCGCCGCCCTTCGGGGCGTTGGCCGCGCCGCGCACGTTCTTGCCCGTGGACGGCTGGGCGGTGCAGCCCGCGCCGGTGTTCAGGGGCGGTGCGGTGCCGAGGTCGAGGCCGTTGCGGTAGCGCGTGGCGCCGTACCCGGCGGTGCAGGGCAGGGGGTCGAAGAAGGTGACGGCCATGCCGAGGTTCAGCTTCCCTCCGTCGACGGCGGTGGAGCCGGCGGAGACGACCGCCGGGTAGGTCACGAGCAGTTCCTCGATGCCCCGCTGCCGGGTGACGGCCACCTCGGCGGTGGTGAGCAGGTTGGCGAGCACGACGCCGAGGCTCGGGTCGAGGTCCCGCAGCACGCCGCTGACCTGGGTGGCGGCCTCCGGGGTGACCGCGAGGAGACGGCGCAGGTCGGCGTCGGACCCCTTGAGGGCGCGGGCCAGCTCCTCCGCGCCCCGGGCGAAGCCGCGGATCGCCGCGCCCTCCTGCGCCTGGGTGCGCAGCACGGTCTCGCCGTCGTTGATGAGGAGGACGGTGGACGGCAGAGCGCGGTCGGCGGCCTCGACGAAGTCGCTGCCGCTGTCGAGCAGCACCTGGAGGTCGTCGCCGTGCCCCTCGAAGGCCTCCCCCAACTCGTCGACGACCGTGCGCAGATCGTCCTGCGGCACCGACCGCACCAGGTCGTCCACACTGGCGAGGACGTCGGTGACGGGGGCGGGCACCTGGGTGTCCGCCTGGTCGATGCGGGCGCCGTCCGTCAGGTAGGGGGAGCCGTCGCTCTCGGGCCGCAGGTCGATGTACTGCTCGCCCACGGCGGAGAGCGCGGCGACCACGGCCTTGGTGTCGGCGGGGATGCGGGGTGCCGACTTCTTGATCCGCAGCTCGGCGACGACCCCGTCGTCGGTGAGGCGGACAGGGCCGACGCGGCCCACCGAGACGCCTCGGTAGGTGACGTCGGCGTGGGTGAACAGGCCGCCCGTGCGCGGCAGTCGCACGTCGACGGTGTAGTGGTCGGCGACGCCGACGTAGCGGCCGAGGTCGGCGTAGCGGATGCCGAGGTAGGACAGGGCGAGCACGGCGACGAGGAGGAAGGCGAGGTTCTTCAGCCGTACGGCGAGGGTGATCACGAGCCGTCACCCGCCTCCGGGGACGCCGGTGCGGTGCCCGTGCCGGCGGTGGTCGCGGACACGGAGGGCAGCGGCAGCGGGGACGAATCCCGCGACGGGGAGCCGGAGGAAGCGGACGGGTCCGCCGAACCTCCCGTCTTCCGGCCGCTGTTGCCGGAGGGGCGTCCCTCGCCGGCGGCGCCCGCCCCGCCGCGCGCCGCGGGGGCGGGGCCCGTGGAGGGGAGCGGGTCGTCGATCGGCGGGATGACCTCGGTTCCCGGCACGGCGACCACGCTCAGGTAGGCGTTGAGGTAGTCGCCCTTCACGCCGCTCAGCACCTCGTCGGTGAACGGGTAGGTCACCAGCACCTGGAGCGCGTCGGGCAGGTCCGCGCCGGCGTCGGCGAGTTCCTTCAGCGTCGGCGCGAGGGCTCTGAGGTCGGCGATCATGTCGTCCTTGCTCGCGGCGACGGTGGACACGGCGACGCCGGAGAGCGTGTCGAGGGAGCGCAGCATGGTGAGCAGGGAGCCGCGCTGTCGCTCCAGTGTCCTCAGTCCGGGCGAGAGGCCGGTGAGGACGGTTCCGACGTCGTCCTTGCGGTGGGCCAGGGTGGAGGAGAGCCGGTTGACGGCGTCGAGCGCGTCGGTGATGTCCCCCCGGTGGTCGTCGAGGTCGGTCACCAGGGTGTTGACCCTTCGGAGCATGGAGCGGACCTCGGGTTCCCGGCCGCCGAGCGCCGCGTTCAGTTCCCGGGTGATGGTGCGGAGCTGGTTGACGCCGCCGCCGTTGAGCAGCAGGGACAGCGCGCCGAACACCTCCTCCACCTCGGTGCTGCGGCTGGTGCGGGACAGCGGGATGACGCTCCCGTCGGAGAGCCGGCCGTTCCCGCCGCCGGGCGGGGCGGCGAGCTGCACGTACTTCTCGCCCAGGAGGCTGGACTGTCCCAGGCGCGCGGTGGCGTCGGCGGGCAGCCGCACGTCGCCGTTGATCCGCATGGTGACGCGGGCCGTCCAGTCGTCGCCGAGTTCGATGCGGCTGATCCGGCCGACGGCGACGTCGTTGACCCGTACCGCGGAGTGCGGGACGAGGCTGAGGACGTCGTCGAGTTCGGCGGTGACGGTGTAGGGACGGTCGCCGAGGTCGGCGCCGCCGGGCAGCGGCAGGTCCTCGACGCCGCCGAAACCGCGGGGCAGGACGGTGACGCCGCCGACGGCGAGGGTGAAGCCGAGGGTGAGGGCGATCAGTCCGGCCATGGTCAGGCCCGCCACCCGGCCGGTGGTGAGGGCGCCGCGTCCGAGCGCCGAGGCGGCGCGTTCGCCGGTCCGGGTGCCGCGTCTCATCTCTCCCCCTTCCGCTCGGCGGCGGGTGCGTCGCCGCTGACGGCGGCGCCGGTGGCGGGCAGCGGCAGCAGGGGGCCGCCCATGCTGATCTCGTTGAGGTTCGCGCGGCCGTCGAGGGTGCGGGTGTCGGGGTTGTAGGCGTTCACGACGTTGCCGGCGGCGAGCGGCGCCACGTCCAGGGCCTCGGCCAGCGAGACCCGTTGCTCGACGAGGGTGCGGGTGAGGGGGACGAGCCGGTCGACGTTCTTCTTCAGCTCGCCGCGGTTGTCCTCGATGAAGGTCTTCACCTGGCCGAGGGCCTTGCCGAGTTCGTCGAGCGCGCCGGTGAGGTCGTCCTTGTTGTCGGCGAAGAAGCCGACGACCTCGTCGAGGCGTTCCTGCGCGGTGCGCACGTCGGTGTCCTTGTCCTTGAGCATGGTGGTGAAGGTCTGGAGGCTGCGGAGCGTGCGGAACAGGTCGCCGCTGCTGCCGTCCAGGGTCTTGGCCGCCTTGCCGAACTCCTCGACGCCGTCGCCGACGGCCTTGCCGTTGCCGTCTAGGTTGGCGGCGCCGGTCCGCAGCAGTCCGGAGAGGGCGCCCTCGGCGTTGGCGCCGTCCGGGCCGAGCGCGTCGGCGAGTGAGGTGATCGAGTCGTAGATCTGGTCGATCTCGACCGGGACGCGGTTGCGGGATGCGGGCAGGACGGCGCCGTCGGCGAGGGCGGGACCGGTGCTGTGGGCGGGGGTGAGCTGCACGTAGCGGTCGGCGACGACGCTGGGGGCGACGACGACGGCCCGCGCGTTCTCGGGAACCTTGGTCCCTTCGTCGAGGCGCAGGTCCACGCGGACGGTGGTGCCCTGCGGCCGCACCGATTCCACCTCGCCGACCCGCACGCCGAGGATGCGCAGGTCGGATCCGGCGTGGACGCCGACGACGCGGTCGAAGTAGGCGGTGAGGCGCAGGCCGTCGGGGGCGAGGGCCGAGGCGGCGGCCAGTCCGCCGGCGGCCAGCACGACCAGGGCGAGCAGTCCGCCGAGGATCTTTCTGCGTCGGGTCATCGCTCACCGCTCCCCCGCGCCTTGTCCGACTGTTTCGGCGGCAGGCATCCGCTCTCGGGCCGGGACGTCTCCGGCAGGTAGTCGGGGGGCACGACGCCGCACAGGTAGCTGTCGAACCAGCGCCCGTTGCCCAGGGTGTTGCCGACCAGCCGGTAGTACGGGCCGACCAGGGCGAGCGTCCTGCCGAGCTGGTCGTTGTTCTTCTCCAGGACGCCGGTCACCCGGCCGAGGGCCTTGAGGGTGGGGCCGAGCTGCTTCTCGTTGTCCTTCACCAGGCCGCGCAGTTCGGCGCCGAGGTCGCGGCTGCCCTTGAGCAGGGCGCTGATGGCGGCCCGCCGCTTCCTGAGTTCGCCGAGCAGGGAGCCGCCGTCCTCGATGAGGGTCTCGAAGCTGGACTTCTTGTTCTCCAGCGTCTTGCTGAAGCGGGCGCTGCCCTGGAGGAGCCGGGAGAGTTCCGCGTCGCGCTTCGAGACGGAGCGGGACAGGTCGGAGAGGCCGGTGGCGGCCTTGCCGACGTGGGGCGGTGAGTCCTTGAAGGTGTCGGAGATGGTCTCGAAGCTCTCGGCGAGCCGGCGGGTGTCGATGGCGTCGACGGTGCCGCTGAGGTCCTGGAAGGCCTGGGTGACGTCGTAGGGGGAGGTGGTGCGGGACGACGGGATGCGGCTGCCCGGGTCCTGCGGCCGGGAGCCGAGCGGGTCGACGGCCAGGTACTTGTCGCCGAGGACGGTCTTGACGGCGATGGCGGCGGTGCTGCGGTCGCCGATCCAGGCGTCCTCGACCTCGAAGGACACCTTCACCTTGGCGCCGTCCAGTGCCACGCCGGTGACCTGGCCGACCTTCACGCCGGCGATGCGCACCTCGTCACCCTCGTCGAGGCCCGCGGCCTCGGTGAAGTCGGCGCTGTAGCCGGTGCCGCCGGTGAAGGGGAGCCGGTCCGCGCCGTAGGCGAGGCCGCCGAGCAAGGTGAGGGCGAGCAGGCCGGCGAGGCCGACGGCGACGGGGTCGCGGTCCCTGACCGGCTTCCTGCGCGGGCGTCTCATCCGCGGCACCTCGATTCGGTGACGGCGATGCCGGTCGGGGGTTCGGAACCGTCGGAGGTGGTCACGCCGCTCACCCGTGCCTCGCAGAGGTACAGGTTGAACCACGATCCGTAGGAGGACAGCCGGGCCAGGGCGGTCATCTTGGCGGGGGTGCGCTCGAGGAAGTCCTCGATCTGCGGGGTGTGGTCGCCGAGGTTGCGGGAGAGGCGGCCCAGTTCGCGGATGTCCCGCTTCAGGGGCGCGCGCCCGTCGTCGAGGAGGTCGGCGGTCACGGTGGTCAGGTCGCCCATGGCCGCGACGGCCCGGCCGAGGGGCTTACGGTCCTCGTCGAAGCCGGAGACGAGTGCGCGCAGGGTGACGACGAGGTCGTCGAAGCGGTCCTCGCGGTCGTTGAGGGTGTCCAGGACGGTGGTGAGGTTCTTCACGACCGCGCCGATCACCTTGTCCTTGGCGGCGACGGTGGTGCTGAGCGAGCCGATGCGGCGGATCAGGCTGTCGACGGTGGCGCCCTCGCCCTGGAGGACCTGCACGATCGATCCGGCGAGTTCGTTGACGTCCTTCGGGGAGAGCCCTTCGAACAGCGGTTTGAAGCCGTTGAAGAGGAGGGTCAGGTCGAGCGCGGGGGTGGTGCGGTCCAGCGGCACGGTGGCGCCCTCCTCCAGGGTGCCGCCGAGGTCGCCGCTGCCGCGTCCGAGGGACACGTAGCGCTGGCCGACCATGTTGAGGTACTTCACCGCGGCGGTGGTGGAGCGGGGCAGCCGGCGGTCCTCACCGACGGTGAACGTGACCTGCGCGAGCCGCCGTTGGACGACCCGTACGTCGGTCACCTCGCCGACCGTCACGCCGGAGACGCGCACGCTGTCCCCCTCCCGGAGCCCGGTGACGTCGGTGAAGAGGGCCTTGTAGGCGCGGCCGCCGCCCGTGCCGGAGCCGGCGACGCCGAGGCCGAGCAGGGTGGTGGCGAGGGCGGTGACCACCACGAAGACCAGGGACTTCAGCAGGGGGCCGGTCAGCGGGCGCCGCCGGGTGTGCCCGGTGTCGGCACTGGTCATCCGAGGGTCACCTCCGTACCGCGGTAGACGGGGCCGACGAGGAGGGTGCTCCAGTCGGGCAGGTCGCCGGGGGCCGTCCCGGCGGCGGGCGCGAGCAGTTCGTTGACGAGGTCGTTCTCCGCCGGGGAGTTGGCGGGCCCGAGGGCCTCGGCGGACGCGGCGGACGCGGCCCGCGCGGTGGGCCGGGGCAGCGCGCCGACGTAGGGCACGGAGGGGCAGCGCGGGCCGCCGCCCGCGTCGTACACCGGGGTGTCGCGGCCGGGGCGGTAGGCGCCGCGCGCGGCGACGGAGGTGACGTCGACGTGGACGCCGGGCCGGCCGGTGCCCTTGCCGAGCGCCCGGTCCATGGCCGGGACGAACTCGGCGAGGGTGCGCAGGGTGCACGGGAAGGAGGAGGAGTACTCGGCGAGCAGTTCGAGGGTGGGCCGGCCGGTGGCGGCGAGACGGATGAGGTTGTGCCGGTTCTCGCGCAGGAAGGCCGTCAGGTCCTCGGCCGTCCGGGTCGTGGCGCCGAGGGCGGTGGCGAGTTCGGCCTCCTTCTCCGCGAGGGTGCCGCTGGTGGTGGTGAAGTCGGTGAGCGCCGTGAGGATGTCGGGCGCGGCGTCCGCGTAGACATGGCTGACCTTCACGAGTTCCCTGAGGTCGCGGTTGAGGGCGGGCAGGTGCGGGTTGAACTCGGCCAGGTGCCGTTCGAGCCGGCTGAGCGTCCGGCCGAGCTGGTCGCCTCGCCCTTCCAGGGCCTGGGAGACGGCGGACAGGGTCGCGGCGAGCTTCTGCGGCTGGACGGCGGTGAGCATCGGCAGCACGTCGTCGAGCACCTGCTGGAGTTCGACGGCGTTGGCGGAGCGGTCCTGGGGGATGACGGCTCCGGCGGCCAGCGGCTCGGGCGAGGGGTTCTCGGGCGGCACCAGGGCCACGAACCGCTCGCCGAACAGTGTGGTCGGCAGCATCTGGGCGCGGACGTCGGAGGGGACGGCGTCCAGAGTGCCGGGCTTCATGGCGAGGGTGAGGCGGGCGCCGTCGCCGGTGGCGTCGACGGCGCGGACCTCGCCGACGACGACGCCGCGCAGTTTCACCTCGGCGCCCGGGTGCATCTGGTTGCCGACACTGCCGGTCTCGACGACCAGCGGGTCGGACGCGGTGAACTTCTTGTCGTAGACGGCGACGGCCAGCCAGATCAGCAGGGCGGGCACCAGCACGAACACCACTCCGGCGAGCCGGCGGCGCAGCGTGTGTCCTCGCACTTCCCAGGGTCCGCTCATCTCACCCCGCCACCTTCACGGTCGTGGTCGCGCCCCACAGGGCGAGCGACAGGAAGAAGTCGGTGACGCTGATCAGGACGATGGCGTTGCGCACGGACCGTCCGACGGCGACGCCGACGCCGGCGGGGCCGCCCGAGGCGCGGAACCCGTAGTAGCAGTGGGCGAGGATCACCATCACGCTGAAGATCAGGACCTTCAGCACGGAGAGCAGCACGTCCGTCGGGGACAGGAAGAGGTTGAAGTAGTGGTCGTACGTGCCGCGTGACTGGCCGTTGAACAGGACGGTCACGGAGCGGGAGGCGACGTAGGAGGAGAGCAGCCCGATCGCATAGAGGGGGACGACGGCGACGACGCCGGCGATGATGCGGGTGGTGACCAGGTAGGGCATGGAGCGGATGCCCATGCCCTCCAGGGCGTCGACCTCCTCGTTGATGCGCATGGCGCCGAGCTGGGCGGTGAAGCCCGCGCCGACGGTCGCGGAGAGGGCGAGGCCGGCCACCAGGGGGGCGATCTCCCGGGTGTTGAAGTAGGCGGAGACGAATCCGGTGAACGCGGCCGTGCCGATCTGGTCGAGGGCCGCGTGGCCCTGGAGTCCGACGACGGTGCCGGTGAAGAGCGTCATCGCGATCATCACGCCGACGGTGCCGCCGACGACGCCGAGGCCGCCGGAGCCGAAGGCCACCTCGGCCAGCAGGCGCTGCACCTCCTTGAGGTAGCGGCGCAGCGTCCGCGGGATCCACAGCAGGGCCCGCAGGTAGAACAGCAGGTGGTCGCCGGAGCGGTCGAGCAGGGCGAGCGGGGAGGCCATCGGTCCTCAGCCTCCCTTCGGCGGGACGATCCGGAGGTAGACGGCCGTCATCACCATGTTGACGAAGAACAGCAGGAGGAACGTGATGACGACGGACTGGTTGACGGCGTCGCCGACGCCCTTGGGGCCGCCGCGCGGGTTGAGGCCCCGGTAGGCGGCGACGATGCCGGCGATGAACCCGAAGACCAGCGCCTTGAGTTCGCTGACGTACAGGTCGGGGAGCTGGGCGAGGGCGGAGAAGCTGGAGAGGTAGGCGCCGGGGGTGCCGCCCTGCATGACGACGTTGAAGAAGTAGCCGCCGAGGATGCCGACGACGGAGACCAGGCCGTTGAGCAGGACCGCGACGCCCATGGCGGCCAGGACCCGGGGCACGACCAGCCGCTGCACCGGGGAGACGCCCATGACCTCCATGGCGTCGAGTTCCTCGCGGATGGTGCGGGAGCCGAGGTCGGCGCAGATGGCGGAACCGCCGGCGCCGGCGATGAGCAGGGCGACGATGAGCGGGCTGGCCTGCTGGACGACGGCGAGGACGCTGGCGCCTCCGGTGAAGGACTGGGCGCCCAGCTGCTGGGTGAGGGAGCCGACCTGGAGGGCGATGACGGCGCCGAAGGGGATCGACACGAGGGCGGCGGGCAGGATGGTCACGCTCGCGACGAACCAGAACTGTTCGGTGAACTCGCGGAACTGGAAGGGTCTTCGGAAGACGGCGCGGCTGACCTCGGCGGCGAGCGCGAAGAGCCGGCCGGTCTCGCGCAGCGCGCCGGTGATCATGCGCCGCTCCCGGCGACGGGCGCCGTGACGGTGGCCGTCGCCGCGTCCCGGGCGTAGGTCTCCCGGATGGCGGAGCGCGCGGCCGGCGGCAAGGTGTCAATCATGCGCATGACACGCTCGCGCCGTCGTGCGACGGCGCGGCGCGGCGGAAGACCGGGGGACGGCTCCAGCTGCGGCACGATCACCCGGGACGCGGCGGGCGTCGTCCGGTCCGCCTCGGCGGCGAGGGTGGCCGCGTCCTTCTCCTCGGACATCCCGATGGGACCCTCGCGCCGGCCGCCGAGGAACTGGGAGACGACCGGCTCGTCGCTGGTGAGCAGCACCTCGCGCGGGCCGAAGGTCACCAGCTCACGCCGGAAGAGCATCCCCATGTTGTCGGGCACGGTGGCGGCGATGTCGAGGTTGTGGGTGACGATCAGCATCGTCGCGTCGATCTGTGCGTTCAGGTCGATCAGCAGCTGCGAGAGGTAGGCGGTGCGGACCGGGTCGAGCCCGGAGTCCGGCTCGTCGCACAGGATGATCTGCGGGTCGAGGACCAGCGCGCGGGCCAGCCCGGCCCTCTTGCGCATGCCTCCGCTGATCTCGCCCGGGAGCTTCCCCTCCGCTCCCAGCAGCCCGACGACCTCGATCCGCTCCATGACGATGCGGCGGATCTCGGACTCCTTCTTGCGGGTGTGCTCCCGCAGCGGGAAGGCGATGTTGTCGAAAAGGGACAGGGACCCGAAAAGGGCTCCGTCCTGGAACATGAGACCGAACAGTTTACGGGTCTCGTAGATGTCTTTCTCGGGACTCCTCACCATGTCCACCCCGTCGATGAGGACACGGCCCTTTTCGGGTTTGAGGAGCCCGATGAGCGACTTCAGGAATACGGTTTTCCCGGTGCCGGAGGGCCCCAGCATCACACTGACTTCTCCGGCCGGAAGGGTGAGTGACACGTCCCGCCAGATGTTCTGTTTGCCGAAGGACTTGGTCAGCCCTTCGACGACTACTTCGATTCCCATACCACCTCCAGCGGACGTCCGTGACACACACCGCGGGCGCACGCCGCCCTCCGCGACTTGTCACCACGCAGACAACACACCGGGCTCGCGTCCGCCCCCGGGAACAGGGCGGGACCTCGGACCGCCGGGGGGCGGGGCGGCGCGAGATCCCGCCGACGAACGCCCCGGCCGGCGGGAGGGTGAGGGCCGGGAACACGTCCGTCGTGGCTCCGTCCGCCGGGGGCGGCGGCCCGGAGCCGAGCACCGCACCGGCACGTTACGGCCGAGTAACCTCAGCGGGCAACACCGCATGCCGAGTTTTCCCGGAGACCGGTCCACGCCCCGCGAAACCTGTCAGCGGGAGCACAAGAACGCCCCCGGAAACTGTCCGCCGGTGAGCACCACGGCCTGCCGTGCACGCCCGCCGGGAAGCCCTCGCCCACACCGGCCGCACCCTCCTTCCTTGACAGCACGTGATGAATACGGACCGGAATTGCCTCACCCAGGGAACAGCTTGTCCCCTTTCCTGAAGAAATCATGGAACGCCGCATTGTTCGGCCGCGTTTACCGCAAGTAACGTCGTGGCACGTCCCATCCGGCCGACCCTCGAGGAGATACCCGGACATGACGCATCACCTGAAGAAAACAGCCGTCGCGGCGTGTGCGGCCGCGGCCGCACTGGCGCTCACCACCGGCAGCGCCTCGGCGGCGCCCTCCACCGTGTGGACCGTCAGCCCGTCACCGGCCGCCTTCCAGGCCGCGAACGTCGGCAACATCGTGCTGACCGCCACCATCCCGATGACCTGCACGGCCTCGAACGCCGGCGGGACGATGGCGAGCACCACCGGCAACCCGGCGAACGTCGCCGCCATCAGCACCATGAACTTCGGCACCTCCGGCGCTCCGTGCACCAGCGTCCTCGGCAACGTCACCACCGTGGCCGTCACCCCGTGGAACGTCGTCGCGGTGGACTACAACAACACGACCGGCGTCACCACGGGCTACATCGGCAACGTCAAGGCCAACGTGAGCGCCGGCGTCTGCAAGTTCACGGTGACGGGCAAGGCCTCGGCCACCTACACCAACAGCACCGGCGTCCTGGCGGTCAACAGCGTCGCCGGTGAGCTGACGGTCACCAACCCCGTCAACTGCGGCGCGATCGTCACGACCAGCACCAAGCCCACCTTCAAGGGCAACTACGCCGTCAAGGTGGCCGGCACCAGCACCATCCCGACCATCGTCGGCTCCAACCCGTAGCCCCTTCCGCTCGCCCCGCCCGGCCGGCCTCCCCCCGGCCGGGCGTTCGCGGGCTCCGCCCCGGACCCCACCGACACCGTCCCTGCCGCCGAGCGGAGTTGTATGAGAGCCCCACGAGCCGCCAGCCCACGGTCCCGCCGAGCCCGCGCCGCGCTCACCTCGACGGCCGCGTTCGTCGTGCTCGCCGCCCTGGTCCCGGCCACGGCCTCGGCCTCCGACACCCAGGAGGTCGACGCCGCCCTCCCCTACGTCTGCGCGTTCCCCTCGGGACCGGTTCCCGCGACGGTGCGGATCTCCGCGGAGTTCCCGCAGCGCGCGCGGGCGGGTGAGGCGTTCTCACCCGCCGGCGTCACCACAGCCGTGGAGCTCCCGGCGGAGGCGGTGGCGGGCCTGGCGGGGAGCGACGTGACCGAGGTGCGCGCCGGCACGGCGCTCACCGTCGCCGTCGCCCAGGACGCGGCCACCGCCACGGCGATCTGGCGGGGCGGTTCCGACCCCGTCCCCCTGCCGGCGTCCGGGCCGCTGACGCTCACCGCGACGGGCGACGTCCCCTCGGTCACGGGGCGGGGCGACGGCGACCTGACTTTCACCGCGGGCGACCTGGCGCTCGGCCTGACGCCAGGGTTGGCGGAGGACTCCGGCGACGGCGAGGTGACCGGCGTACCGGCCGTCGACTGCGCCCTCGCCGAGGACGCGCCGGACGAGGGGCTGCTGGTCACCGTGCCGGCCGTTCCCGGCCCGCCGGGGACGAGCGGCCCGCCGTCCCCGCCGGCCTCCGGCGGGCCGTCCCCGGTACCGGGAGGCGGGCCTCGGGAGCGGCAGGAGGGACGGTCCGGCGAGGCCCCGGAGAGCGTGCCGAGCGCCGCCGCCGACCGTGACGTGCCGCCCTGCCGGTACGACGAGGACAATCCGCCCACGCCTCTGTCGCTCAACGCCTACGTCACGGGCTACGCCAACGTGAAGAAGCAGAAGGCCGCTTCGTACCTTCCGCCGTCCTGCGTGCTGATCGACGGGGGAGAGTTCCAGTTCCCGGTCGACGAACCCTTCGACCCCGAGCAGTTGGTCATGGTCCTGACGACGTACGGGGAGTTCAGCCACCAGGGGCGCCCGGAGACGCCGCCCTACGACAGCACCTTCCTCTCCTTCGACTTCACCCCGGTGAAGGCCACCATGGTGCTCAAGCAGACCGGTCCGATGAGGATCGACGCGCGGATGACGATGCGCTACTCCGACCTGTTCACGACGACGGAGACCTACGTACGGGTCCCCCTGATCGCCCAGGTCACCGCACTCGAGGTCAACGGCGTCCCCCTGGACGTCGGTCCCTCCTGCCGGACCGAGGAGTCCCTCACCTCCGTCGAACCGGACCCCGCGAAGCATCCCGGCGACCACGTGGTGCTGTACGGCAAGGCGGAACAGGCCATCGGCGAGGACGTCGTCGGCTACACGCTGCTCACCGGCGGCCCGCTGGCCGGCGAGGTGACCATCCCGGCCTTCACCGGCTGCGGCACCGGCCGCGAGGACCTCGACCGTCTGCTCACCGCCTCCGTCTCCGGTCCCGGCAACCACATCAAGCAGGTCCAGGGCCAGACGTGCACCCCCCTCGTCCCGGTGTTCGAGACCCCGGAGACCAGGGGCCAGTGCACGGAGGACCTCCAGCCCTACCAGATACCGGTCGCCGAGCGCTGAGCCGCCCGGCCCGCGCCCCCTCCCCACGAGAAAGGCCACCACCATGCACGCGTTCACCCCCCGCACGAGACTCGCCACCGTCTCCGCGCTCACCGCGCTGGGCGCCTTCGCCTCCCTCGGCACGGCGACCGCCGCCGAGCCCGCGCTGAACGGCGAGTGGGCCCCCTTCACGCGCTGCCCCGTGGACGCTCCGGCGATGCTGGCCGCCGACGGCTTCGAGAAGACGCCGCAGTGCGTGGTGTCCACCTCCGCGGGCGGATCCATCAAGCTGGGCGACACCACCGTCGTCACCGGGAGGACGAATCTGCAGATCGGCATCGTGCAGAACGCGGACGGCACCAGCACGGTGGTGGCCCCGCCCGGCGGCGCGCTGATCGCCGAACCCGCCACCGTGCCCGGCGGGCTGCTCGGCCTGATGTGTCCGAGCGCCATCCCCGTCATCACCGGTCTGTGCGAGTCGCTGGAGAACTCCAGCCTCAACAAGATCACCGCGACCATGGAGTCGGTCGGCGCGCCCTACGACTTCAACCAGACGGCCGGCGTCCTGACCGACATGCCCATCGTCGCCCTCCCGGTCCGCATCCACCTGGAGAACCCGCTGCTCGGCAGCAAGTGCTACATCGGCACGGCCGCCGACCCGATCGTGCTGCTGCCCGAGAACCGCAACTACCCGGACTTCGGCATGTCCTTCTTCCAGGGGGACGGCACCCCCGACCCGTCCGGCGAGATGAGCCGGATCGACCTCACCGGCGCCGTCCAGAACGACAGCACCTTCGCGGTCCCCGCCGCCGGCGGCTGCGGGCTGAACATCGGCCTCATCAACGCCGCGGTCAACGCGAAGACCGGACTGCCCTCGCCCTCCGGGAACAACAGCCTGACCCTGAACGACACCCGGACCCGTCTCACCGGCCTCAACGCGCCCGGCACCGCCGCTCCCCGCGCGGGCGAGGTGCTGGCGGAGCACTGGCACTCCGCCGTCCGGTGAAGCTTCTGTGAAGCGGTTTCCGCCCAAGAGGTGTACAAGACAATTAAGTTGACTTACCGTCAGCTTCTCAGACCGGTGCACGTGGCGGCCCGACCGGGCCTCGTCCCGCGGGGCGTTACCCGGTCGGGCCGCCTTGCCGGACAGGTCGGAGAGCAAGGGATCAGTCATGCCCTCAATCGCACGTCCTTCGGTGCTCGGCGAGCCGCTCGACCCCCTCCCCCGGCAGTTCGCCGCCTTCATGCGGCCCCTGCTGCCGGGACTGCTGAACGAGATACGGACCGAGGTCACCCGCGCCTACCCGGTGTACGGCAGGCTGCTCAACGGACCCGACGGACACGCCATCCGCCAGGGTGTCGAGCAAGCGCTCACCGCCTTCGTGGACCGGGTGGCCGACCCCGGCACCAGCTCGGAGCTGCGGGACGACCTCCTGCGCCGGTTCGGCCGGGTCGAGGCCTACGAGGGCCGGGACCTCGAGGTGCTCCAGGGCGCCTACCGGCTGGGCGCGCGCATCGCGCTGCGCCGGGCCAAGACGCTGGGACGGCAGCACAGCCTCTCGCCCGCCCTGGTCCTCGCCTTCGCCGACGCCCTGTTCGCGTACGTCGAGGAGCTGGAGGCCGTCACCCGGGAGGGGTACACGGAGGTGCGGGAGAGAGCCGCGTCCGAGGTGTCCGCGTTACGAAGACAGCTGTTACACCTCCTTCTGGCCGCCTCCCCGCTCCCCAGGACAACGGTGTCCGAGCTGTGCGCGTCCGCCGCCTGGGAACTCCCGCGGACGTGTTTCCTCGTCGCCCTGCGCCCCCCGGTCCCCGAGCACATCCAGGCGGGGCTCGACAGCGACGTCCTCGCCGACTTCGACATCCCGCAGCCGCATCTGCTGGTGCCGGGTGAACCCACCCCCGAACGCCTCCGGATGCTCGGCACGGCCCTGTCCGGCACCCGCGCCGCGGTGGGCCTGACCGTCCCGGTCGCCCAGGCCGCGGACTCCGTCCGCTGGGCCCGCCGCGTGCTGCAGCTCGTCGACGACGGCGTCGTGCCGGACGCCCCGCTGGTCCGCTGCGAGGACCATCTGACGACGCTGTGGCTGCTGTCCGACCCCGCCCTGGTCGACCATCTCGCCGCCCGCGAGCTGGCGCCGCTCGACGGGCTGACCGCCAAGCGGCGCGACCGGCTCGTCGAGACCCTCCGGGTGCACGTCTCGACCCGCGCCCCCGCCGAGCAGGTCGGCGAGATGCTGGGGGTGCACGCCCAGACCGTCCGCTACCGGCTGCGGACGCTGGACGCCCATCTGGGCGACCGGCTCGCCGACCCCGACCACCGGTTCGCCCTCGAGGTGGCCCTGCGCTCGCGCCACCTGCGGGGCCGGGACGGTGCGCGGGACAGGGCGGACGTGCCCCGCCCCGGCCAGTAGGCGACCGGCCGGCCGCTGCTCCGGTCCAGCTGGTCGACGCCCGGCCCGGGTGTGCCGTTGTCGTCGCCGTCGTCGTGATGGTGGACGGTCAGGCCCCCGTCGGCGTCCTTCATGACCGACCGGCCGCCGGGGCCGGTGCCGCTCCGGAGAGGTTCCAGGAGTACACGACACCCTGGCCGGCCCGACTGCCCGGCTTCCCGGCTTCCCGGCTTCCCGGTGGCGGACGTCGCCGGCCCGCGTCAACGGCACGGGCGGGGGCGGGCGAACGCCCGCCCCCGCCGTCACGTCACGTCACGTCTCCGGGCATTCCTTCCAGGCCAGGTGGTACACCGTGCTGATGTCGCCGTCCGTGGAGTCCATCGTCATGAAGCTGACCTTGGACGGGTCGTTCCCGGCGGAGACTCTCAGCTCCGTGTTGATGTTGAAGTTGCGCTGCACGCCGCAGGGAGCGTAGACGAGCTGCGCCCAGTCGGTCTCGTCGGTGGCCTGCCAGTTGTCGTCGTACGGGCCCGCGAAGTTGTGCGTGCGGTATTCGGTGTTGGGCGACCCCTGGAAGTAGTACGAGGCCCGCTGGGTGCCCCGCGCACCGGACTTGAGCGCGGCGAAGCCGCGGTAGTCCGCGCTGGCGATGGCGTAGGTGAAGCCGGACGGGACGTGGACGAGCAGGCTGAGCTGGCAGTTCTTGCGGGCGGCCGTGGGGGCGGAGTTGCCGCCTGCCTGGGCGAGGTAGTCGCTGTAGGTCACGGTGAACGCGGTGTTGTCGGCCGAGACGGCGACGGCCGCGGTACCGGCGGGACATCCTGACCCGTTCACCGTGGCGACCTTGATGACGATCTTGTCCGGCGGCGGGTCCTCGAACGAGGACCCCGGGTCGTGCGCGGGCAGCGCGGCGGCGAGCAGCGTGGCCGCCGCGACGCCGAGGAGCAGGCCTCCAGCCATGGTTCTCCATCCTTGGGGTGGGGGGTTGGTGCGGTGCGTTGGTTGAAACGTCATGTACATGCCAAACATGCGGACGCATGCGGCCCCGGCTTCGTGGAGGAGGCATGAAGGAGCGGTGAAGACCGGGAGCGCTCGCATCGTATGGAGCGCCGCGACGGCCGGACAGGGCGAACTCCGGCCATTCACTCCCGGTCCGTATACCGCCGGTGAACGCCGCGTGACACCGCCGGCGGACGCCACGGGCGCGGCGGGACTCCCGTGTGAACGAGGGCCGTCCCGGTTCGGGGACAATGACCCACCAGCACCGCTTGTGGCACAGACCAGGAGGCGCTCCCTTGGAGCTCAGCAGGCGCACCTTCACCGCACTGGCCGGCACGGCCGCGCTCGGCCTCGCGCTGGCCGGCAGCGGCGGGGCGGCCACCGGCCCGCGGGGGCAGGGCGTCGTGCCGACCGGACCGCCGCCCCCGCCGCCGGAGGCCGACGGCCGGCGCCGTCGCGTCACGTACGACCGGCACTCGCTGCTGGTCGACGGCGCGCGCCTGGTGCTGTGGTCCGCCGAGGTCCACCCGTTCCGGCTGCCCAGCCCGTCGCTGTGGCGGGACGTGCTGCAGAAGCTGCGCGCCCACGGCTTCAACGCGGTCGACGTGCCCGTGCCGTGGAACGTCCACTCCCCCGCGCCCGGCGTGCACGACTTCACCGGGGTGCGGGACCTGAACCGCTTCCTCTCGGTCGCCGCCGAGGAGCGGCTGTACGTGGTGCTGCGGCCCGGCCCCTACCTGGGCGCGGACCTGGACGCAGGCGGCCTCCCCGGCTGGCTGACGGCCGCCCCGGGCTCCGCCCGCACCGACGACCCCGAGTACCTGCGGCACGCCGAGGCGTGGCTCGCCGCCGTCGACGCCGTCGCCGTACGGCACCTGTACACCGCGGGCGGCGGGACGGTGCTGCTGTACCGGCTGGAGGACGGGCGTCCGGTGCCGGCCGGGGACCCGGCGGCGCGCGCCCACCGGGCCCGGCTGCGGGCGAAGGTGCGCGCCGACCGCATCGACGTGCCCGTGCTGGACGGCGAGGGCTTCACCGGCGGGGACGGGCCGCCCACGGCCGGTCTCACCGCCGTGGCGGGCGGGGCCGCCGACGCCTGGGGCGGGCCGCTGTCCGGCGGCGAGGGCTACGCGCGGGTGCGCGAGACCCACGACGCGGCGCACGAGCGGCGACGCCATCTCACCGCGCTCGCCGACCGGGTCACCGTGCACCACACCGGCATGGGGTTCGGCGGGACGTCGTGGGGCTGGCTGCCCGGGCCGGGCGTCTACACCTCCTACGACTACGGGGCGGTGCTCGACGAGGGGCGCCAGCCCGCGCCGAACATGGCCGCCGTCCAGCAGCTCGGCCATCTGCTGCGCACCGTGCCCGACCTGGCCCGGCTGGAACCGGACGGGGACGGGGAGGAGCGCGCCGCGGACGGCCGGCTGACGGTGCGCCGGCTGGTCAACCCCGACACCGGCGCGCGGTTCTTCGTGGTGCGCAACGACACCGATGAGGAGGTGCGCGCCCTGCTGCCCGGCACCGGCGTCGAGGTGCCGGTGACCGTGGCCGCCGGCGACACCAAGCTGGTCGCCTCCGGTCTGCGCCTGGGCCACCGCAAGCTGGCGTACACCACCGCCCAGCCGATGCTCTGCGTCTCCACCGGGCGGCAGGACGTGGCCGTGTTCGTCGGCCGCCAGGGGGAGACCGCCCAGCTCGCGCTGGACTGCGAGAAGCAGCCGGGCGCCGACCGCGCGGACATCGAACCCGCCTGGGCCTACGACCAGGGCCGGCTGAACGTCGTCTCCCCGCTCGGCGTGGGCGGCCTGAGCCGGGTACTGGTCAAGGACGGCGACTCCGAGACACCCCTCGTGCTGCTGTTCGCCGACGACGAGACCGCGCTGCGCCTGTGGACGTACGAGACCCCGGCCGGGCCGCTCGTGGTGTACGGCCCGGCGATGCTGCGCTCGGCCGAACTGCGCGACTCCACGCTCCACCTGACCGGTGACGTCACCGTCGAGACCGGTGTGGAGGTGTGGGGGCCGCGCGGCATCGCCGAGGTCACCTGGAACGGCGAGCCGGTGCCGACCTACGTCGGCCGCGCCCGCAGCCGCGTGATGGAGGGGCTGATGCCCGCCGTGCGCGCGGTGGCGCTGCCCGCCCTCGACGGCTGGCGGTGCCGCACGGAGAACCCGGAGTCCGACCCGGAGTTCGACGACTCTGCCTGGACGGTCGCCGGCCGCACCACCTCCCACAGCACCACGCCGGTGCCCGAGGGCGGGCCCGTGCTGTTCGCGGACGACCACGGCTTCCACCACGGCGACGTCTGGTACCGGGGACGGCTGGAGGACCTCGGCGGCATCCGCTCGGTGGCGCTCTCCTACAGCACCGGCACCCAGGGGCTGCTGATGGCGTGGCTGGACGGCCGGCCGCTCGGCACCCACCGCATGCCGGCGCCCGACGAGGACACCGCCGCGCGCGGCACCTGGACGGCCACGGCCCGGTTCGACGTCCCCCGAGCGGTGCGCACCCCCGGCGAGCATGTGCTGTCGGTGCTGGTGCGGCCCATGCAGCACGCCGGTACGGAGCCGGGCGAGGACGCCCACAAGGCCGCGCGCGGGCTGGTCGCCGTGGAGTTCGCGGGCGGCGACCGCGGCGTGGAGTGGCGGGTGCGGGGCGCCACCGACCCGGAGCGGGTGACCGGCCCGTTCAACAACGGCGGCCTGTACGGGGAGCGGCGCGGCTGGCATCTGCCGGACCACGACGACCGCCGCTGGCGGGTGGTGGAGTTCCCGCGCGAGGAGCGGCGGCAGGGCGTCACCTGGTACCGCACCCGCTTCCGGCTCGGGTTCGAACCCGAACTGGACGCGTCGGTCGGGCTCACCCTGGAGGACGACCCGGAACGCGCCTACCGGGTGCAGGTCTTCCTCAACGGCTGGAACCTGGGCCAGTACGTCAACGATGTCGGCCCGCAGCACACCTTCGCCCTGCCGAACGGCATCCTGCGCACCCGCGGCGCCAACACCCTGGCGCTGGTGGTGCTGGCCGACGGGACCACCCCGGCGGGACCGGGGAAGGTCACGCTGACGCTGCTGGGCGCGGCGCGCGGCGGCGTCCCGGTCGAGCCGGTGGACCCACCGGTGAGGTGAGTCCGCCGGCCAGGGGACGCCCGGCGCGTCACGCCAGCCGGATCACGTTCCAGGACAGCGGCTCCAGCACGGCCGTGAGGCGGCCGCCGTCCAGGGTGGTGCCCTCGGCCGTGTGCGGGACCACGCGCCCGGGCTCGGCGAGGGTGTTGCGGGCGTCGGGGTCGGCGTCCGCGAGCACGCTGTGCTCGACGACGGACGTCGGGCCCAGCCCGTTCAGCGCGACGTCCAGCGGCAGCGGCTCGGTGCGGGAGCGGTTGACGGCGAACACGGTGACCGTGCCGTCCTCGCCCCGCACCGCGGTCGCGTGCAGCAGGTCCGCCTCCCCGTACTTCTCCGTGTCGTACGTCGGGGAGTCCACGCGCACGTCGAGGACCTGGCCGCGGCCGTACTTCGAGGCCTGGGCGAACGGGAAGAACGTCGT
Organism: Streptomyces sp. BJ20; assembly: GCF_022869105.1. Lineage (NCBI taxonomy): Bacteria > Bacillati > Actinomycetota > Actinomycetes > Kitasatosporales > Streptomycetaceae > Streptomyces > Streptomyces sp. BJ20. Next base: position 5,973,512 of record NZ_CP094918.1, read on the forward strand.
CTGCCGCCAGGCCGGGCCGCCCGGCTCGGTCATGATCGGCGCGATGACGTTGACCAGCTGGGCCAGGCAGGCGACGGTGACCCGGTCCGCGTGCCGGAGCAGCGCGATCAGCAGCGAGCCGAGGACGACCGCGTCCATGACGCTGTAGTTGTCCTCCAGCAGACGCGGCGCCTCCGGCCAGTCGAGGGCGCTCACCTGCTCCTGGGTGCGGGACATGTACCAGACGTTCCACTCGTCGAACGAGAGGTTGATCTTCTTCCGGGACTTCAGACGGGCCCCGACGTGGTCGCAGGTGGCCACGACGTCCTCGATGAAGGTCTCCATGTCGACGGCGGAGGCGAGGAAGGAGTCCACGTCGCCGTCGAGCGGCTCGTAGTAGGCGTGCAGCGAGATGTGGTCGACCAGGTCGTACGTCTCCTGGAGGACGGTGGCCTCCCACTCGGCGAAGGTCGGCATGGAACGGCCCGAGGAGCCGCAGGCGACGAGCTGCACGCCGGGGTCGATCTGGCGCATGGCGCGGGCGGTCTCGGCGGCGAGCCTGCCGTACTCGGCGGCGGTCTTGTGGCCGGTCTGCCAGGGGCCGTCCATCTCGTTGCCCAGGCACCACAGCCGGATGCCGAACGGGTCCTTGTCGCCGTGCTGCACGCGCAGGTCCGACAGGGCGGTGCCGCCCGGGTGGTTGGCGTACTCCTGGAGCTGGAGGGCCTCGGCGACGCCCCGGGTGCCGAGGTTGAGGGCCATCATCGGCTCGGCCTGCGGCCCGATCTTCCGCAGGAAGGAGATGTACTCGGACAGGCCGAAGCGGTTGGTCTCGGTGGACCGCCAGGCCAGGTCGAGGCGGCGGGGGCGCTCCTCGGCGGGGCCGACGGAGTCCTCCCAGCGGTAGCCGGAGACGAAGTTGCCGCCGGGGTAGCGGACGGCGGTGACACCGAGTTCGCGGACCAGGTCCAGGACGTCGCCGCGGATGCCGTCGGCGTCGGCGGTGGGGTGGCCCGGCTCGAAGACGCCGGTGTAGACGCACCGGCCGAGGTGCTCGACGAAGGAGCCGAACAGCCGGGGGTCCACCGTGCCGACGGTGAAGGCGGGGTCCAGGGTGAAGCGGGCGGTGCGCATCGTGTCCTTTCGACGGGTCGGGTCCTGCTGCGGGGGCGTCACCGGCCGGCGAGTCCGGTGCGGGCGGCGCCCGCCACGATCCGGCGGACGTGTCCGCGGTCCAAGCCAGGCCGCCCCATTGCCCGACCCCTCCGCTCATCGCGTACCGCGCGCCTCGTGCGTTCGATATACCGGATGTCGCCCGTAACTTCGAACGGGACCGTAAGCGCCGGTGGGTGACGCGTCAATGCCCCGGACAGAACTCGCCCGCCGCGCACACCGTCCCGACCCCCCGGCGGTCACGGATCACGTGACGCGGACACATCCGGCCGCGTACGCTCGAACAGCCTCAGGTGCGGCGGTCGCACGGGCGAGGGGATGCGATGGATGGCGCGGGCGCACGGACGCGGGCCGTACGGCTCGCCTCCGCGCTGCGGCGCTCCCGCGCCCGTGCCGCCCTGCGCCGCCTGGCCGGCGATCTCGCCTCCGCGCTCCGCGTACGGCCCGGTCCCCTCACGGACGTCCGGACGGCGTGCCGGGTACTGTGCGAGGAGATGAGCGCGCGGCGCGGGGGACGGCCCGTCGTCCTGCGCTTCGAACGCTTCCCGGACGAGATCGAAGTGACCGGCCTGTGGGTGGAGTTCCAGGACTTCGACCTGGTCATCGTGGAGGAGCGAGCGGAGGCCATGCAGCAACTGGTCATCCTCGGCCACGAGTTGTGGCACATGCACGCCGGTCACCGGCACCACGCCCCGACGGCGGCCGAGCAGGTCCTCACGGCCGACCCGCCGGACTGGGCCGCCGCGCTCGCGATGGCCGCGCGCGACGGCTCCCGCGCGGCCGAGGAGGCCGAGGCCGACGAGTTCGGGCACCGGATGGCCGCCGCCGTGCGCACCCTCCTGGACGACCGGAACGCCGACGCCGGTCCCCTCCAGCGGGCCCTGGGCTACCGCGGGCGGCGGGGAACGCACCGGTGACCGCCCCGCTCGCCCTCACACCGTCGGACATCCTCGGCGACCTCTACATCTCCTTCTGGATCCCCACGGGCGTCCTCACCGCGGCCCTGATCATCAAGCTGCCCACCATCGTGCGGCTGTGGCGCGACCCCCTGCTGCGCGCGGTGGGCGGGCTGCTCCTGCTCGCCTGCACCGTCTTCGTCTTCGTGGCGCCCACGACCATCGCCCGGGTCAACCGCCTCACGGGCGTGCCGAACATATCGGCGCCGTGGTGCTACTCGCTCCTCACCGCGTTCTGCGCCTCCTGCCTGCTGCTGATCATCGCCTGGCGCAACGGGCTGTCGGACCGCTCCGCCGCCACCCGGCGGGCGATGCGCTGGGTGGTCTCCCTCTACTCCGGGGTGATCGTGGCCCTGTGGGTGCTGTTCTTCCTCGCGGACGCCTCCGAGGAGCGGCTGCGGGACCTGGACACCTACTACGCGACCACGCCGTTCATGCGCGAGCAGATCCTGCTGTACCTGCTCGCGCACACCGTCGCCGTCCTCATCACCTGCCGGCTGCTGTGGAACTGGGTGCAGACCGAGGGGCTGGACGCCTGGCTGCGGTGGGCCCTGAAGTTCCTCGGCGTCGGCTACGCGCTCAACCTGGTCTTCGACGCCGCCAAGCTCACCGCCGTCGCCGCCCGCTGGACCGGCAACGACCTGGACTGGCTCAGCACCGACCTCGCGCCGCCCGTCGCCTGCCTGTCGGCCATCCTGATCGCGGTGGGCTTCATCCTCCCGCACGCCGGCCAGTTCCTGCACGAACGCTGGCGCGTCCGGCTCGCCCACCACCGGCTCCGCCCGCTCTACCTGCTGATGCGTTCGGCCAACGGCAGGGGCGTGCCGTTCCTGCTGCGCGCCACCCCAGAACTGCGCCTGATCCGCCGGGAGACCTTCATCCGGGACGAACTGCTCACCCTGGCCCGGCACATGGACGAGGAACGGCGTGACCGGGCACGCGAGGCAGCGCTCGGTCTCGGGTTCCCGCCGGAGCGGGCCCGGGCGCTGGCGAACGCCGTGTCGATCCTGGAGGCCGTCGAGTGCCGGCTCCGGGCTCCGGACGACGAGGGCACCCAGGATCCCGACACCACCGACCTGCTGCGGGAGATCGGCGCCGTCTCCCGGGAACTGCGCCGCCCCCACGTCGTGGAGGCGGTCCGCATACGGGCCGCCGCCCTCGCGGCGGACCCCCGGGCGGCCGTGCCCCGCGGCGCGTCCGCCGACTGAAGATCGACGACAGGTCAGGAGAACGAAGAGCGTGCCCGCCGCCCCAGAGAGAAGACCCCCGTCCGCGGACGGACGTCCCGCCACCGCCGTCGTGCTCGGCGGATCCGTCGCCGGACTGCTCGCCGCGCGGGCCCTCGCCCCGTTCGCCCGGGTCACCGTGGTGGAGCGCGACGCGCTGCCCGCCGGACCCGGGCCGCGGCGCGGCGTCCCGCAGGCCCGGCACGCGCACCAGCTGTGGTCGGGCGGGGCGCACGCCCTGGAGGACCTCGTGCCGGGCACCGTCGACCGGCTGCGGGCCGCGGGGGCCCACCGCCAGCCGGTCACCACGAACATGGTGGTGCTGTCGCCGTACGGCTGGTACCGGCGCTGGGACGAGTCCCACTTCATGCTGCTGTGCACGCGCGACCTGCTGGAGGCGACCCTGCGGGCGCAGGTGCTCGCCGACGGACGGATCGAGCTGCTCGACCGGACCGAGGTGCTCTCGCTGGACGGCACCCGCACCGCCGTCGACGGCGTCCGGGTCCGCACCCGTGACGGCGCCGAGCGCACGCTGCGGGCCGGTCTCGTGGTGGACGCCACGGGCCGCGCCTCCCGCACCCCCCGCTGGCTGGCCGACGCGGGGCTGCCCGCTCCGCAGCGCCGGGAGGTGGACACCGGGCTGGTGTACGCGAGCCGTCTCTACCGCGCCCCGGAGGGGGCCCGGGACGGCTTCCCGGTCGTCAACGTGCAGCAGGACCCGCGTACCGGCGGTCCGGGCCGCGGCGGGGTGCTGCTCCCCGTGGAGGACGGCCGCTGGCTGGTCACCCTGTTCGGCACCACGGGCGGCGAACCCACCTCCGACACGGCCGGCTTCGAGCGGTACGCCCGCGAGGAGCTGCGCCATCCGCTGATCGCCGACCTGCTCGGCGCGGCGGTCCCGGAGACGGAGGTGTCGCTCACCCGGGCCACCGGCAACCGCCGCCTCTTCTACGAGCGGATGAGGGCCTGGCCGGAGAACCTCGTGGTGGTCGGGGACGCGCTGGCGGCGCTCAACCCCGTCTACGGACACGGCATGTCGGTGGCCGCGCAGGGTGCGGCGGCGCTGCGCGCGACGGTACGGCGCCACGGCTGGGGCACGCCGGGCCTCGCCGGCAGGGCGCAGCGCGCGGTGGCCCGGCCGGTGGGCGCGGCCTGGGACCTCGCCCTGGGCCAGGACGTGTTCTACCCGGGCCCGACGCACGACGGCCCGTCCGCACGCGACCGGTGGACGGCCGCGTACGTCGGCCGGCTGATGCACACGGCCACCGGGAACGGGCGCGTCGCGCGGCGGGTCACCGACGTGACGTCGCTGGAGCGGGGCCCGGCGGTGCTGCTGTCCCCGCGGGTCCTCGTGGCGGCGCTGGCGGGTCCGCTGAAGCCCGCTCTGACGGACCCGCCGCTGACCGCCGAGGAACGCAAGGCGGCCGGCCTGACCTGAGGCGGCACCCGCGCGGCGACGGTGTCCGGCGGCCGGTCCGCGAACCGGACCGCCGCCGGCTGGTCGGCGATGCGTGACTCGACGACCGGGCGGCGCGGGGTCGCCAGGACCCGCCCGCACCCGGCCGAGCACCCGCGACGCGGATGCCGGTACAGCCGCGGCCTCAGCCGGCGAACGCGGGCTGGGCGACGCCCTTGCCCGCGCCCGGGACCACCAGCAGGGACCCGGCGAGCGGGTGCGGGGCGGTGAGACCCACGCGGGCCGTGGTGACGTACAGGTCGGTCAGCCCCGGGCCGCCGAAGGCGCAGCACGTGACGCGGGGGACGGGCAGCTCGATCACCCGGTCCAGCTCGCCGGACGGGGTGTAGCGGCGCACCGCTCCCCCGTCCCACAGGGCCACCCACACGCAGCCGTCGGCGTCGACGGTGAGACCGTCGGGGAAGCCGGCGCCCTCCTCGATCTCCGCGAGCGGACGGCGGCCGGCGATCGTGCCGTCCCCGCCGAAGTCGAACACGTCGATGCGGCGGGTGGGCGTGTCGATGTAGTACATCAGGCGGCCGTCGGGGCTCCACCCGGTGCCGTTGCTCACCGTCACGTCCTCCAGGAGCACGGTGGCCGTGCCGTCGCCGGTCACCCGGGACAGGGTGCCGCCGCCGGGCGCCTCGTCGTAGCGCATGGTGCCCGCGAGGAGGCTGCCGTCGGGGGCGACGGCGGCGTCGTTGCCGCGGCGGCCGGCGACCGGCTCGCGGTGCAGCCAGCGGAAGGTGTCGTCGGGGTCGAGCAGTCCGACGCCGTCCCGCAGGTTCAGCACCAGTCCGCCACCCGCGCGCGGCTTGACCGCGCCCACGTGCTGTCCGGTACGGCGCACGGTGCGGCGGCCGGTGGCGGGGTCGTAGGTGTGCACCCGGGAGTTCAGGATGTCGATCCACAGCAGCCGCCCGGTGGCCGGGTCCCAGGTGGCCCCCTCGCCCAGTTCCGCCTCCGCGCGGACCGCGACGTCGAACGCGAGTGTCATGCCATGCTCCTGTGGCCCAGGCGCTCGGAGAGTTCGGCGGCGCCCTTGACGGCGAGCTGCTCCAGCTCGCCCAGGCGCTCGTCGCTCCAGCGGATCATCGGTACGGAAATGGACAGCGCGGCGACGACCTGTCCGGTGCGGTCGCGCACCGGGGCGGCGACGCAGGACACGTCCGGGTTGGACTCGCGGCTCTCCACCGCGACGCCCCGCGCGCGGATCGCGGCGAGGGTCTCCCGCAGGACGGCCGGGTCGGTGATGCTGTTCGGGGTCATCGCGGTCAGCTCCGCGCCGTCGGGGAAGCGCGCGGCCAGTTCCGGCTCGGGAAGGGAGGCCAGCAGCATCTTGCCGACGGAGGTGCAGTGCGCGGGGAGCCGGCGGCCGGCCGCCGACACCATCCGCACCGCGTGGGTGGAATCCACCTTGGCGATGTAGATGACGTCGGTGTCCTCCAGGATCGCCACGTGCACGGTCTCGTCGCAGGTCTCGGCGACGGACCGGGCGACCTGCTGCCCCTCGGCGGCCAGGTCCAGGTGCTCGGCGTAGCGGGCGCCCAGCTGGTACGGCCGGACGCCCAGCCGGTAGCGGCCGGGCTGGCCGGCGACCGGGACGATGTACTTACGGGCGGCGAGCGTGGTGACCAGCTCGTGGACGGTCGTGCGCGGCAGTTGCAGCCTGCGCACGATGTCGGGGGCGGAGAGCGTGCCGTCCCCGTCCAGGAAGAGCTCGAGTATGTCGAGAGCCCGGGTCACGGCTGGCACAAGTCGTCCCACGACCGGCCCCCTCCTAGCGTTCGATATACCAACAAACGATCGGCATGACGAACACAGGCTAGCCATAGCCCACGTCAGGGGCAACGCCCCGAAGGGGGCGCGGGGAACCGCGCGCTCAGCCCGGACGACGCCGCACCGGCCCACGACCCGCACCACCCACCCTCCAGGGGCGCGGGGAACCGCGCGACAAGCCCCCGCCCACCCGCACCCCGGCGGTGGACCGCCCTACTCGACGGCGTTGCCCAGCAACCCCCGTAACCGGTGCGCCCGCAACACCAGCTCCAGCTCGAACCGCCGGTCCGGATCGTCGACCGACCCCCCGAACAACTCCCGGATCTGCCGCAACCGATACCGCACCGTCTGCGGATGCACCCCCAGCCGAGCGGCCACCTCCGGCGCCCCGCCCCGCGTCTCCAGCCACGCCAGCAGCGTCTGGGCCAACCGCTGCCCGTGCGCGGGGGCGCAGTGCGCCAGCGGCGCCAGACACCGCAGCGCGAGGTCGTCGATCAGCTCCTCCGGCTGGAGCAGCACCAACGCCTCCGTGTGCTCGGCGCAGTACAGCACCTCGCCGGACGGCAGCAACTCCCGCTCCATCAGCCGCACCGCCGCCTCCGCCCACCGCAGCGACTTCGCCGCCTCGGTGACCGGCACGGGCGGCCCGATCGCCCCGGACCAGCCGGCCAGCGCCCGGTCCAGCAGTTCACGGCGGCCGGCCGCGTCGGGCTCGGGCACGATCATGCGGGGCCGCTCGTGCTCCATGTCGAGCAGCACCCCCTGCCCCACGGCGGGCGCGACGGCCTCGCGTGCCGGCCGCAGCAGCACACCGGCCGCGACCCGTCCGGGCACGGGCCAGCCGATGCGGGCGGCGCGTTCGGCGAGCGCGTCGGACGGGTCGCCCCGGTGGTGCTCGGCGAGCATCAGGTCCATCAGCCGGCGCTGCAGCCGCAGCCGTTCACCGGCCTGCCGGGCCGCCGCCTCGGCGTATCCGCGCACCGACTGGTCGACCAGCCCGTCCAGGTACTCGTAGCCCGCGTCGACGAGCTCGTACATGGCGGGCGGTGGGATGTCGAGGCGCTGGCCGATCTCGGCGAACCGGCGCCAGGCCATGCGGACGCCCATCCGGTAGGTCGCCTGGAGGGCGTCCAGCGAGCGCCCGCCCCGCCCTTCGCCGCGTCCGAAGTCCTGGAAGACGCCGGGCGGCACGGTGGGCCGGCCCACCGTGTGGTCGCCCTGGGCGAGGTGCCGGACGAACGCCTCGATGGCGCGGCGGATGCCGATGAGGGCCATCGGCTCGCCGGAGTCGTCGAGCACCACCGGAAGATGCGGGTACTCGCGCCGGATCTCGCCCATGATCTCCTCGGCCAGCGCGGGCGCCTCGGCGAGGGCGATCTCGGCGAACCGGCGCACCTGGTGGCGCGGTACGGCGTGCCAGGCGGAGCGTGCGGTCAGGGTGCGGGAGGCCGTCACGGGTCAGCTCCCCTGGCCGGCCCGCTCGTAGGTGATCAGCGGAGTGTTCGGCTGGTCGGGAGCGGCCTCGAGCAGGGCCACGACGCCGAACGCCGTTCCCACGGCGAGGACGGCGGCGAACGCGACCGTCAGGCAGGCGGCGAGCAGTCTGGACATCGCAGGGTCAGCCTCTCTGTCGGGGAGGTTCCCCACCCCCACGTGACCGGCCACCCCTGTCCGTCGTGCCCCAGTCTCGGCACGACATTGACACTCCGTCAAGGGGCGCTTACGGTTCCCAGCTCCAGGGGGTGGGGACTCCCGCACGCGCACTGTCCCGTACGGCGGGGCCCGTCAGCGGCCCGCCGACCGAGCCTCTGGAGTGCCCGGATGCGCCGTTCAGTCTCCCCGTTCTCCCTGGTCCTGCTGGGTCTCGGCACCTTCCTCCTGGTGCTGGCGCCCCTTCTCGCCTGGTACGTGCAGCCACGGGCCGCCGTCAATCCCACCGACATCGACACCACCGCCGTCTACACCGGCCGGGGCAGCGTCTTCGACCTGGAGAAGGTCGAGACGGTGCCGGACCAGCGGATCACCGTGACCCAGCGGGTGCGCGGCGACGTCCGGGAGAGCGAGCGCAGCGGCAAGGCGGTGTGGGACGTCACCACGTCCGTCGACACCGACAGGACGCTGCCGGCCGCCGATCCGCACGACGCGCTGTCGTTCACCCCGCACCGCTGGGTGCTGGACCGCCGTACCACCGAGCCGGTGCACTGCTGCGGCGCGAAGCCGCGCATCCAGGGCGAGGCGTACCTGAAGTTCCCCTTCGACGTGCGGAAACGCTCCTACCGGTGGTGGGACAACACCCTCGGCGACACCGTCGTGCTGCGCTACCGGGGCACCGAGAAGGTCCTCGGCCACACCGGCTACCGCTTCACCGGCTCGGTGCCGCCCACCCGCACCGGCACCCGGCTGGTGCCCGGCAGCCTGGTCGGACTGCCCGAGGCCGGACAGGTCGCGGCCGAGGAGTGGTACGCCAACCACGGTGTGGAGCTGATCGTCGACCAGCGCACCGGCCGGGTGCTGTACGCGCGGACCGGGCCCCGGCAGACGCTGCGCGCCCCGGGAGGGAGCGAGGACGAGGCGGTGCTGCTGGACGCCGAGAGGATCTCCTTCACCGAGGAGACCCAGCGGGCCGCCGTGGAGCTGGCGAAGGACGACGGGGCCCGGCTGCGGATGCTCGGCGAGACCGTGCCGCTGGGCGCGGCGGTGGCGGGCGGTCTGTTCGCCGCGGCCGGAGCCGTTCTCGTGGCGCGCGGCCGGAAGGTGACGGAGCGTCCGGATCCGCTCGCTCCGTCCGCGTGACCCTCACCTGAAGAAGTGACTCCCGAGTAAGAAAAGCCGGAAATTGTCACGCCGGTGAGTAGCCGTGGGGAACGCCTGGGCGAAAACTGTGCCATCCCCACCCACACACAGACCGTCCACACCCCCCTCCCAGGACGTCCCGGGGTCCTCCTCAGGACCCCGGTCCCGGGGCCGCCGGCCCCGCCCCACCCCCTGTGCACCACCCCGCGTTCCTCCCCACGCCGAATCACACCGAGACGAGTTGGAGCACCGATGCCCCAGCACGTGCCGTCCTCGCTGCGCACAGCGCTCCCCGGCGCGCAGCAGCCCTCCCCGGCGCTCCCCCCACACCCGCGCCGGATCGCCTTCCTCGCCCACCGGGACCTGGGCAGTCCGTCCGCAGGCGGCTCCGAGCTGCTGGTCGACCGTCTCGCCGACGGCCTGACCGGACGGGGCCACCAGGTCACCCTGTTGTGCGGCGGGCCCGCGGCCTTCCGCGACTACCGGGTGGTGTCGGCGGGCGGACCCTACGACCACTACCTGCGCGCCCGTTCCGCGTTCGCCCGGCAGGTCGGCGACTGCGACCTGCTGGTCGAGGTCTGCAACGGCATGCCGTACCTCGCGCCGCTGTGGCACCGCGGGCCCACCCTGTGCCTGGTCAACCATGTGCACACCGACCTGTGGCGGATGCGGTTCGGCGGCCCGCTGGCCCCGGCCGCACGGCTCGGCCGGAAGCTGGAGCACTGGGCCCTCACCGGGGCGCACCGGCACGGCCTGGTCGTCGCGGTGTCCCCGTCCACGGCGCACGCCCTCCAGCGCATCGGCGTCCCGCGGGAGCGGATCCGCGTGGTGCACAACGGGGTCGCCGAGCCGGGCCCGCGCACCGAACGCTCCCCGGAGCCGCTGTTCGTGGCGGTGGGCCGGCTCGTCGAGTACAAGCGGATCGACCTGCTGCTGCGACTGTGGGAGCGGGTGCGGCCGGTCACCGGCGGCACCCTGGTGATCGTCGGCGACGGGCCCGAACGGGAGCGTCTGGAGCGGCTCGCCGGGCCCGGCGTCCGCTTCACCGGGCACGTCTCCGAGGCGGAGAAGCACCGGCTGCTGTGCGCGGCCTGGCTGCTGCTGCACCCCTCCGCCGTGGAGGGGTGGGGTCTCGTCGTCACCGAGGCCGCGGCCCGGGAGACCCCTGCGGTCGCCTTCGACGTGCCCGGGCTGCGCGACTCCGTGCGGGACGGCGAGACGGGGGTGCTCGCCCGCGGCGAGTCCTCCTTCGCCGCCGCGTGGATCTCCCTCGCCCTGGCCCCGGAACGGCGCGCCCACATGGGCAAGGCGGCACGGGACGTCGCCGCCCGCTACCGGTGGGAGCACACCGTGCGCCAGTTCCTGGCGGTCGCCCGGGAGGCCGCGCGGTGACACGGTTCCGCCCTCCGGGACGCACCGGCACGTTGCCGGGAACCGGCAAGGATCCGTCCCTGCGGCGCTCCCTCGCGCTGTTCCGCGCCTTCCTGCGCGAGCAGGACGACCCGGACGCCTGCTACGCCCTGCTCGCCCGTGACGCCGTCGACCAGGTGGAGGCGTACGACGGGCCGGTGGCCGGGCGGGTCGTCGCGGACGTCGGCGGCGGCGGCGGGTATTTCACCCGTGAGTTCCGCGCCCGGGGCGCGCTCGCCTGCCTGTTGGAGCCCGACGCGCGGGAGCTGGGCGAGAAGCCGCCCGAGGGCGCGGTGGTCGCGGACGGCTATCTGCTGCCGCTCGCCGACGGGGCCGCGGACGTCACGTTCTCCTCCAACGTGCTGGAGCACGTGGCCGATCCGGGGACCTTCCTCAGCGAGCTGGTGCGGGTGACCCGGCCGGGCGGGCTGATCTACGTGTCGTTCACCAACTGGCTGTCCCCGTGGGGCGGTCACGAGTGGGCGCCCTGGCACTACCTGGGCGCCGGGCGGGCCCGCGCCCGGTACGAGCGCCGCACCGGCCGGCCCGCGAAGCACACCCTCGGCGAGAACCTGTTCGCCGTGCACGTCGGCCCCACCCTGCGCCAGGTGCGCGCCCGTGACGACGTGCGGATCGTCTCCGCGCGCTCCCGTTACTGGCCCTTCCTGACGGAGACCGTGGTGCGGGTGCCCGGCCTCCGCGAGTTCGCCACCTGGAACCTCCTCCTCATCCTCCGGCGGTGCCCCGCATGACGACCACGGTCCAGGCTCCCCCTCCCACCGCCGTCCCGGCCGGCCCCACGGCGGCGGGACCGCCGGGCGGCCCGCGCTCGCGCCGCTGGCTGCTCGGCTTCTGGGCGGCGGTGTTCGCGCTGTTCCTGGCGGTGCGGCCGGGACGGCAGACCTTCGACACCAAGCTCGGCGTCACCGTCGACCCGGGACGGTTCCTGGCCGACCTGGGCCAGTTGTGGCAGAGCCGGGGCTCGTTCGGCGGGATCGCCGACCAGTACACCGGCTATCTGTGGCCGATGCTGCCGTACTACTGGCTGGCCGACCTGGTGCGGCTGCCGGTGTGGCTGGCGGAGCGGCTGTGGATGTCGCTGATCGTGACGGCCGCGTTCTGGGGCGCGCTGCGGCTCGCGGAGCGGCTGCGCGTCGGCAGCGGCGCGTCCCGGCCGGTCGCCGCGGCGGCGTACGCGCTGTGGCCGGTGTTCACCGCGGTCGTCGGGTCCACGTCGGCCGCCGCGCTGCCCGGTGCGCTGCTGCCGTGGGTGCTGCTGCCGCTGGCCGACCAGCGGTACACGGCCCGGGTCGCGGCGCTGCGGTCGGCGCTCCTCGTGCCGTTCATGGGCGGCGTCAACGCGGCCTCCACGCTGGCGTCGCTGCTGCCGGTCGGGCTGTATCTGCTGTCCCGTCCGCCGGGTGCGCGGAAGTGGAGGCTGATCGCGTGGTGGGCGCCCGCGGTGGCGGTGGCGACCGCCTGGTGGTGGATCCCGCTGCTGCTGCTCGGCGTCCACGGGGAGAACTTCCTCCCGTACATCGAGACCGCGCGCACCACCACCGACACGATGGCGGCGACGGAGGCGCTGCGCGGCGCAGGGAACTGGGTGGCGTATCTGCACTTCGGCGAGCCGTGGCTGCCGGCCGGCTGGGCGGTCGCGTCCTCGGCGCTCGTGATCGTCTGCTCGGCGTGCGCGGCGGGCCTCGGGCTCGCGGGCCTGGCCCGGCGGGACATGCCGGAGCGGCGCTGGCTCGTGCTGACCGTGGTGGCGGCCGTGCTGGTGCTGCTCGCCGGATACGGCGGCGCGTCCGGCGGGCCGTTCCACGGGACGGTGCAGGACTGGCTGGACGGCCGGCTGTCGCCGTTCCGGAACGTCTACAAGTTCCAGACGGGCCTGGCGCTGGCGCTCGTCCTCGGTCTGGCGCACCTCGCCGGGCGGGGCGTGCCGGGCCGGGGGACGCGCCGGCGGCCGGGGGCGCGGACGGCGGCCCTGCTCGCGGCGGTGCTGGTGCTGCCGGGGCTGGCCTGGCCGTACATCGGCGGCAAGGTGCTCGGTCCCGGCTCGTTCCGGGAGATCCCCGCGTACTGGCGGGCCACCGCCGACTGGCTGGAGCAGAACTCGCCGGACGCGCGCGCCCTGGTGGTGCCGGCGACCGCGCACGGCATCCACACCTGGGGATCGACGATCGACCAGCCGCTCGACGTGGTCGCCGGCTCCCCCTGGGCGCAGCGCGACTACGTGCCCTTCGGCACGCCCGGCAACCGGCGGGCCCTGGACGCGGTGGAGCAGGCGCTGCTGACCGGCGGGGAGGTTCCGGGCCTCGCGGACTACCTGGCCCGGGCGGGCGTGCACCACGTCGTCGTCCGCAACGACCTCGACCCGGACCAGCTCGGACAGGTGCCCACGGCGACGGTGAAGCGCGCCCTGGAGCAGTCCGGGTACGAGCGGGTCGAGGGCCTGGGCCCCGTGACGACCGGCGGGATCATCGCCCCGGGCACCCCGCTCCAGGTGGAGGGCCTGTACCCGCGGCAGCGCGCGGTGGAGATCTACCGCCCGGCCGGCACGGACGTGCCCAGGCCGGGCCGGGCGGGACTGCTGCCGGTGGCCGACACGGCCGTGGTGTCGGGTGGGCCCGAGTCGCTGCTGCCGCCGGCTCAGGAGCTGCGTGGCCGGCCCGCCGTGCTGGCCGGCGACGCGCATCCGGGTCTCGGCGCCCCTGCCGTGCGGGTGACCGGCGACGGGCTGCGCCGGGCGGACACCCGCTTCGGGCTGGTCAACTCCCACACCTCGTACACGTACACGCCCGACGAGCGCAACGCGCCCGACGCCGCCCAGGACCCGGGCGAACGGCCCCGGCAGATCCTCCCCGTGGCGGGCGAGGAGCACCAGACGGTGGCCGAACTGCGCGGCGCCCGCGAGGTGTCGGCGTCCTCCTACGGCAACTGGCTGTTCCACCTGCCGCAGTACGACCCGGTGCACGCCTTCGACGGCGACCCGGCGACCGGCTGGGCCGAGGGCGCCGAGGACTCCCCGGACGGGCAGTGGCTGCGGATCGCCTTCGACGGCCGCTACGACATGCCGGACGCCCTCCGCGTCACCCCGCTCCCCCAGAACGGGGTGCGGGCGGCGCCGACCGAGGTGCGGGTGGAGACGGAGAACGGCTCCGCGACGTCGTTCCTGCGCGTCGACGGCGAGCGGGAGCGGATCGACGCGCCCGCGGGCCCGACCCGCTGGATGAAGCTCACGATCACCGGCTCGACCGTGCCCCGCCCCGGCGTCACCGGCGCCGGGTTCTCCGAGGTGGAGCTGCCCGGCGTGAAGGTGACGCGGCTGCTGCGGCTGCCCGAGGACGGCAAGGGCACGGCGGCCCCGGCGCGGATCGTGTCGCTGCACCGGGCCGCCGACCCCACCGGGCTGTCCCTCGCCGGCAGCGAGTCGGGGCTGCGCCGGATCGTCGACGCCGGCCAGGCCGGGACGTACGCGGTGCGGGCGCGCGCGGTGGCGGTGCCGGGCGAGGCGCTGGACCGGCTGCTGTACGAGGTCGCGCCCGAGCAGCGGCGGAGGATCGTCGCGACGGCGGCCTCCACGGCACGGCTGGGCGCGGGCCTGTCCGCGCGGAACCTCACCGACGGGGACCTGACCACCGCGTGGATCGCGGGCGACGACCCGAGCGTCCGGCTGAGCTGGCCGGGGAAGCGGCGGATCGGCGAACTGGTGCTGGCGCCCGCCGGCGGGCTGTCCGCGCGGGCCGCAGAGGTACGGATCACGTCCCCGGCCGGCGCGGTGGTGGCGGGCGTCGACGACAACGGCTGGGTGCGGTTCCCGCCGATGACCACCGACCGCCTCGACATCACGGTCACCCGCACCGCCCCGCTCACCGTGCACAACCCGGCGGTGGGCGAGGACCTCCAGCTGCCGGTCGGCCTGACGGAGGCGTACGTCCCCGCGCTGGACGACCTCCGCACGGAGCAGCCGAAGGGCGACCCTGCGTTCTCGCTGGCGTGCGGCAAGGGGCCGGCGCTGACGGTGGACGGCGAGCGGTACGACACCGCCGTGCGCGGCGCCGTACGGGATCTGGTGGAGCGGCGTCCCGTCGAGGTGACGCCGTGCCGCGACGGACGGACCGTCCCCGGGTTCGAACTCGCCGCGGGGCCGCACGAGATCGAGGCGGACGACGCGGGACCGCTGACCGCCACCGAGGTGACGCTCACCCTGGGGACCGTGCCGGACCGCGCGGCCACCGGGCGCGACCTGCGGGTGCGGGACTGGGCGGGCGACCGCCGCGAGGTGCGCGTCGGACCCGGCGCCGCCTCGTACCTGACGACGCACGAGAACCACAACGACGGCTGGAAGGCCACCCTCGACGGAGAGGAGCTGACCCCGCTGCGGCTGGACGGCTGGCAGCAGGGCTGGCTCGTCCCGGCGGGCGAGGGCGGCACGGTGACGCTCTCCTACGGGCCCGCCACGACGTACGGCGCCGCACTGGTCGCGAGCGGCGCCGGGATCGTGGTGCTGGCGGGCCTGCTGCTGTGGCGCCGCCGCGCGGAGAACCCCGACGGCCTCCGACCGGCGTCCCCGGCCGCCCCCGGGGTGTGGCTGGGCACGGTCGTGGTGGCGCTGACGGGCGTGGTGGTCGCGGGCTGGTGGGCCCTGCTGCTCCCGCCCTTGGCCCTTCTCGCCTGGCGCCGCCGCTCCCTGCTCCCTCCGCTGGCCTTCGCCACCCTCACGGGAGCGGGCCTCACGGCGGCGGTGGGCGCGGGGGGCGCGGTGACCGCGGGCGAGGGGGCATTCGGACACGTGGCCCAAGTGCTGTCCTTGACCGGCCTGTTCGCGGGGCTGGTGACCCTGGGCACGGACCGGGAATGGGACGAGACGCCTGCCGGCGAGGGGCCGGGCCCGGAGGAGGGAGGCACGGGGGCGCCGGCGGCCGGTGGGCACGGCACCGGCCACTTGGCCGGCGACCCGGGAGCCACGGCCCTGCTGCCCACCCCGGCGGACCCAGCCGCCGCGTCCCGGCCGACGTACCCGCCCCCGGCGGCCCGGGTACGCCCGTTCCTGCCACCGCTTCCGTCACGCGGCGGCCAGGGAGGACGCGGACCGGGAGGCCCCGCACGCCCGGGAACCGAAAGCCCCACCACCCGAGGGGCCGAAGGCCCCATCGACCCCGGCACGGGAGGTCCCGCATGACCGCGCACACCCACCTGGACGCCGGAGGCCCCACCAACCCCACCGCGGGAGGTCCCGCATGACCGCGCACGCCCGCCCGGGCGCCGGAGGCCCCACCAACCCCACCGCGGGAGGTCCCGCATGACCGCGCACGCCCGCCCGGGCGCCGGAGGCCCCACCAACCCCACCGCGGGAGGTCCCGCATGACCGCGCACGCCCGCCCGGGCGCCGGAGGCCCGACGGGCTCCGCCCACCGCGGATCCGGAGCCTCCACGCATCCGGGAACCGCTGGTGCGGCGGGTCCGAGCCCCATGAGCCACGAACGCCCGAAGCCTGACGGTCCCACAGACCCAGCACGTCCGAGGGCCGTAGACCCCACCACCCGAGGGGCCGAAAGCCCCACCGACCCCGGCGCGGGAGATCCCGCATGAGCGCGCACGCCCGCCCGGGCGGCACCATCCCCTTCTCCGTCGTCGACGAGATCTCCCGGCACTGTCTCCGGCACGAGGAACCGGAGACCGTCCACATCGAGGTGCACCTGCCCGGTGAGGTGGATCCGGGTCGGCTGCGCAAGGCCTTCGGCGAGGCGTTGCGGCGGCATCCTCGGAGTCTGGTGCGGGAGGCACCCGGGCGCTGGTACCGGAGGCGTTACGCGTGGGAGCCGACCGACGGGCCGGACGCGGGGCCCGTGAGCTTCCCGGTGCCGGGCGAGCACGCCCTGCGGGACGCCCGCGTCCGGGCGCTGCGCGCCGCGCCCCCGCTCACCGTGTCGCCGCCGGTCCGGCTGGAAGCCGTGCGCGGGGCGGCGGAGGGCACCGTCCTGGTCCTGACCGTCCACCACACCGCGATGGACGGCCCCTCCTGTCTGCGCGTGCTGGCCACCGCAGCCGGGCTGTACGGCGGGCGGGACAACGAGCCGGCCGCCCCGCCCGTCCGTCCCCCGGACGCGCCGCCCGTCCCGCCGGACACCCTGTCCCCGTGGATCCGCCCGGCCCGGGTGGCGCGCGGCGCGCCCGGCCCCGCGCCCGGCAACGGGCTGATCGTCACGGAACTGCCGCTGCCGCGCCGCCCGCAGGGCGCCCCGTACACGGTGAACGACCAGCTGATGGCGGCCACCGCGCTGAGCGTGGCGCACTGGAACCGGGAACGCGGCGCCGGGCGGCGCCGGCCGCTGCGGATCACCATGCCGGTGGACGGCCGGCCCCGGGACAGCGGCATGCCGATCGGCAACGGCACCCGCCTGGTCGACGTGGTCTTCGCCCCGGAGGAGCTGGACGCGTACGCGGTGCCGGAGCTGCTGCGCCGTACCGCCCTGCGCACCCGCGCCCTCAAGGCTCTCCCCCGCCCCCAGCTCGGGCACGGCGCCGCCCTGCTGACCGCGCCGTGGGCCCCGGTCGCCTGCCGGGCCGCGCTGACCCGGGGGCTGCGCCGGGCGGCGGCGCCGTGGACGTCGACCACGCTGCTCAGCAACATCGGCCGCGTCCCGTACCCGCTGGACTTCGGTGACGACGCCGGCCGGGCGCGGGCCGTGTGGTTCTCGGCGCCCGCCCGGATGCCGCGCGGGCTGACCTTCACCACCGCGTCCACGGCGGGCCGGCTGCATCTGGCGCTGCGGTGGTCGAACGCGCTGCTCGGGGACGGCGACGGCGCGCGTCTGTGCGAGCTGTTCGCGCACCACCTGCGGACCACGGAGGCGACCTGAGTGACGACCACCGCATCCCCCTCCCCCGGCACGCCGTCCCCGCCCCCCGGGCTGCGCGACTTCTACGAGAACCCCGCCGTGCCGGTCGCCTCGGGTCCGTCCCGGACTCTGCGCCAGGCCCGCATGCTGGCCCGCGCGCTGGGTCCGGCCGACGCGTCGGGTCCGCGTACGGTCCTGGACATCGGCTGCGGCGACGGCAGCGCGGCCGCCACCGCCGCCCCGCTGCTGCGCGGCCACCGGCTGATCGGCGTGGACTGGTCGCAGGACGCCCTCGCCCGGGCGCGCACCCGGCTGCCGTACGCGGTGCGCGGCGAACTCGGCGGCGGGGGCCTGCCGTTCGCGTCGGGTGCGGCGGACGCGGTGCTGTTCAGCGAGGTGCTGGAGCATCTGGTCGACCCGGACGCGGCGCTCGACGAGATCCGCCGGGTGCTGCGGCCGGGCGGCCACCTCATGCTCTCCACGCCGAACCTGGCGGCCTGGTACAACCGCGCCCTGCTGCTCGCCGGGGTGCAGCCGGTGTTCTCCGAGGTGAGCCTGCGCTCCGTCCACGGCCGGCCGGGCGCGGAGGTGGTCGGACATCTGCGGCTGTACACGGCCCGCGCGCTGCGGGAGTTCGTCGCCGCGTCCGGCTTCGCCGTCGTGGCGCTGGAGGGGGCGCCGTTCCACGGGGTGCCGCGGGTGCTGCGGCCGCTGGACCGGCTGGCCTGCGCCGCGCCGTCACTCGCGTCGATCCTGCTGCTGCACGCGCGGCGGACGTGAGGGAGGCCGGGGGACATGTGGTGGGGAGTGGCCGCGGCGCTGCTGGCGAACGTCCTGTACAGCGCGGGGTTCGTGCTGGAGAAGCGGGCGCTGGGCGCGCTGCCCGAGGTGACGGTGCGGCGGCCGGCCCGGCTGCTGCGGCTGGTGCTGGGCAGCCCGCTGTGGATCGGCGGCTCGCTCGCCCTCGCGGCCGGGTTCGCGGCGCAGCTCGCCGTGTACCGCACCCTGCCGATCGCCGCCGCGCAGGGCCTGTTCGTGTCCGGTCTGGTGCTGCTGGTGCTGCTGTCGGCGCGGCTGCTGGGCGAGGAGACCAGCGGCCGGGAGCGGTACGCGCTCGGCGCGATCCTGCTGGCGCTGCTGATGGTGGTGCTGTCGCTGCGGGAGAGCGGAGCGGACGCCGACACGGTGGGCCGGGACGCGCCGTACCCGCTGATCCTGCTGGTGTGCGTGCCGGCGCTGGCGGCAGGGGTGTGGCTGTACTCGTCCGCCGAGCGCAACGCCCGCCACCGGCACCGGCTGCCCACCACCGGTGTCGAGTACGGCATCGCCGTCGGCCTGCTCTACGGGGTCAGCTCACTCGCCGTGAAAGGCGTCTCCAGCCACCTGACGACCGGCGGAGTCGGCGCGTCGGCCCTCGCGCTGCTGCGCTCCCCGTACCCGTATCTGCTGCTGTTCACCGGGGCGTTCGGGCTCGTGATGTCGCAGGCGGCGCTGCAGCGCTGCCGTGCCTCGCTGATCGTGCCGGTGTGCACGACCGTGACGTGCCTGTTCACGGCGGTGCTCGGCACGCTGTCGTTCGGCGAGGAACTCCCGGACGAGCCGCTGCGGCTGGCGCTGCGCGTACTCGGCACCGTCCTCGCGGTGACCGTGCTGCTCGCCATGCCCAAGCACGACACCGCGCCGCGAACCCCCGCCGGACCGAGGAGTTGACGACACCATGAAGCACGACGACCCGCTGCTGAGGATTCTCGCCTGCCCGCTCGACAAGGGGCCGCTGCGGCTGCTCGCCGCGGACGACGGGGACGGGGACGGGGACGGGGAGGCGCTGTACAACCCGCGGCTGCGACGCCGTTACCCGGTCGTCGACGGCATCCCGCAGCTGCTGCCGTCGTCCGGTGAACAGGTACCGGAGGAGGAGCACGAGCGGCTGCTGGCCCGCGCGGCCGAGGCCCCGGGGACCGCGCCGTGACCGGGCGGCGCTCGCTCGCGGCGCGGGCGGCGTCCGTGCTGCCCGCGCGCGCGGTGGCGGCGACGGCCCGCGCGGTCTACCCGCGCTTCGAGCCGGAGCTGGCCCGCCTCGCCGACCTGTGCCCGCCGGGCTGCGACACGGCGGTGGACGTCGGCGCCTGGTACGGCCCGTGGACGCACCGGCTGGCCCGCCGCGCCCGCCGGGTGGTCACCCTGGAGCCCGTGCCGCGCCTGGCCCGGCTGCTGGGCGCGACCGCCCCGCCGAACGTACGGGTCATCCGCGCGGCCGCCTCCGACCGGCCCGGCATCGCCCGGCTGTGGCTGCCGGACGACGACACCGGCGCCCGGGGCGTGTCGTCGCTGGTCCGCCGGGACGTCCACGGCCACGCCCTGGACGTCACCTGCGTCGCCCTGGACGACCTGGGCCTGCGCGACGTCGGCTTCCTGAAGATCGACGTGGACGGCAACGAGCCGGCGGTGCTGCGCGGGGCGACCGGCATCCTCGCCCGCGACCGGCCGGCCCTGTTCGTCGAACTGGAGTCGCGCATCCAGCCGATCGCCCCGGTGGTGACGTACCTGTCCCTGCTGGGCTACGACGGCTGGGTGCTGCCCGCCGGCACCTGGATCCCCCTGTCCCGCTTCCCGTTGGAGGCCCATCAGGAGCGCACCGCGTACGTCGCCACGCACGGGCTGCTGCGCCGGATCCTCCCCTCCGAGCGGCTGCGCGGCCCCCGCTACGTCAACTCGGTGCTGTTCCTCCCGGACGGCCGCCGCCCGGGAGAGCCTCCGGTGGGCGACGATGGGTCACGTGCCCACCGGACGACGCCCACCTGAACCGTTCACCCCGTTCCACTTCCAGCTGGTGCTGCTGCGCCGCATGGCCGACCACAACCCCGGCCTGGTGGAGGACGCCCGGCGCGCGCTGGGCGCCTCCCTCGCCGACATGCGGGAGGCGAACCGGCGCTGGCAGGCGATGGTCCGCTCGCCGCGCCCCCGCCCGGCCCTCTCCCGGTACCGGTCGGTGCTGGGCGAGCCGGAGTCGCGTACCCCGCGCCGGGTCGGCGACCTGGACTGCGAGGCGTGGCGGTGGCCGCTGCCGCTCTGGCCGGACCTGCGCTTCGAGGCGCTGACCCCGGCGGGCGGGGGCGCGGTGTGGAACGAGTGGCTGGTCCGCGCCCCGGGCGCGCCCGCGCCCGCGCTGCGCACGCTGGACGATCTCACGCCCTGGTCGTGCACGGTGGACGAGGTGGCCCGCGCCTTCGCCCCGGCCCGCCCACTGGAGGGGTCGGCGCCCACCCGGTGGGGGCTTGCGTTCACCGCCCCGGACGCGGAGGGCCGGTCTCACGAGGTGGCCGCGGAGTTCACCTGGGGGCTGCTCCAGCGGACGGGCG
This sequence comes from Streptomyces sp. BJ20, assembly GCF_022869105.1. Classification (NCBI taxonomy): domain Bacteria; kingdom Bacillati; phylum Actinomycetota; class Actinomycetes; order Kitasatosporales; family Streptomycetaceae; genus Streptomyces; species Streptomyces sp. BJ20. Next base: position 5,994,491 of record NZ_CP094918.1, read on the forward strand.
TCAGCGGCGCGCCGCCTCGATGATCCGCTCGGCGACCACGGGCAGCGACTCGGGGTGCAGCCACAGGAACAGGTTCGGCTCGACCAGCTCCAGCTCCATCACCCGGGGCCGCCCGTCGTCGCCGTCCACCAGGTCCACCCGCGCGTACAGCAGCTCGGGTTCGCCGGGCACGGCGGACAACGCGGCATCCGCGACAGCGAGTTCGTCCGCCGTGGGGGTCCAGTCGGTCAGCCCGGGGTGGGCGGTCTTCCGCTGGTCGTAGGGAGTGCCGGGGGCGAGCACCGGACCCTTCCTGCTGGCGTGCAGCAGCTTCCCGTCGAAGAACTGCAGCGCCCGCTCCCCGCCGCTGTCGATGGCCCGCACGTACGGCTGCACCATCGCCGTGAACCCGTCGTCGTGCAGGCGCCGGACGTGCCGTACGGCGGTGTCGTGCTCGTCGGGGGTGTAGCGGGCGGCGAACCGGGCGCCGGCGCCGGAGGCCGGCTTCACCACGAACTCGATGCCGTCCGGGAGCTCCACGGAGTCCCCGGGCGCCAGGTACCGCGTCTCCACCACGGGCACCCCGGCCGCCGCGAGGTCCGCGAGGTAGCGCTTGTCTGTGTTCCAGCGCACCACGTCCGCCGGATTGGCCAGCCGGGTCAGCCCCCCGCACCGCTCGGCCCACGCGGTGAACTCGGCCGCCCGCCAGCTGTAGTCCCAGGTGGAGCGGATCACGGCGAGGTCGAAGCGGGCCCAGTCGACGCGGCCGTCGTCCCACACCTCGGCGGACGCCTCCGCCCCTGCCTCGTCCAACGCCCGCACCAGCACCGGCAGATCCCGGTCCTCGGCCACGTCGGGCCCGTCCGCACAGGTCACCAGCGCGACACGCACCACGCCGCCTCACCCCTCCCACGACCACCTCGGCTCCGCAAGGAGGCTAACAACCGCAGGTGGAAGGCGACGCCTAGCGGTCCTCCTCCGGGTCCCAGTCCAGCAGACGCACCTTGGCGACCGTGCGGACGTGGCGGCGCATGGCGGCGGCGGCCTGCCGGGGGCGACCGTCGGCGATCGCGTCGAGGATCGCCTGGTGCTGGGCGAGGGAGCGGTGGGGGCGGCCGGGCTGGCGCAGGGACTCGGTGCGGCTCTCGGCGATCTGCTCGGCGATGGAGCGCATGAACTCCGCGAGCAGGGCGCTGTGCGCGGCCGCCGTCACCGCCGCGTGGAACCGGCGGTCGCCCTCCACGCCCGCGCCGCCCGCCTCGATCTCCTCGGCCATGTGCGTGAGCGCGGACCGCAGCGCGGCCAGGTCGTCGTCCGTGCGCCGCTCGGCGGCCAGTTCGGCGAGCTTGGTCTCCAGGGCCTCCCGCGCCTCCAGCACGTCCGGCAGCCTCCGGCGCCGCTCCACCATCCGCTCCACCGGCTCGACGTCCAGGCTGTCGCGGACCAGGTAGGTGCCGCCGCCGTGCCGGGCCTCGACCAGCCCCTGAACCTCCAGCACGACGATCGCCTGCTTCACGGAGGCGCGGCTCACGCCGAGCCGCTGGGCCAGGTCCCGCTCGGGCGGAAGGCGGTCCCCGGCGCGCAGGCCGCCCTCGGCGACGTACTGGCGCAGCCGGTCCAGAACCTGTTCGTACAGGCGCTGTCTCGCCATCGGGCGCAGGGCGTCGGTCACGGCGGTCCCCCTTTCGCGGGGAGATTAGCACCGGGTCCTCACGAGTGGACGAGTGGCTGAGCCAATTCATGCGCGACCCCTTGACGGGCCTCCGCGCGGGCCGCACGCTGTGCGACCGAACGGACTTCGCCATTCCAGCGCCGCAAAGTGGTTCAGCCACTCAGCCACTCGGGAGCCCCGCATGTCCCCCGAACTCCTCTCCGTCCTCGTCCTCGCGGTGGTGTTCGTCATCGCCACCACCCGCTCCGTGAACATGGGGGCACTCGCCTTCGCCGCCGCCTTCGGGGTCGGCACGCTCGTCGCCGACCTCGACGCGGACGGCGTCTTCGCCGGCTTCCCCGGCGACCTGTTCGTCGTCCTCGTCGGCGTCACCTACCTGTTCGCCCTGGCGCGCGCCAACGGCACCACCGACTGGCTGGTGCACGCGGCCGTGCGGCTGGTGCGGGGGCGGGTGGCGCTGATCCCCTGGGTGATGTTCGCCCTGACCGGCGCGCTCACCGCGATCGGCGCGGTCAGCCCGGCCGCGGTCGCGATCGTCGCGCCGATCGCCCTGAGCTTCGCCGCCCGGTACGGCATCAGCCCGCTGCTGATGGGCGCGATGGTGGTGCACGGCGCCCAGGCCGGCGGCTTCTCGCCGATCAGCATCTACGGCTCGATCGTCAACGGCATCGTCGAGCGGGAGAAGCTGCCCGGCAGCGAGATCACGCTGTTCCTCGCCTCCCTGCTGGCGAACCTGGTCATCGCGGCGGTGGTGTTCGCCGTGTGCGGCGGGCCGAAGCTGTGGCGGCAGGGGACGGTCGCGGAGCCGGCCGCCTCCCCGGGCGAGGGTGAAGAGGAGCCGGGTGGTACCGCGGGCGGCGGGTCCGCAGGCGGAGGCACCCGTACCGCCCCCGCCTCCACGCTCGCCCGCACCGACGCCCCGGCCGCCGCCGTCCCGCTCACCGCCCCGGTGATCGCCACCCTCGTCTGCCTGGTCGCGCTCGTCGTCGCCGTCCTCGGCTTCGACCTGGACGCGGGCCTCACCGCCATCACCCTCGCGGTCGTGCTGAGCACCGTCTGGCCGGACGTCAGCCGCCGCGCGGTCACCGAGATCGCCTGGCCGACGGTCCTGCTGATCTGCGGCGTCCTCACCTACGTCGGCGTCCTGGACGAGATGGGCACCATCACCTGGGCCGGGGAGGGCGTCGGCGGCATCGGCGTCCCGCTGCTCGCGGCGGTGCTGCTCTGCTACATCGGCGCGATCGTGTCCGCCTTCGCCTCGTCCGTCGGCATCATGGGCGCGCTGATCCCGCTCGCGGTGCCGTTCCTGGCGCAGGGCGAGATCGGCGCCGTGGGCATGGTCGCCGCGCTCGCCGTGTCGGCGACGGTGGTGGACGTCAGCCCCTTCTCCACCAACGGCGCCCTGGTCCTCGCCGCCGCCCCGGACGTGGACCGCGAGCGCTTCTTCCGGCAGCTCATGGCCTACGGCGGGATCGTCGTGGCGGCGGTTCCGGCGGTGGTGTGGCTGGTGATGGTGGTACCCGGCTGGGGGTAGGACACCCGACGCAGCCACGACAGCGACGACAGCGACCCAAGGAGTACGACGCGTGTCCTCTCTCTTCCCGTCCCTCACCGCCGGCCCGGCCGGCGGCTCCGCCGGCCGTCCCGCCCTGCGCTTCGGCGAGCGCTCACTGACATACGGGGGACTCGCCGCAGCGGCCGGTTCGGTGGCCGGGGACCTCAAGGGGGTACGCACGGCCGCCGTGTGGGCCACTCCGACCCTGGAGACCGCCGTCGCCGTCACCGCCGCGCTGCTCGCCGGGGTGGTCGTGGTCCCGCTCAACCCGAAGTCCGGCGCGCGGGAGCTGGGCCACATCCTCGGCGACAGCGCCCCCGACGTGCTCCTCGCGGCGCCCGGTGCCGCGCTGCCCGACGCGCCGGCCGCCCTGCGCCGCGTGGAGGTGGACCCGGCCCGCGGCACCGACCCGGGCTCCGTGCCCGACGACCGGGAGCTCGACCCGGAGGACCCCGCCCTGATCGTCTACACCTCCGGCACCACCGGCCCGCCCAAGGGCGCGGTGATCCCCCGCCGTTCGATCGCCTCGACGCTGGACGCCCTCGCCGACGCCTGGCGGTGGACCGACGCCGACGTGCTGGTGCACGGCCTGCCGCTGTTCCATGTGCACGGCCTGGTCCTCGGCACGCTGGGCCCGCTGCGGCGCGGCGGGTCGGTGCGTCATCTGGGCCGGTTCACCACCGAGGGCGTGGCCCGTGAGCTGAACTCCGGCGCGACCATGCTGTTCGGCGTGCCGACCATGTACCACCGCGTCGCGGAGGCGCTGCCCGCCGAGCCGGACCTGGTGCGGGCGCTGTCCGGGGCGCGGCTGCTGGTGTCGGGCTCGGCCGCGCTGCCGGTGCACGACCACGAGAGGATCACGGCGGCGACCGGCGCCCGGGTCGTCGAGCGGTACGGCATGACGGAGACGCTGATGAACACCAGCGTCCGCGTCGACGGCGAGACCCGACCCGGCTCGGTCGGCGTGCCGCTGCCCGGCGTAGAGCTGCGGCTGGTCGAGGAGGACGGCACCCCGGTGGCGGCGTACGACGGCGAGACCGTGGGGGAGATCCAGGTGCGCGGGCCGAACCTGTTCACCGAGTACCTCAACCGGCCCGACGCCACCGCCGACGCGTTCACCGCCGACGGCTGGTTCCGCACCGGCGACATGGCGGTCCGCGACCCCGGCGGCGACGTCCGCATCGTCGGCCGCAAGGCCACCGACCTGATCAAGAGCGGCGGGTACAAGATCGGGGCGGGTGAGATCGAGAACGCGCTGCTGGAACACCCGGGCGTGAAGGAGGCCGCCGTCACCGGGGAGCCGGACGCCGACCTGGGCGAGCGGATCGTGGCGTGGGTGGTGCCGGCCGACCCGCAGTCCCCGCCCGGTCTGGAGGAGCTGGCGGACCATGTGGCGGCGCGTCTCGCCCCGCACAAGCGGCCCCGGGTCGTCCGCCACCTCGACGTGCTGCCCCGCAACGACATGGGCAAGATCATGAAGCGGGCGCTGACGCATGGCTGACCGCCCGTCGGCCCGCGAGGCCCTCGCCCTGGTCACGGACACGTTCACCGAACTGCCGTACCCGGAGCGGCGATCCGCGCCGGACGGCCCGCTCGGCTGGTCCGGTTACGACGAGGCCCACGCCCGCGCCGCCGCACGCACCGGCGAGACCGAGTCCGTGGTCTGCGGGGTCGCGGACGTCGAAGGCACGCGGGCCGTGCTGATCGCGTTCGAGTTCGGCTTCCTCGGCGGCTCCCTCGGCGAGGGCACCGGCGACCGCCTGGAGGCCGCTTACGCGCACGCCGTCGCGCACCGGCTGCCGCTGGTGTCCCTGGTCGCCACCGGCGGCAGCCGGATGCAGGAGGGCATGCTCGCCCTGACCCAGCTCCAGCGGGTGGCGCGCGCGTCGGCGCGGGCCCGCGAGGCGGGGCTCCCCCAGACAGCCGTCCTGCGGGACCCGACGACCGGCGGCGGCTGGGCCACGCTGGGCGCGGGTGCGGACGTCGTGCTCGCCCTGCCCGGGGCGCAGGTCGGTTTCGCCGGCTCCCGGGTCCGCCCTCCGGACGCGGACCCGACGGCGTACACGGCCGAGGCCCAGGTCGCGGCGGGAGCGGCGGACGCGCTGGTCCCGCCGGAGGAGCTGCGCACGACTCTGGGCCGCTGGCTGCGGCTGCTGACCCGCCCGTCCTCCGACCCGGCCCCGCCGCCGCACGCACTGGGCGCGGTCGACCTGCCGGCCACCGGCTGGGACGCGGTGAGCCGTGCCCGCTCACCGCACCGCCCGCGCGCCATCGCCTACCTGAACGCCTACTTCAGGTCACGCGTCACGCTCTCCGGTGACCGCTGCGGCGGCGCCGACCCCGACGGCATGCTCTGCGGCTTCGGCGACCACGGCGGCCGCACGGTCGCCTACGCGGCCCAGACGGGCACGGCCACCCGCCCCGCCGGCTACCGCACGGCCGCCCGTCTGATCCGCCTCGCCGACCGCCTCGGCATACCGGTGCTGACCCTGGTGGACACCCCGGGCGCGGCCAACGACGCGGAGGCGGAACGGCAGGGCGCGGGGGCGGCCGTCGCGGACCTCTTCGCCGCCGTCGCCGCCGCCCGCACGCCGCTGACCACGCTGGTCATCGGGGAGGGCGGCTCGGGCGGCGCACTCGCTCCGGCCGCGCCGGGCAACACCTGGGCCACCCCGGACAGCTACTTCTCGGTGATCGCACCGGAACTGGCGGCGGCGATCCTGAAGCGCCCGCCGTCCGAGGTGGAACCCACGGCGGACGCCCTGCGCATCCGGCCGCAGGATCTGGTGGAGCTGGGGGTGGTGCGAGGGGTCGTGGGTCCGGAGGGCGCCCAGGCGGCCGGCTTCGGCTGAGAAGTCCCGGGAGGGACCCGCACGACCGTGGGCCCACGCCTGCCGCCCGCCCCGACCAGCGGTCCTGAAGCGCTGTCAGCAGAAGTCCGGGTCGCCGATCCACCGTCAGGCGCGCTCACCGTCCACACGCCGCCCGGCCTGACCCGTTGTAAGGCACTCGCCTCCACCCCCCGTTCGGCGGCCCCTCTCCCGGCCCCCCAGGAAAGGCGCCGCCCCCGCCCGGCGCGCACGATGCGAAGAGGCCCGCCGCCCGGCGGGCCTCCGGCCGCGCACTCGGGAGGAACTGCCGTGACCGCCAGTCTGGAGCAGCTGCGCCGCTGCCACTTCGCCGTCGACCTGGGCGCGGCCCGCACCCGGGTGTACGTCAAGGGCGCCGGCCTCGTCGTCGACCAGCCGTCCGTCGCCGCCGTGAACACCCGTACCGGAGCGCTGATCGCCGTCGGCGAGTTCGCGGAGAAGATGACCGGGCGCACCCCCGACTACATCCGCGTCGTCCGGCCGGTGACGGGCGGCACCGTCGTCGACATCGAGATGGCGCAGCGGATGCTGCGTCAGCTCATCGGCGACCGCACCCGCCGCGCCCTGCGCCGCAGGCCCCGGCTGCGGGCGGCCGCCTGCACCCCGCACGACTCCGACCCGCTGGCCCAGCGCGCCGCGATCGAGACGCTGGTCGGTCTTGGCGCCCGCCGGGTGGAACTGGTGGACACGCTGATCGCGGCGGCCGTCGGCTGCGGGCTGCCGGTGGAGCGGCCGGAGGCCACCATGATCATGGTGTGCGGCGCGGCCGCCACCCAGGTCGCCGTGCTGTCGCTCGGCTCGATCGTGCGGGCCGAGCGCATCCCGGTGGGCGGCGAGGCGGTGGACGCGGCGATCGTGCAGCACCTGCGCCACCAGCACGAGCTGATGCTGCCGAGCCAGTCCGTGCGGCCTCTTCAGCTCGCGCTGGAGGGGAACGGGCTGACGCCGGAGGGGCCCGAGGTCACGGAGATCCACGGCCGGGACGTCGCCACCGGGCTCGCCCGGTCGGTGAAGGTGGACACGGCGGCGGTGCGGCGGGCCATCCAGACGCCGCTCACCGCGGTCCTCGACGGCATCGGCAAGGTGCTGCGGGACTGCCCGCCCGACCTGGTCGCCGACCTGGCCGACCGCGGCATCATGATGGTCGGCGGCAGCGCCCTGCTGCCGGGCCTGGACCAGATGCTGCGTCAGGCGACCGGGATGCCGGTGCACATCGCGGAACAGCCGGAGCTGTGCGCCGTGGAGGGGCTCGGCGCCATGCTGGAGGGCCGTATCTCCCCCATGGTCCTGGACCCGCTGGGCGCCTGAGACGCATCTGGACCCGCCGCCCGCCCCTCCCCCGGGCCCGCCCGCATCCGTGCGGGCGGGCCGTCGTGCGTTACCGGCCGTTTCACGCGGCGCGGTGTGTACCGCGGCTCAGGGTGGGCAGGCGAATCCGCAGCGCAGCAGTACGGTGCGCAGCCTCTCGCGCGGGCGCCGGCGCCGGCCGGGGCCGCCGGGACGGCCCGGCCGGCCACCCATCCACGAGCACCGACAGGGCGGTGACATGACTTCCGCGGCATCGTTCCCCCCGGGACGGCAGGACACCTTGGTCATCGGCGGTCGCATGGACGCGGACCGGGCGCTGCTCACCCCGCGCGGGGAGCTGGTCCGCGGATGCGCCCAGATGCTGGCCGCGAAGCTGGCGGAGCTGCCGGCCGGCACCGCGCGGGTGGACCTGGACATGAGCGGTGTGCACTTCATGGACACCGCGGGTCTGGAGTTCCTGGACGTGCTGCGCGACCACGCCCGCCGGCGGTCCATGCCGGTCACCACGTCCCGCTGGAGCGGCCAGCCGCGCCGCATCCTGGAGCTGGCCGGGCTGGACACCACGGACCCGCTGCGCACCCCCGCGCCGTGCCCCTCGCCCGCCGGGTCGGCGGTGGCGCTGGAGCGCCAGGAGCGGCTGCACCTGCTCCAGGAGGAGGTGGAGCAGCTGCGGCAGGCCATCGCGTCCCGCCCGGTCATCGACCAGGCGCGCGGCGTCCTGATGGCGACGTACGGCTGCTCCTCGGACGAGGCGTGGCACATCCTGCGGGAGGCGTCGCAGCTGTCCAACACCAAGCTGCGCACCGTGGCGGAGTCGCTGACGGCCTGCGCGGAGGCGGAGGGCACTCCCCCGCCGCCGGAGGTGCGCACGGCGCTGGCCCGCGCCCTCGCCCGCCGCGCCCCGCGGTGACATCGCCGCGCGAGGGGTACTCGTAGTCGCCGTAACCGACGGGTCCCGCGACAGGGAGGCGGCACGATGAGCGAGCACACTCCGTCCCAGGCCGAGGGCGACCGGGACGACAGCGAATGGACCACCCCCGACGTGGTGCACACCACGCCGTCACAGGCGGAAGGGGAGCGTGACGCGTCGGACGCGCCGTCGGCGTCCGACGACAACGCCGTACGGGGGACGCACGGAGGCGGCTGACCCCGGCTCCGGGGTGACGGTTCCGGTGAACCGTGACGTGGTGGGGCGGGTGGGACTCGAACCCACGGCCGACGGATTATGAGTCCGCTGCTCTAACCGGCTGAGCTACCGCCCCATAGCGGCGTGTCGCGTACATGTGTGCGCGCCGTCTGCCGCAGCATAGCCGCTCATACGATCTCCTGCTTCGGATGGTCGGCTGCGTACGGCCCTGTTGACCATGAAGACAGCGCCGCGCCGCGCGCGGTTCCACCGGACATGAAAAAGGACCCCGACGGGGTCCTCGTTCAGCATGCTCCCCCGACTGGACTCGAACCAGTAACCTGCCGGTTAACAGCCGGCTGCTCTGCCAATTGAGCTACGGAGGACCGAGCTCCCCCGACTGGACTCGAACCAGTAACCTGCCGGTTAACAGCCGGCTGCTCTGCCAATTGAGCTACGGAGGAATGCCTCGTTCTGCATCGAACGCACCCGCCTGGGTATTCGCCAGGGGGCGCGCGCTCGCTGCGACACATACATTAGCGCAAGCAGGGGGGTGCTCCGCCAATCGGTACTCCCCGGCCCGTCGCCGCGCCGGAGACCCACGCAGACTGGAACAACGGGAAGGGTGGCCGCCATGCGATACCGGCTCACGTTCGTCGCCGGAGCCGTCCTGGGCTACGTGCTGGGCACGAAAGCCGGGCGGGAGCGCTACGAGCAGATGAAGAGGTCAGCGCTCCAGCTGGCGCAGAACCCCGCGGTGCGCAACACCGCGGAGTCCGCGGCCCAGCAGAGCCGTGAGTTCGCCGACAAGGCGTACCACGTGATGAGCGACAAGGTCGGCGACCGTGTGCCCGACTCGGTCGCGCAGCGGGTCCACGCCCTGCGGGAGCGCACCGCCCACGGCCCGGCCGAGGACGACTGGGGCACGAGCAACACCTGACGGACACCGCACCCCTCCCCATGCGGCAAAATCACCGTATGGGGATAGTCGCCGGGTTGGACAGTGCGCCCGATTTCACTCGCGTCGTCGTCTGTGACACGGACACCGGGGCCGTGCTCAGGCAGGGGTACGCCCCGCACCCGGTGCAGGGTCCCGACACCGGCCGTTCCTCGGACGCCGACCCGCAGGCCTGGCTGCTGTCCCTGGGCGAGGCCGCGAGCGGCGGACTGCTGGAGGGCGTGCAGGCCATCGGGGTGTCCGCACAGGCGGGCGCGCTGGTCCCGCTGGACGCGCAAGGCGGCACGGTCCGCCCGGCGATGACGGGGGGCGACAAGCGCGCGCAGGTCGCGGCGGCCGATCTGGTCGACGCGCTCGGCGGGCGCGAGGCGTGGGCGCAGGCCGTGGGCTGTGTGCCGGGCGCCGCGCAGCCGGTGACGAAGCTGCGCTGGATGGCCCGTACCGAACCGGAGAACGCGGCCCGCACCGCGGTGCTGCTCCAGGCGCACGACTGGCTGGTGTGGCAGCTGCTGGGCCGGCCGGTGCGCCGGACCACCGACCGGGGCGGCGCCTCCGGCACCGGCTACTGGGCCGCGGCGACCGGCGGTTACCGGCCCGACCTGGTGGAATTGGCGCTCGGTCACCAGGCGATGCTCCCCGAGGTGATCGGCCCGGCCGAGGCGGCCGGCACCACCCCCGAGGGGCTGATGATCTCCGCCGGCACGGCGGACACCATGGCGGCGGCGTTCGGGCTCGGCATCGGGCTGGGCGACGCGGTGGTGTCGATGGGCGCGTCCGGCTCGGTGATGGCCGTACACCCCGAGCCGCTCGTCGACCGGGGCGGCTCGATCACGTCGCTGGCCGACGCGACCGGTATGCATCTGCCCGTCGTCACCACGCTGAACGCGGTGCGGGCGCTGCGCGGCACCGCGGAGCTGCTGGGGCTGCCGGACCTGGAGAGCCTGTCCGACCTGGCGATGAAGTCGACGCCGGGTGCGCACGGGCTGGTGCTGCTGCCCTACCTGGAGGGCGAGCGCACCCCGAACCTGCCGCACACCGCCGGGACCCTCGCGGGGCTGCGGCGGGAGTCGATGAAGCCGGAGCACCTGGCGCGGGCGGCCTTCGAGGGGATGCTGTGCGGGCTCGCGGACGCGCTGGACGTGCTGCGCGGGCGGGGCGTGGAGGTGCGGCGGGTGTTCCTGCTCGGGTCCGCGGCCGAACTGCCCGCCGTGCAGGCGGCGGCGCCCGCGCTGTTCGGGGCGCAGGTGGTCGTGCCGCAGCCCGCTGACTACGCGGCGACGGGCGCGGCCCGGCAGGCGGCCTGGGCGCTCGGCGTCTCGCAGGGCACCCTCGATCCGCGGACCCCGCCGGTGTGGCCGGGTCCGGTGGCGCAGGTGCTGGACCCGGGCGAGGAGCTGGCGGTGGGTCAGGCCGTGCGCCAGCAGTACGTGGCGGTGCGTGAGCAGACGCATCCGGGGGCGTTCCAGCAGTAGGAGGGGGCGCGCGGGGACGGCGCGCCGGGGCCCGTAAACGGGTTGAGGTAACGCCGGTGGAGTGTTCGACGATAGGGGCCACGGGCAACCACTGGCCCCGCCGTCCACTCCGAGAGATGCAGCGTGCTCATACGACTTCTACGTGACCGTCTACGGCCCTACAAGAGATCCCTCGCCCTGCTGGTGCTCCTGCAGTTCCTGCAGACCTGCGCCACGCTCTACCTGCCCACGCTGAACGCGGGCATCATCGACAACGGTGTCGTCCAGGGTGACACGGGTTACATCCTGGGCTACGGCGGACTGATGATCGGCATCTCGCTGGCGCAGGTCGTCTGCAACGTCGGCGCCGTGTACTACGGGGCCCGGACCGCGGCGGCCCTGGGGCGGGACCTGCGCGCCGCGGTGTTCGACCGGGTGCAGTCCTTCTCCGCCCGTGAGGTCGGTCACTTCGGGGCGCCGTCGCTGATCACGCGGACGACGAACGACGTCCAGCAGATCCAGATGCTCACCCTGATGACGTTCACCCTCATGGTGTCGGCGCCGATCATGTGCGTGGGCGGTGTGGTGCTGGCGCTCGGTCTGGACGTGCCGCTGTCCGGGGTGCTGGTCGCGGTGGTGCCCGTGCTGGGCGTCTGCGTGACACTGATCGTGCGCCGGCTGCGGCCGCTGTTCCGCACCATGCAGGAGCGCCTGGACACGGTGAACCGGGTGCTGCGCGAGCAGATCACCGGCAACCGGGTCATCCGCGCGTTCGTGCGGGACACGTACGAGCAGCGGCGGTTCCACGGGTCCAACACCGAGCTGACCGACGTGTCACTGCGCGCCGGCAATCTGCTCGCGCTGATGTTCCCGGTGGTCATGACGGTGGTGAACCTGTCGTCGATCGCGGTGGTGTGGTTCGGCGCGCACCGCATCGACAGCGGCGGGATGCAGATCGGCGACCTGACGGCGTTCCTCGCCTATCTGATGCAGATCGTCATGTCCGTGATGATGGCCACGTTCATGTTCATGATGGTGCCGCGCGCGGAGGTGTGCGCCGAGCGCGTCCAGGAGGTGCTGGACACCTCCTCGAGCGTGGTGCCGCCGGCCGCGCCCGTCACCGAGCTGCGCCGGCACGGACACCTGGAGATCCGGGGCGCGGGTTTCCGCTACCCGGGCGCCGAGGAGCCGGTGCTGCGGGCGGTCGACCTGGTGGCGCGGCCCGGCGAGGTCACCGCCGTCATCGGCTCCACCGGCAGCGGCAAGTCCACGCTGCTGGGGCTGGTGCCGCGGCTGTTCGACGCCACCGAGGGCGAGGTGCTGGTCGACGGGGTGCCGGTGGCGGACGTCGACCCGCCGCTGCTCGCCCGGACCGTCGGCCTGGTGCCGCAGAAGCCGTACCTGTTCGCGGGCACGGTGGCCACCAATCTGCGCTACGGCAATCCGGACGCCACGGACGAGGAGCTGTGGCACGCGCTGGAGGTGGCGCAGGGCAGGGACTTCGTGGAGCGGCTGGAGGGCGGGCTCGACGCACCGATCGCGCAGGGCGGGACGAACGTCTCCGGCGGTCAGCGCCAGCGCCTGGCCATCGCCCGGACGTTGGTGCAGCGCCCGGAGATCTACCTCTTCGACGACTCCTTCTCCGCGCTCGACTACGCCACCGACGCGGCCCTGCGCGCGGCGCTCGCGCGGGAGACGGCCGAGGCGACGGTGGTGATCGTCGCCCAGCGGGTGGCGACCATCCGGGACGCCGACCGGATCGTGGTGCTGGACGAGGGCCGGGTGGTCGGCGCCGGCCGGCACCACGAGCTGATGGCGGACAACGAGACCTACCGGGAGATCGTGCTCTCCCAGCTGACGGAAGCGGAGGCGGCCTGATGGCGGGGCCAGGGGGCCGGATGACGGCGGGGGTCGCTCCCGGCCAGCGGTCGATCGACTTCACGGGGTCCGGCAAGCGGCTGCTCGGCCGCTTCGGACCGGAACGCCTCACCATGTACGGGCTGCTGGCCTGTCTCGTGCTGAGCGTGGGGCTCAGCGTGGTCGGGCCGAAGATCCTGGGGCGGGCCACCGACCTGGTGTTCGCGGGCATCGTCGGCCGTGACATGCCGGAGGGCGCCACCAAGGGGCAGGTGCTGGAGTCGATGCGGGCCCGCGGCGACGACCAGGTCGCCGACATGCTGCGCTCCACGGACTTCACCCCGGGCCAGGGCATCGACTTCACCGCGGTGGGGCACGTGCTGCTGCTGGCGCTGGCCGTGTTCGGCGCGGCGGGGCTGCTGATGGCGGTGGCGACGCGGCTGGTGAACCGGGCCGTGAACCGCACCATGTTCCGGATGCGCGAGGACGTGCAGACGAAGCTGTCGCGGCTGCCGCTGTCGTACTTCGACAAGCGGCAGCGCGGTGAGGTGCTGAGCCGGGCCACCAACGACATCGACAACATCGGGCAGACGCTCCAGCAGTCGATGGGCCAGCTGATCAACTCGCTGCTCACCATCATCGGCGTGCTGGCGATGATGTTCTACGTCTCCTGGATCCTGGCGCTGGTCGCGCTGGTGACGGTGCCGCTGTCGTTCGTGGTCGCCACGCGGGTCGGGAAGCGGTCGCAGCCGCACTTCGTGCAGCAGTGGCGCTCCACCGGCACGCTCAACGCGCACGTCGAGGAGATGTACACCGGGCACGCCCTGGTGAAGGTGTTCGGGCGCCAGGAGGAGTCCGCGCGGAAGTTCGCCGAGGAGAACGAGGCGCTGTACGAGGCCGGGTTCAAGGCGCAGTTCAACAGCGGGGTCATGCAGCCGCTGATGATGTGCGTGTCGAACCTCAACTACGTGCTGGTCGCCGTCGTCGGAGGTCTGCGGGTGGCGTCCGGGTCGCTGTCCATCGGGGACGTGCAGGCGTTCATCCAGTACTCGCGGCAGTTCTCGATGCCGCTGACGCAGGTCGCGTCGATGGCGAACCTGGTGCAGTCGGGCGTGGCCTCCGCCGAGCGCGTCTTCGAGGTGCTCGACGCGGAGGAGCAGGAGGCCGACCCGTCGCCCGCCGAACGTCCCGAGGAGCTGCGCGGGCGGGTGCAGCTGGAGCACGTGTCGTTCCGCTACGACCCGGAGAAGCCGCTGATCGAGGACCTGTCGCTGACGGTCGAACCGGGCCGCACGGTCGCCATCGTCGGCCCGACCGGCGCCGGCAAGACCACGCTGGTCAACCTGCTGATGCGGTTCTACGAGGTGTCCGGCGGGCGGATCACCCTGGACGGCGTGGACATCGCGCGGATGACGAGGGACGAACTGCGCGCCGGGATCGGCATGGTGCTCCAGGACACCTGGCTGTTCGGCGGCACCATCGCGGAGAACATCGCGTACGGCGCGTCGCGCGAGGTCAGCCGGGAGGAGATCGAGGAGGCGGCCCGGGCCGCGCACGCCGACCGGTTCGTCCGCACCCTCCCGGACGGGTACGACACCGTCATCGACGACGAGGGCAGCGGGGTCAGCGCGGGCGAGAAGCAGCTCGTCACGATCGCGCGGGCGTTCCTGTCGGACCCGGTGATCCTGGTGCTGGACGAGGCGACCAGCTCCGTGGACACGCGCACGGAGGTGCTGATCCAGAAGGCCATGGCCCGGCTGGCGCACGGCCGTACGTCGTTCGTCATCGCGCACCGGCTGTCCACGATCCGCGACGCGGACACCATCCTGGTGATGGAGAACGGATCCATCGTCGAACAGGGCGCGCACGACAAGCTGCTGGCGGCGGACGGGGCGTACGCCCGGCTGTACAAGGCGCAGTTCGCGCAGGCGGTCGCGGAGGTCGACTGAGGCCAGGGGTGCCGGGGGGCAGGGACCGGCCCTCCGGCACCCCGCCGACTAGTCCAGGTAGCCGCGCAGTTGATCGGCGTAGGCGTGGTCGCGGAGCTTGTTGAGGGTCTTGGACTCGATCTGCCGTATCCGCTCGCGGGTCACCCCGAAGATGCGGCCGATCTCCTCCAGGGTGCGGGGTCTGCCGTCGACCAGGCCGTAGCGCAGCTGCACCACCTTGCGCTCGCGCTCCCCCAGGGTGGACAGCACCGCCTCCAGGTGCTGCCGCAGCAGCAGGAACGCCGCCGACTCCACGGGGCTGGCGGCGTCCCCGTCCTCGATGAGGTCGCCGAGCGCGACGTCGTCCTCCTCGCCCACGGGCGCGTGCAGCGACACCGGCTCCTGGGCCAGCCGCAGCACCTCGCCCACCCGCTCGGGCGGCAGGTCCAGCTGGGCGGCGACCTCCTGCGGCGTCGGCTCGTAGCCGCGCTCCTGGAGCATCCGCCGCTGCACCCGCACCACGCGGTTGATCAGCTCCACGACGTGCACCGGCACCCGGATGGTGCGGGCCTGGTCGGCGAGGGCCCGGGACATGGCCTGCCGGATCCACCAGGTCGCGTACGTGGAGAACTTGAAGCCGCGCGCGTAGTCGAACTTCTCGACGGCGCGGATCAGGCCGAGGTTGCCCTCCTGGACCAGGTCGAGCATGGTCAGCCCGCGCCCCACGTACCGCTTCGCCACGGACACCACGAGCCGCAGGTTCGCCTCGATCAGCCGGCGCTTGGCCATGCGGCCCATGACGACGAGCCGGTCCAGGTCGTGCGCGAGCCTGCTGTCCAGGTCGGGGGTGAGCCGCAGCTTCTCCTCGGCGAACAGCCCGGCCTCGACCCGGCGCGCGAGCTCCACCTCCTCGGCGGCGGTGAGCAGCGGGATGCGGCCGATCTCCCGCAGGTACTGGCGGAACAGGTCGGAGGAGGGACCGCCGGTCTCCGGCCGCACCCGCGGGCCGACGGGCTCGGCCGGCTCCACGACGTCCGGCGGCCCGGCCTCGACGGGGTCCACCGCCTGCGCGGGCGGCTCGGGACCGGTCCCGGGAGGCTGCCCGACGCGAATCTGCGCGGGCATCGCCACCAGCAGATCCGCGTCCGGCGCTGCGCCGACGACGTCGCTGTCGGTCTGGGTGAGGGTCTGGGTCTGCACGGGGGCGACCTCCAGGATGATCGCTGCCTGGGGGTGGGGCAGCGGTACTTCAGGGGCGGAGTCGACGGCCTCGCCGCTGTCCGTCCCGTACGCGATGAGCGGAACCGCGGGGGTGTGCGACCCGTCACCGACGGGCCGGCCGCGCTCCGAGGACTCAGGCACCGCCCCCCAGTGTGGGGTACGACACATCGTCCCCACGAGGGGCGTGCGATGACTTTTTGCATCCGGCCGGTCACCGCGCGGTCATCCGCAGCACTTGACCGGATGTCGAACGCCCGTTTGATCTGGAACGATGTGCGGGTGTCCACCGCCTGGTACGAGAGTCATGTGACGGTCCGTTGCTCCGGTTCCGCCGAGCACGAGCGGCTGAGCCGCTGGTGCGCCGCGGCCGGTCTGAAGCTGACGCGCATCGTGCCGGCCCGGGGCCGGATGCGCGACCAGCCGATGCTCACCCTGACCGGCGCCCGCTCCTACGCCGAGGAGGCGGCGCGTGCGCGCGAGGTGGTGGTGCGGCTGCGCGCGGCGGGCTTCGAGCCGGTGCGGGTGAAGACCGAGTCGACGCCGTGGGCGCCGGAGGTCCCGGACGGGCCCTGCGGGGACGGACGGTACTTCGAGCACCACGTGAAGCTGCTGCTCGATGCGGACGCGGATCTGGCCGCTCTCGCCGCCCGGGTCGTGCCGCACGGCGCGCATCTGTCGTGGAATGCCCGGCGGGCGCGGGCCGGGGCGCGGCACGAGCGCTTCGTCACCCAGCGCTGTCACGGAGTGGACGCGTCCGCCGCGGGCCGGGCGTTCGAGGCGCTGCTCGCGGAGCTGAGCGGTCACCATGTGCTGGACGTGGAGCGGGAGTTCGTGTTGTACGACAGTGATGTGACGGTGGACGAGGGCTGGCTTCCGAAGCCGGAGGGGGCACGGATATGAGCGACTGGCGGCGGATGCTCGAGTCGGGCATGCCCGTTCCTCCGGGCGAGCTCGACGAGCGGACCCGGCAGGAGCAGCGACTGCCGCGCACCCTGCGGACGGTGCCGGCCGACGAGGTGGAGCAGCGGCTCGTCTTCGACCCGTCGGTGAAGCAGTACGACAACGCCTACCGGGCGACCGACCCCCGCTTCGGCGACCCCACCCGGGGTGCGGACTGGCGGGCGGCCCGGCGTCGCGCCCTGGACCTGGTGCTCGCGGCGGTCGCCGGCTCCCCCTGGGCGGACGCGCTGGTGCTGCGCGGCAGCGTGCTGATGGCCGCGTGGTTCGGCGACGCCGCCCGCGAGCCCGGTGACCTGGACTTCGTCGTCGTACCGCACACCTGGGACATCGACGACGGGCGGACGGACCGGATGCTCGAGGGGATCGCCGAGGTCGCGCGGGCGGGGGCGGAGGCGTACGGCGAGGGTGTGGGCATCTCGGCGGGGGGCGCGGTGGTCGAGGACATCTGGACCTACGACCGGGTGCCGGGGCGGCGCATGGTGCTGCCGTGGACGGCGCCCGGGCTGCCCGGCGGGCACGTGCAGCTGGACTTCGTCTTCAACGAGCGGCTTCCCGAGGAGCCCGAGCCGGTGGAGCTGCCGGACGGCGCGGTCGTGTGGGCGGCGAGCCCGGGGCTGTCCCTGGCGTGGAAGCTGATGTGGCTGATCAACGACTCGTATGGCCAGGGCAAGGACCTGTACGACGCGGTCCTGCTGGCAGAGCGGTGGCCGCTGCGCCGTGAGCTGCTGCACGAGGTGTTCCAGCTGGGCGGCGAATGGCCTCACCGGCGTGAGCACATCCTCCTGGAGGACGTGGTGGAGGCCGTCGCCTACGTGGAGTGGGATCACTTCGCCGTCGAGTACCCGCACCTCGCCGACTCCGGGGAGGATTTCGCCGGGCGGCTGGTGCGGGCGGTGTCGGGAGCGTTTTCGGAGGAGTGAGCGCGGCGTTACAGCGCTGCCGCGCCGTGTTCGCGGAGGGCCTGGTCGTACTGCTGGAGGACCCAGAGCTCGTTCTGGACGGCGGACAGTTCGGCCTGGTCGGCGTGGTGCGACAGGCGGGCGAGCTTGCCGTTGACCTCGCGGACGCGGCGCTCGACGGCCCGGCGCCGCACCCGGACCAGCACCTCGCCCGCGTACACCTCGTCGACCGCCCGTCGCATGATCGCCTCGACCGCCAGCTCCGTGACCATGGCGCGGACGGTGTCGTCGGGGGCCGCGTCGCGGACGCGGATCAGGTACTCCTGCGGGTCCTGGACGCCGTACTCGGCGCCGCCCGCGTCCAGGATCGCCTGGCGCACGGCCGCGTAGGGCGGGGCGGTGAACTCGTCGACGCCGTACGCGTCGAAGGCCGGCGAGACCAGCTCCGGGCGCTGGAGGGCGAGCTTGAGCAGCTCGCGCTCGGTGGCGAAGACCGGGTTGCGGAGGTTCAGGGCGGGGCCGCGCGGGGCGGCCGGGGCGGCGGCGTACTGCTGCTGGGGGCCGCCGTGCTGCGGGCGGCCGGGCCGCTCGGGGGCGGGCCCCTTGCCGCCGCGGTCGCGGGCCCAGCGGGCGAGCTGGGCGACCCGCTTGACCACGAACTGCGTGTCGAGGATGCCGAGCATCCCGGCGAGCTGGACGGCGACCTCGTGCTGGGCGCCGCTGTTCTTGATCCGGGCGACGACCGGGGCGGCCTCGTCCAGGGCGGCGGCACGGCCGGCCGGGGTGTCCAGGTCGTAGCGGCCGACGATCTGGCGGAGTGCGAACTCGAACAGCGGGGTGCGCGGCTCGACCAGGTCGGCGACCGCCTCGTCGCCCTTGGCGAGCCGCAGGTCGCAGGGGTCCATGCCGTCGGGCGCGATGGCGATGTACGTCTCGGCGGCGAACTTCTGGTCGTCCTCGAAGGCGCGCAGGGCGGCCTTCTGCCCGGCCGCGTCGCCGTCGAAGGTGAAGATCACACGCGCCGAGCCGTTGTCCATCAGCAGACGCCGGAGGATCTTGATGTGGTCGGTGCCGAAGGCGGTGCCGCAGGTGGCGATCGCCGTGGTGACGCCCGCGAGGTGGCAGGCCATGACGTCGGTGTAGCCCTCGACGACGACCGCGCGGGAGGACTTCGCGATGTCCTTCTTCGCCAGGTCGATGCCGTAGAGGACCTGCGACTTCTTGTAGATCCCCGTATCGGGCGTGTTGAGGTACTTCGGGCCGTTGTCCGCCTCGTACAGCTTGCGGGCGCCGAAGCCGACGACGTCCCCGCCGATGTCGCGGATGGGCCACATCAGCCGGCCGCGGAACCGGTCGATCGGACCGCGGCGGCCCTCCTGGGCGAGCCCGGAGAGCACCAGCTCCTTGTCGCTGAACCCCTTGCCGCGCAGGAAGCGGGTGAGGTGGTCCCAGCCCTGGGGGCTGTAACCGACGCCGAAGTGCACGGCGGCGGCCTGGTCGAAGCCGCGCTCGGCGAGGAAGACCCGGCCGGTCTCCGCCTCGGGGCCGGTCGCGAGCTGTTCCGCGTACCACTCGGCGGCCAGCTTGTGCGCCTCGACCAGGCGGATGCGCTCCCCGCGCTGGTGGGACGGGTTGTACCCGCCCTCCTCGTAGCGCAGGGTGATGCCGGCCTGTCCGGCCAGCCGCTCGACCGCCTCCGAGAAGGTGAGGTGGTCGATCTTCATCACGAACGTGATGGTGTCACCGCCCTCCTGGCAGCCGAAGCAGTGGAAGAGTCCCTTGCTCGGGCTGACCTGGAAGGACGGCGACTTCTCGTCGTGGAACGGACAGAGGCCCTTGAGGTTGCCGCCGCCCGCGTTCCGCAGCTGGAGGTACTCGGACACCACGGCGTCGATCGGGACCGCGTCCCGAACCGCCTTCACGTCCTCGTCGTTGATCCTCCCGGCCACGCGTGAAGTCTACGGGGCGCCTCGGACATCTCCGGTCGCCACGGCACCCTCCAGGGGCGCGGGGCTGTGACATGTGCGGCTCCGCCGCGTGGGCGCGACCAGCCACGACGCCGCCGCACCCACGCCGGACGCGCCCCCGGCACCTCCTAGGCGACCAGGCTCTCCAACCGCACGTGCGGATCCGCCAACGCCTCCGTGTCCACCGCCTCCCGGGACCGGATCAGCGCCTGGATCGGATCAGTGACATCCCACACGTTCACATTCATTCCGGCGAGCACCCGTCCCTCGCGCACCCAGAACGCGATGAACTCCCGCTTCCCCGCGTCGCCCCGGATCACCACCTGGTCGTAGGACCCGGGCGGCGCCCAGCCCGAGTACTCCATGCCGAGGTCGTACTGGTCGGTGAAGAAGTACGGGACGCGGTCGTAGATCTCGTCCCGCCCGAGCATCGCCCGCGCCGCCGCCGGACCGCCGTTCAGCGCGTTGGCCCAGTGCTCCACCCGCAGCCGGGTGGAGAACAGCGCGTGCGGGAAGGACGCGACGTCCCCCGCCGCGTAGATGTCCGGGTCGGACGTGCGCAGCCGCTCGTCGACGAGGACGCCCCCGCCGGACGCGGGGTCCGCCAGCTCCAGGCCCGCCGCCTCCGCGAGGGCGGTCCGCGGGGCCGCGCCGATCGCGGCGAGCACGGCGTGCGCCGGGTGCTCCTCGCCGTCGTCGGTGCGGGCGGCGAGGACCATGCCGTCCTGGCCGGTGATCTCGGTGAGCGAGGCGCCGAAGTGGAACCGCACGCCGTGCTCGCGGTGCAGCTCGGCGAAGAGCTGGCCGAGCTCGGGCCCGAGCACCGAGTGCAGCGGGGCCGGCCCCCGGTGGACGACGGTGACCTCCGCGCCGTAGTGCCGGGCGGCCGCCGCGATCTCCAGGCCGATCCAGCCCGCGCCGGCGATCACCAGGTGGCCGTTGTCCCGGCCGAGGGAGGCGAGGACGCCCTTGAGGCGCTCGGAGTGGGCGAGGCGGCGCAGGTGGTGGACACCGACGAGGTCGGTGCCCGGGATGTCGAGCCGGCGGGGCTCGGCGCCGGTGGCGAGCAGCAGCTTGTCGTAGCGGACGGTGGTGCCGTCCTCGCCGAAGCGGACGGTCCTCGCGGCGCGGTCGATCGCGGCGACGGTCGCCCCCAGATGGAGTTCGACGTCGTGCTGCGCGTACCAGGCGGGCTCGTGCACGAAGACGCTGTCGCGCTCCGCCGAGCCGAGGAGGTAGCCCTTGGAGAGCGGCGGGCGCTCGTAGGGGTGGTCGCGTTCGTCGCAGATCAGTATCACGCGGCCGGTGAAGCCCTCCGCTCTCAGCGTCTCGGCCGCCTTGGCGCCGGCCAGGCCGCCTCCCACGATGACGAAAGTCTGATCCGCGTCGACCACGTGATGCCTCCTTCGAGCGTTGCCATCAGCGAGCCTCCCGCAAGCGGAAGGCCGCGGGAAGGGGGAGTGACCCGATCAGGCCACCCGTCCCACGTCCGTCTCACGTCCGGGCGGTGAGCCGGGCGTGCAGCGAGCGGGCCGACGCGTCCGTCAGGGAGGCGATCTGGTCCACGACGACCCGCTTGCGGGCGCGGTCGTCCGGCGCCCGGTCGAACAGCGTGCGGAACTGCGGATCCAGCCCCTCGGGCGCGCGGACGGTCAGCGCCTCCGCCAGCTCCAGTACGACGACGCGCTGGTCGGCGCGGAGCCGCTCCTGCTCGGCGCGCTGCATGACGTACCGGTCGGCGACGGCCTTGAGGACCGCGCACTCCATGCGGGTGGAGCGCGGGACGACCAGCTCGGCCGCGTACCGGGTGAGGCGGCCGGCGCCCCAGGCCTGCCGGGTGGCGCCCTCGGCGGCGAGGCAGAAGCGGCCGATGAGCTGGCTGGTGGCGTCCTTGAGGCGGGCCTGGGCGACGGCGGTGCCGTCGTAGCCGTGCGGCCACCACTCCTGGGCGAGCAGCCGGTCGAGGGCCTCGGCCAGTTCGGCGGGGTCGGTGTCCGCCGGGACGTACCGGCCGACGGCGACCGCGAACACGGCGTCCCGCTCGGGGTCGGCGTGCAGGCAGTTGGGGTCGATGTGGCCCGCGTGCAGGCCGTCCTCCACGTCGTGGACCGAGTACGCCACGTCGTCGGCCCAGTCCATGACCTGCGCCTCGAAGCAGGTGCGGGTGCCGGGGGCGTCCTTGCGGAGCCATTCGAAGACGGGGCGGTCGTCGTCGTAGACGCCGAACTTCACGGAGGCCGGGTCGGTGGGGTGGGCGCCCCGCGGCCAGGGGTATTTGGTGGCCGCGTCGAGGGCGGCCCGGGTGAGGTTGAGGCCGACGGAGCCGTCGGGGGTGAACCGCTTGGGCTCGATGCGGGTGAGCAGCCGCAGCGACTGGGCGTTGCCCTCGAAGCCGCCGCAGTCCTCGGCGAACTCGTTCAGCGCCTGTTCGCCGTTGTGGCCGAAGGGCGGGTGGCCGAGGTCGTGGGAGAGGCAGGCGGCCTCCACCAGGTCGGGGTCGCAGCCGAGGGCGGCGCCCAGCTCCCGGCCGACCTGGGCGCATTCCAGGGAGTGGGTGAGGCGGGTGCGGGGGCTGGCGTCCCACACCTGGCTCTGCTCTCCGGGGGTGACGACCTGCGTCTTGCCGGCGAGGCGGCGCAGCGCCGCGGAGTGCAGCACGCGGGCCCGGTCGCGCTGGAAGGCGGTGCGGCCGGGCCGCTTGTCGGGCTCGGCGGCCCAGCGCTCGACGGCCGACGGGTCGTACCCGGCGGGCGGGAGGTGGGGGGCGGACGGGTCGGTCGTGCCGGACGTGATGCCTTCCATGACCCGACAGTAGCCCCGGCCGGTGACATGCCGGACACCGGTGGTCGTGTCAGGCCGTCGCCAGGGCGGCCGGCCCGACGGCCGGGGTTCCGGTGCGCAGTGCCTGGTCGTAGCGGTGGAGGAGCAGGCGGGCCGTCGCGGGGTGGGTGCC
The DNA here is from genome assembly GCF_022869105.1 of Streptomyces sp. BJ20. NCBI lineage: Bacteria > Bacillati > Actinomycetota > Actinomycetes > Kitasatosporales > Streptomycetaceae > Streptomyces > Streptomyces sp. BJ20. Next base: position 6,017,195 of record NZ_CP094918.1, read on the forward strand.
CAGCGGGTCGGAGACGGTGCCGGGCGCCGCGTCCGCGCACTCGGCGGCGAACCGGCCGGGCGCGGTGAAGCAGGAGGCGACGGCGACCCGGGTGCGGCCGCGTGCGGCGAGGGCGCGGACCGCCTCGGGCACGGTGGGCGCGGCGGCGGAGGCGTAGGCGGGGACGACGGGCACGCCGAGCCGGGCGGCGAGCAGGGCGGCGAGGTGTGCGGTGTCGGCGCGGGATGCGGGCGCGCGGGACCCGGCGGCGGCCAGCACGACGGCGCTGCGGCGGCGCTCCCCCGCGTCCCGGGGCTCCCGCCAGCCCGCCTCGGTGAGCCGGGCGTGCAGGGCGTCGACGAGAAGGGGGTGCGCGCCGAGCGGGGCGGCGACGCGGGTGGGCAGGGGCGCCGCGGCGGCGGCGTCGGGGATGTCCCGGGTGACGTGGTGGCCGCGGCCGAACAGCAGCGGGACGAGCACGGCGGACCCGGCGCCGGAGGCGGCCAGCTCGTCGAGGGTGTCGGGGAGCAGCGGGGCGTTCAGCTCGATGTGGCCCAGGTGCACCGGCAGGCCGGGCCGCAGCGCGCGGACCCGCTCCAGCAGCCGCAGCGCGGTGGCCAGGGCGCGCGGGTCGCGGCTGCCGTGGGCCACCACGACGAGGGCGGGGGGCGGGGCGGCCGGTCGGGGCCGGGCGCCGGGGTGCGTCGGATACGCCGTCATGCAGCGAGCGTGACCGGACGAGGTTGCCCTGCCGTTGCACCGGGGTCACGGGTGTTTGCGGGGTGTTCACGCGGGGGCGGGGGGCGGTGTGAGGTGGCGGATCTCCGTCCTTTGCGCCGTGAGGCCGGTCACAGGGCGCGAACCGCGGGCCCCGGCCTGGCGTCCTACCGGGTCCAGGACCGACCCGGGGGAGGCCGTCCCATGCGCCGTATCACCGTCCGCCGTCCACGGCTGCCGCGCACCCGCGCGGGACGGCGGCGGCTGGTGCAGGCCCTTGCGGCGGTGTGCGTGCTGGCGCTGCTGCCGGCGACCTGGCTGCGGCTGAGCACGGGCGACCGGCTGCGCACCGTCGCCGACGTGCCGCACACCGGGGTGGCCGTGGTGTTCGGCGCGGGGCTGTGGGACGGGGAGCCGTCGCCGTACCTCGCGCACCGGCTGGACGCGGCGGCGGAGCTGTACCGCGCGGGGCGGATCCGGGTGGTGCTGGTCACCGGCGACAACAGCCGGAAGGACTACGACGAGCCGGACGCGATGCGCGCCTATCTGACCCGGCACGGGGTGCCGGACGCGCGGATCGTCAGCGACTACGCGGGCTTCGACACGTGGGACTCCTGCGTCCGCGCCCGGAAGATCTTCGGGGTGGACCGGGCGGTGCTGATCAGCCAGGGCTTCCACATCCGCCGCGCGGTGGCCCTGTGCGAGGCGGCCGGCGTCACGTCGTACGGCGTCGGCGTGGACGACCGCCACGACGTCACCTGGTACTACGGCGGCGCGCGCGAGGTCCTCGCGGCGGGCAAGGCGGCCCTGGACGCGGCGTTCCGCCCGGATCCCCATTTCCTGGGGCCGGAGGAGCCGGGGGTGCGGAGGGCGCTGGCGGACGCGCGAGGGTCCGGCACGCCGGGCTGAGGGGCGGGCCCGGTACTCGACGAGTACCTTTCCCTCGTGGCGGATACGACGCGGATCACGGTGACGCTCACGGCGGAGCTCGTCGCCGCCCTGAAGGAACTGACCGACGACGTCTCGGGGTATGTCGCCGAAGCGGCCGCCCGTGAGCTGCGGCGGCGGCTGGTCGAAGCCGATCTTCAACGCCATCAGGAAAAGCATGGAGTCTTCACCGAAGCGGAGCCGGCGGATGCCCGTTCCCGAATCGGCGGGCACACCCGTGCCGGCGCGTCGGCGGGCAGGTCGAGCCGGTGACCGAGCGGACGGCGGACGCCGCAGCCGGCCCGCGGTGACGTCACGCCGGCCCCTCACCACGCCTCCCGTCCGGAGGAGAGGGCACCGTGTCCGGGGTGTAACAGCGGTCGGCGTGGTGCGTAACACCGGCGCCGCAGTCTGGGCCGTATGCGAGAAACCGTGACGTCCACGCACTGCCCCTACTGCGCGCTGCAGTGCGGCATGAACCTCACGCCGACCGCCGACGGGCGGACCGTCGAGGTGAGCGAGCGCGTGGACTTCCCGGTGAACCGGGGGGCGCTGTGCGGGAAGGGGCGGACCGCCCCGGCCGTGCTGTCGTCGGCCGTGCGGCTGACCTCGCCGCTGGTCAGGTCGGCGGCGGGCACGCTGGAGCCGGCCTCCTGGGAGGAGGCCCTGGACCGGATCGCCGAGGGGATCGGCGGTGCCCGCGCGGAGCACGGCGCGGACGCGGTCGGGGTGTTCGGCGGGGGCGGTCTCACCAACGAGAAGGCGTACGCGCTGGGGAAGTTCGCCCGGGTGGTGCTGGGCACCTCGCAGATCGACTACAACGGCCGGTTCTGCATGTCGTCGGCCGCCGCCGCGGGAGGCAGGGCGTTCGGGCTCGACCGGGGGCTGCCGTTCCCGCTGGAGGACATCCCGAGGACGGGCTGCGTGATACTCGTCGGCTCCAACCCGGCCGAGACCATGCCCCCGGCCCTGCGCTACTTCACCGAGCTGAAGGAGAACGGCGGCACCCTGATCGTCGTCGACCCGCGCCGCACGCGCACCGCCGAGCAGGCCGACCTGCATCTGGCGCCGCGCCCCGGCACCGATCTCGCGCTGGCCCTGGGTCTGCTGCACCTGGTCGTCGCCGAGGGCCGCACCGACGAGGAGTACATCCGGGAGCGCACGGCCGGCTGGGAGGACACCCGGGCCGCGGCGATGGCGCACTGGCCGGAGTACGTGGAGCGGATCACCGGCGTGCCCGTGCCCCAACTACGCGAGGCCGTGCGGATGTTCTGCGCGCCGGAGCACGCGATGGTGCTCACCGCGCGGGGTCCGGAACAGCAGTCCAAGGGCACCGACACGGTGAGCGCGTGGATCAACCTGGCCCTGGCGACCGGCCGGCCCGGCCGCCCGCTGTCCGGGTACGGCTGCCTCACCGGGCAGGGCAACGGGCAGGGCGGCCGCGAACACGGCCAGAAGGCCGACCAGTTGCCCGGCTACCGCAAGCTGACCGACCCGGCCGCGCGGGCACACGTGGCCCAGGTGTGGGACGTGGACCCGGACAGCCTGCCGGGACCGGGCCGCAGCGCCTACGAACTGCTGGACGCGCTGGGCACGGACATCCGCGCCCTGCTGCTGATGGGCTCCAACCCGGTGGTGTCGGCGCCGCGCGCCGCGCACGTCGAGGAGCGCATCCGCTCGCTGGACTTCCTCGCGGTGTGCGACGTGGTGCTGTCGGAGACGGCCGAACTCGCCGACGTCGTCCTGCCGGTGACGCAGTGGGCGGAGGAGACGGGCACCACCACCAACCTGGAGGGCAGAGTGCTGCTGCGCCGCCGCGCGATCACCCCGCCGACGGGCGTGCGCAGCGACCTGGAGGTGCTGCACGAGCTCGCGGCGCGGCTGGGCGGCGAGGGCAGCCCGGAGAAGCGCTTCCCGGCCGACCCCGAGGAGGTCTTCGAGGAGCTGCGGCGGGCGAGCGAGGGCGGGCCAGCCGACTACTCGGGGATCACCTACCGCCGGCTCGCCGAGGAGAACGGCGTGTTCTGGCCCTGCCCCTCCCCCGGCGCGGCGGCCGAGGCGACCGTCCACCCCGGCACCCCGCGCCTCTTCCTCGACCGGTTCGCCACCGAGGACGGCCGGGCCCGGTTCGTGCCGGTGTCGCACCGGGCCGTCGCCGAGGAACCCGACGAGGAGTACCCGGTGCTGCTCACCACCGGGCGGGTCGTCGCGCAGTACCAGTCCGGCGCCCAGACGCGCCGCGTGGACGAGCTGAACACCGCCGCGCCCGGCCCGTTCGTGGAGCTGCACCCGCGCCTCGCGCGGCGGATCGGCGCCGCCGAGGGCGAGCCGGTGGCCGTGGTGTCACGGCGCGGCCGGGCGGTGGCCCCGGCCCGGATCACCACGTCGATCCGTCCGGACACGGTGTTCATGCCGTTCCACTGGGCCGGTGAGGGCCGCGCCAACACCCTCACCAACCCCGCCCTCGACCCGACGTCGAGGATGCCGGAGTTCAAGGCGTGCGCGGTACGCCTGGAGGCGGTACGCCCGTGAGCGCACCGCCTCCGGGACAGGGGGCGGGTCAGCCCACGCCCACCGCGCTCCAGGCGGCCGCGACCGCCTGGTGCTCGGCGCCGCCCTCGCCGTAGAGGTCCGCCGCCGCCTTCAGGGTGGCGGTGCGGGCGCCGGCGTAGTCGGTCGACGAGGTCATGTGGACCGTGAGGGCCCGGTACCAGATCCTGCCGAGCTTGGCGCGGCCGATGCCGGTGACCGTCGAGCCGTCGCAGGTCGGGGAGTTGTGGACGGTGCCGCCCAGGGTCTTCGCGCCGCTGCCCTCGGCGAGCAGGTAGGCGAAGTGGTTGGCGACGCCGGAGGAGTGGTGGACGTCGAGGTCCTTGACCGACGCGTCCCAGCAGTCCGCCGACTTGCCGTCCTTGGAGGGACGGTCCATGAAGCGCAGGGCGTCCTTCCCGAAGCCGTCGCGGACGACCTCCTCGCCGATCAGCCAGTCGCCCGGGTCCTGCGCGTTGGCCGCGTGGAACTCCACCAGCGTGCCGAAGATGTCGGACGTGGCCTCGTTCAGGCCGCCGGACTCGCCCGAGTAGGTCAGCCCGGCCGTCTTCGAGGTCACGCCGTGGGTCATCTCGTGCCCGGCGACGTCCAGGGAGACCAGCGGGCCCATCAGGGTGCCGTCGCCGTCGCCGTAGGTCATGCAGAAGCAGCGGTCGTCCCAGAAGGCGTTGTTGTAGGCGTTGCCGTAGTGGACGCGGTTGTACGAGCCCTTGCCGTCGCCGGCTATGCCCCGGCGGCCGTGCGTGTCCTCGTAGTAGTCCCAGGTGACGTCCGTGCCGTACTGGGCGTCCACGGCGACCGTGGCGCGGTCGGCGGCGGTGCCGGTCCCCCAGTGGTTGTCGGCGTCGGTGACGACGGGGGCGGGGGCGCGGATCAGGCAGACGACGAGCACGCACAGGTCGGTGCGGTTGCCCGCGTCGCCGGTGTAGGTGTCGCCGCGGGTGGGGTCCTTCAGCTCGTAGCCGGACGCGGTCCGCGTGGTCTCCAGCGGAACCGTGCCGCCGTACAGGGACGTGCCGTCACCGGTGGCGCTCTCCAGGCGGTCCCAGGCGTCGATGCGGGCGCCGGTGTGCGCGTCGGTGAGGACGGTGCGGGCGACCGGGTTGCCGGCGGAGTCCTGGGCGGCGACGTCGGTGCGCCAGGCGAGGCGGGGAGCGCCGTGCAGGGCGTCGACCACCAGCTGCGGGCGCGCGGTGAGCCGGTTCAGGGTCTCGCCGAGGTGCGCGGCGCGCAGCAGGTTCGCGGCGACGTCGGCGGCGCGGGGCGCGGCGAGGCGCGGGGAGACGGTGGGGAGGTCGATCGCGGCGCGGGTGGCGCGGGTGACGTCGCGGTAGGACCCGTCGGGGGCGAGGTGCAGCACGAAGTCGCCGCCCAGCACGGGGAGTCCGCGGTAGGTGCGGTCGTAGCGGACGTGGCGGCTGCCGTCCGCGTCGACGACGACGTCACGGACCTTCGTGTCCTGGGCGGCGGTGAGGCCGAGGGCGTCGGCGCGCTCGGCCAGGACGGAGGCGGCGGCGTCGATCGCGGCGGCGCGGGTGGGGCGGCCGGCCGCACCGGCGGCGACGGGGGTGAGGGCGGTGGCCAGCAGGGCGGCGCCGGTGACGGCGGCTCCCGCGGCGGCGAGACGGGAACGTCGGGCATGCCGTATCGGGCTCAAGCGGTCTCCTGGAACGGGCGCCCCGAGGCGGGTGGGGGGCGGGGTGTGGCTGGTGGTGACCGCGATTCAAGTGGGGGGCGCCTGTCATGTCCATAGCGCGAATGTGGGGGTGTGTGAGGGGAGAGAATCGTTCCCGCAAGGCTCCGGTGGCACTTCCGTGCAGAGGGGCTCCGCCGACCGTCCGCGCAGGTGAAGCGAGTGAACCTCCCCTTCTTCGTCTACGGCACCCTCCGGCCCGGCGAGATCAACCACGACCGCTTCCTGCGCGGCCTCACGGCACACGAGGAACCTGGTCTGCTGCGGGGCGCGGCGCTGTACGAGGGGCCCGGCTACCCGTACGCCGTCGATGCCCCGGAGGGCGAGGTGCGGGGCGAACTCGTCACCGCCCGGCCGGAGGCGTACGAGGAGCTGCTGGCGCGGCTGGACCGCCTGGAGGAGTACGTCCCGGGCGACCCGCGAAACCTGTACGACCGGGTGGAGCGGCCGGTGGTGCGGGAGGCGGACGGCACGGCGGTCCGGGCGTGGGTGTACGTCGCCGCCCCGGCGGTCTCGGCCCGGCTGCGGGCGCGGGGGACGCGGGTGGAGGGCGGGGACTGGCGAGGCGTGCGGTGAGGCGCGCGTACGCCCCCGGGAACATGCCGGGGCGTGCCCCCTCGCCCGGTCAGCCCTTCGCCGCCCCGCCCGGCCCAATCCGCCGGCACACCGCACGGCCGCTCGCCGTCACTACGTTGACCTGCTGAAACACACCGCGGGCCGAGGTGGTCGCGGACCGCCTGACACCCGTTCAGCCGCCGCCCTGACGCCCTCTCAGGGAGCGGGGGCGGCCCCGGGGGTCTTACCTCGGAGGTGCAGGGACGCGGTCGACGGCGGCACATGGGGGTGCCGCGGGCCGGGTCGCCTCCGTGAGCCCGAGGGAGCATCGATGCGACGTACCGCCCGGCTGCTGACCGGCACGACCGGCGCCGCACTCGCCGTGGCCACCGCGGGGCTTCTCGCCGCCCCCGCGTACGCCGGGGAGGCTCCCGGCGCGTCGACCGCCGGTCTGCGGATGTACCCGTCGTCCGTCGCCCCGGGCGCGCAGGTGTCGGCGAACACCGCGGCGTGCGGCGAGGAGGGCACCTCGGCGGGCGACGCCTCCGCCGTCGGCGCGGGCCGGTTCACGCTGGCCCCGAGCACGCACGAGGGGGAGGCGATCGGACAGTTCCAGGTGCCGCCGAGCGCGCAGCCGGGGACCTACGAGATCGTCGTCGCGTGCGCCGGGAGCGGGCGCCGGGTGACCGGGGACCTCGTGGTGACGCTGACGCCCGACGCGGAACAGGTGGTGCCCCGAGGAAGCGTGAAGACGGGGGTCGGGGGCGCGCTGGGCCCCGACCCCGTACAGACCGCGGCAGGCGTGACGGCCCTCGCCGTCGCCGCCGCGGGCGGTACCTGGCTCCTGCATCGCCGGGCGAGAGGCGACGGGATCTGACGGGCATCCTCCGCTGCCCGTCCCGCTGGTACCGCATCCCCTCCCCCTCCGGGTCCGACGCCCCTCGCGGCCCGGAGGGGGGCACGGGGCCCGTTCGAGGTGAGGTCACCCCATGCGCCGCAGGTTCCGCAGGACCGGGAGTCCGGGCAACGCGGCGATAGCCGCCGTCACGGTGTGCGCCCTGTGCGCGGGGGCGGTGCTGCTGCGCGACGGCAGGGGCGGCACCCCGCCACAGCCGTCCGCCGCGCAGGCGCACTCGGAACTCGACGCGCACGGCCCGGCGCGGTCCGCGGCGCCCGCGCTGCCGCCGTCGCCGCCGGACCGGGTGCGCATCCCCGCGATCGGCGTGGACGCACCGCTGACGGGCCTGGGGCTGACCCCGGCCGGCTCCCTGGACGTGCCGCCGGCGGACCGCCCGGACCTGGCCGGCTGGTACGAGGCCGGCACCACCCCCGGCGAGCGGGGCACCGCGATCGTCGCGGGCCACGTCGACAACGAGGACGGCCCGGCGGTCTTCTACTCCCTCGGCGCCCTGCACAAGGGCAGCACGATCGAGATCGCCCGGCGCGACGGCTCGGTGGCCGTGTTCACGGTGGACGCGGTCGAGGCGTACGACGCCCGCGCCTTCCCCGACGAGAAGGTCTACGGCGCGGCCGGCCGGCCGGAACTCCGCGTCATCACCTGCGGCGCGGGCTACTCCCCCACGACGGGCTACCGGGGCAACGTGGTGGTGTACGCGCATCTGACGGGGACGCGGTGACCCCTGCGGGGGGCATGACCGAACGACCGGTGCCCCGAACGACCGGTGCCCCGACCGGCCGGTGCTCCGGGCGCCCGGCGCGCGGCGCCCTGACGTCTCAGGCGCTCGCGGAGCCGGAGCCCGGCACTCCGGCGACGCGCGCCCGGCAGCGCGAGCGCTCGGCGGCCTGTCGCCCTCCGGCGCGGACACTCCCGAAGCCCGGCGGTCCGTCCCCGCCCTCCGCGCCTCCGGCACGCGGAGGGGCCGGAACCCCGGAGTCCCGGCCGCACCAGGGCCCGCGCCGCCTCGGAGACACGGCCACCGACCCAGCCACTCGCCACGGCCGCCCCGATCACCCCCCGCCCGGCGACCCGGCACTCCGGCACTCCGGCAGCACGCCACACCCTCAGTCGCGGCCCTACCGACCAGCCACTCACCCCGGCCGCCCCGATCACCCCCCGCCCGGCGACCCGGCACTCCGGCACTCCGGCACTCCGGCAGCACGCCACACCCACAGTCGCGGCCCTACCGACCAGCCACTCACCCCGGCCGCCCCGATCACCCCCGCCCCGGCGCCACGCCGACGACCCACTTCACCGGTACGGGTCCGCACGGTCGTCGGTCGGTCCCCCGGGGCTCCCGCGTCTCAGCCCGACGCCCCACCCGGGCAGGACTCCGTGTCCGGGGCCACCAGGAGGACCACCGGGTACGACGTGATCTGCTGGTTCGCCCCGGGCCTGCTGCCGCAGACGCGCCACGCCTGCGGGTCCACCACCTCGCGGTTCCTCCCCGTGGCGTCCTCGAAGCGGACCTCCGTGCCGGCCATCTGCTCCTGCGCCCGGAGCGCGTTGCCTCCGGTGACGTCGGGCATCACGGCGGTGACGGGACGGGCGGCGGTGTCCGAGGGGGACGCGGACACCGCCGCCCTCCTCTCGGGCTCGGGGTGCGTTCCGCAGGCGGCGGCAGCCGCGCAGACGGCCGCGGCGGCGAGAACGGCTCTCAGCGGTGCGGGGACCGTGGGTCTGGTGATGGCCGTGCCTCTCGTGAGGTGATCATGTCCGGCTCAGTATCCCCACCGGACACCCCCGCGCACAGGCCTACGCCAGCCACTGCTCGTACGCCATGTTCGCCACCAGCGCGAACACCACCGTCAGCAGGACCACGCGGACGAAGCCGCTGCCGCGCTTCAGGGCGGTGCGGGCGCCCAGCATGGCGCCCGCCAGGTTGAACGTCGCCATCAGCGCCCCGAGCTGCCACAGCACCGCACCCTGCCAGGCGAACATCGCCAGCGCGCCCGCGTTGGTGCAGCAGTTCACGATCTTCGCGGTGGCCGAGGCGGTGACCAGGTCGAGGTGGAGCAGGGCGGTGAGTGCCAGGACGAGGAACGTGCCGGTGCCGGGGCCGATCAGGCCGTCGTAGAAGCCGATGCCGAGGCCGGCCAGGCCGATCGCGGCGAGGATCTGCCGGCGGGTCGCCGGACCCGTCGCGGGCGCGGTGCCGAAGGCGGGCCGCAGGATGACGAAGGCGGCCACCGCGAGCAGCACCACCATGATGACCGGCTTGAGCACCTCGGTGCTCATCCCGGCCGCGAGGAACGCCCCGCCCGACGACCCGGCGAGCGCGGCGAGCCCGATCCGCACCGCGGTCCGCACGTCCACCGGCGCCTTGCGGGCGTACGTCACGGCCGCGCCCGTGGTGCCTACGATCGCGACCGCCTTGTTGGTGCCCAGCGCGTGCGCGGCCGGGGTGCCGGCGGGCAGCCCGAGCAGCAGGGCGGGCAGGAGCAGCAGTCCGCCGCCGCCCACCACGGCGTCGATCCAGCCGGCGGCGAGCGCGGCCACGCAGAGCAGGACGACCGTGGTCAGCGATATGTCGGGCATGGCGGTGAGCCTATGGAGGCGATAGATGTTGCGTCCATCAAGATGAGCTTTTGTTGAGGTTGGCCTCCTCACACCCGCCCCGCGACCGTCCCCGGAAGCCTCACATCCCGCGCCCGCGACCGCTGAGGGCAGCGTTCCGCGCGGGAAACAGAAGGGATGCCACCGGGTAACACCCGCCCCGCACGCTCAGGACATGACCTCGAACGAGCGTGTGGTGGTGATCGGCTCCGGCCTCGCGGGCGTACGTCTCGCCCGGCGGCTCGGCGAGCTGGGCACGCCCGTGACGCTGATCGGCGAGGAGGAGCACCCGCCGTACAACCGGGTGCTGCTCGCCGAGGTGCTCGCCGGGCGCTACCGGCCCGAGGTGATCGCCCTGCCCGCCCCCGCGGAGCTGGTCCGCGCCCGGGTCACCGGCATCGACCGGGACCGGCGGACCGTCGTCTGCGCGGACGGCACGGAGATCCCCTACGGGCGACTGGTGCTGGCCACCGGCTCCAACCCCGTCCTGCCGCCGCTGCGCGGCCTGTTCACCGAGGACCACGCGCTGCCGCGGGGCGTGCACGCGTTCCGCACGCTGGACGACTGCCTGGGCCTGTCCGCCGAGGTGCGGCCGGGCGTGCGCGCGGTGGTGATCGGCGGCGGGCTGCTCGGCGTGTCCGCGGCCCGCGCGCTGGCCGTGCGCGGCGCGCAGGTGGTCCTCGCCCAGCAGTCCGAGCGGCTCATGGAACGGCAACTCGACCCGGCCGCCTCCGCGCTGGTCCGGCGCCATCTGACCGGGCTCGGCGTGGAGGTGCACACCGAGTGCCGCGTCCGGGACGTGCGCTGCGTCGGCGGCGCGGTCCGCTCGGTGGAGATGGCCGACGGCTACGCCCTGGACGCCGACCTGGTGGTGCTGGCGTGCGGGGTGCACCCGAGGGTGTCCCTCGCCCAGGCCGCCGGCCTGGACGTGGCCAAGGGCGTCGTCGTCGACGACGAGCTGCGCACCTCCGACCCGTCCATCCACGCGGTCGGCGACTGCGTCCAGCACGCCGGCACCGTGTACGGGCTGGCCACGCCGGCCCTGGAACAGGCCGACGCGCTCGCCGCCCTGCTCGCCGGGGACACCGCCGCCCGCTACACCGGCACCCGCTCGCTCACCCGGCTCACCCTGACCGGCCCGGACAGCCCCTTCGACCTGGCCGCGTTCGGCGAGACCGAGGTGCTGCCGGGCGACGACGTGGTGCAGCTCGCCGACGCCACCCGCGGCACGTACCGCAAGGTCGTGGTCCGCGACGACCGCCTGGTCGGCGGGGTGCTGGTCGGCGAACTCGGCACCGTCGGCGCCCTCGCGCGCGCCTGGGAGGGAGCAGAGCCGCTCCCGTCCGACGGCGGGCCCCTGCTCCACCTGCTCACCAACGACGGAGGCTCCTGATGCCCACGGACACCTCGACCATCGTGCTCGTCGGCCACGGCATGGTCGGCCAGCGCTTCCTGGAGGCGCTCGCCGAGCGCGGCCTGACCGCCACGCACCGCGTGGTCGTGCTGTGCGAGGAGCCGCGTCCGGCCTACGACCGTGTGCAGCTCACCTCGTACTTCTCGGGCCGCACCCCCGAGGACCTGTCGCTGACCGACCTGGCGTTCATCGAGGACCACGGCATCGAGCTGCACGTCGGCGACCCGGCCGAGCACGTGGACCGCGAGGCGCGCACGGTCACCGCCCGCTCCGGTCTCGTCGTCGGCTACGACGTGCTGGTGCTGGCGACCGGCTCGTACCCGTTCGTGCCGCCGGTGCCCAACAAGGACGCCGAGGGCTGTTTCGTCTACCGCACCATCGAGGACCTGCTCGCCATCGAGGAGTACGCGCGCAGCAGGGCGAAGACGGGCGCGGTGGTCGGCGGCGGTCTGCTCGGCCTGGAGGCGGCCGGCGCGCTCAAGGGCCTCGGACTCACCTCGCACATCGTGGAGTTCGCGCCACGGCTGATGCCGGTGCAGGTCGACGAGGGCGGCGGCGCGGCGCTGCTGCGCAACATCGAGGACATGGGGCTCGGCGTCCACACGGGCGTCGGCACCCAGGAGATCGTGGTCGACGAGGGCGGCGCGGTCACCGCCATGAAGCTGTCCGACGGCTCCGAACTCGCCACCGACATGGTGGTGTTCTCCGCCGGTGTCCGCCCCCGCGACCAGCTGGCCCGCGACTGCGGTCTGGCGGTCGGCGAGCGTGGCGGCATCACCGTCGACGCGCAGTGCCGCACGGTCACCGACCCGCACGTGTTCGCGATCGGCGAGTGCGCGCTGGCCGCGGACGGCCGGGTGTACGGCCTGGTCGCGCCCGGCTACGAGCAGGCCGAGACGGCCGCCGCGACCATCGCCGAGGACGAGGCCGCCTTCACCGGCGCCGACCTGTCGACCAAGCTGAAGCTGCTCGGCGTGGACGTGGCGTCCTTCGGGGACGCGCACGGCACCGCCGAGGACTGCCTGGACGTCGTCTACTCCGACTCCCGCGCGGGCCTGTACAAGAAGCTGGTGATCGGCCGGGACGGCACGCTGCTCGGCGGCATCCTGGTCGGCGACGCGGAGGCGTACGGCACACTGCGGGCGTTCACCGGATCGGTGCCGCCGGTCGCGCCGGAGTCGCTGGTGCTGCCGGCCGGCGCCGGGGCGCCGGCCGCGCTCGGCCCGTCCGCGCTGCCGGACGACGCGGTGATCTGCTCCTGCCACAACGTCACCAAGGGCACGATCCGCGGCGCGGTCACCGACCACAGCTGCACCACCGTGCCCGAGGTGAAGAAGTGCACCAAGGCCGGCACGGGCTGCGGCAGTTGCGTGAAGGTGCTGGGCCAGCTCCTCGACGCCGAACTGGAGGCGAACGGCGTCGAGGTCGACAAGGGCCTGTGCGGCTGCTTCTCCCAGACCCGCGAGGAGCTGTACGAGATCGTCCTCGCCCTGCGCATCGCCTCCCACCGGGAGCTGCTGGACCGCCACGGCCGGGAGGAGGCGCGCGGCGGCGACGGCTGCGAGGTGTGCAAGCCGACGGTCGGCTCGATCATCGCGTCCCTGGCGCCCACGATCGGCGCGAGCACCTACGTGCTCGACGGCGAGCAGGCGGCCCTCCAGGACACCAACGACCACTTCCTCGCCAACCTGCAGAGGAACGGCTCGTACTCGGTGGTGCCGCGCATCCCCGGCGGGGAGATCGCGCCCGAGAAGCTGATCGTGATCGGCGAGATCGCCCGCGACTTCGGTCTCTACACGAAGATCACCGGCGGCCAGCGGATCGACATGTTCGGCGCCCGGGTCGAGCAGCTGCCGCTGATCTGGGCCCGGCTGGTCGACGCCGGCTTCGAGTCCGGGCACGCGTACGGCAAGTCGCTGCGCACGGTGAAGTCCTGCGTGGGGCAGACCTGGTGCCGGTACGGCGTGCAGGACTCGGTGCGGATGGCGATCGACCTGGAGCTGCGCTACCGGGGCCTCAGGTCGCCGCACAAGCTGAAGTCGGCGGTGTCCGGCTGTCAGCGCGAGTGCGCGGAGGCCCAGTCGAAGGACTTCGGCGTCATCGCCACCGTGGGCGGCTGGAACCTGTACGTCGGAGGCAACGGCGGCGCCACCCCGCGCCACGCCGACCTGCTGGCGCAGGACCTCTCCGACGCCGAACTGGTCCGCCTGATCGACCGGTTCCTGATGTTCTACATCCGCACCGCCGACCGGCTGGAGCGCACCAGCGTCTGGCTGGACCGGATCCCCGGCGGCCTGGACCACGTACGGGACGTGGTGGTGCACGACTCGCTGGGCATCTGCGACGAACTGGAGTCGCTGATGGCCGCGCACGTGGCGCACTACCGCGACGAGTGGGCCGAGACGATCAACGACCCGGAGAAGCTGGCCCGGTTCGTGTCCTTCGTCAACGCGCCCGACACCCCCGACCCGGTGGTCGCCTTCGTCCCGGAGCGCGACCAGATGAAGCCCGACCTGCCCCTGCTCGGCATCGGCCTGCGTCCCGCCGACGACGTCCTGGAAGGAAGCGCACAGCGATGACCCTGGCACTCGAGACGACCACCGGCCTGACCGTCCGGCTCCGCCTGGCGGACGACTGGTTCGAGGTCTGCGGCCTCGACCGGCTGATCCCGGGACGGGGCGTGGCCGCCCTGCTGCCCGACGGCCGGCAGGCCGCCGTCTTCACCGACCGCGCCGGCCGCCTGTACGCCGTCGACAACCGTGACCCGTTCACGGGCGCGGCGGTCCTCTCCCGCGGCCTCACCGGCACCCACCGGGGCCGCCCGTTCGTCGCCTCCCCGCTCCTGAAGCAGCGCTTCGACCTGGAGACGGGCCGGTGCCTGGACGACGACGCGGTCCGTGTGACCACGTACGAGGTGAAGGCGGCCTGACCGGCCGGGGGGCGGCCGGGGCTGTCGGGATCCGGGGCGCTGCGGCCCCGGGCCCGGTCGGCCCGGCCGCCCGGGGCACGAGGGCCGCCCCGGGCCGCTCGGTCACCGGCCCGCGCGTCTGCCTCCCGCCACCGCCGTCCGCTTCCGCGACCGCCTCCACCTGGCCAACGCCCGCTTCACCGGCCCATGGGCGCCTCGGGCGCCATCTACGGCGGTGGCGGTGCCGCTGTGCGACGCGAGGGCCGCCGGCCCGGTACGTGCCTCCCCGCGGGACGGCCACCCGCCCGTACGCCGCCGGTCATGAGGCGTCCATGTCATTCCCGTAGGTTCGCTGCTCGCACGCCCCCGCCGCCGGCCGGCGGCGGGGCGGTAACGGCCACCTGGAGTGACTGTGGAACGTCGTGACTTCCTTCGTGCGACCGCCCTCGGCGGCGGCTCCGCCGTACTCGGCGGAACCCTGTGGCGCGGTGCCGCGTACGCCGCCCCCGCCCAGCCCGGCACCGGCCCGTACGGGGCGCTCGGAGCGGCGGACGCCAACGGCATCGCGCTCCCGGCGGGGTTCAGCAGCCGGGTGATCGCCCGCTCCGGGCAGCGGGTCGGGAGCACGTCGTACACCTGGCACAACGCCCCGGACGGCGGGGCCTGTTACGCCGACGGCAGCGGCTGGATCTACGTCTCCAACTCGGAGATCAACCCGTCGGGCGGCGCGAGCGCGGTGAAGTTCGCGGCCACCGGCGCCATCACGGGCGCGTACCGCGTCCTGTCCGGCACCCGGCAGAACTGTGCGGGCGGGAAGACCCCGTGGAACACCTGGCTGTCCTGCGAGGAGGTGGACCGGGGATACGTCTACGAGACCGACCCGTGGGGCGTGAAGGCGGCCGTCCGCCGTGACGCCATGGGGCGCTTCAAGCACGAGGCGGCGGCAGCCGACCCGGTACGCAGGGTGATCTACCTGACCGAGGACGTCTCGGACGGCTGCTTCTACCGCTTCAGGCCCACGACCTGGGGCGACCTGTCGTCCGGCACGCTGGAGGTGCTGGTCGGCGGCAGCGGCACCAGCGGCCCGGTGAGCTGGGCGCGGGTCCCGGACCCGTCCGGCGCCACCGCCACCCGCGGTCAGGTCTCCGGAGCCAAGCGCTTCAACGGCGGCGAGGGCTGCCACTACGCCAACGACACGTGCTGGTTCACCACCAAGGGCGACAACCGGGTCTGGCGGTACGACGCGGCCGCCCAGACCGTCGAACTCGCCTACGACGACTCGCTGGTGACCGGCGGAACGGCCCCGCTGACCGGGGTGGACAACGTCACCGGCTCCTCCTCCGGCGACCTCTTCGTCGCCGAGGACGGCGGGAACATGGAGATCTGCGTCATCACTCCCGACGAGGTGGTGGCCCCGTTCCTGCGCGTCAGCGGTCAGTCG
This sequence comes from Streptomyces sp. BJ20, assembly GCF_022869105.1. Lineage (NCBI taxonomy): Bacteria > Bacillati > Actinomycetota > Actinomycetes > Kitasatosporales > Streptomycetaceae > Streptomyces > Streptomyces sp. BJ20. The sequence goes on from NZ_CP094918.1 coordinate 6,032,893, forward strand.
GGCTCCGAGATCACCGGCCCGGCCTTCTCCCCGGACGGCACCCGTTTGTACTTCTCCAGTCAGCGCGGTACGAGCGGGAGTTCGTCGGGCGGCATCACGTACGAAGTGAAGGGCCCCTTCCGAACGTGACGTACGGGAGGTGGCGGACAGTTACCTCCCAGTCACGTCACGTTCTCGTCACGTGTCCTTCATACGCCCCACGCTCCACGAGCCCCCCAGTAGCTTCGACACCCTCGTACCGAGCACACGCTTTCGTCCGACCTGGGGGGCTCCTCACCATGATTCCGTTCCGTACCTCAGCCGCCGCACTGCTCGCCGCCGTCGCCCTGGCCGCCGTACCGGCCACCGCCGTGGCGCACGACGGCAGCCACCCGTTCGAGAACTGCACCGAGGCGTACGACAACGGGTACAGCAACATCGCCAAGGGCGACGAGCACTACGGCAAGCACCTCGACCGCGACAACGACGGCGTCGGCTGCGACCAGCCGCCCTCCGACTTCGTGCCGCGCGACGAGAGCGACGACGACGCGGGCGCGGGCACGGGGGCCGGCGGCGCCGAGGAGGAGAGCGGCGGCGGCACCGACCTCGCCGAGACCGGCGGCAACGACACCACGCCGTACATCGCGGCGGGCGGCGGGGCCGTCGTCCTGCTCGGCGGCGGCCTGATGATCGCCGCCCGCAAGCGCCGCGAGAACCGCTGACCCACCCCCGAGGGGGCCGGGCACCCGGCCCCCTCGGCCCCCAACCGCCCGCCGACGGAGGCGTCCTCCGGGGGCGCGGGGGAACTGCGCGACCGGCCAGGGGGACCTGCAAGCATCCCCGTAGCGTCCTTCAACGAATGGCCGTGACCAGCACTTTCACAGCAGCCTCAGCCCTTCAGCTCCTCGAGACGATCGAGGTCGTCAGGGACCGACTCCCGTTCCTGGGCAGTGAGGTGGACTGCGGCGGCCTCGGCGAGCGCGGACCTCGCGGTCTCTTCGTCACCGAGGCGCCCGGCGACATCCGCACGCAGCACGAGGAGGCGAAGCAACTGCACGGGCGTGGGCCGCTCGCCCTCGATGCCCAGCACCCGATCGATGATCTTTGCGGCGCCCGCGGGGTCCTCCTTCGAGTCCGCGAGCAGGGATGCGTGATGGAGGGCTCGGGAAAAGGTTTCCTCGGGTGGGGGCCGGTGGTGCTGGTTCTGACTCGTCCGCTGCCCGATTCGGAGGCAGTTGCCGCCCGGATCGGTCACAAGGAACTGCCGCACGCCGTGCGACGTGTCCTTCAGCGGCCCGATTCGTGGCAGTCCGCGGGTCGGGATTCTCCCGTACGTCGCCTTGAGCCTGGCACGGAAGACCTCGTGCAGCTCATCGACATCATCGGTATGGACGTAGCACGTGCTGTACGACTCGGCCGGCTCGTACTGCTTCATCCCGAAGAAGTGGAGCTGAATGCCGCCGCGCTCCACGACTGCGTACGGGTTGGGGGCCTTCTGATGGAAGGTCACCTTGAATCCGAGGACGGTGTAAAAGTCGAGAACAGGCTGGACTGTCCGGCAGGGCAGGATCGGGATCGCCTTCTCCGTCATACCGACATCCTAGTCAAACTTGAATAGTAGTGGTGGGGCTGTTGCGGGATCGCCTGTACCGCTGGGCGCTGTCCGCCGGCCAGACCCGGCGGACGCACGACCAACGGAGGACCGATGACCTGGGGCGCCTCCGACCGAGCCCCACACCCCCTCCGACCTGGCCAACCCCTGCCCCACGGCAGGAACGCACCCCTCCGCTCGTGGCATTACGCCACCGTTCCGTCACATCACGTTCACATCACAGGTCGTCCGCAGCTCTCCGCAGCACACCCGAACCGCCAGTAACTTCGTCTCGCCACAGCCCGGCCAACGGCACCCGCACTCGGACTTGGGGGCATTTGCCATGCACCTGACACGAAACACCCTCACGGCCCTCGCCGCCCTCACCCTGGCCGTCCTCCCCGCCACCGCGTCGGCCCACGACGGGGACCACCCGTTCAAGACCTGCGCGGAGGCGTACGACAACGGCTGGTCGAGGATCTCCAGCGGGGACGACCACTACGGTCCCGCACTGGACCCCGACGGCGACGGCATCGCCTGCGACGAGCCGCCCGCCGGCTTCATCCCGCGCGACGACACCACGGTCGACGACGGGAACACGACTCCCGTGGCCGACACCACCCAGGCCGCCACGAGCGACGACTCCGGGTCGGACGACGACCTCACCACCTACGTGACCATAGGCGTGGCCTCCGTGGTCCTCGCCGGAGGCGCCGTGCTCCTCGCCTCCCGCCGGCGCCGCGACAGCTGACCGCCCCACAGGGCGCGTCGCGCGCACGACGGAAGGGGCGGCACCCCCGCACGGGTGCCGCCCCTCCTTCGTGATCCGGAGCCGTCGCCGATCGGTGAGGGTGGTCGGGTGACAGACGACGGCCCCGGGGTCATGCGCCCCCCGGAGGGCTCAGCGGTGGTCGCTGCCCGCCGAGGTGACGGCCGCGCGGCCGGCCTCCAGACGGGCCACCGGGATGCGGAACGGGGAGCAGGAGACGTAGTCCAGGCCGACCTCGTGGAAGAAGTGGACCGACTCCGGGTCGCCGCCGTGCTCGCCGCAGACGCCGAGCTTCAGGTCCGGGCGGGTCTCCCGGCCGGCCTTCGCGGCGAGTTTCACCAGGGAGCCGACGCCGTCCTTGTCGATCGTCTCGAACGGCGACACCCCGAAGATGCCCTTCTCCAGGTAGGCGGTGAAGAAGCTGGCCTCCACGTCGTCCCGGGAGAAGCCCCACACCGTCTGCGTGAGGTCGTTGGTGCCGAAGGAGAAGAACTCGGCGGCCTCGGCGATCTGACCGGCGGTCAGCGCGGCGCGCGGCAGCTCGATCATCGTGCCGATGGCGAGCTTGAGCCGGGTCCCGGTGGTCTCCTCGACCTCCGCGATGACCTTGTCGGCCTCCTCGCGGACGATCTCCAGCTCCTGCACGGTGCCGACCAGCGGGATCATGATCTCCGCACGCGGGTCGCCCTTGGCTGCCTTGCGCTCGGCCGCCGCCTCCGCGATGGCCCGCACCTGCATGGTGAACAGGCCCGGGATGACGAGGCCGAGGCGGACGCCGCGCAGGCCCAGCATCGGGTTCTGCTCGTGCAGCCGGTGCACGGCCTGGAGCAGCCGCAGCTCGTTCTCGTGCGGCTCCTGCCGGGACTCGGCGAGGGCGACGCGGACCGACAGCTCGGTGATGTCGGGCAGGAACTCGTGCAGCGGCGGGTCGAGCAGCCGGATGGTGACGGGCAGGCCGTCCATCGCCTCGAACAGCTCGACGAAGTCCTTCTTCTGGAGCGGAAGCAGCGCCTTCAGCGACTCCTCGCGCTCCTCCTCCGTGTCGGCCAGGATCAGCCGCTCCACCAGCTCGCGCCGGTCGCCGAGGAACATGTGCTCGGTGCGGCACAGGCCGATGCCCTGGGCGCCGAACCGGCGGGCGCGCAGCGCGTCCTCGGCGTTGTCGGCGTTGGCCCGCACCCGCAGCCGGCGCTTGCGGTCGGCGAAGGCCATCATCCGGTGCACGGCCTCGACCAGCTCGTCGGCGTCGTCGGCGCCCGGGTGCATCCGGCCCTCGAAGTACTCCACGACAGGCGACGGCACGACCGGGACCTCGCCCAGGTACACCTTGCCGGAGGAGCCGTCGATGGAGATGAGGTCGCCCTCCTCGACGACGTGCCCGCCGGGCACGGTCATCCGGCGGCGCTTGGTGTCGACCTCCAGCTCCTCGGCGCCGCAGACACAGGTCTTGCCCATGCCGCGGGCGACGACGGCCGCGTGGGAGGTCTTGCCGCCGCGCGAGGTGAGGATGCCCTCGGCGGCGATCATGCCGTCCAGGTCGTCGGGGTTGGTCTCGCGGCGGACGAGGATGACCTTCTCGCCGGAGCGGGACCACTTCACCGCGGTGTAGGAGTCGAAGACCGCCTTGCCGACCGCGGCGCCCGGGGAGGCGGCGATGCCGCGTCCGACCTGCTCGACCCTGGCGCTCTCGTCGAAGCGCGGGAACATCAGCTGGGCGAGCTGGGCGCCGTTGACGCGGGTGAGCGCCTCGGCCTCGTCGATCAGGCCCTGGTCCACCAGCTGCGTCGCGATCCGGAAGGCCGCGCCCGCGGTGCGCTTGCCCACGCGGGTCTGGAGCATCCACAGCACACCGCGCTCGATGGTGAACTCGATGTCGCAGAGATCCTTGTAGTGGTTCTCCAGGGTCTCCATGATCTGCATGAGCTGGTCGTACGACTTCTTGTCGATCTGCTCCAGCTCCGCGAGCGGGACCGTGTTGCGGATGCCCGCGACGACGTCCTCGCCCTGCGCGTTCTGCAGGTAGTCGCCGTAGACGCCCTGGTGCCCCGAGGCGGGGTCGCGGGTGAAGGCGACGCCCGTGCCGGAGTCGGGGCCGAGGTTGCCGAAGACCATGGAGCAGACGTTGACGGCGGTGCCCAGGTCGTGCGGGATGCGTTCCTGGCGGCGGTAGAGCTTGGCCCGGTCGCCGTTCCAGGAGTCGAAGACCGCCTTGATGGCGAGGTCCATCTGCTCGCGCGGGTCCTGCGGGAAGTCCCGGCCGCACTCGGTCTTGACGATCTTCTTGAACTTGGTGACGAGCTTCTTGAGGTCGGCGGCCTCCAGCTCGGTGTCGACCGTGACCTTCTTGGCCGCCTTGGCCGCCTCGAGCGCGTCCTCGAACAGCTCGCCGTCCACACCGAGGACGGTCTTGCCGAACATCTGGATGAGGCGCCGGTAGGAGTCCCACGCGAACCGGTCGTCGCCGGCCTGCTTGGCCAGGCCCTGCACGGACTTGTCGGACAGGCCGATGTTGAGGACGGTGTCCATCATGCCGGGCATGGAGAACTTGGCGCCGGAGCGGACCGACACGAGGAGGGGGTCGTCGGCCTGGCCGAGCTTCTTGCCCATCCGCTGTTCGAGCGCCTCGAGGTGCGCACTCACCTCGTCACGCAGCGCCGCCGGCTCCTCGCCGCTGTCCAGGTAGACCTTGCAGGCCTCCGTGGTGATGGTGAAGCCGGGTGGCACGGGGAGACCGAGGTTGGTCATCTCGGCGAGGTTGGCCCCCTTGCCGCCGAGAAGGTCCTTGAGGTCCTTGTTGCCCTCGGTGAAGTCGTAGACGAACTTCACGCTCTCAACGCTCGTGCCCGACTGAGCTACGTGGGGATCTTTGTTTTCCGACACGGGTCTCGACTCCTCGAGGACGCGGTGGCTGCCCTGACGGCGAGGAATGTACCCAGATCAAAGGCGTCTGGGTACGTCCACTTGTGGGTCGTGCGCCTGTCACCGTCCGAGCGCCAGCGGATCGAAAGTCAAAGCTTGGCAAGCCGTTGACGCTCGGTGTTTTCACTTCTTGAACGCGGAGCGCCTCCCGGAACCGACCGGGACGCTCATGTGAGCATCCTGAACCACGTTTGATTTCGCCCGGTGAACGATCATCGAGTGGCACTGAGTGCCAACCTTTGAGAAGTGCAGCCTCCCATGATCCGCTCATCTGAGCACATCCCCTATCAGGGGTGGCGAGAATCACGCTCCCACACAGCGTCCGTTTCCACCATGCGGACCGGCGGGATGAACGCTCCGGCCCGGCCGCCCGTACGGACGGGAGGCGGATCCGGACCCCCACGCCGGATCCGCCTCCCGCCTCACCGGTTTCGGTACGGAAGGAACCTCCGGGTTGCCCGTCTTCACTCGCGTCCTCACGCGCCTGCGCGCCCTCCGTGTCCCCCTGCGCCCGCGGGACGCACGTGTCCTCGTGCGCCTGCGGGCCGCTCGCGACGCACACCCCTCCGCCCACCGCGCGCTGCGGATCGCGGGGCACGTCCTCGCCGCCGTGCTGGTGCTCAGCGCCCTGCTCATGCCGAACACCGCGCCGGGCCTGCGCCCCGACCGCTTCACCCGCATCCCCGCCGAGGCGATCGTGGGTGCGGTGCTGCTGCTGGCCCTGCCGCGCCGGCCGCGCGTCGTCTTCGCCGCGCTCTACGGGACGGGCCTCGGCGTGCTCACCGTGCTCAACCTGCTGGACATCGGCTTCAGCGAGTACCTGGGCCGCGGCTTCAACCTGGTCCTCGACTGGGGCCTGCTGGACGACGCCCTGTCCTACATGCGGGACTCCATGGGCGGTTTCGTCGCCAACGCCGCGGCCGTCGGCGCGGTACTGCTCGCCCTGCTCGTGGTGGTCGTCATGGCGCTGGCCACGGTGCGGCTGGGCAACGTGATCGCCCGGCACCGCGCCCGCGCCGGCCAGGGCGCCATGGTCGCGGGCACCGTGTGGATCACCTGCGCCTCGCTGGGCCTGCAGATCTCGGGGCTGCCGGTCGCCTCCGACCGCGCGGCGGACACCCTGCGCGGGCAGACCCAGCGGGTGGTGGACACCCTGCGCGACGAGGCGGCCTTCGCCAAGGAGGCCCGGACCGACACCTTCGGCGCCACCCCGCCGGGACAGCTCCTGCCGGACCTGCGCGGCAAGGACGTCGTCATCGCGTTCATCGAGAGCTACGGCCGGGTGGCGTTGGAGGACCCGCTGATCGAGCCAGGCGTCACCCGCACCCTCGACACCCGGGGCGCCGCGCTCGCCGCGGCCGGCTACCGGGCGCGCAGCGGCTGGCTGACCTCGTCGACGTACGGCGGGAGCAGCTGGCTCGGGCACTCCACGACGCTGTCCGGGCTGTGGATCGACAACCAGCAGCGGTATCGCACCGCCACCCACAGCGACCGGCTGACCCTCACCGCCGCCTTCCGGAAGTCCGGCGCCTGGGACACCGTCGGCATCATGCCGGGCGTGCAGAAGACCTGGCCGGAGGCGGAGTGGTACGGCCTGGACAAGGTCTACGACGCCTTCGAGATGGGCTACGAGGGCCCGAAGTTCAGCTGGTCCACGATGCCGGACCAGTACGCCCTGGAGGCGTTCGAGCGTCTGGAGCACGGGAGGAAGCGGAGCCGGCCGCTGATGTCGGAGGTCATCCTCACCTCCAGCCACCAGCCGTGGGCGCCGGTCCCGGAGATGGTCGACTGGGAGGACCTGGGCGACGGCTCGATCTTCGACGCGATCGAGGAGGAGGGCCGGGACGCGTCCGAGGTGATGGCCGACTCCACCGAGTCCCGCAAGGAGTACGGCAAGTCCGTCTCGTACTCGGTGACCGCCCTCACCGAGTGGCTGGAGCGCTACGGCACCGACGACACCGTGCTGGTCTTCCTCGGCGACCACCAGCCGGTCGCCCGGGTCACCGGGCACACCAAGAACCGGGACGTGCCGGTGACGGTCGTCGCCAAGGACCCGGAGGTGCTGAAGAAGATCGACGGCTGGCGGTGGACGCCCGGCCTCCGGCCCGCCGACGACGCGCCCGTGTGGAAGATGGACGCCTTCCGCGACCGCTTCCTGACCGCCTACGGGTCCGTGCCGCGGCCGACGAAGCGCTGATCAGCCGCCGGAGGTGTCCAGCTCGGCGTCCTCGTCGACGCCCGCGCAGTCGTAGGGGTCCTTCAGCCAGCCGTCCGGCAGCACCACGCGGTTGTTGCCGGACGTACGGCCGCGAGGGCCGTCGGCGCCGGACGGCCAGGGCTGGTCCAGGTCCAGCTCGTCGAGCCCGGCCCGCAGCTCCTCCAGGGTGGAGGTGACCGCGAGGCGGCGACGCATCTCGGAGCCGACCGCGAAGCCCTTCAGGTACCAGGCGACGTGCTTGCGGAAGTCGATCACGCCGCGCGACGTGTCGCCGATCCACTCGCCGAGCAGAGCGGCGTGCCGCACCATCACGTCGGCCACCTCGCGCAGGGTGGGCCGGACGTAGCCGTCGGGGCGGCCCTCGAAGGCGGCGACCAGGTCGGCGAAGAGCCATGGCCGGCCGAGGCAGCCGCGGCCCACGACCACGCCGTCGCAGCCGGTCTCGCGGACCATGCGCAGGGCGTCGTCGGCGGACCAGATGTCGCCGTTGCCGAGGACCGGAATCTCGGGGACGTGCTCCTTGAGGCGGGCGATCGCCTCCCAGTCGGCGGTGCCGCCGTAGTGCTGGGCGGCGGTGCGGCCGTGCAGCGCGATCGCGGTGACGCCCTCCTCGACGGCGATCCGGCCGGCGTCGAGGTAGGTGATGTGGTCGTCGTCGATGCCCTTGCGCATCTTCATGGTGACCGGCAGGCCGCCGGCGCCGGCGACGGCCTCGCGCAGGATGGCGCGCAGCAGGTTCCGCTTGAAGGGCAGCGCGGAGCCGCCGCCCTTGCGGGTCACCTTGGGCACCGGGCAGCCGAAGTTGAGGTCGATGTGGTCGGCGAGGTCCTCCTCCGCGATCATGCGGACGGCCTTGCCGACGGTCGCCGGGTCGACGCCGTAGAGCTGGATGGAGCGCGGCTGCTCGGAGGCGTCGAACCGGATGAGCTGCATGGTCTTCTCGTTGCGCTCGACCAGTGCCCGGGTGGTGATCATCTCGCTGACGAACAGGCCCTTGCCGCCGCTGAACTCCCGGCACAGGGTGCGGAAGGGCGCGTTGGTGATCCCGGCCATGGGGGCGAGTACGACGGGTGGCTGCACGGCGTGCGGGCCGATGGACAGGGCCGTGTTCACGGTCGGCGAGGCAGTGGGCATTCCCCCATTGTCCAGCATTCCGGAGGGCGCCCCGCACAGAGATCGTGTATTGGTCATTAGTTAGACGCACTATCGACATCGGCGTACGATGGCGCGCATGCCCGAGCTCAGCCATGGCCGCCGCATGCTGGTGCTCGCGATCTGCTGCATGAGCCTGCTGATCGTGAGCCTGGACAACACGGTCCTGAACGTCGCCCTGCCGTCCCTCCAGCGGGAGCTCGACGCGAGCACCTCGGGACTGCAGTGGACCATCGACGCGTACACGCTGGTGCTGGCCTCGCTGCTGATGCTGGCCGGCTCGACCGCCGACCGGATCGGCCGCCGGCGGGTCTTCATGTCCGGCCTGGTGGTCTTCACCCTGGGCTCGCTGCTGTGCTCGCTCGCCCCGGACCTGAGCTGGCTCGTGGTGTTCCGCATGGTGCAGGCGGTGGGCGGGTCGATGCTCAACCCGGTCGCCATGTCGATCATCACCAACACCTTCACCGACCCGCGCGAGCGGGCCCGCGCGATCGGGGTGTGGGGCGCGGTGGTCGGTCTGTCCATGGCCGCCGGGCCGCTGGTCGGCGGGCTGCTGGTGGACTCGGTCGGCTGGCGCTCCATCTTCTGGGTCAACCTGCCGGTGGGCCTCGCCGCGCTGCTGCTGACCTGGCGCTTCGTGCCGGAGTCGCGCGCGCCTCGGGCCCGCCGCCCGGACCCGGCCGGCCAGGTCCTGGTCATCGCCCTGTTCGGCTCCCTCACCTACGCGATCATCGAGGCCCCGCACGGTTCCTGGCTGTCCACGGCCCCCTTCGCGGCGGTCGCCGTGATCGCCCTCCTGGCGCTCCTCCGTTACGAACCGCGCCGCCCGGAGCCGTTGATCGACCTGCGCTTCTTCCGCTCGGCGCCGTTCAGCGGGGCGACGGTGATCGCGGTGAGCGCGTTCGCGGCGCTGGGCGGGTTCCTGTTCCTGTCGACGCTGTACCTGCAGAACGTGCGCGGGCTGAGCGCGATGGAGGCGGGGCTGTGGATGCTGCCGATGGCGGTGCCGACGTTCCTGTGCGCCCCGCTGTCCGGCCGCCTCGTCGGCAGCCGGGGCCCGAGGCTGCCACTGCTGGTCGCGGGCGGCGCGATGACGGTGAGCGGGCTGCTGTTCGCCCTCTTCGAGGCGGAGACGTCGAACGCGACGCTGCTGACGGGCTATGTCCTCTTCGGCGTCGGCTTCGGATTCGTGAATGCGCCGATCACCAACACGGCGGTCTCGGGCATGCCCCTCTCCCAGGCCGGGGTCGCCTCGGCGGTCGCGTCCACCAGCCGGCAGCTGGGCCAGACGCTGGGCGTGGCGGTCCTGGGCGCGGTGCTCGCGGCGGGGGTGGGGGCGTCCTCGTACGCCGACACGTTCGTGACGGCGTCCCGGCCCGGGTGGTGGATCCTGGCGGCGTGCGGCGCGGTGGTTCTGACGCTGGGCGTCGTCACGACGGGGCCGTGGGCCCGGGCAACGGCGGAGCGGGCGGCTCGCCGCTTGAAGGAGGAGCAGCCGTCCCGCCGCACGGAGGTGGGGGCCTGAGGACGCCCCAGCCGGCCGCCGCCGCAGGAGCAGCGCCTGCCCGCTACGGCGCACACACGCCGGCACCCTCTGCAGCGCCGGGTGCGGGTGGTCGGTGGCCGGTCGCGCAGTTCCCCGCGCCCCTGAAGGGCACCGCCGCCACGGCGCCGAAAGCGGCCCGCCGCTGCGGGCAGACAGACACGCCGCCGCTGCGGGCAGTCGTGCCGCTGGGGCGGCACGGGTGGGCGCAGCGGCACCCTCTGCAGCGCCGGGTGCGGGTGGTCGGTGGCCGGTCGCGCAGTTCCCCGCGCCCCTGAAGGGCACCGCCGCCACAGCGCCGAAAGCGGCCCGCCGCTGCGGGCAGACAGACACGCCACCGCTGCGGGCAGTCGTGCCGCTGGGGCGGCACGGGTGGGCGCAGCGGCACCCTCTCCAACGCCGGGTGCGGGTGGTCGGTGGCCGGTCGCGCAGTTCCCCGCGCCCCTGGGAAGGCGCCTTCGCCGTCGGCGTTGGATTGGGGCCGTGGGCGACACCCCGTGCGCGGGTTCCGCGGACCCGCACCTGTTGATGTTGCTTTTGCTGCACACTCGGCGACACCCGTCCGCCGACCGCCGGAGGCACCATGCCCCAGATCGACTCGAGCAAGGTAAGCCGCTGGGACCTGCACGGACGCGAGCACACCGTGCACGTCCACCGCACCGGGGTGCAGCGGACGATCAGATGCGGCACGTGCGGCTGGCGCCGGTCCGCGCAGTTCCTGCCGTGGCTGAAGGCGCAGGAGCACCTGGAGCAGGCCCACCAGGCGACGGTGGACCCGACTGCCGCCTGACCGGGGTCAGGCCCGCAACCCCCGCAGCAGCAGATCCACCGCCGCCGCGAAGTCCGCGTCCGCCTCGGCCCTGTCCCACTCCCCCGCGTACGCGGGATCGTGGAACCGCCCGGTGGCCTGGAACACCGCACGCGCGCTGACCGCGGGGTCCTCGCTGTGGAAGGCCCCGGCAGCCACCCCGTCGGCGACGATCCGCGTCAACTGCTCCGTCAGCTCGTCGATGTGCTCGGCGACCGCGCCCACCTGCTCACCGGCCAGCACGCTGTAGGTGGCGAACAGCTCCGGGTCGTCACCCGCCTTGCGCCGCTTGGCGGTGAAGAGCGCGGCGAGCCAGTCCCGCAGCCGGGTCTCCGGGTCGCGGGACCCGTCGCCGGCTATCCCGTCCAGCGCCTCGGACGTACGGTCCAGCCACCGTTTGGTGACCGCCTCCCGCAGCGCCGCCTTGGTACGGAAGTGACGGTAGACGCTGCCGTGGCTGACGCCGAGGGCGCGGGCCACGTCCACCACGGTGGCCTTCGCGGGCCCGTGCCGGCGCAGCACCTCCTCCGTCGCCTCCAGGATGCGCTCGGCGGTCAGGGTCTCGGTCGCTGCCATGCCTGAACCGTACCCGGCGCCACGGTCACTCCTCGGTGCCGAGGTGTGCCATCTGCTGCTCCGGGTAGCGTGCGCCCGCCGCGGCCCCGGGCGGCACCGCCCGCTCGACGGCCGCGAGGTCGTCCGCGTCCAGCGTCACGTCCAGCGCGCCCAGCGACTCCGTCAGCCGTTCCCGGGTGCGGGCCCCGACCAGCGGCACGATGTCCTCGCCGCGCGACAGCACCCAGGCGATGGCGATCTGCGCGACCGTGACGCCCTTGCGGGCGGCGATCTCGCGCAGCGCGTCGACGAGGCCCAGGTTGTGGCGGAGGTTGTCGCCCTGGAAGCGCGGCGAGTGGGCGCGGAAGTCGTCCGCGGACAGCTCCCGGTCGGCGGTGAAGTGGCCGGAGATCAGCCCGCGCGAGAGCACCCCGTACGCCGTGATCGAGATGCCCAGTTCACGGGTGGCGGGCAGGATCTGGTCCTCCACGGCGCGGGAGATCAGCGAGTACTCGATCTGGAGGTCCGTGATCGGCGCGGTGGCGGCGGCCCGGCGGATCGCGTCGGCGCCGACCTCGCTGAGGCCGATGTGCCGTACGTGTCCCTTCTCGACGAGTTCCGCGATGGCGCCGACGGTCTCCTCGATCGGCACGTCGGGGTCGGCGCGGGAGATGCGGTAGACGTCGATGTGGTCGACGCCCAGGCGCTGGAGGGAGTACGCGGCGAAGTTGCGCACCGCGGCCGGGCGGCCGTCGATCGGGCCCCAGCCGCCGTCCGGGTCACGCAGGGTGCCGAACTTGACGCTGGTGAGGGCCTGTTCGCGCAGTCCGGCGGGGGCGGTGCGCAGCGCCTCGCCGATCAGCAGCTCGTTGTGGCCCATGCCGTAGAAGTCGCCGGTGTCGAGCAGGGTGACGCCGGCGTCCAGGGCGGCGTGGATCGTCGCGATCGCCTCGCCGCGGTCCGCCGAGCCGTACAGCGCGGACATGCCCATGCAGCCGAGCCCCAGGGCGGACACGCTGGGGCCGGTCTTTCCGAGAGGTCGTGTGTGCGTCGTCATGCGTCCACCCTGCCATGACGAATGACAGATATCAATATCTGTCATTCACATAACTGTCACTCGGTTCCGGACCGTACACGGCCCGCACACGCGGAACGCCGGGCCCCGGAGATTCCGGGACCCGGCGTTCGTGCCGGTCAGAAGAGACGGGTCAGCAGCCGACCAGGCGAGCGGCCAAGTAGCCCTCGATCTGGTCGAGGGAGATCCGCTCCTGCTTCATGGTGTCGCGCTCGCGCACGGTCACCGCGTTGTCGTCCAGGGTGTCGAAGTCGACGGTCACGCAGAACGGCGTGCCGATCTCGTCCTGGCGGCGGTAGCGGCGGCCGATGGCGCCGGCGTCGTCGAACTCGATGTTCCAGTTCTGCCGCAGCGCCTGGGCGAGACCCTTGGCCTTCGGGGACAGCTCCGGGTTGCGGGACAGCGGCAGCACCGCGACCTTCACCGGCGCGAGGCGGTGGTCGAGCCGCAGCACGGTGCGCTTCTCCATCTTGCCCTTGGCGTTGGGCGCCTCGTCCTCGACGTAAGCGTCGAGGAGGAAGGCGAGCATCGCCCGGCCGACACCGGCCGCCGGCTCGATGACGTACGGCGTCCAGCGCTCGCCGGCCTCCTGGTCGAAGTAGGAGAGGTCCTGGCCGGAGGCCTTGGAGTGCGCGGACAGGTCGTAGTCGGTGCGGTTGGCGACACCCTCGAGCTCGCCCCACTCGCTGCCGCCGAACTGGAAGCGGTACTCGATGTCAGCGGTGCGCTTGGAGTAGTGGGAGAGCTTCTCCTTCGGGTGCTCGTACCACCGCATGTTCTCCTCGCGCAGGCCGAGACCGGTGTACCAGTTCCAGCGCTGCTCCATCCAGTACTCCTGCCACTGCTCGTCCTCGCCCGGCTTGACGAAGAACTCCATCTCCATCTGCTCGAACTCGCGGGTCCGGAAGATGAAGTTGCCGGGCGTGATCTCGTTGCGGAAGGACTTGCCCATCTGGGCGATGCCGAACGGCGGCTTGCGGCGCGAAGTGGTCTGCACCTGGCCGAAGTTGGTGAAAATACCCTGGGCGGTCTCGGGGCGCAGGTAGGCGATGGAGCCGGAGTCCTGCGTCGGGCCGAGGTGGGTGGAGAGCAGACCCGAGAACTGCTTGGGCTCGGTGAAGGTGCCCTTGTTGCCGCAGTTGGGGCAGCTCAGGTCGGCGAGGCCGTTCTCCGGGGCACGGCCCTTCTTCTCCTCGTACGCCTCCTCCAGGTGGTCCGCGCGGAACCGCTTGTGGCAGGAGGTGCACTCGGTGAGCGGGTCGGTGAACGTCGCGACGTGACCGGAGGCGACCCACACCTCGGGGGCCAGGATGACGGACGAGTCGATACCGACCACGTCCTCGCGCGACGTCACCATGTAGCGCCACCACTGGCGCTTCAGGTTCTCCTTGAGCTCGACACCCAGCGGTCCGTAGTCCCAGGCGGCCTTCGTGCCGCCGTAGATCTCACTACTGGGGAATACGAAGCCACGGCGCTTGCTCAGGCTGACGATGGTGTCGATCTTGTCGGCGGCCACGGTGCTCTCTTCATTACGACGACGGGCGACGAAGCGGAGATGCTTCCAGCGAATGCCTCAGGTTACCGGCGGGGACGGCCCCTCGACCAAATCGGTCCCCTCGGGCGGCCCTCCGCGGGCCCGGCACGGAAGGCTTGTTGACAACGGTTTCCATATCAGCTGAAAATGACTGTCATGAACGTACGACGACGCCACATATCCGCGGTCGCGCTCACCGCGGTCGCCGCCCTCGGGTTCGGCACCCTCACCGCCTGCTCGTCCGACAGCGCCGCCGCGGGCGACACCGGCACGTTCGACGTCGTCGCGTCGTTCTACCCGATGGCCTTCCTCGCCGAGCGGATCGGCGGCGAGCACGTCCACGTCACCAGTCTCACCCAGCCCGGCCAGGAGCCGCACGACCTGGAGATCAGCGCCCGGCAGACCGCGCAGCTCGAGGAGGCGGACGCGGCCCTCTACCTCAAGGGCCTCCAGCCCTCCGTCGACGAGGCCATCGGCCAGTCGCCCATCGCCACGAAGATCGACGCGGCCGAGCTGACCGCGCTGGAGGAGCACGGCACCGAGGCCGGCCACGGCGAGGAGCACGGGGACGGACACGAGGACGAGCACTCCCACGAGGACGAGCACGGACACGACCACGACCACGAGGGCGGCGACCCCCACATCTGGCTCGACCCGGTGAAGTACGCCGAGGTCGCCGAGGGCGTCGGCAAGGCCTTCCAGAAGGCCGACCCGGACCACGCCGCCGACTACCGGAAGAACACGGCGACCCTGGTCAAGGATCTCGAGGCGCTCGACGAGAAGTTCCGCACCGGCCTCACGAACCGCACATCGGACGTCTTCGTCACCACCCACGCCGCCTTCGGCTACCTCGCCGAGCGCTACGGGCTGACCGAGGAGGCCATCAGCGGTCTGGACCCGGACACCGAGCCCAGCGGCGCGCGCGTGAAGGAGCTCCAGAAGATCGCGAAGGACGACGGCGTCACCACCGTCTTCTACGAGACGCTGGTCAGCGACAAGACCGCCAAGACCCTCGCGGGCGACACCGGTCTGAAGACCGACGTGCTCGACCCGGTCGAGGGCATCACCGACCACTCCCGCGGCGAGGACTACTTCCAGGTCATGGAGGCGAACCTCACGGCCCTGCGCACCGCGCTGGGCGCCCGGTGACCCTGACGACGCCACACCGGAGGACGGCATGACCACCGAGCCCGTCATCACCCTGCGGGGGGTGCGCGCCGAACTGGGCTCGCGCCCCGTGCTGCGCGGCATCGACCTCACCGTGCGCCGCGGCGAGGTCGTCGCCCTGCTCGGCGCCAACGGCTCCGGCAAGTCCACCGCCGTCCGCACCGTGATCGGTCAGGTTCCGGTCACCGCCGGGGAGATCGAGCTGTTCGGCGCCGAGCGGCGCCGCTTCCGCGACTGGGCGCGGGTGGGCTACGTGCCGCAGCGCACCACGGCCGCCGGCGGGGTGCCCGCCACGGTCACCGAGGTCGTCTCCTCGGGACGGCTCGCCCGCACCCGCTTCGGTCTGTTCCGCAAGGGCGACCGGGAGGCCGTCCGGCGGTCACTGGAGCTGGTCGGCATGGCGGACCGCGCCAAGGACTCCGTCGACGCCCTGTCCGGCGGCCAGCACCAGCGGGTGCTGATCGCCCGCGCGCTCGCCTCCGCACCGGACCTGCTGATCATGGACGAGCCGATGGCGGGCGTGGACCTGGCCAGCCAGGAGGTTCTCGCCGAGACCCTGCGCACGCAGGTCGACCGGGGCGCCACGGTCCTCCTCGTCCTGCACGAACTCGGGCCGCTGGAGCCCCTGATCGACCGGGCGGTCGTGCTCCGCGACGGCTGTGTGCTGCACGACGGCCCGCCGCCCAAGGCGGTCGGCCAGCACGCCCTGCCCGGCCACGACCACGTACACCCGCACGCACCGGCGGACGCCGGACCGATCCGCACGGGACTGCTGAGCTGATGGAGATCCTCGACTACGCCTTCATGCAGCGGGCGCTCCTCGCCGCCGTCCTGGTCGGCGTCACCGCCCCCGCCGTCGGCGTCTACCTCGTCCAGCGCCGCCAGGCGCTCATGGGCGACGGCATCGGCCACGTCGCGATGACCGGCGTGGGCCTCGGCTTCCTGCTGTCCTGGTCCCCGGTGTGGATGGCCGCCGTGGTCTCCGTCCTCGGCGCCGTCTTCATGGAACTGGTCCGCTGGTACGCCCGGACCCGCGGCGACATCGCCCTCGCGATGCTCTTCTACGGCGGCATGGCCGGCGGCGTCATGTTCATCAACCTCGCGCCCGGCGGCTCCACCTCGAACCTGTCGTCGTTCCTGTTCGGCTCGCTGTCCACGGTCTCCCCGTCCGACGTGACCGCGATCTGCGTGCTGGCCGCGTTCGTGGTGCTGGTCACCGTGGGCCTGCGGCGGCAGCTGTTCGCGGTCAGCCAGGACGAGGAGTTCGCGCGGGTGACGGGTCTGCCGGTGCGGTTCCTGAACCTGCTCACCGCGGTCACGGCCGCGGTCACGGTGTCCGTGGCGATGCGGGTGGTGGGCCTGCTGCTGGTGAGCGCGCTGATGGTGGTGCCGGTCGCGGCGGCCCAGCAGCTCACCCGCAGCTTCGCCGCCACGTTCGCCGTCGCCGTCGCGATCGGCGTCAGCGTGGCCGTCGGCGGCACGGTCACCTCGTACTACCAGGACGTGCCGCCCGGCGCGACGATCGTGCTGCTGACCATCGGCGCCTTCATCCTGCTGACCGCGCTGGCCGCCCCGCTGGCCCGGCGCCGCGCCCGGGCGCTGGCCACCGCGCGGCCCGGGCCCGACCCTGCGGAGTGCTCGATTCCGGCCAGTCGTCCGGCGGACGGCAAGGTCGGCGCCTGACTCGCCGCTGCCCGGACTGGCACAATGGCCCGGGCAGCAGCCAGACGTGAGGAGGCATTCCGGTGACGACCGCAGGACCGCCCGTGAAGGGCCGCGCCACACGGCAGCGTGCCGCCGTGGCGGCGTGCCTTCAGGAGGTCGACGAGTTCCGCAGCGCGCAGGAACTGCACGACATGCTCAAGCACAAGGGCGACTCGGTCGGGCTCACCACGGTCTACCGCACGCTGCAGTCCCTCGCCGACGCCGGTGAGGTCGACGTCCTGCGCACCGCCGACGGCGAGTCCGTGTACCGCCGCTGCTCCACCGGCGACCATCACCACCACCTGGTGTGCCGCAACTGCGGCAAGGCCGTCGAGGTCGAGGGCCCGGCCGTGGAGAAGTGGGCCGAGGCCATCGCCGCCGAGCACGGCTACGTCAACGTGGCCCACACGGTGGAGATCTTCGGCACCTGCGCGGACTGCGCGGCCGCGTAGCCCGCGGACGTCCCACGCGGGGCCCCGCGCCCGGGGGCGCGGGGCGCGTTCGGGAAGCGGCCGGCTTCCACGCCGAGGGCGGGTGGTCGGCGCACTGAGGGCGGCGCTCGGTGTCCGCGCCGAGGCGCGCGATTCATGCCCGCAGGTGGGCGGGAAGCGTGCCGTGGGGAGTCGCTTCGCGCACCGGGGGGCATCCCCGCGCGGCGAGCCCGGCGAGGGCCGGCGCGCCGGGCGCGGCGCCCGCCGGGAACGCGGCGACGGCCGCGGCGGTCCCGCGCCACCGGCACGTCCCCCTAGCCCGCCGGCGCGAACGACGGGAACAGCGCGTTGCCCGTCACCAGCGCGCAGAACACCTTGCCCAGGGTCAGGAAGCTCACCGCGTCCACCGCGCCCGCGATCACCGTGAGGACGGTCATGGCGGCGGTGCGCCGCACCTCGGACGGGGGCAGGCCGGACATACGGCCGGCCTGGCCAGGGCGGCCGCGCCCGCCCGGCAGCAGCCGTGCGACACGCGGCCGAGGAGCACGCCCGGCGCAGGGCGGCCCCGCGCGGGCCGGGTCAGGGCTGGCGGCCCTCCATGGCCAGCAGCTCCTCATTGGGGATGGCACCGCCGAACCGGCGGTCACGGGAGGCGAACTCCAGGCACGCCCGCCACAGGTCGCGCCGGTCGAAGTCCGGCCACAGCACGTCCTGGAAGACCAGCTCGGCGTAGGCGCTCTGCCACAGCAGGTAGTTGGAGGTGCGCTGCTCACCGCTCGGCCGCAGGAACAGGTCCACGTCCGGCATGTCCGGGTAGTACAGGTACTTCCGCAGCGTCTTCTCGTCGACCTTCGACGGGTCCAGGCGGCCCGCCTTCACGTCCTCGGCCAGCGCCTGCGCGGCGTCGGCGATCTCCGCGCGGCCGCCGTAGTTCATGCAGAAGTACAGGGTGAGCCGGTCGTTGTCCTTGGTCTGCTCCTGGGCGATCTGGAGCTCCTTGGCGACGGACTTCCACAGCTTGGGCATACGGCCCACCCAGCGGACCCGGATGCCGAGTTCGTCGAGCTGGTCCCGGGTCTTGCGGATGAAGTCCCGGTTGAAGTTCATCAGGAAGCGCACCTCGTCCGGCGACCGCTTCCAGTTCTCGGTGGAGAAGGCGTACAGCGAGATGGCGCCCACGCCCATCTCGATGCCGCCCTGGAGCACGTCCAGCACCCGCTCGGCGCCGACCTTGTGCCCCTCGGTGCGGGGCAGGCCCCGCTGCTTCGCCCAGCGCCCGTTGCCGTCCATGACGATCGCCACGTGGTTGGGGACGAGTTCCCCGGGGAGCTTCGGGGGCCGCGCGCCGGAGGGGTGCGGTTCCGGGGTCCTGTACTCCCGGCGCTGCCGCCCCAGGAATCCGCGTACGGCCATGTGTCTCTCGTCTCCTCGTGCTGACGGGGGTTCTTACTGCTTCTCGACGTACCGGAGCGAGCGCAGCCCGCGCTCCAGATGCCAGTGGAGGTAGGCGGACACGAGCCCGCTTCCCTCCCGGACGTACCGCGCCTCGCACGCGTCCGCCGTGGCCCAGTCTCCCGTGAGCAGCGCGCCCAGGAGTTCGAGGGCCTGCGGCGAGGGTACGACGCTCCCGGGGACGCGGCAGTCGGCGCATACGGTTCCGCCCGACGCGACCGAGAAGAACCGGTTCGGTCCCGGCATGCCGCACTTCGCGCAGTCCGTGAAGCTGGGCGCGTAGCCGTTGACCGCGAGAGAGCGCAGCAGGAAGGCGTCGAGGACCAGGTGCGGGGCGTGCTCGCCCCGGGCGAGGGTGCGCAGTCCGCCGACGAGCAGCAGGTACTGCTGGACGGCCGGCTCGCCCTCGTGGTCGGTGAACCGCTCGGCGGTCTCCAGCATGGCCGTGCCGGCGGTGTAGCGCCCGTAGTCGGTGACGATGCCGCCGCCGTAGGGCGCGATCGTCTCGCTCTGCGTGCACAGCGGCAGGCCGCGTCCGACGAGCTCGCTGCCCTTGGCGAAGAACTGCACGTCCACGTGCGAGAAGGGTTCCAGGCGCGCCCCGAACTTCGACTTGGTCCGGCGCACGCCCCTCGCCACGGCACGGACCCGTCCGTGACCGCGGGTGAGCAGGGTGATGATCCGGTCCGCCTCACCCAGTTTCTGGGTGCGCAGCACGATGCCGTCGTCGCGGAACAGACTCATGGCAGCCATTGTCGCGCACGTTCACGGCACCTCGCCGCGGCTCCTGGCGTCGGCGTACGCGGTGGCCGCGCCCAGCCGTTCCTCGGCCGTCGCGTGCCGCACGGCCCGGGGGTCGGCGTCCCACTCCCGTCCGCCGCCGTACGGCCGCAGCTGCACGTAGGGGCCCTCGTGCCCCATGACGATGCCCAGCCGCTCGGCGCGGGCGTCCACGACGTACGCGCCGACGGGCGGATTCACCGCACCACCGCCGCGCCGGACGCCTCCCGCGATTCCTTCACCACGTCCTCCGCTTCTCCGGCGCCACGCCGGCTGTTGTCCGGAGACCGTGATTCCCATCCCTCACCCATGTCACGCTTCACGTCACACGCGTGACGCAGGGTGTCTGTGCGTCGGGTTCTGCGCATCGGGTCCTGTGCAAACGGACGATATGCCGATGACGCCGAAGGCGTGACGTTTCCGCGGAGGTGCAACCGGGGAGCGCGGCCCCGCTCTCCTCCCCTGCGAACCGACACTCCTTCGGTGAGGAGAGCGACATGACCGCGACCGCTTTCGAGTACGGCCCGAATCCTTCCGCCGCCGGGCAGCCGGGCAGCGACTACCTGCTGGCCCCGCCGGACCCGGCCACCCGCGTCGGCTCCCCCATCGACCCGCGCGACCGGCGCCGCCTCGACCTGCACGCCGCCCTGACCGCCGCCGGCATCCCGCCGCGTCCCGAGGACCGCGAGGCCATCGAGCACCTGAGCGCCCTGTCCGCCGGGATCAACAGCACCATCCAGCGCTGGCTCCGGCACACCCTGTAGAGGGGGTCAGCCGGCGCCCGGTGCGACCAGCCCCGACTCGTAGGCCACGACGACCAGTTGGGCCCGGTCGCGGGCGCCGAGCTTGCCCATGGTGCGGCTCACGTGGGTCTTCGCGGTGAGCGGGCTGAGCCCCAGTTTCTCGGCGATCTCCGTGTTGTTGAGGCCGCGCGCGACCAGCGTCAGCACCTCCCGCTCCCGGTCGGAGAGGCAGTCGGGGCCGGCGGTGACCGGCGCCGCAGCGGGACCGCGCAGGAAGCGGGCGATCAGCCGGGCCGTGGGTCCGGGGGACAGCAGCGCCTCACCGGCGGCCACCGTGCGGATGGCGTCGAGGAGTTCGGCGGGCCGGGTGTCCTTCACCAGGAACCCGGACGCCCCGGCGCGCAGCGCGTCCACGATGTTCTCGTCCGTGTCGTAGGTGGTGAGGACGAGCACCTTCACCCCCGCCAGGTCGTCGTCGGCGGCGATCAGGCGCGTCGCCTCGATGCCGTCGAGGTCCGGCATGCGGATGTCCATGACGACGAGGTCGGCCCGCTCGCTGCGGGCGAGTTCGACGGCCTGCCGGCCGGTGGCGGCCTGCCCGACGACCTCCATGTCGGGCGCCGACTCGACGAGCATCGCGAACGCCTCCCGCACCAGGGTCTGGTCGTCGGCGAGCAGCACACGGACGGTCATCGGGCCCGTCCCTCCCGGGTCGCGTCGGTCAGAGGCAGGACGGCGGTCACCCGGAAGCCCCCGCCCTCGCGGGGACCGGCCTCCAGCGTGCCGCCCACGCTGCGGGCCCGCTCCCGCATGCCGACGAGCCCGAACCCGGGGGTGCCGGCGGGGTCGGGCCCGGTGCCGTCGTCGGTGACGCCGATGTGCAGCACCCCGTCCCGGTCGCTCACGTCGACGCGTACGACGGGCTCCGGACCGGCGTGCCGGACCACGTTGGTCAGCGCCTCCTGAACCACGCGGTACGCGGCCGCCCCGACCGCGGGCGGCACCGGCTCGGCCACCCGCACGCGGTGCTCCACGCGGGCCCCGGCCAGCCGCGCGGCCCCGACCAGGTCGGGCAGTCCGTCAAGACCGGCGAGCGGGCCCCGCGCGTCCTCGGGGCCGCCGCTGTCCCGCAGCACCTCGAGCGTGGCGCGCAGTTCACCGCGCGCGGTGCGGCAGGTGCCGGCGATGTCGTCGAGGGCCTTCGCCACGGCCGCCCGGTCCAGTCGGTCGGGGTCGGCGGCCAGGACGTGCGCCGCGACGGACGTCTGCACCCCGATGAGCGTGATGCTGTGGGCGAGCAGGTCGTGCAGGTCACGCGCCATGCGCAGCCGCTCCTCGGCGACCCGGCGGCGCGCCTCCTCCTCCCGGGTCCGCTCCGCCCGTTCCGCGCGTTCGACGATCGCGGCGACGTACTGCCGGTAGTAGCGGACGTCGAGGCCCAGGAAGAGGACGGCGACGACCCAGCCGGTGATGCGGACGAGTTCCGTGAACCCGTCGGGGTTGGTGAGGGCGTTCACGGTGAGGGTGGTGCCGATGACGGCGGTGCCGATCAGCAGCGTCCGGCGCGGGGTGCCCGTCGCGGCGACCGTGTAGAGCACCACCAGGGTCGCGGCCACGGGCGCCCCGTGGTGGTTGTCCAGGGCGTGGTACGGCACGACCGCGGCCAGCACCGCCAGCAGCACCGGCAGCGGCCGCCTCCGCCGCCAGGCCAGCGGCACATGGGCCGCGAGCAGCAGCACCCAGCCGAGCGCGTCGGGCCGGCGGCCGTCATCGGTCAGCAGCGCCAGCGCGAGGCCCAGGACGGCGACGCACGCGGCGAGCACCGCGTCGTTGCGGACGGCGTGCGGGCGGGTCAGGGGGTCGCGGCTGAGGACGGTGATGATGCCGTTTCTCGTACGGGAGTCCGCCGTGCGTGACGTCCGGGGTTCCGTGGACCTCGGGTCCGTACGCCCGGAGGCCGGGGTCGCGGAACCGCGGTCACGGGAGTCCTCGGTCCGGGCGGGTTCGGCTGCCTGTGCTGTCGTCGGGTGCACGGGGTCCATCCTCGGGGAGGAGGGCGCCCCTCCGGGAGGGAGGGGCGCCCTGTCACGGTCGTACGGGCGGATCACACCGGCTCCGGCTGCCGCTCACCGCGTTCCGGCTCCGGCGTGCGGGACAGCGCGCCCGGCCACCACATCCGGCGGCCCAGCAGCACACTCGCCGTGGTGACCAGATAGGTGCGGACCAGGAAGGTGTCGAGGAGCACACCGACGGCGATGACGAAGCCGAGTTCGACCATCGCGACCAGGGGGAGGGTGGTGAGCACCGCGAACGTCGCGGCGAGCACGACGCCCGCGGAGGCGATGACGCCGCCCGTGGTGCGCAGCGCGGTGAGGGCGGCCGTGTCGGGTTCGGCGCCGTTCAGGGACTCCTCCCGCATGCGGTGCATGAGGAAGATGCCGTAGTCGACGCCGAGGGCCACCAGGAACACGAAGGACAGCAGCCCGATCCCGGGGTCGGTGCCGGCGAAGCCGAGCAGCGGCCCGAAGACCAGCCCGCCGATGCCGAGCGCCGCGCCCCAGACGGCGACCACCGCGCCGAGCAGCAGCAGCGGGGCGACGAGGCTGCGCAGCAGGACGACCAGGATCAGGAACACGGCGGCCAGCACCAGCGGCACGATGACCGCGCGGTCCCGCGCCTCGCTGCGGGCGAGGTCGAGCCGCTCCGCGCTGGGCCCGCCGACATGGGCGCCGGTGCCGTCGAGCGTGTCGCGCAGGGCCTCGATGGTGCGGGTCTCCCCCGCCGACTCCGGCGGTGCGGTGGCGAACACGGTGATCTCGGCCCAGGTGTCGCCGGCCCGTCCCGCGGCGGCCTCGGCGACGCCCTCCGTCCCCCGGACCCGCTCCACGACCTCGTCGGCGTCCCCGGCGGGCGCGATCACGCTGATCGGCTGGGCGCCGCGCCCCGGGTACTCCTCCGCCAGGGTTCGCATCGCGCTGACGGACTCGGGCCGTTCGGTGAAGGCGTCCTCCTGCCGGAGGTCGCCGCCCAGGTTGAGCGCGCCCAGGGCGAGCGCGCCGAGGAGCACCGCGCCGCCGGTCAGGACGGCAGCGGGCCGGCGGGTGGCGGACGTGCCCATGGCGGCGAACAGGGACCGCCGTGCCTTCGGCGTACTGCCGTAGGCCGGGATCAGCGGCCAGAACACGCGCCGCCCGAGCAGCACCAGGACGGCGGGGAGCAGCGTCGTCATCGCGACCAGTGCGGCGAGCACCCCGACCATGCCGACGGGGCCCATGCCGCTGCTGCTGTTGAGGTCGGCGGCGAGCAGGCACAGCAGTCCGGCGGCGACCGTGCCGGAGGAGGCCAGCACGGCGGGACCGCAGCCGCGCAGGGCGGCCCGCATGGCGTCGTACGGCCGCTCGTGGCGGCGGAGTTCCTCGCGGTAGCGGGAGACCAGCAGCAGCGCGTAGTCGGTCCCGGCGCCGAGCACGAGGACGGTCATGATGCCGCCGCTCTGTCCGGTGATCGTGATGCCGAACAGCTCGTGCGTGCCGTACGCGGCGGCCATCGCCAGGACGGTCGCGGCGCCCGCCACGGCGAGCGGCACCAGCCACAGGAACGGGCTGCGGTAGATCAGCACCAGCAGCACGGTGACCACGCCGAGCGTGGCCGTCAGCAGCGTGCCGTCGATGGTCTCGAACACCTCGTCCATGTCGGCGCCGACCGCCCCGGGCCCGCCGACCTCGGCGCTCAGTCCGCCCGTCCCCCCGACGGCCTCCCGCACCCCGTCGACGAAGGCGAGCTGCGCCTCCTCGTCCTGCCCGGGCCGCGTGCTGGAGACCGGGTACATCAGCGTGCTGCCGTCCGCGGAGGGAACGCCCCGCGGCACGTCCGACAGCTCGAAGTCCCGCTCCACCTCGGCGATCTGCGCGGCGGCCGTCTCCCGGTCGGCGGCGGTCAGCCCTCCGTCGCGGTGGTAGACCACCACCAGGTCGGTGGACTCGCCGCCGGGCAGCTCGTCCTGGACGCGCGCCACCTGCGTCGAGTCGGCGCCCTCGGGCAGGTAGTCCACCGCCCGGTTCTGCTGCACGTCGGCGAACTTGCCCGCGAGCGGCAGGAGCAGCACCAGCGCCGCCACCCACAGTCCCGCCACCGCCCAGGGCACGGCCCGCCTCCCCTGTGTGCCCCTCTTGACTGGCCCCATGGCCTCTGCTCCCCTCCGGTCCGGTCGTCTGGATACGCTGTCCAGCCTTCCGGCGGCGGGGAGCCGGCACGTCCGGCGTGAGACCGAGACGGCGGGTACTGCGACGGGCGGCCGGAGGCCGGCCGTTACTCCCCCGGGAGTAGCGGCGAGGTCCCGCGGGAGGTCAGCCCCGGTCGACCATCCAGGTGCCGTCCTCCTCGTCGTCCACCCGGACCTCCAGCTCCCGCAGGCTCATGCCGGCCTCCCACAGCTCACGGAAGCGCTTCATCCGGTCGTGCACATGGTCCTGACGGGCGATCAGCCGGGTCCGGATGTTGACGTCGCGCAGGTCCTGGTCGATCTCGAAGGACACGGCCTCGTCGTAGACGATGAAGTCGTTGGTGGTGCCGCGCAGCAGATGCGGCGGCAGCTCCGGCAGGACGGCCACGCGCACCTCGATGTGCAGCACCTCCTGCTCCTCGCACAGCCGCAGCAGCCGGTCGTCCAGCTCGCGCGCACTCTCCAGCAGGAACAGCCGGCGCACCGGGACGCCCTGCTCGATCGCCTCGGCCTGGGCGTGCAGATAGCGGCTGGCGGGCTCGCTGTTCCAGAACGTCCGGTCGACGGAGGTACTGGTGGCGCAGATCGACTTCTCCGCGGCCCGGGTGAGGGTGAGCATCCAGTCGTGGTTCTCGCCCGGGCACTCCGCGGTGAGCGTGGTGAGGTCGCTCAGGTGCCCGATCACCCGCTGCATCTCCAGCCGGACGAAGGTGGAGAGGATCGGCACGCCGGGCGAGAGGACCTCGGCGAAGTTGGCGGCCAGGTCGGACACGGATCCGATCCGCACCAGGGACGGCGCCGGCGGTTCGGGCTCCGCCGGTCGCGGCGGGGGGACCAGGCGTGTCTCGACGAGCTGCTTCATGTCCTCGGTGTGCCGGGTCAGCCCGTGCCGGAGTTCGTCGTAGCGCCGTAAGCCGCCGCGCACGGTATCGGCGGTCTCCGCCAGCAGGCTCTCCGCGCGCCGGGCCCGTTCCTCGGCGGCCCGGTCCGGGACCAGCACGAGGTGCTGGACGGCGACGGCGGCGACGGCGACCAGGGCGGCGGCGCCGAGCTGCCGTACCGCGCCGTCCTCCGGGCTGAGCAGCGCGGCGAGGCCCCACGCGAGCACTCCGGCGGCCAGGCCCACCAGCAGCCTGCGCCGCCACGGGACGGGGTCGGGATGCTCGGCCGGGCCTGCGGACCGGGTGGAGTCCAGGGCGCCGGGCGTCCCCGCAGTCCGCTCCGCGGGGTGTTCGGGTGTGTCCACCGCGCCCGGCGGGCCGGCCGTGTCGTCGGGCTGCGGTGTCTGTGCCGTGCTCATCTCGCTTCTCCCCCCGTTGGGAAACACGTCGGTTCGGGATGCGGAATGTGCGTGGGGGTCCGGACGCGGCCGCCCACGGCTGGTGGGCGTCTCGCGGGCAGGGGTCGGGGACGCGTCAGGACGCGGGCTCCACCTCCCGGCGCACGGGCGGGATCGCGTGCAGGGTGAGCTGGTCGCGGACGCGCTGCACGAGGGCGAGCCACTGCCGGGTGAACCCGGGCCGCTCCTCCAGCGCCTCCCACAGCGGGGCCAGCTCACCGGACACACGGGCCCGCGGCATCCACAGGTGCAGCAGATGGTCGACGGCCGGCCGCAACGCCCGCACCACCGGCGGGAGTCCGCCGTCCGGTGCCGAAGGGGGCCAGGGTCCGGGCGCGGCCGGGCCGAGGCGGATGCCGTCGAGGACGCGGACCAGGGTGGTCAGCAGCCAGTCGTGCAGGGCCAGGTCGTCGCAGAGCCCGGCCAGGTCGGCGGCGGGGATGTCCTCCGGCACGCGCAGCCGTACGGTGCGCAG
The DNA here is from genome assembly GCF_022869105.1 of Streptomyces sp. BJ20. Classification (NCBI taxonomy): domain Bacteria; kingdom Bacillati; phylum Actinomycetota; class Actinomycetes; order Kitasatosporales; family Streptomycetaceae; genus Streptomyces; species Streptomyces sp. BJ20. The sequence goes on from NZ_CP094918.1 coordinate 6,059,349, forward strand.
CTCGTCCTCGGCGAGGGTGAACCGCTCCAGGGCCGGCGCCTCGCCCGGGGGTGCGGTCAGCGCGACCCAGCGCAGCCGGGTCTGCCGGGACCTCAGCGGCGGACGCTGGTCGAGCAGCGGGTGCCGCAGCAGCCGGGTGAGCAGTCCTGCCGCGATCAGCCCCACGTCGAGGTCGCCGTGGCGTCCGCCGTCGAGCAGTCCGGCGGCGACCGCGTCGCAGGGCAGTTTTCCCAGCGGCTCGACCACTCCGGGCCGCACCAGGTAGTCGCCCCAGGGACGGCGGTGGTCGGGCCCGGAGGCGGGAAGCGTGAAGTACGCGGAGGTCTGCAGCACACGTCCCTCGGTGAGCGAGGCCCGCGCGGCGACCGTGCCGACGGCGCGGACCCGGGCGCCGTTGGCGCTGGGCAGCGGGCAGTCGACGCCGGTGAGGGTGTCCGGGGAACGGCCGTACAGGTTGGGGCGCTCGGACACCAGGACCCGCTCGTCGGCGCGCAGCCGCAGCAGCTGGGCGGCGGCGCGGCTGTCGAGGGCCTGCCCGGCGGGCAGCAGGCAGGTGCGGACCTCGCCGCAGGCCAGCACCGTGCGCGGCACGCCGGTGTCGGGCGCCGCGCCGGGGGCCGGCCTGGTCGCGGCCGGCATCTCAGGTCTCCTCGCAGAAGACGTAGGAGACGCGGTCGGCGACCGGGCCGGGGACGGGCACGCCTTCGCCGGCGGACCGCTCGGCGACCTGGCGCAGGGCGTCCCGGTCCACGTCCGTCTGGTCGAGGACGACCCGCACGGCGTGCTCGACGGGCAGGAAGCGGCTGGGCAGCACCGAGCAGGTGCGGTAGGCGGCGAACGGGTCCGCCCGCGCGCTGAGCCGGACCAGTGGCGGCAGGTCGTCCCAGTCGTCGGGGAACGCGCCGGTGTGCGGCTGCGGGTCGAACACGGGCTCGCCCTGATGGCGCAGCAGCCCGAGGCGGGCGAGCTGCCACACGGCGGCCAGGAAGGGGCAGGACCACAGGCGTTCGCCGTCGGGCGTCTCGTTCCACAACTCGACGTCGAGGAACACGGAGTGGCGGCGGGCCGCGGTCTCGCGGGGCGGCTCCCAGGCGGTGGCCCTCCGCATCGCCTGCGGGGCGCGGACGGCGGGGCTGCGCACGCCGTTGGCGAGCCAGCCGGTCTGCGCGGCGGGCGGCCGGTTGCCGTGACTGCCGGGCGGCGGTTCCTCGACGATCCGCGCGGCCACCGCCTCCGCGACGGGGATCTTCCCGCTGACGGCGCAGGCGGACTCGCGGGCGAGGTAGTCGACGGCGAGCCCGGCGCGCTCGGCCTCCGCCAGCAGCATCGGGACGACCTCGGCGGGGCTCGCGAACCGGGTGAAGTAGTCGTCGATCAGGAAGCAGGTGCTGATCCGGGCGCGCCGCCCGCCTGCCCGGTCGGCGGCGAAGGCCCGGGCGGCCTCCGCCCAGGGACGGACCCGCGCGAAGTGCCGGCGCAGATGCTCCGGCCCCGCCTCGAAGTCCTCCATGTACAGGTGCCCGAGCTCCAGGGAGAGGTGGGACAGGGGCACCGCCTGGGTGCGGGGTTCGGCGGTGGTCTCACGGAACACCGCTTCGGTCATGGCAGCCCCCAGTACGCGTCGTCGGTGAGCCGCCGGGCGATTTCCTCGAGCGCCTCCAGCGTCTCCTTGTTGGCGATCTGGGTGGCGAGGACGTCCTCCTCGGTGATCAGCTGCTCCCGCCATTGCAGGATCGGCTCCAGCGGCACGGTGCCGAGCACCACGCTGTCGCCGATGTGCTGGTCGGAGGCGAGCCGGCGGAGCGCCCGGTTGCAGGACTGCATCCAGGCGGCCTGGGCGGGCGAGCCCTGCGCCCACATGGCCGACTCCGGGTCGGGCACGGCGGCCCGCACGAAGCGGACGCTGCCCTGGAGGGTCTCCTCGTCGTGCCCGCGGTCGACGCCGCTGCGGAGGATGCCGTTCTCCTTGTGCACCAGGCCCGCGGCGGCGATGACGTGCTGCCGGGTCCAGCGGTGGAACACCAGCCAGCGGTAGGCAACATGGCGCAGCTGCGGGTGCGCGGTGGCCGCGAGGACGAGGTCGACGGCGTAGCTGCGGCCGGCGCTGAGGTCGACCATGACCAGGTCGAACTCGCTGTTGAGCCGCAGCAGCAGGTCGACGCAGCGCTCCAGCGCCTCCTCGCCGGTGGCGAACTCGCCGCCGCCCGCGTCGCCGGGGTAGAGGACGAGCCGCCCGGACTGGTTCTGCCGGGTGCGCAGCACCGGGTGCTCGGTGTGCCGCCAGATGTCGATGCTGGCCGGTTCGGTGACCTCGCCCTCCAGGTAGGAGTGCAGGCCGCTCTCCGCGGTGCCGCGCAGGGCGCTGGGCACGTCGAAGACGGCGGCGGCGGTGGGCGAGCCGAAGTCGAAGTCGACGTAGGCGACGTGGTCGCCGACGAGGGCGCGCTGGTAGGCCAGGTTGGCGCTGGTGACCGAGCGGCCCGTGCCTCCCTTGTCGGAGGCCGCGAAGACGAGCACGGCTCAGCCCTCCTGCGCGGCGGCGTCCCGGGCCTGGGCCAGGGTGTCGAGCTCCCGCAGGACGGGCAGGGCGAGCGCGAAGGCGGTCGCGGGGCGCTCGTCGACCAGACCGCGGGCGTGGTCCAGCCGGTTCTCCATGCTCCGCATCGCCCGGGCGCGGCTGCCGTCGTCGCCGGTGGACGCCTCGAGCTGCTCCCTGCCGAACAGGTGCGTGGCCTCGCTGAGCAGGTCCCGGGCCAGGTCGGCCAGGTCGGGGCTGCGGATGGGCTCCTGCTCGTAGAGGTTGCGGGCGGCGACCAGGCACTCGGTGACGCGTTCGGTGACGCTCCAGGACAGGCGGAGGTTGGCGGCCTCGGCGTCCGGGAAGACGGCGCGCACGTCGTCCCAGAGGCCGGCGCCGTGGCCGTCCTCGATCCTGCGGCTCCACAGGTGCTCGAAGGTCTGCTCGGCGAGGCGCAGCAGCCGGTCCTGCGCCTCGATGTTCCGGGACAGCTCGGCGAGCTGCACGGTCCGCTTGAGCAGCTGGGCGGAGAAGTCGGTCATCCGCCACTGGAGCCGTGACCCGGAGCGCTCGGACCCGGCGAGCGGCATCAGCACGCCCGGGTCGTGCAGCCGGACGACCGGGTCGTTCCTGGTCATGCGGCTGGTGACGCGGCCGCGGTCGGCGAGCCGCTCCATGATGGAGACGGTCCGGGTGAGGTCGTCGTCGGTGGCCCTGCGGCGCACCAGGTCGTGGACGAGGATGGCCGCGACGGTGAGGGAGAAGTACTCGGACTCGAGCCGCAGTCCGGTGGTCTGCCAGGGCAGGTCCTCCAGGGGCCAGCGCTCGGTGCCGAAGCGGGCGACGGCCGACCAGTACTGCTGGCTCAGCTCCCAGCGCAGCCGCAGCGCCTCGGCGAGTTTCTGCTGGTCGGCGTCGAGCAGTCCGAGGGTGAGGGTGCGCTCGGAGAAGAGGTCCTGGATGCCGTCGAGGGCGACGACGGTGAAGTACACGTAGGGCAGCCGGTCGGCGATGCCGTCGGGCTGGCCGGGCACCGGGGCGTCGAGGTCGGTGACCTTGGGGGCGTCCTTGACGACGCCCCAGGCCCAGCCGCACTCGAAGAGCTGGCTCTCGTCGCGGATGGACTCGTCGACCTCGATGCCGCGGCTGAGGCTCTCGATGATGGTGGCGCGCAGCGGCCGGAAGCGGCGTGCGAACTGCTGGAGGACGGCCCGGTCGGAGTGCCGGTTCTGGCCGATGACCTGGATGAGCCGCCGGCCCTGCTCGGACTCGGCGTCGAAGACGTTGACCGCGAAGGAGCGCAGCAGGCTGACCATGGCGGCGGTGAGCCGCAGATTGGTGGCGTCGCGGAGTTCGGCGAGCGCCCGGCGCACTTCGGGGCGGGTGGTGCTGTTCTCGTAGACCTTGAGGAAGCCGAGGGTCGCCAGGCAGAGCGTGACGGACATGGAGTAGGAGTCGACGACGCCTAACTTGCCCTGTTCATAAGTCAGTTCGCCTTCGGGGTCGACGGTCTTGAAGTACGGTCCGCCGGCGAAGGCGGGGGCGTCGTCGGGGCCGGTGTGGGTGCGCATGAACTGGGTCAGCGCGGTGATCAGGTTGGGCGGGATCTCCAGCCGGCTGCCGACGCGCTCCAGCGCCTGGAGCACGTCCCGTTCGGTGGTGTCGGGCTGGTCCAGGCGGAACGAGGGGATCTCGGTGGCCGGGTACAGCAGGCAGAGCAGCCGCTCGGCGTCCGCGACACTGCTCAGCCCGTCGGTGTCCCCCCACACGAGCTTGCCGTCGTCGAACGAGTGGCGGGCCGCGGCCCGCCAGATGTCCAGCAGATGCTGGCGTGGCTTGATCTGCATCCCCCTACCCCTCGTACAGACCGTGTGCAGACATGGTCCCCGTTCCTACGTGTCCGCAATCGCCGAATTCCGCCGTCCCAGGGCGAGAATGATGCCCTCGTGGCCCTCGCGCACCATGTGGTGCAGATCGTGGATCTCCAGGTCGTCGGCCCAGTCGCACAGGCTCTCGCGGACCTGTTCCTCGTTGACCCGGTAGGCCGGATAGCGATGGTCGCCGACCTGGTAGCCGACGGACTCCTTCATGAAGGCGGTGGCGAACGGCGCGCCTTCGGTCAGCGCGCCCATGAAGCAGGTGACGCCGCGGCGGAACTCGTCGGGGCACTCGGACATGGAGTCGGCGACGAAGAACATGGTGCCGATGTCCCAGCGGCGCTGGCCGTCGAGGTCGAGGAGGTTGGCGCGCTCGACCCGGACGATCTCGCCGAACCGGCCTCGGGGTTCGACGGCGGCGTAGGCGGGGTGCTCGCGCAACTGGTCCCAGAAGGGGTCCCAGACGGTGTCGAACCCGGCGGGGGACGCCTGCTTCTCCAGGTACTCCACGTTCGGCTGCGCGTACTCCAGGAGCAGGACCTTCTCGCACCAGGGCAGCATGGACAGCGCCGGGTAGAGATTGGCTCCGGCGCCGACGTCGACGCCGCGGCCCGTACGCGGGACGCCGCCCTCGAAGCACTTGCCGAAGTAGTCGCGCATCAGCCGCACGATCAGCAGATCGACCTCGAGGGGGCTGCGGTAGTTGGCGTCGACGTAGGCCTCAGGATCGAACTTCGACCACGGGGCGTCGGCGTTACGGTCCATCATCACCCTGCCGCGTTCCATTCAGTGTCGGACAAGACCGTGTGCCCTGTCTGCGCCGTTCCGCTGAACGTCGGCAGGTGAAGCAGCATCTCCGGTTCTCGCACGGTAGGCCTAAGCAGCACGCGGAGACAGCCAGGAACACGCCGTTCCTCGTCGACGGGCGCACGGAAGGCGCACGCCGGTTGTCCGTGCACCCCTGAACTCGCCCTTGCACGCGGTGAGTTGACGGCTCACTCTAACCAGAGACGCCACCGGCCGCCACCGGAAGCAGTAATCCCTTCCGGGTGAACGCCGGTGTCTTCGCGTTGACGCATCCGCATGTCCCGACTGGGGGGTGGCATGACCGCCGAACCGCTGGAGCGCACCCTGGAGCGGCGCGGGCGACTCGCGGGACCCGAGGGGTTCCCGGGGCCCGGGCGCCTGGTCCTGAGGGGGGCCCTCGAGTCCGATCTGCCCGAGCTGCGCCGGCTCGACGAGGAGGTGTTCCAGGAGGTCGCCTATCCCGCCTTCCTGCTCCGCCAGCTGTACGACGTCTACGCCGAACACTTCCTGGTGCTGGACGACGGCGCGGGCGGACTGCGCGGGTACGTCCTGGCCGCGACCGCCGCGTTCAGCCGGGACAGCTGGATCCTCGGCCTGTGCGTGACCGAGGGGGACCGCCGGCACGGGCTGGGCCGGGAACTGATGACGGAGATCCTTCAGCGGCTCCGCCGGGACGGCACCGAGACGGTGCGGCTGACGGTCGAACCCGCCAACCGCGCCGCGATCCTGCTCTACCGCTCCCTCGGCTTCGGCCCGGAGGAGCCGGACGGTGGCCTGCGCAGGGACTACTTCGGACCCGGCGAACACCGGAGGATCATGCGACTGGAGCTGTGCTAGCGCGCTTCCCTCAGGACGGGGTCCGCGGTACGCGGGATCCGCGGTACGCGGGGTCTACGCGGGTCCGCTGCACGCGGGGCGGGACGGGACGGCGCCCGACCGGCTCGGGCCGAGTCGGCACAGCGTCCGACGGGCACGGCACGGTTCAGGACGGCGTCCGTGCCGCCGCCAGGAGGCGGCCGACGTCGTCGGTGCAGATGGTGAGGGCCGCGCCCACCGTGGCGAGGGCGTCCCGTTCCGCGGGGGTGTACGGGCCGTCGGCCAGGGCGATCCGCGCGCCCTGGAGCAGGATCGAGTCACGGCCGGGCGCGGCCAGGTGCGGGGCCAGCGGGTCCAGCGCCTCGTGCAGTTCGATGGACAGCCCCGCCACGCAGGGCTCGCCGCTGAACCGGCCGGTGTCCTCCTCCAGCGCCTCGACCAGCGCGGCGAGCTGCTCCTCCGTGCAGTCCTCGAAGCCGGCCGCGCGCACCCCGGCGGCGGCGGTCTCCAGGGCGGCGCGGGAGCAGGTGCCGCCCGCGGCGAGCACGGCGAGGGCGACGGTGTGGACGGCGTCCCGCAGCATCGCGGAGAAGCGGGTGGTGGTGGGGTGGTCCAGCACGTCGGTGCCGAAGTGGCCGCGGCAGGCGGCGCACTCCACGGTCGGCGCGCACACCCCGCGCGGCAGCACGGGCACGCCCAGCACGGTGAACCGGCGGCGTCCGGTGAGCCGCTGGTAGTTGCGGTCGCCGCCGCAGTGCGGGCAGAAGAACTCCCCGTCGCCGACGGCGGTCCACGCGGTGCGGGTGCCGACCAGGCGGCGCGCACGCCGGGTGGCAGCGGTACGGCCGTCGGGTCCCCGTTCTGGCAGCACGTCGCACCTCCATCAACGCCACACAGCTCCGTCGCCGCGCTTGCGTGATGTTAGCCACATCCGGGAGGCGGAGTCAGTACCCGGGACGAGACCTTTCCGTGACCCTCACAGCTATTGGCCGGTAACCGACGCCGGGCCCCGCCCGCCGGTGACGGCGGACGGGGCCCGGATCGACCCCGACCGGCTGATCAGCGGGCCGCGCGGTTGACGGCGGAGACGACCGCCTTCAGCGAGGCGCGGGTGGTGTTGGCGTCGATGCCGATGCCCCACAGCACCTTGTCGCCGATGGCGCACTCGATGTACGAGGCGGCCTGCGCGGAGGCGCCCTCGCTCATGGTGTGCTCCTGGTAGTCCAGCAGGCGTACGTCGATGCCGATGCCCTGCAGGGCGTGGAAAAAGGCCGAGATCGGGCCGTTGCCGGTGCCGACCAGGGTGGTCTCCTGGCCGTCGACCGTGGCCTGGACGGTGAGGGTGTCCACGCCGTCGTGGTCGGTGGTGCTCTGGCCGCCGGCGACCTGGATACGGCCCCAGGGGTTGTCCGGGTTCGGCAGGTACTCGTCCTGGAAGACCGTCCAGATGTCGGCCGGGGTGATCTCGCCGCCCTCGGCGTCCGTCTTGGCCTGGATGATCTTCGAGAACTCGATCTGCATCCGGCGCGGCAGTTCCAGCTTGTGGTCGTTCTTCAGGACGTATGCCACACCGCCCTTGCCGGACTGCGAGTTGACCCGGATGACCGCCTCGTAGGAACGGCCGACGTCCTTGGGGTCGATGGGCAGGTACGGGACGGCCCACTCGATGTCGTCGACGGTGACGCCCTTGGCCTTCGCGTCGGCCTCCATGGCGTCGAAGCCCTTCTTGATGGCGTCCTGGTGGGAGCCGGAGAAGGACGTGTAGACCAGGTCGCCCACGTACGGGTGGCGCGGGTGGACCTCCATCTGGTTGCAGTACTCCCACGTACGGCGGATCTCGTCGATGCCGGAGAAGTCGATCTGCGGGTCGACGCCCTGCGAGAACATGTTCATGCCCAGGGTGACCAGGTCGACGTTGCCGGTGCGCTCACCCTGGCCGAACAGACAGCCCTCGACGCGGTCGGCGCCCGCCATCAGCGCCAGCTCGGCGGCGGCGACGGCGGTGCCGCGGTCGTTGTGCGGGTGGACGGACAGGCAGACGTACTCGCGCCGGGAGAGGTTGCGGTGCATCCACTCGAAGCGGTCGGCGTGCGTGGACGGCGTCGAACGCTCCACGGTGGCGGGCAGGTTGAGGATGATCTCGCGGCCGGGACCGGGCTGGTAGACGTCCATCACCGCCTCGCAGACCTCCAGCGCGAAGTCCAGCTCGGTGTCGGTGAAGATCTCCGGGCTGTACTGGTAGCCGAACTCGGTCTCGGGGCCCAGCAGCTTCTCCGCGTACTCCATCACCAGACGGGTGCCGTCGACGGCGATCTGCTTGATGTCGTCCTTGGAGCCCCGGAAGACCACGCGGCGGAAGACGGGCGCGGTGGCGTTGTACAGGTGGACCGTGGCGCGCTTGGCGCCCTTCAGGGACTCCACCGTGCGCTCGATCAGGTCCTCGCGGGCCTGGGTCAGCACGGAGATGGTGACGTCGTCCGGGATCGCGTCCGGGTCCTCGATGATGGAGCGGACGAAGTCGTAGTCGGTCTGGCCGGAGGCGGGGAAGCCGACCTCGATCTCCTTGTAGCCCATCCGTACCAGCAGGTCGAACATCGTGCGCTTGCGCACGGGCGACATGGGGTCGATCAGGGCCTGGTTGCCGTCACGCAGGTCGGTGGAGAGCCAGCGGGGCGCTGCGGTGATCCGCTTCTCGGGCCAGGTGCGGTCGCGGAGGTCGACCTGCTCGTACCGGCCGTACTTGTGGATCGGCATGGGGCTGTGCTGCTGGCGGTTCGCCATGATGCGGGAGCTCCTCGATGGTCCGCGGAATGTCCTGGGGACGGCCGACGGCGCAGCGCCATACTCCGCGGGGAGGGGGTCGGCCTCTAACGCAGACCCTCACCGCGGCAGCTAAGGAGAAGCAGCCCGGAGTACATGATGCTCGGCAGCTTAACCGAGTCGCCCACCGTGCGGGGGTCCGTATCAGTATGCGGGATCGGCGGGATGAACGGGACAAAGAGTGCCGTATACCACTTCCGTAGTGAACGCCGGGCGGTAATCACAAGGGAATTCATCCGTCATGGTCACAGGCAGTGACATACCTGTCACTCGGTGCGATGGTTCCGGCATGACGACGAACGGGGGCCACCGGCCCGTCTTCTGCACCATCGTCCCGCCGCACGTCCTCGACCGGCTCTCCCAGGCCGAGGACCCCCTGGTCCACGGCCCCGCGCGCCGCACCCTGCGCCGCGACGCCTACGAGCGCACCCAGCGCCGGCTGACCACGGTGGTCGGCGCACCGGCCGTCACCACGCGCGCCACGGCGGCCGAGCCCGGCACCCCGCAGCGCACCGTGTACGACGCCGAGCACGGCACCGACCTGCCCGGCGTGAAGGCGCGCGGCGAGGGTGAGGAGCCCGGCCAGGACGCCACCGTGAACCGCGCCTACGCCGGACTCGGCGCCACCTTCGAGCTGTTCCTGAAGGAGTTCGGCCGGGACTCGATCGACGGGAGCGGACTGCCGCTGGACGCCACCGTCCACTACGACCGCGACTACAACAACGCGTTCTGGAACGGCGAGCAGATGGTGTTCGGCGACGGGGACGGGGAAATCTTCCTCGACTTCACCGTCGCCGTCGACGTCATCGGCCACGAACTCGCCCACGGCGTCACGCAGTACACCGCGAATCTCGACTACTTCGGCCAGTCGGGCGCGCTCAACGAGTCGGTGTCGGACGTCTTCGGCGCGCTCATCAAGCAGTACACGCTGGGCCAGACCGCCGAGGAGGCAGACTGGCTCATCGGCGCCGGGCTGCTCGCCCCGCGCGTCACCGGTGTGGCGCTGCGCTCCATGAAGGAACCCGGCACGGCGTACGACGACGACGTGCTCGGCAAGGACCCGCAGCCGGCGACGATGGACGACTACGTCCGCACCGGCCGGGACAACGGCGGCGTACACATCAACTCCGGCATCCCCAACCACGCGTTCCACCTGGCGGCCACCACCCTCGGCGGACACGCCTGGGAGCGCGCCGGGCAGATCTGGTACGACGTGCTGACCGGCGGGGAGCTGGACCAGGACGCTCAGTTCACCGACTTCGCGACGCTCACCGTGAAGGCGGCGCGCGCCCGGTACGGGGAGGGCGCGGAGCTCAACGCGGTCACCAAGGCGTGGGAGCGGGTGGGGGTGCGCACGCTGTAGTTCCGTACTAGACACGGACCATGCGTATTCAGGTGCGGCGCACGGGCGGCTTCGCGGGGATCGAGCGGCAGGCCGAGGTGGACACCTCGGGGCGGGCCGACGCGTCCGAGTGGCAGGCCCTGGCCGAGCGGGCCCTGGCGGGCGGGCGGACCGCTGCGCCGGCCGGGGTCCCGGACGGGTTCAGCTACACGATCACGGTGGACGGCAGGACGGTGCACTGCGCGGACCCGGGGCTCACGGAGGAGCAGCGGGCGCTGATCCGCCGGGTGCTGAAGGAGGGCGCGTAACCAGTCTGTCGCGTACGGGCGTTGACGTGGCTCGGGCGGGGTGCGGATGATCCGGGCCATGGCGACGACGAACCCGATCCCCCGTTTCCCGGCCGGTTTCCTGTGGGGTGTGTCGACCTCGGCGCACCAGATCGAGGGGGCCGTCGACACGCGCGAACCGTCGGTGTGGGACGTGTTCACGGCCCGGCCGGGGAAGGTGCGGGACGGTTCGACGGCGGCGGTGGCCTGCGACCACGTCCACCGCCACCGCGAGGACGTGGCGCTGCTCGCGGACCTCGGCGTGGACGCGTACCGCTTCTCGGTGTCCTGGCCGCGGGTGCGGGCCGAGGGCGGCCTCGACTTCTACGACCGGCTGGTCGACGACCTGCTGGCGGCGGGGGTGCGGCCGGTGCCGACGCTGTTCCACTGGGACCTGCCGGCGGACCTGGACTGGCTGGAGCGGGACACGGCGGAGCGGTTCGCGGAGCACGCGGCGCGGGTCGCCGCGCGCCTCGGGGACCGGGTGACGAAGTGGATCACACTGAACGAGCCCGCCGAACACACGCTGCTGGGTCATGCGCTGGGCGTGCACGCGCCGGGCCGGACGCTGCTGTTCGACGCGCTGCCGGCGGCACACCACCAGTTGCTGGCACACGGCCTGGCGGTACGGGCGCTGCGCGCGTCCGGGGCGTCCGACATCGGCATCGCGAACTCCCACGGCCCGACGTGGCCGGCCTCGGGCGACGAGGCGGACGTGGCTGCGGCGGACTTCTACGACACGCTGCTCAACCGGCTGTTCGCCGACCCGCTGCTGCTCGGCCGCTACCCGGAGGGGATCGGGGAGCTGATGCCGGGAGACGTCGAGGCGGACCTGAAGATCATCGCGGAGCCGCTCGACTGGTACGGGATCAACTACTACGCGCCGACACGGGTGGGTGCGCCGCAGGGCGCGGAGATCGAGTTCGGCGGGGTCCGGATGCCGGCCGAACTGCCCTTCTCCGTACGAGAGATCGAGGGATACCCGGTGACGGACTTCGGCTGGCCGGTGGTGCCGGAGGCGCTCACGGAGGTGCTGGAGGTCTTCCATGGACGCTACGGCGACCGCCTCCCCCCGGTCGTCGTCACGGAGAACGGCTGCGCGTACGAGGGCCTGGACGACACCGACCGCATCACCTACCTGGACGGCCACGTCCGCGCGCTGCACCGGGCGGTGGAGGCGGGGGTGGACGTCCGCGGCTACTTCGTGTGGTCGCTGATGGACAACTTCGAGTGGGCGGAGGGGTACGGCCGCCGCTTCGGCCTGGTCCACGTGGACTTCGCCACGCAGCGGCGGACGCCGAAGGCGTCGTACGACTGGTACCGCGCGCTGCTGCGGGAGCAGCACGGGTGCCGGCGGGGCGCTTAGAAGCCGAGCCGCCGCAACTGCTTCGGATCCCGCTGCCAGTCCTTGGCGACCTTGACGTGCAGGTCGAGGAAGACGGGGGTGCCGAGGAGCGCCTCGATCTGCTTGCGGGACTTGATGCCGACGTCCTTCAGGCGCTTGCCCTTGGGGCCGATGACGATGCCCTTCTGGCTGGAGCGCTCGATGTAGAGGTTGGCGTGGATGTCGAGCAGCGGCTTGTCGGCGGGGCGGTCCTCGCGCGGCAGCATCTCCTCGACGACCACGGCGATGGAGTGCGGCAGCTCGTCGCGCACGCCCTCCAGGGCGGCCTCGCGGATCAGCTCGGCGACCATGACCTGCTCGGGCTCGTCGGTGAGGTCGCCCTCGGGGTAGAGGGCGGGGCCCTCCGGCATGAGCGGGATCAGCAGGTCGGCGAGGAGGCCGACCTGCTGGCCGGCGGTGGCCGACACCGGGACGATCTCCTGCCAGGTGATGCCCAGCTCCTTGCCGAGCTGGTCGACGGCGATCAGCTGCTCGGCGAGCGCCTTGCTGTCCACCAGGTCGGTCTTGGTGACGACGGCGATCTTGGGCGTCTTCTTGATCCCGGCGAGCTCCTTGGCGATGAAGCGGTCGCCGGGGCCGATCTTCTGGTCGGCGGGCAGGCAGAACCCGATCACGTCGACCTCGGCCCAGGTGGTCCGCACGACGTCGTTCAGCCGCTCCCCCAGCAGGGTGCGCGGCTTGTGCAGCCCGGGGGTGTCCACCAGCACGAGCTGCGCGTCCGGCCGGTGCACGATGCCGCGCACGGTGTGCCGGGTGGTCTGCGGCCGGTTCGAGGTGATCGCCACCTTCTGCCCGACCAGAGCGTTCGTGAGGGTGGACTTGCCCGCGTTGGGCCGGCCCACGAAGCAGGCGAAACCGGCCCGGTGAACGGCGTCGGCCGGCTGCTCGGATGACTGGGTACGAACACTCATGCCGCCCATTCTCCCTGATCGCCGAGGCGGCTCGGACCAAGGCGGGCCCGGGCCGCCCGCGAGGGGAGACCCGGGTCCGCCGGAAACGTCGCCGTGGTGGTCAGCCGAAGGCCTTGACCTGGTTCCAGTCCACGCTCAGCACCACCTTCACCGGGGATCCGGTGTTGGTCCGGGACGGGTTGTAGATCCGGGTCGCACCGTCGGTCCGCAGGCGCGCCCAGATGTCCGGGATGCCATCACCGCTGACGTCGGGGATGCCGAGGGCGGTCGGGACGTTGGTGTCGGTCCAGCTGGTGCCGTAGGCCACGTCGCCGTTGAGCGCGTTGGCGGCCAGTTTCAGCGAGTCGAGGTCGACGCTGCCGCTGGTGGGGCCGGGTCGCCCGTGCCGGACGTACATGTTGCCGTTGTCCAGATTGCGCCACAGCAGGTCGGGCGTCTTGTCGCCGTTGATGTCGGCGACGTTGACGATCTCGCGCCGGGCCCAGGCGTCGGAATTCATCAGCGTGGCCTCCCGGAAGGTGCCTCCGGTGTAGCCGGACAGCGTCCAGAACTCCGCGCCGGCCCGCAGCACCAGATCGGGGTGACCGTCGCCGGTGATGTCGCCGACCGCCTTGATCTGCGTCCAGGTCGAGGGGGCGGGGGCGTTCAAGGGCAGCCGGATCGGGATCCGCTCGCCGACGTGGAAGCTACGGTCCTGACGGCGCACAGCTGCTGACCATCAAGGGCAAGCAGGCCACACTGCACCTGGGCGAGGCCGAGGTCACCGACCAGCGTGGCGGGGTCCTGGTCAACACCCAGCGGACCTACTCCGCACCGGGCGGCGCGGTCATGCGTTACGCGTACGGCAACGGCTCCGACCAGTTGGTCGCCCTGGCTGGTGATCATCAGGGCAGCACGTACGCGGAGGTCGTGCTCGGCGGCACCATGTCGGTGCGGATCTGCAAGCAGGACCCGTTCGGCAACCAGCGGGGTGCGGGTGAGACCGGTGCCAACCTGCAGGCCCATACCGGGTGAACGACCTGCTGCAGTCCAACGGCTACGCCTACGCGCACAACAACTCAGTGACGATGTCCGACCCGACGGGTCTGGCCATCAGTCTGACCGCCTCGGAGCGGGCGGCGGCCCTGGCGGGAGCGGGTCTGTCCGCGGCGCAGGTCGCGCAGGCGCAGGCCGCCATGGGCAAGTCGCTGTCCTCGGTGATTTTCGGCGCGGCGTGGTCCACGCTGAAGGACTTCATCGGCATCAACGACGCGATGGCCTGCTTCGGCGGTGACATGTGGTCGTGCGCCGGGATGGTTCTGGGTGCGATCCCGTGGTTCAAGGCGGGCAAGATCCCCGGCGTTTTGAAGGCCATCGACCGCACGATCGACGCGATCCAGGCCTTCCGTAAGGCGAAGAAGGCGGCCGAGACGGCGGCGCTGAAGGCCAAGAAGGCCGCGATCGAGAAGGCGAAGAGCACGGAGCGCGTGCAGCTGGACTTCCTGGGCGGCGGACGCTGGCTGAGGCCGCGCAACGCGCCAAGAAGAAGGCGGCGGAGCAGGCGAAACGAACCTCCGACAAGGCGGTCGCGCAGACCAAGAAGACCGGTAACCCCGTCCAGAAACAGGCCCAGGCCAAGGCGGCCCCGAAGGCGTCCTCGGTGAGCAAGGGCTCCGGAGGCGGCTCGAAGAGCGGCGGTTCCAAGCCGGGCGGCGACTCGGGCGGCTCCTCCCGCAGCAAGGGCGGCAGCAGCGGCAGCGGCGACTCGGGCAAGGCCGACGGAGGTGGCGGAGAATCCTGCGACGTCGGCAACAGCTTCGTCCCCGGCACCAAGGTCCTCATGGCGGACGGGTCGTCCAAGCCGATCGAGGAGGTCGAAGTAGGCGACAAGGTCGTCGCCACCGACCCCGAGACCGGTGAGACCCGCATCGAGACGGTCACCGCCGAGATCAAGGGCAAGGGCCTCAAGCACCTGGTCAAGGTCGTCATCGACACCGACGGCGACAAGGGCGAGGCCACTGCCGAGGTCACCGCGACCGACGGCCACCCCTTCTGGGTCCCCGAACTCGGCCAATGGCTCGACGCCACCGACCTCCAGCCCGGCCAGTGGCTCCAAACGAGCGCCGGCACGTACGTCCAGATCACCGCGATCGAACGCTGGACGACACCGGGCACCACCGTCCACAACCTCACCGTCGGCGACACCCACACGTACTACGTGCTCGCGGAGGCCACGCCGGTCCTGGTTCACAACTGTCCGGCCAGGGGTGGCGCGACGCCTGGTCAGATCGGAGATCGAGGAGTCGATCAACTGGAAAGTGACGTAGTGGCCCAGGGGCACACTGTGGTGGGGCGAGAAGTCCATGCTCGTATACCGGGTACTAGGCACGCAAAGGGCAACTACCGCAAGTACGACCTGGTCACGATGAAAGACGGTTACATCTACCTGCACGAATCAAAGAACGGGCCCGGCGCCAATTACGAACCACACCAAAAGGCAATGGATGATCTCTTCACGGAGACGGGGTTGATCCTCTATGGCCGGTACGCGAGGCGAGGAGGCATCGCCGGGTACCTGGACCCATCACGATTCGTGATCAACGTCGTCCATCAAGACGTATGATGTCGCAGCGCACGCACACCCACGTTCCCTGCAGGGTCATGCCGGGGCCAAGGCGTGCGCTTCTCCCCTGGCCGCGGAGGTTGCCGCAGTGAAAAAGTCTGAGGTCTTCAAAGAGATTGCCGGCGCGATGAAGGCCGTCGGCTTCAGACGACGGGCTTCCAACTACGAGTACGTGCTGGATCTCGGGCCTGGTTTCGAAGGATGGTGCTCCTTCGCGGATCACGCCAAGCGTGGGAGCAGCAACCTGCTGGTGGCGACCTTCGCCGGAGTCCGCTGCTCAGCCGTCGAAGAACGTATTGCACGATGGTGCGGCGACGTCGTGCCTGGCTGGGATGGACGGAGCTACGTGGCCACGGTATCGGCAAACGTCGGTTACCTCAGGCCTGAAGCGCAGTGGTTGGAGCACCCCGTCGACTTGACCGGTGATGAGCCGGCCGAAAGCGCCCAGAGGAACATGGAGGATGTCACCGGCATCGCCCTCGAGTTCTTGCGTCGGACAGCCTCGTACCAGGGTGTGACGCATGCCCTGATCACCGTGAAGGGGCAGATGCCTGATCGCCAAATCGAAAGACTCCCCCTCACATATGCACTGCAAGGGGAGTACGAGAAGGCTCAGCATCACCTCAGCTATATGCGGAAACTGGTGGACGACGAATCGTACCTGGCACCGCGATATCTACGTTACTTGGCTGGGTTCGAGGAAGAATTCCTCTCTGTCTGATCGGCTCGCTTCTCGCCGAGGTGACGGGAGGAGCGCGAGGACTCCTTCACGAGTCACCTGGGCCGGACCGGAGTCCGGCCCAGGCCTGCCGACCGACGTCAGTCGAACACGAACGGCCCCGGTGCCTGCGGAGCCGTCGCCGTGCAGGTGATCGTGATGAAGCCGAAGGCCGTCACCTTGAGGGTGCCGCCGTAGGCCTCCAGGCTGTCGCCGGGGGCGACCGTGCCGGAGAGGGGGCCCACCTCGAGGGCGTCGCCCGTGGACATCGCCGGGTTCTTGGTGCCCTTGAAGGTGACCGTGCCGCCGTCCGCCTTCACCATCGTCAGCTCCGAGACCAGGGAGTCCTGGCCGAGGGAGACCGGCGCGGTGACCGACGAGGTCTGGAGCGTGATCGTCGCGGACGTGCCGCTCTGAGTGGCGGTGAGGGTGGCGTCACCGCCGCCGTAGCTGCCGCAGTCGGCGTTGACGGTCGCCGTTCCGGGGTCGACGGCGGCGGCGGTGGGGGCGAACGCCAGGCCGCAGGCGGCCAGTGCGCCCGCGGCCAGGGACAGACCTGTTCCGAATCGCTTGCCTCTCATGGGATTCCGGCTCCCTTTCGTGTGGGGGGCAGTTGGGGGTCCGGACCCGCTGCGTGTCCATTGATGCGCGGGAGGCGCCGCACGACAAGGTTGAGATCTGGCCTAATTACCGGAGGTAACAGCGGTGGGGCGCGAGCGGGCTCCTCAGCCCGCCGTGACCGTCTCCCGTACCGTGCCGTCCGGCCCGGCCACCAGCACCGGTGTGTCCGCGCCGCCCAGGTCCCGTACGGCCGCGCGGTCCTCGTCCGAGGCCGACTCCGCGTCCGTCACCACCGCCGCCGCCTCCAGCGACGTCGCGCCGGACGCCACCGCCATCGCCACCGCCGTGCGCAGCGCGCTGAGCTTCAGCGAGTCCAGGGCGACGGTGCCCGCGGCGTACGTGCGGCCGGTCTCGTCGCGTACGGCCGCGCCCTCGGGCACGCCGTTGCGGGCCCGGACGGAGCGGGCCAGGGTGACGATCTTGCGGTCCTCGGGGTCGAGGTCGGGAGTCTCGGTCATGATCCGAGCATAAGGGGGCGCTACGGGCGGTCGAGGCGCAGGCGGGCCGCTCGCGGGAGGCCCGCCACGACCAGGTCGTAGGAGTCCTCCACCAGCTCCCTGACCAGGCGGTCCGGGAGGGAGCCGGCGGGTCCGCCGGACACCGTCACCGTGTTCCAGTGCCGCTTGTTCATGTGCCAGCCCGGGACGACGAGGTCCGGGTGTGCGGCGCGGAGGCGGATCGCGTCGTCCGGGTCGCACTTGAGATTGGCCTTGAGCGGGCGCGCGCCCAGGTCCGTCAGGGCGAACATCTTCCCCAGCACCTTGAAGACCGAGGTCTCCGGGTTGAAGGGGAACTCCTCCACCGCCGCGTTGAACGACAGGCGCAGGGCGCGCAGCCGCTCCGGGGTCATTCCTCCGGCTCCTCCTCGCCGGCCAGGGGCTTCGCCGGGCCCACGGGCTCCACCAGCACCGTCACGATCTTGTTCCGGCGTCCTGCCGCGGCCTCCGCCGTCAGCCGCAGCTCACGCCCGTCCGGCAGTTCGACGACCGAGGACGCGCCCGCGATCGGTACCCGGCCCAGCTGCTTCGCGAGCAGTCCGCCGACGGTCTCCACGTCCTCGTCGTCGAACTCCTCGAGCCCGTACAGCTCGCCGAGGTCCGTGATGTCGAGGCGCGCGGTGACCCGGTGGCGGCCTTCGCCGAGGTCCTCGACCGGGGGCAGCTCGCGGTCGTACTCGTCGGTGATCTCGCCGACGATCTCCTCGAGGATGTCCTCGATGGTGACGATGCCCGCGGTACCGCCGTACTCGTCGACCGCGACGGCGACGTGGTTGCGCTCCTTCTGCATCTCGCGCAGCAGGTCGCCGGCGTTCTTGGTGTCGGGCACGAAGAACACGGGCCGCATCGCCGTCGACACCAGGTCGTTCTCCGCGTCCCGGCTGATGTGCGTCTTGCGGGCCAGGTCCTTCAGGTAGACGATCCCGACGATGTCGTCCTCGCTCTCGCCGGTCACCGGGATGCGGGAGAACCCGGAGCGCAGGGCGAGCGTGAGGGCCTGCCGGATGGTCTTGTACCGCTCGATGACCACCAGGTCGGTGCGCGGCACCATGACCTCCCGCACCAGCGTGTCGCCCAGCTCGAAGACCGAGTGCACCATGCGGCGCTCCTCGTCCTCGATCAGCGACTCCGCCTCCGCGAGGTCCACCAGCGCGCGCAGCTCCGCCTCGGAGGCGAACGGGCCGTGCCGGAAGCCCTTGCCGGGTGTGAGGGCGTTGCCGATGAGGATCAGCAGCGAGGGGATCGGGCCCATGATCCGCGCGAGCGGCACCAGGACGTACGCGGCGACCGTGGCCGTGTTCAGCGGGTGCTGCCGGCCGATGGTGCGCGGGGAGACGCCGACGGCGACGTACGACACGAGGACCATGATGGCGATGGCGATCAGCAGCGCCTCGGCCGTGTCGTCGAACTCGCGGACGCTGCCGTAGGTGATGAGTGAGGCGGCGGACATCTCGCAGGTGACGCGGACCAGCAGCGCCACGTTGAGGTAGCGGGTGGGGTCCGCGGCGATCTGCGCGAGCTTGGCGCTGCCGCGGCGGCCCGACCGTACGGCCTCCTCGGCGCGGAAGCTGGAGACGCGCGCGATGCCGGCCTCCGCGCAGGCGGCGAGCCAGGCGACGACGACGAGCGCGAGCGCCCCCAGGACGAGTTGGGCGCTCATGACACGGTCGGGGCCGGAGAGGGGCCGGTGAGGCCCTTCTCCGCGCGCCAGCCGTCCACGATGGCCGCCTGGAGGCCGAACATCTCGGCCTTCTCGTCCGGCTCCTCGTGGTCGTAGCCGAGCAGGTGCAGCACACCGTGGACGGTGAGCAGCTGGAGCTCCTCGTCCATGGTGTGCCGCGTCGGTGCTTCCTCGCCCTGCTTGGCGGCGACCTCGGGGCAGAGCACGATGTCGCCGAGGAGTCCCTGCGGGGGCTCGTCGTCGTCCTTGGACGGGGGCCGCAGCTCGTCCATCGGGAACGACATGACGTCCGTGGGCCCGGGCAGGTCCATCCACTGGATGTGCAGCTGCTCCATGGCGCCCGCGTCCACCACGATCACCGAGAGCTCGGAGAGCGGGTGGATGCGCATCCGGGCCAGTGCGTAACGGGCGATGTCGAGGATCGCCTGCTCGTCGACCTCGGTGCCGGACTCGTTGTTGACGTCGATCGACATCTGGTGCTCGGTCTACTTCCCCTTGTGCCCGGACCGGCCGCGGCCGCCCTTGTGGGTGCCGTTCTCGGTGCCGTGCTGGCTGTCGTACTGCTCGTACGCGTCGACGATACGGCCCACCAGCTTGTGCCGGACGACGTCGTGGGACGACAGCCGGGAGAAGTGGACGTCGTCCACGCCCTCCAGGATGTCCTGGACCTGGCGCAGACCGGACTTGGTTCCGTCGGGCAGGTCCACCTGCGTCACGTCACCCGTGATCACGATCTTCGAGTCGAAGCCGAGGCGGGTGAGGAACATCTTCATCTGCTCGGGGCTCGTGTTCTGGGCCTCGTCCAGGATGATGAACGCGTCGTTGAGCGTGCGGCCGCGCATGTACGCCAGCGGCGCGACCTCGATCGTGCCCGCGGCCATCAGCCGGGGGATCGAGTCGGGGTCGAGCATGTCGTGCAGCGCGTCGTACAGCGGGCGCAGGTACGGGTCGATCTTCTCGTAGAGCGTGCCCGGCAGGAAGCCCAGCCGCTCGCCCGCCTCGACCGCCGGCCGGGTCAGGATGATGCGGTTGACCTGCTTGGACTGCAGGGCCTGCACCGCCTTGGCCATGGCCAGGTAGGTCTTGCCGGTGCCGGCGGGGCCGATGCCGAAGACGATGGTGTGCTTGTCGATCGCGTCCACGTAGCGCTTCTGGTTGAGCGTCTTGGGGCGGATCGTACGGCCGCGCGAGGACAGGATGTTCTGCGTGAGCACCTCGGCCGGGGTCTCCTGGCCGTCGCTCTCCCCGCTGTCGCTCGCCTTGAGCATGGCGATCGAGCGTTCCACTGCGTCCTCCGTCATCGGCTGCCCGGTGCGGAGCACCAGCATCATCTCGTCGAACACGCGCGAGATCAGGGCCACGTCCGTGGCGTCGCCGACCGCGCTGATCTCATTGCCCCGGACGTGGATGTCGGCCCCCGGGAAGGCCTTCTCGATCACACGCAGGAGGGAGTCGCCGGAGCCCAGCACGGTCACCATGGGGTGCTGGGCGGGGACGGTGAACTGCACTCTCGCCTGCCCCTGCGCGGGGGTGTGAGCTGTGGGTGTCTGAGTCATGGGCCGGCTCTGAGGCCTGCGGTTCCTCCTCGTCACGGCCGCGCAGCTGAGGGCGGCCTCGCGACTCCCAGGGTACGACGGCGGGGTGACAAGCTCGTAGGCCTTTTATCCGGTCGGGCGCTCGAGCCCGTCGGCCCTCTTCCCCGCCTGCGCCGTCGCACGCCCTCGCGTCCGGCGGAGGGGGCCGGGCGTCACGCGGACCTGCGGAACCCGATCGTCGGGACGGCCCGCCGCAACGGCCAGGGCCGCGCCGCCTCCTCCGGGACCAGCCCGGTCAGGAAACGGTAACGGCGCAGCGCGGAGGGATCCTGGCCCTCGACCGACTGCACCCTGCGCCACCACCCGGCGATCTCCGCCCAGCCCGGCGCGGACAGCGAGCCGCCGAACTCCTGGACGGACAGCGCGGCCGTGAGCCCGGCGAAGGCGAGCCGGTCGGCCAGCGGCCAGCCCGCGAGGGAGCCGGTGACGAAGCCGGCGACGAACACGTCCCCCGCCCCGGTCGGGTCCAGCGCCTCCACCTCGATCGCCGGGACCGACGCGGTCTCCCCCGTCCGCCGGTCCACCGCGTACGCTCCCTCCGCGCCCAGCGTGACCACGACGACCGGCACGTGCTCGGTGAGGGCGTGGGCGGCGGCGCGCGGGGTGTCCGTGCCGGTGTAGCGCATGGCCTCCGCCGCGTTCGGCAGGAACGCCTCGCAGTACCGCAGGTCGTGCAGGCCCGCCAGGTCCCACGCCCCGGTGTCGTCCCAGCCGACGTCGCCGAAGATCCGGGTGCCCTTGCGGGCGGCCTGGGCGATCCAGGGGGCGCTGCGGCCGGGGGTGAGGGAGGCGACGGCGGCGCGGGCGCGGGGCGGGCTCGCAGGCAGGTCCGCGCCCGAAGGGCGTCGTTTGAGGGCGGTGGCGGGTGCCGGGCGGGCCGGCTCCTCGGGGGGCGGTTCGTGGCCGTGGGAGACCATCGTGCGCTCGCCCTCGTACGCCATGGAGACGGTGACCGGGGAGTGCCAGCCGGGGACCGTGCGGGACGGGGAGAGGTCGATGCCCTCGCCCTGCTCCAGCGCGTCCCAGCAGTATTCGCCGTAGTGGTCGTCGCCGAAGGCGGCCGCCAGGGACGTGCGCAGGCCGAGCCGGGCCAGGGCGGTGGCCATGTTGGCCACGCCGCCCGGGCTCGACCCCATGCCGCGCGCCCAGGTCTCGGTGCCGCGCACGGGGGCGCAGTCGAGCCCGGTGAAGACGATGTCGAGGAAGACGGTGCCGGTCAGGTAGACGTCCCAGGCCGGGTCGTCCGGGCCGCGCAGGGCGGCCAGCGGGTCGATCTGAGCCGGGCAGGGCGGTCCCGCGACGGGTGCCTTCCCGGCTCTCCCGCCGTTCCTCTTCCCGGTGGACGCCATCTCGGTGCGCTCCCTGACGTGGTGCGGTTTCAGCCAGTGTGCACCACACCGCCGACAGGGAGGCGGCCGTCAGGCCGCGCCGTGTCCGGACCGGTCACCAGCGGGGCACGGCGGGCCGGACCCAGCCGGGGTCGGCGACCCGCATGGCCGCCGCGTCGTCGCGGTCGCGCAGCGCGCCGTCGTCGTCCAGCCATCGCCGGTGCAGGAACGCCAGCCGGTCGCGGTCGAGTTCCACGCCGAGGCCCGGCGCGTCGGACACACGGACCGTGCCGTCCTCGAACGCCGGCCGCTCGGTGAGGACGTCCTCGGACTGCCAGGGGTAGTGGGAGTCGCAGGCGTGGTGCAGGTTGGGCACGGTGGACGCCACGTGCGTCATGGCGGCGAGGCTGATGCCGAGGTGGGTGTTGGAGTGCATGGAGACGCCCACGCCGAAGGTGCGGCAGATCGCCGCGAGGTGCTGGGTGTTGCGCAGTCCGCCCCAGTAGTGGTGGTCGGAGAGCACCACCTGCACGGCGTCCCGGGTGAACGCCTCCTTGATCTCGGCGAACGTCGTCACGCACATGTTCGTCGCGAGCGGCACTCCCACCCGTCGCCCACCGCCACCCTTGTCCGAGGCGCTTCGCGCCGCCCTCTTCAACCCGGCGGCCACCTCCGCCATGGCCGGAGTGCCGAGCGTGGGGTCCTCCAGGTACTCCAGGACGTCCCCGAGCTCCTTCGCGACCTTCAGCGAGGTCTCCACGGACCAGGCGCCGTTGGGGTCGAGGCGCAGCGGGTGGCCGGGGAAGGCGGCGGCGAGGGCGCGGACGGCGGCGATCTCCTCCTCGGGCGGGAAGACGCCACCCTTGAGCTTGAACGACCTGAAGCCGTACCGCTCGGTGAAGCGGCGGGCCTGCTCCACCACCCCCGCCGGGTCGACGGCCGCGCCCCAGTCGTCCTTCTCCGCCGTCACGCCCGCGGGGTGCTCGGCCCACTTGTAGAACAGGTACGCGCTGTATTCGACGGCGTCGCGCACCTTGCCGCCGAGCAGGGCGTGCACAGGCAGGCCGAGGCTCTTGCCGAGGGCGTCGAGGCAGGCGACCTCCAGGGCGGAGAGCACGGACAGCCGCAGCTTGTCGGCGGTCTGCACGCCGCGCAGTCCGCCGACGTCGACCTGTCCGGAGACGCGGGCGGCGTCGACGGCGACCTCGTCGGCCTCGGCGAACAGCCGGTTCAGGTCGTCGACGCGGTGTCCGACGAGCCGGTCGGCGAGCGGGCGGGCCAGCTCCAGGTACTTGGTGTCGCCGTACGTCTCGCCCAGCCCGGTGACCCCGTCGGCGGTCACCACCTCCACGATCAGCCGGGGGGTGTACGGCTGGTGCACGCCCTGCGTGTTGAGCAGCGGCGGGTCGGCGACCAGGACCGGGGTGAGGCGGACCTCGGTGACGGTCAGGTCGCGGGAGGCGGATGCGGTCACGGGGCGGCTCCTACGAGGTCGAGTCCGGCGTCGAGCCGGGTCCCGGGACCGGCGAGGTCCCGGGCGGACGGGTCGGTGAGCGGCGGTGCAGGCGACCTGGCCGGGCTTCCGGCGGCGATCCGTTTCCGCCACGTGAGCGCGGTAACCGTCGGGGGCGAGGGTGCCGCGGTCGTGGAACGACGTGGGCGGGAAGGAGGGGACACCGTGCGCCATACCGTCCTTGAGGCGTCTCGCCACGGCGGCGCTGCCGTCTCCTCCGGTGCCGGGACCCACCCTCGCCCATCTCCCCATGTAGACGGCATCCACGTATGAGAACGAAGGCTAGAGGGGTGAACAAGGGGCGTCAATGGGACCGACGAGAGGGACCACGCCCCAGGCCGGGCAGCTAAATGCGCGCTGCTACCCACCCCTCCAAACACCCAAACGCAAGAGTGACTTAGATCACAGCTTCCTCACTCCCGTTGCGCTGCCCCCGCTTGATACAAATTGCCCGCGCGTTCTCGTCCGTCGACGGTCGTCGCCCCCCATCACCTCTTTTCGCACCGTCCCTTTCGCACGCCCTGGGAACGCCCGTGTACGCCCCTCGCACCACCCCCTGGCCCCTCGTCGCCCTTTTCACGGCCGGGTACCTCGCCCCGTATCTGCTGCCGACCACTGTCGGACGGCTGGAACGCGGCCTGGATCTGACGCCCACACAGGCGGGGGCCGTCGGCAGTCTGCTGCTGCTCAGCTCGGCAACGGCCGGGTTCCTGCTGGCCTCCCGCGTCGAACGGACCGGCGCGCGCACCCTGGCCCGGCTGGGTCTCGTCCTCGCCGCCGTCGGCTACGGCGGGGCAGCCCTCACCACCTCCGTCCCGGCCGTCGTCGCCGGCGCCGTCGTCGGCGGATTCGGGTCGGGCACGGCCACCACGGTCGCGGCGACCCGGATCGCCGCGGAGAAGGACCCCCACCGGGCGTCCACCCTGGGCCTGCTGAGCGTGTCCGCGCTGGCCGGCGCCGTCTACCTGACGGTGCCGCACCTGCCCGGACACGGGCTCACCCTGGCGGCCATCGCCCTCACCGCGCTCGCGGTGTGGCCGCTGACGGGGCGGCTGCCCGGAGGTAGGGCGGGCACGGCGGGGCAGGCCGCGGTCGAGCCGGCGGAGGCCGACGGCTCGGGCGCCGGGCGTCTGCCGCACCGGCGTTCGGGCATGGTGCTGGCCGGGGCGATGCTGCTGTGGTCGCTCGCGCAGAACGCGCTGTGGGGAGTCAGCGGGCGCATCGGCGTCGGTCAGGCGGGTCTGTCCGAGCCGACCGTGGGCGTGGTCTTCGCGGTCGCGCTGGGCGCGGGACTGCTGGGTGTGCTGGGCGCGGGGGCGCTCGGCTCGCGGCTGGGGCGGGCGCTGCCCATCGGGGGCGGGACCGTCGTCATCGCTTGCTGCATCGCGCTGAGCGCTTCCGCGACCGGGCTGGGGAGTTTCGCCTCCGGGGAGATCGCCTGGAACACGTTCTATCCGGTGGTGCTGTCGTACCTGATCGGGCTGGCCGCGTCGCTGGACCCGCGGGGGCGATGGGCCGTGCTGGTGGGGTCGGCGTCGGCACTGGGGACCGCGGCGGGACCGCTGACCGGGAGTGTGCTGTCGGCCCAGGCCGGGTTTCCGGTGATGGGCGCGGTGCTGGCGGTGGGGCTGGTGCTGGTCGCCGTGCCGATGACGGGGGTCGCCCTGCATGCGGGCGGACGGGCGTTGCTGCCGGGGGCCGTGCGGAGGCGGGGCGGACATCCCGCGGCTGTCCTCGCCGCGACGACGGGGACACCGTCGGGGGTGGTGCCGGAGGTCGGCGCGCCGGAGCAGCCTGTCGTCGAGATTCCGCTCGACGGTACGGCCGTTGCCGCCCAGGGCGCGTACGACACGGCTGCGGCCACGCGGGCACCGGGTGCGATGTGAGGTACGTGGAGACAGCCTCGGCCGGCTGAGCCCACCCTCCCCCACTCTCGGCTGCGCTCGAGCGGCGGTACCCCCCATCGTCCCTGGGGGTACCTCCCAGGCCCTTGAGGCACTGGGGGAGGCACGAATGCCCGCAACGGCAGCTCCCCCAGGGGCGCGGGGAACTGCGCGACCAGCCACCGACCACCCGCACCCGGCGCTGCGTCGGAGGCACCTCAGGGGCGCGGGGAACTGCGCGACCAGCCACGCACGACCCGCACCCGGCGCTGCTCAGGCGCCGCCGCGCCCACCCTCCCCCACCGCGCTGGGGGCAGCTGCCAGGCCCTCAGGGCACTGGGGGAGGCACAGCTGCCCGCAGCTACGCCCGGCGTTTGGGGAGGGGGACCCTCTGGAGGTCTCTCGCCACCGTCAGCTCCGCCTCGTAGCCCGCTGCCCGCGCCTGGCGTTCGAATTCCTCCGGGTCCGTGTAGCGCTGGCTGAAGTGGGTCAGGACCAGATGACGTACGCCCGCTTCGCGGGCGACCCTCGCTGCCTGGCCCGCCGTCAGGTGGCCGAACTCGACCGCCAGGGACTCGTCCTCGTCGAGGAACGTCGACTCGATCACCAGCATGTCGCAGCCCTCGGCGAGCGCGTACACGCCGTCGCACAGCCGGGTGTCCATGACGAACGCGAACCGCTGTCCGCGCCGGACCTCGCTGACGTCCTCCAGGGCGACGCCGTTCAACGAGCCCTCGCGCTGGAGGCGGCCCACGTCCGGTCCCTTGATGCCGTGCGCGGCGAGCCGGTCGGGCAGCATGCGGCGGCCGTCGGGTTCGACTATCCGGTAGCCGTACGCCTCGACCGGGTGGGAGAGGCGGCGTGCCTCCAGCGTGTAGCCGGAGGCGCGGACGAGCGGTCCGTCGGTGTCGACGGGCGCCTCCAGCAGGGCGACGGTCTCCCGGTAGGCGGTCGCGTACCGGAGCCGGTCGAAGAACCGCTGACCGGAGCGCGGGTAGTGCGCGCTCACCGGGTGCGGCACCTTGTCGAGGTTGATGCGCTGGATCACCCCGGCGAGCCCCAGCGAGTGGTCGCCGTGGAAGTGGGTGACGCAGATCCGGTTGATGTCGTGGGCGGCCACCCCGGCGCGCAGCATCTGCCGCTGCGTGCCCTCGCCGGGGTCGAAGAGGAAGCCTTCGCCGTCCCAGCGCAACAGGTAGCCGTTGTGGTTGCGGTGCCGGGTCGGGACCTGGCTGGCGGTGCCGAGCACCACCAGTTCACGGACGGACAAGGCGGCCTAGCCGGGGGGCCACTCGAGACCGCGCCCGCCCAGGACGTGGGCGTGCGCGTGCCACACGGTCTGGCCGGCGCCGCTGCCCGTGTTGAACACGGTGCGGTAGCTCTCCAGCTTCTCCTGGTCCGCGACGGCCTGCGTCTCGCGCAGCACGTCCGCGGCGAGCTCGGGCGCCGCGGCGGCGAGCGCCGCGGCGTCCCTGTGGTGCGCCTTCGGGATCACCAGGACATGGGTGGGCGCCTGGGGGTTGATGTCACGGAACGCGACGGTCGTGTCCGTCTCCCGCACGATCGTCGCCGGGATGGTGCCCGCGACGATCTTGCAGAACAGACAGTCGTCCTGAGGTTCCCCTGCCATACGCCCTCCTCGGCCCGGCGATCTTCCCTACCCGGGCATGCTACCGATCCTCCCGCGCGCCGTCGTGCCTCCCGCAGTGCCTCGAGGCCGGGGAGGCGCCCCCGCCGCGCGCGGTCACGACAGCTGCGGCGGCACCTTCGCCGGGGTCGTCCCCAGCGCCTCCAGCGCCAGCCGCACCGCCTCGTCGAGCTGGACGTCCCGCCCGGCCGCGTGGTCCTGCGGGCGCTGGACGACCTCGACGTCCGGGTCGACGCCGTGGTTCTCGACGTCCCAGCCGTAGCCCTCCAGCCAGAAGGCGTACTTGGGCTGGGTGACGAGCGTGCCGTCGACGAGCCGGTAGCGGCTGTCGATGCCGATGACGCCGCCCCACGTGCGGGTGCCGACGACGGGGCCGATGCCGAGCGCCTTGATCGCCGCGTTGACGATGTCACCGTCGGACCCGGAGAACTCGTTGGCGACGGCGACGACGGGTCCCCGGGGCGCGTCGCGCGGGTAGCTCTCGGCGCGCATGCCGCGCGGCAGGTCCCAGCCGACGATCCGCCGGGCCAGCTTCTCCACCACGAGCTGCGAGGTGTGGCCGCCTCGGTTCTCCCGCACGTCCACGACCAGGCCCTCGCGCAGCACCTCGACGCGCAGGTCGCGGTGGATCTGCGCCCAGCCGGGCGCCTGCATGTCGGGGACGTGGATGTAGCCGAGCCGGCCGCCGGACTTCTCCAGCACGTACGCCCGCCGGCCGGCGACCCAGGCGTGGTAGCGCAGCGGCTCCTCGTCGGCGAGCGGTACGACGACGGCGTGCCGCGGCTCGCCCCCGCCGGCCGGTGACACGGTCAGCTCGACGGGCTTGCCGGCCGTGCCCACCAGCAGCGGCGCGGGACCGGTCACCGGGTCGACGGGCTGTCCGGCGACGGCGACGATCGCGTCGCCGGGACGGATGGCGACGCCGGGTGCGGCCAGCGGGGAGCGGGCCTCCGGGTCGGAGGTCTCGGCGGGCAGGATGCGGTCCACCCGCCAGTTGCCGTCCTCGTGCCGGGAGATGTCCGCGCCGAGGAGTCCCTGCCGGGCCCCGCCGCCGGAGCCGCCGCGCGGCGTGACGTAGGCGTGCGAGGTGCCGAGTTCGCCGTGCACCTCCCACAGCAGGTCCACCAGGTCGTCGTGGGTGGCCAGCCGGTCCAGGACGGGCCGGTAGCGGTCCAGGACCCCGTCCCAGTCGACGCCGCTCATGTCGGGACGCCAGAAGTTGTCCCGCATGATGCGGCCGTTCTCGTCGAACATCTGCCGCCACTCGGCGGACGGGTCGACGAACTGCCGCACCCGCGCCAGGTCGACGGTGATGTTGCTGTCGCTGTCGTCGTCGGAGGAGG
Organism: Streptomyces sp. BJ20; assembly: GCF_022869105.1. Classification (NCBI taxonomy): domain Bacteria; kingdom Bacillati; phylum Actinomycetota; class Actinomycetes; order Kitasatosporales; family Streptomycetaceae; genus Streptomyces; species Streptomyces sp. BJ20. Next base: position 6,087,600 of record NZ_CP094918.1, read on the forward strand.
CGCGCCGGTCGCTCGGCACGACCTTGAGCCGCCCGTCGGTCCACAGCAGCACCCGCTTGCCGTCGCCGCTGACCTCGAAGTGGTCGGCGTCCACGGCGAGGTGCTCGAGGCGCTGCTGGGCGAGGTCGTAGCGCTCCAGGTCGGTCTTGGGGTCGGGGTCGTCGGGCGTGGCCCGGGACGCCCCGAGCACGCCGCGCACCGGGTGCCGCAGCCACAGCACGCCGTCCTTGGCTGCGCGCAGGTTGCTGTAGCGGGCGGCCTCGACCGGGAACGGCACGATGCGGTCGGCGAGCCCGTCGAGGTCGATGCGGGTGGTGGGGGTGCCCTCGCTGTCGGGGGTTTCGTCCCGGTCGGGGGTCTCGAAGGGCCGCCCGTGCCGCTGCGGCCCGAACGGCGAGGGTGTGGCCGCCGCGAGCGTGATCAGGTACGGCCGTACGCCCTCGACGAAGGCCAGGTCGAAGACGTGTTCGTCGTAGACCGGGTCGAAGGAGCGGGTGGACAGGAACGCGAGGTGCTTGCCGTCGAGGGTGAAGGCGGGCGCGTAGTCCTGGAAGCGCAGCGGGGTCGCCTCGGTGACCGACAGGTCGGTGGTGTTGGCGAGTTTGATCTGGCTGAGCGGGCGCGGGCCGGGGTGGGACCAGGCGAGCCAGGTGGAATCTGGCGAGAAGACCAGCCCGGAGACGTCGCCGTCCTCACTGCGGTCGACCTCGCGGACCTCGCCGGTCTCCCGCTCGACGAGCAGGAGGCGGCCGTCGTGCGAGGCGATCGCGGCGCGGCTGCCGTCGGGCGCCATCGCCAGCTCGACGACCCGGCCGAGCTGTCCGGCGGCCAGCCGGCGCGGGGTGGCGCCGGGGGCCGGTCCGGTGGCGGGGGCGAACTCCAGGGCGTCGTCGCCCTCGGCGTCCGTCACCCACACCACCCATTCCTCGCCGTCCGCGCGGAAGGTGCGCGGGCGCCGGGCGCGGACGCCCGGGGTGGCGGCGAGGGCGCGGGCTGGGCCGGAGCGGTGGGTGACCCAGTGGACGGTGCCGCGTACGCAGACGGCGCTGCCGCGCGCGGTGTGGTCGGGGGACGCGGAGCCGAACCAGCGGGCCGCGTTCACCGGGAACGGCTGGAGGTCGACGCGCTGCCCGCCGAGCCGGACGTCGAGCCGGCGCGGCTCGGCGGTGTCGAGGCCGTCGAGGATCCACAGCTCGCCGGCGCTGGAGTACACGACCCTGTTGCCGTCGGTGGCCGCGTGACGGGCGTAGAAGCCCTCCAGAGGGGTGTGGCGGCGCAGGTCGGAGCCGTCGGCGAGGGACGAGTACAGCGCGCCCGTGCCCTCGTGGTCGGAGAGGAACGCGATCCTCTCCCCCACCCACAGCGGGTACTCGATGTTCCCGTCGAGGTCCTCGTGCAGCCGGACGAACTCGCCGTCGTCCTCCCGGTCGATCCACAGCTTGCCCGCGGTGCCGCCCCGGTACCGCTTCCAGCTGGCCGCCTCGCGGCCCATGGTGGCGGACAGCAGCACGGTGTGCGGGCCCGCGGCGATGTCGCCGACCGGTCCGTACGGCAGGGTCTCGGCGGGCCCGCCGTCGAGCGGCACGGCGCGTGCCCAGGTGCGGCGCAGGCTGGCCTGGCCGTACGTGCTCAGTGCGAGGACCCGGCCGTCCGCGGTCCAGCCGCGGACCTGGGTCCTCACGCTGCCCCAGTGGGTGAGCCGCCGGGCGCGGCCGCCGTCGACGGGGGCGACGTGCACCTCGGGGGCGCCGTCGCGGGTGGAGGTCCACGCGACGGTGGTGCCGTCCGGGGAGATCCGTGGATGGTTCACCGGCACGTTGTCCGCGCTGACCCGCCAGGCGCGGCCGCCGTCGAGCGGGGCGAGCCACACGTCGTCCTCGGCGGTGAAGGCGACCAACTCGCCGTGCAGGTGCGGGAAACGGAGGTATGCGCTGGATGCGACCGATGCAGGCTGTGTCACCCGATCACCCTATGGGCGCGCGTGCGGTCCGGCCAGAGGTTCCGGATCACTTGCCCTCGACGGGGCGACAGGACGGGTACTGGTCGCACCACACCGTCGTGGTGACGGTCACGGTGACGGTGGGCCGCGGCCCCTGCCGGGTCGGCTCGCCCACGCGGGGCGGGCTCTTGGAGTCGCAGTCGCCGAGGCCCTCGACGCGGAACACCTGCCGGCCGTCCACCTTCGCGGTGATGTCCCCGCGGACACAGGCGTTGTTGACGGCGTGGGTGACCCGTCCGGTGACGGTGATCTCCTTGCCGCCCTCGGTCTCGCCCTCGCAGTCGACCGAGGCGGCGGTCTCCTCCGAGGCCGGCGACGCGGACCTGTCCCGGTCCCCGAGGGAGGCGGTGCAGGTGAGCCAGCGGACCTTGTCCTTCTGGCGGTTGAGCTCCTTGGTCACGGTCCCGTCGGTGGTGAGCGCCACGGCGGCGGAGCTGATGCCGCCGCCTTCGCAGGCGGTCACGCCCGTGACCGCGGCCACGGCGAAACCGGCGGCAAGCGCGAGCCGCCGCCCTCGTGTTCCCCGCGGGAACCTTGTCGTCGCCCCCATGGACGGCAGCGTGCCACTGCCGCTCGCGCGGCGGTAGGGCGCATTGGGCCACGTGCGATTTCCAGCCCCTCCGGCGTTCGAGGAGCGGGGCCCGGGGCGGGGCCCCGGGGCCTCAGGACCAGCGGCCGGTACGGCCGAGCAGCAGCGCCGCGGCGGCCGTACCCGCCGTGGACGTCCGCAGCACGCTCCGCCCCAGGCGGTACGCCCGCGCCCCCACGCTCTCGAACAGCGCCAGCTCCTCGGGCGACACCCCGCCTTCCGGTCCGACGACCAGCACGATGTCTCCCGTGTCCGGCAACGGGGCCGACGCCAACGGCGCCGTTCCGGATTCATGCAGCACCGCCGCGAACCCCGCTTCGGCGAGAAGTGAGGCAACCCCCTTGCTCGTCGCCGCGTCCGCGACCTCCGGGAACCGCACCCGGCGCGACTGCTTGCCCGCCTCCCGTGCCGTGGCCCGCCACTTCGCGAGGGCCTTGGCGCCCCGGTCGCCCTTCCACTGCGTGATGCAGCGCGAGGCGGACCACGGCACGATCGCGTCGACGCCGACCTCGGTCATGGTCTCCACGGCGAGCTCGCCCCGGTCGCCCTTGGGCAGCGCCTGCACGACGGTCAGCCGGGGCGTCTCCACCCGCTCCTCGACGACCTCGCCGAGCCGGACGATCAGCCGCTCCTTGCCCTCGGTTCCGTCCACCTCGCCGGAGGCCCAACGGCCCGCGCCGTCGGTGAGGACGACCTCCTCGCCCGCCCGCAGCCGCTTCACGGCGACGGCGTGCCGGCCCTCGGGGCCGTCGAGGACGTAGCGGCCGGTGCCGTGCGTGTCGAAGTCGTCGACGACGAAGACGGGAGCGGTCATCGGGCGCCTCCGGCCGACAACGCTGTCCGGGCGGCGGCCAGTTCGGCGACCAGGACCCCCACCAGCTGTCCGGCGGGCAGTTCGCGGGCCATCCGGTGGCCCTGCCCGGCCCAGAGGGCCAGTCCCTGCGCGTCCCCGGCCTTGGCGGCGGCCTTGCGCAGGGGCGCTGTGAGGTGGTGGACCTCCGGGTAGGCGGCGGGCGCGTACGGCCCGTGCTCGCGCAGGAAGCGGTTGACCAGGGCGCGCGCCGGGCGGCCGGTGAACGCGCGGGTCAGCTCGGTGCGGGCGAAGAGGGGGTTCGTGAGGGCCTGCTTGTGCAGGGCGTGCGCGCCGGACTCGTGGGCGGCGACGAAGGCGGTGCCCAGCTGCGCCGCGCTCGCGCCGGCCGCGCACACGGCGGCGATCTGGCCGCCGCGCATGATGCCGCCGGCGGCGACGACCGGGATGCCCACGGACTCACGGACCTGGGCGACGAGGGACAGCAGTCCGATGCCGCTGCCGTCCGTCTCGGGGACGTCCCGGTGGGTGCCCTGGTGGCCGCCGGCCTCGACGCCCTGGGCGATCACCACGTCCGCGCCGGCCCGTTCCACGGCGCGCGCCTCCTCGGCGGTCGTCGCGGTGACGAAGGTGAGGGTGCCGACGCGGTGCAGCGAGTCGATCACCTCGCGGGCCGGCACGCCGAAGTGGAACGACACGACCGGCACGGGGTTGTCGAGCAGCACGGCGAGCTTGGCGTCGTAGCCGTCGTCGCGGCCGCTCTCGGGGTCGCCCAGCTCGGTCTCGTACCAGGAGGCCTCGCCGGCCAGCTGGTGGGCGTAGACGTCGACGGCGGCGTTGGAGGGCGCGGTGTCAGCCGCTCCGGCGGAGCCGGTGCTCGCGCCGGGGGTCTCGGGCTGGGGCAGGAAGAGGTTGACGCCGAAGGGGCGGGAGGTGAGTCCCCGCAGTTGCTTGATCTCCTGGTACATCCCGTCCGCGGTCTTGTACCCGGCGGCCAGGAAACCGAGCCCGCCCGCGTCGGACACAGCGGCGGCGAGCTGCGGCACCGATACGCCGCCCGCCATGGGCGCCTGCACGATCGGGTGCGGGAAGAGATCGGTCAGTACGGAGGACATGACCGCATGTTGTCACGTCCCCCGACCAACTCCGAATTGGCCCTTCCCCTTGGCATAAGCCACTTTTCGCCGGGCCGCCGACGAGGTCGGCGGCCCCCACGCGGGGAACGGATCGGCGCCCGTTGAACGCGTCCTTCAACCGCGAGAACAACCCCTGCCGCCCGGGCCGACCGTGCCCACCCGGGGGACGACCCCCGGACCCCCGGCAGCAAGACCCGACCGCGCCCCCGGCGTACACCGCTCAGCGCCCGTTGAACGCGTCCTTCAACCGCGAGAACAACCCCTGCTGCCCGGGCTGGAACTGCCCCGTGGGCCGTTCCTCGCCGCGCAGCTTGGCCAGCTCGCGGAGCAGGCGCTCCTGCTCCGGGTCCAGCTTGGTCGGGGTCTGCACCTCGACGTGCACGATGAGGTCGCCCCGGCCGCCGCCGCGCAGGTGGGTGACGCCCCGGCCGTGCAGCGGGATCGACTGGCCGGACTGGGTGCCGGGCCGGATGTCGACCTCCTCCAGGCCGTCCAGTGTCTCCAGCGGCACCTTGGTGCCGAGCGACGCCGCGGTCATCGGCAGCGTGACCGTGCAGTGCAGGTCGTCGCCGCGCCGCTGGAACTGCGAGTGCGGCAGCTCGTGGATCTCCACGTACAGGTCACCGGCGGGGCCGCCGCCCGGGCCGACCTCGCCCTCGCCCGCCAGCTGGATGCGGGTGCCGTTGTCGACACCGGCCGGGATCTTGACCGTGAGCGTGCGGCGGGAGCGGACCCGGCCGTCGCCCGCGCACTCCGGGCAGGGCGTGGGCACGACCGTGCCGAAGCCCTGGCACTGCGGGCAGGGGCGCGAGGTCATGACCTGGCCCAGGAAGGACCGGGTGACCTGCGAGACCTCACCGCGGCCGCGGCACATGTCGCAGGTCTGCGCGGTGGTGCCCGGCGCGGCGCCCTCGCCGCTGCACGTGGTGCAGACGACGGCCGTGTCGACCTGGATGTCCTTGGTCGTGCCGAAGGCGGCCTCGTCCAGCTCCACCTCGATCCGGATCATCGCGTCCTGGCCGCGGCGGGTCCGCGAGCGCGGTCCGCGCTGCGACGCCGTGCCGAAGAACGCGTCCATGATGTCGGAGAAGTTGCCGAAGCCCCCGGCGCCGAAGCCGCCCGCGCCGCCGGCGCCGCCGGCCTGCGAGAGCGGATCGCCGCCGAGGTCGTAGACCTGCTTCTTCTGCGGGTCCGACAGCACCTCGTAGGCGGCGTTGATCTCCTTGAACCGCTCCTGGGTCTTCGGATCCGGATTGACGTCCGGATGCAGCTCGCGGGCGAGCCGCCGGAAGGCCTTCTTGATCTCTTCCTGCGACGCGTCGCGGCGTACGCCGAGTACGGCGTAGTAGTCCGTGGCCACCTATGACTCCGCCAGGATCTGTCCGACGTACCGTGCCACTGCGCGTACCGCTCCCATCGTTCCGGGGTAGTCCATGCGGGTCGGTCCGACCACGCCGAGCTTGGCGACAGCCTCGCCGCCCGAACCGTAGCCGACCGACACGACGGACGTGGAGTTGAGTCCTTCGTGGGCGTTCTCGTGACCGATCCGTACGGTCACACCCGGATCCTGCGCCTCGCCGAGCAGCTTGAGGAGCACGACTTGCTCCTCCAGCGCCTCCAGGACGGGCCGGATCGTGAGGGGGAAGTCGTGGCCGAAGCGGGTGAGGTTGGCGGTACCGCCGATCATCAGCCGCTCCTCGTTCTCCTCGACGAGCGTCTCCAGGAGAGTGGAGAGCACCGTGGAGACCGTACCGCGGTCGTCGGCCTCGAAGGCCTCCGGGAGGTCCTCCACCAGACTCGGCACATCGCTGAACCGGCGGCCCGCGACCCGGCTGTTGAGCCGCGCCCGCAGGTCCGCCAGGGACGCCTCGCCGAACGGCGCGGGGCAGTCGACCATGCGCTGCTCGACCCGGCCGGTGTCGGTGATCAGCACCAGCATCAGCCGCGCCGGGGCGAGGGCCAGCAGCTCCACGTGCCGCACCGTCGAACGGGTCAGCGAGGGGTACTGCACCACGGCGACCTGCCGGGTGAGCTGCGCGAGCAGCCGCACCGTGCGGGCCACGACGTCGTCGAGGTCGACGGCGCCCTCGAGGAAGTTCTGGATGGCCCGCCGCTCGGGCGGACTCATCGGCTTGACGCCGGCCAGCTTGTCGACGAACAGCCGGTAGCCCTTGTCGGTGGGGATGCGCCCGGCACTGGTGTGCGGCTGGGCGATGAAGCCCTCCTCCTCCAGGGCCGCCATGTCGTTGCGCACGGTGGCCGGGGAGACGCCGAGGCTGTGCCGCTCGGTGAGGGCCTTCGAACCGACGGGCTCCTCGGTGCCGACGTAGTCCTGGACGATCGCGCGCAACACCTGGAGCCTGCGTTCACTGAGCATCGCGCACACCTCCAGCTGGCTTCCGCCCGGTAACGACCCTGGCACTCTTCGCACGCGAGTGCCAGACTTCCCCGGCCCAGTGTACGGCCGGGGGGTACGACGTCGGCAAGGCCGGTCCGCGCGGCTGTGCCGGGTGACGTCGTCCCCGCTAGCGTCCCGGTCATGACCGTGACTTGGGAAGAGTCGGGATGGGAGCAACTGGCGCCGGGGGTCGGGCGGCGCCGGCTTCCGGGGTGGGACTGCACCGCGGGGCTCGTGCTGGGCGCGGAAGGCGTTCTGGCCGTCGACGCGGGCTCGTCCCTCGCCGAGGGCGCGCGGTTGCGGACCGAGGCGCGGGAGCTGACCGGCCGCCGTGTGACGCATCTCGCGCTCACCCATCCCCACTTCGACCACGTGCTCGGGGCGCCGGCGTTCGCGGACGCGGAGGTGTACGGCGCGGTCGGCCTGGACGTGGCGCTCGCCGGGCGGGGGCGGGAGGAGCTGCGGGCGGACGCGGTGCGCTGGGGTCTCGACCCGGCGGCGGCCGACGAGGCGGTGGCGGCGCTGGTCCCGCCCCGGCACGCGGTGTCCGGCGAGTGGACGCTGGACCTGGGCGGCGGCCGCCAGGCGCTGCTGGCGGACGTGGGTCCCGGTCACACCGCGTACGACCTGGCGGTGCTGGTGCCCGGCGACCCGGGGGTGGTGTTCTGCGGCGACCTGGTCGAGGAGTCGGACGAGCCGCAGGCGGGCCCGGACGCCGAGCCGTCCCGCTGGCCGGCCGCGCTGGACCGGCTGCTGCGGCTGGGCGGCGAGGACGCGGTGTACGTCCCCGGTCACGGCGCGGTGGTCGACGCGGCGTTCGTGCGGGCCCAACGGGACGCGCTGGCGGCGCGGTTCGGCGTGTCGGAGTGATCGCCGTTCGGGTGTTCCTCGTATCGTCGGCAGAATGCGCCAGTACTCCGCCGATCTGACCCCTCCGTGGAAGAAGCCGCAGTCCGTCCCCGAGGTGCCGGCCGAGCCGGGCCTCGTGGTGGAGGAGCCCGGCACCGGGTTCTGCGGCGCCGTGATCCGCTGCGAGGCCGGCACGGTGACCCTGGAGGACCGCTTCGGCAAGCACCGGGTGTTCCCGCTGGAGCCGCGCGGGTTCCTGCTGGAGGGCCGCGTGGTCACGCTGGTCCGCCCCTCCTCCGGCCCGGCCCGCCCCACCCGCACGGCGTCCGGCTCGGTCGCCGTCCCCGGCGCGCGGGCGCGCGTCGCCCGCGCGGGGCGCATCTACGTCGAGGGCCGGCACGACGCCGAGCTGGTCGAGAAGGTGTGGGGCGACGACCTGCGGATCGAGGGGGTGGTCGTGGAGTACCTGGAGGGCGTGGACGACCTCCCGTCGATCGTCGAGTCCTTCGCGCCCGGGGCCGACGCGCGGCTGGGGGTGCTGGTGGACCATCTGGTGCCCGGCACGAAGGAGTGGCGGATCGCGCAGGGCGTGACGAGCGAGCACGCGCTGGTGGTCGGACATCCGTACATCGACATCTGGGAGGCCGTGAAGCCGGCGTCGGTGGGGATCGAGGCGTGGCCCCGGGTGCCGCGGGGGGTGGACTGGAAGACGGGGGTGTGCGAGGCGCTGGGGTGGCGGGTCGCCCACACCGGTGAGGCGTGGCGACGGATCCTGGACTCCGTCCGCTCCTACAAGGATCTTGAGCCTCAGCTGCTGGGGCGGGTGGAAGAACTGATCGACTTCGTGACGGCCCCGTCGTGACACCGGTTTCCTCGCCCCCGCCGCCCTTCCCGCCCCGGACCCCGCTCCCCAAACGCCGGAAGGGCTGATTTCAGCCCTTCCGGCGTTTGAGGACGAGGCCCGCCAGGGCCGACAAGGGGGGGCCTGGGGGCGCAGCCCCCAGGGTCGGGACGGGAAAGGGCGGCGGGGGCGAAAAACCTGTGGTCAGTCGACCAGGTCACGGACCACGGCGTCAGCCAACAAGCGTCCCCGCAGGGTGAGGGCCGCTCGGCCCTCGGCGAAGGGCTCGGGACGGAGCAAGCCGTCCGACAGCGCACGGTCGGCAGCCGCCCGCCCCTCCGCCCGGAGGAGATCCAGCGGCACCCCGTCCCGGAGCCGAAGCTCCAGCAGGATCCGCTCGACCCGCCGGTCCTCCGAGGACAGCACCTCCCGTCCCGCCCCGGGCGACCGCCCCTCCGCCAGCGCCGACGCATACGCCCCCGGATGCTTCACGTTCCACCACCGCACCCCGCCCACGTGCGAGTGCGCCCCGGGCCCGGCCCCCCACCAGTCGGCGCCCCGCCAGTACAGCTCGTTGTGCAGACAACGCCCCGCCTCCGAGGTCGCCCAGTTCGACACCTCGTACCAGGAGAAGCCCGCCCTCGACAGCATCTCCTCGGCGATGAGGTACCGATCGGCGTGGACGTCGTCGTCCGTCATCGGCACCTCACCCCGCCGGATCCGCCGGGCCAGCTGCGTGCCCTCCTCGACGATCAGCGCGTAGGCGCTCACATGGTCGGGGCCCGCCCAGGTCGCCGCGTCCAGCGAGGCGCGCCAGTCGTCGTCGGACTCACCGGGCGTGCCGTAGATCAGGTCGAGGTTGACGTGGTCGAACCCGGCCGCCCGCGCCTCGGCGACGCATGCCTCGGGCCGGCCGGGGGTGTGCGTGCGGTCGAGGACCTTCAGCACGTGCTGCCGGGCGCTCTGCATGCCGAAGGAGATCCGGTTGAAGCCGCCGGCCCGCAGCTCGGCGAGGTAGGCGGGGTCGACCGACTCGGGGTTGGCCTCCGTCGTGACCTCGGCGTCCGGCGCCAGTCCGAACTCCTCGCGGATCGCGCCCAGCATCCGCACCAGGTCGCCCGCCGCGAGCAGGGTGGGCGTGCCTCCGCCGACGAACACCGTGCGCACCGGGCGGGGGTCGTCGCCGAGCGCCTTGCGGGCCAGCCGGATCTCGTCGACGAGGGTCTCGGCGTAGTTGTCGCGGGAGGCCAGTACTCCGCCGGTGCCGCGCAGCTCGGTCGCGGTGTAGGTGTTGAAGTCGCAGTAGCCGCAGCGGGTCGCGCAGTACGGGACGTGCAGGTAGAACCCGAGGGGGCGGTCGGCCGCCCCGGCGAGCGCGGACGCGGGCAGCGCGCCGTCGGCGGGGACGGGCTCGCCGTCGGGGAGTGCGGAAGGCATGTGCTCCATTGTCCCGCACCGCGCGCGATTCCCTGCCTGGCCCTCACTCCGCCTGGAGCACCAGCAGCGCCATGTCGTCGGCCGGGGGCCGCGCCCCGAACTCGTGCACGAGCTGGGTGATCCGGTCCGCCACCGCCCCGGCCTCCATCCCGGCGCAGCCCGCGAGCGCCCGGGCCAGCCCGTCCCCGTCGTCGAACTGCCGGGACCCGGAGCGCCGCTCGGTGACCCCGTCGGTGACGCACAGCAGGGTGTCGCCGGAGTACATCTCGAAGGTCTCGCCGGTGTACCCGGCGTCCTCGACCACCCCGAGCAGCGTCTGAGGCTGGGCGACGGCCCGGACACGGCCCTCGGGGTCGAGGAGCAGGGGCAGGGGGTGCCCGGCGGAGGCGAGGGTGCAGCGGACGCCGCCCTCGAAGGGCACCAGCTCGCCGTAGAGGAGGGACAGGAATCGGGTCTGGGGGCCGTCGCCGGGGGCGGTGGGGCGTGCGCCGGCCGCCACCAGCGCGCGGGCGGCGGCGTCCGCGGCCTCGGTGGCGTCGTCGAGGAGGAGCTGGTTGAGCCGGTCCAGGACGTCGGCGACGCGGTAGCCCTCACGGGCGAGCAGCCGTAGCCAGGGGCGGACCAGGCCGATGACGACGGCCGCCTCGGGGCCCTTGCCCTGGACGTCGCCGACGGCGAAGCACCAGCGTCCGTGACCGGCCGGGAAGAGGTCGTAGAAGTCGCCGCTGGGGCCGCCCTTGTCGCAGGGTTCGTGGACGAGGGCGCTGCGCACGCCGGGGATCTCGGCGACCGCGCCGGGCAGCAGGCCGCGCTGGAGCACGGCGCTGATGGTGGCCTGGCGGGCGTACTGCCGGGCCGCCCCGATGGCGAGCGCGACCCGCCGGCCCAGGTCCTCCACGAGCCCGGTGATCTCGTCGGGGAAGCGGCCGATGCCGCCGCGCCCGATCACCAGCGTGCCGAGCGGGCGGCCCCCGGCGACGAGCCGGTACGCGAGCGCGGCCCCGGCGCCCTCGACACCGTCGGTCACCTGGGCGTCCCCGGTTCCCGCGGCGTCGAGAACCGGCCACGGATACGGCAAGGGCCCGGTGCCGAGCGGGTCGTCGGTCCGGGGCGGCGGCGTGCGTTCGAGCGCACGGCTCAGCTCCTCCACCAGATGCTCGCCGGCGTGCCAGACGCGGGCGAGGCGGCCTCCCGCGCCGGGCCGTCCGCCGTGCGCGGTGGCCTCGTCCTCCAGCCAGACCGCGCACCAGTCGGCGAGCCGCGGCACGATCAACTGGCCGGTGAGGGAGGCGACCAGGTCCTCGTCCAGCTGTCCGGCGAGCAGGTCGGACGCCTCGGCGAGGAAGGACAGCGCGCCCCGGCCCAGCCAGGCGCCGTCGCGCCCGGGGCGGCGTGCCAGCCAGTCGTCGCCGTAGGAGGCGGCACGCCAGGCGTCCCGGGGGGCGTCACGCGGGCCCTCTCGGGGTCCGTCGTGGCCGCGCGGGGCGAGGGGGTCGAGCGGGTCGGAGGCGAGGAGTGCGGCGGCGCGCAGGTCCCGCGCGGAGGCGCGCTCCCCGGCGTACGCGGCGGGCGGGTCGGCGGGCGCCTCCCCACGGGTCGGCAGCCGCGCCCACACGGTCTTGCTGCCGGCCCGGTAGGTGACGCCCCAGGACTCGGCGAGCGCGGCGACCAGGCGCAGGCCGCGCCCGTATTCGGGGATGTCGTGCGCCGGCGCCTCCGCGGCGTCGTCGCGCGGGGCGCGGGACGGGTGCAGGTCGGCGACCTCGACGACGAGCGCGCCGGTGTCCTCCCGCCGGCAGGTCAGCCGCACCTCGGTGCCGGCGTGCACGACCGCGTTGGTGACCAGTTCGCTGGCGACCAGGGCGGCGTCGTCACCGACGCGGCCGGTGAGGAGGTCGGCGCCGTCCGCCGAGGACTGTGCCCACTCGGTGAGCGCCTTGCGCAGCATCGCGCGTGCCGAGCCCGGCGCGAGAGGGCTTCCGGACAGCGTCGCCTCCACCCGCGTGCGCCCCTGCGCGTCTGGGGCGCACGAGGTGGTCTCCCGTTGGGTCGGAATGGCCCGCATGGGCAGCTCCCCGGGCAGTTCGTACGAAGAGAACTCGATCGCTTGCCGACAGAGTGACAGAACGGACCCGCCCATAAGCGTGGAGTCACGAAAGTGGAGCGCTTGTCGGGGGAACGGTGCTCCACGTTCGGTCAGGAACGACCCCGCGACCGCTCGCTTTCGGTCACCCGAGGATCAGAAGTGGTGGGCCCGCGCCGCTCGGCGCGGGCCCGTACGACAGAAGCCCTCGCGTCAGGAGAAGTCGAGGACGAGGCGCCCCCGCAGACCGCCCGCCTCCAGCAGGCGGTGCGCCTCGGCCGCGTCGGAGGCGGGCAGCACCTTGGCGACGCGCAGGGACAGCACGCCCTCCTCGGCCTGGAGCCGCAGGGTGTCCAGCAGGGCCGTGTCGCCGCGGACGCTCGCCACGAAGACCGGGGTCACCGTGACGCCGCGCTCGGCGGGGCCCTGCCAGCCGCGCAGGGCGACGAGGGCGCCGCCGTCCGCGACCGCGGGGACAGCCTCCTCGCGCTGGTCGGAGCCGTCCACCAGGCCGGGCACACCGTCGGGCGCGAGCTCACGGACGCGGGCGGCGACGTCCGCGCCCCGGTCGACGACATGGTCGGCGCCGAAGCCGCGCACCAGGTCACGGTCGTGCGGGGCGGCGTCGGCGACGACGGTCAGACCGTCGGCCTTGGCGAGTTCGACCGCGTAGCCGCCGACGGCGCCCGCCGCGCCGGTCACGGCGACGGTCGCCCCCTTCGGCAGGGCGAGGGTGTCGAGGGCCAGCCGGGCGGTGGCGGCGTTCATCAGGAGGGTGGACGCCTCGGCGTGGTCCGTCCCGGCGGGCGCGGGGACGACGGACTCCGCGGGCACGACGATCTGTTCGGCGTAGGCGCCGCGCGGGCCGGTGGGCACGACGAGGGCGACGACCCGCTGCCCCACGCTCAGCCGGCCGTCGGCACCGGGGCCGAGCTGGTCGATCACGCCGGCCGCGTCCATGCCGGGCACGTACGGGGGCGGGACGTCCGTCGTACGGGCGGCGTAGGCGCCGCCGCGGAGCAGGGCATCGGTGGGGTTCACGGCCGCGGCGTGCACCCGGATGCGGACCTCACCGGGTCCCGCCTCGGGAGTGGGGAGGTCCAGCTCCCGCAGAACGTCGGGGCCGCCGTAGGTCGTTGATGCGATTGCCTTCATGGCGTGAGGCAACCGCGCAGGCCCGCTGACGATTCCCGGGAGCGGCGGCAAGAAGCGGAGGGACGGCGTCGGCCGGGAGAGCGTGTCCCCCGGCCGACGGCCCGTCACTTCTCGCGCGCGCCCTCGTACATCTCCTCGATGAGGTGCTTGTACTCGCGCTCCACCACCGGGCGCTTGAGCTTCAGGCTCGGGGTGATCTCGCCGTGCTCCACGTCGAGGTCACGCGGCAGCAGGCGGAACTTCTTGATGGTCTGCCACCGCTGCAGGCCCTCGTTGAGCTGCTTGACGTAGCCGTCGACCATCTCGACCGTGACGGGCGCGGCGACGATCTCCGCGTACGGCTTGCCCTCCAGGCCGTTCTCGGCCGCCCAGGCGGTGATGGACTGCTCGTCGAGGGCGATGAGGGCGGTGCAGTAGTTCCGGTCGGCGCCGTGCACCAGGATGTTGGAGACGTACGGGCAGACCGCCTTGAACTGGCCCTCGACCTCGGCCGGCGCGATGTACTTGCCGCCGGAGGTCTTGATCAGGTCCTTCTTGCGGTCGGTGATGCGCAGGTAGCCGTCGGCGGACAGCTCGCCGATGTCGCCGGTGTGGAACCAGCCGTCCTCCTCCAGGACCTCGGCGGTCTTGTCGGGCAGGTTGTGGTAGCCCTGCATGATGCCGGGGCCGCGCAGCAGGATCTCGCCGTCCTCGGCGATGCGGACCTCGGTGCCGGGCAGCGGCTTGCCGACGGTGCCGGTGCGGTAGGCCTCGCCGGGGTTCACGAAGGAGGCAGCGGAGGACTCGGTGAGGCCGTAGCCCTCCAGGATGTGGATGCCGGCGCCGGAGAAGAAGTAGCCGATCTCCGGCGCGAGGGCGGCGGAGCCGGAGACGCAGGCGCGCAGCCGGCCGCCGAAGGCCTCACGGATCTTGGCGTAGACGAGCTTGTCGGCGAGGGCGTGCTTGGTGCGCAGTCCGGCCGGGGCGGTCGCGCTGCCGGTGCGGCGGAAGTTGTCCTGCGTGACCTTGGCGTACTCGCGGGCGACGCCAGCGGCCCACTGGAAGATCTTGTACTTGGCGCCCCCGCCGGCCTTCGCCTTGGCGGCGACGCCGTTGTAGACCTTCTCGAAGATGCGGGGGACGGCGGCCATGTACGTCGGCTGGACCACCGGCAGATTCTCGATGATCTTGTCGACGCGGCCGTCCACCGCGGTGACGTGGCCGACCTCGATCTGACCGGAGGTGAGCACCTTGCCGAAGACGTGCGCCAGCGGCAGCCACAGGTACTGCACGTCGTCGGCGTGGACCAGGCCGGTCGCGGCGATCGCCTTCGCCATGTACGACCAGTTGTCGTGCGGCAGGCGCACGCCCTTGGGGCGGCCGGTGGTGCCGGAGGTGTAGATGAGGGTGGCGAGCTGGTCCTTGGTGAGGGCCGCGACCCGCTCCTTGATCAGCTCCGGCTCCTTCTGGAGGCGGGCGGCGCCGCGCTTCTCCAGCTCGGCCAGCGTGATCACGAAGTCGTCGGTGTCGGCGCCGTCCGCGTCGATCACGACCACGCGGGTCAGCTCGGGCAGCTCGTCGCGCTTGGCGACGGCCTTGGCGGCCTGCTCGGCGTTCTCCGCGACCAGCACCCGGCTCTGCGAGTCGGCAAGGATGTACGCGGACTCCTCGGCGTTGGTCTGCGGGTAGATCGTGGTGGTGGCGGCGCCGGCGCAGAGGATGCCGAGGTCGGCGAGGATCCACTCGACCCGGGTGGAGGAGGCGAGGGCGACCCGCTCCTCCGGCTGCACGCCCAGTTCGATCAGGCCCGCGGCGATCGCGTGGACCCGCTCGGCGGCCTCGGCCCAGGTGAGAGACTTCCAGTCGTCCGGGCCCTCCCCGGAGGCCGGTGGGACCGGGTAGCGGTAGGCCTCGGCGTCCGGTGTGGCCGCCACACGCTCCAGGAAGAGGGTCGCCACGCTCGGCGGACGGTTCTCGATCAGTGTCTGTGTGTCGCTCACGACATCCTCCGGGGCCCGCGACGGTGCGGCTGGCTCAGTGCGGCTGGGGTTTCCTCGCGTCGTTGTTTAACTCGCGAGTAACTATCGAGCACGGACAGAGTAAAGGTCGACCGGCCACTGCGTAAGGGGCCACGGCCTGTAACTTCACACAGACAGCCACATGAGGAACGTGCGGGGCCCGCCGCACGGACGTGCGACGGGCCCCGATTCGCCCGGTTTGCGGAGTGACCCCCGGTAACCTGCGGCTACTTCTTGGCCTTGCCGGATCCCGCGTTCTCGTCGCTGGAGAGGACGGCGATGAAGGCCTCCTGCGGGACCTCCACGGACCCCACCATCTTCATCCGCTTCTTGCCTTCCTTCTGCTTCTCCAGCAGCTTCCGCTTACGGGAGATGTCACCGCCGTAGCACTTGGCGAGGACGTCCTTGCGGATGGCGCGGATGGTCTCGCGGGCGATCACCCGGGAGCCGATGGCCGCCTGCACGGGCACCTCGAACGCCTGCCGCGGGATCAGCTCCTTCAGCTTGGCGACGAGCCGCACGCCGTACGCGTACGCCTGGTCCTTGTGGGTGATCGCGGAGAATGCGTCCACCTTGTCGCCGTGCAGCAGGATGTCCACCTTGACCAGGCTGGACGTCTGCTCACCGGTGGGCTCGTAGTCGAGGGAGGCGTAGCCGCGGGTCTTGGACTTCAGCTGGTCGAAGAAGTCGAAGACGATCTCGGCGAGCGGCAGGGTGTAGCGGATCTCCACCCGGTCCTCGGAGAGGTAGTCCATGCCGAGCAGGACGCCGCGCCGGTTCTGGCACAGCTCCATGATCGAGCCGATGAACTCGCTGGGCGCGAGGATCGTGGCCCGCACCACCGGCTCGTAGACCTCGTCGATCTTGCCCTCGGGGAACTC
The DNA here is from genome assembly GCF_022869105.1 of Streptomyces sp. BJ20. Classification (NCBI taxonomy): domain Bacteria; kingdom Bacillati; phylum Actinomycetota; class Actinomycetes; order Kitasatosporales; family Streptomycetaceae; genus Streptomyces; species Streptomyces sp. BJ20. The sequence goes on from NZ_CP094918.1 coordinate 6,103,776, forward strand.
GCTCGGGTTGGTGACGGTGTGCTCGCTGCCGTCCTCCATGAGCACGCGGTAGACCACGTTCGGCGCGGTGGCGATCAGGTCGAGTCCGAACTCGCGCTCCAGCCGCTCGCGGATCACGTCCAGGTGCAGCAGGCCGAGGAAGCCGACGCGGAAGCCGAAGCCGAGCGCGGCGGAGGTCTCCGGCTCGTAGACCAGGGCGGCGTCGTTGAGCTGGAGCTTGTCGAGGGCCTCGCGCAGCTCCGGGTAGTCCGAGCCGTCCAGGGGGTAGAGGCCCGAGAACACCATCGGCTTGGGGTCCTTGTAGCCGCCGAGGGCCTCCGTGGCGCCCTTGGACTGGCTGGTGACGGTGTCACCGACCTTCGACTGGCGGACGTCCTTCACACCCGTGATCAGGTAACCCACCTCGCCGACGCCGAGGCCGTCCGCGGCCAGCATCTCCGGCGAGTTGGTGCCGATCTCCAGCAGCTCGTGGGTGGCGTTGGTGGACATCATCCGGATGCGCTCACGCTTGTTGAGCTGCCCGTCGATCACCCGCACGTACGTCACGACACCGCGGTAGGAGTCGTAGACCGAGTCGAAGATCATCGCACGGGCGGGGGCGTCGGCGACGCCGACCGGCGCCGGGATGTCGGCGACCACGCGGTCCAGCAGCGCCTCGACGCCGAGACCGGTCTTCGCGGACACCTTCAGCACGTCGTCGGGGTCGCAGCCGACCAGGTTCGCCAGCTCCTCGGCGAACTTCTCCGGCTGCGCGGCCGGCAGGTCGATCTTGTTCAGCACCGGGATGATCTGGAGGTCGTTCTCCATCGCCAGGTACAGGTTGGCGAGGGTCTGCGCCTCGATGCCCTGGGCGGCGTCGACCAGGAGGATGGTCCCCTCGCACGCGGCGAGCGACCGGGAGACCTCGTACGTGAAGTCGACGTGCCCGGGGGTGTCGATCATGTTGAGGATGTGCGTCTTGCTCTTGTCGTGGGTCGGGGCCCACGGCAGACGCACCGCCTGGGACTTGATCGTGATGCCGCGCTCGCGCTCGATGTCCATGCGGTCGAGGTACTGGGCGCGCATCTGCCGCTGCTCGACCACACCGGTCAGCTGGAGCATCCGGTCGGCGAGCGTGGACTTGCCGTGGTCGATGTGCGCGATGATGCAGAAATTGCGGATCAGCGCGGGGTCGGTACGGCTCGGCTCGGGCACATGGCTGGGGATCGCGGGCACGCAGGGTCCTGATTCTTGAGGCGTCCGCATACGTGTGCTTGTCCGTCTGCGGTCTCGGGTCGGATCGATACGTAGCTTCCATGGTCCCACGGGCGGCGACCCGGGACGGGTTTGGGCCACGGAATGGCCCGCTGGTAGTGTGGGGGGCTGTGTCTCATGCCCTCTCAGCGCGAGGCACAACCCCAAGAAATCACCCGGTGCGGAACCGTGCGTCAGCGTACGGCCCCGTGCCAGAACCTGTAGAGGCTCATTCGTGGCGAACATCAAGTCCCAGATCAAGCGGAACAAGACCAACGAGAAGGCCCGGCTGCGCAACAAGGCCGTCAAGTCCTCTCTGAAGACCGCGATCCGCAAGGCCCGTGAGGCCGCCGCCGCGGGTGACACCGAGAAGGCCACCGAGTACCAGCGCGTCGCCGCGCGTCAGCTCGACAAGGCCGTCTCGAAGGGCGTCATCCACAAGAACCAGGCCGCCAACAAGAAGTCGGCGCTGGCTCGCAAGGTCGCGGCCGTCAAGGGCTGAACCACCCTGATCTGACCGTCGGCGGGACCCGGGCGGGCCCTCTCTCATCCGCCCCCGGCCGACACCCCCGAGCCCGTACGCGGCCTGCGTTCGCCACGCGGGTACGGGCTCGACAGCTTCATCCGAAGGCCTCGCCTCCCTCCCTTCCCCAGGGCGGGAGGCGAGGCCTTCGGCATACGGCGCCTGTGTCGTGGAGTTACGCCCGGCCGCGGGAGCGGGCCGCGCGGGCGGGCGGGGCCTTCGGCATACGGCGCCTGTGTCGTGGAGTCACGCCCGGCCGCGGGAGCGGGCCGCGCGGGCGATGGTGACGACCGCCTTCTCCAGGGCGTACTCCGGGTCGTCCCCACCGCCCTTCACGCCCGCGTCCGCCTCGGCGACCGCGCGCAGCGCCACGGCGACGCCGTCCGGGGTCCAGCCGCGCATCTGCTGGCGCACGCGGTCGATCTTCCAGGGGGGCATGCCCAGCTCCCGCGCCAGGTCGGCGGGCCGGCCGCCGCGCGCCGAGGACAGCTTGCCGATGGCCCGCACGCCCTGGGCCAGCGCGCTGGTGATCAGCACCGGGGCCACACCCGTCGACAGCGACCAGCGCAGCGCCTCCAGGGCCTCCGCCGTCCGTCCCTCCACCGCCCGGTCGGCGACCGTGAAGCTCGACGCCTCGGCCCGCCCGGTGTAGTAGCGGCCGACGACCGCCTCGTCGATGGTGCCCTCGACGTCCGCCACGAGCTGCGTCACCGCGGAGGCCAGCTCGCGCAGGTCGCTGCCGATGGCGTCGACGAGGGCCTGGCAGGCCTCGGGCGTCGCCGAACGCCCCGCCGTACGGAACTCGCCGCGCACGAACGCCAGCCGGTCCGCCGGCTTGGTCATCTTCGGGCAGGCCACCTCCCGCGCGCCCGCCTTGCGCGCCGCGTCCAGCAGGCCCTTGCCCTTCGCGCCGCCCGCGTGCAGCAGCACGAGGGTGATCTCCTCGGCGGGCGAGGACAGGTACGCCTTGACGTCCTTGACCGTGTCGGCCGACAGGTCCTGCGCACCGCGCACGACCACGACCTTGCGCTCGGCGAACAGCGAGGGGCTGACCAGCTCGGCGAGGGTGCCCGGCTGGAGCTGGTCCGGGGTCAGGTCGCGGACGTCCGTGTCGGCGTCCGCGGCCTTGGCGGCGGCCACCACCTCCCGCACGGCACGGTCGAGCAGCAGCTCCTCCTGGCCCACGGCGAGCGTCACGGGGGCGAGGGGGTCGTCGGATGCGTTCTTCCTGGCCATCGCGGACAAGCATCCCACGGGCCACCGACAGCCCCGCCCCGCCGGGCGTTCCGCCAGGAGCCACGGCCTACGGCTCCTCGCGCCAGCCGTCCCACCCGGCGACGAACTCGTTCAGCTCGTCCGCGTCCAGCCGGCCCGCCTCGTCCCGTAGGACGACGAGCCACTGCGCGTCCTCCGCGTCGTCCTCCCCGGCGAGCGCGTCCCGCACGAGCCGCGGCTCCTCGTCCACGCCGAAGCGCTCCGCCAGCGCCTCGGCCACCTCCTCGGCCGCGTCCCGGTCGGGCAGCACCAGCACATGTCGCACATCACTCACACGGCTCATTGTCCGGTACGGGCTCAGCCGCCCGTCCCGCCGCCCCGAACCGTCGGCACCGCGTCCATCCTGATCCCGAACTCGTCCCGGTAGATCCCCAGCACCTCCGCGTCCGACCCGGTCTCCCGCTCCTGCCGCGTGCCGTCCGGGGCCGTGCGTGTCAGCCGGCGGCCGCTCAGCGTGATCCGCCCGCCGTCCTCGGTGACCCGCGAGCACACCAGGGAGCGGGTGAAGTGGGAGTGCGGCGAGGTGCGGTGCCACCAGACTCCCGCCGTGAAGTCGGCGAGCGTCCTGGGCCGCGTCTCCAGCCGGTACACCGGCCGCCCGTCGCGCAGCACGTCCAGGTCCGCCGCGTCCGACGCCTCGTGCCCGCCACGCACCCCGGCCGCGTCCGCTTCCGCCTCGGCGACCCGGAACACACCCGCCGGGTCCCGCTGCTCGCCCCGCTCCCCGACGGCGAGCGGCAGATGGAAGTGCGAGCCGAACCCGACGTCCGCCAGCCAGTCGCCCCCGCCCTCCGTCCGCACCCGCAGCGCGAGATGGTCGTACGGGATGCCCAGGCGTCCGCCCTCCCCGTACACCCGTGCGGCGAGCAGGGTGACGTCGTAGCCGAGGGCGGTCAGCAACGCACCGAAGGCGCCGTTGAGTTCGTAGCAGAACCCGCCGCGCCGGGCCTCCACCACCTTGTCCAGCAGCCGCTTCTCGTCCAGCACGATCTCCTCGCCGAGATGCACGGACAGGTTCTCGAACGGCACGGTCCGCAGATGGCGCAGATGCAGCTCCCGCAGCGCGTCCGGCGTGGGCCGGGCAGGCCGCTCCACCCCCAGGCGGCGCAGATAGGCGTCGGTCGTCGCGGTGTCGATCCCGTCGGTCATACCCTCAGTGTCGCGCCACCCCCACCTCCCCGTCCCCGCCCGTGCCGGACACGACCGCCAGCGCCCCGTCCCGGTCGGTCCGCAGCACCGCCGCTCCCTGGGCCCGCAGCGCCTCCACCGTCCCCGGGGCGGGGTGGCCGTAGGAGTTGTCCTCGCCGGTGCTGATCAGCGCCAGGCGCGGTGCGGCGAGGCGCACGAGGCCGGGGTCCTGGTACGCCGAGCCGTGGTGGGCGACCTTGAGGACGTCGACGCCGGCCAGATCCCTCGCCGCGGGTGAGCGGGCCAGGGCGCGCTGAGCCGGGGGCTCCAGGTCGCCGAGGAGGAGCAGGCGCAGGCTCCCGGCGCGGACCAGCATGGCCACGCTGGCGTCGTTGGGGCCTTCCACCGCCGGGTGTCCGCCCGGCGGCGGCCACACCACCTCCCAGGACAGGTCCCCGGCCCGGCGCCGCTCCCCCGCGACGACCCGCGCCACGGGGACGCCCGCGGCGGCAGCGTCTCTCCGGACGGCCGCCGCCTGATCGGCCGGCTCGTCCAGACCCGTGGTCCCGATGCCGCCCACCTCACGACCTCGCAGCACCCCGGTCAGCCCGGCCACGTGGTCGGCGTGGAAGTGGGTGAGGACGACGAGCGGGACACGGGTGACGCCCAGGGAGCGCAGGCAGCGGTCGACCGGCTCCGGATCGGGCCCGGCGTCCACGACCACCCCGGCGCCGTCCCCCGCCGCCAGCACCAGCGCGTCCCCCTGCCCCACGTCGCACATCACCATCCGCCAGTCCGGCGGCGGCCACCCGGTGATCGTGCGCACCAGCGGCCGGGGCTGCACCACCAGCAGCGCCAGCAGCAGCGCGCACGCCGCGCACCACCAGGGGTGCCGCAGCAGCCGGCGCCCCACGAGCAGCACGGCCACGGTGACCGCGCCGAGCGCCGCCGCCCCCGTCCAGCTGCCCGGCCAGTCCACGCCGGCGCCCGGCATCGCCGCCCCGGTCCGGGCGACCCGCGCGATCCACCCGGCGGGCCAGCCCCCGCACCACGCCACCGCCTCGGCCAACGGCATCGCGACCGGCGCGGCGGCCAGGGCGAGGAATCCGAACACGGTGGCCGGGGCGATCGCGGCCTCGACGAGCAGGTTGCAGGGGATCGCCACCAGGCTCACCCGGGCCGACAGCACGGCCACCACCGGGGCGCACAGCGCCTGCGCGGCACCGGCGGCGGCCAGCGCCTCCGCGATCCGGGGCGGCACCCCGTGACGGCGCAGCGCCTCGCTCCAGCGCGGGGCGAGGGTGAGCAGCGCACCGGTCGCCAGTACGGAGAGCAGGAAGCCGTAACTGCGGGACAGCCACGGGTCGTACAGCACGAGGAGCAGGACGGCCGTCGCCAGGGCCGGGACGAGCGATCTGCGGCGGCCGGTGGCGAGCGCGAGCAGCGCCACGGAACCGCAGGCGGCGGCGCGCAGCACGCTGGGATGCGGCCGGCACACGACGACGAACGCCAGGGACAGCACCGCGCCCAGGACAGCCGTGGTCCGCAGCGAGATTCCGAGGCGGGGCGCGAGCCCGCGCCGCTCGGCCCGCTGCGCCAGCCCCGGCGGGCCGAGGAGCAGGGCGAGCAGGATGGTGAAGTTGGCCCCGGACACGGCGAGGGTGTGGGTGAGGTCGGTCTCCCGGAACGCCCGGTCCAGCTCCGGCGTCACCCGCGAGATGTCCCCGACGACCAGCCCCGGGAGCAGCGCCCGCGCGTCCTCCGGCAGATCCTCGGTCGCCTCACGCAGTCCGGCCCGCAGCCGTCCCGCGAGCCGCTGCGGGGCCGAGGGACCGCCCACTGCCTGGGGACCGTCGCGGCCGTTCACGCGCAGTACCGCCGCGAACCGGTCGCCTCCCTCCCGCGCCGGCGCGAGCCCCGCCTCCACCCGCAGCCGGGTGGAGGGCAGCAGGGACAGCCAGGGTGAGCCCTGGTGGCCGGCGGCGGGCGCGGCCGGCTTCCGGTCGCCGGTGCCGACGATCAGCAGGACCGGCGTCCGGGTCTTCCGCACCGCCGCTCCGGTCCGCTCCACGCGCCGCACCTCGGCCTCGATCAGCACGGACACCGGGGCCATGCGGTTGCCGCTGACCCGGGGCCTGGTGAGCCGTGGATCCGCGGTGACCTCCACCTCCGCGACCACCCGGGCGTACTCGCGGGCCAGTTCGGGGACGGGACCGCGCCGGACGTCCGCGCCGTGCAGGCCTGCCGAACCCGCGGCTGCCGCGACGCAGAGCAGGGTGGCGGCGATGGCGTGGCCGGTGACACGCGCCCGCTCCGTGACACGCCGACGCGCCAGGAGCGGGCGGCCGCGCGTCGACAGCAGGACGGCGGCGACCGTGACCGAGGCGACCACGGTCGTCACGGCCCAGCCCGGCGGGGCGTGCAGCGTCACCGCCGCCGTGGCCCAGGCGGCGAGGGCGGGCGGGACGAGCCGGAGGTCGGTCGGTCCCTCCCGCCGGGGACGGGAGGCGTCCGCCCTTTCGGCCGAGGCCTCGCGGTCGACGCGCAGGCGGGCGCTCATGGCCGTACGAGGTCGCGCAGGTCGGCGAAGCGGCGTTCGCCGATGCCGTTGACCTCCCGCAGCTCGTCCACCGAGCGGAAACCGCCGTTGCGGGTGCGGTAGTCGACGATGTGCTGGGCGAGGACGGGACCGACGCCGGGGAGGGTGTCGAGCTGGTCCACGGTGGCGGTGCTGAGCGAGACGGGAGTCGTGGGGCCGGCCGCCGTTCCGGTGCCCGCCGGGGCCGCGGGTGCGGCCGCTCCTGCCGGTGCCGGACCGCCGATCACCAACTGCTCGCCGTCGACGAGGAACCGGGCCCGGTTGAGACCGCCCGTCTTCGTGCCTGGGCGCACCCCGCCGGCCGCCTTCAGCGCGTCCTCGACCCGTGAGCCCGCGGGCAGACGGTGGACGCCCGGGTCCCGCACCTTGCCGCCGACGTCGACCACGATCTCGGGAGCCGCCGTCCCGCCCGCCTGCCCGAAGGACCCCGGAGCGGCCGGGAGGCCTTTCCCACCGTCCACGCCTCCTCCCTGCCCTGCCGGAGCCGCCCGCACCACCTCCGGCGCCCGCACCGGCTGGGTGCGCCCGGTCCAGAAGTGCTGCACGGCGAGGACGAGCGCGAGCGCGAGCAGCGCCGAGAGCGCGACGACACTGCGCCGCTCCAGCCCGCACCGGGCCTGCACCCACAGCGGCAGCCGCTCGCGCAGCGCGGGGCCGAACCGGCCGGGCGGTGGCCCTGGCGGCGGTTCCGGTTCGAGCACTCCGCCGGGCGTCTCCCTGTGTTCCTGGTGCTCCGGGTGCGGAGAGCCGGCCGCGTCCCGGCCAGGGTGTCCGGCGGGCAGGCGCACCGGGTAGGTGGCTGGTTCCTCGCCCTCCGGGCCGACGCCGAGGAACCGCCCGGGTCGGGCCGCATCCGTGCCTCCGCCCGACCCGGCCACCGCAGGCGCCCCCGCGCGGTCCGGCAGCCGCCTCAGCTCCAACGTCTGCTCCACGCCCGAGGCCCGTCGCCGCCCGCCGGACGCCCGAGGCCTCGTCAGCAGCGCGTGTCCTGCCACTCCCTGACGGTCCACCACCACGACGCGGCGGCGCGGCCGACGAGGCGCGCCGCCCTCCACTCCCGCCAGGGCGCGACCCTCCCGCGCCCAGCTCGGCGCCCTCCGCGCGGCCGGACGCCCGCCGCGCACGACCACAGGCTCCCCGCCACGCACGGCCATCGGCTCCCCGCCGCGCACGACCGCCGGCTCCCCGCCGAACAACGTCTCCGCACGGCGCCGGATCTCCTCCCCCTGCTCCTGACGGTCACCGTCCCGGGCCCAGGCGCGCGCCCGGCCAGGGCGGCCCCGGCGGTGACGGTGGTGGGACGTGCGGCCGTCGGACAGGGGCCCGCGCCCCGGACCACTCGTCGGAACAGCGGTGCGTGTGTGTGATCGAAGTGCCATGCGACGAGGGTGGGGCACCGCCACGCCCTCGCGATGATCATGGTCAGAATCCGTGGAGAGGCGCCCAGTTGTGGAAAACGCCGTCACCCGATCGAAGGAGCACCCGCGCGCCCCGCCCCCGGAGGAGCCTCACCGCGCCGAAACCACGACCCCCAGCAGCCCCGGCCCCGTGTGCGCCCCGATCACCGCGCCCACCTCGCTGACATGCAGCTCGGACAGTCCCGGCAGCCGGGTGCGCAGCCGGTCGGCCAGGGCGGAGGCGCGTTCCGGGGCGGAGAGGTGGTGGACGGCGACGTCCACCTCGGCGCCTCCCGCGCGGTCCGCCGCGATCTCCTCCAGCCGGGCGATGGCCTTGGACGCCGTCCGCACCTTCTCCAGCGGTTCGATGCGTCCTCCGGCCAGTTGGAGCAGCGGCTTCACGGCGAGGGCTGAGCCCAACAGCGCCTGGGCCGCGCCGATCCGGCCGCCCCGCCGCAGATAGTCGAGCGTGTCGACGTAGAAGTAGGCCGAGGTGCCCGCCGCCCGCTTCTCCGCCGCGGTGACCGCCTCGTCCACGGTGCCGCCCGCCTCCGCCGTCTCCGCGGCCGCCAGCGCGCAGAAGCCGAGCGCCATCGCGATCATGCCGGTGTCGACCACGCGGACCGGCACCGGCGCCTCGCGGGCCGCGAGGACCGCCGCGTCGTGGGTGCCGGACAGCTCGGCGGAGAGGTGGAGGGAGACGATCCCGGTCGCACCGGACTCGGCGGCCCTGCGGTAGGTCTCCGCGAACAGCTCCGGGCTGGGGCGGGACGTCGTGACGGGACGCCGCTTCTGCAAAGCCTGGGCGAGGGAGCGGGTGGAGATCTCGGTGCCCTCCTCCAGGGCACGGTCCCCCAGCACCACGGTCAGGGGTACCGCCGTGATGCCGTGCCGCTCCATCGTCCGGGCCGGAAGGTAGGCCGTTGAATCGGTGACGATCGCGACATGGCGGGACATGAGCTGGAGGTTACCTGCCGTGGTGGCCCTGCGGCAGCCCGGGCTCGTGGGGGCGTCGTCCGCCGCGGGGTGACCGGTGCCGCTCGGGCGGCGGTCACGTCGTGGATTCGGGGCGCGGCTTCTTCTGCCAGGGGTAGGTGGGGCGCGGGGCGGCCGGGGCGATGGCGGGCCGCTCCTGGTCGTCACTCTGCTGCGGCTCCGCCTCCTGCCGGGCGGTGTCCGGCCAGGTCTGGCCGGGTCCGGCGGCGTCGGCGGCCGGGGCCTCGGGCCAGCGCGGGGGCGCGGGCGTGGACGGCTCCTCCGTGGTGGTCCAGTGCCGCAGGGCGCCGGCCTCCATGTCGATCTGCGCGCTCAGCGAGTCGAGGTCGTCGTCCGCGAAGCGGCGGGCGCGGTCGCGGGTGGCCCAGCGCAGGGAGTCGGCGGAGCTGGTGATGCGCTCGGTGCGCTCGCGCAGGTCGGGCAGGCGCGCGGACAGCGTCGAGCGGTCCGGCTCGCCCTCCAGGCGGCGTAGTTCCGCGTCCAGCTCGTGTCCGTGCGCACTGAGGCGCTGGAAGAGGGCGAGGGTCTCCTTGACCGAGTCGTCCTCGGCGGCGACCGCCTCCAGGGCGTCCTGCGTGGCCCGCATGGAGGTGCGCAGCTTCAGCCTGAGCTGGGCGATCTCGCCCGCCGGGCCGGTCTGCGCGAACGCCTTGGCGCGCAGGGTGTGGTCCTCGACCGTGCGGCGGGCCTGGTGGATGTGGCGGTCCGCGCTGCGCTTGGCGGCGCCGACGACCTTCACCGTGGCGTACACGCCCAGGGCCACGAAGAGCACGAAAAGCAGGGCGATCACTGCGAACACCGCTTCCACGAGGCTCCTCCTCCGGGCACGTGCGGTCTGTCCCGGCACATGTCGTGCCGCTCCTCCACGGTAAACGCAGCGGGCAGGCCCGGAGTTCCGGCTGAACCCCGAACCTGCCCGCAGACCGTCCGGCCGTTACCCGTAGGGGTCGGGCCGGTGAGGGATTCAGGCCGGAACGATGTTCACCAGCTTCGGCGCCCGCACGATCACCTTCCGGATCCCGGCGCCGTCCAGCGCCGCGACCACGCGCTCGTCGGCCAGGGCGGTCTTCTCCAGCTCGTCGTCGGAGATGCCCGGGGACACCTCCAGCCGGGCCTTCACCTTGCCCTTGATCTGGACCACGCAGGTGACGGTCTCGTCGACCACGTACGCCGGGTCGGCCACCGGGAAGTCGCGGTGCACCACGGAGTCGGTGTGGCCCAGCTTGCGCCACAGCTCCTCGGCGATGTGCGGGGCCAGCGGCGCGACCAGCAGCACCAGCGGCTCCGCGACCGACCGCGGCAGCGGGCCGCCCCGCTTGGTCAGGTGGTTGTTCAGCTCGGTGACCTTGGCGATGGCGGTGTTGAACCGCATGCCCTCCAGGTCGCCGCGCACGCCGTCGATCGCCTTGTGCAGGGCGCGCAGGGTGTCCTCGTCGACGTCGCCGGTGTCGGCGACGGTCACCTCGCCGGTCGCCTCGTCGACGATGTTGCGCCACAGCCGCTGCAGCAGGCGGAACTGGCCGACGACCGCGCGGGTGTCCCAGGGGCGGGAGACGTCCAGCGGGCCCATGGCCATCTCGTACAGGCGCAGCGTGTCGGCGCCGTACTCGGCGCAGATCTCGTCCGGGGTGACCGCGTTCTTCAGGGACTTGCCCATCTTGCCCAGCAGCCGGGTGACGCGCTCGCCCTGGTACCAGTAGCCGCCGTCGCGCTCCTCCACCTCGGCGGCCGGCACGGCGATGCCCCGGCTGTCGCGGTAGACGTAGGCCTGGATCATGCCCTGGTTGAACAGCTTGTGGAACGGCTCGGCCGAGGAGACGTGTCCCAGGTCGTACAGCACCTTGGACCAGAAGCGGGCGTACAGCAGGTGCAGCACGGCGTGCTCGGCGCCGCCGACGTACAGGTCGACGCCGCCGTGCGGCATGCCCTCGCGCGGGCCCATCCAGTACCGCTCGATCTCCGGGTCGACCAGCTTCTCGCTGTTGTTCGGGTCCAGGTAGCGCAGCTCGTACCAGCAGGAACCGGCCCAGTTGGGCATGGTGTTGGTCTCGCGGCGGTACTTCTTCGGTCCGTCGCCCAGGTCCAGGGTGACGTTGACCCAGTCCTCGTTGCGGGACAGCGGCGTCTCGGGCTGGGTGTCGGCGTCGTCCGGGTCGAAGGTGCGCGGGCTGTAGTCGTCGACCTCCGGCAGCTCCAGCGGCAGCATCGACTCGGGCAGCGCGTGGGCGATGCCGTCCTCGTCGTAGACGATCGGGAAGGGCTCGCCCCAGTAGCGCTGGCGGCTGAACAGCCAGTCGCGCAGGCGGAAGTTGACGGTGCCCTCGCCGTGGCCCTCGCGCTCCAGCCACTCGGTGATGCGGGCCTTGGCCTCGGTGACGTTCAGGCCGTCCAGGGAGACGTGCTCGCCGGAGGAGTTGACGATCCTCGCGTCGTGGGAGACGAAGGCGTCGTCCCACGTGGCGGGGTCGGTGCCGCGGCCGTCGGTCGGCTCCACCACGCACACCACGGGCAGTTCGAAGGCGCGGGCGAACGCGAAGTCGCGGGTGTCGTGGCCGGGGACGGCCATGATCGCGCCGGTGCCGTAGCCCATCAGGACGTAGTCGGCGATGAAGACGGGCACCTTCTGCCCGTTGACCGGGTTGGTCGCGTAGGCGCCGGTGAAGACGCCGGTCTTGTCCTTGGCCTCGGCCTGCCGCTCGACGTCGGACTTGGAGGCGGCCTGGGCACGGTAGGCGGCGACGGCCTCGGCGGGCGTGGCGTGGCCGCCGGTCCACACGTCGTGGGTGCCCTCGGGCCAGGCGTCCGGGGTGAACTTCTCGACCAGCGGGTGCTCGGGCGCCAGCACCATGTAGGTGGCGCCGAACAGGGTGTCGGGGCGGGTCGTGAAGACGGTGATCTTCTCGCCGTCGATCGGGAAGCCGACGCGGGCGCCTTCGGAGCGGCCGATCCAGTTGCGCTGCTGCAGCTTGATCGCCTCGGGCCAGTCCAGGGCGTCCAGGTCGTCCAGCAGCCGGTCGGCGTAGGCCGTGATGCGCATGTTCCACTGGCGCAGCTCGGCCTTGAAGACGGGGAAGTTGCCGCGCTCGGAGCGGCCGTCGGCGGTGACCTCCTCGTTGGCCAGCACGGTGCCCAGGCCGGGGCACCAGTTGACGGGCGCGTCGGAGGCGTAGGCCAGGCGGAACTCGCCCAGGACGTCGGCGCGCTCGGCCTCGGTCAGCTCGCTCCAGGGGCGGGTGTGTCCCGGTACCTCGCGCTCACCGGACTCGAACTGCGCGACCAGCTCGGAGATCGGGCGGGCCTTCTTCGCGTCCTGGTCGTACCAGGAGTTGAAGATCTGCAGGAAGATCCACTGGGTCCACTTGTAGTAGTCCGGGTCGATCGTGGCGAACGACCGGCGCTTGTCGTGGCCCAGGCCCAGCCGGCGCAGCTGGACCTGCATGTTCCTGATGTTGGCCTCGGTGGACACGCGCGGGTGCGTGCCGGTCTGCACCGCGTACTGCTCGGCGGGCAGGCCGAAGGCGTCGAAGCCCAGGGTGTGCAGGACGTTGTGCCCGGTCATGCGCTGGAAGCGGGCGTAGACGTCGGTGGCGATATAGCCCAGGGGGTGTCCGACGTGCAGGCCCGCGCCCGAGGGGTACGGGAACATGTCCATGATGAACTTCTTGGGCCGCGCGACCAGCTCCGGGTCGCCCGCCAGGTCGCCCTTGGGGTTGGGCGCCGCGTACGTACCCTCGGCGTCCCAGAAGTCCTGCCAGCGTGCCTCGATCTCGGCGGCCAGGGCGGCCGTGTAGCGGTGCGGCGCGGCCTCCGCGGCTGCGGGATTCGTCTCGCTCATGATCCTCAAAGCTCCATCGATCGTCTCTGCCTGCTGCTGCGACTTCCTGGAAATGAAAAAACCCCTCGCACAGGAGGGGACGCCGCGCCGATTCCGGCCTGCCGGAACATCGGCGGTCGGGACTGATCAGCGCGGCTCGCTAAGCAGAAGGCGTACGGCACGCATGCGGTCAGGGTACCGCAGGGACGGATCTCGTCGCGACGCCCTTCCCCAAGACACTGAACAATGGTCAAGAGTTACTTCGCGTAACAACCCCTAAGGGGACAACGCCACGGCCTCATTGTCTTTTGATAACAGCGCAATAACTCAAACCTGGTACTGACGGGTACGACGAGGCTTAGAGTTCGGCAGCGGGACCGCTTTACCGAACCGTTCGGAGTTGCCCCCATGAACCCTCGTCCACTCGGCAGCCCACCCCCCGTCCGGGGCAGGTCGGCTGCGACTCCGTCGTACCCGCTGTGCGTCCGGACGTCCGGAGGTGCGTCGTGAGGCCGGACGACAGCACGGCGGACGACTGGTTCGTCGACTTCCTCGACTTCGGCGTCGGCGTCCTGTCGCTCGTCTGCCTCACCTGTTCCGTGATCTGGGGACTCGTGGCGCAGGACCGCGTCCTGCTCGGACCCCGGCAGCGGATCATCGCGCAGGCGGTGCACCGCGCCACGGCGGTCGCGGCCGTCTTCTTCCTGCTGATCCACATCGTGATCAAGCTGGCGCTGGACCACACCACGTGGATCGCCGCCGTGATCCCCTTCGGCCTCGCCCTCACCGACGACGAGACCGTGATGGGGCGATCCTTCCTGATCGGCCTCGGCACCCTGGCCGGCATGCTGATGATCTTCGTGGCGATCACGGGCATCCTGCGCAACCGCTTCGCCTCCCCGGCGGAGGTCGCCGCCCGCTGGCGCGCGGTGCACATGCTGGCCTACCCGGCCTGGTGCGCGGCGCTGGTGCACGGCCTCTACGCGGGTCGAGCGGCCAAGCCGATCTTCTTGGTCCTGTACGGCCTGTCGCTGCTCGGCGTGTTCGCGGCCCTGATGCTGCGGGCCTCCCCGCGCCCGGTCAAGCGCATGGTGGCCGACCGCCTCACCTCCCTGCTGGGCCTCGACCAGCAGCCCGGCAGCCGGCTGGAGGAGGCCAGAGCGCGCAACGCCGAGTCCGCCCTCCCCGGTTACGGCGGCGGCAGCGCCCGGGACGACGGCCGGTCGCGCGCCGAACGCCCGTCGTACGACGCCTTCGACCCGGCGCCGGCCCCCGAACCGGCGAACGGCTTCGCGGCCGCCTACCGCGCGGTGTCCCCCCGGCAGTCCGCCGCGCAGGCCCCGCTCACGGACGCCACCGCCCGCATGGAGATGCCGGACCTCCAGGCCACGGAGGCGATACCCCGCGTGGACCCGCCCTCCAGCACCTCGGGCAGCTGGCCGGTCCCGTCCCCGCCGCCGGTCGGCGAGGCCCCTCCCTCGGCCTACGACCCGCTCAACGACACCGGATACAACATCCCGACCTACAACAATTCGGTCGCCTCCGGCTACGGATCGAGTGATGTGTACGACACCGCTGAGACGAACACCCTCTACGGCACGTACAACCCGGATGACACGTACAACAGCGGTCCCGCCAATGCACCAACCCCCGGTGTGCCCTCGTCGTCCTACGACTTCGACGCACCGGGGTCGGGCGAACCTTGGAACACGCCTTCCGGAGGCTTTAAGTGAACGAGGCCCTGCCCGACGTCCCCGAAGTCCGCGTCGTAGGGCTTCCCCAGCTCACGTCGGGTTTCGACCTTGTCGACAGGCTCGATCTGCAGATGCACCTCAAGGTGCACGGCCCGCTCGAGCCCCTGGGCGGTGAGCAGCTCGCTCAGCTCGCCGAACGCATCAACCTCAGGGGCCGCGGCGGCGCGGGCTTCCCCTTCCACAAGAAGCTGCGCTCGGTCGCCGAATCGGCGATCAAGCGCGGCGTCCGGCCGGTCGTCGTCGTCAACGGCAGCGAGGACGAACCGGCCTGCCGCAAGGACACGGTGCTCATCAACCGGGCGCCGCACCTCATCCTCGACGGCGCGCTGCTGTGCGCCGAGGCCATGGGCGCCCGCACGCTCGTGGTGGGGGTGACCCGTGAGTCCACGCAGCGCTCGATGGAACAGGCGCTCGCCGAGCGCGGCCTGAGCAACGGCCGCCGCTCGGCGCTGCGCGCCCGTGTGCAGCGCAACCCGGTGCGCATGGTGACGGGGGCCGCCGCCTCCCTGATCCGCTCCATCGACGGCGGTCCGGCCATCCCGCCGGGCCGCAAGGTCAGCGCCTCCAAGAGCGGTGTGGGCGGCGCGCCCACGCTGCTGTCCAACGCCGAGACGTTCGCCCAGCTCGCCATCGCCGCCCGCATCGGCCCGGAGCGCTACGGCAACACCGGCCTGTACGACGAGCCGGGCACCGTGATGCTCACGGTGTCCGGGGCGGTGGCCCGCCCGATGGTGGTCGAGGTCCCCACCGGCGTGCCGCTGCGCTACGTGCTCCAGCTGGCCGGCGCCCCGCCGGTCCCGCAGGGGGTGCTCACGGGCGGCTACCACGGCAAGTGGATCGACGCGGCGACCGTGAACGACGCGATCGTCTCCCGCAACTCGCTGGACGCGGTGGGCGGTTCGCTGGGCGCGGGCGCGATCCTGCCGATCAGTCAGGACACCTGCCCGCTGGGCGAGTCGCTGATGGTGGCGAAGTGGCTGGCGCAGGAGAGCGCCAACCAGTGCGGCCCCTGCTACCTGGGGCTGCCGGCAGCCGCGCGCGGCCTGGAGGACATCCTGGGCGGCGGCGGCGCGGCCGCGCTCGAGGCGGTCCGGCAGGTCGCGAAGAACGTGAAGCGGCGCGGGGCCTGTTCGCACCCGGACGGCTCGGCGATGTTCCTGGAGTCGACGCTGAAGGCGTTCACCGAGGACATCGCGCTGCACGCCCTCGGCAACGGCTGCGGGCGGCCCGTGACCGGCGTGCTGCCCCTCTTCGAGGGCGGCGCGGCCCCGACGGGCGTCCCGGGCGGCGAGGACGAGGTGAACGGCCCCAGCCGTCAGAAGATCTTCGTCGACTGGACGCTGTGCCGGGGTCACGGGCTGTGCGCGGACCTCCTTCCGGAGGTCTTTCAGCTCGGTGCGGACGGCTTCCCGACGGTGGCTCAGGCGCAGGTGCCCCGGTACGCGGAGGCGAAGGCGCTGCGCGCGGTGCGCCGCTGCCCGGCGCTGGCCCTGCGCATCGAGGAATCGGCGCCCCAGGCGAAGGCGCCGTCCCGGAACCTTCCGGTGCTCTCCCAGGGGCGCGGCAGGCGCGCCCTGGGACGCTGACGCCCCGACGGGGGACGACGACGCGGAACGGCCCGCTCCCGCGGTCTCAGGCCGCCGGAGAGGGCCGTTCGCGTTCTGTGCGACGCCGGGTCCGGGGACCTGTGCACAAAGACCGAGGGCGGACCATCCGTTCGGATGATCCGCCCTCGACTTCTGTGGAGCTAAGGAGAATTGAACTCCTGACCTCCTGCATGCCATGCAGGCGCTCTACCAACTGAGCTATAGCCCCTTGCGGTGTTCCCCCGGGTTTCCCCGGCGGCGACGCCAACTTTACACGGTCCCCCCGGCCCAACACCAAATCGGTTTCGCTTCGCCCGGTTCCGCACGGAACGCCCGCCCTCGCTGGCGGGCCCCCACCTCAGCGCTCACGCCGTCACGAACGAGTAGAAGCGTTTGAGGGTGCAGTGCTCCTCCAGCAGCCGGCCGTAGATCGGCTCCCCCTCGAGTTCCCGGTACGTCTCGATGGGGTCGCCTTTTATGATCAGCGCCCGCGCGCACTCCTCGCACCAGTACTGGTAGTCGGGGTTGATCGGCTCCATGTCGCGGACGATGGGCGTGCCGCTGCCGCACCAGTCGCACTTCCGCCTGTGTGCACCCATCGGTCAGCTCCAGCTGTGGCCGCAGGCCGTGCACACGTAGGAGATCCCGCCGTTGTCGCCGAGCACCTGGGCGACGTGTGCGGAACCGCAGGAGGGGCAGCTGAGACGCGTAGAGGTCCGTCGGGTCGACACCGCTCCGAGGAGGTGGTCGACCTCCTCGAGGATGCTCGCAGGCATCACAACTCCCTCCCGTCGGGCCGCGCCCCCTTCCGGTCGTTTGATTCTGCCACGACCGGACCAATACGGTCAGCGACGCCGTGGTACCGGTAGGGACACGGCTGTACGCCTCGTAGAGGTGTACGTCGGAGAACGCCGCCGCACTCATCGGCGGACGACAAAAGATCCCGCCTCCGCTGAGGGAGACGGGATCTTCACCATGTGGAGCTAAGGAGAATTGAACTCCTGACCTCCTGCATGCCATGCAGGCGCTCTACCAACTGAGCTATAGCCCCTGGCCGCCACATGAAGTGACTTCCTGGTTTCGCTCCGCTCGGCGGGGCGAACAAGAAGAACTTTAGCCTGCGACCTGCCAGAAAGTGAAATCCGGGTCCGGGACGCCGGGTGCGGGTCGCACGGCCGCCGCCGGAGGCCCCGGCGGCGGGCACGGCCGTCCTCAGGTGTCGTCGCCGAGCACCGGCTCCGGCAGGGAGCCGGCGTTGTGCTCCATCAGCCGCCAGCCCCGGGCGCCCTCGCCGAGGACGGACCAGCAGCAGTTGCTGAGGCCGCCCAGGCTCTCCCAGCTGCGCGGGTCCAGGCCGAGCAGCCGGCCGATGGTGGTGCGGATGGTCCCGCCGTGGCTGACGACCACGAGCGTGCCGTCCTCCGGGAGCTTGTCGGCGTGCCGCAGCACCACGGGGGCGGCGCGGTCGGCGACCTCGGTCTCCAGTTCGCCGCCGCCGCGGCGGACGGGCTCGCCGCGCTTCCACGCGGCGTACTCCTCGCCGTACCGGGCGATGATCTCGTCGTGCGTCAGGCCCTGCCAGACGCCCGCGTAGGTCTCCCGCAGGGCCTCGTCGTGGACGACGTGCAGGCCGGTGAGCGCGGCCAGCTCGGCGGCGGTGGCCGCGGCCCGCTTGAGGTCCGAGGCGATGATCGCGTCGGGCTTCAGACCCGCGAGCCGGCCGGCGGACCGGCGGGCCTGGGCGACGCCGGTCCCGGTCAGCTCGACGTCCGTGGAGCCCTGGAAGCGGCGCTCCACGTTCCAGGAGGTCTGGCCGTGCCGCCACAGGACGACGCGGCGGCCCCGGCGCGCGGAGCCGCTCACCTCACCGGTGGTGCTCACCGCCACTCACCTCCCGGCTCGGTCGCCTCCTCGGTCTCCTGGAGCTTGGCGTGCTCGGCGGCCTTGCCGCGGGTGGCCTTGGCGTCCTCGGGGAGGTCCAGCTCGGGGCAATCCTTCCAGAGCCGCTCCAGGGCGTAGAAGACCCGCTCCTCGCTGTGCTGGACGTGGACGACGATGTCGACGTAGTCGAGCAGCACCCAGCGGGCCTCGCGGTCGCCCTCGCGGCGGACCGGCTTGGCGCCGAGCTCCTTGCCGAGCCGCTCCTCGATCTCGTCGACGATCGACTTGACCTGGCGGTCGTTCGGCGCGGAGGCCAGCAGGAATGCGTCGGTGATGGACAGCACGTCACTGACGTCGTAGGCGACGATGTCGTGCGCGAGCTTGTCGGCGGCCGCCTGGGCGGCGGTGTGGACGAGCTCGATGGAACGGTCGGTTGCGGTCACTGCGTGGCTTTCGGTCGACGGTCGGTTGACCTCCAGGGTCTCACGGACCGCCGGGCGCACCCCACGTCGTGACGCGGGGTGCGCCGGTCCTCACTACGAGCCGGGGTCGTAGTCCTGGCCGAGGACGACCGCCACGCGCGCGTTGCCGGAGATCTTGCCCTTGGTGACGGCGTCGGCGGGCAGGCCCAGGGTCTTGGCGACCTCGGCGGCGTTCTCCTTCTCCGCG
Organism: Streptomyces sp. BJ20; assembly: GCF_022869105.1. Classification (NCBI taxonomy): domain Bacteria; kingdom Bacillati; phylum Actinomycetota; class Actinomycetes; order Kitasatosporales; family Streptomycetaceae; genus Streptomyces; species Streptomyces sp. BJ20. The sequence goes on from NZ_CP094918.1 coordinate 6,122,631, forward strand.
GGGTCGGCGTAGACGACCTCGGAGGTCGCCTCGGCGGAGCCGGCGGTGCCGCCCTCCAGGAAGGTGAAGCCGCCGTTGAGCAGCACCACGCGGGCCTTCTCGGTGTCGTCCTTGTCGCCGGTGGCGTTGCGCACGGAGACGGTGACCGCGGCGTCCCGGTCGGGGCTCTTGGCGGTGCCGCCGAGGACGTCCTTGACGACGCTGTCGCTCGCCTCGGCGGTCAGCGTGCCGTCCTCCTCGACGGGCAGCAGCCGGGTGCGGTGGTCGCCGCCCTTGGCCAGGTCGGAGAGCCGGGCGAGGAAGGCGCCGAGGTCCGCGTCGGTGAGCGGCGGCTCGATGATCTGGCCGAGGGTCTGGACGGTGACCGTGGCGGCGTCCGGGTCGGAGGTCATCTTGCGCAGCACCCCGTGCAGCACCTGCCCGAACCGCTCCAGCTGGGCGTCCTGGGCCTCGCCGGGGCCGCGGTGGGTGGCGTAGGCGACGGCCATCTTGCCGCTGAGGGTCTGGCCCTTGCCCTTCCTGACCAGCGGCGCCTCGCCCTTCTTGGCGTTGGGGTCGGGCACGTCGGCGTCGGTGTCGACCTCGATGTTGCCGACCAGGTCGACGAGGGTGAGCAGGAAGGGGGTGTCCAGGCGCCAGGTGCCCTCGATGTCGGTGCCGAGGACGGTGTCTAGGGCGGTCCTGGTGCCCTCGGAGCCGTCGTCCTCGACGGACTTGGCGAGCGTGGTGGTGGTGCCGTCCTCGGCGGTCAGGGCGAGGGAGTTGGGCAGCAGCACGGTGGTGCCCTGCTCGGTGGTGGCGTTGTCGACGAGCAGCGCGGTGGAGGTGCCGCCGTTCTCGGTGTCGTGCAGGTGGACGACGAGCACGTCCCGCTTCTGCGCGCCCGCGGCGGTGGTGGTTCCGGTGTCCGCGTCGGAGGCGGAGAGTCCGGGGAGCTTCCCGGCGTACCAGAGGTAGCCGACGCCGCCGGCGACGACCAGCGCGAACACCACGGTCAGGGCGATGATCCGGCTGCGGGCGCGGCGGCGGGCCTCCTCGCGGCGCTCGGTGCGGTTCTCGGTGAACTTGAGCCAGTCGATGACGTCCTCGGAGCCGTCGTCCGGCTCCTCGACGAAGGCGAACTGCTCGGTGCGGTACTCGGGGGCGGAGCCGTCGTCGTCCCTCGCGTCGTCGGCCGGGCCGGCCTGCCGCGGGATGTGCGCGGTGCGCTCGGGGGCGTGGCCGTGCTGCTCCGGTATGTACGCGGTCTGCTCGGTCACCCGGGGCTGCTGTCCGGTGCCGTCGGGATGCGCGCCCTGCCCGTAGGGGTCGTGGACGGGCTGCTGGTGGCCGCCCGTGGCGTACGGGTCGTAGCCGTAGCCGCCGCCGTTCCCGTACGGGTCGTAGGCGGGCTGCTGGTGGCCGCCGGTCGCGTACGGGTCGTAGCCGTAGTCCTGCTGGGTCTGCCCGCCCTGCTGTCCGTAGGGGTCGTACTGCTGCTGCGTCTGCCGGCCGTCGGTCTGCCGGTAGACCGGCCGGCCGTACTCGTCGTAGCCGACGAGCTCGTACGGGCCCCCGTCCCCGTATCCCGCGTCGTATCCGTCGTTCACCGGTGCCCCTCTCGGCTCACTCGCCGCGATACAGCTGGCGCTTGGCGATGTAGCGCACGACACCGTCCGGCACCAGGTACCAGACGGGGTCTCCCTTGGCGACTCTCGCACGGCAGTCCGTGGAGGAGATGGCGAGGGCCGGGACCTCCACGAGCGAGACTCCGCCCTCGGGCAGGCCGGCGTCGGTCAGATGGTGGCCGGGCCGGGTCACGCCGATGAAGTGTGCCAGGGAGAACAGCTCCTCGCTGTCGCGCCAGGTCAGGATCTGGGCGAGGGCGTCGGCGCCGGTGATGAAGAACAGGTCCGTGTCCGGGTTGAGCGCGTTGAGGTCGCGCAGGGTGTCCACGGTGTAGGTGGGTCCGCCGCGGTCGATGTCGATGCGGCTGACCGAGAACTGGGGGTTCTCGGCGGTGGCGATGACCGTCATCAGGTAGCGGTCCTCGGCGGGCGAGACCGCGCGGTGGCTCTTCTGCCACGGCTGGCCGGTGGGGACGAAGACCACCTCGTCGAGGTGGAACTGCGCGGCCACCTCACTGGCCGCCACCAGGTGCCCGTGGTGGATCGGGTCGAAAGTGCCGCCCATGACGCCCAGACGGCGCTTGCCCCGCGCGACCGGGCCGGTGCCGGGGCCGGTAGGCATGTCCTGCTCTCCCATGCGTGCAGACCCTACCGGCCCGGCCCGTGGGCCCCGTCCGCCAGTGCCCTCGGGGCGAGGACCCGGCGGCTCAGCGGTCGCGGTTGAAGCGGGTGGTGATCCACAGCAGGAGCAGCAGCACGAACAGGGCGCCGCCGCCGGTGAGGTAGGGGCTGAGGCTCTCGTGGTTGCCGCCGTGCTCTCCGCCCTCGGCGGCGAGGGTGACCATCTGGGCAGCGGTGCTGGGGAAGCTCATCTTCGGCAGGACCTATCGCGTGTGGGCGGGATAAAGACGTGCGCTCATCGTATGCGGGCGGGTTCCCGGCGATCACGCCGACTCCGCCGTTGCGGGCATGCGGCGTCCGGGCGGGGCCGTCCCGGCGCGGGAGGCAACCGTTGCCGGGTGCCCGGTCGTCCTTCCGCGTGGGGCCGCACGGAGCGGCCGTCCCCCCTGCCCGCCGACGGGAATCCCGCCTAGGCTGGGTGCCGCCGCGGGGGAGCGGGGGCCGCACCGGCGACCGCGCAGGTCCATCAGACGCACATGGGGGATACATGTCCGACGGCCACCAGCACAACGGGCACGAGAGGGTGCCCGGCAGGCAGCGCAGGCGTTTCCCGGGAATCTCCTCGCGTGCGTACGAACACCCCGCCGACCGTTCCGCGCTGGTGGCGCTGCGGAAGCTGAGCGGGTTCGACACGGTCTTCAAGGCGCTGAGCGGGCTGCTGCCCGAGCGGAGTCTGCGGCTGCTGTTCCTGTCCGACTCGGTGCGGGTCTCGGACCGGCAGTTCGCGCATCTCAACGACATGCTGCGGGACGCCTGCTACATCCTGGACCTGGAGAAGGTCCCGCCGATGTACGTCAACCAGGACCCGAACCCCAACGCGATGTGCATCGGTCTCGACGAGCCGATCATCGTGGTGACCACGGGTCTGGTGGAACTGCTCGACGAGGAGGAGATGCGGGCGGTCGTCGGGCACGAGGTCGGGCACGCGCTGTCCGGCCACTCGGTGTACCGGACGGTCCTGCTGTTCCTGACGTCGCTGGCGGTCCGGGTCGCCTGGATCCCGCTGGGGAACGTGGCGATCATGGCGATCGTGACCGCGCTGCGGGAGTGGTTCCGCAAGTCGGAGCTGTCCGCGGACCGCGCGGGGCTGCTGGTGGGTCAGGACGTCCAGGCGTCGATGCGCGGCCTGATGAAGATCGCGGGCGGCAACCATCTGCACGAGATGAACGTGGACGCGTTCCTGGAGCAGGCCGAGGAGTACGAGTCGGGCGGGGACCTGCGCGACTCCGTGCTGAAGATCCTCAACGTGCTGCCGCGCTCGCACCCGTTCACCACGGTGCGGGCGGCCGAGCTGAAGAAGTGGGCGGCCTCCCGGGACTTCCAGCGGATCATGGACGGCCACTACCCGCGCCGCGAGGACGACAAGGACGCGTCGGTGCGGGACTCCTGGCGGGAGTCGGCGAGCACCTACGCCGACGAGGTGCGGACCTCCACGGATCCGCTGATGAAGCTGGTCAGCGACATCGCGGGCGGCGCCGGCGACCTGGGCGGCCGGGTCCGCCGCGGCTTCGGCGGTTTCACGGGTCCCAAGCCGGGCCCGTCCCGCCCGGACGGCGACAACGACACGGACCGGGACCCGCCGCGCGACGGCGCCTGAGCATCTGCCTCCGCGCCCGTCACAGCCGGGGCTGCGCCGCGTCCGCCAGGGTGCCGCAGAGGGCCGGGCCGGCAGTGTCGGGCGCGTAGGGATCGGTGCCGGGTGGGGCGGTGTGCGGGGCGCGCTGGCCGGCGAGCAGGGGGTGCAGGCGCGGGGCCGGGTCCAGGGCGCAGGACTGGGGGCCGGCCTGGACGTGCGAGACGACCAGCTCCGCCTGGTGCAGCCGCAGGTCCTCACGGTCGAAGCGGAAGCGCAGCTCGCGGCGGACCGTGAACAGTGACGCCTCCGTGTCCGGGCCCGCGCCGGCCGGGCGGAGCGCGTAGACGACGGTGTGGTCGGTGGTGACCTCCAGCGTCCCGGAGTCGGCCTCGGCGGCCTGGAGGGTGCCCTGGACCCGGATGTGCGGGTCGGCGAGCCGCACATGGGCGGGATCGAAGCGGACGAGCCATCCGGTGACCGCGTGCCGTCCGTCGGCGGCGGGCCGGTCGAGGCTCTCGTCGAACTGCTCCTGCTGGCGGGAGTCGAGCAGCATCCGTACGGCGCGGGTCTCGCGGCCGGTGACCACGGCCGGGTCCAGGGCTGACCGCACGACGTAGTCCCGGGCGGTGAGCAGGGCGGACACCACCTGGTCGTCGGAGAAGTTCGCGGTGCGCCGGGTCGGCGGGAGGGGGACGCCCCCGGCACCCGCGCGGAAGTGGGCGGCGGGGCTGTGCGCGTACAGCTGGTCGACGTCGCGGGAGCCGGGCACCGCCCCCTCGGGGGCGAGGGGCACCACGGTCATCCGTGCGGGTTCCGCGGGCCGCTCGGCGACGGGGGTGCGGTAGGGGTGGCGTACACCCATGTAGACGGCGGTGCCGAAGGCCACGGCGATCAGCAGGACCAGGACGAGGGCCTGCCGGGAGAGGCCGCTGCGGCGGGCCGGCGGGAGGCGGCGCACTGCGGGGGTGTGGTCGGTGATGCGCTCCTGCGCGGAGAATTCCTGGAGCCGGGCAGCGCGCACGAAGGTCTCGTCGAAGACGACGGACCGGTACTCGTCGTCGCCGCCTCGGGGGGCTCCCTCGGGCGTCCCCTCGGGCGGGTCCGAAGGCTCTCCCATACCTTCAGGGTAGGTCTGGCGGGGTGCCGGTAAACGCCCGTCTGGAACCGAACTTCTGACAGGTTCTCACCAAGGCGGAGCAGGGGTCACGGCCCGCCCGTGGGGATCACCGGGACGGTCGGCCGGGAGTGGTCCGCCGACGCGGAGGGCGCCGCGCCGGCGCCCTGGCCGACGCCTGTGGTGGCGGGCGGCGGGGCAGGCTCCTGGCGCTGCGCGGAGCCGCCCCGGTAGACCGCCGAGAAGGCGAGCGCGACCATGCCGATGCCCATCACCAGGGCGAGCATCCAGGCGACCGGGCGGTGCCAGCGGACCTGTCTGCCGTAGGGGGAGCCGTACCCGGCCTCCAGGGCGTCGGCATCCTCGTCGTCGGGGTCGTGGCCCCCGGCGCGGTAGCCGCCGTAACCGTCGTCGTGCCGCCGGGAGCGGGCGCGGTGGGCCTCGGCCTCGGAGGCCTCGGCTCTGGCCTGCGCGGCGGCCAGGAGGCGCTCGACGGCGGTCGGCTCGTGCACCGCGGCCGCCTGTACGAAGGCCTCGTCGAAGACCACGGAGGCGAACTCTTCGTCCGACACCCCGCGGTCGTGGTCGTCGTCGGGCTTCCAGCCGTCAGGGAACGGCGTGCCCCCCACGTCCTCCGGCACGCGTCCAGAGTAGACCTGGGGGGTCATTTTGGGCAGACGGTACGGAAATTCGTCCGCCCACCGGACACCGCCCCGCCGGGCCGCACCGGCGGGGCGCGCCCCTCAGCGCCGGGTGTGGCCGTCGCCGGTGACGATGTACTTCGTGCTGGTCAGCTCGGGCAGGCCCATGGGACCGCGGGCGTGCAGCTTCTGCGTGGAGATGCCGATCTCCGCGCCGAAGCCGAACTGGCCGCCGTCGGTGAACCGGGTGGAGGCGTTCACCGCGACCGTGGTGGAGTCCACCAGCTGGGTGAACCGGCGGGCGGCCTGCTGCGAGGTGGTGACGATGGCCTCGGTGTGGCCGGAGGTCCACAGCCGGATGTGCTCGACGGCCCGGTCCAGGGAATCGACCACGGCGGCGGCGATGTCGTACGACAGGTACTCGGTCTCCCAGTCCTCCGTGGTGGCCTCCACGACGGTGGCCCGGGAGTCCTTGGCGTACGCCATCACGCGCTCGTCGGCGTGCACGGTGACCCCGGCGTCGGCGAGGGCGTCCAGCGCGCGGGGCAGGAACTCGGCGGCGATGTCCTGGTGCACCAGCAGCGTCTCGGCGGCGTTGCACACGCCGACGCGCTGCGCCTTGCTGTTGACCAGGATGTCGACGGCCATGTCGAGGTCGGCGTGGGCGTCGACGTAGACGTGGCAGTTGCCGGTGCCGGTCTCGATGACGGGGACGGTGGACTCCTGCACCACCGTGTTGATCAGCGAGGCGCCGCCGCGCGGGATCAGCACGTCGACCAGGCCGCGGGCGCGCATCAGCTCCCGCACGCTGTCCCGGCTCTCCCCGGGGACCATCTGGACGGCGTCGGCGGGCAGGCCCGCGCCGTGCACGGCGTCGCGCAGCACCCGCACCAGAGCGGTGTTGGAGCGGTAGGCGGAGGAGGAGCCGCGCAGCAGGACCGCGTTGCCCGACTTCAGGCAGAGGGCGGCGGCGTCGACCGTCACGTTGGGACGGCCCTCGTAGATGATGCCGACGACGCCGAGAGGCACCCGGACCTGGCGCAGGTCGATGCCGTTGGGCAGGGTCGAGCCGCGGACGACCTCGCCGACCGGGTCGGGCAGCGCGGCCACGTCCCGCACGTCGGCGGCGATGGCGCGGACCCGCTCCGGGGTGAGCGTGAGCCGGTCGATCATGCCCTCGCTGATGCCGGCCTCGCGCGCCTTCGCCACGTCCTGGGCGTTGGCCTCGACGATCTCGCTCGCGCGGACCTCCAGCGCGTCCGCGATGGCGAGCAGCGCGTCGTCCTTGGCGGCGCGCGGCAGCGGCGCGAGGGTGGCGGCGGCGCCCTTGGCGCGGTAGGCGGCCTGGCTGACCGGGGACATCGAGTCGAACGGCGAGAGCGTGGTCATGGAGGGAAGCGTAGTGCGCCCGGGGCGGCGCGGAGGCGTTCGTCCCACACCCCGAGACAGGGACGTTCAGGGGCAAAACGGGTGTGACGGGAGAGGTTCCGGGCGTCACGGAAACGGGTGCACCCCGACCGGGGTGGCCGGCACCGGCCCGTGCCCGGCGGCGACGCGGCTGCGGTAGGTGGCCCGGTCGATGACCTCCAGGCCCACGATCTCCCACGGCGGCAGTCCCGCGGTCCTCCGGTGCTCGCCCCACAGGCGCAGCGCCACCGCGGCCGCGTCGTGCAGGTCGCGGGCCTCCTCCCAGTAGCGGATCTCCGCGTGGTCGTCGGCGTAGCGGCTGGTCAGCAGGAACGGGTGGTCGTGTGCGAGCTGCTCCAGCGCCCGCCGTACGTCCGCGACCGGCGCGGGCTCGCCGGAGACGCTGAGCGTGACGTGCCACAGGCGGGGCAGGTCGCGCGCCTCGCCGCCCCGGTGCCGGTCCCCGGCCGCGACGCTGGTCAGGGCGCGTTCCTCACCCGCCGCCCGGGAGCCGCGGCCACCGTGAGGCACCGTCGTCCCGGGGCGCACTCGTCTCACGACGGCCTCCTTCACACGCGGACCGCCCGCACGCCGGGCGGAGGAATTTGTCCCTGCGACAAAGTTGAGCAGGCCGTCGCGGATCGCGGGGCGGTTTCGCGGAACGTCCACCACCGAGGGCCGACGTTTTGGGGCATTACGGTTGCAGGACCACGAGATCGTCCCTGTGTACGACTTCGCGTTCGTACCCGGGGCCGAGCTCCCGCGCGAGCTCGCGGGTGGAGCGGCCCACCAGGAGGGGGATCTCCTTGGCGTCGAAGTTGACGAGCCCGCGGGCCACCGCGCGTCCCTCCCGGTCCCGCAGCTCCACCGGGTCGCCCGCGCTGAAGTCGCCCTCGACGCCGGCGATGCCGGCCGGGAGCAGCGACTTGCGCCCCTGGACGACCGCGCGCACCGCTCCGTCGTCCAGGGTGAGCGAGCCCTGCGGGGTGGAGGCGTGCTGGAGCCACAGCAGCCGGTCGGCGGAGCGGCGCCCGGTGGGGTGGAACCAGGTGCCGGTGTCACCGCCGCCGAGCGCCTCGGCCGCGTGGACCGCGCTGGTCAGCACCACCTGGATGCCCGCGGCGGCGGCGATCCGGGCGGCCTCGACCTTGGTGACCATGCCGCCGGTGCCGACGCCCGCCTTGCCGGCGCTGCCGATCTCCACGTGGGCGAGGTCCTCGGGACCCCTGACCTCCGTTATCCGTGAGGTGCCGGGGCGGGACGGGTCGCCGTCGTAGACGCCGTCCACGTCGGAGAGCAGCACCAGCAGGTCGGCGCGGACCAGGTGGGCGACGAGCGCGGCGAGGCGGTCGTTGTCGCCGAAGCGGATCTCGTCCGTGGCGACCGTGTCGTTCTCGTTGACGACCGGGAGGGCGCCCATCGCGAGCAGCTTGTCCAGGGTGCGGGAGGCGTTGCGGTGGTGGGCGCGGCGGCTCATGTCGTCGCTGGTCAGCAGCACCTGGCCGACGCGGACGCCGTAGCGGGCGAAGGAGGCGGTGTAGCGGGCGACGAGCAGGCCCTGGCCGACGCTGGCGGCGGCCTGCTGGCGGGCCAGGTCGCGGGGGCGGCGGCGCAGTCCCAGCGGGGCGAGCCCGGCGGCGATGGCGCCGGAGGAGACGAGGACGATCTCCCGCTCGCCGCCCACCCGTCTCCCGCCGCCACCCTCGACCGAGGCCCTGGGGGCCGCCCCCTCTTTCCTGGTCTTGGCGAGGACGTCCACGAGCGCGTCCACGCGGTCGGCGTCCAGTCCGCCCGCGGCGGTGGTCAGCGACGAGGAGCCGACCTTGACGACGATCCTGCGCGCCTCGCCCACGGTCTGCCGTGCCCCTGCCACTGTGCCGTCGCCCCTCACGTCGATCGTTCCGCCCGGCAGGCAATCTACGCGAAGTACGTCGAAGGACGCTCGGCGGTCCAGCCTCCGGACACCGCGCCGGACACCGCCCGGCGGCCCGCGGGACGTCGTACTCCGTCCGTGCGAACCGGGGTGTGGACACCTGTGCGACGGCACCTGGCCTGCGGCGGCGCGACACGCGCGTGTCGTCTGCAGGCCGACTGCAGTTAACCCCAGCGCACGTCCCTCACGACCCTGGAGTGACCGCAGTGCCCCTACCCACGTCCCGTCGGCGGTGCAGGGCGGGTATCCGCCGGCCCCGCCTCCCGCTGCTCCGCGCGCCCGGCCGCCCCGCGCTCGCCACGCTCCTCACGGCGTCCGTCCTGGCCGGTGCCTACGTGGTGCAGGCCGTGGCGGCGCTGGTTCCGCACGTGCCGCTGCTGCTGGCCGCCACCGCCCTCTCGCTGGCCGTGGAGGGCGTGCTGTACCGCTGGCAGCGGGGGGTTCCCGCGCTGTTCGCCAAGGCGCACGCGGACGTCACCGTCCGCCATGTGCTGCGCGACCTGCTGCTGGTGGTGGGCCTGCTGCGGCTCGGCGAGCAGCACCGCGAGACGCAGTACGCGCCGCTGCTCGCCGGTCTGCTGCTGTGTTACGCCCTGCACTGCGCCATTCAGGCGGTGTCCGTGCTGGTGCGCCGCACCCGCACGCTGCCGGTGGTGACCCGCAACATCGACGCCTCCGCGCTGCGCCTGTCCCCCGCCCCGCCCGCCCTGCTGCGCCGCCCAGGGCACCGGCTGCCGGTGTTCGGGCTGCCCGCGACGGCCGGGCTGACGGCGACGGCGGTGACGGACGACGCGCGGTGCGCGGCGGCCGGGATCGCCCTGTCGCTGGGGCTCGCGCTGGGCGGTCTGGTCGCGCTGTCGCTGCGGCTGCTGCCCGGGAGGCGCCCGGCCGGCGAGCAGGAGGTGCTCGCCTGGTTCGACGCCTGGCTGGCCGAGTACCGGCCCACCGTGGGGCTGTACTTCTCCGGCGGGCCGTCCTCCGTCTACCAGGCGGGGATGTGGCTGGAGCCGCTGGCCCGGCTGGACGGCCGGCCGCTGATCGTCCTGCGCGAGCGGTACATGGTGTCGCGGATCCCGGCGACCGACATCCCGATCGTGTGCCTGCCGAAGGTGCCGACGCTGATGCGGCTGGAGCACTCCACGCTCCAGGTGCTCATCCACCCGTCCAACTCCGGGAAGACCTCGCAGGTGCTGCGCATCCCCACGATCAAGCACGCGTTCGTCAACCACGGGGAGAGCGACAAGCTGTCGTCCTGCAACCCGTACGCGAAGGCGTACGACGAGGTGTGGGTCGCGGGTCCGGCGGCGCGCGAGCGGTACGCGCTGGCCGAGGTCGGGGTCGAGGACAAGGACGTGGTGGAGATCGGCCGCCCGCAGCTGGACGCGGTCCGGCCGTACGCGGGGCCGCCGGCGGGCTCGTACGTCACCGTGCTGTACGCGCCGACCTGGGAGGGCTGGGACGGCAACCCGGGCAACACCTCGGTGATCGCGGCCGGCGAGAACCTGGTGCGGGCGCTGCTCGCGGACCCGGGCGTGCGGCTGCTGTACAAGCCGCACCCGCTGACCGGCTCGGTGGACCCGCGCGCGGGCGCCGCGGACCGCCGCATCCGGGAGCTGATCCGCGCGGCCGGCCGGACTCGCTCCGGTTCGCGCCCCGCCGCGTCGGACGAGCTGGCCGCCCGCACGGCCGAGCTCGACCGGCTGACCGCCGCGGAGTTCCGAGAGGGCGCCGACCAGGCGGAGCGGATGCTCGTCCAGTCCGCTCCCCCGGCGGGCCGCGCGGAGGCGGTGGCACGGGCGACCGAGGCCTGGGAGGCGGCGTACTGGGCGTCGCTGCCGGAGTGGGAGCACCAGGTCGTCGTGGACGCCCGCCCCTCGCTGTACTCCTGCTTCGACGTGGCCGACCTGCTGATCAGCGACGTGTCGAGTGTGATCAGCGACTTCCTGGCGAGCGGCAAGCCGTACGCGGTGACGAACACCGGCGGCCTCACCGAGGAGACGTTCCGCACCCGGTTCCCGACGGTGGCGGCGGCTACCGTCCTCACCCCGGACGCGACGGGCGTGCCGGCCCTGCTGGAGACGGTCCGGCACCCGGAGAAGGACGGTCTGGCCGGGGAACGGGCGGAGCTGCGCCTGCGCCTGCTGGGCCCGTCCGAGCCCTCGTCCCAGGAACGCTTCGCGGAGGCCGTACGCGCCCTGGGCGCGGCCGCCGCGACGCACAGGGCCCGGATGACCGGCAGGGCGACGGCTGGGGTCCCGGCCCCCCGCCAGGTCCGGCCGGCGCCCGCCCGGATCACGCTGCCCGCGCCGGAACGGCCGGGGCAGCTCGCCTGAGGCCGGTCAGTCCCTGCGGGGCATGATCAGCAGGACGTCGCCCACGGACCGTTCGTCGGTGGAGTCGGACGGCGTGGTGAGCACCGCGCCGTCGACCACCATCGTGGTGGAGCCGCCGCCGTCGAGGCTGAGGGCCTCGCGCAGCCCGAGCGTCCTGGCGACCTCGGCGCTTTCCAGGACGCTGAGCCCGAGGGCGTCGGCGGTGCGGCCATGGGCTGTGACCAGCACGGTGCGGCCGTCCGCGTCCGTCCCGGCGAACGTGCGCGGATTCCGCTTGTGCGCCCAGCCGTAGTAGAAGCTCGGGTCGTCCCGGCGCACCATGCCGTCGGTGGCGGGGGTGACGTGGATCCGGCCACCGCGGACGAGTTCCGGGCCGCCGTTCAGCACGTCGGTCCCGGGCACCGGCTCGACCCGGCGTCCGCGCGGGTCCAGCAGGGCCGTCTCCAGGCGCAGGCTCTCCCCGATCACGGCGAGGTCCGTCAGCTCGGCGACGCGACGCCCGGTCGCCTGGACCGAGCTGCCGTCCTCCGGGAGCGGTCCGCCTCTCGGTGAGCGCAGTTCGACGACCCGGTCCTCGGCGTCCAGTACCGCCTCCAGCCCTTCGCCCTCCGGCGTGCGCTGCCCGTAGTGGGGTGTGAAGGCGACGAGTTCGTCGTCGTTGGTGCAGGTCACGTCGTGCAGCGGCAGGGAGGTGGGGGTGTCGTCCGCGAAGCCGCCGCAGTTGCGTATCAGACCCGGCACCCGGTTGAGGCCGGTCAGCCGCAGAGAGGTGTCCCCGCCGACGGCGTGCCCCTCCCAGGTGTACCGGGTGATCTCCGTCCCCCGCCCGTCGGCGTGCACCACCAGGCTGGGGCGCCCGCCCACCGGCTCGCTCAGCAGACGCCCGTCGTACACGCCCGTGCCGGCCGGGTCCCCGGGCGCGCCCGCGTCGGGGTCGAAGACGAAGTACCCTGCGTTCACCGCGGCGACGGCACCGGCCTCCTCCGCCAGTTCGCTGGTCGTCTCGATGTTCTCCAGGTCCGCGCCGTACGACGCCCGGAGGCTGCCGCGGAACCGGCTGGGATCGATGGTGAGCACGTCGAGGCGCCACGGGCCCTCGGCCGTGACGTCACTGTCCCAGCCCGTGTACACGACGGTCCCCGTGTACCCGGCCGCCTTCAGCCTGGCGCGCTCGGACTTCGCGGCGGACTGCGAGCCGAACGATCCCACGCGGACCCGCCAGCCGAGGGTGCCTCCGGCGTAATCGGCCACCTCGGGTGTCGTCACCTGCTCGACCCGGGGCCGGAAACCGTCCCGCTCCAGGTCACCGGCCCACTCGTCGGCGCTCGGCCTGTCCTTCAGGACGGTCGGCGGCGCGTCGGGGTCCGGTGAGGTGTGGCCGCCCGGGACGGCGACCTCGACCGTCCAGCGCAGGGCCGGGTCCTTGGCGCCGCGGACGATGCGGGTGAGGGTGACGCCCGGCTGAACGGTCCGCGTGGTGCGGATCTCCTTCAGGCCCGAGGGGCCCAGCGGCAGGGCGTTCTCCCCCTGGTTCGCGGCCGAGGACGCGTGGAGCGACGGCACGTTCACCATGACGACGACGCCGACGGCCAGGGCGAGGCCCGCACCGCACAGTCTCTTGATCATTGACACCAACTGGAGGAAGAACGAACGGGTCCGTGTCCCTGCGACGGCACGGGGCCGACGCGACAACGGTGGAGGACGGCCGTCACCGGACGGATCCGGGCAGCACTCATCCGCGTGACGGGAACGTGAAGGTTCCTCGACGGAAGCAAGATCATATGGGTGGCTCGTGCAAGCACCGAGGTCGGGGGTGGTCAGCCCCGCGGAGAAGGGCTCACCGAGCAGAACGGCGGGTCGCCGCGTGTGTGGACGCGCGGCGACCCGCCGGGGGTTCGGGCGGTGCCGTCAGGTGCGCTCGAAGGAGCTCGGGTACGGGAAGTACCACTCCAGGAAGTCGTGGACGTAGGAGCGTACGTAGTCGCGGCGCTCGGGGGCCGTGTCCACGTCGTTGAGGCAGAAGAAGTCGTAGCCGCGGCGCGCCTTGAGGGACTCGACGCGCTCCTCCAGGTGGGGCTTGCCGACGTCGACATAGCGGTACTTGAACTTCGCCGGGACGGCGCGGCCGGTGAGCAGCGCCAGGTGGTGGTGGAAGGAGGTGGCCGGCGCCACGTCCTCGATCGACCGGAACCGGGACCGCATGGTCCGCTCGATCGCCTCCGGGTAGTCCCGCTCCAGATCGGTCAGCACGTCCCGGCGCTGGGGATGCGGGGTGTGCAGGAACTTGTGGGTGATGGACACCCCGTAGGTCCCCTCCAGCAGCCGGCGCACGTTCCGCCCGGCGGAGTTGGGGGCGGAGGCCTGCGGGTGCGGGGCGCCGACGCCGATCTGGTAGGTCGAGAAGGGCAGCCGGGCGACGCCGCTGGCGTGGAAGAAGTGCTGCGGGGTGACGCTGCGGCCGACGAACACGTCGTCGTTGAAGTACAGGTAGTGGTCCGAGAGGCCCGGGATGTGGTGCAGCCGCGTCTCGATGGCGTGCGAGTTGAAGACCGGCAGGACGCCCCCGGGGAAGATGTCCCTGTGGTCCACGACCGTGACGCCGGGCGCCTCCGGGTCGAGCCACTGGGGGGTCTGGCCGTCGGTGACGATGTACACGTGTCGCACGAAGCCGGCGTACATCTGGAGGGAGCGCAGGGAGTACTTCAGCTCGTCGTGGCTGGTGTAGCGGGACTCGCCGACCTCGCGGGCGGCGATGCCGGCGTCTCCGTCGCCCCGGTACTTCCGACGCTTCGCGCGCAGTTCGGGGTCCTGGCCGTCGACCCAGGTGTAGACGACGTCGATGGGGAAGGTGACGTCCTCCACCGTGGTCACGGTGAACGGCGCGAAGGTGGGGTGGTCCCGCCCGCCGACCGTGACCTTCGCGGGCGTCTGCTCCGCGGTCGGCACCACGTCGGCCACGCGGTTGCGGCGCGGCGCCACGAGGGAGTCGGCCAGCACGTCGGCGGAGGCCTGCGGCGACACCCGTGCCAGCTCCGCCTGCGCCCGCGGACCCGCGAGCACGTCGGCGCCGTCCTGCCAGAACTCCACGTCGCAGCCCAGCTGCGGACCGCCCAGGACCTGCCCCGCGGGGCCCAGCCGCACCACGCCGAACCGCATCACGGGGGCCGCCGACAGCGACTTCGGCCAGGCCTCGTCCGCGAAGAGCGAGAAGTCCGACACACCGCCGGAGCGGGGACGCGCCGCGAACACCACGGTACCCGCGTACAACTCGCGCATCGCCTTCAGGAACGCCTCACGGTCGGACTCGCGCACACCCAGCGCCCACGCGGTCCGCGACACACCCGGCACCACGAAGTAGGAGATCTCCGCGCGCTCCAGCGCGTCGGCGACCAGCGCCAGGTTGTCCGCGGCGGCGCCGGCCGCCGTGAACCCGTCGACCACCCGCCCCCACAGCGGCTCGCCGTCGAACGACGCCTGGCGCACACCCGCGTCGGACCCCAGCAGGCCCTGCCGCTGCCTGGCGAGCCGGGCCGCCGAGGCCCGGTCGCGCACCTTGCGGCCGACGCCGAGTCCCCGTCGCGCCAGCCGGCGGATCCGCCGCGAGGCCGGTGTCATCAACGCTTCCCGGAGGAGGTGCTTTCAGGCGCCTTCTCGAAGGAGCTCGGGAAGGGGAAGTACTCCTCCAGGAAGGAGAACATGCGGGCGGTGACCTCTTCGCGCTGCTCCGGCGGCACGTCGACGTCGTTGAGGCAGAAGAAGTCGTAGTTGCGCTTGGCCCGGATGCCCTCGAGACGGCGGTCCGCGTCCTCACGGCTGATGTTGACGTACCGGAAGCGGAACTTGCCGGGGACGCCCTTGCCGGTGATGTACGCGTGGTTGTAGTGCATCGACGCGGTCATCGCGATGTCGTCGGGCGACCGGAAGCGCGAGCGCATGGTCTGGCCGACCTCCTCGGGGAACATCTCCTCGAGCTCGTTCAGCACCGACCGCACCTGCGGCAGCGGGGTGTGCATGAAGTTGTGCGTGATGAAGCGGTCGTGGGCCTTCATCAGCAGCTGGCGCACGTTCTTGCCGGCCGAGTTGGTCGCGGTCTCGCCGCCGTGCGGCTGGCCGACGCCGACCTTGAGCGGCGAGAACGGGATGCGGGCGATGCCGTTCGCGAAGAAGAAGTGCTGCGGGGTGACGCTGCGGCCGACGAACACGTCGTCGTTGAAGTACAGGTAGTGGTCGGAGAGGCCCGGGATGTGGTGCAGCCGCGTCTCGATGGCGTGCGAGTTGAAGACCGGCAGGACGCCCTCGGGGAAGATGTCCTTGTGGTCCACGACCGTGATGCCGGGCGCGTCGGCGTCCAGCCACTCCGGCTTCTGGCCGTCGGTGACGATGTAGATGTGCCGCACGAAGCCGGCGTACATCTCCAGCGACCGCAGCGAGTACTTCAGCTCGTCGTGGCTGGTGTAGCGGGACTCGTTGGTCTCCTTGTCGAGGATCGCCGGTACGCCCTCGCTCTTGTACTTCTGCCGCTTGGCGCGCAGCTCGGGGTCCTCGCCGTCGACCCAGGTGTAGACGACGTCGATGGGGAACGTGACGTCCTCCACCGTGGTCACGGTGAAGGGCGCGAACGTCGGGTAGTCGCGGCCCTGCACCGTGATCTTCGCGGACTTCTGCTCGCTGGTCGGCATGACGTCCGATATCCGGTTGCGCCGGGGGGCGACCAGGGAGTCGGCCAGCACGTCCGCGGAGGCCTGCGGCGACACGCGCGCCAGCTCCGCCTCCGCGTCGGGACCCGCCAGCACCTCGGCGCCGTCCTGCCAGAACTCCACGTCGCAGCCGAGCAGCGGACCGCCCAGGACCTGCCCCGCGGGGCCCAGCCGCACCACGCCGAAACGCATCACGGGGGCCGCCGACAGCGACTTCGGCCAGGCCTCGTCCGCGAAAAGCGAGAAGTCCGACACACCGCCTGAGCGGGGACGCGCCGCGAACACCACGGTGCCCGCGTACAACTCGCGCATCGACCGCAGGAACGCCTCACGGTCGGACTCGCGCACACCCAGCGCCCACGCGGTCCGCGACACACCCGGCACCACGAAGTAGGAGATCTCCGCGCGCTCCAGCGCGTCGGCGACCAGCGCCAGGTTGTCCGCGGCGGCGCCGGCCGCCGTGAACCCGTCGACCACCCGCCCCCACAGCGGCTCGCCGTCGAACGAGACCTGACGCACACCCGCGTCGGACCGCAGCAGGCCCTGCCGCTGCCGCGTGACCCGCAACAACCACGCCCGGCGCTTCTGCGCCTGCATCGCGCTCTTGGTGCGCGACTTCAGACTGCTTCCGATGCGGGTACGCACACTCACTTCAATCCCAAACCTTTCGGCGAGTCCCGACGTGGCCTACATGACGGAGGCATCAAGGCGACCAGCGGCAACGAGCGCTGTACCCCCATACGGCGCCACACGCGGAGCGCTCGAGGCTCCTCCAGGGTCAAGCCGCAGGGGGGAAGTTTACAGCAACGGTGTCACATTCCTGTTCGATGACATGGGCCGCCACGACGGACGGAGTTCACACTTTCGTTGCCTGCGTTTGCGACCGTCAATTCCGGTCCTTACATCTCCCGTAAGGGTATTCTTCGGACTTATCCGTCCTCTTGAGATTCCGACCGATCACGATCGCCCGGCGATCATATTCGTGACGTAGCACACACTCGCGTTTGAGCGCAGAGTGTTCGGGCGAGCATGCAGACTTACGGTCATGCGTGTACCTTCACTCCCCGAAGTCCGCCGCCTCACGGAAAAAGAGCGAGACGCCTGGTGGACCGTGCTCCTGGTCGACCCCGTCGCCACTCCTCTTGTCCGCTGGACCGCCATGTGGACACGGGTGACCCCGAACCAGATCACCTGGGCCGCCCTGGTGCTCGGCATCGGGGCCGCGGCCTGTTTCGCACAGGGTGACTGGCAGTGGCTGGTGGCCGGTGCCGTCGTCTATCACGTCAGCTTCATCCTGGACTGCATGGACGGGAAGCTCGCCCGTCTGACGGGGAAGGGCTCGGCGTTCGGCGCCTGGCTCGACTACATCTTCGACCGCGTCCGCGTGCTGGTGTGCGCCATCGCCCTGATGGGCGGGCAGTACCAGCGGACGGAGGACGTCACCTACATATGGCTCGCCGTGGCCGTGGTGTTCCTCGACATGCTCCGCTACATGGACGCGCTGGAGATATGGAAGGTCCGCCTGAACATGCGGCGGCGCCAGCGTGAGCGCGCCGAGGAACTGGGCCTGATCGACACCTCCCAGGACAACGGCGCGGACGACGAGGCCGACGACACCCCGGTGAAGGGCACCGCCAAGGTCCCCGCCCAGCCGACGGCCGGCGACGCCTCCGCGGCCGCCGCCACGGCCCCGGCCGCCCCCGCGCACGTGGTGCCCCCGGCCAAGACCTTCATCACGCGCCTGCCCGGTTACGTGCGTCTGCGCGACTTCCTCGTCAGCCACCGGATCCGCATCCACCTGTTCAGCGGCATCGAGTTCCAGATGACGATCTTCATCGTCGCGCCGCTGCTGGGCTCGGTCTTCTGGCCGACGGTCGCCGCGGGCGCCCTGCTCCTCGCCTTCGAGGTGCTCGTGGTCTACCGCCTCCTCCTGGCCACCCGCGCCTTCCAGCGCACCATGGCCCGGTACGACCGCCTGGAGGCGGAGATGAAGTCCGAGACGTCCAGCCCGTCGGAGCAGGCCACGCTGGTCTGAGAGGGAGCAGCCCTCCCCGCGGACAGGATCCCGGTGCCGGAGTCCGTCCAGTCGCTCGACAGGAGTTCACGGAGCGGCTGGGCGTGTCCCGGGGCGGGAGTCCCCCGCACTTCCCGGGCAGCGTGAATTCCGTGGTGCGGGATCTCCTCGAGAAGGACACGGAATTCGACCGGAACGTCCACGCGATTCCTCCTCCGCGTGTCGTCCTCGGCAGAGTGCGCCAACCCGGCGCAGGATCTCACTTGTTACGACAATGCGACAGAAGATGCGACGGCTCCCGGTCTGAGCGGAGATACGCTCAAGCGTCGGACTCCGCGTCGATCACCCGGAGTCGGCAGGTCCCGGCGGCGCCTGGCCCCGGACCGTGTCGCAGACTTCTCACGTCTCGCAGACGCTCCCCGAACAAGGAGAATCCCCGAATTGTCCGCCCGCGATCTCGCGTCCCCACCGCGGCCGTCAGCAGATGGTGCCCCGTCCGTCCCCCACACGCGGGGCGGCTCCCCCGCACCGCCGTCCGCCGGCAGGCCCGCCCCCGCCGGGGGCGGTGCCGGACTGAGGCTGGACATCCAGGGACTGCGCGCCGTCGCGGTCACGCTCGTGGTGGTCGCCCACGCGGGTGTGTCGTCCCTGGCCGGCGGCTTCGTCGGCGTGGACGTCTTCTTCGTCATCTCCGGCTTCCTCATCACCTCGCTGATGCTCCGCGAGTGGAAGCGCGAGGGCCGGATCTCGCTGGGCCGCTTCTACGCCCGCCGGGCCATGCGCCTGCTGCCCGCCTCCACGCTGGTCGTCATCGCGACGCTGGCCGGGTCGTGGCTGTTCCTGGGCCCGCTGCGGTTCGCGGACTACGCCAAGGACGCCATCGCCTCCGCCTGGTACGTCGTCAACTTCCGCCTGGCCGACACGGGCACCGACTACTTCAACACGGACGTGCCGCCCTCGCCGTTCCAGCACTTCTGGTCGCTGGCGGTGGAGGAGCAGTTCTACCTGATCTGGCCCGTCCTGCTGATCGTCGCACTGAAGATCTTCCGGCGCCGCGCCCTGCTGGCGATCCCGCTGCTGGCCCTCGCCGCCGCGTCGTTCGCCGTGAACCTGCACCTCACCGAGACGTCCCCGTCCTGGGCCTACTTCGGCTCGCAGGGCCGCGTCTGGGAGCTGGCGGTGGGCGCCCTGCTGGCGCTGGTGGCGCACCGGCTGGACGACATCCCGCGCCCGGTCGCCGCGGTCCTCAGCTGGGCCGGCCTGGCCGCCATCGCCTACGCGGCGGTGGCCTTCGACGACCACACCGTCTTCCCCGGCCACAACGCCGTGATCCCCGTGCTCGGCGCCGCCGCAGTGCTGGCCGGCGGTGCGGCGGGCGGCCGGTACGGCGCGGGCCTGGTGCTGTCGCTGCGTCCCGCCGTGTGGGTCGGCGGCGTCTCCTACGCCTGGTACCTGTGGCACTGGCCGCTCATCGTCATCGTGCCCGCGGCCGCCGGGTTCGGCGAGCACGAGGGCCCGCTGCGGCTGATCGCCGCCCTGGGCGGTCTGGTGTTGGCCTGGCTGACGCTGAAGCTGGTCGAGGATCCGATGCGGTTCCACCGGGCGTTCAAGGCGCACGCGGCCCGTGGCCTGTCGCTGGGCCTCGGTCTGTCGGCGGTCGCGGCGGTGGCCGCGCTCGTCGCCACGCAGTTCCCGCCGAGCCTGTCCTCGGGCGGCGCCCAGCAGAACACCACGGAGGCGATCGCCCAGGCGCCCGACCCGCAGGCGGCGCTGACCCGGCTGCTGCAGGACCCGGCGGACAAGATGCCGTCCAACCTCTCGCCGAACGTGCACGACGTGGCGTACAAGCGGACGGCCGTCTACAACGACGACTGCGCGCTGACCATGTCGGACGAGAAGCAGACGCAGCCGTGTCTGTACGGCGACAAGGACGGCGACCGCAGCGTGGTGCTGTTCGGCGACTCGCACGTCGCGCAGTGGTTCCCGGCGTTCGACGCGATCGCCCGCGAGCACGGCTGGAAGCTCTACTCGTTCACCAAGAACGCCTGCAAGATCTCCCAGATCACCATCGCCTACAACAACGGTCCCTACTCGTCCTGCGACGACTGGCGTGAGGTGACCATCGACAAGATCCGCGCGATGGAGCCCGAACTGGTCGTCACCTCCAGCTCCAACTCCGCGAAGCTGTGGGGCGAGGGCGACACCGCCACCGAGTGGGGCAAGGGGCAGGCCGAGACGTACCGGATCCTCCAGCAGGGCCGTACCCGCGTGCTCACGCTGCTGGACAACCCCTGGCCGAAGAACAACGCGGTGGACTGCGCGGTCGCCAACCCGGACGACCTGTCCGAGTGCGCCAACACGCTGTCCGAGTCCGACAAGCAGCCCTCGGTGACCAAGGCGATCCGCGAGGCGGCGGCCGCCGAGGACGTTGCGGTCATCGACCCGTCCCCCTGGGTCTGCGCCCCCTCCGGCAACTGCCCGGTCGTGGTGGGCAACACGCTGGTGTACCGGGACTACGGCCACCTGGCGGACGCCTACGTCGAGGCCCTGACCCCGGTGGTGGAGGAGCGGCTGCTGCGGCTCTTCGGGGCGGATCTGAGCCGGACGCCCGGCAACTGAGCCACCGCGCGCACCGAGAAGGGCCCGTTCCGTTCGGAACGGGCCCTTCTCGGTGCGCGCGTCGTGCGATCGCTGCGCCGGCCGGACTAGAACGGCTCGAAGCCGTCGAACTCCCGCTCCGCCTCGTCGCGCTGGGCGTCGCGGTCACGCCGGCGCTGGGCGGCCGGGCGGGGCGCCTCGAAGCGGTGGTCCTCACCGCGGCGGCCGAGCATCTCCGCACCGGCGCTGACGGACGGCTCCCAGTCGAAGACCACGGCGTTGTCCTCGGGGCCGATGGCGACGGCGTCGCCGCCGCGCGCGCCCTCCTTCATCAGCTGCTCCTCGACACCGAGGCGGCCCAGCCGGTCGGCGAGGTAGCCGACGGCCTCGTCGTTGTTGAAGTCGGTCTGGCGCACCCAGCGTTCGGGCTTCTCGCCGCGCACGCGGAACACCAGCTCGCCGCCGGCCTCCTCGCGGGTGACCGTGAAGCCGGTGTCGTCGACCGCCTTGGGACGGATGACGATGCGGGTCGCCTCCTCCTTCGGCCTGGCCGCGCGCGCCTTGGCCACCAGGTCGGCGAGCGCGAAGGACAGCTCGCGCAGACCGGTGTGGGCCACGGCGGACACCTCGAAGACGAGGTAGCCGCGCTCCTCCAGGTCCGGGCGGACCATGTCGGCGAGGTCCTTGCCGTCGGGCACGTCGATCTTGTTGAGGACGACGAGCCGCGGCCGGTTGTCCAGGCCGCCGTACTGGCGCAGCTCCTCCTCGATGACGTCGAGGTCGGAGACGGGGTCGCGGTCGGACTCCAGGGTGGCGGTGTCCAGCACGTGCACCAGGACGCTGCACCGCTCGACGTGGCGCAGGAACTCCAGGCCCAGGCCCTTGCCCTGGCTGGCGCCGGGGATCAGGCCGGGGACGTCGGCGATGGTGTAGACGGTCGAACCGGCGGTCACCACACCGAGGTTGGGCACCAGGGTGGTGAACGGGTAGTCGGCGATCTTCGGCTTGGCGGCGCTGAGCACGGAGATCAGGGACGACTTGCCGGCGCTGGGGTAGCCCACGAGGGCCACGTCGGCGACGGTCTTCAGCTCCAGGACGACGTCGCGCAGGTCGCCCGGCTCGCCGAGCAGCGCGAACCCGGGCGCCTTGCGCCGCGCCGAGGCGAGGGCGGCGTTGCCGAGCCCGCCGCGGCCGCCCTGGGCGGCGACGAAGGAGGTGCCGTGGCCGACGAGGTCGGCGAGCACGTTGCCCGCCTTGTCGAGCACCACGGTGCCGTCCGGCACCGGCAGGACCAGGTCCTGGCCGTCCTTGCCGGAGCGGTTCCCGCCCTCGCCGGGCTTGCCGTTGGTGGCCTTGCGGTGCGGCGAGTGGTGGTAGTCGAGCAGCGTGGTCACGGACTGGTCGACGGTGAGGATCACGTCGCCGCCACGTCCGCCGTTGCCGCCGTCGGGGCCGCCGAGCGGCTTGAACTTCTCGCGATGGACGGAGGCACAGCCGTGACCTCCGCTACCCGCGGCGACATGCAGTTCGACGCGGTCCACGAAGGTGGTCATGGAATGTGCCTCCAGCTACTACGGGGTTGTGTCTCTTGGGTAACACGCGAAAGGCGGACCCGCTTCCCGTCGGGAAGTGAGGTCCGCCTCGCGAAAGTGTCCGATCAGGCGACCGGAACGATGTTCACGACCTTACGGCCACGGTGGGTGCCGAACTGCACCGCACCGGCCTGCAGCGCGAACAGGGTGTCGTCGCCGCCACGGCCGACGCCGGCGCCCGGGTGGAAGTGGGTGCCGCGCTGGCGGACCAGGATCTCGCCCGCGTTGACGGCCTGACCACCGAAGCGCTTCACGCCGAGGCGCTGGGCGTTGGAGTCACGACCGTTACGGGTGGACGATGCGCCCTTCTTGTGTGCCATCTCTCCTCAGTCCCTTACTTCGCAGCCGCGGGGATCTCAGTGACCTTGATCGCCGTGTACTGCTGGCGGTGGCCCTGACGACGGCGGTAGCCGGTCTTGTTCTTGTAGCGCAGAATGTCGATCTTCTGGCCCTTGTGGTGGTCCACGACCTCGGCCTGGACCTTGATGCCGGCCAGCACCCACGGGTCGCTGGTCACGGCGTCGCCGTCGACGACGAGCAGGGTCGAGAGCTCGACCGTGTCGCCGACCTTGGCGGTGGAAATCTTGTCAACCTCGACGATGTCGCCGACAGCAACCTTGTGCTGGCGACCACCGCTGCGCACGATGGCGTACACGCGGATCTCACTCTCACTCGAAGAACGGCACCCCCGCAGGCCAGTCGCCCACGCGCATACGCGGGCGACCTCTCCCGGTCGCGGCCCGCGTCCGGGAGGAAGAGGTTTACGGGGATGTGGCGGTCCCGATGGACACGCCGACGGTCAAGGTTACGGGGCCGGAGCCACGGGGGTCAAACCGGACCCCCGTGCGCCCGCGCCGCTCAGCGACCGGCGACGATCTCCCGTCCGCGGGCGAGGTCGTCGTGGTTGTCGATCTCGACCCACCGGACGTCGCCGATCGGCGCCACGTCGATCCGGAAGCCCCGGTTCACCAGCTCCTGGTAGCCGTCCTCGTAGTACAGCTGCGGGTCCCGCTCGAACGTCGCCTTCAGCGCGTCCGCCAGCGCCTCGGCCGCACCGCCCTCGATCAGCGTCACACCGATGTACTCGCCCGTCGCCTCCGCCGGGTCCATCAGCTTCGTGATCCGCCGCATCCCCTTCTCCGGGTCGACGACGACCTTCATCTCCTCGTCGGCGAGCCGCTTCACCGTGTCCAGCGCCAGGATGATCTGCCTGCCGTCACCCCGCGCGTCCAGCAGCGTCCGCTCCACCGACACGGGATGCACCGTGTCGCCGTTGGCGAGGATCACACCGTCCTTCAGGGCGTCCCGCGCACACCACAGCGAGTAGGCGTTGTTCCACTCCTCCGCCTTGTCGTTGTCGATGAGCGTCAGCTTCAGCCCGTACTTCGCCTCCAGCGCCGCCTGCCGCTCGTACACGGCCTCCTTGCGGTAGCCGACCACGACACCCACCTCGGTCAGCCCGATCTCCGCGAAGTTGCCCAGCGTCAGGTCCAGGACGGTCGCGGCGTCCGGGTCGCCCTCCGCGCCCACCGGCACCAGGGCCTTGGGGAGCGTGTCGGTGTACGGGCGCAGACGCCGGCCGGCGCCGGCCGCGAGCACGAGGCCTATCATCGCGGTCGTTCTCCTTCAGGGACTGGAAAAGCGTGTGGCCCTGCCCCGCAGGGGGACAGGACCACACAGCGTAGACGCTGGTCAGCTCTCGTCGGCCGCGGCCGTGACGGAGGAGGGCGCCTGCTGCTCCGCAGCGGCCGTCTTCTTCGTCGTGGCCTTCTTCGCCGTCGACTTCTTGGCGGTGGTCTTCTTCGCCGCCGTCGTCGTCTTCTTGGCTGCCGTCTTCTTGGCCGTCGTCGTCTTCTTCGTGGCGGCCTTCTTCGCCGTGGCCTTCTTGGCCGTCTTGCGCGCGGCCTTCTTGGCCGGAGCGGCCTCCTCGGCGCCCTCGGCGCCCTCGGCACCCTCGACGGGCTCGGCGGCGGGCTCCTCGGCGCGCTTCTGCTCGTCCGCCGGGGCGGACGGCAGGACCACGACGGCCGTGTCCTCGGACGCGGTCGAGGTGCTCGGCTTGCGCACCGCGCGACGCCGCGGCCGGGCCGGGGCGGGCGCCTCGGGCGCGGCCTCCGGGGCGGCGGCCTCGGCCGGGGTCTCCTCGGCCTTCGGCGCCTCCTCCGTCCTCGCGGACTCGGCGACGGTCACCACCGCGGCCTCGGCGCCCGCCGGGGAACCGGCCGGCGCGGTCGCCTTGCGGGTGGCCCGGCGGCGGGTGCGGCCCTTCGGAGCGGCCTCCTCGGCCTGCGGCACCACGACGTCCTCGGCGGCGGCCGGCTCGGCCAGCGCCTCGGCGGCCGACTCGGGCTGCACGGGACGCCGCGCCTCCTCGGTGGCCGTCACGTCCTGCGCCGTGGGGACGGCCCGCGTCTCCTCGCCGGCGGGCGCCTCCTCGGCGCGCTCCTCGGCCTGCTTGCGGCCGCCCTTGGCGCTCTCACGCTGCGGGGAGCCCGCGGGCGCGGAGGCCCGACGGCTCGCCCGGCGACGCGTACGGCCCCGGGACGCGGCGGCCTCCGCCTCGGCGGCGCTGCTGTACAGCTCCTCGTCCGGCGTGAACTCGGGCGCCGGCAGCGCGGCCGGCTCGGCCACCTCGGCGGCGACCTCGGCCGGCGTCTCCGACTCGGCCTCGGCCTCCTGCTCGGGCGTCTCCACGGCGGCCTCGTGCTCGTGCGGCTGGTCCGCCGCACCGGCCCGGGCGCGCTTGCGGCGCTTGCCGCCCCCGGAGGAGGACGGCTGGTCGAGGTGGACGATGACACCACGGCCGTTGCAGTGGACGCAGGTCTCGGAGAACGACTCCAGCAGACCCTGGCCGACCCGCTTGCGGGTCATCTGGACCAGGCCCAGCGAGGTCACCTCGGCGACCTGGTGCTTGGTGCGGTCCCGGCCCAGGCACTCCAGCAGACGGCGCAGCACCAGGTCCCGGTTGGACTCCAGCACCATGTCGATGAAGTCGATGACGATGATGCCGCCGAGGTCGCGCAGCCGCAGCTGGCGCACGATCTCCTCGGCCGCCTCCAGGTTGTTCCTGGTGACCGTCTCCTCGAGGTTGCCGCCCTGACCGGTGAACTTGCCGGTGTTGACGTCGATGACGACCATCGCCTCGGTCCGGTCGATCACCAGCGAACCGCCGCTGGGCAGCCAGACCTTGCGGTCCAGCGCCTTGGCGAGCTGCTCGTCGATCCGGTACGTGGCGAAGACGTCGACCTCGCTGGTCCACCGCTGCAGACGGTCGGCCAGGTCGGGCGCGACGTGGGAGACGTAGCCGTGGATGGTCTCCCAGGCCTCGTCACCGCTGACGATGACCTTGGAGAAGTCCTCGTTGAAGATGTCCCGGACGACGCGGACGGTCATGTCCGGCTCGCCGTACAGCAGCGTCGGGGCGGTGCCGCCGTTCTTGGACTTCTTCTTGATCTCCTCCCACTGCGCCTGGAGACGCTCGACGTCACGGCGCAGCTCGTCCTCGCTCGCGCCCTCGGCGGCGGTGCGCACGATGACGCCCGCGTCCTCGGGGACGATCTTCTTGAGGATGGTCTTCAGCCGGGACCGCTCGGTGTCGGGCAGCTTGCGGCTGATGCCGGTCATCGAACCCTCGGGCACGTACACGAGGTAGCGGCCCGGGAGGGAGACCTGGCTGGTGAGGCGGGCGCCCTTGTGGCCGATCGGGTCCTTGGTGACCTGGACCAGCACCGGCTGCCCGGACTTCAGCGCGGACTCGATGCGGCGCGGACCGCCGGACATGCCGAGCGCGTCGAAGTTGACCTCGCCGGCGTAGAGCACGGCGTTGCGGCCCTTGCCGATGTCGATGAAGGCGGCCTCCATCGACGGCAGCACGTTCTGCACCTTGCCCAGGTACACGTTGCCGACGTACGAGGTGGCCTGCTCCTTGTTGACGTAGTGCTCGACGAGCACGCCGTCCTCCAGGACGCCGATCTGCGTGCGGTCGCCGTGCTGGCGGACCACCATCACGCGCTCGACGGCCTCGCGGCGGGCCAGGAACTCGGCCTCGGTGATGATCGGCACGCGCCGGCGGCCCTGCTCGCGGCCCTCGCGGCGGCGCTGCTTCTTGGCCTCCAGTCGGGTCGAGCCCTTGATGGACTGCACCTCGTCGGACGGCTCGGCACCCTTCTCCCGCAGGGGACGGGGCTCGCGGACCTTGACGACGGTGCGCTCGGGGTCGTCGGCGGACGGCTCGGGCTCACCGCCGCTGTCCCCGGCACGGCGACGGCGGCGACGACGGCGACGGCTGCTGCTGGAGCCGCCGTTGTCCTCGGACTCCTCGCGCTCCTCGGCGTCCTCGTCGCTCCGTCCGTCGGTGTCCTCGGCGTCCTGCGCGGACTGCTCGGTCCCGGCCCGCTCTGCGGCTTCGGTGTCGTCGTCCTGCTGCTCGCCGCTGTCGGCGTCGGCGGACTCACCACGGCGGCGACGACGGCCGCCACGGCGACGGCGGCGGCGCGAACCGGACGACTCGTGGTCGTCGTGGTCGTCGCCCTCGTCGCTGTCGGCCCGGTCCTCGGCCTGATCGAGGGCTTCCTCGGCGTCGGCCTCGGGGGTCTCCTCGGCGGCGGCCGGAGCGGCGGCCTCGGGCTCGTCGGAGGCGCCCTTGCGGCGACGGCGACGGCGGGAGGCGGCGGGCTGCTCCTCCGGGAGCTCCTCGGTCTCCTCCTCCGGCTCCGCGCTCTCGGCGAGTCCGGCGGCGGCCTCGGCGGCGGCCCGCTCCGGGGTCTGGAAGCGGGGCTCGGTGAACACCGGCGGCTGGAACACGGCGACGGCGGGACGCGCGGGACGGCGCGGGGCGTCGTCCTTGTCCTCGGCCTCGGCGCCGCGGGCGGGGCGCGCGGGCTCGGCGAACCCGGCGGCGGCCTTGCGGACGACGCGCCGGCGGCGGCGCGGGCCGCCCTCCTCGGCGGGGGCCTGCGCGGCGAGCGCCTCGGCGGGGGTCTCGTCCTGCTTGTCGTTCTCCGTCACCGGGGCCTCCTCGGTGGTCGGGGCGGCCTGCTCGGTCTCGTCGTCGCCCAGTGCGGCGACGGCCTCCGCCGTCGCTTCGGCGGCGGGAGCACCGGCGGGCGCGGACGCGCGCCGAGAGGCACGGCGGCGGGAGCGGCGCGGGGCGGCGTCCTCGGCGACGTCGGCGGCGGGCTCGGCGGCCGTGTCGGCGGCGGCCGGGGCGGTCTCTTCCGCAGCGGGCTCCTCCGCCTTCGGCTCGGCGGGGGTCTCGGCGCTCTCGGGCACCGCGGCGGTCTCATCGGCGGCCCCGGTGTCGGCGGCCGGCGCCGGGGCGGTCACGGTGCGCGTGACACGGCGCCGGGAGCGGCGCGGAGCAGCGTCCTCCGTCACGGCGGCGGCCGGCTCGGGCGCCGGGGAGGCGGCCTCGGACGCCGCGGCGGTCTCGGGCACCGCGGCGGTCTCGGGCACCGCGGCGGTCTCGTCGGCGGCCCCGGTGTCGGCGGGCGGCGCCGGGGCGGTCACAGTGCGCGTGGCACGGCGCCGGGTGCGGCGCGGAGCAGCGTCCTCCGTGGTGTCGGCGGCCGGTTCGGCCGGGGTCTCGGCGCTCTCGGGCACCGCGGCGGTCTCGTCGGCGGCCCCGGTGTCGGCGGGCGGCGCCGGGGCGGTCACAGTGCGCGTGGCACGGCGCCGGGTGCGGCGCGGAGCAGCGTCCTCCGTGGTGTCGGCGGCCGGTTCGGGCGCCGGGGAGGCGGCCTCGGACGCGGGCTGCGCCGCGGGGACGACGGTCTCGGCGGCCTCCGCTGACGCCGGTGCTCCGGCGGGCGCGGCCGCGCGGCGGACCACACGGCGACGCCGGGCCGCGGGGGCCCCGGTCTCCTGCTGGGTGTCGGTCGCGCCCTCGGCGGGCAGGGGCGTCTCCGCCGGTTCGGCGGGCGCCTCCGCGGCCGGTATGGCCGACGTGACGGTCTCCGCCGTGCTGCCTTCGGCGGCGGCGGGCGGGCCCGCCGGGCGGGACGCGGCCCTGCGTCGCCGACGGGGCGGCAGGGTGTCGCTGGGGGTGTTCGGTTCGGAACCCTCGGTGGGCTCGGTCGGTTCGAGCATGCGGGCGTTTCTCCCGTCAGGCTCCCGGGCGCCGCGCCTGGTCCGGCGATGCCGGTGACGTCCGCGGCCCGCGCGGTGCGCGGTGGCCGCCGTCCGGGGCGCGGGCGCCGCTCGGAAGCTCTCTGTGTCCTGTCTCGCCGGTTCCGTACGCCGAATGCGTACGGCCTGGCGAAAGTCTTCTGGTCGGTGCGCTGCCCGACCCAGGTGGCTCCCGAGTTCGAGGGCGGCGCTTACGACGTCCGTCCCTACGCGGGACCTTCCTTACGCCGGCGCCGTCGCGGCGGCAGTGGCGGCGGCCGTGTGCGGCTCGGTCGCTGCTGCCTCGCGGTCGGGCGCGAGCGGGTCGGTCACCGTGCCGGTCTCTTCATCGAACAGCCCCTGCGCCAGCCTGGTCACCGCTACGGGGACCGGCGGCGCCAGGTCGGCCACGGCGCGGAGACCGGACAGGACGTCGTCGGGTCGTACGGCAGGCGTCACGTGCCGAACAACCAGCCGCAGTATCGCACAGGGCCGGTCGGTCGGCCTATCAGCCGGCGAGGAGTCCGTCGCGGCGTCCTCCTCGACGGTTTCGAGGGAGGCGACCGCGGAACGGGCGTCGAAGGTACGGATGCCGTTCTTCATGCGGCGCTGGACCTCGACACTCTCGGCCGCCTCGAAGGCGTCCACCGCGCGGCGGGCGTCCTCGGGGGCGACGCCGTCCAGCCGCAGCTCCCACACCGAGGCCGTGAGCCGGTCGGCCAGCCCGGAGGTGCGGGCCTCGACGGCCTCGACGATGTCGAGCCCGCCGGGCATCGACTCGTCGAGCAGGGCCCTCAGACGCTCGGGGTCCCGCGGCTCGGTGAGCGCGATCTCCAGGTACTCGGCCTCACTGCCCGTGCCGGTGGGTGCGGCATTGGCGTACGACACCTTCGGGTGCGGCGTGAAACCGGCCGAGTACGCCATGGGCACCTCGGCGCGGCGCAGCGCGCGCTCGAAGGCACGCTGGAAATCACGGTGGCTGGTGAACCGGAGGCGGCCGCGCTTGGTGTAGCGCAGTCGGATGCGCTGCACCGCGGGTGCGGGCGGCGGGCCTTCGGGCTGTCGCTTGCCCAGTGGATCTTCTCCTTGTCGCAAGAAGGCGCGGGAAGCGCCTTCCCCTTCCAGGGTACGGCCGTACGGGACGGCCCCGGCGGGCCCGGCCGGGCGCCGGACCGTGTCCCTCTCAGGGTACGTGCCCGTGGGGGCGCCGGTTCCCCGGCGTCACCAGCCGGCGGGACGCTGTCCCCGCGCGCCGGCACCAGCTCCGGTACCCCGGGAGACACCGGACATGCCGTCCCGTGCGGGGCGGGGTCCGGGAAAGCCGTGGGGCGTGGCCGTGGGGAGGGACGGGGCGGGCCAGGCAGACCCGTCAGCGCTTGGCCAGCGGAATGCGTTCATCCCGTCCGCCTGGTGACACGACAGCTCCCTTCACAGCCTGATCGTCCCGCTTGCCCGCTGTTCCGGGACCACCGAGGAGCGCCCGCCGGACGTCCTGACGGACCTGGCGGACCGTCAGACGGACGGAGCGAAGGGTGTCCCCTGTGATGCGCCCCACACTGCGTGCGGCATTCGCGACCGGTCTCAGCACCGCGTCACGGACTGCGTGACCGACCGGAGTGAGCACGGTCCGGTACACCCATCGGGCCGGCTCCACGACCGTCCACCGGAACAAGGCGGCGAGGGCGCGACCCACGGCGAGCGAGACGTACCCGGCGACCCGCCAGGCATGCCCGAGGGCCGCTCCGACCTCCCGCGCGACGACGGCCAGCACCCGGCCGACGGGCGCCAGCACCCAGCGCCACACGGCGGCAGCGGGCCACACCACCAGGACGCGAGCCATCCAGTACAGGGCCGTGGCGATCCCGGCGACGAGCAGCGAGGTCACCGCGAAGACCCCCCGGCCGCACCACGCCAGCGCGTGCCCGACCGGAGTGAGCACCCACCGGTACAGCCACACCGACGGCACGACGAGAAGCCGGTGCCCCAACCAGGCCAGGGCGTGCCCGAAGGGCGTCAGCACCCTCCGGTACAGCCACCCGGCCGGGACGACGACCAGTACCAGGCCCAGCCACCGCAGCGCCGCCCCGAGCGGCACCAGCACCCAGCGCCAGAGCGCGACGAACGGCCACACGAACACCGCGCGCCCCACCCATGCCAGCGCGCGCCCCACTGGACGGAACACCCTGCCGTTGAGGAACCGCCCCGCGACCACCAGGGCGTCCCACACCATCCGCACCGGCACCACCAGCACGAGCGCCACGACCCGCACCGGCATGCGCAGCGCGACGACGAGGCACCCCTCGCCGGCCTGCTCCTCCCGCGACTTCTCCAGATCCATACCAGCGAGGACGCCAGGGACGCCCGCGCGGATCCGAGCACACCCTCGCGGGCCCTTCATATGCTGAAAGTCCCATCGAAAAAAGGAAATTCGGAGCCTTCGACAAACCAATTGTCGCTATGGCCGTTCACTCATTCGCCGCGCATCCAAGTGAAAGTGCCGCCGTTAGTCGCTGTATGAAGGCAAGCAGGTCAGCTCCACCCCAACTGCACTGCAGGCAAACGCCGTTGAGTGCTCCCGCCGGCCCGATGAATCAATCCTGACATGAATGATGAACGCTACGACCCGCTCTGGTACAACGCCGACGCATCGGACCCGTTCACCGAAATGGGTACCGGCCGGCACCGGGCCGGAGCCGTCTACGCGGAGCCCGTCGAGCCCGCCGTGCCGCCCTGGGACCCGGCCGAGGAACTGGCCTACCTCCTCCAGGAGGCCCGCACCGACGAGTACGCCGCCCCCACGGTGCCGCCGCCGCGCGAGGAGACCTCGGTCACCGCTCCCCCGGTCGGCAGCCCCATGGGCAACCTGCAGGAGATCACGGCCGAACTGCCGCCCCTGCGCTCCGCGCCGCGCGCCCACCGCAAGCCCCCACGGCCACGCCCCGACGCCCTGCGCGTCGCCAGCTACACCATCGCCGCGATGGCGGCGGTCACCGTGTCGATGGTGAGCGTCTTCAGCGGCGTGGTCACCTACGAGCCGCTGCTCCTCGTCACCACGGCACACAGCAGCGGCGACTCCTCGTCCTGGTGGCCGATCCTGGTGTACGGCCCCTGGCTGGCCGGCTCCCTCTCCATCCTCCGCGCGGCCCTCCATCAACGACGCGCCCTGCACTCCTGGTTCGTCGTCCTGCTCTTCTCCTCCGTCGCGGTCCTGCTCTGCGTGGCCCAGGCGCCCCGCACCGTCACGGACACGGCGGCCGCGGCCCTCCCGGGCGTCGCCGCCCTGGCCTGCTTCCAGCAACTGGTCCGCCAGATCACCCTCACCCGCCCACCCCGCCGCACGGTCAGCCCCCGCCACCGCGTCCGCCCGTACAACGGCCGCCAGGTCCCGTGACCCACATGTCGCGCACCCCTGTGGAACGGAGCAGCAGCCCCTCCGTCAGGGGCTGCTGCTCCGTTCCACAGGGGTGCGCCGCCGGGTTCAGTGCGCGTGACCGCTCGGCACCGGACCCGCGTTCCTGACCACCAGCGGCAGGCCCTGGATCTAGGTGTCCATCTGCGTTACAGAGATAAACGCCTGCATCTGCTTCTACGCTGGTCACTATGAGGAATCGAGGACACCGGCGGCTGGCGGCAGACCGAGCGGTCTACAACGTGGAAGCCGAGTGGACCGAAGCCGACCTTGCGCTGTTGGAGGAGCTGAAGCGGGCCGAGGCCCTGCTCCCCGAGGACGCTCCTCGGGCGCTCCTGTCGATCCGACTGTCGGTGCTGACGGACGACACGACGTCACCAGTGCGACAGGAGCTTGATCTCCGCATCCTGGCCAGGGAGCGAGGCTGCCGAGTCATCGGTGTCGCCTCGGATCTGAACGTGTCCGCGACGAAGGTCCCGCCGTGGAAACGGAAGGAGCTCGGGGACTGGTTGAACAACCGCTCCCCCGAGTTCGACGAGATCCTGTTCTGGAAGCTCGATCGCTTCGTACGTCGTCTCTCCGATCTCTCGACGATGATCGAGTGGAGCCTGAAGCGCGGGAAGAATCTGGTATCGAAGAACGACAGCCTCGACCTCACGACGACGGCCGGAAGGATCATGGTAACGATCATCGGTGGCATCGCCGAGATCGAAGCAGCCAACACCTCCACGCGCGTCACGAGTCTGTGGGACTACGCGAAGTCGCAGGAGGACTGGCTCGTCGGGAAGCCGGCGTACGGATACGTCACGGACGAGGACGACACGGGGAAGGTCGTTCTCGCCATCGATCCCGAGGCGTACAAGGCACTGCACTGGGCTCGGCACATGGCGCTTCGGGGGCGTTCCGCCCGTTTCATGGTGCGCTGCCTGAAGAGG
This sequence comes from Streptomyces sp. BJ20, assembly GCF_022869105.1. Taxonomy (NCBI): domain Bacteria; kingdom Bacillati; phylum Actinomycetota; class Actinomycetes; order Kitasatosporales; family Streptomycetaceae; genus Streptomyces; species Streptomyces sp. BJ20. The sequence goes on from NZ_CP094918.1 coordinate 6,155,273, forward strand.
TCCGGCCTCATGAGCCAGGGGCTCACCGTGGCGACGCTCCTCCGCCGTCTCCGCAATCCGGCACTCCTCGGTCACCGCGTGGAAGAGGACAAGAACGGAGGACAGCGCCGTTCGAAGCCGGTCCTCGGCAAGGACGGCAGTCCTATCAGGGTCGCTCCCCCCATCTTCACCGAGGAGGAGTTCGAGACCCTGGGCGCCGCTCTCGACAAGCGCAAGAGGAAACAGCCCCCGCGCCGTGTCGGTGGAGCGACCCAGTTCCTCGGCGTTCTCCTGTGCGCCGACTGCAAGACGAACATGACGGTCCAGATCACGAGCAACATGCACGGGACCTACCAGTACCTGCGATGCCGCAACTGCAAGAGCGGCGGACTCGGGGCACCCGACCCCGAGCGGATCTACGAGCGCCTGGTCGAGGACGTGCTCAAGGTCCTCGGAGACTTCCCCGTGCAGGTACGCCAGTACGCAGAGGGCACCGAGGCACGGAAGGAGATCAAGCGACTGCAGGACTCCATCGCGCTGTACATGAAGGAGCTCGAACCTGGAGGCCGGTACACGAAGACCCGGTTCACGAAGGAGCAGGCAGAGGCAACGCTCGACAAGCTCATCGGGGAATTGGAGTCCATCGACCCCGAGACGGCGAAGGACCGGTGGGTCAACGTCCACGGCGGCAAGACCTTCCGTGAGCACTGGCAGGAAGGCGGCATGGAGGCCATGTCCGCAGACCTGTACCGAGTCGGGATCCGCTGCGAGATCGCCCGTACGAAGGTGCCGAAGGTCCGGGCGCCGAAGGTGCACCTTCGCTTGCTGATCCCGAAGGACGTACGTGAACGGCTCGTGATCCGCGAGGACGACTTCGCGCGAGCCTCACCTCGAAGCGACGCCAGGACAGCTCGGGATACGTGATGAAGCCGACGCCGGGACAGACCGGGTGATCGGGGCCCTCCTCCAGCGCGCCACGAACACGCCGAACGACTCGATTGCCGCCACCGTGCCGATCCGGTCACCTCGGACCGGGTGACTTCCGCCACCACACCGCTGCAGCGCTCACCGACCTGGAACGGGCCAGAAAGCTCCTGATGGCCTGATCGTCCGACGCGTCCCCCATGTCGTGGGAGATCCCACCCAAGCAGCTAGACCCATTCCACCTCGGACTGGATGCCCGCGTGAGCGCCGGCGGCCGGCAGAGGCCTCCGGGGAGTCTCTCGGATCGCCTGCCGCGTCTGCACCGACCCTAGCGAACCGAGCACCGCGGCCACCTCCTCCTGTGTGGCGTCCGCCACAGCCTCAGCGATGCGCCGCAGTGGCTCAGTCATCCCCGCTCCCCCGTTTCAGCCGGCCGGAGCCGACTTCTTGACCGTCAGCGGCAGCAGCTTCTTGCCGCTCTCGCTCAGTTGCGGCCAAGTGTCGAACTGAGGACACACCCCGCAGTCGAAGCACGGCGTCCAGCGGCAGTCCTCGACCTCGGTCTCGTCGAGGGCGTCCTGCCAGTCCTCCCAGAGCCAGTCCTTGTCCAGACCCGAGTCGAGGTGATCCCAGGGGAGCACCTCTTCGTAGGAGCGCTCACGGGTGGTGTACCAGTCGACGTCCACGCCGAACGGGGCCAGCGCCTTCTCCGCGCACTGCATCCAGCGGTCGTAGGAGAAGTGCTCGCGCCAGCCGTCGAAGCGGCCGCCGTCGTCGTAGACCGCGCGGATGACGGCGCCGGTACGGCGGTCGCCGCGGGAGAGCAGGCCCTCGACGATGCCGGGCTTGCCGTCGTGGTAGCGGAAGCCGATGGAGCGGCCGTACTTCTTGTCGCCGCGGATCTTGTCGCGGAGCTTGGCCAGACGCTCGTCCGTCTCCTCGGCGGAGAGCTGCGGCGCCCACTGGAACGGCGTGTGCGGCTTGGGCACGAAGCCGCCGATGGAGACCGTGCAGCGGATGTCGTTGGAGCCGGAGACCTCGCGGCCCTTCTGGATGACGCGCGTGGCCATGTCGGCGATCTGCAGCACGTCGTCGTCGGTCTCGGTGGGCAGGCCGCACATGAAGTACAGCTTGACCTGGCGCCAGCCGTTGCCGTAGGCGGTGGCGACGGTGCGGATCAGGTCCTCCTCCGAGACCATCTTGTTGATGACCTTGCGGATGCGCTCCGAGCCGCCCTCGGGCGCGAAGGTGAGACCGGACCGGCGGCCGTTGCGGGTCAGCTCGTTCGCCAGGTCGATGTTGAACGCGTCGACGCGGGTCGAGGGCAGCGAGAGGCCGACCTTGTCTTCCTCGTAGCGGTCCGCGAGGCCCTTGGCGATGTCGCCGATCTCGCTGTGGTCGGCGGAGGACAGGGAGAGCAGGCCGACCTCTTCGAAGCCGGTCGCCTTGAGGCCCTTGTCGACCATGTCGCCGATGCCGGTGATGGAGCGCTCGCGGACCGGGCGGGTGATCATGCCGGCCTGGCAGAAGCGGCAGCCGCGGGTGCAGCCGCGGAAGATCTCCACGGACATGCGCTCGTGCACCGTCTCGGCGAGCGGGACGAGGGGCTGCTTGGGGTAGGGCCACTCGTCGAGGTCCATGACGGTGTGCTTGGACACGCGCCACGGCACGCCGGAGCGGTTGGGCACGACGCGGGCGATCCGGCCGTCGGGGAGGTACTCGACGTCGTAGAAGCCGGGGACGTACACGCCGCCGGTCTTGGCCAGGCGCAGGAGGAGTTCCTCGCGGCCGCCGGGGCGGCCCTCCTCCTTCCAGGCGCGGATGATCCGCGTGACCTCGAGGACGGCCTGTTCGCCGTCGCCGATGATCGCGCAGTCGATGAAGTCGGCGATCGGCTCCGGGTTGAACGCCGCGTGGCCGCCGGCCATGACGATCGGGTCGTCGAGGTCGCGGTCCCTGGCCTCCAGCGGGATGCCGGCCAGGTCCAGGGCGGCGAGCATGTTGGTGTAGCCCAGCTCCGTGGAGAAGCTCAGGCCGAACACGTCGAAGGCCCGCACCGGACGGTGGCCGTCGACGGTGAACTGCGGCACACGGTGTTCGCGCATCAGCGCCTCGAGGTCCGGCCAGACGCTGTAGGTGCGCTCGGCCAGGACGCCGTCCTGTTCGTTGAGGACCTCGTAGAGGATCATGACGCCCTGGTTGGGGAGTCCGACCTCGTACGCGTCCGGGTACATGAGGGCCCAGCGGACGTCGCAGGAGTCCCAGTCCTTGACCGTGGAGTTGAGCTCTCCGCCGACGTACTGGATCGGCTTCTGCACATGCGGGAGCAGAGCTTCGAGCTGCGGGAACACAGACTCGGCGGCTTCGGCAGGCATCTCGCGAACCTTCGTGTGGGGTGACTGCTGGTCCCCCGGGCCGGTGCCTCAGGGGCGGGTGACCATCCAGCCTAACCCGCCCGGAGGGGTCTCCCGTACGGCGCTCAGAACGGGAACGCCCGGCTGATCGAACTCCACGCCTCGGGCAGCGCCTCCTCGGCGGCCCGGGCGCGGTGCGCCTCACCGGCGTGGAGCACCCCGTACGTGAAGTCGCTCTCGCCTGCCGCGTGCGCCACGGCGGCCAGTTCGCGCAGGGTGCGGCGGGCCATGACGCTGTCCTGGTGGTCGCCGAGCAGGCCCTGCAGTGACTTCATGTCCTTGACGGCCTCCTCGGCCGGCTCGCCGAGCGCGGGGACGGCGGCCTCGGCGGCGTACCTCGTGCGCTTGCTCTTCTTGCGCGCCTCGTGCAGCGCGGTGTCGCGCTCCGTGCCGGGCGGCAGTTCCAGGGCGTGCTCCACCAGCCCGGCCAGCTTGCCGAAGTCCTTGCGTACGGCCTTGGCCAGGACCTTGTCCGGGCGGGCTGCGGCCTTCTTGCGCAGGGGCGGGTCGGACAGCAGGCCGTCGAGGGTGTCGAGGAGGGTGAGGTGGCGGCGCGAGTCGAGGATGGCGACGAGTTCGTGGTGGGCGCCTTTGTGGCGGGCCTCGGACCAGGCGGCGAGGCGCTCGGCGACCGGGCCGGTGACCTGGTCGGCGGGGAGTCGGCCGAGGGCGTGGGTGAGGCGTTCGGCGAGGACCTCCTGGTCGCGGTCCTTGCCCAGCTCGGCGGCCAGCCACTTCAGGTCGGCGGCGACCGGGTCGGTGGCCGCGCGGTCGAGGACGGCGCGGAAGCTGCGGAAGGTGCTGCGCAGTCGCCGGGTGGCGACCCGCATGCGGTGCACGGCGTCGGGGACGTCCTGCCGCACGGCGGGGTCCAGTTCGACGAGGGCGTCGCGCTGGGCGCGGACGTAGGCGAGGACGTGGTCGCCTGCGGTGACGGGGGTGCCGTCCGGGCGGGGGCGGTGCTTGTGCCGGGGGGCGGCCTCGGGTGCGGTGGCGGGGGGTGGGCAGGCGGCGGCCTCCTGCGTGGAGGATCCGGCGGTTCGGGCGGTTTGGGTCTCGGCGAGGGCGCGGGCCAGTTTCGAGGACGACGACGAGGGCCGTACGCCTGCCTTCCTCAGTCGTTTCTCCACCTTGTCGAGGAAGGCCGGGTCGCCGTCGTCGGCGAGTTCCACCTCGATCTCGGTCCAGCGCGCCTCTCCTCCCCCGCCGGTGAGGCGTTCGGCGTGGACGGTGTCGACGCTGATTTCGGCGAGCAGCTGGTCCTGGTCGTCGAGGAGGTGCCGGACGTCGCGGTCGGAGCGGAGGCGGACCACGGGCCGCAGTTCCCGGTCGCGGACGCGGGAGCGGACCAGGGCCGCGAGTTCGTCCGGGAGGGTGTCGGAGAGCGGGGCGCGGATTTCGTCGCGCACGCCGGGGGCGACGGGGAACTTGAGGTGCCAGCCGGCGTCGGCGCCTCCGGTGCGGCGGCGCAGGGTGATGGAGGACGCGGCGAGACGCTGGTCGGCGGTGTCGTGGTAGGTGGCGTCGAGGTGGGTGACGCCCCGCCCGTGCACGGACGCGACGCCGGGTACCCGGGTCAGGTCCGGCAGAGTGGCGTCGTCGGACTCGTACTTCCGCTCGATCTCGCGCTTGGTGTCCGCCATGTACCGAATCTAGTCGCCCTGGGTGCGGAGCGGCAGTGGGCCGCTCCGCACCGGTGAGGCGGGGCCCGGTGTCAGGCGGACATGGGGCGCTGCATCCGGATCGACTGCAGCAGCCCTATGGCCAGCCACACCGCGAACATCGAGGATCCGCCGTAGGACACGAACGGCAGCGGCAGACCGGTGACCGGCATGATGCCCAGGGTCATGCCGATGTTCTCGAAGGTCTGGAAGGCGAACCAGGCGACGATGCCCGCCGCGACGATCGTGCCGTAGAGGTCGGTGGTGTCGCGGGCGATGCGGCAGGCGCGCCAGAGGATGATGCCGAGCAGGCCGATGATCAGCGCGCCGCCCACGAAGCCCAGTTCCTCGCCGGCGACCGTGAAGACGAAGTCGGTCTGCTGCTCGGGGACGAACTGGCCGGTGGTCTGCGAGCCCTGGAAGAGGCCGGAGCCGGTCAGTCCGCCGGAGCCGATGGCGATGCGGGCCTGGTTGGTGTTGTAGCCGACGCCGGCCGGGTCGAGTTCCGGGTTGGCGAACGCTGCGAAGCGGTTGATCTGGTACTCGTCGAGGATCCCGAGCTGCCAGACGGCGATCGCGCCGGCCGCTCCCGCGCCGATCAGGCCGAAGATCCAGCGGTTGGAGGCGCCGGAGGCGAGCAGCACGCCGAGCACGATGACGACCATCACCATGACCGACCCGAGGTCGGGCATGAGCATCACGATCAGCATCGGCACGACGGCGAGGCCGAGCGCCTGGAGCACCGTGCGGTGGTCGGGGTAGGGCTTGTCGCCCGCGTCGACCCGCGCCGCCAGCAGCATCGCCATGCCCAGGATGATCGTGATCTTCACGAACTCCGAGGGCTGGAGGGAGAAGCCGCCGGGCAGCTTGATCCAGGAGTGGGCGCCGTTGATCGTGGAGCCCAGCGGGGTGAGCACCAGCAGGATCAGGAACACCGAGGCGCCGTACAGCAGGGGGACCGCCGTGCGCAGCCCGCGGTGGCCGAGCCAGATGGCGCCGATCATCAGGGCGACGCCGATGCCGGTGTTCAGCCAGTGGCGGACCAGGAAGTAGTACGGGTCGCCCTGGTTCAGCTCGGTGCGGTTGCGGGTGGCCGAGTAGACCAGCAGCGAGCCCAGCAGGGACAGGGCGAGCGCCGCGAGCAGTATCGGCCAGTCCAGCCGGCGGGCCAGGCCGTCGCGGGCGAACACCCGCGTCCAGCCGGCCCGCTCGGGTCCGTACCCGGAGACCTGGAAGCTGTTGACGCCGCCGGTCATGACGCCGTCCTCTCCGGGCGTGCCGCGCGCGGCCGGGGGGCGCGGCGGCGTGGGTGTCCTCCGCCGCGGCCGGGGCCGCCGCCTCGCCGTCGTCGTCCGCGGCGGGTGTCGCGGTTGGTGTTCTCCGGCGACGGGGTCGTGCCCGCCTGCTGGGGGTCGGCGGGGTCGTCGCCCTGCGGGGTGGTGGCCTCGGCGTCCGGTGAGGGTGAGGGGCGGAACTCCTTGGCGAAGTCCTTGGCGATCTTCGGCGAGGTGATGGTGCCGTCCGTGCGGACCTTGGGAAGGGTCTTCTGCGGCTTGGGCAGCAGCGCCTTCTTGTTGTCGATCTCGCCGTCCTCGGACACGCCGTAGAGGGCGTTGTAGATGTTGCGCACGGCGGGGCCCGAGGCGCCGGAACCGGTACCGCCCTGGGAGATCGTCATCACGATCGAGTAGTCCTCGGTGTAGGTGGCGAACCACGAGGTGGTCTGCTTGCCGTACACCTCGGCCGTACCGGTCTTGGCGTGCATCGGGATCTTGTCCTGCGGCCAGCCCCCGAACCGCCACGCGGCCGTACCGCGGGTGGCGACTCCCTCGAGGGCTTCGTCTATCTGCGCGAGCGTCTTCTTCGACGTCGGCAGCTTGCCGTGGGCCTGGGGCTCGATCTCCTTGACCGTCCGGCCGTCGGGGCTGATGACGGCCTTGCCGACGGTGGGGTTGTAGAGGGTGCCGCCGTTGGAGATGGCCGCGTAGATGGTGGCCATCTGGATGGGCGTGACCATGGTGTCGCCCTGGCCGATGGAGTAGTTCACCGAGTCACCGGCGCGCAGGCGGTTGCCTTCGAGGCAGTTCTCGTAGGCGATCTGCTCGGCGTAGCTGCCGCCCTTCTTGCCGTACTTGCACCAGGCGTCCTTGTTGGCCTTCCAGTAGTCGGCCTTCCACTGGCGGTCGGGGACGCGGCCGGTGACCTCGTTGGGCAGGTCGATGCCGGTCTCCTCGCCGAGGCCGAACTGGTGGGCGGTCTTGTAGAACCAGTCGTTGGGGTTCTTCTTCGGCTTGTTGCCGCCGTCGCGCTTCCACTCCTCGTGGGAGAGGGCGTAGAAGACGGTGTCGCAGGAGACTTCGAGGGCCCGGCCCAGGCTGATCGCACCGTGGTTCTGCGACTCGAAGTTCTTGAAGACCTGGCCGCCGATGGAGTACGAGCTGGAGCAGTTGTAGGGACCCTCGAAGGAGTAGCCGGCCTTGATGGCGGCGGCCGTCGGGATCACCTTGAAGATGGAGCCGGGCGCCGACAGGCCCTGGATGGCGCGGTTCAGCAGCGGGTAGTTGGACTTCTTGCCGGTGAGCTCGGCGTAGTCCTTGGCGGAGATGCCGCCGACCCAGGCGTTGGGGTCGTAGGTCGGGTTGGAGGCCATGGCGACGACGCGGCCGGTCTTGGCCTCCATGACGACGACGGCGCCGGAGTCGGCCTCGTAGTTCCGGTTGGTGTTGCGGTCGTGCTGCTTGCGGGCCTCCTTCATCGCCTCGTTCAGCTCGTACTCGGCGATGCGCTGTACGCGGGAGTCGATGCTGGTGACGAGGTTGGCGCCGGGCTCGGCCGGGTCGGACTCGGCCTGGCCGAGGACGCGGCCGAGCTTGTCGACCTCGTAGCGGGTGACGCCGGCCTTGCCGCGCAGCTGCTTGTCGTACTGCCGCTCCAGGCCGGAGCGGCCGACCATGTCGGAGCGCAGGTAGGGCGAGTCGGTGTCCTGGGCCTGCTGGATCTCCTCGTCGGTGACCGGCGAGAGGTAGCCGAGGACCTGGGCGGTGTTGGCCTTGCCGGGGCTCGGGTAGCGGCGCAGCGCCTGGGGCTCGGCGGTGATGCCGGGGAAGTCCTCGGCGCGCTCGCGGATCTGCAGGGCCTGCTTGGGGGTGGCCTCGTCGGTGATGGGGATCGGCTGGTACGGCGAGCCGTTCCAGCAGGGCTGGGGGGTCTCGGCGTTGCACAGCCGGACCTTCGTCATGACGTCCTCGGGCTTCATGCCGAGGACGCCGGCCAGCTTGGTGAGGACCGCCTCGCCGTCGTCCTTCATCTTCATGAGGTCCGTGCGCGAGGCGGAGACGACCAGCCGCGTCTCGTTGTCCGCGAGGGGCACGCCGCGGGCGTCCAGGATGGAGCCGCGCACGGCGGGCTGGACGACCTGCTGCACGTGGTTGCCGGAGGCCTCCTTGGCGTACTGGTCGCCCTCACGGATCTGGAGGTACCACAGCCGCCCGCCGAGGGTGCCGAGCAGGGAGATGACGAGGACCTGGATGACGACGAGCCGGACCTGGACGCGTGTGCTGCGGCCGGTCTCGGGGATGTTGGTCACGCTGCTTCCTCCCCTCTCAGAGCGCGTGCGTGCGGATGGTGACTAGTGGTGAACGACCGGCCGGTGGACGCGCGTTCCAGCCGTATTCACCCGTACCGGTGAAGTTTCGGTAGGTCACAGGCGCTTGACCCCCTTGATGCGTCCGGCGCGGGCCGAGCGGGCGCGGGCCGCCTTGACCCGCAGGCCGTTGCGCTGGCCGCCGATGCGCAGGCCGGTGCCGCCGGACAGCCAGCCCGAGGAGAGGTCGCCGGACTTGCCGGAGCTGGTCTCGGCGAGCGGGTCGTTCTCGGCGCGCCGCGCCAGGGCCATCACGCCCGGCACCACGAAGGGCGCGAGCAGGAGGTCGTACAGGGCGGCGGTGAACAGCAGGCCGCTGAGGCCGACATGACGGGCCGCGGTGTCTCCGACGAGGGCGCCGACGCCGGCGTAGAGCAGGGTCGAGCCGACGGCGGCGGCGACCACCACGAGCATCGGTCCTGCCGCCGTCTTCACCTGCCCGCTCTCGGGTTTGACGAGTCCGGCGAGGTAGCCGATGACGCACAGCACGAGGGCGTAGCGCCCGGCGGCGTGGTCGGCGGGCGGGGCGAGGTCGGCGAGGAGGCCGGCGGCGAAGCCGACGAGGGCGCCGCCGACGTGGCCGTAGACGAGGGCGAGTCCGAGGACGACGAGCAGCAGCAGGTCGGGGACGGCGCCGGGGAGGTGGAGGCGGGCGAGGACGCTCACCTGGACGACGAGGGCGACGACGATCAGCGAGCTGGAAAGCAGGATCCGGTTGACGCGCATGGGGTGACAGCTCCTACTGCTCTTGCTGGTCGGGACCGTCGGCGGGCGCCGAGGGCGTGACGGTCACGGTCACGGTCGGCGTGGGGGTCGGCTTGGGCTTCGCGGGCAGCACCGTGTCGCGGGGGTCCTTCTTCGGCGCCTGGACGACGACGCCGACCACGTCCAGCTTGCTGAAGTTGACGAACGGCGTGACGTACAGGGTGCGGGTCAGGTCGCCGCCGGAGGGGTCGACGCGGGAGACGACGCCGACGGGGACGCCCGGCACGAACGGCTTGTCGGCCTGCGAGCCGAAGGTGACCAGCCGGTCGCCCTTCTTGATCTCCGCCTTGCCGTTGAGCAGTTCGACGCGCAGCGGGCGGTCGCCCTGGCCGGAGGCGAAGCCGAGTTCGTCGCCGGCCTCCATGCGGGTGCCGACGGTGAAGTCGGGGTCGCTGGCGAGCAGCACGGTGGCGGTGCTCGGCCCGACGGTGGTGACGCGGCCGACCAGGCCGTCGCCGTTGAGGACGGTCATGTCGCGCTCGATGCCGTCGTCGGCGCCGGCGTCGATGGTGATGGTCCAGGAGAAGCCCTGGGCCGCTCCTATGGCGATGACCTGGGCGCCCTTGATGCCGTACTGGCCCTTGCCGGCGACGCCGAGCAGCTTGTCGAGCTGCTTGAGGCGGCTGCGGCTGCGGTCGTCGCTGCCGAGTTCGGCCTTGAGCGCCGCGTTCTCCCGCTCCAGCTGGGCGAGCCGGTCGTGGCGGTCGCCGGACTCGCGGACGGCGGTGACGGCGTTGCCGATCGGGTCGACCGCGCCGGACACGCCGTTCTCGATCGGGCCGAAGACCGACGCCGCCGCCTGGCGGGCACCGTCGACCGGCGAATCCTCCCCGCCGCGGATGTCCACCGTGATCAGCGCGAACGCGATGGCGATCAGCAGCACCAGGAGCAACCGGCTCTCTTTCGTGTCCCTCACGTGCGGCGGCCGTGCCTTCCTCGTCGAGAACGGGTGGGAGGTGGTTTCTGTTCAGGTGTCAGGTCGTGTGAGGGGTCTCCGGGGCGTCACCGCCCGGATCGCCCCTCGACACCAGCGCTCCGCCGCACGGGAGGGAAGGTCCCGTGCGGCGGAGTCGTGGCGGTGTGTCATCGGCGGGGAGCGGCGTCCAGGACTTGCTGCAGCGCCTCGAACTCCTCGACGCACTTGCCGGAGCCGAGCGCCACGCTGTCCAGCGGGTCCTCGGCGATGTGGATCGGCATGCCGGTCTCCCGGCGCAGCCGCTCGTCGAGGCCGCGCAGCAGGGCGCCGCCGCCGGTCAGCACGATGCCCCGGTCCATGATGTCGCCGGACAGCTCGGGCGGGCACTTGTCGAGGGTCGTCTTGACCGCGTCCACGATGGCGTTGACCGGTTCCTCGATGGCCTTGCGCACCTCGGCGGCGGAGATCACCACGGTCTTCGGCAGTCCGGAGACGAGGTCCCGGCCGCGGATTTCGGTGTGCTCGTCGGTGTCGAGGTCGTACGCCGAACCGATCGTGATCTTGATCTGTTCCGCCGTCCGCTCACCCAGCAGGAGCGAGTACTCCTTCTTGATGTGCTGGATGATGGCGTTGTCCAGTTCGTCGCCCGCGACGCGGATGGACTGCGCGGTGACGATGCCGCCGAGGGAGATGACCGCGACCTCCGTCGTGCCGCCGCCGATGTCCACCACCATGTTGCCGGTGGCCTCGTGGACCGGCAGTCCTGAGCCGATGGCGGCCGCCATGGGCTCCTCGATGATGTGCACCTGGCGGGCGCCGGCCTGGGACGACGCCTCGATGACGGCGCGGCGCTCGACGCCCGTGATGCCGGAGGGCACGCAGACGACGACCCGCGGACGAGCCAGATACCGCCGCTTGTGGATCTTCAGGATGAAGTAGCGGAGCATCCGCTCGGTGATCTCGAAGTCGGCGATGACGCCGTCCTTCAGCGGGCGCACGGCGACGATGTTGCCCGGCGTGCGTCCGATCATCTTCTTCGCTTCGGCACCGACCGCGAGGATGCCACCGGTGTTGGTGTTGATCGCGACGACGGACGGCTCGTTGAGTACGATTCCGCGACCCCTGACGTACACCAGCGTGTTGGCGGTCCCGAGGTCGACAGCCATGTCACGGCCGATGAACGACATTGAGTTCCCCATCAGGATTCGTCTGGCCTTCCCACAAGCTTTTGAGGGCTTTTCAGGTCGGCGAGGTGGGTGCGGTGACGCGATGGCGTCCATGGTAGACGTGCCTTCGCGCACACGGTGCGAGGGTCTTCGCCATTGTCATCAGATGGCGGGTCGCCCTGCCTTCGGAGACGGGCCAACGGGGGCATCCGTTCCCCCGAACGCCGTGCATATGCCAGAAAAGACCCGAGGGCAAAGCTCCCAGACGATGCGAGGTGCGACAAATACCCGGGCCGCGTCCGCGACGTGATCGTTATGCGCGGATTCCCTCGCGGCGGCGCGCCCTCGCGCGGCGCGTCCCGCGTGTGCCCGCGCGGCCGCACCGGGTCACCGCCGGGCCCGCCCGGAGGGGCAGGCGCGCCGGTCACGGCCGTGACCGGCGCGCGTCGGGGGACGCTCAGGCGCGGCCCGGGAAGAAGATCTTGATCTCGCGCGCGGAGGACTCCTCCGAGTCGGACGCGTGGATCAGGTTCTCGCGGACGATGACGCCGTAGTCACCGCGGATGGAGCCCGGGGCGGCGGCGATCGGGTCGGTCGGGCCGGCCAGCCGGCGCAGGCCCTCGATGACCCGCTCGCCCTCGACGATCATCGCGACGACCGGGCCGGACGCCATGAACTCCACCAGCGGCTCGTAGAAGGGCTTGCCCTTGTGCTCGCCGTAGTGCTGCTCCAGCGTGTCCTGGTCCAGGGTGCGCAGCTCCAGCGCGGTGATCCTCCAGCCGGCCTTGCGCTCGATGCGGCTGATGATCTCGCCGGTCAGGCCACGACGGACGGCGTCGGGCTTGAGGAGGACGAGGGTGCGCTGGCTCACTGCGGGCTCCTTGTGGGTCAAACGGTGCGGGGCACCGAGATTACCGGGCGTGTCGGACGGCCCGTCACGCAGTGTCGGGCTGCTCCGCCTGTGCGGCGAAACGGGCCTTCGCCTCGTCCACCTTTCGCCCGAAGTGCACCGAAGCCCACCACAGCACCGCGAACAACGCGCCCATGAAGAACATCATCGGGACGAACACGCCGGAGGCGATGAGCGCGATCTGCAGCGCCCAGCCGAGGGCCACCCCGCCCGGCCGGCCGACCATCCCGCACAGGGCGACCGACAGGAACATGGCGATGCCGCAGACCGTCCACACCGTGCCGGTGGACAGGTCGGGCTGCTTCATGGCGACGAGACCGGCGAACCCGATCACGAAGAACTCGCCGATCAGCGTCGAAGAACAGAGCGTACGCACGGGGTGTCAGCCCTTCCCCAGGAGCAGCCGGGCCTCGCCGACCGTGATGACGGAACCGGTGACGAGAACGCCGCCGCCCGCGAACTCGCCCTCCTCCTCGGCCAGCGTGATCGCGGCCTCCAGGGCGTCGGGCAGCCGCGGCTCGACCTGCACGCGCTCCTCCCCGAACACCTCCACGGCGATCGCGGCGAGCGCGTCGGCGTCCATCGCGCGGTGGCTGGAGTTCTGGGTGACGACGACCTCGGCGAAGACCGGCTCGAACGCCTCCAGCAGCTCGCGCACGTTCTTGTCGGCGCTCGCACCGACCACGCCGATGAGGTTGCTGAACTGGAAGGCCTCCCCGATCGTGTCGGCCGCCGCCCGGGCGCCGGCCGGGTTGTGGGCGGCGTCCAGGACGACGGTCGGCGACCTGCGGACGACCTCCATGCGGCCCGGCGAGGCGACGGAGGCGAACGCCTTGCGCACGGTGTCGATGTCGAGCGGCCGGGCGTGCCGGGAACCGACGCCGAAGAACGCCTCGACGGCCGCGAGGGCCACCGCCGCGTTGTGCGCCTGGTGCGCGCCGTGCAGCGGCAGGTACACCTCGGTGTACTCGCCGCCCAGCCCGCGCAGCGTCATCAGCTGGCCGCCGACGGCGACCTGCCGGTCCAGGACGCCGAACTCCAGGCCCTCGCGGGCCACGGTGGCGCCCACCTCGACGGCCTTCTTCAGCAGCACCTGCGCCGCGTCCACCGGCTGCTGCGCCATGATCACCGTCGCGTCCTGCTTGACGATGCCGGCCTTCTCGGTGGCGATCTCGGCGGGCGTGGTGCCCAGCCGGTCGGTGTGGTCCAGGTCGATCGGCGTCACCACGGCGACCCCTGCGTCGATGACGTTCGTCGCGTCCCAGGTGCCGCCCATGCCGACCTCGACGACGGCCACGTCCACGGGCGCGTCGGCGAAGGCGGCGTACGCCATGCCGGTCAGCACCTCGAAGAAGGACAGCCGGTACTCCTGTGCGGAGTCGACCATCTCCACGTACGGCTTGACGTCCTGGTACGTCTCGATGAACCGCTCGGCGGAGACGGGAGCCCCGTCCAGGCTGATCCGCTCGGTGACCGACTGGACGTGCGGGGAGGTGTAGCGGCCGGTGCGCAGGTCGAAGGCGCCGAGGAGCGCCTCGATCATGCGGGCGGTGGAGGTCTTGCCGTTGGTGCCCGTGATGTGGATCGAGGGGTACGAGCGCTGCGGCTCGCCCAGGACGTCCATCAGGGCGGCGATGCGGTCCACCGACGGCTCGAGCTTGGTCTCGCCCCAGCGGGTGGCGAGCTCCGCCTCCACCTCGCGCAGGGCCTTGTCGACCTCGGGGTCGGCGGGGCGCGCCGGGACGTCCGCCTGCGGCGGGCCGCCCTGGGTGCGCAGCGTACGGCTGCCGGCCTCGATCACCGCCAGGTCGGGGTCGCGGCGGGTCTCCTCCTCCACGAGCTCCGCGAACTCGTCGAAGGTGTCGTCCGGGTCGGGACCTGCTGAATCTGGGCGCTCGCTCACGGTCCCCAGTCTACGGAGCGGCGCGGGTGGTCCCCCGCACACCCCGGCGCGGCGTCAGCCGAGCCACTTCCGCCAGCCCGGCCGCCCCCACAGCAGGCTCACGGCGAAGGACAGCGCGGCCGCCGCCAGCGCGGTCACGGCCAGCGCGGCCGGCGCCCAGGGCCCGTCCGGCAGCCGCCCGGCGACCGGCGCCACCAGCAGCCGCACCCACAGCAGATGCACCAGGTACGTCCCGAACGACGCGTCCGACAGCCGCGCCACCAGCGGCCGCACCCGCTCCGGCACCCGCACGCCGGCCACCGTGCCGATCACCGCGAAGGTCAGGGCGGCCACGGCCACGCCCCCGTACGCGGCGGGGTGGCGCACCGTGAGCTGGTACACGGCGAGGGCGGCGAAGGCGACGGCCGCGCCCGCGGCCCACAGCGCCCTCGGTCCGAGGCGCGGGGCGGCGAGCAGGGCGGCGCCCGCCACCGCGTACACCACCGTGGACAGCGGCACCGACCAGCCCCAGTCGGGCGGGGCCCAGCCGGTGATCTCCCGCACGTCCCCGGCGAGCGCGGGCGCGACCGCGAGGGCGACGAGCAGCGCCAGGGACCTGCGGGGCACGGCGCGCCGCCGCACCACCAGCACCAGGACGCCGAGCAGCAGGAGCAGCGGGACGTAGGCGTACAGGTACCAGAGGTGGAAGGCCGCCTCGACGGAGCCGAAGAGCGCCCGCGCCGCCTCCTCGCCCGTGCCGGCGCCGGATGCGCCGGTGACGTACGCGCACAGCAGGTAGAGGGCGGTCCACACGGCCATCGGGCGCAGGATCCGGCCGAGCCGGGACAGCAGGCGGGTCTCGTCGTCCACGGGAGCGCCGGACAGCGCGGCCCAGCCGGCCATGGCGAAGAACACCGGCACCGCGAACCGCCCGGCCGTGTCGCCGAGGATCCCGGTGGTGCGGTGGCCCGCGTCGATGAACGCGGCGGAGGCGTGCACCAGGACCACGGCGGCGGTGCACAGCACGCGCAGCAGGTCGACGTCGTGGCGCCGCTCCCGGCCGGGGGTGCGGTCCGGCGTGTCCTGTGCGGCGGACGGCACGGCGGCGGGGGACGCGGGAGAGGACATCGGCGGGGCGCTCCTGGCGGCGGGATCCTGCGGCGGGCGGTTCCGCAGGTTCCCTCTCCCGGGTTACGGGGCCCCCACCACGACGTGAACGGCCCCCGGCCGGGACGTACCGGTCGGGGGCCGTTCGCACCGCGAGCCTGCGGTCAGGCCTGGGGCAGCCGCTCGAGCTGCGTGCGGACGCGGACGATGTCCTCCTCCGCCTTGGCGAGCCGCGTGCGGATCTTGTCGACCACGTGGTCCGGGGCCTTCGCCAGGAACGCCTCGTTGCCGAGCTTCGCCGTCGCCTGGGCCTTCTCCTTCTCGGCGGCGGCGAGGTCCTTGGCGAGCCGCTTGCGCTCGGCGGCGACGTCGATCACGCCGGACAGGTCCAGCGCGACCTCGACACCGGCGACGGGCAGGGTCGCGGTCGCCGTGAAGGAGTCGCCCTCGGGCTGGAGGCGCAGCAGCTGGCGGATGGCCGGCTCGTGCGCGGCGAGGGCGGTGCCGTCCAGCGCGAGCCGGGCCGGGACCCGCTGGCCGGGCTGGAGGCCCTGGTCGGCGCGGAACCGGCGGACCTCGGTGATCACCGACTGGAGCGTCCCGATCTCCCGCTCGGCGGCCTCGTCGCGGAAGCCGCTGTCGGACGGCCAGTCGGCGATGACGACGGACTCACCGCCGGTCAGCGTCGTCCACAGGGTCTCGGTGACGAACGGGACCACCGGGTGCAGCAGCCGCAGCGTGACGTCGAGGACCTCGCCGAGGACCCGCTTGCTGACCTCGGCCGCCTCGCCGCCGGCCTGGAAGGTCGTCTTGGACAGCTCGACGTACCAGTCGAAGACCTCGTCCCAGGCGAAGTGGAACAGCGCGTCCGACAGCTTCGCGAACTGGTAGTCGTCGTAGTACGCGTCGACCTCGGAGACGACGGAGTTCAGCCGGGACAGGATCCAGCGGTCGGTGGGCGACATCTTCGACGCGTCCGGCAGCGGGCCCTCGACCGTGGCGCCGTTCATCAGCGCGAAGCGCGTGGCGTTCCAGATCTTGTTGGCGAAGTTGCGCGAGCCCTGGACCCAGTCCTCGCCGATCGGGACGTCGACGCCCGGGTTGGCGCCGCGCGCCAGGGTGAAGCGGAGCGCGTCGGAGCCGTACTTGTCCATCCAGTCCAGCGGGTTGACCACGTTCCCGAAGGACTTGGACATCTTCTTGCCGTTCTGGTCACGGACCATGCCGTGCAGGGCGATGGTGTGGAACGGCGGGGTGCCGTCCATCGCGTAGAGGCCGAACATCATCATCCGGGCGACCCAGAAGAAGAGGATGTCGTAGCCGGTGAGCAGGACGGAGTTCGGGTAGAACTTCGCGAGCGACTCGGTCTGCTCGGGCCAGCCCAGCGTGGAGAACGGCCACAGGCCGGAGGAGAACCAGGTGTCGAGGACGTCGGAGTCCTGGCGCCAGCCCTCACCGCTCGGCGGCTCCTCGTCGGGTCCGACGCAGACGACCTCGCCGTCCGGCCCGTACCAGACGGGGATGCGGTGGCCCCACCACAACTGCCGGGAGATGCACCAGTCGTGGAGGTTGTCGACCCAGTCGAAGTAGCGCTTCTCCATCTCCTGCGGGTGGATCGTGACGCGGCCGTCGCGGACCGCGTCACCGGCGGCCTTGGCGAGCGGGCCGACCTTGACCCACCACTGCATGGACAGCCGCGGCTCGATGGTGGTGCCGCACCGCGAGCAGTGGCCGACGGAGTGGACGTAGGGGCGCTTCTCGGCGACGATCCGGCCCTCGGCGCGCAGCGCGGCGACGATGGCGGAGCGCGCCTCGAGGCGGTCCAGGCCCTGGAAGGGGCCGTGCGCGGTGATGACGGCGTGCTCGTCCATCACGGCGATGGACGGCAGGTCGTGGCGCTGGCCGATCTCGAAGTCGTTCGGGTCGTGGGCCGGGGTCACCTTGACGGCGCCGGTGCCGAACTCGGGGTCGACGTGCTCGTCGGCGACGACCGGGATGGAGCGGTCGGTCAGCGGCAGCTTGACGAGCTTGCCGATGAGGTGCTTGTAGCGCTCGTCCCCGGGGTGGACGGCGACGGCGGTGTCGCCGAGCATCGTCTCCGCGCGGGTCGTGGCGACGACGATGGTCTCGTCACCGTCTCCGTACTTCATGGAGACGAGCTCGCCGTCGTCGTCCTGGTAGTTGACCTCGATGTCGGAGATCGCGGTCAGACAGCGCGGGCACCAGTTGATGATGCGCTCGGCGCGGTAGATCAGCTCGTCGTCGTAGAGCCGCTTGAAGATCGTCTGGACGGCCTTGGACAGGCCCTCGTCCATGGTGAAGCGCTCACGCGTCCAGGCGACGCCGTCACCGAGGCGGCGCATCTGGCCGCCGATCTGGCCGCCGGACTCCGCCTTCCACTTCCAGACCCGCTCGACGAACGCCTCGCGTCCCAGGTCGTGGCGGGACTTGCCCTCCTTGGCGAGCTCCCGCTCGACCACGTTCTGCGTGGCGATGCCGGCGTGGTCCATGCCGGGCTGCCACAGCGTCTCGTACCCCTGCATGCGCTTGCGGCGGGTCAGGGCGTCGATCAGCGTGTGCTCGAAGGCATGGCCCAGGTGGAGGCTGCCGGTGACGTTCGGCGGAGGGATGACGATGGTGTATGGAGGCTTGTCGCTCTTCGCGTCCGCCTCGAAGTAACCCCGCTCCACCCAGCGCTCGTACAGCGGCCCCTCTACGTCGGCCGGCGCGTACTGGGTCGGCAGTTCGGTCGTGGGCGCTGGTGGCTGCTGCTGAGCGTTGTCGGTCACGCGCCCAGTTTAGAGGCGTCACGGCGGTGTCCCGAAACGCGTTTCGTTTGTAACGGTGCGACCCCCACCGGTCTGGAGTCGTTGACTCTGAGCCAGGATGTCAGCAGAAGTTGAGCGTCTCGAGGGGAACCGAGTCATGAGTCACCACCAGCCGGGGCCGTACGGCGGGCAGCCGCAGCAGCCTGGCCCGTACGGACAGCAGGGACCGTACGGCGGGCAGCCGCAGACCCCGCATCCCGGCTACGGCTACCCCCAGCAGGCGCCCCCGCCGGCCCAGCCCGGCTACGGCTACCCGCAGCCGCAGCCCGGGGTGCCTCCGCAGCAGCCCCCGTACGGGCAGCCGCAGTACGCACAGCAGCCCCCGTACGGACAGCCCCAGTACGGCGTGCCGCCGCAGCCCCCGGCCTCCGGCGGCGGTGGCGGCGGCAAGGTGGCCGCGATCGTCGTCGGCGCCGTCGCGGTCGTCACGGCCATCGGCGTCGGCGCGTACCTCCTCATGGGCGGCGACGGCGGCAGCACCGCGGCCGGCCTGACGGACGACGGCCCGCACAAGCTGACCGTGCCGAAGACCGTGCTGGGCGAGTACCAGCGGTTCGGCGACGGCTCGGAGGAGAGCGGCTCGGAGACCGCGAAGGACATGGAGAAGAGCGGGGTCGAGAACGGCACCGCCATCCTCGGCCAGTGGTCCACCGCCGACTTCGGGGACTACGACCCGGCCGACCCCAGCACCGCGGACGACTTCCCCGACCAGTCGGAACTGCTGACCGCCAAGGGCATCACCATGGTGGGCGGTTACGGCGAGATCGCCGACCCGCAGAAGACGCTGGACAAGTTCTTCGCCAACATCCAGGAGCAGGTGGAGAAGAGCTCGGAGCAGAACACCGGGGGCATGGAGAACGCGGAGCTCGTCGGCGAGCCCGAGGAGGTCGAGATCGCCGGTACCGTGGCCAAGTGCCAGTCGACGAAGAGCACCAACGCGCTCACCAAGAAGGAGTCGACGGACTGGTTCTGCGCCTGGGCCGACCGCAGCACGGTCGGCATGGTCTCGCCCGGCGACAACGCCGGCACGGGGGTCGGCAAGGACACGGCGGTCGACCTCACCACCAAGCTCCGCGAGCAGATCCGCGTCAAGGTCTGACGGCACCGCAGCAGCGAACACGAGGGGGAACCCAGTCATGAGCTTCAACCAGCCGGGCCCGTACGGCGGCCAGCCCCAGCAGCCCGGCCCGTACGGCCAGCAGCCGGGACCGTACGGCCAGCAGCCGCAGACCCCGCCCCAGCCGCAGCCCGGCTACGGGTACCCCCAGCAGACACCCCCGCCCGGCCAGCCCGGCTACGGCTACCCGCAGCAGCCCGGCCACCCTGGCGTCCCGCCGCAGCAGCCGCCCTACGGCCAGCAGCCGCAGTACGGCATGCCGCCCCAGCCCCCCGCCTCCGGCGGTGGCGGCGGCAAGAAGGCCGGGATCATCGTCGGCGCGGTCGCGGTGGTCGCGGCCATCGGCGTGGGCGCCTACTTCCTGATCGGCGGCGGAGGCGCCGGCGGCCTGGAGGACGACGGCCCGCACAAGCTGACCGCGCCCGCGTCGGTCCTCTCGGACACGTACGACCGTCAGGGCCCGGCGCAGGAGGAGTCGGCCAGCTCCAGCGACGAGAAGGATCTGGCGAAGGCCGGGGTGAGCGACGCCACCTCGGTGGGCGCCGTCTACTCCACCACCGACCTCACGAAGCTGGACCCCGAGGACCCGGCCGACCTGGCGAAGCTGCAGACCGCGGAGAACATCACCTACTTCGGCGTCTACGGCAAGGTCGAGGACCCGGAGAAGGCCCTCGACGTGATGTTCACGCAGATGCACAAGAACACCGACGACAAGAAGGTCAAGCTGGTCGGCGAGCCCACGTCGGTGTCACCCGACGGGCTGGACGGCGCCGTGATGAAGTGCCAGGAGGCCGAGACCACGCACCCGGTCACCAACAAGGAGCAGACGACCTTCATGTGCGTGTGGGCCGACTACAGCACGCTCGCCGTGGTCGAGCCGACCGCCACCGGCAAGACGTACTCGCTCGACGAGTCCGCGGGCATGGCCGCCGACGTGCGCAAGGACGTGCGGGTCGCCAAGTAGTAGAACCTCACCACACGGAAAGGGCGTCCGGCGCAGTGCGCCGGACGCCCTTTCCGTGTGCCAGGGGGTTATGCCGTCTTCTGCTCGCCCGAGCCGCGGCCGCGCGAGTCGCGCGGGATGAGCGTCGGGTTGACGTTGGAGAGCACCACGTCCGCGGTGATGACCACGCGGGCCACGTCCTTGCGGGACGGCACCTCGTACATCACGCCCTGGAGGACCTCCTCCATGATGGCGCGCAGGCCGCGGGCGCCGGTCTGGCGCAGGATCGCCTGGTCGGCGATGGCCTCCAGCGCCTCACGCTCGAAGTCCAGCTCCACACCGTCGAGTTCGAACAGCCTTTGGTACTGCTTCACCAGCGCGTTGCGCGGCTCGACGAGGATCTGCAGCAGAGCCTCGCGGTCGAGGTTGTGCACGCTGGTGATGACGGGGAGCCGGCCGATGAACTCGGGGATCATGCCGAACTTGACCAGGTCCTCCGGCATGACCTCCTCGAACTGGTCCTTGGACTCCATCTCCCGCTTGGAGCGGATCGTCGCGCCGAAGCCGATGCCCTTGGCGCCCGCCCGGCCCTCGATGATCTTCTCAAGACCGGCGAAGGCGCCGCCCACGATGAACAGCACGTTCGTCGTGTCGATCTGGATGAACTCCTGGTGCGGGTGCTTGCGCCCGCCCTGCGGCGGCACCGAGGCGGTGGTGCCCTCGAGGATCTTCAGCAGCGCCTGCTGCACGCCCTCGCCGCTCACGTCCCGCGTGATCGACGGGTTTTCGCTCTTCCGGGCGACCTTGTCGATCTCGTCGATGTAGATGATCCCGGTCTCGGCCTTCTTGACGTCGTAGTCGGCCGCCTGGATCAGCTTGAGCAGGATGTTCTCGACGTCCTCGCCGACGTAGCCGGCCTCGGTGAGCGCCGTGGCGTCGGCGATCGCGAACGGGACGTTCAGCATGCGGGCGAGGGTCTGCGCCAACAGGGTCTTGCCGGAGCCCGTGGGGCCCAGCAGCAGGATGTTGGACTTCGCCAGCTCGATGGCGTCGTCACGGCCCTGGGCGCCGCCGTTCTCCCCGGCCTGGACGCGCTTGTAGTGGTTGTAGACCGCCACGGAGAGGGCCTTCTTGGCCGCCTCCTGGCCCACCACGTACCCCTCGAGGAACTCGTAGATCTCGCGGGGCTTGGGGAGCTCCTCCCACCGGACCTCGCTGGTCTCGGCGAGCTCCTCCTCGATGATCTCGTTGCAGAGGTCGATGCACTCGTCGCAGATGTACACACCGGGCCCTGCGATGAGCTTCTTGACCTGCTTCTGGCTCTTGCCGCAGAACGAGCACTTGAGCAGATCGCCGCCGTCACCGATGCGTGCCACGGTGTGCTTCCCCTTCGCCTGGGAGACGACCGGACGTCCGTGTCCGGCGGCTCCTGGTGCTGCCTTATGTCCGACGGTACCTTGCCTGGCCCCCCGTTCGGGCCCCCCTTGGCACGGTTCACTTTGACGTGGACCGTGCCAAACCGTGCCAAGGGGCGGCAGACGTTACACCCCAGCCGTGCCTCAGCGCAGGCTGGAGTTGTCCATCTTCCGGGTGGTGATGATCTGGTCGATCAGGCCGTACTCCAGCGCGTCCTCGGCCGTGAGGATCTTGTCGCGCTCGATGTCCTCGCGGATCTTCTCGATCGGACGGGTGGAGTGCTTGGCCAGCATGTCCTCCAGTTGCGTGCGCATGCGGAGGATCTCGTTGGCGGCGATCTCCAGGTCGGAGACCTGACCGCGGCCGGTCTCGCTGTACGGCTGGTGGATCAGCACCCGGGCGTTCGGCAGCGCCATGCGCTTGCCGGGCGTGCCGGCGGCGAGCAGGACGGCGGCGGCGGAGGCCGCCTGGCCCATGCACACGGTCTGGATGTCCGGCTTCACGTACTGCATCGTGTCGTAGATCGCGGTGAGCGCGGTGAAGGAGCCGCCGGGGCTGTTGATGTAGACCGAGATGTCCCGGTCGGGGTCCATCGACTCCAGGCACAGCAGCTGCGCCATGACGTCGTTGGCGGAGGCGTCGTCGATCTGCACGCCGAGGAAGATCACACGCTCCTCGAAGAGCTTCGCGTACGGGTCGTACTCGCGGATGCCCTGGGAGGTGCGCTCGACGAAGCGCGGAATGACGTAACGGGACTCGGCCTGCGGACCGGTGTAGCGGCCCTGCGAGCCGGACATGTCCTGCACGGCCTGCATACGGTCGTAGATCCCGCTGCCGGGGAATGCGTTCACGGTGTCTCCTGAAAGGGGCTGAGGCGGTCGGCTGGGGCTGCTGGGGCCCCGGGCTCTGTCACGGGCCCGGGCGGGGTCCTACGGGGCTCGTGGAGCCTCGCAGCACCTCTCAGGCCCCGGTGCCGCCGCCGCCCGGCATGCCGGCGGCCGTGGCGATCACGTCGTCGATGAGGCCGTACTCCTTGGCCTCGAAGGCGTCGAACCAGCGGTCACGGTCCGAGTCACGGGTGATCTGCTCGACCGTCTGGCCCGTGTGCTGGGCGGTGAGCTCGGCCATGCGCCGCTTGGTGTGCAGCAGCCGCTCGGCGTGGATCTTGATGTCCGAGGCGGAGCCGGCGAGGCCTGCGGAGGGCTGGTGGATCAGGATCTCGGCGTTGGGCAGCGCGAAGCGCTTGCCGGGCGTGCCCGCGCTGAGCAGGAACTGCCCCATGGACGCCGCGAGACCCATGGCGATCGTCACCACGTCGTTCTTGATGTACTGCATGGTGTCGTAGATCGCCATGCCGGCCGTGATCGAACCGCCGGGGCTGTTGATGTAGAGGTAGATGTCCTTGTCGGGGTCCGAGGCAAGGAGCAGCAGCTGTGCGGTGATCTTGTTCGCGATGTCGTCGTCGACCGGCTGGCCGAGGAAGATGATCCGCTCGCCGAGCAGCCGGTTGTAGACCTGGTCGCCGAGGCCACCACCGATGGAAGGCTCGCCGGCGGCTGAAGGCATCAGATTCGTCACGTATCCACCTGCTCGTCTTACGACGGCGCCGGGCCGTCTCACGTGTTCCCTGCGGGGCGGGAGCCGTATCGGAGACTCCACTGCCCTGGTATTCATGGACCCTAACGCGCGGGTCCCTTCGGGGAATCCCGGAGATGGGAGTGTTCGCCGGGGGCGTAGTCGGCGGGGCCGTGGCCCGGTCGCCCGTGGGCGTGCGCGTCGTGTCCGCCCGACGGTGCGCGGGGGTCGGTCGCGCGGTTCCCCGCGCTCCTGAGGGCGTCCGGTCTCCTGGTGACGCGAAGGCCCCGGGGTTCGCCCCGGGGCCTTCGCGGTCGATCACCGTGCCGGGGCTCAGCCCTCGGTCTTCTCCTCGGCCTTCTCGTCGGCCTTCTCGTCGGCCGCGGCCTCGGAGGTCTCGGCCTCGGCGGCCTCGTCCTCGTCGTCCTCGAGGTCGACGGTCTCGCCGTTGGTGTCCTTGACGGTGGCCTTCTCGACCACGACGGCCAGCGCCTTGCCGCGGGCGACCTCGCCGACGAGCAGCGGGACCTGGCCCTGCTCGACGACGGCCTGGGCGAACTGGTCGGGGGACATGCCGGAGGAGGCCGCACGCCGCATGAGGTGCTCGGTGAGCTCCTCCTGGTTGACGTTGAGCTTCTCCTGCTTCACGAGCTCGTCGAGGACGAACTGGGTCTTGATGCCCTTGACCGCGGCTTCGCGGGTCTCGTTCTCGAACTCCTCCTCGGTCTTGCCCTGGATCTCCAGGTACTTCGCGAGGTCCAGGCCCATCTGGCCCAGCTGGTGGTGCTCGAGGTTGTGCTTGCGGGTGTTGATCTCGTCCTCGAGCAGCTTCTCGGGGACGGGCACCTCGACCAGCTCGAGCAGCTTGTCCAGGACGCGCTCCTGGGCCTGCGTGGCCTGGTCGTACTGCTTCATGTTCTCGAGGCGCTTGCGGCTGTCCGCCTTGAGCTCCTCGAGGGTGTCGAACTCGGAGGCGAGCTGGGCGAAGTCGTCGTCCAGCTCGGGCAGCTCACGCTTGGCGACCTGGGTGACCTTGACGGTGACCTCGGCCTCCTTGCCGGCCGCCGAGCCGCCCTTCAGCTCGGAGGTGAAGGTGGCCTCGCCACCGGCCTCCAGGCCCTTCACGGCGTCGTCGATACCGTCCAGCAGCTCACCGGAGCCGATCGTGTAGGAGACGCCGTCGGCGACGCCGTCCTCGAGGACCTCTCCGTCGACCTTGGCCTCGAGGTCGATGGTGACCACGTCGCCGTCCTCGGCCGCCCGCTCGACCGGGGTCGTGGAGGCGAAGCGCTCACGGAGCTGCTCCACCGACTTCTCCACGTCCTCGTCGGTGACCTCGACGGCGTCGACCTCGACCTCGATGCCGGAGTAGTCCGGGATCTCGATGGCCGGGCGGATGTCGACCTCGGCGGTGAAGTTCAGCGTCTCGCCGTCCTTCAGCTCCGTGATGTCGACCTCGGGCTGGCCCAGGGGGCTCAGCTCCGCCTCGTTCACGGCGTCGGTGTAGAACTTCGGGAGGGCGTCGTTGACCGCCTCCTCCAGCACCGCACCGCGGCCGAAGCGCTGGTCGATGACCCGGGCCGGGACCTTGCCCTTGCGGAAGCCCTTCACCGTGACCTGCTGGTTGATCTTCTTGTACGCCGCGTCGAGGCTGTCCTTGAGCTCCTCGAAGGGCACCTCGACAGTGAGCCGAACCCGGGTCGGGTTCAGGGTCTCCACGGCGCTCTTCACGGTTCGGTCTCCTTGTGGCTGACTTCTCGGGTTCTGCCGGGACCAGAGCGGTCCGGCCGATTCGCCGCCCGGAGGACTTTCAGAGACACACGGGCGTGCAGCTTGCATAGTAACGGCAGCGGCTGCGGCACCCAAAAGGCGATCACCGATGGTGAGCAGGTGGCTGGTCGGGGTGGCGGGATTTGAACCCACGGCCTTCCGCTCCCAAAGCGGACGCGCTACCAAGCTGCGCCACACCCCGTCTGGTGCGATCCGTAGGGTACATGCACGCGGGCGAAAGGTCCGCCGCCTTTACCGGCGCCGTGTCCGCACGGCGGCCTGCCGGACACGGGGTGTGCGACAAGGACGCACGACCCGCTACGATGCCTGTCAGTGCCGCGGTCACGGACGCGCGGCGCGCACCGTGCGGGCGTAGCTCAATGGTAGAGCCCCAGTCTTCCAAACTGGCTACGCGGGTTCGATTCCCGTCGCCCGCTCTGAACGGCCGAAGGCCCAGGTGAGAGGGTGTGTACCCGCCTCCTGGGCCTTCGTCGTACCTCCGGGCCGGGGGCCTCAGGCGGCCCCGTACCGCCGGGCGGGACCGCATACCTGCCGCGCGGCGTCCCCCAGGATCACGCCAGGACGGGCACCGGGCGGACCTCGGCGGCGCGCCTCCCTGGCACGCCTCAGGGCCGGTCCGGGGTGCCAGGGCCGGCCCTGAGGCGCGTCGGCGGGGGGACCTCTGCCGTGGGGCGGGGTCAGAAGCTGATGGAGTTGATCATGTCGGCTATCGAGTCCAGGAAGCGCTGGATGTCGTCGGCCATGCCCGTCGAGGCGAGGAAGAAGCCGAAGAGGACGGCGACGATCGCCGGCCCGGCCTTGATGGAGCCACCTCTCAGCAGCACCACCAGGATGATCGCCAACAGCAGCACCACTGACAGTGAAACGGCCACAACTGATCACACCCTTGGTCGGTTCGGCTTCGCCGGCCCGGGCGACGCATCCCCGCGCACCCCGCCAGAACCATCGTGCCACCAACAAGGCCGCCCTAACCGGCGGCTGACACATCGTCCGTCCCCTGGTCCCGCCACCGTCACCGCCGCACCGGCCGCCAAGAGGCAACACCTGTTTGTCGTACGGTAATTCGAGAGAACACCCGCCCGGCGAATTGGGCGACTTCAAGGGCGCTTACGCGGGACTTGCGAACACCGCCTTCTCCGCACCCTCACATGGTGTTCGCAGGTAATTCGAATAACCCCCGTTTCCCGGGCAGGGGGACATGTCACCTGAGTCTCAACCTGAGTCGCCACCCGCCGCCATGACCGGACTGATCACGAACAATCCTGACAAGAACGGCGTGCGGGAGCGACAACACGGCAGCTCTTCGCTTGTGTTGCCCATCACGCCCACGGTATGCGCGCATTGCCGAATCCGGGGTACTCGAACGCGATAACCAGGAATGACGTCGGGCGTTTTACGGATTCCCGAAGACGACGCTAGGGTGCCTGAGATGTTCCACGCTGCCTCGTCCCCCGCAAGCGCAGCGAGCTCCCCGATCGCCTCCCCGTTCCACCGCCGGGAGGGCCAGTGACGAACTCGCAGCGACCGTACGGCAACAGCAGGACGCCGCTCCCTCCGGTGCAGACGCCGGCCGACGGAGTGCCGGCCCCGCGCACCAGGACCCCGGAGGGCTCCCGGCCCGCCCCGGGAGGCAGACAGCGCGACGCCTTCTTCGACAACGCCAAGTACCTGGCGATCGTGCTGGTGGCCGTCGGTCACGCCTGGGGGCAGCTCCTGGACGACGGGGCGGTCGAGACGGCCTACCGGGTCGTCTACACCTTCCACATGCCGGCGTTCATCCTCATCTCCGGCTATTTCTCCCGCAGCTTCGACCTGCGCCCCAAGCACGTCCAGCGCCTGATCACCGGAGTCGTCGTCCCCTACGTGGTCTTCGAGACCGCGTACTCCCTCTTCCAGCGCTACGGCAACGACGAGCCGGAGCACGGCATCACGCTGCTGGACCCCACGTACCACCTGTGGTTCCTGTGCGCGCTGTTCGTGTGGCGGATCACCACGCCGGTGTGGAGGACGATCAGGCACCCGCTGCCGGTGTCCCTGGTCCTCGCCGCGCTCGGCTCGGTGTCCCCGCAGATCGGCGACGACCTGGAGCTCCAGCGGGTGCTGCAGTTCCTCCCCTTCTTCGTGCTGGGTCTGACCCTGCGCCCCGAACACTTCCGGATGGTCAAGCGCCGCTCGGTGCGCCTGGCGTCCGTGCCGGTGTTCGTCGCGGCGGCGGTCACGGCCTGGGCGACGATGCCGTACATGCGGCTGGGCTGGCTGTACCACAGCGATGCCGCCCAGGAGTTGGACACCGCCTGGTGGGCCGGCCCGCTCGTGGTGTGGGCCACGCTCGGCTGCTCGCTGGTGATGACCGTCTGCTTCCTCGCCTGGGTGCCGCGCCGCCGCATGTGGTTCACCTCCCTCGGCGCGGGCACCATCTACGGCTACCTGCTGCACGCCTTCCTGGTGCGCGCGGGCAACTACACCGACTTCTACGACCAGCCCGCGCTGCACGAGCCGCTCGGCGTGCTGGGACTCACCGTCTTCGCGGCCGCCGCCGTGACGCTGCTGTGCACCCGGCCGGTGCAGCGGGCGCTGCGCTGCGTGGTGGAGCCGCGCATGGAGTGGGCGTTCCGCCGGGACGCGGGCGAGGCGGCCCGGGTCCGTGAGCAGCCCAGGCCCGTCGAGGTGCGGGCGCCGGGCGAGAAGGTCTCCGTCTAGGTCCCCGCGTCCAGACCCAGGAGGGCGCGCATCCGCGCGTACTTGGCGGTCAGCCGGGTGCGGGTGGCGTCGTCGAGGACGGCGAGGCGGGCCGGGTCGGCGTTGTGCGCCAGGTCCGCCTCCTTCACCAGCGGCGCGCCCGGTGTGGCCAGGATGCGGGCCGCGTACTCCTCGGGCGGCTCGCCGGACCGCTTGGTCACGGCGAGCACGATGTCCTTGGTGCGCCGGGTGAGCGCCGCCTCCTCGAGCCACGCGTGGCTGAGCCTGTCGTCCTCCACGGCGTCGTGCAGCCAGGCCGCCGCGATCTGCTCGTCGTCGCCGCCCCGGAGCCGTACGCCCTCGGCGACCGCGTGCAGGTGCTCGGCGTAGGGGCGGCCCGCCTTGTCGGTCTGGCCGGTGTGCGCGGCGCGGGCGGTGGCCTCGACCTCGGCGAGGTCCATGATCGGTGTCCGGTTCACACGACCAGTGTGCCCGGAGCCGCTCAGCGTGCCGCGGCGGCGGTGGGGCCCTCGCGGCAGATCAGCAGCAGCGCCCGGTCGTCGTTGACGTCCTTGGCGACGGCCTCGATGAGGTGCCAGGCGGCGCCGTGGAAGCCGCCCGCGACATAGCGGTCGGCCTCGCCGGTGAGGCGGTCGATGCCCTCGACCATGTCCCGGTCCGAGGTCTCCACCAGGCCGTCGGTGAACAGCATCAGCACGTCGCCGGGGCGCAGCGAGCCCTTCACCGGGTCGAACTGGGCGCCGTCGTACACGCCGAGCAGAGGTCCGTCGGCGGCCTTCTCCTCCCAGCGGCCGCTGCCCGCGCTGAGCTGGAGACCCGGCGGATGTCCGGCGGAGTAGAGCTCGTAGTCGCCGGAGTCCAGGTCGAGGACCAGGTGGATGGACGTGGCGAAGCCCTCGTCCCAGTCCTGGCGGAGCAGATAGCCGTTGGCGGCGGGCAGGAAGTCGTGCGGGGGCAGACTGCCGAGCAGGCCGCCGAAGGCGCCCGACAGCAGCAGGGCGCGCGAGCCGGCGTCCATGCCCTTGCCGGAGACGTCGGTGAGGACGACCTCCAGCGTGCGTCCCCCGTTGGTGCGGGCCGCGACCACGAAGTCGCCGGAGAAGGACTGGCCGCCCGCGGGACGGAGCGCCATCTCCCGGTGCCAGCCTGTCGGCAGCTTGGGCAGCTTGCTCTGCACCCGGATGCGCTCTCGCAGGTCGAACAGCATGGTGCCGCCGCGCCGCCAGGGCACGCCGACCCTGCTGCGGAACTGGGCGACGAGCAGCCCGAAGAAGCCGCAGGCCGCGACGACCAGAACCACGCCGGGTGTGACCCGCGCCACACCTTCGGTGTAGGGGCCGAGTTGCACGGCCTCCACGATCAGCGCGGTGGCCGCCGCCGCGTAGAGCCCGAGCAGGCTGGCCGGGCGCAGCAGCAGACCGCCCGCGACGATCGGGATGCACAGGGCGGAGGGCGAGCACCACACGGAGTTGGCGAGGGTGCCCGCGGCGATCAGCGGGACGGTGAGGAGCAGCCCGGCGAGCGCGATCCAGTCCGAGCCGTCGCCGCGGAAGTAGTCGACGGCGGCCCGGCGCATGCCGACGCGGGCCCGGTGCCACTGCTTCTTCAACCGGGCCGTGAACGTCTCGGCCGCCGCGCGCCGCTCTCGTCCTGCTGCCATCAGTTCGGGACCCTATCCATCCAACCGGCCGCTTGGCACGGGAGGTCCAGGTTGTCCCCCCTCACGGGGGCCGGACTCACAGTGAACTTCACCCAGGGCCGTTCCGGGGCCCGGGCGGCGGAAATTGCCTCGCCCCGATTCCGCGGCCCTGGTAGGCATGGCGCCATGGTCGACGATCACACGGGCCCGGCGCCCGAACTGCGCAGCCTCCAGCCGGACGAGTGGGACAGCGCGTACGGGAACCTGCTGCGGGCCTTCGGAGGGCTGCCCGAGGCCGACGAGGAGCGCCGACTGTGGCGCGAGCTGACCGAGTTCGGCCGTTTCCTGGCCGCTTGGGACGGTGACCGGTGCGTGGCGTCCGGGGGTGCCTTCTCCTTCCGGCTGACCGTGCCCGGCGGGGCGTCGGTGCCGGCCGCGGGCGTGACGATGGTGAGCGTGGCCGCCACCCACCGACGGCGCGGGCTGCTGACCGCGATGATGCGCCGGCAGCTGGACGACATCCGCTCCTGGGGCGAGCCGCTGGCGGTGCTGACGGCGTCGGAGCCGGCGATCTACGGCCGGTTCGGCTACGGAGCGGCCACCTTCCAGCTGGACGCGGAGATCGACACCGTGCGCGCCGGTCTGTCGGTGCCGGACGGTACGGATGACGTACGACTGCGGTACGCGGACCCGGCCGAGGTGCTGGACGCGTGCGAGGCGGTCTACGCACAGCTGGTGCCGGGGCGTCCCGGGATGCCGGCGCGGCTGCCCGGCTGGGAGCGGCTGGGGGTGCTGGACCCGGAGAGCGAGCGGGGCGGGGCGTCGCCGCTGCAGTGCGTGGTCGCCGAGCGCGACGGCGCGACGGTCGGGTACGCGCGGTTCCGGGTGAAGCCGTCCTGGGGTCCGGGCGGGCCCGAGGGCGAGGTGGCGCTGAGCGCCCTGGACGCACTGGACCCGGCGGCGGCCGCGGCGCTGTGGCGGTTCCTGTTCGACCTGGACCTGACGTCGTCGCTGCGGGTGCGGGGGCGGCCGGTGGACGACGCCTGGCAATACCTGGTGAAGGACGTGCGGCGCTGCCGTCCGGCGGTGCGGGACGCGCTGTACGTGCGGCCGGTGGAGGTGGGTGCGGCGCTCGCAGCGCGCACGTACCGGACGCCGGTGGACGTGGTGCTGGAGGTGGAGGACGCCTTCTGCCCGTGGAACGCGGGGCGCTGGCGGCTGAGCGGGGACGCCAAGGGGGCGGTCTGCGAGCCGACCCGGGACGCGGCCGACCTCGCCCTGACGGTGCGGGAGCTGGGCGCCGCCTATCTGGGCGGGGTGAGCCTGACCGCGCTGGCCGCGGCCGGGCGGGTGCGGGAGCTGCGGGAAGGCGCGCTGGCCGAGGCGTCGGTGGCATTCGGCAGTGACCCGGCGCCGTGGCTGCCGCACGGCTTCTGATCTGCGGCTCAGGTCAGGCCCGCTGGCAGCCGGGGCACCAGAAGAGGTTGCGGGCGGCGAGGTCGGCGGTGCGGATCTCGCCGCCGCAGATGTGGCAGGGCAGGTTCGCCCGCCGGTACACGTACACCTCGCCGCCGTGGTCGTCGACGCGCGGCGGGCGGCCCATGGCCTCGGGGGTGTGCTCGGGGCGGACGGTGTCGATGCGGTTGTTCCGGACGCCCTCGCGCATCAGGACCACCAAGTCGTCCCAGACCGCGTCCCATTCGGCGCGGCCGAGGTCCTTGCCGGCCCGGTAGGGGTCGATGCCGTGGCGGAAGAGCACCTCGGCGCGGTAGACGTTGCCGACGCCCGCGACGACCTTCTGGTCCATGAGGAGCGCGGCGATCGTCGTGCGGCTGCGGCTGATCCTGCGCCAGGCCTGCTCGGGGTCGGCGTCGGGCCGGAGCGGGTCCGGGCCGAGCCGGTCGTGTATCGCCCGCTTCTCCGGCTCCGTGATCAGGGCGCAGGTGGTGGGGCCGCGCAGGTCCACGTGGGCGGTGCCGCCGGCCAGGCGCAGCCGCACGGTGTCGGTGGGCGGCGGCGCCGGGGCGGAGCCGAAGGTGACCTTGCCGAACAGGCCGAGGTGGATGTGCACCCACTCCGGGTGGCCGGGGTCGCCGAAGCCCAGGAAGAGGTGCTTGCCGTGGGCGTCGGTGGTGCGCAGCGGGGTGCGGTCGAGGAGGGCCGCGGCGTCGCTGAACTTGCCCTGGGGGCTGGTGACGCGCAGGAAGGGGTCCGCCCGGAAGGCCGTGGCGTAGTCCTCGGCCAGCCGGTGGATGGTGTGTCCCTCGGGCACGGTCCCCCTCGCTCGCTCCGCTGTCCGTGTCGGGTCGTTACTGCTGCGGGTGGTGCGCCGGGATCGGCGGGAGGTCGCCGGTGGTCTCGTAGTCGGAGAGCATGTCGATCCGGCGGATGTGGCGCTCGTCACCCGAGAACGGGGTGTTGAGGAAGATCTCGACGAACTTCGTCGCCTCCTCCTGGCTGTGCATGCGCGCGCCGACGGCCACCACGTTGGCGTCGTTGTGCTCGCGCCCCAGCGCGGCGGTCTGCTCGCTCCATGCCAGGGCGGCCCGAACGCCCTTGACCTTGTTGGCGGCGATCTGCTCGCCGTTGCCGGAGCCGCCGATCACGATGCCGAGGGAGCCGGGGTCCGCGGCGGTCCGCTCCGCGGCACGGAGGCAGAACGGCGGGTAGTCGTCCTGGGCGTCGTAGAGGTGCGGGCCGCAGTCGACGGGTTCGTGCCCCGCCCCCTTGAGCCACTCGACGAGGTGGTTCTTCAGTTCGTAGCCCGCATGGTCGGAGCCGAGATACACGCGCATGCGTCGAGTGTGACACGGCCGCTCCGGGGGAGCGGCGCGGGGTGGGCGCTGGCCAAAGTGTGAGCCAGTCCACAGGACCTCAGGAAAAGCTCGGGTAAAGATTGGAAATCAAAGGTTCCTGCGGAAGTGGACCTCCGTTTCACTGGTTCAGCTCGTGCACCGCTCGCACGGGTACCGCTCAACCGGCACAAAGGAAGACCCCCACATGACGTCGCAGCCGACCCTCACCAAGGCCGGTGACGGCCCCGAGGGCTCCGGAGGCCCGCCCCAGGGCTCCGGACTCCAGGCCGGTCTCAAGAACCGGCATCTGTCGATGATCGCCATCGGCGGTGTCATCGGCGCCGGACTCTTCGTCGGATCCAGCACCGGCATCGCCACCGCCGGTCCCGGCATCCTCCTGTCGTACGCGCTCGTCGGCACGCTCGTGGTGCTGGTGATGCGGATGCTCGGCGAGATGTCCGCGGCGAACCCGACCTCCGGTTCCTTCTCCGCGCACGCCGACCGGGCCCTCGGGCCCTGGGCCGGATTCACCATCGGCTGGCTGTACTGGTTCTTCTGGGTCGTCGTGCTCGCCGTGGAGGCGACCGCGGGCGCCGCCATCCTCGAGGGGTGGATACCCGCCGTCCCGCAGTGGGGCTGGGCGCTCATCGTGATGGTGGTGCTCACCGCGACGAACCTGGCCTCGGTCGGCTCCTACGGCGAGTTCGAGTTCTGGTTCGCGGGCATCAAGGTCGTCGCCATCGCCGCGTTCATCGTCGTCGGCGGGCTGGCCGTCTTCGGTGTGCTGCCCGGCGTCGACAGCGACCAGGCGGGCCTGTCCAACCTGACCGGCCACGGCGGCTTCCTGCCGAACGGCGCGGGCGCCATCCTCACCGGCATCCTGCTCGTGGTGTTCTCCTTCATGGGCAGCGAGATCGCCACCCTGGCGGCCGGCGAGTCGGAGGACCCGCAGCGGGCCGTCACCAAGGCGACCAACAGCATCATCTGGCGGATCGGCGTCTTCTACCTCGGCTCGATCCTCGTCGTGGTCTGCCTGCTCCCCTGGGACAGCGAGGCCATCGCCGAGGACGGCTCGTACGTCGCCGCGCTGGACTCGCTGGGCATCGCGCACGCGGGCCAGATCATGAACTTCATCGTGCTGACGTCCGTGCTGTCCTGTCTCAACTCCGGGCTCTACACGGCCTCCCGCATGGCCTTCTCGCTCGGCGAGCGCGGGGACGCGCCCAAGGCGTTCGCCCGGACCACCCACCGGGGCGTGCCGCGCGCCGCGATCCTCGTGTCGGTCGTGTTCGGCTTCGTCGCGGTCTTCTTCAACTACAAGTTCCCCGACTCCGTCTTCCTCTTCCTGGTCAACTCCTCCGGCGCGGTCGCGCTGTTCGTGTGGCTGGTGATCTGCTTCTCGCAGCTGCGGATGCGGAAGATCATCCAGGCGGAGGCGCCGGAGAAGCTGGTGGTGCGGATGTGGCTGTACCCGTACCTGACCTGGCTGAGCATCGCCTTCATCGTGTTCGTGCTGATCTACATGCTCACCGACACCGAGCACGACGGCCGGTCCACGATGCTGCTGACGATGCTGGTCGCGGCCGTGACGCTGGCGATCTCCCTGGTCCGGCACCGGCTGGCCGGCCGGCGGGCGACCGCCGCCGCCCCGGAACGGGACGAGGTGGGGGTGGGCTGACCCGCACCGCGCGCACCACGAAGGGCCCGGCGGACGCTGTGCGAGCGTCCGCCGGGCCCTTCGGCGTGGAAGGGAAGCGTCAGCGCTTGTCGACGAGCTTCCAGGCGGTCGGCAGCAGGCCCATCGCGAGCGCCGCCTTGAGCACGTCACCGATGAGGAACGGGGTCAGGCCGGCCGCGATCGCGGCGGAGGCGGACATCCCGGTGGCCAGGGCCAGGTACGGCACGCCGACGGCGTAGATGACCGCCGAGCCCAGCAGCATCGTGCCGGCCGTGCGCCAGGCGGAGCGGTCGGCGCCGCGGCGGGCGAGCGCGCCGACGACGACGGACGCCAGCAGCATGCCGAGGATGTAGCCGAACGACGGCATGCCCGTCCCGGACTTGCCCTCCGCGAACCACGGCACGCCCGCCATGCCCACCAGCGCGTACACCGCGAGGGAGGCGAAGCCGCGCCGGGCGCCGAGGGTGGTGCCGACGAGGAGCGCCGCGAAGGTCTGGCCGGTCACCGGCACCGGGGAGCCGGGCACGGGCACCGCGATCTGGGCGGCGAGACCGGTGAGCGCGGCGCCGCCGAGCACGAGGGCCGCGTCCCGGACACGGGAGGCGGGGACGAGGTCGGCGAGGACCTGTCCGGGCCGGGCGGAGGTGACGGTGGCGGTGCTCATGGGGACTCCCCGGGGTGAGGGCAAGTGGGAACACGGCGACGCTATACCGGCGCCCCCGCGCCGATCACCAGCAGCGCTCGACAAAGGCGCGATCACGGACTTGGTGGGCTCCGGACAAAGGGCGGGGGCGACACCTCGTCAGAGGTGACACGGGTCACTGAGGTGACGTGGTGTCGCCGACATGGACGGGCACGGCGACGGCTGTAGGGATCCACCAACGGGGACCGCGGTCACCGGCGACGCGCCGCTCGGCGCCGACGGCGAGGAGCCCTGCGCGACCGGGGCGGACGTCCCGCACCGCGCGGGCGTCGTGAAGGCGCCGGCCGCACGTGACGAGCAGCCCGCAGTGAGCGGACTGTGACCCTCCGCTTGAGCGTCGTCCACATGCTGGGCGGCCGCCCCGTGACCGTGGGGCGGCCGCCCAGACTAGGGCCGTTTTTGCCTTCCTCCCACATTGGACGAGCCGCGCCCATGCCCCTCACCACGGTCGAGACGCCCACGGAAACCGACGGCGCCTCCCTCTCGCACGGCCTCAAACAGCGCCACCTGTCGATGATCGCCCTCGGCGGGGTGATCGGCGCCGGACTGTTCGTCGGCTCCGGCGCCGGCATCGCCGCCGCGGGCCCCTCCATCGTGATCGCCTACGCCCTCTCCGGCCTGCTGGTCATGCTGGTGATGCGGATGCTGGGCGAGATGTCGGCCGCGTACCCCTCCTCCGGGT
The DNA here is from genome assembly GCF_022869105.1 of Streptomyces sp. BJ20. Lineage (NCBI taxonomy): Bacteria > Bacillati > Actinomycetota > Actinomycetes > Kitasatosporales > Streptomycetaceae > Streptomyces > Streptomyces sp. BJ20. Next base: position 6,190,507 of record NZ_CP094918.1, read on the forward strand.
CCTTCTCCTCGCACGCCGAGCGTGCCATCGGCCCCTGGGCCGGGTTCACCGCCGGCTGGGCGTTCTGGGTGCTGCTGTGCACCGCGGTCGGTCTTGAGGGCATCGGCGCCGCGCAGATCGTCCACGGCTGGCTGCCGGGCACGCCCGAGTGGGCGTGGGTGGCGCTGTTCATGGTGGTGTTCTGCGGGACCAACCTCGCGGCGGTGAAGAACTTCGGCGAGTTCGAGTTCTGGTTCGCCGCGCTGAAGGTCGGCGCGATCACCCTGTTCCTGGTGCTGGGCGTGCTGGCGCTGGCCGGTGTGCTGCCGGGCACCGACTCGCCGGGCGGCTCCCATCTCACCGAGCTGCTGCCCAACGGCGGCGAGGGCCTGGTCATCGGCCTGCTCGCGTCCGTCTTCGCCTACGGCGGCCTGGAGACGGTGACCATCGCGGCCGCCGAGTCGCAGGACCCGGTCCGCGGCGTGGCGCGCGCGGTGCGCACCGCGATGTGGCGGATCGCCGTCTTCTACGTCGGCTCGATGGCCGTCATCGTCGCGCTCGTCCCCTGGGACTCCCCCGAGGTGGTGGAGAACGGCCCCTACGTCGCCGCACTCGACCGGCTCGGCATCCCCGGCGCGGGCCAGCTGATGAACGTGGTCGTGCTGGTGGCGCTGCTGTCCGCGATGAACGCCAACATCTACGGCGCCTCCCGCATCGGCTACTCGCTGGTGGAGCGCGGCCAGGGCCCGAAGTGGCTGGGCCGGGTGTCGGGCGGGGTGCCGCGTGTCGCCGTGATGGCGTCCTCCGTGTTCGGCTTCCTGTGCGTGCTGCTGAGCTACTGGCGTCCGGACGACGTCTTCGCCTGGCTGCTGAACATGATCGGCGCGGTGATCCTGGTCGTCTGGATCTTCATCGCGGTCTTCCAGCTGCGGCTGCGCCGCCGCCTGGAGCGCGAGACGCCGGAGCGGCTGGCCGTACGGATGTGGGCGTTCCCGTGGCTGACCTGGGTGGCACTGGCCGGTATGGCGACGGTCTTCGTCCTCATGGCCCGCGAACCGGACACACGGGTGCAGCTCTACTCCACAGGCGCGATGACGCTGGTGCTGGCGGCGGCCGGCTACGCCTGGCAGCGGGCGCGCGAGCGCCGCTGAGACCCCCCCACCTCACCAGAAGCCCCCGCGAGGCGAGGCCTCGCGGGGGCTTCGGCGTGTGCCGGACCGGTGATCAGAGGTTGCTGAAGTCCGGGCCCTTCGTGCGGGTGCGCTTGATCTCGTAGAAGCCGGGGACCGAGGCGACCGCGAGGGTGCCGTCCCAGAGGCGGACGGCTTCCTCGCCCTGGGGGGCGGGGGTGACGACCGGGCCGAAGAAGGCGATCTCCTCGCCGCCGGGGCCGGGGACCGCGATCACCGGGGTGCCGACCTCCTGGCCGACCTTGTCGATGCCCTCCTTGTGGGAGGCGCGCAGCTGCGGCTCGTACGGGGTGGAGTCCCAGTGGTCCATGAGAGACTCGGGCAGCCCGACGTCCTTCAGCGCCGCCGCGACCGTCTCCTTGCCGGGGCCCTCGTCCTTGTTGTGGATGCGGGTGCCGAGCGCGGTGTAGAGGTCGCCGAGCACCTGCGGGCCGTGCTCCTCCTGCGCCGCGATGACCACGCGCACCGGGCCCCAGGCCTTCACCTCGAGCATCTCGCGGTACTCCGCGGGCAGCTCGTCCAGCTTGTCCTCGTTGAGGACGGCCAGGCTCATCAGGTGCCAGCGCACGTCCAGGTCCCGCTGCTTCTGCACCTCCAGCACCCACCGGGAGGTCATCCAGGCCCAGGGGCACAGCGGGTCGAACCAGAAGTCGACGGGCGTGGCGGGAGACTTGTCCGACATGTCGCTCCTCGTGAAGGCGGTGTTTCCCCGTGGCAACGCCGTGGCTCGCCCCGGCCATTCCCGGCTGACCCGCGTCAGGGGCGCATGGCAGGATCGGTCCTGTCCATCCCTGTCGACGACGCATGAGGAGTCCGCCCGTGCCCGGTGAGAACCTGACCCGTGACGAGGCCCGGGAGCGGGCAGCGCTGCTGTCCGTCGACGGGTACGAGGTGTCCCTGGACCTGCGGTCCGCGGTGGGCGGGCACGAGGGCGACGGCCCGCGCACCTTCCGGTCGGTCACCACCGTGCGGTTCCGCTGCGCCGAGCCGGGGGCGAGCAGCTTCGCCGACCTGATCGCGCCGGGCGTGACGGCGGTGTCCCTGAACGGCCGGGACCTCGACCCGGCCCAGGTGTTCGACGGCAGCCGCATCCTCCTGGAGGACCTGGCCGCCGAGAACGAGCTGGTGGTGGACGCGCAGTGCGCCTACTCCCGCACCGGCGAGGGCATGCACCGCTTCGTCGACCCCGAGGACGGCGAGGTGTACCTGTACACCCAGTACGAGCCGGCCGACGCCCGCCGGGTCTTCGCGAACTTCGAGCAGCCGGACCTGAAGGCGCCCTACCGCTTCGAGGTGCGGGCCCCCGAGGGCTGGACGGTGTGGAGCAACGGCGTCGGCGACGCGGCCGACGGCGTCTGGCGGTTCGCGGAGACCAAGCCGATCTCGACGTACATCACGTGCGTCGTCGCGGGTCCGTACCACTACGTGACCGACCGCTACGAGCGGGTCCTCGAGGACGGCACCCGGCTGGAGATCCCGCTGGGCGCGATGTGCCGCAAGGGCCTCGCCCCGCACTTCGACGCCGACGACGTCTTCCTGGTCACCAAGCAGGGCCTGGACTTCTTCCACGACCACTTCGACTACCCGTATCCGTTCGGGAAGTACGACCAGGCGTTCGTGCCGGAGTACAACCTGGGCGCGATGGAGAACCCGGGGATGGTGACCTTCCGCGAGGAGTTCATCTTCCGCGGCAAGGTGACGCGGGCCTCCTACGAGGGCCGGGCCAATGTGATCCTGCACGAGATGGCCCACATGTGGTTCGGCGACCTGGTCACCATGGAGTGGTGGGACGACCTGTGGCTGAAGGAGTCCTTCGCCGACTTCATGGGCGCGTTCTCCCTGGTCGGCGCGACCCGCTTCACCGACGGCTGGATCACCTTCGCCAACCGCCGCAAGGCGTGGGCCTACCGCGCGGACCAGCTGCCCTCCACGCACCCCGTCACCGCCGACATCCGCGACCTCCAGGACGCCAAGCTCAACTTCGACGGCATCACCTACGCCAAGGGCGCCTCCGTGCTCAAGCAGCTGGTGGCGTACGCCGGGCAGGACGCGTTCCTGGAGGGCGCCCGCCGCTACTTCAAGCGGCACGCCTACGGCAACACGCGCCTCGGCGACCTGCTGTCCGTGCTGGAGGAGACCAGCGGGCGGGACATGGCCGCCTGGTCCCGGGCGTGGCTGGAGACGGCCGGGGTCAACTCCCTCACCCCGCAGGTGCTGCTGCGTGCGGACGGCACCGTGGACGAGCTGGCCGTGGTGCAGGAGGCCGCCGAGTCGCACCCCGAACTGCGCCCGCACCGCGTCGCGGTGGGCCTCTACCGGCGCACCGGCGCGGGCACGCTCGAGCGGTACGCGCAGGCGGAGACGGACGTCGAGGGCCCGCGCACGGTCGTGGCGGAGCTGGCGGGCGCGGACGCGCCGGAGCTGGTGCTGGTCAACGACGACGACCTGACGTACTGCAAGACCCGCTTCGACGACACCTCGCTGGCCACCCTCCGGGAGGCGCTCGGCGACCTCACCGACCCGCTGGCCCGCGCGCTGTGCTGGTCCGCCCTGTGGAACATGACGCGCGACGCGCTGCTGCCGGCCCGGGACTTCATCGCCCTGGTGCTGCGGTTCGCGGGCCGGGAGACCGACATCGGCGTGCTGCAGATGCTGCACGCCTGGGCGGAGTCGGCGGCCGTGCACTACACCGCGCCCGAGCGGCGCGAGGAGGCCGGGCGGCGGCTCGCCGAAGGCGCGGCGGAGCAGCTGCGGGCGGCCGGCGAGGGCAGCGAGCAGCAGCTGGCGTGGGCGCGGTTCGTCGCCCGTGTGGCGTGCGCCGAGGCCGACTTCGAGCTGCTGGCGTCGCTGCTGGACGGCACGGTGACCCTGCCGGGGCTCGAGGTGGACCAGGAGCTGCGCTGGGCGTTCCTGGAGCCGCTGGCCGCGCACGGGGCGGCCGACGAGAAGCGGCTGGACGAGGAGCTGGCGCGGGACGACACCGCGTCCGGCCGCCGTCACCACGTCCGCTGCCTGGCGGCCCGTCCGTCGGAGGCGGTCAAGGCGCAGTGCTGGGCGCAGGTCGTGGAGTCTGACGCGCTGTCCAACGCGCTGGTGGAGGCGACGATCGCGGGCTTCGCGCAGCCGTCCCAGCGGGAGCTGCTCGCGCCGTACGCGGAGAAGTACTTCGCGGTGATCGAGCGGGTGTGGACGGAGCGGTCGATCCAGATCGGCATGGACGTGGTCCGGGGTCTGTTCCCGTCCTACGAGGACTCCCGGGGCACGCTGGACGCGACCGACGCGTGGCTCGCCTCCCACGAGGACGCGGCGCCTGCGTTGCGGCGGCTGGTGCTGGAGGCGCGTGACGATCTGGCGCGCGCCCTGCGGGGCCAGGCGTGTGACGCCGCGGCGGGCTGACACTCCCGCGCCTCACCTACCGCCCCGGACCCCCCTTCCTCGAACGCCGGAGGGGCTGAATCGTCAGCCTCTCCGGCCGTGCGACCGCCGTTACCGAACGGGGGCATTCAGGCCGTGACCCCGGGCCTTCACCCGAACGGACCAGCGGCTTTCGGTATCCGAACAGGCGTCCTTTAGCGCGGAGTTGTCCGGGTTCGGCGACGGGCGTGTAACACGGGTTCGGAGGGCGGCCGGAGGCGGGAAATTGCCGGTCATGAACCACAACACCCCCCTCTCCCCGCGCCCCTTGCACCACCTCGCCGCCGGCACAGGACGCCGTGTGCTGACCCACACGCAACTGCGGGCACACGGCGTCTCCGCCGCGGAGGCCGGGGAGCAGTGCCGTCCCGGCGGGCCCTGGCAGCAGTTGCTGCCCGGCGTGGTCCTGCTGCACCCGGGGCCGCCGACCAGCGAGGAGCGGCTGCACGCGGTGCTGCTCTACGCGGCCCGGGAGCGGACCGTGAGCGTGCCCGTGCAGCCGGGCCGGGACGAGCCGCCCGCATCCCCCTACGGCGAGGCCATGATCACCGGTCTGGCCGCGCTGACCCTGCACGGCTTCACCTCCGCTCCCCCGCTGCCGTCCCAGGAGACGTTCGATGTACTGGTGCCGCGCCTGCGCAGGCTGCGGTCGACGGGCTGCGCCCGGATCGTGCGGGCCGCCGCGCTGCCGGTCCCGGAGCAGGTCACGGGCCTGCCGGTGGCCCCCGTGCCGCGCGCGCTGGCCGACGCGGTGGCGGGTCTGAAGGACGCGGTCGTGGTGCGCAGGCTGCTGACGGAGGCGGTGCGCGGCGGCCACTGCGAACCGGCGGCGGTCGTACGGGAGCTGACGGCGGCGAAGCTGCTGCACCGCCCGCACGTGGTGGACGCGGTGGACTCGCTGCTGGCCGAGGGGCGGGCGCTCGCGGAGTCGCGGCTGTACCGGATGGTCCGCGAGTACGGTCTGCCGGACCCGTGCTGGAACGTGGACCTGCGTCTGCCCGGCGGCCCGCACCTGGGCGGCCTGGACGCCTACTGGCCGGAGCAGGCGGTGGCGGTGGAGCTGGACACCCGCGCGCCCCGGCCGGGCGGGCGCCCGGAGGACGACGCCGAGTGGGTGGAGCAGGCCCGCAAGCGCGAGCACCTGGAGCGTCTGGGCGTCACGGTCGTGCACATCACCCCGCGCAAGCTGCGGGACGCGACGGAGCAGCAGGCGGCGGTGGTCCGTACGGCCCTGATGGCGTCGGCGGACCGCGACCCGGCCGCGTACGTCGTCGTGCTGCCCCGCTAGGGCGGCGGACCGCCGGGGACCGAGGTGTGCCCCGGCGGCCGCCCACGGATCAGTCGCCGCAGTACTCCGCGTCGATCACCGCCTCGGGGTCCCCGCTCCAGTCGCCGTTGAAGTTGAACGCCAGGGAGTGGCGCCCGCCTCGGGTGGTGACGGCGTCGGAGGTGGAGCCGTGGATGCCGCCGCCGTGGCCCCAGACGGTCACCCCGCAGCTGAGCTCGGTGCTCATCAGTCCCAGCCCGTAGCCGTGCGTGTCGTCCACGGTCACCGTGTCGGTCATCCTGTCCAGTTGCTTCTTCGGCAGCAGCCGGCCGGTGAGCAGGGCACGGTAGAACCGGTTGAGGTCCTCGGAGTCGGAGATCATCTCGCCCGCCGAGAAGGCCATGGACGGGTTGAGCCGGGTGACGTCGTGGACGGGTCCGCTGCCGTCCTCGGTGAGCTTGCCGTAGGCGCGGCTGCTGGGTCCGGGCACGCCGGTCCGGGTGCCGGGGACCGAGGTGCCGGTGAGGTGCAGCGGCCTGATGACACGGCGGCGGATCTCCTCGCCGTAGGGGCGGCCGGTGGCCTTCTCGATCACGAGGCCCGCCAGCACGTAGTTGGTGTTGGAGTAGTTCCACCCGGCGCCGGGCGCGAAGTCCGGCTCGTGGGACATCGCGACGCGCACCAGTTCCTCGGGTGCGAGGGTGTCGTAGCGGTGCTCGAGGAAGCCGTCCTTGAGGAAGTAGGTGCGGCCGAAGTCCTCGTCGGCCGTGTAGTTGTAGATGCCGCTGGTGTGGTTGAGCAGCTGCCGGAGAGTGATCCGGGCGCCGTCGTGGCCGTTGCCGGTGACGAGGCCGGGCAGCCAGGAGTCGACGGTGTCGTCCAGCGACAGCCTGCCCTCGGCCTCCAGCTGGAGCAGCACCGTCGCCACGAAGGTCTTGGTGATGCTGCCGACCCGGTAGCGGTCGCGCGGGGAGCGCGGGCGCTCCGTGCGCAGGTCGCCCGCCCCGGCGGTGATGGTCCACACGCCGCGCCGGTCCTCCGCCCGCAGTGTCACGCCGGGCACCCCGCCCTGGACCGCGGCCCGCACGGCCCGGGTGGTGGCCCGGTGGTCGCCGGTGTCCCCCGTCCGGTCCGCTCCGGGCCCCGCCGCGACCGCGGGGGCCGCGAGGGCCGCCGAAAGGGCCGCCGCCACCGCTGCCACCGCCGTCGTCCGCATCCGCTTCCGCATGCTCGTGCCTCCCCTGTCCGTCCTGCCTGGTCGCGGGGAGGGACCGTGCCGAGGGGCGCCGGGGTTGCCACGGCTCGCGACGGTTGATCGGGTTTCGGCCGTTCCGCGCGGCCGCGTGGGCGTCACCCGCGGCCCGCTTCCAGGTGTCCCGACGCGGGGCGTTCGCGCCACAGCCGCAGGGCGGTGTCGATCAGGCCGATGCGGGCGAGGCCGGGGACGGCGTCGAGGGGATGCCAGGCGGCGAGTTCGGTGGAGCCGCCGATCTCGTCCCGGAGCTCCCCTCCTGCGACCCGTCCCTCGTAGAGCAGCCGCAGGCCCTGGTGGTCGACCGGGCGGCGGAAGCGGCCGGACAGGGTGCGGCGGCTGGAGTCGACCCCGAGGAACCCGGTGACCTCGACGAGGTAGCCGGTCTCCTCCTCCAGTTCGCGCCGCACGGTGTCGTAGGGGTCCTCGCCGTGTTCCATGCCGCCGCCCGGCAGCACCCATTCGGGGCGGCCGTCGTCGTCCCGCGCCCGGGCGAGCAGGAGCTGTCCGTCGCGCACCACCACGGCGTAGGCCGCCACCCTCAACGTCCGTCGCATCGCCGGACGGTAACCCGGACCACCCCGGGCGCGCAGGGGAGCATTCGGGCGGGTCCGCACTGTGGACACCCACCCCGCACGAACATGACGGACTTGTCCGCTTCGGTCGCGAACTCCCCTTACGCGCACCGGGGGTTTTCCCCACACCTCTTCCGGCCTTCCGGCCAACCCTCGCCAAACAAAGGCCCTTTACGCGAAGCTCATCGATCGTCCGGTAGTGCACTTCCGGACCCCCGCGACCAGGAACGATCACCCCTGGCCGCTCCCGATCGTTCGCTCCTTGCAAGGGATGCCGATGACCAACTCCCCGCAGCGCGCCCCCATATCGGGCACCAGACGCGCGGCCCGCATAGCCGTCGCCGCCGGTCTCGTCGCCGCGCTCTCCGCGGCCGGGCCGGTCCCGCTGGCGCTCGCCGCCGACAGCCCGGCCGCCGCCCCCGCCGACGCGGACGTCAAGTCCGCCCACGACAAGCTCGGCTCGCACGACGCTGAACTGCTCGCCGAGGCCAAGGCCGGTGGCGCCAAGCACGTCACGATGATGATCGCCACGGCTCCCGGCAAGACCGCCCAGGTCACCGAGGAGATCGAGTCCGTCAGGGGCGCCTCGGTCGGCCGCTCGGACGACAAGCTCGGTTACGTCCGCGCCACCGTGCCCACCGGCAAGGCCGACGCGGCCATCGCCGCCGCCACCAAGCTCTCCACCGTGCACGGCGTCGACCTGCGCGACGAGATCCCGCTCGACGACCCCACCCCGGCCGGTGACACCACCAAGGCCGCCAAGGGCAAGGGAAAGAGCGTCAAGAGCTACCCCGCCCCGGACCGGAAGACGCCCGCGAAGAACCCGTACAACCCGTCCTTCGAGACGGGCGCCGTGGACTTCGTGAAGAAGAACCCCAAGGCGGACGGCCGCGGCGTCACCATCGGCATCCTCGACTCCGGCGTCGACCTCGGCCACCCCGCGCTGCAGCGGACCACCACCGGCGAGCGCAAGATCGTCGACTGGGTCACGGCGACCGACCCGATCGTCGACGGCGACCAGACCTGGCGCCCCATGGTCAACGCGGTCTCCGGCCCGGCCTTCACCTACGGCGGCGCCACCTGGAAGGCCCCGCAGGGCTCCTACCAGGTCAGCCTCTTCCGCGAGTCGTACACCACGGGCGGCGACGCGGCCGGCGACGCCAACCGCGACGGCGACACCACCGACGTCTGGGGCGTCCTCTACGACCCGGCCGCCGGCACGGTCCGCGTCGACCTGAACAACAACCAGGACTTCTCGGACGACACCCCGATGAAGCCGTACAAGGACGGCTTCCAGATCGGCTACTTCGGCACCGACGACCCGAAGACCGACGTCGCCGAGCGCCAGCCGTTCGTCGTGGAGATCCGCAAGGACGTCCCGATGGACCCCTACGGCGGCGACTGGATCGGCCAGAAGGCCGACTTCGTCAACATCGGTGTCATCGAGGGCTCGCACGGCTCGCACGTGGCCGGCATCACCGCCGCCAACGGCCTGTTCGGCGGGCGGATGAACGGCGCGGCACCCGGCGCGAAACTGGTCTCCTCCCGCGCCTGCACCTGGTCCGGCGGCTGCACCAACGTCGCCCTGACCGAGGGCATGATCGACCTCGTCACCAAGCGCAGCGTCGACATCGTGAACATGTCCATCGGCGGTCTGCCGGCGCTGAACGACGGCAACAACGCCCGCGCCGAGCTGTACAACCGGCTGATCGACACCTACGGCGTCCAGCTGGTCATCTCCGCGGGCAACTCCGGCCCCGGCGCCAACACCATCGGCGACCCCGCCCTGGCCGACAAGGTCATCTCGGTCGGCGCGTCCGTCTCCAAGGAGACCTGGGCCGCCAACTACGGCTCCGAGGTGAAGACCAAGTACGCGATGATGCCGTTCTCCTCGCGCGGCCCGCGTGAGGACGGCGGCTTCACGCCGACCCTGACCGCGCCCGGCGCGGCCGTCAACACCATCCAGACCTGGCTGCCGGGCGCCCCGGTCGCCGAGGCGGGCTACTCCCTGCCGGCCGGCTACGGCATGCTCCAGGGCACCTCGATGGCCTCCCCGCAGGCCGCCGGCGCCTCCGCCCTGCTGCTGTCCGCCGCGAAGCAGCAGCGCATCGACCTCACCCCGGCGACGCTGCGCACCGCCCTCACCTCCACCGCCCGGCACATCAAGGGTGTGCAGGCCTACGAGGAGGGCGCGGGCCTGATCGACGTCGTGGACGCCTGGAAGGCGATCCGCAAGGGCGCCACCGCGCACGAGTACACGGTGAAGGCGCCGGTCGACACCGCGATCGACCAGTTCCTGAAGACCCCCGGATACGGCACGGGTCTGTACGACCGTGAGGGCGGCCTGAAGGCCGGCCAGAAGAAGACGTACGACATCACGATCACCCGTACGTCCGGCCCGGACCGCGCCGTCCGCCACGAGCTGGACCTGGCGAACAACGCGGACCGCGCCTTCCGCGTCGTCGGCGGCAGCAAGGTCTCGCTGCCGCTGAACAAGCCGGTCACCGTCAAGGTCCAGGCCCAGTCCCGCACGGCCGGCATCAAGAGCGCGATCCTCGAGGTCGACGACCCGCGCACCGAGGGCGTGGACCGGCAGATCCTCACCACCGTGGTCGTCTCCACCCCGCTGAAGTACACCTACTCGGCGAAGGGCACCGCCCAGCGCAACAGCACCACCTCCTACTTCGTCACCGTGCCCGAGGGCGCGAAGACGCTGGAGGTCGCGATGAGCGGGCTGAAGGCGACGAGCCAGACCCGGTTCATCTCCATCCACCCGTACGGTGTGCCGGCCGACCCGACCTCGACGGTCAACTGCTACCCGAACTACAGCAACCCGGCGAACACCTGCCGCCCCGACGTGCGGTCGTACGCGAACCCGCAGCCGGGCGTCTGGGAGATCGAGGTCGAGTCGCGCCGCACCTCGCCGCTGCTCGACAACCCGTACAAGCTGGACGTCGCGGTGCTCGGCGCGGCCTTCGACCCGGAGACCGTCACGGTGCCCGAGGCGGAGGTCGGCACCCCGGCCTCCGTCGAGTGGACCGTGACCAACGAGGCCGCCGCGATCGACGGCAAGCTGGTCGGCGGCCCGCTCGGCTCGTCGAAGACGGCCCGCCCCTCGATCGGCACGGGTGACGTCCACACCACCACGGTCGAGGTGCCCGAGGGCGCCGCGTCGCTGGACGTGTCCATCGGCAACGTCTCCGACACCGCCGCCGACCTGGACCTGGCCGTGTACGACGAGGCCGGCAACCGGGTCGCGCAGTCCGCGGACGGCGACTCGGAGGAGTCCGTCTCCATCGCCGCCCCGAAGGCCGGCACGTACACCGTCGAGGTGGACGGCTACTCGGTCCCGGCCGGCACGACGGAGTACGACTACCTGGACGTGTTCTTCTCCGCCACGCTCGGCACCGTCACCGTCGACGAGTCCGCGCCGGTGAAGCTGGGCACGGGCGCCGAGGCCGCCGTCTCCGGCGAGGTCACCGTCGCCGCCGCGGCTCCCGAGGGACGCGCGTTCTTCGGCCGCGTGCAGCTGGTGAACGCGCGCGGCACGGTCGCGGGCATCGGCAACGTGGCGATCGAGAAGGTCGTCGGGTAACGGACCGGATCGAACAGCAGGGGCGGGTGTCCGTACGGGCGCCCGCCCCTCCGCCGTGTCCGCCCCGCTCAGCCGCAGCTCGTGCCGCGCGAGGCGGGGAGCGCGGCGACGATCCCGGCCCGGGCGGGGGCGATGTCCGCCTCGCCGACGACCGTCCGGTCCGGGTGGGCGAGGCCGGGGGACAGGCCGACCAGCACCTGGTCGCCCAGGCGCAGCGGGACGCCCGCCGCGTCGTCCCGGAGGAAGGTCACCGGGCCGCCCCCCTTGTAGTACCGGCTCGCCGCCAGTGTGACCCGCTGGACGCCGCCGGTGCCCGGCACCTCCTCCAGCTCCGTGACCCTGCCCTCGGCGACGAGGCGGGCGCACGCCAGGTAACGGGGGCCGAAGGCGGCGGAGCCGCTGTCCTCCTTGGCGTCCGAGGCGAACCCGGGGCCCGCGGAGTCGGCCGTGGGGCCGGTCCGGGCCACGAGCCAGCCCGTGCCGAGGACCAGGCCGGCCGCCGCGGCGGCGGCGAGTCCGCCGAGCGCGAGCCGCACCGGCCGGTACCGGGAGCGCCGGCGTGCCGGCGGGCTCAGCGCGGCGGGCGCGGTCTGCGGGGGACGCGCCCCCGTCCCGGCCTCGGGGTCCGGCCGCTCCCCGGCCGGAGCGGCCTCCTCTCGCCCCGCCAGCGCGTCCCCGATCAGCGTGAGCTGCTCGCCCAGCACCGCGAGGTCCGCGAGGGCCGCGTCCCGCGCCGCGAGGAACCCGGCGTCCTCCCGCGCGCCCTCGGGAAGCTCCTCCCCGAACAGGGCCACCGCAAGGGCGTCCGACGGATGCCGCTCCCCCCCGTCCGGCCCGGGCGCGTCGTGCCGAGGGGGCTCGTGCCCCGCACGGGCCGGGTCGCGCTCGCCGTTGTTGTCGTGGGCGGTCACGTCACACCACCTCGTCCTCGTGCAGGCGGGCGCGCAAGGCCCGTACGGCCGTGTGCAGCCTGCTCTTGACCGTGCCCTCCGGAACGCCGAGCTGCTCGGCTATGGAGCGCACCGGCAGGTCGGCGTAGAAGCGCAGCACGACGACCTGGCGCTGCGCGTCGGGCAGCGCGTCCAGGCCCCGGGCGACGGCCAGCGACAGCACGCTGGTCTCCTCGCCGGACGGGGCCTGGGCGGGCCGCAGCGCGGCCAGCCGCTCCCCCAGCCGTTCCTGCCGCCGTTTCGCCCGGTGCCAGTCCATGGCGAGGTTGGAGGCGACGACCGCCGCCCACGCCGAGACGTCCCGGGGCGCCTCCCTGCCGCTCGCGGCGCGCTCCAGCAGCCGCAGGCGGACCTGCTGCACCCCGTCCGGCAGGTCCGCCTGCGGCACTCCCCCGAGTGCGAGCACCGCCCGCACCCGGCGCTCCTGCGCCGCGTCCAGCGGGTCGTCGTCGGTGACGTACGCCCCGCGGCCGCGCCGGGTCCTTCCGCGCAGCACCGCTCACCCCCTCGTGCTGTTTCTCCTACGACGCGGCGGGCGCCCGGAACGTTCGGACGGGTCCGCGGGGCGCGCAGAGGCGTACGTCACACCTTCGTGTGGACGGGGTGGGCCTGGGCAGGGGTCCTTGCGGCCGACGACCCCTGCGGGGGGAATTTCTGCAGCTCAGGGGGGTTGGCACCGAAGGTCCGCAACCGGCGCACCCAGCCGGTTCGTCCCACTGTGCGGGCGGTCGCGGCAAAGAATTGGACAGCCGGGGCGTGGTCGGCCGCATGATGGAAGCGCCCCGTCCAGGCACATCAGGTACGCGAGAGACGCAGTAGGGAGTCGCCGTGAGGGTCGGAATCGTCGGAGCCACCGGTCAGGTGGGCACGGTCATGCGCAGGATCCTCAAGGAGCGGAACTTCCCGGTCACGGAGCTGCGCCTGTTCGCCTCGGCCCGTTCCGCGGGCACGGAGCTGGACGGCGTGACGGTGGAGGACGCCTCCACCGCCGACTACAGCGGCCTGGACATCGTGCTGTTCTCCGCGGGCGGCGCGACCTCCAAGGCGCTGGCCGAGAAGGTCGCCTCGCAGGGCGCCGTGGTGATCGACAACTCGTCCGCCTGGCGCAAGGACCCCGAGGTCCCCCTCGTCGTCTCCGAGGTCAACCCGCACGCGATCGCGAACCGCCCCAAGGGCATCATCGCCAACCCGAACTGCACGACCATGGCCGCGATGCCGGTGCTGCGTCCGCTGCACGCGGAGGCGGGCCTCGAGGCGCTGGTCGTCGCCACGTACCAGGCGGTGTCCGGTTCCGGTCTCGCGGGCGTCGCGGAGCTGCACGGCCAGACGCAGAAGGTGATCGACGAGGCCGACAAGCTGACGCACGACGGTGCGGCGGTCGACTTCCCCGAGCCCGGCGTCTACAAGCGCCCCATCGCCTTCAACGTGCTGCCCTTCGCGGGCAACCTCGTCGACGACGGTCTGAACGAGACCGACGAGGAGCAGAAGCTGCGCAACGAGTCGCGCAAGATCCTGGACATCCCCGAGCTGAAGGTCTCGGGCACCTGCGTGCGCGTCCCGGTCTTCTCCGGGCACTCGCTCCAGATCAACGCCCGGTTCGCCCGCCCGATCAGCCCGGAGCGCGCGACCGAGCTGCTGGCCGAGGCGCCCGGCGTGGTCCTCACGGACATCCCGACCCCGCTGCAGGCCGCCGGCCAGGACCCGTCGTACGTCGGCCGCGTCCGGCGCGACGAGACCGTGGAGAACGGCCTGGCGCTGTTCGTCTCCAACGACAACCTCCGCAAGGGCGCGGCCCTGAACGCGGTGCAGATCGCGGAGCTGGTGGCGCAGGAGCTGAGCGCCTGACCGCGCACCGGCAGCCGGAGAGGCGGGCGTCCCCGAGGGGGCGCCCGCCTCTCGCCGTTCCGCCGCCCGGGTGAGCGGCGGTCAGCCCCGCCGGACCTCGTAGAGGAAACAGCCGTACTCCACGGCGCGTACGTGCACCAGCGCCACAGCCGGGTCGGCGTACGCCTCGCGCAGGGCGGGCGCGAAGTCCGCCGGCGCCTGGACCAGCCGCCCGCCGAGGATCCGCCCGTCGGCGGAGTAGCGGCGCAGGACGCGGTGCGCCGAGGTGAAGGGCAGGCCGTCGCCCTCCGGCCCCGCGCACTCCTCCGCGTGGAGGAAGACGGGCCCCTGTTCGTCGTACGCGCCCGGGTCCACGCCCGTCTCCGCCGCCCAGCGGCGCAGGGGCGCGTACGTCACCAGGGCGATCCGCTCCCCCGGACCGCTGCGGCGCAGACAGCAGCGGAGCGGGGCGCCGCCCTCGTCGTCGACGGAGGGAGCGGCCGGACGCCCGGCGTCGTCACGGACGAGCAGCTCCCTCACGACCTGCGGCGGAACGGCACGGACGCGCAACGTGGCAGTGGTCATGTCTCCACCCTGGCCGACCCGCCGCCCGACCCGCCGGCGGCAATCGGACGTCGAGTCCCGAGGCGTCCCCCTTTCGACACAGGGGTATCCCCATGCCTGCGGTTTCGTCATCGCGTGATGCCGATCCCGCGTGGAAGGATGGCGCAACCCACACATATCGAGGAGATGACCGCGTGCCTGGCACAAACCTGACCCGCGAAGAGGCGCAGCAGCGGGCGAAGCTGCTGACCGTTGACTCGTACGAGATCGATCTCGATCTCTCCGGCGCGCAGGAGGGGGGCACGTACCGGTCCGTGACCACGGTGCGCTTCGACGTGGCCGAGGACGGCGCGGAGTCCTTCATCGACCTGGTTGCCCCCGCCGTCCACGAGATCACCCTGAACGGTGACGCGCTGGAGCCCGCCGAGGCCTTCGCCGACTCCCGTATCGCCCTGCCCGGCCTGCTGAAGGGCCGCAACGTGCTGCGGGTGAGCGCCGAGTGCGCGTACACCAACACGGGGGAGGGCCTGCACCGCTTCGTCGACCCGGTGGACGACCAGGCGTACCTGTACACGCAGTTCGAGGTGCCGGACGCCCGCCGGGTGTTCGCGAGCTTCGAGCAGCCGGACCTCAAGGCGACGTTCCAGTTCACGGTGAAGGCGCCGGAGGGCTGGACGGTCATCTCCAACTCGCCCACGCCGGAGCCCAAGGACAACGTGTGGGTCTTCGCGCCGACCCCGCGCCTGTCGACGTACGTCACGGCGCTGATCGCCGGCCCGTACCACTCGGTGCACAGCGTGTACGAGAAGGACGGCCGGTCGGTGCCGCTCGGCATCTACTGCCGGCCCTCGCTCGCCGAGCACCTCGACGCGGACGCCATCTTCGAGGTGACCCGGCAGGGCTTCGACTGGTTCCAGGAGAAGTTCGACTACGCCTACCCGTTCGAGAAGTACGACCAGCTGTTCGTGCCTGAGTTCAACGCGGGCGCGATGGAGAACGCGGGCGCGGTCACCATCCGCGACCAGTACGTCTTCCGCTCGAAGGTGACGGACGCGGCGTACGAGGTGCGCGCGGCCACGATCCTGCACGAGCTGGCGCACATGTGGTTCGGCGACCTGGTCACCATGGAGTGGTGGAACGACCTGTGGCTGAACGAGTCGTTCGCCACGTTCGCGGAGGCCGCCTGCCAGGCCGACGCGCCCGGCTCCAAGTGGCCGCACTCGTGGACGACGTTCGCGAACCAGATGAAGACCTGGGCCTACCGCCAGGACCAGCTGCCGTCCACGCACCCGATCATGGCGGACATCCGCGACCTGGACGACGTCCTCGTCAACTTCGACGGCATCACGTACGCCAAGGGCGCCTCGGTGCTGAAGCAGCTCGTCGCCTACGTCGGCGAGGACGAGTTCTTCCGGGGCGTGCAGGCGTACTTCAAGCGGCACGCGTACGGCAACACGCGCCTGTCCGACCTGCTGGGCGCCCTGGAGGAGACCTCCGGCCGCGATCTGAGGACCTGGTCGAAGAAGTGGCTGGAGACGGCCGGCATCAACGTCCTGCGTCCCGAGATCGAGACCGACGACGCGGGCGTCATCACCTCGTTCGCCGTCCGCCAGGAGGCCCCGGCGCTTCCCGCCGGCGCGAAGGGCGAGCCGACCCTGCGCCCGCACCGCATCGCGATCGGCCTGTACGACCTGGACGAGGCGACCGGCAAGCTGGTCCGCGGCGACCGGGTCGAGCTGGACGTCGACGGCGAGCTGACCGCCGTGCCGCAGCTCGCGGGCAAGCGCCGCCCGGCGGTGGTCCTGCTCAACGACGACGACCTGTCGTACGCCAAGGTCCGCCTGGACGAGCAGTCCCTCGCCGTCGTCACCGGGCACCTGGGCGACTTCGAGTCGTCGCTGCCGCGGGCGCTGTGCTGGGCCTCCGCCTGGGACATGACCCGCGACGCGGAGCTGCCCGTGCGGGACTACCTGTCGCTGGTGCTGTCGGGTGTCGGCAAGGAGTCCGACATCGGTGTGGTGCAGTCGCTGCACCGGCAGGTGAAGCTGGCACTCGACCTGTACGCCGACCCGGTCGCCCGCGAGACGCTGCTGGCCCGCTGGACCGACGCCACGCTGGCCCACCTGCGGTCCGCCGAGCCGGGCAGCGACCACCAGCTGGCGTGGGCGCGCGCGTTCGCGGCGACCGCCCGCACCCCGGAGCAGCTGGACCTGCTGGAAGCGCTGCTCGCCGGCACGCAGACCGTGGAGGGCCTGGCCGTCGACACCGAGCTGCGCTGGACGTTCGTGCAGCGGCTGGCGGCGGTGGGCCGGTTCGACGAGGCGGAGATCGCCGCCGAGTACGAGCGGGACAGGACCGCCGCGGGCGAGCGGCACGCGGCCACCGCGCGGGCGGCCCGCCCGACGGAGGAGGCCAAGGCGGAGGCGTGGGCCTCGGTCGTCGAGTCCGACAAGCTGCCGAACGCGGTCCAGGAGGCCGTCATCGCCGGCTTCGTGCAGACCGACCAGCGCGAGCTGCTGGCGCCGTACACGGACAAGTACTTCGAGGCGCTGGCTGACGTGTGGGCGTCCCGCTCGCACGAGATGGCCCAGCAGATCGCGGTCGGTCTCTACCCGGGCATCCAGGTCACCGGCGAGACTCTCGACAGGACGGACGCCTGGCTGGCCTCCGCCGAGCCGAACGCGGCCCTGCGTCGCCTGGTCTCGGAGTCCCGCGCGGGCGTGGAACGCGCCCTGCGCGCGCAGGCGGCGGACGCGGCGGCGACGTCGGCGTAACGCGGTTCCGACAGCGAGAAGGGGCGCCCGGCTTCCCGGCCGGGCGCCCCTTCCGTCATGTCGCGGGCCGGACCGGCACTCCCGCCTCGGCGGCCTCCCAGGCCGCCTCGACCATCCGGAAGATCTCGTCCACCGCGGCCCGCGGGTCGTCCGCCTCGCGGGCCAGCGCGAAGGCGTCGACCACGAACCGGGCGAGCGCCCTGCAGGCGGTGGCGCCGCGCGGCGCGCCCGGTTCCGCGGCGAGGGCGGCCGCCAGGGTCTCCGCGTGCCGCAGCCGCATGGAGCCCTCGTACTCCCTCAGCGCGGGCGAGGCGTCGATCATCCGCCACACGGGGGCGGCCTCGTCGGCCAGGCAGTGGCGCACCAGGGCGTGCATCTCCTGGCGCAGGGCAGGCACGAGCGGTGCGCCGGGCGCGCGGCCGGTCACCGCGCGGGCGAGCCGCCGTTCGAAGTCCGCGTCCCGCTCGAACACCAGGGCCTCCTTGGAGGCGAAGTGGGAGAAGACGGTGGTGACGGCCACGTCGGCCTCGGCGGCCACGTCCCGGATGCCCACCGCGTCGTACCCGCGCTCCAGGAAGAGCCGCAGGGCGGTGTCGGCGATCTTCTGACGTGTGGCGGCCTTCTTGCGCTCGCGACGTCCGGACTGCGGCTGCTCGGGCATGATCCGAACGCTAGCAGATACAAAACCCTAACGAGTTCAATAAACTAACGGTTGGTGTTACGGTCGGCGGCATGAGGAAAGTGAGCTACGCCGCGTTCGGCGGCCCCGAGGTCCTTCGTCTCGTCGACGCCGAGAAGCCCCACGCGGGTCCGGGAGAGATACGCATCGCCGTGCGCGCGGCCGGGGTGAACCCCGTCGACTGGAGGATCCGGGAGGGCCAGATGCGTCCGGCCCTCCCCGCGTCACTGCCCGCGGGCGTCGGACTGGACGCCGCAGGGGTGGTGGACGAGGTCGGTGAGGGCGTCACGGATGTGGCGCCCGGTGACCGCGTCTTCGGCGAAGGCGCCGACACGTATGCCGAGTTCGCGGTGTTGCACGCCTGGGCCCGGATGCACGAGGGCCTCTCCTTCGAGGAGGCGGCCGGCTATCCGTCCGTCATGGAGACGGCTCTGCGCATCCTGGGCGAGTGCGGTGTCCGCCCCGGACAGACGCTGCTGGTCAGCGGTGCCTCGGGCGGGGTCGGCTCGGCGGTGCTGCAGATCGCACGCGACCGCGGCATCACGGTGGTCGGCACGGCCGGGGCGGCCAACCTGGAGTACCTGCGCGGCCTCGGCGCGCACGCCACGACGTACGCCGAGGGCTGGCCTGAGCGGGTGCGGGCGTTCACCTCGGTCGACGCGGCCCTCGACCTGGCCGGCGCGGGCGTCGTCCGCGAACTCGTGGAGCTGACCGGGGACCCGGCCACGGTGGTCTCCATCGCGGACCGCACCGCCCCCGAACTGGGCGTCCGCTTCTCGAACGTCGCGGGCAGCGTCCCGGACGCGCTGAAGGAGACGGTCCGTCTCCTCGAACAGGGCACGCTCCACATCCCGGTGGAGAAGGTCTACTCCCTCACGGAGGCGGCCGCCGCCCACGCCGACAGCCGGGCGGGGCACACGAGGGGGCGGCGGGTGATCGTGGTCTGACGCGCGCGGTGCGGTGGGCCGGGCGGCGTTACAGCAGCCCGCCCGGCCGCTTCAGCGCCTTCACGAACGCGGCGAACGACGGGGCGGGCACGGTGAGGGTGCCGTGGGACGGCGCCTTGGAGTCGCGTATGGCTATCCGGGCACGGCGGGGGGCGACTTCCACGCAGGCGTTGCCGTCGCCGCTTCCGGAGTACGAAGACTTGCGCCAGCAGTCGGGAGTAAGCACCGGGTCCTCACAGTTCCTTGGCCAATCCGTGGATGAAGTCACGCGAGCGCAGCGGGTCGAGTGAAACCGCCTCCACCCTATGGAAGAGCGTGCGGAACACGGCAAGCCGCGCTTCCGTGTCCACGAGGGCGACTCCGTCCGGACCGTCGCGCAGCACGGTGTCCAGGCGGGGCACGGCGCCACCCGCGTACACCATGGCCGCCGTGACGTCCGCGAACTCCTCCAGCTCGAAGGGGATCACCCGCACCGTCACGTGCTCCGCCTCCGAGAGCTCCAGGATGCGCGCGAGCTGACCGCGCATTGCCTCCCGGCCACCCACCTTGATCCGCAACGCCGCTTCGTGGACGACCGCCCGGTACGGGGCCGGACGTGGCCCCTCGATGATCACGCCACGCTGCATGCGATGCCGCACCCGCAGCCCGAGTTCCTCCTCCGGAAGCTCCGGGACCCTGCGGGAGAACAGCGCGCGG
The DNA here is from genome assembly GCF_022869105.1 of Streptomyces sp. BJ20. Lineage (NCBI taxonomy): Bacteria > Bacillati > Actinomycetota > Actinomycetes > Kitasatosporales > Streptomycetaceae > Streptomyces > Streptomyces sp. BJ20. The sequence continues at coordinate 6,210,213 of NZ_CP094918.1, forward strand.
GCGTAGCCCTCGGTCTGCAGAAGCCCCGGCACGTGCAGGAAGTCGACATCCCACCGGAAGGTGGCGTGGTGCTCCAGTTCGGACAGGTCCAGGAACGCCGTGGGGAGGCGGCCCCGGTACTCCTCCCACCAACCGCGCACCCGGTCGGACGCCATGACAGCCAGGGCGTCGATCAACCCAGTGTCCGTGCAGGCGTAATGAGCGGCGAGCCGCCGCAACCGCTCCTCGCTCACCCCGGTCGTACCGGCTTCGATCTGGCTGATCTGCACGGAGTTGACACCGAGCAGCGCCGCCGCCTCACGCGCGCTGAGTCCCGCTGCCTCACGAAGCCGCCGAAGCTCCACGGCCAGGCGCAGCTGACGCGCCGTCGGATCGCGCCTCGTCCCCATCGACGCCTCCTCGCTCAGCAACTCGTTCGGGCGTCAGGCTACGCGATCCACTTGCCGTAGGTTAAATCTAAGGCCTACGTTCGGTCACGCAACGAACACGTTGCGCACCTGGCCGCGGAAGCGCACCGCCCCGTCCTGCCCTGACGGGCCGGCAATGACACCGCCGCCGCACAGCTCCTCCACCGACACAAGGAATCCGCATGCCCGAGAACGAATCGTGGGAGTACTCCCTCCACGTCCCGAACGACCCCAGAGCCGTCCCCGTGTGCCGCCGCACTCTGCGTCTCATCCTCACGATGCACGGCCTGATCGGCTTGACCGGCGTCGCCGAACTGCTCGCGGCGGAGCTGGTCTCGAACGCCGTCCGGCACACCACAGGCTCGGCGGCGCTACGGATGCGCTGGTCACGGACCGGCGTGCTGCGGCTCGGGGCGTGGGACGCGGACCCCTCGCCTCCTGAACCCCCGCGGCCCTTCAGCGCGGTCACCGACCGCGAGGACGGGCGAGGGTTGGCGCTGGTGCGGGCCTGCGCCGACGTGTGGGGCTGGCAGCCGCTGACGAGGGAGGGAAACCGGGGCAAGGTCGTGTGGTGCGAACTGGGCGCTCCGACGTACCCGTTCGCGGGGGCGGCCGCAGTGGGCGGTCAGGCGTCGGGGTCGACCTCGGGGTGCGTGAACCGCACGGGTTTGCCCAGCGACCGCGCGTAGGCGATCTCCGCGCGCGTACTGTCCCCGATGTAGCCGCCGACCACGAGCACCTCGTCGGCGAGCCGGATCTTCGCCCGGTGCAGCTCGTCGAGCCGGGCCTTCAGCGCCGCGGCGCCGGCGGGTTCGGACCGCCTCGCGTGCGACGACTTCATGTCGACGCCCGGCTTGACGACGATCCTTCCGGCTTCGGTCTCCCGCGCGTCCGCCTCGGCCATCTCGGCCATGAACCGGGTGGAGCCGCAGATCACGACGATACGCGGCAGGCCCAGCCCTTTCTTCGCCTCAACGAGCGTCTCCGCGGGGGTCTGCGGGTGCGACACGGGTTCCTCCTGGCTGTGGGGCTTCCAGGATGCCCGGCCGGGGGCACGGCACCGTATCGGCGTCGAGCCCCCGGGCCCGGTCTCGGCGCCGCGCCGGGACCGACGTCAGCTGGCCCGCCACCGTCGCGCCGAATGCGAGTGCCATTCCGGCGAGTTGGAGAGCCGTCAGGCTTTCGCCCAGGGCCGCCCAGCCGAGCATCGCCGCCGTCAGCGGGGACAGGGGGCCGAGGAGTGTGGCCTGGGTCGCGGTGAGGCGGCCGATGCCCCGGAACCACAGGCAGTACGCGACGGCCGTGTTGACCAGGGCCAGGTAGGCGTAGCCTCCGGCCGCCCCGGCGTCCAGGGCGGGCGGGGCGCCCTCCACCAGGAAGGCGAGCGGGGCGATCAGCAGCCCGCCCGCTGTCAGTTGCCAGCCGGTGAGGGCGAGAGGGCCGACACCCTCGGGGCGGCCCCACTTCTGCGTCAGTACGGTGCCCGCGGACATCGACGCCGTGGAGGCGAACGCCGCCGCCACGCCCAGCGTGTCCAGCGCCCCGGCCGCCTTCAGCACGACCATGCTCACGCCGAGCGCGGCGACGGCGCCGGCCAGGACGTCCCGGAGCGCGGGGCGCCGCCCCAGCAGCAGCGCCGACAGACCCAGCACCAGCAGCGGGCCCATCGAACCGACGACGGCCGCCAGTCCTCCCGGCAGCCGGTACGCGGAGAGGAACAGCAGCGGGAAGAAGGCGCCGATGTTGAGCGCGCCCAGCACCGCCGCCTTCCACCACCAGGCGCCACGCGGCAGCACCCGGGCGGCCGCGAGGAGCAGCAACCCGGCGGGCAGGGCGCGGACCAGGGCCGTGAACAGGGGGCGCTCCGGCGGGAGGAACTCGGTGGTGACGACGTAGGTGGTGCCCCAGGAGACGGGGGCGAGGGCGGTGAGCGCGACGACGGCGGCGCGGCGGTGCGCGGACATGTGCACCCCTTCCAAAGGGTTGGCCGTAAGTAGCTTAGTCATAAGCTACTTATTCGCAAGCTACTTATTCGCAAGCTACTTGTTCGCAAGCTACTTTCTTGCGGGCAACCCCTGACCCACGGATACTCCCGGCTATGAGTGCACGCCCCGAGCCGAACCCCGCGGACCCCGTCGACGCGATCATCGAGCAGTGGGCCCGGGTGCGGCCCGACCTGGACACCGCCGGGATGGAGGTCTTCGGGCGCGTCTACCGGCTCGCGCGCGCCATGGGCGACCGTCACGAGCGGGTGTACGCGCCGTTCGGTATCTCCCGGGGCGAGTTCGACGTCCTCGCCACGCTGCGCCGCGCCGGGGAGCCGTACACCCTCTCGCCCCGGCAGCTCTCGGCCACGCTGATGCTCACCACCGGAGGGATGACGGGCCGTCTCGACAAGCTGGAGCGCGCGGGGCTGCTGCGCCGCTCCCCCGACCCGCACGACCGGCGCGGGCTCCAGGTGACGCTGACCGAGGAGGGCCTGCGGCTGATCGACGAGGCGGTGGTCGCGGGCGTCACCGAGCAGTCGCGGGCGCTGGCCGCCCTGGGCCCGGAGCGGTCGGCGCTCCTCGCGGACCTGCTGCGGGATCTGCTGCTCGCCACCGAGCGGTAGGAGACGCCCCCTGGACACGCCGAAGGGCGCCGGCGAGGTGCCGGCGCCCTTGGGGAAAGCGCGTGCGGACCGCTCGGGCGAGCGGGCCGGGGGTCAGGCCTTGGCGTCCGCCTTGGTCCGGACGTTGGAGCTCGTCGGGTCCTTCTTCTGGTGGGACTTGTCGAGCGCCATCACCAGACCGGCGATGACCACGAAGAGCCCGATCGGGAGCAGGACGTAGAGGCCCAGCGTCTCGATGACGCTCAGGCCCGTGCCGGGGTCGTCGCCGTCATCGCGGGTCAGGGCGAGCGCGGGGGACGACATGAGCAGCATCATCAGCGTCGTACCGGCTGCCAGGGCGCCGGCGCGCAGGGCGTTCTTCTTGTCCACGGTCCCCAAAGTATCGAACGCGGTCGGGGGCCGCGCGCCCGGGGTGCCGTACGGACGCGCGGGCCGGTCAGCCGCCGGGCGGGGCGTCGGCACGGAGCACGTCGACCAGGGCCCGCAGCCGGGGGGACGCGGCCAGGTCCTCCAGGGTCACCGGGCGCCCCTCCGCGTCGGCGACGGGCAGCCGCCAGTTCGGGTACTGGTCCCAGGTGCCGGGCAGATTCTGCGGCCGCCGGTCCCCGACGCCGTCCGGCAGCCACACGCCGACCATGCGGGCGGGGGTGCGCGAGAGATAGCGGTACACCGCCCGGATCCCGGCCTCCTCCCGGGAGGGGCGCCGGCCGCCCTCGTCCGTCCCGGGCAGCAGCCCCAGGTCCGCCAGGCGCTCCAGCCACTCCCCCACGTCCGCCGCGGCCTCCGCCCGCTCCTCGGCGAGCGGCCGGGTGAGCAGGCCCAGCCGGTCGCGCAGCTCCACGTGCTCGCCGGTGAGACGGGCCGCGGTGGACGGCAGGTCGTGGGTGGTGGCCGTGGCCAGGCAGTCGGCGCGCCACCGCTCCGGCGGCAGCGGACGGCGGTCGCCCTCCCAGTCCCGCTCGAACCACAGCACCGACGTCCCGTACACCCCCCGGTCGCGCAACGTCTCACGCACCCCGGGCTCGACCGTCCCGAGGTCCTCGCCGATCACCAGCGACCCGGCGCGGGACGCCTCCAGGACGAGCACGGCGAGCATGGCCTCGGCGTCGTAGCGGACGTACGTCCCCTCCGTGGGCGGGCGGCCCTCGGGCACCCACCAGAGCCGGAACAGGCCCATCACATGGTCGATGCGCAGGGCGCCCGCGTACCGGAAGAGGCCCCGCAGCAGGTCGCGGAACGGCGCGTACCCGCTCTCGGCGAGGCGGTCGGGCCGCCAGGGGGGCAGCCCCCAGTCCTGGCCGCGCGCGTTGAAGGCGTCCGGGGGCGCGCCGACCGACATGCCGGGCGCGAAGTGGTCCTGCTGCGCCCAGGCGTCCGCGCCGTCGGGGTGCACGCCGACGGCCAGGTCGTGCACGATCCCCACGCCCATCCCGGCTTCCCGCGCGGCCCGCTGGGCGGCCGTGAGCTGGTCGTCGGTGAGCCAGACGAGCCAGGAGTGGAAGTCGACGCGGTCCCGCAGCTCCTCGCGGGCGCGGGCGGTCTCCGCCGAGCGGGGGTCACGCAGGGCGGCGGGCCAGCGGCGCCAGTCGGGCCCGTGCGCCTCGGCGAGGGCGTACCAGGTGGCGTGGTCCTCCAGGGCCTGGCCCTGCCCTGCGCGGAAGGCGCGCAGGGCGGCGGCGCGGCCGGGACCGAGCGGAACCGTCCGCACCAGTTCGAGGGCTTCCCGCTTGGCCTCCCAGACGGCGTCCCGGTCGATCAGCTCCCCCTTGCCGAGCACCGCCTCGCGCAGCCGCGCCGCCCGCTCCAGCAGGGCGCCCAGCCGCGCGCGGTCCTCGACGTACGCGAACTCGGGCACGGCCTCGACCCGCAGGTGCACGGGGTCGGGGAAGCGACGCGAGGAGGGGCGATAGGGGGAGGGGTCGGTCGGGGGTCCGGGCACGGCCGCGTGCAGCGGGTTCACCTGCACGAACCCGGCGCCCAGCGCGCGCCCGGCCCACGCGGCGAGCTCACCGAGGTCCGCGAGGTCGCCCATGCCCCAGGAGCGGCGGGAGAGCAGCGAGTACAGCTGCACCAGCAGCCCGTACGAGCGGCCGTCGACCGCGGGCAGCCGGGGTGGCGCGACGATCAGGTGGGAGCGGGCGGTGCGGCCGTCGGGTGCGGTGGCGGTCAGCAGGTGCACTCCGGGCGGGAGGTCCTCGGCGGACGCGCGGGTGCCGCCGTCCTCGGTGCGGACCTCCAGCCGGGTGCCCTCGGGCAGCGCGGCGAGCGCCTCGGGCGGGCGGGCGCCCCGGCCGACGACGGTGGGCGGCAGCAGCCGCTCGGCGATCTCCTGTTCGCGCACGGCCAGGGCGGCGCGGACGGCCTCCTCGGTGGACGCGTCGACACCGAGGGCGGCCAGGGCGCGCGTGACGGCGGCGGCCGAGGCCGGGACCGTCGTGTCCGGGGAGGGGCGGTAGGAGGTGGCGACACCGTGCAGGGCGGCGAGCCGGGACAGCGCCTCGGAGGGGGTCCCCTCCGGCCGTGGCGCGGTCACGCTAGGGCTCCGGGTGGTACTGGGCCGGGAAGGAGTCGAGTCCCGCGAAGTCCGAGGGGTCCGAGAAGGTGTCGGACTCGCTGGTCAGCGGGGTGGTGTCGGCGAGCGGCGGTTCGCTGGTGAGGGGTTCGGCGTCGCGCAGCGGGGGTTCGCTGGTCAGGGGCGCCTCGGCGCCGGTGCCCTCGGCGCTGAGGAAGCAGTCGTGCGGGTCGCAGGCGGAGTGCTCCGCCTCGGAAGCGGAGGGCTCCGCCACGGGTTTGGACAGGACCGGGGGAAAGACGTATGCCGCTGTAGCCACCAAGGGCCTCCTCGTCGAGCCGGACGTGCGGGTCATCTCGCAGCCCTACCCAGTGGACGCGAGCGCAGACGCACAAAGTCGTTCAACGTGAACCTGGTCACATTCTCTCCCTCCACTCTCACTCCACAGGGGGACAAATGCACCACAACATCCCCTCTGATTGACACGTTCACTCCAGAAGTGGTGGGCTCGGGGCGTCTCGGTAACGGAATGGACACGGCCGCCGGTCGTAGGCCGGCCGGTCCCGGGGGATCAGGAGGGGCCTCGTGCAGCTGTGGCGTGGCAGAACGGCGTCGGCGCGGAGGACCGCACTCGCACTCGCCGTGCTCGCCGGATCCCTGGGCGTCGCCCCCGCCGCGACGGCCGCGCCCGCGCCGGATCCCACCCGGTCGCCCGTCGCCGACCCGGCCGGGAAGGCCGCCGCGGACGCGCCGGCGGTGTGGCCGCGCCCGCACTCCCTGCGCGCCGACGGCGCCCCGGTCCGGGTGACCGAGGAGGTCGCCCTGGTCGCCGCGCGGAACGCGGATCCGTACGCCGTGGAGGCGCTGAAGGACGTCCTGCGGGAGGCCGGCGCGCGCCGGTTCACCGACCCCGGCGCATCGGTGCCCGAGGGGGCGCTCGTGGTGCGCGCGGGCAGCGAACGCGCCTCCTCCGACCCCCGTCACGCCCTCCCGGCGGGCGGCTACACCCTCACCTCCGGCGCCGGCTCCGTGACCCTGACCGGGGCGGACGGCGACGGCCTCTTCCACGCCGTGCAGACCCTGCGCCGTCTCGTCCGCCCCGACGGCACGCTCACAGCCGCCGTCGTACGGGACTGGCCCGCCACCGCCGTGCGCGGCATCACCGAGGGCTTCTACGGCGCCCCCTGGACACACCGGCAGCGGCTCGGCCAGCTCGACTTCATGGGCCGCGCCAAACTGAACCGGTATCTGTACGCGCCCGGCGACGACCCGTACCGGCAGGCCCGCTGGCGCGAGCCCTACCCGGCCGAACGGCGCGCGGAGTTCCGGGCACTGGCCGAGCGGGCCGCGCGCAACCACGTCACCCTCGGCTGGGCCGTCGCGCCGGGACAGGCGATGTGCCTCTCCTCCGACGACGACCTGCGGGCCCTGTCCCGCAAGCTGGACGCGATGTGGGCGCTGGGATTCCGCGCCTTCCAGGTGCAGTTCCAGGACGTCAGCTACAGCGAGTGGCACTGCGGGGCGGACGCCGAACGGTTCGGCTCCGGACCCGAGGCGGCCGCCCGCGCCCAGGCGCACGTGGCCAACGCGGTCGCACGGCACCTGGAGCGGCGGTACCCGGACGCGCCCGCGCTGTCCTTGATGCCCACGGAGTACTACGAGGACGGCTCGACCGCGTACCGGCGGGCGCTCGCACGGGAGCTGGACGACGGTGTCGAGGTGGCGTGGACCGGTGTCGGCGTGGTGCCCCGCACCATCACGGGCCGTCAGCTGTCCGAGGCCCGTGACGTGTTCGCGCACCCGCTCGTGACGATGGACAACTACCCGGTCAACGACTACGCCCCCGGGCGGCTCTTCCTCGGCCCCTACCAGGGCCGCGAGCCCGCCGTGGCCGCCGGGTCGGCCGCGCTGCTCGCCAACGCGATGGAACAGCCCGAGGCATCGCGCATCCCCCTGTTCACGGCCGCCGACTTCGCCTGGAATCCCCGCGAGTACCGCCCCCAGGAGTCCTGGCGGGCCGCGATCGCCGACCTGGCCGGCGGCGACGCCCGGCGTGAGAAGGCGCTGACCGCCCTCGCCCGCAACACCGCCTCCTCGGTGCTGGGCGGCACGGACGCGGCGTATCTGCGGCCGCTGATCGAGGAGTTCTGGCGCACCCGGCCCGCCGCGCGCGGTGAGAGCGACACGGCGGCGGCCGGCCGGCTGCGCGCCGCCTTCACCGATCTGCGCGAGCTGCCCGGCCGGCTGTCGGGCACGTCCCTCTCCGACGAGATCACCCCCTGGACCGGGCGCCTCGCCCGCTACGGCGAGGCGGGCACGGCCGCGCTGGACATGCTGCGCGCCCAGCAGGCGGGTGACGCGGGGGACGCCTGGGCCGCGTACCGGCGGCTGGAGACGCTGCGCACGGAACTGGAGTCGGCGCGGGTCACGGTCGCCGAGGGCGTACTGGACCCGTTCCTGAGCCGGGCGCGTACCGCGTACGAGAGCTGGGCGGGCGTCGCACAGGCGCCCGGCGGGAACGGCGGCGGCACGCTGCGGCTGGAGCGCGCCCGGGTGCTGGACACCGTGACCGTACTGGCCGAACCGGGCACCACCGGTTCCGTCGAGGTGCGTACGGAGGGCGGGGCCTGGCGGCGGATCGGCGCGCTGGCGGCGGAGGGCGCCACCGAACTGCCCGTCGGCGGGCGGCCGGTGGACGCCGTCCGGGTCGTGGACGCGGACCCGGAGCGGGTGCGGCACGTGGTGCCGTGGTTCGCCGACGTGCCGGACGCCGTGGTGGAGCTGCCCGGCGACCGTGCCGACGCCGACATCGGCCGCACCCGCACGGTGACGGTCACCCTCGGCTCGGCCCGCCCCGAGGACGTACGGGACCGGCTGACCGTGGACGCGCCGGAGGGCGTCGAGGTGCGGGTGCCGCAGGAGCCGCTGTCCGTGCCGCGCGGGACGCCGGTGCGGGTGCCGGTCGAGGTGACCGTGAAGCCGGGCACACCCACCCGGTCCTACGACGTCCGCCTCGGCTTCGGCGGCGCGGTCCGCACGCTGACCGTGGACGCGGTGCCGCCCGTCGACGGCCGCGACGTGGCCCGTACCGGCCGCGCGGAGTCCTCGGCCGACGAGACGCCCGACTTCCCGGCGTCGGCGGCCAACGACGGGGACTCCGACAGCCGCTGGTCGTCGCCGGCCGAGGACGACGCGTGGTGGCAGGTGGAACTGGACCGCCCGGTGCGGCTGGGCAGGGTCGACCTGCACTGGCAGGACGCGCACGCCTCGGCGTACCGCGTGGAGGTCTCCCGGGACGGCCGCGCCTGGCGCACGGCCGCGGAGGTCCACGACAGCCGCGGCGGCCACGAGACGGTCCGCATGGACGAGCCGGACGTCCGCCACATCCGCGTCCAGGGCGAGGAGCGGGCCACGCGGTACGGGTACTCGCTGTGGTCGGTGGAGGCGTACGCGGTCGCGGACTGAGCGCACGGGAGCCGGGGCGGGCGCGCCCCGGCTCCTTTCTCACCTCTGTCGGTAACGACGACCCGTGGGCGGCGGCCCGCACGCACACGGTGGTGCTGCTGGTGACGGTGGTGGGCACGGCCTACGCCGGGATCCGGCGGGCCCTGCTGGAGGTGCTGGGCTCCGGCAGGAGCGTGTCGGAGGACCTGGACTTCTACACGACCGGAATCGACCTGGCGGCCGCGGCCATCGGTGCCGGCCTCGTGATCACCCTGGCCGGGCTGGCCGTCGGCTCCGCGGAGTCCGTCGCCACCCGCCGCCGCACCCTCGCGGCACAGGCCGCGGCCGGGGTGCCTCGCGCGGTCCTCGGCCGGGCGCTGCTGCTGGAGACCGCCCTGCCGCTGGCGCCGGGCATGCTGCTCGCGGGCGCCGGCGGCGGCGCGATCGGCCTCTGGTACGCCGCGCTCGCCGAGGGCGGCGGCTGGTCCACGTCCTGGACGCTCCTGCTGGTGCCGGCCGCCGTCTGCACGGCGTCCCTCCTGGCCGCGGCCACCGCCCTCCCCCTCCTGCACCGCAGGCTACGTCCCACGGAGCTGCGGTACGCCTGACCGGCAGCGCTCGACCGGTCCGGGAGGCGCGGGGGGCTTCCCGTAACCGGGCCGGGGCGTGGCGGCCCGGGACGAGGCCGGGCGGGAACCGACGTCCCGGCGTCACCCTCACGCGAGGACGCCGCCGTCAGGCGGAGATCCCGTCGATCCGCGCCAGCGCGTCGTCCGCGCCGTACGGCTGGAGGTACGGCAGCCAGCGCGGGTCGCGGTGGCCCGTGCCGATGATGCGCCAGGCCAGGCCCGTCGGCGGGGCGGGCTTGTGGCGCAGGCGCCAGCCCAGTTCGAAGAGGTGGCGGTCGGCCTTCACGTGGTTGCAGCGGCGGCAGGACGCCACCACGTTGTCCCAGACGTGCTTGCCCCCGCGGCTGCGCGGGATGACATGGTCGACGCTGGTGGCGACGCCACCGCAGTACATGCACCGGCCCCCGTCACGGGCGAACAGCGCCCTGCGGGTGAGTGGGACGGGCCCCCGGTAGGGAACCCGCACGAAACGCTTGAGCCGGACCACGCTGGGTGCGGGGACGGTGACGGTCGCGCTGTGCAGATAGGCGCCGGTCTCCTCGAGGCAGACTGCCTTGTTCTCGAGGACGAGCACGAGCGCGCGGCGGAGCGGTACGACGCCGAGCGGCTCGTACGACGCGTTGAGGACCAGGACATGCGGCACGGACGGCCTCCTTGTACGCCGGCGGCGCGTGGCTCGCGCCGGGACGATCCGTAGTCAGTTTCCCCTCATGCCTGGTGAACGCGCCACCATGTCCCGGTAACGGGCTGGGAGTGTTTTCGACCACACCCGGATACATCCCCAGGATCATGGCCTGTTCAAGCGCAGGTGAGCGCGGTCTCTTCTTCACACATCCCGCCGTTCCGCTCACAATGCCCCGTTAGTGTGGTGGTTCTGTCCCCACCGGTGACCTGTTCGTGATCCGGCCGGTCTTGACGCCCGCACCGGGGACGGTCGTGCACCTGGAGGTACCAGCCGTGTCCTTGTCAGCCGCCCTGTCGGCAGCCGACCCCTCACCGACCCCCGCGGAGTCGGGGACCCCACGGGTCCCCTCGCTGCAGGACGCCCAGGAGAGCGCCACGAGCGCGGCCGGCTGGGTCGAGGAGAACTGGTCGACGTGGCTCGCCATAGGACTGCGGGTGCTGCTCATCGTGGTGATCGCGGCGGTGCTGCGCGTGCTCGTGCGGCGGGCCATCACCAAGCTGGTCGACCGCATGTCCCGCTCCGGCCAGACGCTGGAGGGCGGCGGCCTCGGGGGCCTCCTGGTCAACGCCGAGCGGCGCCGTCAGCGGTCCATGGCGATCGGCTCGGTGCTGCGCTCCGTGGCGTCGTTCCTGATCATGGGCACGGCCGCGCTGATGGTGCTGGGCACCTTCCAGATCAACCTCGCGCCGCTGCTGGCGTCGGCCGGTGTGGCCGGTGTGGCGATCGGTTTCGGCGCCCGCAACCTGGTCACGGACTTCCTCTCCGGTGTCTTCATGATTCTGGAGGACCAGTACGGCGTCGGCGACACCGTCGACGCGGGCGTGGCCACCGGCGAGGTGATCGAGGTCGGGCTGCGGGTGACGAAGCTGCGCGGCGCCGACGGGGAGATCTGGTACGTGCGCAACGGCGAGGTCAAGCGCATAGGGAACCTCTCGCAGGGCTGGGCGACCGCCCACGTGGACGTCACGGTCCGCTCCGACGAGGACCTGGACCGGGTGAAGGACGTGCTGAGCGACGTCGCCGAGCGGACCAGCAAGGAGGAGCCCTGGAACGAGCTCCTGTGGAGCCCGGTCGAGGTGCTCGGCCTGGACTCGGTGCTGCTCGACTCGATGGTGGTCCGGGTCTCCGCGAAGACCATGCCGGGCAAGTCGCTCACCGTGGAGCGGGAGCTGCGCTGGCGCATCAAGCGCGCCTTCGACGCGCACGGCATCCGCATCGTCGGCGGCGCCACGGCCACGGAGGACGCCCCGGCCGCCGACCCCACGGCGGGGATGGCCGCGCCGTCCGCCTACGCCAGCTCCGTCTCCCCGCAGTCGATGGCCGCGTCCCCGCTGCCGGGACCGAACACCACCAAGTAACCGCAGGAACCGCCGACAGGCAGCCGCAGGAACCGCGGAAGGGGCGGCGCCCGGGACCTCCCGGGCGCCGCCCCCTCGCCGTGTCCGGGCCGGGCTCTTGACGCCCGCTCCGCGCCGGGCTTACCTTCCTCCCCGTCCAACAGGAAACCTTCCTGACAGTGCGCGGAGGGCGGCCGCGGGATGGACGTCCCGTGCGGCCCGCTGAGAAGCTGTGCAGTCGACGAAGGGCAGGTGGCGCACCCCATGGCAGGAACGGCCGGCACTCCGGGCACTCCGGGCACCCCGCGCGTCCTGCGCGCCATGAACGACCGTGCCGCCCTGGACCTCCTGCTGGAGCACGGCCCGCTGTCGCGCACCCGGACAGGCAAGCTCACCGGCCTCTCCAAGCCGACCGCCTCCCAGCTCCTCGCCCGCCTGGAGGCGGCCGGGCTGGTCCTCGCCACCGGCACGACGGAGGGCCGCCCGGGCCCTGGCGCCCAGCTCTACGCCGTGAACCCGGCCGCCGCGTACGCCGCCGCGCTGGACGTGAACCCGCACCGGATCCGCGCGGCCGTCGCCGACATCACCGGCCGCACCGTCGGCCACCACGAGCTGCCCACCCCCGGCCACCGTCCCGCCGTGCCCGTCGTCCAGCAGGTCACCGACGCCCTGGACGGCGCGGTGAAGGCGGCGGGACTGACCCGCGCGGACCTCCACCGGACGGTGATAGGCACCCCGGGCGCGTTCGACCCGAACACCGGCCGTCTGCGCTACGCCTCCCACCTGCCGGGCTGGCACTCCCCCACGCTGCTGGACGAGCTGGCGGCCGCCCTGCCGATGCCGTGCGAGTACGAGAACGACGTCAACCTGGTCGCCCTGGCCGAACAGCGGCTGGGCGCGGCCCGTGACCACGGCGACTTCGTCCTGTTGTGGAACCAGGAGGGCCTGGGCGCCGCCCTGGTGCTGGGCGGCCGGCTGCACCGCGGCTTCACCGGCGGCGCCGGCGAGGTCGGCTTCCTGCCGGTGCCCGGCACCCCGCTGGTCCGGCAGGTCACCAAGGCCAACAGCGGCGGCTTCCAGGAGCTGGCCGGCGCCCAGGCGATACCCCGCCTGGCCCGCGAGCTGGGCGTCGAGGACATCCCCGACGGCCCGTACGCCGAGGTCGCGGCGGCGCTGCTGGAGCGCGCCGCGGCCCGCCCCGACGAGGAACCGCACCGCGCGCTGCTGCGCACCTACGCCACCCGTCTGGCGACCGGCCTGGCCTCCCTGGTCGCCGTCCTCGACCCCGCGCTCGTCGTGCTGAGCGGCACCGCCCTCACCGCGGGCGGCGAGCCGCTGCGCGACCTGGTCCAGGCCGAGCTGGCGGACCTGGCCGCCTCCCGCCCGCGGCTCGTCCTCGCCGGCGTCCGTGAACACCCCGTGCTGCGCGGCGCGCTGGAGAGCGCCCTCGCGACCACCCGCGACGAGGTCTTCGACACCTCGCGCCGACCCTGATCCGCGCATCCAGCAGACGTCCGCCGAGGACGTCGCCCTCACCGGAGACAAGGACCACCGCATGAAACTCACCGTGGTCGGCGGAGGCTCGACCTACACCCCCGAACTCATCGACGGTTTCGCACGGCTGAGGGACGTCCTGCCCGTCACGGAGCTGGTGCTCACGGACCCGGCGACGGACCGTCTGGACCTGATCGGCCCCCTCTCCCGGCGCATCTTCGCCCGCATGGGCCACCCGGGCCGCATCACCACGACCACCGACCTGGACGCGGCGGTCGAGGGCGCCGACGCGGTCCTCCTCCAACTGCGCGTGGGCGGCCAGGCGGCGCGCCTCCAGGACGAGACGTGGCCCCTCGAATGCGGCTGCGTCGGCCAGGAGACGACCGGCGCGGGCGGCCTGGCCAAGGCACTGCGCACGGTCCCGGTCGTGCTGGACATCGCCGACCGGGTCCGCCGCACCAACCCCGACGCGTGGATCATCGACTTCACCAACCCGGTGGGCATCGTGACCCGCGCCCTGCTCCGGGAGGGCCACAAGGCCCTGGGCCTGTGCAACGTGGCGATCGGCCTGCAACGCAAGTTCGCGGCGCTCCTGAACGTGGCCCCCTCCGAGGTTCACCTGGACCACGTGGGCCTGAACCACCTCACGTGGGAGACGGCGGTGCACGTCGACGGTGAGGACGTCCTCCCCCGCCTCCTGTCCGACCACGGCGAGACGATCGCGGCGGACCTGCGCCTGCCCCTCCCCCTCCTCACCACGCTGGGCGTGGTCCCCTCCTACTACCTCCGCTACTTCTACGCGCACGACGAAGTGGTGGCGGAGATGCGCACCAAGCCCTCCCGGGCGGCCGAAGTGGCCCGCATGGAGAAGGAACTGCTCACCCTCTACGCGGACCCGGCCCTCGACGAGAAACCGGCCCTCCTCGCCGAGCGGGGCGGGGCGTACTACTCGGAGGCGGCGGTGGACCTGGCGGCGGCGCTCCTGCGCGACGCGGGTTCGCGGCACCAGGTGGTCAACACCCTCAACAACGGCACGCTCCCCTTCCTGCCCGACGACGCGGTGGTCGAAGTCCCGGCAGCGGTCACCACCAAGGGCGCGGCCCCCCTCCCCGTACAGCGGCTCGACCCGCTCCTCACGGGCCTGATGGCCAACGTGACGGCGTACGAGGACCTGGCCCTGGAGGCGGCCCTGCACGGCGGCCGGGACCGCGTCTTCCGCGCCCTGCTCGCCCACCCCCTGATCGGCCAGTACGCGTACGCCGACCGCCTGACCGACGACCTGATCGCGCACAACCGGGAGCACCTCACGTGGGCCTGACCGCGGCCGTCCTCGCCGTCGACGCGGGCAACAGCAAGACGGACGTGGCGGTGGTCGCCCCCGACGGCACGGTGCTCGCCACGGCCCGAGGAGGCGGCTTCCGCCCACCGGCGGACGGCCTGGACAAGGCGATGGAGGCCCTCTCACGGACGGTCGAGGAGGCCCTGTCGGCGGCCGGCGCCCCCACCGCCGCCCACATCTCGGCCTGCCTGGCCAACGCGGACCTCCCGATCGAGGAGGAGGAACTCACCGAGGCCATCGCGTCCCGCCCCTGGTCTTCCACGGTCACGGTCAGGAACGACACGTTCGCCATCCTCCGAGCGGGAGTCCCTGAACCCCGGGGGGTCGCCGTCGTCTGCGGCGCGGGCATCAACTGCGTCGGCATGCGCCCCGACGGCCGTACGGCACGCTTCCCCGCCCTGGGCCGCTTCTCGGGCGACTGGGGCGGCGGCTGGGCCCTGGCCGAGGAGGCCCTGTGGCACGCGGCGCGCGCGGCGGACGGCCGGGGCGAACCGACCGCCCTGGCCGCCGCCCTCCCCGCCCACTACGGCGTGCCCGACATGCCCGCCCTGATCGAGGCCCTGCACCTCGACCGCATCCCGCTCCGCCGCCGCCACGAGGCGACGCCCGTCCTCTTCGCCACGGCGGCCCAGGGCGACGCCGTGGCCCGCGGCGTCGTCGACCACCAGGCCGCCGAGATCGTCACGATGGCGACGGTGGCCCTCACCCGCCTGGACCTCCTCGACGAGGAGACGCCCGTCTGCCTGGGAGGCAGCGTCCTGGCAGCGGACCATCCCCTCCTCAGTGAGGGCATCCGCACAAAACTCCAGGCAGCAGCCCCCAAAGCCGTACCGCACATCGTGACGGCACGCCCGGTCCTGGGCGCGGCACTCCTCGGCCTGGACGACATGGAGGCCCCACCGGAGGCACAGGAACGCCTGCGCGCGCACTACACGTAAGGGGTGGCCGCGTACGGCGGGGAGGGGAGGGGCGGGGGTGCCCGCCCGCAGCGGCCGGCGCGTCCGCACCCCGAGCTTTCCAAGAAGCACAGTCGCGCCGGACCGAGGACGGGCGCCCCCACCGCGGTCCCGCCCCCCACCCCACCGTGGGCGCGACAGCAACCCCACCGAACAAAAGGATGCGCCGCAGGCCTCGGACTTCAGCCCCCCTCCCGGACAGGCGCCACCCACCCACCCACGGGCACAACGCCCCGGAACCGAACGGATTTCCCGGGCGTGTTCCTGGGCAGGGTGGGGTGCGGCGGCCGGAACTTCCGGCCATCACGCTGCAATTGGATCAAGATCGGGCCAAGGCCGGTGCGGATGTCGCGCCCGACGGCGATACTTGCCGCCGAGGATGACCACGGGGGAGGTCAGATGGCACACACACCGAACACGGGCGCGCCACCGACGCTGCCCGCGATCCCACCCCAGCCGTCGTCCCCCACCGCGCCGACCACCACCCCCGCACCCGCCGGTACCGGCACCTCTCCCCCCGCGCCCCCCGCCCGCCGCCGCACGGCCTTCGCCGAGGGCGTCGACCAGCTCCGTCACGCCGCCACCACGGAACCCGGCCGCCTCCGCGTCATCGGCGCCGTGCTGGCCGCCCTGGTCGTCACGTTCGGCGCGGTCACGGCCTGGCAGATGACCGACCGGGCGGCGGCCGCGGACGCCGTCCTCACCAGCAGCCAGCCCCTCACCTCGGACGCCGCCGACATCTACCGCTCCCTCGCGGACGCGAACACCGCGGCGAGCAGCGGCTTCCTGGCGGGCGGCCAGGAGTCCGCGGCCACCCGCGACCGCTACGAACGCGACATCGCGACGGCCGCCTCGAAACTGGTGAACGCGGCGGCCAACGCGGCCCCGGGCTCCGCCTCCACGGCCACCATCACCAAGCTCAACCGCCTCCTCCCCGAGTACAAGGGCCTGGTCGAACGCGCCCGCACGTACAACCGCCAGGGATATCCCGTGGGCGGCGCCTACCTGCGCTACGCGAACGAGAAGATGCAGCAGGAGATGCTCCCGGCCGCCCAGGACCTCTACACCATGGAGAACGAACGCCTCCGCGCGGACTACGCGGACGCGATCCCGTACCCCTGGCCGTCGATCGCCCTGGGTCTGGCCACCCTCGCCGCCCTCGCCTGGGTGCAGCGCCGCACGTACCTCCGCACGAACCGCGTCCTCAACCACGGTCTCGTCGCGGCGACGACGGCGACCACCGTCGTGCTTCTCTGGCTCACGGCGGGCCACGCCCTCTCCCGCTCGCACCTCGACGACTCCTACGACCACGGCGTGCGGTCCCTCGCCGTGCTCCACGACGCCCGCATCGCCTCCCTCAAGGCCCGCGGCAACGAGAACCTGACCCTGGTCGCCCGCGGCGCGGAAACGGTGAAGGTCGGCGACACGACCCTCGACGCCTACGACCACGACTTCACCCGCGACATCGACACCCTCGCCAAGGGCCTGGCCCACGCCCGGCGCCTCGCGGACGACGACACGGGCGCGAAGCCGGTGACCGCGGCCCTGGGCAACATGACGGAGTGGAAGAAGCGTCACGCGGCCGCCCGCGAGCAGGACGAGAACGGCAACTACCAGCAGGCGCTGGACATGGTGATCGGCGCGAAGGGCGCGACGGGCGAGTGCTTCGACGCGGTCGACAAGAACCTGGCGACGGCACTGGAGCACGAGCAGGCCGAGTTCGCGACGGCGGCCGGCGACGGCCGGGACGCGCTGACGGGCCTGCCGACGGGCGCGGCGGTCCTCGCCGTGCTGGGCGCGACCGGCGCGGTGCTGGGCATCGGCCGCAGGCTCTCGGAGTACCGATGACGGAGCGGCGGACGCGAACCACGACGAAGCCGAAGGGGGCCATGACGATGCACGCACGACACCTGCGGGCCCGCCTGAAGGGATGGGGCGGGGTGGGCGCGATGGCGGCGGCCTGCGCCCTCGCCGTCGTGTTCGCCCTCGCCGTGACCTGCACGGGCTCGGTCGCCTCACAGGCGGGCGCACAGCCGGCGGGGCACCGCACGGCGAAGGCCCTCACCGTCGAGGCCGCCCGCGCGGCCGACGACTGCGAGGCCCCCGAGAAGCAGACCCTGCCCCCGTCCCGCGCCGACGGCCCCGCCATCACGGCGATCAAGAACCGCCCGGGCGAGAAGCGCAAGCTGGTCGTCGGCGTGGACCAGAACAGCTACCGCTGGGGCTACCGCGACCCGAACAGCGGCGAGTACGGCCGCCTCGAGGGCTTCGACATCGACCTGGTGCACCGCATCGCGGAGGACATCCTCGGCGACCCGGACGCGGTGCAGTTCAAGGCGATACCGACCGACCAGCGCATACCGGCGATCCAGGACGGCCGGGTGGACCTGGTGGTCCGCACGATGACGATCAACTGCTCGCGCCTGGAGGACGTGGCGTTCTCCGCGCCGTACTTCAAGACGGGACAGCAGGTGCTGGCGCCGAAGTCCTCCCCGGTCGAGGGGTACGACGAGACCCTCGCGAACCGCAAGGTGTGCACGGCGAAGGGCTCGACGGCGTACGCGAAGCTGGAGGAGGACCGGGAGAGCGGAGGCCTGCCGGCGTCGACGGACATCTCCACGACCGTGCCGAACCAGCTGGACTGCCTGGTGCGGCTCCAGCTCGGCGAGGTGGACGCGGTCGTCAACGACGGCGCGCTCGCGGCGAGTCAGGCCGCGCAGGACCCGACGGTGGAGCTCAAGGGCGAGGCGTTCACGACCGAGTACTACGGCGTGGCGATGAAGAAGGACGCGGACGACCTGGTGCGCCGGGTCAACCAGATCCTGGTGGACTTCCGGCAGGACACCGCGACCGGCTGGCAGGCGTCGTACACGAAGTGGCTGTCCGCCACGATGGACGACGACCCGTCCGCGTCGAGGCCCCCGGCCCCGGAGTACCTGCGCCGCAGCTGACCGCACGCCCTGCCCGCCCCGGCCCCCGAGTGAACCGAACCCGAACCGAACCCCTGAACTCCCCCGCAGCGAGAGGTGATCGATGGCCGACACGGATCCCGCCGGGCCGGTGATGGACCGGGACGAGGTGGACCGTGCGCTGGCGCGGCTCGGCCAGGAGCACGAGGCGATCGAGACCTCGCTCCTCGCCCTGCAGGACCACGCGGGCCGACGACTGCTGGAGGGCGCCCGGCTGACGGGCGTCACCGCCGAGCGGTGGACGTCCACGGAGGCGGCGATCACGCTGCTGTGGACGTACTTCGACGCGTACACGGACGTGTTGCGCACGGCGCGGGAGATCCGTGCCCGGCGCCGCTGGTCCAGCCGTGAGGACCTGGCGGAGCTGACGGAGCTGCTGCGCGGCGAGCCGGTGACGGTGGCGGGGAGCGCCGCCGCGACGGCCAACGCGGCGACGCCGCACGGCGGTCGGGCCGGTCCGGGCGTCCTCAGCGAGCGCTGGTCCCTGTCCGCCCTCGTCGACCGCATGAACGAGCTGTACGCGGCCTCGCTGGACATGGTGGTCGCCGCGGACGCGGTCTGGTCCGCCCTGCCCGCCCGGATCGATCTCCTCTCGGCGGAACTGCAGCGCACGAGCAGGCTGGCGCACTCGGTCGGGGTGCGCCCGGGCGAGCATCCGGCGGGCGACGACCTGGAGCGGATCACCCGCACGCTGAAGAAGCTGCGCGAGCAGGTCGTGTCGGACCCGCTGGCGTTCTGGAAGCCGGCCGAGGGCAGCTCCGCCCCGGGCGGCGGAAAACCCGACACCACCGTCTACGACCGTGAGGCCCGCGCCCTGGAGGACGTGCGCCGCGAGATCGACGCGGTGCTGGCGGTCCGTCAGGACGCCGAGAAGCGCATCGTCCGCCTCCGCGACGTCCTCTCGCGCGCCGACCGCACGCTCGCCGAGGCACGGACCGCGCGCGGCGAGGTGCTGGCGAAGATCGCGGCGACGGAGGTGCCGGTGGTCAGCGGCCCGCCGACGGCGCTCCAGGAGCAGCTGTCGACGGCCGCCGAGTACCGTCGGCACGCCCAGTGGCACCGGTTGTCCCCGCTGCTGGAGTCGCTGGAGCAGAAGGCGGAGGACGAACTGCTGCGCGCCCGCGAGTCGCTGACCGCCGTCACGGCGCCGCTCGCGGTGCGCGCGGAGCTGCGCGGACGGCTGGACGCGTACAAGGCGAAGGTGTCCCGCCACGGTCTGGCCGAGGACCCGCTGCTGGTGGAGCGGTACGAGAAGGCGCGCCGCATGCTGTGGAGCGCGCCGTGCGATCTGCGCGCGGCCGAGCAGGCGGTGCTGCGCTACCAGCAGGCGGTGGTGGAGCTGCTGGGCGCCGCGCCCGGTGGGCCGGGGCAGGGGGCGGGACCGGACGAGCGGAGGGGGCCGGGCACATGAGCGAGCCGGGAGCACAGGGACCCGTGGCGCCCGCGCCCGCGCGGGAACGGTCCGCCTGTCAGCGCCCCGAGTGCGACGGCACGTACGACGACGTCGGCGGGGGCGAGCTGTACTGCGACACGTGCGGTCTGGCGCCCGTGGTGTCGCCGACGGGCCTGGTGGCCTCACCCCCGACGGGCGTCACGGCGGGCGGGCGCGACTCGCAGGGCGCGCGCTCGGGGAGCGGGGGCGCGGGCAGCGGGGGCAGTGGCCGCAGCTCCCGTACATCCTCCCAGTCGTCGAGGTCCCGCCGCTCCGTCTCCGGGCGGCTGTCCCGTTCGCTGTCCGGCCGGACGGCGGCGGGCCGCTCGGTGTCGGTGCGCAGTTCCGGTGCGGGCGGTACCGGTTCGGGGCGGGGCCGGCTGGGTGCGGGGCTGGTACAGGTGCCGCCGATCCCACGGCCCGATCCGCGGCGGATGGTGCTGGACGACCCGGAGGTGCCGGAGCGGAAGCGGTTCTGCTCGCGGTCGGACTGCGGGGCGCCGGTCGGCCGCGCCCGCAACGGCCGGCCGGGCCGTACGGAGGGCTTCTGCACCAAGTGCGGCCACCCGTACTCGTTCGTGCCGAAGCTGCGCCCCGGCGACGTGGTGCACGGCCAGTACGAGGTCGTCGGCTGTCTGGCGCACGGCGGGCTCGGCTGGATCTACCTGGCCGTGGACCGCGCGGTGGCCGACCGCTGGGTGGTGCTGAAGGGCCTGCTGGACACGGGCGACCAGGACGCGATGGCGGCGGCCATCTCCGAGCGCCGCTTCCTCGCGGAGATCGAGCACGCCAACATCGTGCGGATCTACAACTTCGTCGAGCACCTCGACCAGCGCACCGGCTCCCTCGACGGCTACATCGTCATGGAGTACGTCGGCGGCAGGTCGCTGAAGGAGATCGCCAACGCCCGCCGCACCCCGGAGGGCAGACGTGACCCGCTGCCGGTGGAGCAGGCGTGCGCGTACGGCATCGAGGCGCTGGAGGCGCTCGGGCACCTGCACAGCCGCAACCTGCTGTACTGCGACTTCAAGGTCGACAACGCGATCCAGACCGAGGACCAGCTGAAGCTGATCGACATGGGCGCGGTGCGGCGGACGGACGACGACGAGTCGGCCATCTACGGCACGGTCGGCTACCAGGCGCCGGAGGTCGCCGAGGTGGGCCCGTCGGTGGCGTCCGACCTGTACACGGTCGCCCGCACACTGGCCGTTCTCACCTTCGACTTCCAGGGCTACACCAACGTCTACGCGGACTCCCTGCCGGACCCGGACACCATCGAGGTGTTCTGGCGGTACGAGTCCTTCTACCGGCTGCTCGTACGGGCCACGGACCCGGACCCGGCGCGCCGGTTCGCCTCCGCGCAGGAGATGGCGGAGCAGCTGACGGGCGTGCTGCGGGAGGTCGTCTCGCTGCAGTCGGGGCAGGCGCGCCCGGCGCTCTCGACGCTGTTCGGTCCGGAACTGCGGGTCACCGACACGGAGTTGTTCCCGCCGCCGGACGGGGACGTGTCCCGGCTGGGCGTCCGCCGCGCCCGGCCCCGCAAGGGCGTACCCGTGCCGGCGCCCGCGCTGCCCCCGTCCCCCGCCTCCCTGGTGCGGCCCGTCGACTGCCCCACGGCCGCTCTCGCGCTGCCCGTGCCGCACGTCCAGCCCACCGACCCCGACGCCGGTTTCCTCGCCGGTCTGCTGGCGTCCGCGCCCGGCGAGCTGATCCACGCGCTGGCCGCGGCGCCCGACCCGTCGACCGAGACGCGGCTGCGCGCGGTGCGGGCCCGGCTGGAGACGGGCGGGTGGGCGACCGCCCTGGAGGCGCTGGACGCGCTGGAGGCGGAGGATCCCGACGACTGGCGGGTGGTCTGGGCCCGGGGCGTGGCCGCGCTCGTCACCGGCGACCACGAGGGCGCGGCGCTCGCCTTCGACGCGATCTACGACGCCTTCCCGGGCGAGGTCGCACCGAAGCTGGCGCTGGGGCTGTGCGCGGAGGTGCTGGGGCAGCTGGACAACGCGGCCGAGTACTACCGCCTGGTGTGGTCCACCGACCCGAGCCACGTCAGCGCCGCGTTCGGGCTGGCCCGGGTGCAGCTGGCGGCCGGCGACCGGCACGGCGCCGTGCGGACGCTGGAGTCGGTGCCGGAGTCCTCCATCCACTACACCGCCGCCCGGGTCGCGGCGGTCCGGGCTCGGCTACGGGGGCGCACGGCCACCGCGGCCGACGCGCCGTTCCTGGACGACCTGACCGCCGCCGCGGGGCAGGTCGAGGCCCTGGAGTCGTACGGTCTGGATCCGGCGCGCCGCGAGCTGTTGGCGGCGGAGGTCCTCGGTCGCGGACTGGACTGGGTACTCTCCGGGGGCCAGGGTTCCGCTCCTCCCGCCGCCGGGGGGCGGACGCTGCTCGGCAGCGGCCTGGACGAGCGTGGGCTGCGCTTCGGCCTGGAGCGCTCGTACCGCACGCTGGCCCGGCTGGCGCGCAGCGGCGAGGAGAGGATCGACCTGGTGGAACGTGCCAATCGTTACCGCCCCCGGACGTGGGTGTAGTTGATGTCGCAGATGCCCCAGCAGGCCGCGCTGTCGAAGTGCCCGAGCTGCGAGGAACCCCTCGAGTCGGGTGATCGTTTCTGCGGCGCATGCGGATACGACTTGTCGGCCGTCCCGGCCCGGCCGTCGGACGACCCGACGATCGCGCTCAACGGCGCGGTGCCGTCCCAGTCGCCCTGGTCCGCCCCCACCACGGGCCAGGTCCCCCCACGCCCGACCGCCCCGCCACCTCCCGGCCCGCACGCGGCGGCCCCGGGGACCTCGGCACCCGGCGCACCGACACCCGCCCCTTCCGCCCACCCGGCAGCCCCCGGACCGCACACCGCGGGAGCCGGACCGCACACCGCGTCCGGCGGCGACGTGCCGGGGGCCGGCCCGTCCGGAGATGCGGCCGCGCATCGCCCGGCACCCGGCCCGCACGCCGGGCCCCCGGCGTCCGCTGGCCGGCCAACGGACGTGAGCCCGAAGGGAGATGGAGCCGCCCGCCCGGCCGCCCCAGGCCCGCAGGCCGCAGTTCCGGGCATCCCCGGGACCGGCGCCCCCGCGTACCCGGCGGCAGCCGACCCGCACCCTGCGGCGCCCGACGCGCAGTCCGTGTCCGCGAGCGACACCGCGCCGACCGGCGCCGACGCGGCCGCGCCCGTTCAGGGAGCCCCCGTTCAAGACCGGCCCGCCGCGTCCGGCGCCGGGGTGAGGCTCGACCGGCGGGCGTCGGACGAGGGTGGCGGCGGCGGGGACGACTACACCCTTCAGGCGCCCGACCCCCGCGTCGCGCCCGAGCCGCACGCCGCCGTGTGTGTGGCGTGCCGGGCGGGCCGGGTCGACGACGACGGATACTGCGAGAACTGCGGCCACGCCCAGCCGCGCGAACGGGACCACATGGAACAGGAACGCGGCCCCGTCGCCGCGGTCAGCGACCGCGGCCTGCGGCACCACCGCAACGAGGACGCCTTCGCCGTCGGCACGACCACGCTGCCCGACGGCTCCCCCGTGTCCGTGGCGGTCGTCTGCGACGGCGTCTCCTCGGCGACCCGCCCCGACGAGGCGTCACTCGCCGCCTCCCGCGCGGCGAACGCGTCCCTGCTCGACGCCCTGCCACGCGGCACCCACCCGCAGCAGGCGATGCACGAGGCGATCCTCGCCGCCTCCGAGGCGGTCAACGCCCTGGCGGACGAGCAGGGCGTGGAGGCCCGCGAGCACGCCCCGCAGCAGAACGCGCCCGCGTGCACGATCGTCGCAGCCGTGGTGACCGCGGGTCTGCTGGTCGTGGGCTGGGTCGGGGACAGCCGGACGTACTGGATCCCGGTGGACCGATCCGCCCCG
The DNA here is from genome assembly GCF_022869105.1 of Streptomyces sp. BJ20. Taxonomy (NCBI): domain Bacteria; kingdom Bacillati; phylum Actinomycetota; class Actinomycetes; order Kitasatosporales; family Streptomycetaceae; genus Streptomyces; species Streptomyces sp. BJ20. The sequence goes on from NZ_CP094918.1 coordinate 6,233,885, forward strand.
GCGGCGCGGCTGACCGAGGACGACTCGTGGGCCGCGCAGATGGTCGCCGCGGGGCTGATGGGCGAGGCCGAGGCGTACGCCGACCACCGCGCGCACGCGATCACGGGCTGGCTGGGCGCGGACGCGTACGAACTGGAGCCGCACACCGCGGCGTTCAAGCCGGACCGCCCCGGTGTGGTCGTGGTCTGCACGGACGGCCTGTGGAACTACGCCGAGTCCGCGGACGAGATGGCCGAGGCGGTTCCCGCCGACGCCGCCGAGCGCCCCCTGCACGCCGCCCGCGTGCTGGTCGGTCACGCCCTCGACGGCGGCGGCCACGACAACGTAACAGTGGCGCTGGTGCCGTTCCCGGCCGTCCCGCAAGGGGCAGGATCGGCCTGAGGCCGCGCACCTCGCACCGCGCGCCGTACGCGGCACACGCACGCACGCGTGTGCCGCACCCGCGTGCCGCGTACGGCCGGCCTCGCACGGGGAAGCTTCGACGGACCGGAGGGGACCGGCCCGTGAGGACGTCGTCGCCCCGCGCCGTCGGGGCACCGGAGGGGGAGCGGATCAGGCATGGCCATTTTCTCGAAATCGAACGTGCCGCGGTTCTCGGTGGACGTGTACCAGAACGAGTACCTGCCGGAGGGCGGCCGCTTGGTCAACGCGGTGGTGACGGTCACGGCGACCGGCGGCGGCACCATCGGCAGCGCGGTGGCGGCGCCGCACCTGTACTCGCCCGGCGAGGGCCCGTCGGCGGCGGTGGTGCTGATGGTCGACTGCTCGGGCTCGATGGACCACCCGCCGACGAAGATGCGCAACGCGCGGGACGCCACGGCCGCCGCGATCGACACCCTGCGCGACGGCGTGCACTTCGCGGTGGTCGCCGGCACCCACCTCGCGCGGGAGGTATACCCGGGCGACGGCCGGCTCGCGGTGGCCGGGCCGGACACCCGCGAGCAGGCCAAGCAGGCGCTGCGGAAGCTCGGCGCGGGCGGCGGCACGGCGATCGGGACGTGGCTGCGCCGCGCCGACCGGCTGCTGGCGTCGGCGGACGTGGCGATCCGGCACGGCATCCTGCTCACCGACGGCCGCAACGAGCACGAGTCTCCTGAGGATCTGAAGGCGGCGCTGGACGCCTGCGCCGGCCGGTTCACGTGTGACGCCCGCGGTGTGGGCACCGACTGGGAGGTGAAAGAAGTCACAGCCATCGCCTCGGGCCTGCTCGGCACCGCCGACATCGTCGCCGACCCGGGCGGACTCGCCGCCGACTTCACGCGGATGATGGAGACGGCGATGGGCAAGGAGGTCGCGGACGTCTCGCTGCGTCTGTGGACCCCGGCCGGCGCCACCGTCACGTTCGTCAAGCAGGTCGCGCCGACGGTGGAGGAGCTGACCGACCGGCGTACCGAGGCGGGCCCCCGCGCGGGCGACTACCCGCTCGGTTCCTGGGGCGACGAGTCCCGTGACTACCACCTCTGCGTGGAGGTGCCGCCCGCCGCCGTGGGCCGGGAGATGCTCGCGGCGCGCGTCTCGCTGGTCATCCCGCACCCTGGGGGCGCCTCCCGCTCGACGGCGGCCGGGGGTGGGGGAGGCAGCGTGCAGAACCTGGGCGCGCAGGGGCTGGTGCGGGCCGTGTGGACGGACGACCTGGCCGCGTCGACGTCGATCAACCCCCAGGTCGCCCATTACACGGGTCAAGCCGAACTGGCCGAAGTCATCCAGGAGGGGCTGGATCTGCGCAAAGTGGGAGATATGGACGGAGCAACGGCCAAGCTGGGCCGCGCCGTTCAGCTCGCGAGCGCCTACGGCAACGCCGATACTGCGAAACTGCTTGCGAAGGTGGTGGACGTCGTCGACGCCGCGACCGGTACTGTGCGACTGAAGACGAAGGTCGAGGAGGCCGACGAGATGACACTCGAGACACGGTCGACCAAGACTGTTCGTGTAAAGAAATGATCTGCAAGTAATCGAGCCTGGCCCCTCGGGGTTGGAGAAATCCGGTCGGAGACGACCGGAAAAGGAGAGGGGGAAGCGCCGACATGCCGACCTGCCCGAACGGACACCAGTCGGGTTCCGACGACTGGTGCGAGGTGTGCGGTCACCGCATGGCGGGTGCCGTGCCTCCACCTCCTCCCCCGCCCCCTGCGCCCGGTGGCGGCGGCTACGGCTTCCCGCCGCCCGGCGGCCCCGGCGGCGCTCCCGGCGGCCCGGGCGGTTACGGCGGCCCCGGCGCGCAGCCGGAGCTGTGCCCGCAGTGCCGCACACCGCGTGAGGGCGGTGCGCCGTTCTGCGAGGAGTGCCGGTGGAACTTCCTCACCAACACGGCGACCTCCTACACCCCCGCCGCCCCGCGCCCGCCGGCCCCCGGCCCGGGCGGTCCCGGCGGCGGCCCCGGTGGTCATGGCGGCCCAGGCGGCCCCTTCGGGCAGCAGCCGCCCCCTCCGTCGTACGGCGGCGGTGACGGATTCGACTACCAGAGCTCGCGCCCCTCGCAGGTGAACCGGCCCGCCGAGCCGATCCCGCCGGGCCCGCCCGGCTTCGGCGGCGAGCCCTCGCGCCCGGTCCCGCCCGCGCCCGGCCCCGGCCGCGGCAACCCCGGCGGTCCCGGTGGCCCTGGCGGTCCCGGCGGCCCTGGTGGCTTCGGTGGCCCTGATGGCCCCGGTGGCTTCGGTGGCTCTGATGGCCCCGGTGGCCCGAACGGCCCCGGCGCCCCGCAGGCGTTCCACCCCGGTCCCCCGGCCCCTCCCGGCTTCCCGCAGGAGACCGGCCGTCCGCCGCAGGGCGGCGGCCCGTCGTACGGCGGCGGTGAGGACGACTGGGTGATCTCCCCGCCGACCGGCGGTCCCGGTGGCGGGCACGGCGGCCCGGGCGGCCCCGGTGGTCCCGGTGGTCCGAACGGCCCCGGCGGGCACGGCGGTTACGGCTACCCGCAGCAGGGCGGCACCCAGGCGCCTCCCGGCCCCGGCGGCTTCCCGCAGCAGCCGCGGCAGCAGCAGGGCCCGGTCACCTGGACGGCGACCATCGGTCCGGACCGTGAGTACTTCATGGCGATGATGCAGCGCTCCGGCCCCGAGGCCGCGGGTCTGAACCTGCCCGCGTACTCGCCCGAGCAGCAGCGCACGCTCACCGGCAACCAGATCACCATCGGCCGCCGCCGGCACTCCACCGGCGACACCCCCGACATCGATCTGTCCACCCCGCCGGAGGACCCGGGCGTCTCGCACCAGCACGCGGTGCTGGTGCAGCAGCCGGACGGCAGCTGGGCGGTCGTCGACCAGAACTCGACGAACGGCACGACGGTCAACGGCTCCGAGGAGCCCATCCAGCCGTTCGTCCCGGTCCCGCTTCAGGACGGCGACCGGGTCCACGTCGGCGCCTGGACGACGATCACCATCCGCCGGGGCTGAGCACCGGGCGGCCGGACGCACCTCCCCGCGAGGCCGTCCGGCCGGGGCCGGCCGCCCCCGGCTCGGGGGGCGGTCCTAGGCCTTGAGTCCTATGCCGTGGTGTCTGAGACCATGGACGGCGTGACAAAGATTCGGCGCGGCACGCTTCAGGAGCAGACCTTCTACGAGCAGGTCGGCGGGGAGGAGACCTTCCGCCGCCTCGTCCACCGTTTCTACCAGGGGGTGGCCGAGGACCCGCTGCTGCGGCCCATGTACCCGGAGGAGGACCTGGGCCCGGCAGAGGAGCGCCTCGCGCTGTTCCTCATGCAGTACTGGGGCGGTCCGACCACCTACAGCCAGAACCGGGGCCATCCGCGGCTGCGCATGCGGCACGTCCCCTTCAAGGTCGACCGGGCCGCGCACGACGCGTGGCTGAAGCACATGCGTGACGCCGTGGACGAACTGGGCCTGTCCGAGGAGCACGAGCAGACCCTGTGGAAGTACCTGACCTACGCGGCAGCCTCCATGGTCAACTCCCCGGACTGAGAAGCCCCCGACCAGCCGTGGTCACACGGCTGTCACATACCGAACGCGCGACTCCGCATTCCGATCACGATCAGGTCAAAAGCGGTCTCGCACGGATGTTCTCCGCTCTCCCCCTCTGACACCATCCCCGACAGGTCCGGACAACGCGGGGGGTCGCGGTGGATGCCGCTGGGGGATCGGCGAGATTCGTGCTCGCGCGCGCTCGGGCGCACCCTCCGCTGCTCGCCGCAGCGCTGCTCACCGTCCTGCTGACCACGGCCGTCCTGGCCACCCTGGCCGCCTACTCCACGACGATCGGCGACGCGTCCCTGCGGCACGCGTTGGCGAACCCCCGCGACGCCGCCGGGACGACGCTGCTCGTCAAGGCCGAGTCGCTGCCCGAGGGCGGCAGGACCGCCGCCGACGCCGCCGTGCGCCGCGCGGCCGAACGGGCCTACGACGGCCTGCCGGTGACGCTGCGCACCCTGGCCCGGTCCGGTCCGTACGGCCTGCCGCCCTCCCTGCGCCCGGCCGACCGGCGCGCCGGGAGCGAGGAGCCCGACCTCACGCACTTCGCGGCGCTCGACCGGACCCAGGTGCGCCTCACCGAGGGCCGGATGCCCTCCGCGCGCCCCGCAGGCCCGGAGATCGAGGTCGCCCTCCCCGTCGTCGCCGCCCGTGAGCTGGACCTGCGGCCGGGCGCCCGGATTACCCTGGACAACCGGTTGAAGGGCCCCGCGGCGCGGGTGCTCGTCACCGGCCTCTACCGCCCCGCCGACACCTCCGCGCCCTACTGGCAGCTCGACGAGCTCGCCGGCCGCGGCATCGTCACCGTCCACTTCACCACCTACGGCCCGCTGCTCACCGACCCCGCCGTGCTGGCCGGGGGCCGGGTGAGCGCGGGGCCCGTGGGCTGGCTGGCGTCGGCCGACTTCTCCGGGACGACCACCGGCCGGATCGACGCGCTGCGCACCGCCATGAAGGAGGGCGTGGCCGCCCTGCCCCACGCGCCGGCCCTGCACGGCTCGGCGACCGCCGCCGGGGACCTTCCCGCCACCCTCGACCGCGTCGAGCGGGCCCTGTTCGTCTCCCGCTCCACCCTGCTGGTCGTCGTCCTCCAGCTCGCCCTGCTCGCCGCGTGCGCCCTGCTGCTGGTGGCCCGTCTGCTGACCGCCGAACGCGCGGCGGAGACCCGGCTGCTGCGGGCCCGCGGCGCCTCCCGCGCCCGGGTGGCACGCCTCGCCGCCCTGGAGGCGCTGCTGCCGGCCGTGCCCGCGGCGCTGTGCGCGCCGCTGCTGGCGGGCCCGCTCACAAGGCTGCTCGCCGGACGGGGCGCGCTGGCCCGCATCGGGCTCCACCTGGACGCCTCCGTCACGTCGGTCGCCTCGCAGGGCACGGTGTGGCTGGTGTCGGCGGGGGTGGCACTGGTCTGCGCGCTTGCCGTCACGCTTCCCGCGCTCGCCACCCCGTACGCCCCAGGACGCGCCAAGCCGCTGCCCGGCCTGGTGCGGGCGGGCGGGGACCTGGGGCTGCTGGCGGTGGCCGGGGTGGCGTACTGGCAGCTGAGCCGCCGCTCGGCCGGGGCCGTCGGCGAGGACCTCGGCGTCGACCCGCTGCTGGTGGCCGCTCCGGCGCTGGCACTGCTCGCCGGCACGGTGCTGACGCTGCGGCTGCTGCCCCTGCCGGCCCGGCTCGCCGAACGGCGGGCGGCCCGCAGCCGGGGGCTGTCGGGGGCGCTCGCGGGGTGGCAGCTCGGCCGCCGCCCGATGCGCGGTGCGGGCCCGGTGCTGCTACTGGTGCTCGCCGTGGCTCTAGGCATGCTGGCGGTCGGCCAGGGCTCCTCGTGGGAGCGCTCGCAGGACGACCAGGCGGACTTCCGGGCCGGCACGCAGGTGCGCGTGCTGTCCAACGGCACCGAGGGCCCGGGACGCGGCGCCGCCTACGCGGCCGTCCCCGGCGTCCGCTCGGCCTCCCCCGCCCTCCGTACGACCGTGTCGCTGTCCGGCGGACGGCAGGCGACGGTGCTGGCGCTGGACACCGAGGGCACCGCGGGCACCCTGCTGATGCGCCCCGACCTGGCGGACGTGCCGGTGCGCACGGTGCTGTCCGGGCTCGCGCCGAAGGGCGCCACGGCGGGCGTGCGCGTACCGGCGGGCACCGCGCGGCTGGCGCTGACCGCGTCCCTGCGCGGCGCGGACGCCGCCGCCACCGCCGACGTGACCGCCACCGTGGAGGACGCGCACGGCACCCCGTACCCGCTCACGTTGGGCGAGCTGCCCCCGGACGGACGGCCGCACGACCTGGTGGCCGACCTGGAGGCCGTCGCCGGGGGCCCGGCAGGACCGCTGACCCTGACCGGCGTCCACCTGGACCTGCCGCAGCCGGTGGGGCCGCCCGAGCGGAGCCGGCTCGCCCTCACCGCGCTGACCGCCACGGACACCGCGGGCCGGGACCGCGCCCTGCCGCTGTCGGCCCGCTGGCGGCCGTCGCTGGACGGCGACGGCCCCGACTCCGCCGACGACGACACCGCACGGCCGCGGATGGCCGCCGGCGTCCCCGCCACCGTCGACTTCACCGCGACCCCCCTCCCGCCCGACATGGTCTGGCTGCCCACGGCGGCCCTCACGCTCGACCTGCGCGTCCAGCAGCCGCCGGTGCCCGTGGTCGAGGGCGTGGCGACCGACCGGTACCTGGAGTCCACCGGCGCCCGGGTCGGGCAGCGGCTGGGCGTGCGGCTCGGCGGCGGCACCGTCCCGGTGCGGATCGCCCGCGCGGTACGGGCGCTGCCCACCACCCCGTCGGACGGGGCGGACGACGACGGCGGCGCCCTGATGCTCGACCTGGCCTCCGTCAACCGGGCGCTCCAGGCCGCCGAGGGCGAGGCCGTGCTGCCCGACGAGTGGTGGCTCGCCACCGGGCCGGGCGCGTCCTCACAGGTCGCGGCGGCGCTGCGGCAGTGGCCCGACATCGACCCGTCCCGGGTGGTGGTGCGTGACGAGATCGCGGAGCAGCTGCGCGACGACCCGTTCGGCGCCGGCCCCGGCAACGCCTTCGCCGCGGCGGCGTTCGCCGCGGCGGCCCTGACGGCGGTCGGGTTCGCGGTGAGCACGGCCGGCTCACTGCGGGAGCGGTCCGCCGAGTTCGGGGTGTACCGCGCCCTCGGCGCCTCCCGGCGCCGGCTGGCCCGGGTGGTGCTCGTCGAGCACGCGGTGCTGGTGGGGACGGCGCTCGCGGTGGGCGTGCTGCTCGGCGCGGTGCTGGCCCGTGCGGTGGTTCCGCTGGTCATGCTGACCGCCGAGGCCACCCGCCCGCTGCCCGGGGTGCTGGTGGTGCTGCCGCCGCCGCGGGTCGCGGCGTTGCTGGCCGCCGTGGCGGCCGTCCCGCTCGTGATCACGGCCGTCCTGGCCCTGCGCAGGGTCGACGCGGTGTCCTCGCTGCGCGACCGGGGAGGTGAGTGAGGTGACGAGACGGTCCTCAGGACGGCCGGGGACAGCCGCCTCCCGGGTGACCGTGCCCTGGGTGCGCACCCGGTTGCGGACCGCGCCCGGCGCCGCGGCGGCGCTCGCGCTGCTGGTCGCGGTGACCGCGTTCCTCGCCTCCGCTCTGCCGCCAACGCTGGACCGGTACGACGAGGACGGCATGCGCCGCGCGCTGGAGGCCGCGGGGCCCGTGCGCACCAGCGTCCAGATCCAGGTCTCGGACGCCGACATGTACCTGAGCGACGGGCCGTGGGAGGACCTGCTGTCCCGGGAGCAGGTGGAGGGCCCGTTCGCGAAGCTGCTCGCGCTGCCGGGGCGTGCGCTGCCGCTGGACGAGGAGCAGTCGTCGGCCGGGGTGCGCACCACCCGGGCCATGAAGGCCCCGGACCCGTACCTGTCCCAGCCGGACGGCGTCGCCCCGGTGTTCCACCTCGTCGCCCAGGGCGGTGTGGCCGAGCACTCCCGGCTCACGAAGGGACGGCTGCCGAAGGCCCCGAAGGACCCCGGGCCCGGCGCCGACTCCCTGGAGGCCGCCGTCACCACCGAGACGGCCGAGAAGCTGAACATCCGGGTGGGGTCGGTCGTCCACTTCCCGCGGGCGGAGGGCGACCCGCTCGCCGTGCACGTGACCGGCCTGGTCGCGCCCCGCGAGCCGGACGGCGCGTACTGGGCCACGCTGCCCGGCCTGGGCGAGCCGGACCTCCTGGTCACCCAGGGCCCGGTGCCCAGCCAGTACTGGGCCGGCGCCCTGCTGGTGGCACCGGACGCGGGCCCGGTGCTGCCGGCCACGCCGGGAGCGCCCGCGCGGTACTGGACGCTGGCCCCCGACCTCTCGGCCGTCCAAGGCCGTGACCTGGATGATCTGACGTCGGCCGTCGCCTCCCTGGAGGGCGGGCCGCTGCTGGAGCGGATCACCGCCACCGTCTCGCCGCACCTGGACGTGTCCACCGACCTGGACGACGTGCTCGGCGGCTACGCGGGGCTGTGGTCGGCCATCGGTCCCCTCGTCGCGGTCGCCGCCTTCGGCACCGGCACGGTCGCGGTCGTGGTCCTGTGCATGGCGGGCGGACTCGCCGCCGAGCGGCGCCGCGCCGAACTCGCCCTGCTGCGCGCCAGAGGCGCCTCGCTCCGCGGTCTGGCGGGCCGGCTGCTGGCGGAGACGGCGGTGGTGGCCGTGCCCGCCGCCGCCTTCGGCCTGCTGGCCGCCCGGCTCGCCGTCGGCACCGGCCGGCCGGCGCAGTCCGCGGTCGCGGCGGGCGCCGTCGCCCTGGCCGCCGCCCTCGCGCTGCCGCTGCGCGCCATGGCCGTCCACCGTGCGGTGACGGTGCACACCGGCCGCGAGGACGTGGTCCGGGCCCGTCCGTCCAAGCGGCGCCTGGTCGCCGAGGTGACACTGCTGGCCGTGGCGGTGGGCGCGGTCCTGACGCTGCGGACGCGCGGCACGTCCGCCGACGGCGACCCCACGGGCGACGAACTGGTGTCGCTGGCCCCCGTGCTGGTGGCGGTGATCGCCGCCCTGGTGCTGGTGCGCCTGTACCCGCTGCCGCTGCGCGGTCTGGCCCGCCCGGCGCGGCGGATGCGGGGCGTCGTCGGCCCGCTGTCGCTGGCCCGCGCGGGACGCGTCGGCGGTTCCACCGTGCTGCCGCTGCTCGCGCTGCTGACCGCGCTGACCACCGCCGCGTTCGGCGGCTCCGTCCTCACCGGGGTGACCGACGCCCGGGAGCGCGCCTCGGTGTTCGCCGTCGGCGCCGACGCCCGCGTCGACAACCTCGCCGAGGGAGCGGCGGACGTCGAGGAACGGGTACGGCGCGCCCCCGGCGTCGAGGACGTCACCCCCGTGAAGGTCTCCTACTTCGCGCTCGCCGGGAACCAGCGGGTGTCGCTGGCCGGGGTCGAACCGGACGCGTACGCGGCGCTGAGCGACCGCCTCGACGACGGCGCCTTCGACGCGGACACCCTGAAGGCGGACGGCGAGGACACGGTGCCCGCCCTGGGATCCCCCGCGCTGGCGGAGCGGTTCGGTGCCGACCCGTTCCCGGTGATCCTGGACGACGGCGACTCGTTCACCGCGCAGGTCGTGGCGGTCCGCACCTGGACGCCGGCGCTCGGCGCGGACGACTTCCTCGTCGTGGACGGCTCCGCCCTGCGCGCCGGCCTCGAACCGCGCACCGGCCTGCTGATCACCGGGGACCACCTGGACGCGGCGGCGCTGCGGAAGGCCGCCGGCGACGACGCGCAGGTCCGGCTCCGGTCGGACGTGGTCGCCGCCACCGTCGAGTCGCCCCTGCAGACCGGCGCCGAGCGCGTCTACGCGACCGCGGCGGCGGCGGGCGCCGCCTACGCCGCGCTCGCCCTGCTGCTGACCCTGCTCCGCGCCGCGCCGGAACGCGCCGCGCTGCTGGCCCGGCTGCGCACCATGGGCCTCACCCGCGCCCAGGGCAGGCGGCTGCTGGTCCTGGAGTCGCTGCCGCAGGCGGTGCTCGCCGCGGTGGGCGGCGCCCTCACCGCGTGGGCGGCGATCCGGCTGCTGGCGCCCGGCATCGACCTGACGACCGTCGCCGTCGCCTCGGGCGCGCCCGCCGCGGGACGTGCCCTGCTGCGCGCCGACCAACTGTCCCTGCTGGTGCCGGCGCTGGCGGTGGTCGCCCTGACCGTCGGCGTGGCGGCCGCCCAGGCCTGGTGGTCGGGGCGCAGGGGCGCGGTGGGCGAACTCAGGGCGGGGGACGCGCGATGACCCCGCCCGACTCCGTGTTTCTCCCCGCAGGAGGCTCCCGATGACCTCGGACCCGACCCTCTCCGATCTCACCGAGCGCGTCGCGGCCCGCCGCGACCGGCCCGCGTACGGCCATGACGCGCTGATCACCTGCGACCGCCTGGTCCGCGTGTTCACCGCGGACGGCGTGGAGGTGCAGGCGCTCCAGGGGCTCGACCTGCTGGTGCGGGAGGGCGAGCTGATGGCGCTGGTGGGGGCGTCCGGCAGCGGCAAATCGACCCTGATGAACATCCTGGCCGGCCTGGACACCCCCACGGCCGGCGCGGCCCGGGTGGCGGGCCGCGACCTGCTGACGATGTCCGCCCGGGACCGGCTCGCCTACCGCCGTGAGGTCGTCGGCTTCGTATGGCAGCAGACCTCCCGCAATCTCCTGCCGTACCTGACGTCGGCGCAGAACGTGACACTGCCGATGCAGCTCTCCGGCCGCCCCGGCGGGCGCTCCCGGTCCGCGCGCCGGGCCCGGGCCGAACGCGCCCTGGAGCTGCTGGAGATGCTGGAGGTGGCGGACTGCCGTGACCGGCGCCCGCACGAGATGTCCGGCGGCCAGCAGCAGCGGGTCGCCATCGCCGTGGCCCTGGCGGGCGACCCGGCGGTGCTGCTCGCGGACGAACCGACCGGCGAGCTGGACTCGCACACCGGCGAGCAGATCTTCGCAGCGTTCCGCACGGCCAACGAGCGGCTCGGCACGACCGTCGTGATCGTCACCCACGACCAGGCGGTGGCGAACGAGGTCAGCCGCACGGTCGCCATCCGCGACGGCCGCACCTCGACGGAGGTGCTGCGCCGCAGCGAGGTGGACGCCGCCACCGGCGACGAGAAGGTGGTCGCCCGCGAGTACGCGATGCTGGACCGCGCGGGCCGCCTCCAGCTCCCGGCCGAGTACACCAGCGCGCTCGGCATGCGCGACCGCGTGGCCCTGGAACTGGAGCCGGACCACATCGCGGTCCGTCCGGACGACAGCGGCCGCGAGGAGCGGTGAGGCGGGCGCCGGCCGCCAGCGAACGCTGACCCCGAGGGCACCCACACCCGCCCGCCGCATACGGAACTGGACCGCACCACATCGCCGTCCAACCCGGACGACGACCGACCCCGAGGAACGCTGAGACAAACGCTTCGGGCGTCAGCGGACGCTGAGCCCGAGGGCGCCCACGCCCGCCCGCCGCACCGCGACGGACCCGTAGGGCGTCCGCAGCCGCAGCCACGACCCGGACGAGAACAGGGCCTGGTCGTCGCCCCGCAGGAAGCGGAGCGACTGGGCGGCGTGCACGGCGCGCACCGGCAGGCCGGTGTCCGCGACCGTGCGGGACCATATCTCCCGCCCTATGCGGTCGAGTTCGGCGCGCGTGCGCCGCTCCGGGGCCAACTGCTCGGTGCGGGAGCGGAATTCCGCGACCGAGGCGGCGACGAGCCGACGCAGCCGCTCGGGCTCGGGAAGGCCGGGCTCGGGCTTCCAGCCGCCGCGCGGCGGGAGCACTCCGGCCCACGGCGGCCCGGTGACCGCCGCCGGCACGGCCGCGGTGGCGGCGGACTCGTCCACCGACTCCAGCAGCTCACCGGCGGACACGGTCACGTCCAGGGTGACGTCGAGTCCGTTCTCGTACGGCTTGGCCAGCCGCACGGCACGGATCGCCAGCACCTCGAACGAGGGAGGGCGGCCGAAGACCGCGAGCGCCGTGCCGGCCGCCTGGAGGCGGACGGCGGCGCCGCGGTCGTAGTGCAGCAGCCGGGACAGGAAGGCCGCGAGGTCCGCGGCCTCCCCCTCGTCGGCGAGGTGGAGGGCCGTCATGCGGCGACGGCCTCCTCCTTGTCACCGGCGACGGCGTCGTCCGTGTACTCCTGGAGGAACTCGCGCTCCTCCGCGGTGAGCCGCCGGGGACGCTGCGCCTCGAAGTCGAACGGAACGATCACCGTCGACGCGCGGACGTAGACCAGATCGTCGTCCTTCACCTCGTAGGTGAGGGTGAAGGACGCCGCCCTGATCTCCGTGACCCACAGCTCGATGTCGACCGGGTGGTGCCGGTGCACGAGCTGCCGCTTGTAGTCGATCTCGTGGCGCGCCACCACGGACCCCTGCTTGAAGTCCTTCTCCGGGCGGAACAGGAAGTCGATACGGGCCTCCTCCAGATAACGGAGGAACACCACGTTGTTGACGTGGCCGTACGCGTCCATGTCCGCCCAGCGCAGCGGGCAGCGGTAGATGTGCCGCAAGAGATCAGCCCCGGGTCAGCTTCTTGTAGGTCGCGCGGTGCGGACGGGCGGCGTCCGGGCCGAGCCGCTCGATCTTGTTCTTCTCGTACGACTCGAAGTTGCCCTCGAACCAGAACCACTTGGAGTCGCCCTCGTAGGCCAGGATGTGCGTGGCCACGCGGTCGAGGAACCACCGGTCGTGGGAGACGACCACGGCGCAGCCGGGGAACTCCAGCAGCGCGTTCTCCAGGGAGGAGAGGGTCTCGACGTCGAGGTCGTTGGTCGGCTCGTCGAGGAGCAGCAGGTTGCCGCCCTGCTTGAGGGTGAGCGCGAGGTTGAGGCGGTTGCGCTCACCGCCGGACAGGACGCCCGCGGGCTTCTGCTGGTCGGGGCCCTTGAACCCGAACGCGGACACGTAGGCCCGGCTCGGCATCTCGACCTGGCCGACGTTGATGTAGTCGAGCTCGTCGGAGACGACCGCCCACAGCGTCTTCTTCGGGTCGATGTTCTCGCGGCTCTGGTCGACGTAGGAGATCTTGACGGTGTCGCCGACCTTGATGGACCCGGAGTCGGGCTGCTCGATCCCCTGGATCATCTTGAACAGCGTGGTCTTGCCTGCGCCGTTCGGGCCGATGATGCCGACGATGCCGTTGCGCGGGAGGGTGAAGCTGAGGTCGTCGATGAGGAGCTTGTCGCCGAAGCCCTTGGTAAGGTTGTTGACCTCGACCACGACGTTGCCCAGACGCGGGCCCGGCGGGATCTGGATCTCCTCGAAGTCCAGCTTCCGCATCTTGTCGGCCTCGGCGGCCATCTCCTCGTAGCGGGCCAGACGCGCCTTGGACTTGGCCTGGCGCCCCTTGGCGTTGGAGCGCACCCACTCGAGCTCGTCCTTGAGGCGCTTCTGCCGCTTGGCGTCCTTCTGGCCCTCGACCTTGAGGCGGGTGGCCTTGGTCTCGAGGTACTTGGAGTAGTTGCCCTCGTAGCCGTGCAGGCGGCCGCGGTCGACCTCGCAGATCCACCCGGCGACGTTGTCCAGGAAGTACCGGTCGTGGGTGACGGCCACGACGGTGCCCTCGTACTTGGCGAGGTGCTGCTCCAGCCAGTTCACCGACTCGGCGTCGAGGTGGTTGGTGGGCTCGTCGAGCAGCAGCAGGTCGGGCTGCTCCAGCAGCAGCTTGCACAGCGCGACGCGGCGCTTCTCACCGCCGGAGAGGTTGGTGACGGGCCAGTCGCCGGGCGGGCAGCCCAGGGCGTCCATGGCCTGCTCGAGCTGGGCGTCGAGGTCCCAGGCGTTCGCGTGGTCCAGCTCCTCCTGCAGCTTGCCCATCTCTTCGAGCAGCGCGTCGGAGTAGTCGGTGGCCATCTGCTCGGCGATCTCGTTGAACCGGTCGAGCTTGCCCTTGACCTCGGCGACGCCGTCCTGCACGTTCTCCAGGACCGTCTTCGACTCGTCCAGCGGCGGCTCCTGGAGCAGGATGCCCACGGTGTACCCGGGCGTGAGGAAGGCGTCACCGTTGGACGGCTGCTCGAGGCCCGCCATGATCTTCAGAACGGTCGACTTACCGGCGCCGTTCGGGCCGACGACACCGATCTTCGCCCCCGGCAGGAAGCTCAGGGTGACGTCGTCGAGGATCACCTTGTCGCCGTGCGCTTTGCGCGCCTTGCGCATGGTGTAAATGAACTCAGCCAAGAGAAACCGTCCGGCAACTTGAAATCTGGCAGTGGGCAGATACACCCCATCTTGCCCGACCGCCACCCCTGGGGGGAAACCCGTATCGCGGCAGGGGCCTGACCTGCGCGTACGTGGTGCGGCGCGCGGCGGGGTCATCACGGTCGGTCACGGCGCCCGATCGCTCCCGTACTGTGCGGGCGCATGACCGACACCGACATCGAGATCACCGCGGACCTGGTCCGTGACCTGCTGCGGGAGCAGCATCCGGACCTGGCGGACCTCGGCATCCGCGAGGTGGCGGGCGGCTGGGGCAACCAGATGTGGCGCCTCGGGGACGAGCTGGCGGTGCGCATGCAGCGCATGGACCCCACCCCGGAGCTCCAGCTCAACGAGAGGCGGTGGCTGCCCGTGCTGGCACCGCGTCTGCCGCTTCCGGTGCCGACCCCGGTGCGCTCCGGGGAACCGTCCGCCCGCTTCCCCAAGCACTGGACCGTGATGACGTGGGTGCCCGGCGATCCGCTGGACTGCTCCTCGATCAGCCGCGGCGACCACGCGGCCGAGGCCCTGGCGGATTTCCTCAGGGCGCTGCACGCGGAGGCGCCCGCCGACGCGCCGGTCAGCGGTGACCGCGGCGGCCACCCCAAGGAGTGCACGGCCGGCTTCGACCGGTTCTTCCACGCCGTCGTTCCCGACGACCTCGCCGACGACGTCCGCGCCGTCTGGGACGACGCCGTCGCGGCGCCCGAGTGGGAGGGGCCGCCGCTCTGGGTGCACGGCGACCTCCATCCGGCCAACGTGGTCGTCTCGGACGGGACGCTCTCGGGCGTGATCGACTTCGGCGACATCTCCGCCGGCGATCCGGCGTGGGACCTCGCGGCCGCCTGGGTCGTCCTTCCCGCCGGCGCAGCCTCCCGCTTCTTCGACGCGTACCGGCGAGCGGACGCGGGGACGATCCGGCGCGCCCGTGGGCTGGCCGCGATGAAGAGCCTGTTCCTCATGCTGATGGGCCGTAACGGGGACCTGGGCCTCCCCGGCGGCAAGCCTGCGTGGGGACCGGCGGGTCGGGCGGCGCTCGATCGCGTGCTGAGAGGCTGAGGCGGGGGCAGTCGCGCGACGGGCGACAGCAGATGCGCGCTCGGGGCTGTTGCGAACACATCGCACCTGGTCAAGCGGTGTACGACGGATGTAGCCGCAATGCGTTCCTTCTGCCACGGTGTGCCGCATGGACGGGAAGCGGCACGCACATCAGGACCACGGCCGGCCGACGCGGACACAGCAGACGGAGCAGACGCAGCGGATGAGACGGCTGAGGCTGCTCCGGCATCGGCTCGCCCACCTCCTCACCCCCCACAGCCACGAGGCCGGCGACAAGGTGGACGCGGCCATGGAGACCTCCCGCGACGGCATGCGCACGCTGTGGATCTCGCTGGTCGTCCTGGGCGTCACCACCGTCGTCCAGGCCGTGATCGTCGCCCTGTCCGGGTCGGTGGCCCTGTTCGGCGACACCGTCCACAACGCCGCCGACGCCCTGACCGCCGTCCCGCTGGGCATCGCCTTCCTGCTCGGCCGGCGCGCGGCCGACCGCCGCTACACCTACGGCTACGGCCGTGCCGAGGACCTGGCCGGCGTCCTCATCGTCGCCACCATCGCCGCCTCCGCCGTCCTGGCCGCCTGGACGGGCGTCGACCGCCTCCTCCACCCCCGTGACATCACCCACCTGTGGGCCGTGTCGGGCGCCGCGCTGGCCGGCTTCGTCGGCAACGAATGGGTGGCCCGCTACCGCATCCGCACCGGCCGCCGCATCGGCTCCGCGGCCCTCGTCGCCGACGGCCTGCATGCACGCACCGACGGCTTCACCTCCCTCGCCGTCCTGCTGGGCGCCGGCGGCACCGCCCTGGGCTGGCGCGCCGCCGACCCGGTCGTCGGACTGCTCATCACCCTCGCGATCCTGCTGGTCCTCAAAGATGCCGCCCGCGAGGTCTACCGGCGTCTGATGGACTCCGTCGACCCGGAACTCGTCACCACCGCCCACGCCACGCTGCGCGGCGTCGACGGCGTCCTCGACACCGGGCAGGTGCGGATGCGGTGGATCGGCCACGCCCTGCGCGCCGAGGCGGACATCGTCGTCGACGCGCGGCTCACCGTGGTCGAGGCCCACCGCATCTCGGTCGCCGCCGAGCATGCCCTCATCCACGCGGTCCCCCGCCTGACCGCGGCCACGGTCCACACGGACCACACACCGGTCGAGGACGACCCCCACGCCACCCTCCGTCACCACGCCCCGCACAACCGACGGCCGTCCCCGACACCCGCCCACTCCTCGAAATGATCGCGTGGCATGGGGGCGGCGACCTGGTGCATGCCACGATCACGCCGACCGCATCCCTGCGGCACTTCCGGTAGCGCCCGCCCGTTCACTCCGAGAGGATCACCCGCATGGTCCCGACGGTGGCGAACATGGCGGTCGACTGCGCGAACGCGTACCAGTTCGCCCTTCTCCGGAGCGAGGTGACCGGGCAGCCGGTCCACCCGGAGGGCGGGCCGGGTGACGCCGAAACCCGGATCACGCTGCCCGACGGCAGCGCCCCGCACTTCGACCCGGGACGGGTCGTGCTCGCCGACCCCGAGGGCAACAAGTTCCGCATCCTCCTCGCCGAAGCGGAACGGGCCTCGCTGCCCCGGTGTCCGCATAGTCGGCACCCCACATGAGTGCCCAGACGCCCCACATGAGTACCGCGGCGGAGCGCCCCCTCCTCTTTCTCGACATCGACGGCCCGTTGATTCCGTTCGGGTCGGTACAGCCCTCCCCGACGGAAGCGGCCCCCGCCCACGGCAACCCCCTGCTCGCCCGGCTGGACCCCGGTCTCGGCGCCCGGCTGCTCGCCCTGGGCTGCTCGCTCGTCTGGGCCACCACGTGGATGGAGGAGGCGAACGAGGTCGTCGCCCCGCGCCTCGGGCTGCCCAGGCTGCCCGTGCTGGACCTGCCGGAGGCAGACGGGCCGAGCCTTCGCGGCCTGCACTGGAAGACCCGTCCCCTCGTCGAGTGGGCCGGCGGCCGGCCGTTCGTCTGGGTCGACGACGAGATCGGCGCCGTCGACCGTCAGTGGGTCGCCGCCGCCCACCCCGGGCCGGCGCTCCTCCACCGCGTCGACCCGGCCCGCGGCCTCCAGGACTCCGACTTCCGCGCCCTCGGCGACTGGCTCGCCGCCCTCGACCACCCGTCGTGAGGCAACGCGGGGCGCGAGCCCCGCGTGCGTCCCCGTCAGCCGTGGTCGCCGGAGACGCCCTGCCGCCGGCGGGTGAAGACCAGGCCCGCACCGCCGAGGACGACCAGTGCGATGGCGGTGCCGGTGATCCACGGAGTGGCGCTGGACGCGCCGGTCTCGGCGAGGTTGGTGTCCGTGTCCGGGGCGGCGACCGGGGCCGGCGTCGGACCCGAGAGGGTCTGGGTCGTCGTCCCCGCCTCGGCGGCCCGCGTACGGCAGTCGAGCATTCCGGTGAAGCGCTGCTCGAAGCCGTCCGGCCCCTCGACGGTGAAGTCGTACGGCTGGTCCTCGTTCAGCGGGACCGTCACCGTGTGGGAGCTGCCGGCCTGCACCGTGTACTCGGCGCCCGCCAGCTCGAAGGCGAACGCGGCGTCACCCTGGTTGGCGACCGTGACGTCCACCGCGCCCGCGGCGCAGTTCTCGCGGGCCGACACCGCCGGTATCGCGCCCTCCGCGGCCCAGCCGGCGCTCGCCGTCGCGGAGACGGTCGACTCGCTGGACCCGGCCAGGATCTGCGTCTGGCTCCGGCTCTCGGAGACGAAGGCACGGCCGACCGGCACGCTCGTCGCCGCCTGCACGGTCAGCTGGGCGGTGCCCGTCTCCGCGTCCTCCGGGACCTCCACGTACAGCTTGCTGCCGTTGCCTGCGGTGGTGACGGGCTCGCCCTTGGCGTCCACGATGCGTATGCCGGAGGTGGCCGCGTCGGCGGGCGGGGAGACGGTGACGCTGCGCGCGTCGGTGCGGACGGTGACCGGGCCGAGCCGCTCGCCCGGACGGCCGGCGACGACCGGCGGGTCCAGGGTCAGCGACGCCCGCGGCTCCGCCACCTTCCGCGCCTTCTTCTCCAGGTAGTCGGCGAGCTGCTCGGCCTGCGGGTCGAGCGCGTCGACGTCCACGCCGTCGGAGTGGCGCCATATCGCCACCTGGGTGCCGGCCGCCGCGTCCTGCTCGGTGAGCTGGCCCCGGACGCCCGCCTTCTTCGCGAGCGCCGCCAGGTCGTTCACCTGGGGGTAGGAGTGCTCAAGGATCCAGAGGATCCGGCCGGCGTCCTTGTTGGTGCCCAGCGAGGTGCCGCTCCAGGCGGTCTCGTGGTACTTGGCGTCCTGCTGGGTGGGGGTGTGGATGTCGACGCAGTAGGTCTGCAGCATGCCGCCGCCCTCGACGGACATCTCGAACAGCCCCGCCGACACCTGCGTGTCACCGGCGGCCCCGTGGATGACGGCCGCGCCGTACGTCTTGAGCCCGTCGATCGTCGCCGCTGCTCCGTTGTGCCGCGGCATCGTCCCGGGGTCGCCCGCGGAGGCCGTTCCGGCACCGGCGAGCACGGTGGTGGCGACGATCCCCGTCACCAGCGTCCCCGCTGCGAGGCGGGCCGACCCACGTCCGCGCAGGCGCCGCGCGGAGAACGAAACAGACACCGATTTCCCTTCCGAGCAGGACCCGTGACGTGGGGGGCGGTCCCACCAGCAGAATCTCCGGCTCCGAGAACCCCCGGAGCCATGCCCGGCATCCTAAGGAGCCGTCGGACAGCGCTTGCCGGTGATCGCGTCGGAGCGATGATCCGAATCGGAATCGTTATCGCCGGGACATCACTGAACAGGGCTTATCGACAAATCCCCGTAGGACGGTTCACCATCGATCCGCCGATAAGACTCGGTTCGGACAGCCGCCGTGACGCGATCCGTCACCGCTGATTTCACGTCACCATGGCTGCTTCCGGACGGAGTTCACCCGCCACGTCATCGCTGTCGGCGGCCGTGGCCCCGTCCGTCGCCGACCCGTCGACCGGCGGTGACGGTGCCGGATCCGTCTCCCACGTGGGCTCCGGGCGGTCCGGTGCGGCATTCGACTCCGGGCGCGGTGCGCGGCGGAAGGCGGTCGTGCCGCGGGTGAGGTCGTGCCCGACGGACACCGCGTCGATGTCCGCCGACATCCAGTCGGGCTGGCCCTCCCGCGTCTCCGTACGCACCTTCAGCCGGCCCTGCACGATCACCGGTTCACCCACCGACAGGGACGCCGCCGCGTTGGTGGCCAGCTGCCGGTTGGCCCACACCGTGAAGAAGTTGGTGTGCCCGTCGGCCCAGCTGTTCTTCTCCCGGTCCCAGTAGCGCGCGGTGACCGCGATCCGGAACCTCGCCGAGGGTCCGGAGACCGTCTCCCGGTACACGGGCCGCGTCGCCACGTTGCCCACCACGCACACCATCGTCTCGTTCATCGCGTTTCCCTCCCTGGCCCGGACCCCGCCGGCTTGCTCACCGGCGCCGGGCGGATACGCGTACGGGTCCGTCCCGTACGGCTGCCGTCTGGCGCGGTGACCCCGGAACACCTCGCGCTCCGTGGTCACCGCGCAGCCAGACTGCCTCCGCCGGGCCGGACCCCGCCGAGCCCTGTGGACCGCCCCCACCCTGTGGAAAACCCCGCCACCCGGACGAGGGGCGCGACGAACACACCGCGAAGACGAGACCGCCTCAGCGCCCCCCTCCCCCCGTCCCCAACCCCGCCACACGGCCGTACTGCTCCCGCACTTCCCGGTACCGCAGCAGTTCCGCCGCCACCGGGTCCAGCACGCGGGCGCGCCCGCACCCGGCCGCCGCCTCCCGCAGCCGTCTCTCCGCCTCCAGCCCGTACCGCCGGGCCGGTCCCCGTGCGGCCATCCGGCAGCTCCACTCGACGAGCGGCCCGCCCACGATCCCGATGACCATCAGCAGCACCGGCACGCCCAGGTTCGGCGCCATGACGCCGATGATCTGCCCGAGCAGCCACAGTCCGCCCACGAACTGCAGGATCGTCATGGACGCCTGGGCGAGCACGGCGACCGGCCACCATCCCGGCCGCGGCGGCCGCCCCGGCGGAAGTCCGGCCCGTACGGCCAGTTCGTCGAGTGCCTCCGGCAGCCCCTGCGACCCGCGCACCGCCGCCTCGCGCACCGCCTGCGCCCAGGGCGTGGGCAGTCCGGCGGAGGCTCGGTCGGCGACCGTGCGGACCGCCTGTTCCACGCGCTGCCGTGCGGTGACCTCCTCGTCGGGCCGGCCGCCCAGGGGGACCCTGCCGGTGGTCGGCTCGCGCCGCGCCTGGCACCAGCGCCACAGTCGCAGCCAGGGGGTCCCGCAGGCACGGTTGGCGTTGCGCAGCCAGGCGCGTTCGGCCGCCTCGCCCGCCGCGGTGGCGCCCACGGCGTCCGCGAGCCGGTCGGAGAACTCGTCCCGCGCCTCCTCGCTGAGCCCGGTGCGCCGACGCGTCGCGTACGCGGGCCACAGGCGGGCGGCGGTGATGTCGACGTCGGCGGAGATCCGGCGGGCGGGCGCCCCGCGCTCGGCGACGAACCGGGCGAGCGCCTCGCGCAGGTCGCCCACCCCGTCCCCGGTGAGCGCCGAGAGGGCGAGCACGGTCGTGCCGGGCTCGCCGTACTCCCCCAGCACGATGCCGTCCTCGTCCAGGAGCCGACGCAGGTCGTCGAGGACCTGTTCGGCGGCGTCGCCAGGCAGCCGGTCGACCTGGTTGAGGACGACGAACATGACCTCGGCGTGCGCCGCCATGGGCCGCAGGTAGCGCTCGTGCAGCATGGCGTCGGCGTACTTCTCCGGGTCGACGACCCAGATCACCGCGTCGACCAGCCCCAGCACCCGGTCCACCTGCTCGCGGTGCTCCACGGCTGCCGAGTCGTGGTCGGGCAGGTCGACGAGGACGAGTCTGCGCAGCCGTTCGTCGGCGTCCGTCATCGCCTGGAGGGGACGGCGGCGCAGCCGGGGCGGGATGCCGAGGCGTTCGATGAGGCTCGCCGCGCCGTCGCTCCAGCTGCACGCGATGGGGGCGGCGGTGGTGGGGCGCCGTACGCCGGTCTCGGAGATCGGCACCCCGGCCAGCGTGTTGAACAGCTGGGACTTGCCGCTGCCGGTGGCGCCCGCGATGGCGACGACGGTGTGCTGCCCGGAGAGGCGGCGCCGCGCGGCGGCCTCGTCGAGCACGCGTCCCGCCTGGGAGAGGGTGCGGTTGTCGAGGCGTGCGCGGCTCAGCCCCACCAGCTCGCGCAGCGCGTCCAGACGGGAGGCGAGCTGCGGGTCGTACGACAGGGGGATCACCTTCTGCGGTGTGGAGGCGCGGGGTTCCGCCACGACGGGCCGTTCCGCCGGAGAGGTCCCGGCGGCGCCGCCCGTGGCGCCGTTCACCCGGCGTGCGATCAGCCCGTCGTCCCAGGCCCCGGCGCCGTCCGCGCCGGCGGGGCGCTCGGACTGCTCGGTGTTGTCGGGGTGCTTCGGGTGCTCGGTGTGGTCCTGGTCAGTGACGGCGGTCACCGGTCACCTCTCCTTCTGCAGTACGGACAACGCGGCGATGAGTTCCGGCTGGGGTTCCGCGTGCACCTCGAGCGTGTCGATCGGGGCGAGCCGGCGTTCGCGTTCGGCGCGCATGATGCGGTCCACGTGGGCGACGAGGAGCCGTCCGCCGCGGTCGCGCAGGCGCAGCGCGCCGTGGGCGCCGATCCGCTCGGCGAGGGTCTCCCCGGCGGTCCGGGCGCGACGGCCGCCGAGCAGGACCGTGGCGACGAGGGCGGTGACCGTCTCGGGCTCGGGCGCGACGCCGCGCTCCAGCTCGCGCACCTCCTCCTCGGCGAGTTCCTCCAGCTCGCGCCGCCAGCGCCGTACGGCGAGACCGATGCGGTGCTCGACGCTCTCCGGGGCGCTGTCGCGGGCGGCCAGCTCGGGGGCGTCGGCGGCGGGCTCACGCCGCCAGGCCTCGTCGACGCGTTCGTCGGCGGCGGCGACGGCGCACAGCAGGAGCGCGCTGAGGCTTTCCACGAGCGTGTCGAGCAGTTCGCCGGGGGTGCAGTCGAGGGGGAAGGCGCGCCAGCGTTTGAGGGCGTCCCCGGCGAGCACGGCCCCGGCCTGCAGCCGCCCTCGCACCCGTGAGTGCTCGCTGTCGTACGCGGTCTCCACCGCGGAGGTGAGGCGCAGCGTGGCGGCGTACTGGGCGGCGGCGGCGCCGGCCAGCTCGGGGAGCCGGGAGGTGAGCGAGTCGAGGACGCCGTACGCGGTGCGGGCCATGACGTGCTGGCGGGCGGCCGGGTCGAGCGTCTGGTGGACGAGCCAGGTGCGCAGCGCTGCGACGGCGGTGCCGGGCAGCAGCCCGCCGCCCCAGGCGGACTCGGGCAGCTCGGGCACGGTGAACCGGGGTACGTCGCCGAGCCCGGCCTTGGTGAGGAGGGCGCCGTACTGCCGTGACACCTCGGAGACCACCTGGTGCGGCACCCGGTCGAGCACCGTGACCAGGCTGACGTCGTACTCCTTGGCGGTGCGCAGCATGTGCCAGGGGACGGCGTCGGCGTAGCGGGCGGCGGTGGTGACCATGATCCAGATGTCGGCGGCGTTGATCAGCTCGGCGGCGAGGATCCGGTTGTCGGAGACCAGGGAGTCGATGTCGGGCGCGTCGAGGAGGGCGAGGCCGGGCGGCAGGGTGTCGGCGGTCTCGACGCGCAGGACGCGCGCGGGGTCCTCGCCGGGCAGCAGCAGGTCGTCGGCGGGGTCCTGGTGGTGGGGCACCCAGACGCGGGTGAGGTCGGGCAGTACGCGCATCCCGCTGAACCAGTGGTGGTCCTCCGGGTGGCAGACGAGCACCGGCGTCCGTGTCGTCGGCCGCAGCACCCCCGCCTCGCTGACGCGCCGGCCCACGAGCGAGTTGACCAGTGTGGACTTCCCGGCTCCGGTGGATCCCCCGACGACGGCCAGCAGCGGCGCCCCGGGGTCTCTCAGACGTGGCACCAGGTAGTCGTCCAGCTGGGCGAGCAGTTCGTCGCGGTTGGCACGCGCGCGGGCGGCCCCGGCGAGGGGCAGCGGGAAGCGTGCGGCGGCGACGCGGTCGCGCAGGGCGGAGAGTGCGTCGAGCAGCTGAGGCCGTACGTCCAAGGTCACCACATGCGAAGAATGCCCAATTTCAGGGTAATTCTGAAGCATATGAGCATGTCTGCGCGCCGACAGGACACAAGCGGATGGAAGGGGCGTCTGCGACGCGCGCACAGCCAAGGCATAACGAGTGCACAACACCCGATGCGCCAGAGGCCGAAACGGGTGCACGATTCGTACCTGCCTGCGATTATCAGGACCGCTTCACCGAACCTCCACATCGAGCCACGGAGGCGAGGCGACAGGGACAAGGATGCGGGAGCCCTATCCTTGTCTCCGGCAACGTCACGGACAGGCCCCCACCAGGGCACCACGACGACAGGCCACCACACCCGGCCCCCGTAGCTCAGTGGATAGAGCAGGCGCCTTCTAAGCGCTTGGCCGCAGGTTCGAGTCCTGCCGGGGGCGCAAGTCTCTGCCCTCCCGTCGGGGAGGGCTTTTTTCTGGCCAGGCCCGGTTTCAAGGCCGTGCTCGTCACGCACATCCGGCGGACGTACTGCAGCGACGACGGGCATCCCGTGGAGACACCAGTGGAACGGGCAGCGCCCGTCAGCGGGACGACGGGGGGTGCGTCGCGTGGCTGAGGGAGTAGTCCGACTGCGCCTCCCGTCGAAAGCGTGCTCGGTGATCGAATCGTTGCCGCCGCGCGTACAACCCCGCACCGCGCCCCCCTGTCCCTTGATCAACCGCTGAACACCACAGCGGGCACAGGTGAAAGGGAGGGCACTTGAGGACGAGAAGGGCCATGGGAAGCGCGTTGGCGGCCGGCGGGGCCGCGATCGCGTTCACGGCGGTCTCCGCGGTACCGGCGGGCGCGGCCGAGGGAGGGGTCTCCTTCAGCAACGTCAAGGTGAACGGCGGCAAGCCGATCGTGATCGGGGTCAAGGAGGAGGTCGTGGTGCACGCGACCTTCCGGATGACGACCAAGCTCAAGCACGACCCGGGGGTGGTCGTGTTCCCCTACCGCGGCAGCCTCGAGTCAGGCGACCAGTTGTGGAACACGATCGAGAACTCCGACTGCAAGGTGGTGAACCGGGCGAAGGGGATCTGCGACTACGAGGAACGGCTGTACATCGACCCGCGCCACCACGACTTCGGCAACGAGGACGCGGGCGCATGGAAGACCGCCGGCCGCGTCTGGCTCGCCGGTGACAAGCACGACATCGACGACGTGAAGGTCCCGCTCCAGGTCAAGCGGGCCACCCGTGTCACCGTCAACGCCTCGCCGGAGCCGGTCCGGAAGGGCAGGACGCTCACCGTGACCGGGAAGGTCACCCGGGCCAACTGGGACACGCACAAGTACCAGGCGTACGCGGGCCGCACCGTGAGCCTCCAGTTCAAGGCGGCGGGGGCCAAGGCGTACACCACCGTCAGAAAGGTGAAGTCCGACAGGACGGGTGTGCTCAGGACCACGGTGAAGGCCACCAGGTCCGGCACCTGGCGCTGGGTGTACTACGGCAACTCCACCTCCGGCGCGAAGGCGTCGTCCGGGGACTACGCGGTCGTCCGTTAGGCGCCGCCGGGGGGCGCTCGCGCGCGGATGCGCTCCCCCACGCGGGCCTTCACCGCCCTGCCCCGGGCGGGCGAACACCCGCACCGAGCAGTCACATTGTCCGGGATCGCCCACAATTGGGTGGTTACGCCTGAATAGTGAGTTCACTGGTAAGGATGGAACGGTTCACCATCGTTCCGTTCCGCCTTTCCCGGAGCCGCTCATGCGCACTGCCGTCATCGCCGCCCAGGCCCCACCCCGTGCGGAGGGTTCCCGGCCCGTTCCCTCAGCGCCCGAGCGAGCGGAGGAGCGCGAGCTGGTGTTCGGGGGGTTCCGGTACACCTGCCGGATCGTCCGGCAGGGCGCGCCGCAGACGGCGCCGTTGCTGCTGCTGGGCGGCTCGTCGCAGGACCGGTACTCCTGGCAGGGCCACGAGAAGTGGCTGGCGCCGCTCTGCACGCTGATCACGGTGGACCTCCCCGGATACGGCAGTTCGGACTTCCTCCCGGCCTCCTACGACATCGGCTTCCTCGGGGACGCGGTGCAGCACATGCTGACGGAGCTCGGCGTACCCGAGGTGAATCTCTTCGGCGGCTGCTTCGGCGAGGTCGTCGGGCTGCGGTTCGCGCAGCGTCATCCGCGGTCGGTCCGGCGCATCGTCTTCGGGGCCGCGGCGAACAGGCTGCCCGAGCTGTACAGCGAGGCCGTGCCACGGCTGACGCAGACACTGGAGCGGGGTGACATCGAGGGGGCCGCGGAGGGGCTGGTGCGGCTTTTCATGTCGAACCCGGAGGCCGGGAAGGTCCGCCGGCACGCGGCTGTGGCCCGGTTGCTCCAGCGGCAGTTCATGAACCAGACGCCGGACGACATCAGGAAGGCCGTGGAGCACAACATCCGGTTGGTGACGCACGGGTGCTACGAGCCGCTGCCGGTGCCGCGGGTGCCGACGCTGGTGTTCACCGGGGAGTACGACACGCTGTGCACCCCGGACATGGGGCGGGAGTTCGCGGCGACGATGCCGGGGGCGCTGTTCACCACCGTGAAGGAGGCGGACCACCTCGTCACGGTCGAACGCCGGGAGGAGTCGGCGGACCTGATCGCCCGCTTCTGCACGGACCGCACCGTGGAGGGGCTGCCGTACTGCACCGAGGTGGAGGCGCCCTGCACCGACCACACCCTCGCCCAGGTGTGACACCCGGAAGGTCCGAGCGCTCCAGGCATCAGGAAGGGCCGGGACCCCCCGTAGGGTCCCGGCCCTTCCTGATGCCTGGCGACGACCGTCAGAGCTCCTGCCCGTCGACGCTGAGGCTGGTCCCGCAGGAGACGTCGGCCCGCTCACCGGAACAGCTCTGCCGCACGTCGTTGACCATGCGGACCTTCCCGTAGGTCTTGCTGGTGAACTCGCGTTCACCGGTGTCCCTGCACAGGACGTTGCCCTGGCCGTCGTCGGAGCACGTGGACGGGCTCTCGGCGGCGACGGACCGGCCGCCTCCGATGCCGAGGAGGACGACACCTCCGAGAACCGCGGCCACCGCTGACATCTTCTTGGACTTGAACATCTACCTGTTCCTCAACTCGGCTCCGCCTCGACCGACGGCGACGCCGCTTGTCGACACCTTGAATACCTGGCTCAACTCTGAATACCCGGCTCACTAAAAGAACCGGGCAGGCTCCGGAGTCCGCGTCGCCCGATGGACGACAGGACCCCGGAGCCTGCCCGGATCACCTTGCAGTGATCACTCGCCGGCGACGGCGAAGCTGCTGGCGCACTCGATGGAGTTCGTCTCGCTGTTCTCGGCGATACCCAGCCCCAGGATGCCGACGGCCAGGTTGATGTCATCGATCACGATGAGCCCCTTCGCCGAGTTGTCCTGGGGGCAAGCGGTCGACTGCTTGTTGTTCAGCTCCACGGCCGGGTCGTCGCCGGCGTGGCTGACGCCCGCGCCGAGGAAGCCGACGCTGCCGAGCATGGCCACAACGACCGCAGCCTTCTGGAACTTACGCATTGCCTCTCCATTCTTCGATTGACACGGCCCGAACGGACCGGTCAGTGACGGCCGCCAAACTAGAACGACCCCTTGCGGAAATTGATAGCGAAACGCCGAATGGCGTTTGAGTAAGAAAATTCGCCTTGTGCCGCTGTCGCCCGCTCAGAAAATCCGACCACCGAATTCATGAACCGACCGCGCGATCACCGGCACACCATTCCCTGTCGAGCGTTCAGCCCACGACAAGGTTGCTGGCGCAGGTGAGCTCACCTTTGCCGGAGCAGCTTTGCGACGTCTTGTTGTCGACACGGACGCCGTTGTCCGTCTCCGTGACGCGGTATTCACTCACCTGGACGCAACGAACTTTTCCGTTCTCGTCCTCCGTGCACGTCCCGGGATTTTCAGCACCCACGGCCTGCACCGCGCCGAATGCGAGCAGAGCGAGGCCGCCCAGAACGCCCATCGCCGCCGTCGCGATCTTCTTCGACTTCACCATGCACCTTTTCTTCGACAGTCCCGGAACAGCGGCCGGGCCGGGCAGGCCCGGGTCTCGGACCACGAAAGGACGAGACTCGGGACCTGCCCTCAGCCACCCGACAGTGGTCAGTGACCGCCCAGAGCCACGCTGGAGGCACACGCGATCGAGTTGACCTCGCTGTTCTCCGCGGCACCGAGGCCGAGGAGGGCGCCGACGCCGGCGTTGACGTCGTCGATCGCGACCAGACCCAGGACCGAGTTGTCCTGGGGGCAGACCGTCGTCTGCTCGTTGTTGAACTCGAACTCCGGGCCCTCACCGGCGTAGCTGACGCCGGAACCGGCGAACCCGACGGTGCCGAGCATGGCCACGACGACCGCAGCCTTCTGGAACTTACGCATTACCTCTCCGTTTCTCGAGCGGACACAGTCCGTAGTGGACCGGTCACCGAACGCTGTTAACGTAAGCGACGTTTGCGGCTTTTGATAGCCGAAACGCCCAGATGCGCACGTTTTCCGCAAACTTCCAGGTCAGAGAGGTGCCTGATGGCATCAGACGGGCGAACGACACGGTGTGCCTGACTCACCATCAGGAACAAACGCGCATCAAAGAGTGATCTCTGGACATTCCCCGTGACCCGCGCCGCCGTCCCGCGTTGAGCGGTGCGTGCGGCGCTAGTCGTGCTGCCGCGCTTAACCAGTCAGTAAGGAGAACGTGATGTCTCACATCGCCAAGGTCGGCGCAATCGCTCTCGGCACCGGTGCCGTGGTTCTGGGCAGCGCCGGTCTGGCCTCGGCCCACTCGGGCGCCGAGGGTGCGGCGGTCCACTCGCCCGGCGTCGTGTCGGGCAACGTGATTCAGGCTCCGATCCACATCCCCGTGAACGTCTGCGGAAACACCGTGAACGTGATCGGTGCCCTGAACCCCGCCTTCGGCAACTACTGCGTCAACAAGTAACGTCGCGGCGGTCCACGATCCCAGGGACGCCCGGCGCAGCACCCAGGAGCCCCGGAGGCCTCGAGCCCCGGGGCTCCTGCACGTTCCCGTCCCGGTGTACGCGTGCAGAACGTCAACCACGGTCGCGTGAAAAAGAATTCGGCCCCCGGTGCCGAGCACCGGGGGCCGCAGTTCTCCGGCGTGGCGTCAGGCGCGCAGTCCCACGTCGCCGCGCACCGGCTTGGCGTCGTTCACGAGGGCCGCGGCCTCCTTCGCCGTGCCCATCACCGACTCCTGGTCGGTCTCGAGCGTGTCCGAGTCCTGCAGCGGCATCAGCTCGAAGGGAACCGCGGTGCGCAGGCCCGTGTCGAGGCCGGTGGACGCCAGGTCGGTCGAGTCGGCGTACGCGGGCGCGGCGACGCCGGCGGCGATCAGGGACCCGGCAAGGACGGCGGCAGCCTTCAGGGACTTCATCGTGTTCCTTTCTTCGGCAACGCAAGTCGCCGGAGTGGTTCTGTCGCCGTGCACAACGATCCCCGGCCGGAGCGGAAACCAGGAAATCGAAGATTGCCGAGTCCTCATACGAGTTCTATGAACTGATGGGGTGTCCGACGCTCCGGTCGTACGTCAGGAATTCGGTGTCAGGAGTGAGGTGAGCGCGGGCAGCAGGCCCGGTGCCGCAGCGGGCTCGGCGGGGGCCGCCGCATCCGAGGAGGCCGCCGGGGCCGCGGGGGCCGGCAGCGTCGTGGCGGTCTGCACGTCGGTACCGGCCAGGGCGGCGAGGAGTTCGTCCACCCGTGCCAGCAGCGCGTCGGTCGACGTCAGCGCCGCGTCGACCGCCTCGTCGGCGGGGAAGCCGTCCACCGACTCCGTGATGTCCGTGGTGCTCGTGTCGTCCGTCTCCGTCGTCGACGTGCCGCTGGGCTCGGTGGTCGTGGTCGACGCGCTGTCCGCGCCGGCCGGGTCGGACTGCGGGAGCAGCAGGTCCAGGAGGTTGTCCAAGGCCTCCCGTACGGCGCCCAGGAGGCTGTCCGTGGTGGCGGCCGGGGTGGTGTCCTCCTCGGCCGTGGGCAGCAGGACGCCCGTCGTGGGGGTCGTGGCGCCGGGCAGTGCCGGGGTGGCGGGGGTCGAGGAGCTGTTGATCACCGTGACCGACGTCGACGACGGGTCGTCGGCCGCCGCCCGGGCGACCGCCTCCCGTGCCGCCGCCGCGAGACGCTGGGCCTCCGCCAGGGGGAGTTGGCCGCCGGGGGCGGACAGGACCGCGTGGACCAGGTCGGTGACCGGGGCCAGGTCCGTCCGGGCCGTTTCGGTCTGCGGCAGCCGCGCGGCGAGTGATGCCGCCGGGTCCTGCCCGGGGTGGGAGCCCGCCGCGAGGGCGGCCGGGCCGGTGGTGGTGACCAGGAGGGCGGCGCACAGGGCGCCGAGTGCGATGCGCCGGGCCGGCAGAGCGCGCATGGAGAGTCCTTTCGCGGGCTTCGGATCTTGGACCCACCGTCGAAGCGCCCGCGACGCCCCGCAACCGGGCGTACGCCTTTCGGTCCGGGCCGCCTCACCCTGCTGCGCGTTCCGGCAGATCAGGCGTGGTGCGGGTGCGCGGGCGCGGCAAACCCGGCTTCACGATTCCAACACACTTGCCACCCTTAGGCGAATTTCAACGTGTTTGTCCGTTTCGTGACTAGAGTTGCGGTGCTCCGACGCACCTTCCTTGGGCGGCCGCATCGCACTCGTCCCCGCTGCCCTGCCGCCGCCACCCTTTTGCGAAAGGCTCCGAACGGTCATGCGCCAAACCCTGGGTCAGCTGCTTCGCCGTGCGACGTTGGGCGTCCTCGCCCTGACCGCGCTCTGGGCGCCCTGCGGCCCCACCGCCGTCGCCGCGACCGCCGCGCCCTCCGCGCCGGCTCCGGAGGCGGAGGCACTCCCCTTCGGCGAGCGCTACCGGGCCCTTCAGCACGGCGGCATCGTGCGCGCGGCCAACTCCTCCGCCACCTGCCGTACCTCGGCGTCCTCCTGCCGCTCGGTGCAGAACGGCACGCGGCCGGGGGTGAACGGCGACTTCGACATGCACTACGTCGACGTCGACGACGACCCCAACACGTACAACTCCTCGCAGGGGGAGGTGCGGCTGCCCCAGGGGTCGCGGGTGACGTACGCGCGGCTGTACTGGGGCGGCAACCTGCTCGTCGGCGAGCAGAAGCCGGCCGAGGACAACGAGCGCGTGCTGGTCGCCGAGCCCGGCGGCAACTACAAGGAACTGCTCGCCGACACCGTCGTCGGGCACCGTGCGGCGGGCGGCATGGACGCCTTCCAGGCCTCCGCCGACGTGACGCGACTGGTGCGGGACAGCGGGTCCGGGCTCTACACGGTCGCGCAGATCAACGTGGCCGGCGGACGGTCGACGGCCGGCGCCTGGGGCGGCTGGACCCTGGTGGTGGCGTACGAGAACGCCGCCGAGCCGCTGCGGCACCTGTCCGTGTGGGACGGCTTCGCCCCGCTGGGCGGTGACTCCGGCGCGACGTTCGCGCTGCGGAACCTGCCGTACCCGGCGGACGCCGGGGGCCGCGTGGGCATGGTGGCCTACAACGGCGACCGCGGCACCGCCGGCGACTCCCTCGTCCTGACCGCGGGCGACACCGCCACCGCGCTCGGCAACGACGCCAACCCGGCCGACGACGTGCTGAACTCCACCGTCTCCAACCCGGCGAGCGCGCCCTCCTCGCGCGTGCCCGCGTACGCCAACACCCTCGGCTACGACTCCGACGTGTTCGACCTCGGCGGTCTCCTCACGCGCGCCGGCGACCAGGCGTCCGTCCGCCTCACCTCCCAGCGGGACGCCGCGTGGGCCGGCGTGCTCTTCGCCGCCGTCGACGCGCGGCCGTGACCCCGCCGCCCCACCTTCCGACCACCTGCCTCAGCGAGGAAGCCGTGTCCACGGATCTGACACCGCCCGGCCGCCGGCCGCGGGTCGTGCACCTCACCCAGCCCGTGGACGGAGGCGTCGCCCGTGTCGTGACCGACCTGGTGCGGGCGCAGCTGGCGGACGGCATGGACGTCGCCGCCGTCTGCCCGGACAGCCCGCTCGCCGCCGGGCTGCGCTCCCTCGGCGCGCACGTCCGCACCTGGGAGGCGACGCGCTCGCCAGGCCCCTCGCTGGTGCGGGAGGTGCGGCAACTCGCCGACACTCTCGGTCACTTGCGGCCGGACCTGGTGCACGCGCACAGTGCGAAGGCGGGGCTGGCCGGGCGGCTCGCCGTACGCGGCCGCATTCCGACCGTTTTCCAGCCGCACGCCTGGTCGTTCGAGGCGGTCGGCGGGAGCACGGCCGCGCTCGCCCTGCGCTGGGAGCGGTGGGCGGCGCGCTGGGCCTCGCGGGTGATCTGCGTGAGCGAGGCGGAGCGGGACACCGGGGTGGACGCCGGGATCCGCGGCCGGTGGACCGTCGTGCGCAACGGCATCGACCCCGAGCGTTTCCGGCCCGCGGAGGACGTGGACTCGGTCAGGGCCCGGCTCGCCGCCCGGCACGACATGGACACGGACGCGCCGCTCGTGGTGTGCGTGGGGCGGCTGTGCCGGCAGAAGGGGCAGGACGTCCTGCTGCGCGCCTGGGACGCCGTACGGCGGCGGGTGCCCGGGGCGCGGCTCGTGCTGGTCGGCGACGGCCCCGACGGCGAGCAGCTGCGGGCGGCCGCGCCGCGCTCCGTGGTGTTCGCCGGGGCCGTGGCGGACGCGGCGCCCTGGTACCAGGCTGCCGATCTCGTCGTGCTGCCGTCCCGCTGGGAGGGGATGGCGCTGGCCCCGCTGGAGGCGATGGCCTGCGCACGGCCCGTGGTGGTCACGGACGTCGACGGAGCACGCGAGAGCCTGCCGCCGTCGATGGCCGGCCAGTGCCTGGTGCCGCCGGAGGACCCGCGGGCGCTCGCCCGGACCGTGGCCGCGCTGCTGCTCGACCCGCCGCTGCGCGCCTCCCTCGGCGACCGGGCCCGCCGCCATGTGCTGTCCCTCCACGACGTGCGGCACACCGCGAGGGCGGTCACCGGCGTCTACCGCGATCTCCTCGGCGCCCGGCCGGCCGTGAGGGGGGCGCACTCGCCCCTGACGGCCGACGGCGCCGAGGCCGACCGGACGACACAGCGCGTCGAGCACCCAGAGCACAGGGAGTCCATCCACTCGTGACCGCCGAACGTACCGTGACCTCCCCCGGTGTCGCACCGCGGGACCACGGATCCTCCCCCCTGTCCGTCATGCCCCCGCGCGGCTCCGGCACCGCTTCCCGGCTGCCCGCCGCCCGGCCGCCCGACCGTCCCGCCTCCCCCGTCCCCCTGCTCCTCGCGGACGGCGCGGCGGCCCTGCTCGCCTGGTGGGCGGCCGCCGGGCACTCCTCTTCGCTCCTCGCCCTGCTGGCCGGGGCATCGCTGCTGCTGCGCCCGCGCGGCGTGCGGACACCGGTGCCGGCGCTGCTGGAGGAACTGCCCGCCGTGTGCGGGCGGGTGGCGGTGGCCTGGCTGGTCGCCGCCGCGCTGTGGGCGGCGCTGCATCCCCGGGACGTGCTGTCCGTGGCCACCGTGCTGACCGGGTTCGCCGTGCAGGTGACGGCGGCCGGCGGGCTGCGCGCGCTGGTGCACGGGCGGCGGCGCGCCGCGCTGCTGCGCCACCCGCGCGCGGCGCTCGTCATCGGTCCGGCGGCGACCGCCCAGCGTGTTGCCGCCGCCGTGCTGCGCCATCCGCGCAGCGGGGTGCGGCCGGTGGGAGTCGTCGCCACTCAGGGGGACGGGGCCGAGGGGGGCGTTCCCGTGCTGCGGACCGACCAGGAGGTCGAGCGGGCGGTCATCCAGAACGGGGTACGGGCGGTACTCACCGTCGGGCCGTCGGTGCGGACCGAACAGGCGGGACTGCTCCGGTCGTTGGCCATGTCGGGGTGCGTCGTGTGGGAGGTCGACGCCGAGGTGGCTCCGTACCCGGCGCGGGAGCGGGTGGCCGGGTTCGCCTGCCGGCGGCTGGACCTCGCGCCTGTGCGGGCCGGCGGCGCGGGCAAGCGGCTGCTCGACATCGTGGTGTCGGGGGCGCTGCTGCTGGTGGTCAGCCCGCTGCTGCTGGTGTGCGCGGTGACGCTGCGGCTCACCGACGGGCCCGGGGTGGTGTTCCGTCAGGA
Organism: Streptomyces sp. BJ20; assembly: GCF_022869105.1. Lineage (NCBI taxonomy): Bacteria > Bacillati > Actinomycetota > Actinomycetes > Kitasatosporales > Streptomycetaceae > Streptomyces > Streptomyces sp. BJ20. The sequence continues at coordinate 6,267,092 of NZ_CP094918.1, forward strand.
GCGCATCGGGCGGGACGGCAGGCCGTTCACGCTGCTGAAGTTCCGCACCCACCGGCCGGTCGACGAGCACGAGTCGGCGACCCGGTGGAGCGTGGCCAACGAGCACGAGATGCGCCGCTTCTGCCGGATGCTGCGCCGCACCTCGCTGGACGAGCTGCTCCAGCTGTGGAACGTGCTGCGCGGCGACATGAGCCTGGTCGGGCCGCGCCCCGAACGGCCCTTCTTCGTCGCCCAGTTCAGCGAGACGTACCCGGGCTACGCGGCCCGGCACCGGATGCGGACCGGCATCACCGGGCTCGCGCAGATCCACGGGCTGCGCGGGGACACCTCGATCGAGGACCGCGCCCGCTTCGACAACGCGTACATCGACGACTGGTCGCTGTGGCAGGACGTCTGCATCCTGCTGCGCACGGCGGCCACGCTGATCCGTCCGACGGGGAGCTGACGTCAGGTGAGCCACGTCCCCCTGCTGCCTCTGCCGCGCCGGTCGGCCCGGTTCGCGCCGGTGCTGCCCCTGGTGGCGGTGGTCGCGCTGCTGGGCCTGCCGGTGGCGGGTGACGGCGCGCAGCCCGCCGACGCGGTGTCCGCGCTGGTGGTGGGGTACAGCGTGATCCTGCTGCTGCGCGAGCGGCGGCGTCCGCTGTCGCCGCGCGCGGCGGTGGTGCTGGGACTGCCCGTGGCGGGGCTCGCGGTCGCCGCCATGGGGGCGGCCTCGGCGGCGGCGGGGCTCGGCGGGATGGCCCGCTACCTGCAGGTGTTCGTGCTGGTCCCGGCGGCCGTGCTGGTGCTGCTGCGCGGGCGGGCCGACTTCCGCCTGCTGGCCTGGTCGTTCGTGGGTCTGGCGCTGTGGCAGGGGGCCGTCGGCGTGCACCAGTACGTCACCGGGACCGGAGCCTCCTACCAGGGCGAGACCGTCCGCGCGGTGGGCACCTTCGGGGCGCAGGACGTGATGGGCATGGCTACGGCGGTGGCGCTCGGCGTGGTCTGCGCGACCGGTCTTGCGCTGGGCCGCACCCCCTCGTGGCAGCGGACGGCGGCGGCCGGGTGCGCGGTGGTGCTGCTGGTGCCGCTGGCGGTGTCCTTCAGCCGGGGTGCCTGGATCGCGACCGCGCTGACCTGCGCGGTTCAGCTCGCCCTGGCGGGGCTGCGGCGGGCGCTGAAGGCGGGGGCGGCCGTGGTGGCGGCGGGGGTGGTCCTCGTGGGCGGCTTCGGGGTGGGTACGGCGATGCTGCAGGAGCGGATCGACAGCATCACGCAGGTCGCCGACGCGCCCGACCAGTCCGTGGTCGACCGGTACACGCTGTGGGCGTCCGCCGTCGGCATGTGGCGCGAACAGCCGTTGACCGGGGTGGGGTTGAAGAACTTCCCGGAGTACCGCGACGGGCACGCCACGCTCGCGCTGTCCTCCGGCAGCGACATCGAGGGCGCCGGCGAGACCTACCACAAGCAGGCGCTGCTCTCCCCGCACAGCATGTACCTGCTGGTGCTCAGCGAGCAGGGACTGCTCGGCTTCTGCGCGCTCGTGGGGAGCTGGCTGGCGCTGCTGGTGTGCGCGGTGCGCGCGCTCGGGCGTGCGCGGCGGGACGGGGCCGGCCTCGACTGCGCGCTGATCGCCTGCGGTCTGCTGCTGTGGCAGCTCGTCGACTACGTGTACGGCGACATCGGCGGCCCGTCGACCGTCCTGACCGGCGTCGCCCTCGGCCTGACGGCGTGGTGGGGACTGACGGAACGGGCCTTCACGGACGCGACCCGCCGGGACACCCTCCCCGGCCGGGTGGAGGAGGCGGTGGCCCGATGACGTCCTTCCCCTCCCAGGCCACGGGCACCGCGCCCGGCCCCCGCACGGAGAGCGTCCCGTCCCGAGCGAAGGCCCGCACCGCGGGCACACCCCGCCCTCAGGGCGACCGGCCCTCCCCCGGAGCGCGAGGCCAGGGCGAGCCGAACCCCTCCCGGCGTTTCCTCGCCCGTGCCGCGCTGGTCACCGCCGCGCTGTCCATCGCCGGGTCGCTGCTCGGGCTGGTCCGGGACCAGTCGCTGGCGCGGCTGTTCGGGGCCGGGAGCGACACCGACGCGTTCCTCGTGGCGTGGACCGTGCCGGAGATGGCGGCGACCCTCCTGATCGAGGACGGGCTGGCGATCGCGCTGATCCCGGCGTTCAGCATGGCGCTGGCCCGGCGCGCCCGGGGCGTCCCCGGCGACCCGGTGCGCGAGCTGGTGCGGGCCACCCTGCCGCGGCTGTGCCTGGCGTTCACCGCGGTGGCCGCGCTGGCCGCCGCCGGGGCGCCGTACCTGGTGGCCGTGCTGGCGCCCGGGCTGCCGGACCCGCAGCTCGCCGTGGACTGCACCCGGCTCACCGCCCTCAGCCTGCTGGCCTTCGGGCTCGCCGGGTACTGCAGCGCAGCGCTGCGGGCGCACCGCCGCTTCCTCGCCCCGGCGGCGATCTACGTCGCCTACAACGCCGGGATCATCGCGACGATGTTCGCCTTCGGCGACGAGTGGGGGGTGCGCGCGGCGGCGGCCGGGGTCGCGGTGGGCGGCTGTCTGATGGTGGCGGTTCAACTGCCGTCGCTGTGGCGGCAGATCACCTCCCGTACGCCCGCGCAGGACGCCGCCGTCGACGCTCCCGCGGACGAGGAGCGGCCGGTGCGGCTGACGCTGATCGCCGCCGTGCTGCTGTTCGCGCTGTGCCGGCAGTCGCAGGTGCTGGTCGAGCGGTTCCTGGCGTCGTCGCTGCCCGCGGGCGCGATCTCGCACCTCAACTACGCGCAGAAGGTCGCGCAGATCCCGATGACGCTGTCCCTGATGGTGTGCACGGTGACCTTCCCGGTGGTGGCGCGGGCGCTCGCCGACGGGGACACCGCGCGGGCCCGGGCCCGGGTGCAGCGGGACCTGGTGCTGGCGTCCTGCGTGGTGCTGCTGGGCATGTGCGCGGTGGTCGCCTGCGCCCCGCAGATGATCGAACTGCTCTTCCAGCGCGGGGCGTTCACCGCGTCCGACACCGCCGCGACGGCGGAGGTGATGCGGGTGTACGCACTCGGGCTGCTCGGCCAGACCCTGGTGGGCGCGCTGGTCCGCTGCTACTTCTCGGCGGGCCGCGCCCGCTGGTACCCGCTGGGCGTGATGGGCGTGGGCATCGCCGCCACGTCCCTGATCGGCGCGCTCGCCGTGGGCCGCTGGGGAGTCGCGGGGATCGCCGCGGCCAACGCAGCCGGCATCACCGTCTCCGCCGTCCTACTGCTGACCGGCCTGCGCGCCACACCCTCCGACGACGCGCCGGGCGTCACCGTCGGCGTCCGCCGGGTCCTCGCCGACCTGGGGCGGCCGGTCCTCGCCTCCGCCCTGGCCGTCAGCGCCGGGGTGTTCGCCGCCGGCCGGTTCGCCTCGCCGGTGGCGGCGCTCGCCGCCGGCTGCCTCGCCGTCACCGCCGTCTTCGTCCCGATCGCCCTGTCCGCCCTGGGCGTGGGCACCGCCACCGTGCGGCGCTCCGTCCGTACCGTCACACGAAGGCTCACACATGGCCGCACCCGTTGAATCCCCGCTCGCCGACCGGCACCCGGCGGCGCGCCGCCCGTCGCCCGTCCCCTGGGTGGCGATGTACCACTCGGTGGGCGACTGCTCCGACGACCCGTACCGCGTCACCGTCACGCCCGACCGGCTGGAGCACCAGCTGACCTGGCTGCGCCGGCGCGGGCTGCGGGGCGTGTCCGTGGCGGAGCTGCTGGACGCGCGCGCCCGCGGTGAGGGCGGGGACCTGGTCGGCCTGACCTTCGACGACGGCTACACCGACTTCCTCACCGGCGCCCTGCCGCTGCTGCGGCGGTTCCGGTGCAACGCGACCCTGTTCGTGCTGCCGGGGCGGCTCGGCGGCGACAACGCCTGGGACCCGCTGGGCCCGCGCAAGCCGCTGCTGGACGCGGAGGGCATCCGGCGCGCCGCCGGGGAGGGCGTGGAGATCGGCTCGCACGGGCTGACGCACGTCGACCTGACCCGCGCCGACGACACGGTGCTCCTCTCCGAGGTGACGGAGAGCCGCGCCCGGCTCGCCGCGCTGACCGGCGCCGAGGCGGACGGCTTCTGCTACCCGTACGGCACGGTCGACGCGCGTGCCGTCGCGGCCGTGCGCAAGGCCGGCTACCGGTACGCCTGCGCCATCGACCCCGGCCCGCTGACCGGCCCCCACGCCCTGCCGCGGGCGCACGTCGGGCAGCACGACACGGCGTGGCGGCTGCACCTGAAGCTGCGGCTGCACCGCTGGCGCCGCCGCCCGGTGGAGGGCGTGTGAGATGAGGGCACTGCACATCATCACCGGTCTCGGCGTGGGCGGCGCCGAACAGCAGCTGCGGCTGCTGCTGCGTCATCTGCCCGTGACCTGCGACGTGGTGACGCTCACCAACCCGGGCCCGGTCGCCGAGGGCCTGCGCGCCGACGGGGTTCGGGTGCTGCACCTGGGCATGGCGGGCAACCGCGACGTGGGCGTGCTGCCGCGCCTGGTGAGGGTGATCCGCTCCGGCGGCTACGACCTCGTCCACACCCATCTCTACCGGGCCTGCGTGTACGGGCGCCTCGCCGCGCGCGTGGCGGGGGTGCGGGCGGTCGTGGCGACCGAGCACTCGCTGGGCGACTCCCAGATGGAGGGGCGCGCGCTCACGCAGGGCGTGCGGGCGCTGTACCTGGCGAGCGAACGGCTCGGCTCGGCGACGGTCGCCGTCTCCCCGACGGTGGCGGACCGGCTGAAGCGGTGGGGGGTGCCCGCTCCCCGGATCGAGGTGGTGCCGAACGGCATCGAGCTGGACCGCTTCCGCTTCGACCCGGAGCGGCGGGAGCGCACCCGCAGGCGGCTCGGGCTGCCCGACGGCGCGTTCGTCGTCGGCGGGGTGGGCCGGCTCGCCCCCGGCAAGCGGTTCGACGTGCTGGTGCGGGCGCTGGCCAGGCTCCCGGAGGACTGCTGGCTGCTGCTGGTGGGCGGCGGTCCCGAGGAGCACCTGCTGCGCCGCACCGCCCACGAGGCCGGGGTGTCCGGGCGGGTGCTGTTCACCGGGGAGCGGCCCGCCGTGCCCGACGGCTCCCCCGGCCCCGACCTGCCGTCGCTCACGTCGGCGATGGACGTGTTCGCCTCCCCGTCCACGGAGGAGGCGTTCGGTCTGGCGGCGGTGGAGGCCCTGGCCGCCGGGCTGCCCGTGCTGCACGGGTCGTGCCCGGCGATCGAGGACCTGCCGCCGGACGCCTCGGCCGGCGCGCGGCGGGTGCGCGGCGGCCCGGAGGAGTACGCCCGCGCGATCGCCGAGGTCCGCGCGGGCGGCCCGGCGCCGCGCACGGCCGCCGAGGCCGCCCGCCACTACAGCATCACCCGCAGCTCCGCCCGCCTCATGGACGTGTACGCGGCCGCCGTGGCCGGCCCGTCCCCGTCCCTCCACGTCAAGGAAGCACCGTCCTCATGACCGACACCCCCGCCCGTCTGCGTCTTCCGTCCCTGGACCGTGTCCGACGGCTGCCCGCCTGGTCCGCGCTGGTGGCGGGCACGCTGCTCGGCGGTCTGTCCGGCGGCGCGTACGGCCTGCTCACCCCGGCCGAGTACACGGCCACCAGTTACGTCGTGGCCGTCCCCACCGACCAGACCGGCCCGGAGTCCGCGCGCGGTTTCGCGCAGGCGTACGGGCGGGTGGCCACCCAGCTCGCGGTGCTGGGGGACGCGCAGGTGTGGGCCGGTGTGCCGGTGCGCACCCTGCGGGACAGCGTGCGCACGGCGACCTCGCCGGACGCGCCGATGGTGTCCGTCACAGCCGTCTCCGAGCGTCCCGGTACGGCGGTCGACATGGCGAACGCGGTGGCGCGGGCGCTGACCCGGCACGCGGAGGACACCAAGGACAGCACCCAGGTGCGGCTGGTGCAGTTCTCCCGCGCGGTGAAGCCGTCCGCGCCCGCCTCCGCGTCACCCGCGGTGACCGCCCTGGTCGGTGCGAGCGCGGGCGGGCTGCTGGGCGGGCTGGCGCTGCTGGCCCGGCCCCGCCGCGGCGGCCGCGACGGGGAACCGGCGCCCAGCGCCTCCGTGCCCGGTCCGGCCTCCGCCGCCGACGTTCCGCGGTGACGGCGGCGGGCCGGGCCGGGACGGTCCCGGCGTCACCCGGAGCGCGACCACCAGTCGAGGCGCAGGCACAGCTTGCCGCCGAGCCAGTGCTCCACCCAGCGTCCGAGGTCCAGCGGCGCGCAGTGGTCCGGCAGCTCCGGTCCCGCGGGCGGCTCGGCGGGCGCCGGGGTCTGCGGGTCCTCGGGGGTGCGGCCCCAGAGGGCGTTGCGGAAGACGCGGGAGGCGTCCGGGTTGTCGTCGCACTGCCAGACGCCGTGCGGGCAGTAGTCGGTCACCGTGTGGTAGAGCGGCCGGTGCTGCTGCATCCAGGCGAGCATGCGGCGCATGTACTCGGGATTGTCGCCGTTGCGGAAAAGCCCCCACTCCGGATAGGCGATGGGCTTTCCGTGCGCCTTGGCGAAATCGACGTGCGCCTGAAGGCCGTACGGTTCCTTCACCTGTTCGTCGAAGGACATTCCGTGCGGCTGGTCGTAGGAGTCCATTCCGATGATGTCGACGGTGTCGTCGCCGGGGTAGCACTGCGTCCACGGCACGGCGTCACGGCCCCGGTTGGGCGTGAACTCGAACCGGAATTCCTGGCCGGGGACGGAACGCATCGTGGTGACGATGCGGTTCCAGTACTTCTTCCAGTTCTCCGGGTCGGGTCCGCAGCGGTGGGTGTAGGTGATGCCGTTCATCTCCCAGCCGAGGACCAGGACCGTGTCGGGGATCTTCAGCTCGACGAGCCGCTCGGCGAGGGTGCGGAAGTGGTGGTCGAACTCGCCGGCCGCGCCGCGCCGCAGCAGCTCGCGGACCTCCCCGTCGGGCACGCCCGCCTCGTTGCGCTCCTGGAGCGGGACGTTGAGGACGAGCATCCGTTTGTCGTCGGCGTTGCGCCAGCGCGCCCACGCCTCGAGGAAGCCGACGTCGCCCTCGATGTCCTTCCAGTGGTTGCCCGGCAGGTAGGTGTGGCCGACGCGCAGTTCGGCGCCGCCGAGCCAGCGGCTGAGCTGCTCCATCCGCTCCACGCCGCGCGCGTCGGAGGCGAGGAAGGCGCCGAACGGCGGCACGCCCTTCACCGGGGCGGGCACCGACGGCGGCCGCAGATCCGGGACGGGCGGGAGCTGGGGCACGGACACGGCGGGGATGTCGACGTCGGGTGTGGGGAAGGCCGACGCGGCGGGCTCGGCGCCCGGCGCGGGCTGGGCGGCCGCGGCCGGTGTGGGGCGCTCGGTGGGGCCCGGCAGCGCGGCCCTCGCGTCGTCCATGGGCGCCGCGCCGGCCACGGGGCCCGCCGCCAGGGCGGCCGACACGGCGACCGCCGCCGCGCCCACGGCCAGGGCGCGGGTCCGGACCCGCCTGTGCTGTGGGGCCATTGGCTGCTCCTCTTCTCGCTCGCGTCCGCCTTGTGCCTGATGCCTCGCTGTTGACGAACAGTCATATGAAGTCAGCCATACGAAATACGACAGTGCCACTGCCACTGCGGCTTTCGAGTGCCGTTCTCGCCCGTGTGGGTGAGACGGCACCAGAAGAAAGTGAGAATGCGTGTCCTTGCTTGACACCCGGGTTCCCGCGGTCGTGCTGCGGATCGACCGGAATCCCTTTCACCACGGCACCCTGGGCGCCGTCCGGTCGCTCGGCCGGGCGGGGGTGGACGTGCATGTCGTCGCCGACTGCGCGGGAAGTCCCGTGGCCCGCTCGCGCTTTGTGCGCCGGCTGCACGCCCCGCCGTCCCCGGACGCGTCCGCGGACGAGGTCCTCGCCGTGCTGCGCAGGGTCGCCGCCCAGGTGGGGCGTCCGGCGGTGCTGGTGCCGATGGACGACGCCACCGCGATCGCCGCGGCCCGGCTGCGCGAGGAGCTCACCGGCTCCTACCTGCTGCCGGTGATGCCGTCCGCGCTGCCCGAACGCGTCGCCGACAAGGCCGGACTGGCAGCCGTGTGCGCCTCGGTGGGCGTGCCGCACCCGCGCACGGAGGTCCCGGACACCCCGGCGCGGGCCGCCGAGGAGGCGCTGCGGCTCGGGCTGCCGGTGGTCGCCAAGTGGAGCCGCCCCTGGCTGCTCCCGGCGGGCTCCGGGCTGCGCAGCACCCAGGTGCTGCACACCGCCCGCGAGGCGCGGGAGCTGCACGCGCGCACCGCGGAGGCGGGCAGCCCGCTGCTGCTCCAGGCGTATCTGCCGCCCGGCACGGACCGGGACTGGTTCTTCCACGGCTACGCCGACCGCACGGGCACCGTGCGGGCGGGCGGGCCGGGCCGCAAGCACCTGTCCTGGCCGCGCGGCGCGGGACTGACCGCGGTGGGCCGCTGGACGCCCAACTCGGAGGTGATCGCGCTGGCCGAGCGCATCACCGGTGAGCTGGGCTACCGCGGGATCTTCGACCTGGACTTCCGTCGCTGCGGCGCCACCGGCCGCTACCACCTCCTCGACTTCAACCCGCGCCCCGGCGCCCAGTTCCGGCTGTTCGCCGACAGCGCCGGCCTGGACGTCGTACGGGCGCTGCACGCGGACCTGACGGGGCGTCCGCTGCCGGACGGGGATCCGGTGACCGGCAGGGCGTTCGTGGTGGAGAACTACGCGCCCCTCGCCGCGCTGCGTCCCGCGCCCGGCGGGCGCGAACTGGCCTGGTGGGCGGGCGACGACCGCGCCCCGGGCCTCGCGATGTGGGCCCTGTGGGCCCGTCATGTGTCCGGCCGGCTGCGCCGGCGGCTGGGCGCCGCGGCCGAGGTGCCGGCGCAGCGCCCGGCGCCCCGGGCGGTCACGCCCTCCCTGACGACCGACAACGAGAAAGCGAGCAGCTGATGATGTACGACCTTCTGGTGGTGGGCGCGGGTCCGTACGGTCTGTCGATCGCGTCGCACGCGGCGGCCGCCGGACTGAACCTGCGTGTCTTCGGCCGGCCCATGGCGTCCTGGCGGGACCACATGCCGGCCGGGATGTTCCTGAAGTCGGAGCCGTGGGCGTCCAACCTGTCCGACCCGGCGGGACGCTGGCGGCTCGACGCGTACTGCACCGAGCGGGGGCTGACCGCCCGTCACGCGCACCCGATCCCGGTGGAGGACTTCGCCTCCTACGGGCTGTGGTTCGCGCGCAACGCCGTGCCCGAGGTGGACGAGCGGATGATCGCGCGGGTGTCGTCGGGCCCCGAGGGCTTCAGCGCGGTCGCCGAGGACGGGGAGGTGCTGCACGCGCGGACGGTGGCGCTCGCCGTCGGCGTGATGCCGTTCATCGAGGTGCCGTCGGCGCTGCGCGGGCTGCACCCGACGCTGGTGACGCACAGCAGCCACCACAGCGACCTGGGCCCCTTCCAGGGCAAGGACGTCACCGTGATCGGCGGGGGCCAGGCGGCGCTGGAGACGGCGGCGCTGCTCGCCGAGCAGGGCACGCGGGTGCGGGTGCTGGCGCGGGCGGAGCGGCTGCGCTGGAACGACGTGCCGCCGCCGTGGGAGCGCCCGTGGTGGCAGTCGATGCGCTCACCGCACAGCGGTCTGGGACCGGGCTGGCGGAACTGGTTCTACTCGGAGCGGCCAGGGCTGTTCCGGCGGCTGCCGGAGGCGACCCGGACGCGGATCGCGGCGACGGCGCTCGGTCCTGCGGGCGCCTGGTGGGTGCGGGAGCGGGTGGAGCGCGCGGTGGACCTGCTGCCGGGGCACGAGGTGACGGCGGCGGCCGCGGTGCCGGGCGGGCTGCGGCTGGAGCTGGCCGACCTGTCGGGCGCGCGGCGCACGATGGAGACGGAGCACGTCATCGCCGCCACCGGGTTCAAGGCGCACCGTGACCGGCTGGGGCTGCTGTCGGCGGAGCTGCGCGGTGCGATGACGGCGCTGCCCGACGGGTCGCCGGTGCTGGACCGGGGCTTCGAGTCGTCCTACCCCGGGCTGTTCCTGGCGGGTCTGGTGACGGCGCCCGGGTTCGGTCCCGCGATGCGGTTCGTGCACGGCGCGACGTTCACGGCGTCGACGCTGGTGCAGGGGGTGCGCAGGCGGCTGCGGGCGGCCCCGGTGCGCGGCAGCGTGCCGGTGCCGGCGGGCGCCGGCCGCGGCGGCACGCCGACGCCGGTGCGCGGCTGACGGACGTCACGACGAAGCGTCCCCCGGACCGGGTGGTCCGGGGGACGCTTCGTGCCGGGGGCGCGGAGGCCGGGTGGGGTGGGCCCGGTGTCCGCGGGACCGTCAGCGGTGGGCGCCGACGCGGCCGCGGCGGTACAGCATGGCCCCGCCGGTGAGCAGCACGGCGCCGGCGGCGGACGCGGCCATCAGGCCGTCGGTGCCGGTCTCGGCGAGGTGCGGCGGGCCGTCCGGGGTGTGGACGGCCGGCGGCTCGACCGGGGTCGGCGGCGTCTTGACCGTGGGCGGCTCGGGCTTGTCCTTCTCGGGCGTCTTCTCCGGCTCCTTCTCCTCATGGCCGGACTCGTTGACGCAGGTGTTGTCGCTCGCCTCGTTGAACAGGCCCACGAGGTTCAGGCTGTTGCCGCAGGCGTTCACCGGCACGTGGATCGGCGCCTGGATGAGGTTCCCGGACAGCACACCGGGCGAGCCCTTGGCGGCGCCGACCGCGTGGGCCCCGCCGCTCTCGGAGTGCGAGACGCCCGAGGAGGCCTCGTGGTGGCCGTCCGCCGAGCGGTCCGAGGACTTCTTCTCGCCGTGCGCGCCCCCGGAGACGTTGGCGCAGGTGTTGTCGGAGGCGCTGTTGAAGGCGCCGCCGACGGTGACGTCGTTGCCGCACGCGTTCACGGGGGCGTGGACGGGCGCCTGCACGTTGTTCCCGGAGATGACGCCGGGCGAGCCCTTGGCGCCGCCGGACGCGTGCGCACCGCCGGCCTTCTCACCGTGGCCGCCGGACTCGTTGACGCACGTGTTGTCGGACGCGCTGTTGAAAGCGCCCACGCCGGTGACGGTGTTGCCGCACGCGTTCACCGGCACGTGGACCGGCGCCTGCACGTTGTTCCCGGACAGCACACCGGGAGAATCCTCGGCACCGCCCCCCGCGAACGAGTCGGCGAGGGCGGGGGTTCCGTACAGGGACAGAATGCCCGTGGCGGCAGCGGCCGCCGTGAACACTCCCCTGCTCAGGGTCTGTCGCAATGTGGTTGTCTTCCTGCTTGAAGATGGGAGGCCGGCCCCGGCATGGAGAGAGGCGGCCGAGGCCGCGCGTCACGGCCCCGGCTGCCCTGTGGCCTGTCTCCCTCTCCAACCCCGCTGCGCGGGATCGGTTGCGCAGGTTCACCCGGTCGGCCGCGTGCCCGTCACACGGCCCGGGAGGTCAGGACACCACGTCCTTGCGCGCGAACCCCCGGAACGCCAGTGCGAACAGCACCAGCGCGTACGTCACGGACACCGACGCGCCCTGGATCATGCCGGACCACTCGGGGGTGGGCTGGACGGCGTCCGCCCAGGCGAACTGCCAGTGGGCGGGCAGGAAGTGCCGCCAGTCGCCGAGGGCGGTGACGGCGTCCAGGACGTTGCCGACGATGGTCAGGCCGACGGCTCCGCCGACCGCGCCCAGCGGGGCGTCGGTGCGGGTGGACAGCCAGAACGCCAGTGCGGCGGTGACCAGTTGCGACACGAACAGATACGCGACGATCACCACGAGCCGCCCGGCGGCGGTGCCCGGGTCGAGCGTGCCGCCGGTGGGGATGTGCAGCGGGCCCCAGCCGTAGGCGACGGTGCCGACGGCGAGCGCCACCACCGGCAGCAGCACCATCGCGGCGAGGCTCAGGCCCAGTCCGACGATCAGCTTGGACCACAGCAGCCGCATCCGGGGCACGGGCGCGGCGAGCAGGTAGCGCAGGGAGGACCAGCCGGCCTCGGAGGCGACGGTGTCCCCGCAGAACAGGGCGACCGGGATGACCAGCAGGAAGCCCGCAGACACGAAAAGGCTGACGGCGGCGAAGTTGGCCCCGGACGCGGTGGCCGTGTCCATCAGGTTGACGCGGGTGTTGCGGCCCTCGGGTTCGCCGCCGATCGCGAAGGCGGCCACCAGCACGAACGGCAGCAGGGCGAGGACCGCGCCCATGACGAGGGTGCGCCGCCGCTTGAGCTGGCGGACCAGCTCGACCCGCGGCGGCAGGGTGCGGCCGGCGCGGTAGCCGGCGGCGGTCTCCGCGGGGGCGGCGGGCCCGGGAGCCGTGGACTCCTCGGCCCGCTCGGTGAGCGCGCTCATGCGGATCCTCCGATCAGGGTGAGGAAGGCGTCCTCGAGGCGGCGGTGGGGGCCCACGGACGTCACGGGCACCTCCAGCCGGACCAGTTCCGCGATCAGTCCGGGGGCGGTGCCGTCGGCGCCGAGCCGGACCAGCAGCCCCTCGTCGGTGCGGACGGCGGACTCCACGCCGGGCAGCGCGGCGACCTTCTCGGCGAGGGGCTCCTCGACGGGCGTGACGGTGCCGACCAGGAGGGTGTCGCCGGAGCCGACGATGTCGTGCACCGGTCCGGCCTGGACCAGCCGGCCGCGGTCCATGACGACGAGGTGGGTGCAGGACTGCTCGACCTCCGCCAGCAGATGGCTGGAGACGATCACCGTGCGTCCGGCGGCCGCGTACCGGATCATCACCTCGCGCATCTCGCGGATCTGCGGCGGGTCGAGACCGTTGGTCGGTTCGTCGAGGATGAGCAGGTCGGGCAGGCCGAGCATGGCCTGGGCGATGGCGAGGCGCTGGCGCATGCCCTGCGAGTAGGTGCGCACGGCCCGGGCGAGCGCGTCGCCGAGGCCGGCGATCTCCAGGGCCTCGTCGAGGTGGGCGTCCTCGGGAGGACGGCCGGTGGCGGCCCAGTACAGCTCGAGGTTCTCCCGGCCGGACAGGTGCGGCAGGAAGCCGGCGCCCTCGACGAAGGCGCCGACCCGGGACAGCACGGGCGTGCCGGGACGCACGGCGTGGCCGAAGACGCGGATCTCGCCGTCGTCGGGCTTGATGAGGCCCATCAGCATGCGCAGCGTGGTGGTCTTGCCCGCGCCGTTGGGCCCGAGCAGGCCGAGCACCTGGCCCTTCTCCACCCGGAACGACAGGTCCCGTACGGCGTACCGGTCGGCGGAGCGGGCGTACCGCTTGCTCAGGCCGGTGATCTGGAGGGGGACGTCGGCCAGGTCCGGGTCGGGGGCCGGGGCGGTGGTGCGGCGGCGGGCGGTGAGGAGCAGCGCGAGGGCGGTCAAGGCGCCGGCGACGGGCAGCCACACCACCCATGCGGGCAGCGGGGCCGCGGCGGTGGTGACGCCGGGTGCGGTGGGCACCGTGAGGTCGCTCCTCAGGGACACGGTGTACGTCGCCGGGGCGGCCGGGGAGGCGTAGGCGAGGTCGGTGGAGGCGAGGACCAGGCGCAGCCGGTGGCCCTTGCGGATCTCGTGGTCGACGGCCGGGAGGGTGAGCTGCACGTCCTGGCCGGCGCGGGCGTCCTCGACGCGGAGGGGGGTGACGAGCTGGGAGGGCAGCACCTGCTGCCGGCCGTCCGGGCCGACGTCGTAGAGCTTGGCGAAGAGGACGGCGTCGTCGCTGGTGGATCTGACCCGTGCGGTGACGGTCGGGGAGCCGGTGATGTGCAGGTCGTGGGTGACGGGGGCGGACTCGAAACGGGCGTGCTGGCCCGGGAAGTCGAGGGAGACGCCGATGCCGAGGGAGGAGAGCTGGGAGAGGCCGCCGGAGCCGCCGATGCCGGGCAGGGCGGACACGGCGGGCGGGCTGGCGCCCGCCGGGTTGGCGAAGCGCTGCTCACGGCCCGTCAGCCGCACGGACCGCTCGCCGCTGTGCAGGCCCGGGTAGGCGTCGGCGCTCGCGCCGCGCAACTGGGCCTGACCGTCGGTGGAGTCGACGCCCCCGGTGCGGGTGACGCGGAAGGCGGGGCCGGTGTCGGCGCTCTCGTCGTCCTTGAGGTGGCGGTCGAACCAGGCGCGGACGCGCGCGTGCAGGCGGTCGGTCTCGGGGTCGCCGCCGTCGTGGCCGCCGGCCAGCCAGTCGACCGTGACGGGGGCGCCGTTGGCGCGGATCGCGCGAGCGGCGGCGTCGGCCTGGCCGAGCGGGAACAGCGAGTCGGTCTGCCCCTGCATCAGCAGCGTGGGCACGTCGATGCGGTCGGCGACGGCGGCCGGGGAGCGCGCCTCGAGGAGCGTGCGGGCCTGTGCGTCGGGGACGCCGGACTCGGCGACCCGCTCGTACATGGCGCACAGCTCGGGCTCGAAGCGGGCACAGCCGCCGCCGGACGTGACGAAGGCGCCGGCCCACAGCTTCTTGAACACGCCGCCCGGGAAGAGGGCTTCGGCGAGGTCGAAGTAGGTGATGGCGGGGGCGACGGCGTCGACGCGGTCGTCGTACCCGGCGCCGAGGAGGGCGATGGCCCCGCCGTAGGAGTTGCCGGCCATGCCGACGCGGGGGTCGCCGGTCTTGTCGAGGCGGACCTCGGGGCGCGTGGCCAGCCAGTCGACGAGCCGGGAGACGTCGGCGACCTCGCCCTCGGGGTCGTTCAGCCCGATCTTCCCGGTGGACTTCCCGAAGCCGCGCGCGGACCAGGTGAGGACGGCGTACCCGTCGCGGGCGAGGTCCTCGGCCTGCGCGCGGACGTCCTCCTTGCTGCCGCCGAAGCCGTGCCCGAGCAGCACGGCCGGGCGGCGGCCCTCGGGGCCCGCGGTGAAGAAGGAGGTGTCGATGCGCACCCCGTCGTCCGTGGCCATGACGCGGTCGGCGCGGCGTACCTGGGGCGGGTCGTCGGAGGCGACGGCGGTCCAGGTGCCGGCCCCGGCGAGCACGACCACGGCGGCCGCGGCGGCGAGGGCACGCCGGGGCCGCGGCCGCCGGAGGCGGGGCAGTCGAAGATCCATGCGTCAACCGTACGGGGTCTCCCTGTCGGTCCGTTGTCGACCGGAGACCGAACCGGGGGACCTCCCGGAGGCGTACGCGGGTGTGGCCGCGTACCGCGGTCGCGGTACACGGCCACACCCCCCCTGAGCGGGCTCAGTGGTTGCGGGGGAAGCCCAGGTCGACGCCGGACGGCGCGTCCGCCGGGTCGGGCCAGCGGGTGGTGACGACCTTTCCGCGGGTGTAGAAGTGCGTGCCGTCGTTGCCGTAGATGTGGTGGTCGCCGAAGAGGGAGTCCTTCCAGCCGCCGAAGGAGTGGTAGCCGACGGGGACCGGGATCGGGACGTTGACGCCGACCATGCCGGCCTCGACCTCGAGCTGGAAGCGGCGGGCGGCGCCGCCGTCGCGGGTGAAGATGGCCGTGCCGTTGCCGTACGGCGAGGCGTTGACGATGTCCAGGGCCTCCTCGTACGTGTCGGCGCGCAGCACGCACAGGACGGGGCCGAAGATCTCGTCCTGGTAGGCCTTGGCGGTGGTCGGCACCTTGTCGAGCAGGGAGATGCCGATCCAGTGGCCGTTCTCGTGGCCGTCGACGGTGTAGCCGGTGCCGTCCAGGACGACCTCGGCACCCTCGTCGGCCGCGCCGGCGACGTAGGAGGCGACCTTGTCCCGGTGGGTCGCGGTGATCAGCGGACCCATCTCGGAGGCGGGGTCGTCTCCGGGGCCGATCTTGATCTTCTCGGCGCGCTCGCGGATCTTCTCCACCAGCTCGTCGCCGATCGCGCCGACGGCGACGACCGCGGAGATCGCCATGCAGCGCTCGCCGGCCGAGCCGTAGGCGGCGGACACGGCGGCGTCGGCGGCCGCGTCGAGGTCGGCGTCGGGCAGCACCAGCATGTGGTTCTTGGCGCCGCCGAGCGCCTGGACGCGCTTGCCGTTGGCGGAGGCGGTGGTGTGGATGTAGCGGGCGATGGGCGTGGAGCCGACGAAGGACACGGCCTTGACGTCCGGGTGCTCCAGCAGGCGGTCCACGGCCACCTTGTCGCCGTGCACGACGTTGAACACGCCCTCGGGCAGTCCGGCCTCGGCGAGCAGCTCGGCGAGGCGGACGGAGGCGGACGGGTCCTTCTCGCTGGGCTTCAGCACGAAGGTGTTGCCGCAGGCGATGGCGAGGGGGAACATCCACATCGGAACCATCGCCGGGAAGTTGAACGGGGTGATGCCGGCGACCACGCCGAGCGGCTGGCGGATGGACGCCACGTCCACGCGGCTGGCCACCTGGGTGGACAGCTCGCCCTTGAGCTGGACGTTGATGCCACAGGCCAGGTCGACGATCTCCAGGCCGCGCGCCACCTCGCCGAGGGCGTCGGAGTGCACCTTGCCGTGCTCGGCGGTGATCAGCTCGGCGATCTCGTCGCGGTGGGCGTCGAGCAGGGCGCGGAACTTGAAGAGGACCGAGGTGCGCTGCGCGAGGGAGGACTGGCCCCAGGTGCGGAACGCCTCCTTGGCGGCGGCTACCGCGGCGTCGACCTCCTCGACGGAGGCGAAGGCGACCTTGGTGGTGACCTCGCCGGTCGCCGGGTTCGTCACCGGGCCGTAGGTTCCCGAGGCGCCTTCGGCGGTCTTGCCGCCGATCCAGTGGTTGACGATCTTCGTCATGACCGAGAACTCCTTCGCAGATGGCGGCGTCGGGTGGAGACGTGCCGTTCGTACAGCTCGTGCGGTGGTGCCGCGGGCGGGCGCGCCGCGGCGGCGGCCACGGGTCCATCCCACCAGGGCCGGGGTGCCGGGCGGGCCCGACACTGTGTCGGCCGTTCGGGTCCCCGAGTGGACACATGGGTCCCGGGGGCGGGCGTCCGGGACGGTGCCTCCGGCGCGGGGCCGCGGCGGGCGGGGAGTTGTCGCTCGCACCTCGCTCCTGCCAAAGCGAGGCGGCCTCCCGCGCCGGAGGCGATCTGTGACGGGGCGACACCGTGGACGCCCCGACGGCCGGGAAGCGCCCGGCGGCGGTGGAGGCTCGCCATGACGCTCCCTTCGGACGTCTCGTCCGCCCTGCGGGGTCCGAGGGCTCTCCCCGGTTCTAGCCCCGCCCATGAAGCCCTGTCAATGTTTTGTCCGGACATTCGGACGAGAACATGTGCGGGAGCGGCCGGACGGCGCTCCGGCAGGAGTCCGGAAGGGGTTCCGGTTCCGGCCCGGAAGGGGCGCCGGTACGCGCTCGGGTGTCGGCCGGAAGGGGGCGCCGGAACGTGCTCGGGCGTCGGCCCGGAAGGCGGCACCGATATGTACTCGGGCGTCGGCCCGGAAGGCGCCGCCGGTACGCGCTCGGGTGTCCGGGAGTCAATGCGCCCCGCCGGTGTGCCGGTGTGCGCCTGTGCGTCACTCCTGTCACAAACACTCCCGTCGCGTCACGGGCGTCACACGCGGGCGGCCCTTCCGTCACACCCGCGCACGAGCCCTCTCCGTGAGCGGACCGGCTCGTTCTCCCGCACGACGCTGTCGATCGCCAGCGCACGCCCGGCTCCCCCTGACGGCCACCCCGGCCGCCGCCGTGGCGGGCGCGGGGAGGTGCACACATGACCGAGCTGTGGTCGTACAAGGACATCGCGGCCCACATCAAGGTGCAGCCGGACACCGTGCGTTCCTACCGCAAGCACGGCTTGCTGCCGCCGCCGGACCGGGTGGAGGGCGGGAAGCCCTACTGGTATCCCGACACGGTCCGCCGCTGGGTCGCCGCGCGTCCCAGCAACCGCCGGGGCTGACCACCGCGGCACGAGGACGCCGTGCCCCCGCGCCGACCACGCGGGGACACGGCGTCCGTGCGTGCGCTCAGCGCCAGGGTTCGATCACCGTCACCCCGGTCCCGGCCCCGGCGGCAGGAACGGTGTCCATCGCGCCGACCACGCGTAGGCACCGCGTCCGTGCGTGCGCTCAGCGCCAGGGTTCGATCACCGTCACCCCGGTCCCGGCCCCGGCGGCAGGAACGGTGTCCATCGCGTCGACCACGCGTAGGCACCGCGTCCGTGCGTGCGCTCAGCGCCAGGGTTCGATCACCGTCACCCCGGCGGCCGGGGCGGTGTCCATCGCCGCCAGCGCCTCGGGCACCGCGTCCAGACCGATCACCGAGGTCACCAGCAGGTCGGGGCGGAGCACCCCGGCGCGCACCAGGTCCAGCATCGGCGGGTAGGCGTGGGCGGCCATGCCGTGGCTGCCGAGGATCTCCAGCTCCAGGGCGACGGCGCGGGCCATGGGCACGGGCGTGGTGCCCGTCTCCGAGGGGAGCAGGCCCACCTGCACGTGCCGGCCCCGCCTACGCAGGCCGTTCACCGAGGCGGCACAGGTGACGGCCGCGCCCAGGGCGTCCAGGGAGAGGTGGGCGCCGCCGCCGGTCAGTTCACGGACCGCGGCGGCGGGGTCGTCCACCGCGGCGGCGTCCACGCACTCCGCCGCGCCGAACCTACGGGCCAGATCGAGGGCGCCCGGCGACACGTCGACCGCGACCACGCGTGCGCCGGCCGCCGCCGCGATCATCACCGCGGACAGTCCGACGCCCCCGCAGCCGTGCACCGCCACCCACTCGCCCGCCGCGACCCGGCCCTGCTGGACCACGGCCCGGTAGGCGGTGGCGAAACGGCAGCCGAGGGAGGCGGCGGTGGCGTACGCCATGCCGTCGGGGACGGCGACCAGGTTCACGTCGGCGTGGTCGAGGGCCACGTACTGGGCGAAGGAACCCCAGTGGGTGAAGCCGGGCTGGGTCTGGCGCTCGCACACCTGCTGATCGCCCGCCGCGCAGGCGGGGCAGGAGCCGCAGGCGCAGACGAACGGCACGGTGACCCGGTCCCCGGCGCGCCGGCGGACGACCCGGGGTCCGACCGCCTCGACCACTCCGGCGAGCTCGTGGCCGGGGACGTGCGGGAGGACGACGTCCGGGTCGTGGCCCTGCCAGGCGTGCCAGTCGCTGCGGCACAGGCCGGTGGCCTCCACGCGGACCACGACCCCGTGCTCCGCCGGCTGCGGGTCCGCGACCTCACGCACCTCGGCCGGCTCCCCGTACCGCTCGAACACCACCGCTCGCATGCCAGGTCCCGCCTTCCGGTGATCGCCGCTGTCGGCGGAACGCTATCCCGCTGCCGCGGAGTGCGGGCCACGGGCGTCCCCGGTCGGTTCCCCGGCCGCTCGTGCGTCCGTGCGTGCGGGCCGGGGGCCGCCCGCACGCACGGACGACCGGACAGGCGCGTGGATCCTCCGGACAGGCGCGGGGTTCCTCGCGCGCCCACGAGGGCGGGGACGGACTCCCGGGGCCCCCGGGGTGCCGGCGACCGGAGCACCTCAGGGCATCGCCGGGGCGCGCCCGAGCGCGCAGTCCAGACGGCGGACGGGCGCCCGCCCTCAACCTGGATTCATACCCCCTAGGGGTATAGTGTGGAAGTGCGGGGTCCTCAGGACCCCCTCCTGACCCCCTGCACACCCGCAACGCCCCGACGAGGAGAACGACATGACGTCCCAGACCGACACCCAGGGTTCCGTCACCACCGTCTACAAGGTGACCGGGATGAGCTGCGGGCACTGCGAGGGCGCCGTCTCCGGCGAGATCTCCCAGCTCCCCGGCGTCAGCTCGGTGACGGCCGTCGCCTCCTCCGGCGAGGTGACCGTGGTCTCCGCCGCCCCGCTCGACGAGGCCGCCGTGCGCGCCGCCGTCGACGAGGCCGGCTTCGAGCTGGCCGGCACGGTCTGATCCGGAGCCGCACGCCTCCGACAGCACCCCGCGCGGCGTGAGCCGGGCCGCACCGGCCACCCGGAGCCCGGCCCGGCCCGCCGCCGCCCGCATCCCGGACGTCCCAGGAGCACGGACATGACCAGCACCACCGCACCCGAGGCGCCCGCCGCCGCCGGGCAGCCGGCCCTCTCGGAGGTCGAGCTGCTCATCGGCGGGATGACCTGCGCCTCCTGCGCGGCCCGCGTCGAGAAGAAGCTCAACCGCATGGACGGCGTCACCGCCACGGTGAACTACGCGACCGAGAAGGCCCGGATCTCGTATCCGCCGGGCATCGAGGTCGCCGATCTGATCACCACGGTGGTGAAGACCGGTTACACCGCCGAGGAGCCGGCGCCCCCGCGCCAGGACGACGAGGGCGACACCGTCTCGGGGGCCGACCCGGAGACGGCGGCCCTGCGCGCGCGTCTGGTCGTCTCCGCGCTGCTCTCGTTGCCGGTCGTCCTGCTGGCGATGGTTCCGTCCCTGCAGTTCGACAACTGGCAGTGGCTCTCCCTCACCCTCGCCGCGCCGGTCGTGGTGTGGGGCGCCGCCCCCTTCCACCGGGCCGCCTGGACCAACCTCCGGCACGGCGCGGCCACCATGGACACCCTGGTCTCCGTCGGCACGCTGGCCGCGTTCGGCTGGTCGCTGTGGGCGCTGTTCCTGGGCGACGCGGGCGAGCCGGGCATGCGGCACCCCTTCGAGCTGACCGTGTCCCGCGCCGACGGGGCCTCCATGATCTACCTGGAGGTCGCCGCCGGCGTCACCACGTTCATCCTGCTCGGCCGCTATCTGGAGGTCCGCTCCAAGCGTCAGGCGGGCGCCGCGCTGCGGGCACTGATGGAGCTGGGCGCCAAGGACGTCACCGTCCTGAGGGACGGGCGTGAGGTGCGGGTGCCGGCCGAGCGGCTGGCCGTGGGCGACCGGTTCGTGGTGCGCCCCGGGGAGAAGATCGCCACCGACGGCACGGTCGTCGAGGGCTCCTCCGCCGTGGACGCGTCCATGCTGACCGGCGAGTCCGTGCCGGTGGACGTGAGCGTCGGCGACACCGTCACCGGCGCCACCGTCAACGCGGGCGGCCGGCTGGTCGTCGAGGCCACCCGGATCGGCGCGGACACCCAGCTCGCGCGGATGGCGAAGCTGGTGGAGGACGCGCAGACCGGCAAGGCGCAGGTGCAGCGGCTCGCCGACCGGATCGCCGGGGTGTTCGTGCCGGTGGTACTGCTGATCGCGGCCGCCACCTTCGGGCTGTGGCTCGGCAACACCGGGGACACGGTCGCCGCGTTCACCGCGGCCGTCGCCGTACTGATCATCGCCTGCCCCTGCGCGCTCGGCCTCGCCACGCCGACCGCGCTGATGGTCGGCACCGGGCGGGGCGCCCAGCTCGGCATCCTCATCAAGGGCCCCGAGGTGCTGGAGTCCACCCGGCGCGTGGACACGGTCGTCCTGGACAAGACAGGCACCGTCACCACCGGCCGGATGTCCCTGCGGGCGGTGCACACCGCCGAGGGCACCGATGAGCGGGAGCTGCTGCGGCTCACGGGCGCCCTGGAGCACGCCTCCGAGCACCCGGTGGCCCGTGCGGTGGCCGCGGGCGCCGAGGAGCGCGTGGGCACGCTGCCCGAGGTGGAGCGGTTCGAGAACGTCCCCGGCCGGGGCGTGCGCGGGCGCGTGGAGGGCCGCGAGGTGGCCGTGGGGCGGCTGTCCGAGGTGTTCGGGGAGCTGCCGCCGGAGCTGGCGCGGGCCAAGGAGGACGCCGAGCGTGCCGGGCACACCGCGGTGGTGGCCGGCTGGGACGGGACGGCACGCGGCGTCCTCGCCGTCGCCGACACGGTGAAGGAGACCAGCGCCGAGGCGGTCCGCGAACTGCGGGCGCTGGGCCTGACGCCGGTGCTGCTGACCGGCGACAACCGGGCGGTGGCCGAGGCGGTCGCACGCACCGTCGGCATCGACGAGGACCGGGTGATCGCCGAGGTGCTGCCCGAGGACAAGGCCGACGTGGTGCGGCGGCTTCAGGACGAGGGGCGCAGCGTCGCCATGGTCGGCGACGGCGTCAACGACGCGGCCGCGCTGGCCGTCGCCGATCTGGGTCTGGCCCTGGGCACCGGCACGGACGCGGCGATCGAGGCGGGCGACCTGACCCTGGCCCGCGGCGACCTGAGGGTGGCGGCGGACGCGATACGGCTGTCCCGGCGCACCCTGTCCACGATCAAGGGCAACCTCGTGTGGGCCTTCGGCTACAACGTGGCCGCACTGCCGCTGGCCGCGGCCGGACTGCTCAACCCGATGATCGCCGGGGCCGCCATGGCCTTCTCGTCGGTCTTCGTGGTGACCAACAGTCTGCGGCTCCGGTCATTTCATTGATGTCTCAAGTTGGGCAGTACCCCTGGAGTCCGGTAAGACCCTCACATAAGCTCTTCACAAGCCTCGCGCATCTTCCTTACGCTTGGGTCTCGTGAGAGGTTTGCGGGCTCCTGCGCACTGTGGGGACAGATGCAAGAGACGCAGATCACAGTGATCTGAACGTAACCATCGAAGGGGTTCGAAGGTCTAAGTTGGCGATGTCGGGCAGCGTCTTGGGGGGCGCTTCCTGACATCTGGAGATGTCTTGGGGGACTTCTCCAGAGATTGCGTTGCCGGGGCACGTGCCAGGGAAGCTTTGAGCGGCCCTCCCGACGTGCGTTGTCCCGGCAGACCGCACACCGACGAGTGCGACGGGTTCAGGTCCGTCCGTGCTCACACAGCGATTCAGGCGCTGTCCTCACAAGCGCCCGGCCGGATCCCGTGGGGGGAATCCGCACCGGGACATGGGAAGGCGCCCTGGTTCGTCGGCCCGTGGGGGGACCGGCGGCCGGGGCGCCTTTTCCTCTCGTGTCCTTTTTCTTCGCAGTGGTGCAACGCGCCCAAAGGGGCGCGGGGAACTGCGCGATAAGCCGAAGCCGACCCGCAGCCGCCCACACCCCTTCAGCGACGAACCCTTAGGCGCTTACGCGCACAACACCCGCACCGGCAGGTGTCAGCGCTCCTCGACGGGCACGAAGTCCCGCTCGACCACACCCGTGTAGATCTGACGCGGGCGCCCGATCCGCGACCCCGGCTCCTTGATCATCTCGTGCCACTGGGCGATCCAGCCCGGCAGGCGGCCGAGGGCGAAGAGGACCGTGAACATCTCGGTCGGGAAGCCCATGGCCCGGTAGATCAGACCGGTGTAGAAGTCCACGTTCGGGTAGAGGCTGCGCGAGACGAAGTAGTCGTCGGAGAGCGCGTGCTCCTCCAGCTTGAGCGCGATGTCCAGCAGCTCGTCGGACTTGCCGAGGGCGGACAGCACGTCGTGCGCGGCAGCCTTGATGATCTTGGCGCGCGGGTCGAAGTTCTTGTAGACCCGGTGGCCGAAGCCCATCAGGCGGACGCCGTCCTCCTTGTTCTTCACCTTGCGGATGAAGGTGTCGACGTCACCGCCGTTGTCGCGGATGCCCTCGAGCATCTCCAGCACCGACTGGTTGGCGCCGCCGTGCAGCGGGCCCCACAGGGCGTTGATGCCGGCGGAGATCGAGGCGAACATGTTCGCCTGCGAGGAGCCGACCAGGCGGACCGTGGAGGTCGAGCAGTTCTGCTCGTGGTCCGCGTGCAGGATCAGCAGCTTGTCCAGGGCGGAGACGACCACCGGGTCGAGCTCGTACTCCTGCGCCGGGACGGAGAACGTCATGCGCAGGAAGTTCTCGACATAGCCGAGGTCGTTGCGCGGGTAGACGAACGGGTGGCCGACCGACTTCTTGTAGGCGTAGGCCGCGATCGTCGGAAGCTTGGCGAGCAGACGGATGGTGGAGAGGTTGCGCTGCTGCTCGTCGAACGGGTTGTGGCTGTCCTGGTAGAACGTCGACAGCGCGGAGACCACCGAGGACAGCATGGCCATCGGGTGGGCGTCGCGCGGAAAGCCCCGGTAGAAGTTCTTGACGTCCTCGTGCAGCAGGGTGTGCTGCGTGATGTCGTCCTTGAAGCCCGCCAGCTGGTCGACGGTCGGCAGCTCGCCGTTGATCAGCAGGTAGGCGACCTCCAGGAAGGTGGAGCGCTCGGCCAGCTGCTCGATCGGGTAGCCGCGGTACCGGAGGATGCCGGCCTCGCCGTCGAGATAGGTGATCGCGGATTTGTAGGCGGCGGTGTTGCCGTAGCCGCTGTCCAGCGTCACCAGACCGGTCTGGGCGCGGAGCTTCCCGATGTCGAAGCCCTTGTCACCGACGGTGCTGTCGATCACCGGGTAGGTGTACTCGCTGCCGTCGTACCGCAGTACTACAGAGTTGTCGCTCACGTCTTCCCTCACCGACGTTGTGCCTCATCTTCGAGGTGCCCTGACTGTCTCTACCATCCCCCACTCGGCTCAGGAGAGTGCACTCGGGGTCGACCATCGGGCCTATTGGCGGCACTGAGTGCCGCCAACTTGCCCATCCTGCCCCCTGTGTTCCCCATCCGGAAGCCCTCTGTGACCTTCACGACTCGTTTGATCGATCATTTTTTGGTGACGGTGCCCTCACAGCGGCGTCCGCCCCCGCCGAGAGGCGGTTCCCTCCGGGTCCCCCGCGTGACGACGTGGAACCGGCGAGACGCATGTCGAGGGCCGTGCAGCGGCGTCCGGCGGACAGCGTGCGCACCGCCTGGCCGATGGCCTTGCGGGAGCCGACCAGGACGACGAGCTTCCGGGCCCGGGTGACCGCCGTGTAGAGCAGGTTGCGCTGGAGCATCATCCACGCACCCGTGGTGACGGGGATGACGACCGCCGGGTACTCGCTGCCCTGGGAGCGGTGGATGGTCAAGGCGTAGGCGTGCGCCAGTTCGTCCAGCTCGTCGAAGTCGTACGGCACCTCCTCGTCCTCGTCGGTCAGCACGGTCAGGCGCTGGTCGACGGGGTCGAGCGAGGTGACGACGCCGACGGTGCCGTTGAAGACGCCGTTGGCGCCCTTCTCGTAGTTGTTGCGGATCTGGGTGACCTTGTCGCCGACGCGGAACACCCGGCCGCCGAACCGCTTCTCGGGCAGGTCGGGGCGGGCGGGGGTGACGGCCTGCTGCAACAACCCGTTGAGCGTGCCCGCGCCGGCCGGGCCGCGGTGCATGGGGGCGAGGACCTGCACGTCCCGGCGCGGGTCGAGGCCGAACTTCGCGGGGACGCGCCGGGCCGCGACGTCGACGGTCAGCCGCCCGGCCTCCTCGGTGTCGTCCTCGACGAAGAGGAAGAAGTCCTTCATGCCCTCGGTGACGGGGTGCTTGCCGGCGTTGATCCGGTGCGCGTTGGTGACCACGCCGGACTGCTGGGCCTGACGGAAGACGCGGGTGAGGCGGACGGCGGGGACGGGGCCGCCGTCGGCGAGCAGATCCCGGAGCACCTCGCCCGCGCCGACGCTGGGCAGCTGGTCGACGTCCCCGACGAACAGCAGGTGGGCGCCCGGCGGCACGGCCTTGACCAGTTTGTTCGCCAGCAGCAGGTCCAGCATGGACGCCTCGTCGACCACGACGAGATCGGCGTCCAGCGGCCGGTCCCGGTCGTACGCCGCGTCCCCGCCGGGCTTGAGCTCCAGCAGCCGGTGCACGGTGGACGCCTCGGCGCCGGTCAGCTCGGCGAGCCGTTTGGCGGCGCGGCCGGTCGGCGCGGCGAGCACCACCTTCGCCCTCTTGGCGCGGGCCAGCTCGACGATCGACCGTACGGTGAAGGACTTCCCGCAACCCGGCCCGCCGGTCAGCACGGCCACCTTCTGCGTCAACGCCAGCTTGACCGCGGCCTCCTGTTCGGGCGCCAGGTCCGTCCCCGTACGGCCGCGCAGCCAGCCGAGCGCCTTGTCCCACGCCACGTTCCGGAACGCTGGCATCCGGTCCTGATCGGTGCGCAGCAGCCGCATCAGCTGGGAGGCGAGGGCGACTTCGGCGCGGTGGAACGGCACCAGGTAGACGGCGGTGACGGGGTCGCCGCCGTCCGGGTCGGGCACCTTCTCCCGTACGACACCGGGGTCCTCCCCCGGGTCCTCCGGCTCGGCGGCCAGTTCGGCGAGGCACTCGATGACCAGGCCGGTGTCCACCTGGAGCAGCTTCACCGCGTCCGCGATCAGCTTCTCCTCGGGGAGGTAGCAGTGCCCCTGGT
This sequence comes from Streptomyces sp. BJ20, assembly GCF_022869105.1. Taxonomy (NCBI): domain Bacteria; kingdom Bacillati; phylum Actinomycetota; class Actinomycetes; order Kitasatosporales; family Streptomycetaceae; genus Streptomyces; species Streptomyces sp. BJ20. Next base: position 6,292,817 of record NZ_CP094918.1, read on the forward strand.
CGGTGGCCTGCGACAGGGCGTACTGGAGGCCCGCCTTCACGCGGTCCGGGCTGTCGTGGGGAATGCCGACCGACTGGGCGATCTTGTCGGCGGTGAGGAAGCCGATGCCCCAGACGTCGGCGGCGAGCCGGTAGGGCTGGTTCTTCACCACGGAGATGGAGGCGTCGCCGTACTTCTTGTAGATGCGCACGGCGATGGAGGTGGAGACCTCGACGGTCTGGAGGAAGAGCATGACCTCCTTGATCGCCTTCTGCTCCTCCCAGGCGTCGGCGATCTTCCTGGTCCGCTTGGGCCCGAGCCCGGGGACCTCGATGAGCCGCTTCGGCTCCTCCTCGATGACGCGGAGCGTGTCCGTGCCGAAGTGCTGGGTGATCCGGTCGGCGAAGACGGGCCCGATGCCCTTCACCAGCCCCGAGCCGAGGTAGCGGCGGATGCCCTGGACGGTGGCGGGCAGCACGGTCGTGTAGTTCTCGACGTGGAACTGCTTGCCGTACTGGGGGTGCGACCCCCACCGCCCCTCCATCCGCAGCGACTCCCCCACCTGGGCGCCGAGCAGCGCGCCGACGACGGTGAGCAGGTCGTTGCCGCCGCGGCCGGTGTCGACGCGGGCGACGGTGTAGCCGTTCTCCTCGTTGGCGTAGGTGATGCGCTCCAACACGCCTTCGAGCGTGGCGAGCCGGCGTTCGCCGGGGGCGGCGGCTGCGGACTGGTTGGACATGATCCGACGGTACCGGTGAGGTGTGACAGGGGGTGAGCCGTACTCGGCCCGCCGTCGCGAACGGTGACGGCGAGGGCGTGCCGTTCACGTCGCTGGAGACGCGGCCGACCGTACGGGCCCCGTGGCAGGCCAGGCGGCGGTGCCGCCGCGGCTGCCCGTCATCCACCGTGTCCGCGGTTCCCGGGCCACGTCTCATCAGACGTGGAGGCCACCGCGTTCCAGACGACCACGCCCACGGTGAGCTGCAGAGGGTCGGGAGAGTACGTCCGTACCTCGGCCCAGGCCCAGCGCCGCTCCGCCGTCACCACGCAAGCCGTGATGCCCGACCTCAGATCGTCCCACTTGATCGTCCCCACCAGTGCCGTCTGCGCGCCGCACGTAGCCGGGGAGCGCTTCTGGCCCGTCGTCACGATCAGCCGCCGCACGCTGCGCCTGGTCCTCACCATGCACGGACTGATCCGTCTGGTGGACGTGGCCGAACTGCTCGCGACGGAGTTGGTGTCCAACGCCGTACGGCACACCAAAGGCCCCGCCGCGCTGCGCGTGCGCTGGTCGCCGCCGGGGACGTTGCGGATCGGGGCGTGGGACGCGGACCCCGAACCACCCCGGCCGCCGGAGCCGTTCGAGCGGGCGGTGGAGCGGGAAGACGGGCGGGGCCTCGCGTTGGTGCGGGCGTGTGCCGACGTGTGAGGCTGGCAGCCGCTGGTCCGGGACGGCAGTCGGGGCAAGATCGTATGGTGCGAGCTGGGTGCCGCGCAGGGCGTGGGAGAAGTGGCCGTTGGGCCACTCGCTTCATTGGCACACTGCCCGCTCACCAGACGCCGGCGGGCGCGCTCGCGCCTCGCAAGCACGCCGGGCCGTCTCGGCGGCCATCGGCGAGTGGAGGGCAGCAGGACAGCACAGTCCCTCCCCGGCACCCCCTTCGAAAACCGTGAACACTTGAGGCCGAAGTGTTCACGGTTTCCGACACCACCCCCCGAACCCCCGGCCCGGCCTCCCTCTCCTCGACTCCTCCGCCACCGCCACATCTCACCCCACGCCACCCCTCCCCCAGCCTCCCCTCCCGCCCCACCAGCCGTTCGCCGCCGAGACGGCCCGGCGTGCAGGCGGGACGCGACCGCGCCCGCCGACCCACGCCACATACACAGCCCACGGTGAACCGTGAACGTGCCCGGCCCCCGCTTCCCTCCGGCCGCTCGCTCGCTTCTCCCCCGTGCTGGAGCGGACCGCGTCAAGGGTGGCCCGCAGGGCCATCGCCGAAGGCGACGCGCAGCGACAGCGGAGCGCCCTTTACCCGGGCCGCGGAAGCACGACACTGGCCAAGAAGCGAGCGGCCCGACGGCCACGCATCCAGTCGGCCGAGCACACACCCCCTCCGCGCCCACCTCCACTCACCGGCCACATCACGATTCGGTTCCGGCCACTCCTCCCCCTCTTGTCAGCCATCCGTGTAATCGATTCCAATCCTCCGTGTAATCGATTCCACGAGGAGGTGGATCGGCCATGGCGGGCATCAAGGACGTCGCCGCCGAGGCGGGGCTGTCCGTGGCCACGGTGTCGCGGGTGCTCAACGGGCATCCGTCGGTCAGCGAGGACGCGCGGCGTCGGGTGACCGACGCCGTCGAGCGGCTCGGGTACCGGCCGAACGCCGTCGCCCGGTCGCTGCGCACCGACCAGACCCGCACCCTCGGGCTGGTCATCAGCGACGTGATGAACCCCTACTTCACCGAGCTGGCCCGCTCCGTCGAGGAGGAGGCCCGCGCGCTCGGGTACAGCGTGATCATCGGCAACGCCGACGAGCGGCCCGACCTCCAGGACCACCACGTCACCACCCTGCTGGACCGCCGGATCGACGGCCTGCTCGTCTCCCCCACCGACGGCGGCTCGCCCGGCATGCTCGGCGCCGCGCGGGCCGGCACGCCGATGGTGTTCGTCGACCGGTGGATCCCGGGCGTCGACGTGCCCGTGGTCCGGTCGGACGGGCGGGCCGCCGTACGCGACCTCGTCGCGCATCTGCACGCGCTCGGGCACCGGCGGCTCGCGATCATCGCCGGGCCCGCCGCCACCACGACCGGCCGGGAGCGCGTGGACGCCTTCCGTGAGGCGCTCGCCGCGCACGGCCTTGAACTCCCCGACGCCTACATCGGGCAGGGCGACTTCCAGGCCGGCAGCGGGCGCCGGGTCACCGAGGGCTTCCTCGACCTGGCCGAACCGCCCGAGATCGTCTTCGCCGCCGACAACCTGATGGCGCTCGGCGCCCTGGACGCCATCCGCGCGCGCGGGCTGCGGGTCCCCGACGACATCGGGCTCGCCGCGTTCGACGACATCCCCTGGTTCGTGCACACCGATCCGCCGGTCACCGCCATCGCCCAGCCGACCGGTGAGCTGGGACGCGCCGCCGTGCGCGCGCTGGTCGACCGGATCGAGGGCCGGACCGGTGCGTCCGTCACCCTCCCGGCACGGCTGGTCGTCCGCCGTTCCTGCGGTGAGCCGGCCTCCCCGGAATCCCCCTCCCCCGTACGAAGGAGTACGCCGTGAGCAGCCGCAGTCCTGACGAGTTGCTGCGCATCGAGGGCATCCGCAAGACCTTCCCCGGCGTGGTGGCGCTCGACGGCGTCGACTTCGACCTGCGCCGGGGCGAGGTGCACGTGCTGCTCGGCGAGAACGGCGCCGGCAAGAGCACGCTGATCAAGATGCTCTCCGGCGCCTACACGCCCGACGCCGGACGGATCACCGTCGGCGGCGAGGAGGTGCGCATCGGCGGTGCGCAGGACTCCGAGAAGCTCGGGATCGCCACCATCTACCAGGAGTTCAACCTGGTCCCCGATCTGACGGTCGCGGAGAACATCTTCCTCGGGCGCCAGCCGCGCCGGTTCGGGATGATCGACCGGCGGCGGATGGACGCGGACGCCGAGGTGCTGCTGAAGCGCGTCGGGGTGGATGTGTCGCCCCGGGCGCGGGTGCGGGAACTGGGCATCGCCCGGCTCCAGATGGTGGAGATCGCCAAGGCGCTCAGCCTGGACGCGCGCGTGCTCATCATGGACGAGCCGACCGCCGTGCTGACCTCCGAGGAGGTCGAGAAGCTGTTCGCGATCGTGCGGCGGCTGCGCGAGGAGGGCGTCGGGATCGTCTTCATCACCCACCACCTGGAGGAGATCGCCTCCCTGGGAGACAGGGTCACGGTCATCCGGGACGGGCGCAGCGTCGGGCAGGTGCCCGCCTCCACGCCCGAGGACGAGCTCGTACGGCTCATGGTGGGGCGGTCCATCGACCAGCAGTACCCGCGCGAGCGCGCCGACGCCGGGGACGCCCTGCTCAAGGTCGAGGGGCTGACGCGCGACGGCGTCTTCCACGACGTCAGCTTCGAGGTGCGGGCCGGGGAGGTCGTCGGCATCGCCGGGCTGGTCGGCGCCGGGCGGACGGAGGTGGTCCGCGCGGTGTTCGGGGCCGACCCGTACGACGCCGGAAGCGTGCACGTCGCGGGAACCCCGCTGCGCCGCCACGACGTGAACGCCGCCATGGCGGCCGGGGTCGGGCTGGTGCCCGAGGACCGCAAGGGGCAGGGGCTCGTCCTCGACGCCTCCGTCGAGGAGAACCTCGGACTCGTCACCCTCCGGTCCTCCTCCCGCGCGGGGCTCGTCGACCTCAAGGGTCAGCGCGAGGCCGCCGCCCGCATCGCCGGGCAGCTCGGCGTGCGGATGGCCGGTCTCGGCCAGCACGTGCGCACCCTGTCCGGCGGCAACCAGCAGAAGGTCGTCATCGGCAAGTGGCTGCTGGCGAACACCAAGGTGCTCATCCTCGACGAGCCGACGCGCGGCATCGACGTCGGCGCGAAGGTCGAGATCTACCAGCTGGTCAACGAGCTGACGGCGGCCGGCGCCGCGGTGCTCATGATCTCCAGCGACCTGCCCGAGGTGCTCGGCATGAGCGACCGGGTCCTGGTCATGGCGCAGGGCCGGCTCGCGGGCGAACTCGACGCCGCCGACGCCACCCAGGACGCCGTGATGGCCCTCGCCGTCGGCACCACTTCCCCCAGCAACGGAACGGAGGCCCCCGGTGGCCACTGACACGCTCAAGAGCAAGCCGGGCGCGCAGGGCGGCGCCACCGGCGGCCTGCGCCGGCTGCTCCTCGACAACGGCGCGCTGACCGCGCTGATCGTCCTCGTCATCGCCATGTCGGCGCTGTCCGGGGACTTCCTGACCGCCGACAACCTGCTCAACGTCGGCGTGCAGGCCGCCGTGACCGCGATCCTCGCGTTCGGCGTCACCTTCGTCATCGTCTCGGCGGGCATCGACCTGTCGGTCGGCTCGGTCGCCGCGCTGTCCGCGACCGTCCTGGCGTGGAGTGCGACGGAGGCCGGGATCCCGGTGGCCCTCGCGGTCGTCCTCGCCGTCGTGACCGGCATCGCCTGCGGACTGGTCAACGGCTTCCTCGTCTCGTACGGCAAACTCCCGCCGTTCATCGCCACCCTGGCGATGCTGTCGGTGGCGCGCGGTCTGTCGCTGGTGATCTCGCAGGGCTCCCCCATCGCCTTCCCCGACTCGGTCTCCCACCTGGGTGACACGCTGGGCGGCTGGCTGCCGGTGCCGGTGCTCGTGATGGTCGTCATGGGTCTGCTGACGGCGTTCGTCCTGGGCCGCACGTACATCGGCCGCTCCATGTACGCCATCGGCGGCAACGAGGAGGCCGCGCGGCTGTCCGGGCTGCGGGTGAAGAGGCAGAAGCTCGCCATCTACGCGTTCTCCGGCCTGTTCGCCGCCGCCGCGGGCATCGTGCTCGCCTCCCGGCTGGCGTCCGCGCAGCCGCAGGCCGCGCAGGGCTACGAACTGGACGCGATCGCCGCGGTCGTCATCGGCGGCGCCTCCCTCGCGGGCGGCACCGGCAAGGCGTCCGGCACCCTGATCGGCGCGCTGATCCTCGCGGTGCTGCGCAACGGCCTCAACCTGCTGTCGGTGTCCGCGTTCTGGCAGCAGGTCGTCATCGGTGTGGTCATCGCGCTGGCGGTGCTGTTCGACACGGTGCGCCGCAAGGCGGGCGTGGGCGCCCCGGCGGCCGGCGCCTCCGGCGGCGGGAAGAGGGGCAAGCAGGCACTGACGTACGTGATCGCGGCCGTCGTCGCCGTCGCGGTCGTCGGTGCCACCTCCCTGCTGCACAGCGGCTCGTCCGCTGCGGCCAAGCCGAAGATCGGCCTCTCCCTGTCGACCCTCAACAACCCGTTCTTCGTGCAGATCCGGGACGGCGCCGAGGAGGAGGCGAGGAAGCTGGGCGTCGACCTCACCGTCACCGACGCGCAGAACGACGCCTCCCAGCAGGCCAACCAGCTGCAGAACTTCACCAGCGGCTCGCTGTCCGCCGTCGTCGTCAACCCGGTGGACTCCGACGCGGCCGGTCCCTCGGTGCGCGGCGCGAACAAGGCGGACATCCCGGTGGTCGCCGTGGACCGCGGCGTCAACGAGGCCGACACCTCCGCGCTGGTCGCCTCCGACAACGTCGAGGGCGGCGCGCTCGGCGCCAAGGCGCTCGCGGAGAAGCTCGGCGGCAGGGGCACCATCGTGATCCTCCAGGGCCAGGCCGGCACCTCCGCGAGCCGTGAGCGCGGGGCGGGCTTCGCGGAGGGCCTGAAGGACTACCCGGGCATCAAGGTCGTCGCCAAGCAGCCCGCGGACTTCGACCGCACCAAGGGTCTGGACGTGATGACGAACCTGCTCCAGGCGCACCCCGACATCGACGGCGTCTTCGCCGAGAACGACGAGATGGCGCTCGGCGCGATCAAGGCGCTCGGCCCCAAGGCCGGGAAGTCCGTGCAGGTCGTCGGATTCGACGGCACCCCGGACGGGCTGAAGGCCGTCGAGGCGGGCACGCTGTACGCCTCCGTCGCCCAGCAGCCCAGCGAACTCGGCCGGATCGCCGTACGCAACGCGTTGCGGGCCGCCGACGGCGAAAAGGTGGAGAAGATGGTGAAGGTGCCGGTGAAGGTGGTCACGAAGGAGAACGTGGCCGGCTTCGAAGGCTGACACCGGCACGGAGGCGCGGGAGCCACACCGGCACCGCGGCCTCAGGGGCACACGGGCGGGCGGTCACGAGGCCGCCCGCCCTCCTCAGCGGATCGGGGAGCGAATTCATGTACGACTACGACCTCCTGGTCGTCGGATCGGCCAACGCCGACCTGGTGATCGGGGTGGAGCGCCGGCCGGGCGCCGGGGAGACGGTGCTCGGCTCCGACCTGGCCGTGCACCCGGGCGGCAAGGGCGCGAACCAGGCGGTGGCCGCCGCCCGGCTCGGCGCGCGCACCGCCCTGCTGGCGCGGGTCGGGGACGACGAGCACGGGCGGCTGCTGCTGGACTCGCTGCGCGAGGCCGGGGCGGACACGGTGGGCGTGCTGGTGGGCGGGGTGCCGACCGGTGTCGCGCTGATCACGGTGGACCCGTCGGGCGACAACAGCATCGTCGTCTCACCGGGCGCGAACGGCCGGCTGACCCCGTCGGACGTACGGGCCGCAGCGAGCCTCTTCCACGCCTCGCGGGTGGTGTCGACGCAGCTGGAGATCCCGCTGGAGACGGTGGTGGAGGTGGTGCGGAGCCTGGCGCCGGACAGCCGCTTCATCCTCAACCCGTCGCCTCCGCGGCCGCTGCCGTCGGAGGTGCTGGCGGCCTGCGACCCGCTGATCGTCAACGAGCACGAGGCGAAGGTGATCCTCGGCGACAGCGCCGGGGTGAGCGACGCACCCGAGGACTGGGCGCGGCTGCTGCTGGCGAAGGGCCCGCGCTCGGTGGTCGTCACCCTCGGCGGGGAGGGCGCGCTCGTGGTGTCCTCGGCCGGGGTGACGCGGGTGCCGTCGGTGAAGGTGGAGGCCGTGGACACCACGGGCGCAGGGGACGCGTTCACCGCGGCGCTGGCGTGGCGGCTGGGCACGGGCGAACCGCTCGCCGAGGCCGCCGCCTACGCGGCCCGGGTGGGCGCGGCGACGGTCACCAAGGAGGGCGCGCAGGTGTCGTTCCCGACGGCGGAAGAGGTCGCCGCCCTGTGAAGAAGCACGGAATCCTGAACCGCGGGCTCTCCGGCGCGCTGGCCGGCCTGGGGCACGGGGACGGGGTACTGGTGTGCGACGTCGGTATGCCGATACCCGAGGGGCCGCACGTGGTGGACCTGGCCTTCCGGGCCGGGGTGCCCTCCTTCGCCGAGGTGCTCGAAGGGCTGCTCGACGAGCTGGTGGTGGAGGGCGCGACGGCGGCGACCGAGGTGCGCGAGGCCAATCCGGCGGCGGCCGGACTGCTGGACGGCTGCTTCCCCGCCCTCTCCCTCGTGCCGCACGAGCGGCTGAAGGAACTGAGCGCCGGAGCACGGCTCGTCGTCCGCACCGGCGAGGCACGGCCGTACGCGAACGTCCTGCTGCGCTGCGGCGTGTTCTTCTGACGCCCTGACTCCCGTCCGGGGCGCCGGCCGGAGAGACTTCGAGGGGGCTCGGTCCGTCGACCGGGCCCCCTCGGTTCCCTCCCCCTGCCAGAACTCCCCGATCCCCCCCCCGGGTCCCCACCCAGAAGTCCTGACGCGAAGTTCGACCCGCGAGGTGGGGGGAGGGTTGTACGGCCGGCACAAGAAAATTTCCCGGCCGCGGTGATGTCCGGATCGTGTCACACCGTGACACCTGGGCGCTGCTGGCCGGCCTGTACGCGGGCGGCCCAAGCGGCCGTCACCGCCGAGGCCAGGGGCGCGGTGCTGCGTCTGTGCGCCCCGGACGGCAGGCCCCTGGTGTCCGTGGAGGCCCCGCTGCTCGTCCAGGTCCCCGGGGAGGCCGAACGGCTGCTCGGGCGGGACATGCCCGTGCCGCACTGGTGGACCGAGGCCCGCGCCTCCGGCGCCGTGCCCGAGGCCGGGCCGCTGGCGGCCTCGGTGTGCGGGCGGCTCGCCCTGCTCCTGGGCGGCGGCACCTGGCCCGAGGACGCGGCGGGCACCGACGTCGTGGACGTACGCGCGGCCGTCGCGCCGGACGACGGGCAGCCGGTCGTCGACGTCCTCACCGGCACCACGTCCGTCGTGCTGGCCGACCGCCCCGTCCTGGCCCTGACCACCTGGCTGTCGGAGGTGCTGCGCGGCACCTCGGAGACGGACCGTGCCCTGCAGATCGTCACCCCGCCGCACGTCCGGCTCACCGCCCCGGCCCGCGCCACCCTCCTATTTCCTCCTCCCGATCGGGGCCCGGAGCGCGTCGCACACGGGCCCCGATCGGGGTGTGCTCAGGGTTCGACGTGCTCCGAGAACCTCCGGGCCGTCTCGGCGAGGACCTCGCGGCCGTCGCGGGCCCACAGCTCCTCGTTGAAGAGCTCCACCTCGATGGGGCCCGTGTAGCCGGCCGTCTCCACGTACCCCTGCCACTCGCGCATGTCGATCGCGCCGTCGCCGATCTGGCCGCGCCCGTTGAGGACGCCCTCGGGGAGCGGGGTGATCCAGTCCGCGAGCTGGAAGGTGTGGATGCGGTGCTGGGCGCCGGCGCGGGCGATGGCCTCGGGGGCCGTGTCGTCCCACCAGATGTGGTACGTGTCCACGGTGACGCCCACCTGGTGCGCCGGGAAGCGTTCGGCGAGGTCCAGGGCCTGGGTGAGCGTGGAGACGACGCAGCGGTCGGACGCGAACATGGGGTGCAGCGGCTCGATCGCCAGCCTCACCCCGTGGTCCTCGGCATAGGGGGCGAGTTCCGTCAGGGCGTCCGCGATGCGTTCGCGGGCCGCCTTCAGGTCCTTCGTGCCGGGCGGGAGGCCGCCGGAGACCAGGACCAGGGTGTCCGTGCCGAGGGCGGCCGCCTCGTCGACGGCGCGGCGGTTGTCCGCGAGGGCCGCCGCCCGCTCGTCCGCGCCGACCGCCGTGAGGAAGCCGCCCCGGCACAGCGTCGTCACCGCCAGGCCCGCGTCCCGTACGAGCCCCGCGGCCGCCTCCACGCCGTACTCCTGGACCGGGGCGCGCCACAGGCCGACCGCCGGGACGCCCAGGTCTCGGCAGGCGGCGACCAGTTCGGGGAGCGTGAGCTGTTTGACGGTCATCTGGTTGATGCTGAAGCGGGTCAGGTCGCTCACGGGGTCACTCCGTACAGGCGCAGCAGGCTCCTCATCCGGTCCTCGGCCAGCTTCGGGTCGGGGAACAGGCCCAGTCCGTCGGCGAGTTCGTATGCGCGGGCCAGGTGGGGCAGGGAGCGGGCGGACTGGAGGCCGCCGACCATCGTGAAGTGGCTCTGGTGACCGGCCAGCCAGGCCAGGAACACCACGCCGGTCTTGTAGAAGCGGGTGGGCGCCTGGAAGAGGTGGCGGGACAGCTCCACGGTCGGGTCGAGGAGGGCGCGGAAGCCGTCCGTGTCACCGGTGTCGAGGACGCGGACCGCCTCGGCGGCGAGCGGGCCGAGCGGGTCGAAGATGCCGAGCAGGGCGTGGCTGAAGCCCTGCTCGTCGCCCGCGATGAGTTCGGGGTAGTGGAAGTCGTCGCCGGTGTAGCAGCGGACGCCCTTCGGGAGGCGGCGGCGCAGGTCGACCTCGCGCCGGGCGTCCAGCAGGGAGACCTTGATGCCGTCGACCTTGTCGGGGTGGGCGGCGATGACGTCGAGGAAGGTGTCCGTCGCCGCGTCCAGGCCGGACGAACCCCAGTAGCCTTCGAGCGCCGGGTCGAACATGGGGCCTAGCCAGTGCAGGATCACCGGTTCCGCGGCCTGGCGGAGGAGGTGGCCGTAGACCTCCAGGTAGTCCTCGGGGCCCTGGGCGGTGGCGGCGAGGGCGCGGGACGCCATGAGGATGGCCTGCGCGCCCGACTCCTCGACGACCGCGAGCTGTTCCTCGTAGGCCGCGCGGACCTCGGCGACGGTCGCCGGACCGCCCGTGAGCTGGTCGGTGCCGACCCCGCAGGCGATCCGGCCGCCGGCCGCCTTCGCCTCGGCGGCGGAGCGGCGGATCAGCTCGGCCGCTCCCGCCCAGTCCAGGCCCATGCCGCGCTGCGCGGTGTCCATCGCCTCGGCGACCCCAAGACCGTGCGCCCACAGGTGGCGGCGGAAGGCGAGGGTGGCGTCCCAGTCGACGGCGGCGGGCGAGTCGGGGGTGGTGTCCGCGTACGGGTCGGCGACGACGTGCGCGGCGGAGAAGACCGTGCGGGAGGTGAGGGGGGCTCCGGGGGTGAGGGCGAGGGGCTCGGTGCGGGGTTCGTAGGCGCGCAGGGCGCCGTGCGCGTCGGGGAGGTGGAGGGTCACAGGGCGATCTCCGGTACGTCGAGACGGCGGCCCTCGGCGGAGGACCTGAGGCCGAGTTCGGCGAGCTGGACGCCTCGGGCGCCGGCCAGCAGGTCCCAGTGGTAGGGGGCGTCGGCGTAGACGTGCTTGAGGAACAGCTCCCACTGGGCCTTGAAGCCGTTGTCGAACTCACCGTTGTCCGGCACCTCCTGCCACTGGTCGCGGAACACCTCGGTGGCGGGGACGTCCGGGTTCCAGACCGGCTTGGGGGTGGCGGAGCGGTGCTGGACGCGGCAGCCCCGCAGTCCGGCGACGGCGGAGCCCTCGGTGCCGTCGACCTGGAACTCGACCAGTTCGTCGCGGTGGACGCGGACCGCCCAGGAGGAGTTGATCTGGGCGATCGCGCCGCCCTCCAGCTCGAAGACGCCGTAGGCGGCGTCGTCGGCGGTGGCGTCGTAGGGCTTGCCGTTCTCGTCCCAGCGCTGCGGGATGTGGGTGGCGGTGAGTGCCTGCACGGACCGCACGCGGCCGAACAGCTCGTGGAGCACGTACTCCCAGTGCGGGAACATGTCGACGACGATGCCGCCGCCGTCCTCCGCGCGGTAGTTCCAGGACGGGCGCTGGGCCTCCTGCCAGTCGCCCTCGAAGACCCAGTAGCCGAACTCGCCCCGCACGGACAGGATGCGGCCGAAGAAGCCGCCGTCGACGAGACGCTTCAGCTTGAGCAGTCCGGGGAGGAACAGCTTGTCCTGGACGACGCCGTGCCTGATCCCGGCGGCGTTCGCCAGACGGGCGAGTTCGAGGGCGCCGTCGAGGCCGGTGGCGGTGGGCTTCTCGGTGTAGACGTGCTTGCCGGCGGCGATCGCCTTGCGGATCGCCTCCTCGCGGGCGGAGGTCACCTGGGCGTCGAAGTAGATGTCGACGCTGTCGTCGGCGAGGACCGCGTCCAGGTCGGTGGAGAAGTGTTCGAGGCCGTGGCGCTCCGCCAGCGCCCGCAGCGCGTGCTCGCGGCGGCCGATCAGCACGGGCTCGGGCCACAGCACGGTGCCGTGCCCGAGGTCGAGGCCGCCCTGCTCGCGCAGGGCCAGGATGGAGCGGACGAGGTGCTGGCGGTAGCCCATGCGTCCGGTCACACCGTTCATGGCGATACGCACCGTCTTGCGTGTCACGTCGTTCCCTTCGTACGCGGGTTCACGCGCCGCGTACGCCGCACCCGACCCACGCGCCCCGGGAGGAGGCGGGGGGACTGGTGGACGCGACAGCAAGCGCTTTCTATGTAGACAGAAGCTAGCCTCTGGGCCGCGCGTGGACAAGACCACTGCCGGTCCCGGCTTGTTCGAGGGGGCGAACAACGGCGCGGATGGCCTTAAGGTCTGGTCGGACAGCTCGGCCGGAACCACCGGTGTGGGCGCGGGTGTGTACGACGGCGTACGGCACGGGCGGACGGCGCGGCGGCGAGGCGGAGGACGAGACTATGACGGTGACCCTGGCGGACGTGGCGGCGCGGGCGCAGGTCTCCCCCGCGACGGTGTCGCGTGTGCTGAACGGGAACTACCCCGTGGCCGCGTCCACCCGCGAGCGGGTGCTCAAGGCCGTGGACGAGCTCGACTACGTCCTCAACGGCCCCGCCAGCGCCCTCGCCGCCGCCACCTCCGACCTGGTCGGCATCCTCGTCAACGACATCGCCGACCCGTTCTTCGGGATCATGGCGAGCGCCATCCAGTCGGAGATCGGCGGCCCGGGCGGGCGCGCGGGCGGGGAGAGACTCGCCGTCGTCTGCAACACCGGGGGCTCCCCCGAGCGGGAACTGACCTACCTCACCCTGCTCCAGCGGCAGCGCGCGGCGGCCGTGGTGCTGACCGGCGGCGCGATCGAGGACGCGCAGCACAAGGCGGCGATGGACGCCAAGCTGAGGAAGCTGGCGGACGCCGGGACGCGGGTGGTGCTGTGCGGGCGTCCGCAGGCGCCGGAGACCGGGGCGATCGCCCTCACCTTCGACAACCGGGGCGGCGGGCAGGAGCTCACCGAGCTTTTGATCCGGCTCGGGCACCGGCGACTGGGGTACATCGCGGGCCCCGAGGAGCGCACCACGACCCGGGACCGTCTGGAGGGCCACCGGGACGCGCTGGCCGCGCACGGCATCGAGGAGGACCCGCGCTGGACCGTCCACGGACGGTACGACCGGCGCTCCGGGTACGAGGCCACGCTGGAACTGCTGCGCCGCGACCCGTCGTTGACCGCTGTCGTCGCGGCGAACGACTCCGTCGCGCTGGGCGCGTGCGCGGCGCTGCGGGAGTCGGGACGGCGCATCCCGGACGACGTGTCCGTGGCCGGCTTCGACGACCTGCCGTTCAGCATCGACGCGGTGCCCGCGCTGACCACGGTCAGGCTCCCTCTCACGGAGGCGGGGGCGCGGGCGGGCCGCATCGCGATGGGGCGGGAGGAGCCGCCGCCGGGCGGGATCGCGTCGGTGCGGGGGGAGTTGATGGTACGGGGGTCCACGGCGGGGCCGCGGGGCTGAAGAAGGGGTGCGCTTTCGGGCGCGGGGGTGTGACGCGCTCCAGGGGCGCGGGGAACTGCGCGACCGGCCCCCACCGGCCCGCACCCGACAACGCGCGCCCTAAGGGGCGCGGGGAACTGCGCGACCAACCCCCACGCACCCGCACACGCGAACCGGGCGCAACCGCCTCCCCCGGGGGCGCGGGGACCTGCGCGACCAGCCCCCACCGGCCTACACCCGGCGGACCGCCGAAGAAGCCTGCGGCACCGGAGTGACGGGGAGGAGTCGTCCCCGCGCCCCGGGGGTACTCCCGTATCCATGAAACTGGCGTTCTCCACCCTCGGTGTCCCCGGCCTCCCCCTCTCCGAGGTGACGGCCCTGGCGACCGCGCACGGCTACCACGGCGTGGAGCTGCGCGCCCACCCCGAGGAGCCCGTCCACACGGGTCTCACCGCCGAGCAGCGGGCCGACGTGGCCGCCGCGTTCAAGGCGGCCGGGCTCGACATCCTGGGGGTCGCCGGGTACGCCCGCGTCGCCGCGCCCGGCGACGACGAGCCCGTCTTCACCGAGGTCCGCGCGCTGGTCGACCTCGCGCGGGACATCGGCGCGCCCTACGTACGGGTGTTCCCCGGCGGCGGTGACGAACAGAGCGCGGAGGAGGCCGACGCGACGGCCGCGCGGCGGCTGGGGGCGGCGGCGGAGTACGCGGCGGACCGGGGCGTACGGATCCTCATGGAAACGCACGACTCCCACCGCACCGGTGCGGACGCCATGCGGGTGCTGGGGCTGGTCGGGCACCGGCAGGTGGGGGCGCTGTGGGACGTGATGCACACGTGGCTCGGCGGCGAGCAGCCGGTGGACAGCTTCGCGGCGTTGTCGCCGCACCTGGGGTATGTGCAGGTGAAGGACATCGCCTCGGCGGAGGACACGACGCCTGTCGCGCTGGGGGCGGGGGTGCTGCCGTTGACCGACGTCGTCGAGGTGTTGTCGCGGAACGGGTGGGACGGGTGGGTGTGCTGGGAGTACGAAGCGCGGTGGTATGACGCGGCGGAGCCGCTGCCTGGTTTGTTGGGGGCGGGGCGGGAGCACTTGGCGCGGTTGCTGAACGAGTCGGCGTGAGCTTTCGCTGACGCGGGTGTCTGGGGGGCGGGGTTGTGCGCTGTTCGCCGGTGCGGGTGCGTTGTGGCTGGTCGCGCAGTTCCCCGCGCCCCTGGAGGGGTGGTCGTGCGCCGATCGCGGGTGCGGGCGCGTGGGGGCTGAGCGCGCGGTTCCCCACGCCCCTGAAGGGGTCGTTCAGCGCCGTTCGCGGGTGCGGGCCCGCGAGGGCTGAGCACGCAGTTCCCCACGCCCCTGAAGGGGTGGTCGTGCGCCGATCGCGGGTGCGGGCGCGCGAGGGCTGAGCGCGCGGTTCCCCGCGCCCCTAGGAGGGGGTTGTCAGTGCCAGTGTCTTGTGGCGGGGCCTGCTGGGGGTGAGGGAGGTCAACGCCACCCCTCCCACCAGCAGCGCCGCCGCGCACCACCGTAGCGGGGTGATGGACTCGCCCAGGAACAGTGCCGCCGACGTCATCCCGAAGACCGGGACCAGCAGGGAGAACGGGGCCACCGTGGACGCCGGGTGGCGGTGGAGGAGCCAGCCCCAGGCGCCGAAGCCGAAGACCGTCGCGCCCCAGGCGACGTAGAGGACCGTGCCCGCCCCGGACCAGTCGAGGGAGCGCAGGGCCGCCAGGTCCGCCGACCAGCCCTCCAGCAGCAGGGAGAGGGCGAGCAGCGGGAGCACCGGGACCGTGCTGACCCAGATCATGAAGTTGAGGGAGTCGGGCGGGGACGCCTTGCGGGTGAGGATGTTGGAGACGCCCCAGCAGGCCGCCGCCGCGACGACGAGGGCGAAGCCGGTCAGCGGGCCCGAGGCGCCCTCGTCGACCGCCGCCACACCGATGCCGGCCAGCGCCACCGCCATGCCCGCGACACGGACCCGGGTGGGACGCTCGCCGAGGAGCGCGACGGCGAACAAGGCCGTGAACACCGCCTGGATCTGGAGGACCAGGGAGGACAGGCCGCCCGGCATGCCGACGTCCATGCCGATGAAGAGCAGGCCGAACTTGGCGACGCCCAGGGCCAGTCCCACCCCTACGATCCACTTCCAGGCGACCTTCGGCGGGCCGACGAGGAACACCGCGGGCAGGGCCGCGACCAGGAACCGCAGCGCGGAGAAGAGCAGCGGCGGGAAGTGGCCGAGGCCGACCTCGATGACCGTGAAGTTCACTCCCCACACGGCGGCGACGAGGACGGCGAGAAGGACGTGTGCAGGTCGCATGCGTCGAGCATCACCGGAGACGACACTTCAGCACCAGCGACGATCCCTGCATGGTTGGATGAAGCGTCGCTAATCAATCAGAGGCGATCCGATCAGGGGAGCGGTCATGCTCGACCTCCAGCGTCTGCGCGCCCTGCACGCCGTCTCCGTGCACGGCACGGTCGGCGCCGCCGCCTCGGCGCTCGGCTACACCTCGTCCGCCGTCTCGCAGCAGATCGCCAAGCTGGAGCGGGAGACGCGGACCGTGCTGCTGGAGCGCGAGGGCCGGGGCGTGCGGCTCACCGACGAGGCGCATCAACTGGTGCGCGCGGCCCGGGAGCTGATCGCCATCGTGGAGCGCGCGGAGACGGAGCTGGAGGAGCGGCGCGGGGTGCCGGCCGGGCGGCTGACCGTCGCGGCGTTCGCTTCTGCCGCGCGCGGGCTGATGCCGCCGGTGCTGGCCGACCTGGCCCGCCGGCATCCCGCGCTGGACACCCGGCTCACCGAGGTGGACCCGCATCTGTCCGTGGATCTCGTCGCCAAGGGAGCCGTCGACCTGGTGGTGGCGCACGACTGGGACATCGCGCCGCTGCCCGCCCCGGCGAACGTGGAGCAGACGGTGATCGGGGACGACCTGTGCGACCTGCTGGTGCCCGAGGACCACCGGTTCGCGGGGCGGACGGGCGTACGGCGGGAGGAACTGGCCGGGGAGCGGTGGATCTGCCAGCCGCCGGGGCGCGTCTGCCACGAGTGGCTGGTGCGGACCCTGCGGGCGGCCGGGCAGGAGCCGGAGATCGTGCACATGGCCGACGAGAACCCGACCCTGGTGGCCCTGGTCGCGGCCGGTCTGGGCATCGCGCTGATCCCCCGGCTGGGGCGCGGTCCGCTGCCCGCCGGGGTCGTCGAGGTGCCGCTCGACCCGATGCCCGTACGACGGCTGTACGCGCTGTGGCGCACGGGCGCGGCGCGGCGCCCGGCGATCGCGGAGACGGTCCGCACCCTGGTCGCGCACTGGCCGGCCGTGTCGGCGCACGGACCCCGCTGACGCGGGACGGCCGTCCGACGCCCTCCGGAGAGGTCGGCGGAAGAGGGTGGAACCCGTCGCCGCGCTCGTACGTCCAACGCCCGGCTGCCGGGCGAACCCCCGGGAAGACCGTGCCGGCCCCTCGCGCCGGCCGCGGCCGCCGTCCCCCCTCGGCGCCGCGCCCCGGCCGGCGGCCCGCCGTCGTCGGCGCCGCCCCCTCCCGCCGCGCCGACGACGGCCCCCTCGGCCCCCTCCGGATGCTGCACACGCCCTTGACTGGCAGAAACTTCCCGGATATTCGTGGCCTCCTGGCAGTTTCCTTCAGCGGATCCCCGGTCCCCCGCGGATCACCTCCCAAAGGAGCGCACGTGCCCGACAGCAGCCCCGGATCCACGGCAAGCACCGCCCGTCCGTCCAGACGTACCGTCCTTGCCGCGACGGCAGGCGTCACCTCCGTCCTGGCGGCCGGCGGCACGGTCCACGCGGCCACCGGCGCGCACCGTCCCGACGACCGCAAGCTGCGCGCCCTCATCTCCCGTATGACGCTGGAGGAGAAGGTCGGCCAGCTCTTCGTGATGCGGGTCTACGGCCACTCCGCCACCGACCCGGACCAGGCCGACGTCGACGCCAACCTGTCCGAGATCGGGGTGCGCACGGCCGCCGAGCTGGTCGCCAAGTACCGGGTCGGCGGCATCATCTACTTCGCCTGGGCGCACAACACCCGCGACCCGCACCAGATCGCCGACCTGTCCAACGGCATCCAGAAGGCGTCCCTCGGTCTGCCGCGCGGTCTGCCCGTGCTGATCTCGACCGACCAGGAGCACGGCATCGTGGCACGCGTGGGCGAGCCCGCGACGCTGATGCCGGGCGCGATGAACGTCGGCGCGGGCGGCTCCCGCTCCGACGCGCGCAACCTGGGCCGGATCGCGGGCCGTGAACTGCGCGCCCTGGGCATCCGTCAGAACTACTCCCCCGTGGCCGACGTGAACGTCGACCCGGCCAACCCGGTCATCGGCGTGCGCTCCTTCGGCTCCGACCCGCACGCGGTCGCCGAGCTGGTCGCGGCGGAGGTGAAGGGCTACGAGTCGTCCGGCCTGGCGGCCACCGCCAAGCACTTCCCCGGGCACGGCGACACGATCACGGACAGCCACGAGGACCTGCCGTGGATCCATCACACCCGCGAGCAGTGGGAGGAGCTGGACGCGCCGCCGTTCCGGGCGGCGATCGCCGCGGGCATCGACTCGATCATGACCGCGCACATCGTCGTCCCGGCGCTCGACGCCGCCGAGGACCCGGCCACGCTGTCCCACCCGATCCTCACCGGCATCCTGCGCGAGGAGCTGGGCTACGACGGCGTCGTGGTGACCGACTCCCTCGGCATGGAGGGCGTCCGCACCAAGTACGGCGACGACCGGGTGCCGGTGCTGGCGCTGAAGGCGGGCGTCGACCAGCTGCTCAACCCGCCGTCCCTGGACGTCGCGTGGAACGCGGTGCTCCAGGCGGTGCGGGACGGCGAGCTGACGGAGGCGCGCCTCGACGCCTCGATCCTGCGTGTGCTGCGCCTGAAGGCCCGTCTGGGCCTCTTCGACGACCCGTACGTCAGCCACGCGGGCGTGGACCGGGCCGTCGGCACCCGGTCGCACCTGGCCGCCGCCGACCGGATCGCCGAGCACGGAACGACCCTGCTGGTCAACGAGGGCGGTCTGCTGCCGCTGTCCCGCCGCCGCACACCCAAGGTGCTGGTGGTCGGCGCCGACCCGGCGTCCCCGTCCGGCACCACGGGCCCGCCCACCGGGGTGCTCGCGGACGCCCTGACGGAGCTGGGCTTCACCGCGACCGCCCTGTCCACCGGCACGGCGCCCTCCGCGGCGACCGTCGCCAAGGCCGTGGCGGCCGCGCGGGACGCGGACGCGGTGGTCGTCGGGACGTACAACGTCACCGCGTCCAGCAACCAGAAGACGCTCGTCGAGCAGCTGCTGGCGACCGGGAAGCCGGTCGTCGCTGTGGCGATCCGCAACCCCTACGACGTGGCCCACTTGCCCGGTGTGAAGGCGTTCCTCGCGTCGTACTCCTGGACCGACGTCGAGGTGCGCGCGGCGGCCCGCGCGATCGCCGGCACGGTCCGCCCGCGCGGCACGCTCCCGGTCCCGGTCCAGCGCGCCGACGACCCGACGGCGGTCCTGTACCCGGTGGGGCACGGGCTGACGTACTGACACCCGGCATGCCTCGTCCGGACCATGATCCCTGGACGGTCCGGGCGAGGCGCCCTGGTCACCCGCGGTCACGGCGTCTCCCCGGCCGGGCGTAACCCTCCTACGACACCCGGCCGACCCATCACACCCCATATGCGCAAACGACCCCACTTGTCTGGCGTGTCCGGGCGGCGGGAGGTCAGGCTGGTGGCGGGGATCTTCCGGGGGGACGACGATGCGGGTGCGCGGATGGGGGCCGGGGGCCGTGTGGGCCCTGGCGGGGGTGGTGTTGCTCGTCGGGTGCCGGGAGGCGCCGCCGGACGCGGCGGGCGGGACGGCGGCCGTGGCGTCGCCGGTGCGGCCGTCGGGGTACGGGGCGGTGTTCCTCGACGTCGGCGAGTGCAGCTCCTTCGGGCGCACCAGCTTCACCGAGGTGTCCTGCCGGAGCGAGCGCGCGGCGGCCCGGGTGGTGGCCCGGCACGACGGCACCACGCGCGACGGCCCGCCGTGCCCGCCCACCACCGACTTCGTGCTGCACATCAGCGAGCAGTGGCCCGCCGCCGACGAGGACGGCGACGGGATGGTGCCGCGCGGCCACGCCTGCATGCGGAGCCTCCAGCCGCCGCACCCGGGCGACCCGGGCGGCGGGGGCGGTCCGCGGACCGTCGTCGGCGACTGCGTGTACGCCCTCGACGGCGGCAGGGTACGGGAGACGGCCTGCGACGGAAGCGGGCCCAGGAGGCCGGAGTTCAAGGTGACGAAGGCCGTGGACGCCCGGTCCGGCTGCCCGGCGTCCACGGCCCTCTACGTGCGGCTGGGCGGGGCCTCACCGGTGGGCTGCGCCGTCCCGGTGTGACCCCGCCCGGGATTCACGGACGCAGCGCGTGCCGCGGCTCGACGTCCCGCTTGTCGAGCTTCGCGTCGAACTTCGCCAGCGGCTTCGCGGCCGCCGGGTCCGCCTGGACGGCGTTCGGGGCGACGCCCGCCCACTCCAGGATGCGGGCCGTGGCCAGCGCCTTCTCCTTCTCGACCAGGCCGGCCACGTTCGCGCCGTGGTTCATGCCGGGCGCGGTGAGGACGTACGAGTCGCGCGCGCCCTTGCCGAGGCGGAACGGCTCGGCGCCCCACGGGTCGTTCTCGCCGTACACGAACAGCATCTGCCGGGCGTTGTGACGGACCCAGGTGTCGACGCTGCGCATCACCCACGGCTCGAACTTCATGTCGATCGAACGGGGCACGAAGTTGCGCGGCGGCTGGTAGCCGTAGCGGACGTACTTCTTCTCGATGTGCGGGAAGTGGATGGTCGGCGCGCCCAGCTGGGTGCCGGCCTGGTAGTAGTACGGCGTGTACGGGCTCAGGCCCTGGTCCGTGTAGAACGAGAAGCCGGAGATGGTGTCGACGGAGTTCCAGATCTCGTCGTCGGTGGCGTTCTTGGCGTCCGCCGGGATGCCCTGGCAGTCGGCGACGGTGCTGTACTGCCAGAAGCCCCAGACGTAGTCCAGGACGACCGCCTCGTAGGCGCGGTCCAGGCTGCCGATGGTGTCGAAGGTGTAGCCGTTCTCGGCGGCGAGCGCCTCGTACTTCTCCTTCAGCGGCTCCCGGCGCACCAGCGCCTCGCGCTGCACGCCGTTCAGCCGGTCGCGGCACTCCTTGGTGCCGACGGTGCGGAAGAAGCGGTCGTAGGCCGAGTCCTCCTTGTTCACCACGTCGTTGGGGGCGACGTAGGCGACGACGCCGTCCATGTCCTTCGGGTAGAAGCGCTCGTAGTAGGTGGCGGTCATGCCGCCCTTGGAGCCGCCCGTGGAGAGCCAGTTCTCGTTGTAGATCTTCTTCAGCGCGGTGAAGATGCGGTGCTGGTCGCTGGCGGCCTGCCAGATGTCCAGCTTGCTCCAGTCGGCCGGCTCGGGCCGGGACGGGGTGAAGAAGCGGTACTCCATGGAGACCTGGTTGCCGTCCACGATCTGGGTCGGCTCGGCGCGGCGGGGCGTCGTGGAGACGCTGTAGCCGCCGGTGTAGAAGACGGTGGGCCGCGCGGTGTCCTTGTGCAGCACGGTGATCCGCTGCTGGAACGTGCCCTTGCCGGGCCTGCGGTGGTCGACCGGCTGCGTGTAGTTCAGGACGAAGAAGCGGTACCCGGTGTACGGCTTCTCCTCGATGAGGCTCATGCCCGGGATCTCGAGCAGCCTCTCCTTGATGTCAGTGGTGCCGGTGGCGTCCGGCTCGGCGGCGGTGGCCGCCCCGGCCGTGCCCAGTGTGCCTATGAGCACCGTGAGCGCCAGCAGCCATCTGAGCGCCTTGCGCATGCGCACTCCCCTGTGAGACAGATGTGCGCCGGAAGCTACTCGACCAACTCGTCACCGCACCAGGGGACATAGGGAAAACCCTGTGCACGTCCGCGAAGTGGAGGGCTCAGCAGAGGATCCAGCCGGAGCTGACGGAGTCCGCCCCGACCCGGCCGGTGACCCAGACGCAGCGGCGTCCGGCGTGCACGGTCACCGGGCCCGCGTGGTACGCGAACTGCCCCTCGTCGACCACGGGCCGTCCGCCGCGCGCCCGCACGCTCACCGCCATCTTCCGCTTCACGCCCTGCTTCTTGGCGACGGTGACGGCGCAGACGTATCCGCCGCGCTTGTAGACGAGCACCGACCCGGTGGAGAACGGCAGGGTCCGCACCTTGCGTCCGGGGCACAGCGCGGCCGCCTCCGCCTCCTGGGCCGGCGCCGCCAGGGCGAGCAGCCCCGACGCGGTCAGCACCGCAAGGACCGGCGCGAGCCGCCGGTGTATCGCTCCACTGCCCACAGTCGTCCTCCCGTACCGCGCCCGCCGTACGACGGCGTACGCGTGTACGGACGCACGGCGTAGGTCGCACGGTTGCGCGAGCCGGTGTGCGCCGGTGGCGTACGGCCGGATCAGGCCGGTGCGGGGACGTCCTCGCCGACGAACGTCCGCCACAGCGCGGCGTACCGGCCGCCCTTGCGCAGCAGTTCCTCGTGGGTGCCGTCCTCGGCGACGCGGCCGTGGTCCATGACGACCACCCGGTCGGCGCGGGCGGCGGTGGTCAGCCGGTGGGCGACCACCAGCGTGGTGCGGCGGCCGGCGAGGCGGTCGGTGGCCGCGTTGACCTGCGCCTCGGTGGCGAGGTCGAGGGCGGCGGTGGCCTCGTCGAGCAGCAGCACGTCCGGGTCGACGAGTTCGGCGCGGGCGAGCGCGATCAGCTGGCGCTGGCCCGCCGACAGGTTGCGGCCGCGCTCGGCGACCTCGTGGAGGTAGCCGCCGTCGAGGGTGGCGATCATCTCGTGCGCGCCGACCGCGCGGGCCGCGGCCTCCACCTCGGCGTCGGTGGCGTCGGGGCGGCCGTAGGCGATGGCGTCGCGGACGGTGCCGGGGAAGAGGTACGCCTCCTGCGGTACGACGCCCAGCCGGTGCCGGTACGCGGTGAGGTCCAGGTCGCGCAGGTCGGTGCCGTCGACGGTGACCCGCCCGGAGGTGGGGTCGTAGAACCGGGCGACCAGCTTGACCAGGGTGGACTTGCCGGCGCCGGTCTCGCCGACGAACGCGACGGTCTGCCCGGCCGGGACGGTCAGGTCGACCGCGCTGAGGGCCTCCTCGCCGTCGCCGTAGGAGAAGTGCACGTCCTCGAAGGCGATCTCGCCGCGCAGGGAGGTCACCGGGAGCGGCTTCTCGGGGGCCTTGGTGGAGGTCGGCTCGCGCAGCAGCTCCTGGATCCGGCCGAGGGAGACGGACGCCTGCTGGTAGCCGTCGAAGACCTGGGAGAGCTGCTGCACGGGCGCGAAGAACAGGTCGATGTAGAGCAGGTAGGCGACCAGGGAGCCGATGGCGAGCGTGCCGTCGTCGACCCGGCCGCCGCCGACCACGAGCACCGCCGCCGCGGCGACCGAGGACAGCAGCTGCACGAACGGGAAGTACACGGAGATCAGCCACTGGCCGCGGATACGGGCGCTGCGGTAGGCGGCGCTGCGCTCGGCGAACCGGCGGGCGCCGTCCCCCTCACGGCGGAAGGCCTGCACGATCCGCAGCCCGGCGACGGACTCCTGGAGGTCGGCGTTGACCACCGACACCCGCTCCCGCGCCAGCTCGTACGCCTTCACGCTGGCCCGGCGGAAGAAGTACGTGGCGACGACCAGGAGGGGCAGGGAGGCGAAGACGACGAGGGCGAGGCCGATGTCGAGCGCCAGCAGGGCGACCATGATGCCGAAGAAGGTGACCACCGAGACGAAAGCGGTGACCAGGCCGGTCTGGAGGAACGTGGACAGCGCGTCCACGTCCGTGGTCATCCGGGTCATGATCCGGCCGGTCAGCTCGCGCTCGTAGAAGTCGAGGCCGAGCCGCTGGAGCTGGGCGAAGATCTTCAGCCGCAGCGTGTACAGGACGCGTTCGCCGGTGCGTCCGGTCATGCGGATCTCGCCGGTCTGCGCCGCCCACTGGGCGAGCACGGTGAGCAGGCCCAGCAGGGCGGCGGCCCAGACCGCGGTCTGGGCGGCGCGGGTGACGCCCTCGTCGATGCCGTGCCGGATCAGGATCGGCAGCAGCAGGCCCATCCCGGCGTCCACGGCGACCAGGGCGAGGCTGATCAGCAGGGGCGTGCGGAAGCCCTGCAGCAGGCGGCGCAGGCCGTAGGAGTCCTCGGGGCGGACGGCGCGGGCCTCGTCGACGTCCGGCACGTCGTCGGCCGGGGGCAGCTTGGCGACCTGCTCCAGCAGTTCCGGGGTGGCGGGGGCGCCGTCGAGGGCGGTGTCCCTGGGCTCGCGGTCACCGGTCCACAGGCGGGGGGTGACGCCCCGCTCGGCGTCGAACTCGGCGTCCAGTTCGGCGCGGACGGAGGTGTCCTCCTCGACCGGCCCGGCGGGCGGGGTGTGGCCCGGGGAGACGGCGCCCAGCTCGTCGGGGTCGGTGAGCAGCCGCCGGTACAGCGGGGAGCGGCGCTGGAGCTCGTCATGGGTGCCGATGGCGGCGAGGCGGCCGTTCTCGAGGACGGCGATGCGGTCGGCGAGGTTCAGGGTGGAGCGGCGGTGGGCGATCAGCAGCGTCGTGCGGCCCCGCATGACGCTCTTCAGCGCCTCGTGGATCTCGTGCTCGACGCGGGCGTCCACGGCGGAGGTCGCGTCGTCCAGGACGAGCAGGCGCGGGTCGGTGAGGATGGCGCGGGCCAGGGCGACGCGCTGGCGCTGTCCGCCGGAGAGGGTCAGGCCGTGCTCGCCGACGGTGGTGTCGTAGCCGTCGGGCAGCTCGTCGATGAAGCGGTCGGCCTGGGCGGCGCGGGCGGCGGCCCGGATCTGCTCGTCGGTGGCGTCGGGGCGGCCGTACGCGATGTTGTTGCGGACGGTGTCGGAGAACAGGAAGGAGTCCTCCGGGACCAGGCCGATGGCGGCGCGCAGCGACTCGGTGGTCAGCTCGCGCACGTCGTGCCCGCCGACGAGGACGGCGCCGCGGGTGACGTCGTAGAAGCGCGGGAGCAGCAGGGAGACGGTGGACTTGCCGGAGCCGGAGGCGCCGACCACGGCGAGGGTCTCGCCGGGGCGGATCTCGAAGGACAGGCCGTCGAGCACCGGCCGCTCGGGGTCGTAGCCGAAGGCGACGTCGTCGAACTCGACGGTCGCCGGGGCGTCCGGGGGCAGGGCCTTGGTGCCGTCGGTGAGGGTCGGCTCGGTGTCGATCAGGTCGAGGACCCGCTCGGTGCCGGCGCGGGCCTGCTGGGCGACGGTGAGGACGACGGCGAGCATCCGGACCGGTCCGACGAGCTGGGCGAGGTAGGTGGAGAAGGCGACGAAGGTGCCCAGCGTGATGTGGCCGCGGACCGCGAGCCAGCCGCCGACGGCGAGCATCGCGACCTGTCCGAGGGCGGGCACGGACTGGAGGGCGGGGGTGTAGCGGGAGTTCAGCTTGATGGTGCGCAGGCGTCCCGCGAACAGCCTGCGGCCGACCTCGCGGAGCTTGCCGGTCTCCTGGTCCTCCTGGCCGAAGCCCTTGACCACGCGGACGCCGCTGACCGCGCCGTCGACCACCCCCGCGACGGCGCCGGCCTGCGCCTGGGCGTACCAGGTGGAGGGGTGCAGCCGGGTGCGGCTGCGCTTGGCGATCCACCACAGGGCGGGCGCCACGGCGAGAGCGATCGCGGTGAGCGGCAGGGACAGCGACGCCATGATCACCAGGGAGATCACGAACAGCAGCAGGTTGCCGATGGTCATCGGCAGCATGAAGAGCAGGCCCTGGATGAGCTGGAGGTCGCTGGTCGCACGGCCGACGACCTGCCCGGTGGACAGCTCGTCCTGGCGTCTGCCGTCGAGCCGGGCGATCGACCCGAACATCTCGGTGCGCAGGTCGTGCTGGACGTCGAGGGCGAGCTTTCCGCCGTAGTAGCGGCGGATGTAGGTGAGGACGTAGACGGCGAGGGCGGCGCCGACCAGCAGGCCGGCCCAGGTGCCCATGTCACGGGTCTTGTCGCCGATCACGTCGTCGATGATCACCTTGGTGATCAGCGGCACCAGGGCCATCACGGCCATGCCGGCGAGGGAGGAGCCGAGGGCCAGGACGACGTTCCTGGGGTGCCGCCACGCGTAGGCGGCCAGTCGTCGTGCCCATCCCCGTTGCGCTGTCACGCGGTGTCCTCCGATCGTCCTGATCTTCCGCAAGGCACCAACGCCGCCGGAAGCGGATTTCATCCCTCCGCAATATTCCGGGGGTGCGCGCTCTCTACGCGGCGTCGGATTCCCGTCACGCAATCGACACGCTGTCTCCACGCGCTTGACTGCATGTCCATGCCACTCTCTCGGGTATCTCCCTTGTGCAACCCGCGTAGATCGGACACCCCACATGCCTGCTGTGCGCATACGCCGCCGGAAGGCGGTGGCGCTGGCGAGCGCCGCCGTCCTCGCCGGACTCGCCGTCCCCGCCCTGACCCCCGCCACCGCCGGCGCCTCGGCCCCCGCCCACGAGGCACCCGCCGCCCAGGGCCGCGTGGCCGCGGTGACCGCCTACGCCGACTACTACGAGGGCGCCGAGGGCAAGACCGGCGAGGCCCTCAAGTCCGCCCTCCACTCGATCATCAGCGACCAGACGAAGCTCTCGTACTCGGCCGTCTGGAACGCCCTGAAGGAGACCGACGAGGACCCGTCGAACAGCGGGAACGTGATCCTGCTGTACTCCGGCGCCTCCCGCAGCAAGTCGCTCAACGGCGGTGACGTGGGCGACTGGAACCGCGAGCACGTCTGGGCCAAGTCCCACGGCGACTTCGGCACCTCCACCGGCCCCGGCACCGACATCCACCATCTGCGCCCGTCGGACGTCCAGGTCAACAGCATCCGCGGCAACAAGGACTTCGACAACGGCGGCAGCGCCGTCACCAACGGCGGCGGCAGCCTCACCGACTCCGACTCCTTCGAGCCCCGCGACGCCGTCAAGGGCGACGTGGCCCGCATGATCCTCTACATGGCGGTCCGCTACGAGGGCACCGACGGCTGGCCCGACCTGGAGCCCAACAACAGCGTGAGCAACGGCTCCGCCCCGTACATCGGCAAGCTCTCCGTGCTCAAGGAGTGGCACGAGCAGGACCCGCCGGACTCCTTCGAGCAGCGCCGCAACGACGTGATCTTCGAGTCGTACCAGCACAACCGCAACCCGTTCATCGACCACCCGGAGTGGGTCGAGTCGATCTGGTAGGCCTCACCTCGGCCGGCCTCCCTCAGACGGAGAGGGCGGCCGGCCCGCCCCAGCGGTGGGTCAGTTGCCCGGGCCCCCTTCCGGTACGGCGTCCAGGTCTTCCTCGTCGCCGGGGGGCACGGGGAGACGCGCTCCCCTGCTGCGGGCGATGCGGTGCACGTCGTGGAGCGCCTCGGCCAGGCAGGCGGCGAGGTAACGGAGCTGGGGCGCGGTGGCCCTGGTGTCGCCCAGGAGGTCGACGGCGTGGCCGAGAAGGTCGTCCGCCATGCCGAGCTGGACGGCTTCGATCTCGTCGGCGAGGCGCGAGAGACGACCGGTGCCGGTGTCGTCGGTGACGAGGTAGCAGGGGTTGCCGTCGAGGTTGGACCAGGGGAGGAGGCGGGGCCGGGTCGCCGGGGTGGCGGTGACGTCTCGGCTCTCGTGGATCACGCGGCGGTCACCTCGCTGCCCCGCACGCGGCGGGAGCCGACGTCGACACCGTGGATACGCCGTGGCCCTACGTCGATGCCGTGCACGGCGAGCCAGAGGGTCCGGCGCCGGGCGCGCTGCTGCCTGGCCTGCGCACGTCGTTCACGGGCGAGGAGGTAGGGGCGGACGAGCCGGGAGTCCTCGCCGCGGAGGGGGGCCTCGTGCGGGGAAGGGCGGCGACCGGGTGCGACGGGGGCGGCCGGCTCGGGGACCGGCGCCGCTCCCCCGGCGCGGTGCCGGTTTCCGTGCCGGTGGCACCCGGAGGCGGGCCACAGGAGCCGCAGCAGCGGCTCGAGGAGACAGGCGATACGGTGCAACACGTCTTCAACTCCGTTGCGGTTGAGGGCCATGCCCCCGGGCCGTCGGTAGCGGTCGCGGGGGTCTTCCGTGCCCGAGGCAGGTTGATGTGCATGGACGTCGCTGTGTAGCGATCCACTCACAGAGTGAGACGGGTCGGGCTAGGCTCGCCAGAGGGTCGGATGTGACAACGCATCTGTCACACGGGAGTTGACGTTGAGCAACATCTATGGGGAGTGGTTGAAGACGCAGCGCGAGGCGGCGGGGCTGACACAGCAGGAGCTGGCGACAGCCGCC
This sequence comes from Streptomyces sp. BJ20, assembly GCF_022869105.1. Lineage (NCBI taxonomy): Bacteria > Bacillati > Actinomycetota > Actinomycetes > Kitasatosporales > Streptomycetaceae > Streptomyces > Streptomyces sp. BJ20. The sequence continues at coordinate 6,320,485 of NZ_CP094918.1, forward strand.
GTCATGACGCGTTCGCACATCGCACACATCGAGGCGGGCCGGCGCACCCCGTCCAAGGAGGACGCGAGACGCCTCGACAGGGCGCTGAACACGGGCGATGTGCTGAGCAGCTTCCTGCCGGACGAGGACGCCGCTGTCGCGGGGTACTTCGAGGCGGCCCGTCAGCTCGAACAGCAGGCGACGATGATCAGGGAGTTCGCCCTGTCGTTCGTTCCCGGCATCCTCCAGACGGAAAGGTACGCACGTGCGGTTCTGAGCATGCCGTTCCCTCCGGCGAGTGAACAGGAGCGTGACAGACGCCTTGTCACACGCCTGGAGCGCGCGAAAATCCTTGCCGACCCAGTGACACCCGTAGTGTGGGCGCTCCTCGATGAAGCGGTGCTACGACGCCGGATCGGCGGCCCGGACGTCATGGCGGAGCAGATCAACCACCTCGTCAGACTCGCCGAGGCCGAGCGGATCCAGCTTCACCTTCTGCCGTTCACGTTGGGCATGCATCCCCTCCTGAGCAACATGCTCACGCTGATGTGGTTCGAGGATCAGCCGCCCGTGGCCTACGGGGAGGGCCTGTACATGGGGAAGATCCACGACAGCCCATCAGTCGTTCAGGAACTGCAGCATCGCTACGATTTCGCACTGGGCAACGCGCTGCCGCTCAAGGAATCACTGGCTCTGCTCAGGGCAACAGCGAGGGACTACGGACATCATGGCTGACCGAGCGATACCGAACGCAGGAGCACTGGAGGGCTGGCGAAAGTCCTCCTACAGCAACGACCAGGGCGGCAGCTGCCTGGAGGTCCTGGACGACCACCCCACAGGTGTCCCTGTCCGCGACTCCAAGGCCCCTGAGGGCCCCGCGCTGCTCTTCCGGCCGGCCGGCTGGACGCCGTTCGTCACCGCGGTCAAGGACGGAAGCCTCTCCGTCTCCGCCTGACCGCTCCCCACCGCGGTCCCTCTCCGTGCTCAGAATCGTGGCCGCACACGTCAGCGGCCTGGCCGGGGAGCCCGAGGCCTTGAGAACCGCCCCGCTTCCACGGCCTGTGGACCCGGGCGCCTTCGGCGGCCGGATCGACGGGGTGGGCCCGGGCGCCTGCTGCCCCGGACCGGACACCACCGCCCTCCGCGTGGCTGCGGGCGATCTCGCAGGAGCCCGCGCCTCAGCTCCCCAGGTGCGTCGGCGCGAACATGCGGAGCACCGCCGGGAGGACGACCACCGACGGGCCCGGGGTGGAGAGGGACTTGGCGAGGTCCTCCTCCAAGATGTCCGGGCTGGTGCGCAGGCCCGGGACGCCGAAGGACTCGGCGAGGGCCACGTAGTCCGGGCGGGTCAGCTCCGTCGCCGTGGGCTCGCCGAAGGCGTCCGTCATGTACTCGCGCAGGATGCCGTAGCCGCCGTCGTCGACGATCAGCCAGGTGACGTCCAGGTCGTACTGGCGGGCCGTGGCCAGCTCGGCGATCGAGTACAGCGCGCCGCCGTCGCCGGAGACCGCCAGCACCGGACGCGTGGGGTCGGCGACGGCCGCGCCGAGGGCGGCGGGGAAGCCGTAGCCGAGGCCGCCGGCGCCCTGCGCCGAGTGCAGGTGGTTGGGGCCCATCGCGTCGAACGCGGACCACGCCCAGTAGGCGAGGATCGTCATGTCCCAGAAGGACGGCGAACCGGTCGGCAGGGCGCGCCGCACGGCCGTCAGCACCTGCTGCTCCAGCGCCAGGTCCTGCCCGTCGATACGGGCCCGCACCCGGTCCAGCAGCTCCCGCACCCGCGCGGGGGCGGTCTCGTCCGCGCGCGGCTCGACGGTCTCCAGGAGCGCCTGGAGGGCGAGGCGGGCGTCCGCGTGGACGCCGATGCCGGGGTGGTTGGACTCCAGCTTGCCGAGGTCGGCCTCGATCTGGACGACCCGGCCGCGCGGCTTGAACGTGTGGTAGTTCGAGGAGAGTTCGCCGAGTCCGGAGCCGACGACGAGCAGGACGTCCGCGTCCTCGAGGAAGTCGGTGGTGTGGCGGTCCTCGATCCAGGACTGGAGGGACAGCGGGTGGGTCCACGGGAAGGCGCCCTTGCCACCGGGGGTGGTCACCACCGGCGCCTGGAGGCGTTCCGCGAGCTGCCGCAGCTTTCCGGAGGCGTCCGAGCGGATCACTCCCCCGCCCGCGACGATCGCGGGGCGTTCCGCGCCGGACAGCAGGTGCGCGGCCAGCGCGGTCAGTTCGGGGCGCGGGGGCAGCTCGTCCGGGGTGGCGTCCATCGCCGTCACCACCGGCAGCATCGTCTCGGCGAGCAGCACGTCCTGCGGGATCTCCACCCACACGGGCCCGTGCGGGACGGTGAGCGCGGACTTCCACGCCTCCGCGATCGCCGACGGGATCTGGGAGGCGGTGCGGACCGTGTGCACGGACTTCACGACGCCCCGGAACGAGGCGGACTGGTCGGGGAGTTCGTGCAGATAGCCGTGGCGTCCGCCGCCGAGGCCGGCGGTCGGCACCTGGCTGCTGATCGCCAGCACCGGCGCGGACGCGGCCGCCGCCTCCTGGAGCGCGGCCAGCGAGGTGAGGGCGCCGGGTCCTGTGGACAGCAGCAGCGGGGCCGCCTCGCCGGTGATCCGGCCGTACGCGTCCGCCGCGAAGCCCGCGTTGTTCTCCACGCGCAGGCCGATGTAGCGCAGGTCGGAGCGGCGCAGCGCGTCGAACATGCCGAGGGCGTGCTGGCCGGGCAGGCCGAAGACGGTGGTCGCGCCGAGCCCGGCCAGGGTCTCCACGACCAGGTCTCCGCCGGTGCGGCCGGGCGGGGGGTTCAGCGCCGCCTCCGTCTGGGCGGCGGTCGGACGGAGCTCCAGGTCGTGGTCGTGTGTCACTTGGCGCGGGCCTCCGCGATCTGGCGGGACATGATCGTGGTCAGTTCGTACGCCGTGTGGGACGCGGCGACCGAGGTGATCTCGGCGTGGTCGTACGCGGGCGCCACCTCGACGACGTCGGCGGAGACCAGGTTGCAGGAGGCGAGGCCGCGCAGGATCTCCAGCAGCTCGCGGGAGGTCATGCCGCCCGCCTCGGGCGTGCCGGTGCCGGGCGCGTGGGCGGGGTCGAGGCAGTCGATGTCGATGGAGATGTACAGCGGGCGGTCGCCGATGCGCTGCCGGAGCTGGTCGGCGACCTCGTCGGCGCCGCGGCGGTAGACGTCCGCGGAGGTGACGATGCCGAAGCCCATCTTCTCGTCGTCGGTGAGGTCCTGCTTGCCGTAGAGCGGGCCGCGGGTGCCGACGTGCGAGAGGGCCTCGGTGTCGAGGATGCCCTCCTCGACGGCCCGGCGGAACGGCGTGCCGTGGGTGTACTCGGCGCCGAAGTAGGTGTCCCAGGTGTCGAGGTGCGCGTCGAAGTGCAGCAGCGCGACCGGGCCGTGCTTCTTCGCGACGCTCCTGAGGAGCGGCAGCGCGATGGTGTGGTCGCCGCCGAGGGTCATCAGGCGGGCGCCGGTGCCGAGGAGGTCGTCGGCGGCGGCCTCTATCGTCTCGACGGCCTCGTTGATGTTGAACGGGTTGACCGCGATGTCGCCGCCGTCCGCGACCTGCGCGAGGGCGAAGGGGGAGGCGTCCTGCGCGGGGTTGTAGGGGCGCAGCAGCCGGGACGCCTCACGGATGGCGTTGCCGCCGAAGCGGGCGCCCGGCCGGTACGAGACGCCGGAGTCGAACGGCACGCCCACGACGGCGACGTCGGCGCGGCCCACCTCGTCGAGGCGGGGCAGCCGGGCGAAGGTCGCGGGGCCGGCGTAGCGCGGCACGCGGGAGGAGTCGACGGGGCCGCGGGGCGTCTCGTTGCTGCTCATGAAGGACTGCTCTCTTTCCTACGCTTCGTCGCGTATGTGCGGACTGCCCACGATGCTACTGGGCGGCCGGGACCTGTTCGGACACGGTTTCGGACGACGTGCCCGGCTCGGGGGCGCGTCCGGCGAGACGCTCGCGCCAGGCGGCGAGGACGGCCGCGTCGGTCGGGCGGGTGGCGAGGGAGACGGCGACGTAGGCCGCGAGGGAGGCGAGGAGGCCGTAGTAGACGGGCTCGTTGGCGAGGATGCCGTACGCGGCCATCAGGCCGATCACGGCGAGGCCGCCGACGGCGACGGAGGCGAGGGCGCCCTGCGCGGTGCCGCGCTTCCACAGCAGCCCGCCCAGGATGGGCACGAGCAGCCCGCCGACCAGCAGGTTGTACGCGACGGTCAGCGCCTGGACGACGTCGTTGAGGGCGATGGCGGTGGCGATCACGGCGAGGCCCATCAGCAGGATGAAGGCGCGGTTGCCCTTCACCTCGTCGTGCTGATCGCCCTCCGTGCGGACGATGCCGCGCAGCCGCGCCCAGATGTCGTTGTTGGCGACGGTGGCGCAGGCGATCAGCGCGCCGGAGGACGTCGACATCACGGCGGCGAGGGCGGCGGCCAGCACGAGGCCGCGCACGCCCATGGGCAGCTCGTCCTTGACGATGGTGGCGAAGGCGTCGTCGGCGCTGGCCAGGTTCGGGTAGAGCACCTTGGCGGCGGTGCCGATGACCGCGCCGGCGACGGCGTAGGCGAGGCAGTAGGTGCCGGCGACGGTGCCGCCCCAGCGGGCCGTGCGGTCGCTGCGGGCGGTGAACACGCGCTGCCAGATGTCCTGCCCGATGAGCATGCCGAAGGTGTAGATCAGCACGTAGGTGAAGATCGTCTCGCCGCCGATGCCCAGCGGGTCGAAGTACTCGGTGGGCAGCTGCGCCTTCATCTCGCTGAAGCCGCCCGCCTTGACGACGGCGACGGGCAGCAGCAGGAGCAGCACGCCGATCGTCTTCACGACGAACTGCACCATGTCGGTGAGCGTGATCGACCACATGCCGCCGAGCGTGGAGTACGCGACGACGATCGAGCCGCCGAGGACGATCGCGAGGGTGCGGTTCATGTCGAAGAGGACGTCGAAGATCGTTGCGTAGGCGATCGTCGAGGTCACCGCGAGCATCAGGGTGTACGCCCACATGACGAGGCCGGAGATGACGCCGGCCCGGCCGCCGTAGCGCAGGTCGAGCATCTCGGAGACGGTGTAGACCTTCAGCCGGGCGATGCGGGCGGAGAAGAAGACACTCAGGGCGAGCAGGCCGAGCCCGATGGTGAACACCATCCAGGCGCCGGACAGTCCGTACTGGTAGCCGAGGCCCACCCCGCCGATGGTGGACGCGCCGCCGAGGACGATGGCGGCCATGGTGCCCGAGTACATGGCGGGGCCGAGCCGCCGGCCGGCCACCAGGAACTCGCTCTTGGACTTGGCGCGGCGCATGCCCCACCAGCCCATGGCCAGCATGCCGGCCAGATAGACGACGATGACCAGGTAGTCCACGGCCATGCGGGGGCCTCCTTCGCGCACTGTCGGTGGCGTGTCGTGCAGACGGATCGTGCTCACCGGCGCCGCGCGGGGACATCCGCCCGTACCCGCGGGTTGCCGGTGACCCGACCCTAGGTGGCCGAAAAGCGACTGCGAAGTGTACGTTTCATCCAGATCGACATCCTGGGATGGAGGAAACGTCCACCATGCCGGACCCCGCTGTTCCGCCCACCCCTCCCGTCCCCCTGGACGCGCTGCTGGCCCGCGCGGACCTGGGCCTGCGCCGGATCGCGGGGCCCGCGGACCCGGCGGTCGTGGTGCACTGGGCGCACACCTCGGAGATGGCCGACCCCTACCCGTACCTGCTGGGCGGCGAACTGCTGCTGTCGGCGGGTGTGCACGTCCCGGACGGGGCGGGCGCGGGCTACTTCGACGCGTACGTGTCGCGGATCGTCGCGGCGGGCGGGGCGGCCCTCGGATTCGGTGTCGCGCCGGTGCACGACACGGTGCCCGGGGCGCTGGTGGAAGCGTGTGAGATGCACGGCCTGCCGCTCGTCGAGGTCCCGCCCCGGACGACGTTCTCGGCGGTGGCGCGGGCGCTGTGGCAACTGATGGCGCAGGCTCGCACGGCCGAGCTGCGGCGGGTCACGGAGGCCCAGCAGAGCCTGGCCACCGCCGCCGCCCGCCCCGACCCGGTCCCCTCCGTCCTCCAGCAGCTCGCGCGCCGCCTGGGCGGCCACGCGGTGCTGTACGGCCCCGAGGGCACACGGCTCGCGGGCGCGGGGCCGGAGCCGGGCGAGGAGGTGCGGACGGCGCTGGCGAAACTCGCCGAGGTGGTGCGCCCGCGGTCAACCGGACACCTCCGGACGCCGTCGCCCGAAGGCCCGCGCCCGCCCTCGGCCGGGCACACGCGCGCGTCCTCGCCCGGACACCGGGTCGGATCCGGCCCGGACGCCCCGGCCGGCAGCCCGGGCGACCTCCACGCCGACCTCGCGGCCCGTCCCTCCTCCGCGTCCGACACGGTGGCCGGGGTGCGGCTGGTCGCGCACGCGCTGGGCAACGGCGAGGGGTTCGTGCTCGGGACGGCCGCCCCGCAGCGGGACGCGGGCGACCACACCATCGCGTCCGTCGCGGCCGTGCTGCTCTCGCTGCTCACCGGCGAACGGCACAGCGGCTCGGGCGCCGGCCGCTCCTCCGCGCTGGTACGGCTGCTGCTGGGCGCGGCGCCCGCGGAGGTGGCGCCGCTGCTCGGCGGGGACCGGTGGCGGGTCGTGCACGGCAGGCCGGACGGGCGGGCGGCGCCGGACGCGGTGACCGCCTCCGCGCTGGGCGCCGCCCTCGGCTCGTCCCTGGTGGACGTGGCGGGCGAGGTGGTGCGGGTGCTGGTGCCCGACGGGCGGGCGGTGGAGCGGGTGCCGGGCTGGACGCTCGGCGTCAGCGCGGCGGCGGCCCCCCGGGACTGGCCGGCCGCCGACACCCAGGCCGCCCGCGCCCTGGCCCGCGCCCGCGCCACCCGCGCCCCGCTGCTCCGCCACGGCGACCGTCCGACCGCGCTGACCGACCTGGTCCCGCCGGCGGAGGCGGACGCCCACGCCCGCGCGCTCCTCGCCCCCATAGAGCAATCCCCGGCCCTGGTCGACACGCTCCGCACCTGGCTCTCCCTCCACGGCAGCTGGGACCGCACGGCGGTCGCCCTGGACGTCCACCGCAACACGGTCCGGCAGCGGATCGCCCGCTGCGCGGCCCTGCTGGACGCGGACCTGGACGACCCGGACGTCCGCATGGAGCTGTGGTTCGCCTTGGGGCGGACGTGAGCATCCCTTCGCGCCGACGGCGTGAGTAGCCGTACGGAGCCGGCTGAGTACGTGACGCACGTCCCAGCGCGCGATACGCCAGGGACGCCCCCTGTTCCCTGCCTCACAATGGACGCATGCCGATACCCGGGACCCCCAGCCGCGCCGAACTCGTCGAACACCTGGTCGCCACCCGCATCGCGGGCGAGGTCGCCACGCCGCGCGAGAACAACCTCTCCCACTACCGGAAGCTGGCGAACGGCGACCGGCACTACTGGCTCGGCCTGGAGCTCGGCGAGCGCTGGACCGACGAGCAGGACGTGCTCGCGGTGATGGCCGAGCGGGTCGGCGTGAACGACGACCCGGAGCACCGGTACGGGCAGGACACCATCGACCCCGAGCTGACGGTCGACGGCCTGGAGCGGATGGCGGGGCGGCTGCGCAAAGCGGCGGAGGGCCGGCAACGGGTGCTGCTGGCGACCGGACACCCGGGCGGCCTGCTGGACGTGCACCGGGCGACGGCGGCCGCGCTGCGGGCGGCGGGCTGCGACATCGTGGTGATCCCGGACGGGCTCACCACGGAGGAGGGCTACGTGATGCAGTTCGCGGACGTGGCGGTGCTGGAGCACGGGGCCACGCTGTGGCACACCCACTCGGGCGCCCCGATGAAGACCATCCTCACGGCGCTGGAGCGGGAGGGGAGACCGCTGCCCGACCTGGTGGTCGCCGACCACGGCTGGGCGGGCGCCGCCGGCCAGTACGGCGTGGACTCCGTCGGGTACGCCGACTGCAACGACCCGGCGCTGTTCCTCGCGGAGGCCGAGGGCACCGTCCAGGTGACGGTCCCCCTGGACGACCATGTGACGAGCCCCCGCCACTACGACCCGATGACGGCCTACCTGCTGGCGGAGGCGGGGCTGAGCTGAGCCCCGGCCGCCGGACGGCCGTCCACCACCCGGTCGAAGTACGGCCAGCCGTCCACCTCGACGTCCCGCACGGCCGGGTGGCGGTCCAGGGCGGGCGCCGCCGCGTGCAGCAGGCGTCGGGCCGTCCCGGGCTCGTGGAGGTTGAGGTACTCGCGGTCGGGGAGCCGTACCACCGTTCCGGCCTCGAAGTACGTCGTGTCGGACACGATCCGCAGCGGTCCTGGCGCGAACACCAGGGTCAGCCTGCGTCCGGCCCCGGCGCGGTGGCCCTCGGTGAAGAAGGACAGCGACAGCCGGCAGTCGTCGTAGGCGGGGAGCACCCGCTGGCGGACGGTCCAGCGCCGGACCGCGCCATCGACGACGAGTGTGCGCAGTCTGCGCTGCTGTTGTTTGCCCACCGGGGCAGCGTAGGCCGCCGTCCCGGTGAGGTCACCGGGGTTTCCACCCGGGCCGTCAGTCCTCGCGCGGGACCCGGACCACGCCCTCCTGGATGACCGAGACCGCCAGCCTGCCGTCCTGGGTGTAGATGCGCGCCTGGCCCAGACCCCGGCCGCCGTGGGCGGAGGGGGACTGCTGGTCGTACAGCAGCCACTCGTCGGCGCGGAACGGGCGGTGGAACCACATCGCGTGGTCCAGGGACGCGCCGACCACGTCGCCGACGGCCCAGCCGCCGCGCCCGTGGGCGAGCAGGACGGAGTCGAGGAGCGTCATGTCGGAGACGTACGTGGCGAGGACGACGTGCAGCAGAGGGTCGTCGGCCAGCTTGCCGTTGGTGCGGAACCACACCTGGGAGTGGGGTTCGCGGGGCTCGCCGAAGCGGCCGTAGGGCGGCTCGTCGACGTAGCGCAGGTCGACGGCGGCGCGTGCCTCGAGGAAGCGGTCGACGACCTCGGGGTCGAGGTGGGCGTAGCCGCGCAGGCGTTCCTCCGAGGTGGGGAGCGCGTCCGGGTCCGGGGACGCCGGCATCGGGTCCTGGTGGTCCAGGCCCTCCTCGTACGTCTGGAAGGACGCGGAGAGGTGGAAGATCGGCTTGCCGTGCTGGACCGCGACCACCCGCCGGGTGGTGAACGAGCGGCCGTCGCGGATCCGGTCGACGGTGTAGACGATCGGCGCGCCGGGGTCGCCGAGGCGCAGGAAGTACGCGTGCAGGGAATGGGCGGGTCGGTCCTCGGGGACGGTCCGCCCGGCCGCGACCAGCGCCTGCGCCGCGACCTGCCCGCCGAAGACGCGGGGGACGACGGCGCTGCGCGAGCTGCCGCGGAAGATGTTCTCCTCGATCTGCTCGAGGTCGAGCAGATCGAGGAGTTCCTGAAGAGCCTGACTCATGGAATCAGTTGTATACGGCAGGGATTTCCGGGACCTTACAGACCCATGTCCTTGGCGATGATCGACTTCATGATCTCGCTGGTGCCGCCGTAGATCCGGTTGACCCGGTTGTCCGCGTACAGGCGGGCGATCGGGTACTCGTTCATGTAGCCGTAGCCGCCGTGCAGCTGGAGGCAGCGGTCGATGACGCGGTGGGCGACCTCGGTGCAGAACAGCTTGGCGCTGGCGGCCTCGGCGGGGGTCAGCTCGCCGGCGTCCAGGGCCTCGGTGGCGCGGTCGGCGACGGCCTCGGCGGCGTCCACCTCGGCCTGGCAGGCGGCCAGCTCGAACTTGGTGTTCTGGAAGTGCGCGACCGGCTTGCCGAAGACGGTGCGCTCCTGCACGTACTGCTTGGCGAACCGGACGGCGGCCTTGGCCTGGGCGTAGGCGCCGAAGGCGATGCCCCAGCGCTCGGAGGCCAGGTTGTGGCCGAGGTAGTAGAAGCCCTTGTTCTCCTCGCCGAGGAGGTCCTCGACGGGGACCTTGACGTCGACGAACGCCAGCTCGGCGGTGTCGGAGGTCTTCAGGCCGAGCTTGTCGAGCTTGCGGCCGACAGAGTAGCCCTCGGACTTGGTGTCGACGGCGAACAGGGAGATGCCGTGACGGCGGTCCTCGGCCGTGGGGGCCGCGGTGCGGGCGCAGACGATCACCTTGTCGGCGTGCACGCCGCCGGTGATGAAGGTCTTGGCGCCGTTGAGGACGTAGTGGGTGCCGTCCTCGCTCAGCTTGGCGGTGGTCTTCATGCCCGCGAGGTCGGAGCCGGTGCCCGGCTCGGTCATCGCGATGGCCCACATCTCCTCGCCGGAGACGAACTTCGGCAGGAAGCGCTTCTTCTGCTCGTCCGTGGCCAGCATCTTGATGTAGGGCAGGGCGAGCAGCACGTGCACGCCGGAGCCGCCGAACTGGACGCCCGCGCGGGCGGTCTCCTCGTAGAGGACGGCCTCGAACTTGTGGGTGTCCATGCCCGCGCCGCCGTACTCCTCCGGCACGCTGATGCCGAAGATGCCCAGCTCACCGAGCTTGTAGTAGAAGTCGCGGGGCGCCTGGCCCGCCGCGAACCACTCGTCGTAGACGGGGACGACCTCGGCCTCGATGAAGGCGCGGATGGTCTCCCGGAACGCCTCGTGATCCTCGTTGAAAACCGTACGGCGCACTGTCCGCCACCCCAATCCCTGCGCCTGAACCGGCGCCGCTCTCGCGTACCTGGGCGCTCGCCGTCGGGGTTCCTCAATTGATGGCTGCGGCCCGCATGGCTAAGCGCTTGCTCAGAACAAGGTACCGGCGAGTATCCACAGCCGTCCAGACCGGACGCCCCGTAACGCTCGTCACTCCGGGGGGCCCTGAAGGCGGCCCCGCGGAGACTCAGGCGCCCGCCGCCGCGAACGCCCCCCGCGCCATCCGGTGCAGCAGCTCCGCCGTGCCCGCACGGTCCGGGAGGGAGCCCGGGCGGGTGAGGTGGGGCGTGGAGTTGAGGAGGCCGAAGACCGAGTGGACCGCCGAGCGGGCCGCGGGCTCGGCGAGGTCCGGGTAGAGGCGGCGCACCACGGCCACCCACAGCTCGACGTACTGCCGCTGGAGCTGGCGCACGAGCTTGCGGTCGGCGTCCCGGAGGCGGTCCAGCTCACGGTCGTGCAGGGTGATGAGCGGGCGGTCGTCGAGCGCGAAGTCGATGTGCCCCTCGATCAGCGAGTCGAGGACCGCCCCGGGAGCCACCCCGCCCGCCCCGTTCGCCTCGGCGAGCCGCCGCTTCGCACCCGTCAGCAGCGACTCGCTGATGCCGACGAGCAGCTCCGCCAGCATCGCGTCCTTGCCCGCGAAGTGCCGGTAGAGCCCGGGTCCGCTGATGCCGACGGCGGCGCCTATCTCGTCGACACCGACCCCGTGGAAGCCCCGTTCGGCGAAGAGCCGCGCGGCCTCCTTGAGGATCTGCTCGCGGCGGGTGGGGGCGTCGGTTCTGGTGGCCATGAAGACGATTCTAGACAGGGAGGTTAGCGGTCGTTAACCTGGAGGAAATGCGTTAACGCTCATTAACAAGGTGAGGGGACCCGCAGGATGCATGAGGCACCGGAGCTTCACAGCGCGGCTGATCCCGCGTCGGAGGCCTTTCGGGCCAACGAGGAGGCGCACCGCGCCCTCGTCGAGGAGCTGCGCGGCAAGCTGGCCGCGGCGGCGTTCGGCGGCGGCGAGCGGGCGCGCGCCCGTCACACCGCGCGCGGGAAACTGCTCCCGCGCGACCGGGTGGACACCCTCCTGGACCCCGGCTCGCCCTTCCTGGAGCTGGCCCCGCTGGCCGCCGACGGGATGTACGACGGGCAGGCGCCGGCGGCCGGGGTGATCGCCGGGATCGGCCGGGTCGCGGGCCGCGAGTGCGTGGTCGTCGCCAACGACGCCACGGTCAAGGGCGGCACGTACTACCCGATGACCGTGAAGAAGCACCTGCGCGCGCAGGAGGTGGCCCTGGACAACCGGCTGCCCTGCGTCTACCTGGTGGACTCCGGCGGGGCGTTCCTGCCGATGCAGGACGAGGTCTTCCCGGACCGGGACCACTTCGGCCGCATCTTCTACAACCAGGCCCGCATGTCCGGCGCCGGCATCCCGCAGATCGCGGCGGTGCTCGGCTCCTGCACCGCCGGCGGCGCGTACGTGCCCGCCATGAGCGACGAGGCGGTGATCGTGCGGGGCCAGGGCACGATCTTCCTCGGCGGCCCGCCGCTGGTGAAGGCGGCCACCGGCGAGGTGGTCACGGCGGAGGAGCTGGGCGGCGGCGAGGTCCACTCGCGGGTGTCCGGGGTGACCGACCACCTCGCCGAGGACGACGCGCACGCGCTGAGGATCGTGCGCCAGATCGTCTCCACGCTGCCCGGGCGCGGCGAGCTGCCCTGGCGGGTGGAGCCGGTCGCCGAGCCCAAGGTGGACCCGGCGGGGCTGTACGGCGCGGTGCCGGTGGACTCCCGCACCCCCTACGACGTCCGCGAGATCATCGCCCGGATCACCGACGGCTCCCGGTTCGCCGAGTTCAAGGCGGAGTACGGGCAGACCCTGGTCACCGGCTTCGCGCACATCCACGGCCACCCGGTGGGGATCGTCGCCAACAACGGCATCCTGTTCTCCGAGTCGGCCCAGAAGGGCGCCCACTTCATCGAGCTGTGCGACCAGCGCGGCATCCCGCTGCTGTTCCTGCAGAACATCTCGGGCTTCATGGTCGGCAAGGACTACGAGGCGGGCGGCATCGCCAAGCACGGCGCCAAGATGGTCACGGCCGTCGCCTGCACGCGGGTGCCGAAGCTGACCGTCGTGGTCGGCGGCTCCTACGGCGCGGGCAACTATTCGATGTGCGGCCGGGCCTACTCCCCCCGCTTCCTGTGGATGTGGCCGAACGCCAAGATCTCGGTGATGGGCGGCGAGCAGGCCGCCTCGGTGCTCGCGACCGTCAAGCGGGACCAGCTGGAGGCGCGCGGCGAGGACTGGCCCGCGGACGAGGAAGAGGCCTTCAAGGCCCCGGTCCGCGCCCAGTACGAGCGCCAGGGGAACGCCTACTACGCGACGGCCCGCCTCTGGGACGACGGCGTGATCGACCCGATGGACACCCGGCAGGTGCTGGGGCTGGCCCTGACCGCGTGCGCCAACGCGCCCCTGGGTGACCCCCAGTTCGGCGTCTTCCGGATGTGAGGGGACCCCTGACGATGACTGATCAGATGTTCGACACGGTGCTGGTGGCGAACCGGGGCGAGATCGCCGTCCGCGTCGTGCGCACGCTGCGGTCGCTGGGCGTGCGCTCGGTGGCGGTGTATTCCGACGCGGACGCGGGCGCCCGGCACGTCCGGGAGGCCGACACGGCGGTGCGGATCGGCCCGGCGCCGACCGCGGAGAGCTACCTGTCGGCGGACCGGCTGCTGGAGGCTGCCGCCCGCACCGGCGCGCGTGCGGTGCACCCGGGGTACGGCTTCCTCGCGGAGAACGCGGAGTTCGCGCGGGCCTGCGAGGCGGCGGGACTGGCGTTCATCGGCCCGCCCGCGGACGCCATCGCCCTGATGGGCGACAAGATCCGCGCCAAGGAGACGGTGAAGGCGGCCGGGGTGCCGGTGGTGCCCGGCTCCAGCGGCAGCGGGCTGACGGACGAGCAGCTCGTCTACGCGGCCCGGGAGATCGGCATGCCGGTGCTGCTGAAGCCGTCGGCGGGCGGCGGCGGCAAGGGCATGCGGCTGGTGCGGGACGAGACGCGTCTTGCGGACGAGATCGCCGCCGCCCGGCGTGAGGCCCGCGCCTCCTTCGGCGACGACACGCTGCTGGTGGAGCGGTGGATCGACCGGCCCCGGCACATCGAGATCCAGGTGCTGGCCGACGGCCACGGCAACGTGGTGCACCTGGGCGAGCGCGAGTGCTCGCTCCAGCGGCGGCACCAGAAGATCGTCGAAGAGGCGCCCAGTGTCCTCCTCGACGACCGAACGCGGGCCGCGATGGGCGAGGCGGCCGTGCAGGCGGCCCGCTCCTGCGGCTACCGGGGCGCGGGCACGGTCGAGTTCATCGTCCCGGGCGACGACCCGTCGGCGTACTACTTCATGGAGATGAACACCCGGCTCCAGGTGGAGCACCCGGTCACCGAGCTGATCACGGGGCTCGACCTGGTGGAGTGGCAGTTGCGGGTCGCGGCGGGCGAGCGGCTGGCGTTCGGGCAGGACGACGTACGGCTCACCGGGCACGCGGTGGAGGCGCGACTGTGCGCCGAGGACCCCGCGCGCGGTTTCCTGCCCTCGGGCGGCACGGTGCTGCGGCTGCGCGAGCCGCAGGGCGACGGCGTGCGCACCGACTCCGGGCTGTCCGAGGGCACGGAGGTCGGCAGCCTCTACGACCCGATGCTGTCCAAGGTCATCGCCTACGGCCCCGACCGGGCGACCGCGCTGCGCAAGCTGCGGGCGGCGCTCGCGGAGACGGTGACACTGGGCGTGCAGACCAACGCGGGCTTCCTGCGGCGGCTGCTGGCGCACCCGGCGGTCGTGTCGGGCGAGCTGGACACCGGTCTGGTGGAGCGGGAGGCGGACTCCCTGGTCGGCGGCGAGGTGCCGGCCGAGGTGTACGCGGCGGCGGCGCTGCTGCGCCAGGCCGCCCTCGAACCCGCCGCGGCACCCGGCTGGCGTGACCCGTTCGACGCCGCCGACGGCTGGCGGATGGGCGGTGGCCGGGCCTGGACGGCGCACCATCTGCGGGCGGCGGGCCACGACCCGGTGACCGTGCGGGTGCGGGCCGCGGCCGACGGCGGCACGGAGCTGCTGCTGCCCGGCGCGGACACCCCGGTGCGGGCGTCCGCGGGGCCGCTGGAGGGGCACCGGTTCACCTGCGCGCTCGACGGCGTCGCGTACACCTTCGCCGCTCTGCCGGACGGCACCTGGCTGGGCCGGGACGGCGACGCCTGGCAGGTGCGGGACCACGACCCGGTCGCCGCGTCCCTCACCCGGGCGGGTCAGGCGGGCGCCGACTCGCTGACCGCGCCGATGCCGGGCACGGTGACGGTGGTGAAGGTCGCCGTCGGCGACGAGGTGGACGCGGGCCAGAGCCTGCTGGTGGTGGAGGCGATGAAGATGGAGCACGTCATCTCCGCCCCGCACGCCGGCACGGTCACGGAGCTGGACGTGTCCCCGGGCACGACGGTCGCCATGGACCAGGTGCTCGCGGTCATCGCGCCCGTGGAGACCGCGGCACCGGCGGAAGGGGAGACGGCATGAACGCGAGCGAGCTGGGCCTGCCCATGGCCGTGCCAACCGAGGGGCTGCCCGCGCGGGTGCGGATCCACGAGGTGGGCGCCCGCGACGGCCTGCAGAACGAGAAGGCGACCGTGCCGACGGCCGTGAAGGCGGAGTTCGTCCGCCGGCTGGCCGGCACGGGGCTGACCACGATCGAGGCGACGAGCTTCGTGCACCCGAAGTGGGTGCCCCAGCTCGCGGACGCCGAGGAGCTGTACCCGGCGGTCTCGGACCTGCCGGTCGAGCTGCCGGTGCTGGTGCCCAACGAGCGCGGCCTTGACCGCGCACTGGCGCTGGGCGCCCGCCGGGTGGCGGTGTTCGCCAGCGCCACGGAGTCCTTCGCCAAGGCCAACCTGAACCGCACGGTGGACGAGGCGCTGGCCATGTTCGAGCCGGTGGTGGCCCGCGCGAAGGAGCAGGGCGTCCATGTGCGCGGCTATCTGTCGATGTGCTTCGGCGACCCCTGGGAGGGCGCGGTCCCGGCCCCCCAGGTGGTGCGGGTGTGCCGGGCGCTGCTCGACATGGGCTGCGACGAGCTGAGCCTCGGCGACACGATCGGGGTGGCGACCCCGGGTCATGTGACGGCCCTGATCGCCGCGCTCACGGAGGCGGGCGTGCCCGTCCCCGCGCTGGGCGTGCACTTCCACGACACCTACGGCCAGGCGCTGTCCAACACCCTGGCCGCGCTCCAGCAGGGCGTCGCCACGGTCGACGCCTCGGCCGGCGGGCTGGGCGGCTGCCCGTACGCGAAGTCCGCCACCGGCAATCTCGCCACCGAAGACCTCGTGTGGATGCTGCGGGGCCTCGACATCGACACCGGCGTCGATCTCGGCCGTCTGGTCGCCACAAGCGTCTGGATGGCCGCCCACCTGGGCCGACCCAGCCCGTCCCGCACCGTACGAGCCCTCTCCCACCAGGAGCAGTGACGACATGGACCACAAGCTCTCCCCCGAACTCGAGGAACTCCGCCGCACGGTCGAGGAGTTCGCACACGACGTGGTGGCGCCGAAGATCGGCGACTTCTACGAGCGGCACGAGTTCCCGTACGAGATCGTGCGGGAGATGGGCCGCATGGGCCTGTTCGGTCTGCCGTTCCCGGAGGAGTACGGCGGCATGGGCGGCGACTACTTCGCGCTCGGCGTCGCCCTGGAGGAACTGGCCCGGGTGGACTCCTCGGTGGCCATCACCCTGGAGGCGGGCGTCTCGCTGGGCGCGATGCCGCTGCACCTGTTCGGCACGGAGGAGCAGAAGCGTGAGTGGCTGCCCCGGCTGTGCTCGGGGGAGATACTCGGCGCGTTCGGCCTCACCGAGCCGGACGGCGGCAGCGACGCGGGCGCGACCCGCACGACGGCCCGTCTCGACGAGGCGACGGGCGAGTGGGTGATCAACGGCACCAAGTGCTTCATCACCAATTCCGGCACGGACATCACCGGTCTGGTCACCGTCACCGCCGTCACCGGCCGGGGGCCCGACGGCAAGCCGCGGATCTCCGCGATCATCGTGCCGTCCGGCACCCCGGGCTTCACGGTGGCGGCGCCGTACTCGAAGGTCGGCTGGAACGCCTCGGACACCCGTGAGCTGTCCTTCCAGGACGTACGCGTCCCGGCGGCCAACCTGCTGGGCGAGGAGGGCCGCGGCTACGCGCAGTTCCTGCGCATCCTCGACGAGGGCCGCATCGCCATCGCGGCGCTGGCCACGGGGCTCGCGCAGGGCTGTGTGGACGAGTCGGTGAAGTACGCCAGGGAGCGGCACGCGTTCGGGCGTCCGATCGGAGCCAACCAGGCGATCCAGTTCAAGATCGCCGACATGGAGATGAAGGCGCACACGGCGCGGCTGGCGTGGCGGGACGCGGCGAGCCGGCTGGTGGCGGGCGAGCCGTTCAAGAAGGAGGCGGCGCTGGCCAAGCTCTACTCCTCCACGGTGGCCGTGGACAACGCCCGCGACGCCACGCAGGTCCACGGCGGCTACGGCTTCATGAACGAGTACCCGGTGGCCCGGATGTGGCGCGACTCCAAGATCCTGGAGATCGGCGAGGGCACCAGCGAGGTCCAGCGGATGCTCATCGCGCGGGAGTTGGGCCTGGCGGGCTGAGCCTGCCCCCTTCTCAGTGACGGCCCGCGCCGCTCCCGGCGCGGGCCGTCGCCGTGCCGCCGGGTGACCCGGATCACGGGGTGGAACCGGCGCATGCCGGACATGGATGCGGGACGCCCTCTGGACAGATCGTTTGGTTAGGCTAACCTAACGCTGTTTGTACATCGGTCCCGTACGCACGAAAGCAGACCCTTCCATGCCGAACGCCACAACCGCCCGCCTCTCCCGTCGTGGACTGCTCGCCGCCGGCGGCGCCCTGGGCCTCGGTGCCGTGCTCACCGCCTGCGGGGACGACGACGCGAAGGACGGCGGCGCGGACACGAAGGGCGCCGCCAAGTCCGGCCCCTGGAGCTTCAAGGACGACCGCGGCACCACGGTGAAGCTGGGCGAGGCGCCGAAGAACATCGTCGCGTTCACGGGCGTGGCCGCCGCGCTGTACGACTACGGCATCGAGGTCAAGGGCGTGTTCGGCCCGACCACGACCAAGGACGGCAAGGCCGACGTCCAGGCCGGCGACATGGACGTCAGCAAGGTGACGGTCCTGGGCAACGTCTGGGACCAGTTCAACGTCGAGAAGTACGCGGCCCTCGCGCCCGACGTGCTCATCTCCACGATGTTCGACGACGCCGGCACCCTCTGGTACGTCCCCGAGGCGTCCAAGGACAAGATCGCCAAGCTCGCCCCCAGCGTCGGCATCTCCGTGTTCGACCGTCAGCTCACCGCCCCGCTCCAGCGGATGTGGGAGCTGGCCGAGTCGCTCGGCGCCGACATGACGGCCGCGAAGGTCACCGAGGCCAAGAAGCGGTTCGAGGCGGCCTCGGAGCGGCTGCGCAAGGCCGCCAAGGCCAAGCCGGAGATCAAGGTGCTGGTCGGCTCCGCGAGCCCCGAGCTGTTCTACGTCTCGGGCAGCAACCTCTCGATCGACCTGGAGTACTTCAAGGCCCTCGGTGTGAACTTCGTGGAGCCGACGGAGGCGGCCAAGAAGGCCACCGGCGGCTGGTTCGAGAGCCTGAGCTGGGAGAACGTCGACAAGCACAAGGCCGACGTGATCATGATGGACGACCGCTCCTCGGCCATCCAGCCCGCCGACATCACCGAGGCGACCTGGAAGCAGCTGCCCGCCGTCAAGGCCGGCCAGGTCATCGCCCGTTCCACCGAGCCGATCCTGTCCTACGACAAGTGCGTGGCGCCGGTGGAGGCGCTCGCCGAGGCCATCGAGAAGGCCAGGAAGGTCAGCTGACCCCCTGGCAAGGCCCCTCTCACAGGCCCCCTCGCAAGGTTCAGCCGCCCCCGACTCGCAGGAGTACGCCGTGACGACTGCCGTGGCCGCCCCGTTCCGTTTCTTCGCCCTTCAGGTCGCCGGGACGCGGCGGCTCGGCCCGTCGCTCGTGCGGGTCACCTTCACCGGGCCGGAGCTGCGCGACTTCCGCTCCGACGGGCGTGACCAGTCCCTGTCGCTGTTCCTGCCCCACCCGGGGCAGGACGCGCCGGTCGTGCCGTTGGAGCTGGGTGACGACTGGTGGCAGGGCTGGCGCGAACTGCCCGACGACGTACGGGCGGTGATGCGCTCGTACACGCTGCGGGCGCTGCGCGCGGACGCCCTGGGCCGGACCGCCGAGATCGACGTCGACTTCGTGCTGCACGGCGTCGGCGAGGCGGGCCCGTCCGCCGAGGCCGGTCCCGCGTCCCGCTGGGCCGCCCGCGCCGCCGCGGGCGACCGGGTGCTGCTGCTCGGCCCCGCGATCGCGGACAACCGCGCGATCCGCTTCCGCCCTCCCGAGGACGCCTCGACGGTGCTGCTGTGGGCGGACGAGACCGCCCTGCCCGCCGCGGCCGCCGTCCTGGAGTCCCTCCCGGCCGGCATCCGCGCCCAGGTCTGGCTCGAGGTGCCGCACGCCGGGGACGTCCAGGAGCTGCCGACCGCGGCGGACGCGGAGATCACCTGGTTCGTGCGGGAGGGCGTCACCGCACCGGAGACCCCGACGGCCCTGGACGCCGTCCGGCAGACCGCCCTCCCCTCCCCCGAGCGTGCCTACGTGTGGATCGCCGGGGAGTCCGGCCGGGTCAAGCAGCTGCGCCGGCACTTCGTCCGTGAGCGTGGGGTCGACCGCCGGCGGGTGACGTTCGTGGGCTACTGGCGGCGTGGCCTGACGGAGGAACAGCTCCGTGAACAGGTCTGAGCCACAAGCGAGTTGACGCTCCGCAGCGTCCCGCCGAGGACGTGACGACGGTCACGAAGGAAGCGGGAATACCCTCGGAAAAGTTTGGTTAGGCTAACCTAAGTTCAACCGCACTGGACCTCTCCCCGCACCGGACCGTCCCCACCGGAGGACCCCCACATGCGCTCGCACCTGCTCAACGACACCACCGCGGAGCACTACCGACGCTCCGTGACCGAAGGAGTCGAGCGGGTGGCCGCCAAACTCGCCGCCACCGACCGGCCGTTCACCGGCGTCACGGCCGACGACCTCGCCCCGCGCATCGACGCGATCGACCTCGACCGGCCGCTGCGCGACACCACCGCGGCGCTGGACGAGCTGGAGGACGTCTACCTCAGGGACGCGGTCTACTTCCACCACCCCCGCTACCTCGCCCACCTCAACTGTCCGGTCGTCATCCCGGCCGTGCTCGGCGAGGCGGTGCTCTCCGCCGTCAACTCCTCCCTGGACACCTGGGACCAGTCGGCCGGCGGCACCCTGATCGAGCGGAAACTGATCGACTGGACGGCCGCCCGCATCGGCCTCGGCCCCGCCGCCGACGGCGTGTTCACCTCAGGCGGCACCCAGTCCAACCTCCAGGCGCTGCTGCTGGCGCGGGAGGAGACCAAGACGGAGGAGCTGACGAAGCTGCGCGTCTTCGCCTCCGAGGTCAGCCACTTCAGCGTGCAGAAGTCCGCGAAGCTGCTCGGCCTCGGCCCGGACGCCGTGGTGGTGGTCCCCGTCGACCACGACAAGCGGATGCAGACCGTCGCCCTCGCCCACGAACTGGAGCGCTGCGCCGAGGCGGGGCTGATCCCGATGGCGGTCGTCGCCACCGCCGGCACCACCGACTTCGGCTCGATCGACCCGCTGCCGGAGATCGCCGGCCTGTGCGAGCAGTACGGCGCCTGGATGCACGTGGACGCCGCCTACGGCTGCGGACTGCTCGCCTCCCGCAAGTACCGGCACCGCATCGACGGCATCGAGCGCGCCGACTCCGTCACCGTCGACTACCACAAGTCCTTCTTCCAGCCGGTCAGTTCCTCGGCCGTGCTGGTGCGCGACGCGGCCACGCTGCGGCACGCCACCTATCACGCGGAGTACCTCAACCCGCGCCGCATGGTGACCGAGCGCATCCCCAACCAGGTCGACAAGTCCCTCCAGACCACCCGCCGCTTCGACGCGCTGAAACTGTGGATGACGCTGCGCGTGATGGGTGCCGACGGCATCGGCGCGCTCTTCGACGAGGTGTGCGACCTCGCCGCCGAGGGCTGGAAGCTGCTGGCCGCCGACCCCCGGTTCGACGTGGTGGTCGAGCCGAGCCTCTCCACCCTGGTCTTCCGCTACATCCCGGCCGCCGTCACCGACCCGGGCGAGATCGACCGCGCCAACCTGTACGCCCGCAAGGCCCTGTTCGCCTCCGGCGACGCGGTGGTCGCGGGCACCAAGGTGTCCGGGCGCCACTACCTGAAGTTCACCCTGCTCAACCCCGAGACCACGACGGCCGACATCACGGCCGTCCTCGACCTGATCGCCGGCCACGCCGAGCAGTACCTGGGAGAGTCCCTTGACCGCGCTTGCTGACACCACGGAACCGACCTACGACTTCGTGGGCATCGGGCTGGGCCCGTTCAACCTTGGGCTGGCCTGCCTGACCGAGCCCGTCGACGAACTCGCCGGGGTCTTCCTGGAGTCCAAGCCGGACTTCGCGTGGCACGCGGGGATGTTCCTCGACGGCGCGCACCTGCAGACGCCGTTCATGTCGGACCTGGTCACCCTCGCCGACCCGACCTCCCCCTACTCCTTCCTCAACTACCTGAAGGAGAAGGGCCGGCTGTACTCGTTCTACATCCGGGAGAACTTCTAC
The DNA here is from genome assembly GCF_022869105.1 of Streptomyces sp. BJ20. Classification (NCBI taxonomy): domain Bacteria; kingdom Bacillati; phylum Actinomycetota; class Actinomycetes; order Kitasatosporales; family Streptomycetaceae; genus Streptomyces; species Streptomyces sp. BJ20. The sequence goes on from NZ_CP094918.1 coordinate 6,341,787, forward strand.
CCGCTGCGCGTCGAGTACGACGACTACTGCCGCTGGGCCGCCGCACAGCTGAGCAGCATCCGCTTCGGCACCACCGTCACCGAGGTCACGTGGGACGAGACGGCCGAGGTGTACGTCGTGGCCACGTCCACCGGTACGACCTACCGCGGCCGGCACCTGGTGCTCGGCACCGGCACCGTGCCGTTCGTGCCCGAGGCGTGCCGGGGGCTGGAGGGCGGCCTCTTCCACAACGCGCAGTACATGCGGCGCAAGGCGGAGCTGCTGGAGAAGAAGTCGGTCACGATCGTGGGCAGCGGGCAGTCCGCCGCCGAGATCTACTACGAGCTGCTCTCCGGGATCGACGCCCACGGCTATCAGCTCAACTGGGTCACCCGCTCCCCGCGGTTCTTCCCGCTGGAGTACACCAAGCTGACCCTGGAGATGACGTCCCCGGACTACATCGACTACTTCCGCGCGCTGCCCGAGGACACCCGCTACCGCCTGGAGAAGCAGCAGAAGGGCCTGTTCAAGGGCATCAACTCGGAGCTGATCGACGCGATCTTCGACCTGCTGTACCAGAAGAACGTGGAGAGCGGCGGCCGCGGCGTGCCCACCCGGCTGCTCACCAACTCCTCGCTCACCACCGCCCGGTACCAGGACGGCACCTACACGCTCGGCTTCCGCCAGGACGAGCAGGGCAAGGACTTCGAGATCGCCACCGAGGGCCTGGTGCTGGCCACCGGCTACCACTACGAGCAGCCCGCCTTCCTGGAGCCGGTGCGTGACCGGCTGCGCTTCGACGGCCACGGCCGGTTCGACGTCGCCCGCAACTACGCGATCGACGTCACCGGGCGCGGCGTGTTCCTGCAGAACGCGGGCGTGCACACGCACAGCATCACCAGCCCCGACCTGGGCATGGGCGCCTACCGCAACGCCTCGATCATCCGCGAGCTGCTGGGCACCGAGTACTACCCGGTCGAGAAGAGCATCGCCTTCCAGGAGTTCGCCGTATGAGCACCATCGGTACGTTCACGATCCGCCCGCTCGACCCGGAGAAGGACGCGGAGCTGCTGCACCGCTGGGTGACGCATCCCAAGGCCGCGTTCTGGATGATGCAGGACGCGAGGCTCGAGGACGTCGAGCGCGAGTACATGCGCATCGCCGCCCACGAGCACCACCACGCCTACCTGGGCCTGCACGACGGCGAGCCCGCCTTCCTGATGGAGAAGTACGACCCCCGGCACGTCGAACTCGTCGGGCTCTACGAGCCCGAGCCCGGTGACGTCGGCATGCACTTCCTGGTCGCCCCCACCGACCGCCCCGTCCACGGCTTCACCCGCGCCGTCATCACCGCCGTGATGGAGGAGCTGTTCGCCGACCCGGCCACCCGCCGGGTCGTGGTGGAGCCGGACGTCGGCAACAAGGCCGTGCACGCTCTGAACGAGGCCGTGGGCTTTGAACCCGAGCGCGAGATCGACAAGCCGGAGAAGCGCGCGCTGCTGAGCTTCTGCACGCGTGAACAGTTCGAGGCCGCCCGAGGAGCTTCCGCATGACCCTGTCCGACGCCGTGGCGCACCTGTCCCCCCACCGCTGGGCGCGGGCCAACCGTCTGCTGATCCGCAAGGCGCTCGCCGAGTTCGCGCACGAGCGGCTCGTCACGCCGGAGCCGGCCGGCGACGGCCGGTACGTCGTCCGCAGCGACGACGGCGAGACCCGCTACACCTTCACCGCGAAGCTTCGCGGCCTGGACCACTGGCAGGTCGACGCCGGCTCCATCACCCGTCATCGCGACGGCGTCGAACTCGAGCTCGCCGCGCTGGACTTCTTCATCGAGCTGCAGAAGTCCCTGGGGCTGAGCGACGAGATCCTGCCGGTGTACCTGGAGGAGATCTCCTCCACCCTCTCCGGCACCTGCTACAAGCTGACCAAGCCGGAGGTCACCTCGGCCGAGCTGGTCGACGCCGGGTTCCAGGCGATCGAGACCGGCATGACCGAGGGCCACCCCTGCTTCGTCGCCAACAACGGCAGGCTCGGCTTCGGCGTCCACGAGTACCGGCAGTACGCCCCGGAGGCCGCGAACCCGGTGCGGCTGGTGTGGCTGGCCGCCCACCGCTCGCGGGCCGCGTTCACGGCGGGCGTCGGCATCGAGTACGAGTCGTTCGTCCGCCAGGAGCTGGGCGAGGAGACCGTCGACCGGTTCCACGACGTCCTGCGCGCGCAGGACCTGGACCCCGCCGACTACCTGCTGGTCCCCGTCCACCCCTGGCAGTGGTGGAACAAGCTGTCCGTCACCTTCGCCGCCGAGGTCGCCCGCCGGCACCTGGTGCTGCTGGGCGAGGGCGACGACGAGTACCTGGCGCAGCAGTCCATACGTACCTTCTTCAACCGCTCCCATCCGGAGAAGCACTACGTGAAGACGGCCCTGTCCGTCCTCAACATGGGCTTCATGAGGGGCCTGTCGGCCGCCTACATGGAGGCCACCCCGGCCATCAACGACTGGCTGGCCCGCCTGATCGACAACGACCCGGTGCTGCGGTCCACGGGACTGTCGATCATCCGGGAGCGCGCCGCCGTGGGGTACCGGCACCTGGAGTACGAGCAGGCCACCGACCGCTACTCGCCGTACCGCAAGATGCTGGCGGCGCTGTGGCGGGAGAGCCCGGTGACGTCCCTGGAGGACGGCGAGTCGCTCGCCACCATGGCGTCCCTGGTCCACGTCGACCACGAGGGCCGGTCCTTCGCCGCCGCCCTGATCGAGCGCTCCGGGCTCACCCCGGCCGAGTGGCTGCGGCGCTACCTGCGGGCCTACTACGTCCCGCTGCTGCACAGCTTCTACGCCTACGACCTGGTGTACATGCCCCACGGCGAGAACGTCATCCTGGTGCTGGAGGACGGCGCCGTGAAGCGCGCGGTCTACAAGGACATCGCCGAGGAGATCGCGGTGATGGACCCGGACGCGGTACTGCCGCCGGAGGTGTCCCGGATCCGCGTCGAGGTCCCCGACGACACCAAGCTGCTGTCCATCTTCACGGACGTCTTCGACTGCTTCTTCCGCTTCCTCGCGGCGAACCTCGCCGAGGAGGGCGTTCTCGACGAGGACGGCTTCTGGCGGACGGTCGCGGAGGTCACCCGTGAGTACCAGGCGTCGGTGCCGGAGCTGACGGACAAGTTCGCCCGGTACGACCTGTTCGCCCCGGAGTTCGCGCTGTCCTGCCTGAACCGCCTCCAGCTGCGCGACAACAAGCAGATGGTCGACCTGGCGGACCCCTCGGGCGCCCTCCAGCTCGTGGGCACCCTGAAGAACCCCCTGGCGGCCTTCTGACCGCATCGGACGGACGAGCCCCCGGAGTACGGTCCTCCGGGGGCTTCGTCACACCCTCAGGTGCGACGTCCATCAGGGGCGCGGGGCTGTGCCGGCATGCGGCTCCTCCGCGCGGGCGCGCCCGGCCCCCACCCACGGCCGGGCACCCGCCCTCCCCAGCCACACCTCCTCCAACTCCCGCCCCCGCCAGGGAACGTGGCGATGGAACAATCCCCCCATGGCGGAAATCATCCAGAAGGACGGCACGTGGACGTTCGACGGCGAAACCCTGCGCCTGACCCCCGGCCGCGACAAGAACGTCGGCCTGCTCCGCCGCACGCTGGGTGAACTGGCGTTGCCGCTGGAGGCGTTGGCGGGCGTCTCCCTGGAGCAGGGCAAGAAGTCGGGCCGGCTCAGGCTGCGGCTGCGCGACGGCGCCGACCCGCTGCTGCACGCGACGGGTGGCCGCCTCACCGAACCGCACGACCCGTACCAGCTCACCGTCGAGTCCGACCGCTACGGCGTCGCGGAGTACTTCACGGAGGAGGTCCGCACCGCGCTGCTGCTGGAGCAGATCCCCTCCGGACCGGTGACCGGCTATCTGCTGCCCGGCCCGCCCCTGCCGCTGTCCGTGTCGGCCGGGGACGGCACGGTGAGCTTCGACGGGGAGCGGGTCCGGCTGGAGTGGAACTGGAAGACGGAGGACGCCAAGGCCGCCGCGGGACCCCGCACCCTGGCGGTGGCCGGCCTGGAGGGCGTGGACTGGCAGCCGGCGGCCGGGCTGGAGAACGGCCATCTGCGCTTCCTCGTGCGGCACGCCCCCACCAAGGTCCCGGCCAAGTACGACCCGAACGCGGTGGAGCTGTGGGGGTTCAAGAAGGACCCGCTGATGGCGCTGGTGGCCGCCGCCGTGCAGGCCCGTCTGCCGCACCCGTCCACCCCTGCCGCCCCGGCCCTGGAGGGCCCGCGCGAACCCGAGACCGACCGGCCCGCGCCGCCCGGCCCCGCCGAGGACGACCACGACGCGCTGCTGCGCCGACTGCGGGAGCTGGGCGAGCTGCACCGGTCCGGGATCCTCACCGACGAGGAGTTCGCCCTCGCCAAGCAGGCCGTCCTGAAGCGGATGTAGGGGCCACCTACTCCACCCTGCCCGAAATCGGGCACGTTTCTTGCGAAACGGCCGTCGGTACCTCAGGATCATCGGGTGCACGACGAACTTGTCGATCATCTGACGCGGTCCACGCCCCTCAGCCGGGGCGAGGCGCTGCGTGTGATCCAGGACGTGCTCGCCTACTTCGACGAGACGACCGAGGAGTACGTCCGTCGCCGCCACCGCGAGCTCCAGGCCCAGGGCCTGGTGAACGCGACGATCTTCCAACGGATCGAGGCGGACCTGAGATACCGCGCGGTGGCGCCGCCCGAGCTCTCGCTCCGGCAGCTGCGCCGCATCGTCTACGGCTAGGAACATACCTGTATGTGCGGAATCGTCGGTTACATCGGCAGGCGTGAGGTCGCCCCCCTGCTGCTCGAGGGCCTCCAGCGTCTGGAGTACCGCGGCTACGACTCGGCGGGCATCGCCGTGACCTCCCCGAAGACGGGCACCCTGAAGACGGTCAAGGCCAAGGGCCGGGTGCGCGACCTGGAGGCCAAGGTCCCGGCGCGCTTCAAGGGCACCACCGGTATCGCCCACACCCGCTGGGCCACCCACGGCGCCCCGTCCGACGTGAACGCCCACCCGCACCTGGACGCCGAGGGCAAGGTCGCCGTCGTCCACAACGGCATCATCGACAACGCCGGTGACCTGCGCCGCAAGCTGGAGGCGGACGGCGTCGAGTTCCTCTCCGAGACCGACACCGAGGTCCTCGTCCACCTCATCGCCCGCTCGCAGGCCGAGAAGCTCGAGGACAAGGTCCGTGAGACGGTCCGCCTGATCGAGGGCACCTACGGCATCGCCGTGCTGCACGCCGACTTCCCGGACCGCATCGTCGTCGCCCGCAACGGCTCGCCGGTCGTCCTCGGCATCGGCGAGAAGGAGATGTTCGTCGCCTCGGACATCGCCGCGCTGGTCGCCCACACCCGCCAGATAGTCACCCTCGACGACGGCGAGATGGCCACCCTCAAGGCCGACGACTTCCGCACCTACACCACGGAGGGCACGCGGACCACCGCCGAGCCCACCACCGTGGAGTGGGAGGCCGCCTCCTACGACATGGGCGGCCACGACACCTACATGCACAAGGAGATCCACGAGCAGGCCGAGGCCGTGGACCGCGTCCTGCGCGGCCGGATCGACGACCGCTTCTCCACCGTGCACCTGGGCGGCCTCAACCTGGACGCCCGCGAGGCCCGCCGCATCCGCCGTGTGAAGATCCTCGGCTGCGGCACCTCGTACCACGCCGGCATGATCGGCGCGCAGATGATCGAGGAGCTCGCGCGCATCCCCGCCGACGCCGAGCCGGCCTCCGAGTTCCGCTACCGCAACGCGGTCGTCGACCCCGACACCCTGTACGTCGCGGTGTCCCAGTCCGGTGAGACGTACGACGTGCTGGCCGCCGTGCAGGAGCTGAAGCGCAAGGGCGCCCGGGTCCTCGGCGTGGTCAACGTGGTGGGCTCCGCGATCGCCCGCGAGGCCGACGGCGGCGTCTACGTGCACGCGGGACCGGAGGTCTGCGTCGTCTCCACCAAGTGCTTCACCAACACCACGGTCGCCTTCGCGCTGCTCGCCCTGCACCTGGGCCGCACCCGTGACCTCTCCGTGCGCGACGGCAAGCGGATCATCGAGGGTCTGCGCCGCCTCCCCGCCCAGATCGCCGAGATGCTGGAGCAGGAGGAGCAGATCAAGAAGCTGGCGCTGGAGTACGCCGAGGCCCGCTCGATGCTCTTCATCGGCCGCGTCCGGGGCTACCCGGTGGCCCGCGAGGCCTCCCTGAAGCTCAAGGAGGTCTCCTACATCCACGCCGAGGCCTACCCGGCCTCCGAGCTGAAGCACGGCCCGCTGGCCCTGATCGAGCCGGCCCTCCCGACGGTCGCCATCGTCCCGGACGACGACCTGCTGGAGAAGAACCGCGCGGCCATGGAGGAGATCAAGGCCCGCAGCGGCCGGATCGTCGCCGTGGCGCACCAGGAGCAGGAGAAGGCGGACCACACGATCGTGGTCCCCAAGAACGAGGACGAGCTGGACCCGATCCTCATGGGCATCCCCCTCCAGCTCCTCGCCTACCACACGGCCCTGGCCCTCGGCCGGGACATCGACAAGCCCCGCAACCTGGCGAAGTCGGTCACGGTCGAATAGGACACGCCTCAGGGTCAGCGCCCCCGAAGGGGCGCGGGGAACTGCGCGATCAGCCCCCACGCACCCGCACAGGCCGTGCGAACAGGAACGGGCCCCCATGTGTTGCCACTCAACACATGGGGGCCCGCCTCACGTCATGGAATGACGACAACCGGCCGCTGCGCCCGCTTCGCCAGCCTCCCCGCGACCGACCCGAAAAGCCGTCCCACAAGCCCGTGGGTGGAACCCACGACGATCGCGTCGGCCTCGTACTCCCGCCCCACCTCTTCGAGTTCGTGGCAGATGTCCCCGCCCCGCTCGACGAGGATCCACGGCACCTCGGCCAGATAGTCCGCACAGGCGAGCTCCAGCCCCAGCACCTCCGTACGGTGGTCCGGGACGTCCACGAAGACCGGCGGCTCGCACCCCGCCCACACCGTGGTGGGCAGTCGGTTCGCCACATGGACGATGATCAGCCCGGACCCGGAGCGGCGCGCCATGCCGATGGCGTACGCGAGGGCTCGTTCACTGGACGTGGAACCGTCGAAGCCGACCACCACCCCGTGCCGGAAGGCGGGGTCGCGCGCATGGCGCGAGTCCTCCGCCGCCAGGGGTTCGGACGCCGTCGGATCGGCGACCGGCCGCTTGCGGTCCGCGGGTTCGAAGAATTCGTGACCGGCCATGGCTGTCTCGGGGTAGTGATCCTTTTACGGGGACGACAGTGTGCGGCGGAGCTGTGTCCGGGAAGTGTCTTCCCAACCCCATACCCCCAAGGGTACGGCGGCACGCCTCCTTGGCCCAGATCCCGCGCGAACCGGGAGGCGGGTTCCCCGGAGCATGCACGAGGGTCCGCCCACGACGCAACGGTTGCTGGCCTGTACAGGCGGTTTGCGGGGTATTCGCTTGACATCTGAACCATCCGCACCGGGCGCCTCGCACGGTGACCGACGGGCGGCCCGCACGTTGGGATGGTGGAACCACGACGACTCCCCCACGACAGGAAGCGCCCCGATGCCCCGCCCCGCCCACGCCCCCGTCCGGCCCCCTGAGGACGATCTCCTGCGCTGGGCGGCGCTCGGGTGCCTGCTGGCCCCCGCGGTCCTCCTGTGGCGCGGCGCGCCCTTCCTCACAGCGGCCGGCGTGGCCTGCGGCCTGGCAGCCGTCGCGGCCGCGTCCCGCATGCTGATCCGCCGCTCCCGGCGCCTGGCCGCCCTGCCGCGTCCCCGGCATCTCGACGCCGGCCCCCGCACCTCGGCGCCGGCCCCCTCTCCCGGCGCGTCGGCGCCCCTCCCCACGCGCGGGCGCGCGCCCCGCAGGACGCCGTAGACTCACCGGCCGGTTGACCGGTTTCCGCACCCCCGCCCGTCTCTTTTCAGCCAACTTCCGGTTGTGGCGCACCCGGTGGCATGACCACCCCCCAACCCCCGTTCCACCTGCACGGAAAGCACCTCGCGGGCCCCGCGCACCCTACGCGGTTTGGCCACCGCGACGAGGCGCACTTCCCTGCACGGCGCGCGAGTGCAACGCTTCGTGATCGAATGCTTTACGCCAAGTTGTCAAGTCGACAATGCACCGGGTGCCGAACTGGCCACCGGTGCGCGACGGGACACAGTAGATTCGATCTTGACTGTCTTACGGCGGGGGACTCGTGCAGGACCGAGGGGAAACGTGCAGGAGCGACACAACCGAGGAGCCGCGACCACCGAGGGGGGCTTAGCAGGATGAGCCACGACTCCACTGCCGCGCCGGAAAACGCGGCCCGGAAACTCTCCGGGCGCCGCCGCAAGGAGATCGTCGCGGTGCTGCTGTTCAGCGGCGGCCCCATTTTCGAGAGTTCCATACCGCTGTCGGTGTTCGGGGTTGACCGCCAGGACGCCGGCGTGCCGCGCTACCGCCTCTTGGTGTGCGGCGGCGAAGAAGGCCCGCTGCGGACCACAGGGGGCCTGGAACTCACCGCGCCACACGGCCTGGAGGCGATATCCCGGGCGGGCACCGTCGTGGTGCCGGCCTGGCGATCGATCACCTCCCCGCCGCCGGACGACGCCCTGGACGCGCTGCGCCGGGCCCACGAGGAGGGCGCCCGCATCGTCGGGCTGTGCACCGGCGCCTTCGTCCTCGCGGCGGCGGGACTGCTGGACGGCCGTCCGGCGACCACCCACTGGATGTACGCGCCGACGCTGGCCAAGCGCTATCCGTCGGTGCACGTCGACCCACGCGAGCTGTTCGTGGACGACGGCGACGTGCTGACGTCCGCGGGCACCGCGGCCGGCATCGACCTGTGCCTGCACATCGTGCGCACGGACCACGGCAACGAGGCGGCCGGCGCGCTCGCCCGCCGCCTGGTGGTCCCGCCGCGCCGCAGCGGCGGCCAGGAGCGCTATCTCGACCGGTCTTTACCGGAGGAGATCGGCGCCGACCCGCTCGCCGAGGTCGTCGCCTGGGCACTGGAGCACCTCCACGAGCAGTTCGACGTGGAGACGCTCGCCGCCCGCGCGTACATGAGCCGCCGTACCTTCGACCGCCGGTTCCGCTCGCTGACCGGCAGCGCGCCGCTCCAGTGGCTGATCACGCAGCGGGTGCTCCAGGCGCAGCGCCTGCTGGAGACGTCGGACTACTCGGTCGACGAGGTGGCCGGACGCTGCGGCTTCCGCTCTCCCGTGGCGCTGCGCGGCCACTTCCGGCGCCAGCTCGGCTCGTCCCCGGCCGCCTACCGGGCCGCGTACCGGGCACGGCGTCCGCAGGCCGAGCGGGGCCAGGGCGACGGGACCGCGCAGGGCGCCCCGGCGGGCGGCGTCCCGGCCGGCCGGCCGGAGCCCGCGGGGCACTCGATGCCGCAGCAGCTGCACTCGGACGGAGGGGTCCCGCACCAGGCGCGCCGGTCGGCGGCGGCCGGCGCGCTGGGGTCGCCCCTGACCGCGTCGGCGCCGGGCGTCCCGGGGCAGCGCAGCGCGCCCTGAGGTGACCGTCGTGAGGGCCGGAGGCCGTGTGCCCCCGGCCCTCACCCCTGCGCCGGGCGACCTCACCGCCGTACGGAAGATCGCGGGAATCCCCGTTTCACCACCTGGTCACGCCCGGCGTCACGCACCGTAGGGTGAGACACATGAACGATCGCATGGTGTGGATCGACTGCGAGATGACCGGCCTCTCGCTGTCGGACGACGCGCTCATCGAGGTGGCCGCCCTCGTCACCGACTCCGAGCTGAACGTGCTCGGCGAGGGTGTCGACATCGTCGTCCGCCCGCCGGAGCGGGCCCTGGAGACGATGCCGGAGGTGGTGCGCGCGATGCACACCGCGTCGGGGCTGCTCGACGAGCTGCCGAACGGCACGACGCTCGAGGACGCCGAGCAGCGGGTCCTCGCGTACATCAAGGAGCACGTCAAGGAGCCCGGGAAGGCGCCCCTGTGCGGGAACTCCGTCGGCACCGACCGCGGCTTCCTGCTGCGCGACATGCCGACCCTGGAGAGCTACCTCCACTACCGGATCGTCGACGTGTCCAGCATCAAGGAGCTGGCCCGCCGCTGGTACCCGAGGGCGTACTTCAACAGCCCCGAGAAGAACGGCAACCACCGGGCGCTCGCCGACATCCGCGAGTCCATCGCGGAGCTGCGCTACTACCGCGAGGCCGTCTTCGTGCCGCAGCCGGGACCCGACTCCGACACCGCTAAGAAGATCGCGGCGAAGCACGTCCTGCCTGCTCACTAGGGCCGTCGAGGGGGCTCGGGGGAGCGGCGCGGAAAGGCGTGCGCGAGCACCCCTTCGGACCCTGTACACTTTTTCTCGGCCGGTCGGGGAAGTCACTGACCTCCCGGAAACAGGCCGTGGTGGGTGTAGCTCAGCTGGTAGAGCACCTGGTTGTGGTCCAGGATGTCGCGGGTTCAAGTCCCGTCACTCACCCTGAATGATCAAGGGCTGACCTGTGCAAACGGGTCAGCCCTTCGTCATGCCCGGACTTTGGGAACTTGTGGGAACACGGAGCCCTGTCAGCCGCCCGATTCGGGCCATATCTTCCCTCCAGGGCGAGCATCGTTCCCCGCCCGAAGAAGTCGGGGGACACCACGTACCAGGTGACGTCTCGGGAAGGACGTCGCCCACCACGAGACCAGGCTCCGCACCCTCGAGCGAGCCCGCTGGCCGCTCCCCACCATCGGCGTCCTCGCCGGTGTGGCGGGCGCAGGTGCGACAGCCCTCTTCGCGCGGTGATCACGACCCCGCTCTCCCCTGTGGGAGGGCGGGGTCGTTTCGTCATGCCTGGCCCAACCTCCTGGTGGGGAGCTCTGCCCCTGGTCCTGCGGCGTACCGTGGCAACGTGGCAAACGACGACCTCGGGCGCACCCTCCGCCGCCTACGCCGGCTGGCCTCCCTCACCCAAGAGGAGCTGGCCTCCCGCTCGGGCGTCTCCGTCGACGTGATCCGCCAACTTGAGCAGCGCCGCAAGCACTCCGCGCGGCTACCGACGCTGCACGCCCTGGCCAACGGGCTGGGCGTGGAGCTGACCACGCTGCTGGGTGATCCGCCCGCAGTCTCCTCGTCCGGTGAGAACGACGGGCCGCAGTTCGTGGCTGTGCGCCGGGCCATCATGCCTGCTCTCTGGGGACCGGAACCGCCGCCGCCAGGGCCGGACTTCACCTTGGATGGGCTACGCGGGCAGATCGCCGACGGCTGGACGCAGTACCACGCCGCTGAGTTCGACACGGTGATGAAAGCCATTCCCGACCTGATCTCTGATGCGCGCTCTGCCGCCGCATCGGGTAGCGAGGATGAGCGCGGAGCTGGTTACGCGGCCCTGGGCAAGGTGCTTCAGTTGGCCGGGCACGTAGCCGTGCGGATGGGCAAGACGGACCTTGCTCTGATCAGTCTTGAGCGGGCCATAGACGCTGCCGAACAGTCGTCTGATCCGCTGCTGCTGCCGATGATCGTCAACTCCACGGCGTGGACGTACCAGAGGCAAGGCCGTCTGGCGGACGCGCTGGGCATCGCGCTCCGAGCTGCCGACAACATGGCCGACCTTGGCCTCACTGGTACAGCCGACGGCCTGAAGGTCTGGGGCGGGCTGACCATGAGCGCCGCCACGTCAGCTGCTCGTAGCGGCGACTACGAGCGCGCAGCCGCGATGATGGAGACAGCCGAGAAGGAAGCCGCCCGCGTCTCGAAGATGCCGGACGGCGGCGACAAACGCATGGTGAGCGTGTTCAGCCCTTCGTCGGTCCGTGTCGAACGGGTGCGGCTTGCTGTCCAGTACGGGCATCCGCGTGACGCTCTGGCGCTCGCCAAGGGGATGCGACTCAGCAAGGACACTCCCCCGTCGTGGCGAACGTGGCTGCTGCTGGACGTCGCCCGTGCTCACGCTGATATCGGAGATGCGGCCGGGGCGGTGAAGACCCTGGAATCCCTGCGGCGGGTGGCGCCTGCCTGGATGCAGCACCACACGCTGGCCGTGGCGATCGTGCGTGATCTGTGGGCGCTGCCCCATCATCCGCCGGGGCTCGGGGCGCTGGCGGACTTCCTGGGGGTCAGCGAATAGCGTCGGGAAAGTAGGACGCACCGTCCCTGTCACTCTGTGTAGCTCGGCGATTCCATAGTCGGGAAGCGCCCCGGCGACCGCGCGAACGGCCCCGGGGCCGGCCGACCGCCAAGGAGTCGACGTGACGCACCGTACCGCCGCAGCGCCCCCGCCGTCAGGATCCCCCAGAGCCGCCTTACTCGAAGTGGCCGCCGACGTCCTGGCCGTCCTGTTACTGCCGTCTCCCGAGGACGCCACCGAGGACCAGCTGCGCGGCGCCGACTGCATCTGGTGCGAGACCGGGCCCCTGAACGCTGAGACAGCCATCGACTTCGGTGAGCAGAAGACCCTGGCGGGAGATTCCTGGTTCCCGCGCGCCTGCCTGCGCTGCGCCGCGGCCTGGGCGCACCGGGGCCTGTTCGAGCACGCACCGCTGTGCGAGCAGTGCACGGACGAGGTGAGCCGCTGCGAGATCGGCCTGGCGTTGTACCGGCTGATTCGCCAGGGACGGCGCCCGTAGAAACTCCCCGCCCGGCCGCTGAATCCCGCGAAGAACACCCGGCCAGGCGGGGCCATCCCCATCCGCGATCAGCGAAGGAGAATGATTGTGACCTTACCTCCGGGCCCCATGGACCCGCCCGATAACCCCGCCCTGCCCGTCCTCGCGCGCATGCTCATCGCCGACGAGCGGTTCGCGTCTTGCCGTAGCACGGTGATGGACGCCAACCCCGGCATGAGCGAGGAGATGGCCGGCCGGATCGTCGAAGAGGGCATCAAGTTCGTCGCGGCCTGCTCTCGCAATCCGGGCACCGGGCTGGCGCCGTCACGGATCGTCGACGAGGGCTGGCACGCCCTGATCCTGCACACGGCCATGTACGCCGAGCTGTGTACCAACCTCGGCGGCATGTTCGTCCACCACTACCCCGGCTACGACCCCACCAACTACGACCCGTCCATCCTGGACCGGACCCGCGAGGCCATCGCCGCGCTGGGCTGGGAAGCGGACCCGGAGCTGTGGGGGCCGCCGTTCGGCGAGACGCTCGTCCCGGTCGCGGCGAAGTGCCAGCACGCACCGGACTGCACCGTCCGACCGATGCCGAAACCGGAACCCCCGGTCGTGTGAGCCCGTAGCCTGAGCGGCTGGAGGTGGCCATGTCCGAGTGGATCGACCCGCGGTACGCGGAGCTGGTCGCGGTGTGGAAGCGCGCGCAGCAGCCGGAGTCCCGCAGCCCGCAGGAACCGCGGCCTGTGCGGGGGTTCGTAGTCCTGCGCAAGCCCTGAGACCAACCGGCCCGCCAGGGCGAGACCGCGGCTCCCAGTGCCCGTCACTGGGAGCCGCCATGGTGCTGCGGGTCGCTCAGCGCACGAGGTCGGCGAGTGGGACGTCGATGGCGTCGGCGATGCGGATCAGGGTGTCGAGCAGGGGCGAGGAGTGGCCCTTCTCGATGCGGCTGTAGCTGACGGCGTCGACGCCGGACCGGCCGCACACCTCGAGCTGTGTGAGGTTGTGGTGCTCGCGTACGCGGCTTCCGGCGTTTCCGGCCGGGGCGCGGGCGGCGTCCCCCGCGTCCCGGCCGGACAGGCGCGCTCAGGACGACGCGCGCTCCACCAGTTCCGTCGCCAGCACCATCTGACGCCGCTCCAGCTCCCGCGTCGCGGACGGGCGGCGGTCGGCGACCTCGGCCAGCAGGAGGTCGGTCATCGCCCGGCCCATCTCCTCGATCGGCTGACGCACACTGGTCAGCGGCGGCTCCATGTGCCGGGCGATCGCGGAGTCGTCGTACCCGACCAGCGCCACGTCGTCCGGGATGCGGCGGCCCGCCTCGCGCAGCGCCTGACGGGCGCCGGCCGCCGTGACGTCGGAGGCGGCGAAGACCGCGTCCAGGTCGGGGCGGCGCTCCAGCAGGGCCTCCATGGCGCGGCGGCCGCCGTCCTCGGAGAAGTCGCCCGGCTCGATCAGCAGGTCGTCCACCGGGTGACCCGCCCCGCGCAGCGCGTCCCGGTAGCCGTCGACGCGGCGCTCGGCGCCGTAGACGTCCAGGCGGCCGGTGATGTGGGCGATGGTGCGACGGCCGCGGGAGATGAGGTGCTCCACCGCCTGCCGGGCGCCGCCGTAGTTGTCGGAGTCCACCGAGGTGAGCGTCTCGTCCGCGGAGCGGGGACCGCTGATCACGGCGGGGATCTCCAGCTGGGACAGCATGTCGGGCAGCGGGTCGTCGGCGTGCACGGAGACCAGCAGCACGCCGTCCACGCGGTGCGCGGCCAGGTACTGGGCGAGCCGCTGCCGCTCCCGGTCGCTGCCCGCGAAGATCAGCAGCAGCTGCATCTCTGTGTCGGACAGCGCGGCGCCGACACCGCGGAGCATGTCGGAGAAGTAGGGCTCGGTGAAGAACCGGGTCTCGGGCTCGGGCACCACGAGCGCTATGGCGTCGGTGCGGTTGGCCGCCAGCGCGCGGGCCGCCGTGTTGGGGACGTAGCCCAGTTCGGCGACGGCCGCCTCGACGGCGGCGCGGGTGGCCTCGCTCACCCGGGGGGAGCCGTTGATCACGCGCGACACGGTGCCGCGGCCCACTCCGGCCCGCGCTGCCACCTCTTCGAGGGTGGGGCGGCCACCGCTTCGGCCCCGCACTCCGTGGCTTGCCATCCGCCCCCGCCTTCCTTCTGTGTCACCCTGGCCTGGAATGTAACAGCCCCGGCAGTGACGGTGACCACCCGCGAGGGCGTCCGCGCGGACCCCGGCGTTCCGAGGGGGCGGACCTCCGGGTCAAGTTAACGGGCAGATAACTGAAGGCACTTTGCCGTGTCTGTTCCCTTGACACCCCCGCCCGGACCCGCGACTCTTCAACACATCACTTGTGGGAGCGCTCCCACAGTACCTGACACATACACAACCCGCACGTTCCCCGCCCGAGCCGCAACGCGCAGAATACGGGTCAACAACGCCGTTGGCCGGGGGGTCGGCACGTCAGGGCAACAGGAGGACGCAATGCGAGCACGTACCCTGCCCCTCACCAGGCAGCGGTCGGGCGGGGGGCAGCCCTTCGCCCGCAAGGCGCTGGCCGTCGCGGCCGTCGTGTCGCTGGGCACCGGGCTGCTGGCCGGCTGCGCCGACGACGGCGGCGACGACAGCTCCGGTGGTTCCTCGTCCGGCGAGGGCAAGACCACGATCACCCTGGGCCTGTTCGGCACCATGGGCTTCAAGGAGGCCGGCCTCTACGCCGAGTACGAGAAGCTCAACCCGGACATCAAGATCCAGGAGAACGTGGTCGAGCGGAACGAGAACTACTACCCCGCTCTCGTCAACCACCTGACCACCAACAGCGGGCTGATGGACGTGCAGGCCGTCGAGGTCGCCAACATCGCCGAGGTCGTGGGCACCCAGGCGGACAAGTTCACGGACATGTCCAAGGTCGAGGGTGTGAAGAAGGAAGGCTGGCTGCCCTGGAAGTGGGAGCAGGCGACCACCAAGGACGGCCAGACCATCGGTCTCGGCACGGACGTCGGCCCGATGGCCATCTGCTACCGCAAGGACCTCTTCGAGAAGGCCGGGCTGCCGAGCGACCGCGCGGAGGTCGGCAAGCTCTGGGCGGGCGACTGGAACAAGTTCATCGCCACCGGTGAGAAGTACAAGAAGGCGGCCGGCAAGGACACCTTCTTCATGGACTCCCCCGGCGGCCTGTTGAACGCCGTGCTCAGCAGTGAGAAGGAGAAGTTCTACGACGCCTCCGGCGAGGTCATCTACAAGACCAACCCGGCCGTCAAGGACGCCTTCGACCTGACCGCCGAGGCCGCCGAGAAGGGCCTGGTCCAGTCGCAGACGCAGTTCCAGCCCGCCTGGGACACCACGATCGCCAACAGCAAGTTCGCCACCGTCGCCTGCCCGCCGTGGATGCTCGGCTACATCAAGGGCAAGTCGAAGCCCGACGCGGCCGGCAAGTGGGACGTCGCCGTGGCCCCGAAGTCCGGCAACTGGGGCGGCTCCTTCCTGGGCGTGCCGAAGAGCGGCAAGAACGTCGAGGAGGCGCAGAAGCTGGTCGCCTGGCTGACCGCGCCCGAGCAGCAGGCCAAGCTGTTCAAGGTCCAGGGCTCCTTCCCGAGCGCCCCGGCCGCGTACGACAGCCCGGAGGTGACCGGCGCCACCAACGAGATGACCGGTGACGCGCCGATCGGTGAGATCTTCTCCGAGGCCGCCAAGCAGATCCCGGTCCAGGTGATCGGCCCGAAGGACCAGATCATCCAGCAGGGTCTGACCGACAACGGCGTCATCCTCGTCACCAAGGGCAAGTCGGCCGACGAGGCGTGGGAGACGGCCACCAAGACCATCGACAACAACCTGGACCAGTGACCCGCATGGCCACCCGCTCCGACATCGCCGCGTCCCCCGTCAAGGGGGGCGCGGCCCCGGGCCGTACGCCCGGGAGCCACTCCCCGGACAAGGAAGGCCGGCGCAGGGCCAAGCTGTCGCGCCGCTGGCAGCGCGACGCCCGCTGGAGCCCTTACGCGTTCGTCGCCCCGTTCTTCCTGCTGTTCGCGGCCTTCGGCCTGTTCCCGCTGATCTACACCGGCTGGGCCTCGCTGCACCAGGTCGAGCTGACCGCGCCGACCGACATGAACTGGGTCGGTCTGAAGAACTACACACGGATCTTCGACGACGACTTCTTCTGGAACGCGGCGCAGAACACGCTGACCATCGGCATCATCTCCACCGTTCCGCAGCTGATGATCGCCATGGGCATCGCCCACATCCTCAACTACAAGCTGAGGGCGTCCACGTTCTGGCGGGTCGCGATGCTCGCGCCGTACGCCACCTCGATCGCCGCCGCGACCCTGGTGTTCGTGCTGCTCTTCGGCCGTGACTACGGCATGATCAACTGGGCGCTCGGCGCGGTGGGCATCGACCCGATCGGCTGGCAGGACGACAAGTGGCCCGGCCAGATAGCCGTCTCGACCATCATCATCTGGCGCTGGACCGGCTACAACGCGCTGATCTACCTGGCCGCGATGCAGGCGATCCCGCAGGACCTGTACGAGTCGGCGGCGCTGGACGGCGCCAGCCGCTGGCGGCAGTTCCTGCACGTGACGCTGCCCTCGCTGCGTCCCACGATCCTGTTCACCGTCGTCGTCTCGACCATCGGCGCGAGCCAGGTCTTCGGCGAGCCGCTGCTGTTCGACCCGAACAAGGGCGCCTCGGGCGGCGCCGAGCACCAGTTCCAGACGCTCGGCCTGTACCTGTACGAGCAGGGCTGGATCAACCAGCACCTGGGCCGTGCCTCGGCGATCGCCTGGACCATGTTCGCGATCCTGATCGTCATCGGCCTCATCAACCAGCTCATCTCGCGCCGGCTGCGCGCCAGCAGTTAAGGAGTGTGGCCGTGACGACGACTGTGACGCCCCCCGAGACACCGATCGTCAAGGAGCAGAAGCGCTCGCGCCTGCCGAAGTCGGCGCGGGCCGGCGGGACCCTGCACGGCGGGCCGCTCGCGTACGCGATCCTCGCCGTGTTCATGATCGTGTCGCTGTTCCCGCTGGTGTGGACCGCGATCGCCGCGTCCCGCGACAACCAGCGCCTGGCGGAGACCCCGCCGCCGTTCTGGTTCGGCTCCAACCTGTTCAAGAACCTGGAGATCGCCTGGAACGACGCCAACCTCGGCGAGGCGTTCCTCAACACCACCATCGTGGCGGGCACCTCCGCCGTCACCATCGTGGTGCTGTCGACGATCGCCGGGTTCGCCTTCGCCAAGCTGCGCTTCAAGGGCCGCAACGCCCTGATGCTGGTGGTCATCGGCACGATGATGATCCCGCCGCAGCTCAGCATCATCCCGCTGTACATGATGGTCGCGAAGCTGGACTGGACGGACCAGCTCCAGGCGGTCATCTTCCCGTCGCTGGTGAGCGCCTTCGGCGTGTTCTTCATGCGTCAGTACCTGCTCCAGGCGCTGCCCGACGAGGTCATCGAGGCCGCGCGGGTGGACGGCGCGAGCAGCTGGCGCGTGGTGTGGCACGTGGTGTTCCCCGCCGCGCGGCCGGCCATGGCCGTGCTGGGCATGCTGATGTTCGTGCAGGCGTGGAACGACTTCCTGTGGCCGTTCCTGGTGCTGACGCAGACCGGCAATCCGACCGTTCAGGTCGCCGTCGCGGGTCTCGGCCGCGGGTACACCCCCGACCAGTCCCTGATCATGGCGGGTGCGCTGCTCGGCACGCTGCCCCTGCTGCTCGTCTTCGCGATCTTCGGCAAGCAGATCGTGGGCGGCATCATGCAGGGCGCGGTCAAGGGCTGACGCCCGTACCCGAATCCGGTGGGGCCGGGTCGCCGCCGTCTCGGCCCCCTTCCTTCCTCTCATGTATCCGTCGGTCTTCCACGACCCCTAGCGACCTCTATGGGAGCGCTTCCATGTCTGACTCCGCCACGCCGGCGACCCCGGTGACCTTTCCTCCGGCCTTCCTCTGGGGCGCCGCGACCTCCGCGTACCAGATCGAGGGGGCGGTGCGGGAGGACGGACGTACCCCTTCCATCTGGGACACCTTCAGTCACACGCCGGGCAGGACGGCGGGCGGCGACACCGGTGACGTCGCCGTCGACCACTACCACCGTTACCGCGACGACGTGGCGCTGATGGCCGACCTCAACCTCCAGGCCTACCGCTTCTCCGTGTCCTGGTCCCGGGTGCAGCCCACCGGCCGCGGCCCGGCCGTGCAGCGCGGTCTGGACTTCTACCGCCGGCTGGTCGACGAACTGCTGGAGAAGGGCATCAAGCCGGCCGTCACCCTCTACCACTGGGATCTGCCGCAGGAGCTGGAGGACGCGGGCGGCTGGCCGGAGCGCGACACCGCCTACCGCTTCGCCGAATACGCGCAGATCGTGGGCGAGGCGCTCGGCGACCGCGTCGAGACGTGGATGACGCTCAACGAGCCCTGGTGCGCCGCCTTCCTGGGCTACGCCTCCGGCGTGCACGCCCCCGGCCGCACCGAGCCGGCCGCCGCGCTGAAGGCCGCCCACCACCTCAACCTCGCGCACGGCCTCGGCACCAAGGCGCTGCGCTCGGTGATGCCGGCCCGCAACCAGATCTCCCTCAGCCTCAACACCTCCGTGGTCCGCCCGCTGAACCCGCGGTCCCCGGCGGACCTGGCGGCGGCCCGCAAGATCGACGACCTGTCGGGCGGCATCTTCCACGGCCCGATCCTGCACGGCGCCTACCCGGAGACGCTGCTGGAGGCGACCTCCTCGGTGACCGACTGGTCGTGCATCCAGGACGGCGACCTGGACACGATCCACCAGCCGATCGACGCGCTCGGTCTCAACTACTACACGCCGACCCTGGTGTCGGCCGCCGACCCCGACGACAAGGGCCCGCGCGCCGACGGTCACGGGGCCAGCGAGCACTCGCCGTGGCCCGCCGCCGACGACGTGGCCTTCCACCAGTCGCCGGGCGAGCAGACCGAGATGGGCTGGTCGGTCGACCCGACCGGGCTGCACGAGCTGATCATGCGCTACCACCGCGAGGCTCCCGGCCTGCCCCTCTACATCACGGAGAACGGCGCCGCCTACGACGACAAGCCGGACGCCGACGGCAAGGTCCACGACCCGGAACGCGTGGCCTACCTGCACGGCCACCTCTCCGCGGTGCGCCGGGCCATCGACGACGGCGCCGAGGTGCGCGGCTACTTCCTGTGGTCGCTGCTGGACAACTTCGAGTGGGCGTACGGCTACGAGAAGCGCTTCGGCGCGGTGTACGTCGACTACGTCAGCCAGAAGCGGACGGCGAAGTCGAGCGCGCTGTGGTACGCGCGTGCGGCCAAGGCCGGTGAGCTTCCGGACCCCGAGGGCATCTGACCCGTCCTCGTGGTCCGGAGGGAACGGGGCGCGGGGCACGGGGGGGGCGGGGCGCGGCGGTCCCGGGAGGGTGCCGCGCCCCGCCCGTGTGCGTCCGGGCCCTGCCACACAGGCCGCTCCGGGCCTGTCGCCGGACGCACGGGTGCCCCGGCCGGGTGGGGGGAGGTCCGGCCGGGGCACGCGTTCCCCGTTTCTTCAAGTGGCTCGACTGCTTCGGGTGGCCCGGTGGCCTCAGGAGGCCCGGTGGCTTCAGGAGGCCGGGTGGCCTCAGGGGCCCGGCGGCCTCAGGAGGCCCGGTGGCCTCAAGGGCCCGGTGGCTCAGTTGTAGGCCGCGAACGCCTTCGTGAAGGCGAACGTGTCCTGGAGTATCGAGCTGCAGGTGGCGTCGGCAGCCGGCTTCTCGCCCTCGGGGCACTGCTGGTCGCGGGTGCCGGACCACATCGACAGCCGGCCCAGCCCCTTGGCCTTGGCGAACTCCACGAGCTGGGTGGCGTCCTCGACCGTGAAGATCTCGGTGACGACGTCGTTCACACCGATCATCGGGGTCACCGCGACCGTCTTCCACGCCTCGGCCTCGCCGAGCCCGAGGACGTCCCTGAGCTGCGCCTGGGTGGCGGTGGCGGCCTGTTCGGCGTAGGTGCCCATGTCGTCGCTGTACGCCGGTCCGTAGTCCATCGCCATGATGTTGACGGCGTCGACGCGCACGCCGTTCTCCTTGGCGTCGGCCAGGAGGTTCACACCGTCCTGGGTGAGCCCTTCCGGCATCACCGGGAGGGTGAAGGAGACGTCGAGGTCCGGGTGGGACTCCTGCAGGGCGGCGATCGCCTGCGCCCGGCGGGTGTTGGCCTCCGCGTTCGGCAGCGCGCCGCCCTCGACGTCGAAGTCGACCTTGGTGAGCCGGTAGGTGTCGACGACCTCCGTGTAGGCGGCGGTGAGCGCCTCCACCGAGCCGCAGGTGGTGCCGAGTTCGGAGCCGGCCGCGCCCCCGAAGGAGACACGGACGTCGCCGCCCGTCTCACGCAGCGCGCCGATCTGCGCGGCCACCGGGTTGTCGCGCAGGCCGCCGGTGCCGCCCCACCTGGGGGTGCAGCCGCCGCCGTCGGTGACGAACGCGAGGGAGTACTCCTTCACGCCCGTCGCCTCGGCGCTCGCCAGCAGGTCGAACGCCGGGCTGAGGGAGGTGTCGACGTACGGGGCGAAGCCCGCGCCGGCCGCCTTCGTGGAACCGTCGGCCGTCCCGCCCGTGGCCAGTGCGGTGTTCGTGAACAGGAACGCTCCGCCGGCGGCGACGGCCGCGGCCGCCACCGCGCCGATCGCCTTGTTCCTGCCGCTGATCCTGCGCCGGTGCGTGCTCATCGCATGCCTGCCTTCGTTGCCGTTCGTGGGGGGAGGGTGCGGCAGCACGCTAGTGAGCCGGAACCGGACAACCCGCCTGATCCGGACGGCGGCAGGGAACCTTAGGGTCCGCTTAAGGAAGGGATCGGGAGCGGTTAAAGGACAGGGCGCCGCGGCCCGTCCTGCGGCGGCGGACGCTCCCCCGGTGCCCGCGCCGCCGCGGCGACCGGTCGCGGCCGTCGAGCTGGATCCAGATGCGCACCTCGGTCCCGCCGAGCACCGACCGGCCGATCCGCACGTCGCCGCCGGTGGACTCGGCGAGGCGGCGCACGATGTCCAGGCCGAGCCCGGTGGAACCGTCCGTGCCGGAGCCCCGGCCGCGCGCCATCGCCGCCTCGGGGTCGGTTATGCCGGGGCCCGCGTCGGACACGAGGACGATCACCGCGTCCT
This sequence comes from Streptomyces sp. BJ20, assembly GCF_022869105.1. Lineage (NCBI taxonomy): Bacteria > Bacillati > Actinomycetota > Actinomycetes > Kitasatosporales > Streptomycetaceae > Streptomyces > Streptomyces sp. BJ20. The sequence goes on from NZ_CP094918.1 coordinate 6,363,455, forward strand.
CGCCGTTGTGCACGTCGACCGCGAAGGCGGTGCCCTCGGAGGTGTGCCGGAAGACGTTGCCGAGCAGGGCGTCGAGAGCCGCGGCCAGGTCGGCGCGGGCCACGGGGATGCGCACCGGCCGGTCCGCCCCGGCCACCCGCCACTTGCGGCCCTCGTCCTCGGCGAGCGCCGACCAGAACGCCATCCGCTCGCGCACCACCTCGGCCGCGTCGCAGCCCGCGCCGGGTCCGGCGGCGGCCGTCTGCGGCTTGGCGTCGCGGGCGGTGCGGATGATGGTGTCGACCTCGCGCTCCAGCTGCTCCACGGCCGCCCTGGTCTGCTCGGCGGCAGGGCCGTCGCCCAGGGAGGCGGCGTTGAGCCGCAGCACGGTGAGCGGGGTGCGCAGCCGGTGGGACAGGTCGGCGGCCAGCTCCCGCTCGTTGGCGAGGAGCTGGACGACCTGGTCGGCCATGGAGTTGAACGCCACGGCGGCCAGCCGCAGTTCGGTCGGTCCTTCCTCGGGCACGCGGGCGCCGAGCTTGCCCTCGCCCAGTTCGTGCGCTCCCTCGACCAGCCGCTGGGCGGGGCGCACCATGCGCACGCCCAGCCGGTCCGCGACCGCGACCGAGCCGACGATCAGGGCGGCGCCGACGGCCGCGAGGACCGCCCAGGCCGTGCCGACGCCGTTGGTGACCGCGGACTCCGGGACGAACACCTCGACGACGGCGATCTCGCCGGAGCTGAGCGCGACCGGCTGGAGCAGCGCCGAGCCGCCGGGCACGGTGGAGGTGGAGGCGCGGCCCAGTTCCCGCACGGCGGCGATGTCCTCGTCGGAGGTCCGCCGCCGCCCTATGTCCAGGGGCCGTTCACTGCCGGAGGCCGGGAGGTGCACGGCCATGGCGGTGCCGGAGCCGGCCGAGGCGACGACCCGCTCCAGCTGGGCGCGGTCGGTGGTGATGGACAGCGCGGGGGCGACGGCCGCCGCCTCCCGCTCGGCGCCGGCGAAGGCGCGGTCGCGGGCCATCTCGCGGATGACCAGTCCGAGCGGGACGGCGAAGGCCACCACGACCATCGCGGTCACCGCCAGCGACACCTTCACCAGTGCCCATCTCATCGCGGCGGCTCCGCTCCGGGCGCGTGCAGGGGTCCGGCCGCGTCGGCCGGGGGCTCCAGCTTCACGCCGACGCCCCGCAGGGTGTGCAGGTAGCGGGGGCGGGCGGCGGTCTCCCCCAGCTTCCGGCGCAGCCAGGACAGATGGACGTCGATGGTCTGGTCGTCGCCGTAGGACTGCTGCCACACCTCGGCGAGCAGCTCGCGGCGGGGCACGACCACGCCGGGCCGCCCGGCGAGGAACGCGAGCAGGTCGAACTCGCGTCTGGTCAGGTCCAGTCGCGCGCCGTCCAGCTCGGCCTGGCGGCGCAGCGGGTCGACGGTGAGGCCGCCGACCCGGATCACCGGGGAGGGCGCGGCCTCGCCGCCTCCGGCGCGGGCGCGGCGGAGCACGGCGGCCATCCGGGCGGAGAGGTGCTCCACCGAGAACGGCTTGGTCAGATAGTCGTCCGCGCCGGCGTTGAGCAGCCGCACGATCTCCGTCTCGTCGTCGCGGGCGGTGGCGACGATGACCGGGACGTCGGTGATGCCGCGGAGCATCTTCAGGGCCTCGGAGCCGTCGAGATCCGGCAGCCCGAGGTCCAGGACGACCACGTCGAAGCGGAAATGGGCGACCTCGCGCAGCGCCTCCAGCGCGGTCCCGACGCTGCGCACGGTGTGCGAGGCGTCGGTCAACTGCCGTATCAGCGCCGAGCGTACGAACTGGTCGTCCTCGACCACGAGAACACTTGCCATGGGCCGCACCGTACGCCATGCCGGGCGGGGGCGGCCGGGCCCTGTGGACAACTCCGGACGAGCTTCTCGAAGGCCTGTGGACGGTCGGTCCCGGCCGTCGGGGGGCGCGACACGGGTGGGGCGGGTGGGGCACTATGGGCCGACGATGCGCAGAGGACTCCTACACGTACTGGCCTGGCTGCTCGCCACGGGCGCGGCGGTCACGCTGTCGTGGTGGGGCGTCAGCACAGTGATGGAGGGCACGGCCTACGACCCGCCGCGTGCCCTGCCGATCCCGGCGGGCGAGGAGAAGGCGCGGGCGGTGTCGTCGTCCACGCGCCGCCCGTCCCCCGGGCCCTCGGGGGACGGGGACGGGGACAGCAGCCGGACCGAGAAGTCCCGCGAGCCGTCGGGGACTCCGGCCGGCGAGTCCGCCCCGCCGGACCCGACGCCCTCGCGCACCGCTTCCCCGTCCAGGACACCGTCGGCCCCGGAGACGACCGCTGCCGGCGAGGTCAAGAGCTACGACACCCGGGGTGGCCGGGCGGTGTTCGACATCGGGGAGGCGTCCGCGTCCCTGGTGTCGGCGACGCCGGGGGCCGGCTGGTCGATGCAGGTGTGGAAGACGGAGACGTGGATCCGGGTGGAGTTCGCCTCGGGCGCGGACCGGGTGACGGTGTTCTGCACCTGGCACGACGGCCCGCCGCGGGTGGAGGTCGCCACGTACTGACGCCGCAGCGGGGCGCGTTGGGCGCGGGTGGGTGAGCGCTCCGCGCGGTGGGTGAGCGCTCCGCGCGTAGGGGCCGCGTTCGGGGCGGGTGGGTGCGCGCTCTCCGCGTAGGAGCCGCGTTCAGCGCAGGTGGGTGCGCGCTCTCCGCGTAGGAGCCGCGTTCGGCGCGGGTGAGTGCGCGCTCCGCGCGCGGGGGCCGCGTTCGGTGCGCTCCAGCCGGTTCGGGCGCGTTCAGCGGAACGCGTCGGCGGGCGGCGCCGGGGACGCGACCGCCTCGAGGTCGGTCACGGGGACCGCGCCGCCGGTGAAGTCGGTGAGGTCCCGGCCGTGCAGGACCCGGCCGGAGTGCGGGTCGGAGGCGGCCCTGCGGGTCAGCTCGGCGAGCGGCAGCGGCGCGTCGGAGGCGACCAGGACCGCGTTGCCGAACCGCTTGCCGCGCAGCACGGCCGGGTCGGCGATCAGCGCGAGTTCCGCGAACCGGGCGGCGGCGGTGGCGATCTGGCCGCGCAGATGCGTGAGCGGCGGCCCGTCGGCGAGGTTGGCGGTGTAGACCCCGCCGGGGGCGAGCGCCCTGCGGACCTCGTCGAGGAACTCGGTGGAGGTCAGATGGGCCGGGGTGCGGGCGCCGCTGAAGACGTCGGCGACGACGAGGTCGGCCCAGCCGTCGGGCACCTTGGCGAGCCCTTCGCGGGCGTCCGCCGTGCGCACCCGGATCCGCGCCCGGGGGTCGAGGGGCAGCTCCCGCCGGACCAGCTGGACCAGCGCCCCGTCACGCTCGACGACCTGCTGGGTGGAGCGGGGGCGGGTGACGGCGACGTACCGGGCGAGGGTGAGGGCGCCGCCACCGAGGTGCACGGCCCGCAGGGGCTTGCCGGGCGGGGCGGCGAGGTCGACGACGTGCCCGAAGCGGCGCTGGTACTCGAAGGACAGACGGGAGGGGTCGTCCAGGTCGACGTGCGACTGGGGAGCGTCGTCGATCAGCAGCGTCCAGGCGCGTGACCGGTCGCGGTCCGGGACGAGCCGGGCGGTCCCTCCGTCGACCTGCTCGGTGACGGCCTCGACGGCCACCTGTCCCCGTCCGCTGCTCCTGCCCCGTGCCATGCGGCCAATTGTCCCAGCCGGCGCGTCCGCACCCCGCCGGGGCCCGGCACCGTTCGCCCGCCGCCGGCGCCTCCGCCGGGGCCCGGCACCGGTGGCCCGTCGCCCGCGCCTCCGCCAGGGCCGGGAGCCCGGCCGCCCGCCGCCCACACCTCCGCCAGGGCCGGTGCCCGTTCGCCGCACCGCCCTCAGGGCCGGGACCCCGGTCACCCGCCACCCGCACCGCCCTCAGGGCCGGGACCCCGGTCACCCGCCACCCGCACCGCCCTCAGGGCCGGGACCCCGGTCGCCCACCGCCCGCACCGCCCCCAGGCCAGGAGCCCGGCCGCCCACCGCCCGCCCCAGGGCCCTCAGGAACCGCGCCTTCCGCCGCCACCGGCACCGGCACCGCCGCCGCTACCGGCACCGCCACCGCCACCGATGCCTCCACCAGTCCTAGAGCCCGGGTCGCCCGCTGCCCGGCCCGCCCCTCAACTGCAGCTGTCGGCCGCCTCGATCATCCGCTGCGCCTGCCCCAGGGCCTCGCGCAGCACCGCGGGGTCCGTCGCCAGGTCGGCCTCGCCGGGCGGCACCAGCCAGTCGGAGCCCTCCGCCGGGCGGTCGGGCGTCAGACAGATGCCGCGGCCGTCGGTCTCCGTACAGACGCTGCCGGGGACGTCCCAGGCGGCCGCGGTGCCCGGCGGCACCAGGAATCCGAGGGTGTCGCACCCGCCGTCGTGCAGCACCGGACCCACCGCCTCTCCGGCTCCGCGCCGCAGGATGTCCACCGCCTCCAGGCCCTGCCGGGCCGGGACGGTGACCACGTCACAGTCCGGGCCGGCGGGTTCGAGAGGGTCGTTCTTCCGGCTGGTCGTCATCATCCCGGCCTCCACCACACGGATCACGCTCGGACGAGGGGTCGGGAGTCGGGGGGCTCCCGGTCCACAGAGTTCAACGAGCCGCTCCGTCAAGGGCTACGCCGGAAGTACGCCGCAAAGGATGGCACTTCATGGCAGATCACGGATGACATGTCCGGCATGTGGCCAAACTCAGCGTACCCAGCCCGTCACAGCAGGTACGTTCATGCCCGCCGGAAACAGGGTGGCACTCGGACAAGCCGCCCCGTCTCCGGCATGGTTCGACGGTTCGCAGAGAGGACCCGGCCATGGCGTCGTCAACGGTGCCCTCGTCCCAGCCAGCTCGGCCGTCGCGGCCGAATCTCGTCTTCCGGCACCTGCGCGGATCGCGCTCGCCGGCCGAGTTCGCCGCGGCGGTACGGCGGGCCGCCCGTGAGATCGGCGAGCGGGTCAGCTGTGACGCGCGGTACGTGCACCGGGTGGAGGCGGGCGAGATCCGCTGCCCCAACTACGCCTACGAACGGGTCTTCCTGCACATGTTCCCCGGCCGCACGCTGACCGACCTGGGCTTCGCGCCCCGCTCGTCGGTCCGCGGACGCCGGGCCGGGGCCGCCGGGGACCGGCCCGCGGCCCGTCCCGAGAACCCGGCGAACGCCACGAGTGAGACCAGCGGGGCGTCCGAGCCGTATGAGACGCACAACAGGTACGACCCGTACGACGAGTTCGACCCGCACGACCACGAGGAGAGCGACGTGCTGCGTCGCGCATTCATGACCGGCGGTGGCGCCACGGTGGCCGCCGTCCTGAGCCCGTACGGGCTCGCCCCGGAGGCTTCGGCGGCACAGCGCCCGGTGCGCCGTGCGGGGACGTCGGACGCGTGCGCCCTGGAGGAGGCCGTACGCCGGATCCGGGTGCTCGACGACCGCCACGGGGCGGACGGGCTGTACCGCCGTGCGGCCGCCCCGCTGCGGACCGCGTACGAACTGCTGGAGGCCGGGACGACCCGGCAGCGCACCGCGGACCGGCTGTACGCGGGCGCCGGGGAGCTGGCCATCTCGGTGGGCTGGCTGGCGCACGACTCGGGCCGCTTCGACGACGCGCGCTCGCACTACGCGGAGGCGCTGGCGACCGCCCGGGTGACGGGCGACGCGGCACTGGAGGCGCACGCGTTCTGCAACACGGCGTTCCTCGCCCGGGACGCGGGCCGCCCGCGGGAGGCGGTGCGGGCGGCGCAGGCTGCCCAGCGTGCGGCGCGGCCGCTGGGCTCGCCCCGGCTGATGTCGCTGCTGGCGCTGCGCGAGGCGGGCGGCTGGGCCGGGCTCGCCGACCGGACGGGGTGCGAGCAGGCGCTGGTCCGGGCCCAGGCGTACTTCGACCGGGGGCCCGCGGAGGCGGACCCCGAGTGGATGACCTTCTACGGGGAGGCCGAGCTGGAGGGCCTGAAGGCGCAGTGCTGGTCCACACTGGGCGACTGGACGCGCGCGGCGCGGCACGCCCGGCGGGCGGCGGAGCTCCAGGACCCGCACTTCACCCGCAACATCGCGCTGTACACGGCGGAGCTGGCCGACGACCTGGCCCGCGGCGGACATCCCGACGAGGCCGCGCAGGCGGGGATGCGGGCCTTGGACCTGCTGGGCGAGGTCCAGTCGTCCCGCGTCCGCTCGATGCTGTCCGGCACCTCGCGCGTGCTGCTGCCGCACCGCCGTACGCCCGGCGTCTCGGAGTTCCTGGACCGCCACGCCTCGCTGCCGCGCATGGTGTGACGTCGCAGGTCGCGGGACCCCGCCGGCGCAGGGGGAACGCCGGCGGGGCCCCGCGGGGTCCGGGGCGGGTCACGCGCCCTTGGCGGCGCGGCCCAGGCGGAGGGCGGAGACGAGGAAGAAGACGCCGCCGAGGAAGGCGTAGCCCGCCAGGGTCTTCAGGGAGGCGTCGGCGCCGCCCGCCTGCGCGGCGAAGGACACACCGGCGAAGGTGGAGATGCCGCCGCTCGCGATCATCGCCCACTGCCCGCCCATACGGCGCCGGGCGACGCCCACCACGAGCTGGACCAGGCCGGCGGTGACCGCCCAGGCGCCCCAGACCCGCAGCACCGCCGGGATGCCGGAGGTCGCGGCGAGGGCGAGGCCGACGGCGGTGGCGGCGCTGAGCGCGATGTTCAGGTACAGGTGCCGTACGGGACCGCCGTCCGTGGCGGCGGAGCGTACGTCGACGACGGCACAGGCGACGTCGAACAGCGGATAGATCACGAGGAGCGTCGCGCTGAGCGGACCGAGGGTGTCGGCGGTGGCGAACAGCAGGGCGGCCCAGACGGCGGCGAAGGCGAAGCGCACGAAGTAGAGCCGGCGCAGGGCCGCGGGAGCGGCGGTGCGTGCGGGTGCCGGGGCGGTGGTGACGAGGGTGTCCACGGGAGTGCCTCTCGATGGGCGAAGCAGGTGATGGAGAACGTTCGGTCTCCCTCGATTGAAGACCAACGCCGCCCGCCCGTCAAGACCGAACGTTCTCCCTCACGCCTTTGGTACGCTCGCACCCATGAGCCGGGGCACACGAAGCGGCAAGCCGTCCGAGGCGCGGACCAGGCTGCTCGGAACAGCGACGAAGATCTTCTACGCCGAGGGGATCCACTCCGTGGGCGTCGACCGGGTCATCGAGGAGGCCCAGGTCACCCGGGCCACGCTGTACCGGCACTTCACCGGCAAGGAGGAGCTGGTCCTCGCCTACCTCGACCAGGCGGACCAGGGCATACGGGCGCAGATCACCGGCGCGCTGTCGCCGGACGCCTCGCCGGAGGACGACGTACGGGCGGTCGCGCGGGCCATCGCCGACGGCATCCGCTCCCCCGGCTTCCGCGGCTGCGCGTTCCTCAACGCGGTGGCGGAGTATCCCGACCCGGACCACCCGGTGCACCGGGCCGTGCTGGCGCACCGGCAGTGGTTCCTGGAGACCGTCACCGGGCTGCTCGGCCGCGCGGGGCTCGAACCCGCCGACGCGACGGGACGGCACTTCGTGATGCTCAGGGACGGCGCGATGGCGGCGGGCTGCCTCTTCGACCCCGAGCTGGTCTGCGAGACCTTCCTGAGCGGCGTCGAGTCGCTGCTCACCACGGGCGCCCCCGCGTCACGCGCCTGACGCGCGCGAGGAGATGCGCGTCACGCGCGCGTGGGCGCACCGTCCCGCGTGGGCGCACCGTCAGGGGACGAGGTGCCCCACGTCGTTCCAGCTCTCCAGGGCCGGCTCGCCGTACGCCCACCCCAGGACCGACAGGGACGTCGGGTGGAGGCGGATACGGGCCGCGAAGTCCAGCGGCAGGCCCAGCCAGCGGGCGCCGATCGAGCGCAGGATGTGCCCGTGGGCGAAGACGAGCACGTCACGGTCGGCGGAGCGCGCCCAGGCGACCACCTCGTCCGCGCGGGCCGTCACCTCCGCGAGCGTCTCGCCCTCCGGGACGCCGTCCCGCCAGATGAGCCAGCCCGGGCGCACCGCCTGGATCTCCGCCGGGGTCATGCCCTCGTAGGCGCCGTAGTCCCACTCCAGGAGCGCGTCCCAGTGCCGGGCGCGGTCGCCGAAACCGGCCAGCTCGCAGGTCTCCCGCGCGCGGGACAGCGGGCTGGTGCGCACCTCGACGTCCGGCAGCCCGCCGTACGGCTGCCGGTGCAGGCGCTCGCCGAGCAGCTTCGCCCCCTGGCGGCCCTCCTCCAGCAACGGCACGTCGGTCCTGCCGGTGTGCTTTCCGGACAACGACCACGCGGTCTGTCCGTGCCGGGCCAGCAGGATGCGCGGAGCCATGGGGAACCTTCCGGGAATTCACAGGCGGGACCCGTCCATCATCGCTCACCCTGGTCGGGGGCAACCCAGGGGGCGATCCAGACGTCTTCCCGGTTCCAGGACCGTGTACGCGGGAAGACGCGCACACACCGTAGAGTGGCTGGCCGCCGACCAGGACAGCGCGAGGACGAAGGGGGAGCGATCGGATGCCGCACGCCGAGACACCGGGCACCGAGGCGGTCCCGGCGACCCGGATGCGCTGGTGGACGGAGCTGCCGCTCATCCTCCTCGTGTACGCCTGCTACTCCGCGGGACGCCTCGTCGTCCGCGGCGACGTCTCCGACGCCGTGGATCACGGCCTGGCGCTGCTGCGCATAGAGAAGGCGTTGTATCTCAACGCCGAGCACCCGCTGAACCGCCTGTTCACCCGCGAACCGTGGATCGGCATACCCGCCGACTTCTGGTACGCCTCCCTGCACTACCTGGTCACCCCCGCGCTCCTCGTGTGGCTGTTCCGCTCCCGCGCCGTGCGCTACCGGGCGGCCAGGACCTGGCTGATGACGTCGACGTTCATCGGCCTGATCGGTTTCACCCTGCTGCCCACCTGCCCGCCCCGGCTGCTCGACCCCAGCCACGGCTTCGTCGACACGATGGCCTACTACAGCTCGTGGGGCTGGTGGGGCGGCGAGGCGAGCGCCCCGCGCGGCCTCGGCGGCATGACCAACCAGTACGCGGCGATGCCCAGCCTGCACGTCGGATGGGCCCTGTGGTGCGGGGTGATCCTCTGGAAGTACGGGCGCGGACGCTGGGCCAGGACGGCCGCGGTCGTCTACCCGCTGGTCACCACGATCGTGGTGATGGGCACCGCCAACCACTACTTCCTCGACGCGCTCGCGGGCGCCGCCGTGATGGGCGCGGGCTACCTGCTGGCCCCCCATGTGATGCGGTACGCGGACATGGTCAAGGCCCGGATCCGCAGCGGTGCGACGGCCGTCCCCGCGGTCTCGTCCGGCACGGATGCCGTGATTGTCAGTGACGGATGCCAGACTTCCGCGGGTGAGCGAATTCCACGGCAGCGGCAGCCCGAGTCGCGGTACGGAGCCGAACCGGGTGCCTCCCCCACGGACGCCGGAGAAGGGGCTCCGGCACCGGCTCGCTGAGCTGCGCGGTCCCGAGGTGAAGCCCAGGGCGCTGGACGCCCGTGCCCTGGCCGCCCTCGCCGCCAACCCGGGCTGCAGACGGCGTGCGATCCTCGACGGCGCCGGGGTGGACAAGGCGAAGCTGGCGAGCTCGCTGGGCTCGCCCTCGGTCTTCGGCCAGTCGCAGTTCGCCTTCGTCCGGGGCAACGCCTTCGAGGCGAAGGTCAAGGCCGACGGCGGCACGGAGCTGCTGCGCCTCGCCGCCGAGAAACTGGACCGTACGGCCGAGCCGCCCATGGGCGCGCGTCTGCCGGATCTTGGCGCACAGGACTCCGAGGGCCGCACGCGGCGCACGGAGGAAGCGCTGCGCGAGGCCGCCGCGGAGCGGGGCGCCTGGACTCTCCTCGACCACCCGATGCTGGCCCTCGACGTGGCGGGCTCCCCCGCGTTCCTGGAGCCGGACGCGGTCGTGGTCCACCCGGACGGCAGCTGGACGGTCGTCGAGATCAAGTCGTTCCCCATGCTGGACGGGGCCGCCGATCCGGCGAAGGTCGGCGCGGCCGCCCGCCAGGCCGCGGTGTACGTGCTGGCGCTGGAGCGGGTCGCCGAGCGGCTCGACCCGCCACCCCGGGTGCGCCACCGTGTGCTGCTGGTGTGCCCGAAGGACTTCTCCAACCTGCCCACCGCCTCCGCCGTGGACGTACGCAAGCAGCGCGCGGTGACCTCGCGCCAGCTGGCCCGGCTCACCCGCATCGAGGAGATCGCCGGGACGCTGCCCGAGGGTGTGTGCTTCGCCCCGGAGCTGCCGCCCGAGCAGCTCGAGTGGTCCGTGGAGTCCGTCCCGGCGACGTACGCGCCCGAGTGCCTGTCCGCGTGCGAGCTGGCCTTCCACTGCCGTGACCGCTCCCGCACGGCCGGCGCCGTGACCTCCCTGGGCCGCCCGGTGCGGGCGGAGCTGGGCGGCCTGACCACGGTCGGGGACGTGCTGGCGGCGGCCCGCGGCGAGGCGGGCGACCCCGACGATCCGGCGGTGGCCGCGCTGCGCCGGGCCGCCGCCCTGCGCGCGGAGGCGCTCGCGTCGGCCGCCGAGGGGGCGCGGGAGGTGGCCGGATGTCGCTGATCTCCACCCTCGCCCGGCTCGAAGCGGTCGACACGGGCCGCGCGCAGCCCGCCGCGACCGTCCGGCACCGGCATCTGTCCGAGCGGCCGCTGGTGTTCGTGCCGCTCATCACCGCCGGTGAGGCGGGCGCCCCGCTCGGCGCGCTGGTGGGCACCGACCGGGACGCGCCGCGGCTGCTGGTGGTACCGCAGCCGCGCGACCGCGAGCTGCGGTTCGCGTTCCTCGCCGAGCTCGCGGACGTCGTCCTGCCCTACGTGGACGGGTTCGCGGACGCCGTGGAGGCCGCCGAGCGCTCGGAGACCGACCCGGAGACGGGCAAGCGGGTCAAGGTCGAGGTCGAGCTGTGCGCGGACGCGCCGCAGATGCTCGTGCCCAGCCGGGCCGGCGTCGACCTGGTGCGACTCCTCGGCCGGTCCATGCGGTTCCGGCGCACCGCGGAGCAGGACCCGGAGACGCCGTTCCCGGCGCCGCCCAGGGTGCCGCTGCTCGGCCGGTGGCTGACGCACTTCGGGGAGCGGGCCCGGGTGCCGGGATCCTGTCTGCTGCTCGCGATGACGGACGTGCTGGGACGGCATTGGGCGACCGGCCAGTCCACGCTGGAGGACCAGCACCTGGGGGCGCTCCTCGCCTGGATCGACCCGCCCGAGGGCCGCTCCGGAGCGGAGGCCGCCGAGGAGGCGGAGCTGGCGCGGGACGACGACGGGCAGCTGATCTGCCCGCCCGCAGGCCCGGCCACCGACCCGGCGTTCGACAACAAGCTGCTCGCCCCCGCCATCGAGCGCTACGACCGCGCGCGTACGGCGCTCGCCGCCGCCGAGGACGGCGTGGAGGCCGACGACCGGCTGGGCGCGCTGACCGCCGCCGAGCGGGAGATCCGCGCCCTGGTGGAGAGCCGTACGCGGCCCACCTGGGACGCGGTGTGGCGCGGCCTGGACCTGCTGCGGGAGCTGCCGGAGGGCGCGCGCGTGGAGGAGCGCCGGACGCGCGACCGGTGGTCGTTCACCGCCCACCGTGACCGGGTGGCGGCCGGCGAGCCGCCGCAGCCGCGCCGCGACGACGCGGTGACGGCGGCGAACAAGCTGGCGGCCCGCGAGCGGGAGCAGGCACGGCTGGAGGCGCAGGAGGCGCTCGACGACCCGCTGGCGATGGCGGCCCGGCGGCTGTCGGGTGAGGCGTTCGCCGGGGAGGTCGTCGACGTGGTGATGGCGTACAGCGAGAGCAAGCGGCCGAGCCCGCGGCCGCTGGTCACGGTCCGCACGGACGACCGGCCGCACCTGGGCGAGCGTGTGAAGGCGTACCGCTCGCTGGGCGGGAAGCCGCAGACGGCGGAGTTCGTGGAATACGCGGCGGGCCCCGACGACGGTCTGCTGGTGCTGCGGATCATGGACAAGATGGGGCGGGGCAAGGAGCCGGAGCCCGGTTCGGTGCCGGAGAAGGGCGACCGGCTGTGCTTCACGCTCTTCGAGCACGAGCCGCGCGGCGGCGCGAAGCTGCCCGACCCGGAGGAGACGCCGTGGACCCACGGCGGGCCGCCCGGCGAGGACCCCGCCCCCGAGCCCGCCGACCCGGTGACCGAGGAGGACGTGCTGTGACCGCCCCCGTCGAGGAGACGGCGTTCGACCCCGGCTCCGCGGCCGCCCGCGCCACGGACGCGATCCTCCACGACACACTGCACGGCCCCGCGCGCGGTGTCGTCGTCGACTCCCCGCCCGGCGCCGGCAAGTCCACGCTGGTGGTGCGCGCGGCGCTGGAGCTGGCCGAGGCGGGCCGCCCGCTGATGGTGGTGGCACAGACGAACGCGCAGGTCGACGACCTCGTCCTCCGCCTCGCCGAGAAGAACCCCGACCTGCCGGTGGGCCGCCTGCACAGCAGCGACACCGACCCGTACGACAGGGCGCTGGACGGCCTGGAGCAGGTGCGCACGTCGGCGAAGGCGGCGGACCTCGCCGGGCTGCCGGTGGTGCTGTCGACGGCGGCGAAGTGGGCGCACGTGAAGAACGTGGAGCCGTGGCGGCACGCGATCGTCGACGAGGCGTACCAGATGCGCTCGGACGCGCTGCTCGCGGTGGCCGGGCTGTTCGAGCGGGCGCTGTTCGTGGGCGACCCGGGGCAGCTGGACCCGTTCTCGATCGTGGGCGCCGAGCAGTGGGCGGGCCTGTCGTACGACCCGTCGGGCTCGGCGGTGACCACGCTGCTCGCGCACAACCCCGACCTGCCGCAGCACCGTCTGCCGGTGTCCTGGCGGCTGCCCGCCTCGGCGGCGCCGCTGGTGTCCGACGCGTTCTACCCGTTCACGCCGTTCCGCAGCGGCACGGACCACGGCGACCGCGCCCTGACCCTGGCCGTCCCGTCGGACGGCTCGGGCCCGGACCGGGTGATCGACGAGGCGGCGGAGTCCGGCTGGGGCCTGCTGGAGCTGCCCGCCCGTCACACCCCGCGCACCGACCCGGAGGCGGTGGGGGCGGTCGCCCAGGTGGTCCGCCGGCTGCTGGACCGGGGCGGCGCGGCGGTCTCCGAGCGCTCCCCCGACCCGACCCCGCTCACCGCGGACCGCGTCGCGGTCGGCACAGCCCACCGCGACCAGGCGGCGGCGGTGCGGGCGGCGCTGGCGGACCTGGCTGTGAGCGACGTGACCGTCGACACGGCGAACCGGCTCCAGGGGCGTGAGTACGACGTGACGGTCGTCCTCCACCCGCTGTCCGGCCGCCCCGACGCGACGGCGTTCCACCTGGAGACGGGCCGCCTCTGCGTCCTCGCCTCCCGCCACCGCCACGCGTGCATCGTCGTCTGCCGAGAGGGCGTGACGGACCTCCTGGACGACTACCCGTCCACGGAACCGGTCCAGCTGGGGACGCTGGTGAAGTTCCCGGACGGCTGGGAGGCGAACCACGCGGTGCTGTCGCATCTGGCGGAGCACAGGGTGCGGTGGCGGCCGTAGGGAGCGGCTGACGGCGACCGCAGTCGTAGTCCCCGTAGACCGTCGCGCCGATGACGGGGCGTGGCGTTCCGCAGCACACTCGTCGGGCGGAAGCACACGACGCCGGGCGGCGCAGTGGATCTGGACGGCCGGTTGATCCGGTGCGGGGCAGACGGTGCTCGCACCAAGAAAGTCGCGTCCGCTGACGTTGCCGTAAAGCGCCCTATGAGCCGCACCAGAAGAAGCTCCGACGGGGCTCCACAACTCCTCCGTAAATGATTCAAGAAGCGTCGGTGCTTGTTGCCGTCAGCGCTGCTCGTCAGAGGTGTAGCCCAACTTGAGGGGCTACGGCAGGAGTGTCAGCGCGGGGACGTGGGCGGGCTTGACGACGCTGAAGTGCCGCCGGTCGAGGGTGGCTACCCGTTCCACGCCGAAGCGCTCGGCCACCGCGAGGACCGAGGCGTCGACCCCGCCGAGCGGGAAGTCGGCGTACTGGAGCACCAGCTCACCCATGCGTGTCAGGTCGGTGGGAGTGAGGTGGACCAGCTCGAATGTTCCCCGTGCGACCTCGGCGAGGAACGCCGCTTCGACCTGCGGCCAGCGCTCCAGCAGCCAGCAGACTTCGGTCATGACCGGGCTGGGCAGCAGACGGCGGCCGGTCAGCGACGTCAGCAGGGAGGCGCACTCCGGGTGGCGCCTGTCGGCCGCGTTGAACGCTGCAGCCAAGGGTCCGGTGTCCAGGACCGTGGCGATCACGCCATGTCGCCGAAGCGCTCGCGCATCCGCTCGCGGATGTAGTCGTCGTGCCGTTCAGCCAGATCCTCTGGGCCGCTCACGCTGCCGATCAGGGCCAGCAGCCCGGCCGGAACCGACTCCTCGCCCTCGTTCGCGTCGACCGCCGGCAGTGACTGGGCGACCTGGGACAGTTCCTCGTCCTGGGTGACGAGCAGGCGCAGGCGTCGCACCTGGGTCGGGGTGAGCCGGTCCACCAGGTGGTGCATGTCCTCGTAGTCGTATGCAGCGGTCACGCCAGCAGTGTAGGACGACCCTGCGGCCTGGGGCAGCCGGATCGGCAGAGGTTCACCCCCGCAGGTGTGGTGCAGGCCACCGCCCTCGGCGAGCCCACGCGACGTGCGTGAAGGGTCGGCCACTTGGTCGGCCCTCGCCTGCGGTCCGGCCGTAGTTCACGTCCTGCCCCGGTTCGCACTGGACGTACGTGCCCCAGAGCGGTCGAGCACGCATACGACACACCCCCGGCCGGGGGGAATAACCGGGGACCACCCCCTGTTCCCCCCACCGCACATGCACCGAGTGCGAGGACGTCCGACAGGAGGCACCCACGTGACCGCAGGCGACGAGATCAGGGGCACGGCACACGGCACCGCCCCCGTGCCCCTCTCCGTGCTGGACCTGGTGACGGTGGGGGCCGGGAGGACCGCGACCGACGCCCTGCGGACCAGCGTCGAGCTGGCGAAGCTCACCGAGGCGCGCGGGTACCACCGGTACTGGGTGGCCGAGCACCACTCCATGCCGGGCGTGGCCTCCTCCTCGCCGGCGGTGATCCTCGCGCACCTGGCCGCGTACACGGGGCGGATCCGGCTCGGGTCGGGCGGGGTGATGCTGCCCAACCACGCCCCCCTCGTGATCGCCGAGCAGTTCGGCACGCTGGAGGCCATGGCGCCGGGGCGGATCGACCTGGGGCTCGGGCGGGCGCCCGGCACCGACGGCGCGACCGCCGCCGCCCTGCGCCGCACCGACCGGCTGAACGAGGGCGCCGACGACTTCCCGCAGCAGCTCGCCGAGCTGACCCGCTTCCTGGACGACGACTTCCCCGACGGGCACCCGTACCGGCGGATCCACGCCGTGCCCGGACCGGTGCAGGCCTCATCGCCGGGCGGGGTGCAGTCCCCGCACCGGCCGCCGGTGTGGCTGCTCGGCTCCTCCGGGTTCAGCGCCCGGCTGGCCGGCATGCTCGGTCTGCCGTTCGCCTTCGCCCACCACTTCTCCGCGCAGAACACGGTCCCGGCGCTCGACCTGTACCGGGAGAGCTTCCGGCCGAGCGAGGTGCTCGACGCCCCCTACGCGCTGATCGGGGTCGCCGCGCTCGCCGCCGACGACGAGAAGGAGGCGCGCCGCCAGGTGCTGGCCGCCGCGCTGAACATGGTGCGGCTGCGCACCGGACGCCCGGGGCTCGTGCCGACGCCCGAGGAGGCGGAGGCGTACGACTTCAGCCCGATGGAGCGGGAGTTCGTGGAGTCCTGGAACGCCAACGTCGTCCACGGCACGGCGGACGAGGTCCGGGCCGGCCTGGACGACCTGCAGAAGCGCACCGGCGCCGACGAGCTGATGCTCACGGCGAACGCGCACGGCGGTGACGTCCGGGTGCGGTCGTACGAACTGATCGCCGACGCCTACGGGTTGCCGACGCCCGCCTGAACCCCGGGTGTGCCGAGCAGTTCGGAGATGCGGTCGGCCGGGACGGGCCGTGAGTACAGCCAGCCCTGGCCGGTGTCGCAGCCGATCCTGCGCAGCCGGGTGGCCTGCGCGGAGGTCTCCACGCACTCCGCGGTGACGGTCAGCCCCAGCCGGTGGGCGAGTTGCACCATCGCCTCGACGATGACCTCGTCCGCCGGGCTGGCCTTGGCGGCGCGGTCCTCGATCTGGAAGCCGCGCACGAAGGAGCCGTCGAGCTTCAGGACCGACACCGGCAGTCTGCTGAGGTAGGCGAGGTTGGAGTAGCCGGTGCCGAAGTCGTCGATGGCGATGCGCACGCCCATGTCGCTGAGTGCCTTGAGCGCCTGGAGGGGCCGGCCCGAGGAGCCCATCACCGCGGACTCGGTCAGCTCCAGCTGGAGCAGGTGCGGGGGCAGCCCGGTCTCCTTCAGGGTGTCGGCGACGTCCGCGACCAGGTCGGAGTCCCAGACCTGACGGACCGCCACGTTCACGCTGACGAAGATCGGCGGCTCGTCCGGGTACTGGATCTGCCAGTCGCGCGCCTGTCGGCAGGCGGTGCGCAGCACCCAGCGGCCGAGCGGCACGATCGAACCGTCCTCCTCCGCCAGGGAGATGAACCGATTCGGCGTGAGCGTGCCGAAGCGGGGGTGGTGCCAGCGGATCAGGGCCTCCACACCGTGCACCCGGTCGTCGTCCATGCCCACCAGCGGCTGGTACTCCAGGGCGAACTCGCCGCGGTCGATGGCCGGGCGGAGGGAGGAGGCGAGGGCCTGCCGGGTGACGCGGGTGGCGTTGCGTTCGGGGTCGAACAGCGTCCAGCGGGCCTTGCCGTCGGCCTTCGCCCAGTACAGCGTGGTGTCGGCGGCCTGCATCAGCGCGGTGGGGGTGGTCCCGGCGGCGTGCCGCTCGACCACGCCGATGGAGGCGGACACCTTCAGGCGGCGGCCGGACAGGTCGAACGGCTCCTGGATCGCGGCGAGCAGCGACTCGGCGAGGTCGGCGAGCTGGTCGGTGCCGGTGGAGTCCTCCACGAGCAGGGCGAACTCGTCGCCGCCGAGCCGGGCGACCAGCGGGATCCCGGCCCGGGCCCGGCCCGCGTCCTGCGCGCACCGGGTGAGCCGGTCGGCGACGGCGGCGAGCAGCTGGTCGCCGACGCGGTGGCCGAGGGTGTCGTTGACGGCCTTGAAGCCGTCCAGGTCGAGGTAGCAGAGCCCGATCCGGCCGGTGCCGCTCTCCGCGTACGACTCCGCCTCCAGGGCGGTGGTCAGGCGTTCGAGGAACAGGGTGCGGTTGGGCAGCCGGGTCACCGGGTCGTGCATACGGAGGTGGCGCAGCCGGGCCTGGAGGGCGCGGTGGTCGCTGATGTCGGCGACGGAGACGAGGACGCCGCCGTCGCCGGGGGGCAGCGGGGCGACGGTGACCCGCACCCACAGGGCGTGTCCCTCGGGGTGTTTCAGCCGGCGGGTGCAGCGCAGCCGGGCGCGTCGGCCGCGCAGCAGTTCGCGGTAGGCGTGCCAGGTGCGGGCGTCGGAGGCGAGGTCGACCAGGTCGGCGGCGACGGCGCCGGTGAGGGTCTCCTGGTCACGGCCCAGCAGGTCGGCGAGGGCGGAGTTGGCGCCGGTGACCATGCCT
Organism: Streptomyces sp. BJ20; assembly: GCF_022869105.1. Classification (NCBI taxonomy): domain Bacteria; kingdom Bacillati; phylum Actinomycetota; class Actinomycetes; order Kitasatosporales; family Streptomycetaceae; genus Streptomyces; species Streptomyces sp. BJ20. The sequence goes on from NZ_CP094918.1 coordinate 6,380,946, forward strand.
TCGCGGTCGACGACGGCCATGGCGAGCGGGGCGGCGGTGAAGACGGAACGGTAGGACGGGGGCGCGGGCGACCGCGAGGAGGCGGAGCCGGCCGGTTCGCCCGGCTCCACCGGCTCCACCGGCTCGGCGAACTCGGCGAACTCGGCGGGCTCGGCGAACTCGGCACCGGGGGACGCCAGAATCTCACTCTCCGTGACGACCGATCGATTGAGCTCAGTCGCGGGCGTCGGCCCTTCGGACGTTCCGCTCACCACTCGCTCCCGCAGTGCACTCGCTCGCTGTCGGGCAGGGAAACACCTTCCGCATCCGGAAAGTGTGCCGATCATAGAGGCCCGCGTCGGGCCGCTCCAGCCACTGTCCGGCCTTCCGGCCGGTTCCGCATCTCCGCCCGATCGTTTCTGCACCGGTGCGGACGGCTTCTGCCGAGGCCCCGACCAGTTGTGACGTTCCGTGAGTGCGGGCGGTGCGAAGTGCGCGCGGTCCCGCCCGTTCCGCCGCTGTTCTCACCCGACCGGTGCAGTTGAACAGGGCGTAGTACTACAAATCATCCCACTCTGGGTGCGGTGTCCCGCGAACCGTCTCCCGGAGGTCCCTGTGCGGCGTCAGCTCACCCCGAGAGGACTCGGTCGTGAGGCGCTGCGACAGCGGCTGGGCCGTTCGGGTGTCCGGCCCCGGCTGCGGACCACGGCGGCGATGTGCACGACGATGTCGGCGCTCGCGGCGACGTCCTTGGTGAGCGTGCCGTCCGGTCCCGAGCCGTTCTCGGCGGAGCCGTGCGTGCTGACCCGGACCGACGCCCACCACTCGGAGGGCCTGGACACCTGGAACGCGGCGTACCCGCGTCCGGCCAGCCGGCTGGACGCGGTGATGGTGTTCCTGTCGTTCCCCGACTCGCACCCGCTGACCTCGCCGGACGAGCTGGCCGCCGACCACTTCCCGATGACGAACCGATTCTTCGAGCGGTCCTCCTACGGGAAGTTCGACCTGCGGGCCCACCCGGTGAAGCGGTGGATCCGCATGCCGCGCCCCTCGACGGCGTACGCCATACAGCGCGACTGGACGGTGGCGCACCGAGCGGCGTATCTGCGGGACGCGCTCGCCGCGTCCGATCCGCACGTCGACTACTCGGCCTACGACATCGTGTACTTCGTCGCCGACCCGGACGCGCCGGGGGTGGACTCGGACGCCACGAAGGTGGTCAACCTGGACCGGCCGATGCGGTCTGACGGCGTGGACATCCGGCGGGTCGTCACCGTCTTCGAGAACCATCCTCCGGACCGGCTGGTGCTCGCGCACGAGACGGGGCACGTCTTCGACCTGCCGGATCTGTACCACCGGCCGGTGGACGGCAAGGGCGACTGGGACACCCATGTCGGGGACTGGGATCTGATGGGCAGCCAGTTCGCGCTCGCACCGGACCTGTTCGGCTGGCACAAGTGGAAGCTGGGCTGGCTTGAGCCGCGGCAGGTGCGGTGCGTGCAGGAGGGCGGTCCGGTCCGGCTGACGCTGGAGCCGCTGGGGGCGGGTCCGGGCACGCCGGTGACGGGCGCGGCGGGTGCGCCGTCGTTCGGGCTGGGGCGCGGCACCAAGCTGGCGGTGGTGCGCACGGGCTCGGACACGGCCCTGGCCTTCGAGGTGCGCGGCCCGTTCGGCAACGACCGCGCGGTGTGCCGGTCGGGTGTGCTGGTCTACCGGGTGTCCAGCGGCACCCGCTCGGGGCGCGGTCCAATCGAGGTGATCGACGCCCACCCGCGCACCGAGGCGTGCTGGGAGGACTCGGTCTATCCGCCGCTGGCGGACGCACCGGTCGCCCTGGGCGAGAGCTTCACGGTCCCCGGCGAGTCGGTCCGCGTCGACGTGGAGGGCCGCACGCCGTCCGGCGCGTGGACGGTGAAGATCACCACAGGCGACCGGGCGACCCGCGTGGCGTCCTGAGGCCCGAGCCGCCCCGTGCGACGGCACACGCCCACCCGGCTGCCGACCCGCAGCATCCGTCGCGGGGCGGTCGGGCACGGCGCCACGAAGGGCCGGACGCACGACACCCCCCACCCCGGCACCGCGTCCGACGCGCGTGCCTCGGCCCGGCCACGCCCTGACACCCTCCGCATCCGTCGCGGGGCGGAAAGGCACCGCGCCACGAAAGGCCGGAACGCACGACACCCCGCACCCCGGCACCGCGTCCGACGCACGATCCTCGCACCGGCCACGCCCTGACACCCTCCGCATCCGACGCGGGCCGGAAAGGCACCGCGCCACGAAAGGCCGCAACGCACGACACCCCCACCCCGAGCACCGCATCCGGCGCGCGAACCTCGCACCGGCCGCGCCCTGACACCCTCCGCACCGACAGCCGAAGCCGACATGCCGCCGAGTCGGCAACGCAGGCGCTCGCGCGCCGTGGGGGGGGAAACACTTCACCCTCCACGTGTGGCGGACGCCCCACTCACGGCATCACGCGCCGCGTGACACCCGGCGCCAGACCTGACGGGTGGGGCCACTTCGCCGTCCGTATGCGGCGGACGCCGCCGGCCCCCGGATCGCGGGCCGCGAGGCGGCGGGCGCGCGGGGTCACCCGCGGAACGGCGTGACGCGCGCCGCGCGCCCGCAGGTCCCGCGGACGCGAAAAAGCCCCTCGCTTGCGCGAGGGGCTTCTCGTGTCGTGCGCCGCCAGGGACTCGAACCCCGGACCCGCTGATTAAGAGTCAGCTGCTCTAACCAACTGAGCTAGCGGCGCCTGCTGACGTCGTAGACATTAGCATCACGATCGGCGGGAGGAAAAATCGATATCCGCACGGCCGCACGGGCCGCCCGCACCGCCGCCCAGAGCAGCACCTCCGGGCCCGGCAGCCAGGGGCTCCGGCTGTCGGGGGCGACCAGCCAGCGGGCCGGGGATCCCGCGTCGGGGCGTGCGGGTCCGGCCGGGGCGGGGACGGTCACCGCGTCGCCGGCGCCGTGGCACAGCAGGGGCGGGACGCCGTCCGTGCGGCTGCCGTGGGCGCCCCACTCCTCCCACCTCAGCAGGGCGGGCAGTCGCTGGGCGGTACCCACGGCGCCGAACAGCAGCAGCCGGCCCCGGTACTCCGCGACGGGACCCGAGCCCGGCCCCTCCTCCCACAGGCGGTCCAGCATCCGGCGCCCGAAGATCGCGGGCACGCTCACCACGTCGAAGACGACGCCGCAGGGCAGGACCACCGGGGCGTCCGGCCGCTCGCCCCAGAGGGTGCGGGCGCCGCACGGGGCGGGGCCGGCCGAGGCGAGCCAGGCGGCTCCGTCCGGGGTGACACCGCTGACGTCGGAGACATTCGGTGTGCTGCTCATGCAGATATTTCTACGTGCCGTGAGGGAACGGTTCCGCAGAGTTGCCGGAATTCGGGACGGGAACCCGGCCGGGCGCGTACCCTGTCACCCGGCATATGCCACACCCGTTCGACGGGCCGGACGGCCGGGGGCCGGCGCGACTCACACGGGGTCGACGTGCCCCGGGCCCTCGCCGCCGCGCATCAGGTCGCGGCCGAACTCGACCATCTTCTTCGCGTAGTCCTCGGTCCACTCGGCGCGCTCGGCGATGTCCGCCGTCGACAGCCGGTCGAAGCGCCGGGGGTCGGCGAGCTGGGCCGCCGCGATCGCCTGGAACTCCGTCGCCCGGTCCGCGGCGGCCCGGAACGCGAGCGTCAGCTCCGTGGCCCGCTCCAGCAGCGCGCGCGGATCCTCGATCGACTCCAGGTCGAAGAAGTGCTCGGGATCCGAGGCCGCCTGCGCGGGCTCGAACAGCAGGGGCGCGGGGCGTAGCCGCGGCTGGTCCGGGCGCGGCGTGTGCTCCGCCATGACTTCTCCTTCGTACGTCGCGGTGGCCCCCGGGTGCCGGAGGGCCACCGTCCATTGTCCCGCGCCCCCGCAAGTGGGCGTCCGGCCCGCGGGGACCGGCCGGCCCCGGCCGTGCGGGCGCGCCGACCGGTGACTACCCAGCTCGCGGGGCGCACAAAGACGGCGACGGGGACGCGCTCCGGGCGCGTGGAAGGGCGCACGCCGGCGAAGGTGGTGTTCCTCACGTGTGTTCCTCACGTCCGTGCCGGACCGGCGGCCCCCGTCACGCCTGGACGACCGGCTCCCGCGTGAACAGGGCGCCCAGTTCGGGCGCGTTGACACGGCGGTCGGCGAGGCGCAGGCACTCCCAGACGGTGACCTGGTTGGCGGTGAGCACCGGCTTGCCCAGATCCTTCTCGAGGGCGGGGATGTGGGCGACGGTGTGCAGGGCGGTGTCCGGCAGGAGCAGCGCCTCCGCGTCCGGGGAGTCGGCCGCGCGGGCCAGCGCGAACAGCTCCCGCTCGCCCCAGGTGCCGACCTCGGCCGCCGTGACGATCCCGGAGCTGCGCACCCCGGTGACCTCCGCTCCCCCGGCCCGCAGGAAGCCGGCGAACAGCTGGGCGACGTCGTCGGGGTAGGTCGCGCCGACGGCGACCCGGCGTGCCTCGATCTCCTGGATCGCGTGCACGAAGGCGAAGGAGGTGGAGGAGGCGGGCATGCCCGCGGCGCGGGCGAGGCCTCGCACCTGCTCGTGGGCGCCGTCCCAGCCGTGCACGAAGCTGCCGCTGGTGCACGCCCACACCACGGCCTCGGCGCCGGACAGCCGCAGCTCCGCCAGGCCGTCCGCCAGCCGCTCGGGCGAGCCCATCTCGCGCAGCGCGTCCACCCGGTGCGCGTCCTCACCGATGTCGGTGTGCACCAGGTCCACGCGCACGTCGCTGCCCAGCAACTGCTCGATGCGCGGATAGTCGTCCTCCGCGGAGTGGCCGGGGTAGAGGAATCCCAGTGCGGTCATGTCCAACCTTCCTGCTGCTTCTCTCCTGGTGCGTCCGGCAGCACCGGACCGGGCGCCGCCTGGCCGGGCAGTACGGTCGGCGCCTGGCCCGGCGTGACGGCCCCGGGGCGTGCGGACGCGTCGATCAGCGCCTGATACGGTCCCACCGCTCGGGTACCCAATCGGCGCAGCGCCGCCCACATGGTCACCTGGTTGGCCGAGATGACCGGTATGCGCAGTTCCGCCTCCAGCTGCGGGATCACGTCGTACGTCGGCAGGTTGGTGCAGGAGAGGAACAGCGCGTCGGCCGTCCCGGGCCGGTCGCGGACCGCCTGCCGGGCCATGTCCACCACCTCGCGGTAGGTGACCTTCCAGATGTGCCGGGTCAGCCCCATGTACGCGCAGCCGGTGACGGTGACGCCCGCGCGCGCCACGTAGTGCTCCAGCGCCCGGGTGACCGACACCGTGTACGGGGTGACCAGGGCGACCCGGCGCACGTCCAGCTCCACCAGCGCTTCGAGCAGCGCGCCCGAGGTGGTGATCGCGGGGACCGCGCCGGCCCGGCTCATCGCCTCGCACATGGCGCGTTCGCCGACGATCCCGCCCACGAAGCTGCCGGAGGTGCACGCGTAGGCGACGACCTCCGGCGCGACGGCGGTGAGGGTGCGCACCGCGTCGCCCAGCGTCTCGTGCTCGCTGATCAGCCGGGCCAGGTCCAGACTGACCTCGACCGGCACGTACGGGGTACGCGTCACGTGCAGGGAGACACCGTCAGGGATCCAGCGCCACAGCTCCCGGTCCAGCGCGAAGTCGAAGGGGGCCACCACCCCGAGCCCGCGCTGCGGGCTCGGGCCGCCGAGAAAGGAGACGTCCATGACAGGCACCGGCCTCACGCTGGGAGACGAGCACACGAAGGAACGCGGAAAGAGCCGTGTCGACGACGGTAGGTTCGGGTAGGGGCGGGGTCAATCCACTCGGGTCACCCCCCGGTCAACACCCGGTTAACTCGTCGTCACCGGCCCCCGCCGGGGCCGCCGGACCGCACCGAGCCACCTGGAGACGAGGCCCATGACCACGCCCACGCTGCTCGTCCTGGACGCCGAACCGCTCCCCCGCCTCGGCAGGCTCGCCGGGCGGGTGCGGATCGAGCACGCGGACGAGTCGACGCTCGCCGAGCGGCTGCCGCACGCGGACGTGCTGCTGGTGTGGGACTTCACCTCGCACGCGGTGCGCCGGGCGTGGCCGGGCGAGGGTCCCCGGCCACGCTGGGTGCACACGGCGAGCGCCGGGGTGGACCATCTGCTCTGTCCTGAACTCGCCGCGTCCGACACGGTGGTCACCAACGCGCGCGGGGTCTTCGACGGACCGATCGCCGAGTACGTCGCCGGTCTCGTCCTCGCGTTCGCCAAGGACCTGCCGCGGACGCTGCGGCTCCAGCGGGAGCGGACCTGGCTGCACCGGGAGACGCGCCGGGTGGCGGGGACGCGGGCGTGCGTGGTCGGGTCCGGGCCGATCGGCCGGGCGGTGGCCGGCACGCTGGAGGCGCTGGGCGTGAGGACCGCGCTGGTGGGCCGGGCGGCGCGGGACGGGGTGCACGGCCCGGAGGACCTGGACCGGCTGCTGGCGCGCGCGGACTGGGTGGTGGCCGCGGCGCCGCTGACCGAGGAGACACGGGGGATGTTCGACGCCCGCCGGTTCGGGCTGATGCAGCCCTCCGCGCACTTCGTCAACGTCGGCCGGGGCGAGCTGGTGCTGGAGGACGCGCTGGTGCGGGCGGTGCGCGACCGGTGGATCGCGGGCGCGGCGCTGGACGTGTTCGCGGCCGAGCCGCTGGCCGACGGCAGCCCGCTGTGGGAGCTGGAGGGCGTGGTCGTCTCGCCGCACATGAGCGGCGACACGGTCGGCTGGCGAGACGAACTGGCGGCGCAGTTCGTGGAGTTGTACGAGCTGTGGGAGGCGGGCGGACCGCTGGGGAACGTGGTCGACAAGCGACGCGGGTATGTACCGGGTCACTGACGTCTTCCCAGGGAGTGTGGATGTCCGAGCTCACGGAACTGACCGCGACCCGGCTCACCGACGGTTACCGCAAGGGCGAGTTCGGCCCCGTGGAGGTGACCCGCGCCGCGCTGCGCCGGGCCGAGGAGATCCAGCCCGAGGTGAACGCGTTCGTGCGGCTGCTCGCCGACGACGCCCTGGAGCGGGCGGCCGCCTCCGAGGAGCGGTGGCGGCGGGGTGAGCAGCTGGGGCCGCTGGACGGGGTGCCGGTCACGGTGAAGGACATCCTGCTGCTGCGCGGCGCGCCGACCCTGAAGGGGTCGCGGACGATCGACCCGGTGGGGCGGTGGGACGAGGACGCCCCGTCGGTGGCCCGGCTGCGGGAGCGGGGCGCGGTGTTCCTCGGCAAGACGACGACGCCCGAGTTCGGCTGGAAGGGCGTGACGGACTCCCCGCTCAGCGGGGTCACCCGCAACCCGCACGATCCGACGCGCACGGCGGGCGGGTCCAGCGGGGGCGCGGCGGCGGCCGTGGCGCTGGGCGCGGGGCCGCTGGCGCTGGGCACGGACGGCGGCGGGAGCGTCCGTATCCCGGCGGCGTTCTGCGGGATCTTCGCGCTGAAGCCGACGTACGGGAGGGTGCCGCTGTATCCGGCGAGCGCGTTCGGGACGCTGGCGCACGTCGGTCCTATGACCCGGGACGCGGCGGACGCTGCGCTGCTGATGGACGCGATCGCCGCGCCCGACTCCCGCGACTGGTCGGGGCTTCCGCCGGCGCCGGGGCCGTTCTCGGAGGCGCTGGGCGGCGGGGTGCGCGGGCTGCGGGTGGCGTTCTCGCCGTCGCTGGGCGGGCAGGTACGGGTGGACCCGGGTGTCGCGGCCGTGGTGCGGCGGGCGGTGGAGCGGCTCGCGGGGCTCGGCGCGTACGTCGAGGAGACCGACCCCGACCTGGCCGACCCGGTGGAGGCCTTCCACGCCCTGTGGTTCGCGGGCGCGGCGCGGGTCACCCAGGCCCTGGGCCGGGAGCAGCGGGAGCGGCTCGACCCGGGGCTGCGGGAGATCGTCCGGGCGGGGGGACGGCTGTCGGCGCTGGACTATCTGGCCGCGGTGGACGTCCGGATGGACCTGGGCCGGCGGATGGGGCGCTTCCACGAGACCTACGACCTGCTGGTCACCCCGACGCTGCCGGTCACGGCGTTCGAGGCGGGCGCGGAGGTGCCGCGGGGGTCCGGGCACCGGCGCTGGACCGGGTGGACGCCGTTCACCTACCCGTTCAACATGACGCAGCAGCCCGCCGCCAGCGTGCCGGTGGGTCTGGCGGACGGGCTGCCGGTCGGGCTGCAGCTGGTGGCCGCGCGGCACCGGGACGACCTGGTGCTGCGGGCGGCGCACGCGCTGTACGAGGCGGGGGTCACGCTCTCCGGAAGCTGAGCGTCTCCCCGGCGGCTCCGGTACGCCACAGGTCGTTGCACGCGTCGGCCAGGGCGTCCAGGCCCTCCACCACCTGGCCCCAGACGATGCCGGGGACCCAGCCGACGTCCCCGTTCAGCAGCAGGTTGTTGCGCTCGTAGAAGAGGGCGAGGTCCACGACGGTGGTGCCGGGGCGGACCTCACGGTCGTAGCCGTAGGACGTGGTGCCCAGCTCGGCACCGGAGAAGGTGAAATAGCACAAGTCGCCCGGGATGGGGGTGACTGTGGGGTTTTCCAGGGGTGGCTCCCGGTCCGCGAAGGGCGGGAACAGGGCGTAGATCTCGTTGCGCGCGTACTTGGCGTGGTAGACGTCGCCGGACAGCGGGAGAGATTTCCAGACGGCTTCGCAGGTGATCGGCGCCCGGTCGTCGAGCAGCCGGGCCGTACCGGTGACTCCTCGCTTGACCAGGGAGATCTCGAGATATCGGTCTGACATGTCCCCCATGGTCCCGCGCGGGTCAAGACCGCCCGACCGCCGAACGGGGCCGAAATTGGCCGGAATAACTCGCATCGCTTCGGGTAGCCGCGCCGCCATGGCTTCACCACCAGACAGAATGCCGCCCGCGGTCGGGCGTGATCGCATATCCGGGCCGTCCCGCCGGTCGCTGCTCGCGGGGGTCGCGGCGCTCGGCGCGCTCGCGGCGACCGGATGCTCACGCGTGGCCACCGCCTCGGACACCGAAGGGGGTGAGCTGCTGGAGCGTCTGCGTGCGCAGGGCGTCGCCCGGCTCGGCATCGCCGGGGAGATCCCCTTCGGCTACATCGACAGGAACGGCGAGCTGACCGGCGAGGCGCCGGAGTTGGCGAGGGTCATCTTCAAACGGCTGGGAGTGGACCGGGTCCAGCCGGTGCCCACCGAGTTCGGCTCCCTCATTCCGGGTCTGAACTCCCAGCAGTTCGACATCGTGGCCGCCGGGATGTACATCAACCCGGAGCGGTGCGAGCAGGTCATCTTCTCGGACCCCGACTACCAGATGCTCGACTCGTTCATCGTCCGCAAGGGCAACCCGCTGGGTCTGCGGAACTACAAGGACGTCGTCGAGAAGAAGGCCAAGTTCGCGACCGGCACCGGCTATGCGGAGATCGCGTACGCCGTGGAGGCCGGCTACGAGCGGGGCGACATCCTGATCGTGCCGGACCAGGTGGCCGGGCTGAACGCGGTCGAGACCGGGCGCGCCGACGTCTTCGCCGGTACGGCGCTGACCACCCGGGAAGTGGTGAAGAAGTCCAACAAGGCCGAGGTGACCGAGCCGTTCAAGCCGATCGTCGGCGGCAAGCCGCACGTCGACGGCGGCGCCTTCGCCTTCCGGCCGAGCGAGACCAATCTGCGTGACGCCTTCAACCGGGAGCTGCACAAGCTCAAGGACAGCGGCGAGCTGCTCCGGATTCTCAAGCCCTTCGGGTTCACCGAGAACGAGATGACGGACATGACCGCGAAGGAGCTCTGCGGATGACATCCGGACTCTGGGAACTGGTCCTCAGAGGCATCTGGACGACCGTCCAGCTGCTTGTCTTCAGCGCCCTGCTGGGCGCGGCGGTCGCGTTCGTCGTCGGCGTCGCCCGCACTCATCAGTCGCGGGCGGTCAGGTTCCTCGCGGCCCTGTACACGACGGTGTTCCGCGGGACCTCCGCGCTGATCATGATCTTCTGGATCTACTTCGTACTGCCGCTGAGCTTCGGCTGGCAGCTGGTGCCGATGTGGGCGGGAACGCTCGCGCTGGGCCTCACCTACGGGGCGTACGGCGCGGAGATCGTGCGCGGCGCGATCGCGGCCGTCGACCCGGCGCAGCGTGAGGGCGGCATCGCCCTCAGCTTCACCCCGTGGCAGCGGATGCGGCTGATCCTGCTGCCGCAGGCGGTGCCGGAGATGATCCCGCCGTTCTCCAACCTCCTGATCGAACTGCTGAAGGGCACCGCGCTGGTGTCCCTCATGGGCATGGGCGATCTGGCGTTCAGCGGGAACCTGGTGCGCCTGGCGCTCCAGGAGAGCGCGGAGATCTACACGTACATCCTGCTGATCTACTTCGTCATCGCCTTCCTCCTCACCCGGGGCATGCGGGGTCTGGAGAAGAAGCTGAAGGCAGGGGTGGGCAAGGAACCCCGGGCCGGCGCCGGAGCCGCGCGGCAGCCCGAGGTCACCGGTGTGGGAGGTGTCTCGTGAACTGGGACTGGGGCGCGGTCGCCGACTTCATGCCGCACTTCTGGGACGGACTGCTGGTCACCCTGCAGGTCCTGGCCATCGGCTCGGTGATCTCGTTCGTGCTGGGCCTGGTGTGGGCGCTGCTGATGCGGGTGCCCTCGCGCTGGGTCACCTGGCCGGTCGGCACGGTCACCGAGTTCGTACGGAACACGCCGCTGCTGGTGCAGCTGTTCTTCCTCTTCTACGTGATGCCCGAGTGGGGGCTGACCTTGTCCGCCCTGACCACCGGTGTGATCGGTATCGGCCTGCACTACTCGACGTACACCATGCAGGTGTACCGGGCCGGCATCGAGGCCGTTCCGGTGGGGCAGTGGGAGGCCGCCACGGCCCTCAACCTGCCGATGCGCCGGACCTGGACGGCGGTGATCCTGCCGCAGGCGGTCCGCCGGGTCGTCCCGGCCCTCGGCAACTACGTCATCGCCATGCTGAAGGACACCCCGATCCTGATGGCGATCACCGTGCTGGAGATGCTCGGCGAGGCACAGCTCTTCGCCCGTGAGACCTTCCAGTTCACCGAGCCCCTGACGGTGATCGGCGTGGCCTTCATCGTCATTTCCTACCTGGCCTCCCTTGCCTTGCGAGCCCTGGAGCGACGCCTTGTCCACTGACACCCACGCCCCGTTCGACGAGAAGCCCGAGACCCCGCGCGCGAGCGGTGAGCTGATCCGGCTGGAGCGGGTCACCAAGCGGTTCGGGGACCACACGGTCCTGGACAACCTGGACTTCTCGGTCGACGCCGGCAAGCACGTGACGCTGATCGGCCCGTCCGGGTCCGGCAAGACCACGATCCTGCGGCTGCTGATGACCCTGCTGAAGCCGGACGAGGGCGTCATCACCGTCGACGGACAGCAGCTGTTCCCGGCGCCGGAGAAGCAGGTCCGCGAGGTCCGCAAGAAGATCGGCATGGTCTTCCAGCAGTTCAACCTGTTCCCGAACATGACGGTGCTGCGGAACATCACCGAGGCCCCGGTCACCGTGCTCGGCATGTCCAAGGACGCGGCCGAGGAGCGGGCGCGGGAGCTGCTGGAGATGGTCGGGCTGACCGACCACCTCGACAAGCACCCGGCCCAGCTGTCCGGCGGCCAGCAGCAGCGGGTGGCCATCGCCCGCGCGCTGGCGATGCAGCCCAAGGTGCTGCTGCTGGACGAGGTGACCTCCGCCCTGGACCCGGAGCTGGTGGCCGGCGTGCTGGACGTGCTGCGGGACATCGCCCGCTCCACGGACATCACGATGCTCTGCGTGACCCACGAGATGAACTTCGCCCGGGACATCTCGGACCAGGTCCTGATGTTCGACTCCGGCCGGGTCATCGAGGCGGGCCCGCCGGAGAAGATCTTCAGCGAGCCGGAGCACGACCGCACCAGGGAGTTCCTGAGCGCCGTGCTCTGAACGTGGTGCCGCGGACCGCAGGCCCCCGCAGACCGACCGCCCCGTGCGACTTCGAGTCGGACGGGGCGGTGGCACGACGCGCGGTGCCACCCACGGTGCGTGCGCCCCGTACCGGGCCGGCGGGGCCGGTTCCCGACGACGCGTGTCCGAGAACCGCCTTACAGTGACGCGAATCCGTCCATACTGTAATGAACACGTCATATCGCACTCGCCACTCCACGGGCCGGCGCGGAAGTCCGCCCGCCGCCCCGTGGACCGGGCGGGTGTCCGGGAACCGCCCCTTCACACCTCAGGAGTGAACCGCCCAGTGAAATGCACCGCCCCCGTGCTCGTCGCCACCACCGCGTTCTCCCTCGTCGCCCTTCTCGGCACCTCCGCCTCCGCGGCCACCCTCTACTCGGAGCGGGCCTCCAGCACGTCGACCTCCCCGACACTCGACGCCAACTGCAACGAGGTCACCGGTTACGAGAACCCCCGCGCGACGGCCGGTCTGGCCTGCTTCCGCCCCTACGGCGACAAGTTCTACGTCCGGGACACCCTCGCCGACGGCCACCACATCGAGGTGCGCGGCACGGTGAACCGGACCGGCGACAACTTCCGCTGTTACGAGCACGGCGGCTCCGCGGCGGGCTGGCAGGTGTGCGACAGCTTCCATGACGAGATCCCGGAGAACTCCACCATCTACTGGGAGATCGGCCTGTGGGAGGGCGGCACCCTCCTCGGCACCGGCGGCGACCCGAAGTTCAGCTCCACTTCCTGAGCGGGATCGCCCCGGCGGGAGTGGAACCGCGACGCGCGGCGCCGATGACCCACGTCACAACGGTGGGTCATTCCCCCGGCATATGCCAGAGGTCGGCGTCGCAGTTGAGAGGGCCGCAATCTTGTCAACCCCCGCTTCCCACGGGCCGTTTGACGGCTATCGTGGAAGGGATTCGCTGACCGGATTGCGGCCCCAAGAGCGAGCGCAGGGGGAAACCGTGGCGCTGAGGCACGAGCCGACCGCGTCGTACCACTCGGTCCAGGACGCCCTGCGCGTCCTGGAGACGGTGGCGCGGCACACCACAGGAGTCGACAACACCGAACTCGCCCGCGAGACCGGCCTCGGCACGGAGCGGCTGACCACCCTCCTGCGGATGCTGCGCCGCGAGGCCTACGTCGAGCAGCTCACCGACGGCGCGTACGTCACCGGAGCGGCCTTCACCCGCCTCGGTTCCGCCGAAGGACACGACCGGGCGCTGCGCGACAAGCTCCAGCACACCCTGGACCGGCTGCGCGACTCCGTGGGCGCCGCTGTCTACCTCAGCCGGTACGTCGACGGCGAGGTCCGGGTCACCCAGTACGCCGACTCCCCGGCCACCCCGAAGGTGAACGAATGGGTGGACTTCCGCTTCTCGGCGCACGCCACGGCGGTCGGCAAGAGCCTGCTCACCCAGCTGGACCACGAGGGCCGGCGCGACCATCTGGCCCGGCACCGCCCGGCCCGGCTCACCTCGCGCACCATCACCAGCGACCGCCTGCTGCTGTCGAGGCTCGCCGCGCAGCCGCCGACGGTGCCGGTCCTGGACCTCCAGGAGTACGCGGTCGGCACGGTCTGCGCGGCCGTCCCGCTCACCGCCGGGTCCACGGCGGGATGCCTGGCGCTGTCCCTGCCGCTGGAGCACGCCCACCGGCTGCGCCGGGCCGCCGACGCCCTCAACCGCAACGCCGCTCCGCTGCTGCTGTCGCTGGCGATCTGAGCCGGCGGCCCGGGCCTCGGCGGGAGTGGTCGGGAGCACCCTCGCGGACCGGGTATGATTTTTCCCGTCGCCGACCGCGGAAGCGGACGGCGGGAGTCATGCGCCGCTAGCTCAGTTGGTTAGAGCAGCTGACTCTTAATCAGCGGGTCCGGGGTTCGAGTCCCTGGCGGCGCACCGAGAAGGGCCTCTCGTGGGAGCGAGAGGCCCTTTGGCGTGCCCGGATGTGCGGGGTGATGCCCCGGGCCGCTCCTAGAAGGTCACGTCGGAGCAGGCGTAGAACGCGTTGCCCGTGTCGTGGACCGTCCACACCGCGAGGATCACGTGGTGGCCGCTGAGTCCGCTGGGCAGCCGGCCGCTGTGCGACAGGGTCTGCGGCGGACGCTGGCCGTTGTAGGGGACGGTCAGGAACGGCGTGAGGTTGAGGTCGGACCGGGACAGGTTGTGGTTCTGGTTCCAGCCCGGCTTGGTGACGTAGTACTTGAAGTCGGTGGTGGCGTGCATCGCCGTGAACTGCCACCGGAAGGTGTACTGCTGGCCGCCGGTCACCCGGGTGGTGGGCCAGGCGCCGCCGGACGGGGTACGCGGTGCGTCGAGGGGGGCGAAGGACGCGTTGCCGGCCGAACAGAGCTTGCCGTCGGCCGGGCCGGCCGACGGGAAGCCCTTCGGCCCCTCGACGCTCTGCGGCTCCCACTGGATGGCGCCGCAGTTGGAGACGCCGCCGTTCTGGCAGAGCTTCTGCCTGCTGACGGGCAGGTCGGTGTAGCCGTGGCCGCTGGCGCCGCCGGAGGAGAGCATGAGCGCTCCGGTCGTGGCCAGTCCCACCGCGGCCGCGTACAGCTTGGTCCGTTTACGCATGCTGCCGCTCCTGGAGTGTGGGGGAGATGTCAGGGTTGCAGGTCTAGACCAAGTCTCAGGGTAGGGACGGTTGTTGAACATGTCCATACCAATCGCAGACCCTGTTTCCCCCTGCGGTCGCCCGCCGTTCAGGACCCGGTCTCACCCCGCCCCGCGCAGAACGCCACCGTCAGGTCCTTCACCAGCACCTGGCGCTCGTAGTCGTCCAGGTCGACCAGGCCGCGCATGGTCAGCCGGGTCACGGTGTCCTCCACCGAGTCCACGACCGCGCCGACCACACCCGCCCGGTGCCGGGCGTCCAGCGCGGCGAGCCGGCGCCGGTGCATCGCGGCCGCCACCTCCGGCGCGTACTCCACCCGGAGAGGACGCACGGCGCACACCTCCACCCCCACGGGCCCGGCGTCCGCCGCCACCAGCCGGGTCAGCACGTCCTGCGTCGCCTGCACCGCGCCCCGCCCGGCGCCCGGCGCGGCCACCGGCACCCGCAGCAGCGCCGCCTCCACGCACGCCCGCAGGTATCCCTCGTGGTCCTCGACGCCCAGGGTCGCCCGCGCGGTGTCCCGCACCCGCCACACCATCAGCACCGACACCCGCAGCGCGACCCCGCCCCGGTCCGCCGCCGGGAGCGGCTCGCCGCGCCAGTACCGCAGCCGCACGTCGACCCGGCGGCGCAGCAGCAGCGGGTTCACCCACAGCAGTCCGGTCCCCCGCACGGTCCCCCGGTAGCGGCCGAACAGCTCCAGCACCCAGGCACGCCCGGTCCGGCCGCGGGCCAGACCGCCGAAGCCGAACAGCCCGAGCGCCCCGGCCCCGGCGAACGCGGCCCACTGCGCGGGCCCGGGACCACCGGCCCCCGCGGACCGTCCGAACGCCTCCGCCGCGAACGGCGGCAGCACCCCCGCCCACCACGCCGTGACCGCGCAGCCCGCCGCGCCGCACACCCCCGCCAGCACCCCGGCGATCCCCGGCAGCACCCGCGCGGGCCGCTCCACGACGTCCGGGTCGACGCCGGGCGCGGACGCGCGGGCCCGTACGCCGATGTCCCGCGTGTCCCGGTCCTCCTTCTCGGGCGGGGGGCGGTGGGCGACGACCGGGGGCCGCAGCTTCACCTCCGCGGGCGGCGCCGCGGGTTCCTCACGGAACAGCAGGTGGACGGGGATCTCGGTGGTGGACTCGGTGTGGATCAGCCGGGCCGGGCGGGCGGCCGCGACGCCGCCGTCGGGCCCCTCGGACTCGGGGACGTACTCGGGGACGTGGGATGTCGTGGTGGTCATGCGTGCCTCCAGCCTCCGCGCCAGATGCGTCACATCGGGGGACTCGGGCGGGGGCGGACGCCCGGCGCCCCGTTCGGGTCAGGCGATGCGCTGCCAGGTCTCCGGGCCCGGGGCGCCGTCCGCCGCCCCGCCCGGCCGGCCCCGCTCCCGCTGGAAGCCGGCCGCGTCGAGGCCGGCCGCCTTGCGCCGGCCCCCCTCGCCCCGGCGCGGGCCCGGGCCCTGGGTGCGGTGCCGGCCGGACCCCGTCGCCTCCGGCTGCCGGCCCGGCCGGGTGACGTGCTCGTTCTCCGCACCCGAAAGGAACGGCGCGCGGCCGGGGCAGCCCGCCGCCCTCTGCGGGGCGGGCGCGGCAAGAAGCCCCGCCGGGGCAGAAGCGGAACCTCCGTTTGAGCCGTCCGGGACCTCGCCGGACCGTGTGCCCGACGGGCCGGGAGCGCCGTCCAGGGAGACGCGCCGCCGCGCCGGCGCCGCACCGGCCGCCCCCTTGCCGGCGTCCGTTCCGCGGGGAGCGTCCGGCACCGCGGGCGCCGGCGCCCCGCCGCCCGGCACGACGGCGTCCGCGCCCCCGGTGACGGGTGGGGAATCCGCCACCGGCGGCCCGGCCGGAAGCGGCGGCAGGACGGACGCGGCGGTCTCCGGAGCGGCACCCGCGGCCCCGTCGGTCACGCCCTTGTAGCGGTACGGCACATAGCGCGCCGAGTTGTTCCAGTAGGCGTACGGGGTCGTCATCTTGCGGGTGTGCGGCGGGGTCTGCTCATAGGCGACGTACTGGGTGCGGGCGGTGTTCGCCCACCCGCCGAAAATGACGACGTGCGAACCGTTGTACGGGTCGGACGCATTGTGGAAGAGGAGGATGTCACCGGGCTGGAGTTCCGCCTTGGTGATTTTGTCGGCGTATTGCGCGAGGCTGCCCGTCCATTCGTTGCCGGGCAGTTTCCAGGCCATCGACACATAGCCGGAGCAGTCCTGCCGGTATCCGTCGGACCAGTAGGAGGCCACGCTGTAGGGGACCTTCCGGCTGACCCAGGCGGCGGCCCGCTTGACGATGTCCGTCCGGCTGATCGCGGGGATCGTCCCGGGCGGCAGCGCGGGGCCCGTGCGCCCGCCGGCGCCGAACAGCGGCCCCGGCGCGCCCTGCCCGCCGCCGCTCCCCTGGTCTGCGGGGAGGCCCTGGCCGGCGGAGACCCGGGTGTCCTGGGCGGCTGCCGCGGGGGCCGGGTGGGCGCCGAGCGCGGCGGACGCGACCGCGGCCACCACGAGGGCGGTGCGCCGCGCCACGGAGCGCCGCATCCGCCGCGCCCGGGGAAGCGGCCGCTCCCGCTGTTCACCCGCGCGGCCGAGGCACGCGCGGTCTCCGGCCGGACCGCATTCCTCGCACACCGGAGACCCCATGCGATTCCCCTCACATTCCCGGAACGTTTCTCCGCCTCTGCGCACGAGCGTCAGTGTCGCAACGGTCTTCCGGGCGCGCACTTTGACGGTCCGAATGATGTAAAGCGCCCCTCCGTCGGACGCCCCGGGTGGCGGGCGGCGGGACGAGGTGGTCACGAGGACCTTCCGGGGTCCTGTAGAGTTCTGCCGTCAGCAGGCGCCGCTAGCTCAGTTGGTTAGAGCAGCTGACTCTTAATCAGCGGGTCCGGGGTTCGAGTCCCTGGCGGCGCACCGACACGACGGGCTCCTCGCTCCACGAGGGGCCCGTCGGTTTTTGGCCGGAAACTCTCTCGCCCCCGTTGAGCACATCGCCCTCGCGCCCCGTACGGAACTGTGACATCACAGGACGCCCCCAGGCGTCACAATGGCACCTTACGTCCGGTATGCACCGTGTTTCGCACCTTGCGATCATGAGGAGCGAACCGGGACCCTGGTCCCTTCAACGGTCCGCGCCGTCGCGGTCGTTGGGGGGACCGGGGGGAGCACCGGCCGTCGGCCGGAACGGGGTGGGGGACCCCGTTCCCCCGCGCCGGCACCGAAGGGGGATCATGCAACCGGAAGGACACGAAGTCGTGTCTATAAGGTGTGCGTGACGTGGTGACCGCGGTCCGCCACTGACACGTCCGGAGGTCGAGGGGAACCGACGACGGACGTAAGGAAGCGACGAAACACGCGCTCTTGCCGCGTGTGGGGGGATGACTCATGACGTCGACGCCGACGGGCGCCCACCGGGACGACGACCCGTCCCAGACCACCCAGCTGCGGGTGCCGGGCCATCGGAACTGGAACACGGGTACGTTCCGCCGGATCAAGAAAGCGCTGCCCAGATACGACTACGAGCACTACAGCCGCCTTTCGGGTCCCCTCACCCAGCCCGATCCGAACAAGCCGTACAAGGTCCAGTACCGCTCGCTGATCTCGCAGGAGCCGCACCGCATCCGCATCGCGCTGATGCTGCTGGCGGCCCCCGTGCTGTCGCTGGTGCTGCTGGTGTGGCTGCTCCAGCCGTCGCACTGGACGGAGCGCGACCACCCGGCGTTCGAGTGGCTGCCCGCCCTCGACGTCGTGATGCTCGTGTCGATCGGTCTGATCGAGTTCTTCCGCTGCATGAACGTGGTGTCGAACGCGCACGCCACGCTCGTCGCCCGGGACCCGGTCCCGGTGGTGCCCGAGACCGGCACCCGGGTCGCCTTCCTCACCTCCTTCGTGCCCGGCAAGGAACCGCTGGAGATGGTGACGAAGACCCTGGAGGCGGCCGTGAGGATCCGCCACCGGGGACTGATGCACGTCTGGCTGCTCGACGAGGGCGACGACCCCGAGGTGAAGGCGGTCTGCGAGCGCCTCGGCGTGCATCACTTCTCCCGCAAGGGCGTCGCGAAGTGGAACCAGAAGAAGGGCCCGCACCGCGCCAAGACGAAGCACGGCAACTACAACGCCTGGCTGGACGCGCACGGCGACCACTACGACTTCTTCGCCTCCGTGGACACCGACCACGTGCCGCTGCCGAACTACCTGGAGCGGATGCTCGGCTTCTTCCGCGACCCGGACGTCGGCTTCGTCATCGGCCCGCAGGTCTACGGCAACTACGACAACTTCGTCACCAAGGCCGCCGAGTCCCAGCAGTTCCTCTTCCACGCGCTGATCCAGCGCGCCGGCAACCGCTACGGCTCACCCATGTTCGTGGGCACCTCCAACGCCGTGCGCATCAAGGCGCTGAAGCAGATCGGCGGCCTGTACGACTCGATCACCGAGGACATGGCGACCGGGTTCGAGATGCACCGGGCGAAGAACCCGGAGACCGGACGGAAGTGGCGCTCGGTCTACACCCCGGACGTGCTGGCGGTCGGTGAGGGCCCCAACGCCTGGACCGACTTCTTCACCCAGCAGATGCGCTGGTCGCGCGGCACGTACGAGACGATCCTCAAGCAGTACTGGAAGGGCTGGTTCACGCTCCCGCCGAGCAAGCTCTTCAACTACACGATGATGATCATCTTCTATCCGATGTCCGCCCTGAACTGGATCCTCGCGGCGCTCAGCTGCGCGCTGTTCCTGGGCCTGGGCGCCTCGGGTGTGAACATCGACCCGGCCGTCTGGCTGATGCTCTACGGCAACGCCTCCGCGCTCCAGATCGGCCTGTACGTCTGGAACCGCCGGCACAACGTCTCCCCGCACGAGCCGGAGGGCTCCGGCGGTGTGGCCGGCATGGTGATGTCCGCGCTGTCGGCCCCGCTCTACGCGAAGGCGCTGATCGACTCGGTGCTGCGCCGCAAGAGCAAGTTCGTGGTCACCCCGAAGGGCGACTCGGCCAGCCCGGACACCTGGTTCGGCACCTTCCGGTACCACTGGTACTTCATTCTGATCTTCGGTGGCTCCATCGCCGCGGGCTTCGTCTTCGGGCACTCCCACCCGGCGATGGTCATCTGGGCCACCTTCGCCCTGCTCATCACCGCGGCGCCGATGTTCGCCTGGCGTCACGGCATGCGGCAGGACCGGAAGAAGCCCGGCGCCCACGCGGCGGGGCACCGGCGCGAGGACGCGACCCCGGCCGACGGCGTGCGGATGCCCCAGCAGCAGCACGCGCCGCACCAGCCGCAGCCCCGGCCCCACTGGGCCGGCTCCCACGGCGCACCGGGCGGATCAGGGGGCCCCGAAGGGCCGGGAGGCCCCGGGGGCGGCACCCCCGGCGACGACCAGACCATGCAGATCGCCCTTGGTGGACTTGGGGGACGTAAGGAATGACTGACCGTGCAGGCCGCCGTCGCGCCCGTCGGATCGCGATAGGCACGGCGGTGGTGCTCGCGCTGGCCGGGATGAACGGCCCGTGGCTCTACCGCTTCGGGTCGGAGAAATACCACCAGTACAAGATCAATCAGCCGGAGTACAAGGCCGCGAACGGCAAGTGGGAGATCGTCGAGTTTCCCGAGGAGTACCGGCAGAACACCATCCACGCGGCGCTGCTGCGCACCGGCAAGGTGCTGCTCGTCGCGGGGTCGGGCAACAACCAGGACAACTTCGACGCGAAGAAGTACGACACCCGGATCTGGGACCCGGTCAAGGGCACCATCAAGAAGGTCCCGACGCCGAACGACCTGTTCTGCACCGGGCACACGCAGCTCGCCAACGGCAACCTGCTGATCGCGGGCGGCACCAAGCGGTACGAGAAGCTCAAGGGCGACGTGAAGAAGGCCGGCGGCCTGATGCTCGTCCAGAACGAGAACCCGGACAAGCCGGTCACCCTCCCGGCGGGCACCAAGTTCACCGGCAAGGAGAACGGCAAGACCTTCGTCTCGAAGGACCCGGTGCTCGTGCCGCGCGCCGAGAAGAAGTTCGACCCGGAGACGGGCGAGTTCCTCGGCAACACCCCGGGCGTGGGCCGTATCTACGTCGAGGCGCAGAAGGAAGGCGCCGCGTACGAGACCGGCACGCAGGACAACTACCGGGTGCAGGGGCTCACCGGCGACGACGCGCGCAACACGTACGGCATCGCCGAGAAGCTCGCCCTGGACAAGAAGGACTTCCAGGGGATCCGGGACGCCTACGAGTTCGACCCGGTCGCGGAGAAGTACATCAAGGTCGACCCGATGAAGGAGGCCCGCTGGTACCCGACGCTCACCACCCTGAGCGACGGGAAGATCCTCAGCGTCTCCGGCCTCGACGACATCGGCCAGCTCGTCCCGGGCAAGAACGAGATCTACGACCCGGAGACCAAGGAGTGGGAGTACACCGACAAGGAGCGGCAGTTCCCGACGTACCCGGCGCTGTTCCTGACGCAGAACGGCAAGGTCTTCTACTCGGGGTCGAACGCGGGCTACGGGCCGGACGACGTCGGCCGCGAGCCGGGCGTCTGGGACGTGGAGACCAACAAGTTCAAGAAGATCCCCGGGCTGAGCGACCCGGACCTGATGGAGACGTCCGGCACGGTGCTGCTGCCGCCCGCCCAGGACGAGAAGTACATGGTCATCGGCGGCGGCGGGGTCGGCGAGTCCCCGCGGTCCAGTGAGAAGACCCGGATCGTCGACCTGAAGTCCGACGACCCGGAGTTCGTCGACGGGCCGTCGCTGGACAAGGGCACCCGTTACCCCCAGGCGTCGATCCTGCCGAACGACGAGGTGCTGATCTCCGGCGGCTCGGAGGACTACCGGGGCCGCAGCGACTCGAACATCCTCGAGGCGCGGCTCTACGACACGGAGAAGAACGAGCTGCGGCGGGTCGCCGATCCGCTGGTGGGCCGCAACTACCACTCGGGCTCGATCCTGCTGCCCGACGGCCGCGTGATGTTCTTCGGCTCGGACTCGCTGTTCGCCGACAAGGCCAACACCAAGCCGGGCGAGTTCGAGCAGCGCGTCGAGATCTACACCCCGCCGTACCTGTACGGCGACGAGGAGCAGCCCGACCTCTCCGGCGGGCCGCAGACCGTCAAGCGGGGCGGGTCCGGCACGTTCACCTCGCAGGACGCGGCGTCGGTCAAGAAGGTCCGGCTGATCCGGCCGAGCGCCTCCACCCACGTCACCGACGTGGACCAGCGCTCCATCGCCCTGGACTTCACGACCGACGGCGACCGGATCACGGTGACCGTGCCGAAGAACAAGAACCTGGTGCAGTCCGGCTGGTACATGCTGTTCGTCACCGACGGCGACGGCACGCCCAGCAAGGCCCAGTGGGTGCAGGTGCCGTAGCGCGCCCGCCGGTACGAAGGAGGGGGCGCCGTGCGATCCGCACGGCGCCCCCTCTCGTGTTCCCGAGCTCCCCGGCCGCTACGTCGTCGACGCGCGCGCCAGGTCCAGGGCGTAGTCCTCCCACCACTCGCCGGCCTTCGGGCCGCCCTTGCACTCGCCGTCCGACTCCCCCGGACGCTTGATCCACAGGTAGGCGTCGACGAGCGGGTCGGACGTGCGGGTCGTCGGGGTCTCGCCGAGCGCCCGGCCGGGCGGGTTGCACCAGCGCTCGTCCGGATCGCCGCCCGTGTAGGGGCCGTTGCCGTTGCGGCTGGTGTCGACGACGAAGTGCTTTCCGCCGACCTTGGCGGACAGCTCCTTGCCGTAGGCGACGGAGTCCTCGGTGGTGTAGAAGTTCGAGACGTTCACCGCGAAGCCGTCGGCCCGCTCGATCCCGGCCCGCTTCAGCGGCTCGTGGATCTGGTCGGGGTTGCCCCAGCCGGCGTTGCCCGCGTCCAGGTACACCTTGGTGTTCTTCAGGCCCTTGAGCTGGGTGACGGCGCCGTCGAGGAGGTCGTAGCGCTCCTCGTGGAACTCCTCCGGGGTGCAGCCGTCGACGAGGTGCAGCACCGCGTCCGGTTCCAGCACCACCGTCGCCGGGCGGTCCCCGATGCCCTCGGCCACCGCGTCGACGAAGTCCCGGTAGGCGTCGCCGTCGGCGGCGCCGCCCTGCGAGTACTGGCCGCAGTCGCGGTGCGGGATGTTGTAGAGGACCAGCACCGCGCGGCGGCCGGCCTTGTCGGCGCCCTCGGTGAACTCCCGCGCCTGCTCCTCGGCGTTCTCCGGGTTGATCCACTCCGCGACGGGCTGCTCGGCGATCTTCCTGAGCTGCTGCGCCTCGGCCTTCCTGCCGTCCCCCAGCAGCTCGCCGACCTCGCGCGCCGCGACGCCGTCCGGGTTGACCCAGAAGGGGTCCGCCTCCTTCGGCTGCTGCGTGACGACGGCCGAGGCCGAGCCTTCCTTGCCGTCGTCACCCCCGGAGGAACATCCCGCGAGCAGCAGCGCCGCCCCCAGCACCGCTGCGGACGCCCGCCCCCCGGCGAACGCCCCGACCCCCCTGCTGCCGTACATCCGACCCCCCTTGGGTGCACTTGTTCCAAGTGTTCCGAGCCCCAATCCTGGCATACGCCCCGGCCCGCCAGGACGGCCGAGTGCCGCTTGTCCACGGCCTGTTACAGCGGGCCGGGGACGCCGTGGCGCCGTCCGCCCGCGACGTGGCCGGATCCGCGCCCACCTGCGCCGATCACGGAATGCGACCGGTCCGGGCCTTGACGTGCGCCGCCCCCTGGGCCGGGCCCGGCTTTCCCTCTAGAGTCGTGTGCGCCGGCCGGCCGACCGCGGGCCGGTGCTCCCACGCGCCTTCCGCACACCTCCCGCGCGTCCCGCCGGGTCACCTCCCGCGGCCCGTGCCGCGCGCGGTCGAGGACCGGCCCGGCCGGCGGCCTCCGGGGAGCAGGCCGCCGGCCGGGCCGGGAGGGCTCCCGCTCCGCTCACGCGTCGGTGCGGGGCGCCGAGGCGTCGGTCAGGTACGCGGAGACGACGACGTTCGCCTCGTAGGCGCCGGCCGTGGGGTCGAAGGCGCCGCCGCAGGTGATCAGTCGGAGTTCGGCGCGCCCGTCGTGGCGCGGGCCGTACGCCTCCCGGGCGTCGAAGCCGTCCCGGTCGAGCACCCGGACGTCCTCGACGGTGAACTCGGCGACCGTGCCGTCGCTGCGGGCCACCCGGATCTCCTGGCCGGGCTCCAGCGTGTCCAGCCGGTGGAAGACGGCGGGCCGCGTCTCGGTGTCGACGTGCCCCACCATCAGCGCGGCGCCCTCCGCGCCGGGGGCGGCGCCGGCCGCGTACCAGCCGACCTCGCCCGCGCGGTCCAGCGGCGGCGGTTCCGGGGCGCCGCGCTCGTCCAGGCCGCGGGCGACGACCGGGGCGCGCAGGTCCAGGCCGGGGATGTCGAGGGTGAGCGGGTCCGCGGCCTTCAGCGGCCGGTGCACGGTGGGCAGGTCGGTCAGGGGCGGGCGTCCGGCCGCCGCCATGTCGCCGGTGGCGGGTCCGGCCGTCCCGGCTGGCACCTCGGTGAGTCCCTGCCCCCACAGCCACAGTCCGAGCAGCAGCGCCACCCAGACCGCGCCGGCGGGCAGCCGTTTCGTCAGGTCGCGCATGATGCCGGTCAACCCGTCCTCCGGCCGCGCCGCGCCTGCCGGCGGGCCGCCCGGTGCACGGTGAGGGCGGCGGTCCCGGCCAGGGCGAGGGCGACCACCGTCTGGGCGGTGCCGGGTCCGTGCCGCTCAGGACCGCCGGCGAGGTCCCGCGCGGCACCGCCGGCTCCGGCGTTCACGGGGGCGACGGGTGAGGGATACGTGGAGGGCTCGGCGCCTGCGGCGGGCGTGTGCTTCCGGACGACCTCGACGGTGCCCCGGTGCTCCGTGCCGTCGCAGGCGACGGTCACCGTGTACGTCCCCGCGGTGACCGTGGACCGCACCCGCCCTTCGCCCGCGAGGCCGTCGCCGTCGTCGGGGGTGAGGCGGGCGTCGGACACCAGCGCCGGGGACTGCGCGACCGCCTCGCGCGCGTCGCAGCCGGTCACCCTGAGAGCGATGTCGCCGCCGGGCGCGGGCGCCGCGGGGACGACCGAGACGTCCCCGCCGTCCGCCGCGTACGCCGCGCAGGCCGCCGGACCGAACGCGGTGACGGCCAGGACACCCGCGCAGAGTGCGAGTCGCCGCTTACCCATCGTGAACCTCCAGACACTCTGGAGGTTCCCCCGCCCGGCCCGGCCCCGCACCCTCTTACGCGCGGCACTGGACCGGTCGGGTGAACGAGGTACGGCGAAACGGCCGTACGACGATCAGACGAGGTCGACGATGTCGGCGATGGAGTCGACGACCTTGCTCGGCCGGTACGGGAAGTTCTCCACCTGCTCCGGCCGGGTCAGCCCGGTCAGCACCAGGTACGTCTTCATGCCGGCCTCGATGCCCGCCAGCACGTCGGTGTCCATCCGGTCGCCGATCATCGCGCTGCTCTCGGAGTGCGCCCCGATGGTGTTCAGCCCGGTGCGCATCATCAGCGGGTTCGGCTTGCCCGCGAAGTAGGGCTGCCGGCCGGTCGCCTTGGTGATGAGCGCGGCCACCGCGCCGGTCGCCGGGAGCGGGCCCTCGGTGGAGGGGCCGGTCTCGTCGGGGTTGGTGCAGATGAACCGGGCCCCGGCGTTGATCAGCCGCACCGCCTTGGTCATCGCCTCGAACGAGTACGTGCGGGTCTCGCCGAGGACCACGTAGTCGGGGTCGTGGTCGGTGAGGATGTAGCCGATGTCGTGCAGCGCCGTCGTCAGACCGGCCTCGCCGATGACGTACGCGGAGCCGCCGGGCCGCTGGTCGTCGAGGAACTTGGCGGTGGCCAGGGCGGACGTCCAGATGTTCTCGATCGGCACCTCGAGCCCCAGCCGGCGCAGCCGGGCGTGCAGGTCGCGCGGGGTGTAGATCGAGTTGTTGGTCAGCACCAGGAAGGGCCGCCCGGACTCGCGCAGCTTCTTGATGAAGGCGTCGGCCCCGGGAATCGGCACCCCTTCATGGATCAGCACCCCGTCCATGTCGGTGAGCCAGGACTCGATGGGCTTGCGGTCTGCCATGTGCACGATCTCCTGCCGTCGTCGGGCCCTGCGGGCCCCAGCCTAAATCGTCCCGGGTGCGGGTCGTCCGTGACCGGTCGCACAGTTCCCCGCGCCCCTGAGAACGCCGCCGTCGCGGGCAGTCGTGCCGCTGAGGGACTCCGCAGTCGCGGGCAGTCGTGCCGCTGGGGCGGCACGGGCGGGCGCGGCGGCATCCCGTCGGCGCCGGGTTGCGCGACACCCCCTGCCCAGCCCCCACACCGTGGACGTTCACCCGTCTTGCCCGAACACCGGCGCCAACACCAGCTGCGCCGCCCCCTCGGCGACCCGCTCCTCCCCCGACACCAGCCGCACCACACCACACTCCTCCCCCGTCCGACGCGCCCGCGCCTCCAGCACCCCCCGTACACCGGACACGAACACTTCCGGCGCCCCCTCCACCGTCCGCCCGCCCACCAGCACGCGGTCGATGTCCAGCAACCCCACCAGGTTCGCCGCCCCGGTCCCCAGCACCCGGGCCGCCTCCGCCGTCTCCCCCCGCGCCACCGCCGCCAGGCACAGCGCCTCCACGCACCCCCGGTCCCCGCACCCGCACCGCGGCCCGTCCAGCTGCACCACCTGGTGCCCGAACTCTCCCGCCCCGGTCCGCGGCCCCCGGTGCACACTCCCGCCGATCACCAGGCCGGCCCCCAGCCCCGTACCGAGGTGCAGATAGGCGAAGGACCCGCCCTCACCCCCGACGGCCAGCCCGAGCGCCACGGCGTTGGTGTCCTTGTCCACCACCACGGGCACACCTCCCAACCGCGCGGACAACGCCTCCCGCAGCGGAAACCCGTCCCACTCGGGAAACCCCGTCACCCGGTGCAACACCCCCCGCCGATGGTCGAGCGGCCCCGGCAGCGCGACGCCCACCCCCAGCAGCGACCGCGTCCCCGCGGCCTCCGCCCCCAGCTCCCCCACGACAGAGGCGACCCGCCCCAGTACAGCCTCCGCGCCCGCCCCCAGGTCCAGCGGCGCGTGCCGCCGTGCGACCACCGTGCCGTCGAGATCCGCCAGCACCGCCCGCAGCTCGTCGCGGTCGAGATGCACACCCACCGCGTGCCCAGCCTCCGGCACCAGCCGCAGCACGGTGCGCGGCTTGCCGCCCGTCGACGCCCGTCGCCCGGCCTCCGCCGCGAGGCCCTCCTCGCGCAGCCGGGCGGTTATCTTGCTGACCGCCTGCGGTGTGAGGCCGGTGCGCTCGGCGAGCTCCAGCCGGCTGATGCCCTCCGTCCCGGCCGTGCGCAGCAGGTCCAGCACCAGCGCGGTGTTGTGGCTGCGCAGGGCGAGCAGGTTGGCCCCGCCGCCCGCGCCTCGCATGCCACCGCCGTACGTCCTGTTCACCCGCCCATTGTGTCCCGCTCTTGCACTTTGGCAACAGCGTTGCGAAAGTAGGACGCATGACTGGCACTCCCCTCCGCGTCGGCCTCGTCGGCTACGGCCTCGCGGGTTCCGTGTTCCACGCCCCGTTGATCGCCGCGACCCAGGGCCTCACGCTCGACACCGTCGTCACCTCGAACCCCGAACGGCAGGCGCAGGCACGCGCCGAGCACCCGGACGTACGGGTCGCCGCCTCGGCGGACGAGCTGTGGGCGCGCGCGGACGAACTGGACCTGATCGTCGTCGCGTCGCCGAACAAGACGCACGTCCCGCTCGCCACCGCCGCGCTGGAGGCCGGTCTGCCGGTCGTCGTGGACAAGCCCGTCGCGGGCACGGCGGCTCAGGCCCGGGCGCTGGCCGAGCTGGCCGAGGAGCGCGGCCTGCTGCTGTCGGTGTTCCAGAACCGCCGCTGGGACAACGACTTCCTCACCCTGCGACGGCTGATCGCCGACGGCGAGCTGGGCGAGGTGTACCGGTTCGAGTCGCGCTTCGAGCGCTGGCGCCCGCAGCTCAAGGGCGGCTGGCGGGAGTCGGGCGACCCGGCGGAGATCGGCGGCCTGCTGTACGACCTCGGCAGCCATGTCGTCGACCAGGCGCTGGTCCTGTTCGGCCCGGTGACGTCGGTGTACGCCGAGGCGGACGTCCGCCGCGAGGGCGCGCTGACCGACGACGACACCTTCATCGCGCTCACCCACGAGAGCGGGGTCCGCTCCCACCTGTACGTCTCGGCGACCACCGCGCAGCTCGGCCCGCGCTTCCGCGTCCTCGGCTCGAAGGCCGGTTACGTCAAGCACGGCCTGGATCCGCAGGAGGCCGCCCTGCGCGACGGCTCCCGCCCGGGCGCGTCCGGTGCCGAGTGGGGTGCCGAGCCCGAGGAGCTGTGGGGTCGTCTCGGCGCCGGGGAGTCCCCGGTGACCGGTGGCGGCAGCCCTGTCCCCACCCTGCCGGGCGACTACCCCGCCTACTACGCGGCCGTGGCGCGGGCACTGCACGCCCACGGCCCCAACCCGGTGACCGCGCAGGAGGCCGCCGCGGCCCTCGACGTCCTTGAGGCTGCGCGCCGTTCGGCCGCCGAGAAGGTGACGGTGACCCTGTGACCACCACCCCGAAGCCGGAGCTCACCCCGACCGTGGAGGAACTGGAGGCGCAGGAACGCCGCCTGGTCCTCGGCCGGTTCACCCACGACGACGCGTGGGCGCTGGGCAGTCTGCTGGTGGAGCTGGCGCGTGAGCGGCAGGCGCCGGTCGCGATCGACATCCACCGCGCGGGCCAGCAGCTGTTCCACGCGGCGCTGCCGGGCTCCACGCCCGACAACGACGCGTGGATCGCCCGCAAGCGCCGGGTGGTGGAGCGGTACGGCTCCGCGTCCTACCTGGTGGGCGCGCGGTTCCGGGCGAAGGGCACGACGTTCGAGGAGTCGTCCCGCCTCGACCCGGACACGTACGCGGCGCACGGCGGCTCCTTCCCCATCACGGTCGAGGGCGTGGGCGTCGTCGGCGCGGTGACGGTGTCGGGCCTGCCCCAGCTCCAGGACCACCGGCTGGTGGTGGAGGCGCTGGAGCACTTCTTGTCGCGGGCCTAGCCCGGGTCACCTGACGAGGAGCAGCACGAGGACGACGAGGGCCGCGGCCGCCGCCAGCACCGCTGCGGTGTTCCGGCGGCCCTCGTCCGACATGGCCGGCCGCACCGTGAGGCCGCCGGACACGTTCTTGAAGATGTAGTACTCCCTGTTCCCGCTGCCCTTGGGTCTCGCCCTGACGACGGTGAGCCGTCTGATGACGACGGTGCGGTCCTGCTCCCCCTTCACGGTGTCCAGGTGCTGCTCGACGAGCGAGCGGTGCGGGAGGGAGAGGTCGTCGGGGAGCGGGTCCCCGGGGCCGAGCTGGTTGTCGTGCCACAGCCCGGCGTGCAGGTGTGACGTCACACGCTTCGGCGGACGGTGCGGCCACGGCACCTTCTCGGTCTCCGAGGTCCAGGTGATCCGTCCGGCGGTCCAAGAGGTCAGCTCACCGCGGCCACCGCACGTCTCGCACCTGACGGTCCCCTTGGAGGTGCACGTCGTGCACGGCACGCGCCCCCGCCCCTGGCACGTCTGGCATCTGACCTTCCCCCAGCCCTGGCAGGCGCCGCACGCGCTGTCGGGTGCGCCGCAGGCCGCGCACTTCACCCGTTCCTCGGGGCGCGCCGGCCGCCGCGCCTTGGGCGGGCGGGCCGTACGGCCGGGCTTGGCACCGTGGCCGAGGTACTGCGTGCAGGGGGAGACCCCCGCGCACACGGGGCAGGGACGGGCGGGCTCGCACGGACGGTACGTCATCCCGGCGCAGGCGGGACACTGCCGGAGGCCGTTCCCGCAGGCGCAGGCACGCTTGCTCACCGTGTCCCGTTTGACCAGGTCGAGCGGCTCGCCGCGCCGCACGTCCCGCGGGTCGACCTCGTACTCGTCCAGCACGTCGTAGACCGGCCGTTCGGCGAGGCCGGGGTCGCCGGGCTCGTCACGGGTCGTCTCGGTGCGCTTCTCGACGCGCCGGACGACCGAGGCGTCGAGCAGGTGCAGCCGGTCGAGGTGGAAGTACGCGGACGTCCGGGCGCCCCATCTCCCCCGGCGGCGAGCCAGATACGCGTCCAACTCCGCCCGCACCTCGTCCTCGGACGGATCCCCGGCCACCGTCACACCGCTCACTCCCCCCGGTTCGCGCCCCACCCCGTCCCGCCCCGGAGCGGGCGTGACCGGCGTGGGGCGGACCCAGTGTGGCGGGGCGGGGCCCGCCGGGGAAGGGCGCGTACGGCGGCCCCGCGGGGAGCGCGGAGACGCCCGCGCTCCCGCGTGGCTAGGCCTGCGCCAGCACCTGCCGTTGCCGTCCGAGCCCCGTGACCTCCAGCTCGACCACGTCCCCGGCCCTCAGGTACGGCTTCGGTTCGGGGTGGCCCATCGCCACGCCTGCCGGGGTGCCGGTGTTGATGACATCGCCCGGGTACAGGGTCATGAACCGGCTGACGTAGCGCACGACCTCACCGACGGGGAAGATCTGCTCTGCCGTCGTGCCGTCCTGCTTCAGCTCGCCGTTGACCCACAGCCGCAGCGACAGGTTCTGCGGGTCGGGCACCTCGTCGGCGGTGACCAGCCAGGGGCCGAGCGGGTTGAACGTCTCGCAGTTCTTGCCCTTGTCCCAGGTGCCGCCGCGTTCGATCTGGAACTCCCGCTCGGAGACGTCGTGGGCGACGGCGTACCCGGCGACGTGCGCGAGTCCTTCCTCCGCCGACTCCAGGTACCGCGCGGTCCGCCCGATCACGACGGCGAGTTCGACCTCCCAGTCGGTCTTCACCGACCCGCGTGGGATCAGCACCGTGTCGTCGGGGCCGACGACGGTGTCCGGGGCCTTGAAGAAGACCACGGGCTCGGCGGGCGGCTCGGCGCCGGTCTCGCGGGCGTGGTCGTGGTAGTTCAGCCCGATGCACACGATCTTGCCGATCCGCGCGAGCGGCGGCCCGGTGCGCAGCCCCGTCGCGTCCAGCGCGGGCAGGTCCCCGGCGGCGGCCGCGCCCCTGATCCGGCCGAGGGCGTCCTCGTCGGCGAGGAGCGTCCCGTCGATGTCCGCGACGAGTCCGGACAGGTCCCGCAGGGTCCCTTCGGGGTCGAGCAGCGCGGGCCGTTCCCGTCCCGCCGTACCGACGCGCAGCAGCTTCATGGCCGTGTCTCCCTCGCTCGCGTGCGTCCGCCCGACGGGGACGACCGGTGCGGCGGGCGCGGCCGTCGGAGGACCGGCCGATCCTCCAGGCCGGTCCCTCCACTCCGCAAGACCCGGTTCACGTACTGGACCGCGCCCGCCCCGGCTCACCGGTACAGCACGGACCGCTCGATCACGCTCCACGTCGTGGAGGTGACCATGTAGAGCGCGGCGGCGAGAGGCACGACGGCGACCGTGACCAGGGTGAAGAACGACATGAACGGCATGACCTTCATGACCCCGCCCATGGCGGCGGCACCCGGCACCTGCGGGTCCGCGCCCGCTCCAGGCGTGCCCGCCGTCGCCGCCGACGCCTCGGTCATCCGGCGGGAGAGCCGGTAGCTGAAGTACGCCACGACCGCGACGACCGCGAAGAGACCGAGGTACACCACACCGGCCCCGCCGAACGCGCCGCCGTCGGCGAGGGCGTCCGCCCACCGGCCGCCGAGGGGCGCGTCGAGCAGCTGGTGGGTGAGCAGCGCGTTGGGCTCGCCGCCGATCGAGCCGCTGGAGAAGAGGTGGTAGAGCAGGAAGAACGCGGGGAGCTGGAGCAGGCTGGGCAGGCAGCCGGACAGCGGGGACACCTTTTCCTCGGCGTGCAGCTCCATCACGGCCTTCTGGAGCTTCTCCGGGTTCTTGCCGTGCTTGCGGCGCAGTTCGGCGATGCGCGGCTGGAGCGCGGCCCGCGCCTTCTGCCCGCGCGCGGCGGCCCGGGAGAGCGGGTGGACGAGAAGGCGTACGAGGGCCGTGAACGCGATGATCGCGGCGGCCGCGGCGGACAGGCCGAACAGGGGGCGGAGCAGGTCGGCGAGCTGCTCGACCAGGCTGGCGAAGACGGACATGGGTGAGCCCTCCGGGGGTCTCGTCGTGCCGGGGGTCCCGGCGCGGCGGACGGCCGGGACGGGACGGGACGGTCGGCATGACGACCCGCGCGCGGGGCGTGCGGAGGGAACGTGGGGAGAACGTCCTGCGGAGGTGCCCTACGCGGCGGTCGCCGGGAGGACGTGACCGGGCGCCCGGGGGCGGGTGCGCCCCTTGGCGTCGGGATCCCGCTGAGGGAGGAAGGCCGTACGCCGGTCACGGTCGCGCAGGGCCGTGCGGACCCGCGTGGGCGGTACGGCGGGCGCGCTGCGGGCGGCGATCACGGCGCAGGCGGTGAGGGCGGCGCCGGCCGCGGCGGTCGCGGCGAGCGTGACGTGGACCAGGGAGAGGCCGCCGTCGGGGGCCGGGGTCAGCAGCAGGGCGATCTGGAGCAGCGGGAAGAGCAGGGCGAGGAGGGCGCGCGCGGAGCGCGTGACCGGCCGCCCGTCGGGCGTGTGCCGCGTGGTGAACCCTGACACGGGCCGTGTCCCCCCTCTCTCCGTCTCGTGGTGCGTCGCGTGCACCGCATTGTGCCAGGCCCCTCTGTCAGCTCGGCGTGAGCCGTCCGTCAGGCGGGGTCGACCTCCACGGGCTGCAGCAGCCGCTTCGGCTTGAGCAGCGCACGGCTGACCGGGTCGGCCGGGTCCCGGCCGAGGTCCGGTCCCGGCACCACTTCGACGTCCGGGACGGCCACGACGGTTCCACACGTGGGGCAGTCGCTGTACGGGCCGAGTTCGGTGCCGCAGGCGGCGTGCCGGAAGATCCGCAGCTGCCGCCCGGTGAGGTGCTCGCGGCCCCACAGTCCGAGGGCGCGCAGGGTGGGCCACAGGGCGATGCCGCGGTCGGTGAGGACGTACTCGTCGCGGGGCGGGGACTCCTGGTAGCGGCGCTTCTCCAGGATGCCCTGGGCGGTGAGCGCCTGGAGGCGGGAGGCGAGGACCGCGCGCGGGATGCCGAGGTGGACGAGGAAGTCGTTGTAGCGGCGCACGCCGTAGAACGCGTCGCGGATGACGAGCAGCGTCCAGCGTTCGCCGATGACCTCCAGGGCGCTCGCGATGGAGCACTCCTGCGTCGCGTAGTCCTTGCCCAGTGCCATGCCGTCCACTGTAACCACTTTTCCGTTTGTTGGTTCAATGGACGAACCTAAGGGTGCTACCGTGGTCGGGCCCAGGTAGGTTCATTCAACGAACTTATCCTCTCCCGCGCCCCTCACTCCCCGATCCCGCAGAGGAACCCGACGACATGACCGCCAGCCCCGCCACCGCCGCACAGGCGCAGGCCGCCACCGCGCGCGCCGCCGACCCCGAGTCACCTCCGCGCCCCGGCGCCACCCTGGCCCTGACCAGTGCCGCCACGGCCGTGGCGCTGATGACGTACACCACCCCGATCGTCACGCTGCCCGCCACCGCGGCCGCCCTGCACACCCCGCTGTCCGCGCAGGCGTGGCTGCTCAACGGCACCCCGCTCGGGCTCGCCGCGCTGCTCCTGGTGGCCGGCAGCCTCGCCGACGACTACGGCCGCCGCCGGATCTTCGTCCTGGGCACCCTGGCGCTCGGCGTCACCACGGCCCTCGGGGCCCTCGCCACCGGCACCTGGCTGTTCACGCTGGCCCGGATCGCCCAGGGCGCGGCCAGCGCCGCCCTGCTGGCCAGCAGTCTCGGCCTGATCGTGCACGCCTTCCCGACGGCCGCCGGACGGCTGCGGGCGACGGGCGTGTGGGGCGCGTTCGTCACCGGGGGCATCGCGGTGGGTCCGCTGCTCGCTGCCGGGATACCCCACTGGCGCGCGGTCTACGGCGTCCTGGGCGCCGCCGCCTTGGTGATCGCCCTGCTCGGCACCCGCGCGCTCACCGAGTCGCGGTCCCCGCGCGGCGGCCGGCCCGACTTCGCCGGGGCCGCGACGTTCGGACTGGCGCTGGTCTCGCTGGTGGCGGCCCTCACGCTGGGCCGGGACGGCTGGCTGCGGGCGCCGGTGTGGCTGCTGCTGGGCGCGGCCGTCGTCCTCCTCGCGGGGTTCGCGCTGGTGGAGCGGCGCACGGCGACCCCGATGATCGACCTGTCCCTGCTCCGCCACCGCGGTTTCCTCGCCTCCTCCGTCGGCGGCCTGTTCACGGGACTGTCGGTGATCGGACTGTTCAGCTTCCTGCCGGCGGTGCTCCAGCGGGTACTGGGGATGTCCGCGATGGACACGGCCCTGCTGACGCTGCTGTGGGCGGGCCTCGCCTTCGTCGTCGCGCTGCAGGCCCGCCGCCTGGCCGGCCGCGTCCCGACGCGCGTCCAACTGGCCATCGCGTTCGCCCTGCACGCGGTCGGCGTGATCACCATGCTGGGCGCGCTGGACGCGGGCTCCACGACGCGGTTCGTCCCCGGCATGCTGATCGCCGGCGTCGGCAGCGGCCTGCTCAACGCGGCGCTGCCGCTGCTCGCGGTGGAGTCGGTCCCGGCCGCGCGGGCCGCGATGGGCTCCGGCGCGCAGCAGACCCTGCGGTACATCGGCTCGTGCGCCGGCGTCTCCCTCACCATCGCCGTGGCGACGTCGTCGAGCGGCGGCCCGGCCCGCGGCACGGACATCGCGATGGTGGTGTCCGCGGTGCTGGCGCTGGTCGCGGCGGTGGCGGTGCTCGCGCTGCGGGAACGGTCGTAGGACCGGGGCGGGAACGGTCGTGGGACCGCGGCGAACCGTCGGGGGGTCGGCCGTGGACCGGCGCCGGAGGGCCCTGCGGCCCTCACTTCTGTCACCTGTCGGCAGTACGGTGTCCCCCATGCGCCCCGACACGCCTGCCGAAAACGTCGACCACATCAACGAGGCCGCCCGTCTCGAGCGGACCGCCGACCGCTACCCCGAGGACGCCGAGGCCCTGCTGCTGCGGGCCGCCGCGCACCGGGAGCTGGCCGGCGAGCGCCCGGCCGCGACGGCTCACTACGACCGCCTGCTGACCTCGGGCGCGGACCTGGACAACCCGCACCTGGTCCGCGCCCTGAAGGCCTCCAACCTGTGGGAGTACGGCCACGAGGCGGAGGCCCGCGCGATCATCGACGGCATCCGCACGGCGTCCCCGCGCGACCCGGCCCCCTGGGTGATCGTCGCGGAGGCGCTGGAGGCGCACGACGAGCTGGAGCAGGCGCACGAGACGTTCACCGAGGCGGTGCGCCTGCTGCTGACGGGTGTGAGCGAGCCGCCGCGCGCCACGCACCCGCTGCTCCTCGGCCGCCACCGGGTGCGCAGGATGCTGGGCGCGGCGCACGACGAGTGGGACTCGCTCGCCGACTCCGTGCACAGGCACCCCATCGGCCTGGACGAGCTGCACGACCCGAAGCGCGTGTGGTCGCTGGGCTCGGAGAACCCGGAGGAGCTGGAGGCGGAGATCCTGCGGCTGCGCGCGGAGCTGGGCGCGTACCGGGAGGCGCTGTCCCGCCCGTTCCCTGTGGCGGTGCTGCACTGGCCGGCCGACGAACTGGCGGAGCTGACGGAGGCGTACCCGGACCTCGCGGAGGAGTACCCGTCCTACGAGGCCCACCTGGCGACGATAGAGGCGGCCCTGCGCGAACTGGCCGCCTCCGGCACGCCGAACCTGGGCATCGTGCGGGGCACGGTCCCGTCGTACGAGGCGTTCGCGGCCTCGGAGTTGACGTCCCCCTCGGACGCGTCGCTCCTCCCCCAGTACGCGACGACGCTGGCGGCGCGGGGGCGTGCGGTGGCGTGGCCGCCGGAGCGGGTGGAGGCGTGCTGGTGCGGGTCGGGGGAGCCGTACGGGGAGTGCCACGGGGTACAGACGTCTTCGCGCTGACGCGCGCGTAGGGGTGCGCCCGGTCACCGGTTCGTCCGGCGGCCGGGCGCGCTTGCTGTTGCCGGTGTCGCTACCGGCTCCCGTGTCGGTACCGGCTCACTTGGCGAGGAAGGCGAGGAGGGCGTCGGTGACCTCCTGCGCGTGGGTCCACAGCAGGCCGTGCGGGGCGCCCTCGATCACGACGTACTCGGCCTGGGGCAGGGCCCGGTGGAAGGGCTCGCCGGTGGCCTCGATGGGCAGGATCCGGTCGGCGGTGCCGTGCAGGATCAGCGCCGGGACGTCGATCTTCGCCAGGTCGCCGCGGAAGTCGGTGGTCCAGGTGGCGACGGCGGCGATGGAGGCGTACGCGGAGGACCCGGCGGCCACGTTCCAGCTGTTGCGCAGGGCCTCTTCGCTGATGCGGGTGCCGAGGTTCTCGTCCAGGTTGTAGAAGTCCTGGTAGAACGCGGTGAAGTAGGCGTACCGGTCCGCGGTGACGGCCTTCTCGATGCCCTCGAAGACGGATCCGTCGACGCCCGTCGGGTTGTCGTCCGTCTTGAGCAGGTACGGCTCGAGCGAGGCGAGGAAGGCGGCCTTCGCGACGCGCTCCGACCCGTACGTCCCGAGGTAGCGGCCGACCTCGCCGGTGCCCATGGAGAACCCGACGAGAACCGCGTCGCGCAGGTCCAGGGTCTCCATGACGGTGTTCAGGTCGGCGGCGAAGGTGTCGTAGTCGTAGCCGGTGGTGGGCTGGCTGGACTGCCCGAACCCGCGCCGGTCATAGGTGATGACCCGGTAGCCGGCGGCGAGCAGGGCGGCGGTCTGCTTCTCCCAGGAGTGACCGTCGAGCGGGTACCCGTGGATCAGCACGACCGGCTGCCCGCTGCCGTGGTCCTCGTAGTACAGCTCGATGTCGGTGCTGTTCTCCTGGCCGACGGTGATGAACGGCATGGTGACTGCCCCTCTGTGAGGTCTGGTGTGCGGTGAGCACTGATGAAGAAGATAGCGCACCGTTTAGTTGTGTGCAACTAGATTGCGCACAACTTATCCTGATGGGGTACGGGTGCGAGGGGAGGGAGTGTTGGCGTGCGGGTGTGTTGGGGCGTGCGGGGTCGTCGGCGTGGGGGGGTGCCCGGCATGCGGAGTCGGCGTGGGGGGGGCGACGTGCGGAGTCGCCGGCGCGCGGTCGGCCGCTAGCAGACCGGGCCGGAGGCGGTCGCGGTGGCCCGGAGCAGGTCGCGGACCAGGTCGAGGTCGACGCGCTCAGGCTTACGGAAGCGGAGACAGCCCTTGCCCATGTCCTGGCCGGCCAGCCGCTCGGCGAAGGCGTCGCGGACATCGCCACGGAGCAGATAGAAGGAGATGTACCGCTTCTGACTCGCGAAGGCGATTTCGGCGACGCCGTCGCGCTCATAGGCGGGCATCCCGTGGGCCATGACCTCCGTGAAACCCTTGAGCTCGGTCCGGCACAGCTCCCGCAGCCGCGTCAGGACGACCTTGCGGTCGTCGGGCAGCTCGGCGAGGTAGGCGTCGACGTGGGGCGCGGGGCTTTGCACCATGGGGGGGGAGCTTATGCCGGGCCGGGGCGTGCCCCTGCCCGATCACCTGGACCTCCGTCCACCCTTCGACGCCGGCAGAATGCAGGTGTGTCCGGTGTCGTCCCGTCCTCGCCCAGCGTCTCCGCGCGCATGAGTCGCCAGAACCGTCGCGACACGGCTCCCGAGGTGGCGGTTCGACGAATCCTGCACGCCGGAGGCCTGCGGTACCGGGTGAACGTGCCCGTACCCGGAATGCCCCGCCGCACGATCGACATCGCCTTTCCCAAGGCCAAGGTCGCCGTGTTCCTCGACGGCTGCTTCTGGCACGGCTGCCCGCAGCATGCGACCAGCCCCAAGTCCAACGCCGAGTGGTGGCGCACCAAGCTCGACAAGAACATGACCCGCGACGCCGAGACGACCAAGCACCTGGCCCACGAAGGGTGGACCGTCCTCCGCTTCTGGGAGCACGAACCCGTCGACGACGTGGCCTCCCGAATCACCGCCGTGGTGAAACCACGGCGAGAGACCGACGACCAATCCTGAGCGCAGGCAGGTTGACCACGTTGCACCCCGTTCATCCGTTAAGGGTCCACATCCGGACCTGGGGGTTTGCGAGATCGATTTACTCAGCAACGACCTACACCAATAATGTATAGGCGATGTGAATGCGGGGGCGTTGATCTGGGTCGCACCATGCCTGCCCAACAGGCGGACGATGAACGAGAGCGGGGGGCGGTCGATCATATGACCGACGATTTCGATGGTATGTACGAGACGTTCCAGGCGCTGCTGGAAACGTTTCCCCCTTCGGAGGCCGTGAAGCGGCTGGAACTGCTCGGCGTGGAACAACACGTCGTCGAGGAGATCCGCCGGCGCCACGAGGAACGCACGATCCGCATCAAGGAGCTCGAGGAGCCCCACGCAGTGGTCCTGGGCAACCGGGACACCTGGTACACGGGCCCCCAGGCCAAGGACAAGTGCTGGCCCGCGATCGTGAACCTGCTCCGCAAGGACGGCTGGCCGGAGAAGCCCGCCATCCAGGATCTCGACGACTCGTCCACCCGGATCGTCTCCTTGCTCAACCACCCGAAGGAAAAGGCCTTTTCCACGCGCGGCCTGGTGGTCGGGTACGTGCAGTCCGGCAAGACCACGAACTTCACCTCGGTCATGGCAAAAGCGGCCGACCGTGGTTACAAGCTCTTCATCGTGCTGGCCGGCATCCACAACGGGCTCCGCCGCCAGACGCAGGCCCGACTGGTGCAACAACTCATTGACCCCAACCCCTCGATGTGGTCGCAGCTCACTGGTCTGGACAAGGACTTCACACCGCACGAGAACCCCGCGAGCTACTTCGGCAAGAGCAACAAGACCCGCGTCCTGTGCGTGGTGAAGAAGAACGCGACGGTGCTGCGCAAGCTCTCGCAGTGGCTGGCCAAGGCGTCCGACTACCTGGAGGACTGTCCGGCGCTGATCATCGACGACGAGGCCGACCAGGCGACGGTGGCGACCAAGTCCATCAACCCGCTGATCCTCAGCATCATGGGCAGCCTGCCGCGCTCCGCCTACGTCGGTTACACGGCCTCGCCGTTCGCCAACCTGTTGATCGATCCCGCCGCCGAGGACCTGTATCCCCGCGACTTCGTCGTCAACCTGCCCAAGCCCAAGGGGCACTTCGGCACCGAGGTGCTGTTCGGCCGGTACGCGCTGGACGGCGAGGACAAGGACGACGTCGACGACGGCCACGACATGATCCGCTCGGTGCCGCAGGACGACGTGCCGTGCGTCCGCCCCGAGACGAAGGCCGACGTCGAAGGCTTCGAGCCCGTGATCACGGACACCCTCGAGCGGGCCATCGACTACTTCTGGTTGGTCACCGCCGCCCGCAGGGTCCGTGGCACCGGCAACCCGCACAGCACGATGCTCATCCACACGAGCGTCAACACGGCAGTGCACAACAGCTTCAAGCGGCCGTTGGAGCACCTCAGACGGAGGAGGGCCGAGTCGCTCGCCGACGCCGACGTGCTGAGGCGGCTGCGCGCGCTGTGGGACGAGGAGACCGCTCGCGTCCCCGCCGAGGAGTTCGGCGAGACCAAGGTGCCGTTCGACTCGCTGCTGCCCGAGCTGCCCGGCGTGCTCGGCAGCTGCCGGGTCATCATGGACAACTCCAGCAGCGAGGACCGCCTGGATTACGAGAACGGCCCGGTGGTCGCGATCGCCGTGGGCGGCAACACCCTGTCGCGTGGTCTGACGCTGGAGGGCCTGTCCGTCAGCTACTTCGTGCGGGCGGTCTCCGCCTACGACACGCTCCTGCAGATGGGGCGCTGGTTCGGGTTCCGCAACGGCTACGCCGACCTGCCCAGGATCTGGATGACCGACGAACTGGCCGAGTGGTTCCGCCACCTGGCGACGGTCGAGACCGAGATGCGGCGGGACATCGACGTCTACATGACGGAGTCCGAGACCCCCTTGACCTTCGCGGTCCGGCTGCGCACCCACCCGTCGCTGCGCGTCACGGCGGCCGCCAAGATGCGCTCGGCGGTCACGGCCGCGTCCTCCTACGGTGGCCGGCGCGTGCAGACCCACTACTTCCGCACCGATGCCGACTGGCTGCGCGGCAACATCGACGCCGCCCGCAAGCTGGTCGGGGCTTCGATCGCGAACGCCGTGCGGGTGGAGGACCGGTCGGCCGATGGGCGCTACGTGTTCCGTGACGTGCCCTTCGACGTGGTGACCGACTTCCTGGCGGAGTACAAGTTTCACGAGAAGTCGCCCGAGAACGACGGCGAACTCATGACCGCGTACATCCGCAAGCGCATCTCCGCGGCCGGTTCGCTGCGCCGTTGGAACGTGGCCGTCGTCGGCAACCCCAAGGGTGAGCCCTTCGAGTTCGCGCCGAACGTGGCTGTCGGGCGGGGTGTCCGAGCCCGCCTGGCCGACACGTTGGGTCCCGAGCACGCCGACATCAAGACCCTGATGAGCCGTCGTGACGCCGGGGTCGACCTGACGGGCGACGTGTCGAAGTTGAAGGAGGAGGAAATCATGAAGCTGCGGGAGGCGCAGCTTCCGGACACCGGTCTCCTCATCCTGTACCCCATCGACAAGACGTCCGCGCCCAACCCTCCCAAGCCGACGCGTCGCCCTCTGAACGCCGAGGAACACGTCATCGGTGTCGGTCTCGTCTTCCCCAAAGTCTTCGGCGGGGACAGCACCGTGGAGAAGTACATCTCGGCCGACCTCTCCGGCGTCAGCATCGAGGACGAGGACCTCAGCCTCCTGGAGAGCGAGGAGGCGTGAGCGAGCCCGCATGGAGCAAGCTCGTCGAGGAGCACTGGACGGCACTGGAGGCGAAGCCCACCACGGGCGAGCACCGCCTCCGTGTGTCCCACCTCCCGGTGACCACGGGCGAAGGGCCGATTGCGGCGGCCGTCGACCACGAGGGCCACCACCATCTCCTGGTACCGGTGAACAGCCGCACCAAGGTTCGCTCCGGTCTCGACGGCCCGGTGCTGCGCCTCCACAAGCGCCCGTTGGAGGACGAGGAGACCTACCAGACGTACGCGGACCTGGCCTGTCTCCGGGACGACTTCGAGGACCTGTTCACCAAGCTGTGTGCCGATGTGCTGTCCACGGTGGGCGAGGCGCCCGACCACCCCGTCAAGGGGCTGTATCGCGTCCTCGACCGTTGGAAGGCGTTGTTCCAGACTCAGGGCCCCGCTCTGGGGCCCGAGCAGCTCGCGGGCCTGTTCGGCGAACTCCTGGTCCTCGAGCGGCTGTTGGAACGCGATCCGGGCGCCCATCGCATATGGTTCGGCCCGAAGGGTCACCGTCACGACTTCTCGACGGGTCTCGATGCCGTCGAGGTCAAGACGGCGGTGGAACCCGCCGGTCGCAGGCCCCGAATACACGGACTGGACCAGTTGGAGCCTCCGCAGGACGGCAGTCTTCACCTGGTGTGGGTCGCACTGCACCGGATGGCAGCGTCGGGGGGCGGTACCGGCTTCGTGGAACTGGTCGAGCGCACGCTGCGGCACTGCGACGACGAGAGCACCCTGCTCGGTCTGCTGTCCGAGGTCGGCTACCGCCACTTCGAGGCCGACCGCTACCGGGACGTCCGTTTCGCCGTCGGGGAGGAGACGTGGTTCCGCGTCCTCCCTGGATTCCCCGGACTGACCGGCGGCGCGCTCACCGCGGCCGGCCTGCCGGTCTCCGTCGTGGACGTCGAGTACACCATCGACCTCACGGGAGAGGTCCCCGGCACGCTGACACCCGACGAGGTGTCGCGTGCCGTCGAGCGCATCACTCAGGAGTCCGACTGATGGAAGTCTCGTGGTACTCCCAGCCCTACCCGCCCGAGGGGGCCAGCGCCGCCGAGGGCATCCGTAACCAGCTGGGTCGTCCGGAACTCGACCTGTTGACCATCCTTGTCCGGGAGTCGGCGCAGAACAGTTGGGACGCCCGCCTGCCCGACTCCTCGGCACCGGTCGACTACGGCATCGACATGTGGACGGTCGACCCCGCGCATGCCGGAGCGTGGCGGACGCTCCTCCCGGCCGGAGCCCCCACGAACCCCGACCACTTCCCGCTGCGCACCACGCTGAGGCATCCCGTCATCCGCGTGCTCGCCGTCTCCGACCGCGGAACCCGTGGCCTGGGAGGCCCGACGCGCGCCAACGACGCGGTCGGTGCGGACCGGGACTTCGTGTCGTTCATCCGCAACATCGGCGAGCCCCGGGACAGGGCCCTGGGCGGTGGCACGTACGGCTTCGGCAAGGGCATCTTCTACCTGCTCTCCAGGTCCGGCTCCGTGCTGGTGCACTCCCGCTGCCGCACCTCCGACGGGGGTTACGAGACCCGTCTCATCGGGTGCACGCTCTGGAAGAGCTACGTGGCCACCGAACACGCAGGGGACCGTCGTTACACGGGCCGCCACTGGTGGGGCGACACCTCAGGTGACGTGGTGGAGCCCCTCGTGGGGACGGCGGCCGACGCCGTCGCCCAGCGGTTGGGTCTGCGGCCGTTCGGGCCGCAGGAGACCGGGACGACCGTGGTCGTGATCGACCCGAATCTCGACGAGTTCGAGCAGCCGACGAACGCGGCCGAGTACCTGGCCGAGACGATCGCCTGGCACCTCTGGCCCAAGATGATCTCGACGGACGGCAAGCCTCCCGCCATGCGGTTCTCCGTCACGTGCGACGGCGTCCCGTACGAGGTGCCGGACCCCCGCAGCACGCCTCCGCTGCACATGTTCGTCAAGGCGTACGAGGTGATGAAGGGCGAACAGGGTCGTGACCTCGCCTGTCGAAACCCGAAGAAGCACCTGGGGCGACTCGGCCTGGACAAGCGCATCATGCCGGCGCTCGAACGCTCGCGTGCCAAGGAGCTCCTCGGCATCGAGGACATCGTTCACCACGTGTGTCTGATGCGCCCCGCGGAGCTCGTCGTCACCTATCGTCCGGGGCCCAAGCCGCCCAGCATCCACCAGGGATACGCGGGTGTCTTCCGGGCCGACGAGTCCATGGACGAGGTCTACGCCAAGGCCGAACCGCCCACGCATGACGCCTGGAACTCCCAGTCGTTGGAGCGACCGGAAAGTACGTACGTCCACACCACGTTCACCCGCATCGGTGAGGCGCTGAACGGGTTGCTGTCCCTCAACGGGAATGCCGGCCAGGGCGCCAGCAGCGTGGCCCTGGGAGCCGCCAGCTCGTACTTCTCCGGCCTCGTAGGCGGAGCATGGGGCATCGGTGGAGCCACCGACTACTCCAAGCCCGGCAGCACCGTGACCCGGTCGGCAGACGTCGACGACGACACCGACGGACGCGGGCGGCGGACCACGAAGAAGAGCAAGGCCTCCGGAGGGTCGACCGTCGGCGGCGGGAACGGTGGCGACGCCGGTGCGCCGCACGGCGCGGGCGACTCCACGCCCCGCCGGCGCCCCCGGGTGCAGTACGTCGGTGAGCCCTACTACGAGGACCACGGGGAGAACACCCTGCTGGTGCAGGATTTCCGCCTGCCGGTGGCCGGTCCGCAGCGCGTACGGAGTGACCTGGCGGTCACGTTGCCGGGAACAGGTGGACGCGAGACCGACCCGCCCCTCGGGGCGACCATGCCCGTGCTCATCGGCTGGCAGGACGAGTCGGGGCGCCTGTACGACGGCGATCCCTGTGTCGTGGAGGGGAGCGACGCCTTGTGGCGCGCGCTTGTCCGTCCCGCCCCCGACACCATGACCGAGATCGGCATCAAGGTGGAGGCGGTGAAGGAGCCGTGAGCCGCCGTGTCCTTCCCTACCGCGTCCCGACGGAGGACGTCGTCTCGGCCGAGTCCTGGCGACTCGTCGTCGAGGACGGCGAGGTGCCGTTGCCGGAGGCCATGCCGGACTGGGACTACCAACTGGATCTGTCCCTGCGCCGCACCGTTCGCGTCGATCTGGAACGCGCACGGCGGCAGTCGGGACTGCCCGACGACGCACCGCTCGTGCTGTCGGCGGTCTGGACGGCGACCGGTTCGAACCTGAGCGGTCCGGCCGAGCAGATCCCGATGCCCGCGAACGCCACCGGCGTCGCCGAGTTCGACTTCCGGCTGCGGGGCGCCGACCTAGGGGGTCTCCTCCTCCTGGACACGGCTCTGCTACTCGCCGAACGCAGGACCGACGCCCGCCCCTCCACCCCTCGCAGGGCGGGATCGGTGCTGTGGAGCGACCGGCAGACCCTGCGACTCCAGGGTGACGCGCCGCAGTTCCCCATGGCCGTCATCGACTTCGCGCGGACGTCGTTCCCCGACGACGCCGCCTGGCACCTGCAGATCAGCGGCGGCCTCGACAGCGCGACCATGGGTTCCCTGTTGCTTCTCGTCAACGAGCGCAACAGCGCCACGGCCAGTGCTTTCCAGAAGGCGTCGAAACCCGGCCCCGTGGACCGGATCGTGCTGTCCGCCGTCTACGCGGACGCGGCACGCACCATGGTCGAGCACGCGCTCAACCAGGACGACTTCATCGAGGACACCGACTTCGCCGAGGGATCGCTGGGCGCCACCCTCCTGAACCTCGTGGAGCAGCTCTTCCCAGGACAGTCGATCACCGACATCCGACTGCGCCGACAGCAGTCCCCCGCCCTGTTCGCCTCCGACCTGCAGGCGGCAGTGAAGATCTTCAAGGTGTAGACATGGGCTTCCTTTATCCTCGGCTGCTTGCGGACCAGGCGAAGCCGCTGTTCCACGAGTACCGCGAGCTGACAGTCACCGAACTGGCCGCCCGCGTCGACGTGACGCACGAAACGGCCGTTTACGTGGCCACGGGAGGGGACCGGGTTACCGAGTCCCGTCTGAAGGAACTACGGGAGGGCGTTCTCGACCTCGCGCGACGGGCAGGCTTCCCCGACGACTCCGACCGTGCCCGCAACGCCGAGTTCGACCTCAAGTTGGCCGCGTTCCTGCACTCCGAGGCGGGTATGGTGCCGGCCGAGGCCGCCGCCCGGGACGTGTGGGCGTTCCTCGCCCTGGTCCTCATGCCGGACGTGGCCTTCTGGCGATACCCGCAACCGCCCAAGGACCGGGTGCTCGGCACGGACCTGACGCGTCACGTCTTCGGTCGGCTCTGGTGGCGGGCCCAGTTGGTGCGTTCTCCCGAGGAGGAGGAGCCGTACCACGCCCTGCGGATCCTGGGCGAGGCCGCGTTCGACCAGATCTACGCCCGTCGTGCGGCGTTGGGCGGGAGCCCTCACCTGGTGCGAGCCGTCCTGCGCGTCTGGGACGAGTTGGATCTGAACGGGCTCAACGAACGCGAGACGCTACGTGACTTCCTGAAGCGCCTGCTCCGCCTCGCGCCCTTCGTCCTGTTCGACGGCATCGGAGAACGGGCTCTCGACGACGAGTTGCGTGCCGTGGCCCGGGAAGCGGTTGACGCCCAACGTGCCACTCCGTCAACGGCCCCGACGCCCGCACCCTCGACTCCCGAGAAGCAGATCGGCGAGGCGAAGACGTCCACCGTCGTCGAGGCCGC
Organism: Streptomyces sp. BJ20; assembly: GCF_022869105.1. Lineage (NCBI taxonomy): Bacteria > Bacillati > Actinomycetota > Actinomycetes > Kitasatosporales > Streptomycetaceae > Streptomyces > Streptomyces sp. BJ20. Next base: position 6,425,714 of record NZ_CP094918.1, read on the forward strand.
CCCGCAGCCCGGGCTCGCGGCGGAGCCGGTCGACCGACGCTTCACGTCGGTCGAAATCTGCGCCGGGGCCGGGGGCCAGGCCCTGGGACTGGAGGCCGCCGACTTCGACCCGGTCGCACTGATCGACAGCAAGTCCGACGCCTGTTCCACCCTCATCCGGAACCGCCCCCAGTGGCAGACCATCTGCATCGATCTGGCGGAGTTCCAGCCGGACGAGCGCCCCGACGTGATGAACGTCGATCTCCTCAGCGGCGGACTGCCCCGCGTGAAGTCGGTGGCGACCCTCTCCCGCCCCGAGGACGCCGAGGAACGCCGGGTTCTGCGCGTGGCGATCGATCTCGCCTGGCGAATCGGACCGCGCGCCGTCCTTTTCGAGAACGTGCCTGAACTCGTCGAAGGACAGGAATTCGAGTCGGACCGGTACTGGATCGAGACCACACTGGCCCAGATCGGTCTGCGGTGCAGTTGGAAGGTGCTGAACGCGTCCGACTTCGGGGTACCTCAAAATCGGAGAAGCGGTTTCCTCGTCGCAATGCGGGAGCCCTGGTTCGGTGCCTTCTCATGGCCCGAGCCGAGCGGGTCCCAGGCTCCCAGCGTGGGTCAGGTCCTTGGGCCCTCGATGGCGTCCCGGGGCTGGTCGGGCGCCGAGACGTGGGCCAGGAACGCCGACCGGATCGCCCCTGCGCTCGTCGGCGGCTCCGACCGGCGCGGTGGGGCCGACCTCGGTCCCACGGGCAGCAAGAAGGCCTGGGCGACGCTCGGAGTGAACGGCAACAGCCTGGGCGACGAGCCGCCCGGCGCCGACTTCTCTCCGGAGGAGATGCCCAAATTGACCGTGGAACAGGCTGCCCTCATCCAGTCCTTCCCCACCCAGTGGACATTCGTCGGCGGCAAGACCTCCCGCTACCGCCAGATCGGCCACGCCATGCCCCCGCCCCTCGCGACTGCTGTGGGCCGCAGCATCGCGAAAGCTCTCCGCAGCTAGGATCCATCCATGCGCACGCCCCGTCCGGACACCCCCGAGCCCATCACCGTCGTTGATCTTTTCAGCGGCTGCGGGGGTTTCACGCAGGGCTTCCACGAGTTCCGCCCCACGCACGCCGGCGACGTCGGCCCCGTCTTCCACAGCGTCGCCGCGGTGGAGCACAACAAGGCCGCTGCGGCCACGTACGCGGTGAACTTCGGCAAGCTCCGCCCCGATGACCAGCTCCCGCCGGCTCACGTGCACGTCGGGGACATCGAAGAGTGGGATCCCACTCCTGAGGCTCTCGGAGCGGAGGTCGTGGTCGGAGGGCCGCCGTGTCAGGGTTTCTCGGCCCTGAACCGCGCGAAGAAGGGCAGCGAGCGTAATCGCCTGTGGGAGGAATACGTACGCATCGTCGCCAAGGTGCGTCCTCAGGTCTTCGTCATCGAGAACGTCGACCGCTTCGTCAGGTCGGACGAGTTCAGGAGCCTGCTCCGGGAGGTCGGGCCCAAGGGCAAGCTGGCCGACTACCGCCTCGTGGACCCTCTCGGACACCAGCCGACCGACGACGCCGAGACCAGCGCGAAGCGGTATCTGCTGAATTCCGCTGACTACGGGGCACGTCAGGCGCGACGCAGGGCCATCGTCATCGGTGTCCACAAGGATGCGGGCGTCGGACGGACCATGGCCTACCCGGAGCCGACTCACGTCCGGCGACCGAAGCGCTCTGTGGCCGACGCCACCGCCTCACTGCTGGACGGCATCGAGACCTCGGTCACCTTCTGGAACACCGTGGACGAGGTCTTCGCCGAGTCCGCCCGTCGTGAGCTGCGTGGCACGGAACTGCCCGAGGGCATGGAAGTCGTTCCGGAGATCAACACCGAGAAGCCCGGAATCTTCACGACGGAGGATCTGCACTTCGGCCGGAATCCAGCGCTGCTCTCCCGGGCCCGGTACAAGGCCATTCCACCGCGAGGAAACCGGAAGGATCTCCGGGGCAAGTACTTCGTGCAGGACGACTCCGGGGAAATCCTCATCCTCACGGAGGATGAAGCCGCCGCGTACGAAGATCCTCAGTACCTGTCCACGAATAGCTGGGACAGCCACAACTCCGGCACCGGAGACGTCATGGGACGCCTCCGCCGCGGTGAGCCCTCCGTCACCATCAGAACCGAGTTCTACAAGCCGGAGAAGGGGCGCTACCTGCACCCGGAGTTGAATCGCCCCATCACCCACTTCGAAGCCGCGCGCATCCAAGGTTTCCCGGTCGACTTCCGCTGGTGTGGCACGAAGACGGAAATCGCCACGCAGATCGGGAACGCGGTGCCGATTCCACTCGGCAAGGCGATAGCGTCCGCCATCTACGCATTCTTGCGCGGCTGACCGACCGCGCCGGGGCGTCCGCGTTCAGGGCGACAAAGGAAGACCCGCGCCTTCGAGGCGACTCTGCGCGCAGTCCAGCACACGGTCAACGTCACCGCCGTGGGCGCGGAGCCGGTGCAGGAGGTCCGTGACCATGTCGATCACGGACTCCTCCTCGACCCGCCGCCGCACCCTCCCGGACTCGCGGTCGTACGAGCACGCCGGCGGCTTCAAGGTCGCGTAGACGCCCAGCAGGGCATCGGCGCGTTCCACCGACGGCTCCCCGTCCGGCGCGGCCGATGCCGTTGAGGCCCCCACCGCGAACTCGCACCACGTCACCTTGTGGTCGTCGTACACCTGCACGCCCCAGCGGTCGGCCAGCGCGGCCACGAGCGCCATCCCCCGTCCGCCCTCCGCGTCGGCCTCGGCGTCCACAAGGGTGGGCAACGCCCGTGAGTCCGGGTCGTACACCTCGACGCGCAGTCGCTCACCGTCCGTCGACAGCGCGAGCGAGGCCGGAGTGCCGGCGCCGACGTGCGTGACGATGTTGGAGACGAGCTCACTGACGCAGAGCTGCACCGTGTCGACCTGGTCGTCGAGACCCCATGCCGTCAGATGGATCCCCACGGCGCGGCGCAAGCGCGCGACCTCCTCGGGGTGCGCGGTGAAGGCCACGTCCCACGACCTTCGCCTCACCCGGTGTCCATGGATTACGACGTCTTCTCCCATCACGTGTGTACGCGACTGTGCCGGAGGGTGACCGTCGATCACTCTCCGTCGCTCCGTGACTCCAGAATGGGCGGATCCCATCCCGCCGTGCAATGTGCACGGCGGGATTCCCACTTCCGTGTGATTGGCACGCGGCGCTCTTGGCAGCAGACTGAACTCTCGCTACGCACCGCAGGGTTCGAGGGGAACGTCATGGCCGGTTCACCGACGGCACGCCGTCGGCGTCTGTCGATCGAGCTGAAGAAGCTCCGGGAGAAGAGCGCACTGACCTGCGCCCAGGTCGGCCAGGCGCTGGACTGGAGCGGTTCCAAGGTCAACCGCATGGAGACGGGCAGCGGGCGGGTCCAACCCTCGGACGTCGACGCGCTGTGCCGCTTCTACGACACGAGCGACGAGCTGCGCGAGTTCCTCAAGTCCCTGGCGCGCGAGGCGAAGACGCGCGGGTGGTGGCAGGTGCACGGGGCGGGCGTGCCCGAGTGGTTCAACATCTACATCGGTCTGGAGCAGGACGCCTCCATGCTCCGCCAGTACCAGTGCGAAGTGCTGCCGGGCCTGATGCAGACCGAGGCGTACGCCCGCGAACTCCACACGACCGGCGCCCACATGTCGGCCGAGGACATCGACCGGGCCGTGCGAGTACGACTCGAACGGCAGGACATGCTGACGCGTCCCGACGCGCCCGAGGCCTGGTTCGTCGTGAACGAGGGGGCCGTGCGCAACGTCATCGGGGACCGGGAGGTCATGCGGGACCAACTCGAAAAGGTCCTGGAGGCGGCCGACCTGCCGAGCGTGACCCTCCAGATTCTCCCCTTCGACTCGGGCACGTATCCCGCGACAGGCTCCTTCACCATGCTCGGCTTCCCTGCCCCGGAGGACCCGGACCTGGTGTACCGGGACGGCATCACGGACGCGGTCTACCTGGAGGGCGAGCATCATGTCCGTGAGTACACGCGGGCGTTCGACGGCCTGCGTGCGGCGGCCCTCAGTCCGCAGCGGTCCGCCCGGCTCGTCCAGTCCGTCGTGAAGGAGTACTCGAAGTGACCACCGCAGCGCAGCCGACCGACCGCGCACTCGCCTGGCACACGTCCTCGTACAGCAATGGTGCGGGCGGTGAGTGTGTGGAGTGCGCGATCACCTCGACACGCGCTCATGTGAGGGACACCAAGACGGTCGACGGGCCCGTGGTCACCGTGGCGAACCCCGCCTGGGTCGCGTTCCTCCGGGCGCTCAAGAGGGGGTGAACACGACGCTTCTCCGGAAGGCGCCGGCGTTCGGAAGCAGGGGAGTGCCTACCCCCCTGCACCCCCCTCCCCCTCCCACTCCCCCGCCAGCAACCCCAGCACCACCTCGTCCATGAACTCCCCCAGCACCCACGCCGACGAGCGCAGCACCCCCTCCCGTACGAAGCCGTTGCGTTCCGCCGCGCGGATCATGCTCTCGTTGTCCGCGAGGGTTTCGATCTGGAGGCGTTGCAGGCCGCGCACGGCGAAGCCGTAGTAGCAGAGGGCCGCGACGACGTCCGTGCCGTAGCCCTTGCCGCGGGCGGCGGGGAGCAGGCCGATGCCGATGTGGGCGTTGCGGTTGTGGGTGTCGATGCCCCACAGGTTCGCCGTGCCGATGAGGGTGTCGCCCTCGAGCTCCACCACGGAGAAGGACGCCAGGTTCTCCGGTTGGTTGTCGAAGGCGAGTTGCGGGTCGTTCGCCGTGACCGGCCGCCAGGGACGGCCCTCGGCGCGCGCGGCGTTGACCACGTCGTTGTAGAGCTCGGCCCGCAGGACCGGTATGTCGTCCTCGTGCCGCGCCCGAAGGCCGACCCTGGTTCCCTTCAGCATGCCGCCGTTCCTATCTCCGCGCGCCGACCGGCGGCAAACGATTAACGATTAAGGCGTGCCGCACGCGCCCCGCTGGGCGTCACGGATTCCAGGTCATGGTGGCGTAGACCCTGTCGAAGCGCCCCGCGGCCAGGTCCTGCCGGGAGATCGACCAGGAGTAGAGGGCCATCTCCAGACCGTCGAGCCCGTGTATCCACTGGGCGAGGCACACCCAGTCCTCGGGACGTACGTCCGTGTCGGGCGCGGGCAGCTCGCCGCGGGCCACCGCACGTGCCGCCTCCCGCCCGGCCGCCACGCTGGGATCCTCCTCCCCGTACTCGTCCTCGGCGTATCCACCCAGCTGAAGCCCGAGGCCGACGCCCTCGCCCGGCATCTCCATCCATACCTCGATCAGTTCGCTCGCATACGGATGTTCCGGGTGAGGCTCGCAGCCCAAAAGGGCTCCGGACGCGGGGACCGAAGTGAAGTAAGGCAGGGAGACGTCGGTACTCAGACGGAGCAGCCCTTCCGGGAAATCCGTTTCGTACGGGTAGTTTCTCCATTCCGGGTCAAGGTCCGCAGGGCGTTCCTCGACGGGTGTGCCTGCGGGAATGTGGAGGGCGGTGCCCAGGTTCCCCTCCCCGATCCGGTCGGGGTCGGGGTCGGCGAAGAGCAGGAGGTGGCCGTCGACGGGCAGGTCGAGGTCGGTCGCTCCGGCGGGCAGCGCGGCCAGGTCGACGGTGGCGGCGAGCTTGCACCACGGGTCGGGGGCGTCCGGGGGAAGCATGAGGGGCCCGCCGAGCCGGCCCACCACCGGCCCGCCACCCTTGGTGCCAAGGAAGGCGCAGGGTCGGGCGAGGTCCGTCCACCGGGCGATGTCGTCCGGGGGGATGCCCTCTGTCAGAGCTCTCTCACGGAACTCACGCAGTAGGTCCGGCGTTTCGGGGGGCATGGGGAGTCTCCTCGCGGTCAGGTGGGTTCGACAAGGGGGTGTCGCTCCGGGTGAGCGGCGGACCGTGGACGGTCAGGGGTGCAGCGTGACGGTCACGCCGCGTGCCCTGAGGTCGGTCACCGCGAAATCGGGGACCCCCGAGGGCGAGATCGCGTTCCGCTCGGCCAGGTGGACGTGTGACAGCGCCGGCATGTCGAGCAGGGGCCGGAGATCCGTCAGGGACCGGCAGTGCCGCAGGTCGAGTTCTGCCAGGCGGGGCGAAGCGGTGAACAGGGTGATGTCCCTCAACGCGGCCCAGCTCGGGCCGGCCACGGTGAGGGAGCTGAGCCGTTCCACCGGTATGCCCTCGGCCGCAGGGCAGTTCTTCAGGTAGCGCACGGTCAGTTCACGCAGACCGGGGCAGTCCTGCAGGGCGCCGAGCGACTCCAACTCCTCCATGTAGAGCAGGGTCAGTGTGGACAACGGAGATCCGGACAGATCGCCGAGGTCGCAGACGGCGGAGCCGTTGATCATCAAGGTGCGCAGAGCGGGCAGGCGGCCGAGTCCCCTGAGGTCGGCCAGCGTGGAGCAACCGGTCAGCGTCAGCTCCCGCAAGGCCGGCAGCTCGCCCAGACCCTCCGTGGTGCGCAGGAGCGGACTGCCGTGGATGCCGAGCTTCACCAGCCGCGGGTGGCCGCCCAGCCCTTCGAGCGTCGTCAGCTCATCGCAGTTGTCGAGTTCCAGGGACCGGAGTCCGGGAAGAGCCGCGAACGGCGAGAGATCGACACGGTGGCCGCCGCTCAGCTGGAGGTGTGCGAGGCGCGGTAGTCCGGCGAGTCCGTCCAGGTCCGTGAGAGACCCGCAGTGTCGGAGATCCAGGGATTCCAGAGCGGCCAGTGCTTCGCCCCACACGCGGAGGGAACGCACCTTGGTCCGGATCAGCCTCAGGTGACGCAGGCCGCTGAGGTTCAGCAAGGGATCGAAGTCTTGGACGGCGTCGCACCAACTCAGATCCAGGCGGGTGAGCCGGGTGAGCCGGCCGATCGGGGTGAGGTCCTCCACGCTCGTGCAGCCACCCAGATCGAGGTCCGTGAGACGGGTGAGTTCACCGACCTCGGTGAGGTCGGTGAGCCCGTCACACCGGTGGAGGTCGAGCTTCTCGAGCATCGTGAGATGCCGCAGCCCCCGCAGGGAGGAGGCGTACGGCAGGCGCAGTTCCGTCCTGCCCTCCTGACGGAAGGCGGGAGCGAGCAGGTGCTCGGCGAAACCGTCCGGGTCAGGGTGCGTCCTCCACAGACGGACGAGGAACTTGGACGCGTGGGGATCCAGATGGATGAACCGGGCGGCCAGTTTCAGGGCGTGGTGTCCGCCGTCACCCGCTGCGGACAGGGCGACGAGTGCCCTGACGGCCTTGCGCGCACGGTACGCCGGAGCCTCGAAGGTCTCGCAGAAACCGAACGGGTCTCCGTCGGCCCTCGCCCACAGGAGGAGCAGTTCCTCGGTGGAGCAGTCGGACGCTTCGCTGTACCGCACGGCCAGGTGCAACGTCGCGTCGCCGCCGCCGGACGCTGCCGGCAGCATGAGTTCCCTGACCGCCTCACCTGCCTCGGCGGGACTCGCGGTCCCGAGGTCCTCCCTCAACTGCCTTATTCGTAAAGCCGTGTTGTCGTCCGGTGTGCCGTCGGCGGGCACACCGGGGGGAGTCGGTTGTGTCATGGGAGGACTGTAGGGGCCAGGTGTGACAGGCGGGTCCGCCGAGGGCGCGGTGGAGGCCCTCGGTCAGGGTGCCCAGGCGGCGGAGGCCGGTGCGTCCGGTGGCCGTGCGTGCTGTTGCGCGGCGGCCGTCAGAGGGTGCGGACCGGGCGGGCCGGGTTGCCGACCGCCACGACGTTCGCCGGGACGTCCTTGGTGACGACCGCGCCCGCGCCGATGACCGAGTTGTCGCCGATGGTCACGCCGGGGCAGACGATCGCGCCGCCGCCGATCCACACGTTGTCCCCGATGGTGATGGGCCGCGCCGCCTCCAGCTTGTCGCGGCGCGGCTGCGGCTCCACCGGGTGGGTGGGCGTGAGGAGTTGGACGTTCGGGCCGATCTGGCAGTCCTCGCCGATGGTGATGGCGGCGACGTCCAGCGCGGTGAGGTGGTAGTTGACGAAGGTGCGGGCGCCGACGGTGATGTTGCTGCCGTAGTCGACGAAGAGCGGCGGGCGGATCTCGACGTCCTCGCCGACCGAGCCGAGGAGTTCGGTCAGGACCGCCTTCGCCTGGTCCCGATCCTCCAGGTACGCGGCCTGGTAGCGGGCGGCGAGCCGCATGGCGCGCTCCAGCCGGCGGCCGATCTCCGGGTCGTCGGCGATGTACAGGTCACCCGCGAGCATCCGCTCCAGGTTCGTGCGCGGATCGCCCGCGAAGTAGTCCGTCGACATGCGTACGACCGTACGCTCACGAGTGCCGGGAGTGTACGGAGCGTGCCCTCCGTCGCGCGGCGAGCGCACCCGTGCCCGAGGGGCGCGAGGGCGCTCGCCGGTGAGGAAGGGGAACTACGGCGCGCCCGTCACGCCGCCGGTGTCAGCTCCGCCCTGCCGAACAGGAGGGCGTAGCCGGGCGGGAGCTGGTTCAGGATGCGCGTCACCAGCTCGTCGCCGACCAGCGGCGGCAGAACGCTGAGGACGGAGCTGACGTCCCAGCGGGCCGTCGCCGGGGTGGCGCCCTCGATACGGGCCGCCACCGAGTCGACGAACTCGGCCGCCGTCAACGGGCGGGTCGCCGGGATCTGCGAGGCGACCACCCGCGCCGCCTCCTCGGGCAGGGCGCGGGCCAGGTCGACGCGTTCGTCCCCGACGACGTGGCCGCCCAGGGCGGACAGGACGATGCGGGTGACGCTCTCCGCCTCCGACCGCGTCGGGTACTGCCCCGCCTGCCGCACGGCGTCGACGAGTTCGCGCCAGGCGGGGTCCTGCGCCGGGCGTGGCTCGGGCGCCGGGGTGATGTCGCCTCCCGGCTGCGGGATCGCGGGCTTCTGCGGCGTCAGCGTGGTCATCCGAAGCTCCTCTCCTGCTGCGGTATTCGGTTCTGAACGGGGTCCGGTGTCTGAAGGGGGTCCGGTGTCGCGTCGCCCGCCGGGGGCGTACGGCGCGTGGACGCGTCCCGCGGGAGGGGGATCCGCGGGACGCGTGGAAGGGGCGGGCGGGTGTCAGCCGGCGATCTGCTTGCGGCTGTCGCCGCCCGTGATCTGGATGCGGCGCGGCTTCGCCGCCTCGGCCACCGGGATGCGCAGGGTCAGGACACCCGCGTCGTACGTGGCGTCGATGCGCTCGGTGTCCAGGGTGTCGCCGAGGAAGAGCTGCCGGCTGAAGTGACCGGTCGGACGCTCGGCGACCACCAGGTCCGCGCCCTCGGGGGCCGGCGCACGGCGCTCTGCGCGGACGTTCAGGACGTTGCGCTCGACGTCGAGCTCGATGGACTCCGGGTCGATGCCGGGGATGTCGAAGTGGACGATGAAATCGTCCCCTGCCCGATAGGCGTCCATCGGCATCACCGAGGTGCGGGTGGCCTGGCCGAAGGCCTGCCGCGTGAGGCGGTCGAACTCGGCGAACGGGTCGGTACGCATGAGCATCACAGTCCACTCCTTTCCATGAAGCCGCTTGTGCGATGCCCTACGGATCACTTCCTTATATAACCCACCCGCTGGAAAGTTGACAACCTCCGACTCAGTTTCGCGCGGACAGCCGCTCCGGGGCTGGTGAGAGGGGGCGCCGCCGGGCGCGTTAGCCTCGGAGGTCCGTGGTTTTCCGCGCCCCTCGCGGGCGCAGTGGCAGGAGGCAGCAGGCATGGCGAAGGTTCCCAGTTCGGTCGTGGCCGCGAGCGGGCTCGTCGGCGGGTACGGCGTGGCCCGCTGGACCCGTAAGCGGCAGCTCGGCGGGGTCGTGCTCGCCGCCGCCGGGGTCGCCGCCGCCCAGCAGTGGCGCGAGCGGGCGGGCGGCACGGCGGCCGGTGTGCTGTCGGCGGCGTACGTGGCCGCCTTCGCCGGGTCGCACCCGCTGGCGAAGAAGGTCGGCGCCTGGCCGGCCGTGTTCGGGGTGGCCGGCGCGGTCGCCCTCGCGTCCTGGGCGGTGGCCGACCGGCGGGGCTGAGAGCCTCCGCCGGCCGTACCCCGTTGAAGCGCCCGTCAGGAGCCCGTCCCTCAGGAACGGGCCGCCGCCTGCTGCGGTTCGGCCGCCGACAGCGGCGTCGCGATGTCCTCCAGGGACCGCCGCTCCGCGTTCACCGCGAGAATCGCCGCCACGACGCCCGCAGCGACCATCAGCCCCGCGCCGATCTGGAACGCGAGCACCGTGTCGCCGACCACGCCGGTGCTGGTCAGCTCGGCGAAGAGCAGCGGGCCGCTGATGCCGCCGGCGGCGGTGCCGATCGCGTAGAAGAAAGCGATGGACATGGCCCGGGTCTCCATCGGGAAGATCTCGGAGACCGTGAGGTAGGCGCTGGAGGCGCCGGCGGAGGCGAAGAACAGCACCACGCACCAGCACGCCGTCATCGTCGCCGCGGTGAGCGAACCGCGGTCGAACAGCCACGCCGTGCCGAACAGCAGCGCGCCCGACAGCACGTAGGTGCCGGAGATCATGACGCGGCGGCCGACGGTGTCGAACAGCTTGCCCAGCAGCAGCGGGCCGAGGAAGTTGCCGGCCGCGATGACCGCGAAGTAGTAGCCGGTGTTCCCGGACGGCACGTCGAAGAACTGCGTGAGGATCGCGCCGAAGCCGAACGTGATCGCGTTGTAGAGGAACGCCTGCCCGATGAACAGGGCGAAGCCGAGGGTGGAGCGCCTGCGGTAGCGGGCGAAGACGGTCCGGGCGATCTCCGTGAAGGTGGTGCGGGTGCGCTGGTGGATCGTCATCTCGTCCGCGGCGGCCGGCAGTTCCTTGCCCTCCTCCGCCGTGACGCGCTCCTCGATGGAGCCGACGATGCGCTCGGCCTCGTCGTCCCGGCCGTGGATCAGCAGCCAGCGGGGACTCTCCGGGACGTGCCGCCGTACGAGGAGGATCACCAGGGCCAGGACCGCGCCCAGCGCGAAGGTGAGGCGCCAGCCGACGTCCGCCGGGAAGATCGAGGTGTTCAGGGCGACGATGGACAGCAGCGCGCCGCCGACCGCGCCCAGCCAGTAGCTGCCGTTGATCAGCAGGTCCACGCGGCCCCGGTACTTCGCCGGGATCAGCTCGTCGATCGCGGAGTTGATGGCCGCGTACTCGCCGCCGATGCCGAAGCCGGTGAGGAAGCGGAAGAGGAAGAACCACCAGGTGTCGAAGGACAGCGCGGTCAGGGCCGTCGCGCCCAGGTAGACGGCCAGGGTGATCAGGAACAGCTTCTTGCGGCCGTAGATGTCGGTCAGCCGGCCCCAGAAGAGGGCGCCGGTGCAGGCGCCGGTGACGTAGAGGGCGGCGGCGATGCCGGTGACCTCGCCGGAGGTGATGGGCAGTCCGCTGCCGGGCTCGGACAGACGGGCCGCGATGTTCCCGACGATGGTGACTTCCATCCCGTCGAGGATCCACACCGTGCCCAGGCCGATGACGATGGACCAGTGCCAGCGGGACCACGGCAGGCGGTCCAGGCGGGCGGGGATTCTGGTGGTGATGGTGCGTCCGGTCCCGGACTGCGCGGTGGCCATGGGCTCCCTCCTCGACGAAGTGAACCTCGTGTGCCCCGTGCCCGCCGCTTTCACGCCCGGGGCGGTCCCCGGCGGGTGCGGCCCTACGGTCCGGCGGCCGGGCTACGCCCCCAACGCCCGCGACACCGTGTAGATCACCAGGCCCGCGAGCGAGCCGACCACCGTGCCGTTGATGCGGATGAACTGCAGGTCTCGGCCGATGTTGGCCTCGATCTTCTTCGTCGTGTGCTCCGCGTCCCAGCTCGCCACCGTGTCCGTGATCAGGAGGGTGATCTCCTTGCGGTAGGTGGTCACCACGTACACCGCGGCGCTCTCCAGCCAGGTGTCGACCTTGCCCTGGAGCTTCAGGTCGAGCGACATCCGGGCGCCCAGCGACAGCAGCGACGCCCGCAGCCGCAGCCGCAGCTCGCTGCGCTCGTCCTCCGCCGCCGAGACGATCATGCCCCGTACGGCCGTCCAGGCGGACGCGATCAGGTCCTGCACCTCGCTGCGGCCCAGGATGTCGCCCTTGAGGCGCTCCACACGGGCGCGGGTGTCGGTGTCGGACTGGAGGTCGGTCGCGAAGTCGGTGAGGAAGCGGTCCAGGGCGCCGCGCGCGGGGTGGCTCGGCATGTCCCGCATCTCGGTGACGAACCGCAGCAGCTCCTTGTAGACGCGCTCGCCGACCTTGCGGTCCACGAACTTGGGCGTCCAGCCGGGGGCACCGCCGTGCACCGCGTCCATCACGGCGTCGCTGTGCAGCACGAGCCAGTCGTGGGCGCGGGAGACGACGACGTCCACCGCGCGTTTGTGGGCGCCGTCGGCGACGATCCGCTCCAGCATCTTGCCCATGCCGGGCGCGATCTCCTGGGCGTTGGCCCGGCGGGTGATCGCCTCGCCGACGACCGCCTGCACGTCGGAGTCGCGCAGCACGGTCAGCGCGCCGCGCAGGGCCGCCGACGCCTCGGCGGTGACCCGGTCGGCGTGCTCGGGGACGGCGAGCCAGGCGCCGAGCCGGCCGCCGATGCCGACGGCGCGCAGCCGTCTGCGGACGACGTCCTCGGAGAGGAAGTTCTCCCCGACGAAGTCGCCGAGGGCGGTGCCGAGCTGGTCCTTCTTGGTGGGGATGATCGCCGTGTGCGGGATGGGCAGGCCCAGCGGGTGCCGGAAGAGCGCGGTGACGGCGAACCAGTCGGCCAGCGCGCCCACCATGCCCGCCTCCGCCGCCGCGGCCACGTAGCCCGCCCAGGCGCCGGCGCCCTGGTGGGACGCCCACTTGGCGAGGACGTAGACGAGGGCGACGAACAGCAGCAGGCCCGTCGCGGTCATCTTCATCCGGCGCACCCCGCGCCGCTTCTCCTCGTCCGCGGCGCTGAACGTCGTCATCGCGCGGTTCGTGGCGGCACCCGCGCCGGGCCGCTGCCCGGCGGCGGTCCCGTCCTCGGTCTCCGCCGTCTCAGTCCGTTCCATCCGCTCCACCCGTTCGGTGATCCCTCACACATTGTCCCTGCCTGACCGACTCCTGGAACGGAACAGGAGTTCCCGGCGTCTGTCCGTGGGGGGATTGTCCAGGGACGTCACCTAGGGGTACCCCGGGCGCGGCCCGGACACCCCGGGCCGCACGGAAGCACCACCCGAAGGCCCGGCCGGGGGCGGCCCCGGGGGCCGCCCGGATGATCTCCGGCCGCGTCCCGCACCCGGCCGCCCCCGCCCTGGCCCACGATGGTGCGACGGACGGAGCCGCCCGCGGCTCCCGCCTTGCGAGGAGAACAGCACAGCATGACCCGGCGCCGCGACGGCATCCGGCGGCCCGCCCCCGCCGGCCACCAGCCTCCCGCCCGACGGGGGCGGCCCACCCCGCCGGAGCCCCTCACCGTGCCGAACCCGCCCGAGGGCACGGGGACCTCCCCCGAAGCAGACCCGTCCGGGGGCACGGAGCCTCCCACCCGACGGGGGCGGCCCACCCCGCCGGAGCCCCTCACCGTGCCGAACCCGCCCGAGGGCACGGGGACCTCCCCCGAAGCAGACCCGTCCAGGGGCGCGGAGCCTCCAGCCCGGCACGGGAGACCCTCAGGGCAGGGCCTCTTCGGCGCTGTGCCCGCCGAAACCCTCCGGCAGCCCCCCGGACAGACCCCGCCCGCCGCCGCGACCCCCTCCCCCGGCGCGGAGCCTCCCGCCCGACGGGGGCGGCCCACCCCGCCGGAGCCCTTCACCGTGCCGAGCCCGCCCGAAGGCACAGGGACCTCCCCCGAAGCAGACCCGTCCGGGGACGCGGGGCCTCCCACCCGGCACGGGACACCCGCAGGGCAGGGCCTCTTCGGCGCTGTACGCGCCGAAACTCGCCGTCAGCCCGCCGGACAGACCCCTCCCGCCGCCGCGACCCCCTCCCCCGGCGCGGAGCCTCCCGCCCGACGGGGGCGACCCACCCAACCGGAGCCCTTCACCGTGCCGGACCCGCCGGAAGGCACAGGGACCTCCCCCGAAGCAGACCCGTCCGGGGACGCGGGGCCTCCCACCCGGCACGGGACACCCGCAAGGCAGGGCCTCTTCGGCGCGGAGCCCGCCGAAACCCTCCGGCAGCCCCCCGGACAGACCCCGCCCGCCGCCGCGACCCCCTCCCCCGGCGCGGAGCCCTCCGCCCCGGGCGGGTGGCCCACCGAAACCCCGCAGCGGCCGGACGGACGGGCGCACCCCGTCGCGGCGGGAGGCCCCGGCCGGCCCGGCCGGTACGCCGCCCTGCTCGCCGCGATGCTCGCGGCCGTGCTCGCCGTGTCCGCCGTGATCTTCGTCGGGGTGTCCGCCGACGGCCTGCGCGGGCGGAACACCCCCGCCCGGGACGGCGGCGGGGCCGGGAACCCCGTCGCGCCCGCCTCCGCCGGGACCTGGGTCACCGCCTGGGCGACCGCGCCCGGCGGCGGCGAGCCCGGCACGGAGACAACGGGGCTCGCCGGCCGGTCCGTACGGAACGTCGTCCACACCACCGCGGGCGGCACCCGCGCCCGCGTCACCCTGTCCAACCTCTACGGGCGCGCCCCGCTCACCCTCACGCACGCCTCGATCGCCGTCTCCGCCGGCCCGGACACGGCCGCCGCGCTCGCCGGCACCATGCGGCCCCTCACCTTCGCCGGGAACCCGTCGGTCGTCGTCCCTGCGGGCGGACAGGTGGTCAGCGACGCCGTGCGCGTCCCGGTCCCGCGCGACGCGCACGTGCTGATCAGCACGTACTCCCCCGCCCCTTCGGGCCCGGTGACGTACCACGAGCACGCCCGGCAGATCTCCTGGGTCGCCGAGGGCGAGCACACCCGCGACACCACCGGGGCCGCGTACAACGGGCAGAGCACCGTCTGGCGGTACGTCACCGCGCTGGACGTACTCAGCGACGACTCCGAGGGCACGGTCGTCGTCCTCGGCGACTCCCTCACCGACGGCATCTCGTCCACGACCGGCGCCGACGCCCGCTGGCCCGACGTGCTGTCCGGCCGGCTGCGCGCGGCCCTCGCGTCCGGCCGGGACCTCCCCCGCTACAGCGTCGTCAACGCCGGGCTCAGCGGGAACCGCGTCCTCGCCGACGGGCCCGGCCGGCCGCCGCGCAACGCCGCCGCGCCGCGCCGCTTCGACCGGGACGTGCTGGGCCGCGCGAACGTGCGGGTCGTGGTCGTCGTGCTGGGCGTCAACGACATCCTCCGCGCGCCGGACACCGCCGACCCGGAACGGATCGCGGGCGGGCTGACGGCCCTGACCGAGCGGGCGCACGCGCGGGGGATCAAGGTCGTCGGAGCGACGCTGATGCCGTACCGCGGGCACCACGGCTGGACCGCGTACGGCGAGGACGTGCGGCAGCGGGTCAACGCGGAGATCCGCGACGGCGGGGTGTTCGACGAGGTCGTGGACTTCGACGAGGCCGTGCGGGACGGGTACGACCCCCGACGCCTCCGGGCCGGCCACGACTCGGGGGACGGGCTGCACCCCAGCGACGAGGGCTACGCGCGCATGGCGGAGACGTTCGACCTGAAGGCGCTGAAGGGAGGGGCGCCGGCCCGGCTGTGACCGGCGCCGGGCCCGGTGAGCACGGTCAGCGGTCCTCGGGCCGCCGCTCCCGCTCCTCCCGCGTGCCGTGCAGGTTCAGCGGGTCGTGGAGACGCCGCGACTCCTCCAGCTCCCGGCGATGCCGCTCGGCGCTGTCCAGATGCTGCTGCCGCTGCCGCTCCGCACGCTCCAGGTGCTCCCGCCGCCGCTCCTCCCTGAGTTCCTGCTTCTCCCGCCGCCGCTCCTCGCGCAACCGCTGCCGCTCCGCGCGGGGCAGCTTGCGCTGCACGCCGACCCCGCCCCAGAAGGCGAACCCGGTGACGATCACGCGCGGGGCGCCCGGCTCGGCCGGCACGCCCTCCTCGCGGTGGTCGAAGCCGCCCATGACGCCGACGCCGCGCACCACGACCTCCACGCCGGGCGGCACGGTCACGTCGATCCCGCCCATGATCGCGACGGCGTTGATGACGATCTCGCGGTCCGCGAAGTTCGCGTCGCGCAGGTCGATGGTGCCGCCGCCCCAGAAGGCGAAGCAGTTGAAGCGCCGGGGCGCCGTCCACCGCCCCTTGCGCTCGAAGCCGCTCATCACGGCGACCGCCCAGGTCGACAGCCCCGAGTCGTCCCCGCCGACGATGCGGTCCGCCCAACTGCCGCCCGTCACCGGGTCCTTCGTCAGCGAGACGGCGGGCGCGACCGCCGTGCCCGACGCGGGCAGGTCACGGGTGATGGGGGCCAGTTCCCCGTAGGTGCGCGCCTGGTAGGTGGCGTCCAGCCGCTCCTGGAACTCCTCCATGTCCAGGCGCCCCTCGGCGAGGGCGTCCCGGAGGACTTCGGCGACCCGTTCACGGTCGGCGTCGGAGGCGCGGAGGTCCGGTGCGGGTGCGTCGTCGGTCATACCCAGCAGCCTACGAGTTGTCCCCGTCACACGGCTACGAGGGCCGCGTCGGCGTCCGCCCGGCCCGCTCCGCGTACATCTGCGCGATGACCGCCTCGATGTCGGGCTCCCGCACCGACAGGTCGACCAGCGGGTAGCGCTCGGCGATCCGCGTCACCAGCCCGGCCGCCGGCTCCGACGCGGGGAACGCCACCCACTGCCGGGGCCCGTCCACCCGCACCACCCGGGCGGGAGCGGGCACCTCCACCGGCGGGCACTCCCGCTCCAGGTCCACCACCAGCGTCCGCTCGCTCTCCCCCACCTCGTGCAGCCCGGCGAGCGCCCCGTCGTACACCAGCCGGCCGTGGTCGATGACCATCACACGGGAGCAGACCTGCTCGATGTCCTGGAGGTCGTGCGTGGTCAGCAGGACGGTCGTGGAGCGCTCGGCGTTCACCTGCCGCAGGAACTCCCGCACCCGGGTCTTGGAGACGACGTCCAGGCCGATCGTCGGCTCGTCCAGGTACAGCACCTCCGGGTCGTGCAGCAGCGCCGCCGCGATGTCCCCGCGCATCCGCTGCCCCAGCGACAGCTGCCGCACCGGAACCTCCAGCAGGTCGCCCAGATCGAGCAGTTCGACCAGCCGCGCGAGGTTCTCCCGGTAGCGGGCGTCGGGGATGCGGTACATGCGGTGCATCAGCTTGTACGAGTCGATCAGCGGAAGGTCCCACCACAGCGTGGTGCGCTGCCCGAACACCACACCGATGCGGTGCGCCAGCCGGGTCCGCTCCCGCGACGGGTCGATCCCTGCGACCCGCAGCCGGCCGCCGCTCGGCGTGAGGATGCCCGTCAGCATCTTGATCGTCGTCGACTTCCCCGCGCCGTTCGGCCCGATGTAACCGACCATCTCGCCACGCGCCACCGTGAAGGAGATCGAGTCCACCGCCCGCACCTGGTGCCGCTCCCGCCGCAGCAGCCCCTTGCGCCGCCGCACGTCGAACACCTTCTCGACCCGGTCCAGCTCGATGAACGCCTCCGCCCGGCCGTCCGTGTCCGGTCCGGCTGTCGTCTCCATCCGCCCGCTCAACTCCCCACGCTCCTGTACGACCTGAGTCCCGTACGCCACGCCAGCCCCGCGAGCGCGCAGCACCCCGCCGCCACCAGCGGCGACGCGAACGCCACCCACCCCGGCAGCGCCAGCGGGTACGGACGCCCCAAGACGTGCGCGGCGGGCACCCAGTTGACGAAGGCCAGCGGCAGGACGAACGTCACCCCGCGCACCAGGTCCTTCCCGAACACCGCCGGCGGATACTGCAGCATCGTCGTCCCTCCGTACGTGAACGCGTTCTGCACCTCCGCCGCGTCCTGCGCGTAGATCTGGAACGCCGCGCCCGCCACGAACACCGCCACGAAGATCGCCGCGCCGGACACCACCATCAGCGGCACCAGCAGCACCTTCGACACCGTCCAGTCGATGTCCGCCGCCACCAGCGCCCAGCCCAGCACCGCCCCGCCCTGCGCGATCCTCCCCAGGCGGCGCAGCGAGAAACGGTCCCCGCCGACCTGCGCGAGCACCGGCACCGGACGCACCAGCAGCACGTCGAAGGAACCGTCCCTGATCCGCGAACCGAGCTGCGGCATCGACCCCGCCGCGAGATGCGCGAGGCCGAACGACGTCACCGACGCCGCGTACAGGAACGCCACCTCCGGCAGCGACCAGCCCGCCAGCGAGTCGACCTGCGAGAACATCAGCAGGATCCCGACGAAGTCCATCCCCGTCATCACCAGGTTGCCGAACAGCGTGAACACGAACGACACCCGGTAGGTCATCCCGGACCGCACCCACATCCCGGCGATCATCCGGTACGCCCGCAGCCCCTCCAGCACCGCGCCGCGCTCAGCCACCCTGCACCACCACCCGGCGCGTGGCCGCCGACTGCACCAGCCGGCCCGCCGCGAGCAGCAGCACCGCCCACATCGCCTGGAAGGCGAACGCCCCCGCCACCGCCGTCTCCCCCATCAGCACGTCCGCCGGGACCTGGAGCTGCGCCGCCCACGGCAGCGCCCGCGCCACCTCGCCGAACCCGCCCGGGAAGACGTTCAGCGGCAGCACCATGCCCGAGAAGAACACCCCGAGGATCATCATCACCTGGCTGACACCCGTGCCGTCCAGCAGCCAGAACACGCTCAGCGCCACCAGATAGCGGATCCCGAAGCTCACCAGCGCCGCCAGCAGCAGCGCCACCGCGAACCACACCCACGTGTCGAACCGCGTCGGCAGCGCCGTCGGGAAGAACAGCCCGCCCACCAGGAACGGCACCACCCCGCGCCCCAGCAGCTGGAACGCCGCACGGCCCAGGTCGCCCGCCAGCCACCACAGCTGCAGATCCGCCGGCCGGTACAGGTCCACCGCGATCTCACCGGTGCGGATGCGCTCCATCAGCTCCGTCTCGACGCCCCCGCCCTGCAGCGCCAGCGCCGCGAACAGGCACTGCCCCAGCCACACGTACGTCACCGCCTGGGCCTGGTCGTAGCCGCCGAGGTCCGGACGCTCGTCCCACAGCGCCAGATACGTGTAGACGAGGATCAGGCCGAACACCGTGTTGGTGAACACCCCGGCCGCGGTCGCCGCCCGGTACGACGCGTACCGCCGGAATCCCCGGGCCGCCACGGCCAGGTACAACCGTGCCGAACCCACCCCTTTCCACCCCTCCCGCCCTAGGAACCGAAGCGCAGGAGCCTAGTCCGGGGAGAGATCGCGTCGCCACGGGTTTTCCGGCCCGTCCTCCGGTCAGGTGAACAGCCGGCGCGGCCGAACGGGCGACACGGCGCAGGACGCACGACGCGCGTCGCCGCCCGCCGAAGGCGGCGACAGGTGCGACAGTCTTCAATAAGAGGCACGCACGAGGCGTACGCACACACATGAGGCGTACGGGAACGAACGAGGCGAATCAGGAGTCCGTGCACGACATGAGCGACGAGCCGCAGCCGAAGAAGCCCCGCCCGGGCTGGGCATCGCACGAGCCTCGATCGACCGACGCGCCCGACGACGCCCGGGACGACACCCGGACGGACGACGCCGACGCCACACGATCGGATGAATCCGACGAGAACGGCGGGGCCGCCACGGCCGCCGGCCAGGAGTCCGGCGCCGCCTCCGCCGAGAAGCCGGGTGCCGCCACGGACAAGAAGGCCGCCCGCGAGGAACGCCGCGCGGCCCTCAAGGCCCGCCGCACCGGCTGGCGCCGCGCCGTCCCCACCTGGCGCATGGTCCTCGGCGCGTTCCTCGTCACCACGCTGCTCCTCGTCGGCGGCTTCCTCCTCGGCTACGCCCTCGTCCAGATCCCCGCCGCCAACGCCCTCGCCACCCAGCAGGCCAACGTCTACCTCTACGCCGACGGCTCCGTCATCGCCCGCGACGGCGAGGTCAACCGGGAGAACGTCACCCTCTCCAAGATCTCGAAGGACGCCCAGCACGCCGTCCTCGCCGCCGAGGACCGAGACTTCTACACCGAGTCCGCCGTCGACCCCCTGGCCATGGCCCGCGGCGCCTGGAACACCGTCACCGGCAAGGGCAAGCAGTCCGGCTCCACCATCACCCAGCAGTACGTGAAGAACTACTACCTGCGCCAGGAGCAGACCGTCACCCGCAAGGTGAAGGAGTTCTTCATCGCCATCAAGCTGGACCGCAACCAGTCCAAGGACGAGATCCTCGAGGGCTACCTCAACACCAGCTTCTTCGGCCGCGGCGCCTACGGCATCCAGGCCGCCGCCCACGCCTACTACGACATGGACGCCTCCGAACTCGACGCCGGACGCGCCGCCTACCTCGCCGCCCTCGTCAACGCCCCCAGCCAGTACGACGTGATCGCGCACCCCGAGAACCGCGCCTTCGTCGAGGACCGCTGGAACTACGTCCTCGACGGCATGGTCGACGAAGGCTGGCTCGACCCGGCCGAACGCGCCCGCCTCACCTTCCCCGTGCCCAACCGGACCACCCACTCCACCGGCATGTCCGGGCAGCGCGGCTACATCGTCAACGTCGTCAAGCAGCACCTCACCGACAACAAGATCGTCGACGAGGCCTCCCTCGACGCCGGCGGCTACCGCATCACCACCACCCTGCAGAAGGACAAGCAGGACGCCTTTGTCGAGTCCGTCAACGACAACCTCATGGACCGCCTCGACCAGAACAACCGCAAGGTCGACACCTACGTCCGCGCCGGCGGCGCCTCCGTCGAACCCAAGACGGGCAAGGTCGTGGCGATGTACAACGGCGTCGACTACGTCAAGCAGTACACCCCCAACGCCACCCGCCGGGACTTCCAGACCGGCTCCTCCTTCAAGCCCTTCGTCCTCACCGCCGCCGTCGAGAACGACGCCCGCACCCAGGACGGCCGCCGCATCACCCCCCAGACCCGCTACGACGGCACCAGCGAACGCCCCGTCCAGGGCTGGGCCGGCCCCCGCTACGCACCCGAGAACGAGGACCACGAGGACTACGGCGACATCACCGTCAGCGAGGCCACCGACAAGTCCGTCAACGCCGTCTACGCCCAGATGGCCGTCGACGTCGGCCCCGACAAGGTCCGTCAGACCGCCGTCGACCTCGGCATCTCCCCCGACACCCCCAGCCTCGACGACGCCGGACCCTCCATCGCCCTCGGCGTCGCCAGCGCCAGCGTCCTCGACATGGCGCAGGCGTACGCGACCCTCGCCAACCACGGCAAGCACACCCCGTACACCCTCGTCGAGGAGATCACCCAGAACGGCCGCGACATCGCCCTCCCCGAGCGGCGCACCCGGCAGGCCGTCAGCCGCGAGGCCGCCGACACCACCACCTCCGTCCTCAAGGGCGTCGTCGAGAACGGCACCGGCACCGCCGCCCAGACCTCCGGCCGCCCCGCCGCCGGCAAGACCGGCACCGCCGAGGAGGACACCGCCGCCTGGTTCGCCGGCTACACCCCCGACCTCGCCACCGTCGTCGCCGTCATGGGCCAGGACCCCGTCACCGCCGGCCACAAGTCCCTCTACGGCGCCATGGGCCTGCCCCGCGTCAACGGCGGCGGCGCACCCGCCGAGATCTGGGGCCAGTACACCCGTGACGCCCTCAAGGGCGAACCCGTCAGCTCCTTCAACCTGCGGCTCCAGCCCGGCGCCAACGAGAGCCAGCCCCCCGCCCCCGACTCCAGCGGCGGACCGTCCTCCTCCGACGACCCCTCCTCCCCCGCCACCGGCGCCCCCGACGACGAGGACACCGACAGCGGCACCCCCGAGGACGACAGCGGCAACGACACCGGCGACGACGGCACGGAGAGCGGAAACCAGGACTCCACCGGCGGCACCTCCACCGGCTCCCCCACCGGCGGCCAGAGCGGCGACACCGGCGACGGCACCGGCACGGGCGGCGGCGAGGACACCACCGGCGGCAGCACCGACGACGGCGGCTCCAACCGCGACGAACTCCCCGGCCCCGGCGGACTCAGCGGCGCCCTCGACGGACGCCGCTGGAACTAGGCACTTTCGTTTGGATCAGTCGGTCGTGGGTCCGGGTGTGCCGTTGGCCACTTCACGAGCATTCTTCTCTGGTCGGCCCGACGACCGAAGGGCGTCATCACGGGCCAAGCGCGGTGTCCGCTGCGGTGAAACTCTCGGCGTTCTCTCACACAACGCTCACGGTGTTACCAGGCCACGCGCATAGCTTGCGGCGCATGTTCTTCACCTATCTGCGCCGTGAGCTGCGCCGCCGGAGAAAGTCGGCGCTGGTCGTCGCTTCCGGGCTGGCACTCGGTATCGCTCTTGTCATCGTGGTCAACGCCGTCTCCACCGGCATGGGGAAGGCCCAGGACCAAGTCCTCGAATCGCTCTACGGGCTGGGTACCGACATGACCGTTACCAAGGCCCCGGAGCCGCCGTCGGAGACCGGGGGCGAGCGGCCGCGATTCCGCTTCGACGCAGGTGGCGAAGGGGAGGACGGGGAGCGGCAGAGCAGTGACCGGGTCATGGTGCAGGGCCTGCAGACTCTTGACGCCGCCACGGTCCCGTCCGTGGCGAAGGCGGACGGTGTGTCGGAGGCCGTGGGCGGGCTCAGCCTCAATGTGGTGAAGGTCGACGGCGAGTTCAGCCGCGGCCAGTTCCAGCAGCGGCCGGGCGCTGGGCGGGGTGGCGGCTCGGATGGTGAGGTGACGGGCGGTGGCGCCGACTTCTCCATCGACAGTTTCACCGTGTACGGCACCGATGTCACCCATCCGGAGATGGGTCCGTTGTCCTCCTCCGAGATCACCGAGGGGCGCGGCTTCGAGACGTCGGAGGCATCGGCGAAGGTGGCCGTGGTGGACAGCGCCTACGCCCAGGAGAAGAAGCTGGCGGCCGGTGGCACGGTCACGGTGAGCGACACGAAGTTCGAGATCATCGGTGTCGCCACGGCGACCAGCGGGGACGCCGCCGCCAACGTCTACCTGCCGCTCGCCCAGGCCCAGACCCTGGCCGACGCCAAGGACAAGATCACCACCGTCTACGTACAGGCCGACGACGCACAGCAGCTCGGTGCGGTGGAATCGGCGGTGCTCAAGGCGGTTCCGGACGCGACCGTGACCACCTCCGAGGACTTGGCGGACACCGTCTCGGGGTCGCTGTCCACCGCCTCCGGCCTCGCCGAGACGGTCGGCCGCTGGCTGTCCGTGGTGGTCCTGGCGGCGGCGTTCCTGGTCGCCGGCCTGCTCACCTCGTCCGCCGTCGCCCGGCGCGTGCGGGAGTTCGGCACCCTCAAGGCCCTGGGCTGGCGCTCGCGCCGGGTCACCGGGCAGGTCGTCGGCGAGGCCGTCGTGACGGGCCTGGCCGGTGGCGCGCTGGGCATCGGGCTGGGCCTGGCCGGCGCCTGGGCGGTTACCGCGTTCGGGCCCTCGCTCTCCGCGGAACTGGGCGCTTCGGGCGGCGGTACGAGCGGCCCCGGTGGCGGTGGAGGCATGGGCGGTCGCGGTGGCGGAATGGGCGGCGGCCCCGGCGGTGCCGCACGCGAAACCGCCGCACGGACGCTGGACGTGGTGCTCACCGCACCGGTCAGCCTCTCCGTGATCGTCCTGGCCGTCGGCCTCGCCGTCGCGGGCGGCCTCGTCGCCGGTGGCTTCGGCGGGTGGCGCGCCTCCCGGCTCCGCCCCGCCGACGCCCTCTCCCGCGTCGCCTGACCGGCCCTCGTCCCACCTCCGCAGGAGCAACCACACCATGTACGAACTCACCGGCGTCACCCGGCGCTACACCCGCGGCAAGGGCGTTGTCGACGCGCTCGCCGGAGTGGACCTCACCATCACCGCAGGTGACTACCTGGTCATCAAGGGCCCCACCGGCGGCGGCAAGTCGACCCTCCTGCAGATGCTCGGCGGCCTGGACCGGCCGACCTCCGGCAGTGTGCTGCTCGACGGCGTCGACCTGGCGAAGCTGCCGGAGGCCCGCCTGACCCGCCTGCGCAGCGAGAAGATCGGCTTCGTCTTCCAGAGCTTCAACCTCATCCCCACCCTCACCGCCCAGGAGAACGTCGAAACGGCCCTCGTGCCGCTGGGCGTCAAGCCGAAGGAGCGGCGCGAACTGGCCGCCGAGGCCCTCACCTCGGTCGGGCTGGGAGAGCGGCTGGGCCACGTGCCCAGCGAGCTGTCCGGCGGCCAGCAGCAGCGAGTGGCGATAGCCCGGGCCCTGGTCAAGAAGCCACAGGTCCTGCTCGCGGACGAACCGACGGGCAACCTCGACGAGACCACCCGCGACGAGATCATGGACGTCCTGCAGACCCGCTGCAAGGAGGACGGACTCACCTTCATCATGGTCACGCACGACTCCCACCTGGCCAAACACGCCCCCAGGGCCATCACGCTCCGCAAGGGCAAGCTGGCTGCCTGACACAACGCCGCTGCGCACCCGCACCGGGCCCGGCGCGCCCCACACGCCGACGACGCACCGGACCCGGTGCGGGAACAGCCTCCACGACGGGCCGGCGAGTGCCGGGCCTGGGGAGAGAACGGAACGTAGTGCCGACATGACCGAGCGGACCGAAGAGAACCGGCAGCACCGGCTCCTCGTCGTCGAGGACGAGCCCAGCATCCGCACGCTGCTCGAATCGACGCTGAGTCTCACCGGCTACCACGTGCGGAGCACGGACACGGGACTCGCCGCGCTGGCCGAGGCCGCGCGCCTGCAGCCCGACCTGATCCTGCTGGACATCATGCTGCCCGACCTCGACGGTTACGAGGTGACCCGCCGGCTGCGCACGGCCGGCAACCTCGTGCCCGTTCTTCTGCTCACCGCACGCACCGGCGTGGACGACCGCATCAAAGGGCTGAGCATCGGCGCTGACGACTACGTCACCAAACCCTTCAACATCGAGGAAGTACTCCTGCGCATCCAGGCCATCCTGCGGCGAACCCTCGGCCCCGAGGCCCTGCTGCCGGACACCGTCGTGCGCTACGCCGACCTCGAACTCGACGAGAGGGCACACGAGGTGCACCGGGCCGGCCAGTACGTACAGCTCTCACCGACCGAGTTCAAGCTGCTGTCCTACCTCCTGGACAACGCCGGCCGGGTCGTGAGCAAAGCCCAGATCCTCGACCATGTCTGGCAGTACGACTTCGCGGGCGACACCCGCGTGGTCGAGACCTACATCAAGTACCTGCGCAAGAAGATCGACCGCTTCGACCCGCCCCTCATCCACACCGTCCGCGGCGTGGGCTACAGCCTGCGGCTGCCGCGCACGGGCCAAGGGGCAGCGGACCGTTGACCGGCCTCCGCGCGCCCCGCTCACTGCGCCGGCGTCTCGTCCTCGGGGTCACCGTGCTGGCCACCCTGGCCGTGCTGGCCGCCGAGCTGATCGGCTTCCTCGTCCTGCGGTCCTGGCTCCTCGACGGCGTCGACCAGCGGCTCGCCGACTTCCGGCCCATGCCTGCCTCCGCCCTCCTCGACACACGCCGCCCCCGCAATCCGGAACCCGGGGCGCTGCCCTCGGACTTCCACGTCTACTTCTACGACGCCCGCGGCAACCGCCTGCCCCAGACACTCGGCTCCGACGACAAGCCGGGCCCCCGGCTCCCCGACAGCATCGACCGCCTGCCGACCGAAGGCAGCCCGACCTCGGTGGCGGCCGAGACCGGAGACGGGAACTGGCGCGTCCTGCGGCGGGACGGACCACGCGACCTGACCGTCGTCATCGCCCTGCCACTCGACACCGTGGACGGGGCGACGTCAAAGATCCTGTGGCTGAACGGCCTGCTCCTCGTCATCACCGTGGCAGCCCTGTGGGTACTGGGCCGTGGAGTGGTCCGGCTCAGCCTGCTGCCGCTGACCCGCGTGGAGCACACCGCCGAGGCCATCACCGCCGGGCAGCTCGACCTGCGGCTGCCGGACACCGACCCGCACACCGAGATCGGACGGCTCGGCACCGTGCTGAACACCATGCTCGACCGACTCCAGCAGGCCCTGCGGGAACGCGAGACCTCGGAGATGCGACTGCGCCGCTTCGTCGCCGACGCCGGACACGAACTGCGTACCCCGCTGACCGCCATCCAGGGATTCGCCCAGCTCGCACTGCGCTCCGACCGCCGCACCGCCGAGGAGCGCCAGGAAGCCGACCGGCACATCGCCCAGAACGCGGAGCGGATGAGCCTGCTCGTCGACGACCTTCAACTACTCGCCCAACTGGACCGGAGCCCCGACTACCAGCAGGAATACGTAGACCTGTTGTCCCTTGCAGCAGACGCGGTGAGCGCGGCAGCCCTGCAGCGACCGAATCACCCCGTGAGCCTGTCCCCCCTGCGCGAGCGCACCGCCGACACCGACGGGGAGGGAGAGGGCGAACTAGATGTGGTGGAAGCCGTGGGAGACCCCCACCGTCTCCGGCAGATCGTCGACAACCTGCTGGCGAACGCCCACACCCACACCCCACCCGGCACCCGGATCCTCGTGCGCGTAGGAGCGGGCCGGGCCAGTGCCCGCACCGGTGGCACCGACGCACGGGGACGCGTCAGCATGGCACCACCCTTCCCGGCCGGAACCCGAGTCGCCGTCCTCGAGGTCGAAGACGACGGCCCCGGGCTGACGGCCACCCACGCGGAGCGCGTGTTCGAGCGCTTCTACCGGGCGGACCCCGCACGCACCCGGGCACGAGGCGGCTCCGGTCTGGGCCTGGCCATCGCCACGGCCATCGCCCAAGGCCACGGCGGCCGCCTCGAACTCGACACGGGCCAGGACCGCGGCGTCACCTTCCGCCTCGTCCTGCCACTCCCTCCAGCAAACTGATCCCCGAGCTGCAGGCCCGCCGAGCAAACCTGCAGCGGCTCCCGCACGACGGCCGACGCCTGCTCACTCGCCGCCCGCGCCCGGCCCAGCAGCGCGGCCGCGCACCCGAAGCCGGCGCAGCAACCGCCGTAAGCAGTGGCGCGACACCGCGACCCGTCACCAGAAGACGACGACCATCCTCCGGGCAGGACGCCACAGCACAGACACCTTCCTCCGGTCCACCCGATGATCCGAACGAAACCGCCTGGCCGCCCCTAGTGACCCGAGGTCGCCTTCAGGCCCGCCACGGCCACCAGCAGCAGACAGATGAAGAAGATCCGCGCGGCCGTCACCGGCTCCCCGAGCACCACCATGCCCAGCACCGCCGCCCCGGCCGCGCCGATCCCCACCCACACGCCGTACGCCGTCCCGATCGGCAGCGTCCGCGCCGCGTACGACAGCAGCAGCATGCTCGTCACGATGCCGGCGCCCGTCAGCACACTCGGCCACAGACGGGTGAAACCGTCCGTGTACTTCATGCCGACCGACCAGCCGACCTCCAGCAGACCGGCGACCACCAGCAGAACCCAGGCCATGACGGCACCTCCGGGACACGACAGCGAAACGGGGGTGCGTCGTCTTTGCCTTCACCCCGGTACGGCGCGTCTCGTCGGGGCCCGCACGGCGAGGCCGCGCAGGACCTCCCACGGTAGCCGACCACGCGAAAAGGGCCGGTGACGGGTGTCACCGGCCCTTCCGCACAGCTGGGACTACAGATACAGGCCGGTCGAGTCCTCCGACCCCTCGAAACGGTCCGCGGCCACGGCGTGCAGATCGCGCTCCCGCATCAGCACGTACGCCGTCCCGCGCACCTCGACCTCCGCACGGTCCTCCGGGTCGAACAGCACCCGGTCACCGGGCTCCACCGTCCGCACGTTCTGTCCCACCGCGACCACCTCGGCCCAGGCCAGCCGACGGCCCACCGCCGCCGTCGCGGGAATCAGAATGCCGCCCCCCGAACGCCGCTCGCCCTCACCGGTCTCCTGCCGCACGAGCACACGGTCGTGCAGCATCCGGATCGGCAGCTTGTCGTGCGGGGAACTGTCGTTTCTGTTGGCGCTCACAGCCTGAAACCTACCTGCCTCGACGACGGACGCACGCGGGAGGGGGACCCGTCCGCCGACACCTCAGCGCCGCCGCTTACGGGTGCCCAGGGCCAGCAGCCCCACGACACCCACCACCAGCAGCCCCACCGGGACCACCCGCTCCAGCCGCGGCGAGCCCGTCTCGTCCACGAACTGCGCCTTCACATCACTCACCACACGGTTGACGCCCACATAGGCGCGCCCCAGCGTGTGGTCCACGTTCGACACGACCCTGGCCTTCGCGTCACCCACGATCGTCTTCGGGTGCACCCGCACCCCGATCTCGTCCAGGGTCTCCGCCAGCACCGCACGGCGACGCGCGATGTCCGCCTCGATCTGCGCCGGGGTCCTGGTGTCCGCCGTGTCCGCCACCGTGTCGCCTCCACGATCCGCTGTGTTGCCTGTGCCGGACAGTCTGTCAGCTTCAGGCCGCGCCGCACTGTCAGGACCCCCGGTTACCCTCGATCCCGGCACCTGATCCACGCAGTGCACGTACGAGGAGACGAGACCGATGAGCGCACGCCTGACGCCCGGGGACGAGGCCCCCGCCTTCACCCTGCCCGACGCCGACGGCACCGAGGTGTCGCTGGCCGACCACAAGGGCCGCAAGGTCATCGTCTACTTCTACCCGGCGGCGCTGACGCCCGGCTGCACCAAGCAGGCGTGCGACTTCACCGACAACCTCGACCTGCTGGCCGGGGCCGGGTACGACGTGATCGGCATCTCCCCGGACGCCCCGGAGAAGCTCGCGAAGTTCCGCGAGAAGGAGAACCTGAAGGTCACCCTGCTCGCCGACCCGGACAAGAAGGTCCTGGACGCCTACGGCGCGTTCGGCGAGAAGAAGAACTACGGCAAGACCTACATGGGCGTCATCCGCTCCACGATCGTCGTCGACGAGGAGGGCAAGGTCGAGCACGCCCTCTACAACGTCCGCGCGACGGGCCACGTGGCCAAGATCATCAAGGACTTGGGCATCTGACCCGGCTGCCCCTTCGGAACGGCCTGCACCGGCACTCCGGTACAGGCCGTTCCGCTTTCCGTACGTGACCGTCCGATATCCGGATCGTTGCTCCGTACGAGACCACGAACACGTGGACGGAGCACGGAGGGGGTTCGATGGGGGCGAGCGCGTACACGAAGGAACGGCTGGAGGAGGCGGCTCGGGAGTCTCGGACGCTGACGGAGGCGCTGGAGCGGCTGGGAGTGGACCCGAGGAGTTCGACGCGACGGTACGTGCTGAGCCGCATGAGACGGCTCGGCGTCGACACGTCCCACTTCCAGCGCGAGGGCGTGAAGTGGACGCGGGACATCCTCCAAGAAGCGGTCGCGGCGTCGACGAACATGTGCGAGGTGCTGCGCCGCCTCGGCCTCGAGGTGGTCGGAGGGCACCACACCCACATCAGCCGCCGGATCAAGGCGTACGGGATCGACACCTCGCACTTCCGCACGCCCACCCGACGCGGTGTTCCCCGGCAGCGCAGGACGCCCGAGACGGTACTCGTCGAGCAGTCGGCCGGTCAGGCCCGGCGTATCCCGAGCGACCGGCTCAAGTGGGCGATGACGGCGTCCGGCGTACCCGAGCGCTGCGCGATGTGCGGTACTGAGCCGCGATGGCGGGGCCGTCCGTTGCCGTTGGAGGTCGATCACGTCGACGGCAACTGGCGCGACAACCGCATCGGCAATCTCCGGCTGCTGTGCCCCAACTGCCATTCGACCACGGACGACTACCGGGGCAGGGCCAAGCGACGGGCGGGTGAGGGCGCGGTATGAGGACACGGAGGCAGGAGCGGCCCGCCCTCGAAGAATTGCGGACGGCAGTCGCCGAATCCGTGTCGATCGCGGCAACACTTCGCTGCCTCGGGCGCCCTTACACCGAGACTCAGCGCACCCTCCTGCGTCGCTGGATCGCGGAGGAGAACCTTTCGACGGCGCACTTCCTGGGGCAGGCCCACCAGCGGGGCAAGCCGGGCGTGACTCCCCTCAGACCACCAGAGGACATCCTGGTCATGCACGACGGCAGTCGCCGCACCCGCGCCGTGCTGCTGCGCCGGGCGCTGCTCGGAGTCGGCGTGCCGAACGAGTGCGCCGAGTGCGGTACGGGCCCCGAGTGGCTCGGCAGGTCGATGACTCTCGAGATCGATCACATCAACGGGGACTGGAGCGACGACCGCAGGGACAATTTGCGCCTACTCTGCCCCAATTGTCACTCGACGACAGACACATGGTGCCGAGGAGGCCAGCGACAGCGGACGTCCGCCCAGTAAAGTGGATCCGTGCTTGCGCCCGTACGCCAACGGCGAGCGGCGACCTTTAGGTGGTCGTGTTTGTCGGTTCGAATCCGACCGGGCGTACACGAGGAGGGGGCTTGTCTCGAAAGAGGCAGGCCCCCTTACCGCATCAGCCCAGCAACTCCCGCACCACCGGCACCAGCGCCCGGAACGCCTTCCCCCGGTGGCTGATCGCGTTCTTCTCCTCCGGGGTCAGCTCCGCGCACGTGCGTGTCTCGCCCTCCGGCTGGAGGATCGGGTCGTAGCCGAAGCCGTTCGTGCCGGCCGGGGCGTGGCGGAGGGTGCCGTCCAGGCGGCCCTCGACGACCCGCTCCGTGCCGTCCGGCAGCGCGAGGGCCGCCGCGCAGGCGAAGGACGCGCCGCGGTGTTCCTCCGCGATGTCGGAGAGCTGGGCGAGGAGCAGGTCCAGGTTGGCCTTGTCGTCGCCGTGGCGGCCGGCCCAGCGGGCGGAGAAGATGCCGGGCGCGCCGCCGAGGACGTCGACGCAGAGGCCTGAGTCGTCGGCGACGGCGGGCAGGCCGGTGGCCCGGGCGAGGGCGTGGGCCTTGAGGAGGGCGTTCTCGGCGAAGGTGACGCCGGTTTCCTTGACGTCGGGGACGTCGGGGTAGGCGTCGGCGCCGACGAGTTCGTGGGGCAGGCCCGCGTCGGCGAGGATCGAGCGGAGCTCGGTGATCTTTCCGGCGTTGCGGGTGGCGAGGATCAGGCGGGTCATGGGCCCAGTATCCCTGGGCCCATGACGGGGGCCGTCGCTACGGGGTGCAGACCTTGGTGAGTTCGCCGGCCGCGTCGGTGACGGGGCTGAGGTCGGGGGTGGTGTCGCCGTTGTCGACGGAGGTGCGGACGTTGGCGACGGCCTTCTCGAGGTCGTCGACGGCCTTGCCGACGTCGGCGTTGTCGGTCTCGTCGCGGAGTGTGCCGAGGTTGGTCTCGACGGAGTCGAGGGCTTCCTCGAGCTGGGTGACGTCGTTGGAGGCGTTCTCGACGGCCTGCTGCATGTCGGTGACGCTCTCGGCGACGGCGTCGGCCGTGCGGACGCAGTCGAGTGCCTTGTCGACGGCGGAGCAGCCGGTGGTGAGTCCGGTGGTCAGCGCGACGGCCGCCAGGGTGGCGGCGACGGCTGCGGTGCGGCGTCGGCGGCTCGCTGCCATGGATGGTTCCCTCCCTCGTCGGGCCGGTGGGGCCCGGTGTGTCGGCGGGGCGCGCGGGGGGGTGCCCGTGCGCCCGTATCCCCTCAGACGCGGCGGGGGTCGGCGCGGTTGCTCGCGCCGACCACGGGTCTTGGGGTGCCTTTTACTTTTCGAGGAGGGTATCGAGTGCGGTGCGCTGGGCGGCGGCGAGTTCGGTGCATCCGGTGACGGCGAGGTCGAGGAGGGCGTTGAGTTCGTCGCGGGCGAAGGGTTCGGCCTCGGCGGTGCCCTGGACCTCGACGAAGCGGCCGTCGCCGGTGCAGACGACGTTCATGTCGGTGTCGGCGCGGACGTCCTCCTCGTAGCAGAGGTCGAGGAGGGGGACGCCGGCGACGATGCCGACGGAGACGGCGGCGACGGTGCCGGTGAGTGGTTTGCGGCCGGGCTTGACGAGTTTCTTGCCCTGGGCCCAGCCGATGGCGTCGGCGAGGGCGACGTAGGCGCCGGTGATGGCGGCGGTGCGGGTGCCGCCGTCGGCCTGGAGGACGTCACAGTCGAGGACGACGGTGTTCTCGCCGAGGGCCTTGTAGTCGATGACGGCGCGCAGGGAGCGGCCGATGAGGCGGCTGATCTCGTGGGTGCGGCCGCCGATGCGGCCGCGGACGGATTCGCGGTCGCCGCGGGTGTTGGTGGCGCGGGGGAGCATGGCGTATTCGGCGGTGACCCAGCCCTCGCCGCTGCCCTTGCGCCAGCGGGGGACGCCTTCGGTGACGGAGGCGGTGCAGAGGACCTTGGTGTCGCCGAAGGAGACGAGGACGGAGCCTTCGGCGTGTTTGCTCCAGCCGCGTTCGATGGTGACGGGGCGGAGCTGTTCGGGGGTGCGGCCGTCGATGCGAGACATGGCGTCGAGCCTAGCCGCAGAGACGGCGGGCCCTTCCCCGTGCTGGGGGAAGGGCCCGGGTGCGGTGGCGGCCGGTGGGGCCGCGGTGCGCGCGTCAGGTGGTGCGGTGGTTCACATCATGTCTTCGATCTCGGCGGCGACGGGGTCGGCGTCGGTGCCGATGACGACCTGGATGGCGCTGCCCATCTTGACGACGCCGTGGGCGCCGGCGGCCTTGAGGGCGGCGTCGTCGACCTTGGAGGGGTCGACGACCTCGGTGCGGAGGCGGGTGATGCAGCCCTCGACCTCTTCGATGTTGTCGATGCCGCCGAGCCCGGCAACGATCTTCTCAGCCTTGGTGGCCATGTTCGTTCTCCCTGATCCGAACCGCTTTGTCGCAGTAACCCACAGTTGGCCCATCTTTGCGAGCGGTCATGTCGTGGGCGCTCGATGATGGGCGTCACGACAGCGGAACCGTCCTGCCTCACTGGTCTACACCACCGGGGGGACTGCCGCCAAACCCTCGGAGCCGTCCAGCGAAGGGGACTTGATGAGTACGGAGAGTCCCGTGGGCGCCGATGCCGGACCGAGCCCTCTGCGGGAGCGCTGGCACCGGTTGTTCCAGGGGCTGCAGAAGATGGGGCGGAGTCTGCAGCTGCCGATCGCGGTGCTGCCGGCGGCGGGCATCCTGAACCGGCTGGGGCAGCCGGACGTGTTCGGGGACGACGGGCTGGGCTGGACGAACGTCTCGAAGGTGATGGCGGGGGCGGGCGGGGCACTGCTGGACGGTTCGCTGGGGCTGCCGCTGTTGTTCTGTGTGGGTGTGGCCATCGGGATGGCGAAGAAGGCGGACGGGTCGACGGCGCTGGCGGCGGTGGCGGGGTTCCTCGTCTACTTCACTGTGCTGCGGCAGTTCCCGAAGGACTGTCCGGAGGGGTCTCAGGCGGTGCCGAACGTCGGCTGTCAGCTGGCGGACGGGACGGTGACGTCGTTCGACTACCAGAATCCGGGGGTGTTCGGGGGCATCGTCATCGGTCTGACGGCGGCGTATCTGTGGCAGCGGTTCCACCGGACGAAGCTGGTGGACTGGCTGGGCTTCTTCAACGGGCGGCGGCTCGTGCCGATCATCATGGCGTTCGCGGCGATCGTGTTCGCGGCGCTGTGTCTGTGGGTGTGGCCGCCGATCGGTGACGCGCTGGAGAGTTTCAGCGACTGGATGACGGGGCTGGGCGCGTGGGGTGCGGGCGTCTTCGGGGTCGCGAACCGGGCGTTGCTGGTGATCGGGCTGCACCAGTTCCTGAACGTGCCCATCTGGTTCCAGTTCGGCACGTACACGACGCCGGACGGCAGGGTGGTGCACGGTGACATCAACATGTTCCTGGCGGGCGACCCGGACGCGGGGCAGTTCCTGTCGGGGTTCTTCCCGATCATGATGTTCGCGCTGCCGGCGGCGGCGCTGGCGATCACGCACTGTGCGCGGCCGGACCGGCGCAAGGAGATCGGCGGTCTGATGCTGTCGGTGGCGCTGACGTCGTTCGTGACGGGCATCACGGAGCCGATCGAGTACTCGTTCCTGTTCGTGGCGCCGTCGCTGTATGCGGTGCACGCGGTGCTGACGGGTGTGTCGATGGCGGTGACGTGGGGCCTCGGGGTGCACGACGGGTTCAGTTTCTCAGCGGGGCTGATCGACTACGTCATCAACTGGAACCTGGCGACGAAGCCGTGGCTGATCATCCCGATCGGGCTGGTGTTCGCGGCGGTGTACTACGTGGTGTTCCGGTTCGCGATCACGAAGTTCGACCTGAAGACTCCGGGGCGGGAGCCGGAGGAGGAGGTGGAGGACGCGACGCGGCGCTGATCTCCTAGGCTGGAGGCGGCTGTCCAAGCCCTCGGGATCTTGAGTTCCGGGGGCTTTTCGGTGCGCCCGTGAAGGGGTCTGTCCGGCGCTCCCGCAGGGGCACCGTGCGTAGTCGCACAGTCGCGGATTCGCGGGTTCCTTACGTGGCCTTCATCGTGCTACAACAGGTCTACACCACTAGTGGTGTAGACCACCACCGATGGAGGAAGTATGAGCACCGCCACCGACTCGGCGGCCCCCGCAAAGAAGCGGGGATCCGGCCTCTTCCAGGGCCTGCAGAAGGTCGGCCGCAGCCTTCAGCTCCCGATCGCCGTCCTGCCGGCGGCGGGCATCCTGCTGCGCCTCGGCCAGCCGGACGTGTTCGGCGCGGACGGCCTCGGCTGGGACAAGGTCGCGGCCGTCTTCGCCACCGCGGGTGGCGCCATCTTCGACAACCTGCCGATGCTGTTCTGCATCGGTGTGGCCATCGGCTTCGCCAAGAAGGCCGACGGCTCGACCGCGCTCGCCGCGCTCGTCGGCTTCCTGGTCTACAGCAACGTGCTGAAGGCCTTCCCCGTCACCGAGGCGAAGGTCCAGGACGGCGCGGACATAGCCGCGACGTACAACAACCCGGGCGTCCTCGGCGGCATCCTGATGGGTCTGCTGGCCGCGGTGCTGTGGCAGCGGTACCACCGCAAGCGGCTGGTCGACTGGCTCGGCTTCTTCAACGGCCGCCGCCTCGTCCCGATCATCATGGCCTTCGTCGGCACCCTCGTGGGCGTCTTCTTCGGCCTGGTCTGGGAGCCGATCGGCAACCTCATCTCCGACGCGGGCGAGTGGATCACCGGTCTGGGCGCCGCGGGCGCGGGTCTGTTCGGTCTGATCAACCGCGCGCTGATCCCCATCGGCATGCACCAGTTCGTGAACACCGTCTCCTGGTTCCAGATCGGTGACTTCACCAACGCGGCGGGCGAGGTCGTCCACGGCGACCTGAACCGCTTCTTCGCCGGTGACCCGGACGCCGGCCAGTTCATGTCGGGCTTCTTCCCGATCATGATGTTCGGCCTGCCGGCCGCCGCGCTCGCCATCGCGCACGCCGCCCGCCCCGAGCGCCGCAAGGCCGTACTGGGCATGATGCTCTCGCTCGCGCTGACCTCGTTCGTGACCGGTGTGACCGAGCCGATCGAGTTCGCGTTCATGTTCATCGCCCCGGCGCTGTACGTGATCCACGCGGTGCTGACCGCGCTGTCCATGGCGATCACCTGGGCGCTCGGTGTGCACGCCGGTTTCACCTTCTCGGCGGGCTTCATCGACTACGCCCTGAACTGGAACCTGGCGACGAAGCCGTGGCTGATCATCCCGATCGGCCTGGTGTTCGCGGTGATCTACTACGTGCTCTTCCGCTTCGCCATCACCAAGTTCGACCTGCCCACCCCGGGACGTGAGCCCGAGGAGGAGCTGGAGGACACCACGAAGGCGTGACGCCTCCGCGTACGACGTGGACGGCCCCGGAACCGAGCAGGTTCCGGGGCCGTCCACGTGCACAGGGCTGCCGCGCTCAGATCTCGTACGTCGCTCCCGGCGCCGCCAGTCCCACCGGGCCGTCGTACACCGCGCGCGCGTCGGTGAGGTTGACCTGCGGGTCGGTCCACGGCGGGATGTGCGTGAGGATCAGCCGGCGGGCCCCGGCGCGGGCCGCGGACTCGCCCGCCTCACGGCCGTTGAGGTGCAGGTCCGGGATGCTCTCCTTGCCGTGTGTGAAGGCGGCCTCGCACAGGAAGAGGTCGGCGTCCCGGGCGAGGTCGTCCAGCAGCGGGGTCACCCCCGTGTCGCCGGAGTAGGTCAGCGTCTTCCCGCCGTGCTCGATGCGGATGCCGTACGCCTCGACCGGGTGCGCGACGCGCTCGGTGTGCACGAGGAACGGGCCGATCTCGAAGGTGGACGGCTTGACCGTGTGGAAGTCGAAGACCTCGCTCATGGAGGAGGCCGAGGGGGTGTCGGCGTAGGCGGTCGTCAGCCGGTGCTCGGTGCCCTCGGGGCCGTAGACCGGCAGCGGGGCGCAGCGGCCGCCGTCGTGCCGGTAGTAACGCGCCACGAAGTAGGCGCACATGTCGATGCAGTGGTCGGCGTGCAGATGGCTGAGGAAGATCGCGTCGAGGTCGTAGAGACCGCAGTGGCGCTGCAGCTCGCCCAGGGCGCCGTTGCCCATGTCGAGGAGCAGCCGGAAGCCGTCGGCCTCGACGAGGTAGCTCGAGCAGGCCGATTCCGCGGACGGGAACGACCCCGAGCAGCCGACGACGGTGAGCTTCATGAAGCAGAAACCTCCGCTGGCGGGTGGGAGAAGACGGGGGTCGTGCGGTTCGTCGAGCGTAAGGCGCAAAACCTGCGGTCGCTCCTCCACCAGGCGCCGTTGTGGGCGAACTCACCTGTGCTGTCACCGGTTCGGCTGGAAGGAGCGCGTGCCGGGGCGGGAGGGGGCGCGCGCTCACAGCTCGCGCCGGTACGGTCTGGGCATGAACACGGCCTGGTGGCTCGCACTCGCCGCGGTGGTCCTGCTCGCCCTGGTCACCGCCCTCGTCGACGGCTGGGGCAGAGGCCACCGGCCCCGCAGGGACCGTCGCCGGGAGAAGGAGGGGGAGGCGGAGTGAGTCCGCCCGGGACGGAGGAAGGGCCGGGGAGTGTGTCCCCGGCCCTGGCACGTCACGCGTGACGGACTACGCCCAGAGCTGGCCCTGGAGCGTTGCGATGGCTTCTTCCGTCGTCGCCGCCGTGTAGACGCCCGTCGACAGGTACTTCCAGCCGCCGTCGGCGACGACGAAGACCACGTCGGCGGACTCGCCGGCCTTCTGTGCCTTCTTCGCGACGCCGATCGCGGCGTGCAGGGCGGCGCCGGTGGAGACGCCCGCGAAGATGCCCTCCTGCTGGAGGAGTTCGCGGGTGCGGGTGACCGCGTCGGCGGAGCCGACGGAGAAGCGGGTGGTGAGGACGGACGCGTCGTACAGCTCCGGCACGAAGCCCTCGTCGAGGTTGCGCAGGCCGTAGACCAGGTCGTCGTAGCGCGGCTCGGCGGCGACGATCCTCACGTCGGGCTTGTGCTCGCGCAGGTAGCGGCCGACGCCCATGAGGGTGCCCGTGGTGCCGAGGCCGGCGACGAAGTGCGTGACGGACGGGAGGTCCGCGAGGATCTCCGGGCCGGTGGTCGCGTAGTGGGCGCCCGCGTTGTCCGGGTTGCCGTACTGGTAGAGCATCACCCAGTCCGGGTGCTCCGCGGACAGCTCCTTGGCGACGCGCACGGCGGTGTTGGAGCCGCCCGCGGCCGGGGAGGAGATGATCTCCGCTCCCCACATGCCGAGCAGGTCGCGCCGCTCCTGCGAGGTGTTCTCCGGCATCACGCACACCATGCGGTAGCCCTTGAGCTTCGCGGCCATGGCGAGGGAGATGCCGGTGTTGCCGCTGGTCGGCTCGAGGATCGTGCAGCCCGGGGTCAGGCGGCCGTCCTTCTCCGCCTGCTCGATCATGAACATGGCGGGACGATCCTTGATGGAGCCCGTGGGGTTGCGGTCCTCCAGCTTGGCCCAGATGCGGACGTCGGCGGACGGCGACAGCCGCGGCAGGCGCACCAGGGGGGTGTTGCCCACCGCGGCCAGCGGGGAGTCGTACCGCATGCGGATCAGGCCATCCCGCCGGCGACGGCCGGCAGGATCGTCACGTTGTCGCCGTCGCTCAGCTTGGTGCTGATGCCGTCGAGGAAACGGACGTCCTCGTCGTTCAGGTAGACGTTGACGAACCGGCGCAGCTGGCCGTCGTCCACGATGCGGGCCTGGATGCCCGCATGCCGGGTCTCGAGGTCGGCGAAGAGCTCGGCGAGGGTGTCCCCGTTGCCCTCCACCGCCTTCTGACCGTCGGTGTACTGGCGGAGGATGGTGGGGATGCGGACCTCGATGGCCATGGCTGAGGGCTCCTGTCGGAAGGTGTCGTGGGTTCTTCGAAGGCGCACGGCGGCGCCGCGGCTCAGGGCCGCAGGCGGCTGCGGAACGTCAACAGATGGCGCTGTTCAGCCTGCACAGGTCGACGTGGAGCCGCGCCACGAGCAGCATGCCCGGCGCCTTGTCGCCCACGTCGAAGAGAACCATGCACTCATCGTATCGATTCCCTGTCGGGGTCCCGGGGTGTGATCCCACATCCCGGACGTGGACCATCCGTCATGCGGGATCAGTACGCGTCAACGACGCGCACCTCCTCCTCCGTGACCTCGCCCTCCACGATCCGGAAGGACCGGAACTGGAAGTCGCCTGCGCCGTCGGTGTCGGCGGTGGAGACCAGCACGTAGTGGGCGCCGGGCTCGTTGGCGTAGGTGATGTCGGTGCGCGAGGGGTAGGCCTCGGTCGCGGTGTGCGAGTGGTAGATGACCACCGGCTCCTCGTCGCGGTCGTCCATCTCCCGGTACAGCTTCAGCAGGTCCTGGGAGTCGAACTCGTAGAACGTGGGCGAGCGGGCCGCGTTCAGCATGGGGATGAAACGCTCGGGGCGGCCGGAGCCCACCGGGCCCGCCACCACGCCGCACGCCTCGTCGGGGTGGTCCTCACGGGCGTGGGCGACGATCTGGTCGTGGAGGGCCTGGGTGATGGTCAGCATGGGCTCAGGATAAGCAGACGGGCCGTTCCGTACCGAGGGGTGGTACGGAACAGCCCGTATGCCGGACACCTGGAGCGGATGGCGGCGGGGAACCCCACGAGAGCACCCCGTGCGCCGGTGTCCTCCGGGGTGGTCAGCCGACCTTCTCGAACCGGTCCTCGTCGCGGTCCGCGATCGCCGGGTTCCCCTTCCTGAGCACGGTCCAGCCGACGCCCAGGGCGACGGCCCAGCCGGCCGCGACGTAGAGACAGACGCGGGCGTCCGCGTCCGCCGCGATCATGACGGTGACGCCGAGCAGGAAGGCCAGGGCGACCCAGCTGAACAGGGCGCCGCCGGGGGCGGGGAAGGACGAGGCGCGCAGCCGGCCGGCGTCGACGGCGCGGCGGTAACGGATGTGGCTGACGAGGATCATCATCCAGGTCCAGATGCCGGCCGCGGTGGCGACGGAGGTGACGTAGGCGAACGCCTTCTCCGGGACGACGTAGTTGAGGATCACGCCGATGCCCATGAGGGCCACGGAGACGGTGATGCCGACGGCGGGCGTCCTGCGGGCGTTGAGCCGGGCGAAGGCCCTGGGGGCCTCGTTGTTGGCGGCGAGGCCGCGCAGCATCCGGCCGGTGGAGTACATGCCGGAGTTGCAGGACGACAGGGCCGCGGTGAGCACGACGAAGTTGACGATGCCGGCGGCGAGCGGGATGCCGATCTCGCCGAAGGCGTGCACGAAGGGGCTCTCGCCGGCGGAGAACTCGGTCCACTTGACGACGGAGAGGAT
Source organism: Streptomyces sp. BJ20 (assembly GCF_022869105.1). NCBI lineage: Bacteria > Bacillati > Actinomycetota > Actinomycetes > Kitasatosporales > Streptomycetaceae > Streptomyces > Streptomyces sp. BJ20. The sequence continues at coordinate 6,464,990 of NZ_CP094918.1, forward strand.
CACCAGCAGGGCGCCGACGTAGAAGACGATGATGCGCCAGGGCAGGGTGTTGATGGCCTTGGGCAGGGTCTTCTCGGGGTTCTCGGACTCGCCCGCGGTGACGCCGACGAGCTCGACGGCGAGGTAGGCGAACATGACGCCCTGGAGGGTCATCAGGCTGGAGCCGATGCCGTTGGGGAAGAAGCCGTCGTGGGACCAGAGGTTGGAGACGGCGGCGGTGTCGCCGGCGTCGGAGAAGCCGAGGGTGAGCACGCCGAGACCGATGACGATCATGCCGATGATGGCGGTGACCTTGATCATCGAGAACCAGAACTCGACCTCGCCGAAGATCTTGACGGAGATCAGGTTCACGCCGAACAGCACGACGAGGAAGACCAGGGCGCTGACCCACTGCGGGATCCCGGGGAACCAGAAGTGGATGTAGATGGCGGCGGCCGTCAGCTCGGCCATGCCGGTGACCACCCACATCAGCCAGTACGTCCAGCCGGTGACGAACCCGAAGAACGGGCCGAGGAACTCGCGGGCGTACTCGGCGAAGGAGCCGGAGACGGGCCGGTAGAGGAGGAGCTCGCCCAGGGCCCGCATGATGAAGAAGATGACCACGCCCGCGAGGGCGTACATGAGGATGATGCTGGGGCCGGCCTTGGCGATGTTCGCGCCGGCGCCCATGAACAGGCCGACGCCGATCGCGCCGCCGATGGCGATCATCTGGACCTGGCGGCTGCCGAGCCCGCGCTCGTACCCCTCTTCGGAGGCTTCGGTGACCTTCGCAGAGGTCATGCGTAGTGCGCCTTTCTCCATGCCGACCCGGGCCGACTGTCGGCCGCGGATCGGGTCTCGATCCCCCCGGACTGATGGAGCTGGGCGGACGCGCGGGTCCGCCCGTGCCTGGCCGGCGGTGACCGGCTCGGTGGCGCACCCGGCCGAACGTTCGGGTGGCGTTCGCCGGGCGGTCGTGAAGGTCTATCACGGGCGACGGGACGGCCGACTGCCCCGCTTGTGACGTGGCGCACAGGAAAAGGGGGACAAACGCGGCCCGGAGACGGAAAGGCGGTGGCTCGTTTGACGGAACCGTTAAGCGGATTTGAGCGACCGTTGAGCGAACATTTGCGCACAAGTTGCAGGTCAAACCGGAAACGGAAAGGGCCCGTCCGCACCGGCGCGCGGTGCGGACGGGCCCCTGGGGCCGGAAGGGACGCTCAGGGCGCCTTGGCCGTCTCCGGCTCCGCGGGGCCGGCGTCCGCCTCCGCCGCGCCCGAGTGGCGGTTGCGGACGTAGGTGAGGAAGGAGTTCAGCTCACGCTTGACGACCGGGGCCAGCAGGTAGAGGCCGATGATGTTGAACACGGACAGCAGGAACAGCGCCGAGTCGGCCAGGCTGATCAGCGAGTCGAGCGAGAGCAGCGAGCCCGCGATCACGAAGACGCTCCACACCGCCTTGAAGACGGTCTCGCTCACCTTGCTGCGGCCGAAGAGGTACGTCCATGCCTTCAGACCGTAGTAGCCCCAGGTGAGGATCGTGGAGAAGGCGAACAGCAGCACCGCGACGGTCAGCAGGTTCGGGAACCAGGGCAGCACGGTCTCGAAGGCGTCGGAGGTGATCGTGACACCGCCGATCTCGTTGCCCTCGCGGGCCGCGTCCCAGCTGGCGGGGGCCGCGATGACGATGGTCAGCGCGGTCATGGTGCAGACGACGACCGTGTCGATGAACGGCTCCAGCAGGGCGACCAGGCCCTCGCTCGCCGGGTGCTTGGTCTTCACCGCGGAGTGGGCGATGGGCGCGGAGCCCAGACCGGCCTCGTTGGAGAAGGCGGCGCGCTGGAAACCGACGATCAGGGCGCCGATGACACCACCCGCGACACCCTCCGCCTCGAAGGCGCCCTGGAAGATGGTGCCGATGGCGTCGGGCACGGCGGTCACGTTGACCAGGATGACGACCAGACACGCCAGGACGTACATGATCGCCATGGCCGGCACCAGACGGCTGGTGACCGAGGCGATGGAGCGGATGCCGCCGAGCAGCACGAGACCCACCAGGGCGGCGACCACGAGACCGAACAGCACGGCGCCCGCGGAGGACGCCAGGAAGCCGTCCTCGCCGCCGAAGGTGGAGGAGATCTGCGCGTAGCTCTGGTTGGTCTGGAAGAGGTTGCCGCCGAACAGACCGAAGAACAGGATCATCACGGAGGCGAGGACCGCGAGCACCTTGCCGAGCTTGGCGCCGCCGCGGCCGAAGCGCTCGGCGAGACCCTTGGGCAGGTAGTGCATCGGACCGCCGGAGACGGTGCCGTCGGGGTGCTGCTCGCGGTACTTCACACCGAGGGTGACCTCGACGAACTTGGTGGCCATGCCGAGCAGGCCGCAGAGGATCATCCAGAAGGTGGCGCCGGGGCCGCCGATGGAGACGGCGACGGCCACACCGGCGATGTTGCCGAGGCCGACGGTGCCGGAGACGGCGGCCGTGAGCGCCTGGAAGTGGTTGACCTCGCCGGGGGAGTCCTTCTCGTCGTAGCGGCCCCGCACGACGTCGAAGGCGAGCTTGAGCTTGCGGGCCTGGATGAGCCCGAACCAGGCCGTGAAGACCAGGCCGGCGATCACCAGCCAGGCGACGATCAGGGGGAGGTCCGTCCCGGCGACGGGAACGGTGTAGAAGACGATGTCGCCGACCGTGGTCGCGACAGGGTCGAAGAAATCGCTGACGGCGTCGTCAATGGTCGTGGTGATGGAGTCGAGTGACATCGAACTTCCTCAGGTGGGGCGGGGTCGTTCCGGCAGGTGAGGAGTCGGGGACGGCTCAGGCATGGCCCGCGTTCCGGTCCGGCGACGGCGGTAGGGGACGCCCCCGGGGGAGGGGGCCGCGTCCGTGTCGGGCAGGCGTGCACACCGGTGATGACCGGCTTCGTTGCTCACATCCGCGTCGGCGGCGCAAGCGGGTTGCGAATTCTTACCACGCCCTTACGGGCCTCCGCGTGACCCAGATCACATAAAATTGCCCCCGCGGCACAAATCCGCAGGGGCGGTGACACGATCGTTATTCGGACTTGAGGTTCTTCTGAGCGAACGCTTCGCATCACTTTCCGGTCATCCGGATGTCTCTACGGCGTCAGCGTCGAGACGAGCGTCTCCTGAAGACCACCCAGCCAGAGGTACGCCATCACCATCGGCTTGCGCGGATCCTCGTCCGAGAGGTGGAACAGCACGTCACTGTCGTCCTCGTCGGTGATCTCCAGCCGGGCGCCGATCGCCAGGCGCAGGTCGTTCAGCGCGCCGAGCCAGCGCACGGACTCCTCCGGCGTCAGCTTGAGCACCGCCTCGCCCTCGCCGGCCGCGGCCCTCAGCCCGTCCAGGGAACGGATCACCGCCAGCGCGTTCTCCCGCTTGCCGGCCCGCAGGTCGTTCTCCGTGTAGCGGCGGAACTCGGCGGAGTACGCCCGCTGCTCCTCGGCCTTCTCGGGCCGCTCGGTCCCCTCCGGGTCGACGTAGGCGTCGGGGAAGAGACGGCGCAGCACCGGGTCGGAGGGCGGCTCGCTGGGGCCCTCGGCGAAGAGCTCCGCGAGCGGGTCGCCGCCGGACTCCTCGGCCGGGCCGGGGCCGATGATCTCCATCAGCTGCACGGCGAGCGAGCGGATGATGGAGATCTCGACGTCGTCGAGGGCGACGGCCGCGCCGCCGCCGGGGAGCGGTTCGAAGTGTCCTGGCATGGAGGCGATTCGCTACTTCCGGTCCTGCGGGCGGGGTCGGGCCACGTCCCGGGCGGTCATGTCCGGCTTCACTTCCGGTCGTGCTGGAGGGTCGCCCACAGGCCGTAGCCGTGCATGGCCTGGACGTCGCGCTCCATCTCCTCGCGGGTGCCGCTGGAGACGACGGCCCGGCCCTTGTGGTGGACGTCGAGCATGAGCTTGGTGGCCTTGTCCTTGGAGTAGCCGAAGTACGACTGGAAGACGTACGTCACGTAGCTCATGAGGTTGACCGGGTCGTTGTGGACGATCGTGACCCACGGGACGTCGGGCTCGGGTACGGCGAAGGCCTCCTCCGCCGACTCGGTGCGTTCGATCTCCAGGGGTGCGGGTGACGTCACACTGCCCATGCTGCCACCGGAGGGGGGTGGTCGCACAAACCGGCCCGCTCACGACCGCCCCGGCAGCTAAATCGTCAGACTGACGAAATGGGGGTACCATCCTCGCCATGGACACAGCGGACCTTGGGTTGCCGGTGAATGTTCCGTCGACGGCACTCTTCACCGACCAGTACGAACTGACGATGCTGCAGGCGGCGCTGAAGGCCGGCACGGCCGAGCGGCACAGCGTGTTCGAGGTCTTCACCCGGCGGCTGCCGCACGGCCGCCGCTACGGCGTCGTGGCGGGCACCGGCCGGGTGCTGGACGCGGTGGAGAACTTCCGCTTCGACGAGGGCCTGCTGCGCTTCCTGCGCGAGAAGGCCGTCGTCGACGAGGAAACGCTGGACTGGCTGGCCGGCTACCGCTTCTCAGGCGACGTCTGGGGCTACCCGGAGGGCGAGGTCTACTTCCCCGGCTCGCCGGTCATGCGGGTGGAGGGCAGCTTCGCCGAGTGCGTGCTGCTGGAGACGGTGATCCTGTCGATCCTCAACCACGACTCGGCCATCGCCGCCGCGGCCTCCCGGATGTCGTCCGCCGCCGGCGACCGGCCGCTGATCGAGATGGGCGCCCGGCGCACCCACGAGCTGGCCGCCGTGGCCGCCTCCCGCGCCGCCTACATCGGCGGCTTCTCCTCCACCTCCGACCTGGCGGCCGGCTTCCGCTACAACATCCCCACCGTCGGCACCTCCGCCCACGCCTTCACCCTGCTGCACGACACCGAGCGGGACGCCTTCCGCGCCCAGGTGGACTCCCTCGGCGCGGGCACCACCCTGCTGGTGGACACCTACGACGTGACCGAGGCGGTCCGCGCGGCCGTGGAGGTCGCCGGGCCCGGGCTGGGCGCGGTGCGCATCGACTCCGGCGACCTGCTGCTGGTGGCCCACCGGGTGCGGCAGCAGCTCGACGAGCTGGGCGCACGCGACACGAAGATCGTCGTCACCTCGGACCTGGACGAGTACGCCATCGCCTCACTGGCCGCCGCGCCGGTGGACGCGTACGGGGTGGGTACGCAGCTGGTGACCGGCTCGGGGCACCCGACCTGCTCGATGGTCTACAAGCTGGTCGCGCGCGCCGAGTCCGCCGGCCCGGAGGCGCCGCTGGTGCCGGTGGCGAAGAAGTCCACCGGCGGCAAGACGTCGATCGGCGGCCGCAAGTGGGCCGCGCGGCGGCGGGACGCGGACGGCGTCGCCGAGGCCGAGGTGATCGGCACCGGTGAGGTCCCGCCCGAGCTGGCCGACCGGCAGCTGACGGTGCCGCTGGTGCGGGGCGGCGAGGTGGTCGCCCGCGAGCCGCTGGACGTGGTCCGCGACCGGCACGCCGCCGCCCGCGCCGGTCTCCCGCTGTCCGCGACACAGCTCTCGCGCGGGGAACCCGTCCTTCCGACGGAGTACGTGCACCTGCCGTCGGGTAGCTAAAGGCAAGCCACGGCGCGAGTCCCCCGTCCGTCGCTCCGCCCCCGGGGCCCGAGGCACGCCCGCCCGGCCCCGCCGAATCCATCCGTCCGCCCAGAGCCGAAGGACACCGACCATGCGCCGCGCACTGATCGTCGTAGACGTGCAGAACGACTTCTGCGAGGGGGGCAGCCTCGCCGTCGCCGGCGGCGCCGACGTGGCCGCCGCCGTGACCGAGCTGATCGGCCAGGCACCGGCCGGGTACCGGCACGTGGTCGCCACCCGGGACCACCACGTCGACCCCGGCGACCACTTCTCCGACCGCCCCGACTTCCGGCGCTCCTGGCCCGCCCACTGCGTCGCCGGCACCGAGGGCGTCGGCTTCCACCCGAACTTCGCGCCCGCCGTGACCTCCGGGGCGGTCGACGCGGTCTTCGACAAGGGGGCGTACGCGGCGGCCTACAGCGGCTTCGAGGGCGCCGACGAGAACGGCACGCCGCTCGCCGAGTGGCTGCGGGAGCGGGAGGTCGACGAGGTGGACGTCGTGGGCATCGCCACCGACCACTGCGTACGGGCCACCGCGCTGGACGCGGTCCGTGAGGGCTTCCGCACCCAGGTGCTGCTCGACCTCACCGCGGGCGTGTCCCGGGAGACCACCGAGCGGACGCTGGAGGAGCTGCGGGAGGCCGGCGTGGAGCTGTCCGGCAAGCCGGTCGTGCGGTGAGCCGGGTCAGGCGGAGGCGGCCGGTCAGGCGGGGGCGGCCGGTCAGGCGGGGGCGGCCGGGCGGATGATCAGCGCCCGGATCGGGTGCCACAGCTCCACCGACAGCCCGCCCCCGGCGGGCGCCGTGCGCCATATCAGGCCGTCGGGATGGTGCAGGACCGCCGTGATCTCGTCGGGTGTGGGCGGCGCGGTGTTCCCGCGCAGGTAGACGGCGCGCAGGCCCAGGTTGCGCAGCCTGGTCAGGGCGCGCGCCCGGTTCTGCGCGTGGACCAGCACCCGTACCCCGGCCGGTGCGTCGGCGGCGGGGCTGGGCAGGTTCAGCGCCACCACCACCGTGCCGTTCGGCAGCTTGCAGAAGCCTCCTGCGGCCATGCGGTCATACCCCCGTATCAGCAGGTGTCAATAAGAGAGCCACAGGAGGCACCTAAACACGGATCGGCGGTGACCCGCCAGGGGGTCACCGCCGATCATGTGCTGACCTGCGAGAACGCTATTTACCGGCCTGCGGGGCCCACCTCGAGCTCGATCGTGGAGCCGTCCTTGGCTTCCTTCTTGATCTTGATCTTGGTGTTGGTGTCAGTGACCTGGACGCTGCCGGTCGGGTTCGCCGGGTCCCAGTAGGTGTTGGTGCGGTCGTTGAAGACCGACACACCCTTCGAGGACGGGATGTACCGGGCGACGTCCGCCTTGTGCAGGGTGATGGCGTCGGTGCGGAACTTGCTGAACGTGGCGTCGTAGGTCTGGATGCGGTTGCGCATCAGGGTGCCGTCGGACCACTTGAGCGCGGTCGGGTGGGAGTCGATCGGGAGGATCAGACCCGTGCCCGGGTGCACGCTCGTGTTGTTGTCCTGCTGGGAGGTGTCCCACTTCCAGATCAGCAGGCCGTTCTGGTACGCGTAGTGCTCGACCCAGTCCGGACGGCTGTTCGCGAAGCCGAAGTTGTACGGGCCGACCTTCAGCGTCTTGTCGTACGAGACGTACTGCCGGTTCTCGGCGATGTAGTACTGCTCGTAGTCGTTGGTGAACGACGCGCCGATGCGGGAGAAGCCCTTCGCCGTCCAGGCCTCGTCGGCCGTCTCGGCGTTGTCCGTGAAGAGCGCGGTGCCGTCCGCCGTCACCGTGATCGCGTCGGCCGCGAAGCCCTTCAGGGCGACGCCGCCGTCGGTCTGGTAGCGGAAGCGCAGGTCGATCTTCTGGCCCGCGTAGGCGTCCAGCGGGTACACGAGCTTCTTGAAGCCGTCGACCGTGCCGTGCAGGGCCGGCTTGTCGCTGCCGTCCCGCGGGATCGGCTGACCGTCCACCGTGCCGTCCAGGGCGGTCCAGTTGGCGCCGCCGTCGGTGGACACCTCGGTGTAGAGGAAGTCGTAGTCGGACTCGATCTCGTACCAGCCGTCCAGGGACAGCTCGGCCGACGACCTGCCGGTGAGGTCGACGCTGCGGGTGAGCGTGTTCCGCAGGTCGTCACCGCTGCCGCTCCACCACTGGGTCCGGCCCTCGGCCGGCTCCACGATCTCGGTGGTGACGGCCTTCTTCGGGAGCTGGACGACCAGCGCCTGCTTGTGCTTGGTGTTGTACTCGGCGACGCCCAGCTTGTGCCAGGAGTTGACGCCGGCCTTGGCGGTGTCGTAGTTCAGCCAGCCGAGCTGCAGCTTGTCCCAGGCGGTCATGTCGCCGGGCAGGTTGCCGATCTCGTTCTTGCCGGTGCCCAGCCAGGAACCGGACGACATCAGCGTCCAGAAGCCGGTGGCGTTCTCGCCGCCCTGGGTGTCGTAGAGGTCCGGCAGGCCGAGGTCGTGGCCGTACTCGTGGGCGAAGACGCCGAGTCCGCCGTTCTCCGGCTGGATGGTGTAGTCGCCGACCCAGATCCCGGTGTCGCCGATCTGCGTGCCGCCGAGCTTGTTGTTCTCGGGGCCGGTGGCGCCGGCGTCGGTGCCGAAGGCGTACCAGCGGTGGGCCCAGATCGCGTCCTCGCCCTGGGCGCCGCCGCCGGCGGACTCGTCCTCACCGGCGTGCACGATCTGGAAGTGGTCGATGTAACCGTCGGGCTCGTTGAAGTCGCCGTCGCCGTCGAAGTCGTAGCGGTCCCACAGGTCGTACTGGGACAGCTGCGCCTTGATCTGGGCGTCGGTCCGGCCGGCGGCCTTCTGCTGCTCGGCCCAGGCGGTGACGCCGTCCTGCACCGCGTACCAGGCGCAGTTGTCGGGCACACACTTGTTGGAGCCGTAGCGGGCCTCGTTGTAGGGCACCTTGACCCAGTCGGAGACCTCGCCGTCCACCGAGTAGCGGCCCGAGGACTGCTTCTCGAAGTACGTCTTGACCGAGTCGACGCCCTTGCCGGACCCGAAGTACAGGTCCTCGAAGTGCTGCTGGTCGTAGTCCGCCTGCCAGGCCGTGGAGTTGTCCACCTCGCGGTCCGGCTTGGCGATCTGGTTGTGCAGGGGGCCCGGGGTGCCGCCGTAGCGGCTGTCGATCTTGTCGCCGAACTCCACCAGGATGGTGAAGATCTTGTCGGTCTTCTCCCGGCCGAGCTCGACGTACTTGCTGTCGCCCTTCTTGCTCTTCAGCTGGACGACCTTCGAACCGTCACGGTTCTTGACCGACGTCCTGCCGGAGAGCACCTGGTTGAGTGCCTCCTCGCGCTGGGCCGCCTGCGTCTTGGAGAGCGGGCCCTCGAGGTCGTGGTCGACGTGGTTGTTCGACGCCGGGTCGTGCCTGTCCACGGCGCTGGGACGGTCGGCCGGGTCGGCCGAGTCCGCCTGCGCCACGGTGAACGCAGAGCAGGTGGCGGTGGCCGCCGCAAGGGCCACGCCTATCGCGGCCGCTCTGAACGTCCAGGGTCTACTGGTCACTTGAGATCCCCTCCCGCGTGCCTGCGCGCGGCCGAAGGAGGTTCCGTCTATGGAAGGTCCCGCGCGCACGTGATCAACGCGTGTAGTCAAGTGACGTCATTTGACTAGAGGTTCGGCAGAAAAAACAGACCTTGACTTGGACAGATCAAACACGTTATGCGGAGCGGCGGTTCGCATTGCGGACAGTTCCGCGCGAAACCCCGGAGGATACGTCTGTCCAGCCGTGTGCGGGGCGTCATGAATCCGTGCGCCCCCTGTGCATCGGCCCTGTAGGTCAGGTCACGCTTACCGTCCGTTCCCCTCGGGCACTCTCGCGGTTAGAGTCGCTTGGCGGAACCGCCCTTGAGCCGGCGGAAAGCCAGGCCGACAGCCCCCGACTTCCGAGGACACGATGGCCATGCCCCGTCCGACTGCCGCTCAGTTCGCCTACGGCTCGTGCGCCGTGATCCTGTCGGCCTTCGCGTTGCTGCTGCTGTCCGGGACGAGTTCCGGCGCGGGCGTCGCGGCGGTCGCCGTCGTGTCGCTCGCCCTGGGACTCGTGGTGGCCGTGCGCGTACCGGGCCCCCGGTCCCGGCGCCCCGCCGTGACCCGGCCCGCGACGCCGCTCCCGGTGCGGGCCACGGTGCCGTCCCCGTCCCGCGAGCAGGTCCGCGAACCGGTCCACGAGCGGGCGGCGTCCTGACGCCCAGCCCGCGCGCGGCGTCCTGACGCCCAGCCCGCCCGCCTGAGGCGGTCTCCGGCCGCGTGGCCGGAGCGGCGGCCGGGCCTCACCGGGCCGAGACCACGACGGTCCTGGCCGCCTTGTCGTGCAGTCCCTGCTTGTAGGGCCGGTCGAAGTAGCTCCAGCCGCCCGCGATCGCGGTCCACACGCAGGCGCAGCAGAAGGCGAACGGCAGCCACAGCACGGCCGCGCGGATCAGCGCGGTCTGCACGGAGGGGTTGGAGCCGTCGGCGAGGTCGGCCACCCGCATGCCCAGCCACTTCTTGCCGAGGGTGCGGCCGAAGCGGACGGCCATGAAGGTGTCGTACGCGATGTACAGGGCGGCGGCGATGACCGACTGGGCGAAGCCGTTGCCGACGTTGACCTGGTCGCCGTCGAAGTTGTACTCGCTGACCCCGACCGGCCAGGTGAGCAGCCAGACGACGATGCCGACGAGGACCATGTCGATGATGCGGGCCAGCGTGCGCCGGCCGCTGTCGGCGAGCGGGGGCATCCCGGCCAGCGGGTCGCCCGGCTGGCCACCGTAGGGGCCGCCGCCCGGCCCGCCGCCGTAGGGACCGCCGGGTCCGCCCCCGTACGGGCCGCCGCTCCCGCCGTAGGGGCCGCCCGCTCCCCCGCCGCCGTAGGGCCCCGAGGCGCCGCCGCCCTCGTGGGGGTGGCTGCCGCCCTGCCCGGGCGGGGGCGTGGCGCCAGGGGTGTCGTACGGGGAACCGGAGCCCGGGCCGGGGGCGCCCGGCGGGGGCTGTTTCCTGAACGGGTCGTCGTCCGGCGGCTGCTGCTGCTTCCGGAACGGGTCGTCGTCCGGCTGCTGCTGACCGGGGCCGGGGGGCGGTTCGGTGGTCATGCCCCCGATCCGATCCCGAACCCCGCAGCCCCGCATCCGGCGGGCCGCCGTCCGGAGTACCGGGCCGCCGCCCGCCGGGCCGGCACGCCGTCAGGCCGCCGCGTCGCGCGGCGGCGTCGGGCGCGGGTGTCAGGCGCGGGTGTCAGGCGGCGGCGACGAAGGTGTGCGCGGCCTTGTCGTGCCAGCACTGGCGCCAGGGCTTGTCGAACAGGCACCACAGCACGCCGACGGCCCCGACCACGAGCAGTCCGGGCACGCAGTAGACCAGCCAGCGCCGCAGCGCCGCGCCGAACCCCGGGGCCTCGTGCGCCTCGATGTCCCGCACCTCGATACCCATGAGCCTCTTGCCCAGCGTGCGGCCCCATTTGACGGTGGGCAGCACCTCGAGGAGCACCCCGGCGAGCAGCAGGACGGCGAGGACGATGCCGAGGTGGACGGCGGTGGTGCCGTCGATCAGCCACACCGTGACGGTCCGTCCGGACAGCTTGGCCGCCTCGATCTTCGCGTCGACGTGGTCCAGGGCCTTCATGCCGAGGGGCACGGCGGCCGCGGCGGTGACGGCGCCGAGGACGACCGTGTCGAGCAGCCGGGCGGCCAGCCGTCGGCCCAGCGTGGCGGGCCGGGCGGCGGCCTGGCGGCGGGCGGCGGCCTGGAACACGTCGTCGACCGGGGGCTTCCAGGGCGCGGCCTGCGGTTCCGGAGTGGCGCCCGCGAGCCGGTGCACCTGCTGCGGCCAGGAGGGCTGCCCGCCCCCGGGGCCGGTCGTCAGCGGCGTCGAGGCGGCCGGGGCCGCGGCCGGCTGGCCCGCCGGGGCGGAAGCGGCCGGGGAGGGTGCGGCGGCGGGTCCTGCGGTCTGCGCGGGTACGGCGGGCGCGGTGGCCTGCTGCGGGCCGGACGGAGGGGTGGCGGGCGCGGACGCCGACGCGGCGGCGGTACGCTCGGCCGCCGCCTTCCCGGCGGTGAAGCCGGGCCGTCCGGCGCCGGGCGCGTTCGTCTCCCCGGCGCGCGGGGGGACGGCGCGGAAGGTCATGGTGCCCTCGTCGGGGGACGCCGCCGCGCCGCCGGACGGGGCGGGCTGCCGCGCGGGGTCGGCCGTCGGCCTGCGGAAGACGAACGTCCCGTCCGCCCGCGGGGCGTCCTGGGAGGCGGCCGCCGCTTCGGACGCGGCCGGGCCGCCCTGCGCCGCCGCCGAGTCGTGCGGGACGCGGGGGTCGGCGCCCGCGGTGCCCCAGGAGACCTTGCGGTCCTGGTCGCCGCCGAAGCCGGACTGGCGGGAGCGGTCGGCGCCCCAGGCGGAGGCGGGCTCGGGCCGGCTGCCGTGCTGGGCGTCGGCCGGGGACGAGGCCGCCGGGGCGGGCGCGTCGTCCGGGTCCTCGTCGAAGAAGTGCGGGCCGGTCTCCTCCACGGACGGCACGGCCGGAGCGGCGCCGGAGGAGGCGGCCGGTGCGGCGCCGGGCGGCGGGGCGAGCGGCTCTCCGTCGGCGGGTGCCGGACGGCTGGTGCCCGGCACCCAGGAGGCGCCGTTCCAGTACCGGACGTATCCGGGAATGGAGGGGTCCGGGTAGTACCCCTCGCGGGGCCTGTCGTCTCCGGGTGCCGGGGTTGGGGCGCTCATGTCCGTCGTCCCGTATCTGCTCGAGGGATGGGTCGGGGGCCACCACATCTATCAGACGGGCGGGGGCCGGACGTCCCGTCCGGCCGGACCCCACCCCTTTCGGGCACCTTCTCGTTCAGAAGAGCTTGCCCGGGTTCAGAATGTCGAGCGGATCGAACGCGCGCTTGACGGCCCGCTGCATCTCCATGGACACCGGGCCGGCCTCCCGCGCCAGCCACTCCTTCTTCAGCACACCCACGCCGTGCTCGCCGGTGATGGTGCCGCCGAGTTCCAGGCCGAGCGCCATGATCTCGTCGAAGGACTCGCGGGCCCGCCGGGACTCGTCCGGGTCGGAGGCGTCGAAGCAGACCGTCGGGTGGGTGTTGCCGTCGCCGGCGTGGGCGACGACGCCGATGGTCAGCCCGTGCTTCTCGGAGATCCGCTCGACGCCCTCGATCAGCTCGCCGAGCCGGGAGCGGGGCACGCACACGTCGTCGATCATCGTGGTGCCCTTGACGGCCTCCAGCGCGACCAGGGACGTCCGGCGGGCCTGGAGCAGCATCTCCGACTCGGCGGCGTCCTCGGCGGGGACGACCTGGGTGGCGCCGGCCTCCTCGCACAGGGCGCCGAGGGCGGCGAGGTCGGCGGCGGGGTCGGTGGTGTCGAACGCGGCCAGCAGCAGCGCCTCGGTGGACTCCGGCAGGCCCATGCGGGCCATGTCGTTGACCGCCTTGACGGTGGTGCGGTCCATCAGTTCGAGGAGGGACGGCACGTGACCGCCGGCCATGATCCGGCACACCGCGTCGCTCGCGGCGGCGCCGGAGGCGAACTCGGCGGCCAGCACCAGCTGCTCCGGCGGCTTGGGCCGCAGCGCGAGGACGGCGCGGACGACGATGCCGAGGGACCCCTCGGAGCCGACGAACAGGCGGGTCAGGTCGTAGCCGGCGACGCCCTTCACGGTGCGGCGGCCGGTGGTGAGCAGCCGCCCGTCGGCGAGGACGACGTCCAGGCCGAGGACGTACTCGGCGGTGACGCCGTACTTCACGCAGCACAGGCCGCCCGAGGCGGTGCCGATGTTGCCGCCGATGGTGCACATCTCCCAGCTGGAGGGGTCCGGCGGGTAGGCGAGGCCGTGCTCGGCGACCGCGCGGGAGAGGGCGGCGTTGATCACGCCCGGTTCGACGACCGCGATCCGGTCGACCGGGTCGATCTCCAGGATGCGGTCCATCTTGGTCAGCGAGAGCACGATGCAGCCGTCGGTGGCGTTGGCGGCGCCGGACAGGCCGGTGCGGGCGCCCTGCGGGACGACCGGCACGCGCAGCTCGGTGGCGGTGCGCATCACGTGCTGGACCTGCTCGGCCGTCCGGGGCAGCACCACCACCGCGGGGCTGCCGGCCGGGCAGAAGCTCGCCATGTCGTGGGCGTAGGAGGCCGTGACGTCCGGGTCGGTGAGGACGGCCTCCGCGGGCAGGCCGCCGAGCAGCCGGTCGACGAGAGGTCCGGCCGCCACCGTGTCTTCATCGCGTCGCGCTTCGATACGGCTCATGATCACAGCGTGGCACCCGGGGCCATCGGTGTGAACCCCATGAGGGCGGCCGGGCCCGTCCGGAGTGTGATGATCATACGTAGGCAGGGTGTGACGCACAGTGTGCGCCATGGACGACAAGCCTCGTGCGCGCCGGCGGAGGTACCGCCGCGCCCTGCTCGCCTCGGCCGCCGGCACCGCCGTGCTGGGCGGGGTCCTGGTGACGCTGCCGTGGGGCGGGCAGGCGCCGCCCCCGGCGCCCACCCCGCAGGAGCGCGCCCTGGCCGCGGTGACCAGCGGCGTCCCGGCCGCGCTGCCCGACCTGGAGGCGCTCGCCGCCGAGCGCGAACGGCATCTGCGGAAGCACCCCCGGGACGCCCGCGCCTGGGCCGAGCTGGGCGCGGCCCAAGTGGAGCAAGGGGTGCGGCTGGCCGACCCGCGGTACTGGCCGCGCGCCGAGAAGGCGCTGCGCACCGCGCTGGAGGTACGGAAGGACAACGTGCCGGCGCTGCGGGCGATGGCCGTGCTGGCGAACGCCCGCCGCGACCACGCGAGCGCCCGCGCGTGGGGCGAGGCGGCGCGGAAGCTGGAGCCCGGACGGTGGACGACGTACCCGCCGCTGATCGAGGCGTCCGCCGGGCTCGGCGACGACGAGGAGACCGGCCGGCTGCTGGAGAAGCTCATGGAGCTGCGCTCGGGCCCGGCGGTGATGGTGCGGGCGGCGGCCGTCTACCGGGACCGCGGCTGGCGGGAGGACGCGGCGGCGAAGATCGCGGACGCCGCGTCGGCCGCCGGGGAGCCCGTCGAGCGCGCGGCCTACCTGGAGCGGGCCGGGCAGCTCGCCTGGGAGCGCGGCGACCGGGAGGACGCCCTGCGTCACTTCCGGGAGGCGGTGCGCACCGACCCCGACCAGCGGGCGGCCCAGGCCGGGCAGGGCAGGGCGCTGGCGGCGCTGGGCCGCACCACGGAGGCGCTGAGCGCGTACCGCACGGCGTTGGCGAGGCATCCGCGGCCGGAGTACGCGCTGGAGCTGGGCGAGCTGTACGAGTCGCTGGGGATGCGGTCGGCCGCCGAGGTGCACTACGCGCTGCTGCGGGAGCGGGTCCGGCTGGCCGCCGCGCACGGCGCGGACGAGGAGCTGGTGCTGGGCCGGTTCGAGGCCGACCACGGGGACGCGCGGGCGGCGGTGCGGCGGCTGCGGGCGGAGTGGGAGCGGCACCCGTCGACGGAGGTCGCGGACGCGCTGGGCTGGGCGCTGCACCGGGCCGGTGAGGACGAGGAGGCTCTGCCCTTCGCGGTGCGGGCCACGGAGGGCACGAAGGGCGGGGGCGTGCGCAGCGCGCTGTTCGCCTACCACCGGGGGACGATCGAGCGATCCCTGGAGCGGTACGGGGCAGCGCGCCGCCATCTGACGGAGGCGCTGCAGATCAACCCCTGGTTCTCGCCCCTGCACGCGCCCCGAGCGAAGGAGGCGCTGGCCCGCCTGGGTGAGCCGTCCGTCCAGGCGGGCCCCGAGTCCTCCTGAGGGCGCGGGCGGGCGGCGCCTACAGGTTGCCGCGCTTGGCCTGCTCGCGCTCGATCGCCTCGAACAGGGCCTTGAAGTTGCCCTTGCCGAAGCCCATGGAGCCGTGGCGCTCGATCATCTCGAAGAAGACGGTCGGGCGGTCCTGGACCGGCTTGGTGAAGATCTGCAGCAGGTAGCCGTCCTCGTCGCGGTCGACGAGGATCTTCAGCTCGCGCAGCGTCTCCACCGGCACGCGGGTCTCGCCCGCCCACTCGCCGAGGGTGTCGTAGTACGAGTCCGGGGTGTCCAGGAACTGCACGCCGGCGGCGCGCATCTGGCGGACGGTGTGCACGATGTCGTTGGTGTTCAGCGCGATGTGCTGGACGCCGGCGCCGCCGTAGAACTCCAGGTACTCGTCGATCTGGGACTTCTTCTTGGCGACGGCGGGCTCGTTGATCGGGAACTTGACCTTGAGCGTGCCGTCGGCCACGACCTTGGACATCAGCGCGCTGTACTCGGTCGCGATGTCGTCGCCCACGAACTCCTTCATGTTCGTGAAGCCCATGACCTTGTTGTAGAACTCCACCCACTCGTTCATGCGGCCGAGCTCGACGTTGCCGACGCAGTGGTCGACGGCCTGGAAGGAGCGCTTGGCCGGCGGCTCGACCATCGGGGCGGCGGAGACGTAGCCGGGCAGGTAGGGGCCGTCGTAGCCGCCGCGCTCGACCAGGGTGTGCCGGGTCTTGCCGTAGGTGGCGATGGCGGCCAGCACGACGGTGCCGTGCTCGTCCTTCAGCTCGTACGGCTCGGCGACGGAGGTGGCGCCGTGCTCGATCGCGTACGCGTACGCGGCGCGGGCGTCCGGCACCTCGATGGCGAGGTCGATCACACCGTCGCCGTGCGCGGCCACGTGGTCCTCGAGGAAGGCGCCCCACTCGGTGGACCGCTTGATCACCGAGGTGAGGACGAAGCGGGCCGAGCCGCTCTCCAGCACGTAGGAAGCGGTCTCGCGGCTGCCGTTCTCCGGTCCGGAGTAGGCGACGAGCTGCATGCCGAAGGCGGTGGAGTAGTAGTGCGCCGCCTGCTTGGCGTTGCCCACGGCGAAGACGACCGCGTCCATTCCCTTGACCGGGAAGGGGTCTGCCTGCCGTGCGGTGTCGGGAGCGGTGTGTGTGGTCTGCGTCATAGGGGCAGGGTGGAACAGCCCTGCAAGGTGCGCAATAGTTCGCTCATTCACTGGGCAACATGTTCAGCCGAACGCCCGTACCGGCGGGCTTTCTGTACAGGATGACCACTGGGGAGAGCGGTATGGCGATCGATCATCTGGACGGGCGGATCATCGTGCTGCTGGCGCGTGAACCGCGCATCGGGGTGCTGGAGATGTCCCGTCGGCTGGGGGTGGCGCGCGGGACCGTGCAGGCCCGTCTGGACCGGCTTCAGTCGAACGGAGTCATCCGCGGATTCGGCCCGCAGGTGGACCCCGCGGCCCTCGGCTACCCGGTCACCGCGTTCGCGACCCTGCAGATCAGACAGGGTCAAGGAGCCGACGTCCGGGCCCACTTGGCGACCGTGCCGGAGGTGTTGGAGCTGCACACCACCACCGGCACGGGGGACATGCTGTGCCGCCTCGTGGCTCGCTCGAACGCCGATCTTCAGCGGGTGATCGACCGCGTCGTCGGCTTTGATGGCATCGTCCGGGCGTCCACGGCGATCGTCATGGAGAACCCCGTTCCGCTGCGGATCATCCCGCTGGTGGAGCAGGCCGCGCTCGGTGAGTGACCGGACCTGGCCGAGCTGGGGGTGAGCGGATGTGAACTTCTGGGAGTACCTGGAGAGCCGGCACCAGCAACTGCTCGTCGACGCCTACCAGCACGCCAGCGTCGTCTTCCAGTGCATGGTGGTGGCCACCGCCCTCGGGGTGGTCATCGGCATCGTCACCTACCGCAGCGAGTGGGCGGGCAACCTCGCCACCACCGTCACCGCGACCCTGCTGACCGTCCCGGCGCTGGCCATGATCGGCCTGCTCATCCCGATCGTGGGGCTGGGCGTGCCGCCGACCGTGATCGCGCTGACCCTGTACGGGCTGCTGCCCATCGTGCGGAACGCGATCGTGGGCCTGCGCGGGGTCGACCCGGCGCTGGTGGACGCGGCCACCGGCATCGGCATGTCCCGGCTGTCCCGGCTGGTGCGGGTGGAACTGCCGCTGGCGTGGCCGCCGATCCTCACCGGGATCCGCGTCTCCACACAGATGCTGATGGGCATCGCGGCCATCGCCGCCTTCGCCTCCGGACCCGGCCTCGGCAACCTGATCTTCCGCGGAATCGCCTCCCTGGGCAGCAAGAACGCGCTGAACCAGGTGCTCGCCGGCACCCTCGGGATCATCGTCCTGGCCCTGCTGTTCGACGCCGCGTACGTCCTGATCGGACGGCTGACCATCTCCAGGGGGATCCGTGCCTGAGCCGGAGACGACCGAGGCCGCTCCCCGGTCGGTCGGGGCGACCATCGAGCTGGAGGGCCTCACCAAGCGCTACCCGGGCAGCGACCGGCCCGCCGTCGACAACGTCAGCATGGAGATCGGAGCGGGCGAGACGGTGATCCTCGTCGGCCCCTCCGGGTGCGGGAAGTCCACCACCCTGAAGATGATCAACCGGCTGATCGAGCCGACCGGCGGCCGGATCCGCATCGGCGGCGAGGACGTCACCGACATGGACCCGGTGAAGCTGCGCCGCACCATCGGTTACGCGATCCAGGCGAGCGGGCTGTTCCCGCACATGACCGTCGCGCAGAACATCGCCCTGGTGCCGAAGATGCTGCGCTGGCCGTCCGGGCGGGTGCGGGACCGGGTGGAGGAGATGCTGGACCTGGTCGGCCTGGACCCCGGCGAGTTCCGCGACCGCTATCCGCGCCAGCTCTCCGGCGGCCAGCAGCAGCGCGTCGGCGTGGCGCGGGCGCTGGCGGCGGACCCGCCGGTGCTGCTGATGGACGAGCCGTTCGGCGCGGTCGACCCGATCACCCGGGACCACCTCCAGGACGAACTGATCCGGCTCCAGCGGGAGCTGCACAAGACGATCGTGTTCGTCACCCACGACTTCGACGAGGCGATCAAGATCGGCGACCGGATCGCGGTGCTGCGCGAGCAGTCCCACATCGCCCAGTTCGACACCCCGGAGGCGATCCTCACCAACCCCGCCGACGACTTCGTGTCCGGCTTCGTCGGCGCGGGCGCGGCGCTGAAGCGGCTCAACCTCACCCGGGTCGGCGACGTGGCCATCACCGACTACCCGACGGTGGGCGTCGACGACCCGCTCGACGAGATCTCCGCCCGGCTGCGCTCCGCCGGCACGGACGAGGTGCTGGTGCTGGACAAGCGCGGCCGCCCCTACAAGTGGCTGCGGCGCGGCGACATCGTGCGCGCCCAGGGCTCCCTGGCCCGCGCGGGCGTCCTGGTGCACGACACGGTGACCCGCGACGCCACCCTGCGGGACGCCCTGGAGGCGGTGCTCACCGACAACACGGGCCGCGTCGCGGTGACCGGGCGGCGCGGCGCGTACGAGGGTGTCGTGGACGTGGAGACGCTGATGAACTCCGTGCACGAGCTGCTGGAGGCGGACCGGCTGGAGGCGCGGGAGTCGCAGGCCGGCCTGGAGGAGCAGCGGTCCGCGCAGACGCACGCCGAGCAGGAGGGCGCGCACCCCTCGGGCGACCGCGGGGAGGCGCAGGCGTGAGGACCTCCGAGGGGCGGCGGCCCGGCGATGGGCCCGAGACGCGCGAGGACACGGGACCGGACGCGGAGGAGGCCCCTCCCCCGGTCCGCCCGGCGGTGGCGCCGACGCGCGTGACCTGGCAGAAGCTGACCCTGCTGCCGCTGCTGCTGATCGCCGTGCTGCTGGCGACCTGGCTGTGGTTCGAGCAGGCCGACCTGGACGCCCTCACCCGCAACGCGCTGTCGGACGGGCGGGTGTCGAAGGCGCTGTGGCAGCACATCGAGCTGACCGCGATCTCGACGTTCTTCGTGCTGATCATCGCCATTCCGCTGGGCATCCTGCTGACCCGGGGGCAGGCCGGCCGGGCCACCCCGGTGGTGATGACGCTCGCCAACATCGGCCAGGCCACCCCGGCGATCGGCCTGCTGGCGCTGCTGGTGATCTGGCTCGGCATCGGCCGCCGGGCGGCCCTGATCGGCATCATCGCCTACGCCGTGCTGCCGGTGCTGTCCAACACCATCGCCGGGCTGCGGGCCAACGACCCGGCGCTGCTGGAGGCCGCGCGCGGCATCGGCATGTCCCCGGTGGGCGTGCTCACCCGGGTGGAACTGCCGCTCGCCGTGCCGCTGATCCTCGCGGGCGTGCGCACCGCGCTGGTGCTGAACGTCGGCACGGCGACGCTGGCCACCTTCGGCGGGGGCGGCGGACTCGGCGTGCTGATCACCACCGGGATCACCAGCCAGCGGATGCCGGTGCTGGTGGTGGGGTCGGTGCTCACCGTCGCGCTGGCCCTGCTGGTGGACTGGCTGGCCTCGCTGGCGGAGCTGCTGCTGCGGCCGCGCGGACTGGAGGCCGGGCCGTGAGCGGGCGTCCGGGGGTGCGGTCGGCGCTGGCGGCGGTGCTGCTCGCGGTGGTGTCGGGGTGCGGGCTGACCAGCGGGTCGCCCATGGTCGACGACGTGGAGCCGGGCACGATCGGCCGGGGGAAGCCGCTGGAGGGCGCCGATCTCACCGTCACCTCCAAGGAGTTCACGGAGCAGCTGATCCTCGGCGCGATCATGGGGATCGCCTTCCAGGCGGCGGGCGCGGAGGTGGTGGACAGGACGGGCATCCAGGGCTCGGTCGGCTCGCGGGAGGCGGTCGTCAAGGGCGAGGCGGACGCCGGGTGGGAGTACACGGGCACAGGGTGGATCACGTACCTGGGCAACAGCAGACCGATCCCCGACCCCCGGGAGCAGTGGCGGGCGGTGCGGGACGCGGACCTGAAGAACGGCGTGACCTGGCTGGAGCCGTCGGAGCTGAACAACACGTACGCCCTGGCCATGAACCAGGCCAACTACGAGCGGTACCGCACCCGCACCCTGTCGGAGGTCGCGGAGCTGTCGAAGACCGACCCGGGCGCGGTGACGCTGTGCGTGGAGGGCGAGTTCGCCAACCGCGCGGACGGACTGCCCGGCATGCAGAAGGCGTACGGGATGAGCGTCCCGGCGGGCAACATCACGCAGATGGACTCCGGGATCATCTACACGCAGACGGCCGAGGGCGCCTGCACCTACGGCGAGGTGTACACCACCGACGGGCGGATCAAGTCCATGAACCTGGTGGTGATGGAGGACGACAAGAATTTCTTCCCCAACTACAACGCGGCCCCGACCGTGAACAGCAAGACGCTTGAGGAGTGGCCGGCGATCGCCGAGGTGCTGGCCCCGGTCACGGAGAAGCTGGACAACAACGTGGCGCAGACCCTCAACGCCCGGGTCGACGTCGACGGGGAGGACCCCCACCAGGTCGCGCTGGACTGGATGGTGGCCGAGGGGTTCGTGCAGGAGGGGTAGCGGGGGTCAGCAGGCGGGGACCTCGCCGGCGCCCTTCTCCAGGGCGACCAGCGCGTCCACGGCGCCCTCCAGCGTGGTCACCGGAACCAGGCGCAGCCCCTGGGGCAGTTCGGCCTTGGCCTCGGCGCACTCGTCGCGCGGGACGAGGAAGACGGTGGCGCCGTCCCGCTTGGCGGCCTGCGTCTTCAGCGGCACGCCCCCGACCGCGCCGACCCGGCCCTCGGCGTCGATGGTGCCGGTGCCGGCCACGACCCGGCCGCCGGTGAGGTCGCCGCCGCTGCCGTCGCCGTCCAGTTTGTCGACGATGCCGAGGGAGAACAGCAGTCCGGCGCTCGGGCCGCCGACGTCGGCGAGCTTCAGGGTGACGTCGATGCCCTGGTTCTCGCGGCCCAGGTACGTCAGCGCGGCCCGGGTGGCCTCGTCCTGGGACTCCTTCATCTGCTTCCGGTTGAACTGCTCGATCTCCTGGACGTCGTCCCCGCTGGGGTAGACGGCGTCGCGGGGCATGACCGCCTCGTCCGTGCTGAACCAGCTGTCGATCACCTGCGGCAGGCTGACGCGGGTGTCCGGCGAGGTCGCCTCGATGGTGGTCATCCGCAGCTGGCCGGTGGTCTCCCGTACGGGGGCGCCGGAGACGGTGATGACCTGCTGCCCCTTGTTCTCGCCGAGCACGTCGGCCGTCAACCCGGGCTGCGCCACGGAGAAGGGCAGCGGCGCGAGCACGGCGGTGGCCAGCAGCGCGGCGGCCGGGGCGGCGCAGACGGCCAGGGCCTGGGGACGTGTGAGGCGAGTGAGCACGGAGCCAATCTAACGTGACGGGCGTGGCACCCGGCCGGGGAGCCCACGGGGGCGGATCCGCCGGGGTGGGCGCCCCCGCCCGGTGCGTACGGTCAGCGCAGGGCCTCGGCGACCTCACGGGCTGCCTCCACCACCCGCTTGCCGACCCGTTCCGGCACGACGTCCGCCAGCATGACGACGCCCACGCTCCCCTCGACGCCCGTGACACCCACGAGCGGCGCGGCCGCCCCGCAGGCGCCGGTCTCCAGCTCGCCGTGGGTGAGGGTGTAGCCGGGGTCGCCGGGGGCCTTCTGCCGGGCGGCGAGTATCGCCTTGCCCGCGGCGCCGCGGTCCAGCGGATGCCGGAACCCGGCCCGGTAGGCCACGTGGTAGTCGGTCCACGACGGCTCCACCACCGCCACGGCGAGGGCCTCCGCCCCGTCGACCAGGGTCAGGTGGGCGGTGGCGCCGATGTCCTCCGCGAGAGACCGCAGCGCCGGCATCGCCGCCTCCCGGACCAGCGGGTGCACCTGTCGTCCCAGCCGCAGCACGCCGAGGCCGACGCGGGCCCTGCCGCCGAGGTCGCGGCGGACCAGCGCGTGCTGCTCGAGCGTGGCGAGCAACCGGTACACGACGGTCCGGTTGACGCCCAGTTTCTGGGAAAGCTCGGTGACGGTCAGCCCGTGATCCGTGTCGGCGAGCAGTTTCAGGACCCGTAGGCCCCTGTCGAGCGTCTGAGAGGTCTCCGCGGTCACGACGCCCACTCCTTCAGTGGTGAGGTCGACGGCCCCCTCGCTGCAGGTGCGTCACCGGTCCCGGCGGTCACGCGCTTCAGAGGGCCGCCGATCGGCCGGCGGCCCGGACCAGTCCCGGGCACAGTCGCTTCACGGCTGCGCTCCGCGGCGGCGCTGCCACGGGGCGTGTGCGTAGCGGGACAGTAGCGAGCCGGTCCCGCTGAGCGGAAGGCTCCGTCCAGAATCCGGTCACCAGTTGAACAAACTGGTCACTTTTGTCCCGGTACGCTCACGAGGGGACCGCTCCCCGTCGCTTCCCCGTCCACACGTGACGCACAGGCGTCTCACCGCATGCGGGTGGCCCACTCCTGCACCTTGGCGATCCGCTGGCCCAGCTGTCCCGCCGTCGCCTCGGCGGACGGCGGACCGCCGCACACCCGGCGCAGCTCGGTGTGGATCACGCCGTGCGGCTTGCCGCTCTGGTGGGCGTAGGCGCCGACGAGCGAGTTGAGCTTCTTGCGCAGCTCCATCATGTCCTTGTGGGAGACCACGGGCCGCCGCTCGGCCGGAAGTTCGAGCAGGTCGGCCTCCTCGGCCGGCTTCTTCCTGCTGTGCGCGATCTGCCGTGCCTGCCGCTTCTGGAGCAGCAGCTGCACCTGGTCCGGCTCCAGCAGGCCGGGGATGCCGAGGTAGTCCTGCTCCTCCTCGCTCCCGGGGTGCGCCTGCATGCCGAAATCGGCCCCGTTGTACGTCACCCGGTCGAAGACGGCGTCGGACTCCAGCGCCTCGAAGGGCAGCATGTCCTGCTCGCCGGTGTCCTCGTCCTGCTGCTTGTTCGCCTCGTCCATCTCCTTCTCGGACTCGGCATAGGGGTCCTCCTCGCCCTCCTTCTTGGGCTTGTCGAGGACGTGGTCGCGCTCGCGCTCCATCTCGCCTGCGAAGCCGAGCAGGTCCGGCACGGTCGGCAGGAACACGGACGCGGTCTCGCCGCGCCGCCGGGACCGCACGAAGCGGCCGACGGCCTGGGCGAAGAAGAGGGGCGTGGAGATGGTGGTGGCGTACACGCCGACCGCGAGGCGCGGGACGTCGACGCCCTCGGACACCATGCGGACGGCCACCATCCAGCGGTCGTCGCTCGCGCTGAACTCGTCGATCCGCTGGGACGCGCCGGCGTCGTCGGAGAGGACGAGGGTGGCCTTGTGGCCGGTGATGTCGCGGATCAGCTTGGCGTAGGCGCGGGCGGAGTCCTGGTCGGAGGCGATGACCAGGGCGCCGGCGTCCGGGATGGCCTTCCTGACCTCGGTGAGCCGATGGTCGGCGGCGCGCAGCACGGACGGCATCCACTCACCGCGCGGGTCGAGGGCGGTGCGCCAGGCCTGGCTGATCGCGTCCTTGGTCATGGGCTCGCCGAGCCGGGCGGCGATCTCGTCGCCGGCCTTGGTGCGCCAGCGCATGTTGCCGCTGTACGACATGAAGATCACCGGACGGACGACGCCGTCGGCGAGGGCGGAGCCGTACCCGTAGGTGTAGTCGGCGGACGACCGGCGGATCCCGTCGTCGCCCTCCTCGTACGTCACGAACGGGATGGGGTTGGTGTCCGAGCGGAACGGCGTACCGGTCAGCGCGAGCCGGCGGGTGGCCGGCTCGAACGCCTCCAGGCAGGCCTCGCCCCACGACTTGGAGTCACCGGCGTGGTGGATCTCGTCCAGGATCACGAGCGTCTTGCGCTGCTCGACGCGGTTGCGGTGCAGCATGGGGCGCACGCCGACACCGGCGTACGTGACGGCGACGCCGTGGTACTCCCTGCCGAGCGGGCCCGCGCTGTACTCCGGGTCGAGCTTGATGCCTATGCGGGCGGCCGCCTCCGCCCACTGCTTCTTCAGATGCTCGGTGGGCGCGACGACGGTCACCTGCTGCACGACGTGGTGGTGCAGCAGCCAGGACGCCAGCGTCAGCGCGAACGTGGTCTTTCCGGCGCCGGGCGTGGCGACCGCGAGGAAGTCACGGGGCTGAGCCTGGATGTACTTGTCCATCGCCCCCTGCTGCCAGGCGCGCAGCTTGCCGGCGGTACCCCAGGGGGCACGGCCGGGGAAGGCCGGGGACAGGTGGTGCGAGGCGGTGCCGGCGGTGGTAGTCACGATCTCCGGGGGGGTGGGTCGGCGCATCTGCGTGGGACAACCGGGCCACCCTACCGATGCGGCGGTGACGCACATGCCGCTACGCGGCCGTCCCGCCCGAGGGTGGGACCCACATCACAACCGCCTCAGCCGCCGCGCGATTTCTCCCACATCACTCTCCGCCCCCGATGCCACATCGACGACCAGCGTGTACGCCGTGTCCTGGTCCACGCCCGCGAGGTCGACCCCGTTCACCGCGAGGAAGGTGGCGGTGGCCAGCCACGCGGTGCGTTTGTTGCCGTCGACGAACGGGTGGTTCGTCGCGACGGCGTGGAGGAGGGCCGCGGCCTGCTCGTGCAGATCCTCGTACGCCGCGGTGCCGAACATCCGGGCGCGTGGGCGGTGCACGGCCGAGGCCAACAGCCCCGGCTCCCGGGTCTCGGGCGGCTGCCCGCCGAAGGCGACCTCGGCGATGGCCGTGACCTCGTCGACGGTGAGGTGCCGGGTCATTCGCCGAGCCTCCTCAGCAACTCGGCGTGCTGCCGCGCGATGCGCTCGGCGACGACACGCACCAGCGTGCCCTCCTCGTGCAGGTGGCGGCGCAGCGCTTCCCGCGCGACCTCCTCCGGGGCGCGGTCCTGCGCGTCCGCGAGGTCGTGGAGAGCTTGGTGTACGTCGGGGTCGAGGCGGAGAACCAGTTCGGACATGGCGGGAGACTACTGTCGGCGATCACCTGGTGACGACCGGTTTACGGGTCAACGCTCCCGCACCCGAGCAGCCACCCACACCCCCGCCAGCGCCACCGCCGCCATCGGCAGGAACACCGCCGCGAAGGCGGCCGGGTGGGAGCCGGTGGCCTCCGTCGCCGCGTGGCTGACGGTGCCGCCGCCGAGGGCGGCGAAGGCCGCGCCGCCGATCGCCAGCAGGAGGACGTTGGAGAGGCCGTCGGAGATCTGGAGGGCGGCGGAGTTGGTGCCCGCCTCCTCGGGGGCGGAGAGGTGGAGCAGCAGCACGCTGGTGGAGGAGATCACCAGGCCCATGCCGAAGCAGCCGAACCCCCACGCCACCGCCAGCGTCCAGGCGGGCACGGAGTGGATCAGCACGCTGGGCGCGGCCGCGATGGCGAACGCGACCAGCAGCATCCCGACGGTCATCAGCCGCTCCCGGTGCGGTTCCAGGCGGGGCCGGGACTGCACCCAGGAGCCCAGCGCCCAGGTGCCGCCGCCCGCCGCGAGGGAGAAGCCGGCCAGCGTCGGGCTGAGCCCCCGCTGGGTGACCAGCATCAGCGGGACGAAGGACTCCGCCGCGATGAAGGACCCGGCGGCGACCCCGCGCAGCAGCACCACCGACGGCAGGCCGCGCGCCGCGCGCCAGGTGCCGCGCGGGAGCAGACCGAGGACGGCCGGGACCAGCAGGGCCACGCCCAGCGCGCCCGGCAGCAGGGACAGCCAGCGCAGGTCCTGCGCGGCGTACTGGAGGAGGCCCGCCCCGAAGGAGATCGCGAGGGCCAGCCGGATACGGCGGCGGTCGAAGGAGGCCGGGGCCTCGGCCCCGGGGTGCGGCGCGGGGCCGGCAGCGCCGGGCGCGTCCCCGACCGGGCCGGAGGCGAGACGGCGGATCTGGGGCAGGGCGAGCGCCACCGGGAGCACCACGATCACGGGTATGCCGAGGAACACCCAGCGCCAGCCGAGGTGCTCGGTCACCGCGCCGGAGGCGAGCGGACCGACGATGGACGGGACGACCCAGGCGGCCGCGAACGCCGCCATGATGGCCGGGCGCAGCCGCTCGGGATAGGCGCGGCCGACGACGACGTACAGGGCGACGATCACCAGGCCGCCGCCCAGCCCCTGGACCGCGCGGCCCAGGATGAACAGCCACATCGCGCCCGCCGTGCCGCCGATCAGCAGCCCGGCCGCGAAGGAGGCGATGCCCCAGGTGAGCGGGGCGAGCGGGCCGCGCCGGTCGGACCACTGGCCGGACAGCACCATGCCGAAGAGGCTGGTGGTGAAGTACCCGGAGAACGCGAACGCGTACAGCGGGACGCCGTTCAGCTCGCGGGCCGCGACCGGCATCGCCGTGCCCACCGCGGTCGCCTCGAAGGCGATCAGCAGCACGACGGAGACGACCCCGATGCTCAGCGCCCGGTACCTGCGGCTGAGGACGGTGTCGTCGGGGACGACGGCCGGGGCGGGAGCGCCGGCGGGCTCGGCGACACCCGTGTCGCGGGGGTTCGGGGCGGTCATGACCGTCAGGGTAAGGTCCACGGCCCTGGTTGACCCCTGTCGGGGGTCGGGTCCGGCACCGGGACCTTGGTCGTAGGACCCGACGGCCTTCCCTTCGTGCACGGGGCCACGGCAGTCGCGTCGCACGCCCCGGAGTTCCCTTGGGCCTCGCGAGCCGACGGCCGAAGCGGCTCACCCGCCGCGCTCCCCCGGCACCCGCACCCCGCAGCAGCCCGCCCCCGTCGGGGCGACCCGCCTCAGAGAACCCCGCCCGCCTCGTCCTGGAAGAGGCGGGTCCAGTAGTGCCAGTCCGCGTCCGGGGTCGTGCCCGTGGGGTCGACCGAGGCGAGGACCTGGATCATCGTCAGGGCGAGCTGGTCGTAGGCGTCGCTCGTGAGCGCGTGGCCGGAGGCCTCGTCGAGGGAGCGCTCCCGGTGCAGGAGCCAGAGGGTGAACGCCAGCGTGGAGATGTCCGTGTTCAGCGGGCGCAGCGCCCCGTCCGACTCGCTCCAGCTCAGCACCGCCCCCGTCGCCCCGTCGACGACCAGGCCGTGGTCGTCGACCAGGTGCCCGACGCGTATCAGCCGGTCGGCGTGGGCCGGGAGGAGGCCGGACGGGAAGCCGCCGCAGTCGTCGGCCGCGTACTCCGTGAGCGTGCGCAGCGGCTGGTCCGTGTCCAGGGAGAACAGGAAGCCGTCCTCGGGCAGGCCCGTCTCGCGCAGGAAGCGGCGGGTCGGCTCGTGCGTGAGCGTCGCGGGGAAGTCGACCTCCTCGAAGCGGACGACGCCGCCCCGGCCGAACTCGTCGTCCAGCAGGCGCAGGGGGAGGTCCAGGGCGAGGCCCGAGGCCGTGCCGGGACCCGCGACCAGGGCGAGGGGGCGGATCAGCGCCGCCATCCGCCAGAACGGCGCGGGCTCACCGTCCGCGCCCTCCTCGAACACCGCCAGCAGCTGCCGTGAGGCCTCCGCGACCGCCTTGGTGCCGTACCGGCCGGCGTAGGCGGCGAACTGGCCGCGCAGGCCGGCGAGTTCGTCCGTGGCCGCGGCGAAGCGGACGAACGTCGGCAGGGACGGGGCGAGCGGACGGCAGTCCAGGAGGTCGGGCCGGTCGTGGACGTACGCGCTGGAGACCTCGCCGGTGGCGCCGTCGAGCAGCACGGACTCCGGCTCCAGGCCCACCGGAGCGGCGAACGCGCCGATGACGAGCCGGTCGCGCAGCGCGGGCGACAGCCGGTCGGCGGCGCCCGTCACCTCGGCGACCGTGGGCAGGCCGCCGGGGCGGGCCGGCTCCGCGAAACGGAACAGGCCGTTGTCGCAGGGCAGTCCGGGTCCGGTCAGCCAGCTCCGCGTCGACGCGTGCGTGACCTGGGGACCGAGGTCGTCCTCGGTGAGTGTGATCGCCCTCGCGACAACGGTGTCGGTCGTGCTCATGATTCCCCCGCGATACGTGTGCTCGGTCCCGGGCCCGCGAACGTCCCGCCCCGGGCAGGACGGCCCGCGTCCTGCCGGACCCACGGCCGTCCCCCACTGCTCCGAAGAGTACGCGGCACCACTGACAACGCATCGGAAACGGGGGGCGCGGCCGGCGCCCTGTCCCTCAAGACGCGCGGGAGGCCCCGAGCGTTGCCCCGAGCGGCCGATCGGCCCGGGGAATCGCTCAGTTACCGGTCACCACGGCGGCCTGCGGGCGGATCGGCAGCCGGTTCACCGGACGCCCGGTGGCGGCGCGCACGGCGGAGGCGATCGCGGCCGGCGAGGTCACCACCGGCACCGCGCTGACCGCCTTCGCGCCGAACGGCGCGACCACGTCCCGCTCCTCGACCAGCTTCACGATCCGGATGTCGGGCGCGTCCAGCGCGGTCGGCAGGGCGTACCCGGTGAGGTCGGGGTGGCGGATCAGACCGCGCGGGGTGCGCAGGTTCTCGGTGAGCGCGGCGCCCAGTCCCTGGGTCACGCCCGCCTCGATCCGCGCGGCGAGCTGCGCCGGGTTGAGCACCCGGCCCACGTCCTGCGCGACGGCCAGCTCCACGACCCGGACCGAGCCCAGCTCGATGTCGACGTCCACCACGGCGCGGATCGCGCAGAAGGAGATGCCGACGAAGGCGTCGCCCTGCCCCGCGTCGTCCAGCGGCTCGGTGGGGTGCGGCCGGCACTGCGCGGTCGCCCACAGCTCCTTGCCGTCCATCGCCTCGGTGACGGTCGTGGACAGCACGCCGTCGTACGAGGTGATCTTGCCGTCGGTGATCTGGAGCAGCTCGGTGGACATGCCGAACTTGTGCGCCAGCGGCTGGAGGAGCTGCGTGCGGACCATCTTGGCCGCGCGCTCCACCGCCCCGCCCGACACCCAGGTGTGACGTCCGCGGCAGCCCGCCCCGGCCGGGGGCTGGTCGGTGTCGACGGGCACCACGTGCACCTCGTCGACGCCGAGGGTCTCCTGCACGATCTGCCGGGCCAGTGTGGAGAAGCCCTGCCCCGTCTCGACGGCCGCGCACAGCACGGTCGCCACGCCGTTCTGGACGCGCACGGTGGCCGTGGACACCTCGTCGGCGCCTTCCGCACCGAGCATGTGCACCATGCCCAGGCCGTAGCCCACGCCCCGGCGCACCGCGCCCGGCTCGCCCGCGCCCTCGGGTCCTCCGGGCAGCAGCCACTCGTCCTCGGGGGTGTCCTTGGGCAGCGGCGGCAGCGGGAAGTCCCGTACGGCCTCCAGCAGTTCGGCGACGGGGGCGGGGCAGGTGACGGTCTGTCCTGTGGGCAGCACGTCGCCGGTGGCCATCACGTTCCGCAGCCGCACCTCGGCCGGGTCCAGGCCGAGCTTCTTGGCCAGCTTGTCCATCTGCGCCTCGTACGCGGCGCACACCTGCATCGCGCCCTCGCCGCGCACATGGCCGGAGGGCGGGTTGTTGGTACGCACCGCCCAGCCCTCGATGAAGGCGTTGGGCACGACGTACGGGCCGCAGGCGAAGGCGACGGCGGCGGCCAGGGCGTCGGAGGAGGTGCCGGCGTAGGCGCCCGCGTCGAGCAGGATCTGCGCCTCGACCTTGACCAGCTTGCCCTCGGCGTCGGCGTGGTGGCGGTAGCGCAGCAGGGTGGGGTGGCGGTGGGTGTGGCCGAGGAAGGACTCCTCGCGGGTGGCGGCGAGCTTCACCGGGCAGCCGGTCTTCAGCGCGAGCAGCCCGAGGGGCAGTTGGAAGCTCTGGTCCTCGCGGTCGGCGGTGGCGCCGGGCACGCCGGTGACGACGATCTTGACCTGGTCCTGCTGGAGGCCGAACGCGGCGGCGGCGGTGTCCCGGTCGCCGTGCGGGTCGGTGGACGCCAGGTACAGCTCGACCCCGCCGTCCGGGCGGGGCACGGCGAGTCCGGCCTCGGCCCCTATGGGGGCGGGGTCCTGACGGCCGATGCGGTACAGCCCCTCGACGACGACCTCGCCGACCGCGTCCGCGTCGCCGTGGCGCAGCGGGATGTGCCGGATCAGATTGCCGTCGGGGTGCAGGGGTTCGGCCTCGAAGGCCTGCTCGGGGTCGGTCACCGGGTCGAGCACCTCGTACTCGACGATGACCGCGGCGGCGGCCATGCGCGCGGTGTCGGGGTGGTCGGCCGCCACGGCGGCCAGCGGCTCGCCGTGGTGGCGTACGACCTCGGAGGCGAAGACGGGGCGGTCGGCCGTGCCGCGGCCGAGCACGGAGGCGCCGGGGACGTCCTCATGGGTGACGACCGCGCGGACGCCGGGCATCTCGCGCGCGTGCGTGGTGTCGATCGACTTGATGCGCGCGTGCGGGTGCGGGGAGCGCAGCACGGCGGCCCACAACAGGCCCTCGGCCCACAGGTCGGCGGCGTACGGGAAGGTGCCCTCGGTCTTGGCGCGCGCGTCGGCGGCCGGGAGGGAGGCGCCGAGTCCGCGTCGCGGGACGGCCTCCTCCTCGGGGGCCGCCTCGGCGGTCTGCACGGTGGCTGCTTCGCTGCTCACGCCTGGCCTCCGTCCTGGCCGTGGGGCTGGTCCTGCGGTGCGACGCCGAACGCCGAGGGGTTGACCCCGCCGGCGCCGGGGCCCGCCTGGTGCGGGATGCGGGGGGTGCCGTCGCCGTCGTCCGCGGCGGCCTCGGCCTCGGCGTGCGCCTCGCGTTCGGCGACGACCTCCTGCACGGCGTTCACCACGCCCCGGTAGCCGGAGCAGCGGCACAGGTTGCCGCACAGGGCCTGGCGGGTCTCCAGCTCGGTCGGGGCCGGGTTGCCCTCCAGCAGGTCGTGCACGGTCATCGCCATGCCGGGCACGCAGAAGCCGCACTGCACGGCGCCGCAGCGGGCGAGGGCGCGCTGCACGTCAGAGGGGCGGCCGTCCTGGGCCAGTCCCTCGACGGTGCGGACCTCGCTGCCGGCCGCGGTGACGGCGGGGACCAGGCAGGACGCGACGAGCCGGCCGTCGACCTGGACGTTGCACGCGCCGCACTCGCCCTGCGAGCAGCCGTCCTTGGCGCCGGCCAGGCCGAGCCGCTCGCGCAGCACGTAGAGCAGGGACTCGCCGATCCACGCGTCGGTGACGGGCCGGTCGGTGCCGTTGACACGGAGGACGTAGGAGGCGAGGGGGTGGTCGTCGTGCGGGGCCACGAGGACGTCGGCGACGGGGGCGTCCGGTTCGTCGGATGCCTCCGGGGCGCCCGCGCCGTCCGCGTCGTCGGGGGCGACGTCGCCCTCGGAGGGCTCCGGGGCCTCCGAGGGCCCTTCGGAGGCGTCGGAGGTCTCCTGGGCGTCCGCGGTGTCCTCGAAGTCGCCGTCGCCCTCGGACGTGCCGGAGGAGGGCTCCTCGGCGTCCTGGAGGGCTTGCGGGTGCTCGTGGCCTCCGGCGGCCCCGGCGTCACCGTCGGCGCCCTCCTCGGACTGCCACGGCTGCTCCGGGTGTTCCTCGGCGGGCAGCGGCCGGGACGCCTGCGGGGCGTCGTGCGCGGAGGCGTCCTCGGCGGGGCGCGCCTGCGGCTGCTCCGGGGAGGCGCCGGGCGCGCCCGGGTACGAGGGCTGGGAGCCGTGCTGCCGGGCGGAGGGGTCCTGCGTCTCCCGGGCGGGCCCGTGCTCGCCGTCCTGCCCGCCCTGGCCGTCGTAGGCGCCGGGCTGCGGCGCGTACGCACCGCCGTGCTGGTCGTGGTCCTGCGGCACGCCGGGGACGCCGGGGCCCCAGGGCGTGCCGATGGACTGGGACTCGGCCCAGGGGGCGGCGGCGCCGCCCGGGAGGGTCGCCGGAGGGGTGTTCCCCCACTGCTCGACCAGGGAGGACGTGGTGAACTCGCCGGACTCGTCCGGCAGGTCGCCGCCCGCCACGGGGATCGACCACTGCCCGGTGACGTCCTGCCCCGGCGCCTGACCGTGCCCCTGGTGCCGCGCCGCGGCGTCGTGGTCCTGCGCGTGCTGCTGTCCGTGTGCGTCGTGCTGCCCCTGCGCGTCGGGGTCGTAGGCCCACTGCCCGCTCGCGCCGGGGTCGTAGCCGTACGGGTCCCCCGCCGTCGCGTCGGGCTCCGCGGACGCCGGGTCGTGCCACTGGGCCCCGTCGACGGGGGCGCCGGGCGCCGCCCAGCTGCCGGTGGCCGCCGGGTCGGTGCCCGCGGTGGTGGCCGGCGTGACCGTGATCTGCGGCGGGACGTAGCCGTGGCCGGGAGCGGCCAGCGGGCTCTCCATGGCGTCCAGCAGGGCGTCGATGCCGCCCTCCGGGAGGTTCACGAAGGCCGTGGCGCCGTCGTCGTAGTCGCCCTGCGGCAGCGGGTCCCAGCGGCTGCCGCCCGGAGGCGTGCCGCCCTGTCCGTGCTGGTCGTCGGTCACGACAACGCCCTCCCCAGTGCTCGTCGGGCCAGCGCGGCGACGGTGCGCCGCAGGTGCAGTACCGCGGGCGGCAGGGGCGGGACGGTGCCGTCCTCGCCGGGCGCGGCGTCGGGGATGCAGGCCGCGGCGACGTACTCGCCGAACGCGCTGAGCGCCTCGGGCACGATCGCGCGGTTGTTGTCCCAGTCGATGAGCTGCGCGACCCACTGCTCGGCGTCCAGGGGCCGCAGCGGCATCGGCGCTATGGCGCCCACCGCGCAGCGCACCCCGCGCCGGGCGGGGTCGAGCACGAGGGCGACGGAGGCGACGGCGCGGCCGGGTCCGGTGCGGCCGGTCGCCTTCAGGAAGACCTGGGGGGCGTGCAGCAGCGGCACGCGCACGTAGCCGATCAGCTCGCCGGGGCGCAGCACGTCCATGCCGGCCAGCAGGTGCGACACCGGGACCTCGCGGCGGGCGCCGCCCGGCCCGGCGACGATCAGCGTCGCCTCCAGGGCGGCCAGCACGGGCAGGGCGTCCCCGGTGGGGGCGGCGGAGGCGATGTTGCCGCCGAGGGTGCCGGCGTTGCGGATGTGCGGGGGTCCGGCGGCCCGCGCGGCGGCGGCGAGCGCCGGGATGAGCGCGGCGAAGTCGGGGCGGCCCATGCGCGCGTGGGTGAGTCCGGCGCCGAGGAGCGCGTGTCCGTCCAGGTACTGCCAGCCGCGGATCTCGCTGATCTTGCCGAGGCCGACCAGCGCGGCGGGCCTGAGCTGCCCGGAGTTGACGGCGGCCATCAGGTCGGTGCCGCCCGCGACGGGCACGGCGGCGGGCATGGCGGTGAGCGCCGCCACGGCCTCGTCCAGCGTCGTGGGCAGCGTCACAGCCTGCGCCGCCTGCGGTGCGTGCGTGCTCAAAACCGGCTGCCCCTTCCCGCTGCCCCACCTGGTCCCGCCCGTGCGCCGTACGGTACGTGCTGACAGGGCGGACGTGGCAACTCTGGCACATCTTGGCAGGTGCCGAGGACGGGGGTCCGCTAGGAGGTATTCGCCCGGCTGGACCCGGACCTGGACGATTCCGTCCCCGAATCGCCCGGGTACCGCGGAATCACAGCCTTCAGAAGCTCTTGTTCCGTTATCACCCGTCCTGTTCGGCCCGCAGCGAACGCGGGGGGCAGGGGTCGTCCCCCGGGGCAGAAGAGCACCGGGGGACGACCGCGGGACGCGGCTACAGGGCGGGCGGCGGCCCGTCGATCGGGCGGCCCAGGACGCCCGGGCGGCGCTGCCACGGGCGGGGACCGCCGGGCGGCCGGTAGGCGACGCCGAGGGCGTCCAGGCGCCGGTAGTGCTCGGTCATCCGCCGCTCGAAGCCGGGGAAGTCCCGGTCGGCGGGGGCGGGCAGCTCGCTCCAGGCGACCTCGGCCAGCGCGGCGAGCCGGGGGAACGTCTGGTAGTCGACGCGCCCCTGGTCCTCCATCACCTCGGTCCACACGTTGGCCTGCGTGCCCAGCACCCGCTCCCGTTCCTCGGGCGTCAGCTCCGCCGGGACCGGGTCGAACCGGTAGACGTCCTCCAGGGTGCGCACGTACCCGATCGGCACCGGCTCGTCGGGGCCCGCGTCCTGGCGGTGGTCCAGGTAGACCTGCTGCTCGGGGCACATCACCACGTCGTGGCCCGCGCGGGCCGCGGTGACCCCGCCCGCGTAGCCGCGCCAGGACGAAACGGCGGCGCCCGGCGCGAGTCCGCCCTGGAGGATCTCGTCCCAGCCGATGAGCCGCCGCCCGCGTTCGGCCAGCCAGCGGTCGAAGTGGCCGATGAACCAGGACTGCAGGGCGTCCTCGTCCGCGAGCCCGAGCCTCGCGATCTGTTCCCGCGCCGTCCTCGACTCCCGCCACTGGTCCTTGACGCATTCGTCGCCGCCGATGTGCACGAACGGCGAGAACGGCCCGGCATCGGCGGGGAAGAGTTCCAGGAGTTCCTCCAGCACCCCTTCGTAGAAGCGCAGGGTGCCCTCGGTGGGAGCGAGGACGTTCGGATTGATGCCCCAGGTGTCCCAGACGGTCAGCGCGGCGGTGTCGACGACGTCGGAGTTGCCGAGTTCGGGATACGCGGCGATGGCGGCCTGCGAGTGCCCTGGCACGTCGATTTCGGGGACCACACAGATATGCCGCTCGGCCGCGTAGGCGACGATCTCGCGGAGGTCGTCCTGGGTGTAGAAGCCGCCGTGCGGCCGGTCGTCCCAGAGCGGCGAGGCGCGGTGGCCGATTTTCGTGCGGGCGCGCCAGGATCCGGTCTCGGTGAGCCGCGGATACCGCTTGATCTCGACGCGCCAGCCCTGGTCGTCCGTCAGGTGCAGATGCAGCACGTTGAGTTTGTGCGCGGACATCAGATCGAGATAACGCAGCACCCCTTCCTTCGGCATGAAGTGGCGGGCCACGTCCAGCATCAGACCGCGCCAGCGGAAGCGGGGCGCGTCCTCGACGGTCAGGTGCGGCACGGTCCACGCCCGGTCGCGGCGGACCGGCGCCCTGCGGAACGCGTCGGCGCCGAGGAGCTGCCGCAGGGTCTGCGCGCCGTACAGCACGCCGGCGGCGTCGCCGCCCTCGACGAGGACGCCCGCAGCGTCACTGACGAGCCGGTACGCCTCCGGGCCGAGGTCCGCGGCGAGGGAGAGCCGGACACCGTCACGCGCCTGGGCGGGTTCCCCCGCCTCCCTCCAGGGCAGTCCGGTGGCGGCCCGCAGCACACTCCCGAGCCACCGCCCCACGCCCTCCGCGCCGGCACCGGCGTACAGCCGGGAAGCCTCCGTCAGACGGGTCTCCCCGGTACCGGCGACGACGCCCCGGGGCGCCGGAATCAGTGAAGTCGGCATCACGTCAGTCCTTTACCGCGCCGCCCAGTCCGGAGACCAGACGCCGCTGTACGAGTACGAAGAAGACCAGCACGGGAATCGTCATCACGGTGGACGCCGCCATGACCCCGCCCCAGTCGGGGTCGTCGGGTTTGTAGAACACCAGCAGCGCCATCGGCAGGGTCGACTGGGAGATGTCGCTGATGATGAACGACTTGGCGAACAGGAAGTCGTTCCAGGCGGAGATGAACGAGAACACACTGGTGGCCACGAGGCCCGGCAGGACGAGCGGGAAAAGGATCTGCCAAAGGAACCGCGTACGGCTCGCCCCGTCCATGTACGCGGCCTCCTCCAGCGCCTCGGGAACGCCCTTCACGAACCCCCTGAGCATCCAGATCGCGAACGGCAGGGAGAAGGCGATGTGCGGCAGGATCAGCGACCACAGCGTGTTCAGCTGACCGAGATCCCGCATCACGAAGAACAGGGGGATCGTCAGCGCCTCCACGGGCACCATCTGGGCCACCAGAAACATGATCAGCAGGGTGGTCCGCAAACGGAACCGGAATCGTGTCACGGCGGTCGCGGCGAGAAACGCGATGAACGCGGAGGCGATCACCACGGCGACCGCGACGACGACGCTGTTGAGGAAGTAACGGCCGAAATCCTGCTGCCCGAACACCCGCCGGAACGAGTCCAGCGTCGGCGCCGACGTCCACGGCCGCGGTTCGCCCGACCGGATCTCCCCGGCCGGCTTGAAGGCGCTCAGCACCATCCAGTACAGGGGGAAGGCCACCACGGCGGCGACCACCAGGGCGGTCGCCTCGGCCGCCGTCCGGCCCGGGCGCCGGGTGAACCGGCTCAGAAGATTCACCCGGGATTCCACGTCCTGCCTCACGGGACTCACAGTTCCTCCCCCTGGCGGCGCAGCAGCCGCAGGTACACCAGCGTCACGGCGAGCAGGATCAGCAGCATGACCACGCCGATGGCGGCGCCCAGGCTGTACTGCGAGGACGCGAACGCCTTCTGGTACGCGTACACGTTGAGCACCAGGTTCTGTCCCGCGATGCCCCCGCCGCCCGTCATGACGTAGATCTGCGTGAAGACCTTGAAGTCCCAGATGACCGACTGGATGGCGACGACGACCAGGATCGGGCGGAGCATCGGCGCGAGCACCGACCGCCAGATCCGCCACTGGGAGGCGCCGTCCAGCGCGGCCGCCTCCAGCACCTCGGCGGGCACGGCGCGTATGCCGGCGTAGACGGTGACCATCACGAACGGGAAGGAGCACCACACCACTTCGAGCAGCACCAGGAAGAACGCGCTGAACCGCCCGTACGTCCAGGAGTGGTCACCGAGCCCCAGCACCCGGTTGACGGGACCGAAGTCGGCGTCGAACAGGAACAGCCACACCGTGGACCCGGTGATCGCGGGCGTGGCCCAGGCGCCCAGCGCGGCCAGCATCAACGCCAGCCTCGGCACGGCCCGCACCCGGGTGAGCAGCACGGCGAGCGCGCACCCCACGGCCAGGGTGGAGACGACACAGGCCGCCGCGAACACCACGGTGGCCAGCAGCACTTCCCAGAACTGCCCGTCCGAGAACAGCCGGGAGTAGTTCCCGAACCCCTCGAAGGTCGTCGGCTCCCCACCACTGACCTGAGCCTGGGTGTAGTGGAAGACCGAGATCAGCCCGAGCTGATAGATCGGATAGGCGAGCAGCCCACCGAGCACCACGAGCGCCGGGGCGAGATACAACCAGGGGGTGCTGGGACGCCTTGTTCGGGGGCGCGGGGCTGTACCGGATGTGCGGCTGCCGCCGCGTGGGCGCGCCGAGCCCCCACCGGCCCGCACCCGCGAACGCTCGAGAACCCCCGAGCCCGTAGGCCCGCTCACCCGACCGACCCGAACGCGTCGTTCATCTTCCTGGCAGCGTCCGCCGACGCAGTAGCCACGTCCTTCTTGCCGGACACGACCTCCTGGAACATCGTCGGCAGCACCGCACCCGCATCGATCTGCGCCCAGGCCGGCGAAGCGGGCACGAACTTCGTGTCAGCCGCGAGCGTCTCGACGAACGGCTTCACGAAGGCCTCCTTCGCGGCCACCTGCTGCCGCACGTCGGAGAACGTCGGCAGGAACCCCATCGCCTCGAACAGCTGCCCCTGCGCCTCCTTGGAGGCGAGCCGCTTCATCAGATCGACGGCGAGGGTGCGGTGGGTGGTGGACTTCAGCACGCCCAGGTTGTTGCCGCCCGCGAACGCCGGGGCGATCGACCCGGCCTTCAGACCCGGCAGCGGCACGACGGCGTAGTCGCCCTTGACCGTGCCGGCCTCGACGGCGGCGTGGCTGAAGTCGCCGCCGATCGCCATGGCCGCCTTGCCCGCCGCGAACGCGGTGATCGTGTCGTTGCCGGTCATCGCGGCGCACTTGGCGGCGGGGCAGTTGTCGTCGCCGAACAGCGAGGTGTACGCCTCGATGCCCTTGCGCGCGGCGGCGCTGTCGATCGCGGCGGCGTACGAACCGCCGTTCCCGGTGGCCAGTTCGCCACCGTGGGCCCAGATGAAGGGCATCGCGCCGTAGGTGTAGGCGCCGCCGACGGCGAGCCCGTACAGCTCGGGCTTCGCGGCGCGGATCTCCTTCGCCGTGGAGATCAGCTCGGCCTGCGTCTTCGGGACGTCGAGGCCGAGTTCTTCGAAGACGTCGGTGCGGTAGTACAGCGCGCGGACGCCGACGAAGTAGGGGACGCCGTAGACCTTGCCGCCGACGGTGACGGACTGGCGGGCGGTGGGGTCGGTGTCCTTGGCCTCGCCCCAGGCGCCGAAGTCCTCGGTGACGTCGGCGAGTCCGCCGTCCTTCACATAGCCGGCGGTGTCGGTGTTGCCGTACTCGATGAGGTCGGGCGCGGACCTGGGGTCGTTGAAGGCGGCCTTGATGCGCTGGGCGCGGGTCTCGACGGGGATGTACTCGACGGTGACCTCGGCGCCCTCGTGCTCCTTCTCGAACTCGGCGAGGACGGAGTCGACGACCTGTTCCTTCGGCTGGTTGTTGACCTCCTGGAAGAGCCAGACGCGCAGGGTGCCGGTCTTCTCGTCCTTGTCGGAGGAGGAGTTGCCGGAGGTCTGAGGGGCGCAGGCGGCGGTGGCGAGGACGGCCGCGACGGCGAGCATGCGGACGGACAGCTTCATGGAGTGCTCCTCCGAGCGCGTTGCAACATATGCAATAGCGGTTTCGCTGTGCACAACACACCGGAGGCTAGGGACTGGGTGAACCACGCCACAAGAGGTCTCCACCACTCTGTGACCGGCCGACGCGCCCTGTGCAACGGGCAAGCAGCACAAAGGCCCCCGTGGGCACGCAAAGCGCACCCCGGGGGCCTCGGAGGACTCAGGCCGGCGTCAGGAGAGGGAGGGGACTACTTGTCGCCCTTGCCCTTGCCCTTGTCGTCGCCGCCTTCACCCATGGACTCGTAGATCTCCTTGCACATGGGGCACACCGGGTACTTCTTCGGGTCGCGGCCGGGCACCCACACCTTGCCGCACAGCGCCACGACGGGAGTGCCGTCGAGGGCGCTCGCCATGATCTTGTCCTTCTGGACGTAGTGGGCGAAGCGCTCGTGGTCACCGTCGCCGTGGGAGGTCTGCGGCGTCGGCTCGACGAGGGTCCCCGTACCAGTCCCGCGCTCGGGCTCAAGAGTGCTCATAACAGCCAAGGGTACTGAAGCCCGCCCCGGTCAGTTGAGCGAAGGGTCGTCCGGATACGTGGCGACCATCGCCAGCTCGTTGCGCTGCCGGCGGAGCACCTCGCGCCAGAGCCGCTCGGGCGCCGGACAGGACACGTCACCGGGCTCGGACTCCACCACGTACCAGGCGCCGTCGACCAGCTCGTCCTCCAGCTGACCGGGGCCCCAGCCCGCGTAGCCGGCGAAGATCCGCAGCGAGCCGAGGACGGAGGCGAGCAGTTCCGGCGGGGCCTCCAGGTCGACCAGGCCGATCGCGCCGTGCACCCGGCGCCAGCCGAGCGGCGGCTCCTCCCCCGCCGCGCCGCCCGGGACGACGGCGACACCGAGGGCCGAGTCCAGCGACACCGGGCCGCCCTGGAACACCACGCCGGGTTCGCCGGCCAGGTCCGCCCAGCCCTCCAGGATGTCTCCCACGTCCACCGGGGTCGGCCGGTTGAGGACGACACCGAGGGAGCCCTCCTCGTCGTGGTCGAGAAGGAGCACCACCGCGCGGTCGAAGTTCGGGTCCGCCAGAGCGGGAGTGGCCACGAGCAGCCGCCCTGTGAGCGAGGACACCTCGGTCATGCCAGACATGATCCCGCATCTTCCCCGTGCGCGGGGAGGCAATGCGGGTGACGGAGTGAAGACCGCCACCGCGCGCGAGAGCTTCCTGGTCGGGCATCGTCCGGCCGGGGTGAAGGAGTGCGGACGGGCGTTTGGACGCGCGCCCGGCGCGCGTCCGGACGCGGTGACCCCGCGTGGCCGCCGGGGAACCGTTCGTGTTGTGACAGAGCCATGACGTTCCCAGGGCCTCCTCGGGCTTACAGAAGGGGGGTGAAGGGCGATTACCCTTTCCCTTCTGACCCTCTGCCCCACTCCACGGAACGCGAGATTCATGACCGTCAACGACGTCGATGACGTACTGCTTGTCCACGGCGGAACCCCGCTGGAGGGCGAGATCCGGGTCCGCGGTGCGAAGAACCTCGTACCGAAGGCCATGGTCGCCGCGCTGCTGGGCAGCGCACCGAGCCGGCTGCGCAACGTTCCGGACATCCGTGACGTCCGGGTCGTCCGGGGGCTGCTGCAGCTGCACGGCGTGACGGTCCGTCCGGGCGACGAGCCCGGCGAACTGGTGCTCGACCCCACCTATGTGGAGAGCGCCAACGTCGCTGACATCGATGCCCACGCCGGTTCCTCGCGGATCCCGATCCTGTTCTGCGGCCCGCTGCTGCACCGCCTCGGGCACGCGTTCATCCCGGGCCTCGGCGGCTGCGACATCGGCGGACGCCCCATCGACTTCCACTTCGACGTGCTGCGGCAGTTCGGCGCGACGATCGAGAAGCGCGCGGACGGCCAGTACCTGGAGGCCCCGCAGCGGCTGCGCGGCACGAAGATCCAGCTGCCGTACCCGTCCGTCGGCGCCACCGAGCAGGTGCTGCTCACGGCGGTCCTCGCGGAGGGCGTCACCGAGCTGTCCAACGCGGCGGTGGAGCCGGAGATCGAGGACCTCATCTGCGTCCTGCAGAAGATGGGCGCCATCATCGCGATGGACACCGACCGGACGATCCGCATCACCGGTGTGGACAAGCTCGGCGGCTACACCCACCGCGCCCTGCCGGACCGCCTGGAGGCCGCCTCCTGGGCGTCCGCGGCGCTCGCCACCGAGGGCAACATCTACGTCCACGGCGCCCAGCAGCGCTCGATGATGACGTTCCTCAACACCTACCGGAAGGTCGGCGGCGCCTTCGAGATCGACGACGAGGGCATCCGTTTCTGGCACCCGGGCGGGCAGTTGAAGTCCATCGCCCTGGAGACGGACGTGCACCCGGGCTTCCAGACCGACTGGCAGCAGCCGCTGGTGGTCGCCCTGACGCAGGCCACGGGCCTGTCCATCATCCACGAGACGGTCTACGAGTCCCGGCTCGGCTTCACGTCCGCACTCAACCAGATGGGCGCCCACATCCAGCTCTACCGCGAGTGCCTGGGCGGCTCCGACTGCCGCTTCGGCCAGCGCAACTTCCTGCACTCGGCGGTCGTCTCCGGCCCGACGAAGCTCCAGGGCGCGGACCTCGAGATCCCCGACCTGCGCGGCGGCTTCTCCTACCTGATCGCGGCCCTCGCCGCCCAGGGCACGTCCCGCGTCCACGGCATCGGCCTGATCAACCGCGGCTACGAGAACTTCATGGAGAAGCTCTCCGCCCTCGGGGCGAAGGTGGAACTCCCGGGCAAAGCCCTCGGCTGACCCACAGCACACGAACGCCGATGGGGCGGTCACCCGATCCGGGTGACCGCCCCATCGGCGTTCACTGCAACGCCCCGAAAGGGGCGCGGGGAACTGCGCGACCAACCACGAGCGGCCGGCACACGGCGACGGGCGCCCAGCCCGAACGGCGCTGACCCGCTCGGGTGTGAGGCGCCCGCAGAGGCGCCTTACTTGCCCTTGGCCGCTTCCTTCAGCTTCGACCCCGCCGACACCTTCACGCTGTAACCCGCGGGGATCTGGATCGGCTCACCGGTCTGCGGGTTGCGCGCGGTGCGCGCAGCGCGGTGGGTGCGCTCGAAGGTCAGGAAGCCGGGGATGGTGACCTTCTCGTCGCCCTTGGAGACGATGTCGCCGACGACGTCGGCGAACGCGGCCAGCACGGCGTCGGCGTCCTTGCGGGTCACCTCGGCGCGGTCGGCCAGCGCGGCCACCAGCTCACTGCGGTTCATGTTGTTACTCCCGTGTTCTTCTTGCCGTTGAGGCGTGCCACGCGGCGGAGCCGCATGTCGGGCACGGCGAAAGCCGATGCTGCCAGGTTCCTCGGTGAGTCCCCGGACCCGGGTCCTTCGTCGGACCCTCGCGCCCAGGGACGCATCCTGCCTCTACCTGCGGCGGTAATGCCAATCCGGCACCCGCAGGAGTCGTGAGAACACCCGAGGGAGTCACACGAAGAGCGCCACGGCCTCCGCTCGGTGACGCTCCGTCCGCTTCCGGCAGCGGACAGCAGGGGCCGGAGCCCAGGCCCGGCCGCCCACCCTAGAGGGCCGCCGGGACTACGGGTTCCACGACGCGCCGTTTCGAATCCCGTGGCGATCCTCACAGCCCGCGGACCGTCGCGGCTTCAGGCGCTCACACCCATCGCGGGCGTCACGCGCCGGCGGCCTTCGCGGCGTCCCGGACGGCGTCGGCGACCGCGCCCGCGACCTTCTCGTTGAAGACGCTGGGGATGATGTAGTTCGGGTTCAGCTCGTCCTCGGTGACCACGTCGGCCAGGGCCTGCGCGGCGGCCAGCATCATCTCGGTGTTGACGGTGTGGGACTGGGCGTCCAGCAGGCCGCGGAAGACGCCCGGGAAGACCAGCACGTTGTTGATCTGGTTGGGGAAGTCCGAGCGGCCGGTGGCGACGACCGCCGCCGTCTGGCGGGCGATCGCCGGGTCCACCTCGGGGTCGGGGTTCGCGAGCGCGAACACGATCGCACCCTCGGCCATCGCGGAGACGTCCTCGGCGCCCAGCACGTTGGGGGCGGACACGCCGATG
The DNA here is from genome assembly GCF_022869105.1 of Streptomyces sp. BJ20. Taxonomy (NCBI): domain Bacteria; kingdom Bacillati; phylum Actinomycetota; class Actinomycetes; order Kitasatosporales; family Streptomycetaceae; genus Streptomyces; species Streptomyces sp. BJ20. The sequence goes on from NZ_CP094918.1 coordinate 6,507,506, forward strand.
AAGACGTCCGCGCCGCGCACGGCCTCCTTCAGCGTGCCGGTGAGGTTCTCCGGGTTGGTGTTGTCGGCGATCCACCTCAGGGCCGTGCCGGGGGCGGCGTCGACCAGGTCCTCGCGTCCGGCGTGCACCACGCCGTGGATGTCGGCCACCACGGCGTTCTTCACACCGGCGGCGAGCAGCAGCTTGAGGATGGCGGTGCCGGCCGCGCCGGCGCCGGACATGACGACCCGGATGCTCTCGATGGACTTGCCGGTGACGCGCAGGGCGTTGGTCAGGGCGGCGAGCACCACGATCGCGGTGCCGTGCTGGTCGTCGTGGAAGACGGGGATGTCGAGGGCCTCCCGCAGCCGGGCCTCGATCTCGAAGCAGCGGGGCGCGGAGATGTCCTCGAGGTTGATGCCGGCGAAGCCGGGGGCGATCGCCTTGACGATCTCCACGATCGCGTCCGTGTCCTGGGTGTCCAGGCAGAGCGGCCAGGCGTCGATGCCGGCGAACCGCTTGAACAGGGCGGCCTTGCCCTCCATCACGGGCAGCGCGGCCTTCGGGCCGATGTTGCCCAGGCCCAGCACGGCGGAGCCGTCCGTCACGACCGCAACGGAGTTGCGCTTGATGGTGAGACGGCGGGCGTCCTCGGGGTTCTCGGCGATCGCCATGCAGACCCGGGCGACGCCGGGCGTGTAGATCATGGACAGGTCGTCACGGGTGCGGATGGGGTGCTTCGACGCCATCTCGATCTTGCCGCCGAGGTGCATCAGGAACGTACGGTCGGAGACCTTGCCGAGGGTGACGCCCTCGATGTGGCCCAGCTGTTCGACGATCTCTTCGGCGTGGGCGGTGGAGGTGGCCGCGATCGTGACGTCGATCCGGAGCCGCTCGTGGCCCGACGCGGTCACGTCGAGGCCGGTCACCAGGCCTCCGTGGGACTCGACGGCCCCGGTGAGCTGGGACACCGCGGTTCCTCCCGCGGGCACCTCGAGCCGGATGGTCATCGAGTAGGAGACGCTGGGCGCCGTTGCCATGGCCGTTCCTCTGCTTTTCAACCGTGTCGCGAATCGTGCCGTCCGATCGTCGCACCTACCGCTGAGTACGTGGTAGCCGCCTCGGATTGCGAACGTTTTGTTCACCGCCGACTGTCACCAGCCGGAAATCGAGTTCCACCATACGAGAGGAGAACGGGCAGCAAAAGAGGCCCCCGTCACATCTCGTGACGAGGGCCTCTCGAACGCTCATGACACCGACCCGCCATGCTCGCCTCGCGGCAAGTGGTCGCTCGAAGCGACTATGGTTGGGCCCGGGGGCTTGGATCGGGCCGGTGCCACGTCCAGGCTAACAAACGGATCGCCCGGGGCCATTCCCATGACCGGGGGATATTTCACCGCGCCCCTCGGCACCGCCGTCCGCTCAGTCCCGCAGCAGGTCGGGGACCCCCTCGGCGTCCGGTTCGTCGCGCTCCGCGGACACCACGGTGAGCTGCTGCGTCGCGCGCGTCAGGGCGACGTAGAGCAGCCGCAGGCCGGCCGGGGACTCGTCGGCGATCTCCGCGGGCGAGACGACCACCGTCGCGTCGTACTCCAGGCCCTTGGCCTCCAGGCTGCCGAGCGCCACCACCCGGTCGCCGAGCCCGTCGAGCCAGCGCCGCGCCTCCTCGCGCCGCCGCATGGCGACGACCACGCCGACCGTGCCGTCCACCCGCTCCAGCAGCCGGGCGGCCTCGGCGCGCACGGTGGCCCCCAGCGTGTCCCGGACCACGGCGAAACGCGGCTGGACGCCGGTGGAGCGCACCGCGCGCGGCGACTCGGAGCCGGGCATGGCGAGGGCGAGGACCTTCGCCGCCAGCTCGGCGATCTCGGCCGGGTTGCGGTAGTTCACGGTCAGCTCGAAGCGGCGGCCACGAGAGGCGCGGCCCGCAGAACCTTCCGCGGAAGGGCGGTGGCGGGCGACGGGCGGACGGGTGCCGAGGGCCTCGTCACGGGCCTGGGCGGCCTCGTCGGGGTCGGACCAGGAGGACTGGGCCGGGTCCCCGACGATCGTCCAGGTGGCGTGGCGGCCGCGGCGGCCGACCATGCGCCACTGCATCGGCGTGAGGTCCTGCGCCTCGTCGACGATGACGTGCGCGTACTCGACGCGCTCCTGGGCGAGCCGTTCGGCACGCTCGCGCTGGGTCTCCTCGCGCACCGGCATCAGCTCCTCCAGGCCGGTGAGCTGGTCCAGCGGGTCGACCTCGCGCTTCTTGCGGGGCCGGGCGGGTGCGCCCAGGACCGCCTGGAGCTCGTCCAGCAACGCGATGTCGTGCACGGAGCGCCCGTCCCGCTGGAGGGCGCGCGCCAGCTTGCGCACCTCCCCCGGGTTGAGGACGCGCCGGGCCCAGCGGCCGAGGCGCCGCTCGTCGGTCATGGCGTCCAGGACGGCGGCCGGGGTGAGTTCCGGCCACCAGGCGTCGAGGAAGGCGATGAAGTCGTCCTCGGAGGTGATGTCCTCGTCGAAGGAGGAGCGCAGCTCGGCGGCGAGCTCGGGGTCGGTGTGCCGGTTCCCCGCGCCGGAGCGCTCCCACAGGGCGTCCAGGATCAGCTTGCGGGCGCGAGGGCGGAGCAGGTTGACGGGGGCGGTGCCGCCGAGGGCGGTGCGGCGGATGCCCGCCAGCTCCTCGGCCTCCAGCTCCAGACGGCGGCCGAAGGCGACGACCCGCAGCCGCTGCGGGGAGTCGTCCAGCTCCAGGGCGCCGTGCGCGGCCTTCCGCAGCACCTTGAGCATGCGGTACGAGCCCTTGATCCGGGCCACGGCCGGGGAGTCGTACACGGTGGCCTCGGCGCCGTCGACGAGGGAGCCGATGGCGCGGATGGCGACCTGGCCCTCCTCGCCGAGGGACGGCAGCACGCCCTCGGTGTAGGCGACGAGCAGCGGGGTCGGGGAGACGATCAGGATGCCGCCCGCGTACCGGCGCCGGTCCTGGTAGAGCAGGTAGGCGGCGCGGTGCAGGGCGACGGCGGTCTTGCCGGTGCCGGGACCGCCCTCGACGTAGGTGACGGAGGCGGCGGGGGCGCGGATCACCAGGTCCTGCTCGGCCTGGATGGACGCGACGATGTCCCGCATGGTGTGCGTACGGGCCTGGCCGAGCGCGGCCATCAGGGCGCCGTCGCCGATCACGGCCAGTTCGCGGCCGTCGAGGGTGGCCTTCAGCTCGGGACGCATCAGGTCGTCCTCGACGCTCTGCACCCGGCGCCCCTTGGAGCGGATCACCCGGCGCCGCACGACCCGGCCGGGGTCGACCGGGGTGGAGCGGTAGAAGGGCGCCGCGGCGGGCGCCCGCCAGTCGATGACCAGCGGGGCGTAGTCCTCGTCGAGGACGCCGATGCGGCCGATGTGCAGGGTCTCGGCGATGTCGGCGGTGTTGTCGGGGCGGACGGCGCCCTCGGCGGGCTCGACGGCGGTGTAGGCGCCGTCCGGGCCCTTCTTGCCGTCCTTGCCGGGCAGCAGGTCGATCCGGCCGAAGAGGAAGTCCTCGTACTCGTTGTGCAGCCGGTTGAGGTGGATGCCGGCCCGGAAGACCTGGGCGTCCCGCTCGGCGAGGGCGCCGGGTGTGCCGACGTGGCCGCGCTGGGCGGCGTCGTGCATGAGGAACTCGGCCTCGGAGATCTTCTCCTCGAGGCGCCGGTACACCCGGTCCAGGTGTTCCTGTTCCAGACGGATCTCCCGGTCGCGAACGGAGTCGTGAACCGGGACGACCGCGGATTCCTGTTGAGCCTGAGCGGCCACCGGGCCCCCTTCTGACGTGCTGGGCAGCCGTCAACCGTACGCGAAGGGGGCCCCGTGAGGCTACGCGTCGACCTCCACGAGCGTCTTGCCGTCGAAGGTCGCGACCACGAAGTGGTCGATCTGGTTGCGCTCGAACGCGGCGCCGCCCTGGACGTACAGCGGCTGCTTGCCCTTGTCGGTCGCGGCGTCGGGCAGTCCGTAGCCCTCGCCGGTGACCGCCCAGGAGTTCACCGTCTCGCGCTCGCCGTTCTTGCCGACGGCGATGAGCGAGCACTTCTGTTCGCCCTTGACGTTCTTCAGCTCGGTGACGATCTCGGTGCCCCAGAGCTTGTCCTCCAGGGCCACGGTGGCGGTCACCCCGGTGGAGGGGTCCGTGGCCGTGATCTTCTCGGAGCTCTTGTCGAAGGCGTCCTTCACCGGGTTGGCCGCGAGCGTGCGCCCGGTGTTGCCACCGCCACCGCTGCCGCCGTCCCCGCCGCTCGCGGCGACGGCCACGAACGGGCCGCTGACGATCAGCGCGCCGGCCGCGGCGACCATGTAGAAGTTCCGGCGGCGCTTGCGCGCCCTGCGCTCGGCCACCTCGTCGACGAGCTTCTCCACCACGCGCGGCGACGGCTTCGCGGACAGCGACTCGCCGATCGCGGGCGATCCGGCGGCGTCGGGCAGGTCCGCGAGGGCGGCCAGCATCGGTTCCATGCCGGCGAGTTCGTCGAGCTGCTGGGCGCACCACTCGCAGGTCGCCAAGTGCGCCTCGAAGGCGCTGGCTTCGGCGTCGTCGAGGATGCCGAGGGCGTAGGCACCGACGGTCTCGTGTTCGTTCGGCACCGGTGATCCCTCCATGGCACCAGACATACCCGTCCCGCCCGTGCCGAATCCCTGGTTTCCCCCGTACACACTCATCACGCCGTCACCCCCCGCTCCTCCAGAGCCAGCTTCATCGACCGCAGGGCGTAGAACACCCGGGAGCGCACGGTGCCGCTCGGTATGCCGAGTGTCTGGGCCGCCTCATTGACGGTACGCCCCTTGAAGTAGGTCTCGACGAGGACCTCCCGGTGTGCCGGGGTCAGGTCGTCGAGTGCGTCCGACAGCGTCATCAGCCACAGCGCCTTGTCGATCTCGTCCTCCGCGGGGATGACCTCCAGCGGCGACGGATCGACCTCCTGCGGCCGGGCCTGCCGGCTGCGGTGGCCGTCGATGACGATGCGCCGGGCGACCGTCACCAGCCAGGGGCGTACCGAACCGGTCGCCCGATTGAGCTGACCGGCGTTCTTCCAGGCACGGATGAGCGTTTCCTGGACGACGTCCTCGGCGCGCTGCCGGTCTCCGGCGACCAGCCTGAGGACGTACGCCAGCAGGGGTCCTGCGTGCTCGCGGTACAGCGCACGCATCAGCTCCTCGTCAGGTTCCGAGGGCTGTGAAGACATGCGATGTCGGGCCCTCGTTCCACGTTCATTGGCCACGGCCGCATCCTTGCGCACGCCCACCTCCGGTGTCCGGGGGATCCCCCAGTCGGTCGCTCGACAACCGGTACGCACGGGGGGCGTTGGGCGTTCAAAGAGAGACGGCGGTTTTCTCGGGGACGTCACGACGACCGGGACATGAGCGCACATTCCCCCCGCGCCCTCTTCACATTTCCGACACACGGCGAGCGGCAAGGTGTCGACGCGCGCCCGCAAGGGCCCACCAAAGTTGTGACGGAGATCACTTAACCAATTCTTGGGAACCTCAAGGCGCGAAAACCGCGAACAGGATAAGGGAGTTCAATCGGGCGTGGCGGCCGGCCGCTGTTCACGCGCGGGTGAGCGCTGCCGTACGGCGGCGGTGGCGGGCCACGCGTTCCCGGTTCCCGCAGACCTCGCTGGAGCACCAGCGCCTTCTGCGTCCCCGTGAGGTGTCGACGTACACGATGGGGCAGTTGTCGCCCTCGCACTGGCGCACGCTCGCGCGGGCGGCCGGGTCGGTCAGCAGGTCCACCGCGTCCCGGGCCACCGCGCCGATCAGCGCGTCACGGCCGGGCGGGCCGTCGAGCCGGCGCACCAGCGTCCCGTCCGCGCCGGGCACCGCACGCGGCGCGGGGGGCGCGGAGCGGGCCAGGTCGTTGACCCGGGCCAGCGCCGGGCCCTGGGACGGGGAGCCGGGCGCCCGCACCAACGGGACGAGGTGGGAACGCAGTTCGCGGAAGGCGTCCAGCCAGGACGGGTCGGCGTGGGCGAGCGGGGTGCCGTCGGGGACGAGTCCGGCACCGGTGATCCACGCCCGCAGCGCGTCGACGGAACCCAGCCGTTCCCCCGGATGGGCGGTCGCGAGCAGATCCAGGCAGACCCGCCCGGTGTCGAACCTCAGCTCGTAGGACGCCGTGACCGTGCCCAGTGCCATGTCCTGCCACCGCCTAGGTGGGCCCCCGCGGGCGTGGGGGCCGTGCGCGAACCGGGAAACCGTGCTCCCTCCACAGTGCCCGCCCGCCCCGGACCCCGGAACCCCTCCCGCCGCGCGCTTTCGGCTCCGCCCTTGCGGCGGGGGAGTTGCGCGGGGTGAAGATCCACGCGTTGCCGGACGCGACGGCCCTCGTGTTCGGGCGCGACGCCCGGGCGGGGCGTCCCGTCGGCGGCCGGCCGGGCAGGCCGGCCCGGCGTGGCGGCGCACGCCGGAGACGCCACGACGCGTTCGCGGCCCGGCGCCGCCGGCCCGACCACCGCGGCGCGTCCGCGTGCGCAGGGACGCGACGGCCCCTCGCGCTCGGGCGCGACACCCGCGCGGGGCGTCCCGTCGGCGGCCGGCCGGGCGGTCCCGCCGGGCAGGGCGACGCACGCCCGGGACGCCACAGCGCGTTCGAAGCTCTGGCGCGCCCAGCCCGACCACCGCGGCGCGTCCGCGTGCGCAGGGACGCGACGGCCCCTCGCGCTCGGGCGCGACACCCGCGCGGGGCGTCCCGTCGGCGGCCGGGCGGGCGGTCCCGCCGGGCAGGGCGACGCACGCCCGGGAGGACAGCGCGTTCGCGTCCCGGCGCCGCCGGGTCAGACCGCCGCGTCGTACTTCGTGTCCGCCGCCGGGTCGAGGGCGAGGCGGTAGCCGCGTTTGACCACCGTCTGGATCAGCTTCGGGGCGCCCAGGGCGGTGCGCAGGCGGGCCATCGCGGTCTCCACCGCGTGTTCGTCGCGGCCCGCCCCCGGAAGGGCGCGCAGCAGTTCCGCGCGGGAGACGACCCAGCCGGGCTTGCGGGACAGCGCCCGCAGCAGGGACATCCCGGCGGGCGGCACGGGCCGCAGCCCGCCGTCGACCAGCACCGCGTGCCCCCGGATCTCCACCCGGTGCCCGGCGACGGGCAACGTGCGCGCGCGGGAGGGGAGTTCGCGGCACAGAAGCTGGACCAGCGGCCCCAGACGGAAGCGTTCGGGCTGCACCGTGTCGACGCCCCGCGCCTGGAGCGGCAGCGCGGTGACCGGGCCGACGCAGGCGGGCAGCACGTCGTGGCCCAGCGCGGCCAGCAGGTCGTCGAGCAGGCCCCGCTCCTCGGCGCGGGACAGCAGCGACGCGGCGGCGGGCGCGCTGGTGAAGGTGACCGCGTCCAGGGTGCGGGCGACGAGCGCGTCGATCAGGCGGTCCACCGGTCCGATGTCCTCCGGCGGCAGCCACCGGTACACCGGCACGCCCACCACCTCCGCTCCCCCGGCCCGCAGCGACTCCACGAACCCGGGCAGCGGCTCGCCGTGCAGCTGGACGGCGATGCGCAGCCCGTCGACGCCCTCCTCGAGGAGCCGGTCCAGCACCTCCGCCATCGACTCCGACGCCGGCGACCACTCCTCGGTCAGCCCGGCCGCCCGGATCGCGCCCTTCACCTTGGGCCCGCGCGCCAGGATCCGCACCCCGCGCAGCCGCTCCAGCAGGTCCTCGCCGAGTCCCCAGCCGTCGGCGGCCTCCACCCAGCCGCGGAACCCGATCGCGGTGGTGGCGACCGCGATGTCCGGGGCCCGCCCGATGATCTCCTTGGTGGCGGCCAGCAGTTCGCTGTCGTCGGAGAGCGGCACGATCCGCAGCGCCGGGGCGTGCAGCACCGCCGCGCCGCGCCGCTCCAGCAGCGCGCCCAGCTCGTCGGCCCGGCGCGCCGCGGTCACGCCCACGGTGAACCCGGCGAGGGGCCCGTGCTCCGGAGACTGCTCTCGTTCGTCGTACATCACTCTCGTCCCGGCTCGAGTCGGCGTCCTGCACGGAGGTGTCCTGCACGGAGGTGCGGCTCCACGTCCGTGCCGAGCGAGCCTGCCAATGGTCCGTGACAGGCTCGGTTCGGCTTCATGTCACCAGTGTTACGTCACCGTCGGTCAGACCTCGGCGTAACTGAGCTGCGGCTTCTCCTCCGTGGCGGGGGTCACTCCGGCCGACCGGGCGGCGGGCCGGCGAAGGTATACCGCCCACGTGACCGCGAAACAGACCGCGTAGCAGGCGAGGAACGCCACGAAGGCGCCGGTGCCGGAGCCGTAGGAGAGGAAGGACTGGCGGAAGGCCAGGTTGATGCCGACGCCGCCGAGTGCGCCCACCGCGCCGATCAGCCCCATGGACGCCCCGGACAGCCGCCGCCCGTACGCGGCCGCCGCCTCCCCTTCGAGACCCAGCGCGTGCGCCTTGGCCTGGAAGATGCCGGGGATCATCTTGTACGTCGACCCGTTGCCGAGGCCGGTCAGCACGAACAGCCCCACGAAGGCGACGGTGAACAGCGCCAGCGACTGCGCCATGGAGGCGGCGATCAGCACGGCGGTCGCTGCGCCCATGCCGACGAAGTTCCACAGCGTGATGCGCGCGCCGCCGTAGCGGTCGGCGAGCCAGCCGCCCAGCGGCCGGATCAGCGAGCCCAGCAGCGGCCCGACGAAGGTGACGTACGCGGCCTCCAGCGGGGTGCGGTCGAACTGGTTCTGCAGCACCTGCCCGAAGGCGAAGCTGTAGCCGATGAACGAGCCGAACGTGCCGATGTAGAGGAACGACATGATCCAGGTGTGCGGGTCGCGCGCCGCGTCCTTGGCGGCGCCGGTGTCGTTCTTCACCGAGGCCAGGTTGTCCATGTAGAGCGCGGCGAGCACGGCGGCGACGACGATCAGCGGGATGTACAGGCCGAGCAGCACCCGCGGCCCCCCGCTCGCGCCGATGATCGCGAGGGCGACGAGCTGGATGACGGGGACGCCGATGTTGCCCCCGCCGGCGTTCAGTCCGAGCGCCCAGCCCTTCTTCCGCAGCGGGAAGAAGGCGTTGATGTTGGTCATGGAGGAGGCGAAGTTGCCGCCGCCGATGCCGGCCAGCAGGCCGACCAGCAGGAACGTGGAGAAGGAGGTGCCCGGCTCCATCACCGCGAACGCGGCGACGGTCGGCACGAGCAGCAGTCCCGCGGAGATGATCGTCCAGTTCCGCCCGCCGAACACCGCGACGGCGAAGGTGTACGGGACCCGGACGACGGCGCCGACCAGCGTGACCAGCGACGTCAGCAGGAACTTGTCGGCGGGGGTGAGCCCGTACTCGGGGCCCATGAAGAGCACCAGCACGGACCACATGGTCCAGATCGAGAAGCCGATGTGCTCGGACAGGACGGAGAAGAGGAGATTGCGGCGGGCGATCCGCTCTCCGGTGCGGTTCCAGAAGGTCTCGTCCTCCGGGTCCCACTGCTGGATCCAACGGCCGCGGGCTGTCATGGGGCCTCCACTGCTCTCCGGGGCGCGGCGGTGCCGCGAGGGCTGGTCCCGAAGGTAGGGAGGGAGCGTTTCCGGCCTGTGGCACGCGGTGACCGGCAGGGAACGTTGCTCTCACCCTGGGCGGGGGCGGGGTGAGAGGTGTCCGTCACCGGTCACCGGGGGCGTGGTGAGGGGTCAGTGCTGCGGGGGCTGCCCGTAGGGGCCGGGCGCCTGCTGCGGCGGGGCGCCGTACGGCCCTGGCTGGCCGTAGGCGGGCGGCTGCTGGGCGTAGGGGCCGGGCTGGGCGTAGGGGCCGCCGGGCTGCTGCCCGCCGTACGGGGCGGGCTGCCCGGCGGGAGACTGCTGGGCGTAGCCCGGTGCGGGCCGCTGCTGCGGGAACGGCTGCCCGTACGCCGGAGGCTGCTGCGGGGCGTGGTCCACCACCGGCTGCTGCTGCGGGACCGGCGGTGCGCCTTGTGCCTGCGCCCCGTACGGGCCGTACGGACCGGCCCCGAAGGGGTTGCCGTGGCCCGGCATCTGTCCGCCCGGCGGCAGGTAACGCACCCGGCCCGTCTCGTCCGTGACCGGCATGAAGCCGGCCGCCTGGAGCCGCGCCGCGAACTTGGCGTTGCGCTTGCGGGTGACGACGAAGCCGATGCCCAGGATCGCCATGAGCGCCAGCCAGATCACCGCCGCGATGACGAAGTCGTCCGAGGTGCCGCCGAGCCGGTAGGCGATGATCACGGCGCCGATGGAGACGCCGATCGCGCCGTAGCCCATGCGCTTCTCGGCGTTCTTGCCGGTGAGGTCGAAGTTGATGCGCGCCTTGAGCAGTTCGAAGGCGTCCGGCACGAGCGGCGGCACGGAGACGCCGTCGTGGGCGTTGGGGTACTGCGCCCAGTTCTGCGCGGCGCGGGCCTGGGCCTGCGGGCTGGGGTCGGGCACGATCAGCATCTTCAGCTGGCTGTTGTTCCCGCCGCCCTGCCGGACGTCGGCGTACTCGTAGCCGAACTGCTGGGCGACGAAGGCGAGTCGGGCGAGTTTCTTCACGGATGCCATGGCGCTGGTGAGCTCCACCGGCTCCCCGCTCGCCATCAACCGCAGCATCTTCTGCGTCTGCCGCTTGCTCATTCGCCCCGCGCCCCCTGGCTTACCGTTCACTTCAGCAACAGGGGCAGTGTGGCACGCCCGCCCACCTCGAACCAGAGCAGCTTCCCCGCTCCCCGCCCCAGCGCACCGTCACCCAGGGCCCACCCTCCCCAGGAGTCGGCGTACTCCTGCACGAGACGCAGTCCGCGCCCGGACCCGGAGTCGAGCGGAGCGAGCGGGACGGAAGCGTCACCGGCCCCGCCGAACGGGGCGGGGACGTACGGGTCGCTGTCCCACACCCCGACCCGCAGCCGGCCGCCGCTCAGCCCCGTGAGCCGTAGGGAGGCGGGCCCCTTGGTGTGCAGGTAGGCGTTGGTGACCAGCTCCGACGTCAGCAACTCGACGACGTCGACGGCGTCCTGCCTGCCGTGCCCGTCGAGCGCGGCCCGCACCGTCATACGTGCGACGCGTACGGCGCGGGGGTCACGGGGGAGGCGAAGGGCGTACGCCCAGGGGTGGGGCGGGGCTACGGTGACCATGGTTGTCTCCGGGGAGGGTTGGGGGGACTCGGGCTCGCTCAACAACTCCGTCGGGCGGTGGCGGTGCCGCGGTTCGCGGTGCACTTCCGACTCAGCGGAGTGGGCGGTCGGGCGCTGTGCGACCACCGTAGGGCCGATGGTTAGATGGTTCCTACAGAACTAGCGGAAACCATCCATGCTTCACTCGTGTGAGGGAGAAACGCGCCGCCTCGCGGCCAGGAGGGACACACCGTGCCGCCCACGAACAATCCGACGCTGCGGCAGCGGAGACTGGGCGCTGAGCTGCGCAAGCTTCGTGAACGAGCCGGCCTCACCGCGACCGGCGCCGGCGAACTGCTCGGCGTCAACCAAGCGCGCATCAGCATGATCGAGACGGGCCGCACCCCCGTCAGCGCCGACCGCATCCACTCCATGGCACACGCCTACGCCTGTCCCGACGCCGCGCTGGTCGACGCGTTGGCCGCGATGACCGGGCGGCGGTCGCGGGGCTGGTGGGAGGAGTACCGCGAGCACCTTCCGGTGGGCCTCATCGACCTCGCCGAACTGGAGCACCATGCTGCAGCCCTGCGCGTGGCGTTGGTCGTCCACATTCCGGCGCTCCTCCAGACCACGGAGCACGCCCGCGCGCTCTTCTGCGAAGCGGTGCCACCTTTGAGGCAGTACGAGATCGAGCACCGCGTGACCCACCGCATCAAGCGCCAGGGCATTCTCCACCGCGAGAACCCACCGCCCTACACGGCGGTGATCCACGAGTCCGCGCTGCACATGGGGTACGGCGGTTCGACGACCGTCCGCGCCCAGCTCCGGCACCTGCTGGACATGAGCGAACTGGAACACGTCACCGTTCGGATCATCCCGTTCGGCAAGGGTTCCTTCCCGGGAACGGGACAGTCGATCGACTACCTGCTGGGGCCCGTCCCGCAGCTCGACACCGTGCAGTTGGACACCCATCACGGGTGCGAATTCCTGGACGCGGAAGCCCAGTTGAACAAATACCGTTCAGTGCTCGACCGCATGGAGTCGAACGCCCTCGAGCCTGTCGAGTCCCGAGACCTGATTCACCGCCTCGCCAAGGAGACCTGAAGTCACCATGTCCGACCACCGATGGCGCAAGTCCTCCTACAGCCCCGACGCCTCCAACTGCGTCGAAGTGGCCACCACTACCGCCGCCGTCCTCATACGCGACTCGAAGACGACGTCCGGCCCGCGGCTCGGCCTCTCTCCCACCGCATGGGCCGTCTTCCTCGCTCACCTCACGAAGTGACCGGCATCGTCATCGACTGCCGAGACATCCTGAGGAACGCACCCCCTTCACAATCCGTGAACACTTCGGGCCAAAGTGTTCACGGATTCCGAAAGGGGGTGGGACCCCGCACATCAAAAGGCACCGACCCGGCCCACGGGTCTCTTCACCCGCCGTCAGTCGCCAAGCCCACCCGGCGTGCCCGCGAGGCGCGGGCGCGTCTCCCGCACGCCGGGTGACTGGTCGGCCGGCCGAAGGGACCGACACAGGCCGGCCACCCGCTCTTCCGGGCCGCTCGCTCGCTTCTCCCCCGTGCTGCAGCGAGCCGGGTCAAGGGTGGCCCGGAGGGCCATCGGCGGAGCCGACGCGGAGTGGAGCGCAGCGGAACGCAGCGCCCTTGACGCGGGTCGCGGAAGCACGACACTGGCAAAGAAGCGAGTGGCCCAACGGCCACCGGCACACCTCGGTGACCGCAGGCAACCTGACGTCAGCCCCGGTGCGCCCCGGCGCTCGTCCGGGGGCGCTTGCTCTTGCTGCCGTTCGGCCACAGACGTGGCTTCCGCTTCGCAGCGAGGTCCTCGACCCAGCCCGTCGAAAGGATCATCAGACCGATCAGCGGCCAGACGAACGCGAACGCCCACAGTTCGTACGTGCTGTTGAGCGCCTCCACCCCGCGCTCGCTCTGCATGAACGGGATCTCGTACAGCAGGTCGACGATCGGGAAGGTGAGCGCGATCAGCAGGTTGTGCCACAGGTAGATGGTGACCGCCCGGTTGTTGGACAGGGTCACCAGCTTGTCCCAGCCCGCGAGCCGGCCCGGCAGTTCCTGCCACGAGGGCGAGTACTGGAGCAGGATCACCACGAATCCGAACGACCAGGCGGCCTGCGCCAGCGGGATGTTGTTGAGGTCCCAGCCCCCGTCGCCGAGGTGGCCCGAGGCCCACCACAGGCCGAACGCCATCACCAGTGAGGCGCAGGACACCGAGATGTAGCGCGGCACCTGCTTGAGCATGCCGTCCTGGTGGGCGAAGCCCAGCACCCAGCAGGAACCGTAGACCGCGAAGTCGGTGACCGCGTGGCCGGTCTCCCCGGGGATGGTGACCAGCCCGGTGCCGACGACGGCCGTCAGGCCGAGCGGGGCGAGCAGCGTCGGCCAGGGCGCCCGGCGGAACGCCCACAGCAGCAGCGGCGACGCGAGCACGAACCACAGGTAGGCGCGCAGGTACCACAGCGGTCCCACCGCGTCGTCCGCCCAGGTGCCGCCGGTGAGCCACCCCAGGTCTCCGGCCTCGAACGGGTAGGGCGGGGCGCCGATCGGGACGAGGTAGTTGAAGAGCTTGACCAGACCCCAGGGACCGCCACCCTGGTCCGGATCGTCCCCGGGGCTCCAGCCGCTCATGAACAGCAGCGTCAGCGCGACCGCGCCGAAGATCCACATGGGCGGCAGCAGACGGCGGACCCGGGACCGGATCACGCTCCAGGCGGGCCGCTTCAGCGACCGCGCCATCAGCGAGCCGGCGAGCGCGAACATCACGCCCATGGACGGGAACAGCACGGTCAGCCAGGCCCACCCGAAGAGGTGGTAGACGACGACCCGAACCAGGGCGATGGACCGCAGCAGGTCCAGGTACCTGTCCCGGCCCGGCCTCTTCGGAGCGGCCGGGGTTTCCTGCGGAGCCGGCTCCACCGCCGCCGGCTCCGTCGTGTGCTGCTGGGGGAACGCGTGCGCCGGCCGCCGGGCCACGTCCGTGGGGGCGCCGTACGGGGGCGGGTAAGGGCCGTCCGGGACCGGAGCGGCGCCGGACGGGTGTCCGTGGGTCATGCCACCGGCCTCCGGTCGTCGTCGTACGCCTGGCCGCTCGGCACCGCCCCGTTCACGGGCGCCCCGACGACACCGGTGCGGCGCAGCTTCTGCCAGCGCAGCCGGCCGCCGGTGAGCGCCGTGATCCAGGACTGGAGCAGCACGACGTACATGAGCTGGCGGTACAGGATCTGCTGCAGCGGCAGCGAGATCAGATGGGTCATGCGTTCCTTGTCGAGGCGGAACGCGTAGGCGGCGCAGACCGCCTGGATGGCCAGGACGCCCAGCCAAGCGAGGATGGTCTGCTGGGTCGGCCCGAAGACCAGCCCGTACAGCAGGAAGACGTCGATCAGCGGGGCCAGCAGGGGCGCCACGATCATGAACAGCGAGACGAAGGGCAGGCCCACGCGGCCGAAGCGCCCGGAGGGGCCCTTGTCGACGAGGGCGCGGCGGTGCTTCCAGATGGCCTGCATGGTGCCGTAGGACCAGCGGTAGCGCTGCGACCAGAGCTGCTGGACGGTCTCCGGGGCCTCGGTCCAGGCGCGGGCGTTCTCCGCGTAGACCACGCGCCAGCCGGCGCGGTGCAGCGCCATGGTGACGTCGGTGTCCTCGGCGAGAGTGTCGTCGCTCATGCCGCCGATAGGCTCCAGCGCCGACTTCCGGAAGGCGCCGACGGCGCCCGGGATGGTCGGCATGCAGCGCAGGATGTCGTACATCCGGCGGTCCAGGTTGAAGCCCATCACGTACTCGATGTGCTGCCAGGCGCCGATGAGGCTGTCCTTGTTGCCGACCTTCGCGTTGCCGGCGACGGCGCCGACCCGCGGGTCGCCGAAGGGCTGGACGAGCTCACGGACGGTGGACGGCTCGAAGACCGTGTCGCCGTCCATCATCACGACGATGTCGTGGCGGGCGTTGGCGAGGCCCCGGTTGAGGGCGGCGGGCTTGCCCGCGTTGAGCTGGCGGATGACCCGGACGTTGGGCAGGCCCATCGCCTCGACGATGCGGGCGGTGCCGTCGGTGGAGCCGTCGTCGATGACCAGCACCTCGATCGGATGATCGCTGGCCATCAGGGAGTTGACGGTGTTCTCGATGCACTTGGCCTCGTTGTACGCCGGGACCAGCACGGTGACCGGCTCGGTGACCGGCGGGCCCCAGCGGAAGCCCTTGCGGCGCACCCGGCGGGCGTGCGCGCCGGACAGCAGCAGCATCAGCACGAAGCGGGCGATGACGAGGGTGCCGATGATCGCCAGGCCGACCACCAGCACGCCGGTGATCTTCTCGGAGGCCTGCACCAGGAAGATCCAGGCCTTGCCCTTCCACAGCTCGGGCCCCGTGACCGGGCTGTGGGCGCTGGGCGCGTCCAGGGCCTCGGTGAGGTTGTCGAACTCGTAGCCCTTGTCCTTGAGGTCGGGCAGGAACGTGTCGAGCGCGGCCAGGGTCTGGCTGCGGTCACCGCCGGAGTCGTGCATGAGGACGATGGCGCCCTCGCCGTTCTTCGGTGTGGCGCGGCGGATGATCTCGTCGACGCCGGGGCGCTTCCAGTCCTCGCTGTCGGTGTTGTTGACGACGGTGAGGTAGCCGCGGCTGCCGATGTACTCGGTGACCGGCCAGGACTTGTTGTCCATGGCGTCGGAGAAGGACGAGTACGGCGGGCGGAACAGCGAGGTGCGGATGCCGGCCGCGCCGGTGAGGGCGAGCTGGTTCTGCGACAGCTCCCAGTCGATGCGCTTCTTGGACTGGAGCGACAGGTCGGGGTGGTTGAAGGTGTGCAGGCCGACCTCGTGGCCCTCGTCGACCATGCGCTGGACGAGGTCCGGGTGGCGGGAGGCCATGGTGCCGGTGACGAAGAAGACGGCGTGCGCGTCGTGCTTCTTCAGCACGTCGAGCATCTTCGGCGTCCAGGTGGGGTCCGGGCCGTCGTCGAAGGTGAGCACCAGCCGGTGGTCGGGCACGCTCAGGGTCGTGGCCTTGCCGCCGCGGGCGTCTATGACCGGGCCGCCCTCGAGTATCTCCTTGGGCACCTGGGTGGTGGGGGCGGGGTCCTGGACCCGGTGGTCGGCCAGGATCTCGCTGTGCACGTAGCCGCGGAGCATCAGCATGGCGGCGAGGGCGACCAGGACGAGCAGCGGCAGGAGCAGGCGCAGCGGTACGCGTCGGCGCAGTGCGCCGCGCCGGTCCGGGCGGGGCGCCCGGCGGCGGTGGGACGGGGGTGCCATCAGAGGACGTTCTCCGGGGACGGTGCGGCGGCGGGGTCGGCGCCCGCGGCTGGTTCGGCGGCGACCGGGCGGTCGCCGCCGGACGGAGCGGAAAGGCTGTCGGTGCCGCCGGCCTCGCCGCCTCCGCCTCCGGTCGGGTCGGCCGTGTCGGGCGGCGGAGGCTCTGCCGGGGTCGTCGGCGTCGTGGGCTGCGTGGCGGTGCCGCCGCCGGCCGGAGGCGTCTCGACGGTGGCCCCGCCGCCCGCGTCGCCGCCGCCGGTGGCCGGCTGGGAGCTGGCGCGGCCGGCCGGGGTGGTCGCCGGGGCGCCGCCGTCCGGCTGCCGCTCCGTGCCGCCGGCGCCGCCCGCCACGGGGGCGGAGACTCCGGGCCCGGGCAGGTCGGAGGCGCCCGGGGCGGGCGTGCCGACGCCGGGGTCGAGGCTGGTGCCGGAGCTGGGCACGGGGTCGGTCGCGGAGGGCCGGGGGGTGGTACCGACCTGCCCGGACGGCTTCTCCTCCTGGCCCGGGACGGGCATCCAGGGAGCGTCGGAGTTGCCGGACAGCAGGGTGGCGACCATGACGACGGCGTAGCCCGCGCAGGCGAGTCCGACGGCCAGGCCGATGCGGCGGTAGAGCCGGTTGCGGCGGCCCGACTCGTCGACGAACACGGGGGCCGCCTCGGGCGCCGCGCCCGCTCCGGATGACCGGCGCAACACGCCGCCGGCGCCGATCTGCACGGCGTCGAGCTGGACCGTCACCTCGTGCGGGTCATGGGTGGCCTCGGCGGTGCCGGGGTCCTCCTGCCACGGGTCACGGACGGCGGCGCCGGCGTCCGTGGGGCCCGCGGCGCCCGCGGCCGGGACCCGGGTGGT
Source organism: Streptomyces sp. BJ20 (assembly GCF_022869105.1). Lineage (NCBI taxonomy): Bacteria > Bacillati > Actinomycetota > Actinomycetes > Kitasatosporales > Streptomycetaceae > Streptomyces > Streptomyces sp. BJ20. Next base: position 6,524,649 of record NZ_CP094918.1, read on the forward strand.
GGCGCCGGCGTCCGGCGCAGCCGGGGCCGCCGCAGCGGCGGGACGGGGGACGCGGAGGGCGGTGGTGCGCTCGGAGTCGTAGGCGTCGTCGGCGGGCCGGTGCGGAGCGGGCGCGGCCGGCTTACGGAAGGCGTCGTCGGCGGGCCGGTGCGGAGCGGGCGCGGCCGGCTTGCGGAAGGCGTCGTCGGCGGGCCGGTGCGGAGCGGGCGCGGCCGACTTACGGAAGGCGTCGAAGCCGCCGCGGCCGACGGACGTTCCGGGCCCGTCGCTCGGGCGGGCGCCGACGGACGGTCCGGGTCCGTCGCCCGGGCGGACGCCGCCGGCCGGGCCGGGGCGGGTGGAAGGACCGGGGCGGCCGCCCACCCCGGGCAGCACCTGTGTGCGGTCCTCGCCGCCGTGCCAGGGCGTGCCGGACGGGCCGGGGCGGCCGCCCGTCCCGGGCAGGACCTCGGTCCTGTCGTCGCCCCCGGTCGGGGGCAGCATCTGTGTGCGGTCCTCGTCCCTGCCGTTCCCGGACGGAAACACTCCGAGCCGCGCCCAGCGCTCGTCGAGGGACCCGGAACCGGAACCGGCGCGGAAACTCTCCGCGCCGTCTCTCGGACCGGGTTCGGCGGGTCTCTCCGCCAGGGGGAGCACCCGTGTCTCACGGGCGTCCTCGTCCGCTTCCGCGAACCTCCGGGAACCGTCGGCCGACTGCGGCCGACCCGGTTGGGCGTCTTCTCGCCACTTTTCCACGCGCTCGCACTTCCCCCCAACGGAACCATCGGCGCGCGTACGACCCGAGCACCCGTCGGCGGACCGGGCCCCCACCCGCTCCGAGCGCCCCGTTTATCACACCGTGCTCGAAGCATCGAATGTAGCGCACGCGGAGGTTGTGTGTTTGCGTGGCGACCTTTTGTGTCAGCAGCGAGACATTGGGTGCGCTCCCATCACATCGGCGTCCGATCCCGGGAGCCAGGAGTCCACGGGACGCTCCAGCCAACCTCGCTCGGCGGCCAATTCGGCCGCCGACCTGCGCAGTTCAGCCAAAGCAGGGTGGGTCATTCCTTTTCGCCATACAAGGGACACGGGCGAGAGGGGAACCGGCTCCACCAGGGGGCGCGACACCGTCCCCGGCAGTGGCGGAAAACCCACCACGGCGAGGATGGGGTTGCGGGTCCGCGCCATCACCCGCTGGAACTCCTCCTCGCCCACCGCCAGCGGGGCGGGCGGCGCGAGCGTGATGCCCCGCCCGTCGAACAGCCGCCGCGCCAGGTCCGTCCACTCCTCGGTGCGCGCGTTGCCCGCCCCGGCGTAGACGGTCTCGCCCGCGAGCGCGGCCAGCGGCACCTCGGGCAGACCGGCCAGGGGATGGTTCACGGGCAGCACCACGGCCATCGGTTCGTAGCGCACCGGCTGCTGGTCGAGGCCTGCCCTCACGGCCGGGGCGAGCCCCGCGAAACGGCCGAACGTCGCGTCGAGCCGCCCCGCGAGCAGCTCCCCGGCCGCCCAGGTCAGCCCGCTCTCGTAACGGGCCATCAGCTCGTGCCCGGGCGCCCGCTCCCGCGCCCGGTGCAGCACCTCGCGGTGGGTCTCCAGGCCCGGTGAGTTGAGGTCCACCAGCAGCGGGCGGCTCTGTCCTGCGGCGGCGAGCAGGTCGTCCTGCGCCCGGAGCGCGGCGCTCGCGTACGGCAGCAGGCGCTCGCCGTCGGCGGTGAGCGTGACCCGGCGGGTGCTGCGGACGAACAGCTCGCAGCCCAGCTCCCGCTCCAGCCGTCGCACGTCCCGGCTCAGCGCCTGCTGGGCGACGTAGAGGCGGGCCGCGGCGCGGGTGAAGTGCAGCTCCTCGGCGACAGTGACGAAGGCGCGCAGCAGGCGGGGGTCGACGTGGGCGGAGGCGGGCATGACCGCGAACCTACAACACAGGTGCGTCAATGCGTGCGGAGAAGGTGTTGGACCAGGCGGCCGGCCAGGGGCGACGGTGAGGCCATGCCGCAGCCGACCTCCGGGGACACCCGCCTGTTCACCGTCACCTCCGACACCCTCGTGGCCGTCGACTTCGCCCCGCGCGCCCCGCGCGAGCCGGGCCCGTACCGCCGTCTGTTCGCCGTGCCGGGCGCCCGTGCCTTCACGGCGGGGAATCTGCTCGCCCGGCTTCCGATGGGGATGTTCGGGGTGAGCGCGATCGTGATGATCGCGGGGAGCCGCGGGTCCTACGCCCTGGCCGGCGCCGTCACCGCGACCGGGCTCGCCGCGACGGCGGTGGTCGCTCCGTGGACCGCGCGCCTGGTGGACCGGTTCGGGCAGGCCCGGATCGCGCTTCCGGCCACGCTGATCGCGGTGCTCGGCTCGCTGGCGCTGGTGCTCTGCGTGCGGTACGACGCCCCGGCCTGGACGCTGTTCGCCGCCTACGCCGCGACCGCCACCACCCCGAACACCGGGGGCATGTCCCGGGCCCGCTGGGCGCATCTGCTGAAGGGCAGACCCGACGCGCTGCACACCGCGAACTCCTTCGAGCAGGCCGCCGACGAGCTGTGTTTCATGCTCGGCCCGGTGCTCGCGGCCGTGCTGTGCGGGACGTTCTTCCCCGAGGCGGGGACGCTGACGGGCGCGGTGCTGCTGCTGACGGGTGTCGCGCTGTTCACCGCGCAGCGCTCCACGGAGCCCCCGGCCGTCCGCCGCGCCGCCGGGCGGGCCCCTCTGCGCGCGCCGGGCATACGGCCGCTGCTGCTGGTCTGCCTGGCGACGGGCGGGGTGTTCGGCTCGATGGAGGTGGTGACGATCGCGTTCGCGGACGGGCAGGGGCACCGTACGGCGGCCGGTGCCGTGCTGGCGCTCCAGGCGGCGGGCTCCTGCGTGGCGGGCCTGCTGTACGGGGCGGTGCGCCCGGCCGGGTCGATGTGGCCCCGCCTGCTGTGGTGCCTGGCCGCGATGGCCGCGCTGATGACGCTGCCGCTGCTGGCCGCCGCCCTCACCGGTTCACTCCTGGTCCTGGCGGGCGCGTTGCTGGTGGCGGGCATGGCCACCGCCCCGACCATGGTCACCACGATGACCCTGGTGCAGCGGCACACCCCCGAGGGGCGGCTGAACGAGGGCATGACGCTGGCGGTCACCGGGCTGCTGGGCGGGATCGCCTGCGGCAGCGCGGCCGGCGGCTGGATCGTGGAGCACGTTTCGGCCACCGCCGGATACGGGGTGCCGGTGGCGGCGGCGCTGACCGCCTTCACGGTCGCCGGGACGCTGCTCTCGTTCGGCTCGTCGAACCGCTCCATGGATCACCGTCCGCACCATTGACGGGCACAGATCCCGCACATACCTTCACCCGTCGAAGCGCTTCGACAAGGGCGTCGGCCGCTTCCTCCCCCCACGGACCGTGCCCACGAGGACTCCCGATGGTGAAGATCACGGATGTGGCCCGGCGCGCCGGCGTCTCCCCCAGTACGGTCTCGTACGCGCTGAGCGGCAAGCGGCCGATCTCCGACGCGACCCGGCGCCGGGTGCAGGCCGCCGTGCGTGAGCTCGGCTACCGCACGGACGACGGCGGGCGGTCCCGGTCCGGCGCCCGGGCGAAGGTGCTCGCGCTGGCGGTGCCGATGCGGCCCGGCATCCATCTGCCCGTGGTGACCCAGTTCGCGGTGTCGGTGGTCACCGCCGCCCGCGCCCGCGACCACGACGTGCTGCTGCTCACCCAGGGCGAGGGCGACGAGGGCATCGGGCGGGTCACGGAGACGGGCCTGGCGGACGGGGTGATCGTGACGGACGTGCAGTTGCAGGACCCGCGGCTGCCGCTGCTGCGCTCCTGTTCCTTGCCGTCCGTGCTGATCGGGGTGCCCGCCGAGGCGGACGGTCTGACCTGTGTCGACCTGGACTTCCGGGCGGCCGGGGAGCTGTGCGTGGACCATCTGGCGGGGCTCGGGCACCGCACGGTGGCGCTGGTCGGCTCGCCGCCGGAGGTGTACGTGCGGCGCACGGCGTTCGCCCGGCGACTGGTGGAGGGCTTCACCGCGGCCGCCGGCCGGCACGGGCTGGCCTCGGCGGCGCTGCCGTGCGGCACCGGCCGGGACGCGGCCCGCGCGGTCGCGGAGCGGCTGCTGCGCGACCTGCCCGCGCTGACCGCGGTGGTGGTGCACAACGAGCCGCTCGTCGACCCGCTGATCGAGGCGTTCGAGCAGCTGGGGATGCGGGTCCCCGGCGATCTGTCGCTCACCGCCGTCTGCCCGGCCCCGGTCGCCGCGGCGGCCCGCGTCCCGGTCACCTCGGTGGCCGTGCCGGCCGCCGAGCTGGGCGCCCGCGCGGTGCATCTGCTGATACGGAAGCTGTCCGGGGCTCCCGTACCGGGCACCACCCTGCTGCCGCCCCGGCTGACGGAGCGGGCGAGCACGGCGCCGCGCGGGCACTGACGCTCAGCCGAGCTGCCAGGCCTTCCCCAGCCGGTACGCGGCGCACAGGTTCACGTCCAGGAAGTACGCCCCGGCCGCCCCGCACTGAGCGTCCCCGCTCCCGGGGTCGACGGGCTGGCCGTGCCCCATCCCGGTGAGGCTGTACGTCTCCACGACCGCGTTCCCGGCGGGGCCGCGGTAGACGCGGTGCGGGTACCCGGCGACGGTGTCGCCGACGTCGGCGGTGCGGTCGGCGCCGTGCACGTTCGTCCACTGGTCCACCAGGGCGGTCATGTTGGCCGGCCGCACCGTGTAGTCGGCCGTGCCCTGGAACACGGTGAGCGCCGGCCAGGGCCCGGTGTACCCGGGCCGCGCGGCGCGCACGCGGTCGCCCCACTGCGCGGGGGTCTGCGTGGCCCCGACGAACATGCACACGTACGCCGTCCCCGCGGCCTGCGCGCAGCCGTACGGCAGCCCTGCGACGATGCCGCCCGCGGCGAACTTCTCCGGGTAGGCGGCCATCATCACGGCGGTCATCCCGCCGCCCGCGGACAGCCCGGTGACGTAGACGCGGGACGGGTCGCCGGAGACGTCGGCGAGCTGCCGGTCGACCATCTGCGCGACCGAGGCGGCCTCGCCCTGGCCGCGCCCGATGTCGGCGGACTCGAACCAGTTGAAGCACTGGCTGAGGTTGTTGCCGCTCTGCTGCTGCGGCAGGACGACGGAGAAGCCCCAGCGGTCGGCGAGCGTGGTCCAGCCGGTGCCGGAGGCGTACCCGGCGGCGTTCTGGGTGCAGCCGTGCAGCGCGACGACCACGGGGCGTCCCGCGGGCAGCCCGTCGGGGACGTAGCGGTACATCTTCAGGGCGCCGGGGTTGCTGCCGAAGCCGGTGACCTCCTGGAGGGAGGCGGCGGAGGCGGGCGCGGGGGCGAGCAGGACGGAGAGGAGGGCGGCCAGGAGGGCCGTCAGCACGGTGGGGCGCAGTGCGGCTCTGGTCTGTGTCATGGAGAGTGAAGGTAGAAGCGTGAACCACCCACCGATATGGGTGCGGCCCCCACATCGCGGGGGTGCGCCCATGTGGCCGCACGGGACGCGGCCACGCGGGACTGGCCGCGCATGACAGAGGCCCCGCCGCTCGCGCGACGGGGCCTCTGCCCACATGGGGTAAGTGGAGATGGCGGGAATCGAACCCGCGTCCAACGGTGCGGAACCAGGGCTTCTCCGTGTGCAGTCGGCTGTGCTTTTCTCGGCCCCGGAGATCACGCCGACAAGTCTCCGACGGGCCCAGTCACTGTGTGTTTTCCCTCTTCACCCCGTGACCGGGATCAAGGTTTAGTTCCCTAGCTGATGCCAGGATCCGGGTCGGGAACATCCCCGGGCTGACACTCCCTTAAGTAGGGGAGCCGCTGCTCGCTACCTGAAGATCAGGCAGCGAGGGCGAGCTCGCCCTGGGAGACAGATCGCTTGGAATTGGCGATTATTTTTTTCGGCCTGTGGTTTACGAGATCATGGCCGCTTCCTCGACACGCTTCCCCTGCTTCGACAGCCGCTGTCGAAACCGATCATCCCCATGTTGTGTTGTCAAACCCTCCCGGAGGAGGTGACGCGCACCCGCTGTGGGGTGCGATGCCATCGTACGTGACCAACGCGGGTCGATGCCAGCCTATTCCCGCGAGGTCCCGGGGCCCCGGACCCTCAGGCCCGCTGCTTCCTGCGCACCGCGGAGATCGCCCGCTCGGCCTCCCGCCGGTCCTGCTTCTCGCGCAGCGTCTGCCGCTTGTCGTACTCCTTCTTGCCCTTGGCGAGCGCGATCTCGACCTTCGCCCGGCCGTCCTTGAAGTACAGGGCGAGCGGCACGATGGTGTGGCCGGTCTCCTGGGACTTGGCCTCCAGCTTGTCGATCTCCTCGCGGTGCAGCAGCAGCTTCCGCTTGCGCCGGGCGCTGTGGTTCGTCCAGGTGCCCTGGCTGTACTCGGGGACGTGCACGTTGTGCAGCCACGCCTCGTGGTCGGTGAGCTGGACGAAGCCGTCCACCAGCGACGCCCGGCCCTGACGCAGGGACTTCACCTCGGTGCCGGTGAGCACCAGACCCGCCTCGTAGGTGTCGATGATGAGGTAGTCGTGGCGCGCCTTCTTGTTCTGCGCGATCAGCTTGCGCCCTTTTTCCTTAGCCATAGTGCCGCCCATTTTCGCACTACGGAGGGGCTCCACGGGAAGCCGATTACCGGGGGCGGGTCACCGGCCGAGTCCGCCGACGACCGTCTCCGCGCGCTCCAGCGCCCGCCCGTCGGCCTCCAGGTCGGGGGTGATGCCGTGGCCGTCGACGCCACGGCCGGAGGGGGTGCGGTAGTGGCCGACGGTCAGTTCGGCGACGGAGCCGTCGGGCAGCTCCGTCGGCATCTGCACCGAGCCCTTGCCGAAGGTGCGGGATCCCACGACGACCGCCCGTCCGCGGTCCTGGAGGGCGCCGGTGAGAAGTTCGGCCGCGCTCATCGTCCCCCCGTCGACCAGCGCGACCAGAGGTCTCCTCGTGTCGCCGCCGGGCTCGGCGTGCAGGGCACGCTGCTCCCCGGCGACGTCGTAGGTGGCGACCAGGCCGCCGTCGAGGAAGGCGGAGGCCGCGGTGACCGCCTCGGCGACCAGGCCACCGGGGTTGCCCCGCAGGTCGAGGACGATGCCGGACTCCTTCGGCGCCTCCCGCACGGCGGCGCCCACCTTCTCTCCGGAGCCCTTGGTGAAGGCGGACACCTGGACGACCGTGACACCGGAGGCCAGGGAGCGGACGGTGACCGGATCCCGGGACAGCCGGGCGCGCCGGACGGTCTCGCTCCACGAGCGCGAGCCGCGCTCGAGGCCCAGCCGCACGGTGCTGCCGGCGGCCTTGCCCGCCCTGTCGCCGCGCAGTAACGAGACGACCTCGGTGACGGGCCGCCCGTCGACCTTCTCCCCGTCTACGCTGCGCAGCCGGTCGCCCGGGCGGATGCCCGCCTCGTCGGCGGGCGTGCCGCTGCCGACCCTGCTCACCTCGATGCGCCCGTCCCGCTCGCGGGCCCACAGGCCGACGCCGGTGTAGGCGCCGTCGAGGGTGGCCTCGAACTCCTCGTACTCGCCGCGCGAGTAGACGGCGCCCCAGTGGTCGCCGCTGCGGCTGACCGCGCGCTCCGCGGCCTCCAGCGGGGACGCGCCGTGGGCGGCGGCCTCCTCGGCCGCCCGGGCGACCTCGGCGTGGTGGCCGACCGGAGCGGCCTGCGCGGCGCCGTCCGCGGCGTCCCCGCGGTCGGCGCCGGGAAGGCTGCCCGTGGCCGCGCCGGCGACGAGCACGCTCGCGAAGACCAAGGTCAGGGCGGCGCCGCGGCGGACGCTGCGGGGCCGACAGAACGGGTCACGACCTGACATGCCGGTGAGTCTAGGACAACGCGAAGGGGCGCACGGCCTGTTGGCCGCGCGCCCCGGTTGGCAAGAGTCACACCTTCAGATACTTGCGCAGCGCGAAGAACGCGGCCAACGCCGGCATCAGCAGACTGGTCGCCAGGATGAGCGGAAGCTTCGTCAGGACGGCGTCCCAGCCGATGAAGTTGATCAGGCTCAGCTTCTCCGACAGGGCGAGTCCGTGGTCGATGATGAAGTACCGCGCCAGGATCAGAAAGCCGCACGCGAGGCCGCCGCCGATGAGTCCGGCGACCGCGGCCTCCATGATGAACGGCGCCTGGATGTAGAAGCCGGAGGCGCCCACCAGGCGCATGATCCCGGTCTCGCGCCGTCGGCTGAACGCGGACACCCGGACGGTGTTCACGATCAGCATCAGGGCGACGACCAGCATCAGCGCCATCATCGCGAGGGCGGCGATGTTCATGCCCTCCAGCAGGCCGAAGAGGTTGTCCAGCAGGCCTTTCTGGTCCTGCACGGACTGCACCCCGTCGCGCCCGTCGAAGGCGGTCGCGATGACCTGGTACTTCTCCGGGTCCTTCAGCTTGATGCGGTACGACTCCTGCATCTGGTCCGGCGTGAGGGAGCTGGCCAGCGGCGAGTCGCCGAACTGCTCCTTGTAGTGCTTGTACGCCTCGTCCTGCGACTCGTACGACACCGTGTCGACGACCGACATCTTCTCCAGGTCGGCCTTGATCTGGCTCTTCTGGTCGTCGGTCACCGCGCCCTTGGCGCAGTTCGGGTCGGACTCGGCGTCGGACTTGTTGCACAGGAAGATGGAGACGTTGACCTTGTCGTACCAGTAGCCCTTCATCGAGCTCACCTGGTCGCTCATCAGGAGCGACCCGCCGAACAGGGCGAGCGACAGGGCGACGGAGACGACGACCGCGAAGGTCATCGTCAGGTTGCGGCGGAGACCGACGCCGATCTCCGACAGGACGAACTGGGCGCGCATGGCGTCTGATCAAGCCTTTCCGTGGAGCGTCAGTGCTGGTAGCCGTAGACGCCGCGTGCCTGGTCGCGCACGAGGCGGCCCTTCTCCAGCTCGATGACGCGCTTGCGCATCTGGTCCACGATGTTCTGGTCGTGCGTCGCCATCACCACGGTGGTGCCCGTCCGGTTGATCCGGTCGAGCAGCTTCATGATGCCGACGGAGGTCTGCGGGTCGAGGTTGCCGGTGGGCTCGTCGCAGATGAGCAGCTTGGGCCGGTTGACGAAGGCCCGCGCGATGGCGACGCGCTGCTGCTCACCGCCGGACAGCTCGCCCGGCATCCGGTCCTCCTTGCCGCCGAGCCCGACCAGGTCGAGCACCTGCGGCACGGACTTGCGGATCTCACCGCGCGACTTGCCGATGACCTCCTGCGCGAAGGCCACGTTCTCGGCGACCGTCTTGTTCGGCAGCAGGCGGAAGTCCTGGAACACGGTCCCCAGCTGCCGCCGGATCTGCGGCACCTTCCAGTTGGAGACGCGGGCGAGATCCTTGCCGAGGACGTGCACCTGCCCGTGGCTGGCCCGCTCCTCGCGCAGGACGAGCCGCAGGAAGGTGGACTTACCGGAGCCGGAGGACCCGACGAGGAACACGAACTCGCCCTTCTCGACCTCCAGGGACACGTCCCGGAGGGCTGGGCGGGTCTGCTTGGGGTAGACCTTGGACACGTTGTCGAATCGGATCACGGATGCACCACGGGTAGCCGGGGGTAGATGAGCGTGACCTTACGCGACCCGGGCAGGCGTGCGCAGGCACCGGTAGGGGTTGCGCAGGACTTGCGCCCTTTTGTTCCGGTGCCGGGTGAGGGCAGCATCCCAGGGGGGCGGGGCTGTGACATGTGCGGCTCCGCCGCGTGGGCGCGAGCGACCCCGACGGCGCCGCAGCCGCGCATCCTCATGAACCACCCTCTCCGGGAGCGACCCGGCGCGGCTGACGCAGGAACCTGGCACAGTGGAAGGGGAACGTTCACGCGGTGGTGGGCGTTGAACCCCAGGAACCGGCGCGAGGAGGGCGAGCGCATGACGTACGACCGGCTGGTGTGCGCGAACTGCGCCGCGCCCGTGAGCGAGGGCCGGTGCCCCGTGTGCCGTGCGAACCGCGAGCGGATGCAGCAGGAGAACTTCTTCGCGGGGCTGACCCCGATGACCCTGATCGTCCTGCTGGCGGTGCTGGTCGCGGCGGTGGCCCTGCTCGCCCATCAGACCGTCTGACCAGGACGGACAGGGACTCCACAGACACGGCGAGGGCCCGGAGCGCGGCGGCGCTCCGGGCCCTTGTGTCATGTCGTGCGTACGGTGCGTACGCGCGCGGCCACCGTCAGGCGGCGGCGCCGCCGCGGCCGGTCATCAGGCGCGGGAGCACCCGGAAGCCGATACCGCCGGCGATCATCGTGGCGGCGCCGATCACCAGGAAGGTGGTCTCGGCGGCACCGGTCTCGGCCAGCTCCTTGCCGTTGCCCTGCGCCGAGGCCGCCGGGGCCTCCTCGCCGGTGTCGGTCAGGGAGGAGGAGCCCTCCTCCTGCGGGGAGGCACCGCCGTCGGGGTCGAGACCGCTGCCGGGGGCGGACTCGGAGGGCGCCTCGACAGGGCCCTCCCCGTCGCCGGGCGTCTCACCCGGAGTCTCTCCGCCGTCGCCCGGAGTCTCTCCGCCGTCGCCGGGAGTCTCGCCGCCGTCGCCCGGCGTCTCCCCGCCGTCGCCGGGGGTCTCACCGCCGTCGCCCGGCGTCTCCCCACCGTCACCCGGCGTCTCCCCGCCGTCGCCAGGCGTCTCGCCGTCATCCGGGCAGTCCGGGTTCGTGCCGATGTCGCAGCCCGGGTCCTCCGTCTCGTCGTCGCCGTCGCCCGGCTCGTCGCCGTCGAGGGTCACGCCCAGGCCGAGGCCCGCGTCGTTCGCCTCGGCGCTCACGCCGATCTCGAGGGCGGAGGCGGCGCCGGCCGCCGTGAGCGAGGCGCCGGCCGCTATCACGGCACCGGCCGCGATGCGTGCGACACGGATCCGCGTCTTCTTGGTCATGTGGTTGCTACCCCCAGTAGCTCATCGTCAGTGAGGCGGCGCCCAGGGCCGTGATCAACGGAGGTAACTGTGGTGAAACGCCCCCCGGTTCACATGCGCCCCAGAAATGCGCATGCCACGCTTCACCCTTCCCACTTTCCAAAGGAACGTCAAGGGCGTTGCGCACGCGATGTCCTGCTCCGCACGCTTTGCCGGACACGGAAGCTGTGAGTGTGATGTAAATCCCGGACATCCCTGACACGACAAGGCAACTGCCGCTCCGTAAGCGGCAGTTGCCTTGTCGACAAATCGGCGTGCGGGCGGCGGGCGGGTCTTACTTCTCCCGCTGCTTGCGCCAGCGAATTCCGGCCTCGAGGAACCCGTCGATCTCGCCGTTGAACACGGCCTCCGGGTTGCCCACCTCGAACTCCGTGCGCAGGTCCTTGACCATCTGGTACGGGTGCAGCACGTACGAACGCATCTGGTTGCCCCAGGAGTTGCCGCCGTCGCCCTTCAGGGCGTCCATCTTGGCCTGCTCCTCCTGGCGGCGCCGCTCCAGCAGCTTGGCCTGGAGGACGTTCATCGCGGTGGCCTTGTTCTGGATCTGCGACCGCTCGTTCTGGCAGGAGACCACGATGCCGGTGGGGATGTGGGTGAGGCGCACCGCCGAGTCGGTGGTGTTCACGCCCTGGCCGCCAGGACCCGAGGAGCGGTAGACGTCCACGCGCAGCTCGGACTCGTCGATCTCGATGTGGTCGGTCTGCTCGACCACGGGGAGCACCTCGACGCCCGCGAAGGACGTCTGGCGGCGGCCCTGGTTGTCGAAGGGCGAGATGCGCACCAGGCGGTGCGTGCCCTGCTCGACGGAGAGCGTCCCGTAGGCGTACGGCGCCTGCACGGAGAAGGTGGTCGACTTGATGCCGGCCTCCTCCGCGTACGAGGTCTCGATCAGCTCCGTCTTGTAGCCGCGCTGCTCGGCCCAGCGCAGGTACATGCGCTGGAGCTTCTCGGCGAAGTCGGCGGCGTCCACGCCGCCCGCCTCGGCGCGGATGTTGACCAGCGCCTCACGGGAGTCGTACTCACCGCTGAGGAGGGTGCGGACCTCCATCTCGTCCAGTGCCTTCTTGACCGACGTGAGCTCCGACTCGGCCTCCGCGCGGGTGTCCGGGTCGTCCTCCTCCTCGGCCATCTCGAAGAGCACGGCGAGATCGTCGATCCGCGAGCGCAGGGCCTCGGCCTTCCTGACCTCCGCCTGGAGGTGGGACAGCTTGCTGGTGATCTTCTGCGCCTCGTCCGGGTTGTCCCAGAGGGACGGCGCGGCCGCCTGCTCCTCGAGCACGGCGATGTCTGCCCTCATCTTGTCGAGGTCCAGGACGGCCTCGATCGACTCCATGGTCGAGGAGAGGGACTTGAGCTCTTCGGATACGTCGACGACTGCCACGCCCTCCAGCGTAACGGCTTCCCGCCGTGGGCCATGCCGGGCGGGGCGCCCGGCTCCCCTCCCCTCTTGCGGGGGCTGCGCCCCCGGGCCCCCTTTTGCGCAGTTCCCCGCGCCCCTGAGGGAGTCGTCCTCACGTGTCCCTGAGAGGGCGTCCACCCTCGTCCCTGAGGGGGGCGCCGCCCTCCCGTGGCCCTGCTGGGGCCGGGTGCTTCCCTCGCGTTCCTGGGGCTGCGCCCCAGACCCCCTTCGCGCAGTTCCCCGCGCCCCTGAGGGGATCGTCCTCCCTCGTCCCTGAGGGGGGCGCCGCCCTCCCGTGGCCCTGCTCGTGCCGGGTGCTTCCCTCGCGTTCCTGGGGCTGCGCCCCAGACCCCCTTCGCGCAGTTCCCCGCGCCCCTGAGGGCGTCGTCCTCCCGCGTCCCTGAGAGGGCGTCCACCCTCGTCCTTGAGGGGGCGTCCTCCCTCGTCCCACGTCCCTGAGGGGGGCGTCTCCCCGCGTTCCTATGGGGCGGCCGGGGCCGAGTTCTCCATGTCCGGGGGTGGGGGTGGGGTGTCGTCCGTCGTGGTCAGCCAGGTGGCTACTCCTGCTGCCGTCAGGAGGGTCGCCGCCACCGCCAGGGTGAGGCGGCGGCGGCGCGTCACCGCTCGGTTGCGGGCCGAGCCGGGGCGGGGGGCGCCCGCCGCCCGGGGGGCGCGGGCCGTGCCGCGGGCTCCGCCGGCCAGCTCGTCCGGCGCGGGGACACGCATCGACGTGTGCGTGTCACGGTTGGAGTCGGACGGCCTGGCGCCCGGCACGAGCGGGACCGCGCCCCGGCGGCGCACCGGCTGTCCGGCGGCGGGGGCCGCGCCGGACAGCTCCTCGGCGGCCTCCTCGGCCTCGTCGGTGTCCGGCTCGTCCACGTCCAGCGGCGGCATCCCGGCCAGCAGCGGCAGCAGCTCCCGCAGCCGGGCGGCCAGCTCGGAGGCGCGCAGACGCGAGGCGGGCGCCTTGGCCAGGCACTGCACCAGCAGCTGCCACAGCTCGTCCGGGATGCCGGGCAGCGGCACCACCGTCTCGGTGACGTGCCGGCGCAGCACCGCGCCCGGGTGGCCGCCGCCGAACGGGGTGAAACCCGCGAGCAGCTCGTAGAGGACCGTGGCGAGGGCGTAGATGTCGACGGCGGCGCGCGGCGGCAGGCCCTCGACGATCTCGGGGGCCAGATAGTCCGGCGTGCCGATGATCTTCGAGGCGCGGGTGCGGCGCGGGGTGTCGATGAGTTTCGCCACGCCGAAGTCGGTCAGCAGGGCGCGGTGCGAGCCGCCGGGGCCGAGCGGGCCCTGCATGTCCAGCAGCACGTTCTCCGGCTTGACGTCGCGGTGGACGACCCCGGCCGCGTGCGCGGCGGCCAGGCCGTCGGCGACGTCCGCGGCGATCGCCACCGCGGCCTCCGGGGCGAGCCGGCGCTCCCGGTCCAGCCGGGTGCGCAGGTCGGTGCCCCGGACCAGGTCCATGACCAGTGCGAGGTCGTTGCCGTCGACGACCAGGTCCCGCACGGACACCACGTGCGGATGCTCCAGACCGAGCAGCGCCGTCCGCTCCTGCACGAAGCGGCCGACGAGCTCCTGGTCCGAGGAGAGATCCTCACGCAGCAGCTTGATGGCGACGGGCCCCTCGGGGCCCTCGCCCAGCCACACCGTGCCGGCGCTGCCCCGCCCGAGGATCTGATGGGCGGTGTACCGGCTGCCGATTCTCCGTGCCAAGACTGCTCCTACCGACGCGTGTTGTCGCCAAAGCTACGCGTCCGGACAGGTGACCTTCACCGGAGACCCGGAAATCAGCCCTCAGGTGTCGACAAATCGGCAGACGAACCTAGTTCGCCGGGTCCGAGGGGCCGCCCAGGTCCTCGATCCAGCCCGTGACCGAGCCGAACCAGTCGCTGAGCTGGTCCCAGTAGCCCTTGCCCGTGCCGATCCAGTCCTGGAGCGGGCTCAGCTCCCAGATCAGCCAGCTCGCCACGAAGAGGATGAGCAGCGTGAACAGGCACCCCTTCAGGCAGCCCAGGCCGGGGATGCGCATCGGGTTGGCGCTGCGCTGCCGGGGCTGGCGCGGCTCCCGCACGGGGCGCTGCGGCTCCGGCGGGGGCGCGTACCGCTGCGGCGGCTGGGGCGCCTGCCTGCGCCGGCGCTCCGGCGGCGGGGCGTACTGCTGCGGCTGCGGCTGGGGCTGCTGCGGGTAGCCGTACCCGGGACCGGGCTGCGGCTGCTGCTGGGGCCGGTGCTGCGGAGGCTGCTGCGGCGGCCGGGACACCTGCCGCTGGGGGCGGCGGCGCAGCGGGTCCTGGCCGGGGTCGAGGTACTGGACCTGGGTCTGCTCGTTGCGGTCGCGGGCCGCGCGGAGCTGGTTCTGCCAGGGGTGCGGATCCTCGGGGCCGCCGGCGGGCTGCCCCGGCGGCACCGGGGGCATCACGGCCGTGGGGTCGGCCGCGCCGGACGGGCCGGTCTGCGGCAGGACGCTGGTCGCGGCGTTGGGGTCGTAGGCGCCGTTCGGGTTCTGCGGCAGCACCTGCGTGGGGTCGGAGGCGCCGGGGGCGGACGGCTCGCCGGGGACCTGCGCCGGGGCGGGGTCGGGGGCGAGGAGCGCGCCGACGTTCTCCGCTGCGGAGATCTGCGCCGAGTTCGCGTGCACGCCGATGCCCTCGGCGACGACCCGCAGGCCGCGCGCGAGGTTCTCGGCGCTGGGCCGCTCGTCGGGGTTCTTGCGCAGGCAGCGCTCGATGACCGTCCACAGCGGGTCGGGCACGGTGGACGGGCGGCGCGGCTCGGCGCTCAGGTGCTGGTGCAGCACCTCCAGGGCGGACGCGCCGGAGAACGGCGGACGGCCGGTGACCAGCTCGTACAGCAGGATGCCGGCGCCGTAGATGTCGACGGCGGAGGTCTGCGGGCGGCCCTCGGCGGACTCCGGCGCGATGTACGCGGGCGTGCCGACGAACTCGTGGGTGCGGGTCAGGCCCGGGGAGTCGGCGAGGCGCGCGATGCCGAAGTCGGTGAGCATCGGGTGCATCTCGCCGCCCTGCTGCTTGAGCAGGACGTTGGCGGGCTTGAGGTCGCGGTGGACCACGCCGTCGGCGTGGCTGGCCCCGAGCGCGTCGGCGATCTGCGCGGTCAGCAGGGCCGCGGCGACGGGGGTGAAGGGGCCGTTCTCGCGCAGGTGGCGGTGCAGGTCGGGGCCCTCGACGAGGTCCATGACCAGGGCCAGCAGCTCGCCCTCGACCACCAGGTCGCGGACCCGGACGATGTTGGGGTGGGTGAGCCGCAGCAGGACCGAGCGCTCGCGCAGGAAGCGCATCACGACGTCGGCGTCGCCCGCCAGCTCCTCCTTGAGGACCTTGATCGCCACGGTCTCGCCGGGCTGGCCCGGCACGGCCGCCTCGGCGCCCGCGGTCTCCCGCTGGCGCGCGCGCCAGACGGTGCCCGTGGCGCCGCGTCCGAGCGGCTCCTCGAGCAGGTACTTGCTCCCTACCGGCCGCACGTCATGCGCTCCCTGCTGCTTGCTGGCTGGCGTACACCGTGGTCCACCCTGCTGCGGAATGTTCCGACCCACTGTAGTGCCGCCGCACGGGATACCGGCCGGCCGACTTCTGCGTCGCCCTGTGCTGGGTCTTACGCACCGGTTCCCGTTCCTGTTCGACGGTTTCGACGGTTCCGTTGAATTCTCCGCGGATTCCGCGTGTGCGGAGTCTGCCGGAAAGACGCCCGACTCTGTCCGTTGGTTGCCGTGGGCCGGACGTGACCGATCTCAAGTCGGCGCGGAACGATCATCCGCGCGTCATTGGTCAGGCATTTTTACGGGCAGAGCCGACCAATCAAGATCATTTGATGCCCGGAGGCGGGCGCGTTGTCGGTGGCAGGTGCGAGGATGCGGGCAGTACTGGCCGTACGTGCGCGTGTGGCGGTGGGGGAAGTCCGCGGAGGGGGACCGCGGGGCGGCTTCGTCCCCCGTGTCGCGGGCGCTCGCGCAGAAGGGACAGCTGACGGCGATGCAGATCCGGCTGACCGTCGTAGACCCGCTGGGCCCCTCCTCCCCCGTCCGGGAGCGGGCCGTGAGCTGCGACGTGCTGGTCACGGCGCCCGCGGGCACGGCTCTCGCCGCGGTCGCCTCCGCGCTCGCCTCGGCGGTCTCCGGCGGCGACGGCTCCTCGGGCACGCCCGTGCTGTACGCCGGTGACCAGCGGCTCGACGCCCAGCGGTGCACGCTGGGCGAGCCCCCGCTGATCGACGGCGCGGTGCTGGCGGTGGGAGCACCGGGCGAGCCCGAGCCGCACCCCGAGCTGGACGCCTCCCCCACCCGGCTGCACGTGGTCGCCGGGCCCGACGCGGGCGGGGTCCACCTGCTGCACGGCGGGGAGATCCGCATAGGCCGCTCCGCCGACGCCGACGTGCCCCTCGACGACCCGGACGTCTCCCGGCTGCACTGCGCGGTGACGGTCGGCGCGGACGGCCGCGTCTCCGTCGCCGACCTCGGCTCCACCAACGGCACCACACTGGACGGCCGCCCCGTCGGCGCCCGCCCGGTGCGGCTCACCCCCGGCGCGCTGCTGCGGATCGGCGAGTCCGCCCTGCGGCTGACCCCGGCGGAGGGACCGTCCGCCCGCACGGCGACCACCCCGGACGGGGAGGGACACGTACGGGTGCCGGGGCCGCGTACGGCCCGGGACGCCGTGGGAGCGCCGGGTCCGCGAGACGACGGGGGCGCCCCCGAGGGGCCGCGCGCGCCGACGCACCACGCCTACGGCTCGGCGGACCGGGCCACGCCCGCCCACGCCGACGCTCCGGCGTCGGGCCCCCTTTCTCATGTACCGGAGCAGGGCGGCCCCCCGGCGGCCGAGCGGCGCGACGGCGGGAGCCAGGGGCAGCGCACCGTGCGGATCGCCGCCCGGGGGGACGTGCCCCGGATGCCCCAGGGGCGGCGGGTCTCCCGGCCCGTCCCGGACGACGAGACGCACGCGGGCCGGGGGCAGGCGCACGGCCTGTACGCCGACCCCGTGCACGGCCAGACGCGGGACGAGGCACCCACCGCGCACCCGGGACCGCACCCCGCAGGACCGCCGCCCGTCGGCCCCACCGGCCGGACCACCGGCGACGCCCGCGACGGGCGGTACGCCGACGCGACCGCCGCGCAGGCCGCCGACACCCCCGACGGCACCCGCAAGGGCACCCCGGTCCGGGGCACCGACGTCCCCGAGCCGCCGCGGGCGCGCAAGCGGGGCGGGATCGGCGCCTGGGCGCGGCGGCTCACCGGCGGGCGGACCGAGCGGGACGCCGACGCGGCCCTCCACGACGCCCCGCCCCAGGGAGCCGCGTACGCCCCGGCGCCTGCCGTCCCCGCGCAGCCCGAGACCTGGCCGGACCCGGCCACCCTGCTGCTCACCGCGCTCGGCCCCGGCCCCCGGCTGTGGGAGCGCGGGCCCGGCCACCCCGAGGCGCTCGCGGTGCGGCTCGGCACCGCCGACCGGCCCGCGCCGGACGGCTCCCGGCTGCTGCCCGTCGTCCCCGTGACCGTGGGGCTGCGCGAGGTCGGCGCGCTGGGGCTCGCCGGACCGCGCGAGCGGCTCTCCGGGCTGGCCCGCGCGGCGCTCGCCCAGCTCGCCGCGCTGCACTCCCCCGACACGCTGGAGATCGTCCTGATCGCCGCGGACCCGTCCCGTCCCTCGGACGAGCGCACCGCCGAGTGGTCCTGGCTGGGCTGGCTGCCGCATCTGCGGCCCGGGCACGGCCAGGACTGCCGGCTGCTCCTCGCCCACGACCGGGAGCAGGCCGCGGCCCGCGCCGACGAGCTGCTGCGCCGTCTCGCCGACCACGACCACGCGGGCTCCCCGGCCGACGCCGGGCCGTTCACGGTGGTCGTGGTGGACGGCGACCCCGGCGATGCCGACGTGCGGGACGCCCTGGCGCGGCTGGCGGTGGAGGGGCCGCGCGGCGGTGTCCATCTGCTGTGCCTCGCCGAGACGCCCGCCGCCTCGCCCGCGTCCCCGTTGACGGAGACGTACGAGGCGGCCTGCGCGGTGGCGCCCGCGTTCCGTGACTGCGGGGCGGTCGCGCTGCTCAGCGGGGACGTGGCGACCGCGCTCCGGCTGCTACGGGTGGCCAGGACCGGCGACGCCTCCCCGCCCGGCCCGATCGGACACGGCACCCTCGCCACCGTGGACGCGGTGTCCGCGGCCTGGGCCGAACGGTTCGCGCGGGCGCTCGCGCCGCTGCGGCCCGACGGCCCCGCGGCCGGACCGCACCCCCGCGTGTCGGCGCCGCTGCCCCCGTCGGCGCGGCTGCTCGACGAGCTGGGCCTGGCCCGCGCCACCCCGGCGTCGCTGATGGCCCGCTGGGCCGACGCGGCCGACGACACCGGCGCGCTCGGCGGCCGCGCCACCGCGGTCCTCGGGGCCGGCCCGCGCGGACCGGTCAGCGCCGACCTCGCCGCCGACGGGCCCCACCTCGTGGTCGAGGGCCCGTCCGGGAGCGGCCGTACGGAGCTGCTGCGCGCGGTCGTCGCCTCGCTGGCCGCGGCCGAGCGGCCCGACCGGCTGGGCATCGTCCTGGTCGACGGGCGCGGCGTCCCGGTCACCGGCTCCGGGGCCGGGGCCGGGGCCGGGGCCGGGGAGGGCCTGCGGGTGTGCACGGACGTGCCGCACGTCTCCACCCATCTGAGCGCCGACGACCCGGTGCGGATGCGGGAGTTCGCGCAGTCGCTGAGCGCCGAGCTGAAGCGGCGGGCCGAGCTGCTGGGGCGTTCGGACTTCGCCGAGTGGCACACGGGGCGGGAGCTGACGGACCGGATGGTCGCCCAGCGCACGGCGGCGAACGGCGACCTGGACAGCCCGCCCAGCGCGACCGTGCGGCTGCGGCCGGGCGCGGACCGGCGCAAGACGCAGGCCGCGCCGGCGCTGCCCCGGCTGGTGGTGGTCGTGGACGACCTCGACCAGCTGGTCTCCCCCGCGCTCGGCGCGCCCGGCCGGCCGGCCGCGGGGTCGGTGATGCGGGCGCTGGAGGCGGTGGCGCGGGACGGCGAGCGGCTCGGGGTGCATCTGGTCGCGGCGACCGCGCCGTGTCCCCGGACGGCGCAGACCGAGCCGGTGAAGCAGGCGTCGCTGCGGGTCGCGCTGGACGCGCCGGTCGTGGGGCGTGGGCCGGACGATCCCGCGCCGGGGCGGGGGCAGCTGGTCCGTGCGGACGGGCGGGGGACGGAGTTCCAGGGGGGCCGGGTGACGGGGCGGATTCCGCGGACCGCGACGTTGCGGCCGACGGTGGTGCCGTTGGAGTGGCACCGGATGGGGGATCCGCCGGCGCGGCGGCAGGTGCGGGAACTCGGCAACGGGCCTACGGACCTGGCCCTCCTCGCCAGCGCCCTCGACCGGGCGGCCCGCCAGGTCGCGTCCCCCCGGGTGCCGTCGCTTCTGTAAGCGGCTGCCCTCCGGGGGCGCGGGGAACGAACCACCCGCAGCCAAGCGGGGCGCGGAAGCGCCCCCCAGGGGCGCGGGGAACTGCGCGACCAGCCACCCACCACCCGCACCCGACGTCGACAGGGTTGCGGGGCACGGGGCTCGAGGCACCGAACCCTCGCTCACGGCGCTAGCCAGGCCCCGCCTGCGCCCACCCGTGCCGCCCCAAGCGGCACGACTGCCCGCAGCTAGGACATCCCTCAGGGGCGCGGGGAACTGCGCGACCAGCCACCGACCACCCGCAGCTGGGGCGGCAGCCAGCCCGCAGCGGCGGTGCGACGCTTCCAGCGGCCGCGGCGGAAACACCCCTCAGGGGCGCGGGGAACTGCGCGACCAGCCGCCGACCACCCGCCGGCGGCCGCGCATGTGACGCCTGGTCACGACGTGGTCACGATCGACGAGTTGACACAGGACGCGCTCTTGCCACCCCCACCTGCCGGGCGTAGACCAGACCGCACGGAACAGCGCTCGAACGTTCGGCCAAGTACGACGGAGTACGAGAACGGGGCAGTGATGCGCAGGACGAGCAGGAACTTCCGGATACGCGGGGCGGCCGGACGGCACGGGCCGGTTCTCCCCTCCCGACGGGCCGTCAGGGCCGCCGCGGCACTGGCCGCCGGTGTGCTGGCGGTCTCCCTCACCGCCTGCGGAGGCGACGACGACGGTGGCGGCGGGGGCGGTGACGACAAGGGCAAGGCGTCCGGGGACACCGGAACCACCGTCACCCTGCCGAAGCTGGAGGGCCAGACCCTGGAGGTCGCGGCCGTGTGGACCGGTGCGGAGCAGAAGAACTTCAAGCAGGTCCTCGCGGAGTTCGAGAAGCGCACCGGCGCCAAGGTGACCTTCGTCCCCGCCCAGGACCCGATCATCAACTTCCTCGGTTCGAAGATCGCGGGCGGCGCCCCGCCGGACGTGGCGATGCTGCCGCAGCCCGGCGCGATCAAGCAGGCCGTGGAGAGGAACTGGGCCAAGCCGCTCGGCCCGGAGGCCACGAAGGAACTGGCGAAGAACTACTCGCAGGGCTGGCAGGACATCGGCAAGGTCGACGGCAAGCAGTACGGCGTCTACTACAAGGCCGCGAACAAGTCGCTGATCTGGTACAACGCCCAGGTCTTCGAGAACGCGGGCGCGTCCGAGCCGAAGACCTGGGACGAGCTGCTGAACACCGCGCAGATGGTCTACGACTCCGGCGTCACCCCGTTCTCCGTCGGCGGCGCCGACGGCTGGACCCTCACCGACTGGTTCGAGAACATCTACCTCTCGCAGGCGGGCCCGGAGAAGTACGACCAGCTCGCGAAGCACGAGATCAAGTGGACGGACCCGTCCGTCAAGGAGGCGCTGACCACCCTCGCCGAGGTCTGGGGGAAGAAGGACTACCTCGCGGGCGGCCCCGACGGCGCGCTGCAGACGG
The DNA here is from genome assembly GCF_022869105.1 of Streptomyces sp. BJ20. Classification (NCBI taxonomy): domain Bacteria; kingdom Bacillati; phylum Actinomycetota; class Actinomycetes; order Kitasatosporales; family Streptomycetaceae; genus Streptomyces; species Streptomyces sp. BJ20. The sequence goes on from NZ_CP094918.1 coordinate 6,545,734, forward strand.
AGTTCCCGGCGTCCGTGACGCAGACCTTCACCGGCGGCGACCAGCCCAAGGCCGGCATGGTCTACGAGGGCGACTTCGTGCAGGTGAACATCGGCGAGACCAAGGCGGAGGTGGGCACCGACGCGAAGGTGTTCCCGTTCCCCGCGGTCGGCGACACCCCGCCCGTGGTGTCCGGCGGCGACGCGGCGGTGATCCTGGAGGACTCCGAGGCGGCGCAGGCCCTGGTGACGTTCCTCGCCTCGCCGGACGCGGCGGGCATCCAGGCGAAGCTCGGCGGTTACCTCTCGCCGAACAAGAACGTGCCGGAGTCGGCGTACCCGAACGAGGTCCAGCAGAAGATGGCCAAGGCGCTCGTCGACGCCGGCGACGACTTCCGCTTCGACATGTCCGACCAGGCTCCGCAGGCCTTCGGCGGCACGCCCGGCAAGGGTGAGTGGAAGGCGCTCCAGGACTTCCTGAAGAACCCGTCGGACGTGGCCGGCACCCAGGCGAAGCTGGAGGCCGACGCGGCCGCGGCGTACGGGAACTGACCGGGGATGGCGGCGGACACGGCGGCGGGGTCCGCGAAGACGGCCCCCGTCGCTCCCAGGTCGCGCAAGAGCGTCACCGGAACCCGCAGGACCGTGGCGGCGCTTTTCCTGCTGCCCGCCCTGGTGCTGCTCGGGGCGCTCGTGGTCTACCCGATCGGGTACTCGGTCATCCGCAGCTTCTACGACCAGTCCGGCGACTCCTTCGCCGGATTCGACAACTATCAGGCGCTGTTCACCGACGACGGCATCCGCACCGCGCTGAAGAACAACATCCTCTGGGTGGTGTTCGCCCCGACGGTCGCGACCGCGCTCGGTCTGATCTTCGCGGTGCTCACCGAACGGGTGCGCTGGGGCACGGCGTTCAAGCTGGTCGTCTTCATGCCGATGGCCATCTCCATGCTGGCGGCGGGCATCATCTTCCGTCTCGTCTACGACCAGGACCCGGACAAGGGCGTGGCGAACGCCGTGTGGGTGGGCGTGCACGACACCTTCGCCCAGTCCTCGGCGTTCCCGAAGGCGCACCCGGGCCGCGAGTCGCCGCTGGAGCCGGCCGGCGGGGGCGCGTTCGTCACCAAGGACACGGTGAGCGCCGGGGACACGGTGACGCTGCCGCTGGTGGGCGTCCCCCCGGATGTGATGCCGGACGACGCGAAGCCGGCCGCGGCGCCGAAGCCGGAGGACGACCGGATCACCGGCAGCACCTGGCAGGACTTCACCCGCGGCAAGGGCGTCGGGGCGCTCAACCAGGTGGACTCCTCCGAGCTGGGCTACGCCGGGATGCGGATCGAGGCGGTGAAGGACGGCGAGGTGGTGGAGACGGCCACGGCCGCCGCCGACGGCACGTTCTCCCTCTCGTCGAAGGCCGACGGGGCGCGGCTGCGGCTGCCCGCGGGCAACTTCGAGGAGCCCTACAACGGCCTCGACTGGCTCGGCCCGTCGCTGGTCACCCCGGCCGTGATCGGCTCGTACATCTGGATGTGGGCGGGGTTCGCGATGGTGCTGATCGCGGCCGGGCTCGCGGGCATGCCCCGTGAGCTGCTGGAGGCCGCACGGGTGGACGGCGCGAACGAGTGGCAGGTGTTCCGGCGGGTCACGGTGCCGCTGCTCGCGCCGGTCCTCGCGGTGGTCACCGTCACCCTGATGATCAACGTCCTGAAGGTGTTCGACCTGGTCTTCATCATCGCGCCGGGCTCGTCGCAGGACGACGCCAACGTCCTCGCGCTGGAGCTGTACCGCAAGGGCTTCTCCGAGGACCAGCCGGGCGTCGCCAGCGCCATCGCGGTGTTCCTGCTGCTGCTGGTGATCCCGGTGATGTGGTTCAACGTACGGCGGCTGAGGCGGGAGGTGCGGCGATGAGCGCGGACGCCGGAGGCGTCACGAGGGCGGGCGTGCGGCCCGCCGAGCCCGTCCGGGCGGAGCGGTCGCTGGGGTCCCGGCTCGCCGGGTGGGTGAGCGGCGGGGCGGTCCGCGTCTTCCTGATCGTCGTCGGCCTGTTCTGGCTGGTGCCGACGATCGGGCTGCTGCTGGCCAGCCTGCGCTCGCCGGAGGACATGGCGGTGGACGGCTGGTGGACGGTGTTCACCGAGCCGTCCGAGCTGACCTTCGGCGCGTACCGGACCCTGCTGGAGAACGACGACATCACCGCCTCGCTGCTGAACACGGTGTACATCACCGTGCCCGCGACCGTGCTGGTGGTGGTGATCGGCGCGCTCGCCGGGTACGCCTTCGCGTGGATGGACTTCCCGGGCCGCGACTGGTGGTTCCTCGCCGTGGTGGGGCTGCTGGTGGTGCCGGTGCAGGTGGCGCTGATCCCGATCGCCGAACTCTTCGGCAAGCTGGGCCTCTTCGGCTCCCTGACCGGTGTGGTGGTGTTCCACGTCGGCTTCGGTCTGCCGTTCGCGGTGTTCCTGCTGCGGAACTTCTTCGCGGAGATCCCCAAGGAGCTGCTGGAGGCGGCCCGGCTGGACGGCGCGGGCGAACTGCGGCTGTTCGTGCGGGTGGTGATGCCGCTGGCCGGTCCGGCCGTCGCCGCGCTGGGCATCTTCCAGTTCCTGTGGGTGTGGAACGACATGCTGGTCGCGTTGATCTTCACCGACTCGGGGAGCCAGCCGATCACGGTCGCCCTGCAGACGCAGGTACGGCAGTTCGGGAACAACATCGACGTGCTGGCGCCGGGCGCGTTCATCTCGATGGTGGTACCGCTGGTGGTGTTCTTCGCGTTCCAGCGGCAGTTCGTGTCCGGTGTGATGGCGGGCGCCGTCAAATAGGCACATCACGAGTGTAGTTGGGGGGCGGACCGGCCGAGGTCCGCCCCTTCGTGCGACGTGATTCCCCCGGATGCCGCAGGGGTGCGTAACCAAGGCGGGCCAACGGGCGTTGCCGGGCAGAACGCCCGCGCCGACCGTTGGATGCCCCTTGCCCAGGTTCAGTGTCATTGTCCCCGCGTACCAGGTTCAGGCGTATCTGCGCGAGTGCCTGGAGTCGGTGCTGTCCCAGTCGTACCCGGACCTCGAACTGATCGCCGTGGACGACTGCTCGCCCGACGCCTGCGGCGCGGTGATCGACGAGTTCGCGGCCCGCGACCCGCGGGTGCGGCCGGTGCACCTGCCGGCCAACATCGGCCTGGGCCCGGCCCGCAACGCGGGCATGGCCCGCGCGACCGGCGACTACCTGGTGTTCCTCGACGGCGACGACACCCTCACCACGGACGCGCTGCTCTCCGTCGCCGACCGGCTGAAGGAGACCGGCGACCCGGACGTCCTGGTCTACGACTACGCCCGCGCCTACTGGACCGGCGAGACCGTGCGCAACCAGGTCGCCGCCCAGCTCGCCGAGCACGGCCCGGCGCCGTTCACCCTCGCCGACCGGCCCGGGCTGCTCAGCCTGCTCGCGGTGGCCTGGAACAAGGCGTACCGGCGGGAGTTCGTCGAGCGGGAGGGCTTCACCTTCCCGCCCGGCTACTACGAGGACACCCCGTGGACGTACCCGGTGCTGATGACGGCGGGGACGGTCGCCACGCTGGACCGGGTCTGCGTGCACTACCGGCAGCGGCGTACCGGCGGCATCCTGCACACCACCAGCGAGCGCCACTTCGAGGTCTTCGGCCAGTACGACCGGGTCTTCGCCCACCTCGACGCACACTCCGACCTGGAGCGCTGGCGGCCGGTGCTGTTCCGCCGGATGGTCGACCACCTGCTCACCGTGTACACCCGCCCGGACCGGCTGCCGCGCGGCTCGCGCGCCGCCTTCCTGCGCCGGGCCCGCGAGCAGTACCGGCGCCACCGCACGCCCGGCGCGCCCGTCCCCGCCCGCGCCCGGGTACGGCACGCGCTGGTGCGGTTCGGGCTGCATCGCACGTACCGCGTCCTGCGCCTCGCCGCCGCCCTGGGCCGCCGCGCGGGCCGGGTGCGCCGCCGCACGCTGCGCGGTCTGCGCCGCGCCCTGCTGCGCACCCACTACCGCGTCCAGCGGCTGCTCCCGCCGGACACCGGCCGTGTCCTGTTCACCGTCGAGGGCGACGGCGGCTACGGCGGCGACCCGGCCGCCCTGGAGTCCGCGGTCCGCGATCACGCCCCGCGCGTCCGCACCGCCTGGGCGACCCGCCGCGAGCTGCACCACACCCTGCCCACCGCCACGCGGCGCCTGGTGCCGGGCACCGCCTCCCATCTGACCGCGCTGGCCCGCAGCGCGTACGTGGTGACCGACCGCGCGCTCGTGCCCGGCCTGGTCAAACGCAAGGGGCAGATCCTGGTGCACACCCCGCCCGGCACCCCGCTGGCGTACGCGGGGCTCGACCTCCAGGACCGGCCGGCCGCGGCCCGGGACACGGACTTCGCGCGGCTGCTGGAGGGCGTCGACCAGTGGGACCACGTGGTCACCGGCGACCGGCACTCCACGCTGACCTACGAGCGGGTGCTGCCCGGCCGCTACCGGACGCTGGAGTACGGCAGGCCGCGCACGGACCGGTTCCACACGGCGACCCCGCAGGACGTGGCCGTGCTGCGGGACTCCCTGGGCGTCCCCGCGGGCGCGGTGGCGATCCTGTACGCGCCGGCGCCCCGCGACTACCGCCGCACCCCGGTGCGCACGCTCGACCTGGAGCGCGTGGTGCGCCGGCTCGGCCCCCGGTTCGTGATCCTCTCCCGCGCCGCGGGCCCCGACGGCGAGCCGTTCGAGGCCGCCTCCGACCGGGTGGTGGACGTGAGCGCCCACCCGGACGTGATGGCGCTGTGCCTGGCCTCGGACGCCCTGGTCACCGACTTCTCCCCGCTGATGTGCGACTACGCGGGCCTGGACCGGCCGATCGTGCTGCACGCCGAGGACCGGGAGGCGTACGCGGCGGCCCACGGCCTCTACGTGGACCCGTGGACCGTCCCGCCCGGCGCGGTCGCGGACAGCGAGGACGAGCTGATCGAGATCTTCGCCGGGAGCCGCTGGTGCGGACCGCGCGCCACCCGGCTGCGGGCGGCGTTCCGTGACCGCTTCTGCCCGCACGACGACGGCCGCGCCGCCGAGCGGGTGGTGCGCACGGTGCTGCTCGGGGAGTTCGCAGAGCCGCTGTCCGTCCCGCCGGCGCGACGGCGACCGGTGCCGGCGGCCGCCGTCGCGCCGGAGACGCCCGTGGTGTCGCTGCCGCCGCAGCCGGCCGTCTTCTGACCGTCACCCACCCCGTCCGCCCGTCGTTGCCCCCATCGGGAGTACGCATGTCCCCCGGCTCGTCACGGCCCGCCCCGGCCCGGCCGCCCGCGCGGCGTCCGACGGGGCGGCCCGGGCGGCGGCCCGCCCGCTGACCGGCCGCCGTCACGCCCTCGTCAACGGAAAGAGCAGAATGCCCCGCTTCAGCATCATCGTCCCGTCCCATGGGGTCGCAGGTCGGCTGGGCCAGGCGCTGGACTCGGTCCTCGCCCAGTCGTTCGGCGACTTCGAGCTGATCCCGGTCTGCGACGCCGCCGGGTCACCGGCGGCCGGTGTCGCCGCCGGGCACGCCGAGCGGGACTCCCGGGTGGCGCCCGTCCACGCGCCGCCGTCCGAGGGGCTGGCGGGTGCGCGCAACGCGGGCGTGCGGGCGGCGACCGGGACGTACCTGCTGTTCCTCGACGGGGACGACGTGCTGGTGCCGGGCGCGCTGGCGGCGCTGGACGCACGGCTGGCGGAGACCGGCCCGGTGGACGTGCTGCCCTGCGAGCACGAGCGCGTCCCGTGGTGGGAGGGCGAGCCCACGCGCCCCGTCGCGCCGCTGCTGGAGCACGCCCCGGGTGGCGCCTTCGCCCCCGCCCGCGCCCCGCGGCTCACCGGGGTGGGCCTGCCCGCGTGGAGCGCGGCCTGGCGGCGCGCCTTCGTCGCCGAGCACGAACTGGACTTCCCGCCCGGGTGGTTCACCGACGTCGGCTGGTGCGGGCGGGCGCTGCTGCGGGCGGAGCGGGTGGCGGTGTCGCGCCGGGTGCTGGTGCGGCACCGGGCGCGCCGCCAGGGCGACCGGCTGCGGCTGCCCGGGGCGCACCACCACGATCTGCTGGACCAGACGGAGCGGGTGCTGGACGAGGCCGCCGGGCTGGGACTGCCGGCCGAGCGGTCGGGGCCGCTGTTCGAGCAGCTCTTCGCGGCCGTGCTGAAGACCGCCGCGCACCCCCGCCGGCTGCCGTACGGGCGGCGGGAGTTCTTCCGGCGGGCGAGCGCCCTGTACCGCGGGCACCGGCCCGCCGGGTTCCGGCCGCCGGGCGGCAGCCTGGGCGTGCAGCACCGGCTGCTGGCGGCCGGGTCGTACGAGGCGTTCGCCGCGCTGCGGGACACCCGGCGCGCGGCCGGGCGGGCGGCGGCCGCGCTGCCCCGCCCGCGCGGTCTGCGCACCCGGCTGCACTACGGCCTTCAGCTGCGCCGCCCGCTCGACCCGGACCTCGCGGTGTACTGCGCGTACTGGGGCCGTGGCTACGCCTGCAACCCGGCCGCGATCCACGCCAAGGCCCGCGAACTCGCCCCGCGCATCCGGGGCGTGTTCCTGGTGGAGGCCGACCAGGCGCACACCGTCCCCGACGGCGTGGAGTACGCGGTGCTCGGCAGTCACCGTGCCTGGGAGCTGCTGGCCCGCGCCACGTACCTGGTGAACAACGCCAACTTCGCGGAGGGCGTCGTCAAACGCCCCGGCAGCGTGCACCTCCAGACCCAGCACGGCACCCCGCTGAAGACCATGGGCGTGGACCAGTCGACGTATCCCGTGGTGGCGGCCGCCACGGGCAGCTTCACCAAGCTGCTGGGGCGGGTGGACCGCTGGGACTTCAACCTCTCCTCCAACCCGCACTCCACCCGTGTCTGGGAGCGCGCCTTCCCCGGCTCGTACGAGCATCTGGAGTACGGCTATCCGCGCAACGACGTGTACGTGACGGCCGGCGCCGACGACGTGGCCCGGGTCCGCGCCGAGCTGGGTGTCCCGGAGGGCGCGCGGGCCGTGCTGTACGCGCCGACGCACCGCGACCACCACACGGGGTTCGAGCCGGGGCTCGACCTGGAGGCGTTCTGCGAGGCGGCCGGCGAGGACGTGGTGGTGCTGCTGCGCGCGCACTACTTCTACGACCGGGGCGGGCGCGGAAGCGGCGGGCGGGTCATCGACGTCACGGCGCACCGCTCCTCGGAGGACGTGTGCCTCGCCGCGGACGCCCTGGTCACGGACTATTCGTCGATCATGTTCGACTACGCCAACCTGGACCGCCCGATCGTGGTGTACGCCGACGACTGGGAGGTGTACCGGGAGACGCGGGGCGTCTGCTTCGACCTGATGGCCGCCCCGCCGGGCCGGGTCGCCCGCACGCCCGAGGAACTGGCCCGGGTGTTCCGCGACGGCTCGTACGCGGATGCGGAGGCGGCGGCGCTGCGGGCCGCCTTCCGGGAGCGGTTCTGCCCGTTCGACGACGGCCGGGCCGCGGAGCGGGTGGTGCGCCGGGTGCTGCTCGGCGAGCCGCCCGAGGCCCTGCCGCCCTTGGTCCCGCTCGCGGAACGCGTTCCCGCCCCCGCGGCCGCCGCCCTGGTGAGGAGCTGACGTGCCCCGCTTCAGCGTCATCGTCCCCGTCCACCACGTGCAGGGCTATCTGCACGCCTGTCTCGACTCGGTGCTCGGGCAGTCCTACCGCGACCTCGAGCTGATCGCCGTCGACGACCGCTCCCCCGACGGCTGCGGGGCGATCCTCGACGACTACGCGGCCCGCGACGACCGGGTGCGGGTGCTGCACCTGGAGGAGAACGTGGGCCTCGGCCGGGCCCGCAACGCCGGGATGCCGCACGCGACCGGCGACCACCTGCTCTTCCTGGACAGCGACGACACCCTCACGCCGGGCGCGCTGCGCGCCCTCGCGGACCGCCTCGACGAGACCGGCGACCCGGACGTGCTGGTCTTCGACTACGCCCGCACCTACTGGTGGGGCGGCACCCGGCGCAACGTCCTCGCGCATGTGCTGGCCGACGCCTCCGCGAGCACCTTCACGGCGGCCGAACGGCCGGAGATCCTCGACCTGCTGATGGTGGTGTGGAACAAGGTCTACCGACGTGACTTCGTCGAGCGGGAGGGCTTCACCTTCCCGCCCGGCTACTACGAGGACACACCCTGGACGTTCCCGGTGCTGCTCAGCGCGGAGCGCATCGCCACCCTGGACCGGATCTGCCTGTACTACCGGCAGCGCCGCCAGGGGAACATCCTGTCCACGACCAGCCGCAAGCATTTCGACGTGCACGAGCAGTACGCACGGGTGTTCCGGTTCGTGGACGCCCGTCCGGCGCTGGCGCACTGGCGGCCGTTCCTGCACGCCAAGATGGGCGAGCACTGTCTCGACATCCTGTCCAAGCCGGACCGGCTGCCGCCGTCGGACCGGGCGGAGTTCTTCCGCCGCACCGCCGAGATGTTCCACGCGCACCGCCCGCCGGACGGGCGGGTCCCCGCCGAACTGCGCGTCCTGGAGGGCTCCTACGCCGGGTACGTGTTGCGCCGCCGGGCCACGCGGACCGGCCGGGAGCTGCAGCGGCGGGCCCGGCAGGCGCGGACGGCGACGGCGGCGCGGGCGGTGCGCGCCCGGTCGCTGCTGCGCCGCCCGCTGGATCCGCACCTCGCCGTGTACTCGGCGTTCTCGCACCGCGGGATGGTCGGCGACCCGGCGGCCGTCTACCGCGCGGCCCGCGAACTCGCCCCGCACATCCGGGGCGTGTGGGTGGTCGCCGACGAGGAGCGGGCCACGTCCCTGCCGCCGGGCACCCCGTTCGTGCTGCCGGACACGCCGGAGTACCGCCGGGTGACCGAGCGGGCCACCTACTTCGTCAACAACGTCAACTGGGCGGGCACGCTCGTGAAACGGCCGGGCAGTGTGCACGTCCACACCCACCACGGCACCCCGCTGAAGTACGCGGGCGCCGATCTGCTGGACAAGCCCGGCGCGCGGCTTCACTTCGACGTGCCGCAGATGCTGCGCCGGGCCGACCGCTGGGACCACAGCCTGGTCGCCAACCTCCATTCCGAGCTGGTGTGGGAGCGGGCCTTCCCCTGTCACTTCACCTCGCTGCGGTCGGGCTCCCCGCGCAACGACGTGCTGGTGCGCGGCGACGAGGAGCGTGCCCGCGCGACCCGGGGGCGGCTCGGGATCCCGGAGGGTGACACGGTGGTGCTGTACGCGCCGACCCGCCGGGACTACCGCAGGGACGGTCTGGCGGAGCGGATCGACCTGGCCCGGTTCGCCGCCGACCTGGGCGAGGGCCGCACCCTGGTGGTCCGGCTGCACCCCACGCTCGCCGAAGGACCGGCCCGCGGACTCGGCCTGTCGGAGCTGCACCGTCGGGGCGTGCTGGTGGACGCCACCGACGAGCCGGAGGTGCAGGACGTGCTGCTCGCGGCGGACGTCCTGGTCACCGACTACTCGTCCGTGATGTTCGACTACGCCCTGCTGGACCGGCCGGTCGTGGTGCACGCCGACGACTGGGACGCCTTCCGCGCGAGCCGGGGCGCGTACCTGGACGTCACGGCCATGCCACCGGGCCATGTGACGCGTTCCTACCCGGAGCTGGCGTGGCTGTTCGCGTCGGGCACCTGGGCGGACGAGGAGTCGGCGCGGCTGCGGGCGGCGTTCCGGGAGCGGTTCTGCGCGTACGACGACGGCCGGGCCGCCGAGCGGGTGGTGCGCGCCGTGATGCTGGGCGAGCCGCTGCCGGAGTCCTCGGGGGATCCCGGCCTGCTGCCCGCGCAGACCGCCGTCCGCGACCTGCTGGCCCCGTCATGAGGCCGCGCACCTGGGTGCTGCTGCTGGCCGCCCTGTTCGCGCTGATGCAGCTGGCCACCGTGGAGGGCCGCGACACCCCCGACAGCAAGAACTACGTGTCGTACGCGCTGAGTCTGACCGGCGCGGACAAGCGGGAGGCGGCGGCCGCCACCATCGACCACTACTGCGCGGGGAAGGCGGCGATGGCGCACCGCGCGCAGCTCGTGGACGTGGTGCGCTTCCACGCCCCTGACCCCGCGCCCCGGGTGCTCGAGGAGTGCCGGGAGCAGGAGTGGCGGCAGGTGGAGGCGCGCCTCGCGGCCGGGGACACCGCCGGGCACACGGTGCCGTTCATGCCGGAGCGGTTCATGCGGATCTTCGAGGTGCGGCCCGGCTACCCGCTGGTCCTGGCGCCTTTCGTCGCGCTGCTCGGGGTGACGTGGGGGGTGTGGACGGCGGGCGTGCTGATCACCTGTGCGGGCGGGGTGCTGGTGTACCTGGTGCTGCGCACGCTGGCGGCCCCGGTGCCGCTCGCGCTCACCGGGATGGCGCTGTACCTGGTCCTGCCGTGCGGGACGACGGCGATGCGCCCGATGACCGAGGGCCTGATGCTGGCGCTCACCCTGGCCGCGCTGTGGGGCTGCGCCCTGGTGCTGGGCGGGACGAGACCCCGGGCGGGGCTCGCGCTGGTCGCCGGCGCGTTGTTCGCGCTGTTCACGGTGAAGCACTCGCAGGCGCTGTTCCTCGGGGCGTGTCTGGCGGCGGCGGGCGTGGCGGTCGCGGTACGGCGACGGTGGCGGGGGATCCCGGCGGGGCGCGGTCCCGTCGCGCTCTGCGTGGTGGGGTGCGCGGGGGCGCTGGGCACGGTGCTCGTGTCCCGGCTGCTGGACTACCCGTCGGTGTCGGACAGCGTGCAGGACCTGCTCACCGACCACTTCGCCCGGCCGGACCGGGAGCGGCCGTGGGCGGAGTTCTTCCAGCTTCAGGGGAACTTCTGGATGGAGTGGGCGCGGCGGCAGCTGTGGGAGCCGTTCTTCGTGGCGGCGCTGGCGGCGGGCGTGCTGGGGGCGCGGCGGCGGCCGGCGTTCGGGGTCTTCCTGGCCGCGGCGGCCTGCACGGGGATCCTCAACCAGGCGGGGCACCCGGACATCAACATCTGGGGCGACCGGCTGATCACGCTGGCCTGGCTGCTGCCGGTGCTGGGGGTGCCGCTGCTGCTGGAGCCGGTGCTGCGGCGGGCCGTGGTGCCCGCGCAGGGGGCGCCGGCGGAGCCGGTGGGCTGACCGGGTGTCACCCGAAGCGGTGACGGCTGGTCAGAACCGGGCCGTCCACGGGAACGTTGGGCAAGTGCCCCGAATGCCCCTTTCTCTTCGTATCCGATGAGCGTCGGCGTCCTCGTCAGGCGCCGCACGGTGGACGGCGCCACGGCGCTGCGCGGCGGCGGGTCCTGGCGCCCGTCGCCGTACCAGTGCGCCGGCTTCCTGTTCTTCCTGATGATGACCCTGGCGTTCTGGCGGGTGCCGCTGTGCTGCGACGCCGGCCAGCACGCGGCGGTCGTGGAGCGCCTCAAGGCCGATCTGCTGCACCCCCGGCACCCGATGGCGGACCTGCCGGGCGCGGGCAGCCCGTACTACTCGCCGTACGCCGTGGCGCAGGGCGCGTTCGCCCGGCTGACCGGGCTGGGCGGCTGGGAGGTGCTGCGGCTGACCGGGCCGCTGAACCTGCTGGTCCTGCTCACCGGTCTGGGCCGCTTCGTGCGGGTGCTGACCCCGCGCCCCTGGGCGCCGGTGCTGGCGCTCGCCGCGACGGCCCTGCTGTGGGGTGTGGAGCGCGCCTGGTGGAGCGGCTACCTCAACCTGATGTCGATGACGGGCAACCTGCCCTACCCGTCGGCGTTCGCGATCGGGCTGGCCCTCTGGGCGTGGGCGCTGACCGGCGCGCGGGCCCGGGACACCGGGGGCGTGCGCTATCTGGGGCCGGGCGGTCTGCGTCCGCTGTCCGGGTACGCGGGCCTGGGTCTGCTGTACGGGCTGATCCTGCTGGTGCACCCGATCACCGCGGTCGCGGCGGTGCTGGGGGCGCTGGCCCTGGTCGCCGGGTGGCAGCGGCGGTGGTCGGCGGCGCTGGCCGGGCGCTGGGCGCTGACCGGTGCGGTGGCTCTGACGACGGCGGCCTGCTGGCCGTACTTCGACGTGTTCGCGCTGGCCGGGGACTCCAGCGTGGACGCGATGCACCGGCGGCTGTACCTGGATCCGGCCGGGCAGTTCGGGCTGGCGCTGCTGGGCCTTCCGGCCCTGTGGCTGCGGGCCCGGCGCTCGCGGCGGGACCCGCTGGTGCTGATGTTCGCCCTGGACTGCGCCGTCGTCGCGTACGGCTGGGTGAGCGGCCACTACACCTACGGGCGTGCCCTCGGACTGACGCTGCTGCCGTTGCAGCTCGCACTGGCCGTGGAACTGTCGGCGCCCCGCCCGTGGCCGGTGTGGCGGCGGCTGCTGGGCGGGGCCGCGGCGGCGGGTGCCGTCGCCGGGCTCCTGACCGTGCACGCGGGAGCGCTGGTGCCCCCGGCGGCGGACCCGGTCGGCTTCCGGCAGCCCCCGGACTGGCCGTCGTACGACTGGGCCGCCCGGCACATCGCCCCCGGGGAGGTGGTGATCACCGACGGCTACTACTCCGTCCACGCGATCGCCGGGTACGGGCCCGACCTCGCCGCACCCGCCTGGCCGGACGCCTCCCTGGACGAACGTGAGCGGCTACGGCGGGTGGCCGATGTGCGCGCGTACCTGGATCCCGCCTCGACCCGCGCCCTGCGGGACACGGTGGTCCGCCGCTACGGGGTGCGCTGGCTGCTCCTCACCCCGTACCAGCGGGTGCCCGAGGAGGCCGTGGTGGTGGCCTGGAGCCGGCGCACCGGCGAGGTGCTGGCGCGGGTCGGCGACGAGCGGCGGGACTACTCGACGACGAGCTCGACCGGGATGTTGCCGCGGGTGGCGTTGGAGTAGGGGCAGACCTGGTGGGCCTGCTCGACCAGCTTGCGGCCGGTCTCCTCGTCGAGGCTGTCGGGCAGCTCGATGCGGAGCGTCACGGCGAGCGCGAAGCCCTCGCCCTGCTTGCCGATGCCGACCTCGGCGGTCACGGCGGCCTCGCTGACGTCCACCTTCGCGGCGCGGCCGACGACGCCGAGGGCGCTGCCGAAGCAGGCCGCGTAGCCGGCGGCGAAGAGCTGCTCGGGGTTGGTGCCCTTGCCGTCGCCGCCCAGCTCCTTGGGGGCGCTCAGGCCGAGGTCCAGCTTGCCGTCGGAGGTGACGGCGCGGCCTTCGCGACCGTGGGTGGCGGTGGCGACTGCGGTGTAGAGCGCGTCCATGGGGACACCTTTTCCTTTCGGCGGGTGACCGGCCGGCTCCTGGGGACCCGGCCTCCGTGGGCTCAAGTAGAGCACACAACTTAATTGGGCACAACCAAATGGCTCGCGCAGCGCTACCCTGGACGCATGACAGCGACACCCGGCCCCCTCCCGGCGACGGACGCGCCGGCCGTGACGGACGACTGGCTCCGTCTCGACCAGCAGATCTGCTTCAGCCTCAACTCCGCCGTACGCGCCTTCAACGGCGTCTACCGGGTGGTGCTGAAGGATCTCGGCCTCACCTACCCGCAGTACCTGGTCATGCTGGTCCTGTGGGAGGACGGCACGGTGCCGGTGAAGCGGCTGGGCGAGCGCCTGCGGCTGGACTCCGGCACGCTGTCCCCGCTGCTCAAGCGGCTGGAGGCGGCCGGTCTTGTGCACCGGGAGCGCAGCGCGCGCGACGAGCGGTCCGTGGAGGTGCGGCTCACCGAGGAGGGTGCCGCGCTGCGCGAGCGAGCCGTGCGGGTGCCGCGCCGGATCTCCGCCGCCACCGGGCTGCGGGTCGAGGAGATGCGCGCGCTGAGCGCCACCCTCGCCGACCTCACCGCCGCCCTGGACAAGGCGGCCGCCGAAGGGTCCTGACGCCCGTCGGGACCGTCCCGGGGTGCGGGACGGCACGCTCCGGGCGAGCGTGGAGTGAACCTCCGCAGCGCGCCCCGAGGATGCCATGCACCCCGCTCCCTCCCCGGCCGACGCCGGCGCCGTCTCGGTCGTCGTCATAGGCCACGACGACGCCGCCCATGTGGCCGACGCGGTCCGCTCCGCGCTCGGGCAGGGGCCCGCCGTGCGGGAGGTCGTCGCCGTGGACGACCGCTCCACGGACGGCAGCGCGGAACTGCTGGAGCGGCTGGCCGCCGCCGAGCCCCGGCTGCGGGTCGTCCGGCTGCCGGTCAACAGCGGCGGCTGCGGCACCCCGCGCAACACCGGGCTGGACGCGACGGCCGCCCCGTACGTGATGTTCCTGGACAGCGACGACGTGCTGCCGCCCGGTGCCGTGGACGTGCTGCTCGCCGCCGCGCGGACTGCGGACGCGCAGGTCACGGGGGGTCTCTGTGTGCGCCGTGAGCTGCCCTCGGGCCGCGAGGTGCCGTGGGAGCCCGCCCTGTACGCCTCCCCCGCCGTCGTCGCCCGCCCGGCGGACCGCCCGCGCCTGGTCCGCGACACCCTCAGCGTCAACAAGCTGTACGCGACGGACTTCCTGCGCGCCCACGGCATCCGGTTCCCCGAGGGCCGCTTCCCCTACGAGGACATGGTCTTCACCGCGCGGGTGTGGGCCGCCGCACCGCGCGTCGCCCTGGTCCCCGACCGGGTGTACGTCTGGCACGTGCGCCGCGCCGCGCCCCGGCTGTCGATCTCACTGGACCGTGCGGGCGTCGACAACTGGCGCGCCCGCACGCACGCCTGCCGCACCGCGCACGCGATCCTGCTGGACGCCGGGGAGAAGGGGCTGGCGCGTGCCGTCCGGGCCAAGTTCCTCGACCACGACCTGCGCATGTACGTCCGCGAGCTGCCGCTGCGCGACGAGGCCTACCGCCGCGCGTGGTGGGCGCACACCCGTGAGCACCTCGCCGAGTACGACGCCGCCGACCGCTCCGGGGACCCCGCCGCCCCCGGCATGCTGCTCGCGCGGGTGCTGCTGGCCTCGCCCCAGGCGCGCGACCTGCCCCGGCTGCGTGAGCTGGCCGCCCGCCCGGCCCGGCTGTGCCCGCCCTACGCCCGGACGCCCGACGGCACGCCCTGCTGGTCGGCGGAGCTGCCCGAGGTCACCCTGGAGACCCTGCCGGAGCGCCCGGTCCCCCTGCTGCCGCTCGCCGTGGACGCCGAGTTGCGCACCCGCACCCGCCTGCTGCGGCTGCGCCTGCACGAGCTGTACGGCACGGTCGGGCGGGCCGGCCCGGTCGACGCGGAGGTGGAGTGGCGCCACCGGGACCGCGCGGGCCTGGCGCTGCGCCGCACGGTGCCGCTACGGCCGGCCGCCGACGGCGCGTGGACCGCCGCGGCGTCCGTCCCGCTTGAACGGCTGGCGTCCCTCGGCACGGGCGCCTGGGACCTGCGGCTGAGCCTGCGCTTCCGCGACGGCGCGACCCGCACGGTCTCGGCCCACGCCCTCACCGGCCCCGGGCTGCTGCGCCCCCGGGCGGTCCCGAGCCCTCGCCACGGCCTGATCCTGGTCCGCCCTTACGCGACCCACGGAGGCGCGCTGGCCCTGCGGGTGGCGGCGGGGGCGAAGGGCGCGGGCCGGATACTGACGGGCCGCCTGCGACGCCGGCTGCCCTGACCAGCCTCACGTCTCCGCGGCTACCCCCCTGGGGGCACGACCGGAGCGCAGCGCCCCGACCGGACACCGGCCCGACGCCCGCGACGACGGCCGACCTGGCGCCAACCCCCATCACCGCGGCTGCTCCCACCCCCGCCCGACCACCCGCACGCCACCCACGGCAGCACACCCGCCCCACAGGTCGGAGCAGGCCCGCGGGCCGGGTGCCGACCAGCGCCGGGACCGATCACTGCTCCACCCCAGCCCGACCACCCGCAAGGCACCCACGACAGCCCGCACGCCACCCACGGGGGGCACACCCGCCCCACAGGTCGGAGCGGGCCCGCAGGCCGGGCGCCGACCGACGCCGGGACCGATCACTGCTCCACCCCCGCCCACAACCACCCGCACGCCACCCACGGCAGCACACCCGCCCCACAGGTCGGAGCGGGCCCGCAGGCTGAGTGCCGACCGGCGCCGGGGCCGATCGGTGTTTCACCCCTGGCACGGACCCGCCCGTCTCCACCAGCGCCCGCGCCGCCGTCCCGAGCCGCCGCGGCCTGATCCTCGTCCACTCCTCTCCCCACCGAGGCACACCGGCCCTGCCGGTCGCGGCGTGCGCGCAGGGCGCAGGCGGAGTACCGACCGGACGGCCGCACCGACGGCGGCCCGACCCCTCCGGGGACGCACCGGCCCCGATGGGCGCGGCAGCGGCACAAGGCGTCGGCAGGGCGCACGCACCGATCGCCGCCCGTCCGCGGGCCGGAGCTCAGAGCGCCCTGAGCGCCTGGGCGGTCGCACGGGTCAGGCCGTCCAGGTAACCCTTCGGCAGCTTCGGGCTGCGGATCACCACCGAGCGCCAGTACAGCGGTCCGGAGATCAGGTCGAGGGCCAGGGCGTGGTCGACGCCGGCGCCGATCTCGCCCCGCTCCTGCGCCGCCGTGACGATGCCCTTGGCGACCCCGTCCTGGCCTTGCCGCAAGGCCTTCTGCACGGCCTCGGCGATCTCGGGGTTGCGGGCGGCCTCGGCCTGGAGGTCGGGGAGGATCTGCGAGGCGACGGGATGGCGCAGGGCGCGCGAGCTGACCTCGTAGAGCAGGCGCAGGTCGCTCTCCAGGGAGCCGGTGTCCGGCGCGGGCAGGCCTTGGACCGCGAGCGCGGAGACCACGTCGAGGACGACGTGCAGCTTGGAGCGCCAGCGGCGGTAGACCGCGGTCTTGCCGACACCGGCACGGCGCGCGATGCCCTCGATCGACATGCGGGCGTAGCCGACGGCGGCGAGCTCCTCGAAGACGGCCGTCCGGATGGCCTCGGTGACATCCTCGCGCAGGACGGCGGCCCCGGCGGGAGCCCGGCGCGGACGTGGCTCGGGCGCGTCGGCGTTCGTCATGCGGTCCAGCATAGGCCGCCCGCGTAGCGACGATACGGTTGCGTTGCGACGTGCATTCGACCTACGCTCGTCGACGCGACGATACGGTCCCGTTCCGACGTCAGGAACCGTGGTCACCGTCGCCCCACCCCCCTCCTAGCGAAAGCAGCGGATGTGAGTCAGGCACTCGACACACCGCCCGCCGCGTCGGCGCGCCCGGAACCGCCCGGGACCGACCTCGCGGCCCTCGCCGCCCGGCACGGTCTCACCGTCAGCGGCGCCCGCCCGCCCCTCGGCGCGTACGTCCGCCAGCTGTGGGGACGGCGCCACTTCATCCTGGCCTTCTCGCAGGCCAAGCTGACCGCCCAGTACAGCAAGGCGAAGCTGGGCCAGCTGTGGCAGGTGGCGACACCGCTGCTGAACGCGGCCGTGTACTTCTTCATCTTCGGCCTGCTGCTCGGCGCCCGTAAGGGCATACCGAGTGACGCCTACGTGCCGTTCCTCGTGACGGGCGTCTTCGTCTTCACCTTCACGCAGAGCTCGGTGCTCGCGGGCGTGCGGGCGATCTCGGGGAACCTGGGCCTGGTCCGGGCGCTGCACTTTCCCCGGGCGTCGCTGCCGATCTCGTTCGCGCTCCAGCAGCTCCAGCAGCTGCTGTTCTCGATGATCGTCCTGGTCGTCGTCATGATCGGGTTCCGCAGCTACCCGGACGCCTCCTGGCTGCTGGTGCTCCCCGCGCTCGCGCTGCAGTTCGTCTTCAACACCGGCCTCGCGCTGATCTTCGCGCGGATGGGCAGCAAGACCCCCGACCTGGCGCAGCTGATGCCGTTCGTGCTGCGGACCTGGATGTACGCGTCCGGCGTGATGTTCTCCATCCCCGCGATGCTGGAGGACAAGAACGTCCCCGCCTGGCTGGCGGACGTCCTCCAGTGGAACCCGGCCGCCATCTACATGGACCTGGTGCGGTTCGCGCTGATCGACCAGTACGACTCGTCCTACCTGCCGCCGCACGTGTGGGCGTTCGCGCTCGGCTGGGCGGTGCTCGCCGGCGTGGTCGGCTTCGTCTACTTCTGGAAGGCAGAGGAGAGGTACGGCCGTGGCTGAGACCCCCCAGGACAGGAGGCCGACGGTCGTCGCCGACGGCGTCGACGTGGTCTACCGCGTCAACGGCACCGGCGCCGGACGCGGCACCGCGACCGCCGCGCTCAACCGCATGCTCCGCCGCGAGCAGACCGAGAAGGCGTCCGGCGTGCGCCGGGTGCACGCCGTGCGGAACGTGTCCTTCGTGGCGTACCGCGGCGAGGCGATCGGGCTGATCGGCACCAACGGCTCCGGCAAGTCCACGCTGCTCAAGGCCGTCGCCGGACTGCTCCCGGTGGAGAACGGCCACATCTACACCGACGGCCAGCCCTCCCTGCTCGGCGTCAACGCGGCCCTGATGGCCGACCTCACCGGCGAGCGCAACGTGATGCTCGGCGGGCTCGCGATGGGCATGTCCCGCGAGGAGGTGAAGGCGCGCTACCAGGACATCGTCGACTTCTCCGGGATCAACGAGAAGGGTGACTTCATCACCCTGCCGATGCGCACCTACTCGTCCGGCATGGCCGCCCGCCTGCGCTTCGCCATCGCCGCCGCCAAGGACCACGACGTGCTCCTCGTCGACGAGGCGCTCGCGACCGGTGACCGCTCCTTCCAGAAGCGCTCCGAGGCCCGCATCCGCGAGCTGCGCAAGCACGCCGGCACGGTGTTCCTGGTCAGCCACAACAACAAGTCCATCCGCGACACCTGCGACCGGGTGCTGTGGCTGGAGCGCGGCGAGCTGCGCATGGACGGGCCGACGGACGAGGTGCTCCGCGAGTACGAGAAGTTCACCGGAGCGGCCCGCTAGCGGATCCGGCGCGGGCGCGCGGGGCCCGCTAGCGGATCCGGCGCGGGCGCGCGAGCGCCGTTCGGGTGGACTTCCCGCCGACCGATTCGCCCCATCGGTGTCACTATGACTGGATGACGACCGACGGGACCGTCCGCGCCGACGAGCAGCCGAAGGAGCCCCGTGATGCCCCAGCTCAGCGTCATCGTCCACGGGCCGAACGCCCAGGACCACCTGACCGGCCTGCTCGACTCGCTCGTCGCCCGCCCTCTGCCGGACGTGGAGGTCGTCGTCGCCGCCGTCGGCGACTGGGCCCGTGAGACGGCCGGGCGGCACGCCCCGCAGCTCCAGGTGGTCCCGCTGCCCGACGGCACCTCCGACGCGGCGGCGAGAGCGGCGGGAGCCGCGCGGGCCACGGGCCGCTGGCTGCACTTCGTCCGCGCCAAGGACGGCCTCCCGCCCGGCAGCCCTCGCACCGTCGCCGAACGCACCGCCGAGCTGCCCGACACCGTCGACGTCCTCCTCCTGGACCATCTGCGCAGCACCTGGCGCAGCTCCGCCCTGCCCTCGGCGGACGGTCCCCTCCTCGCCCGCGCCGGACGCACCGAGCCGGCCCTCGCCGACAGCGCCTACCTGCTGCGCCTCACCCCGCTGCTCGGCACCCGCGTGCTGCGCGCCGACTTCTGGCGGGCCCACGAGGACCACTTCACCACCGACGACGAGCCCCGCGCCGCCCTCGCCGCGCTGCTGCTCGCCGGCCGCGTCTCCTGCCTGCCGCACATCGCCTACGAGGACCGGCGGCTGCGCCCCGCGAGCCTCCCGCCCGTCACCCCCGCACAGCACCTCGCCGCCGTCGACCGCTACGAGGCCCTCCTCGACCTCGCCCAGGACCGTCCGGCCGTCTACACCGTGCTCTACGAGATCATGGTCCGCGACTGCCTGCGCACCTTCGCCCGGGGCGCCGTGCCCGAGCCGGCCGCCCGGGAGTTCTTCCTGCGGGCCGGATCCGCCGCCGTGCGCCGCCGCCCCGAGGGGTACCGCCGTCCCGGCGGCCCGGAAGGCGTGCGCCGCTCGCTGCTGGAGGAGGGCGCCTACACCCGCTACCGCGCCTTCCAGGCCGCCAACCACGCCCGCCGCGCCGTGCGGTCCACGGTGCGCGCCGGACGGCGGCAGGCCGGGGCCCTGGTCCGCGACCACCAGTACCGCGCGGCGCTGCGCCGCCCCGTCGACCCGCACCTCGCTGTGTTCTCCGCCTACTGGAACCGCGGCGTCGCCTGCAACCCCGCCGCGATCGCCGCGGCCCTCGCCGAGCTGGCCCCGCACGTCCACCCGGTGTGGGTGGTGACCGCGCGCAACGCGGCCCTGCTGCCGCCCGGCACCGACCACGTGGTCCCCGGCACCCGCCGCTACTGGGAGGTGCTCGCCACGGCGAAGTACCTCGTCAACAACGTCAACTTCCCGAACGCGGTGGTCAAACGCCCCGACGCGGTGCATGTGCAGACCCACCACGGCACCCCGCTCAAGCGCATGGGCCTCGACCAGATGGCCTACCCGGCCGCCGCGCAGGGCCTGGACTTCGACGCCCTGCTGGAGCGCGTCGACAAGTGGGACTACAGCGTCTCCGCCAACAGCCACACCACCCGCATGTGGGAGCGCGCCTACCCGTCCCGGTACGTCTCCCTCGACCACGGCTATCCGCGCAACGACGTCTACTACACGGCCGGCGCCGACGAGGTGCGCGCGGTCCGCGAGCGGCTGGGCATCGCACCCGGCCGCCGGGCCGTCCTCTACGCGCCCACCCACCGCGACTACGAGGCCGGCTGGACCCCGCGCCTGGACCTGGCCGCGCTCGCCGACCGGCTCGGCGAGGACACCGTGCTGCTGGTGCGCGCCCACTACTTCTACGACTCGGGCCTCTCCCCGCTGGCCGGGCTGCGCCGCTCCGGGCGCGTGATCGACGTGTCCGCGTACGACCCGGTCGAGGAGCTGTGCCTGGCCGCCGACGCGCTGGTCACGGACTACTCGTCGATCATGTTCGACTACGCCAACCTGGACCGCCCGATCGTGATCCACGCGGACGACTGGGAGACGTATCGCACCACGCGCGGGGTGTACTTCGACCTGACGGCCGAGGCGCCGGGGCCGGTCGCGCGCACCCAGGACGACCTGACCGAGATCCTCGCCACGGACGCCTGGCGCGACGAGGGCGCGGCGAAGGCGCGGGCGGCGTTCCGCCGCCGGTTCTGCGAGTTCGACGACGGCCGGGCCGCCGAGCGGGTCGTGCGCCGGGTGTTCCTCGGCGAGGACGAGGCGTCCCTGCCCCCGGTGCTGCCGCCTCAGGAGCGCACCCCGGCGCCGGCCCCCCAGGAGGTGACCGCGTGATGTCCACGTCCCGGCTCCCCGACGTCACCGTCACGGTGATCGTGCACAACGACGCCGGACGGCTGCCCCGCGCCGTGCGCTCCGTGTGCCGCCAGACCCACCGCGAGCTGGAGGTCGTCATCAGCGACGACCACTCCACGGACGACACCCCCCGGGTGGCGCGGGAGCTGGCGGCCGCCGACCCGCGCGTCCGGTACCTGCGCCTTCCGGAGAACAGCGGCGGGTGCAGCGCCCCGCGCAACCGCGCCCTGGAGATCTCCCGGGCGCCGTACCTGATGTTCCTCGACAGCGACGACGAACTGCCGGAGGGGGCGGTCGCCGCCCTGCTGGCCGCGCACCGCGAGCGGGAGATCGACTTCGCGATGGGCGCGGTGCGCCGGATCCGGGTGGACACCGGGCGCCGCTCCACGTGGATGCCGCACCTGGTGGGCGAGCGCCGCACCCTGGACGGCGTCGAGGACGACCCACGGCTGTTCTTCGAGCACCTGGCGACCAGCAAGATGTACGCCCGCGCCTTCCTCGACCGGCACGCGCTGCGCTTCCCGGAGGGCATCCACTACGAGGACCAGCTGTTCTCGGCGCAGGCCTACTGCCTGGCGGAGCGGTTCACGATCGTCCCCGAGCCGGTCTACCTCTGGTACATAGCCCCCTACGTCCGCTCCGACGCCGCGTCCATATCCAACCAGCGGCACCTGATCGGCAACGTCCGCGACCGGATCCACGTGCAGCGGCTGATCGACGCGTTCCTGGCGGAGAGCGGGCACGAGGGGCTGCGCGAGGACAAGGACCACAAGTTCCTCAAGCACGACTTCCGGATGTACGCGGGCGACCTGCCGTACCGCGACGAGGAGTGGCTGGCCGCCTTCGCCGACGAGGTGAACCCCTACCTGGAGACGCTGGCCCCGGGCGCGTACGCGCGGCTGCCCCGCGCGGAGCGGGTGGTGCTCCAGCTGGTGAGGGACCGCCGCCTGCCGGAGGCCGCGCTCGCCGCGCGGGGGCTGGGGTACGGCGTCGCCCCGAGGCGGCTCGCCGCCGAAGCGGACGGCCGGGTCTACTGGGGCGACCGTGTGCCGGACACCGTGGCCGCCCGCCGCGAGCTGGACCTGACCGAGCTGGAGCCGGACACCCGGCCCTTCCCCGGCGCGCTGTTCCGGCACGAGATCACCGGGATGGCCCGCGTCCCGGGGGGCGGCGCCCGCGTGGACCTCACCGTGCGGACCTACGACCCGGCGCTGCGGCTCCCCGTCGGCCCGCAGCGGGCGAGCCTGGTGATCTCCCCGGGCCGGCGCCGCCTCACCGTGCCGTTCCGCCTGGACCCGGTGCGGCCGGGTGTGTTCGAGGGGACGGTGCGGCTGGACCTGGCCGGGGCGCGGCTGCCGCTGGGCGGCTTCTCGGGGGTCCGGCACCCGCTGGTCAGGCTCTCCGGCGGCGGCCGGAGCAACCAGGCGCTGCTGCTGGCTCCCCTGGAGTTCCCGGCGCTGACCGCCCGCGTCCCCTACCGCTCCGGCGCCGCCCCGCACCGGGTCACCGTCGAGCCGGAGGGGCACAACCCAGGGCGCCTCCAGGTCCGCTGGGAGCCGGCCGGCGTCACCGCGGCGCTCCGCCCGCTCGCCGGCCGCCTGGTCCCCCCGCGTCTGCGCAGGGCGGTGCAGCTGGTGGCGGGCGTTGTCCGCTGACGCCCCGCCGGACTCCCGGCACGACGCGTCCCGGGCACCGCCCGCCGACTCCCCCACGTCGCTCACGGCACGGCGTACAGCACCTCTCCGCGCGGCCCCCGGGCCACCGGCCGCAGCGCGGGGTCGTCCAGCGCGCCACGGTGGTCCAGCACCCAGCGCACCTCGTACTCCCGCTCGGTGCGCCGCCGCTCGGCCGGGGGCGTGCCCGCGGCGAAGTACGCCTCGGTGGCGGCCGTACGGCGCTCCTCGTCGGCGAGGAAGAAGTCCGGGTAGCCGGGCGCGACCGTGTAGGGGCCGTAGGCGGGCACCTGGCGGGCGACCCGGCCCTCGGCCATGACGACGTCGCCGTACCGCACCCAGCGGGTGATCCAGCCGTACCCCGGCCACGGCCGCCGGTACTTCTCCGCGACCGGACCCGGCAGCGCGTCGGCCGGGACCACGTACCCGAGGGCGCCCGCCTGCGCCCAGGCGCCGGCCAGCAGCGCCCCGGCGAGCAGCGCCGCCCACACCGACCGCACCCGCCGCGACCCCGCCGCCACGACCGCGAGCGCCGCCGCGAGCTGCGCCGGGATCACCGCCGCCGGCAGGGCCCGCGCCCAGGAGTAGTGCCCGGTGACCCGGCCCGCCGCGACGGCCAGCACCCCCAGGGCGCAGAACACCACCAGCGGGTCCCGGTGGTCGCGCCGCCACCGCCCCACCAGCGCGGCCACCCCGAGCAGCACCAGCCCGAACCGCGCCACCGGCTGCGCGTACAGCACCCGGTGCACCGTCTCCAGCCCTTCCCCGGCGTCCGCCAGCGCGAAGAAGTCGTAGTACGGCCACGCCCCCAGCACCGACACGCCCAGCAGCAGCGCGCCGCCGAGCCGGGGCCACACCGCGCGCCCGGGACGCGCGGCGGCCACCGTGGCGGCCGCGCCGGCCGTGGCCACCACCCCGGAGAACTGGTGGCAGAGCAGGATCACCGCCCACAGCACACCCAGCCCCAGCCACACCCCCCACCCGGCCGGCCGACGCAGCGCCCCGCTCAGCCAGGTCCAGAAGTGGAAGGCGAGCCCCAGCGTGAAGGTGCTCGGGTACGCCGCCGTCAGGGCCAGCGAGTGCAGCCCGGTGAAGCCGCTCCACAGCAGGGGCTCGGTGCCCCACAGGAACAGCAGGGACAGCAGCGCGAGCACGGGCGCGGCCGGGTGCGCGCTCAGCGTCCGCACGTACCGCCACACGCCCGTGACCAGCAGCGCCAGTCCGGCCGCGGCGGCGAGCCGCAGCACCACGAACACATCCAGGCCGGTCGCCCGGGCCACCCCGCCGAGCACCAGCGTCCACGGCGAGTAGTACGGGCTCGGGGTGTTCGCGTCGACCAGCGGGTTGCCGGGGGCGAGCGGGGCGTGCCGCAGCCGCTGCACGGTGGCCGCGTGGACGCCCAGATCGCCCATCCACGGCAGCTGTACGACGACCAGGGTCAGCAGGAGGAGGACGAGTCCGGTGACGCCCGTGGCCAGGACCCGGCCGACGGCGGCCGGGCGGAGCGCGGGGCGGCGCGTGCCGGTCTCCCCGGACACCCCGGACGACGAGGATCGGACAGTCACAGGGGAGCCCTTTCCCGTGACGGGGCCGCCCCCACGGGTTCGCCGCCGATTCCCGCCCAACGCACCACACACGCGCGACGGGCGCCCCGGACCGTGACGGTCCGCGACGCCCCTCCACGGGCCCGGTCGCCCTACGAGTGGGACCTCAGCAGCGTGCGCATGGTCCGCATGGCCACCGACAGGTTGGCCAGGTCGAACGCGTCGGAGCTGTGGATCTCCTCCAGCGTGGTGCGGGCCCGGCCCAGCAGCGCCGCGTTCTTCTGCTCCCACAGCGCGAACCGCTGCTCCGGCGTCGACGTGCCGTCGCCCTCCGCCAGCACGTCCGCGGTGACCGCCGCGTGCGCCGCGTACAGGTCCTCGCGGATCGCCGCGCGGGCCATGGACTGCCACCGGTCCGCGCGCGGCAGCTCGATGATCCGGTCCATCAGCTGGGTGATGCGCAGCCGGTCGGCGAGGTCGTAGTACACCTCGGCGACGTCCAGCGGCTCCTTGCCCATCCGGTCGGCCACCGACACGATGTCGAGCGTCGGGAAGGCGGAGGAGAACCCGGCGACCCGGGTGGCCAGCTCGTCCGGGACGCCGGCGCCGGTGAGCTCGTCGTAGATCTTCCGGTACCAGTCCTGGTCCTCGCCGCGCAGCAGCTTCGGCAGCTGCGCCCAGACCTCCTCCACCCGCTCGGCGAAGAACGACACCGTCTCCTCGAGCTGCAGCGGCTGCGGCCGGTTGTTCAGCAGCCAGCGCGTGCCGCGCTCCACCAGACGGCGCGAGTGCAGCCGGATCCGGGTCTGGGTGGCGGCGTCGACCATGGTGTCGAGCGCCTCCACACCGTCCCACACGACCGAGGAGCGGAAGATCGCGCGGGCCGCGGTCTGCGCCCGGACGATCTCCTCGAGCGACGCCCCGGTCTCCTCGCGCATCCGGTGCAGATACGTGGTGCCGCCGGTGTTGACCGTGTCGTTGACCAGCACGGTCGTGGTGATCTCACGGCGCAGCGGGTGACTGTCGATGTGCTCCCCGAACTGCTCGCGCAGCGCGGTCGGGAAGTACGCGTGCAGCAGCCCCTTGAGGTACGGGTCGTCGGGCAGCGAGGTGTGCAGCAGCTCGTCGGCGACGGTGATCTTCGTGTACGCCAGCAGCACCGCCGTCTCCGGCCCGGTCAGACCCTGCCCGGAGGCGAGCCGCTCGCGGATCTGCCGGTCGGTGGGCAGGAACTCCAGCGCCCGGTCCAGATGCCCCTCGCGCACCAGGTGCTTCAGGAAGCGCTGCTGGGCGTGGATCATGTCCTTCGACTGGGCGAGCGCGTTGGCGATGGCGGTGTTCTGCGCGTAGTTGTTGCGCAGCACCAGGCTGCCGACCTCGTCGGTCATCTCGGCGAGCAGCTTGTTGCGCTGCTTCACCGTCATGTCGCCTTCCTTGACCAGGCCGTTCAGCAGGATCTTGATGTTCACCTCGTGGTCGGAGGTGTCCACGCCCGCGCTGTTGTCGATGGCGTCGGTGTTGATCCGGCCGCCGTGCAGCGCGAACTCGATCCGGCCGAGCTGGGTCATGCCCAGGTTGCCGCCCTCGCCGACGACGGAGACCCGCAGGTCCTTGCCGTCGACGCGGATCGCGTCGTTGCTCTTGTCGCCGACGTCCGCGTCGGTCTCGGTGGACGCCTTGACGTAGGTGCCGATGCCGCCGTTCCACAGCAGGTCGACCGGCGCCGTGAGGATGGCCTTCATCAGGTCGGCCGGGGTCATCTTGGCGATCTTGCCCTCGATGCCCAGGGCCTCACGGATGTGTCCGTTGAGCTGGATCGCCTTGGCCGTGCGCGGGAAGACGCCGCCGCCCGCGGAGATCAGCTCGGCGTTGTAGTCGGCCCAGCTGGAACGCGGCAGCTCGAACAGCCGGCGGCGCTCGGCGTACCCGGTGGCCGCGTCCGGGTTCGGGTCGATGAAGATGTGCCGGTGGTCGAAGGCCGCGACCAGGCGGATGTGCTCGCTGAGCAGCATGCCGTTGCCGAACACGTCGCCGGACATGTCGCCGATGCCGACGACCGTGAAGTCCTCGCTCTGGGTGTCCACGCCCAGCTCGCGGAAGTGCCGCTTGACGGACTCCCAGGCGCCGCGGGCGGTGATGCCCATGCCCTTGTGGTCGTAGCCGGCCGAGCCGCCTGAGGCGAAGGCGTCCCCGAGCCAGAAGTTGTAGCTCTCGGCGACCTCGTTGGCGATGTCGGAGAAGGTCGCGGTGCCCTTGTCGGCGGCGACGACCAGGTAGGTGTCGTCCTCGTCGTGCCGGACGACGTCCGCCGGCGGCACGACCTCGCCGCCCACCATGTTGTCGGTGATGTCGAGGAGCGCGGAGATGAACGTCCGGTAGGAGGCGATGCCCTCGGCCATCCAGGCGTCGCGGTCGACGGCCGGGTCGGGCAGCTGCTTGGCGACGAAGCCGCCCTTGGCGCCCACCGGCACGATGACGGTGTTCTTCACCATCTGCGCCTTGACCAGGCCGAGGATCTCGGTGCGGAAGTCCTCACGCCGGTCGGACCAGCGCAGACCGCCGCGCGCGACCTTGCCGAAGCGCAGGTGCACGCCCTCCACCCGCGGCGAGTACACCCAGATCTCGAACGCCGGACGCGGCGCGGGCAGGTCCGGGATGGCCTGCGGGTCGAACTTCATGGAGACGTAGTCGTGCGGCTCGCCGCCGCGCGCCTCCTGGAAGAAGTTGGTCCGCAGCGTCGCCTTGATGACGGTGAGGAAGGAGCGCAGGATGCGGTCCTCGTCGAGGCTGGCGACCTGGTCGAGAGCGGCGTCCAGCTCCTCCAGCAGGGCGTCCACCAGCTCGTACCCGGCGCGCTGCCGGTCCGGCGACATCCGCGCCTCGAACAGGGAGACCAGCAGCCTGGTGGTGTGGACGTTGTTGCGGAGGGTGTCCTCCATGTAGTCCTGGCTGAAGGTGGACCCGGCCTGGCGCAGGTACTTGGCGTACGCGCGCAGCACCATCGCCTGGCGCCAGGTGAGCCCGGCGCTCAGCACGAGGGCGTTGAAGCCGTCGTTCTCCGCCTTGCCGGTCCAGGTCGCCGCGAAGGTGTCCTGGAAACGCTCGCGGGCGTCGTCGCCGAGGTGGTCCACCCCGCCGCCGGGCGCCTGCGGCATGCGCAGCCCGAAGTCGTAGATGTAGGCGACGCTGCGGTCGTCGCACCGCAGTTCGTACGGCCGCTCGTCGACGACCTCGACGCCGAGGCGCTGCAGCACCGGCAGCACCGCGGACAGGGAGACGGCCTCGCCGGTGCGGTAGATCTTGAAGCGGCGCTCGTCGGGCGCCGCGCCCACCGGCTCGTACAGGCTGAGCGCGAAGTCGCGCTGCTCGCCCAGCTCCTCCAGGCGCACCAGGTCGGCCACGGCCCCGCGCGGGGTGTGGTCGGCCTTGTAGCCCTCGGGGAAGGCGCCCGCGTAGCGGCGCAGCAGCTCGGCGGCGCGCTCCTCGCCCAACTCCGTGGTCAGGGCCTCGGAGAAGCCGTCGGACCAGTTGCGGGCCGCCTCGGCCAGCCGCGTCTCGAGGCGTTCCTTGTCGCTGTCGGACAGGTGGCTCAGTTCGGTGCCCTGCGGGACGCGGACGACGAAGTGCAGCCGGGACAGGACCGACTCGGTGTTCCAGGCGGTGAAGTCGACGCTGACGCCGCCGAGCTCCTCCTTGAGGATGTCGATGATCCGCAGCCGCACCGCGGTGGTGTAGCGGTCGCGCGGCAGGTAGACGAGGGCGGAGTAGTAGCGCCCGTACTCGTCCTGGCGCAGGTACAGCCGCAGCCGGCGGCGCTCCTGGAGGTAGAGCACCGAGGTGGCGATGGACTGCAGCTCCTCGACCGGGGTCTGGAACAGCTCGTCGCGCGGGTAGGTCTCCAGGATCTGGAGCAGGTCGCGCCCGTCGTGGCTGTGCGGGGAGAAGCCGGCCCGCTCCAGGACGTCCTCGACCTTGCGGCGGATCACGGGCACCCGGCGCACGGACTCGGTGTACGCGGCGGAGGAGAACAGTCCGAGGAAGCGGCGCTCGCCGATGACGTTGCCGTCGGCGTCGAACTTCTTCACGCCGATGTAGTCCAGGTACGACGGCCGGTGCACGGTGGCGCGGCTGTTGGCCTTGGTGAGGACGAGCAGCTTGTGCTCGCGGGCCTTGGCGCGGGCGTCGGCGGGCAGCCGCTCGAAGGACGGGCTGACCGGGTGGTCCTCGTCGGCCGCGTGGTGCGGGTCGGAACGCAGGATGCCGAGGCCGGTGCCGGGCACGGCGGCCAGCGAGTCGTCGGCGCGCAGCTCGTACTCGCGGTAGCCGAGGAAGGTGAAGTGGTCGTCGGCGAGCCAGTGGAGCAGCTCGCGGGCCTCCTCGACCTGCAGCGGGGGCAGGTCGGTGGGGACGGGCTCGTCGGGCAGCGCGTCGGCCAGCGAGGTGGCGGCCTGGCGCATCTTGCCCCAGTCCTCGACGGCCTCGCGGACGTCGGAGAGGATCCGCAGCAGGTCGGCGGTGATCTGCTTGAGGTCGCCGCGGTCGGTCTCGCGGTCGATCTCCACGTGGATCCAGGACTCGACGTGCGCGTCGTGCGGCAGATCGCGGACGTCCTGCGGGAGATCGCCGCTCACCGGGTCGGAGAGGACCTCGATCAGCTTGCCGGTGACGTCCCGGCGGACCACGAACTGCGGGTGGATCACCACGTGGATGCCGCGGCCCTGGCGGGTCAGCTCGTTGGTGACGGAGTCGACGAGGAAGGGCATGTCGTCGGTGACGACCTCGACGACGGAGTGGCTGCAGGTCCAGCCGTTCTCCTCGACGGTCGGGGTGTGCACCCGGACGTTCGCCGTGCCCTGCGGGCGGTTCTCGGCGAGCCGCCGGTGCGAGACTGCGGCACCGAAGATGTCGACCGGGTCGCGGTCGGTGAGGTCTTCCGGGGCGGTGTGCAGGTAGTAGCGCTGGAGGAACGCGAGGACGGCATCCCGGTCGGGTGTGTCCCCCTCCGCGGTCCCAGTCGGCAGTTTCCCCCCGGCCGGGCTGTTCTCAGCTACCCGGGCGGCCCGATCGAGCAGCTCGGCCTTGGCTTCGTCCAGCTTGGTCTGCATGGTCCTCTGGCTCCTGTCGCGCGCCGTTGCGTGACGTAGAAGGAAGTACGGTCTCCGACCCTGAGGTGCGGCGGTACGACACGGGGTGTCCGGTCTGTGCCGACGGTATGCCGCAGGGTGAGAGGAGCGGGGGCTTCTCGGCGGAATTGAGTGCGTCCGACGGGTGTGACGTGGCTCTCCGTGACGTCGGCCCCCCTGTGGTGCGCCGCGTCCCGTGCCGCCCGCGAGGATCAGCGGTCGCCACCCGGTCACGGATGTCCTCCGTGCTCGCCGGGCGCACAGCGGGGACGCCACGGTCCCCGCGAGCTATCGCGCTGATCACGCTGCCTAGGCTATCGCTCTCCGGAGGGGCCCCGTCATGAGCCGTATGTGTACAAAACCGGGGGGCGAACTTTGACGTTTCGCACAGTGCGGCGGGCTCCTCACGTCAGCCGGAGACCGCCAGGCGTTCCGCCTCCGCCACGGCCTCGCTCAGGCTGTCGACCACCGGAACCCCGACCGCCTCCAGGCCGGCCCGGCCGTGCGAGCCGCCGGTCCACAGCACGGCGTGCGCGCCCACGTGGAGCGCGGCCAGCGCGTCGTCGGCCGCGTCGCCGATGACCACCGTGCGCCGCGGGTCCACCGTGCCGCGCAGCGCGTCCAGGTGGCGCACCATGTGCTCCGCCTTGCTGCCGCCGGAGGGTCCTGTGCGGCCGTCGACGCGTATGAAGTGGGAGGAGATCCCGAAGTCCTCCACCAGCGGGACCAGCTCCTCGTGCCCGTACATGCTGAGGATCGACTGGCTGCGGCCCGCCGCCACCCACCCCGTGAGCAGGTCCTCCACGCCGTCGGCGAGGCCGCAGCGCACCCGGTGCTCGGTGTAGTGGCGGTGGAAGACGGCGTCCATGACCTCCCACTCGGCCTGGCTGGGCAGCCGGCCCATCAGCCGCTCGTAGAAGCGCGGCACCGGCACGCAGTACAGCTCCCGGTACCGCTCCAGCGTGATGGGCGCGAGTCCCAGCTCGGCGAAGGCCGCGTTCGTCGCCCCGATGACCGCGTCGACGTCGTGGAAGAGCGTGCCGTTCCAGTCCCAGACGATGTGCGCGTCCGTGTGCGTCCCCATGTGGAAAACCTACCCGGGCCGTCAGGCGACGAGCTGCGGGACCTCCTGCGTCGCGAACCACAGCAGCTCGTGGTCCTCCGCGCCGTCCACGACGGACCGCGCGTCGTCGTCGCCCTCGTCCGCCGCGTCCAGCGCCCGTGCGGCGGCCGCCACGTCCTCCTCGGCGTCCTCCGCGTCCACGTGCACGGCGGCCGCCTTCGCCAGGCGTACGGGCCCGGCGAGGCGCACCTCGCCCAGCGCGTCCCGCTCCGGGCCCCGGCCGGGGTCGGCGGAGGCGGCGCCGTCGGCCACGTCCACGGCGACCACCACCCGGCGGCGCGGCGCGGCGGGGTCGGCGGCGAGGAGACGCAGGGAGGCCAGCGCGGCGCGGCCGAGCGCGGCGTACTCCAGCTCCTCGATGTCGTCGGAGAGGTACCACTCGCGCAGCGCGGGCGTCACGGCGTACGCGGTGAACGGCCCTTCGCCCAGCTGCCCCGTCCTGTGCGCCTCGGCGAGCCCGGGGAGGGTGAGGGGGACGTAGACGCGCATGGTCGGCCGCTTTCGTCAGCTCGGGTCACTTCTTCGGCAAGGTCTCAGAATACGTCGCGCCCGTCCCCCTTCGAGCCCTCGCCGCCCCCTCCGGGACCGTCACCCCGGGTCCACGGATTCACCCGCCCCACCCGCGTGAACAAGGGCTCGTCCGGCGGCGGACCACCCGGATAAGTGAACTTCCCACCGCACTCCCCGCACCCCCGCCCCTCCTTGCCCCGCCCCCACACGTCCCCGTACAAGATCCCCGTCACGAAGTTACTGCCCGGTACCCGGCTCCCCCCGCCGGCCCGGCCTTCAGAACGGGGCCCTCGTGCACAAGGTCATGAGCAGAACACCACGCCGCTCCCCCGCAGCGGTCCCCCCACGCGTCCCCACGACGAGCACCTCCGTGTCCCCTTCCCCCGACGCGGGCCGCCCCAGGAACACGCCGCGACGCCGCACCCGCCCGACGGACAACCGTCCGGCGGGCCGAGCACCGACGCGCGGCGGCCGCGCGGGCTCAGAGCCCGGGGCACCGTCCGCCGCGCCGCCTGAGCACCTGAGCGCGGTGTCCGCAGACGCGGGATCCCGCCCAGTGGGCCGCGCGGCCCCCGGCCCGGGAACGGCACCGGCGGCGCCGCCTCCGCACACCCCGGCCGGCGCCGGGCGAAGGACGGACGGCTCGGCGTCGGGCAGCCGGGGCGGCTCTTCGAGCACGCCGCCCGAGCGCCTGAACGGGGCGGCCGCGGGCACGGCCATGGGCGCACCCGGCCGGAGGGCCGATGGCACGGCGGTCGCCAACGGGACCCGAGTGCCGTCGGGCAGGAGGCTCCGGAGCCCGGGCACAGCGCCCGTCGGCGCGCCCGCCGACCACGGCCGGCCGGCGGGCGGAACGCCGCCCGGGGCCCCGCGCACGGCACCGGACGGCACCGCGTCCGCCCGGCCGGGCGGGATGCCCCGGGGCGTCCCGCAGCCTCGGCCCACCGACCGCTTCGCGGAACTGCTCGTCGCCGTGCTCAGCGGGCAGCGCCCCGTACACGCGATGTTGCGGCACAGTGCCGGACAGGCCTACGACGAGCTGATCCGGCTCGCCGAGCGCGGGCCCCTGCGGACGCGTGGGGCGCGGCCCGTGGTGCGGGACATCGGCTGGTTCGTGCCGCGGGAGGGCGCCATCGAGGCGTTCGCGCGGATCGGCGCCGGGGACAGGCTCCGCGCCATGGCGTTCCGGCTGGAGCGGGGCCGGGACCTCCGCTGGCGCTGCACCGCCGTCGAGCTGGGCGGCCCCCGCTGACGACCCCGCACAACGGCCGGGGCCGGACACCCTCAGGTGCCCGGCCCCGGCCGTCAGTGCCGACAGTTCCGTCGGTGCGGCGACGTCACTTCTTGCGGCGACGCCCGCCCCGCGCCTGCTTCCGGCGCTCCGCGCGGGTCAGGCCGTCCGCGGAGGAGCGCACCGGCTCGTCGTCGGTGGCCAGCTCGCCCTCGATGGTGCCGCCCTCGCCGTCCACCGTGGGAGCGGAGAAGTGGAGGTTCCGCCGCTGCGGGGCGTCCAGCCCCTTCGCGCGGATCTCCGGCCGCGCCTGCGCCGGCACCGCGTCCTGCTTCTCCAGGTCGGCGGTCGGCTTGACGTCCTCGACCGGCACCTCCTCGACCTGCTGCTCGACCTGGACCTCCAGGTTGAACAGGTAGCCGACGGACTCCTCCTTGATGCCGTCCATCATCGCGCTGAACATGTCGAAGCCCTCGCGCTGGTACTCGACCAGCGGGTCCTTCTGGGCCATCGCGCGCAGGCCGATGCCCTCCTGGAGGTAGTCCATCTCGTAGAGGTGCTCGCGCCACTTGCGGTCCAGCACCGACAGCACGACCCGCCGCTCCAGCTCGCGCATGATCTCGGAGCCGAGCTGCGCCTCGCGCGCCTCGTACTGGGCGCGGATGTCGTCCTTGATGGACTCGGAGATGAACTCGGCGGTCAGACCGGCACGGTCGCCGGCCGCCTCCTCCAGCTCCTCGATGGAGACGCTCACCGGGTAGAGCTGCTTGAACGCGCCCCACAGCCGGTCGAGGTCCCAGTCCTCGGGGAAGCCCTCGGCGGTCTCCGCCTGGACGTACGCGTCGATCGTGTCGTCCATGAAGTGGTGGATCTGCTCCTGCAGGTCCTCGCCCTCCAGGACGCGGCGGCGCTCGCCGTAGATGACCTCGCGCTGCCGGTTGAGCACCTCGTCGTACTTCAGGACGTTCTTACGCGTCTCGAAGTTCTGCGTCTCCACCTGCGACTGCGCGGACGCGATCGCACGGGTGACCATCTTGTTCTCGATCGGCACGTCGTCCGGCACGTTCGCCATGGACATCACGCGCTCGACCATCTGCGCCTTGAACAGCCGCATCAGGTCGTCGCCGAGCGACAGGTAGAAGCGGGACTCGCCCGGGTCGCCCTGACGGCCGGAACGACCGCGCAGCTGGTTGTCGATACGCCGCGACTCGTGCCGCTCGGTACCGAGGACGTAGAGGCCGCCGAGCTTCTCGACCTCGTCCTTCTCGGCCTTCACGGCCTCCTCGGCGCGCGCCAGCGCCTCCGGCAGGGCCGCGGCCCACTCCTCGATGTGCTCCTCGGGGTCGAGGCCGCGCTGCCGCAGCTCCGCCTCCGCGAGGTCCTCGGGGTTGCCGCCGAGCTTGATGTCCGTACCACGGCCGGCCATGTTCGTGGCGACCGTGACGGCGCCGCGGCGGCCGGCCTGGGCGACGATCTGCGCCTCACGCTCGTGGTGCTTGGCGTTCAGCACCTCGTGCTGGATGCCCCGCTTGCTGAGCTGCTGCGACAGGTACTCGGACTTCTCGACCGAGGTGGTGCCGACGAGGATCGGCTGCCCCTTGCGGTGCTTCTCCTCGATGTCGTCGACGACCGCCTCGAACTTGGCGACCTCGGTGCGGTAGATCAGGTCCGACTGGTCCTTGCGGACCATCGGCCGGTTGGTCGGGATGGGCACCACGCCGAGCTTGTAGATCTGGTGGAACTCGGCGGCCTCGGTCATCGCCGTACCGGTCATGCCGGACAGCCCCGGCATCTCCTTGCCGTTGTGGTCGTGGCGCTTGTAGAGGCGGAAGAAGTTCTGCAGCGTGATCGTGGCGAGCGTCTGGTTCTCGTCCTTGATCGGCACGCCCTCCTTGGCCTCGATGGCCTGGTGCATGCCCTCGTTGTACCGGCGGCCGGCGAGGATACGTCCGGTGTGCTCGTCGACGATCATGACTTCGTCGTCGATGATGACGTAGTCCTTGTCCTTCTTGAAGAGCTCCTTCGCCTTGATGGCGTTGTTCAGGTAGCCCACGAGCGGCGTGTTCACCGACTCGTACAGGTTGTCGATGCCGAGCCAGTCCTCGACCTTGGCGACGCCCGCCTCGTGAATGGCGACCGTGCGCTTCTTCTCGTCGACGTCGTAGTCGCCGGTCTCCTCGATGCCCTTCAGCGGCTGGCCGGCCTCGCCGCGCTTGAGGCGCTTGACCAGCTTGGCGAAGTCGCCGTACCACTTGGTGGCCTGGTCGGCGGGGCCGGAGATGATCAGCGGCGTACGGGCCTCGTCGATGAGGATGGAGTCGACCTCGTCGACGATGGCGAAGTTGTGTCCGCGCTGCACCAGCTCGTCCTTCGACCACGCCATGTTGTCGCGCAGGTAGTCGAAGCCGAACTCGTTGTTCGTGCCGTAGGTGATGTCGCACGCGTACTGGGCGCGGCGCTGGGCCGGCGTCATGTTGGCGAGGATGCAGCCGACCTCCAGGCCCAGGAAGCGGTGGACGCGGCCCATCATCTCCGAGTCACGCTCGGCCAGGTAGTCGTTGACCGTGATGATGTGGACGCCCTCGCCGGACAGGGCGTTGAGGTAGGCGGGGAGCGTGCCGACGAGGGTCTTGCCCTCACCGGTCTTCATTTCCGCCACGTAACCCATGTGCAAGGCCGCGCCGCCCATGATCTGGACGTCGTAGTGGCGCTGGCCCAGCACGCGCCGGGCGGCTTCGCGCACCGTGGCGAAGGCCTCGGGCAGCAGGTCGTCCAGGCTCTCACCGTCGGCGTAGCGCTGCTTGTACTCATCGGTGAGGGCCCGCAGCTCGGCGTCGGAGAGGCCTTCGAAGTCCTCTTCGATGGAGTTGACCTGGTCCGCGATGCGGTGCAGCTTGCGCAGGATTTTGCCTTCGCCTGCACGCATGATCTTCGAGAGGACGGACACGGGGGTTGGTCTCCTTGCCGGTCGGGCCTGGGACGGTCGGTTTCCGTTTCACTGACTGAGCAACGGCCATCGTATGCGAGGACCCCGTCGCGCCGGGAGGCCTGCCGGGGCGGTGACCGTCCACCGCAGCCGAACCGTGGCACGGCTGCTACACGGACAACGTCCCGGGCGCCCGGATGGTGCCGCACGCGTAGGGCGAATCGCACGCAGGGTGATCATCGGTCCGCCCCCTGCCGGAGGGATGGCGTCCGCCGGGGCGACGTGCGCAGAATCGCCCGATGGAACCCGTCACGCTCGTCACCGACCGTCTGCTGCTGCGCACCGTCGGCCCGCAGGACACCGACACCGTGTACCGGATCTGCCAGGACCCGGACATCCAGCGGTGGACCACGATCCCTTCGCCGTACCTCCCCGAGCACGCGCGTGGTTTCACGGAGCAGATCGCCCCGGACGGCTGGGCGAACGGCACGATGTTCACCTTCGGCGTCTTCCTGCCCGCCGGGGAGCTGACGGGCATGCTCGGCATCACCCTGCGGTCGTTCGCGACGGGCGAGGTCGGCTTCTGGAGCGCGAAGGAGCACCGCGGCAACGGCTACATCACCGAGGCCACCGTGGCCGCGTGCCGCTGGGCCTTCACCCGGATGTCCATCGACCGCGTGGAGTGGCGCGCCGAGGTCGGCAACACGGCCTCCCGCGCGGTCGCCGAGCGGGCCGGCTTCACGATCGAGGGCGTGCTGCGCTCCTCGCTCGTCAACAAGGGGGTGCTGCGGGACGGCTGGGTGGGCTCCCTGCTCCCCTCCGACCTGGGCCTTCCGTCCACCACCCCGTACGTGCCCGCCCGCGGCTGACGTCCGTGCCGTGCGGGGCGCCCGCCGTTGTCAGTGGGGCCCTCTAGGGTGCGGACCTATGACGACCCTGCCGCGTCCGACCACGGAACTCTCGGCCGACGAGGCCCGCCGCATCGCCCTGCGGGCCCAGGGACTCCTCGGCGCCCCCGACCGCCGCGCCGGTGTGCGCGGCGTCCTGCGCCACCTCGGCGCGGTGCAGCTGGACACGATCTCCGTCCTCGCCCGCTCGCACGAGCTGATCCCCTACGCCCGTCTCGGCGCCGTGGGCCGCCGCACGGTGGAGGAGGCGTACTGGAAGCAGGGCGACCAACCTGCGCACACGTTCGAGTACTGGTCGCACGCCGCCTGCATCCTCCCCGTCGAGGAGTGGCCGCACTTCGCCTTCCGCCGCCGCGCCTACCGCGCCCGCCCGCACTGGAACCACGAGCTGCCCGACGGCGTGTACGACCAGGTCGTCAAGCAACTGCGCACCGAAGGGCCGCTGACCGCCACGGAGTTGGGCGGCGCGAAGCGCACCAGCGAGTGGTGGGACTGGTCCGGCACCAAGGTCGCCGTGGAGCGCGCCCTGATGTACGGCGAGGTGGTGTGCGTGGAGCGGCGCGGCTGGAAGCGGGTCTACGACCTGGCCGAGCGGGCCGTGCCGGCCGCGCTGCTGGCCGAGGAGCCCTCGGACGAGGAGTGCCTGCGCCGCCTGGTGGGGCTGGCCGGACGGGCGCTGGGCGTGGGCACCCGCGCGGACATCGCTGACTACCACCGGCTGAAGGGCGAGCAGGTCGACGCGGTGATCGCCGACTCGGGGCTGGTGCCCGTCACGGTCGAGGGCTGGTCCAAGCCGGCCTGGGCGGACCCGGAGGCCCTGGCCACGCCGCCGCGCGGGCGGCACCGCACGACGCTGCTGTCGCCGTTCGACTCCCTGATCTGGGAGCGGGCGCGCACGGAGCGGATGTTCGGCTTCACCCACCGCCTGGAGGCGTACGTCCCCAAACCCAAGCGTGTCCACGGC
This sequence comes from Streptomyces sp. BJ20, assembly GCF_022869105.1. Taxonomy (NCBI): domain Bacteria; kingdom Bacillati; phylum Actinomycetota; class Actinomycetes; order Kitasatosporales; family Streptomycetaceae; genus Streptomyces; species Streptomyces sp. BJ20. Next base: position 6,582,789 of record NZ_CP094918.1, read on the forward strand.
TACTTCGCGATGCCGGTGCTGGCGGGCGGGCGGCTGGTGGGCCGCGTGGACCCGGCGCGCGAGGGCCGCGCGCTGGTCGCCAAGCAGGTCACGCTGGACGGCCGTAAGGCGGTGCCGCAGGTGGCGCAGGCGCTGGTGGAGGCGGCGGGCTGGGTCGGCTGCACGGACGTCCGTGTGGAGCGGGTGGACGCGCCGGAGCTGCGTGAGCCGCTCACGGCGGAGCTGGCCCGGCTGCTCGCCTGAGCCGGCGGATCGGCGGATCGGCGGGTCCGCCGGTCAGCGGATCTCGAGGATCTTCTCCCGCATCGCGTAGACCACGGCCTCCATCCGGGAGTGCAGCTGGAGCTTCTCCAGGATGTTGCGCACGTGGTTCTTCACGGTGTTCTCGGAGATGAACAACTCCTTGGCGATGTCCCGGTTGTTCATCCCCGTGGCGACGAGTTTCAGGACCTCCAGCTCGCGGTCCGTCAGCCGGGGCGCGGGGACGAGCCGGCGCTCGTCGGTGCGCTGGATCATCGACTTGAACTCGGTGAGCAGCTTCGACGCCATGGAGGGGCTGATCTGGGACTGCCCGTCGGCGACGGCGCGGATGGCGGTGGCGACCTCGTCGGTGGAGATCTCCTTGAGCAGGTAGCCGGTGGCGCCCGCCTTGATGGCGTCGTAGAGGTCGGCCTCCTCGTCGCTGATCGTCAGCATGATGATCTTGGCGCTGGGGGCGACCTCCTTGATGGAGGTGCAGGCCTCGATGCCGCCCCGCTTGGGCATCCGCACGTCCATCAGGACGATGTCGGGCAGCAGGTCGGCGGCCTTCTCCACGGCCTCGGCGCCGTCACCGGCCTCGCCGACGACCTGGATGTCCTCCTCGGCGGCCAGCACGATCTCCAGACCGCGGCGGAACAGCGCGTGGTCGTCCACCACGAGGACTCTGATCGGCTCCTTGCGCGGAGTGTCCGCGTCCGGGCCCATGCCGACGACGCCGTCGTCGGCATCCTCGTCCCGCATCGGTCCGAAGCTGTCCGCCATCGCGTTCCTCCCCCTGAAGGCTGTGGCCTGTGGTCCTGACCATCGCCAACCCAAGGCAACGGCCCACCGGTTGGGCCGCTGCCGCCATGATTCCATGCCGCACCGTCACCGGGGTGCCGGTGTGGACGCCGGGCGGTGGCACGCCGGTGCCCCTGGGGGCGCACACGCGCACCAGGGGCACCTGCTGTGCTGTCGCCCGGCGGGTCAGCCGCCGAGGGTTCCGCCCGCCTCCGGGGAGTGGTTCTCGGTGACCATCGTGTCGGTCCTGAGGTGGATCACGCCGTAGTCGTAGGCGTGGCGCCGGTAGACGACGCTGGGCTCCTTGGTCTCGGAGTCGACGAAGAGGTAGAAGTCGTGCCCGACCAACTCCATCTCGTAGAGCGCCTGGTCGAGGGTCATGGGGGCGGCCACGTGGTTCTTCTCGCGGACGACCAGCGGCCCGTCGCCCTGGACCTCCAGGGAACCGATCTTCTTGGTCGGGACCGCCTGCTCCTCTTCCCGCGCGGTGCTCGCGCCGGTGCCGTTGAGGGTGGCCACGCCGGGCACGTGGTCGGGGACCTCGGCGGCGGGGATCCTGCGCGCGCCGCGCCGTGAGAAACGCTTGTCGTGCTGCTTGCGCAGCCGGGCGTCGAGCTTCTCCGCTGCCAGGTCGAGCGCCGCGTACGGGTCGCTCGCCGCCGCCTCCGCCCGGATCACCGGGCCGCGGGAGCGGAGCGTGATCTCCACCCGGTCACAGCGGTCGGCCTGTCGGGGGTTGGGCTCCTTGGACACCTCGACGTCGAGGCTCATCACCTTGCCATCGAGCTTCTGGATCTTCTCCAGGTTCAGCTTCTCGGCCACGTGCTTCCGGAACCGCTCGGGCACCTCTGTCTTGCGGCCCTTGACGACGATGTCCACGCAGAACTCCGTTCCCGGATCACTCCGCTTCGCTGCGGATGTGTCTCCCTTTTGCACCAGGCTCCGGTGTCGTCCGGAGCCTCGGACTCGGTGACGTCCACCTCCTCCCCCCGGCGCGAGATCTCCAGTCCACCGGTGCGGGTGAAGTCGAAAAGGCCCGCACCGCCGCATTTCGATCAGAGGGTGTGGCCTGCGGCTTTCCCTCACAACCGAACATATCTCGCGCGGACGGATGGCGTCACCCTCTACCGCGACGTACCTCCATTCAGGGGAATTAACCCTTTGATTACCTGCAACGACGTAAGTTCTCAGTCAGTTTCGGTGTATTCCGAACGCATCCGGCGGCGCCGCCACGACGGCCGCGCACACCACGCCGGGCGTTCCGCCGGCGCTTTTCCCGCCCGCCTCCTTCACCGTCCGGCCGGGCTGCCGGTCCGCTCCGCTCCACGCCGACGGCGGTGTCCTTCGTTGTTCTGACCCTTCCCACGTCTCACCCAGGTACACGAACGCGGGCCGCGAATTGCTCGATGCCTCCCGCCCCTTTCCGGCCGGTTCCGTTTCCGGGCCGGGCAGCCCTTGTGCGGACCTGACCGCGCGCGCCGCCTCGGCGAGGGTCGCCCCGGTCGTCATGAGGTCGTCGACCAGCACGACCCGGCCCCGGTGCAGCAGCCGGGCGCAGCCCGGCGTCACTCCGAGGGCGCCGGCGACGTTGGCCAGCCGCTGCCTCGAGCCGAGTCCCGACTGGTCGGCCACCGGCCGCCGTTGCCCCAGCGCGGCGAGTACCGCTGCGGGTACCCCCGAGCGCCGCAGCTCACCCGCCGCCGCGTACGCGATCCGCCGCGCCGGGTCGTGCCCGCGCGCCCGCACGGCCCGCCGGGCGGACGGCACGGGGACGAGCAGTACGGGGGCGCATGCCGCCCTGCCCGCGCCGTCACGGCTGTCGGGCCGCCCGCGCGCCGCCGGGGCTCCCAGTCCCGCCCGCACCGCGCCCGCGAGGGCCTCGCCCAGGGGCCGGGCGAGGGCCAGGGCGCCGCGCTCCTTGTGCGCGAGCAGCACGGCGCGCACCTCGTCGGCGTAGGGGGCGGCCGCGTGCACGGGCGGCAGTCCGCGGGGCTCGGGCGCCGGCCGCACCCGGCGTGGCGTCCTGCCGCTCAGCGCCGCACGGCACCGGTCGCAGAGCACGGCGCGGGGCCGGGCGCATCCGCCGCACTCGGCCGGAAGCACCAGGTCGGTGAGGTCCCGCCACCAGCTCCGCATGGGCTCACTGTGCCAACGCCCCGGTCACCCGGCCACCCCTGTGGACAACCGTGTGACCAGGGCCGAAACCGCTCGAACACGGGAGCGAGAGCCGTGAGCCGGTCAACCCGGACCCGCTCAGCCCGGACCCACTGGGCCGGGATCCGCCCAGCCCGAACGCCGCTCCTCCCGGACCCCCGTCGGGCTAGGACCCGCCCAGCCCGAACCCCACTCCACCCGAACCCGCTGGGGCTAGAACCCGCCCAGCCCGGCCCCCGCTCCACCCGAACCCGCCCAGCCCGAACCCCGCTCAGCCCGAACCCACAGGGCCAACACCCGTCCAGCCCGAACCCGCTCGGCCCGAACCCCGCTCAACCCGGATAGACCGGAGCCTTCCCCTCCGTCACTTCCGCCACCTTCTGCCACTGCGCCCCCGACGGCAGCCGCACGATGCCGTCCACCGAGTACGCCACCAGCGGCGCGTTCTCGTCCCCGGCGGCGGTCAGCGCCTTCACGCCGGTCAGCGCGGCGGGCGACGGCACGTCCGGAGTGGAGCCGTCGACCGCGACGTACTTCATCTGCTCCACGCCCTCGTGCTCGCGGCCCACGACCACGAGCCGGCTGTCCCCGGCCCACGACATGGCGGTGACCTGCTCCAGCTCGGGGGTGGCCGAGCGCAGCTCCACCACGGTGACCGTGGGCTGCTCGCCCGACCCGGCCTCGTCCGGGCCGCTGCGCTCGATCCGGCCGATGAGCAGCGACCGTTGGTCGCCGTTCTCCACGACGAGACCGATCCGCACCCCGTCGGCGGCCACCCGCACCGCCTGGATCCGCCCCTCCAGGCCCGGCGTACGCACCTGGAGCGGCCGGCCCGCGCCCTCCTCCAGCAGGTAGAGGCCGGGGCGGGCGGGGTCGCGGTCGGCGATCCACAGCCCGCCCTGGGCGTCCCAGCTCGGCGGGGTCAGCCGGTCCTGCTCGGTCTTGCCCTGGCTGCGCAGCACCGGCTCGCCGAGGGGGGCGCCCTGCGCCAGCGCGGAGACGAACAGGTCCTGGCCGTTGAGACCGACACCGGCCGCCGTGCGCTCGTCCCGCGCGACCGCCACCGACCGCAGGCGCTGCTCGCCCTGTCCGAGCGCGCCGGGCGCCGGTTCGGGGTCGGGGCTGCGGCTGCCGGCGGCGACCCGGACGAGCTTGTCCTTGCCGTCGAGGTAGTACAGGTGGTCGGGCTGGTTGAGCGCGCCCCGGGTGGCCACGGTCTCGGCGCCGTCCTGGGTGAGCGAGCACAGCTGCCCGCCGTCGGCCCGCAGTTCGACCTCCTCCACCGCGGGGCTGAGGTCGCGCAGCGTGAACAGCAGCTGGGCGGCCATCTCCTCGCAGCGGCCGGTGCCGACGTCGGACGCCCGGTCGTTGAGCGGCACGGTGAGCTTGCCCCGGTCGTCCGGGGTGAGCGGCCCCGCGCCCTTCCGCAGCCGGATGCCGGTCGGGAAGCTCGACCGGACGACGGGGTCGAGCCAGCTCGTCGGGCCGGAGAGCAGCGAGCGCACCATTCGCGTCGTGGGGTCGACGTGCCGGCGCACGTACACGGGGTCGGCGACGGCCATCGGCAGCGACGACCCGTCCACGTCCACGTTCGAGGCGAAGTAGTACTTGTTGAAGGACGTGTAGTTGCGCTGGAAGTCCGACTTGCCCATGACGACGCCCTGCGGCACCGCGTCGATGCGCCATTGGCCGCTCTTGTCGTCCTTCACCAGCCGCACGAGCTCGCTGTAGTGGCCGGAGGAGGGCGCGTACGCCTGCTGCGCGTCCACGGTGGCGAACTTTGTGCCGGTCAGCGTGTACGTCAGGGCGGTGCTGTCCTCGCGGGGCTCCCGGTCGGCGCGCGCGCCGGGCCCGTCGGACAGCACGGTGGTGGACTGCTCCGGCCGCCAGTACTTGGACGCCTCGGGGGTCAGGTACTGGCGCGCGGTCTTGTAGTCGGCGTCGTCGCTGGTCAGCGCCTCCAGGAAGCCCTGGACGATCTGGGTGGGAGTGGCGTCGTCGCTCGGCGGCACGGCGTACACCCGCACCTGCGAGTCCTGGCGCGGCGTGGACTCCACCCCGCGCAGGTCGCCGCTGTCCGGCATCGAGGCGCACCCGGCCAGCAGGACCGCCCCGCAGGCGGCGTACACCGCTGCCCTGGCCGGTGTCCCCCGCCCGCGCCTCACACGCTCACCGCCCACGCGTCGCCTCCCCGTCCTTCTCCGCACCGCGCGGTGCGCCGTCCCCGCCCTCACCGTCGGCCGCCGGCCGGTCCGCGCCGCCCGGGGCCTCGTCCGTCCCGCCGTTCACGCCGGGCGCCGTGCCCGGCGTCATCCGCGTGCTGCCCGAGCGGGCCACCACGCGCGCGCCGCTGCCGGGCAGGGCGGTGGGATCGGCCGTGGGCGCCGAGGCCGCGGGCCTGAGGCCCAGCGGGTCGCGTGCGGACTGCGCCGGGTCGTCGGCACCCGGCCGGTTCACCGGCACCGTGGCGCGCTTCTCGCCGTCGCCGCCGCGCGGCAGTCCCGCGTCGTCGAGGCCCCGGTTGCGCCGTGAGTCCTTGGGTTCCAGGGGTATCGGAGACCCGCGCAGCGGCTCGTCCGCCGTCCTGGGCAGCGTCAGCCGGAACTGCGAGCCGCCGCCCGGCTCGCCCCACGCCTGGAGCCAGCCGCCGTGCAGCCGGGCGTCCTCCAGGGCGATGGAAAGGCCCAGGCCCGTACCGCCCGTGGTGCGGGCGCGGGCCGGGTCGGCCCGCCAGAAACGGCTGAACACGCGCGTGGCCTCGCCGGGCTTGAGCCCGACGCCGTAGTCGCGCACGGCGACCGCCACGGCCCCTCCCGCGGCGGCCAGCTTGACGACGACGTCCCTGCCCTCGCCGTGCTCGACGGCGTTGACGACGAGGTTGCGCAGCACCCGCTCCACGCGCCGCGCGTCGGCCTCGGCGACCACGGGCTGCTGGTCGCCGACGACCTTGATGGTGGTGCCCTTGCGCTCGGCGAGCGGCTCCGCGCCGGTCACCACGCGACGGACCACCTCGCGCAGGTCGATCGGCTCCGCCTCCAGGGCCGCCGCGCCCGCGTCGAAGCGGCTGATCTCCAGCAGGTCGGCGAGCAGCGACTCGAACCGGTCGAGCTGGTCGGCGAGCAGCTCGGCCGACCGCGCGGTCACGGGGTCGAAGTCCTCGCGCGCCTCGTGGATGACGTCGGCGGCCATCCGCACGGTGGTCAGCGGGGTACGCAGCTCGTGCGACACGTCCGACACGAACCGGCGCTGCATCCGTGACAGGTCCTCGAGCTGGCTGATCTTGAGCTGGAGGTTCTGCGCCATCTTGTTGAAGGCCTCGCCGAGACGGGCGATGTCGTCCTCGCCGGTGACCTTCATGCGCTCCTGGAGCCGCCCCGCCGACAGCCGTTCGGCGATCCCGGCGGCCATCCGGACCGGCGTGACCACCTGCCGCACCACGAGCCAGGCGATCGCCCCGAGCAGCACGACCACGAACAGCCCGGCGGTCGCCAGGGTGCCCTTGACCAGGCTCAGCGACTTCTCCTCCTGGGTGAGCGGGAAGAGGTAGTACAGCTGGTACGGGTCGCCGTTGGGGTCGTTGACCTGCTTGCCGATGACGAGGGCCGGCTGGGACTCCTTGGCCTTCTCCGCGTAGACGATGCGCGTGTAGCTCTGCGCGGCCCCGGTGCCGGTGTCGATGCGCTCGCGGAGCGCCGCGGGGACGCTGGCGGCCGGGTTGACCCCGCCGGAGGCACGCGGTCCGCGCCCGCTGCCGCTGTCGCCGCCGGAGGGCAGGGTCACCACGTCGAAGGCGCCCTGGCCGCCGCTGGACAGCGAGGCGACGAGGTCGCTCATCCACTGGATGACGCTCTGCGAGGGGCGGCCGTCGGGTGCGGGACCCTCCTCGTCGGTGACGCTCCCGGCCTGCTCGGCCTGCTGCTTGGCCACGGCGAAACCGCCCGTGGCCTGACTCTGCGACGCCTTCACCTTGGCGTCGAGCAGGCCGTTGCGCACCTGGCCGATGACGACGAAGCCCAGCAGCAGCACGACGCCCAGCGACATCAGCAGCGTCGTGACGACGACCTTGAGCTGGATGTTGCGCCGCCACAACCGCATGACGGGCAGCAGCGGGCGCCGCACCCAGCGCATGACCAGGCGGACGACCGGGCTGCCCTGGACACCGCCCTGGAGCAGGTCGCCGTCGAAGAGGTGGCGCCAGCGGGAGGCGGCCGTCCCCCGGCCGACAGGCCGCTCCGGACGGCCCCCGGACCGGCCGGGCGCCGAAGCGGCACTGTCACCGGACATGTCAGCTCGGTCCTGCCTTGTATCCGACACCTCGGACGGTCACCACGATCTCGGGCTTCTCCGGGTCCTTCTCGACCTTGGAGCGCAGCCGCTGCACATGGACGTTGACCAGGCGGGTGTCCGCCGCGTGGCGGTAGCCCCACACCTGCTCCAGCAGCACCTCACGCGTGAACACCTGCCACGGCTTGCGCGCGAGGGCGACCAGCAGGTCGAACTCCAGCGGCGTCAGGGCGATGGACTGCCCGTCCCGCTTCACGGAGTGACCGGCCACGTCGATCACCAGGTCGCCGATGGCGAGCTGCTCCGGCGCCGGCTCCTCGGACCTGCGCAGCCGTGCACGGATCCGGGCGACCAGCTCCTTCGGCTTGAACGGCTTGACGATGTAGTCGTCGGCCCCGGACTCCAGGCCCACCACCACGTCGACGGTGTCGCTCTTCGCCGTGAGCATCACGATCGGCACCCCGGACTCCGCCCTGATCAGGCGGCAGACCTCGATGCCGTCACGGCCGGGGAGCATCAGGTCCAGCAGGACCAGATCCGGCTTGGTCTCACGGAAAGCGGCCAGCGCCTTGTCGCCGTCGGCTACGAAAGACGGCTCAAAACCTTCACCGCGCAGCACGATGCCGAGCATCTCGGCCAGTGCGCTGTCGTCGTCGACGACAAGGACTCGTCCCTTCATAAACGACATCATCCCATTAGCTAATCGTTACCTGGCGTGACCTGGCACACAGGGCGGCCAGAGCCTCGGTGGTCACGGGCGAAACGACGCCCTCTTCGGTGACGACGGCCGTCACCAGCTCCGGCGGTGTCACGTCGAACGCCGGGTTGTACGCGGTCGTCCCCAAGGGGGCCACCGGAATACCGCCTCCCGCCTCCGCTCCGGCCACCGGCACCTGCGGCGCCGTGATCTCTGTCACCTCATGGCCGGGACGCTGTTCCACCTCGATGGACGCCCCGTCCGGCGTCGAGGGATCCACCGTCGTCACCGGAGCCACCACGATGAACGGCACATGGTGGTACCGCGCGAGCACCGCGAGCGGATAGCTCCCCACCTTGTTCGCCACCGAACCGTCGGCCGCGATGCGGTCCGCGCCGACCAGCACCGCGTCCACCTCGCCCGCCGCGAACAGCGATCCCGCCGCGTTGTCGGTGAGCAGGGTGTACGCCATGCCGCTGCGGGCCGCCTCGTACGCCGTCAGGCGAGCACCTTGCAGCAACGGACGCGTTTCGTCCACCCACAGGCGCCGCAGCCGCCCCGCCCGGTGCGCCGCGAGCGCCACCGCGAACGCCGTCCCCTCGCCGCCCGACACCAGCGAACCGGTGTTGCAGTGGGTGAGGATCCGGTGCCCGCCGCCGGGCATCAGCTCGTCGAGGAGCGCCAGCCCGTGCACCGCCATCCTCGCACTGGCCTCGGCGTCCTCCTGGTGCAGCTGCCGCGCGGCGGCCAGCGCCGCCCCGGCCGCCTGCCGCGGGTCGCCGCCGCCGTCCACCACCGCCCGGTACGCGGAGTGCGCCCGCCGCACCCCGACCGCCAGGTTCACCGCCGTGGGCCGGGCGCTCTCCAGGGCCGCCGCCGCGTCGTCCACGTCGTAGCCCCGCACGGCCGCGAGCGCGACACCGTACGCGCCCGCGACACCCAGCAGGGGGGCGCCGCGCACGGCGAGCGAACGGATCGCCTCCACCAGTGCGGGCGCGTCCGTGCAGACCAGCTCGACCTCCTCGGCCGGGAGCCGCGTCTGGTCGAGCAGGACCAGCACCGGGCCTTCGGGAGGCTCCTCCCAGCGCAGTGCCGGCATCCCGGTCGGCCGCTTGTTGTCGCCGCTGTGCGCGTACTGATCAGCCATGCCGCCAGTCTGCCCCCTGTCACGCGGACAATAGAAGGCGAGGAGCCCCGACCTCGGCGGGTCCACCGGAAAGCACCGCATGGCACGATGGCTGCCCGAGCCGCCACCGCGACCGCGGCCGGGCACCGTGAAGGAGCGACGATGAACGACACTCCGGGCTGGGCCTCGCCCGGATCCGCCCCGTCCGACGGGCGGGAACCGGACGCGTCCGGGCCTGCCGGGTCCGACGGCCGTCCCGGCCCCGAGCAGTCCGCCGACCGGCCGCGGCAGTCGGGTGACGCCCCGCGGGAGCCGGGCGTGAAGTGGTCCAAGGACCAGCCCCCGGCCGCCCAGTGGTCCGCGCCCACCGGCACCCCCGGTGCGGGCGGCCCCGGTCAGGCGCCTCCGCCGCCCCCCGGCCCCGGCTGGGGCACCCCGCCGCCCGGCGGACCCGGCGGCCAGGCGCCCTGGGGCAGCGGCTGGGGAGGACCCCCGCCCGCGGCGAAGCCCGGCGTCATCCCGCTGCGCCCCCTCGGCGTCGGCGAACTCCTCGACGGCGCCGTGTCGACCATGCGCACCTACTGGCGTACGGTCCTCGGCATCTCGCTGACCCTCGCCGTCCTCACCGAGATCGCCGCGGTCCTGCTGCAGGGCTTCGTCCTCGACGACGCCAACACCGAGGTGCTCGACGACCCGAGCGCCACCCTCGGCGAACTCACCGACGTCATGGGCGACCTGCTGCTCAGCTCCGCCGCGCTCTACGGCATCACGCTGATCGGCACGGTCGCGGCGACCGCCCTGCTCACCACCGTCACCAGCCGCGCCGTCCTCGGCCGCCCGGTGACCACCGGCGAGGCCTGGCGCGACGCCCGCCCGCAGGTCCTCAAGCTGTTCGGTCTGATCCTCCTGCTCGGGCTCATCGCGGTGGCCATCGCCGCCGTCGGCGCGCTGCCCGGCATCCTCGTCAGCGTCTCCGCCGGCGCCGAGGTCGGCTTCGGACTGACCCTGCTGGGCCTGCTCGCCGCGGCCGTGTTCGCCGCCTGGCTCATGGTCCGCCTCTCGCTGGCCTCCCCCGCGCTGATGCTGGAGAAGCAGGGCATCGTCACCGCGATGCGCCGCTCCGCCCGGCTGGTGCGCGGCTCCTGGTGGCGGGTCTTCGGCATCCAGCTGCTCGCCGCGATCATCGCCTACGTCGTCGCGGCGATCATCGTCATCCCCTTCACGTTCCTAGCCGCCGCGTTCAGCGGCGACGGCGTCACCGGCTTCCTGAACACCGCCGGCGGGGACATCGGCTGGACGTTCCTGATCATCAGCGGCATCGGCTCGGTGATCGGCTCCATGATCACGTTCCCGATCACCGCCGGCGTCACCGTGCTCCTCTACATCGACCAGCGCATCCGCCGCGAGGCCCTCGACCTCGAACTGGCGCGCGCCGCGGGCGTCCAGGGCCCCGGCGCCACCGGCGGGAGCTGATGCGGTGACCGTCCCGGGGGGAGTTCTCCAGGCCGTACCGGCCCTGCCGTCGGCAGCCGACACCGCCGTACGCCTGCTCGCGCGCGGCGACGACGAACCGCCCGTCACCCTCCCGCGCGACCCCGCGCGGGAGGCGGCGCGGCGCGAGCTGTCGAAGCAGATGTACCACGAGAACGACCCCAGCTGGCTCCAGCGGGCGCTCGAGGCCTTCTGGGACTGGGTCGACGACCTGCTCGGCGCCGCGTCCACCGCCACACCCGGCGGCGCGCTCGGCCTGGTCGTCATCGTCGTCGCCGCCCTCGCCGTCGGGGCCGCCCTGTGGTGGCGCCTCGGCGTCCCGCGCCGCCGCCCGGTCACCGCCCCCGCCCTGTTCGACGACCGCCCCCGCAGCGCCGCCGAACACCGCGCCGCCGCCGAGGCGCACGCCGCCCAGGGCCACTGGAACCAGGCCGTCCAGGAACGCATGCGAGCCGTCGTCCGCGCCCTGGAGGAACGCGCCCTCCTCGACCCCCGCCCTGGCCGCACCGCCGACGAGGCAGCCGCCGAGGCCGGCCGCGCCCTGCCCGCCCACGGCGACCGGCTGCGCACCGCCGCCCGCGACTTCGACGACGTCACGTACGGCGGCCGGACCGCCTCCGAGGACACGTACCGCGGGCTCGCCGCCCTCGACGGCGACCTGGAGCGCGCCAAGCCCGCCCTCGCCGGCAGCGGCGGCGCCCACCCCGACGCCCGCCAGGGAGCCGCCGGATGACGACCGAGGTCACCTCGCCGCCCACCTCGGCCTCCCCCACCGCCCGCCAGGTGTGGACCCGCGGCCGGGGCGTCGCCCTCGCGCTGGTGCTGCTCGTCGTCGCGGCCGTCGCCATCGCCGTCGTCCGCTCCGACGCACGGCACGGCCGGCTCGACCCGCGCTCCGCCGACCCCCTCGGCAGCCGCGCCGTCGCCGAACTCCTCGCCGACCGGGGCGTCGACACCCGTGTGGTCACCACCCTCGCCGAGGCCGCCGACGCTGCGGGACCCGACACCACCGTGCTGGTCGCCGTGCCGGACCTGCTGACGCCTCGCCAGCAGACACGGCTGCGCGCGGCCACCGAGGACTCCGGCGGCCGCACCGTCCTGGTCGCCTCCGGCATCACCTCCGTGGAGCGCCTCGCCCCCGGCGTCATGGCCGACCCGGCCAACAGTCTCGACTCCACCCTCGAACCGGGCTGCGACCTCCCCGCCGCCGTACGCGCGGGCAGCGCCGACACGGGCGGCATCCGCTACTCCTCCGCCCACCCCGACGCCGACGAGTGCTACCGCAGCCACCGCCTGGCCACCCTGCTGCGCCTCCCCGCCCCCTCCGGCACCGGCGACACCGTCCTCCTCGGCGCCCCCGACATCCTCTACAACGACCGCCTGGACGAGCACGGCAACGCCTCGCTGGCGCTCCAGCTCCTCGGCTCCCGCCCTCATCTCGTCTGGTACCTCCCCACGCCCGCCGACGCCACCGCCGGGACCGAGGACGAGAAGAGCTTCTTGGACCTCCTCCCCTCCGGCTGGCTCTGGGGCACCCTCCAGCTGTTCGTCGCAGCCGCCCTGGCAGCCCTGTGGCGGGCACGCCGGCTCGGCCCCCTCGTGCCCGAGAAACTCCCCGTGGCGATCCGCGCCTCCGAGACCGTCGAAGGCCGCGCCCGCCTCTACCGCAAGGCCGACGCCCGCGACCGCGCCGCCCTCGCTCTGCGCTCCGCCACCCGCATCCGCCTCGCCCCCCTCGTCGGCGTCCCCGGCACCCAGGCGCACTCGCCCGAGGCCCTGCTCCCCGCGCTGTCCGCCCGCCTCGACGGCGACGGACCGTCCCCCCACACGCTTCTGTTCGGCCCGCCCCCCGGCGACGACGCGGCTCTGATCCGGCTCGCCGACCAACTCGACGCCCTCGAAAGGCAGGTACGCCGTCCATGATGGACCCGACCACCGACAACGCCGCGCCCACCGGCGACCCGGCCGCCGCCCGGGCCGCCCTGGAGGCGCTGCGCGCGGAGATCGCCAAGGCCGTGGTCGGCCAGGACCCCGCCGTGACCGGCCTCGTCGTCGCCCTGCTCTGCCGCGGCCACGTCCTCCTCGAGGGAGTCCCCGGCGTCGCCAAGACCCTGCTGATCCGCTCCCTCGCCGCCGCCCTCGAACTCGACACCAAGCGCGTCCAGTTCACCCCTGACCTGATGCCGAGCGACGTCACCGGCTCCCTGGTCTACGACGCCCGCACCGCCGAGTTCTCCTTCCAGCCCGGCCCGGTCTTCACCAACCTCCTCCTCGCGGACGAGATCAACCGCACGCCCCCGAAGACCCAGTCGTCCCTGCTGGAGGCCATGGAGGAACGCCAGGTCACCGTCGACGGCACCCCGCGCGCCCTCCCCGACCCGTTCCTGGTCGCCGCGACCCAGAACCCCGTCGAGTACGAGGGCACCTACCCCCTGCCCGAGGCACAGCTCGACCGTTTCCTCCTCAAGCTGACGATCCCCCTGCCGTCCCGGCAGGACGAGATCGACGTCCTCACCCGCCACGCCGAGGGCTTCGACCCGCGCGACCTGCGCGCCGCCGGCGTGCGCCCCGTCGCGACCGCCGCCGACCTGGAGGCCGCCCGCCGCGCCGTCGCCGCCACCACGGTCTCCCCCGAGATCACCGCGTACGTGGTCGACATCTGCCGCGCCACCCGCGAGTCTCCGTCGCTCACCCTCGGCGTCTCCCCGCGAGGCGCCACCGCGCTCCTCGCGACCGCCCGCGCCTGGGCCTGGCTGACCGGCCGCGACTACGTCATCCCCGACGATGTGAAGGCCCTCGCCCTGCCCACGCTCCGCCACCGCATACAGCTTCGCCCGGAGGCCGAGATGGAGGGCGTGACGGCCGACTCGGTCATCACCGCGGTCCTCTCCCACGTCCCCGTCCCCCGCTGATGGCTCCCACCGGACGCGCCGCTCTCCTCGCGGCCCTCGGCTCCCTCCCCGTCGGCGTCTGGGAACCCGGCTGGACGGGTCTCCTCGCCGTCAACGCACCCCTCGCGGTGGCCTGCGCCTGCGACTACGCGCTGGCCGCCCCGGTCCGCACGCTCGGCCTGACCCGCTCCGGCGAGACCTCCGTACGGCTCGGCGAGACCGCCGACATCACCCTGACGGTCACCAATCCGTCCCGACGCCCGCTGCGCGCCCGTCTCCGCGACGCCTGGCCGCCGAGCAGCTGGACGCCCGGCACGGAGACGGAGGCGTCCCGGCACCGGCTGACGATCCCCGCGGGCGAACGCCGCCGCGTGACGACACGCCTGCGCCCGACCCGCCGCGGCGACCGCCAGGCGGACCGCGTCACCGTCCGCTCCTACGGCCCCCTCGGCCTCTTCACCCGCCAGGGCACCCACAGGGTTCCCTGGACGGTCCGCGTCCTGCCCCCGTTCACCAGCCGCAAGCACCTGCCGTCGAAGCTGGCCCGCCTGCGCGAACTGGACGGCCGCACCAGCGTCCTGACGCGGGGAGAGGGCACCGAGTTCGACAGCCTCCGCGCCTACGTCCCCGGTGACGACACCCGCTCCATCGACTGGCGCGCCACCGCCCGCCAGTCCGAGGTCGCGGTACGCACCTGGCGCCCGGAGCGCGACCGCCATCTCCTGCTCGTCCTCGACACCGGCCGCACCTCCGCCGGACGCGTGGGTGACGCACCGCGCCTGGACGCCTCCATGGACGCGGCCCTGCTCCTCGCCGCCCTGGCCTCCCGTGCCGGCGACCGCGTCGACCTGCTGGCCTACGACCGCCGGGTCCGCGCCCTGGTCCAGGGCCGCGCGTCCGGCGATCTCCTGCCGTCGCTGGTGAACGCGATGGCCCAGCTGCAACCCGAGCTGGTGGAGACGGACGCCCGCGGCCTGACGGCGGCGGCACTCCGAACGGCCCCACGCCGCTCCCTGATCGTGCTCCTGACGACGGTGGACTCGACACCGGTCGAGGAGGGCCTCCTGCCTGTCCTGAGCCGCCTGACACAGCGCCACACGGTTCTGCTGGCCTCGGTGGCCGACCCGCATGTCGCGGCGATGGGGCAGGGCCGGGGGGACGTCGACGCGGTGTACGAGGCCGCGGCGGCCGCACAGGCCCACACGGAACGCGACCGCACGGCCGACCAACTCCGCCGCCGCGGGGTGACGGTCGTGGACGCGACTCCGGAGGAACTGGCGCCGGCGCTGGCGGACGCGTATCTGGCACTGAAGTCGGCGGGGCGGCTGTAGAAAGGGGCGGTGCGGGGCGCCGTAGAACGCAGAAAGCCCCCGTGCCGAATGGCACGGGGGCTCTCATACAAGAATTGTTCGGCGGCGTCCTACTCTCCCACAGGGTCCCCCCTGCAGTACCATCGGCGCTGTAAGGCTTAGCTTCCGGGTTCGGAATGTAACCGGGCGTTTCCCCTACGCTATGACCACCGAAACACTATGAAACTGACAACCGCCGACATGCCGTGACCATGGCATGGGGTTGTTCGTGGTTTCAGAACCAACACAGTGGACGCGAGCAACTGAGGACAAGCCCTCGGCCTATTAGTACCGGTCAACTCCACACGTTACCGTGCTTCCATATCCGGCCTATCAACCCAGTCGTCTACTGGGAGCCTTACCCCATCAAGTGGGTGGGAGTCCTCATCTCGAAGCAGGCTTCCCGCTTAGATGCTTTCAGCGGTTATCCCTCCCGAACGTAGCCAACCAGCCATGCCCTTGGCAGAACAACTGGCACACCAGAGGTTCGTCCGTCCCGGTCCTCTCGTACTAGGGACAGCCCTTCTCAAGACTCCTACGCGCACAGCGGATAGGGACCGAACTGTCTCACGACGTTCTAAACCCAGCTCGCGTACCGCTTTAATGGGCGAACAGCCCAACCCTTGGGACCGACTCCAGCCCCAGGATGCGACGAGCCGACATCGAGGTGCCAAACCATCCCGTCGATATGGACTCTTGGGGAAGATCAGCCTGTTATCCCCGGGGTACCTTTTATCCGTTGAGCGACGGCGCTTCCACAAGCCACCGCCGGATCACTAGTCCCGACTTTCGTCCCTGCTCGACCCGTCGGTCTCACAGTCAAGCTCCCTTGTGCACTTACACTCAACACCTGATTACCAACCAGGCTGAGGGAACCTTTGGGCGCCTCCGTTACCCTTTAGGAGGCAACCGCCCCAGTTAAACTACCCATCAGACACTGTCCCTGATCCGGATCACGGACCCAGGTTAGACATCCAGCACGACCAGACTGGTATTTCAACGACGACTCCCACCGAACTGGCGTCCGATGCTCAAAGTCTCCCAGCTATCCTACACAAGCCGAACCGAACACCAATATCAAACTGTAGTAAAGGTCCCGGGGTCTTTCCGTCCTGCTGCGCGAAACGAGCATCTTTACTCGTAGTGCAATTTCACCGGGCCTATGGTTGAGACAGTCGAGAAGTCGTTACGCCATTCGTGCAGGTCGGAACTTACCCGACAAGGAATTTCGCTACCTTAGGATGGTTATAGTTACCACCGCCGTTTACTGGCGCTTAAGTTCTCAGCTTCGCCTGGACGAATCCAAGCTAACCGGTCCCCTTAACGTTCCAGCACCGGGCAGGCGTCAGTCCGTATACATCGCCTTACGGCTTCGCACGGACCTGTGTTTTTAGTAAACAGTCGCTTCTCGCTGGTCTCTGCGGCCACCCCCAGCTCAGAGCGCGAAGCTCATCACCGGATGTGGCCCCCCTTCTCCCGAAGTTACGGGGGCATTTTGCCGAGTTCCTTAACCATAGTTCACCCGAACGCCTCGGTATTCTCTACCTGACCACCTGAGTCGGTTTAGGGTACGGGCCGCCATGAAACTCGCTAGAGGCTTTTCTCGACAGCATAGGATCATCCACTTCACCACAATCGGCTCGGCATCAGGTCTCAGACACATGCCAGGCGGATTTACCTACCTGACGTCCTACACCCTTACCCCGGGACAACCACCGCCCGGGATGGACTACCTTCCTGCGTCACCCCATCACTCACCTACTACCAGCTCGGGTCACCGGCTCCACCACTCCGACCTCGTCCGAAGACTCAGCCGGCGGCTTCACGGGCTTAGCATCACTGGATTCGATGTTTGACGCTTCACAGCGGGTACCGGAATATCAACCGGTTATCCATCGACTACGCCTGTCGGCCTCGCCTTAGGTCCCGACTTACCCTGGGCAGATCAGCTTGACCCAGGAACCCTTAGTCAATCGGCGCACACGTTTCTCACGTGTGAATCGCTACTCATGCCTGCATTCTCACTCGTCAACCGTCCACAACTCGCTTACGCGGCTGCTTCACCCGGCAGACGACGCTCCCCTACCCATCACGATCCCCGTTGGGGGTACATATCGCAATGACACGACTTCGGCGGTACGCTTGAGCCCCGCTACATTGTCGGCGCGGAATCACTAGACCAGTGAGCTATTACGCACTCTTTCAAGGGTGGCTGCTTCTAAGCCAACCTCCTGGTTGTCTGTGCGACTCCACATCCTTTCCCACTTAGCGTACGCTTAGGGGCCTTAGTCGATGCTCTGGGCTGTTTCCCTCTCGACCATGGAGCTTATCCCCCACAGTCTCACTGCCGCGCTCTCACTTACCGGCATTCGGAGTTTGGCTAAGGTCAGTAACCCGGTAGGGCCCATCGCCTATCCAGTGCTCTACCTCCGGCAAGAAACACACGACGCTGCACCTAAATGCATTTCGGGGAGAACCAGCTATCACGGAGTTTGATTGGCCTTTCACCCCTAACCACAGGTCATCCCCCAGGTTTTCAACCCTGGTGGGTTCGGTCCTCCACGAAGTCTTACCTCCGCTTCAACCTGCCCATGGCTAGATCACTCCGCTTCGGGTCTTGAGCGTGCTACTGAAACGCCCTGTTCGGACTCGCTTTCGCTACGGCTTCCCCACCCGGGTTAACCTCGCAACACACCGCAAACTCGCAGGCTCATTCTTCAAAAGGCACGCAGTCACGACGCAAGGACAAGTCCTTGCGCGACGCTCCCACGGCTTGTAGGCACACGGTTTCAGGTACTATTTCACTCCGCTCCCGCGGTACTTTTCACCATTCCCTCACGGTACTATCCGCTATCGGTCACCAGGGAATATTTAGGCTTAGCGGGTGGTCCCGCCAGATTCACACGGGATTTCTCGGGCCCCGTGCTACTTGGGTGTCTCTCAAACGAGCCGCTGACGTTTCGACTACGGGGGTCTTACCCTCTACGCCGGACCTTTCGCATGTCCTTCGCCTACATCAACGGTTTCTGACTCGTCTCATGGCCGGCAGACCATGAAAGAGAGATCCCACAACCCCGAATGCGCAACCCCTGCCGGGTCTCACACGCATACGGTTTGGCCTCATCCGGTTTCGCTCGCCACTACTCCCGGAATCACGGTTGTTTTCTCTTCCTGCGGGTACTGAGATGTTTCACTTCCCCGCGTTCCCTCCACTTGCCCTATGTGTTCAGGCAAGGGTGACAGCCCATGACGACTGCCGGGTTTCCCCATTCGGACACCCCCGGATCAAAGCCTGGTTGACGACTCCCCGGGGCCTATCGTGGCCTCCCACGTCCTTCATCGGTTCCTGGTGCCAAGGCATCCACCGTGCGCCCTTAAAAACTTGGCCACAGATGCTCGCGTCCACTGTGCAGTTCTCAAACAACGACCAACCACCCATCACCCCCGGAACAAACCCGGAGTGCACTGGGGCCGGCACTGAAGGCGACCACACGGCCGTACCCTCAGACACCCAACAGCGTGCCCGACACAGCCAGTTGCCCAGATCAGCGTTCCACGCCCCGAAGGGGCAGTACTAGCGCCTGGTCCATCCTGGACCGTGCCGAGTAGTCAACGTTCCACCCATGAGCAACCAGTGCGAGACGTTCGCTCGCATGCTGGCCTCTGGACTGCCGAGGCAGCCTAGAAGTGCTCCTTAGAAAGGAGGTGATCCAGCCGCACCTTCCGGTACGGCTACCTTGTTACGACTTCGTCCCAATCGCCAGTCCCACCTTCGACAGCTCCCTCCCACAAGGGGTTGGGCCACCGGCTTCGGGTGTTACCGACTTTCGTGACGTGACGGGCGGTGTGTACAAGGCCCGGGAACGTATTCACCGCAGCAATGCTGATCTGCGATTACTAGCGACTCCGACTTCATAGGGTCGAGTTGCAGACCCCAATCCGAACTGAGACCGGCTTTTTGAGATTCGCTCCACCTCGCGATATCGCAGCTCATTGTACCGGCCATTGTAGCACGTGTGCAGCCCAAGACATAAGGGGCATGATGACTTGACGTCGTCCCCACCTTCCTCCGAGTTGACCCCGGCGGTCTCCCGTGAGTCCCCAGCACCACAAGGGCCTGCTGGCAACACGGGACAAGGGTTGCGCTCGTTGCGGGACTTAACCCAACATCTCACGACACGAGCTGACGACAGCCATGCACCACCTGTACACCGACCACAAGGGGGGCACCATCTCTGATGCTTTCCGGTGTATGTCAAGCCTTGGTAAGGTTCTTCGCGTTGCGTCGAATTAAGCCACATGCTCCGCCGCTTGTGCGGGCCCCCGTCAATTCCTTTGAGTTTTAGCCTTGCGGCCGTACTCCCCAGGCGGGGCACTTAATGCGTTAGCTGCGGCACGGACGACGTGGAATGTCGCCCACACCTAGTGCCCACCGTTTACGGCGTGGACTACCAGGGTATCTAATCCTGTTCGCTCCCCACGCTTTCGCTCCTCAGCGTCAGTATCGGCCCAGAGATCCGCCTTCGCCACCGGTGTTCCTCCTGATATCTGCGCATTTCACCGCTACACCAGGAATTCCGATCTCCCCTACCGAACTCTAGCCTGCCCGTATCGACTGCAGACCCGGGGTTAAGCCCCGGGCTTTCACAACCGACGTGACAAGCCGCCTACGAGCTCTTTACGCCCAATAATTCCGGACAACGCTCGCGCCCTACGTATTACCGCGGCTGCTGGCACGTAGTTAGCCGGCGCTTCTTCTGCAGGTACCGTCACTTTCGCTTCTTCCCTGCTGAAAGAGGTTTACAACCCGAAGGCCGTCATCCCTCACGCGGCGTCGCTGCATCAGGCTTTCGCCCATTGTGCAATATTCCCCACTGCTGCCTCCCGTAGGAGTCTGGGCCGTGTCTCAGTCCCAGTGTGGCCGGTCGCCCTCTCAGGCCGGCTACCCGTCGTCGCCTTGGTGAGCCATTACCTCACCAACAAGCTGATAGGCCGCGGGCTCATCCTGCACCGCCGGAGCTTTCGAACCGCTTGGATGCCCAAGCGGGTCAGTATCCGGTATTAGACCCCGTTTCCAGGGCTTGTCCCAGAGTGCAGGGCAGATTGCCCACGTGTTACTCACCCGTTCGCCACTAATCCCCTCCCGAAGGAGGTTCATCGTTCGACTTGCATGTGTTAAGCACGCCGCCAGCGTTCGTCCTGAGCCAGGATCAAACTCTCCGTGAATGTTTACCCGACAGTGCTTAATTAAAAGCGCGGGTGCACACATCACGAGAGCGGAACATCGGGAGGAATAATCCCGACGTTCACAGCGTCCTCGCTGTGTTTTTTCAAAGGAACCTCGACCATCCGAAACCGGATGGACGGGGTATCAACATATCTGGCGTTGACTTTTGGCACGCTGTTGAGTTCTCAAGGAACGGACGCTTCCTTCGTACTCACCCTCTCGGGCTTTCCTCCGGGCGCTTCCCTTCGGTCTTGCGTTTCCGACTCTATCAGATCTTTCCGATCCGATTTCCTCGGTGCTTTCCAGGTCAACGCTCTCGCGCTTTCCTTTCCGGCGGATCCGACTTTATCAGAAGTTCCGGGGCGGATTGACCGGCCTCGAATTCCGACTTATCGGGGGGTGCTTCCGCGGAATCTGCGTCCCGGCGGGAAGCCAGTAGATGTTCACCGTCGCCTTCCGGGTCAGAACCCATCTCCAGGCAACTGTTCTAATCTACCTCCCCACCGGCACCGCGTCAACGGCTCCCGTGGGGCGAAGAGGACACTAGCAGCTCACCGGGGCCGGTCGCACATCAGGCGGCCGTGGGCACGGTGGCGCTTCGCTCGGACTCCTCCAAGTCACCGGTGGCGCCCGCGCGGGCCGCGCGTCCGCCGAGGATGTAGACGTACGCCAGGAAGGCCAGCTCCGCGACGACGCCGATGGTGATGCGGGCCCAGGTGGGCAGGCCCGACGGGGTGACGAAGCCTTCGATGGCGCCGGAGACGAACAGGACCAGAGCCAGGCCGATCGCCATGGCGAGGGCGGCGCGGCCCTCCTCCGCCAGGGCGGTGCGGCGGGTGCGGGGGCCCGGGTCGACGACGGTCCAGCCGAGCCGCAGTCCCGTGCCGGCGGCGACGAAGACCGCGGTGAGTTCCAGCAGGCCGTGCGGCAGGACCAGGCCGAGGAAGGTGTCGAGGCGGCCGGCGGAGGACATCAGGCCGAAGCCGACGCCCAGATTGAGCATGTTCTGGAAGAGGATCCACAGGACCGGCAGGCCGAGGAACACCCCGAGGATGAGGCACAGCGCGGCGGCCCACGCGTTGTTCGTCCATACCTGCGCGGCGAACGAGGTGGCCGGGTTGCTGGAGTAGTACGTCTCGTACTGGCCGCCGGGGCGGGTCATCTCGCGGAGTTCCGCGGGCGCCGCTATGGAGGCCTGGACCTCGGGGTGCGTGCCTATCCACCAGCCGAGCAGCGCGGCCACGGCCGTGGAGATCAGCGCCGTCGGCACCCACCAGTGACGCGCGCGGTACACGGCCGCGGGGAAACCGTGGGTCAGGAAGTGCGTGACATCGCGCCAGGACGCCCGGCGGGTGCCCGTCACGGCGCTGCGCGCGCGGGCGACCAGCCGGCTGAGCCGACCGGTGAGCTGAGGATCGGGGGCGGCCGACTGGATCACCGAGAGGTGGGTGGCGGCGCGCTGGTACAGGGTGACGAGTTCGTCGGCCTCCGCTCCGGTGAGCCGGCGGCGTCGTGCGAGCAGGGCGTCGAGACGGTCCCACTCCGCTCGATGGGCGGAGACGAAGACGTCGAGGTCCATCGGTGTCCCTGCTCCTCGGCTGTTCGTACTGCGGTGCGATGTGCCATCAGCTTGGCAGACTGGCGGTGTTCGGGGCAGACCCAGGGAGAGGCGGCGGGCGTGAGTGAGCTGGTGACGGGCGAGGCGGTGGCGTTGGAACTGCGCCCCGCGAAGCTGCCCAGCAGGGGGCTGGCCGTGCTGCTGGACCTGGCGGCGGCCGTGACCGTCTACATCCTGGTGACCCTCGGCCTGGTGGCGGCGACGGCCTCGCTGGACGAGGCGGCGCGGACAGCGGTGTCGATCGCGACGTTCGTCCTGGTGCTGGTGGGCGGGCCGATCCTGGTGGAGACGCTGACCCATGGGCGGTCACTCGGAAAGCTGGCGTGCGGGCTGCGGGTGGTGCGGGACGACGGCGGGCCGATCCGGTTCCGGCACGCGCTGGTGCGGGGACTGCTCGGGGTGATCGAGATCCTGATGACATTCGGAGTCGTGGCCTGCGTCGCCTCGCTGGTGTCGGCGCGCGGCAGGCGGCTGGGGGACGTGTTCGCGGGGACGCTGGTGGTGCGGGAGCGGATACCGGCGGCCGGGCAGGGCGCTTTCGTGCCGCCGCCTCCGCCGTGGCTGGCGGGACGCTTCTCCGGGCTCGACCTGTCGGCGGTGCCCGACGATCTGTGGCTCGCCGTCCGTCAGTACCTGACGCGGATGCGGCAGCTCGATCCGCAGGTCGGCTGGTCGATGGCGGAGCGGCTGGCGTCGGACGTGGCCGGGCGGACCGGGGCGCCGGTGCCTCCGGGGGTGCCGCCCGCCATGTATCTGGCGGCGGTGCTGCAGGAGCGGCAGACGCGAGAGGCGCAGCGGACGTTCGGCGGCGGGGGCTCCCCGGCTGCTCCCGCTCCCACAGGTGCGGGCGGGCCGGTGCTGTCGCCGCCCGCCGTTCCTCCCGCCCCCGTGCCTCCGCCGGTGCCGCCGGTCGGGCCTGCCTCGAGCAGTGAGGCCGCCGGTGGCGGCGCGTCGGCCGAGCGGCCCGCGACGGGCTTCGCGCCGCCCGCCTGACCGCCGCCGGAGACGGCGCTGCCTCAGCCGAGGTCCGAAGGCGGTGACTCCAGGTCCTCCAGCTCGACTCCGGGCGCGGACAGGACGACGTCGCCGGCCAGGTGCACCGTGTGCTGTTCGCCCGTGTCCAGGGCCGTGACCTGGTACGCGTCCACAGTCAGAGGGCCGTTGTCAGTGGCGTGTGTTTCTCTGTCGACCAGCGCCCAGGACTGGTCCACGGTACGGGGGGCGAGGACCGGGCCGGTGAAGGCGACGAGGCGTACGCGGGTGGCCGCGGCGGAGGGGGTGAGGCGCAGGAGACGGGCGGTGGCGACGAGGAAGGCGGGGGACGAGCCGGTGAAGGCGTGGGCGCGCACATTGCCTTCGGTGGCGTGGGTTCCGGTGGGGTCGGTGCGGACCCAGGTGACGCCGTCGAGGGCGGCGCCGCGGACCTGCCAGCTCGCGGCGTGCAGTTCGAGGCGGAGGGGGCGGCCGAGGGCGTCGAGGGTGAGGTCTACCGAGCCCGTGTGATCGCCGTCGGGGGCGGTGAGCTGGGAGACGTAGCGCCAGCCGGAGGGGCCGGGGGCGCACTGGAAGTGTTCGTCCGCGAGGGGGGCGTGATCGTGCGGGTCATGGAGCGAATAGCGGCCGCGGGGCATGGAGGTCCTGGGTCGTGAGGGCGGGGCCGGTCGCCGGTCCGACAACGGGGCAGGCCCCCGGCACGGGGGTGCGGGGGCCTGCCTCGGGGCTCGGGCTCGGTGAGGAGCGGCCGGCTCAGTAGCGGTAGTGGTCGGACTTGTACGGGCCTTCCACCTTCACGCCGATGTAGTCGGCCTGGTCCTGGCGGAGCGTGGTGAGCTTGACGCCGAGCGCGTCCAGGTGGAGGCGGGCGACCTTCTCGTCGAGGTGCTTGGGCAGCACGTAGACGCCGGTCGGGTACTCGTCGGGCTTGGTGAACAGCTCGATCTGGGCCAGGGTCTGGTCCGCGAAGGAGTTGGACATCACGAACGACGGGTGGCCGGTGGCGTTGCCCAGGTTCAGCAGGCGGCCCTCGGACAGCACGATGATCTTCTTGCCGTCGGGGAACGTCCAGGTGTGGACCTGCGGCTTGATCTCGTCCTTGACGATGCCCGGGACCTTCGCCAGGCCGGCCATGTCAATCTCGTTGTCGAAGTGGCCGATGTTCCCCACGATCGCCTGGTGCTTCATCCTGGCCATGTCGCCGGCCATGATGATGTCCTTGTTGCCGGTCGTGGTGACGAAGATGTCGGCCGTCTCGACGACCTCGTCGAGCGTGGTGACCTGGTAGCCGTCCATCGCCGCCTGCAGTGCGCAGATCGGGTCGATCTCGGTGATGATCACGCGGGCGCCCTGGCCGCGCAGCGACTCCGCGCAGCCCTTGCCGACGTCGCCGTAGCCGCACACCACGGCGGTCTTGCCGCCGATCAGCGTGTCGGTGGCGCGGTTGATGCCGTCGACCAGGGAGTGGCGGCAGCCGTACTTGTTGTCGAACTTCGACTTCGTCACGGCGTCGTTCACGTTGATCGCCGGGAACAGCAGGGTGCCGTCACGCTGCATCTCGTACAGGCGGTGGACGCCGGTCGTGGTCTCCTCCGTCACACCGCGGATCTCGGAGGACAGCTGGGTCCACTTCTGCGGGTTCTCGGCGAGGGTGCGGTTGAGGAGCTCCAGGATGACCCGGTGCTCGTCGGACTCGGCGGTGTCCGGGGAGGGCGCCTTGCCGTCCTTCTCGTACTCCACGCCCTTGTGGACGAGGAGGGTGGCGTCGCCGCCGTCGTCGAGGATCATGTTCGGGCCGCCGGTGGGGCTGTCCGGCCAAGTCAGCGCCTGCTCGGTGCACCACCAGTATTCGTCCAGCGTCTCGCCCTTCCAGGCGAAGACGGGGACGCCCTGCGGGTTGTCGGGCGTGCCGTTCGGACCGACGGCGATGGCGGCCGCGGCGTGGTCCTGGGTGGAGAAGATGTTGCAGGACGCCCAGCGGACCTCCGCGCCGAGCGCGACCAGGGTCTCGATGAGGACGGCGGTCTGCACGGTCATGTGCAGGGAGCCGGTGATCCGGGCGCCGGCCAGGGGCTGAGCGTCGGCGTACTCCTTGCGGATCGCCATCAGGCCGGGCATCTCGTGCTCGGCGAGGGTGATCTCCTTGCGGCCGAACTCGGCCAGGGACAGATCGGCGACCTTGAAGTCCTGTCGGTTGTCGACAGTCGTCATTACGGGCTGCTCCTCGGGTTGGGTCGAGGTGGGTACGGCTGGTCTGCGCGGCGGCGGACACAGGAGTGCCCGAGGAGGGCACAGGCATGCCCGCGTACGCGCAGCGCAGTCCGTCGGAGGCCCTCTCTCCCTCGGCCGGTCCGTGGTGGGACCGCCCGACCGCCATCAGCAGCGACGTCTGGCTCCGTCCCAAGCTACACCGACCCGCCCGGCGGTCCCCAGTCCCGCCGCGAACACATCAGGCCGTTCTGGGGCCGCGGTGCGGTCCCGGAACGGCCTGACGGCGGTGTCGGGGTGGGTCAGTGCGCCTCGTCCGGCTGGGCGGGGCCGCCGGGCGAGGCCTCGGGGTCGGAGCCCTTGGCGGCCTCGGCCTCGCTGTAGATGTCGGGCTCGAGGTAGATCACCCGGGCGATGGGCACGGCGTCGCGGATGCGGACCTCGGCGGCGTCGATGGCGGTGGCGATCTCCGCGGCGGTCTCGTCGTGCCGGACGGCGATCTTGGCGGCGACCAGCAGTTCCTCCGGGCCGAGGTGGAGGGTGCGCATGTGGATGATGCGGGTGACGGTGTCGCCGTCGACGACGGCGGCCTCGATCTTGCGGGTCTCCTCGGCGCCCGCGGCCTCACCGAGCAGCAGCGACTTGGTCTCGGCGGCGAGCACCAGGGCGATCAGGATGAGCAGGACGCCGATGCAGAGGGTGCCGATGCCGTCCCAGACGCTGTCGCCGGTGGCGAGCGCCAGGCCGACACCGCCGAGGGCGAGGAACAGACCGACGAGGGCGCCGAGGTCCTCCAGCAGGACGACCGGCAGCTCGGGCGCCTTCGCGTGGCGGACGAACTCCTTCCAGGAGCGGCGGCCGCGCAGGGCGTTGGACTCCTTGATGGCGGTGCGGAAGGAGAAGCTCTCGGCGATGATCGCGAAGACCAGCACGCCGACCGGCCAGTACCAGTGCTCCAGCTCGTGCGGGTGCTTGATCTTCTCGTAGCCCTCGTAGAGGGCGAACATGCCGCCGACCGAGAACAGCACGATGGAGACGAGGAAGGCGTAGATGTACCGCTCGCGGCCGTAGCCGAAGGGGTGCTCGGGGGTGGCCTTGCGCTGTGCCTTCTTGCCGCCGACGAGCAGCAGTGCCTGGTTGCCGGAGTCGGCGACCGAGTGCACGGACTCGGCGAGCATCGACGAGGAGCCGCTGAAGACGAACGCCACGAACTTCGCTACCGCGATCGCGAGGTTGGCGACGAGTGCCGCCACGATCGCCTTGGTGCCGCCTGACGCGCTCATGTGTCCGCGTTGTCCCTTCGTATGCCGTGGAGGTCCGGGCAGGCGTGTGCGCCCGCCGCCGGGCCGTGGTCCGTGCTGTGACGGTGCGCCATTGTTGCAGCACTGCCCGGCGACGCCGCGTCAGGTCCTGGTCATGGCCCGCTCAGAGGACGACGGTGGCCCGGAAGACGGTTCCGGTACCCGAGACCTCGGCCTTCTCACCCGCGGGGACGAAGACGGAGTGTCCGGCGGTCAGGTCGTGCTCACCCCCGGCCCGGACGGCGCCCGCGGTGCACAGCAGGATCTGCGGTGCGTCGAGGGTGAGGTCGTGGGCGGGGGCACCCTCGGGGAGGACGTAGCGGGAGAGCCGGAACTCGTCGGTGGGGGTCTCGTAGACCTCCTCGTCGTCCGGGCCGGCCTCCGGGCGGAGCACGCCGGGGTCGGCGGCCTCGAAACGGACGATGCGCAGCAGTTCGGGGACGTCGACGTGCTTGGGGGTGAGGCCGCAGCGCAGGACGTTGTCGGAGTTGGCCATGATCTCGACGCCGAGGCCGTCGAGGTAGGCGTGCGGGACGCCGGCGCCGAGGTACAGGGCCTCGCCGGGCTGGAGCCGGACGTGGTTGAGGAGCATCGCGGCGATGACGCCGGGGTCGCCCGGGTAGTGGTGGGCGATGCCGGCGTAGGGGGCGTGGTCGCCGCCGAGGCGATCGCAGGCGGCGGCCGTCTCCGTGACGGTGTGGGCCATCTCGTCGGGGTCGGCGGTGAGGACGGCGGTGAGCACCTCGCGCAGGGCCGCCTCCTCGGGGCGGGCGTGCAGCAGGTCGACGTACGGCTTGAGGGAGTCCACGCCGAGGCCGTCGAGGAGTTCGGCGGCGCGCAGCGGGTCGCGGAAGCCGCACAGGCCCTCGAACTCGGTGAGGGCGCAGATCAGTTCGGGCTTGTGGTTGGCGTCCTTGTAGTTGCGGTGCGGGGCGGTGACGGGGACGCCCCGGCGCTCCTCGTCCTCGTAGCCCGCCTGCGCCTGGGTCCGGTCGGGGTGGACCTGGAGGGACAGCGGGGAGCCGGCGGCGAGCAGTTTGAGCAGGAACGGCAGGCGGGGCCCGAACTTGGCGACCGTGGCGGCGCCGAGCTCGCGCTCCGGGTCGGCGTCGACGACCTCGGCGAGGGTGCCCCGGCCGGTGCGTGAGGGGGCGCCGGGGTGGGCGCCCATCCACATCTCCGCCTGCGGTTCGCCGGTCGGCTCGGTGCCGAGCAGCCGCGGGATGGCGGTGGTGGAGCCCCAGGCGTAGGGGCGGACGGTGTTGTCGAGGCGGTCCATGGGGCTCTTCGCGTTCCTTCTGCCGGTTCTCGTGCGGGCGCGCGGGGCCGGGCGTCCGCGCGGGGGTCAGGGGGCCTTCGGCATCATCGGGGTGCCGAGGCGAGCGCCAGGTAAACGGCGGCGAAATCGGTGACGGCGATCAGTTCCGCGAGCGTCTCCAGTTCGCCGCCCTCCTCCGGTTCCAGCTCGCTGATCGGGGTGTCGTGGGTGAGGGCCAGCTCGCGGGCCGCGGGGGCGGCGGTGAGGCCGCCGAGGGGCCGGTCGCGGAGCAGCACCACGCGCGCGTGCAGGGCGGGCGGCTCCTCCACGCGGTCGCGGAAGAAGTCGTCCAGGTCGGCGCCGGCGGCGAGCGGTCCGGCGAGCAGGGCGCTGTGCGCGGCGAGGGCCTCGGGCAGTTCGGCGACGACGGCGGGGGTGCCGGACAGCTCGGCGAGTGCGGCGGCGAAACGCCGTCCCGCGGGTCCGGCCGAGACGCCCTCGGTCCACACGACGGGCAGCGCGTCGGCGAGTTCGGCGGCGAGGGTCTTGGCCGCGTTGCTGTACGTGAGGACGGCCGGCCCGCAGCGTTCGGCGACGGCGTCGAGGCGGTCGGCGACCTTCTGCAGGGCGTCCGGCGGCGCGGTGAGCAGACCGGTGCGGTCGAGCAGGGCGAGCAGCGGGGTGAACAGCGCCCACAGCATGCCGGGCGCGGAGGCGGCGAGGGGTTCGTCGTGGTCGTAGGGGGCGACGGCCATGGGGACGAACAGGCCGTGGCTGCCGGAGACGGACTCGGCGAGCGGAGTGCCGGCGGGGGCGACGGCGACGACGGTGAGGCCGCGCCGGTAGGCCTGCTCGGACAGCAGGGACAGGCCCGGCTCGGTGCCGTCCGGGGTGGCGATCAGCAGCAGGTCCACGGACCCGGCCCAGCCCGGCAGTTCCCAGCGCAGGGCGCCCGCGGCGGGCGCGACGCCGGTGGGGGCGAGTCGGGTGACGGGGCTGCCGGCGCCGGCCAGGGTGCCGAGCAGGTCGGCGGTCTGGGTGGCGGCGGCTCCGGGCCCGGCGATGAGCACGGCACGGGGGCGGCCGTCGGGCTTCAGGTCCCCCACGCCCGCCTCGGCGGCGTGCCGTGCCGCGGTGCGGACGCGGGCCCCGGCCTCGGCGGCGCCGCGGAGCAGGGCGCGGTGGTCGGCCTCGGCGAGGCCCTCCGGTGAGTCGAGCAGCGTTTCGTCGAGCATGGGCGACTGGCTCCGATCGGCGGGGCGGTACGCGGGGGCTCCGGGCGCGCGGGGCGGCTACTCCGGGCGGCGGGCCTCGTCGACGAGGAGGACGGGGATGCCGTCGCGGACCGGGTAGGCGAGCCCGCAGTCCTGGCCGGTGCAGACCAGCTCGGCGTCCCGCTCCTCGAGGGGGGAGTGGCAGGCCGGGCAGGCCAGGATCTCCAGGAGGCCGGCTTCGAGAGGCATGTGGGTCCCTTCACTGGTGGATGTGCTGGTCAGGGTACCGCCGGTTGGGGGCCGCGCGGCGGGTCCGGGGCGGTACGCCCGGGACCCGCCGCCCCGGCTCCGGAGGGTTCGGCGACTACTGCCTGATCAGGGCGAGGGCCTCGTCGCGGACGCGGATCATGGTGGCCTCGTCGCGGGCCTCGGCGTTCAGCCGCAGCAGGGGCTCGGTGTTGCTGGGGCGGACGTTGAACCACCAGTCGGCGGCGGAGACGGTGAGGCCGTCCAGGTCGTCGAGGGTGACGCCCTCGCGGCCCTCGTAGGCGGCGCGGATAGCGGCGAGGCGGGCGGCCTGGTCGTCGACGGTGGAGTTGATCTCGCCGGAGCCGGCGTAGCGGTCGTACTGGTCGACGAGCGCGGACAGGGTGCCCTGCTGCTCGCCGAGCGCGGCGAGGACGTGCAGGGCGGCCAGCATGCCGGTGTCGGCGTTCCAGAAGTCGCGGAAGTAGTAGTGGGCGGAGTGCTCGCCGCCGAAGATGGCGCCGGTCCTGGCCATCTCCGCCTTGATGAAGGAGTGGCCCACGCGGGTGCGTTCGGGGGTGCCGCCGTTCTCCCGGACGACCTCGGGCACGGACCGGGAGGTGATCAGGTTGTGGATGACGGTGCCCGTGCCGCCGTTGCGCGCGAGTTCGCGGGCGGCGACCAGGGCGGTGACGGCGGAGGGGGAGACCGGTTCGCCGCGCTCGTCGACGACGAAGCAGCGGTCGGCGTCGCCGTCGAAGGCGAGGCCGAGGTCGGCGCCCTCCTCGCGGACCCGCTTCCGCAGGTCGACGAGGTTGGCAGGGTCCAGCGGGTTGGCCTCGTGGTTGGGGAAGGTGCCGTCGAGCTCGAAGTACATCGGGACGAGCGTGAGCGGCAGTCCGGCGAGGACGGTGGGGACGGTGTGGCCGCCCATGCCGTTGCCGGCGTCGACGACGACCTTCAGCGGGCGGATGCCGGTGAGGTCGACGAGGGAGCGCAGGTGGGCCGCGTAGTCCTCGAGGGTGTCGCGGCGGGTGACCGTCCCGGTGGTGGCGGCCGGTTCCGGCGCGCCCGTGTCGCTCCACTCCTCGACGAGGGCGCGGATGCCGGCGAGGCCGGTGTCCTGGCCGACGGGGGCGGCGCCGGCGCGGCACAGCTTGATGCCGTTGTACCGCGCCGGGTTGTGCGAGGCGGTGAACATCGCGCCGGGCAGGTCCAGCGCGCCCGAGGCGTAGTACAGCTGGTCGGTGGAGCAGAGGCCGATCTCGGTGACGTCGGCGCCCTGGCCGGCCGCGCCGCGGGCGAAGGCGGCGGACAGGCCCGGGGACGAGGGGCGCATGTCGTGGCCGGTGACGACGGCGGTCGCGGAGGTCACCCGCACGAAGGCGGCCCCGAAGAGCTCGGCGAGCGCCTCGTCCCACTGGTCGGGGACGACCCCGCGCACGTCGTACGCCTTCACGATCTGCGAGAGATCAGCAGCCACGGCCAGCCCTTCCGGAAGTCCTGTCGGTCACCACAAACTACCCGTAGCGTCCGGCACGGCCGTCGCGGAGGTTCACGGCAGCATCCAGCCGAGCACCGCCGTGCTCTGGCCCACCACGATCAGGCATCACGAGCAGCAGGCCGCGGCTCCAGGGCAGCACCTTGGGCAGCAGGTCGCCCTCGTGGCCCGCGAGTCCGACGGCCGCGGAGCGCGCCGCTCAGTTGTCCGGGGAGCGCAGAACCCGCAGGTGGCCGCGGCGGGCGACCTCCATCGGGTCGGCGCCGCGCGCGCCGCCGCCGGCTCCGGCCGCCCGCTCCTGGGGGCGGGCCGCCTCACGCACGGCGTTGGCGAGCGCTTCCAGGTCGTCCCCGCTGGGCTGCGCCGGGGCGGACCCGTCGAGCAGGCGGACGACCTCCCAGCCACGCGGCGCGGTGAGGCGCTCGGAGTGCTCGGCGCACAGGTCGTAGCAGTGGGGTTCGGCGTACGTGGCGAGCGGGCCGAGGACCGCGGTCGAGTCGGCGTAGACGTACGTCAGCGTCGCGACGGCGGGACGGCCGCAGGCGGTGCGCGAACAGCGACGTACAGGGCTCACGACGTTGGACGGTACCGCACTCTTGAGCGGGCCGCGACGACTCTCCACCAGGTCACTCCCCCGTGTCGGAGTGTGAAACGCCCCACATACCCCAGGAAACACACCTCTGTGACCAGGCGGTACGCCGGAACGGCGGCTTTCGGCCGGTTCTGGTTGCGGTCACCACTCGGCATAAACACCGTCAAATGCCTTGAGGTGATCGGTCCAGGAGAGATACGGAATCGAGCCCAACCTTGGCTGGAATGGTCAGGTTGTGACATGGCGCGCGGGTCGGCCGGAACGCGCGTGGGCGTGGGGCGGCGCGGCGGCACGACGACTACCCTTCGCAGTGATGGACAGCCCCGTGACTTCTCGCTCCGCAGCCCCCGGACCCCGACGCCGTGACCGCCACGGCCGGGGCATGCGCGGCCCGATCGCACCGCCCCAGGTGCCGCTGGCCGCCAGCCGCGCGGAGACGTTCGCGGATCTGGTGCAGGACTCGGTGGAGCGGCTGGAGCGGCGCTGGCCGCAGCTCGCCGACATCGATTTCCTGGTGCACGACGTCCCTCAGCTGGACGGCGCGGCCGGACCCGGCTGGGACGAGACGGTCCCGCTGGGCGGGACGGTGACGGCACGCGACGGCCGCCCCGCGCGCGTGGTGATCTACCGGCGGCCGGTCGAGATCCGCTCCAAGGGGCGCGACGAGCGGGCGGCGCTGGTCCACGAGGTCGTCGTCGAACAGGTCGCCGACCTGCTGGGACTCACCCCCGAAACGGTCGACCCCCGGTACGGCGAGGACTGACGTACCGGGGGCTTCGTACGGCTGCCGCCGGAGGACGGCTACCGCTGGAGGACGGCTACCGCCGGAGGACCGCTACCGCTGGAGGACGGACAGGTCCTCGGACGCGTCCGGCACCGCCACCATGCCCCGGTCGTCCGGGAGCGGCTGCACCGTGAAGTACGGGACACCGCCCTCCGTCGAGGCCAGGGTGCGCGAGGCGTATACGGGACCGCCGGACCGCGTCTCGACCGTCAGCGCGTAGCTGCCCTTCAGCCCCGCGGGCACCGGCGCCTCGATGTCCTGCGTCGTCCCCGACTTGATGCTGTACGTCTTCGTCTGCGGCGTGCCGCCCTTGGTGCCCGCGGAGGCCGTCACCTTGATCTCGGCTCCACCCTCGGGCGCGGTGACCGACAGGGTGGTGCCCTCGGCGGTGTTGTCCAGCGCCGTCGCCCGGGTCTCGATCAGGCGCGCGGCCGGGATGAACGCCGACTCCTGCTTGCCCTCCTCGCCGCGCAGCACCCGCACGGCCGCAACGACCGGCACCGAGCCGTCCGGCGCCGTCAGCACGAGGGAACCCGCCTCGCCGCGGGTGAGCTCACCCAGGTCGAAGGCCGCGGTCATGCCGCCCTTGAGGTGCAGCGTCTCGTTGCCGGCCGGGGTGATCAGACCGGACGGGGCGGCGAGCCGCACCTTCAGGTCGACGTCGGCGTCCCCGGGCGTGAACGCGACCAGGCGCACGGCCTTGGCGTCCTTCGGGATGCCGGGCAGGACCAGACGGCCCGACGGGTCGGCCGACGCGGGCAGCCAGTCGCCGCCCGTCTCGTCGTCCAGGGCCTGCACGGCGGCGCCCACCCGGCCGCTGCGCACCACCACGTGCACGGTGACGTCGGTCTGCTTCTCGGCGGTGAGCGTGGACAGCAGCACCGGCTCCGCGGAGCGGGGCCTGACCGTGATGCCCTCCCCCACCGTCGTCTCCAGCTCACCGTCCTTGCCGTACAGCTCGATGTCGACCACGGCCGCGGAGTCGTCCGGGTTGGTCAGGTGGATGTAGTCGGTGCGGCTGTCGTCCGTGCTGGCGCCGGGGAACCAGAACTGCGTGTCGGCGGCGGAGCAGGCGACGCCCTGGAGACCGCGGCCGGTGCCCGCGGCGACCTCCGTGGTCTGCTGCGCGGTCCAGCCGGACGCGAAGCGGCCGTCGGCGGTGCCGACCAGGGCGGGAGCGTCGGCGCCGTCGGCCTCTGCGGTCACCGGCTTGCCGGGCTCCTCGAGCTGGAGGACGGGCCGGTCGGCCTTGTCGTCCTTCGCGGCGTCCTTGTCGCCCTTCTCGGTCTCCTCACCCTTCTCGGTCGTCTCGCCGTCCTTCTCGTCCTCGCCCTCGGCGTCCTCTCCCTCGTCCGGGGCCGACTGCTGCGCGGCCGACCGGAGCACGGCCGTGCCCTTGTCGTCCGCGCCCTCCGTGACCGGGGTGAACGAGGTGTACGTCGTCTCGGCCAGGTCGGAGGTGCTGGGCCGCGGGCACAGCAGGCCGGTGCGCTCCACGGGCAGGGTGGCCGCCGCCCCGGTCCGCTGTCCGGCGGCCTCGGGGTCGGGCGCCGAGACCGCGGCGAAGCCGGTGACGGCCGCGAGCGCGGTGGCGCCGGCGATCAGGGACAGGGTGGTGCGGTTCACTGCTGGCTCCCGTCAGGACGCTCGTTGCCCGTGCCGTGGGGGTCGTACGGGGTGTCGTAGCCCTGCGGATACGTCGTCCCGTCGTATCCCTGCGGGTACGTCTGGTCGTAGCCCTGCTGCGGGGCGCCGTAGCCGTACGGGTCGTACGCGCCGTCCTGCTGCGGGTAGCCCTCCGCCGGGTACTGCTGTCCGCCGTAGCCGTCCGCCGGGTACTGCTGCTGGTAGGGCGTGGCCGCGTAGGCGTTCTCGTCGTAGCCCGCGTTCTGGTACTGGCTCTGGTCCCAGTCGCCGTAGTCGGCCTGGTGCGGGACGGACGCCGGCGGGTGCTCCGGCGGGGCGGGCATGTCGGCCTCCGGTTCGGGGCGGGGCTCGCCCGGCCCTTCCGGAGCGCCGTCGTCCGGCCCGTCGGCCGCCGCGGCGGCGGCCTCCGCCTCGGCCTGGGCGCGCAGGCGGCGGGCGCGGCGGCCCTCGCCGGCCACGGCCTCGGCGGGGACGGGCTCCTCCTCGGGCAGGTCGTCGTCGACGTCACGGCTGCGGCCGGGCAGCGCCATGACCACGAGGACCACGGCGAGCAGACCCTGCGCCCACATCCACAGGGTGTGGGTGAACGGCTCGTCGTAGGTGACGTCCAGGCGCCCGCCGGACGCGGGCAGTTCGAAGCCCTGGGCCCAGCCGTCGACCGTGGTCGGGGTGAGCGCCTTGCCGTCGAGGGTGGCGGTCCAGCCCTCCGCGGCGGAGTCGGCCAGGCGCAGGACGCGGCCCTCCGCGCCGTCCTCGATGTCGGTGTGGATCTCGACCGGGCCCGCGGCCACGGGCTCCGGCTCGCCCTCGCCCTCGGCGGGCACGACGGCCGCGCGGGCCACCTGCCGGTCCACCCTCCACAGCGCGCCGCCCGCCTGCTGGCTGAGCCGGCTCAGGCCGGGTGTGGCGTCCAGCACCCGGGTGACCTCGCGCGGGGCGCCCTGGTGCACCAGGACGTAGCGGACGGCGAAGCCGCCGAGCTGGTCGGCCTGGTCGGCGCCGGAGCCGGCGACGAGGTTGGCGACGACCTTGTCGAGCAGTTCGTTCTCGCCGTCCTGGGCGGCGATCTCCGCGTCACCCATACGGGCCCCGGAGCCGCGCACCAGGACGTAGTCGACGCGGTCGGCTGAGTCGGTGTGGAGGACCAGGGTGCGGGCCTGGTCGCGGGTGGCGCTCTCCTCGGCGACGAAGGCCGGCACCTGCACCGGGTCCCGCCTCTCGACGGGACCGTCGGCGCCGCGGACCATCCAGCCGACGGCGAGCACCAGCGGGCCGACGGCGCAGGCCAGGGCGATCAGCGCGGCGACCGGCTGGCGCCAGCCGAAGCTCTGCTCGGCGACGCGCGAGCGGGCGCCGTCCGCGCCCAGCGTGCCGGCGGCCAGCAGGGCGATGCCGTAGACGAGGGTGGCGGGGCCCGCCCAGGCGGAGCCGTTGGACAGGGCGGCGAAGACGAGGCCCACCAGGGCGGCCGTCCACGCGGTGAGGATCGCCGTGCGACGCTCGGCGCGCAGCAGGGCGGCCAGCGCGGCGAGGACCAGGCCGATCAGCAGCAGCCCGCCGCCGGTGCCGGGCCCGCCGGGGCTCACGCCGAGCAGGTCGGGCGCGGACGCGGCCGACGCGCCGAACGGCAGTCCGGCCTCCTGGAAGAAGCCGAACGGCAGCAGGGACAGCGACCAGGGGGCGAGGACCAGCAGGGGGCTGCCGAACTGCGCCAGGAAGCGGGGGGCGTAGGTCTTGAGGTCGGCCCTGCGCAGGGCCAGCACGCCGATGCCGAGGACCAGCGCCATCGGCCACACGATCGGGGTGAAGGCCGTGGTGAGGGTGAGCAGCAGCGCGTACGCCCAGGTGGCACGCCAGCTGCCGCGGCCGTCGGGGGCGGTGAGGCCGCTCGCGGCGATGCCGGCGCGGGCGAGGAGGGGCAGCAGCACGGCGAGCACGGCCGTGCCGATGTGTCCCGAGGCCAGGGCGCCGGTCACGGCGGGCAGGAAGGCGTAGGCGACGGCCGCCCAGGCGCGCAGCAGCCGGGACTCGACGAGCGGGCGGGAGGCGAAGTACGCGGTGAAGCCCGCCAGCGGTACCGAGCAGACGAGCATCACGGTGACGGCGAGGCCGGTGGAGCCGAGCAGCAGGGTCGCCAGCGCCGCGACGATCGCCAGGTAGGGCGGCGCGGTGCCGGTGCCGCCGGCCCCGACCGCGTGCCAGGCGTCGGTGTAGCGGGCCCAGAGGTCGCCCGCTGCGGCGGGCACGGGCAGCAGGGCGCCGCCGGCCAGTGCGCCGCCGCCGAGGAGCTGACGGCACGCCACCAGCGAGACCAGCAGCAGCGTCAGGAAGAGGACCGGCCCCGGTCGGCGGGCGATGCGCTTGAGGCGGGCGAACTGCTCGATCTCGAGGAAGTCGGCGTCGTCGCCGCCGGGTCCGGACTCGATCGCGCTGCCGTGCCGTCCGGCGCCGGAGGCGGCCTCGGGGTCGGAGCGGCCGACGAGGTTGCCCGCGACCTGCTCCACGGTGACGCGGACGGTCGCGCCGGGCGGCGGGAACAGCGGGCGCAGCTCGCCCTTGTCGACCTGGGGGCTGCCGCGGTCGCGGCGTCCGGCGAGGATGCGCTCGGGGCGCAGCAGGACGCCCATGAGGCCGCGGATCTCGTCGACGGCCTGGCCGGGGGCCTTGCCGACCAGGTAGGCGAGGGTGCGCAGCAGCGTGCCGAGGACGACCCGGAGCAGCACCCAGGGCAGGGCGGCGGTGCGGGCGTTGACGAGGAGGGTGTGGACGGCGCCGGCCTTGTCCACCTTGTGCGGGGAGGCGGCGGTGCGGCCCACGCAGTCGACGGTGCGGCGCTCGCGGGAGGCCGCCTCGGCGTGCCGGACGACCGCCTCGGGCGCGACGAGGACCCGGTAGCCGGCGGCGTTGAGCCGCCAGCACAGGTCGACGTCGTCACGCATGAGGGGCAGGTGCCGGTCGAAGCCGCCGAGCTGCTCGAAGAGGTCGCGGCGGACGAGCATGCCCGCGGTGGACACGCTCAGCACGGGCCGTACGTGGTCGTGCTGGCCCTGGTCCTGCTCGCGGCGGTCCAGGCCCGTCCAGCGGCGGCCGGAGTTGGCGATGGAGACGCCGACCTCGAGCAGCTGCCTGCGGTCGTACCAGCCGCGGAGCTTGGGGCCGACGACGGCCACGTCCTCGCGGCCGAGCTCGTACTCGTTCTCCACGACGCGCAGCATCTCCGCCAGCGCGTCGGGCTCGGGCGCGCAGTCGTCGTGCAGCAGCCACAGCCACTCGACCGGTTCGCCGTACGGCAGTTCGGGCAGGTCGTAGGCGTCGTCGCGCCAGCTGCGGGTGACCGGGTCCCAGCTGCTCGGCCGCTTCAGGTACGGCAGGTCGTCGGGGGTGAGGTGCGCGGCGCCGCGGTGACATTCCTCGACGGCCTGGCCGAAGCCGGTGCGCCGGGCGAGGTGCAGGACGCGGTCGTCGCCGAGGGCCTCGGCGACCAGCCGGGCGGAGTCGTCGGCGCTGCCGGTGTCGGCGGCCATGACGGACTGGACGGGGCGCTCCTGGCCGAGCAGGCCGGCCAGCGCCTCCGGCAGCCAGCGGGCGCCGTCGTGGGAGACGAGGACCGCGGTCACCACGTGACGCGGGAACTCAGGTGCGGCAGCGGAATCCTGACGGGCTGCCGTGTGGCTGTGCACGGACATCGAGGTACGGGCCCCGGTTCGGTGGACTGTGGGGACGCCCGTGCCCGATGGGGGCGGCGGGGCGTCTCGGACGAGCGACCACACTATCGGCTGCACAACAAGGGGGCCCGCCGCCTGTGGACAACCCACCGGCGACGGGCCTTAAGTGACGTTTGTACGAGAAAGCGTGCGCAAAGCGGGAGTGCGCCAGGCGGCGCCGGGGGAGCCGCGCGTCAGACGGCGGCCTTCTTGAGGCGGCGGCGCTCCCGCTCGGACAGACCGCCCCAGATGCCGAAGCGTTCGTCGTGCGCGAGGGCGTACTCGAGGCACTCGGAGCGGACCTCGCAGGCGAGGCAGACCTTCTTGGCCTCCCGGGTGGAGCCGCCCTTCTCGGGAAAGAAGGACTCGGGGTCGGTCTGGGCGCACAGCGCGCGCTCCTGCCAGCCGAGTTCCTCGTCCGCGTCGTCGACCAGCAGTTGCTGCACCAGCTCGGTCATGTGCGCCCCTCGTCCGTCTTTCGCGTCCCCGTGATGTGGCCGTTACCGATTCCGGCTGAACGACACGAGTGAAATTACAAGTGTGCTGCTCCGGGCGAGTCAAGCCGAGATCTGCTATTGGGCCCCTTATTCACTCTGCGGAACCAAGGCCGAGCGGAAAGTGTTCAAATCACCCTAAACCTTGACACACAGACGAGACCCCGAGGGAGTCCGGCCCCGCACAGAGCCTCATGAGGGAGGACGCCCAGAGGATCGATCCCGTTCCGACACCCCTCGCCGCGGCGATCCGGATCACAGTCGGATCACGAGATCGCAACGGCGCGCGGGGCGCCCGGCCGTGCGCACCTTGTGTCCCGGCAACCGACTGAGCAAACCTTTCACCTGCCAGATAGACCGGATGAGGTGAACCCGATCCCACATACCGGGCGTCGAGTTGACTTCGGTGGTGTGAACCGCTCTCCTTGTGGGCATGCTCGCGAATCCGGCACTCACCTCGACCCGCTCCGCCGGGTTCCTCGGTGCTGCCCGCGCTCGCTGTAGCTGTCGCCGTACCGGCTGTTGAGCCACCGCGCTCCCGCCGTCGCCGCGTCCCTCGACGACCCGGCCTCCTCCAGTTGAATCCGCTCCCACCGGAGCGAACCCCGCCGCCCGCCCGCGACCCGGGCCCCACGCGGCGACACCCCCATCGCCCCGCCTCATCGCGCCGAGGACCTCCGTATCCCATGAACAGCGACAGCGACCTCCAGATCGCCGGCGACATCCTCGAAGTCCCGCACCTGCTCCAGCCCGAGCGTGAACACCCCTCCACCGTGGCCGAGTTCGCCGGCCTGGCCCGCGCCGTCGCCGCCGACCGCGCCCAGTGGGAACCCCTCGTGCGCTACGACGCCACCACCCGCTGGTACCACCGGCTGCGCACCGGCCCCGGCTACGAGGTGTGGCTGCTGTCCTGGGTGCCCGGCCAGGGCAGCGGACCGCACGACCACGGCCGCTCCTCCGGCGTGCTCACCGTCCTGGACGGCGCGCTGACCGAGCGCACCGACCGCGGCACGCGCGTACTGACCGCCGGGGACCAGCGGGTCTTCGCGCCCGGCTACGCGCACGACGTCGTCAACGACACCCTGGAACCCGCGGTCAGCCTGCACGTCTACCACCCGGGCCTGACCGAGATGCCGATGCGCCCCGCGTCCCGGCTCCGTCCGGCCGCCGCCTCCCCCGCCGCCCCGCACTGCGAGGCACGCCGGGCAACGGTCCGGTGACTGGCTGACGCGATGTCGTGGCGGCCTGCGAGGATGGCCCCATGCGCATTGTGGTTCTGGCAGGCGGCATCGGCGGTGCCCGTTTCCTGCGCGGTCTGAAGCAGGCCGCGCCGGACGCGGACGTCACGGTCATCGGCAACACCGGCGACGACATCCACCTCTTCGGGCTGAAGGTCTGCCCGGACCTCGACACGGTGATGTACACGCTCGGCGGCGGTATCAACGAGGAGCAGGGCTGGGGGCGGAGCGACGAGACCTTCCACCTCAAGGAGGAGCTCGCGGCCTACGGCGTCGGCCCGGACTGGTTCGGGCTCGGTGACCGCGACTTCGCCACGCACATCGTGCGCACCCAGATGCTCGGCGCGGGCTTCCCGCTGAGCGCGGTGACCGAGGCGCTGTGCGACCGCTGGCAGCCCGGGGTGCGCCTGATCCCCATGACCGACGACCGCGTGGAGACGCACGTGGCGGTCGAACTGGACGGCGAGCGCAAGGCGATCCATTTCCAGGAGTACTGGGTGCGGCTGCGGGCTTCGGTGCCCGCCCAGGCGGTCGTGCCGGTCGGCGCGGAGCAGGCCAAGCCCGCCCCGGGTGTGCTGGAGGCGATCGGCGAGGCCGACGTCATCCTCTTCCCGCCGTCCAACCCGGTGGTGTCCGTCGGCACGATCCTCGCGGTGCCCGGCATCCGCGAGGCCATCGCCGACGCGGGCGTGCCGGTGGTCGGCCTCTCCCCGATCGTGGGGGACGCGCCGGTGCGCGGCATGGCCGACAAGGTGCTCGCCGCCGTCGGCGTGGAGTCCACGGCGGCCGCGGTCGCCGAGCACTACGGCTCCGGGCTGCTGGACGGCTGGCTGGTGGACACCGTGGACGCGGCGAGCGTGGAGCGGGTCGAGGCGGCGGGCATCCGCTGCCGGGCCGTGCCGCTGATGATGACCGACGTGGACGCGGCCGCCCGGATGGCCGGCGAGGCGCTGACCCTGGCCGAGGAGGTCCGTACGGCATGAGCGAGGCGCACCCCTCCTACCGGGTCTGGGCCCTCCCGGGCCTGCCCGAGGTCCGTCCCGGCGACGACCTGGCCAAGCTGATCGCGGCCGCCGCACCCGACCTCGCCGACGGCGACGTCCTCCTGGTCACCTCGAAGATCGTCTCCAAGGCGGAGGGCCGGATCGTCGAGGCGGCCGACCGGGAGGCCGCGATCGACGCGGAGACCGTACGGGTGGTGGCCCGGCGCGGCCCCCTGCGCATCGTCGAGAACCGGCAGGGCCTGGTCATGGCCGCCGCCGGCGTCGACGCCTCCAACACGGCACCGGGCACGGTCCTGCTGCTCCCCGAGGACCCGGACGCCTCCGCGCGCACGATCCGCCAGGGGCTCCGCGACGCGCTCGGCGTCGAGGTCGGCGTGATCGTCACCGACACCTTCGGCCGCCCCTGGCGCGCCGGCCTGACCGACGTGGCGATCGGCGCGGCGGGCGTGCGCGTGCTGGACGACCTGCGCGGCGGCACCGACGCGCACGGCAACCCGCTCGCCGCCACGGTCGTCGCCACCGCCGACGAGCTGGCCGCCGCGGGCGACCTGGTCAAGGGCAAGGCCGCGGGCCTCCCCGTGGCGGTGGTCCGCGGCCTGCCGCACACCACGTCCCCCGACGCCACCGAGGGCGCCCGTGCCCTGGTCCGCGCCGCACGCGACGACATGTTCCGCCTCGGCACGTCCGAGGCGGTCCGCGAGGCGGTGGCCCAGCGCCGTACGGTGCGGTCCTTCACGGACGAGCCGGTCGACCCCGCTGCGGTCCGCCGCGCGGTGGCCGCCGCCGTGACGGCCCCCGCGCCCCACCACACCACCCCCTGGCGCTTCGTCCTCCTCGAATCACCCGAGACCCGCACCCGGCTCCTCGACGCGATGCGCGACGCCTGGATCGCGGACCTGCGCCGGGACGGCAAGTCCGAGGAGTCCGTCGCCAAGCGGATCCGCCGCGGCGACGTCCTGCGCAACGCCCCGTACCTGGTCGTGCCCTGCCTGGTGATGGACGGCTCGCACCACTACGGGGACGCCCGCAGGGACGGCGCGGAGCGGGAGATGTTCGTCGTCGCCACGGGCGCCGGCGTGCAGAACCTCCTGGTGGCCCTCGCGGGCGAGCGGCTCGGCTCGGCATGGGTGTCGTCGACGATGTTCTGCCGTGACGTGGTCCGCGAGGTGCTGGACCTGCCGGCCGACTGGGACCCGATGGGCGCGGTCGCGGTGGGCCACCCGGCTCAGGAGCCGCGCCCCCGTCCCGAGCGGGACGCCGCCCGTTTCATCGAGGTGCGGTGAGCGAGGCCCTACCCTCGTAGGAGCTTTCACTCTCACCCCAGGGACTCTCGTGGCCGGACGCTTCGCTCCCCGCCCCACACGGACCACCGTGCGCGGCGGCCATGTCGCGATGCCGTCGCCACGAGGCCCCCGCGGCGCGCCGGCCTCGCCCCGGACCCGGACCTGGGTACCGAACGGGCCCCTGGACCTGGGCCTGGTCCTCGGCCCGCTGCGCCGCGGCACCGGCGACCCGACGTTCCGCACGACCCCGGACGGCGCCGCGTGGCGCACCAGCCTCACACCCGTGGGTCCCGGCACCCTCCGCGTGACCCGGCACGACGACACGGTCCGCGGCCAGGCGTGGGGCCCGGGCGCCGACTGGCTCCTGGACCGGCTCCCCGAACTGCTCGGCGCCGCCGACGACCCGTCCGCCTTCGTGCCCCGGCACCGGCTGCTGGCGTTCACCCACCACCGCCTGCCGGGCCTGCGGCTGCTGCGCACCGGCCTGGTCCTCGAATCCCTGATCCCGTCGATCCTGGAGCAGAAGGTCACGACCGGGGAGGCGTACCGGGCGTGGCGGCTGCTGGTCCGCAAGTTCGGCGAACCCGCGCCCGGGCCCGCGCCCGAGCGGATGGCGGTGATGCCGGCGCCGCGCACCTGGGCGCTGATCCCCTCCTGGGAGTGGCACCGCGCCGGTGTCGACGACAAGCGGGCGTCGACCGTGCTGCGCGCGGTACGGGTCGCCGCGCGGCTGGAGGAGGCGGCCCGTATGTCTCCCGAGGAGGCGCGGGCGCGGCTGGAGCTGGTGTCCGGGATCGGGCCGTGGACGTCGGCGGAGACGGTGCAGCGGAGTCATGGGGCGGTGGATGCGGTGACCGTGGGGGATCTGCATCTGCCGGGGATCGTGGGGTGGGCGTTGGCGGGGGACCGGGACGCGGACGACTCCGTGATGCTGTCGTTGCTGGAGCCGTATGCGGGGCAGCGGCATCGTGCCGCACGGCTCATCCTGCTGAGCGGGAGGACGCCTGCGCGGCGGGCGCCCCGTATGCCGCACGGGGACATCGGGCGGCTCTAGCCCGCGGTGCGGTGCGGCACCGTACGTGTGCTGCGGCACCCCCTTCTTTCTCCTCACCCCGGCGTTGGTGTGGGCCGGGGGGTGTCGGCGCACCTGGCGCCGACAGGGTGCCGCCGCGCCCACCCGTGCCGCCCTAAGAGGTCCTAACAAAGGCGTTGGACGTGTCGGTGGGTGATGAGGCAGGTGGCGAGGCCGAGGAAGGCTTCGTGGATGTCGTCGCGTCTTTCCCAGCGGACGCGTAGGCGCCGGAAGCCGTGCAGCCAGGCGATGGAGCGCTCGACGACCCACCGGTGCACTCCGAGCCCTGAACCGTGCGGGACGCCGCGGCGGGCGATCACCGGTTTGATGCCCAGGCCCCACACGAGCCGGCGGTACTTGTCGTGGTCGTAGCCGCGGTCGCCGAGCACCACATCGGGCCGCCGCCGTGGCCGTCCGGGCCCGCGACGGACGGGACCTTGGCGAGAAGAGGCAGCAGCTGCGTGACGTCGTTCCGGTTTCCGCCTGTCAGCGACACCGCGAGCGGGATGCCTTGGCCATCGACGAGGACGTGGTGCTCGCTGCCCGGACGTGCGCGGTCGACCGGGCTGGGTCCGCTTTTGGGCCCCGCCGAGCGGCCCGCACATGGCTGGAGTCGATCACCGCCCGGCACCAGTCGAGCTGCTTCGCCGCCCGCAGCTTCTGCAGCGGGACGACATGGATTCGGTCCCACACGCCGGCCTCGTTCCAGGCCGCCAGCCGACGCCAGCACGTCATGCCGGAGCCGAAGCCGAGCTCCTGGGGCAGGTACTCCCACTGGATGCCGGTGTGCAGGACGAACAGGATCCCGCACAGAGCCTGCCGGTCAGGAACCCTCGGCCGCCCCGCGACCAACTTCGCACCCGGCCCCGGCAACAACGGCTCAATCAGCGACCACAGTTCGTCCGACACGATCCACGGACGAGAGTTCCTCTTCCCCACGAACAGAGCAACGAGCATCTGAGCCGACAGTCACACCATCAGCCGACTTCTGTTAGGACCTTTAACTCACTCGGACTACAACTGGGTTGGATCGTAGAGGGCACCACTGACAATGCGGCCGACCTTCGCATTCACGCCATGCGCTGCACGACCGGCGGCTGCCCGACTGCTGTCTCGCAGTCGGCCCTCTGAGCGCGTTCGGCCCGGGCCCGCCGAAGCGCAGACGCCGGTCCGGCAACGTCGCAGCCGCGCCGCTGGGTGCTGTCGAGCTGCCGCCGGGCGCACCGGCCGGGACGGTGCGGATGGTCACCGGCAGCCGGGCCCGGCAGGTGAGCGAGCAGGAGGCCCGCGACTTCGGGATCTCCGCCGACCGGGTGTGCCTGGAGATCGAGCAGATCTTTCACGACGCCGACGACGACGTGCTGCGGCACACGGTTACCGTCGACTTCAGCGGCCAGCCGTACGTCACCCGGCACGTGCCCACTCTGAGGAACTCGCGCGCCGCGCGTAGGCCGGCATTTCCGTCACGGTCAACGGGCAAGTCATCTGGCCGCGTCCGACAGCCTGGGGTTGAGCACCTGATCCTGCGGCATGGGATCGACTACTCCACTGTGAACCAGCCGCGCCGAGCACTGGACCCCTGGTAACAGGGGCGGGATAGGCCTGGCACGCCGGAGTGCGCCCGGTGCTGCATCAGCGGCAATGATCCACTGGGCGATGGCTAACAAAATGGCCCGCGAACTGACGGGAGAATCCGCGCCAACCTGGCGAATCGAAACGGACATGACCGCCACAACAGCCTGAACAGTGATCAGACGCTCTTAGTGAGCGTTTGGTTCGCTTTCGCGGTAGTTCTTGGCAGATTGCGCCCCGGCGTGGTCGCTGTACGACGACCCCGTATACGGGGATAAGTCCTCAATGGCCCAGTTGGGGAGTCTGAACGGCGCATGTTTTCGCCCAGCAATGCACCGTCTCATTTAGCAGTGCCCCGGCTTGCCCCGATGCTTCCACCGGCAACCCGCACACTCTCCCTGCGCCGGCCACGGTCCCGTACTCCGGCAATATGCAGCCCAGGCGCCGCTACCCCAGCGACCTGTCCGACGCGCGATGGGAACTCATCCGCCCCACCCT
Organism: Streptomyces sp. BJ20; assembly: GCF_022869105.1. Taxonomy (NCBI): domain Bacteria; kingdom Bacillati; phylum Actinomycetota; class Actinomycetes; order Kitasatosporales; family Streptomycetaceae; genus Streptomyces; species Streptomyces sp. BJ20. The sequence goes on from NZ_CP094918.1 coordinate 6,627,276, forward strand.
CCAAGCCTGGCGGGACGCCCGAGCCGGCATCCGCCGCCCCACCCACGACCTGCGCGACCTCATGGACGCCATCCTCTACGTCGACCGCACCGGCATCCCCTGGCGCTACCTCCCGCACGACTTCCCACCTCACCAGACCGTCTACGGATACTTCGCCAAATGGGAGACCGACGGCATCTTCGACCAGCTCACCGGCCTCCTCCGCCGGCTCGTCCGAGAACACGAGGGGCGCGACGCCCACCCCAGCGCCTGCGTACTCGACTCGCAGTCGGTCAAGACCTCCGCCAACGTCCACCTCGCCGACCAGGGCTACGACGCCGCCAAGAAGATCGCCGGTCGCAAACGACACATCGTCACCGACACTCTCGGCCTACTCCTCACTGTCCTGGTCACCTCCGCGGCCGTCCACGACTCCACCGCCGGCACCCACCTCCTGGACCAGATCGCCGCCCGCCACCCCCGCGTCACCAAAGCCTGGGCCGGCTCCGGATACAAGAACGCCGCCGTCGAACACGCCGCCACCCGCGGCATCGACCTCGAAGTCGTCCACCGCACCCCCGGCAGCCACACCTTCACCGTCCAACCGCGCCGCTGGGTCATCGAACGAACCCTCGGCTGGCTCATGCACCACCGCCGCCTGGCCCGCGACTACGAAACCCACCCACACCGATCAGCCGCCATGATCCGCGTCGCCGCCATCGACCTCATGAGCCGCCGAGTCACCCAGGAAAGCACTACCAACTGGCGCGACACCTAACCCTGAATCAAACGGACACCAGCGAACCAAACGCTCACTTACGGCGCGGCCCGCCGGCCAACACCGCCTTCACGGACGACGGCCACCTCGAATGAACCCGTCGACGACGAGGCGTGATCAGTCACAACGGGTCGTAAAAGTGCTGGGCCCGGGCCTACGGGGGTGTGCCGTCTCACCTCTTGCGGCGGGCCCGCCGGGTGGCGATGACGCCGAGGTCTGCGCGCATGTGGGGCGGGACGACGAACTTGGGGCGGTTGAAGAGGATCACACTCGCCTCGCACAGCAGACAGAGCAGGATGACCACCACCGCGCCCGCGATGACGTACGCACCGGCCGTGGAGATCTCGTCCTCGGCCAGCGTGAGCCCGCTGACGAAGAGGACCGCCGCACTCCACAGCGTGATCACGGTGAGCAGAACGGACCGCACCTCGCCCCTGCGCACATCCTTGCCGAAGGGGAGGAAGGCGAAGGCGGTCGAGAAGTCGTCGATCACCTCGGGATGTCTCCACAGCCGTATCGCCTTCCACGTCATGAAGACGAGGGCGATGCCGAGGAACGCGGCGATGACGTAGTACACGCTTCTTCCTTCCGCAAGCGGGGGCCCGGCAGGGCCGGGAGGGGCGCCGGGCCGGCTACGAGCGTACGTCGCGCCGCTCAGCCGACCCGGCGGTTACTTCAGTGACCGATCAGCCGAAGAGTTTCTTCCACCCCTTGGAGATGGCGTTGTTCACCGGACCGGTGGCGAGAATGCCTCCGACCGCTCCGGCGGCGCCGCCGATGGCCGCGCCGACCACGGTTCCGACACCTGGTGCGATGGCGGTACCGATGGCGGCGCCGAGTGTGGCACCGGCTTTGGTGGCGCCGATCACGACGGCCGTGTCGACGGCGGTCTCGGTGGCCGCCAACGCGACGTTGTCCGTGTTCTCGTAGTTCGACCAGTAGGTGAACGCGACGCCGGTCACCAGATTGGCCTTGCCCAGCTTCTGCACAGCCGGGTTGCGCCCGATCTCCACCAGACGTTTCATCCCCTGATTGGTCTGGAGTGAGCGAAGCGTCTTGGCCGCGTTGCTCCGCGTCGTGGGGTTCGAATGGCTGCGCATGTTCTTGGCGGACTTGCGGACGATCTCGTTCGACTGGTTGAAGCCCTCGTGGAGGTACGACCCCGAGGTGACGAATCCGTTACCTGCGTTGCACAGGTAATTGCGGATGTCCATGATTCCGCAGTCGGCGGAGAACGAGAGGATCGGCGCGGGGTCGGGCCCCATCAGGAGCGGCTGCGCCACCGGCCCGAGCACGGGCGGACAGGTCAGCAGGGGCGGTGTGCCGCAGGAGGGAGCGGGAGCCGGAGGCCCGTACACGGTGCCACCGGTGGCCGTACCGCCACCGCCGCCGCCACCGCCACCGCCGCCGTTGCCCTTACCGCTGTCTCCCTTGCCCTTGTCGCCGCTGGGAACGGGGATGCCGCCCCGGCAGGTGATGCCGTACTTCTGCGGCTCGTCGCACTCGGGGACCTTCTCACCGGTCGGGTCGGCGAAGGTGGTCGGGTTGTTGTTGGCGTAGGCGTATCCGTTCAGGGACTGCGCCTGGTCGGTGCTGAGTCTGGGGTCCGCGCTGATGAACTGGCCGATTGAGGGGTCGTACTCACGTGCGTCGACATGCGTCAGACCAGTCGTCCTGTCGTTCGTCTTGCCGAGGAACCCCTTGTCGTCCGGCCATGTGCCGCCCGTCGCCGCGCCGCGTTCAGCGCCGAACGGCGTCGTGCGGCGCTTCGTGAACGTCTGCGCGGCGTCCGCGGCCACCGCCAGGCTCTGCGTGCCCTGATGATCACCGACGAGGTACGAGAGCTTGTTGCTCCCGGACTCGTTGCTCCGGACTGCGATCTTCAGGCTGCCGGACGAATAGAACCGCTGCGCCCAGGTGGTGCCGTCGGCGCGCAGGTGCAGTTCCGTGTTGCCGGTGTAGAGGACCCGTTCGCCGTTCTCGGCGGAGCGGATGAGGAGCCGGCCGTCGGCGTCGTAGACGTAGTCGGTGCTCTTGCCGCTCTCCGTGAGCCGTTCGAGCTTGCCCTCGGTGGACCAGGACAGGCTCTGCGCCGCGGACGGGCCGGGGCGCGCGGTCGTGTTGCCGGACGGGTCGTAGCCGTACGGAGTCTCGGGCGTGGTGCAGTTCGCGGTCTTGCTGGTGCCCGAGAGCAGGTGCGGGCGGCCCTCCTTGTAGCAGTAGGTGGTCGTGGTGTCGCCGGCCGCCTTGTGCTGAGTCTCGGCGGTGCGCTGGCCGGCCGCGTTGTACGCGAAGTCCGTCCAGTACGGGGCCGGGCCCGACAGGCTGGTCGCGCTGCGGGTGTCGGCGCAGTTCTGCGACGACGGGGTCCAGGCGCTGGTGAGACGGCGGCTGCCGTCGTACCGGAAGCACTGGGTCTCGGCCGCGCTCGAGCCGCCCAGGGTGGTCGGGTCGGAGATGGCCGTGACGTTGCCGGCGTCGTCGAAGGTGTAGTTGAGGTCCATCAGCATGTACGGGTGTGTCTGGTCCGTGACATGGCTGCGGATCAGGCGACCGGTGCCCTCCTCGTACCGGTTGGTGACGTACACCTTCTTCGCCGACTCGGTGTTCGCCGTGCCGAGCGCGTACTGCTCGACGCGGCCCCTGGCCGAGTAGTCGGCGTCCAGCAGGTAACCGGTGGCGCCGGCGATCGAGGTGACCTGGCCGAGCGGGGTGTAACCGTAGCTGATCACCTCGGACGGCAGGCCGCCCAGTGCGGGCTCCGCGTTGCTGCCCAGCGTGCCGTCGAGACGGTAGTGGCTGGTGAACTCGACGGTGGCCGGGGCACCGGCCGCCACCAGTGGATCAGTGGCCGGCAGGGTGAGTTTGGTGGCCGTCGCCCGGGCGAGGTTGTCGTAACCGGTGATCGTCTTGGTGTACGCCTTTCCGGCGCGACCGCCCACGTAGCGGGTGCTGCTGCCGGGCAGGCCCTTGAGCACCGTGTCGTAGGTGCGTTCCGTCAGCAGGTGGGCGTCGTCCTGGACGCCGTCCCAGGTGGCGGTGGGCCGGCCGAGCTCGTCGTACGCGGTGAGCAGGCTGCGACCGCGCGCATCGGTGCTCTTGACGACCTGGTCGAGGGCGTCGTAGTAGGTCCTCGACGTTCCCTTGTCGGGGTCGCTGACGCTGGTCTCCCGGCCGAACAGGTCGTAGCCGTACGTCCAGACCGCGCCGTCCGGACCGGTGACGGTGCGCTGCCTGTCGTCCAGCGTGTACTCGAACCGCACGGTGCTGAACGAACTGCCGACGCCGCCGCCGAACGCGCTGTCCTCGGGGCTCGCACCGGCGTACTCGCGCCGCTCGACGTCGCGGCCCCGGGCGTCGGTGACGACGCGGACGGCGGTGCCGCCCTGTTGGGCGCTGGTCGCCGTGGAGTCACCGGTGTACGTCGTCGTGGTCGTCCACTTCTCCACGCCGTACACCAGCAGCTTGGCGCTCGTCAGGCGCTCGGCTCCGTCGAAGACGGTCATCGTCTGCTTCGGCGCCTCGCCGTACTCGGCGCGCGCGTACGTGGAGGTCGGTGCCTTCGCGGGGTCGAAGATCTCCTCGTGCTTCTCGTAGGCCAGGCCGCGGGAGTCGTAGCGGGTGTCGGTGAGCACCCGCCCGCCTTCGGGACTGGGCGCCTGCACCTGGAGCGGGCGCAGCAGGGCGTCGTGGAGCGTGTAGGTGGTGTTGTACGTGGTGCCGTCAGCTTTCAGGGTGGAGGTCGACAGCCAGGAGGGCTTGGTCGCGCTCAGCCCGTAGCCGAACTTCTGGTTCGGGGCGTCTCCGGCGCCCCGGTTGCGGTTGGGCTCCCAGACGTCGGTGAGCCGGCCGAGGGCGTCGTAGGCGAGTTCCGTCTTCTTCAGGTTCGGGTCGTAGACGCGCAGGTCGAGGCCACGCCGCGGGTCCAGGAAGGTGGTGACCTTGTGGCCCTTCGGGTTGGTCACGACCTTCTTGGTGAGCGGGCCCGCCGTCAGCGGCGTGTACTCGGTCGTCGTCGTGCGGGTGGCTGCGTCAGTGGTGCTGGTGACGCGGCCGAGCGCGTCGTACCCGCTGGTCTCGACCGTCTGCCAGCTCGGCGTCGTGCCGCTGTAGGCCTTCGCCCGGCCGGCCCACGTCACCAGCCCCTTCGTCGGCGTCATGGACGTCGACCAGGTGGCGTCGTCGTACGCGGTGGCGGTGTCCGAGAGGACGTCGCCGCGGGTGCCCGCGGTCGTCGGCAGCGACAAACCGGAATCCGTGACCGAGCAGAGCCTGCCGACCACACGCTTCCGGGAGACCAGCTCGGACAGACCGGCCGAGTCGTTTCGCGCGTACCAGGTCCGGGTGCAGGTCTCGTCGCCGCTCTTGGCGTCGTCGCCCAGGTCCTCGGACTGGTAGACCATGCCGTAGCTGTCGTACTTGGTCTCGACCGTGCGGGACCGCCAGGTCCGCGGCACCGTCAGATAGGTGTGCGTCGTCTCCCTCTGGGTGCGCACGAACCGGGCGACGTGGTCGCCGGCGCCCGGCACGTTCTGCCGGGCGGTCTCGGACGACCACGGCTCGCTGGACTCGGCGGATATCGCCGTCGCGCCGTCGTAGGTGACCTTCTGGCGCAGGTGACCGGAATACTGGTCGCTGTCCGTGAGGCCGGCGAGGCCGAGCGAGGGGGAGGCCAGGGGGGCGACGGTGACGGACTTGGTGGTGCCGTCCTTCTTCTTGTCGCCGTGCATGCCCTGCATGTACAGCGACACGGTTTTGGAGCGGGTGGTGCCGAGGGCGCCCTTGTACTCGGTGACCTCGCGGTAGCCGCGCCAGTCGGACCAGGTCCGCTCGGCCTTGGGGACGAACGGGTCGTCGTTGTAGTGCCAGGCAGCGCCTCTGTAGCCGTACGCGTGCTCGACGGCCTCGTTCTGGCCCGTGGGGTCCGTCTCGGTGACGGCGAGGACCCGGTACTTGTGGAACCAGTCGACGGACGCGTCGGCGGCGCCGTTGATGTTCCAGTACAGCGGGTAGCAGCTGCGGGTGTTGGTGTCCTCGGCGGCGCCCATGACCTCGCTGCGGACGCACTCGGAACCCGACAGTGTGACGGTGGTGATGGCGCCGGTCTCCGACGTGATCGTCGAGATGCGCGGCCGGGTCAGCGGCAGGATGTCGTCCGTGCCGTCCACCCGGTTGGGGCGCATGTGGTAGGTGAACGAGATCGGGTCCATCTCGATCGCCGTACCGGCCTTCGCGGTCCGCTTGAGCGACATCAGGGCGAGCGTGTGGTCGGAGGAGTCGCCGATGTCGCCGCCGTCGAGGTACTTCTGGGTGAGGGCCCAGGAGTCCACCGGGTCGAAGGCGGCCGAGGCGGCGTCCCAGGAGAACGTGTCGATGGTGGTGAGCCGCTTGCGGGAGAAGAACGACGGGCCGACGGCCAGGCAGTCGGTGTCGCTCTCGCCTCGGGAGCAGATCGCGTCGAACGGCACGTCCGGCCAGTTGTGCGCGGTCGACTCGGTCAGCGACGAGCAGTCCGCGGCGGTGCACCGCTCGGCGTAGCCGAAGGCGACCTTGGCGTCGGCGTCGTCGGTGAACAGGGCGCCCTTGCGGAGACCGTACTTGATCTCCTTGAGGTAACCGCCGCGCGTGTACTCGGCGTTGGCGGTGGAAGCCTTGTTCTTGCGGTAGAAGTTCTTCTCCTCGGCGTACCAGTACGTGGCGGCGTTCCCGTGGACGTCCTCGACGTAGTCGAGGTTCCAGCGCCACGCCTGCGTCAGCGAGCGTCCCGAGAAACTGGTGCCGCCGGAGTAGCCGGGCTCACCGGAGTCGTCGCCGAAGACGGGGACGGTCCACGCGGAGTTGGTGCGCTGGGTGGTGGCGCCGTCCAGCTTTTCGAGGCCGAAGACGTACTTGGTGCCGTCACCGGTGACGACGGTCCAGTACTCGCCGTTGTCGTCGCCGTTGTCGGCACCGGTCGAGCGGGTCACCTGGGAGGCGTCGTCGTTCGCGAGCCGCCACTCACCGGACGTGCCGTCCTTGACCAGCAGCGACGCCTTGCCGTTGAGGACCAGCCTGGCGTTGTCGTACTTCCAGCACTTGTCGTGGATGCCGTCGTGGCCGTCCTCGTCGCAGTCGCCGTAGGTGCGCTCGACGTAGGACTCGGTGAAGGAGAACCCCTCGCCCACCGACGTGCTCTGGTTGTTCGTCGTGGCGCTGCGCCCGTCGATGCTGCCGGAGTCGTACGCCAGTGACAGCGCCGGCGTCGGGCCGGCGGCCGCCGGCGGCGGCGTGAGGTCGTGCTTCCAGGTGAACGAGCCAGAGCTGCCCCCAGCCTCCCAGGACGCCGAAGGGGCGAGCGGGGTGGCCGAGTAGTCGCCACTGCCGTTGGGCGCCTCGCCCTCGCCTGCACCGGCCGCGGACAGGGCGTAGACGCCCGCTGTCGACGAGCCGGCGGTGGTGAGCTGCGGGGCCAGGCCGCCGTCCTCGGGGAGGGCGAGGGAGGCGGTCACGTTCAGCGCCGTGGTGTCGTTGGCCGACGGAAGCGGGGTCTGCTTGCGGCACGCGGGCTTCTCGGGGGTGGTCAGCGCGCAGGACGGCAGCTCGACCAGGCGCAGCCGGGACGCCCAGCCGCCGCCCATCGCGCCGGCCAGGCCCTGGTAGCCGACGGTGACCCGGGCGCGGCCCGCGGTGTCGGCGGTACCGGTGAACAGCACGCCGTTGACCCCGGCGGCCTCGGCCGCGTCGGCGCCGAGCACCGTGAAACGGACGTCCGTGGCGCCCGGCAGGCCGTCCTTGCCTGTGGCGGGCCGGACGGTGAGGGGCAGTCCGCCCAGCGTGCCCGTGGCGGCCGCCTTGACGTTCCCGGTCAGCCGGACGGTCGCGGAGCCCTGCTTCGGCCAGGCGGCGCGGCGCTGCTCGCGCAGGGCCCTGGCGGCCTGCTCCCGGTTGGCCTTCTTGTCGCGTGATACCTGGTCACGGGCCTTCTTCGCGCCGAGTCCGGTCACCTCCCGGACCTTGTCCGCCCGGCTGTCGGGCAGCTTCGGGCGGCCGAGGCCGCCGTTCTCCCCAGCCTGCGCGGTGGGGATGAACAGCAGCGTCGGAACGGTAAGTGCCAGTGACAGCACTGTGGCCATGGAGCGTTTCCCGCGCCGCCGGACGCCGTCGGCGGCGGCTGTCACCGCGAGCCGGGATCTGGCTTCGATCTTGTCCAAGGACATGTCTGCCCTTCTCACCTGAGTGGTTGAAAGAACCGGTCCCCGACGGGGACCGGCCGTGCGTGGGAGGTAGGGGCCGCGGCCGGTGCCGACCGCGGCCCCTACGTGAGCGGGGCGTCAGTCCCCGATGTGGGAGGCGATCTGTTCCGGTCCGGCGACGGCGCCCGAGAAGAGGCGGACCTCGCCGATACGGGCCGGCAGGTGCTCGAACCAGGCGGAGCCGTTCCAGGCGCGGCCTGCGGACACCTCGTACGACAGCCCGATCGGCGCGGTGTACTCGGTGTCGTCGCCGTTCTGGTTGTGGCCGAGATAGAGGCGCATGGTGGCGGACAGCGGGTCGAAGACGCCGGTCAGCCGTACGGGGCTGTCGAGGGCGGCGACCTCGTCGGACACCACGGACGTGTACGTGCCGTCGGCGTTGCGGGCCCCGAAGTGCCACTTGCCGACCGGGACGGTGCGCTCTTCGAGGGTTTCCTCGTCGAGGACGGTCTCCTTGCCGGTCACCTCGTACCAGAAGCCGTACGACCCGCTGCCGCTGGTGCGCTGGCCCAGCACCCTGCCCGCGTAGCCGACCGGCTTCGAGGCCAGCTTCGCGCCGTCCAGGGACACCGTGGTCGTCAGGGTGAACGCGCCGGTGCCGTCGACCACGGCGGTGTTGACCGGCGACATGGCGCCGTCGTCGACGCCGTCCAGCACGATCTCCCCGTCGACCACGGAGGCGCCGCCGCTCAGCGTCAGGGTCTTGCCGTAGCCGGACGTCGTGTCCGCGACCGTGGTGCCGCTGCCGTCGGCGGCCCGCCAGTCGGCGACCAGCTCCAGGCCCGAGTACCCGGCCGAGATGAGCGTCCGTGCCTCGTCGGCGATCTCCTTGGCGGTCAGCGCGCGCTGCCAGACGGCGACCTCGTCGATGGAGCCCTGGAACTGGTCCACGTAGGTGTCCCCGTACATGACGCGGCCGATCTCCAGGTTGCCGTCGGCCGACCATGGCGTACCGGCGTCGACGGACGCCTGCAGCGTGCCGTTGATGTAGAGGTGGACCTTCTTGGCGGTCGCGTCGTGCACACCGGCGACATGGGTCCAGGTGCCCTTGGGCGAGGCCGGCGCGCTGGCGTCACGGGAGAAGGTGCCCTCGGTGGAGAAGACACGCAGGCTCCAGGCGCCGCCCTTGTAGGAGACGATGAACGGGCTGTACTTCTTCGCCCACGGGCTCGCGGTGCTGGGCGTGTGGCTCAGGATCGTCTCCGTCTTGGACGACGCCGGGTCGACCCAGGCCCAGGCGGAGACCGTGTATGACGAGCGGGTCTCCAGGACGGGGCCGGACGTGGACGCCCAGCCGGTGGAGCCGTCCAGGCGCAGGCCCTTGTCGGTGACCTGGGTGGCCAGCGGCTGACCGGCGGCGTCGTGCGTGATCAGGCCGCGGCGGCCGCGGTCGTCCCGTACGGCACCGGCTGCCAGGGTCGCCGGGTGGCGGGTGGTGCCTGTGGTGGCGGAGTCGACGGCGACTCCACTCGCCTCGTCGAAGTGATACCTGGCGACAGACCCGGCGCCGGCCGCGACGAGGAAGTCGACGGCGTTCCACGCGCCGTACCGGCCGACGTTGTCCTTGGCCCGTACCCACAGCGTGTAGGTGCCGGAACGCTCGGGCGTGATGGTCACGGTCGGGGCGGAGCCGGTCGCGGTCGGGAACGTCGACGTCGAGGACAGGTTGTACTGGTAGGAGACGTTGGTGGTGTCCCCGGTGGCCGGCTTGAAGGTCCAGGTGCCCTTGACCCCGGGACCGCCCTTGGCCGCGCACGCGTTGGTCGTGCACTCGGTGTACGGGGTACCGAAGGTGATCACGGGCGCCTTGGGGGCGGTCGGGTCGACCTTGAAGTAACACCAGCCGGTCGTCGAGCCGTTGGAAGGACCGGACAGGTAGCTGCCGCCATTGTTGTAGTACGAGCGGACCCAGGCGCGGTAGCGGTAGAGCTTGCCCTCGGTCAGACTCGACCACGACATCGTCACCTTGGCGTTGTCACCGATGTAGCCGGTGGAGGGCCGCACGTCACCGGCGCCGGCCGTGGTGTCGCCCCAGGTGCCGTCGGTGTTCTTGTGGTCGATGTCGAACGCCACACGGAGCTGGGCGCCGTTCTCCCCGCCGGACTTGGTCTGGGCGGTGGCGGTCAGCGCCGGGGTCGGGTCGGAGACGATCGAGGGATTGGACTCCGTCGTGGAGCAGGTGGTGCCGGAGCCGGTCACCAGACCGATCGACGACGGCTTCTCGGGCAGCCCGACGAAGTCGACGGCGAGAACGGCGTCGTTCTTGAACCGCTTCCAGGCGGAGGTGTCGGTCTCGTCGTGGGCGCGAATCTGCAGGGTGAGCCGGGAGAATTTGCCGGCCGCGAAGTCCCGGACGGTCGGCGTGAGGTTCTCGTTCGTCTCCTCCGGGTTGTCGTTGAACTCGATCGGAGCGTCCGGTGAGTCCGGGTCGCACAGCGATCCGCGTCCTGCGGAGACGTGCCGGTCACCCATCCAGTCCAGTTCCTTGGGGCGCGTGGACCACGTGGTGGAGGAGGAGATGTTGTTCGTGCGGACCAGGTCGACCCAGCGCGGGGAGCACTGGAAGGCCCACGGCTCGGTGACGCGGAAGGTGGCGTCGAGGACGTGCTTGCCCTTCAGACTCGCGGGCGAGAACTCGAAGTACAGGCGCTGCACGTAGCCCGGGCCGCAGTAGTAGCCGTTCCAGGTACCGCACTTGCCGACGCCCTTGCCCAGGCCGTCGTCGCCGTTGCCCCAGCCGTACGACTCGTAGCCGTCGCTGCGCAGCAGGGTGCGTTCGGACTCGCCCCAGGTGACGGTGGGGTCGATGTAGACGGGGAACGCGGCGGCGGGCGTACGCGCCAGCAGCGAGGCGTCCGGAACGACAGAGAGCGCGCTCTTCGTCACCTTCACGCCCATGCGAGCGACCTCGTCGCCCTGGCCCGGCTCCAGGCCGGTGGCGGAGGAGGGGGCCTCGGCGGCCTTCACGGGAGCGGCGGAGGACGGCGCGGTCACCTTCGCGGAGCCCTGGGACGGGACGGGCGGTCCGGCCGGCGTGGGCCGAGCCCTGGGGATGTCGGCCTCGTTCACCGGCGTCTTCACGGCCGGGGTGGGCTGGGGGCGGGTGGGTGTCACGCCGGCCTCGAGGCGCCGTTCCTGGGCGGCCTTGCCGGCCGAGTTCCACATCTGCGCGGTGGGCGCGCGGAAGACGGTCTTTCCGGTCGCGTCGAGAGCGGCGAGCGCACCGCGCGCGTTCTTGCGGACGGTGAGCCCGCCGGCAGTGCGCAGCCCGAAGGTCAGCTCCTTCAACTCGGGGCGCGCGGCCCCCTCCGGGGTCTTGACCACCAGCACGTGCTGGAAGCCCTCCACCGTCGCGGTCACCCGCAGGTCGACGTCCGGCAGCACGTCACGGTACAGGGCGCTCGCCCCCTCGAGCCGCGGCTCGGGCAGCCGGCCCGGCCAGTCCAGGGCAAGCATGCGGCCCTTGTCGGCGATCGACACCAGCGGGGCCTTGTCACCACCGCCGGAGAACGCCATCTCCGCGGCGGACGCCCTGGGGCCGACCGTGCCGTCCGCACGTCTCTCCAGCGTCGCGTCCGGCGTTCGCCAGCCGCCGTCCGGCCCGGCCACGCGCACCGGGACGGCCGACTCCTCCAGCGTGAAGGTGAGACCGTCCGGGTTGGCGTGGACGGTGGTGCGTTCCGTCCGCTCTCCGGTCACCTCCACCCGCTTGCCGGACTCCTTCGCTGCGGCGAGAGCCCGCGCCCCCTCGGACAGGCGCGGGCTCTGCTCGGCCGCGGCGGCAGGCAGCGCCCCCACCGCGGGCAACGCCGCCAGGACGGCCGTCGCCGTCGCCACCGCCATGAAGCGATGCGTCGGTCTGCTTCTTGCGCGATCGACGGATTGTGTCCGTCTCATTCCCACCCCATGAATCGAATTCGGTCACTTGCGCGAATCGTTGTCATCGGCGGGTGGATGGAAGCGTGACAGGAGTAACTCGTGATGAAAGTGTGATCAAGAAGCGGCGGTCAAGCGGAACAGGAGGCGCCAGGCGATGATCCGTCAGCTTCGGGTCGGGCTGCCCGGGTCACGCGGCGGCTGCCAACGAGATGATGCGGGTGCGTCGGCTCAACGGGCGCTTCTCGAACCCGGAATGCGCAACAGGCGTAGGCGACTTCGACACGCGTTCCCGTTCGCCTCCTGGACGCGGGCGGCGATGCCCGACCGCTACCGGCTCCTCGTCGTGATCGGTGCGAGGTCCGGGCCGCAGCAAGGGGAGGCGCTCGGGCTCACCTTGGAGGACGTCGACCTCAACAAGGGAGGTGTTCACATCCCGGGTTAGGCCAGGATGGTGAGGGTGAACCGTGCTTCGCGCTTCCCAGGGGCGCAAGGTCTCGGACGTGCCGCTCCCGTCGAGTATGGACCAGGTCGTTCGGCGGCACATGGGGAGTTCGCACCGGCGCCGGTCACGCTGCCGTCTTCGTGGAGCGATGACCGGACGCCGGCGCTCGCGGGGTGCGGCACGTAGGAGCCCGCCGCAGGCGCGAAGTCCCCGAGCCGTCCCACGGATGCCGCCGTCTGACTCGCTTCACCGCAGGTCAGACAGGGCGCGGCGGCACCTGCTCATCAAATGTCCCGGAAGGGACCAGGCGGCCCCGTGGCCTGCCACGATGGGGAACTACGAGTCCTTGAGCTGGGCAGATGGCGTTGCGGCTTCTAAAAGGTCCTAACAGAAGTCGGCTGATGGTGTGGCTGTCGGCTCAGATGCTCGTTGCTCTGTTCGTGGGGAAGAGGAACTCTCGTCCGTGGATCGTGTCGGACGAACTGTGGTCGCTGATTGAGCCGTTGTTGCCGGAGCCGGGTGCGAAGTTGGTCGCGGGGCGGCCGAGGGTTCCTGACCGGCAGGCTCTGTGCGGGATCCTGTTCGTCCTGCACACCGGCATCCAGTGGGAGTACCCCGCACCATCGCCTGGCTGCACGGCTTCCGGCGCCTACGCGTCCGCTGGGAAAGACGCGACGACATCACACGAAGCCTTCCTCGGCCTCGCCACCTGCCTCATCACCCACCGACACGTCCAACGCCTTTGTTGGGACCTCTAAGCGGCACGAATGCCCGCAGTTGGCGACATCTGCGGCCGCCACGCGCCACTGGAGTCTGTGTAGCCGCCGACGGCGGGGAGGGGACGGGGTGGGGGTGGGCGCCCGCAGCGGCTGGCGCGTCCACGCCCCGAACCTCTCCAGCACGCACTCTCGCGCCAGACCGAGGACGACCACCCCCACCGCGGCCCCGCACCACCACCCCACCCTGGGCGCTACAGCAACCCCCACCGCACAGAACCCTGCGCCGCAGGCGTCGACCCCGCACCCCCGCTACTGATCCGACGAAAACCGCACCGCCCCGGCGGGGATCCGCGCGTCGCACCACACCCGCACGCCCTCCCTCAGCTCGTTACGCGCACCCACGACCGCCCCGTCCCCTATGACCGCCCCGGTCAGCACCGCCCGCTCGCCCACCCGCGCCCGCGTCCCGATCAGCGAGTCCGTCACGACGGCCCCCGGTTCGATCACCGCCCCCGGCAGGATCGTGGAGCCGAAGACCCGCGCGCCCTCCGCGACGAACGCCCCCTCGCCCACCACCGTCCCGCCCTCCAGCTTCGCGTCCGGCGCGACCCGCGCCGTCGGCAACACCAGCCGGTCCCCGCACCGCCCCGGCACGGCCGGCGACGGCGCCCTGCCCAGCACCAGGTCCGCCGACCCCCGTACGAACGCCGCCGGTGTCCCGAGGTCCAGCCAGTACGTCGAGTCGACCATGCCCTGGAGATGCGCCCCCGCCGCCAGCAGCCCCGGGAACGTCTCCCGCTCGACCGACACCACCCGCCCCGCGGGGATCGTGTCGATGACCGACCGCCGGAACACGTACGCCCCCGCGTTGATCTGATCGGTGACGATCTCCTCGGGCTTCTGCGGCTTCTCCAGGAACGCCAGCACCCGCCCCGTCCCGTCCGTCGGCACCAGCCCGTACGCCCGCGGATCGCTCACCTGCGTCAGGTGCAGCGAGACATCGGCGCCGGACGTCTCGTGCGTCCGCACCAGCGCCCGGATGTCCAGCCCCGTCAGGATGTCCCCGTTGAACACCAGCACCGGCTCGTCCGGCCCCGAGTGCAGCCGTGAGGCGACGTTGCGGACGGCGCCGCCCGTGCCGAGCGGCTCCTCCTCCGTGACGTACTCGATGTGCAGCCCCAGCGCGGACCCGTCGCCGAAGTACGGCTCGAACACCTCGGCGAGGTACGACGTGGCGAGGACGACGTGCTCCACGCCCGCCGCGCGCGCCCGCGCGAGCTGGTGCGTGAGGAACGGCACCCCGGCCGCCGGGACCATGGGCTTGGGCGTGTGCACCGTGAGCGGACGCAGTCGTGTGCCCTTGCCGCCGACCAGGAGGATCGCTTCTGTCACCTGTCGTCTCTGCTTCCTGCCGCGACCGGCCGAACTGTCTTTCGGCCGGCCAGTGTATGCAGACGGCTCCCGGCAGGAACGGAGCGGCCGGCCCCCGGCCTGCTCCCTCAGCGACCCTGGTATCCGGCCGCCTTGGACCGCACGCTGCCCAGCTTCTTGTGCAGCTTCCCCCCGGGGCACGAGGTGTTGAACCCGTCCCGGTGGCCGGAGATCACCTTCATCTTCACCTTCTTGCCTTTCGCGTACAGGTTGCCCCCGCCGGACGTCAGGGATGTCTTCTTCTTCGGGTTCATGCCGTGCAGCCCGAGCTTCCAGGCGGTGAGCCGGGCGACGGCCTTCACCGCCTTGGAGGACGGCTTCTTGGAGCCGTAGGAGCCGATGACGGCGATGCCCGTGGTCTTGGAGTTGAACCCCATGGTGTGCGCGCCCTTGACCGGCTTGGCCACGCCGCCGGCCCGGCCCTCGTAGATACGGCCGCACTTGTCGACGAGGAAGTTGTAGCCGATGTCCCGCCAGCCCAGGCTCTTGGTGTGGTAGCGGTAGAAGCCGCGGATGAGGGAGGGCGCCTGCGAGCAGGAGTAGCTGTTGCCGGAGGCGGTGTGGTGCACGAAGGCCGCCTTGACCTTGCTGGTGTAGACGAAGCTCTTCTCGCGCAGGCTCTCGTCCGCCCCCCAGCCGCGCCGGGTGACGATGGAGGGGCGCGGCCCGATGTACGGCTTGGCCTGCTGCTGCTCGGTCAGTCCGGTGCCGCGCAGGGCGACGAGTTCCTCCCGTGTCTCCTCGGCGGTGAGCGAGGGGATCTGGGTGGCGCCGAGCGGCACGAGGGCGGAGTTGGCGGCGGAGGCGGCCTTGGCCGCGGCGGTCATGACGCCCGTATGGGCTTCTTCCGCACCCTCGGCGGGCTCGGCGCCCTCTGCGCCCTCGGCGCCCTCTGCGGACTCCCCGAACTCCGCCTGGGGCTCGGGGCCCCCGGGCTCCGCCTGAGGCTCGGGGCCCCCCGCGGACTCCCCGGGCTCGGCCTCCCCCGGATCGACCAGATCGAGCCGCATCCCGGCCGGCAGGGTGGACACCTCACCGGCGCCCTCCCCGCCTGACGCGCCCTCATCCGGCCCCGTGCCGACGGGATCCACCTCCTCCGGCTCACCGGCATCCGGTTCCGGCAGCACCCGCACCTCGACCCCGTCCGACTCCCCCACCCACAGCGGCGCGGTGGCGCCCCGCGCCTTCCCGGAGGCGGCCTCCGAGGAGTCCGGGTCCGCCCCGTGCTGGGTGTAGTGGGTCTCGACGTCCTGCCAGTCGGTCCAGTCCCCCGTGGAGGCCGCACGGGTGCGGACCTGCACGCGGCCGTGGAGGTCGACGGAGGGGTCCTCCCAGACGACGCCGAGGAGGGAGAAGGTCCGTACCGTCCGGGGCGTCAGGCCGAGCACGGCGCCGGAGGCACGGTCGCGGGTGAGGGGCCGCAGGGGCAGCGACTGGGTACTGCCCGGGACATCGGCTCGGGGGCCGGTTCGGGCGCCGGCCGTCCCCACGGTTCGCGTGGCCACGTCCGCCACCGCCACCGGCGCCGGCGTCCCGGCGGACGAGACGGACGAGACGGACGCGGCGGCGGGCGGGGCGAGCGGGAGGGCGAGGGCCGCGGCGCAGGTGACGCCGATCGAGGATGCAAGAATTCCACGCATGCCCCTGAGCTTGGACAGAGGCAGACAAATCTGTCCATCGCTCATATGACGGTCTGTCGGCTGCCGTTCCCCCGAACCGGTGGCCCGCCCATGGCCCGCACGGAGGGTGCGCCCGGCGGGGGCCGCGTACGCTTGCGCGGGTGAACGCCACCGACCGCACCCCTGCCGACCTGCTGAGTTCCGCGCTCGCCGCGGACCCGGGACGCCCCCTGGTGACCTTCTACGACGACGCCACGGGCGAACGGGTCGAATTGTCCGTGGCCACCTTCGCCAATTGGGTGGCCAAGACCGCCAACCTGCTCCAGGACGAGCTGTCCGTCGAACCGGGCGACCGGGTGACCCTGCTGCTGCCCGCGCACTGGCAGACCGCGGTGTGGCTGCTGGCGTGCGCGTCGGTCGGCGTGGTCGCGGACGTCGGCGGCGACGCGTCCGCGGCGGACGTGGTGGTGAGCGGCCCGGAGCCGGAGTCGCTGGATGCCGCCCGCGCCTGCTCGGGCCCGCGCGTCGCGCTGGCGCTGCGGCCGCTCGGCGGGCGCTTCCCGCAGCCGCCGGAGGGCTTCGCCGACTACGCCGTGGAGGTGCCGGGGCAGGGCGACCGGTTCGTGCCGTACGCGCCCGTCGACCCGGAGGAGCCGGCTCTGATCGTGGCGGGCCGGGAGTTCTCGGGCGCGGAGGTCGTCGAGCGGGCCCGCGCGGAGGCTCCGGACCTCGGACTGACCGGCCCCGGCTCCCGGATCCTCTCGGGGCTGCCGTACGACACCTGGGAAGGGCTGAACGCCGGGCTGTACGCGCCGCTGGCGACCGGTGGCTCCGTGGTGCTGTGCCGCAACCTCGACCGGCTGGACGCCGACGCCCTGGACAAGCGGGTGGAGAGCGAACGGGTCACGGTCATCGCCCGCTGACCTGGCCTCGGCACACCCCACCCTCACCCGTTCGGCGTAGCACCACCCCCCACCCGTCCCTCCCCCGGGCCACAGTCGTAGGAAGCGGCACACACCGAGCGGCAGGCGCACCGCGGGCCGCACCCGCGCGGCACGCGGAGCGGCCCGCACCCGTACGCCGTCCCGGCCCGTACACAGGGAGGGGTGGAACCGGCATGAGCGACAGCGCAGGCATACCCCCCGAGGGGCAGGGCGGGGCGGAGCGCCCTCTCGGTCCGGGCTCCGGCGCCTCGCCCAGCGGACGCGGCGCGGTCCGCCGCCGTCGCCGGCGCTGGGCGTGGGGGGTGAGCCTCGGGGTGTCCCTCGCGCTGGTGGGCGCCGCGGCCGCCGGGTGGGCGGTGTACATGAAGCTGGAGGGGAACATCACCCCGGACGAGGCGGCGGCGGCCGAGCTCGCCCGGTTCGAGAAGGACCGGCCCACCGCTCTGGTGAAGGACGCCCTCAACGTCCTGCTGATCGGGTCGGACTCGCGGGCGGGCGCGGAGAACCGCCGCTACGGGCGCGATCCGGGCACCGAGCGCTCGGACACGGTGATCCTGCTGCATCTGTCGGCGGGCCGGCGCAGCGCCACCGCGGTGTCGATACCGCGGGACCTGATGGTGGACGTGCCCGGCTGCCGCCGCCCCGACGGATCGCGTTCCGCGCCGATGTTCGCCCAGTTCAACGCGGCCTTCGAGGTGGGCGGCTCGGCCTGCACCGTCCGCACCGTCGAGAAGCTCACCGACATCCGCGTGGACCACCACGTCGTCGTCGACTTCGAGGGGTTCAAGGACATGGTCGACGCGGTGGACGGCGTCGAGGTGTGCCTGAGCGAGCCGATCGACGACGAGGACGCCCACCTGCACCTGCCGGCGGGGCGCGTGACGCTCGACGGGGAGCAGGCCCTCGGCTACGTCCGGGCCCGCAAGAGCCTCGGGGACGGCAGCGACACCGGCCGCATCGAACGCCAGCAGCGGTTCCTCGGCGCGCTGGTCACCAAGGTCCGCAGCAACGAGATCCTGCTGAATCCGGTGAAGCTGTATCCCGTACTGGACGCGGCCACCTCGTCCCTCACGACCGACCCCGAACTCGCCAGCTTGCGCGGTTTGTACGAACTCGTGCGGGGGCTTCGCGACATCCCGGCGGAAGGCGTGCAATTCCTCACCGTGCCACGGGAGTCCTACGCCGGGGACGTGAATCGGGATCAACTCGCCCAGCCCGCCGCCGGGGAACTGTTCGAGCGGCTGCGCAAGGACGAAGCCGTACGCGTGGGCACGGACGGTGAGCGAAAGGCCACGGAAAAGGAAACACCGGCCCCGGCGGACAGCGCGTCCCCGGAGCCCACGTTCTCCGGCAACACCGCCGCCGAGGACACCTGCGCGTAAAGGAAACTCAAAGACAACTCCCAGGCTGCGAACTCCTGTCCACGGAAATGGGCGGATTGCCCCTTGTGAAGGCGTGGAATTCGTCACCGACGTCGCCGGACGCCGATCAGGCCCGTTAGTGTGAGCCCTCCGGTGCGTCCGTTCCTTCAGGTCCGTCCTGAGATCCCGCACTGTGACCGAGACCCGAGCGCCTTGGGAGGGGAAAGGCGCCGCGTGGCCCCGACGGAGGATTCGAGCGACCGTGGACGCGCAAGGCCGTGGGCGGGGAGAGAACGTCGATCCCGCAGACCAGTGGGTACTCAATCCGCACACCGGCGAATACGAACTGCGACTGAGCCCTTCCGCACCGCAGTCGCCCATTCCGGCCCCGCGCGGGCCGCGGAACGCGGGGGCGGGAAATCCGCGTGCCCGGTCGGCGTCGCCCGACCAGGGGTCCGAGCGCCCCGGCCGCGCCTCCCCCGGGCGTGAGACGCCCGGGCGGGACGTGCCGCCGCAGCGCCGGCGCCGGGGTGCGCAGGAGGAGGAGCCTCCGGCGGGCCGCCGAGGGCGCCGGCCGGCGAAGAAACCCAAGAAGGCCAAGAAGGTGCTGCTGTGGACCAGCGGCACGGTGGCCTTCCTGGTGCTCGCCACGGGTGTGGGCGGCTACCTGTACCTGGAGCACCTGAACGACAACATCACGTCCGTCTCCGACGACGGCGCGGGTACCGGTGGCTTCCAGAAGGACCAGGCCATCAACATCCTGCTGATCGGCACGGACAAGCGCACCGGCTCGGGCAACGAGGGCTACGGCGACAAGGGCAGCGCGGGCCACGCCGACACCACGATCCTGCTGCACGTCTCCAAGGACCGCTCCAACGCCACCGCGCTGAGCATCCCGCGCGACCTGATAGTCGACATCCCGGACTGCCCCACCGAGCAGGAGGACGGCAGCGAGAAGGTCATCCCGGGCGAGACCGGCGTCCGCTTCAACACCAGCCTCGGCCAGGGCGGCCGTACGCCCAGCTGCACCATGCGGACCGTGACCGAGCTGACCGGCATCAAGCCGGACAACTTCATGGTGGCGGACTTCAACGCGGTGAAGACGCTGACCTCGGCGGTCGGCGGCGTCGAGGTGTGCCTGGGCAAGGACATCAACGACCCGGACTCGCACCTGAACCTGCCCAAGGGCACGCACCGGATCGAGGGCGAGGAAGCGCTGGCGTTCGTGCGCACCCGCCACTCGGTGGGCCTGGGCGGCGACCTGAGCCGGATCGAGCTGCAGCAGCAGTTCCTCAGCTCCCTGATGCGCGAGCTGAAGTCGAACGACACGCTCACCAGCCCGTCCAAGATGATCAAGCTGGCCGAGGCGGGCACCGAGGCGCTCACCGTCGACTCGACGCTCAACAGCATCAACAAGCTCAAGGACCTCGGTCTGGAGCTGGGCAAACTCAACGTCAAGAACCTGACGTTCACGACGATCCCGGTGATCGACAACCCGGCGGAGAAGGTCAAGGCGACCGTCGTGCTCGACGAGTCGAAGGCGCCGCAGGTCTTCGACCTGATCCGCAACGACGTGTCGTTCACCGAGGTCAAGCAGAAGGAGAAGAAGGAGAAGGCCGCCGTCGCCGCCCGGCTGAAGGGCGAGAAGGCGCCGGCCTCCGAGGTGCGGGTGCGCGTCCTCAACGGCGGCGCGCCCGCCGGGAGCGCCCAGTCGACCCTGAGCTGGCTCCAGGTCGAGCAGGGCGTCGACAAGTCGGAGAACGCGGGCAACGCGCCGGCGGAGCTGGCGAAGACCACTCTCGAGTACGCGCCCGACCAGGCGGACCAGGCGCGGCGGCTGGCCGACATCATGGGCCTGTCCGCGTCGGCGCTGAAGCCGGGCGAGAGTGTCACCAACTCCCAGGGCGTACCCGCGATGACGCTGACCCTCGGCAAGGACTTCAAGGGCGCGGGCGTCTCGCTCACGCCTCCGGACAAGGCGCCGGACGACATCAAGAAATCCACGGCGGACAAGGTCGTCTGCGCCGAGTAGGCACCGGACGGGCCCGTCTCGCGTCCTACGGGGCGCAGACGGGCCCGTTCCATGTCCAGGGGTGGGGAGAAACACCGCACGATGACGCGAAGTGACGTGTACGAGGACGGGGCACGGCAGGACGGCGCCCCGCGCCGGTCCGGCCCGCCCGAGGAGGGCCGTCCCGAGGGAGCGCGCGCCGCCGAGGGCGGCGACGGCGACGGGAGACCGCGCGGCGGACGGGCACGGCGCGCCCTGCGCTGGTCGGCGACGACCCTGGCGGTGCTGATACTCGGCACGGCCGGCGCCGGTTACCTGTACTACGACCATCTCAACGACAACCTGGTGAGGGGCGAGCGCAGCAGCGGCGACTCCAAGGCCGAGCGCTCCGCGCCGAACGCGGCCGGGCAGACGCCTCTCAACATCCTGCTGATCGGCTCCGACAGCCGCGCCTCCGACGCCAACGTCGCGCTCGGCGGCGGCAAGGCCAACCGCGGCAACCCGCCGCTCGGCGACGTGCAGATGCTGATCCATCTGGCCGCCGACCGGAAGAGCGCGGCCGTGGTGAGCATCCCCCGCGACACCCGCGTCGACATCCCCCGCTGCACCGACCCGGACACCGGGACGACGTACCCGGAGACCAACGACATCATCAACACCTCGCTGGCGCGCGGCGGTCCGGGCTGCACGCTCGCCACCTGGGAGAACCTCACCGGTGTCTACGTCGACCACTGGATGACCATCGACTTCGCGGGCGTCGTGCGGATGGCGGACGCGGTCGGCGGCGTCGAGGTCTGCGTCCGGCAGAACGTGTGGGACCGGCCGCTGCCCGGCGTGCCCGGAGGCTCGGGCCTGAAACTGCGGGCCGGCACGACCAAGGTGGAGGGCGTGCAGGCCCTGCAGTGGCTGCGCACCCGGCACGCGTGGGGCAGCGACATCCTGCGCACCCGGGCGCAGCGCATGTACATGAACTCGATGATCCGCACACTGCGCGGGCAGAACGTCTTCACCGACACCGGGCGCCTCACCGACCTCGCGGAGGCGGCCACGAAGTCGCTCCAGGTCTCCGAGGAGATCGGGTCGGTGAAGAAGCTGTACGACCTGGGGATGCAGCTGAGGACGGTGCCGCCGGAGCGCATCACGATGACGACCCTGCCGACCGTCCAGGACCCGCAGAACGCCAACCACCTGCTGCCCGCCGGGGACGACGCCGAGCAGGTCTGGGCGCTGCTCCGCGACGACGTGCCGTTCGACGACAAGGGCGGCAAGGGCGCGAGGAGCGGCACGGGCGGGGCCGGGAAGTCGTCCCGCGAGGAGCGCACCGCGGACCCGTCCGCGCCCGACGACGAGATCGGCGTACTGGTGCGGAACGCGACCCGGTCGGCGACCGAGGCGCCGGTCACCGGCCGGGCGAGCGCGATCGCCGAGGAGCTGACCGAGCAGGGCTTCACCCGCGCCGCGCCGGACACCTCCGCCGCCGGCGCCGAGGAGCGGACCGTCGTGCGCTACCCGGCCGACGACCTCAAGGGGGACGCCCAGCGGGTCGCCGAGTCCTTGGGCGTCCCGATGAGTTCGGTCCGCAGGTCGGCCGACGTCTCCGGCGTCACGGTGGTGGTCGGCGCGGACTGGCGCGAGGGCGGGACGTACCGGGAGCCGGAGCCGCCGAAGGCGGGCGACCTGCCGGACGACGCCGACGCGATCGGCGCGGACGAGAAGGGCGCCTGCATGGACGTGTACGCGCCGTACCGCTGGTAGCGCCCGCGGCGGGCGGGGCCCCCGCCGCCCCTTGGGGAAATCGAGGGAAAACCCGGGGCAACTGACGGGCCTGTCAAGCGTCTAACAGGACGCAGGGCGGGGCCTGCGTGCCGGAGCGAGGTGTTTTTCAGGGGTGGGAAGGACGGGGCAGTGACACAGAACGCCACGCGGGAGACGGCCCGCGACGAGGAGTTCGCGCCGGCTCCCGACGACGCCCCGCCCGACGACGCCCCGCCCGCCGACGGCTCGGCCCCGCGTCCACGGCGCTTCCGGCGGGTCCTCAAGTGGTCCGCCGCGGTGCTCGCGCTGCTCATACTCGCGGCCGGCGCGGCGGGTTACCTGTACTACCGGGAGCTCAACGACAACATCCGCAGGGACCCGCTGAACCTGGGCGACAGCAAGGTCGCCGAGCCGACGCCCAACGCGGCGGGCCAGACCCCGCTGAACATCCTGCTGATCGGCAGCGACGCGCGGGACAGCGAGGAGAACCAGAAGCTCGGCGGCGCCCGGGAGACGTTCGGCTCGACACCGCTGGCGGACGTGCAGATGCTGGTGCACCTGTCCGCGGACCGCAGCAACATGTCCGTGATCAGCATGCCGCGCGACACCCTGCTGCACATCCCCAAGTGCACCGACCCGGACGACGGCACGGTGTACCCGGCGAGCGAGGGCCGGGTGATGACCAACCAGAGCCTCGGCCACGGCGGTCCGGGCTGCACGGTGGCCACCTGGCAGGAGCTCACCGGCATCCACATCGACCACTTCGTGATGGTGGACTTCGCGGGCGTGGTCGCCATGGCGGACGCGGTCGGCGGCGTCCCGGTCTGCGTCGACGCCAACATCCACTCGCGCGACAGCCAGGGCCACGGCTCCGGGCTGAAGCTGCCGAAGGGCACCCACCCGGTCAAGGGCGAGCAGGCCCTGCAGTGGCTGCGCACCCGGTACGGCTTCGAGGACGGCAGCGACCTCGCGCGCGCCAAGGCGCAGCACATGTACATGAACTCGCTGGCCCGGCAGTTGCGCGAGAACGCCACGCTGAGCAGCCCCAACAACCTGCGCCGGCTGGCCGAGGAGGCCACCCGGGCGCTCACCGTGGACCCGGGCCTCGACACGGTGAAGAAGCTGTACGACCTGAGCACCGAGCTGCGGAAGGTGAAGCCGGAGCGCATCACCATGACCACGATGCCCAACCGGTACGTGGGCGCCCGCGTGGAGCCCACGGAGGACGCCGAGAAGCTGTTCCGGCTGGTGCGTGAGGACATCGCCCTGGACGGCAGGGACGCCAAGCCGAAGCCGCCCGTGGTCAAGCCGCCCACCGACCCGGCCGCGGACGACTCGGCCATCGCCGTGCAGGTCCGCAACGGCACCCGCACCGACACCCTCGCTCCCGCCGGGGGCCGGGCCTCCGCGATCGCCGGGGAGCTCCAGGAGAAGGGCTTCACCGGCGCCACCGCCGACACCGACGGCGCGTACACCGAGAAGCGGACCGTGGTGCGCTTCCCGAGTGCCGATCTGGAGGGCGACGCCCGACGTGTCGCCGCGGTCCTCGGCATCCCGGCCGACGCGGTGAAGCGGTCCACGGACGTGTCCGGCGTGACGCTCGTCGTGGGCGCGGACTGGCGTGAAGGCACGCGGTACGAGGCGCCCGAGGAGGACGACACCACGCCCGAGTCGGCGCAGGCGCTCAACGGCGCGGACGACAAGGCCTGCATGCAGGTGAGCCCCGGCTTCACCTGGTGACGCGCGAAGGCCCCCTCACTGAGGGGGCCTTCGGACGTCGGGTGAGGGGCGGACGGGGCGTCAGGCCGCCGTGGCGTCCTCCGCCTTGACGGCGGGCCGGCGGGAGGCGATGACCTTCTTCGCCAGGGAGCGCGGGCTGGTCAGGAAGCCCCAGCCCCACGACATGTGCATGGTGGCGAGGGCCACCGGGATCTGCAGCCGCGCCTTCAGCGGGAGACCCTTGCCTGCGGGTATCGAGCCAGCGGCGATCGCCGCGAGATAGCCACCGGGGATCACCAAGCCCCACGGGGTGAGCGCCGCGCCCACCACGATCCCGGCCGCGATCGCGCACACCGCGGTCGGCGGCGCGAGGTAGCGCAGGTTGATGGAGCCGGCGTGGTAGCGGGCCACCACGTGACGCCAGCGGCCGTAGTCCTTGTACTGCTTGGCGAGCGCCCGCACGGACGGGCGGGGGCGGTACGACACCCGCAGCTCGGGCGAGAACCAGATCAGCCCGCCCGCCTCACGGATGCGGAAGTTCAGCTCCCAGTCCTGGGCGCGGATGAACTCCACGTTGTAGCCGCCCTGCCGCTCCAGCGCCTCGCGCCGGAACACGCCCAGGTACACGGTCTCGGCGGGGCCCGCCTCGCCGCCCGTGTGGAAGGCGGCGTTGCCCACGCCTATCTTCGAGGTCATCGCGGCGGCGACGGCCCGCTCCCAGTCGTTCTCGCCCTCGGCGTGCATGATGCCGCCGACGTTCTGCGCGCCGGTCTCCTCCAGGAGGCGTACGGCGGTGGCGATGTAGTTCGGGGAGAGCATCCCGTGGCCGTCGACGCGGACCACGATCGGATGGCGCGAGGCCTTGATCGCCGCGTTGAGGGCGGCCGGGGTGCGGCCCGTCGGGTTGGGCACGGTGTGCACCCGCGGGTCCTCGGCGACGAGCTCGGCGGCGATCTCGTCCGTGCGGTCCGTGGACGGACCGAGGGCGATCACGACCTCCATCTCGCCGGCGTACTCCTGGGCGAGGATCGCGCGGACCGCGCCGCGCAGATGCCGCTCCTCGTTGAGGACGGGCATGATCACGGAAACGGCCGGGGGCCGCACGTCGGGATTGGCGTTCATAGGAGCCTCACGTTACCGCGAACGGGGGACACGTCTGCGCGTGCCGGGGTGCTGTGCGAAGGGCCGCAGATCGTATCGGCCTACGGTGCTCACGATTCCACGCTCGGCCGTCGTCCGGAGGTGCCCCCCTTGCCCACGCCGCCGCGCTCCCCCCGGCCCCGAAACCCCGACCGGCGCCCGGCGCGGCCGCCCCGCCCGGCCCCACGCCCGCCGGCGCCCCCGCGCCGCCGGCCGCGGTGGGTCATGCGCACGGTCACCGCGCTGTCGGTCGTGGTGCTCGCCTCCGCCGGGATCGGGCACGCGGTGCTCAGCGGGCTCGACGACGACATCGCACGCGTCGACCCGTTCCGCGACATGAAGAACCGGCCACGGGCCGGGCACGGCATGAACATCCTGCTGGTCGGCACGGACGGGCGGGACAGCATCGGCAAGGCAGAGCGGGAGAAGTACCGGCTCGGCGGGGCGCCCTGCCACTGCACCGACACGATCATGATCGTGCACATCTCGGAGGACCGGGACCGCGCCAGCGTCGTCAGCCTGCCCCGCGACTCCTACGCCCAGACGCCCCCGCACACCGACCGGGTCAGCGGGCAGCGGCACGAGGGACACCCGCTGAAGCTGAACGCGGCCTACGCGGAGGGCGGGCCGCAGCTCACCGTGCGGACGGTGGAGAAGATGACCCGGGTGAAGATCGACCACTACCTGGAGGTCGACTTCGCCAGCTTCATGAAGACGGTCGACGTGGTCGGGGGCGTGGAGATCTGCACCGACCAGCGGCTCAAGGACAGCCGCAGCGGACTCGACCTGGCCCCGGGCCGGCACACCCTCAAGGGCGGCGAGGCCCTCCAGTACGTCCGTGCCCGGTACGTCGACGGGGGGTCCGACCTCAGCCGGATGCGGCGGCAGCAGCACTTCCTTGCGGCGCTGGTGGAGCGGGCCACGTCGTCCGGGATCCTGCTGAACCCGATGCGGTTCCGGGACGTCACGCGCGCGGTGCTCGGCTCGGTCCGCGCGGACGAGGGGTTCGGCACCGGCGAGCTGCTCGACCTGGGGCGGGCGATGCGGAACTTCTCACCGTCGTCGTCGGAGTTCACCACCGTGCCCGTGGTGACGCCGGGGCACGTCGTGAAGGGCATCGGCTCGACGCTGAAGTGGGACCCGGAGAAGTCCGAGCACATCTTCGACGCGCTGCGCCGCGACGAGCCGCTGTCCCCGCGGCCCTCGGCCGGCGCGGCGCTGCGGGTGCCGGTCGACCCGAAGCAGATCCGGGTGCAGGTCGAGAACGGCACCCGCACGCCCGGTCTGGGCCGGCGCGTGGACGCGGCCCTGGCGGCGACCGGCTTCGCCACCACCAAGGCCCCCGTCAACGCCGCCCGCCAGGACCACGGGCGCACGGTCGTCGCCTACGACCCCCGCTGGGACCGCTCCGCGAAGTCCCTCGCGGCGGCCCTCCCCGGCAGCGAACTGCGCGCGGTGAAGGGCCAGGGCCCGACCCTGAAGGTCATCGCAGGCGCCGACTTCGAGAAGGTCCGCAAGGTCCGCCCGGAGGACCCGGGCCAGGGAGAGTTCGGAGTGGTCCGCGGCGACGAGGTCAACTGCGGCTGACCCCGCCCGCGGCGCTTCCCTTCCGGCCCCCGCGGGCCGTGGCCCGGAGCACCCGCCGTCCCCGCCGGACCGCTCGCCCCTCCGGGCCGCCGGCGGCCTCGGCACACGGCAGCCGGGCATGCCCGGCTCGGCCGTTGCGCGAGGGTCCGGCGTCACCGGCCGTTCGCGGGCCGGGACGCCGTCCTCGCCCTGAGCGCTCAGGCAGCGAGCCGTGTCGCGGACGCCCGGGTCAGGGGCCCGGGGCGTCCGCCCAGGGCGGCACCGGAGGGCGGCGGCGTCAGTCGTCGAAGCCCTCCGCCGCGCGCTTCTCGCGGAGTTCCAGGATCGCGCGGCGGCGGGAGAGGCGGTGGGTGCGGCGGATCTGGGCCTCCTGGTAGCGGCGGCGGTCGCGGTCGCTCTCGGGGAGGACCGGCGGCACCCGCCGCGGCTTGCCGTCGGCGTCGACCGCGGCGAAGACGAGATAGGCCGAGCCCACGTGCGTCGCCGGCGTGGACTCGTTCCAGCGTTCGGCCAGCACCCGCACCCCGACCTCCATCGAGGTCCGGCCGGTCCAGTTGACCTGGGCCTTGACGTGAACAAGGTCACCCACGCGGACCGGCTCGAAGAACGCCATCTCGTCCATGGAGGCCGTCACGGCCGGCCCTCCGGAGTGCCGGCCGGCGACGGCGCCCGCCGCGTCGTCGACCAGTTTCATGATCACCCCACCGTGCACGGTGCCCAGAAGATTGGTGTCGCTGTGGGTCATGATGTGGCTGAGGGTGGTGCGGGACGCCGAGACGGGCTTGCCCGGGATCTCCGGACCGTCCGTCTGCGCGGCAGGGGCCTGGTCTGTCATGGCCTCCACCTTATGCCGAGGTCACAAGCGGTTGTTTTGTGTCAGCTTCGCAACAGGGCCGCTCTGATTTTCCGACGACTCTTGTACGGCCGGCCCGGCGGACCTGCACACTGTCTGCCATGAATGATTGGCCCGAGGCATGGTCCGACGACAACCGCGGCCGCCGCTACGGACGCGGGAGCGCGAGCGCCCAGCCCGAGAGCCCCCGTGTCATGCGGCAGGTCCGGCGGGGTCAGCCGGCCCCTCCCGGGCAGGGCGCCTACGGCGGGGTCCCGCAGCAGCCCCAGTACGTCGACGGCCACGGCAGCGGCGGCTACGACGACTACGACAGCGGCTACAACACGGGCCAGGTCTACGGTGGCGGACGCGGCGGCGGTGACGGCTACGGCCCGCAGCGCCCCGCGCCGGACTGGCGGCGCCGTATCAAGTGGACGGCGATCACCCTGGTGACCGTGCTGTTCGTCACCACCGTCGCCACGTACTTCTGGGCCGACTCCAAGCTCAACCGCGAGGTCGACCTGTCGAAGGTGATCGAGCGGCCCGAGAAGGGCGAGGGCACCAACTACCTCATCGTCGGCTCCGACAGCCGTGAGGGGCTGTCCGACGAGGACAAGAAGCGGCTGCGCACCGGCTCCTCCGAGGGCAAGCGCACGGACTCGGTGATGATCCTGCACACCGGCGACAACGGCCCGACCCTCATATCGCTGCCCCGTGACTCGAACGTGGAGATCCCCACCTTCAAGGGCTCCGAGTCCGGGAAGACCTACCAGGGCACCGGCCGCCAGGTGAAGCTGAACGCCGCGTACGCCGAGGACGGCCCGGAGCTGCTGGTGCGCACGGTGGAGTTCAACACCGGCCTGCACATCGACCACTACGTGGAGATCGGCTTCGCCGGCTTCGCGAACATCGTCGACGCGGTCGGCGGCGTGGAGATCGACATCCCGCAGGACATCAAGGACACCAAGTCCGGCGCCGACCTCAAGAAGGGCAAGCAGACCCTGAACGGCGAGGAGGCGCTCGCCTTCGTCCGCACCCGCTACGCCCTGGCCGGCTCCGACCTGGACCGCACGAAGAACCAGCAGAAGTTCCTCTCGGCCCTGGCCAACCAGGTCGCCACCCCGGGCACCGTCCTCAACCCCTTCCGGCTCTACCCGACCATGAGCGCCGGACTGGACTCCCTGATCGTCGACAAGGAGATGGGCCTGTTCGACCTGGCCGACATGTTCTGGTCGATGAAGGGCGTCAGCGGCGGCGAGGGCACCTCGATGAACATGCCGCTCGCCGGCTCCAGCGGCGGCAACCTGCTGTGGGACAAGGACAAGGTGAAGCAGCTGGTCAACCAGCTGAACAACGACGAGAAGGTGACCGTCACGGGCGACTGACACCGCCGGTCACCACGTCGAGGGCACCCCTTCCCGGGGTGCCCTCGCGCATGTCCGGCGTGTCCCGTCACATCGGGGCGCCCGCCATCGCACGGCACATCTCGGAGCAGCGGCGGCACGACTCGGCGCACCGCGTCATCAGCTCGTCCTCCGGCATCGTCATGCACGCCTCCGCGCACAGGTCGCAGGCCTGCGCGCACATCATGCACATCTCGTTGTGCAGCGGCGAGCGCCGCATCATCATGTCCGCGCACATGCGGGTCATCTCCGAACAGTCGAGGAGCGCCCGCATGATCCGCGTCCGGTCCTCGCCGCCCCTCTGCAGACACGCGCTCATGGCCTCCTCGCACACGCCGTGACAGGTCATGCACGCCTGGACGCAGTCCTGCATCTCCTTGCTCAGCGGTTCCGTGGCCGGCTGCTGCTGGGTCATGGCTCCTCCCAGGGTCCGGCGAGGACCGGCGCTCGCTCCTCGCACCTCCCGTCCTACGCCCCTGTGTCCATGACCACCACAGGGGCGCTGCTTGGCCGGGCCGGGAGCGGCAACCAGGGAGGGTGGCGCCGGTGACCGCGGCGCCGAGGGGGCGAATCGCGGGACGGACCAGGAGAGGACCATGACGGCACAGACGGAACGGCAGCGGCTGCGCAGACGGCTGGAGCGGCTCATCGGCATCGCGGCGACCGAGGGCAACGAACTCGTGCCGCTGCGCAACGGCGACGAGATCTTCCCTGCGATGCTGGAGGCGGTCCGCGCCGCGGAGCACACGGTCGACATGATGACGTTCGTCTACTGGCGGGGCGACATCGCGCACGAGTTCGCGGGGGCGCTGGCGGAGCGGGCCCGCGCGGGCGTCCGCGTGCGGCTGCTGCTGGACGGCTTCGGCGCCAAGGAGATAGAGCCGGAGCTGCTGGAGGCGATGGAGGAGGCCGGCGTCCACGTGGCGTGGTTCCGCAAGCCGACCCGGCTGTCGCCGATGCGGCAGAACCACCGCTGCCACCGCAAGGTGCTCGTCACCGACGAGCACACCGCCTTCACCGGCGGGGTGGGCATCGCGCAGGAGTGGTGCGGCGACGCCCGCACCCCCGAGGAGTGGCGCGACACCCATGTGCGGGTCAGGGGCCCGGCCGTGGACGGCATCGCGGCGGCCTTCGCCCAGAACTGGGCCGAGTGCCACGACGAGCTGTACGACGAGTACGACCGCTTCACCTCGCAGGAGCAGCCCGGCAACGCCACGGTGCAGGTGGTGCGCGGCTCGGCCAGCTTCGGCTGGCAGGACATGCAGACCCTGCTGCGCGTGGTGCTCACCTCGGCGCAGGAGCGGTTCCGGCTGTCCACGGCGTACTTCGCGCCGGACGAGTACTTCATCGACCTGCTGGCGGCCGCCGCACGCCGGGGCGTGCGGGTCGAGATCCTGCTGCCCGGCCCGCACACCGACCAGCGCGCCTGTCTGCTGGCCGGACGTCAGCACTACCAGACGCTGGTGGACGCGGGCGTGGAGGTGCGGGAGTACCAGCCGACCATGCTCCACACGAAGATCATCACGGTGGACGGCGTCTGTTCCCTGATCGGCTCGACCAACTTCAACCGACGCTCGCTGGAGCACGACGAGGAGGTCATGCTGGCCGTCCTCGACGAGGACTTCACCGCCCGGCTCGACGACGACTTCGACGCCGACCGCAAGCAGAGCGAGGCCGTCGCCCCGGCCCGCTGGCGGCGCCGTCCGCTGCGGGCCCGTCTGGCGGAGGCGGCGGTCACCCCGATCAGGCGTTTCCTGTGAGCCGGCGGCGATGAGTTCTCCCCCTGCGGGGAGTCCACCCACTGTCACCCATGTCAGGAGAGACAGTGCCTCAGCTGCTGCGCGTACAGAACTTCAACGTCTCGGCCGACGGGATCGGCGCGGGCGAGGACCAGACCCTCGAGCGCCCCTTCGGCCATGTGGACCCCGGCAGGATGTTCGCCTGGGCGGGGGCGACCGCGAGCTGGCCCAACCGCACCGCCCCCGGCGGGACCCGGGGCCTCGACGACTACTTCACCCGTGACTTCACGCACGACATCGGCGCCGAGATCATGGGCCGCAACAAGTTCGGGCCTCAGCGGGGGCCCTGGCAGGACCACGAGTGGCAGGGCTGGTGGGGGGACGAGCCGCCGTTCCGCACACCGGTGTTCGTGATGACCCACCACCCGCGTCCGTCGTTCACGCTGTCCGACACCACGTTCCACTTCGTCGACGGGACCCCGGAGCGGGTGCTGGAGCTGGCGCGGGAGGCGGCGGAGGGCAAGGACGTCCGGCTCGGCGGCGGGGTCACCACCGTGCGGCAGTTCCTCGACGCGGGTCTGGTGGACACCCTGCACGTGGCGGTGTCGCCGGTGAAGCTGGGCTCCGGGCTGCGTCTGTGGGACTCCCCTGAGGACCTGCTCGACCGGTACCACCTGGAGGCCGTGCCCAGCCCGAGCGGTGTGACGCACCACCTGTTCTGGCGCAGGTGACCGCGTCCGGGCCGGACAGCGCGGAGGGCGCCCGGGGATCCGGACGCCCTCTCGCCGTCACGCCCGCCGGTTACGGCAGGTTGCGCGCCATCACGATCCGCTGAACCTGATTCGTGCCTTCATAAATCTGCGTGATCTTGGCGTCGCGCATCATGCGCTCGACCGGGTAGTCACGGGTGTAGCCGTAGCCGCCGAGGAGCTGGACGGCGTCCGTGGTGACCTCCATGGCCACGTCGGAGGCGAAGCACTTGGCGGCGGCGCCCTGGAAGGTCAGGTCGCTGTCGTTCCGCTCGGACTTCGCCGCGGCCGCGTACGTGAGCTGGCGGGCGGCCTCGATCTTCATGGCCATGTCGGCGAGCATGAACTGCACGCCCTGGAAGTCGGCGATCGGCTTGCCGAACTGCTTGCGCTCCTTGACGTAGCCCTTGGCGTAGTCGAGGGCGCCCTGGGCGATGCCGAGGGCCTGCGCGGCGATGGTGATGCGGGTGTGGTCCAGGGTCTTCATCGCCGTGGCGAAGCCGGTGCCCTCCTCGCCGATCATGCGGTCGGCGGGGATGCGGACGTTGTCCAGGTAGACCTCGCGGGTGGGCGAGCCCTTGATGCCGAGCTTCTTCTCCGGGGCGCCGAAGGACACGCCCGGGTCGGACTTCTCCACGACGAAGGCGGAGATCCCCTTGGACCGCTTCTCCGGGTCGGTGACGGCCATCACCGTGTAGAACTCGGACTCGCCGGCGTTGGTGATCCAGCGCTTCACGCCGTTGAGCACCCAGAAGTCGCCGTCGCGGACGGCGCGGGTCTTCATGCCGGCGGCGTCGGAACCGGCGTCCGGCTCGGACAGGCAGTACGAGAACATCCCCTCGCCCTTGGCGAGCGGGGCCATGTACTTCTTCTTCAGCGCCTCGGAGCCGGAGAGGATGACCGGCAGCGAGCCCAGCTTGTTCACGGCGGGGATGAGGGAGGAGGACGCGCAGACGCGGGCCACCTCCTCGATCACGATGACCGTGGCGAGCGCGTCCGCGCCGGCGCCGCCGTACTCCTCGGGCACGTGGACGGCGTGCAGGTCGTTCGCGACGAGCGCGTCGAGAGCCTCACGGGGGAAGCGGGCCTCCTCGTCCACCGCGGCGGCGTGCGGCGCGATCTTCGCCTCGGCCAGCGAGCGGACGGCGTCCCGGAGCATGTCGTGCTCCTCGGACGGGCGGTACAGGTCGAAGTCAGCCGATCCGGCCAAGGTCTCTCACGCTCCAAAACGCTGCGATGCTGATCACGCTAACTACCGTTAAGTAACTCAAATGTTAGGCCTTCCCCCGTGCTCGTGGATAGGTGAGCTGGGCGACAGCGCGGGAACAACCGGGCGGGAGGCGTACGGGCGCCCCGGATATGCTCGGGCGCGCACGTGCCTGCCACAGACCTCTGGAGCACCCCCATGGCCCTCAAGATCACCGTGATCGGCACCGGTTATCTCGGCGCGACCCACGCCGCGGCCATGGCCGAGCTGGGCTTCGAGGTGCTGGGCCTCGACGTGGTGCCCGAGAAGATCGACAAGCTGCGCCGCGGTGAGGTCCCGATGTACGAGCCGGGGCTGGAGGAGCTGCTGCGCCGGCACGTGGCCGGGATCGAGGGCTCGACCGGCCGGCTGCGGTTCACGATGGACTGGGCCGAGCTGGGCGAGTTCGGCGACGTCCACTTCGTCTGTGTGAACACCCCGCAGCGGCACGGCGAGTACGCCTGCGACATGTCGTACGTCGACTCGGCGATCGCCTCGCTCGCCCCGCATCTGAAGGGTCCCGCGCTGGTCGTCGGCAAGTCGACGGTGCCCGTCGGGTCGGCGGACCGGCTGGCCGCCTACCTCGCGGAGCACGCGCCGGCCGGGGCGGACGCGGAGCTGGCCTGGAACCCGGAGTTCCTGCGCGAGGGCTTCGCGGTGCAGGACACCCTGCGGCCGGACCGGATCGTGGTGGGCGTGCGCAGCGAGCGGTCGGAGAAGCTGCTGCGCGAGGTGTACGCCACGCCGGTCGAGGAGGGCTCGCCGTTCGTGGTGACGGACTTCCCGACGGCGGAGCTGGTGAAGACGTCCGCGAACTCCTTCCTCGCCACGAAGATCTCGTTCATCAACGCGATGGCGGAACTGTGCGAGGCCACCGGCGGCGACGTCGCCAAGCTGGCCGAGGCGATCGGCTACGACGACCGCATCGGCCGGAAGTTCCTGCGCGCCGGGATCGGCTTCGGCGGCGGGTGTCTGCCGAAGGACATCCGGGCGTTCATGGCCCGCGCCGGTGAGCTGGGCGCGGACCAGGCGCTGACGTTCCTGCGCGAGATCGACTCGATCAACATGCGCCAGCGCGGCCGGATGGTGGAGCTGACCCGGCAGGAGCTGGGCGGCGGGCCGTTCCTCGGCAAGCGGGTGGCGGTGCTGGGCGCGACCTTCAAGCCCGATTCGGACGACGTCCGTGACTCGCCCGCGTTGAACGTGGCCGGGCAGATCCACCTCCAGGGCGGCCAGGTCACGGTCTACGACCCGAAGGGCATGGACAACGCCCGCAGCCTGTTCCCGACGCTCGGGTACGCCGACTCGGCGCTGGAGGCGGTGCGCGGCGCCCATGTCGTGCTGCACCTGACGGAGTGGCGGGAGTTCCGCGAGCTGGACCCGGCGGAGCTGGGCGAGGTGGCGGCCGAGCGGGTCGTGCTGGACGGGCGGAACGCGCTCGACGCGGAGGCGTGGCGGCGGGCCGGCTGGCGCTTCCGGGCGATGGGACGCCCCGGGGCCTGAGACGCGCCTCCCGCGCTCGGGGTGACGCCGGTTCGGCCGAGGCTCAGTCGGCCGAACCGGCGTCGTGTTGCATTCTGCCGCACCGGGCGCGGGCGTGCCGGGACTACCCCTGCTTCGCCCGGTACCGGCGCATCTTCGCGCGGGCCCCGCACACCTGCATCGAGCACCAGCGGCCGCGTCCGGCGGGGCTGCGGTCGTAGTAGGCCCAGTGGCAGGCCGGGGACTCGCACGCCTTGAGGCGCTGCCAGGTGCCGGCCGTGACCGCCTCGGCGACGGCGGCGGCGACCCGGGAGAGCAGCGGCCCCTCGTCGACCGGCGCGAGGGCGGCGGAGCCGTCGGCGGGGTCGACCGTGACCACCAGGGGGGCGCGGGCGAGCAGCTCGCCGAGCGGGACGACCGGGCGGTGGGCGGGGTGCCCGGCGTGCGCGAGCAGGGTGGCGCGCAGTGACTCGCGCAGCTCGCGGGCGTCGTCGACGGTGTCCTCGGCGATCCCGAAGGGCGCGCGGCCCTCGGGGGTGTCCAGTGCGTCGGCGCCGGTGGCGAGGTCCACGGTGTTGACGAGGTCGTGGACCAGGGTCAGCCGCCCCGGCGGGGCCGCTCTCTCGCTCATGACGCGACGGTACCTTTCCGAAATCTCCTTGCGAGGTTACCGGTACTGCGGCACCATGCGGTAACGGTTACCTGTAGACCGCTTCAAGCGGTAACACGAGGAGGCAGTCATGTCCGTAGCGAAGGTGGGCGCCGTCGTCCTGGACTGTCCTGACCCGCACGCGCTGGCCGGTTTCTACGCCGGAGTCGTGGGCGGCACGCCGGAGGGTGAGGGCGACTGGGTGGACCTCGCGGTCCCCGGCGGCCCGACGCTGGCCTTCCAGCGGGCCGAGGGCCACGTCCCCCCGCGGTGGCCCGCGGCCGACCGCTCCCAGCAGTTCCATCTCGACCTGACCGTCGAGGACCTGGACGCGGCCGAGAAGGAGGTCCTGGCGCTGGGGGCGAAGCCGCTGGAGACGGAGGACCGCTCGCGGACCTTCCGGGTTTACGCGGACCCGGCCGGGCACCCGTTCTGCCTGTGCGCCTGCTGAGAGCCTGACGAGACATGGAGGAACCGATGGCCCCCGTGGCACGACTGCGCAGCGTCGTCCTGGACTGCCCCGACCCGAGTGAACTGGCGGTCTTCTACGCGGCCGTCGCCGGCGGCACGCCCGTGGCGGAGGACGAGGACTGGGTGGTCCTCCAGGTCCCTTCGGGCCCCCGCCTCGCCTTCCAGCGCGCCCCCGGCTTCACGCCGCCGGCCTGGCCGGCCGCCGATCACGACTCCCAGCAGTTCCACCTCGACTTCGACGCGGGCGGCACGTGGGAGGAGATCGACGCGGCGGAGGAAAAGGTGCTGGCCCTCGGGGCCCGCGTCCTGGACAGCGAGGACTACGAGAAGAAGGACTTCCGCGTCTACGCCGACCCGGCGGGCCACCCCTTCTGCCTGTGCCGTATCGAGCAGCCGTAGGACCACGGGGCGCGCCTGCCGGCAGCTGGGGCGGCCCGGGTGGGCGCAGCGGCACCCCACCAACACCGGGTGCGGGCAGCCCGTGGCTGGTCGCGCAGTTCCCCGCGCCCCTATGGGGGCGCCCGCCACCCCAGCCGCGGGCAATCGTGCCGCTGGGGCGGCCCGGGTGGGCGCAGCGGCACCCCGCCAACACCGGGTGCGGGCAGCCCGTGGCTGGTCGCGCAGTTCCCCGCGCCCCTGAAGGGGCGAGCACGTCGCAGGTGAGCCGGGCCCCGGCCGGGTGTCGCCTCAGCCGTCGAGGGTGGCGATCGTCGCCGTCGACGGCTTGCGGCGTTGCTGGGCCGTGTGGGCCGTGAAGGCGGTCGCGCGGAGGACGCGTTGGACGTTGCCCCAGGTCAGGAGGGCCACGTCGGATTCCTCCCAGCCTCGGCGGAGGAGTTCCGCGATCAGGCGGGGGTAGCAGGACGGGTCGCAGAGTTCCTGCGGGTGCGCGCCGCCCGTGTCGTACGTGCCGGAGAGGCCCACGCACTCCGGGCCGGCCACGGTGCGGA
Organism: Streptomyces sp. BJ20; assembly: GCF_022869105.1. Lineage (NCBI taxonomy): Bacteria > Bacillati > Actinomycetota > Actinomycetes > Kitasatosporales > Streptomycetaceae > Streptomyces > Streptomyces sp. BJ20. The sequence continues at coordinate 6,663,393 of NZ_CP094918.1, forward strand.
CGTGGTCGAGGTGGTCGGCGACGTCGCGGACGGTCGGGCCGGCCTGCTCGGCGGTGAGCGGCACCAGGCACAGCCCCTTCGCCTCGCCCACCGCGGCGAGCAGGTCGTCGGGCAGGTTGGCCGGGTGCGGACGCAGGTCGCGGGCGCCGGAGCGGGTGAACAGCACCGGCGCCTTGGAGACCACGAGCGCCCGGCGGATCGTGGGGGCGGAGGCGTAGGAGAGGTCGGCGACCATGCCGAGCCGGTTCATCTCGCGTACGACCTCCTCGCCGAAGCGGGAGAGCCCGGCCGGGCCCGCCCAGGAGGTGCCGGTGAGGGTGAGCACCCGGACGCCGAGGGCGTGCAGGGAGCGCAGGACGCTCAGGGAGTCGCCGAGGGCGGGCGCGCCCGCGGGACCGAACAGGACGGCGACCCGGCCGCAGTTACGGGCGTCGACGACCTCTCCGGCGGTGCGCGCGGGCCGCAGCCCCGCGTCGTGGGCGGCGACGACCCCCTGCGCCAGGTCCAGCTGCTCCAGGGTCGTGGTGAGCGCCCGGCCGCCGTCGTGGCCGTCGGGCAGGTGCAGCGACCAGAACACGGCGCCGACCTGCCCCCGACGCAGCCGCGGCAGGTCCGCGTCGACGGCGCTCTCCCCCAGGTCGAGGTCGTACCAGGGCAGTCCGCGCAGCGTCCACGGCAGGCCGCTGTAGCCGTCGCAGACGGGGTGGGCGGCGAGGACGGCCCGCGCGCGGTCGAGGGGTGCGTCGTCCGGGTCGGAGACCGGCCGGTACTCCTCAGGGCCGACGACCACCGCCTCCTGCGGGTACGGCTCGTCGGCACGGCCCACCTCGGCGGCGGTATGCAGATCGTCCTGGAGATCGGCCATAACGGGGCTCCGTACGTCGTGACCTCGGGCGGTACGGTCACCGTCGCACGGAGCACCCGTTGGCTTCCTGGTGAACGCGGCGTTCGGGGTAAGACGGGACGTCCGCCCCCGGGCCGCGTCCTCCGGTCAGCCGTCCAGCGCCTCGATGGTGGCGTTCGACGGCGCGCGCGTGGCGCGCAGGTCACGGGCCACGTCCTCGGCGGCGCCCAGCACGCGGACCGCGTTCTGCCAGGTCAGCTTGGCCAGGTCGGCGCGTGACCAGCCGCGGTCCAGCAGCTCGGCGATCAGCCGGGGGTAGCCGGAGACGTCGTCCAGGCCGTCGGGGGTGAAGGCCGTGCCGTCGTAGTCGCCGCCGATGCCGAGGTGGTCGATCCCGGCGACCTCGCGCATGTGGTCGAGGTGGTCGGCGACCGTGGCCACCGTGGCGACGGGCCGCGGGCGGCTCTCCTCGAAGGCGCGGTGCAGCTTCATCGCCTCGGGGCTGGTGTCGAGGTGGTGGAAGCCGTGCGCGCGGAGGTTCTCGTCGGCGGCCGCCGTCCAGTCGACGGCGGCCTGGAGGACGAACTTCGGCACGAACGTCACCATCGCGACGCCGCCGTTGACGGGCAGCCGTTCCAGTACGTCGTCGGGGATGTTGCGCGGGTGGTCGCAGACCGCGCGGGCCGAGGAGTGGGAGAAGATCACCGGCGCGGTGCTGGTGTCCAGCGCGTCCCGCATGGTCGTGGCGGCGACGTGGGAGAGGTCGACCAGCATGCCGAGCCGGTTCATCTCCCGCACCACCTCGCGGCCGAACGCCGACAGTCCGCCCACGCCCGGCTCGTCGGTCGCCGAATCGGCCCACGCCACGTTGAAGTTGTGGGTGAGGGTCAGGTAGCGCACCCCGAGGTCGTACAACCCCCGCAGCGTGCCGAGGGAGTTGGCGATGGAGTGGCCGCCCTCCGCTCCCATGAGGGAGGCGATACGGCCCTCACGGCGCGCGGCCTCCATGTCGGCGGCGGTCAGCGCGGGCGCCAGGTCCCGCGGGTGCCGGTCCAGCAACTGCCGTACGCAGTCGATCTGTTCCAGCGTGGCCGGCACGGGGTCGGGGGCGTCGGCGCGCACGTACACCGACCAGAACTGCGCGCCGACGCCGCCCGCGCGCAGCCGGGGGATGTCGGTGTGCAGATGGGCGGACTGGTCGTCGGCGATGTCGCGGGCGTCGAGGTCGTAGGAGACCTGTTCGCGCAGGGCCCAGGGCAGATCGTTGTGCCCGTCGACGACGGGGAACTCGGCGAGCAGGGCGCGGGCGTCGTCCAGGGAGGTCATACGGTCCGCCCCGCTCACTTGCCGAAGCCGAAACCGGTGCCGGCGCCCTCGGCCTTGGCCCGCAGCCGCTTGCCCTTGTCGGTCGCCTGGTCGTTCAGCTCCTGCTGGAACTCCTTCATGCGGCCGAGCAGTTCCTCGTCGTGGGCGGCGAGGATGCGGGCCGCGAGCAGGCCCGCGTTGCGCGCGCCGGCGACGGAGACGGTGGCGACCGGCACACCGGCCGGCATCTGCACGATGGACAGCAGCGAGTCCATGCCGTCGAGGTACTTCAGCGGCACGGGCACGCCGATGACGGGCAGCGGGGTCACCGAGGCGAGCATGCCGGGCAGATGGGCGGCGCCGCCCGCGCCCGCGATGATCGCCTTGAGCCCGCGGTCGGCGGCCTGCTCGCCGTACGTGATCATCTCGCGGGGCATGCGGTGCGCGGAGACGACGTCGACCTCGTAGGCGATCTCGAACTCGTCGAGGGCCTTGGCCGCGGCCTCCATGACGGGCCAGTCGGAGTCGGACCCCATGACGATTCCTACAACCGGGCTCATTCGGTGATCGTGCCTCTCAGGTAGCCGGCTGCGTGACGGGCGCGCTCCAGCACGTCGTCCAGGTCGTCGCCGTAGGTGTTCACGTGACCGACCTTGCGGCCGGGCTTCACGTCCTTGCCGTACATGTGGATCTTCAGCTGGGGGTCGCGCGCCATGCAGTGCAGGTACGCCGAGTACATGTCCGGGTAGTCGCCGCCGAGGACGTTGACCATGACCGTCCACCGCGCGCGCGGGCGCGGGTCGCCGAGGGGGAGGTCGAGGACGGCGCGGACGTGGTTGGCGAACTGCGAGGTGATCGCGCCGTCCATGGACCAGTGGCCGGAGTTGTGCGGGCGCATCGCGAGCTCGTTGACGAGGATGCGGCCGTCGCGGGTCTGGAACAGCTCCACCGCGAGGTGACCGACCACGCCGAGCTCCTTGGCGATGGTCAGCGCCATCTCCTCGGCCTTCAGCGCCAGCTCCTCGTCGAGGTCGGGCGCGGGCGCGATCACGGTGTCGCACACGCCGTTCACCTGCCGCGACTCCACGACCGGGTAGGCGACGGCCTGGCCGTGCGGGGAGCGGACCACGTTGGCGGCCAGCTCCCGCACGAAGTCGACCTTCTCCTCGGCGAGCACGGGCACCCCGGCCTTGAACGGCTCGGCGGCCTCCTCGGCGGAGTTCACGACCCACACGCCCTTGCCGTCGTACCCGCCGCGCACCGTCTTGAGGACGACGGGGAAACCGCCCGCCCGTCGCCCACCACCGTCCTCGCCGGAGGGCCCTTCGGGCCCGCCCCTCTCGAGCTCCGCGGCGAACGCGGCCACGTCGGCCGGATCCGACACGATGCGGTGGCGCGGACACGGGATGCCGATCGCGTCGAGCCTCGCGCGCATCACGCCCTTGTCCTGGGCGTGCACCAGCGCCTCGGGCCCGGGGCGGACGGGCACGCCGTCCGCTTCCAGGGCCCGCAGGTGCTCGGTGGGCACGTGCTCGTGGTCGAAGGTGATCACGTCGCAGCCGCGCGCGAAGTCGCGCAGCGTGTCCAGGTCGCGGTAGTCGCCGACGACGACATCGCTCACCACCTGGGCCGCCGAATCCTGCGGGGTGTCACTGAGGAGCTTGAACCTGATGCCGAGCGGGATGCCCGCCTCGTGTGTCATACGAGCGAGCTGACCGCCGCCGACCATGCCGACTACCGGGAACGTCACGCCCCCAGGGTATCCGCCCACGCCAGGGTGGCCGATTCCCGCCCGTCCCCTGGGACGGAAGGGACACATGCGGCCCGTGCGACACGGCGTCCGCAGGAAGATCGCGCGTGCGGGTGGTTAGCATGGCGGAGTTGACGCACTCGACCGACGGGAGCCTGTGGGCGATGGAACAAGGTTCCTCGGGGCTTCGACGGCTCTTCCGCGAAGTGGCCAAGTTCGGCGCGGTGGGGGGAGCCGGGGTTCTGGTGAACCTCGGTGTGTTCAACCTGGTCCGTCAGGCGACCGACCTCCAGGTGGTGCGCGCGAGCGTCATCGCCACCGTGGTCGCGATCGTCTTCAACTACGTGGGCTTCCGGTACTTCACCTACCGGGACCGCGACAAGTCCCGGCGCACCCGCGAGATGTCGCTGTTCCTGCTGTTCAGCGTCATCGGCCTGGTGATCGAGAACGGCGTGCTCTACACGGCGACGTACGGCTTCGGCTGGGACAGCTCCCTGCAGAGCAACATCTTCAAGTTCCTCGGCATCGGCATCGCGACGCTGTTCCGCTTCTGGTCCTACCGCACATGGGTGTTCCGCGCCCTGCCGGTGCGGGAGGGACCCGTGGCGGCAGGCGGCGCCACCATGGCCGGGGAGCGGCCCCGGCAGCGCGTGCCGTAGCGGCCGTACCGCGCCGGGTGACCGCCGCGCGTCTCAGCGCACCGTCCTGCGGGTCTCCTCGTCGGGGTCCTCCCGCGGGGGCGTGCTGGAGAGGAACAGACCGAACACGGGCGGTTTGGCCTGGAGCATCTCCAGACGGCCGCCGTCCGCCTCCGCGAGGTCACGGGCGACCGCCAGGCCGATCCCGGTGGAGTTGCGGCCGCTGATCGCCCGCTCGAAGATCCGCGACCCCAGCTCGGCGGGCACGCCGGGACCCTCGTCGGTGACCTCCACGACGACCTGGTTGCCGGTGACCCGGGTGCGCAGGGCGACCGTGCCGCCGCCGTGCATCAGCGAGTTCTCGATCAGCGCGGCCAGCACCTGCGCGACCGCGCCCGGGGTGCCCACGGCCTTCAGATGCCGCTTGCCGGACGTCACGATGGCCCGGCCCGCGCTGCGGTAGGCGGGGCGCCACTCGGCGAGCTGCTGCTTGATCACGTCGTCGAGCTCGAAGGTGACGGCGGAGCCGGTGCGCGGGTCGCGGGAGTTGGTCAGCAGCCGCTCCACCACGTCCGTCAGCCGCTCCACCTGGGCGAGCGCGATCGTCGCCTCCTCCTTCACCGTGTCCGGGTCGTCGGTGACGGTGATCTCCTCCAGTCGCATCGACAGCGCGGTGAGCGGGGTGCGCAGCTGGTGGGAGGCGTCGGCGGCGAGCCTTCGCTCCGCGGTCAGCATGCGCGCGATGCGCTCGGCGGAGGCGTCCAGCACGTCGGCGACCCGGTCCAGCTCGGGAACGCCGTAGCGGCGGTGGCGGGGACGCGGGTCGCCGGAGCCGAGGCGCTCGGCGGTCTCGGCGAGGTCCGTCAGCGGGGAGGCGAGCCGGTTGGCCTGCCGGATGGCCAGCAGCACCGCCGCGATCACGGCGAGCAGCGCCACGAGACCGATGATCAGCAAGGTACGGGCGACCTCCGCGGTCACCGACGAGCGCGGCTCCTGGACGGTGACCGTCTCGCCCTCCTCGCCGGGCGCCGTGGCGCTGATGACGTCGCCGTCCGGCCTGGAGCCGACCTCGATGGGCGGCTTGCCGGGGATCCGGACGACAGCGTACCGGTCGTCGGGCATCTGGTCGCCGATGATCTCGGCGGTGACCTTGTCCTCGACGAGCAGGCGGCTGTCGACGATGCTGGCGAGCCGCACCGCCTCGGACTCCACGCGCTCCTTGGCGGTCTCGGTGATGGTGCGGGTCTCGACGATCACCAGGGAGACCCCGAAGACGGCGATCACGACGAGGACCACGGCGAGCGTGGACTGGATCAGACGGCGGCGCATGTTCTCTTACCCGGCGGCGGAACCCCGGCGGGGGTTCAGCTCTTCTCGAAACGGAAGCCCACGCCGCGCACGGTGGCGATGTAGCGGGGGTTGGCCGCGTCGTCGCCGAGCTTCTTGCGCAGCCAGGAGATGTGCATGTCGAGGGTCTTGGTCGAGGACCACCAGGTGGTGTCCCAGACCTCGCGCATCAGCTGGTCGCGGGTGACCACCCGGCCCGCGTCGCGCACCAGCACCCGCAGCAGGTCGAACTCCTTGGCGGTGAGCTGGAGCTCCTCGTCGCCCATCCACGCGCGGTGCGACTCGACGTCGATCCGCACGCCGTGGGTGGCGGGCGGCTGCTGCGGCTCGGCGGCGCCGCGACGGAGCAGGGCCCGGACCCGGGCCAGCAGCTCGGCGAGCCGGAACGGCTTGGTGACGTAGTCGTCGGCGCCCGCGTCCAGGCCGACGACCGTGTCCACCTCGTCGGCGCGCGCGGTGAGGATCAGCAGGGGAACCGTGTGCCCCTCGGCGCGGAGCCGGCGGGCGACCTCCAGGCCGTCCATCCCCGGCAGCCCGAGGTCCAGCACGACCAGGTCGACGCCGCCCTGCATTCCGGCGTCCAGGGCGCCGGGTCCGTCCTCACGCACCTCGACTTCGTAGCCCTCCCGGCGCAGGGCGCGGGCCAGCGGCTCCGAGATGGACGCGTCGTCCTCGGCGAGCAGTACACGGGTCATGCGGATGATGGTAGACCCGTGGCCCGAGCCGCAGGGGTGTGATCGGCGGGCTCGGTTCTTACCGGTGTCTCACCCGATTCTCACCGTCCCGACCCCTGAGACGGACCTGCGGGTGCGAGGTGCGATGCTGGGCAGACCTTCGAATAGGCGATCACGGTTCCTTTGAAACCTGTGATTCGCGTCTCAAGTCCTTCCATATCCGGCAGTGTCCTGCCGTATGGTGAACCAACGCCTGTTGCACCGCGGGGACCTTTGGCGGCAGTTGACGCTGAAGGTCTCTTTCGTGTGCGGGCCGGCACGCTCTGCCGGTCCCTGAAGGAATGACCTGTGGCCGGGCCTTCGCCGCGCGTCGACGCACGGCGGGGCGTGGATCCCGGTGGTCGCCGTCCGTCGCTCCGTGATCCGGGGCGGCACCCCCCGGGCGTGGGGCGGACGGTACGCGCCCGCCGGTGCCGGCCAGCCCCCCACCGGGCGCGTACCCGTCTCGCGCGACGCGTCCCGACAGCAAGGAACGACCATGGCGTCCAGCCTGACGAAGGACTCGGTCTCCCCGGGCACCCCCGGATCCGAGAAGACCTTCTTCGGCCACCCCCGCGGACTGGCCACTCTCTTCATGACCGAGATGTGGGAGCGTTTCTCCTACTACGGCATGAGGGCTCTGCTCCCGCTGTACCTAGTCGCGCCGGGCGGTCTCGGCCTGAGCGCGGGCACCGCCACCGCCATCTACTCGGTGTACCTGTCGCTGGTGTACCTGCTCGCCCTGCCCGGCGGCTGGTTCGGCGACCGGGTCTGGGGCCCCCGCAGGACCGTCGCCGTCGCCGGCGGTGTCATCATGCTGGGTCACCTGACGCTGGCCCTGCCCTACTCGGGCACGTTCTACGGCGGCCTCGGCCTCGTCGCGATCGGCTCCGGTCTGCTGAAGGCCAACATCTCCACGATGGTCGGCCAGCTCTACAAGGGTCCGGACGACCCGCGCCGGGACGGCGGCTTCACCGTCTTCTACATGGGCATCAACCTCGGTGCCTTCGCCGCGCCGCTGATCATCGGCACCGTCGGTGAGAGCGTCAACTGGCACCTGGGCTTCGCGCTCGCCGCGCTCGGCATGGGTCTGGGCGTCACGCAGTTCCTGCTGGGCACCCGCCACCTGGACCCGCAGTCCAGCGTCGTCCCGAAGCCGCTGTCGGCCGAGGAGAAGGCCTCCACGCTGCGCAAGGCCGCGCTGTGGGCGGGCATCGCCGTCGTGGCGTACGCGATCGTCGGCTTCTCCGGCCACTACACCCTGAACTGGATCCTGGTCCCGCTGACCCTGCTCGGCGTGATCATCCCGGTGATGGTGCTGGCGCGCATCAAGCGCGACAAGGACCTCGACCGCACCGAGCAGTCGAAGATGTCCGCGTACATCTGGTTCTTCGTCGCCGCGGCGATCTTCTGGATGATCTACGACCAGGGCGGCTCGACCCTGTCGATCTTCGCCGACTCGTCGGCCGAGAACAGTGTGCTGGGCTGGGACTTCCCGGTCTCCTGGTACCAGTCGGTCAACCCGGTCCTGATCATGGCCCTGGCCCCGGTCTTCGCCTGGATCTGGCTCGCGCTGAACCGGCGCGGCAAGGAGCCGAGCACGATCGTGAAGTTCGCCTCCGGCCTGATGCTGGTCGGCGTCTCGTTCTTCCTGTTCCTCGCCCCGCTGTCGATCGCCGAGGGCGGCCACAAGGCGGCCGCGCTGTGGCTGGTGGCGATCTACTTCGTCCAGACCGTCGGCGAGCTGCTGCTCTCCCCGGTCGGCCTGTCGGTCACCACGAAGATGGCGCCCGCGAAGTACGCCTCGCAAATGATGGGCGTCTGGTTCCTGGCCGTCACCGCCGGTGACGCCACGACCGGTCTGCTGTCCATCGCCGGCGTCGACCTCAACAAGACGGGCATCGTCGCCCTGGAGGCGACCCTCGCGGTCGTGGCGGGCTTCGCGGTCTGGATGTACCGCAACAAGGTGAAGTCGCTGATGGGAGATGTCCGCTGACGCGGGTGTCGCGCGTCGCGCACTGAGTCGCGCACTGGAACGAAGGGCTCCCAGCCGGTACGGCTGGGAGCCCTTCGGGGTTTGGGGTGCGCTGCGGCGCGGGGGTGTGCGCTGTTGAGCGCCGCTGGGGTGGGGGCTCTTGCAGGGTGCCGGCCGGCTGTGGCTGACCGCGCAGTTCCCCGCGCCCCTGAGGGGCGCCGCGCCGCTGCGGGCAGTCGTGCCGCAGGGCGGCACGGGTGGGCGCGGCGGCACCTCGTCGGCGCCGAGCAGCGCAGACTCCCCCCGGCCCGGACCAGCACCGGAGCGTGTTGTACCCGGCCCGGGCACTGGAGGCGCCCAGGCGAGGCCGTGGCGGCCTGGGAGTTCCCGAGGCGGGGTCCGGTCGTTTCACGGCGGCTCAGGATCGTACAGGCGACCTCGCCCAAAACGAAGCGGCCCCCGGGAACCCTTTCAGGGTCCTGGAGGCCGGTGCGTACCGGGAACTACGACGGCGTGCCCAGCTCGGCCCAGACCGTCTTGCCCGCCACATCGGGCAGGCGCTGGACGCCCCAGTCCAGACACAGCCGCTGGACGATGAACATGCCGTGGCCCCCCGGGCGGCCCGCGCGGTGGGGTGTGCGCGGGGACGGCTGGCCGGTGCCGCGGTCGGTGACCTCGAGGCGGATCACTTTGCGGTCGCAGGTGATGGTCAGCAGGTCCGGCCCCTCGGCGTGCAGGCACGCGTTGGTGACCAGCTCGGACACGACGAGCAGGACGTCCTCGGCGGCGGCCCGGCGGTCGGCCGTGGCGGTCGGCAGCCAGCCCCAGTCGTACAGCGCCTGCCGCGTGAAGTCCCGCGCGAGCGGCACGACCCCGCTCTGGTCCTCGAAGCTCAGCCGGCGCACCTGTGCGCCGCCGGGCGGCCCAGGAGGGGACACCGTCTCGGCGGTCGGCGTGGCCACACCGCCGTCCGGGGCGCCCGCAGCCGGTGCAGCGCCCCCGGACGTCCCGGAAGCGCCGCTGGGCTCCGGACCGCGGTCGCCCGGCGAATAGGGCCGGGTGGTGCTCATCAGCGCTTCACCTCACCGTGTCACCAGTTCACAATGCAAAATCTGCCGTACTCCGCCGGTCACGCGCGGACGGCCCGCATGGTTCTCGGCACCCTCCCGACCCCCGCGTCCGGGACGTACAGGGTGTCTCCTGCCCGACCCGTCCGACGGAACACCCCCGTATTCGCACGAAAAAACGCGCAGGGAGCCCTCCCCCGGCGGCGGAGGCGGCACGAGCGCCCCGCCGGGCCTGCCCGCCCGCGTCACGCCGAATCGTCGGCCAGGGCCGCCTCGAGCGTGTCGTGGACGGCGAACACCGCGTCCGCCCCCGTGATTTCGAACACGCGCGCAACGACGGGCTGCATCCCCACGAGGGCCACCCCGCCACCGCCCGCCTCGGCCTTCAACCGGGCCCCGAGCAGCACGTTCAGCCCCGTGGAGTCACAGAACTCCAGCCGCGAGCAGTCGATGACAAGCCGCTTGAAACCCTTGGCGAGGCAGTCCTCCAGTGGCTCCCGCAACAGATCGGCGGTGTGGTGGTCCAACTCACCCGCCGGGGTCACGACGGCACTGGGGCCCTCTTCTCGCACCTCGACCAGAAGCCGGCCCGACTGTGCGCTGCCGACCGTCCCGCGGTCCATGCCGTCTCTCTCTCCCGAGGTCGTGGCTGTTCCTGACGCTCTCGAACATTACGCCTTCCGGCCACGCAACGACACTCTAACAATCACGCACAAACGGACATAAGCGCACAGAAGGCACTTGCGGGGGGCTCCGAGCAGCCGGTAGGGCTAGTAAAGACACGTAACCGACACGGCCGGCTTTGGAGGCGCCGCACACCGCAGTGCACGTTTTGGCTTCGGCAGCCATATGCCGAGAACGATGGAGGACATCATGTCACCCCGGCTCGACGCATCGCCTACCCACGAAGCGACGTCGACACCACCTCCGGAACATCTGGATCCCATCGAGCGGGACGACCTGGAAGTCGTCGAGGACGGTCTACTCGCCGGACTCCCGGAGATCCCCCCGTACGACGAGGTGGGCCCGGTCGACGCACGGGCCCTGTCCAAGACCCTGTTCGAGCGGCTGGAGTCGCTCGACGAAGGCAGTCACGAGTACTCGTACGTACGCACCACGCTCGTCGAACTGAACCTCGCCCTGGTCAAGTTCGCCGCCTCCCGGTTCCGCTCCCGCAGCGAGCCCATGGAGGACATCATCCAGGTCGGCACCATCGGCCTGATCAAGGCGATCGACCGCTTCGAGCACACGCGAGGTGTGGAGTTCCCCACTTTCGCGATGCCGACCATCATCGGCGAGATAAAGCGCTTCTTCCGCGACACCTCGTGGTCCGTGCGCGTACCGCGCCGCCTGCAGGAGCTGCGGCTGGACCTGGCCAAGGCGGGCGACGAACTGGCCCAGCAGCTCGACCGCGCGCCGACGGTGGCCGAGCTGGCGGAGCGGCTGGGCATCACCACCGACGAGGTCGTCGAGGGCATGGCCGCGTCGAACGCGTACACCGCCTCCTCCCTGGACGCCCAGCCCGAGGAGGACGACGCCGAGGGCGCGCTGGCCGACCGGATCGGTTACGAGGACCACGGGCTCGAAGGCATCGAGTACATCGAGTCGTTGAAGCCGCTGATCGCCGAACTGCCGTCGCGGGACCGGAAGATCCTGTCGCTGCGTTTCGTCGCCGGCATGACCCAGTCGGAGATCGGCGAGGAGCTCGGCATCTCCCAGATGCACGTCTCCCGTCTGCTGTCCCGGACGCTGGTCAAGCTGCGCAAGGGCCTCACGGTCGAGGAGTGATCCCGGCCGCGTGACGTCCCTCCTCCAGGGGCGGCCCGGACGGTCCGGGCCGCCTTTCAGAGGTTCTGGGGCCTTCCGGCGCCTGCTCAGACCTCCCGTACGCCCCTGCGCCACACGCCCGTGACCAGCGGGACGCCCGGCCGGTAGGCCAGGTGGACGTGGCTGGGGGCGTCCAGCAGCACCAGGTCCGCGTACGCGCCCGGGACGAGCCGGCCGACGTCGGTGCGCCGCAGCGCCGCCGCCCCGCCCGCGGTGGCCGCCCAGACCGCCTCGTCGGGCGTCATCCCCATGTCCCGCACGGCGAGCGCGACACAGAACGGCACCGACGAGGTGAACGACGAACCGGGGTTGCAGTCGGTGGACAGCGCCACGGTCGCCCCCGCGTCCAGCAGCCGCCGGGCGTCCGGCCACGCGGCCCGGGTGGAGAACTCCGCGCCGGGCAGCAGCGTCGCCACGGTCGAGCTGTTCGCCAGCGCGTCCACGTCGGCGTCGGTGAGGTGGGTGCAGTGGTCGGCGCTGGCCGCGTCCAGCTCGACGGCCAGCTGCACACCGGGGCCGTACGAGAGCTGGTTGGCGTGGATGCGCGGGTGCAGCCCCTTCGCCTTGCCCGCGGTGAGGATCGCGCGGGCCTGGTCGCCGTCGAAGGCGCCCTTCTCGCAGAACACGTCGATCCAACGGGCGTGCGGGGCACAAGCGTTCAGCATGTCTCCGGTGACCAGGGAGACGTAGCCGGCCGGGTCGTCGGCGAACTCGGGGGCGACGATGTGGGCGCCCAGGTAGGTCACCTCGTCGGTGTGGCGGGCGGCCAGGCGCAGGGCGCGGGCCTCGTCCTCGACGGTCAGTCCGTAGCCGGACTTGGTCTCGAAGGTCGTGGTGCCCTGACGGAGCGCCTCCGTGAGGTAGCGGGTGAGGTTGGCCTCCAGGTCCGCGTCGCCCGCGGCGCGGGTGGCGGCGACGGTGGTGCGGATGCCGCCCGCGCTGTACGGGCGGCCCGACATGCGGGCGTTGAACTCCTCGGTGCGGTCCCCGGCGAACACCAGGTGGGAGTGGGAGTCCACGAAGCCCGGCAGGACCGCGCGGCCGCCCGCGTCGACCCGGTTGTCGGTGGCGGGTGCTTTGCTTGATTCGCCGGTCCACACGACGCGGTCGCCCTCGATGACGACGGCCGCGTCCCGGACCGGGCCGAGGGGGTCCGAGTCGCGGAGGGAGGGGTCGTTGGTGACCAGCGTGGCGATGTTCGTGATGACGGTGGCGCTCATGGTGTCCTCATGGGTCGCGTGCTCATGGGTCGTCAGGCGCGCAGGTCCCGGATCGCCTGCGCGAGGGCTCCGGGCACGTCGGGGACCAGCGTGTGCGCCCCGTCGCTCACCACGTGCCGGCCTGCCACGACCGTGTGCCGCACATCGGCGGCCGTCGCGGCGAATACGGCCGTCTCGGCGCCCAGCCGGGGCAGCGGCCCCGCCGTCCTGACCGAGTCCAGCGCGACGGTGGTGAGGTCGGCGCGCGCCCCGGCCTCGATGACGCCGGTGTCGTCCCAGCCGAGCGCCGCGTGCCCGTCGACGGTGGCCGCGCGCAGCAGGGCCGCGGCCGTCCAGTGACCGCGGGTGCGGGTGCGCAGCCGCTCGTTCAGCTCCATCGCGCGCGCTTCCTCGAAGAGGTCGACGACGGCGTGGCTGTCGGAGCCGAGGCTGAGCGGGGAGCCCTCGTTCTGGAGGGCCACGGCGGGTCCGATGCCGTCGGCGAGGTCGCGTTCGGTGGTGGGGCACATGCAGGTGCCGGTGCCGCTGCCGCCGATCAGTGAGACGTCCTCGGCGGTGAGGTGGGTGTTGTGCACGCCGGTGGTGCGCGGCCCGAGCACGCCGTGCAGGGCGAGCAGCTGGGCGGGGGTGCAGCCGTGTGCCTCCCGGCAGGCGTCGTTCTCGGCGGTCTGCTCGGACAGGTGCACGTGCAGCGGGGCCCGCCGCTCCTCGGCCCAGCGCGCCACCGTCGACAGCTGCTCCGCGGGCACGGCCCGCACGGAGTGCACGGCCGCGCCGATCCGCGCGTGGTCCCGGTCCTTGAGAAGTGAAGAGCGTGCGGCCCAGGCCTCCGCGTCGCCGTCGGAGAAGCGGAGCTGGTGCGCGGTGGGCGGCCGGCCGAAGCCGGAGGAGAGGTAGGCGGCGTCGAGGAGGGTGATCCGGATGCCGGCCTCGGCGGCGGCCGCGAGGAGCGCCTCCCCCATGGCGTTGGGGTCGGCGTAGGGCGTGCCGCCGGGCGCGTGGTGCACGTAGTGGAACTCGCCTACGGTGGTGATCCCGGCCAGCGCCATCTCGGCGTACACGGCGCGGGCGAGGGCGTGGTAGCGGTCCGGGGTGAGCCGGTCGGCGGTGGCGTACATGACCTCGCGCCAGGTCCAGAAGGTGCCGGAGCCGACCTGGACGGTGGAGCGCAGGGCGCGGTGGAAGGCGTGACTGTGGGCGTTCGCCAGTCCGGGAAGGGTCAGTCCGCGCAGGATCGCGGCGCCGGGCGGGGGCACGGGGACGCCGGTGCGGACGGCGGCGATGCGCCCGTCCGTCATGTCGAGGGCGACGCCGGGCTCGACGTGCGTGCCGAGCCAGGCGTGTTCCAGCCAGTACGTCCGCGGGGTGGCGGTCACGGGGCGGCCAGTCCTTCCAGTACGTCGGCGAGGGCGAGGACCCCGGCCACGCAGTCGTCCTCGGCGGCGGACTCGGCCGGGGAGTGCGAGACGCCGGTGGGGTTCCGTACGAACAGCATGGCGGTCGGGACGCGTCCCGCGAGGATTCCCGCGTCGTGTCCCGCGCCGGTGCCGAGGACGGGCACCTTCAGACCGGCGTCCTTGCCGAGGATGCGGGCGAGCCGGTCGCGCAGGGCGTGGTCGAACTCGACGACGGGGGTGAAGGACTCGCGTTCCACGTCCAGCTGGACGCCGTGGTCGGCGGCGTACGCGCGGGCGGCCCGCTCCACCCCGCCGACCACCGCGTCCAGGCGCTCCTGGTCACAGGCGCGGGAGTCGAGCCAGCCGCGCACCAGGGAGGGCACGGCGTTGACGCCGTTCGGCTCGACGGCCATCTTGCCGAACGTGGCGACCCCGCCCGCCTGTTCGGCCTCCCGGCGGGCGGCGAGGACGGTCTCGGCGTACGGCAGCATCGGGTCGTGCCGGTCGGCGAGCCGGGTGGTGCCGGCGTGGTTGGCCTCGCCGTGGAAGTCGAACCGCCAGCGGCCGTGCGGCCAGATCGCGGAGGCGACGCCGACCCGGTCGCCGGTGAGGTCCAGCGCCCGGCCCTGCTCGACGTGCAGCTCGACGAACGCGCCGATGCGGCCGAGGCGTACGGGGTCGGGGCCGATGGCGTCCGGGTCGTGGCCGGCGGTCTCCATGGCCTGCGGGAGGGTGATGCCGTCGGCGTCGGTGAGGCGGTGGGCCTGGTCGACGGTGAGCGCGCCCGCGGTGAGCCGGGAGCCGACGCAGGCGAGCCCGAAGCGGGCGCCCTCCTCGTCGCCGAAGTTGACGATGCCGAGCGGCGTCGTCGGACGGACGCCCCGGCGGCGCAGTTCGTCGAGGGCGGCGAAGGCGGAGACGACTCCGAGGGGCCCGTCGAAGGCGCCGCCGTCGGGCACCGAGTCCAGGTGCGAGCCGGTGACCACGGCGTCCCCCTCGGCGGGGTCGCCGAGCCAGGCCCACTGGTTGCCGTTGCGGTCCTCCTCGTAGGTGAGGCCGCGGCGGCGGGCCTGCTCGCGGAACCAGTCCCGGCAGTCGGCGTCGGCGCCGGTCCAGGCGAACCGGCGGTAGCCGCCGCTGGCGGAGTTCCGTCCGACGGGCAGCAGTTGCCGCCACATCTCGTGGAACGAATCAGGCTGTGGGCAGTCGTTCCGCAGGGCGGAACGGGTGGGCACAGCCGAGCCCGCAGTCGGCGACGCCCCGCCTGCCCCCACCGGAGAGTTCCCGTCCTGATTCACGCGGAGTCACCCTCACGCATGGGCACCCGCACACCCTTCGCGTCCGCGACCGACTCCGCGATGTCGTACCCGGCGTCCACATGCCGGATGACGCCCATGCCCGGGTCGTTCGTCAGCACGCGGCGGATCTTCTCGCCGGCCAGGGCGGTGCCGTCGGCGACGGTGACCTGTCCGGCGTGGATGGAGCGGCCCATGCCGACGCCGCCGCCGTGGTGGATCGACACCCAGGAGGCGCCGGAGGCGACGTTCACCATGGCGTTGAGCAGGGGCCAGTCGGCGATGGCGTCGGAGCCGTCGAGCATCGCCTCGGTCTCCCGGTAGGGGGAGGCCACGGAGCCGCAGTCGAGGTGGTCGCGGCCGATGACGACGGGCGCGGACAGTTCGCCGCTCGCGACCATGTCGTTGAACCGCTCGCCGGCCTTGTCGCGTTCGCCGTAGCCGAGCCAGCAGATGCGGGCGGGCAGGCCCTGGAAGTGGACGCGCTCCCCGGCCATCTTGATCCAGCGGGCGAGGGACTCGTTCTCCGGGAAGAGGTCGAGGATGGCGCGGTCGGTCCGAGCGATGTCGGCGGGGTCGCCGGAGAGGGCGGCCCAGCGGAAGGGGCCTTTGCCCTCGCAGAACAGGGGCCGGATGTAGGCGGGGACGAAGCCGGGGAAGGCGAACGCCCGCTCGTACCCGGCGAGCTGGGCCTCGCCGCGGAGGGAGTTGCCGTAGTCGAACACCTCGGCGCCGGCGTCCTGGAAGCCGACCATCGCCTCCACGTGCCTGGCCATGGACTCGCGGGCGCGCGTGGTGAAGCCGGCCGGGTCCTTGGCGGCCGCGTCGGCCATGTCCTCGAAGGCCGTGCCGAGGGGCAGGTAGGCGAGGGGGTCGTGGGCGGAGGTCTGGTCGGTGACGACGTCGATCGGCGCGCCCATGGCAAGGAGCTGCGGGACGGCCTCGGCCGCGTTGCCGAGGACGCCGACGGACAGCGGGCGTCGGGCGTCGCGGGCCTCGACGGCGAGGCGCAGCGCGTGGTCGAGGGAGTCGGCCTTCACGTCGAGGTAGCGGTGCTCGATGCGGCGGTCGATGGCGCGCGGGTCGCAGTCGACGCAGATGGCGACGCCGTCGTTCATGGTGACCGCGAGCGGCTGGGCGCCGCCCATGCCGCCGAGTCCGGCCGTGAGGGTGATGGTGCCGGCGAGGGAGCCGTTGAAGCGCTTGGCGGCGACGGCGGCGAAGGTCTCGTAGGTGCCCTGGAGGATGCCCTGGGTGCCGATGTAGATCCAGGAGCCGGCGGTCATCTGCCCGTACATGGTCAGCCCGAGCTGCTCCAGGCGGCGGAACTCCTCCCAGTTCGCCCAGTCGCCGACCAGGTTGGAGTTGGCGAGGAGGACGCGCGGTGCCCACTCGTGGGTCTGCATCACGCCGACGGGGCGGCCGGACTGGACGAGCATCGTCTCGTCCTGCTTGAGGGTTCGCAGCGTGCGGACCATGGCGTCGAAGGAGCGCCAGTCGCGGGCCGCCTTGCCGGTACCGCCGTAGACGACGAGCTTGTCGGGGTGCTCGGCGACCTCCGGGTCGAGGTTGTTCTGCAGCATCCGCAGGGCGGCCTCCTGCTGCCATCCCAGGGCGCTCAGCTCGCTGCCGCGCGGTGCTCGGACCACACCGGGGGGTGGCCCGTAGGGCCTCGATCGAGGGTGGTGGGGGGAGACGGGAGGGAGAGGTCCTGACATGGGGTGCCTCCAGGTGGCCACACGACGTCTGCAGATATTCACATCCTCATTGACTGAATAGACCTAGTCAATACAGGGGGTGCGTCGGCGCCTCCGTCCGGGGGATGTTTGGCTGGATGCATGCGCGCGAACGAGCAGATACGTGACAGGACGGGCGACGTGACGGCCGGGGCCGACCCGCGGGCCGCCGGGCGGGCGGCCCGCCGGGACGCCGCGGTGCGGGCGGCCGTGGAGCGGGGCTTCCTGGACACCGACGCGCCCCTCGTGGGGCTGCTGGACGTCACCGGCATCCGTGAGTCGGCGGCGGACCTGCGGGCCGCCTTCGAGGCCGTGACCGCGCCCGGCACGCCGGTGCTGCACGCCTTCGCGGTGAAGGCGAGCCCGCTGGTGCCGGTGCTGCGGCTGCTGCGTGAGGAGGGCGTCGGCGCGGAAGTGGCCAGCCCGGGCGAGCTGGCGCTGGCGCGCGCCGCGGGTGTGGAGCCGGGGCGCACGGTGCTGGACTCCCCCGCCAAGACGCCCGCCGAGCTGCGGGAGGCGCTGGAGCTGGGCATCGCCGTCAACGCGGACAACCCGCAGGAGCTGGAGCGCATCGACGCGCTGGTGGCCGGCACGGACGTGCGGTCGCCGCTGGGTATCCGGGTGAACCCGCAGGTCGGGGGCGGTTCCATCGAGGCGCTGTCGACCGCGACGGCCACGTCGAAGTTCGGTGTGGCGCTGCGGGACGAGGGCGCGCGGGAGTGGGTGGTCCAGGCGTACCTGGACCGTCCGTGGCTGACCCGGCTGCACGCCCACACCGGCTCCCAGGGCATCGCCCTGACGATGATGGCGCGCGGGGTCGCGGAGACGTACGAGCTGGCGGAGGAGATCAACCGGCGGGCCGGACGCCGGCAGGTCGACACCCTCGACATCGGCGGCGGACTGCCGGTGAACTTCGCCTCCGAGGAGAGCCGCCCGACGTACGCGGAGTACGCGCGGCTGCTGAAGGAGACGGTGCCGGGGCTGTTCGACGGGCGGTACGGGCTGGTCACCGAGTTCGGCCGGTCCCTGCTGGCGAAGCACGGCACGGTGGTCACGCGCGTGGAGTACGCCAAGAGCGCGGGCGGCCGTCCGGTCGCGGTGACCCACGCGGGCGTGCAGGTCGCGACGCGCACGGTGTACGCGCCGCAGTCGTGGCCGCTGCGGATCGCCGCGTACGACGCGAAGGGGCTGCCCAAGGAAGGCCCGGCGGTCGTCCAGGACGTCGCCGGCCCGGCCTGCTTCGCGGGCGACCTGCTGGCGCAGGGGCAGGAACTGCCGCTGCTGGAGCAGGGCGACCACGCGGCGGCGCTGGACACCGGCGCGTACTACTTCGCGCACCACTACGCCTACAACTCGCTCCCGCGCCCGGCCGTCCTCGGCTACGCGCAGTCCCCCTCGGGCGAGATCACCTTCGCGACGGTCCGCCCGGCCCAGCCGATCGAGGAAATCGTCGCGGAGTCGGGCGCGGCCCATACGGACGCTCTGACGGGCCTGGGCTGAACCGCCTCCGTCGGCACCGGCCGCAGCACGGACGCACACCCGCGCCCCGGCCTCCCGCACCCCGGCACGGCCGGTAGCCGCACGGCAGCGCGCCCGCGCCGCCTCCCGAGTGCCGACACGGCACACGCCCGGTGCGCCGAGGCCGGTCCGGCGCAGCCCGCACGAAGCCCCAACAGGCCTGGGCTGAACCGCCTCCGTCGGCACCGGCCGCAGCACGGACACACACCCGCGCCCCGGCCTCCCGCACCCCGGCACGGCCGGTAGCCGCACGGCAGCGCGCCCGCGCCGCCTCCCGAGTGCCGACACGGCACACGCCCGGTGCGCCCATGCGCCGCAGGGCTGGCCCGGCCCGGCGCAGCCCGCGCGGACACACCCCAACGGGCCTGGGCCGAGCGCCTCGGACGGCACCCGACGGGGCACGGGCGACGGCAGCGCGCCGACGCCGCCTCCCGAGTGCCGACACGGCACACGCCCGGTGCACCCATGCGCCGCAGGGCTGGCCCGGCCCGGCGCAGCCCGCGCGGACACACCCCAACGGGCCTGGGCCCAGCCGGCTCCGGCCCGGGTCGGACGGGGCGTCGGCGTGTGGCGCGGGTACGGGTGTGGGGCCGACACGGCCGTGTCAGGCGCGGACACACCCCGGGCGCGTGGTGACCGCGCGCCCGGGGTGTTCCGTCACGCCGCCGTCGTCAGCTTGCGGCGCGCTCCGCCCGGGGCCGCGTCGCCCGCGGCGATGCCTGTGGTGCGGTAGGCCTTGACGGCGCGGCCGGCGGGGCGGCCCGCGCCGTTGCGGAGCCAGTCCACGCGGACCCACAGCAGTACCTCGTCGGCGCGTTCCAGGCGGCCGATCCACGCCGCCTTCAGCCACAGCCCCACACCGCACCCGGCGAGCAGCAGTCCGGCCGCGGCGGGCGCCGCGAGGGCCGAGCCCAGGGCCGCGAGGAAGGCGAGCAGCAGCCACCAGCGGTGCGCCCGGCGCCAGTTGCGCGCGGTGACCGCGCGGTCCTGCAGCACGTCGTGCCGGCCCGCCCGGGCCGCCGCGCGGGCCAGTGCGCGGTACCGGCCCCGCCCTGTCAGCGTCACGAGGGCCGCGGCCACGAGGAACAGCGCGGCTCCGCCGAGCGCGCCGATCCGCAGCCCCGTCAGACCCGGCACGAACGCCCCGGCGCCCGCGGCGACGACCCCCAGCCACCACAGTGGCGCGGCTCCGGCCCGTACGACGACGGCCACCCGGGCCAGCCCCTGTCCTCCGCGCGTCACGTCCAGCCTCCCGTCTCCCGATTCCTGAGGAAGTCCATCTGTGGGAAGTCCCTTACCTGTGGAACGCCTTCGAGGGAAGTCCCCGGTGACGGACGCTAGCGGGGCAAGCTGAGACGAGTCTGAGAAGACGCGGGGGGACGGCCGCCGCGTCACTCTCCTCACTCCACGAACAGCCCGCGCGCCGCAGCCCGGGTGTCGAACTCCTCCAGCCGCGCCTGCGCGTCGGGCAGGTCGTCGCACATCGCCTCGAGCAGCACCCGCCCCAGCAGCATCGGCGCGCACGCGGTGTCGAACACCAGCGCCGTGCCGACGGCGGCCGGCAGCAGCAGGTCGGACACCTTGGCGACCGGCGCGAACGCCGAGTCCGCGACGGTGACGACGGCCAGCCCCGACTCCTTGGCGTGGACGAGCGCGTCGAGGACCTCGCGCGGATGCCGTGGCAGCGCGAAGCACAGCAGCGCCGACGCCCCCGCCCGCACGGCCGCGTCGATCCGGTCGAGCAGCATCGTGCCGCCCTCGTTGAGCAGCCGTACGTCCGGGTGGACCTTGGCGGCGAAGTAGGCGAAGCCGTGCGCCTGGGCGGCGGCGGCCCGCAGGCCGAGGACGGGCAGCGGGCGGCTCTCCGCGAGCACCCGCCCCGCGCGCCGTACGGGCTCGGGGTCGGCCAGCACCTCCGCGAGATGGCGCAGGTTCTCGATCTCGGCCTCGACGGCCTGCTGGTACTCGTTGAGCGAGCCGGTGTCGGGGGCGGGTTCGGCCGGCGCGACCTCGCGCAGGTACCGGCGCAGCGCGGGGTAGCCGTCGAAGCCGAGGGCGACGGCGAAGCGGGTCACGGAGGGCTGGCTCACCCCGGCCAGTTCGGCCAGCTCCACGCTCGACAGGAACGGCACGTCGGCGGCGCGCCGCACCATGCTGTGGGCGATGCGCCGCTGGGTGGGCGTCAGCCGGTGCCCCTCGAAGAGCGCCTGGAGACGCGCCGCGGGGCTCTCGGTGCCGCTCATGACCTGACTCCCCCTCGGCCGTCCCCGGCCCATTCATCCGTCGTGACTTCTGCATGCCGTTATACAGGCGAACGCCGCACCGTGCCGGACGGGCGCCGGACCCTGCGCGGATCACGCCATGTCATGGATCCGGGGCCCTCTTCCCGGACCCATCCGGATCTCGACGATTTCGCCACGAGGTCCGCGAGGCCGGGAACGGCCGGATAGCGTAAGTCGTCGAACATGTAAGCAATTCTGGACTCAGGTGCCCCACGGGGCACAGGGCGCAGGAGTGGGTGGGGGCGTGGACGCGCAGAGTCGTGGGCGGGCGGAAGGGGCCGATCCCGCCGACCAGTGGGTGCTCAATCCGCAGACCGGTGAGTACGAGCTGAGGCTGGAGGGCGACGTGCGGCCCCCGACGCCTCCGACGCCCTCGGTGCCGCGCCAGCGCACCCGCCAGGCGCCCGGCCCGCGTCCCGGCGGCCCGCGCGAGACCGACCCGGACCCGCGCGACCGGGACGGCGACCCCGCCCCCGGCGGCCCCCGCGACTCGCACCGCCGCACGCGCAGGCAGCCGAAGCGGTCCGGCCGCCGCAAGGCGCTGATGTGGACCGGGGGCGTGATGGGCCTGGTGCTCGTCGGCGGCTCGGCGTTCGCGTACTACTGGTGGGACCGCCTGGGCGGGAACATCGACACCGTCGACATCGGTGACGTCGGCAGCGACACCGTCCTCGGGGACGGCCCGGCCAACATCCTCGTCATCGGCAACGACGTCCGCACCGGCAAGGGCAACGAGGCGTACGGCAACCGGGACAACGTGACCGGGCATGCCGACACCACGCTGCTGTTCCACGTCGCCGGGGACCGGTCCAACGCGACGGTGGTGAGCATCCCCCGGGACCTGATGACGGAGATACCGGACTGCGAGACCCGGCAGTCCGACGGCTCGACGAAGACGGTCCCCGGCTCGCAGGGCACCACCCGGTTCAACGAGTCCTACGGCGTCGAGGGCCGCGACCCCGGCTGCACCATGCGCACGGTCGAGCAGCTGACCGGCCTGGACGTGGACCACTTCATGATGTTCGACTTCAACGCCGTCAAGACGCTGTCCACGGCGGTCGGCGGCGTCGAGGTGTGCCTGGAGCAGCCGCTGAAGGACACCTCGGGCGGCACCAAGCTCGACCTGCCGGCCGGGAAGAGCACCCTCCAGGGCGAGGAGGCGCTGTCCTTCCTGCGCAACCGGCACGGGCTGAAGAACGAGAGCGACCTGGACCGGATCGGGATGCAGCAGAAGTTCGTCGCGTCGATGCTGCGCCGCCTCAAGGAGGACACGCTCGGCAGCCCGACGAAGATGCTGGACGTCGCCGACGCGGCCACCAAGTCCCTCACCGTGGACAAGGCCATCGGCAGCCCCGGCAAGCTGCTCACCCTCGCCAAGGAACTCGGCAAGATCGACCTGAAGAACATCACGCTGATGACGCTCCCGGTGGTCGACAACCCGGACGAACCCAAACCCGTCACCGTCGTCCCGGACCCGGCCAAAGCACCGCAGGTGTTCTCCATGCTCCAGGACGACGTGTCGTTCACCGAGGTGAAGAAGGAGAAGAAGAAGGCCAAGGACAAGCAGGACGCGCTGCTGAAGGGCGCGCGGGCCGAGGCGTCCGCCGTGCGCGTCGACGTCCTCAACGGCGGCGGCCCGCAGGGCGCGGCCGGGGAGACGGTCACCTGGCTGCAGAACGGCCAGGGGGTGTCCCGTTCGGCGAACCAGGGCAACGCCCCCGCGAAGGTCTCCCGCACCCAGCTCGTGTACGCCCCGGACCAGGCGGACCAGGCCCGCAAGCTGGCCGACCTGATGGGCCTGCCCGCCTCCGCGATGAAGCCCACCGCCGAGGCCGGCGACGGACCGATGACCCTGACCCTCGGCCCCGACTTCACGGAGGCCGGGGTGCCGGTCGCGACACCGAAGAAGGTCGACGTCCCGCAGTCCCGGGCCGACGAGAAGATGTGCAAGGGCTGATCTGAGGCGGCGCGCGGGGGCCGCGGGACGGCGGCCCGCCCGAGGACGGGAACGGGGGTTACCCCCAGTGCGCGCCGGCTCCCGCGTCCCTACCTTGTGAGACATGACCGGAATGGACGCGCGGGACGCCGAGCTGAAGAAGGAACTCCACGCCTCCCTGCAGGCCCGCAGGGAACTGGGCGAGGACTACGAGTCCGCCCTGATCGACTCGTTCCTGGAGAAGGTCGACCAGCGCGTCGACGGCGCCGTGGAGCGCCGGGTGCGCCGGCAGCTGGCGGAGCATCAGCTGACGTCCGCCCGGGACGCGCGGGCGCCGAAGGCCACGGACTCCTGGGGCGAGCGGTTCGGCTTCGGGATCGTGTCGATGGTGCTGGCGGTGCCGCTGTCCGCGATCGGCGGGGGCGTGGCCGGCCTGCCCGGCCTGCTGGTCGCCTGGGCGGGGATCGTCGGCGTGAACGTCGTCCAGGTCGCGCGCGGCAACCCGGCGCTGTTCCGGGGCCGCCGCTCCACGCGGGACGACGACGCCTGGGAGGACTGAGCCGCACGGGGGGAAGTGGCGCGGGTGCCCCGGGGTGGGGGAAGGATTTGCGCGGGGACCGCCGCACCCCCGTTGCCGGGGGGCGGGACGACGGCGGTCCCCGCGAACACGCGCTCCGCCACGGGCGTAGTGCGTTTCACAGGCGTCCATGGAGGTCCGGGAGCCGCTCCGGAGGTCCTTCGACGCCGTGTGGCCGTCGGCCGGAACGGGGAGCCGCTCCCGTCCCGCCGACATCCACCACTGTGCCGGAGCCGTGTTAACCGAGTGCTGCGCGGGCGTGACGTGCTCGTACCACTTCCGCGAAGTCCCGCGCGGGACTTCCCGCGGGACCGACTACGCGGGACGGACCGCGCTCCTGAGGTCCGGGACCCGGGTGCGGGTCGTCGTGGGTTACGCGCGCCGTTCCCCGCGCCCCTGAGGCAGCTGCGGTGACCGCGCCCCGAAGGGGCGCGGGGAACTGCGCGATCGGCCACCCACCCCGCCGCGGACGGCTACCTCAGGCGCCGTTCTTGGCGAGGAAGGACAGCAGGTCCTGACGGCTGACCACACCGGTCGGCTTGCCCTCGACCAGCACGATCGCCGCGTCCGCCTTGCCCAGCACGGCCATCAGGTCCGCGACCGGCTCGCCGGAGCCGACCTGCGGCAGCGGCGCGGACATGTGCTTCTCCAGTGGGTCGTCGAGCGAGGCGCTCTTGCTGAACAGCGCGTCCAGCAGCTCGCGCTCCACGACCGAGCCGACGACCTCGGCGGCCATCACGTCCGGGTGGCCGGCGCCGGGCTTGACGACCGGCATCTGCGAGACGCCGTACTCGCGCAGCACCTCGATGGCCTGGCCGACGGTCTCGTCCGGGTGCATGTGGACGAGGGACGGGATGTGGCCGCCCTCCTTGTCGTCCAGGACGTCGGCGACGCGGGCGCTCGGGCCGGAGTCCTCGAGGAAGCCGTAGTCGGCCATCCACTCGTCGTTGAAGATCTTGCTGAGGTAGCCGCGGCCGCTGTCGGGGAGCAGGACGACGACGACGTCGTCCTCGCCGAGCCGGGAGGCCACCTCCAGCGCCGCCACGACCGCCATGCCGCAGGAGCCGCCGACCAGCAGGCCCTCCTCCTTGGCGAGCCGGCGGGTCATCTGGAAGGAGTCCTTGTCGGAGACGGCGACGATCTCGTCCGCGACCTCACGGTCGTAGGCGGTCGGCCAGAAGTCCTCGCCGACGCCTTCCACCAGGTACGGGCGGCCGGAACCGCCGGAGTACACCGAGCCCTCGGGGTCCGCGCCGATGACCTTCACGCGGCCGTCGCTGGCCTCCTTGAGGTAACGGCCGGTGCCGGAGATGGTGCCGCCGGTGCCGACGCCCGTCACGAAGTGGGTGATCTTCCCCTCGGTCTGCTCCCACAGCTCGGGACCGGTGGAGTGGTAGTGCGACAGGGGGTTGTTCGGGTTGGAGTACTGGTCCGGCTTCCAGGCGCCCGGCGTCTCACGGACCAGCCGGTCGGAGACGTTGTAGTACGAGTCGGGGTGCTCGGGGGCCACGGCCGTCGGGCAGACGACGACCTCGGCGCCGTACGCGCGCAGGACGTTGATCTTGTCCGTGGAGACCTTGTCCGGGCAGACGAAGATGCACTTGTAGCCCTTCTGCTGGGCCACGATGGCGAGTCCGACGCCGGTGTTGCCGCTGGTCGGCTCGACGATGGTGCCGCCGGGCCTCAGCTCGCCGCTCTTCTCCGCCGCCTCGATCATGCGCAGGGCGATGCGGTCCTTCACGGAGCCGCCCGGGTTGAAGTACTCCACCTTGGCCAGGACGGTGGCCCTGATGCCCTTGGTCACGCTGTTGAGCCGCACCAGCGGGGTGTTGCCGACGAGGCTGATCATCGAGTCGTGGAATTGCACCGTTGTCTCCGGACTGCTGCAAAAGAGGTGGTCGTGGTGGTGATGCCAGCGTAGGCCCTCCCCGCAGCCCGACCCGGCCGGGTCGTTCACTCCCCGTCGGGATTGGACCACCGTCCGTACGGGGCAAGACCTGGGTGTACGGCTACGAGGAGGTGGCGGCGAGCATGACGGGCATGTCGAGGGCGCGAGTGGCCCGGCGCATCGCGGCCGGCGCCGCGTACGGCGGCGGGGGGATCGGGCTGGCGGGCGCGGCGGCCGTGGGGCTGCTGCTGGCGGAGGCGCAGCTGGCCCGGCGCCGTGTGGGCAACGGCACGACTCCTCACGTGCCCACCTCGGACGGACTGTACGGCGCGTCCTACACGGTGCCAGGTGAGCCGGCGCTGCGGCTGACGATGCTGGGCGACTCCACGGCCGCCGGGCAGGGCGTGCACCGGGCCGGGCAGACGCCGGGCGCGCTGCTCGCCGCCGGGGTGGCGGCGATCGCGGAGCGTCCGGTGGGACTGTCCACGGTCGCGGTGCCCGGGGCCCGCTCGGACGACCTGGACCGGCAGGTGGGTCTGGCGCTGGCGGACCCGTCGCGGGTGCCGGACATCTGCGTGATCATGGTCGGCGCCAACGACGTCACCCACCGCATGCCGGCGACCCGCTCCGTGCGCCACCTCGCCTCGGCGGTGCGCCGGCTGCGGACGGCCGGCGCGGAGGTGGTGGTCGGCACGTGCCCGGATCTCGGCACGATCGAGCCGGTACAGCAGCCGCTGCGCTGGATGGCCCGCCGCGCCTCGCGGCAGCTCGCGGCGGCGCAGACGATCGGCGTGGTCGAGCAGGGCGGGCGCACGGTGTCGCTGGGTGACCTGCTGGGCCCGGAGTTCGCGGCGAACCCGCGGGAGCTGTTCGGCCCGGACAGCTACCACCCGTCGGCGGAGGGGTACGCGACGGCGGCGATGGCGGTGCTGCCGACGGTGTGCGCGGCGCTGGGCCTGTGGCCGGCGGAGGAGGACCGGCCGGACGCCGCCCGCCGCGAGGGCTTCCTGCCGGTGGCACAGGCGGCGGCGGAGGCCGCGTCGGAGGCGGGCACGGAGGTCGCGGCGGCGATGCCGACGGGGCCCCGAGGCGCCTGGGCCCTCCTCAAACGGCGCCGGCGCCGCAGGGTCACGGAATCCGAGCCCGAGCCCTCGACGCAACCGTCGACGTAATCCGGCGGCCTGCGGGCATTCGTGCCGCTGGGGCGGCACGGGTGGGCGCAGGCGGCACGGGCCAAGACGCGCCCGCACCGACCCTCTGCCGCGCAGGGCCCCACACCGCGGTGTACAGCGGTACAGGTGGGCCGACCCGCCCCGGGTCACAAAAAAGCAAGCGCTTAGACAGTTGCGGCCCATCTCACACCCCGACACGCGTGACCACGCGCATACGTACGGGTAACTTCCCAACAGGCGCCGCACCGACCCGCCGGTATGTCCGCCCGCGCCCGCCCGCCGAGCGCAACGCCGTCGCCTCTCACTCTGGAGCCGTGATGCCCGAAGCCGTGATCGTTTCCGCCGCCCGCTCCCCCATCGGCCGCGCCTTCAAGGGCTCGCTCAAGGACCTGCGCCCGGACGACCTGACCGCCACGATCATCCAGGCGGCCCTCGCCAAGGTCCCCGAGCTGGACCCGCGGGACATCGACGACCTGATGCTCGGCTGCGGCCTGCCCGGCGGCGAGCAGGGCAACAACCTCGGCCGGATCGTCGCCGTGCAGATGGGCATGGACCACCTCCCCGGCTGCACGGTCACCCGCTACTGCTCCTCCTCGCTGCAGACCTCCCGCATGGCGCTGCACGCGATCAAGGCCGGAGAGGGCGACGTCTTCATCTCGGCCGGCGTCGAGACGGTCTCGCGCTTCGCGAAGGGCAACTCCGACAGCCTCCCGGACACGCGCAACCCGCTGTTCGCCGAGGCCGAGGCCCGCACCGCCGAGGTCGCCCAGCAGGAGGGCACCACCTGGCACGACCCGCGCGAGGACGGACTGGTCCCCGACCCGTACATCGCGATGGGCCAGACCGCGGAGAACCTCGCCCGCTGGAAGGGCGTCACCCGCCAGGAGATGGACGAGTTCGGCGTCCGCTCGCAGAACCTCGCCGAGGAAGCCATCAAGAACGGCTTCTGGGAGCGCGAGATCACCCCGGTGACACTGCCCGACGGCACGGTCGTCAGCAAGGACGACGGCCCGCGCCCCGGCGTCACCATGGAGGGCGTCTCCGGCCTGAAGCCCGTCTTCCGCCCCGACGGCCTGGTCACCGCCGGCAACTGCTGCCCGCTCAACGACGGCGCCGCCGCGCTCGTCGTCATGAGCGACACCAAGGCCCGCGAGCTGGGCCTGACCCCGCTGGCCCGGATCGTGTCCACCGGCGTCTCGGGCCTCTCCCCGGAGATCATGGGCCTCGGCCCGGTCGAGGCGAGCAAGCAGGCCCTGCAGCGGGCCGGCCTGACCGTCGACGACATCGACCTGTTCGAGATCAACGAGGCGTTCGCCGCCCAGGTGATCCCCTCCTACAAGGACCTGGGCATCCCGCTGGACAAGCTGAACGTCAACGGCGGCGCCATCGCCGTCGGCCACCCCTTCGGCATGACCGGCGCCCGTATCACCGGCACGCTCATCAACTCCCTGCAGTTCCACGACAAGCAGTTCGGTCTGGAGACCATGTGCGTCGGCGGCGGCCAGGGCATGGCGATGGTCGTCGAGCGCCTGAGCTGACCCCGCGTGCCGCTGCGTCACGACGGCGGCACAGGGCGTGAGAGAACGGCCCGGAACCCCCGGCCCCCGGGGTGCCGGGCCGTTCTGTGATCCAAATTCCCCCAGGATGTGACCTACGCCTCCCGGGAGGGGTATCCACGCAGGTCACGGAAGCCGCATCAGGCGTCCACACCCCATCGGACTGTCCGATTCGTGACGTTACGCACTGACAGATGGTTAGTCCGCCCTTCAAGCTGATGTAGGAAGTCGGGGGTCGACTGTGAACCGGGAGTACGTCAGTGAGCGCCATGCCGATCGCCCTGCTGATCACCACGGCAGCCACCGGTGCCGTGGGCGTCGCCGTCCTGCGCAGCGTGCTGGTGCTGCGCCGACAGGTCGCGGCACTGCACACCGAGCTGGCCAGGAGCCGGGCCACGGGCCATGCCCAGGTCCCGCCCGCCCGCTCGGCGGGACCGGACGAGATACGCGCCGCGGTCGCGGAGGCGCTCGCCGAGGAGCGGGAGCGCGAGCTGGCCGAGGCGCGGGCGTTCTGGGCCGCCCAGGAGGCCCGTGACGCCTCCGAAGGACCGTCCCTGCTGGGTCTGCCCGACAGCGAGCTGTTCCTGCCCCGGCAGGCCGATTTCGCGGGCCTGGAGCCGGTCGTCGAGCCCGGCGCCGACATCGAGGAGCACGCCGGGGACTCCCCCGAGCTGGCCGCGGCCCGCCGCCGTCACCCCTCGCACCCGGACTTCGTGCCGCACTCCTCGCCGGTCGTGAGCGACCACGAGCGCACGGTGGAGATCCTGGAGGAGCTGGCGGCCGCGCGCACCGAGCTGACCGACGTCCGTCCGGGCCCGCTGGGCACCCTGGACGTGTACGTCTTCGCCGACGGCACCACGCTGTGCATGACGCCGGGCCACCGCGAGACCGCGGACCGGCTGGCCGAGGCGCTGCGGGCGGGCGAGACCCCGTTCCTGCTGGGCGGCTCCGGCATCTCCGGGGCGTACACGCTGACGTTCTCCTGCGGCGAGGGCAGTGTCTACATCCTCGCGGACCGCGTCATCGCGTCCCTGTAGCACCCGTAGTACTCGTACCCGTAGCGCCCGTGGCCCCCGGCGTTCCGAGGGGCGCTCCCGCACCGCCCGGCGCACGCCCCTCGCCGGGTCACACGCCCGCGCGCTCGCGTGCCTCCTCCACGAGCCGGACGGCTTCGGCCACTTCCTCGTCGCTTTTCAGCACGAGGGCGAAGTCGTGTCCGGCGACGGTGATCTGGTCGGCGGCGGCGAACATGCCGGCGTCCGGCATCTCGCGCGGCTCGGTGCCCGGCTCCTCGACATGCTGGGTGCGCCGCGCCAGCTCCCTGGCCAGGGCGAGCGCCTCGGCCGCCGCCCCCCGCTGCAGCCGGCTCTGCGGCGCGGCCCGCAGACGGTCGGCGAAATGATCCACGGCACGGGTGAAGGGCGTCGTATCAACCACGCGGCGAGCGTACGCGGCGCGGCAGGACTGTTGCCAACGGGCGGGCGCTCGGGCACGGTGACCTGAAGGACCGGCTTGTATCCCAGCGTCCGGAGGCGCCGATGTCCCAAGTCTTCTCCGCAGAGACCCATCGCAACATGCTCGCCCGCATCCCGCACTGCACCGGTCGTGAGATCGCCGACTGGGTGCGCACCGTCGAAGAAGGTCCGGCGCTCGTCCGGTTCGAGGAGAAGGTCAGCTGGCTGAGGCACGAGTACGACCTGGCGTACGGCCACGCCAAGGCGATCGTGCACGAGTACGACCTGCGGAGGGCGGCGCGCAGGCTGCTCTAGCCGGCGCCCGGCCCGTCCCCCGGAACGGACCCGAGACACGGCGAAGGGCCCCGGTGGGAACCGGGGCCCTTCGTCATGCCGTGCGGCGGACGCCGGGGCGTCAGTCGCTGTTGAGGATCGAGATGAGCCGCAGGAACTCGAGGTAGATCCACACCAGCGTCAGCGTGAGGCCGAAGGCGGCGAGCCAGGCCTCCTCGCGCGGGGCGCCGTAGGCGATGCCGTCCTCGACCTGCTTGAAGTCCAGGGCGAGGAAGCAGGCGCCGAGGATGATGCCGACGACGCCGAAGAGGATGCCGAGGGCGCCGCTGCGGAAGCCGAGGCCGTCACCGCCGCCGATCACCGCGAACAGCAGGTTCACGGCCATCAGAAGGATGAAGCCGAGGGCGGCCGCCATCACGAAGCCGTAGAAGCGGCGGTTGACGCGGATCCACCCGGCCTTGTAGGCCACCAGCACACCGGCGAACACCGCCATGGTGCCGAGCACGGCCTGCATGGCCGCGCCGTCGGCGATGCGGTTGTCGACGACGCTGGAGATGACGCCGAGGAACACACCCTCGAAGGCGGCGTAGGTCAGGATGAGCGCGGGCGACGCCTTGCGCTTGAACGCCTGCACGAAGCCCAGGACCATGGCGATCAGCGCGGAGCCGATGCCGATGCCGTAGGACCGGCCGATGTTGGCGTCGTCCACCGGCAGCAGCGCCCAGGCGAGCGCGGCGGTGACGATCAGCACACCGAGCGTGGTGCCCGTGCGCATCACGACGTCGTCGATGGTCATGCGGCCGGCCGCGGCGGGAGCCTGCGGCGGCGCGCCGTACTGCTGCTGCTGCGCGTACGGGTTCTGGGCGTACGGGTTGCCCGTCGGCTGGGCGTACGGGTTGGCCTGCGTGGCGACTGCGGGGCCCCCGGCCTGCGGCGCGGTGTTGAAGCCCGCGTAGCCGTTGTCGCGGCCGAACCCCCGTCGCGAGAAGACCGGGTTACTGCTCCTCATTTCACTCCTCCATGGCCACTCGGTGCGGCCTTGGCTCAAGAGTAATAGGTAGGCAAAGGAAAGACCCTAATGCTTGGGGAGGATCTTTCCCTCGTTGTGCTGCGCAACACGCTACGCGTCCTGGTGATTCCCTTCACGCCAGGTGACGGACCGGTACCGAGCCGGTACCTGCCCGGAACCGGCCGGAGACAGTGATCACCCGAAGGGGAATCCGGTGTAGCCCTCGGCGAGGTCGGCGGCGGCGGACCGGCTGCTGGCGACGCGGTCCAGACGGGCGAGCTGCAGCCGGTCGTCGAAGGCGGTGGCGCCGGGGTCGCGGTGCAGCAGCGCGGTCATGTCGTGGGAGAACCGCTCGGCCTGCCAGACGCGGCGCAGGCAGGTCGCGGAGTAGGCGTCCAGCAGCGCGGGGGAGCCGGTGCGCCGTTCGTGTTCCAGGGCGCGGGCGAGGACCACGACGTCCCCGACGGCGAGGTTGAGGCCCTTGGCTCCGGTCGGCGGCACGATGTGGGCGGCGTCCCCGGCGAGGAAGAGCCGTCCGTACCGCATGGGCTCGTGGACGTAGGAGCGCATCGGGGTGACCGACTTCTGGGTGAGGGGGCCGCGCTCCAGGGTCCAGTCGTCGGCGGTCTCCAGGCGACGGTCCAGCTCGTCCCAGATCTCCTCGTCCGTCCACTCCTCGGCCTTCGTGCCCTCCGGCACCTGGAGGTAGAGGCGGGAGACGGTCGGGGAGCGCATGGACAGCAGGGCGAAGCCGCGGTCGTGGCGGGCGTAGACCAGCTCGTCGTGGGACGGCGGCACGTCGGCGAGGACGCCCAGCCAGGCGTACGGGTGGGCGCGCTCGAAGACGCGGGAGACGGCGGCGGGGACGGCGGCCCGGCACACCCCGTGGAAGCCGTCGCAGCCGGCCACGTAGGCGCACTCCAGCACCTCCTCGCGGCCGTCGCGGCGGAAGCGGATCCGCGGGGCGTCGGTGTCCACGTCCTCCACGGCGAGCACCTCCGCCTCGAAGAGCACGGGGGGACCGTCGGTCTCGGCGAGGGCGATGAGGTCCTTGCAGACCTCGGTCTGGGCGTAGACGGTGACGCGGCGCCCGCCGGTGAGGTCCGGGAAGTCGACGCGGTGGCGGCGCCTGTCGAACCGCAGCTCCATGCCGTCGTGGGGCAGGCCCTCGCGGTCCAGCCGCTCCCCAGCCCCGGCCGCCCTGAGCACGTCGGCGGTGCCCTGCTCCAGCACCCCGGCCCGCTGCCGCCGCTCCACGTGGGCGCGGTCGCGGCACTCCAGGACGACACAGTCGATGCCCGCCAGCCGCAGCAGCCGCGCCAGCGTCAGCCCGGCAGGACCGGCCCCCACGATTCCCACGGTGGTACGCACCGGTCGTCCCCCTTCGCCCGCGGCCGAACGCGAGTTTCCGGGCACGCCCGCCCGGGTGTCAACGGCCGCGCGGGGCGTCCGGGGAGGCCAGGGCGAGCGTGGGGGGCGAGGCGTGGTGGTGCCCGGAGCCGGACTTGAACCGGCACGCCCGCTCAGGGGCAGCGAGGTTTAAGCTCGCCGTGTCTGCATTCCACCATCCGGGCAGGCCGTGGGCTCCGCTTCGCGGTTCCGAGCCTATCGGTGACCCTCCCTCCGCCCGCGGCGGGATGGACCGATCTTGTCTTATTTTATTGGCGCCTGAGGGAGCATCAGACACCGGAAGGCACCGTCAGTACGTGCCACCAGCCTTGCGTGCGACGAGGTCCCCCGCACGCGGAATGACGGAATTTCACCGTCCGGGACAGGGCGCCCCACCCGTTCCGGGGACGACCCGGGTAGGGGTCTCCTGTCATCCCCAGGTATGACCCGGCATCCCGCGCTCCCTCCCGAGTCCCCCCCGGGAACCGGAGCAGCGGTTGACTACGCGGCGGCGAGGCCACGGAAGGATGGTCACGTCCCCGAAACACGCCGTCCTGACAGGAGCTCATCCGTGACCACCGCCCCCCTCGCCGACCGGACCACCACCGTGGCCGCGCGCGCCACGGAGCTGTCGAAGATCTACGGCCAGGGCGAGACCCGGGTCGTCGCGCTGGACCGGGTCTCCGTCGACTTCCGGCAGGCCGAGTTCACCGCGATCATGGGTCCCTCGGGCTCGGGCAAGTCCACGCTGATGCACTGCGTCGCCGGGCTCGACACCTTCTCCTCCGGCTCCGTGCGCATCGGCGACACCGAGCTGGGCGCGCTGAAGGACAAGCAGCTCACGCGGCTGCGCCGGGACAAGATCGGCTTCATCTTCCAGGCGTTCAACCTGCTGCCGACGCTCAACGCCCTGGAGAACATCACGCTCCCCATGGACATCGCGGGCCGCAAGCCCGACAAGGAGTGGCTGGACACCGTGATCCGCATGGTCGGCCTGTCCGACCGGCTGAGCCACCGGCCCGCCCAGCTCTCCGGCGGCCAGCAGCAGCGGGTCGCGGTGGCCCGGGCGCTGGCGTCCCGGCCCGACATCGTCTTCGGCGACGAGCCGACCGGCAACCTCGACTCGCGCTCCGGCGCCGAGGTGCTCGGCTTTCTGCGCAACTCCGTGCGCGAACTGGGCCAGACGGTGGTCATGGTGACCCACGACCCGGTCGCCGCCGCCTACGCGGACCGGGTGGTCTTCCTCGCCGACGGCCGCATCGTCGACGAGCTGCACGGCCCGACGGCCGACTCGGTGCTGGACCGCATGAAGCGCTTCGACGCCAAGGGCCGCACCAGCTGACCCCGGGCCCGCCGCCCGCTCGCCCCTCCCCCGTACCGTCTGGACAGAGAAGACCCATGTTCCGTACCGCCTTGCGCAACGTCTTCGCGCACAAGGCCAGGCTGTTGATGACCGTGCTCGCCGTGATGCTCGGCGTGGCGTTCGTGTCGGGCACCCTGGTCTTCGCGGACACCCTCTCCAACGCCTTCCGCAACCAGTCGGCGAAGAGCTACGACGACGTCGCCGTCGCCGTCACCTCGTACGCCGACCCGGACAACCCCGAGGAGGCCCCCGGCCTGTCCGGCAAGGACCTCGACCGGATCTCCGCCGTGGACGGCGTCGCCGGGGTGTACGGCCGTGTCGAGGGCTTCGCCGGGGTCGCCGACCCCGACGGGAAGCTGATCGGCGTCGGCTGGTCCAACAAGGGCTCCAACTTCGCGCCCGGCGAGAACGGCAAGGACCCCGCGTACACGTTCACCGAGGGCTCCGGCCCGGTGCAGGACGGCCAGATCGCGTTGGACGAGGAGTCCGCGGCCAAGGGCGAGTACGCGGTCGGGGACCGGGTGCGCGTCGCCACCAACGGCCCGGTGAAGGAGTACACCCTCAGCGGTGTGTTCACCACCGAGGACGGCGCCGTCAACGCCGGCGGCAGCCTCGTCCTCTTCAACACCGCCGTCGCCCAGAAGCAGTACCTCGAGCAGGGCTACTTCGAGGACGTCACCGTCGTCGCGGCCCCCGGCGCGGACGACGCCGAGATCCTCGCCGCGGTCGAGCCGCTGCTGCCGGACACGGCGGAGGCGCAGACCGGCAAGGCGCTCGCGGACGAGCAGGCCGACCAGATCGAACAGGGCATGGGCAACCTCAAGCAGGTCCTGCTCGGCTTCGCGGGCATCGCGCTCTTCGTGGGCGTCTTCCTGATCTCCAACACGTTCACGATGCTGGTCGCCCAGCGCACCAAGGAGGTCGCCCTGATGCGCGCGGTCGGCGCGTCCCGCAGGCAGATCACCCGTTCGGTGCTCGCCGAGGCCGCGGTGGTGGGTCTGGTGGCCTCGGCCGTCGGCTTCGTCCTCGGCATCGGTCTGGCCGTCGGACTGCGCTCCGGCATGGCGGCGTTCGACATGAAGATGCCTGACGGCCCGCTGGTCCTGTCCGCCACTCCGGTGATCTCGGCGTTCGCGGTGGGCGTGCTGATCACGGTGTTCGCCGCCTGGCTGCCCGGCCGCAGGGCCGCGAAGATCCCGCCGGTGGCGGCGATGAACAGCGTCCACGCGGTGGCCACCACCAAGTCGCTGGTGCTGCGCAACTCCATCGGCGGGGCCGTCACCGCCCTCGGCGCGGCGGGGATCGTGGCAGGCGCCTCGACCGGCGGCGACGACGGCCGGATGTACATCGGCGCGGGGGCGTTCCTCGCTCTGATCGGCGTGATCATCCTGATCCCGCTGCTGTCCCGGCCCGTGATCGCACTCGTCCGTCCGCTGCTCGTCGGGCCCTTCGGCGTGGCCGGCAAGCTGGCCGGCCAGAACGCGGTCCGCAACCCGCGCCGCACCGGCGCCACCGCCTCGGCGCTGGCGATCGGGCTGACGCTGGTGACCGGCCTGTCGGTGCTCGGCGTCACGGTCGGCACCGCCATCGACAAGATGACCACGGACAACATCAAGGCCGACTACATGGTCTCGATGGCCAACGGAGGCGACCTCGACCGGTCCGCGCTGACCGCGCTGGAGAAGGCCGAAGGCGTCTCGGCGGTCTCGCCGCAGCAGGACGCCTACCTCCAGACCGGTGACGACTACGTCTCCGCCTCCGCGGTCACCCCGGGCGACATCCAGGAGGTCCTGAACGTCGACGTCGTCAGCGGCGACGTCGACTCGCTCGCCGAGGGGCAGATCGCGGTCGCCGAGACCACGGCCGAGAGCAAGGGCTGGAAGCCCGGCGACAACATCCCCTTCACCTTCGCCGACGAGAAGAAGGCGACGCTGACGGTCGGCGCCGTCTACAAGGACAGCGAGTTCCTCTCCCCCGTCCTCGTCGACACCGCCGTGGTGAGCGAGCACGAGGCGAAGCCGTACATCCGGCAGATCTTCGTGAAGGTCGACGGCGGCCAGTCCGCGGCGAACGAGAAGGTCCTCATCGACGCGCTCGGTGACAACCCCGCGATCACCGTCATGGACCGGCAGGACATCCGCGACGAGTTCGGCGGCGCCATCAACACCCTGCTGAACGTCATGTACGGCCTGCTGGCGATGGCTCTGATCATCGCGGTGCTCGGCGTCGTCAACACCCTCGCGATGTCCGTCTTCGAACGGCAGCAGGAGATCGGCATGCTGCGCGCGATCGGTCTGGACCGGCGCCGGGTGAAGCGGATGGTCCGGCTGGAGGCCGTCGTCATCTCGGTTTTCGGCGCGGTGGTCGGCATCGGTCTCGGCACGTTCCTCGGCTGGGCGATCGGCGAGACCGTCGCCGAGGAGATCCCCGGGTACGCGCTGGTCCTGCCCTGGGACCGGATCGGGATCTTCGTGGTGCTGGCCGGACTGGTGGGCGTCCTGGCCGCCCTGTGGCCGGCCCGCAACGCCGCCCGGCTGAACATGCTGAACGCGATCAAGGCGGAGTGACCTCGTCGACGCGGCACACCGAAGGGCCGGGCTCCGTACGGGGAGCCCGGCCCTTCACGTCGTGGTGCGGATCAGGCCGGTCCGGGAGCGCCCCACACCCGGGCCCGCAGCGGCATCCCGGAGGCGCCGGACTCGGGGGTCCGCACCGCGACGACCTGGTTGACTCCGATCCGGTTGCGTTCGAAGGCGAGCGCGGAAGCGGCCATGTACAGCTGCCAGACGCGGGCCCGGCCCGGACCGGTCAGGGCCACGGCACGGGCCCAGTCGGCCTCCAGGTTGGCGACCCAGCGGCGCAGGGTGAGGGCGTAGTGCTCGCGGATCGACTCCACGTCGCGCACCTCGAACCCGGCGCGCTCCAGCAGGGTGACGGTGGTGCCGAGCGGGGCCAGCTCGCCGTCGGGGAAGACGTAGGCGTCGATGAAGTCGTCCACCCGGTACGACTCCTCGTCGCGCTGCGGGCGGCGGGCGATCTGGTGGTTGAGCAGCCGCCCGCCCGGCTTCAGCAGCCGGTGCAGGACGGTCGTGTACTCCAGGTAGCGCTCGGAGCCGACGTGTTCGGCCATGCCGATGGAGGAGATCGCGTCGTAGGGGCCGTCCGCGACGTCCCGGTAGTCCTGGACGCGGATCTCGACGCGGTCGGTGAGCCCCTCCTCGGCGATCCGCTTGCGGGCGTAGGCGGCCTGCTCCTGGGAGAGGGTGATGCCGACGACGTTCACCCCGTGCTCGCGGGCCGCGTGGATCGCCATGGAGCCCCAGCCGCAGCCGACGTCCAGCAGTCGCTGCCCGGGCCGCAGGGCGAGCTTGCGGGCGACCAGGTCGAGCTTGTCGTGCTGGGCCTGCTCGAGGGTGCCCTCCGGGGGCGGGGCGGGCCAGTAGGCGCAGGAGTACACCATGGACGGGCCGAGGACGATCTCGTAGAACTCGTTGCCGACGTCGTAGTGGTGGCTGATGGCACGTTTGTCGCTGCCCTTGGTGTGCAGTCCGCGGCGGGGCCTTCGGACCTCCTCGGGAGGCGGGGCGGGCGGCAGCGGCGGGCCCGCCATGGCGAACAGCCGGCGCACCGCCGAGCGGAACTCCGGGTCGCGCAGGGACTGGGCCAGGGTACGGGCGTCCTCGTCGCGCTCCCAGATGCTCCCGGCGAGCCGGTCCAGCGCGGTGTAGAGGTCGCCCTCGACCGTCAGATCGCCGGCCACCCAGGCGCGCGCCAGGCCCAGTTCGCCCGGCTTGAACAGCAGACGGCGCAGGGCGCGCCGGTTGCGCACGACCAGGACGGGGGCCTCCGGGGGGCCGGCTTCCGAGCCGTCCCAGGTGCGGACACGCACCGGGAAGGGTGCTCCGAGCAACTGCTCGAGGATGCCTCTCAGCCGTGAGGCGGCGTCTGCCATGGTGTACACCTCCGTGACCGGATCCCGGAATGTCGTCACCACGTAAACACCTGGGCGCGGCCGTGGCAGTCCCCGGCGCGCGTCATCTTCGGGCAAAACACGGAAACGCAACCCGCGGGGAGTCATCCCGGGGACATGCCGAAGGGGCCGCCCGCACCACGGATGGCGGGCGGCCCCTTCGGGGTGGCCTACGGGTGACCTGGGGGGCGACCCCGGGTCAGGAGGCCTTGGCCTCGGTCTTCTTCGGCTCCTGCTTCGCGGCGGGCGCCGGGGCCGGCTTGGCGGCCTCGTAGAACTCCTCGCGCGGGGTCTCGATCGCGCCCAGGGACACGACCTCGCGCTTGAGGAACATGCCGAGGGTCCAGTCGGCGAAGATCCGGATCTTGCGGTTCCAGGTCGGCATGGCCAGACCGTGGTAGCCACGGTGCATGTACCAGGCGAGCCGGCCCTTGAGCTTGATCTTGAACTTGCCCATCACGATCATCGCGACGCCCTTGTGCAGGCCGAGGCCCGCGACCGCGCCCTTGTTGGCGTGGCTGTACTCCTTCTGCGGGAAGCCCCGCATGCCGGAGATCACGTTGTCGCCGAGGACCTTGGCCTGGCGCAGCGCGTGCTGGGCGTTCGGCGGGCACCAGGCGTTCTCGTTGCCGGCCTTGCGGCCCACGAGGTCCGGGACCTGGGCGTTGTCGCCCGCGGCCCAGATGTAGTCGGTGCCCTTGACCTGGAGGGTCGGCGCGGTGTCGACGTGGCCGCGCGGACCGAGCGGCAGGCCGAAGCGGGCCAGCGCCGGGTTCGGCTTGACGCCCGCGGTCCACACGATGGTGTTGGAGTCGACCTCGAGGCCGTTCTTCAGCACCACGTGGCCGTCGACGCAGGAGTCCATGGAGGTGGACAGGTAGACCTCGACGCCGCGGCTCTCGAGGTGCTCCTTGCCGTACGTGCCGAGCTTGGGGCCGACCTCGGGGAGGATCTTGTCGGCGGCGTCGACGAGGATGAAGCGCATGTCCTCGCGGGACACCGTCTTGTAGTACTTGGCCGCGTCCCGGGCCATGTCCTCGACCTCGCCGATGGTCTCCGCGCCGGCGAAGCCGCCGCCCACGAAGACGAAGGTGAGCGCCTTGCGGCGGATCTCCTCGTCCGTGGTGGAGTCGGCCTTGTCGAGCTGCTCGAGGACGTGGTTGCGCAGGCCGATGGCCTCCTCGACGCCCTTCATGCCGATGCCCTGCTCGGCGAGGCCGGGGATCGGGAAGGTGCGGGAGACCGCGCCGAGCGCGATCACCAGGTAGTCGAAGGGCAGCTCGTACGCCTCGCCCACGAGCGGGGCGATCGTGGCGACCTTGCGGTCCTGGTCGATGGTGGTGACCCGGCCGGTGAGGACCTCCGCCTTGGGAAGCACGCGCCGCAACGGGACGACGACGTGCCGCGGGGAGATGCTGCCGGCGGCGGCTTCGGGGAGGAAGGGCTGGTAGGTCATGTACGACCGCGGGTCGACGACGGTGACGGTCGCCTCGCCGTAACGCATCTTCTTCTGGATGCGCCGAGCTGCGTACAGGCCTACGTACCCACCGCCTACTACGAGGATCCTGGGACGCTCCGTGGTGCTCATGCCATCGAGTATCCACCCGCCCGAGGGGGGTACCTCGTGCGCCCCTTCACAAGCTCCGGCAGGGCCTGTGCTACTATCCCGCGCTTCTTGATCCAGATCACAGTCCGGATCGGGAACCGGGCTCCCGCTTGACGCGTTGTCAATGCCGCGTGAGCTGCCTCTCTGCGGCCGGAGGCGGCCCGTGAGGCCGGCCGGGCGGTCGGTGCGAGCGGTGTGCGCGAACCCCCCGCACCCCCCTTCTGAACGTGTTCAAAGGGGTGTTGAGCGCCCGAACGGGTCAATCGGACCCACTTCTTCGCCCTCCCGGGGCCAATTCCTTGTGAAGAACTTCACGAACTTTCCCGGGGAGGTCCGCCCCGAGGGGTCCGAAGGCCCCCCGGGAGCGCCGCTCAAACGCTATCCCGACTGCTCAGCGGAGTGCTACTGGCCGGTAACAGAAGAGACCTAGGCCACGGACCAGGCGATCCCGTCGAGGATGTCGTGCTCGGAGACCACGGCCTCCTCGGCGCCGGTGCGCTCCATGACCGCCAGCAGTACCAGGGCGCCCGCGCCGATCACGTCGACCCGGCCCGGATGCATGGACGGCACGGCGGCCCGCTCCGCATGGGTGGAGCGCAGCAGCCACTCGGTGATCTCCCGGACCCGGTCGCGGGAGACACGGGAGTGGTGGATGGCCGCCGAGTCGTACTCGGGCAGGTCCTGCGCGATCGCCGACACGGTGGTGACGGACCCCGCAAGGCCCACCAGCGTCCGCGCCTCGCGCAGCGGCACCGTCTCCTCCGCCCGGTCCAGGGCGACCTCGATGTCGGCGCGCATCGCCGCGATCTGCTCCTCGGTGGGCGGGTCCGTCACGGCCCCGTCCCGCACCAGGTGGCGCTCGGTCATCCGGACGCAGCCGACGTCCACGGAACGGGCGGCGCGCACACGGTCGTCGCCGACGACGAACTCGGTGGAGCCGCCGCCGATGTCCACCACCAGGAACGGCCGGTGCAGGTCGTCGCGGCCGGTCAGCTCCTTGGTGGCGCCGGTGAAGGAGAACTCCGCCTCCTGGTCGCCGGTGATCACCTCGGGCTCCACGCCCAGGATGTCCACCACCCCGCGCACGAAGTCGTCGCGGTTCTCGGCGTCGCGGGAGGCCGAGGTGGCGACGAAGCGCAGGTGCTCCGAGGCCCCGTGCTTCTCGATGATCTCCGCGTACTCGCGGCAGGCGGCGAAGGTGCGCTCCAGCGCCTGAGGCGCCAGCCGTCCGGTGCGGTCGACGCCCTGGCCGAGCCGCACGATCGTCATCCGCCGGTCCAGATCGGTGAGTTCGCCCGTCGCCGGGTCGGCGTCGGCGACCAGCAGACGGATGGAGTTCGTACCGCAGTCGATCGCGGCGACCCGGGTCACTGGGCGTCCTCCCCGGCCGCGGACGTCACACAGGGGCCCTTGGCCCACCACTGAGGCAGCATCGCCAGCGCCTCGTCGCCGAGCGGGTTGACGCCCGGTCCGGCGGCCAGCGAGTGCGCGACGAGGACGTGCAGGCACTTCACCCGGTCCGGCATGCCGCCTGCGCTGGGGAAGTTCTTCAGCTCCTCGATCTCGTCGCGGCGGCGGACGTAGTCCTCGTGCGCCGCGCGGTAGGCGGCCGCCAGCTCGGGGTCGGCGGCCAGCCGCTCGGTCATCTCCTTCATCACGCCGTTCGCCTCCAGCGTGCCGATCGCGGAGTTCGCCCGCGGGCACGTCAGGTAGTACAGCGTCGGGAAGGGTGTGCCGTCGGGCAGCCGCGGCGCGGTCTCCACGACGTCCGGCTGCCCGCAGGGACAGCGGTGCGCGATGGCGCGCAGCCCGCGCGGGGGGCGGCCGAGCTGCTGCTTGAAG
This sequence comes from Streptomyces sp. BJ20, assembly GCF_022869105.1. Lineage (NCBI taxonomy): Bacteria > Bacillati > Actinomycetota > Actinomycetes > Kitasatosporales > Streptomycetaceae > Streptomyces > Streptomyces sp. BJ20. The sequence goes on from NZ_CP094918.1 coordinate 6,704,363, forward strand.
GCCTCGACGTCCGCGTCGGTGGGCTCGGTACGCGGGGTCGTGGGCGGAGGGGTGTCCATACGTGTCTTTCTGCGGTGTTCCGTCGGGTCACTGGGCGGCGGCGTCGGCCTTGTCGACGCCGTCCCAGACGTTGGCGTACCAGGGGCGGTCGGCGGCGCGGAGGTCGCCGCGCGTGGGGTCGGCGCCGGCCGGGTCGACGACGATGTAGCCGGTCTCCCCCGGCATGACGTAGTGCAGGCGCCTGCGGATCTCCTGCTCGGCGTACGCGTCGTCCTGCCAGCGGGCCTTCAGGTCGCGCAGCCGTTCGACCCGCCGGCGGGTCTCGTCCTGCTCCTTCTGCAGGTCGGCGATCTCCGCGCGCTGGGAGACGTACTGCCGCATCGGGTAGGCGAGGGCCACGACCAGGGAGCAGAGGACCAGGGCGAGCAGGGCCGCGCGGCCGGTCAGCCGCGAGCGGCGGGCCTGCCGCTTGGTCTGGGAGCGGTAGACCCGGGCCGCGGTCTGCTCACCGATCAGCCGGATCCTGGTCGCGGTGGAGAAACGGTCCCGGTCCTTCACCGCCATGTTCCCGCCTCTCGTTCGGTCTCATACACGCGTACGTCCCCGCACACGGTACGGGACCGGGTACGGGGACGTACGTACGACGCTTCCTACGCGAGCGGCGCTCAGCCCTTGAAGCGGGGGAACGCGCTGCGGCCGGCGTACACCGCGGCGTCGTCGAGGATCTCCTCGATGCGCAGCAGCTGGTTGTACTTGGCGACGCGCTCGGAGCGGGCCGGGGCGCCGGTCTTGATCTGGCCGCAGTTGGTGGCGACGGCGAGGTCGGCGATGGTGACGTCCTCGGTCTCGCCGGAGCGGTGGGACATCATGCACTTGAAGCCGTTGCGCTGGGCCAGCTCGACGGCGTCCAGGGTCTCGGTCAGCGAGCCGATCTGGTTGACCTTCACCAGCAGGGCGTTGGCGGCGCCCTCCTCGATGCCGCGGGCCAGGCGCTCGGGGTTGGTGACGAAGAGGTCGTCGCCGACGATCTGCACCTTGTCCCCGAGCTGGGCGGTGAGAGCCTTCCAGCCCTCCCAGTCGTCCTCGAACAGCGGGTCCTCGATGGACACGAGCGGGTACGCGGCGACGAGCTCCGCGTAGTACTCGGTCATCTCGGCGGCCGTGCGCTCCTTGCCCTCGAAGGTGTAGACGCCGTCCTTGTAGAACTCGGAGGCGGCCACGTCGAGGGCCAGGGCGATCTGCTCGCCGGGGGTGTAGCCGGCTTCCTTGATCGCCTCGAGGATGAGGTCGAGGGCCTCGCGGTTGGAGCCGAGGTTCGGGGCGAAGCCGCCCTCGTCGCCGAGACCGGTTGCCAGGCCCTTGCCCTTCAGCACCTTCTTGAGGGTGTGGTAGACCTCGGCGCCCCAGCGCAGCGCCTCGGAGAAGGACTCCGCGCCGATGGGGGCGATCATGAACTCCTGGATGTCCACGTTGGAGTCGGCGTGCGAGCCGCCGTTCAGGATGTTCATCATCGGCACCGGCAGCAGGTGCGCGTTCGGGCCGCCCAGGTAGCGGAACAGCGGCAGGTCGCTGGCCTCGGAGGCGGCGTGCGCGACGGCGAGCGAGACGCCGAGGATGGCGTTGGCGCCGAGGGAGCCCTTGTTGTCGGTGGCGTCCAGGTCGAACATCGCCTGGTCGATCAGGCGCTGCTCGGTGGCGTCGTAGCCGACGAGCTCCGGGCCGATCTGCTCGATGACGGCCAGCACGGCCTTCTCGACGCCCTTGCCCAGGTAACGGCCGGCGTCGCCGTCACGGAGTTCGATGGCCTCGAAGGCGCCGGTGGAGGCGCCGGACGGGACGGCGGCACGACCCGTGCTGCCGTCGTCGAGGCCGACCTCGACCTCGACCGTGGGATTGCCTCGGGAGTCCAGGATTTCCCGGGCTACGACGACGTCGATGGACGGCACGAGCATCTCCTTCTTGGGATGTGACGCGGGTGAGCGGGGCCGCGGGGGCCCTGCGGGTCCGAGCCTAACCGGCTCCGGGCGATCGGCCATCTCGCCGCCCGCCTCATGGACAGAACCGAGAGTAAATTGTTTCCGAACGGAACAAAGCCGGTTCGGGAAACCGTGACCGGAATGCGTCCGGACATGACCCCGCCCCGGTGCGCACGGGGGAAGAAACGCACCGGGGCGGGGAGCCCGTGGAGACGGGGAGGGACCTGGCGGTCCGCCCTTACTTCAGGTGCAGCTGCTGACCCGGGTAGATGAGGTCGGCGTCGTCGACGATGTCGTCGTTCAGCTCGAACAGCTTCGCCCAGCCGCCCTTGACGTCGTGCTCGGCGGCGATGGAGCTGAGGGTGTCGCCCTTGACGACCTTGTACTCGCCGTCGCCCTTCTCGACCTTCTTGCCGGTCGGGGTGGTGACGGTCTTCTTCTCGGCCTTCTTCTCCGCCTTCGGAGCGGCCGGGCGCTCGGCGGAGCGGGAGGCCTTCTGCTCGCTCTCACGCGACTCGGTGGAGCCGGACTCCTGCGAGGAGCCCTCGGCGGAGCCGCCGTCGTAGGCGGCGTTGGACAGGCCGGTGCCGCAGACCGGCCAGGCGCCCTTGCCCTGGCCCGCGAGGACCTTCTCGGCGATCTCGATCTGCTGGGCCTTGGTGGCCTGGTCCGCGGTGGCGGCGTACTGGGTGCCGCCGTAGCCGGCCCAGGTGGAGGCGGAGAACTGCAGGCCGCCGTAGTAGCCGTTGCCGGTGTTGATGGACCAGTTGCCGCCGGACTCGCACTGGGCGACGGCGTCCCACTCGGACGCGGTGGCCGCGGAGGCGGTGCCGGACGCCATCAGCGGGCCGGCGACGGCGGCGCCGGTGACACCGGCGATGGCGATGGCGCGAGTGGCCTTGGACGGACGACGGTGCTTGCCCTTGCCGGAAAACAGCATGGATGGATCCCCTCACCGACGCCTACGAGGTGAGCTGTCGGGTTCGGGCCGGTTGAGTTGCCCGGCCACGCCCCTCCCGGGACGCGGCTTCACCCCGAGCCGAACCGGACGTCAACCGTCCGGTCGCGGCACTTACCTGGGTCCCCCGCTCCTGCCTACGGCGCATGACGCGACGACTGTTCCCGTGCTGCCACTGGCAGGATTCGGCGTGGCGGCAGCCGGGGCCCGCGATGGCGAGCGGTCACGACCGTAAGCACGCGATCGGTGGAATATCAAAGATGATCAGGGCCTCTGAGACCTATCTCTCACAGTCCTTATTACGGACATTCAGCCCTTATCGCTCCGTCAACTGCCGTCGCCCACAGGCGCCTTCGGCCGCCCGTTTCCCGCCGCTATTCGGCGGTTCCGGTGTCCACCAGGAGCCGCTGGCCAGGCAGGATGAGGTCCGGGTCGTCGCCGATGACCTGCTGGTTCTCGACATAGAGCGCCGTCCATCCGCCGGTCAGGGCAAGGGAGTCGGCGATGGAGGTCAGGCTGTCCCCGCCCTGGACGGTGTAGCGGTCGTCGGCGATGCCCGCGGGCGTGTCCGCGGAGGGCGAGGCGTGCCGGCCGGACGACGGGGTCCCGGCGTCGGCGGCCTCGTCCTCCTGCGCGCTGGGGCCGCGATGGCGGCCCGGACCGCTGTCCTCGGACTCGGTGACGACCGAAGAACCGGTACTCTGTTCGGACTTGTCCGACTCATCACTTTCGGGGGAGGCGGAGACGGACGGGGAGGCACCAGCGTCCGCGTCACCCTTCGCCTCATCGGACGAATCGAATGAACCCGACGTGGCCGACGGGGAGGGAGAAGAGGACGAAGCGCCGGATTCCGGCGAACCGGACGGGGTGCTCGTCCCACCGGTCCGGGTGTCGTCCCGGTCCGTGCCGGTCGGGACCCCCGGGTCGACGTTCGGGGACGCGGTGTCCTGGTTCAGGCCCGTGAGCAGGCCGCAGGCGCGCCACTTGCCGACGCCCTGGTCGGCGAGGATTCTCTCGGCCACGGTGATCTGCTGGTTGCGGCTGGCCGCGTCGGCGCTGGGCGCGTACTCCAGGCCGCCGTAGTTCTCCCAGTCGTCCTGGGTCAACTGCAGGCCGCCGTAGTAGCCGTTGCCGGTGTTCTGGCTCCAGGAGCCGCCGCTCTCGCACTCCGCGACCCGGTCCCAGGTCTCACCGTCCGCCGCGCTGGCGGCGCCCGCCCCGAGGAGCGGGATCGCGATCGCGGATCCGGTCACCCCGGCGGCGACGAGCAGAGCCGGAGCCTGGCGGGGGCGACGGTGTCGGCCGTTCCCGGAGAGCATGCGGAAGCCTTTCACTCGGCAACAAGGACCGGTACGGCGAGCAGAACCGTGCGGCGCGCCGTACTTGATGGGTGAACGTATAGGCAGTCGATCACTTGTCACAAGTTCATGCCGTGCAGATCACATGAAGATCACAGAGTTGAGCATGCCTCAGGTTTCCGCACACCGACCCCCGGGCACGGACAGGAAGGTCAGGTCTGTCCTGAACGCGGAGGGGAGAATTCCACCGGAAGCGTGCGGAGTCCCCGCATGATGAGGCCGCCGCGCCAGCGCAGTTCGGCCGGATCGGCGGCGAGCCGGAGGTCCGGAAGACGCGTCAGAAGCGTGGCGAGCGCGGTCTGTCCCTCCAGGCGCGCGAGTGGGGCGCCCAGGCAGTAGTGGATGCCGTGCCCGTACCCGAGGTGCTGGTTGTCGCGGCGGCCCAGGTCCAGGGTGTCCGGGTCGGCGAACCGCTCCGGGTCCCGGTCGGCCGCGGCCAGCACGACGAGCACCGGGTCGCCGGTCTCGATCCGCTGCCCGCCGATGACGACCGGCTCCGTGGCGAACCGCCAGGTCGCCAGCTCCACCGGGCCGTCGAAGCGCAGCAGTTCCTCCACCCCGGTCTCCAGCAGCCCGCGGTCCCCCTCGGCCAGCGCCCGCTGCAGACGCTCCCGCTGCTCCGGGTGCGTGAGCAGGGCGTAGGTGCCGTTGCCGATGAGGTTGACCGTCGTCTCGAAGCCGGCGAAGAGGAGGATGAACGCCATCGCGGCGGCCTCGTTCTCCGTGAGGTGCTCGCCGTGGTCGGAGGCGCGGATCAGACCCGAGATGAGGTCCTCGCCGGGGACGGGCTCGGCGGGCAGCGCCTGCCGCTTGCGGTGGATCAGCTCGGCGAGGTAGCCGCGCATCTTCTTCACCGACCGCGCCACCCCGCCGCGCGGGCCGCCGCCGTGACGGATCATCATGCCCGCCCAGTCCCGGAAGTCGTCCTGGTCCTCGCGCGGGACGCCGAGCAGGTCGCAGATGGCGTAGATGGGGAGGGGGAAGGCGAAGTCGTGGATGAGATCGGCGGTGTCGCCGCCGCGCGTGAAGCGGTCGATGAGGTCGTCCGTGAGTTCTTGCACGCGGGGTGCGAACTCGGCCACCCGTCGGGGGGTGAAGGCCTTGCTGACCAGGCGGCGCAGACGGGTGTGGTCCGGGGGGTCGATGTTCAGCAGGTGTGTCATGAGGTCGGCCTGCCGCTCACCCGGGATGCCGGTCTTCCCCTTCGCGTGCGCGGGCTCGTCGTGATGCGCGGGGTTCTTCGACAGGCGGTGGTCGGCGAGGGTCTGACGGGCGTCGGCGTAACGGGTGACCAGCCAGGCTTCGACGCCGCTGGGGAGCTTGGTTCTGTGCACGGGGGCGTGCTCGCGGAGCCAGGCGTAGGCGGGGTAGGGGTCGGCTGCGAACTCCCAGGTGAAGAGGTCGGGGGCGGGGGGTGACTGGTCAGGCATGGGGCGACCCTAACGGGGGCCTGCGGCAGCGGGGGCGGGGGCGGGGTGGCTGGGCGCGCAGGGCATGTGCGGGTGAGTACGTGGCTGATCGCGCAGTTCCCCGCGCCCCTTTCTGGGGGCGCGGGGAACTGCGCGAACGGGGGGTTCGGGGGCGGAGCCCCCGAAGTGGGAGGTCAGGCGCGCGCGTCCTGTTCAGTGGCGCGGATCGCGTCCCGGTACGCACGCGCCGCAGCCCGGAGGGCCGCCTCCGCGTCCACCCCCTCCGCCTCCGCCCGCGCGGCGAGCGCAAGCAGCTCGTACCCGACCCCTTCCCCGGAGGGAAGAGGGACGGACAGCCCCGCCGAACGGACCCGCGACGCCAGCTTCGTGGCCAGCGCCAGCGCCGGCTGCCCCACCGGCACCCCGTCCGTGACGGACTCCCTCCGCTTCTCCTCCGCCTTCGTCCGCATCCAGTGCGCCTTGACCTCCTCCGGCGTCCGCGCCGTCTCCTCCCCGAAGACGTGCGGATGCCGGTGGACGAGCTTGGCGACGATCCCGCCCGCCACGTCGTCGATCGAGAAGGGCTCCTCCGCGTGCTCCTCGGCGATGCGGGCGTGGAAGACGACCTGGAGCAGCACGTCCCCCAGTTCCTCGCGCAGCTCGTCCCGGTCGCCGTCCTCGATGGCCTCGACGAGCTCGTACGCCTCCTCGATGCCGTACTTGGCGAGGCCCTTGTGGGTCTGCTGCGAGGACCAGGGGCACTCGGCGCGGATGCGGTCCATGACCTGCACCAGATCGAGCAGGCGGGCACCGGGCAGGTCGTAGGAGGCGGGCAGCAGCTCCAGTTCCGGCATGCGGACCCGGCCGCCGCCGGCCATCCGCGCCAGTCCGTCGGTGAGCGCGGGCTCGCCCTCGCCGGTCGCGACGACGACCACCGTGCGTCCGCCGGCGCAGGCGTCGACGACCTCCTCGGCGGTGGGCGCGTACTCCTCGACGGCTGTCCCCGCCTCCCGCAGGTACGGCAGCTGCGGATGGGCGCCGTCCGCGCACAGCACCCGGTCGGCCGCGCGCAGCGCCTGCCAGGCGGGCCAGGACAGCAGTCCCGGCGCGACCCGGTGGCTGGTGGTGAGCAGGACGACACGGCCGGGGGCGGCCTCGGGGGCCGGGGCGGGGCTGGTTGCGTTCACCCTTCGAAACTAGCCCACGTCACAGCCCCAGCGGCGGCCCGGCCACGGCGGTGACGTCCTTCACCCACGGCGTCTTCGCGTCGACCCGGCTGCTCTTCTCCGCGTCCCACTCGCCGTAGCGCGGGTTGAGATCGACGTCGAGCTCCTTGCTCGCGTCGGACAGCGCCTTCCAGAACTCGGGCCGGCTGGTGTCGGTGCCGAGCTTCTGGGCGAGCTTCTGCGCGGTCACCTGGAGGCGGAGGTTCTCGTCGAGGCGCTGCGGCGGCACGCCGTACTGCTGGAGCCAGGCGGCCTCCAGCGCCTCCGCGCCGCCGGCCTGCTCCTCGAACTCGGCCCGCGTGCGCTGCACCTCGCGGTCGGAGACGGTCACCCCGGCGTCGCGCGCGGCGCGCTCCAGCACCCGGTCCAGCACCATGCTGTGCAGGGTGTCGCGGGTCAGGCCGCCGGTGCGGGCGATGGCCTGCTGGTACTGCGCCTCGTCCGGGACCGCCTCCCGCTGGGCGGCGCGCACCTCGTCGACGCGGTTCTCCAGCTGCGACACGGTGATCCGCTCCCCGCCGACCACGGCCGCCGCACCGGGGTGCGCGTCGTTGCCGCAGGCGGTGAGCAGAGGGGCCGCGGCGATCGCGGCGGTGAGGAGGAACGCGGTGCGACGACGGCGGTGCAAGGAAACCTCCTGAGGAGAGCTTGTGCGGCGGTGCACAAAGTCCTGCGGTGATCGATGGTAGGCATCGGCCAAGCTCTGGCCAACCCATTCGACCAACGATTCACGGCGACTTCCGGCACCGCCGCGCCCGCCGTCTCCCCAAGCGCGGGCCCGAGCGGCTACCCGCGCACCTGCCCGAGCCACTGGAGGGTGCGCCGGATGTCCGCCGCGAGCGGGTGCCCGGGTCCCTGGACGCGCTCCACGTCGTGCAGCAGCCGCACCAGCGTGTCGTGTGCGGCGGGCCGGTCGCCGAGGGCGAGCAGCAGATGCCCGATGCGGCGCCGCACGTCGTGCGCCTGCTGGGGGTCCCCGGCGGCCACGTACCGGTTCTCGTAGTACGGCAGCAGCGCCCGGTACTCGGCGAGGGCCGCCGCCGGGTCGCCGAGCTGCTCCAGGCACTGGGCGGCCTCGTAGCGGTGGCGCAGCGACTGCGGGTCGGCCTGGCCCGCCTCGGCGGAGCGCTCGTCGGCCAGACGCCGCAGCTCGGGCAGGGCCCGCCGGTACTGGCCGTCGTCGAGGAGCGTGGCCGCGTACTGCTTGCGCAGGGTGCGCACCACCGGCGAGTGCTCGCCGTGCTGTTCGGCGGCGACCGGGAGGATCGAGCCGAGGATGTCGACGGCCTGGGTGATGCGGCCCTCGCCGAGCAGCCGCTTCACCTCGTCCACGGCGGCGGCCACGTCGGCCTTCTCCGCCGTCGGCGCGGACGGCGCGGCGGGCGCGGGCTGCGGCGCCGGCGTCCTGGCGCGGTCCGGCCAGGGCGCGTGCGGGCGCAGGAAGGGCCGGGTGGGGTCCAGCGGGGCGCCGGTGGGCACGGACCGGGAGGGCAGCAGCAGCGCCAGGTGTTCGTACACCTCCTGCGCCGAGTCCGGGCGGTGCTGCGGGTCCTTGGCGAGCAGCCGCAGCACCAGGGCCTCCAGCGCCTCCGGCACCTCGGGGCGCAGCCGCCGCACCGGCACGGGCGGCTCGTACAGGTGCCGGTGCAGCACCCCGAGCGCCGTGGAGCCGGAGAACGGCACGTCCCCGCTGAGCAGTTCGTGCATCAGCACGCCGAGCGCGTACAGGTCGGTGTACGGGCCGACCGCGCCGCCCATCGCCTGCTCGGGCGCCATGTAGGCGGGCGAGCCGATGGGGGTGCCGGTGTGGGTCAGGCGGGTGGTGTCGGCGTCCATCACGGAGGCCACGCCGAGGTCGAGGACGGTGACCGTGCCGTCCTGCTTCACCATCACGTTCCGCGGCTTGAGGTCGCGGTGGACGATCGGCACCGCGTGCACGGCGCTGAGCACCGCGCACAGCTGCGCGGCGACCGCGACCGCCCACTGCCACGGGTACGGGTCGTGCTCGGCGAGGTGGTCGCCGAGGTCGGCGCCGTCGACGAACTGCATGACGAGGAACAGCTCCTCGCCCTCGCTGCCCGCGTCGTGCACGGTGACCAGGCCGGGGTGGTCGACCTGCGCGGTCACCCGGCACTCGCGCACGAAGCGGCGGCGCAGCTCGTCGGCCTCGTGTCCCGCCACCTTGTCGGGGCGCAGCAGCTTCACCGCCACGCGCCGGTCCAGCCGCTTGTCGTAGGCCGTCCAGACCTGTCCCATGCCGCCCTGGCCGATGAGCGTGGACAGTTCGTAGCGGCCGGCGACGACCCGTCCCGCCGCCGCGCTCACCGTCCGCCCTCGTGGTCACCCGGCGGCCGCTGCTGTCCGTCCTGCCGGCGCAGGTAGTCGCTGAGCTCGTCGAGCTCGGCGCGCACCTGGTCGATCCGGGCGGGCGCGGGCCCCTGCGGCGGCTGCGCCTGCGACGGGGGCACGGCGGCGGGCGGGGCGGTGGAGGGCGGCACGGGGCCGGGGAACGGGGTGTGCGGAGGCTGCGGCTGAGGCTGTGACAGGGCGGTGGGCGTGTACGGCGAGGCCGGCTGCGGATAGCCGTAGGGGGCGGGACCACCGTGGGCGTGGACCGTGGTGGCGTGCGGTGAGGGCGGCACCGGGCCGCCGTACGGCCCGCGTTGCCGGGGCAGGCGGATGTCGACGATCAGGTAGTACGCGCTCGCGCAGGCGCCCATCAGGAGCATGACGGCGAGGCCCACGTCACCCCGCCAGTCCTCCTCGGGGACGGACCCGATCACGGCGATGCAGATGACGGCCAGCGGGATGCTCGCCCAGGCCGCTGTCCAGTCGAGGACCCGCCCGCGCAGTACCGCGATGCGGAACAGCGGCACGGCGGACAGCATCCCGCAGCACAGCACCCCTGAGGCCGCGTACAGCACGCGCTGCGTGATGACCGATCCCGAGCTGGGTGGGGGCGGCGGCGCGCCGTGGCCGTACATGCTGCTCCTGGACGGGTGTAGCCGATGTGTGAACTCCGGTGGAGAGTCCGAGCGTATAGGTCCACGGCGACAACCGGTCCCGTGATGTACCGAACCGTTGCCGTACCGGAGCAGGGGCGGACGCTAGTCCGGGGCGATCGTCCCGTCCGTGAGGCCGTCGTACATCCCGCGCACGAGTTGCTCGCCGAGGCGTCCGGCCTCCCTGAGCGCTCTCTCGAACGCGTCCAGGGCGCGGAACCGCTCGCCGTAGCGCCGCTGTTCGTCCGGTGCGAGGCGCGGGAGCTGGAGGCGGCGCACGTCGAGCCGGGTGGCGGTGGACGCGTAGCTGCTGGCCTGGCGGTGGTTGGCGGTGCCGCGCAGGAACCCGGCGAGGAACCACGCGTCGAGCGCCGCCGGATCGGGGCGCAGCAGCACGAGGTTGCGGCCGAGGACGGCCCCCGCGGTCGCCTCGTCGACGACCCGGGCGACGGCCCCGCCGCCGAGCACGGGCAGCACGACGTCGCCCGGCTCGGTGAGCACCGGCTCCTCCTCGCTCTCCGGGAGCGTCCCGGAGGGCGCGGTCCCGATCAGCACGTCGTGGTCGGTGAGCACGGGCACCCGCGCCCGGCCGCCGTGGCCGCCGGTGCGCATCACCAGGCCGCCCGCGCGCGCCAGTTCGCCGACGGTGGTCAGCGGCAGCCGCCCGGACGCGGCGGACGGCACGGGCTCCGCGGGCGGCGGCGCCAGCTCGGCGGTCAGCCGCAGCGTCTCGTCGAGCCGCGCCCGTACGTCGGCGAGCCGGCCGGCGCCGTCGGTGTCCGCCGGGGGCGGCAGCCGCCGGGCGGGGGTCAGGTCGACGTCGTCGTCGAGGAGTTCGATGACCGGCACCGAGCGGGCCACGCCGGGCCGTTCCCCGACGCTGCCGTCCCGGTCGAAGGCGCCCCAGGCGTCGAGCACGGTCTCCCGCACCCCGGGCCAGTCGGGTCCCCCGCGCCCTTCGGCCGTGAACCGCCCGGCGTCGACGAGCAGCAGCTCCGGCTGCGCGTGCGTCCGGTCGGGCCGGCGCAGCACCCACAGGTGCAGCGGCACGCTGTACGGGGGCGCCGCCCCGGCGGGCAGCGCGACGACGGCGCGCAGCGCGCCCCGGCGCAGCAGGTCGGCCCTGATCCTCCGGCCGGAGCGACGGGACGCCACGGCGGGCGGCATCAGCAGCACGGCGGTGCCGCCGTCCCTGAGCCGGGCGAGCGCGTGCTGCACCCAGGCCAGCTCGGACTCGGTGCGGGCGGGGAAGCCGTACTCCCAGCGCGGGTTCAGACCCCGCACTGCTCCCGCATGGTCTCCTTGTCCGCCTTCGTCACGGGCATCTCGTACTTCACGGCGACCTGGGCGAAGCGGACGGCGTAGGCGCAGCGGACGCCCTTGCTGGGCGGGAGCCAGGACGCCGGGCCGGAGTCGCTCTTGGCGGAGTTGGCGCTTCCGTCGACGGGGAGCAGGTTGAGCGGGTCGTTGGCCAGTTGCCGGCGCTTGCCCTCGGACCAGCGGGAGGCACCCATCTGCCAGCTGTAGGAGAGCGGCACGACGTGGTCGATCTGCACCTCGGCGGCCTTCTGCTTGCGCCACTCGATGGTCTTGCCGGTGTAGGGGTCGGCCAGGGTCAGGGAGACGACGACGCAGTCGGAGCCGGAGCGGAAGCGCAGCTCCTGGCCGTCCCGCTGGAGGATGTCGTTGCGCGTGTCGCAGCCGTTCCGGGCGAGGGGCACGCCGTCGGCGGTGTCCATCCACGCGTAGCCGTACTCGTCGCGGTCGTAGCCGGTCTTGGGGCCGCGGCCCTTGGTGGCGACCTTGTCGATGAGGGCGGCGGCCTCGGCGCGCTCCTGTGCGTCACGGACGGGGGCGAGGCCGGGGCGGGTGCCGTCGGGGTTGTCCAGCGGGCTCGCCGCGCGCCCGTCGGGGGCCGGGGCCCCGCTGCCGCCGGACGCGGGCACGTCCACGTCGGGTATCGACTCGCATCCCGCGAGGAGGACCACCGCGACGGCGGCCGCCGCTCCTGCCGCGCGCCGCGTCCTGCCGCCCCACCCCAGATCTCGCGTCACCGCGCCCCTCCCTCGTTCTGCTGTTCTGCTCCGAACCTGCCCCGGCGGGAGCGGTCCATCCGGAAGCTCACCGTAACGAGCGAGTGGTCCAGACCTGTCTTCGCCCTATGCACCGCGACCGTCCCGACCAGCCGCAGGGCCTCACGTACATCTCAGGGCCGCCCGCAATGCGCCTCGCGCGCACCACGGGCGGCCCTGCTGTCCGTACGGGGTCAGGACCCCAGCACCGAGGTGAGGAACTCCCCCACCCAGCCGAGCAGGTCCCGCCCGACCAGCGGCTTGCCGCCGACCTTCGCGGTCTTCGGGCGTGGCACCAGTACCTGGTGGGACGTCGGCTTGATCACCGAGCCGGGGTAGAGACGCTTGAGGCGCAGCTCCTGCGACTCGCGCAGCTCCACCGGCGCGAACCGGATGTTCGTGCCCTGCAACACGATCTCGCCGACGGCGCACGCCCGCGCGAGCATCCGCAGGCCCGCCACCAGCAGCAGGTTCTCCACCGGCTCCGGCAGCTTGCCGTAGCGGTCGACCAGCTCCTCGCGGACGGCCGCGATGTCCTCCTCGCTGTTGGCGGAGGCGATGGCCCGGTACGCCTGGAGGCGCAGTCGCTCGCCGGGCGCGTAGTCGTGCGGGACGTGCGCGTCGACCGGCAGCTCGATCTTCACCTCGAGCGGCGCCTCCTCCACCTCGCCTGTCTCCAGCTGACGGCGGTAGTCGGCGACGGCCTCGCCGACCATCCGCACGTACAGGTCGAAGCCGACGCCCGCGATGTGCCCCGACTGCTCGCCGCCGAGCAGGTTGCCCGCGCCGCGGATCTCGAGGTCCTTCATCGCCACGTACATGCCCGCGCCCATCTCGGTGTGCTGGGCGATGGTCGCGAGACGCTCGTGCGCGGTCTCCGTCAGCGGCTTCTCCGGCGGGTACAGGAAGTACGCGTACCCGCGCTCGCGGCCGCGGCCGACCCGGCCGCGCAGCTGGTGCAGCTGGGAGAGGCCGAAGTTGTCGCCGCGCTCGACGATGAGGGTGTTGGCGTTGGAGATGTCGATGCCGGACTCGACGATCGTCGTGGACACCAGCACGTCGAACTTCTTCTCCCAGAAGTCGACGACGACCTGCTCCAGCGCCTGCTCCGACATCTGGCCGTGGGCGGTCGCGATCCGCGCCTCCGGCACGATCTCACGGAGCCGGGCCGCCGCCCGGTCGATGGACTCGACGCGGTTGTGGATGTAGAAGACCTGGCCCTCACGCAGCAGTTCACGGCGGATGGCGGCGCCGATCTGCCGCTGGTCGTAGGGGCCGACGAAGGTGAGCACCGGGTGGCGCTCCTCCGGCGGGGTGGTGATCGTCGACATCTCGCGGATGCCGGTGACCGCCATCTCCAGGGTCCGGGGAATGGGCGTGGCGGACATGGTGAGCACGTCGACGTTGGCGCGGAGCTTCTTCAGCTGCTCCTTGTGCTCGACGCCGAACCGCTGCTCCTCGTCGACGATGACCAGGCCCAGGTCCTTGAACTTGGTCTCGGAGGAGAACAGCCGGTGGGTGCCGATGACCACGTCCACCGAGCCGTCCTTCAGACCTTCCAGGACCGCCTTGGCCTCGGTGTCGGTCTGGAAGCGGGACAGCGCCCGCACGTTCACCGGGAACTGCGCGTACCGCTCGCCGAACGTCCCGAAGTGCTGCTGCACCAGCAGCGTCGTCGGCACCAGCACCGCGACCTGCTTGCCGTCCTGCACGGCCTTGAACGCGGCCCGTACCGCGATCTCGGTCTTGCCGTAACCGACGTCGCCGCAGATCAGACGGTCCATGGGGACCGACTTCTCCATGTCCTCCTTGACCTCGGCGATGGTGGTGAGCTGGTCGGGCGTCTCCGCGTACGGGAAGGCGTCCTCCAGCTCGCGCTGCCAGGGGGTGTCCTGGCCGAAGGCGTGGCCCGGCGCCGCCATCCGCGCGCTGTACAGCTTGATCAGGTCGGCGGCGATCTCCTTGACGGCCTTCTTGGCGCGCGCCTTGGTCTTGGTCCAGTCGGCGCCGCCGAGCCGGTGCAGGGTGGGCGCCTCGCCGCCGACGTACTTGGTGATCTGCTCGAGCTGGTCGGTGGGGATGTAGAGGCGGTCGCCGGGCTGGCCGCGCTTGGCGGGGGCGTACTCCACGACCAGGTACTCGCGGGTGGCGCCCTGCACGGTGCGCTGCACCATCTCGATGTACCGGCCGACGCCGTGCTGCTCGTGGACGATGTGGTCGCCCGCCTCCAGCGTGAGCGGGTCGATGGTCTTGCGGCGCCGGGCGGGCATCCGGGCGCCCTCGCGGCCGGACGCCTTCTGGCCGGTGAGGTCGGTCTCGGTGAGCACGGCCAGCTTGAGCGCCGGGGCGACGAAACCGTGGTCGACGGAGCCGCAGGACACGTGCACAACGGACGGGGTCAGCTCGCCCAGGTCGTTGTCGAGGCGGGCGGCGATGCCCTCGCCGCCGAGCACCTCCACGGTGCGGGCGGCCGGACCGTGGCCCTCGGTGACGTAGGCCGTGCGCCAGCCGTCGGCGAGCCAGCCCTTGGTGTCGGCGAGCGCCCGCGCGGTGTCGCCGCGGTAGGTCTCGGGGGCGTGCATGCCCAGCTTGAGCGTGTCGGCGTCGAGCTCCTCGTCGGCGGCGAACGGCGACACCGTCCACCACAGCATGTCCAGCTCGCGGGCCTGGTCCCGGACGTCGGCGAGGGACCACAGGGAGGCCGCGCCGACGTCGATGGGCGCCTCGCCCCCGCCGGCGGTGGCCGCCCAGGACGCCTGGAGGAACTCCTGCGAGGTGGCGACCAGGTCGGACGCGCGGGTGCGCACCCGCTCAGGGTCGCAGACGACGGTCATGGCGCCCTTGGGCAGCACGTCCAGCAACAGCTCCATGTCGTCGACGAGGACCGGGGCGAGGGACTCCATGCCCTCCACCGCGATGCCCTCGGCGATCTTCCCGAGCAACTCGCCCAGCTCCGGGTGCTCCTCGGCGAGCACCCGCGCCCGCTCGCGCACCTCGTCGGTGAGCAGCAGCTCACGGCAGGGCGGCGCCCACAGGCCGTGCTCGGCGACCTCCAGGGACCGCTGGTCGGCGACCTTGAAGTAGCGGATCTCCTCGACGTCGTCGCCCCAGAACTCCACCCGCAGGGGGTGCTCCTCGGTGGGCGGGAAGACGTCGAGGATGCCGCCGCGCACCGCGAACTCGCCGCGCTTCTCCACCAGCTCGACGCGCGCGTACGCGGCGGCGGCGAGGGCGTCGACGACGTCGTTCAGGTCGGCGCTCTGCCCCGTGCGCAGGGCGACGGGCTCCAGGTCGCCGAGGCCCTTGACCTGCGGCTGGAGCACGGAGCGCACGGGGGCGACGACGACGGAGACGGGGCCGGTCTCGGGATCGTCGGAGCGGGGGTGGGCCAGGCGCCGCAGCACGGCGAGGCGGCGGCCGACGGTGTCGCTGCGGGGGCTGAGCCGCTCGTGCGGCAGCGTCTCCCAGGACGGGTACTCCACGACCCCCTGGGGCGGGAGCAGCGAGCGCAGGGCGGCCGCCAGGTCCTCCGCCTCGCGTCCCGTGGCCGTCACGGCGAGCACGGGGCGGCCGGCGTCACGGGCCAGCGCGGCGACCGCGAAGGGACGGGCCGCGGGCGGGCCGACGAGGTCGACGTGCATGCGGTTGCCGTCGGCGGCGGCCGTGACCGCCTCCGCGAGGGCGGTGTCCTTGACGACGGCGTCGAGCAGACCGTGCAGGCTCATGCGGGGCGGAATCCCTTCCGGGGATGTGCAACACGACGGGCCCGACGCGCGCCGCGGGCCGGGGGTGTCCAGGGTACGTCGCCCCGCCGACAGCCGCCGGGGCTGTGGACGACGACGGGCCACGCGCGCCCCTCGCCGCACGCGCCGGCGCCGGAAGGCCCCCGTGGGACCTTCCGGCGCCGGTCTCCCCGCAACCCCCGTGTGCGGTGAACCCGGGGCTGCCGCCGTCGGCCGATTCCCGTCGGCGCTCCTCGGCCGCTACTCGGTCGCGATGGCGTTGAGGACGTTCATCCGGCCCGCCCGGAACGCCGGGACCAGCGCGGCGAACAGGCCGACGAACGCGGATCCGACGAACACCCCGGCGATGGTGGGCCACGGGATGTCGAGGACCTTCAGGCCCTCCAGGGCGAGGAGCTGCTGGGCGGTCGCGCCCCAGCCGAGGCCCAGTCCGAGGCCGAGCAGGGCGCCGAAGAGGGCGATGACGACCGACTCCATGCGGATCATGCGGCGCAGCTGGCGGCGCGAGAGGCCGATGGCCCGCATCAGGCCAATCTCCCGGGTGCGCTCCACGACCGACAGGGCCAGGGTGTTCACCACGCCCAGGATCGCCACGACGATCGCCAGCGCCAGCAGGCCGTAGATCATGTTGAGCAGCTGCCCGATCTGGTCCTTCAGCGCCTCCTTGTAGTCGGTCTGGTCGCGCACCTCGAACTGCGGGAAGCCGTCCATGGACTGCTTCAGGGCCGCGTACGCGGCGTCCTTCTGACCGTCCTCTGCCGAGGCGAGCACCATCAGGGTGAGCGGCATCTTCTCGGCGGGCACGTACCGGGCGAGGGTGTCGATCGACGTGTACATCGCGCCGGCGTCGATGGCGCCCTCGCTGCTGGTGACGGCCCGCACGGTGAGCGTGCCGGTCCTGCCGCCCTCGAAGGCGACGTCGACGGTCGAGCCGAGGGTGATGTCGTGGTCCTTCGCGAAGTCCTCGTGGACGGACATGGAGTCCGGCCGGAAGGCGTCCGCGAGCTTGCCCTCGACGGTCTCGATGCGCATGTCGACGGCGTACGTCGGATCGACGGCGGTGATCGCGGTGTCGTCGCTGGTCTTCCCGTCGGGCGTGGTGAAGCCGGCCTCCGTCCACTTGTACTCGGTGACCCGGTCCAGGCCGTCGGTGGCCTTGACCGCGGCGACGGCCTCCGGGCTGAGCCGCTGGCCGTTGTCGTCCTGGACGATGAAGTCCGTGCCGACCACCTTGTCGAGCTCCTCGGTGGCCGAGGCGACCATGGAGGAGCCGACCACGGACAGGCACGCCACCAGCGCGAGTCCGATCATCAGCGCGGCGCCCGTCGCGCCGGTGCGACGCGGGTTGCGCAGGGCGTTGCGCTCGGCCATGCGGCCGACCGGGCCGAACGCCCGCAGCAGGACCGCGCCGAGGACGCGGACCACACCGCTCGCCAGCACCGGGCCGACGACGACGAAGCCGATGAGGGTCAGCACGATCCCGAGACCGAGCCACATGGAGCCGTCGGTGGCCTTGTCGGCGGCCCCCGCCAGGTAGAGGGCGGCCGCTCCGCCGCCGGTGAGGACCAGGCCGGTGACGGCGCGGACCCAGCCGGTGCGCCCGTCCGCCGGGGTCCCGGCGTCGCGCAGCGCGGCCATCGGGGAGATCTTCCCCGCGCGGCGGGCGGGCAGGTAGGCGGCGAGGACGGTGACGACGACGCCGAGGAGCAGGCCCAGCGCGGGGGTCGTCCAGGCGACGGTGAGGTCGCTCGTGGACAGCTCCATGCCGACGGCGCCCATCAGCTTCATCAGGCCGACCGCGAGACCGACGCCCGCGCCGACGCCGAGGACGGAGCCGACGACGCCGAGCAGCAGCGCCTCGATCAGCACCGACCGGTTGACCTGCCGGCGGGAGGAGCCGATGGCCCGCATCAGGCCGATCTCGCGGGTGCGCTGGGCGACCAGCATCGAGAACGTGTTGATGATCAGGAAGATGCCGACGAGGAAGGCGATCCCGGCGAAGCCGAGCATCGCGTACTTCATGACGTTCATGAAGCCCTCGACGCCCTTCTGGTTGGCCTCGGCGGCCTCCTCCGCGGTGAGCACCCTGTACCCGCCGCCGAGCTCCGCCAGCACGTTCTGCTTCAGCTGGTCGTCGCTGACGCCCTCGGCGGCCGTGACGCTGACGTCGGTGTAGACGCCGGTCTCGCCGACCAGGACCTTCTGCGCGGTGGGCGTGTCGAGGAAGAAGATCGCGGCGCCGGGGTTGGTGACGGTGAAGTCGGCGACGCCGGAGATCTTCGCGGTGTGCGTGCCGAGCGCGGTGATGACGCTCAGCTCGTCGCCGACGCCCAGGCCGTGCTTCTCGGCCGTGTCGGCGTCGAGCATGACCTGGCCGGCGCCCTTCGGCGCGGCGCCGGAGGTGATGTCCATGGTGCGGGCGTCGTTGCTGTTCCAGCTGCCGACGATGGTCGGGCCGCCGTTGGTGGGCGACAGGCTGTCCCGGTCGCCGTCGACGACGGTGACGGCGGTGGAGAACACCGCGCCCTCGGCCGCCCGCACGCCGTCCGCGCGCTTCACCTCGTCGACCACGGAGGCCGGTATCACCGGCGGCCTGCCGTTGCGGGCGGTGGTCTCGCCGCCCTCGGAGGCGTCCTTGGAGCTGACGGTGACGTCCGAGGAGGTCGCCGCGAACAGCTTGTCGAAGGTGGTGCCCATGGTGTCCGTGAACACCAGCGTCCCGCAGACGAACGCCACCGACAGCAGCACCGCCACCGCCGACAGCGCCATGCGTCCCTTGTGCGCGAGGAAGTTGCGCATCGAGGTCTTGAGCACGGTCATGACGTGCGCCCCCGGGCGTCGAAGTCCTTCATGCGATCCAGGACCTGCTCGGCGGTGGGCTGGTGCATCTCGTCGACGATGCGGCCGTCAGCGAGGTACAGCACGCGGTCCGCGTAGGAGGCGGCGACGGGGTCGTGGGTGACCATGACGATGGTCTGGCCCAGCTCGTCGACCGAGCGGCGCAGGAAGCCGAGCACCTCGGCGCCGGCGCGGGAGTCGAGGTTGCCGGTCGGCTCGTCACCGAAGATGATCTCCGGCCGGGCGGCCAGCGCCCGCGCCACGGCGACCCGCTGCTGCTGGCCGCCGGAGAGCTGCGTGGGCCGGTGCTTGAGCCGCTCCGCGAGCCCGACGGTCTCCACCACCCGGTCCAGCCAGGCCTTGTCGGGCCTGCGGCCGGCGATGTCCATCGGCAGCGTGATGTTCTCGAGCGCGTTGAGCGTCGGGAGCAGGTTGAACGCCTGGAAGATGAAGCCGATCCGGTCGCGGCGCAGCCGGGTGAGCTTCTTGTCCTTCAGCCCGGTGATCTCGGTGTCGTCCAGGTAGATCTGACCGCTCGTCACGGTGTCGAGCCCGGCGAGGCAGTGCATCAGCGTGGACTTGCCGGACCCCGAGGGGCCCATGATCGCGGTGAACTGGCCGCGGGCGATGTCCACGTCGACGTGGTCGAGGGCGACGACACGGGTCTCCCCCGACCCGTACGCCTTCACGACCTGCCGCGCCCGCGCGGCAACGGCCGTAGTCCCTCCAGTACCCCCGTGCCTGGGAATGGTCACAGCCGATGTCACGGTAAGTCTCCTATGTCGGTTGGCAAGGGAAAGCGGTGCTCCCGGCGGCCGCCCTCGTGTGCGGCGGCCGCCCGGTGCGTGGTGTGCGGTTCGTGCTTCAGTCTGGCGGGGGGAGGGGGTCCGGCGCGCTGGTGTTCAGCGCAGTCTTCTGCTGTGGAAAACCCCACCCCCGGTGCTGTGCTCCGCCACCCCCCAGCGGCGTAAAGCCAGGTTAAGGACGAAGGCGGCCCCGCCTCGTCCTCCGCCGGGACGAACCCTCCCCGAGCCGCAGTACGGAGATGCCCCTAGGGGCTCTCCCCCGTGGGGTGGAGACCGCCTCGGGGTCGCTCCTCCCTTCGGTTCCCCCGGCATCCTCCCGTCCGCGCCCTCGGCCCCGGCCCGTCCGGCGCCGCCCAGCGTCCACCCTTCCGTCGCGTCAGGGTCAAGCGGGCCGCCCGCCGGTGGACAGCGCGATGTCCCGCGTCCACCGCAAAAGTCGGAGTTAATCCGGGTAACACCCCAGCTCAGGGCGTGTACCACCGCCGAGAGCGCTCCCCCGCGCGCGAGTTGCGCCAAACCGTCGCGCTCCGCTCTACGCGCGAGTAACGTGCGGGCTCCGCTCCGCCACCCCCCTCCCTGCGGTCCCCGCACGGACCCGAGCCACGCAAGGAGCACGGGATGCCCGCCGGCCCCTTTCCCCCTCCGCCCGACCCGCACCGCCCCCCGCCCCCGTACGCCGATGGCCCGTACACGGATCCCCGCGCGGGCGTCCCCTGCGCCGCCTCCCCGACCCACCGCACCTACCCCTGGCTGCCGCCCGCCCCGCCCCCGCCCCGGCCGCACCGGGCTCCCCGGCACGCCCCGCTGGGCCACCACAGCGACCTGCGCCGGCTGCGCCGCGCCTACCGCTGGCAGCGCCGCACCGCCACCCTCACCGCGCTCGGCTACTTCGTGCTCTTCCTGGTGCTGTCCGCGTTCGCGCCCTCCCTCATGACCGGCACCACCGCCGGCGTCCCCACCGGTCTGCTGCTCGCCGTGGGGCAGGTGCCCGTCACCTGGCTCGCCGTCGCCCTGTACGAGGCGACCGCGCGCCGCCGGGTGGACCCGCTGGCCGAGCTGATCCGCCGACAGGCGGTCGTCGACGCGCGGCGGGAGGCGGCCCGGTGAACCCGCTGTTCGGCGACACCGCCGAGACCATGTCCCTGGTGGGGTTCTCCGCGGTCGCCACCGTCACCCTGCTGCTGTGCGTGCTGACCGGCCCCGACCGGGACGACCTCGACGAGTTCTACACCGGCTACGGCTCCCTCTCCCCCATGCGCAACGGTCTCGCGATCGCCGGTGACTACATCTCCGCCGCGACCGTCCTCGGCACGAGCGGCGTCATCGCCCTGTTCGGCTACGACGGCGTCGTCCTCGCGCTCAGCACCGCCCTGTCGCTGATGCTGCTGATGTTCCTGCTGGCCGAACCCCTGCGCAACGCGGGCCGGTTCACCATGGGCGACGCGCTGACCCGCCGCATGCCGGGCGGCCGCTCGGTGCGGATCACCGCCAGCGTCGTCACCCTCGCCTCGCTGCTGCCCCTGATGCTGGTGCAACTCGCCGGCACCGGGCAGCTGATGGGGTTCATCCTGGGCTTCTCCGGCGAGTCGATGCAGACCGGGTGCATCGTCGGCGTGGGCGCGCTGATGATCAGTTACGCGGCGATCGGCGGCATGAAGGGCACCGCCCTCATCCAGATCCTGAAGATCGTGCTGCTGCTCGGCTCCGGCCTGGTGGTCGCCGCGCTGATGCTGCACCGCTTCGACTGGAACCCGGGCGCCCTCTTCGACGCGGCCGCCGCCGGCAGCGGCACCGGCGACGCCTTCCTCGCGTCCGGGCTGCAGTTCGCCGGCAGCGCGAGCCCCGGCATCGACATGATCAGCTCCCATCTCACGGTGGTCCTCGGCGGCGCCTGCCTCCCCCACATCACCATGCGCATGTACACCGCGGACAGCGCCCGTCAGGTACGCCGCTCGATGTCCTGGGCGGTGTCCGGCGTGGCGCTGTTCGTGCTGGTCATCACGGTCGTCGGGTTCGGCGCGACCGCCCTGCTCGGGCGGGCCGTCGTCGCCGGGGCCGACCCGCGGGGCAACACCGCCTATCTGCTCGGCACGCGCGCGGTGTTCGGCGCGGAGGTGTCCACCGCGGAGACCGTCCTGTTCACCACCGTCACCACGGCGATCTTCCTGACCGTCCTCGCCTCCGTCGCCGGGATGATCCTCGCCTGCGCCAACTCCCTCGCGCACGACGTGTTCGCCGCCCGCGTCCGGGAGATGACGCCGCGCCGCGAGATGCTGCTGGCCCGCCTGTCCGCCGCGGCCGTCGGCGCCCCCGCGATCCTGCTGGCCACCCTGGTGCAGCACCACAGCCTGCACCCGCTGATCACGCTGTCCTTCTGCCTGGGCGCCTCGGCCATCGCCCCGGCCCTCGTCTACAGCCTCTTCTGGCGCCGCTACACACGCACCGGTCTGCTCGCCACCCTCATCGGCGGAACCGTCTCCGTACTGGTGCTGATGCCGGGCACCAACCTGGTCTCCGGCTCCCCCGTCGCCGCCTTCCCCGACGCCGACTTCACCTGGTTCCCCTTCACCACCACCGGGCTGCTGTCCATCCCCCTCGGCTTCCTCTGCGGCTGGCTCGGCACCGTCGCCTCCGGCGGCGCCCGGGCGGAGGAACAGCGCCGCCAGTACGAGGCGGTGGAGGGCTGGATCCTCGCCGGCGCGATCCGCAGAAGGCCCTGATCAGAGCAAGACGCCGACCAGCGGAAGGCCCTGATCAGAGCAAGACGCCGACCAGCGGAAGGCCCTGACCGCCGGCGGACACCCGCCGGCCGTGCGGGGGGGGGAGGTCACTCCACCGCGCGGCCGGTCAGCGCGCTCAGGCTGGCGGACACGTGGTCCATCTGCATCTGCACGTCCTCCCGCCGGTCGGCGTGCTCCCTCAGCACCCGCTCGGTCTCCCGCTCGACGCCCTCCACCCGGGACTGCGCCTCGGCCAGCACCTCCGCCGCCCGCTCCCGCGCCTCGTCCGCGCGGCGCCGGGCCGCCTCCTCCGCGTCGGCGAACGCCTGCCGCGCCTTTGCCAGCACCTTCTCGGCACGCTCCTCCGCCTCCGCCTGCCGGGCGTCCAGCTCCGCCGCCCGCGCCGCCTCCTCCTGCGCGACCTCGTCGAGCCGCTGCGCCTGCGCCCTGGCCTCCTCGGCGAGCAGCTCCGAGGTGCGCTCCCGCAGCCGCCGCACCTCCGCCAGCGTCTCGGTGCGCCGCTCCTTCACGTCCAGACGCGCCTCGACACGGATCTCGTCGGCCTTCTCCCGCGCCGCGGCCAGCCGCTCCCGTGCGTACTCGTCGACGACGGCGCGCAGCGTGGCCGCGTACGCCCGCGCGGCATCCTCCACCCCGGCGGCGTCGTCCCGCCCCAGGTCGACCAGGTCCCGCGCGTGCTGCCGCGCCGACTCCCGTACGGCCGTGGCCTCCTCCAGCGCCAGCAGGAACAGCCGCCGGGGACCGTCGCCGAGCGACTCGTACGT
Organism: Streptomyces sp. BJ20; assembly: GCF_022869105.1. Classification (NCBI taxonomy): domain Bacteria; kingdom Bacillati; phylum Actinomycetota; class Actinomycetes; order Kitasatosporales; family Streptomycetaceae; genus Streptomyces; species Streptomyces sp. BJ20. The sequence continues at coordinate 6,727,256 of NZ_CP094918.1, forward strand.
CTGCTCCGGCAGCCCGGCCGCCCGCTCCCGCAGCCGCTCGAGCTCCTCCTCCATCTCCCGCGCCAGGACGGTGAGCCGCGCCGCGCGCTCCCAGGCGGCGTCCCGGTCGTCCGACAGCGCCTCGACGTACGCGATCACCTGGAGCGGACGGTACCCGCGCCCCCGGCGGACGATCTCGAACCCCCGCGACGACACCGATGTGCTGCTGCTCACCCTGGAACCCCTTCCACCGACGGACATGAAGCCCAGCACGACGACCGAGCACAAAAGGGATGAATCGCGCACATCTTGATCTATGACGAGGAAGTGTTCATAACGCGACACTCCGCTCGGCGGGCCCTGCGGGGGCGGACAGACGAGAGCCGGGCCCGGTCGTGACGACGACCGGGCCCGGCTCACGGGTCACACCTTCAGCGGCGGCGGCTCACAGCAGCCCGTCCCACATCTGCTCCAGCAGCACCGACCACCACGTCTCCGGCGACCCCAGCGCCGCCGGGTCCAGCGCGGCCAGCTGCGCCTGGAAGTCGACGGTCCAGCGGCCCGCCTGCTCCTGGTTCAGCCCGAACCGCAGACGCCACATCCGGCCCAGCAGCGCCAGGCAGCGCGCGAACTCCGGCAGCCCGGTGTTCACGAACTGCGGCGGCACCGCCGTACCGCCCGGACCGGCCTCCACCGGCACCGCGACGATGTTCGCCGTGCCGTACTGCACACAGACCGCCTTGCCGAAGTCGCTGCCCATCACCAGGTACGAGCCCGCGTCCGGCGCCGGCTGCACACCCCGCTCCGCGGCCAGCTCCGCCAGCGTCGGCACCGGGCGGCCGGGCTGGGCCTGCGCCCAGAAGAACGGCCCCATGTCCGCCGGCAGACCCGCCGTCACCAGCGTGTGCGCCACCACCGGCGGCACACCCTGACGGGACACCGCCGCCTGCTCGAACCGGAACACGCCCGGCCCGAACGCGGCCGCCAGCTCCTGCCCGATCGCCTCCGGCGGGATCGGCGGGGCCGGATGCACCGGCGGGACCGGCGCCCGCACCGGGGCGGGACGCGCGGGACCGTCCGCCACCTGGTGCAGCTCGCCCTGGTGGGCCAGGAGCTGCCGCATGCCCTGCTGCCGGCTCGCGTGGTCCGTGCCGTACGGCGCGATCGACGTGATGCGCGCCTGCGGCCACTGCTCGCGGATCATCCGCGCGCAGTACGCGCCCGGCAGCTCGCACGACTCCAGCTCCGTGTGCAGCTCCAGCACCTGGTTCGGCGGCACGTTCATCGCGCGCAGCTCGTGGAAGATCTGCCACTCCGGGTGCGGGGTGCCCGGCGCTGAACGCCGGATCAGCTGCTGCTCGGAGCCGTCCTGCGCGCGGTAGCGCAGCACGGCCTGGTAGCCGGGGCCGACGGTCGGCTGACCGGGCGGCTGCTGCGGATAGCCGTACGCCGGCGGCTGCCCCGGCACGGGAGCGCCCGGCGGAGGCATGGCACCGGGAGGCACCGACCCGGGCGCCATCGGCGGGGTACCGGGCGCACCGGGCGGCGGCGGGGGCGCGCCCGGACCACCGACGGGGGGTGCGGCCAGGACGGTCTCCGCGTGGTGCACGGGCGGGGTGCCGGGGGCGCCGCCCGGGGCGCCGGGTGGCTGGGGCGCGCCGGGCTGACCGGGGGCACCCGGAGCGCCTGGCGGGCCCGGAGGCTGGGGCGCGCCGGGAGCACCCGGGGCACCGGGCTGACCGGACGCACCGTGCTGACCGGGGGAGCCGGGAGGACCGGGAGGCTGGGGCGCGCCGGGCTGACCAGGAGGACCGGGCGGCTGGGGCGCGCCTGGAGTACCCGGGGCCCCGTGCTGACCGGGCCGGCCCGGAGCACCGGGCGGACCGGGAGGCTGAGGCACACCAGGCTGGCCGGGAGGCTGAGGCGCACCAGGCTGGCCGGGCTGCTGCGGCGCGCCCGGCCCGCCGTGCGCACCCGGCTGCCCCGGAGCCCCCGGCGGTCCCGGAGGCACGGGCGCCCCCGCGCCCGAACTGTTCGGATCGGCGAGCATCGTCGCCGCGTGATGCACCCCGCCCGGAGGCGTGCCGGGCGCACCCGGCGGCGGAGCCGGCGGAGGTGTCTGCCCGCCGCCCGCGCCCTCCGGACCCTCAGGGCCCAGCGACGACACGAGCTGTGTGGGCACATAGCCGCTCCCGCCCTGCGCGGACGCAGACGCGGGCGTGCCGCCGGGTCGCGCGCCCGGCGTCCCCGGGGCGCCCGGAGGCGGCGGGGTCGTCGGACCCTGCCCCCGCTTCGGCGGCGGGGTCGCCTTGCTGGTCGCGGCGTCGGCGATGTCACCGGCGTCCGGCGCGCCCGGAGCCGGCGGCGCGGGCGTACCCGGAGCCGGGGTGCCGGGAGCGCCTGCCTGGGTCGGAGGCGGAGGCGTCGCGGAGGGCCCCGCCTGAGTCGGAGGCGGAAGCGCCGCGGAGGGCCCCGCCTGAGTCGGAGGCGGAGGCGTCGGCTGCCCCGCCTGAACCGCCGGCGCGACCGCCGTCGGCGGCAGCCCGCTGCCACCCGACATCAGCGCCGTCTTCGCGTCGGGCGTCGCCGGGGCGTCCTCACCCGACTCCCGCACCTGCGGCGCGTACACGGTCTGCGGCAGCGGCACCGAGCGGTCCTCGCCCGCGTCCGCCGTGGTGTCCGTACCCGCCCACGGCGTGCCCTCGTCCGCACCGCCGACGGCCGCCGGCCACGCCGAACCGCTGCCGTCGGGCGCGGACGCCGCGGCACCGGAACCCGCCGAGGACTCCTCGGAGTCACCCGCGCCGACGCCCCGGCCCGCACCCGTGGACGACGACGCCCAACTCGCGTCCGGCGCACCCGCCTGCCCCGGCACCACACCCGGCGCCGACCCGGCACCGGACCCCGCGGACGCCGCCGCGACCGCCCCGGAGGCCGCCCCTCCGGCGCCCCCCGACGTCTCCCCGCGCCGGTCCGGGATCCCCAGCCGGTCCGCCGCCTCCTGCAACCACTCCGGCGGACTCAGCAGGAACGACGTCTGGTTGAGGTCCACCCGCGCCGGAGGCGCGGGCGCCGGCTCCTGAGCCGCCGCCTCATCCCTGCCGTACTCCTCCTCGTACCGGCGGATCACCTCACCCACCGGCAGCGCCGGCCACAGCGTGGCCTCACCGCTGTCCCGGGCGATCACCAGCCGCTGCCCGCCGCCGTCCGAGCGCGGACCGTCCGCACGGTCCTCCGCCCACACCACGAACCCGAGACCGAACTCCCGCACCCGCACCTCACGGTGCTGGTACGCGGGCACGTCCCCGTTGACCCACTCCTCCGCGCGCTCCTGCGCCTGCGCGAACGTCACCATCGCTACGACTCACTCCCCCGCGGAAGAAACCGGAACGGCATGCGCGAACCCGCCGTCCACCATCAGATTCGCCACCGTCTCCAACTCCGGAGGAGACCCCGCGAGCCGCGACAGGAACACGTCGAAATCCTCACCGCACGACAGCAGCAGCCGCTCCACACGCTCCGCCTGCGACCACGAAGGATCCACGTCCCGCACGTCGTCGTACGCGCAGAACCACACCGAACCCTGCCGCTCGCCCCGCACCTTCACGGCCAGCAGACCGCCCTGCACGAACGCGACGCACAGATAGTCCTTTGTCAGGTGGTCCCGCAGACACTTGTTCACATACACCAGGTCGTTCACCGCGGCCTCGTCCCGCACCGTGAAGAACGGCTGGTCCACCAGCAGACCCAGCTCCGCGTCCAGCGCCGTCCCCACCGGCGCGCAGCCGCCCGCCGCCTTCAGGAACGACCGGTACGCGCCCGGCAGCCGGTACCCGAGATCCTCCTCGACGCCCAGCACCTGCGACTCCGTCACCGCCACACCCGACTTCGGCAGCCCGAAATGCGCCGGACGCGTCTCCTGCAACGGCCGCGTGCCCCGCTTGCCGTGGTCCACCGCCGCCGTCGCCACACCACCGTGATGCCGCAACAGCGCCTTCACCTCGACCGGCACCAGCTCAAGACGCCGCGTACCCGCCACGTGATGCCACGTCCAGCCGTGCGGCGTCGCCACCGCCGACACCGTGTCCCACAACTCGTGACCCGTCGCCGCCAACGCCGCGTTCGCCGACACGTAGTCCGTCAGCCGCAGCTCGTCCACGCCGAAACCCTCCGGCGGGTCAGCGATCTCCGCGGCCGCGCGCGCGTAGGGCGAGAAGTCGGGGTAGCCGCGCTCGTCCACCCGCACCCCTCTCGGGTGACGGGCCGCCCGCACCGGATCCGGGAAGTGCACGACCTGCCCGGCGTAGGCCGCGTTCGGCGGCGCGGAAGTTCCCCCAGCCTGGCGGCCGGAAGGTGCCCCCAGCCCGAGCCGACCTGTCGTCATGGCGGTTGCCCCCTGCGGCACTCTGTACGCCCGCCCGCCCCACCGTCGGGGCCGTCACGGAACGTATTCGACTGTCACGTCTGTCTCGACTGCTTCACCACCACGAGCCCCTCGGCGCCCGCGCACGGAACACCGCCGGATCGCGGTGCCGACAGCCTATGCGGTACGCCCCCACCGGTCACCGGGCACCGGTCACCAGCCCCTCCGCTTCCGTGACCCCACGTCACCCCGCCGTGACAGCCCGCCCCCGCCCTGGCGTGTCGCCACGCCCCAGCTTCCCCAGCCGCCACGCGATTTGGCACTCTGTGACCACCGGGGGGATGCTCGGGAGGGGATGACGATCATGAACGCGACGCAGACGGGGACGCACACCGGACCATCCGGCGACCCCCGCTCAGGCGACCCCCGCATCGGCTGGAGCGCCACCGACAGCACCCCCGCACCCGTCCTCCGGCACCGCCGCGACGGCATCCTCCCCACCATCGCCGCCGCCCTCTCCGTCCGCGGCGCCACCCTCACCGGCACCGCCGCCCGCGGCGACACACCCCCCGCGCTCCACCCGCTCGTCCAGGACTTCCTCGACACCCTCACCAGCGACCAGCGCGACCGCTTCACCGGACGCTGCGCCGAGACCATCCTCATCTCCCGGCACATCGCCACCGCCGACGCCGCCCGCAGCAAAAGAGCCGCCCGCAAACCCATGACCAACGGCGAGGCCCGCAAGGCCCTCAAGCACGCCAAGCTCACCACCCGCCGCATCCGCGAGGACGGCGACCCCCTCCACGGCAGCTACGCCGCCCCCTGCCGCGCCTGCACCGCCCTCACCGCCCACTTCGGCGTCCGCACGGTCGACCCCACCCCCACCGACAGCTGAACCACCCCCAGCACCACCGCACGACCTCGACGAACGAAGGGCAGATGCACACCGACCGCACCTCGACCACCAGATTCGCCGTCCCCGTCGACGCCGCACTGCGCACCGCCGGCTGGCAACCAGGACGCTGGGACATCAAACAGGCCGAGATCTGGGCCGACACCCTCCGCGACCACACCTCACCCGCCGGACACCGGCACACCGTCTTCCCCGCCGCCGTCGAGGCCTGGGCCGAATTCGGCGGACTCCACATCCGGCCCACCGGACCCGGCCGCCAGATCTCCCCCACCCCGGTCCACATCGACCCCCTGCACGGCCTCCACCTCGCCCGCACCCTCGGCGACCTCGGCCGCGCCCTCGACACCGAGGTCTGCCCCCTCGGCACCGAGACCGACACCCAGGCACTCCTCGCCATCGACGCACAGGGCCGCGTCTACGCCCTCGACCACACCGGCGACTGGTACCTCGGCCCCGACATCGACCACGCCCTCGCCACCCTCATCTCCGGCGCCCGGCCCCAACGCCTCACCGCCGGCTGACACCCGGCGGCTACGACGCCGGGATCACCGCCGACACCCGGAAACCCCCCGCGTCCGTCGGCCCCGACACGAACACCCCGCCCAGCGCCGACACCCGCTCCCGCATCCCCACCAGACCGTTGCCCCCCGACGGCAGCCCCGCCGACGAACCCACGCCCGACGGCGGCTCGTTCTCCACCTGCATCGCGATCTCCGACACCCGGTGCGCCAGCCGCACATACGTCTTCGCACCCGCCGCGTGCTTGTGGACGTTCGTCAACGCCTCCTGCACCACCCGGTACGCCGTCGCCTCCACCTCCGGCGCGTACGACCGGTACTCCCCCTCCACCGACAGATCCACCACCATCCCCGCCGCGGCCGACTGCCCCACCAGCTCGTCGATCTCCGCCAGCGACGGCCCCTCCGCCGGCTCCTCCACCACCACCCGCGACGCGGCGGCCGCGGCAGCCGCACCCACCGCCGCCAACGGCACCGACGCACCCTCCGGCCGGGGCCGCACCGCGTCCCCACCCGCCCGCAGCACCCCGAGCATCTCCCGCAACTCCGTCAGCGCCTGCCGGCCCATGTCCCCCACCAGAGCGGCGTTCTTCACCGCCTTCTCCGGATCCTTCCGCGCCACCGCCTGCAACGCCGCAGCGTGCACCACCATCAGACTCACCCGGTGCGCCACCACGTCGTGCATCTCACGCGCGATCCGCGTCCGCTCCTCACCCCGCGCCCACTCCGCGCGCTCCTCCGCCCGCTCCGCGAGCAGCTGAAGCTCCCGCTCCAGACTGTCCGCCCGCTCCCGCAGACTCTCCATCAGCCGCCGCCGCGCCCCCACGTACAGCCCCAGCAGCACCGGCGGAGCCGTCACACCCAACGCCATCGTCACCGACGCGAACGGCACCAGCCAGTCACCCACGTCGACGTCCCCGCGCGCGATGTCCTGCCGCATCCGCACGAACATCACGATCAGCACACCCACAGACTGCATCCCCGCCAGCGACCCGATGATCCGGCGCGGCAGGTCAGACGCGGCCAGCGAGTACAGGCCCACGATCCCCAGCAGGAACCCCATCGCCGCCGGCGTCACCGCGATCGCCACCAGCACCACCGCGATCGGCCACCGCCGCCGCACCAGCAGCACCGACCCCGCCGCGAGGCCGAACAGCACCCCCACGGGGACCGGGATCCCCGCCTCCCACGCGAACGGGACCCCCTCGACCCCGCACTCCAGCGCGGACACCGCCGCGAGCCCCACATCGAGCACGGCACTACGCCGCCGCTCCCACCACCAGGGCCCTCCCCGGGCCGTCACATGGTCTTCCCCCGCCGTGGTCATGCCCCCAGCCTAAAGGCGCTCCCAGCCCTGTTTCCGTCGACTTTTCACCTCGCCACCGGACCACACCCTCCGACCGATCGGCCGCGATACGCCCCACAATCCCTCGAACTGCTGAATCGATCACCGTTCGAGGGGGGAACCCTCCATTCCGCCCGGACGGTATGCCCATGGCACATCCGACCGGCAAATACGCCGACTTCGAAGGCCTGCGCGAGCAGGCGGTCGCCCTGCGACGCGCGGGCCTCAGCCGACGCCAGATCCGCGACCGGCTCCACGTCGACAACAACGACATCCTCAACCGGCTCCTCCAAGGCGAACCCGCCCCCGACTGGACCCGGCGCCCCAACGCCAAGGACGACCTGCGGGCGCGGGCCCGCGAGCTCCGCCTGCAGGGCTGGACCTACGACCGGATCCAGGTCGAACTGGGCTGCTCCAAGAGCTCGATCTCCCTGTGCGTACGGGATCTGCCGAAGCCGGAGCGGCGCCCGCCCTCGGAGCAGGCGCGGCTGGCGGGCCGCATGCGCTGGGAGCACGAGCTGGCGGTGCGGGACGAGCAACGCCGGCGGACCAAGGAGGCCGCCGCCCTGGAGATCGGCCCGCTGTCCGACCGCGACCTCTTCCTCGCGGGTGCGGCCCTCTACTGGGCCGAGGGCGCGAAGGACAAGCCCTACGACCGGCGTGAGAACGTCCTCTTCGTCAACAGCGACCCCGGCGTGATCAAGCTGTACCTGGCATGGCTCGACCTGCTCGGCGTCGAGCCCGATCGCCTGCGGTACCGCGTGATGATCCACATGACCGCCGACGTGGAAGGCGCGAAACGATACTGGGCGGATCTGGTCGGCGTGGACGTCTCCGTCTTCCAGAAGACGACCATCAAGAAGCACAACCCGACGACCGTCCGGAAGAACGTCGGCGACACCTATCGCGGCTGTCTGGTCATCCGGGTCTCACAAGGCGCCGACCTGTACCGGCGCATCGAAGGCTGGTGGACAGGAATGGTCTCCGGGATCGCGACGCCACCCTCCTCAGGTATGGTCTGACGCAGCGATCCGCCATGGGGTAACTGGTAGCCCGCGAGCCTTTGAAGCTCTGTAGTGCTGGTTCGAATCCAGCTGGCGGAGCTGCATTGTTCGGGTCCTGACCGGCAACCGGTCAGGACCCGCTCTCATGTCCCCCCGGAAACGCCCCGGTATCCTGCGGATGTCCATCCCCCACCTCCAACACAGCCGAAGGGCATCCCGTGAGCGCCAATCGCCCGGCAGCCGTCGTCGTTCTCGCAGCGGGTGAGGGCACCCGTATGAAGTCGGCCACACCGAAGGTCCTGCACGAGATCTGTGGTCGTTCCCTGGTGGGTCATGTGCTCGCCGCCGCCGGTGAACTGGACCCGGCGAACCTGGTCGTCGTCGTGGGCCACGCCCGTGAGCAGGTGACCGCGCATCTCGCCGAGGTCGCCCCGGAGGTGCGGACCGCCGTGCAGGCGGAGCAGAACGGCACGGGGCACGCCGTGCGGATGGGCCTGGAGGAGCTGGGCGGTTCCGTGGACGGGACCGTGGTCGTGGTGTGCGGCGACACTCCGCTGCTGACCGGTGAGACGCTGCGCCGGCTGTCGGAGACGCATGTGGCGGACGGCAACGCGGTGACGGTGCTGACGGCGGAGGTGCCGGACGCGACCGGGTACGGCCGGATCGTGCGGGACGGTTCCGGCGCGGTGACCGCGATCGTGGAGCACAAGGACGCGTCGGACGAGGTGCGGGCGATCCGGGAGATCAACTCGGGTGTGTTCGCGTTCGACGGGGCGCTGCTGGCGGACGCGTTGAAGAAGGTGCGTACGGACAACAGCCAGGGTGAGGAGTACCTGACGGACGTGCTGGGGATCCTGCGTGAGGCGGGGCACCGGGTGGGTGCGTCGGTGGCGGGGGATCACCGGGAGATCGCGGGGATCAACAACCGTGTGCAGTTGTCCGAGGCGCGGCGGATCCTGAACGAGCGGTTGCTGACGGTGGCGATGCTGTCCGGTGTGACGGTGGTGGATCCGGCGTCGACGTGGGTGGACGTGGGGGTGACGTTCGAGCGGGACGCGGTGGTGCATCCGGGGACGCAGTTGCACGGGGGCACGCATCTGGGCGAGGGCTGCGAGGTGGGTCCGAACACGCGGCTGACGGACACCCTGGTGGGTGCGGGTGCGCGTGTGGACAACACGGTGGCGACGGGCGCCGAGGTGGGTCCGGAGGCGTCGGTGGGTCCGTTCGCGTATCTGCGTCCGGGGACGCGGCTGGCGCGCAAGGGCAAGATCGGCACGTATGTGGAGACGAAGAACGCGTCGATCGGCGAGGGGTCGAAGGTTCCGCACCTGTCGTACGTGGGTGATGCGACGATCGGCGAGTACTCGAACATCGGTGCGGCAAGTGTGTTCGTCAATTACGACGGACAGGACAAACATCACACGACGGTCGGGTCGCACTGCCGTACGGGGTCGGACAACATGTTTGTTGCTCCTGTCACGGTCGGAGACGGTGCTTACACGGCTGCGGGCTCGGTGATCACGAAGGACGTGCCGCCCGGTTCCCTGGCGGTGGCCCGTGGTCAGCAGCGCAACATCGAGGGCTGGGTGGCTCGTAAGCGTCCGGGGAGCGCTGCCGCGAAGGCCGCGGAGGCGGCGTCGCGGGAGCCGGCCGGCGAGGACTGACCGGAAAGCGTTCCGTTCGGGACGGCGTACCGTGAGAGGTGCGGAAACGCGCACCCCACCAGCTGAGACACCTCTGAGGAGACAGTGCTGTGACCGGGATCAAGACGACCGGCGAGAAGAAGATGATGTTCTTCTCCGGCCGCGCCCACCCCGAGCTTGCCGAGGAGGTCGCCCAGCAGCTGGGTGTCGGGGTCGTCCCGACGAAGGCCTTCGACTTCGCGAACGGCGAGATCTATGTGCGGTATCAGGAGTCGGCGCGTGGCGCCGACTGCTTCCTGATCCAGAGCCACACGGCGCCGATCAACAAGTGGATCATGGAGCAGTTGATCATGATCGACGCGTTGAAGCGTGCGTCGGCCCGTTCGATCACGGTGATCGTGCCGTTCTACGGGTATGCCCGGCAGGACAAGAAGCACCGCGGTCGTGAGCCCATCTCGGCGCGTCTGATCGCGGATCTGATGAAGACGGCGGGTGCGGACCGTCTGCTGACGGTGGACCTGCACACGGACCAGATCCAGGGCTTCTTCGACGGTCCGGTGGATCACCTGTTCGCGTTGCCGCTGCTGGCGGACTACGTGGGCGCGAAGGTGGACCGTTCGAAGCTGACGGTGGTGTCCCCGGACGCCGGCCGTGTGCGGGTGGCGGACCGCTGGTGCGACCGGCTGGGCGCGCCGCTGGCGATCGTGCACAAGCGCCGGGACAAGGACGTGGCGAACCAGGTCACGGTGCACGAGGTGGTCGGCGAGGTGAAGGGCCGCGTGTGCGTGCTGGTGGACGACATGATCGACACCGGTGGCACGATCTGCGCGGCGGCGGACGCGTTGTTCGCGCACGGCGCGGAGGATGTGATCGTGACGGCGACGCACGGTGTGCTGTCGGGTCCGGCGGCGGACCGTCTGAAGAACTCGAAGGTGAGCGAGTTCGTGTTCACGAACACGCTGCCGACGCCGGGTGAGCTGAGCGAGAGTCTGGACAAGATCAAGGTGCTGTCGATCGCGCCGACGATCGCGCGTGCGGCGCGTGAGGTGTTCGAGGACGGCTCGGTGACGAGCCTGTTCGACGAGCAGTAAGGGTTCTGCGGTCCGACATCCGTTCGGCTGCCGGTGATCGTTTTGGGTGCGGCCTCCTGGCCCGGGTAAACTGCACGAGTTGCTCGGCGAGGGAGGCCGTACCGCTTCTTCGGAAGTCCGTACGGCGGTCCGTTATCGACGCGCTCTTCGTAGCAGGCCGTTCGTGGCCGGGTGACCACGTCCGTTTCTGACTATGAGGAGTGATCATGTCCGAGGTGAAGATCGCCGCCGAGACGCGCACCGAGTTCGGCAAGGGCGCTGCCCGCCGTGTCCGTCGTGAGGACAAGGTTCCCGGTGTTCTGTACGGTCACGGTTCCGACCCGATCCACCTGACGTTCCCGGGCCACGAACTGCTGCTCGCCCTGCGTACGCCGAACGTCCTGATCGCGCTGGACATCGACGGCAAGACCAACGAGCTGGCCATCCCGAAGTCCGTCCAGCGTGACCCGCTGAAGGGCTTCCTGGTCCACGTCGACCTGCAGCTGGTGACGCGGGGCGAGAAGGTCCAGGTCGAGATCCCGGTGCAGGCCGAGGGTGAGCTGGCCCCGGGCGGCAACCTGCTGGAGTACGTCCTGGACGCGCTGCCGGTCGAGGCCGAGGCCACGCACATCCCGGAGGGTGTGACCGTCTCCGTCGAGGGCCTGGAGGCCGGCGCCTCCGTGCTCGCCAAGGACATCAAGCTTCCCGGCGGTGTCACCCTCGCCGTCGAGGAGGACGCCGTGGTGCTGCAGGTCCTGGCTGCGCAGGCCGAGGAGGCGCCCGAGGGCGCCGAGGAGGGCGACGAGGCCGCCGAGGCCTGAGCCTTTCGGATCCAGTCGTACGTCGGCCGCTGCTCCCGTGCGGGGCGGCGGCCGACGCGTATGTGGGAGGAAGCGTGGGCGTGACGGAGGACGCGGCGGGCCCTTGGCTGGTCGCCGGGCTGGGCAATCCGGGGCCGGGGTACGCGATGAACCGGCACAACGTGGGGTTCATGGTCGCGGACCTGCTGGCGGAGCGGATGGGCGGCCGGTTCAAGCGGGCGGCGAAGGCGCAGGCGCAGGTCGTGGAGGGCCGGGTCGGGCCTCCGGGGCCGGGCAGCCGGCGGGTGGTGCTGGTGAAGCCGATGTCGTACATGAACCTGTCGGGCGGGCCGGTGAACGCGCTGCGGGAGTTCTACAAGGTGCCGCCGCAGCGGGTGGTGGCGGTCCACGACGAGCTGGACATCGACTACGGGACGCTGCGGCTGAAGCTGGGCGGCGGGGACAACGGGCACAACGGTCTGAAGTCGCTGACGGGTGCGTTCGGCCGGGACTACCACCGGGTGCGGTTCGGGATCGGCCGGCCGCCGGGGCGGATGCAGGTGGCGGACTACGTGCTGAAGGACTTCTCGTCGGCGGAGCGCAAGGAGCTGGACTACCTCGTGGACCGGGCGGCGGACGCGGTGGAGTGCCTGGTGGCGGAGGGTCTGGAGCGGGCGCAGAGCGCGTACAACTCGTGACGCGGGTGATGAGGGCGACAACGCCGGACATCTGCCCTGGTGCCGCCCGCCGGAGTTGACCGGGCGCGAGGTCATGGCCAAAGATCGCGGCCATGCCTTCCGCTGTCCGTTCCTCGCGCGGTTCCTCCGCACTGCGCTTCGGCCGGTTCGCGGCGATGGGCACGGTCGCCGTGCTGATCCTGATCGCCGGCGTATGGGCGTCGTGGGGGACGGCGCAGCACGTGATGCTCACCAAGGGCCGCGAGCGCGGCACGGTCGAGGTGACGCGGTGTGCCGAGGACGCCTGCGAGGGTCCGTTCCGGCCGCTGTCGCCGGGGGCGCAGCCGCGCGCCAAGGTGGTCCTGGGCGACACGGTGGCCGTGGAGGAGGGCCGCACCTACACGGTGGTGCTGAAGCCGGGCGGCGCTGAGGCGGTGCGCTCCGGTCCTGCCGGGGTGCTGTACGCGTGGGTGCCGCTCGGGGGTGCGCTGCTGCTGGCGTCGGTGGTGGTGGCGGGCGGCCTGCTGCGGACGCGCGCGGCGTGGGTGATGGCGCTGGCGGGCGCGGGACTGCTGACGGCGGCGTTCGTGGTGCTGTAGGGGTCCCGGGACATGACGAGGGCGGCGCCCTCCGGTTCGCAGGAGCCGGAGGGCGCCGCCGTTTCGTGCGTCCGCGGGTCAGCCGGTGTTGCGCAGGCCTGCGGCGACGCCGTTGACGGTGAGCAGCAGGGCGCGGGAGAGCAGCGGGTCGGGCTGGTCGCCGGCGGCGACCGCGTCGCGCTGGCGCTTGAGCAGGGCGACCTGGAGGTAGGAGATCGGGTCCAGGTAGGCGTCGCGGATGGAGAAGGTCTGCTTGAGGACGGGGTCGGCGTCCAGCAGTTCCTGCTCGCCGGTGACGCGCAGCACCTCGGTGACGGTCAGGGCGTGCTCCGCCTTGATGGTGTCGAAGACGTGCTTGAGCTCGTCCGGGACGAGGGTGTCGACGTAGTGCTGGGCGATCCTCAGGTCCGTCTTGGCGAGGGTCATCTCCACGTTGGAGACGAAGTTGCGGAAGAAGTGCCACTGCTCGTACATCTCGTCGAGCACGGTGTCCAGGCCGGCCTCGCGCAGGGCCTTGAGGCCGGAGCCGACGCCGAACCAGCCGGGGACGATCTGCCGGGACTGGGTCCAGCCGAACACCCACGGGATGGCGCGCAGGCCGTCGAGGGAGACGCCTGAGCCGGGGCGGCGGGAGGGCCGCGAGCCCAGGTGCAGCTCGGCGAGCTGGTCGACCGGGGTGGAGGCGAGGAAGTACGTCGGCAGGTCGGGGTCCTCGACGAAGGACCGGTACGCGGCGTGGGCGGCGTCGGAGACGACGTCCATGGCGGCGTCCCAGCGGGCGAGGGCCTCGACGGACTGGCGCGGCGCGGTGTGCAGGGCGGAGGCCTGGAGGGTGGCGGCGACGGTCAGTTCGAGGTTCTCGCGGGCGAGGGACGGGATGAGGTACTTGTCGGAGATGACCTCGCCCTGCTCGGTGACCTTGATCTCGCCCTCGAGGGTGCCCCAGGGCTGGGCGAGGATCGCGTCGTGGGTGGGGCCGCCGCCGCGGCCGACGGTGCCGCCGCGGCCGTGGAAGAGGCGCAGCCGGACGCCGTAGCGGTGGGCGACGTCGCGCAGCCGGCGCTGGGCGCGGTGGATCTCCCACTGGCTGGTGGTGATGCCGCCGAACTTGGAGGAGTCGGAGTAGCCGAGCATGACCTCCTGGACGTCGCCCCTGAGCGCGACGAGGCGCCGGTAGGACGGGTCGGAGAGCATGTCCTCGAGGATCGTGTCGGCGGCCTTGAGCTCGTCCGTCGTCTCGAGGAGCGGCACGATGCCGATCTTCGCCCAGCCGGCGTGCAGGTCGACGAGGCCGGCCTCGCGGGCGAGGACGGCGGCGGCGAACACGTCGTCGGCGCCCTGGCACATGGAGATGATGTACGACTCGACGACCTCGGGGCCGAAGACCTCCAGGGCGCGCTTGACGGTCCGGAAGACGCCGAGGGTCTTCTCGCCGGCCTCGTCGACGGGCGCCGGGGTGGGCGCCAGCGGCCGGCGGGAGCGCAGCTCCTTGGCGAGCAGCTTGGCGCGGTACTCGCGGGGCATGTCGGCGTAGCGCCAGGACTCCTCGCCCAGCCGGTCGAACAGCTGGCCGAGGGCGTGGTGGTGGGCGTCGGCGTGCTCGCGGACGTCCATGGTGGCGAGCTGGAGGCCGAAGGCGGCGAGGGTGCGGATGGTGCGGGCGAGGCGCCCGTCGGCGAAGAGGCCTCCGCGGTGCCGGCGCAGGGACTCCTGGATGATCCGCAGGTCGGTGATGAGCTCGCTGGTGCCGAGGTAGTCGCGGCCGGGCTCGTGCGGGGTGCCCTTGGCGAGGCGGAGCTTGGTGTTCTCCAGCTTCTGCCGGATGCAGGTGGCCTTGAGCCGGTAGGGCTCCTCGGCGTTGAGCCGCTTGTAGCGGGGGCTGATCTCGGGCAGCGCCTCCAGGTCGGCCTGGAGGGAGGTGAGCAGTTCCTCGGTGGCTCCGGTGTAGCGGATGGAGTTGGAGAGGAATCCGCGCAGCTCGTCGATCATCTCCAGGGCGTCGTTGATGCCGTGCTCGTGCTGCAGGATCAGGACGTCCCAGGTGACCTGGGGGGTCACGTTGGGGTTGCCGTCGCGGTCGCCGCCGATCCAGGTGCCGAAGGTCAGCGGGCGGGTGTCGTCCGGCAGGTGGACGCCGACGCGCTCCAGTTCGGCGGTGAGGTCCTCCAGGACGTCGCCGACGGCGCCGGCGTGCAGCTCGTCGAGGTAGTAGATGGCGTTGCGGGCCTCGTCGGCGGGCTCGGGGCGCACCACGCGCAGTTCGTCCGTCTGCCAGACGAGGTCGATGTTCTCCGCCAGGCGGGTGTCGAGGCGGCGCCGGTCGGAGGCGAGGACCGGGGTCTCCAGGAGGGCGGCGATGCGGCGGAGCTTGTTGAGGACGGAACGGCGGGCCGCCTCGGTGGGGTGGGCGGTGAAGACGGGACGCACGTTGAGGTTGCGGACGGTTGCCCGCAGGTGCTCGGGGTCGGCGTCCTTGAGCCGGTCGGCGGTGCGGGACAGCAAACCGCCCTCGGCGGCGCGGCGGGCGGCGAGTTCGCGTCCGCGGTGCACCTGCTCGGTGACGTTGGCCAGGTGGAAGTAGGTGGAGAAGGCGCGCACCAGCTTGGCCGCCGTCTCCAGTTCGGTGCCGCGCAGCAGCTCGGCGGCGGCCTCGCCGTCCTCGCGGGTGAGGCGGCGGACCTTCTCGACGAGGTCGAGGAGTTCCGGGCCCTCCTGCCGGACGAGCGTCTCGCCGAGGAGGTCGCCCAGTCGGCGGATGTCGGCACGCAGTTCGGCGCTCGTCGTGGTGGTCTGGTCGTCGGCACTGCTCACAGGTGCGGCTCCTTGCAGTGTTGGAAGCTCATCTGGGAGGGAACCCGAACGAGCGTCCCGCGCGGCGTGCGCCGCTTGCGGGCCGGACGTCCGGGAAGAAATCAGAGCGGACCGCGCTGTCCGACCGACTTCCAAGGATAGGTGCCGAGCCGGACGCGCTGGCCCACGGGCTCTTGCCGCGGGGCTACGCACTGCCATACTTACGATGCCGTAGGTTACGGGACCGTAGGAAAGCGATGCGGTTCCGGCGGTTCGGCACCTTCCCTCAGTCCACATACCCCACAGGGGAACGCATGACCTCAAGCTCCGACGTGCTCGACGAAGCCCCGAAGCAGTCCCGGCCCGACGACACCGCACCCTCCGCCACGCTGGGCGGGGAGCGGAAGCGGTCCATCGAGCAGATCACGCTGCTCCTCTTCATCGTCGTCCCCTTCCTCGCGCTGCTGGCGGCCGTGCCGCTGGCATGGGGATGGGGGGTGAGCTGGCTGGACCTCGGCCTGCTGGCCTTCTTCTACTACCTGGGATGCCACGGCATCACCATCGGCTTCCACCGTCACTTCACGCACGGCTCGTTCAAGGCGAAGCGGCCGCTGAAGATCGCGCTGGCCGTCGCCGGTTCGATGGCGGTCGAGGGACCGCTGGTGCGCTGGGTGGCCGACCACCGCAAGCATCACAAGTTCTCCGACGCGGAGGGCGACCCGCACTCGCCGTGGCGGTACGGGGAGACCGTCCCGGCGCTCATGAAGGGCCTGTGGTGGGCGCACATCGGGTGGATGTTCGACGAGGAGCAGACGCCGCAGGACAAGTACGCGCCGGATCTGATCAAGGACCCGGCGCTGCGGCGCATCTCCCGTCTGTTCGTGCTGTGGACGGTGCTGTCGCTGGCGTTGCCCGCGCTGATCGGCGGTCTGGTGACGATGTCCTGGTGGGGTGCGTTCACCGGCTTCTTCTGGGGGTCACTCGTCCGGGTGGCTCTGCTGCACCATGTGACGTGGTCGATCAACTCGATCTGCCACGCGGTGGGCAAGCGTCCGTTCAAGTCGCGGGACCGCTCGGGCAACGTGTGGTGGCTGGCGATCCTGTCGTGCGGTGAGTCGTGGCACAACCTGCATCACGCCGACCCCACCTCGGCGCGGCACGGTGTGGAGCGCTGGCAGCTGGACTCCTCGGCACGGCTGATCCGCTGGTTCGAGCAGCTGGGCTGGGCGTACGACGTGCGGTGGCCGTCACGCTCGCGTATCGATTCGCGCCGTGTCAGCCCGGATGGCGCCGCCCCGCGCGGGAGGGAAGCCGCCGAGGCGGCATGATGGTCGCCGTGGCGACCGACTCCAGCACCCCAAGCAATGACAAGCCGCGGCGTGCGCGCCGCACCCGGATGACCGGTGCCGAGCGCCGCCAGCAGCTGCTGGAGATCGGCCGCACCCTCTTCGCGGCCAAGGGGTTCGAAGGCACGTCGGTGGAGGAGATCGCGGCGAAGGCCGGGGTCTCCAAACCCGTGGTGTATGAACACTTCGGCGGCAAGGAGGGGCTGTACGCGGTCGTGGTGGACCGGGAGATGGGGCGGCTGCTGGACATGGTGACCGGCTCGCTGACGGCCGGTCACCCGCGGGAGCTGTGCGAGCAGGCCGCGTTCGCGCTGCTGGACTACATCGAGGAGTACACGGACGGGTTCCGCATCCTGGTCCGTGACTCCCCCATCCCCCAGTCGACGGGGTCCTTCGCCTCGCTGATCTCGGACATCGCCACCCAGGTGGAGGACATCCTGGGCCGCGAGTTCAAGTCGCGCGGCTTCGACCCGAAGCTGGCCCCGCTGTACGCGCAGGCGCTGGTCGGGATGGTGGCGCTGACCGGCCAGTGGTGGCTGGACGTGCGCAAGCCGAAGAAGGCGGAGGTGGCGGCCCATCTGGTGAACCTCGCCTGGCACGGTCTGGACGGCCTGGAGCCGAAGCCGCGTCTGATAGGCCACCGGAAGAGCTGAAACTACAGCGCACTAGATTAACCTTGTGCAATCATGTGCGCATGACTGAGATCACGATCAGCGCAGCCCGTGCCCAGCTCGGCGACCTCGTGCGTCGCGCAGCCCACGGCCGCGAGACCATCGCCCTCACGGATCACGGACACGTGGCCGCGCTTCTCGTGTCGCCGCAGGTCATAGAGGATCTGGAAGACGCGTTGGCGGTTGCCGACTACGAGCGCCGCAAGGCTGCGGGCCTCCTCGGCGAAGGCATCCCGCACGAAGAGGTCGGACGCATGCTGGGGCTGCGCCCGTGACCTGTCGCATCATCTGGGAGCCCAACGCCACGGACGCGGCCGTACGGTTCCTCCGCGACGACCCGGCAGGGCTGGCCGCCGTCTACGAGGCCGTCGACACCCTGGCGAAGGAGCCCCGGCCCGCCCACTCCGTCGCCTACGGACCGACAGCGCGCCGACTGCGCGTCGGCGACTACCGGGTGCTCTACGTCATCGACGACGACGTGATCCACATCCTCGTCACCCACCTGGGCCGCACCCCCTGAATCACGCCTCCCTGACGGCGACGGCGAAGACGCGGCGGAAGCGGAACAGGGTGCCGTGCACGGTGGCCGGGTAGGCCCGGCGCAGTGCGGCGCGGTACTCGGCGAGGAACTCCTCCCGCGCCGGCGGGTCGTCGTCGAGTGCGGTGAGGACGGGCCGCAGCCCCGTGCCCTTCACCCAGTCGAGCACGGGGTCCTCCCCCGTCAGCAGATGGACGTACGTCGTCTCCCAGGCGTCCACGGAGCAGCCGAGGGCGGCCAGGCGGTCCAGGTACCCCTCGGGCGGCAGGACGGCGTCCTCGTGGCGCAGCACCCCGGACAGACGGTCCCGCCATCGTGGGGAGGCGGCGAGGTCGCGCATCAGGGTGTGGCTGGGGGCGCCGAAGTTGCCGGGCACCTGGAAGGCGAGGACCCCGCCGGACACGAGTCCGTCGATCCACGCTCCGAACCGCTCGACGTGGCCGGGCACCCACTGAAGGGTGGCGTTGCTGACGATCAGGTCGTACGACTCCCCGGGCGTCCAGGTGCCCGCGTCGGCGTGGGCGAAGTCGAGGCGGCCGCCTCCGCCGGTGGGGCCCTCGTGGTCGGCGCGGGCCTTGCCGAGCATCTCCGGGGAGTTGTCGTAGCCGGTGACGCGCGCGGCGGGCCAGCGCTCCGTGAGGAGGGCGGTGGCGTTGCCGGCGCCGCAGCCGAGGTCGGCGATGCGGGGCGGGTCGCCGGGCAGTTCGGGGACGCGGGCGAGCAGGTCGGTGAAGGGCCGGGTGCGGTGCCCGGCGTGACGCAGGTACTGGGCGGGGTCCCAGACGGGACGGGCGGCTGCTGCGGACACGGGACCTCCCGGATCGCGGATCGGCGTACCTCCAGCCTGCCGGGCAAGAACTCTCGGCGTCAAGAGACTTGACATCAAGAGACTTCACGTCGACACAACCACTACACTGATCCTTATGGAGGACGAGGTCGATCGGCTGGTCGCAGCGTGGCGCCGGGAGCGCCCGGACCTCGACGTGGAACCGCTCGAGGTGCTCAGCCGGGTCAGCAGACTGGCCCGGCATCTGGACCGCGCACGCCGCCTCGCCTTCACGGAGCACGGCCTGGAGTCCTGGGAGTTCGACGTGCTGACCGCGCTGCGCCGCGCGGGCACCCCGTACCAGCTCTCCCCCGGGCAGCTCCTCACGCAGACGCTCGTCACCTCGGGCACGATGACCAACCGCATCGACCGGCTCGCCAAGAAGGGCCTGGTGGAGCGGCTGCCGGACCCCAGCGACCGGCGCGGTGTGCTGGTGCGGCTGACCGACGAGGGCAAGGACCGCGCGGACCAGGCGCTGGCGGGTCTGCTCGCCCAGGAACGGGCGATCCTCGGCGAGCTCACGCACTCACAGCGGGTGGAACTGGCGGGTCTTCTACGCCAGTTGACCGCCCCGTTCGACAACATCCCCGGATAGGTCGACCGGTCCGACCCCGGCCCGCCGCGCGAGGGCGACGGCGGCCAGCGTGGAGTGCACGCCCAGCTTGCCGAGGACGTTCTGCATATGGGTGCGCACGGTGTGCGGGGACAGATAGAGGCGCTCGGCGACGGCCTTGCGTCCCAGGCCGGCGACCATGCAGCGCAGCACCTCCCGCTCGCGCGGGGTGAGCGACTCCACGAGCCGTTCACTCTCCGTGCGATGACGCCGGGCGGCGGTCAACTCCCGCAGGACACCGGTCAGCAGCGCGGGCGGCAGATGGGTCTCGTCGCGCAGCACACCGCGGATGACCGTGAGCAGCCGGCTCAGCGAGCAGTCCTTGGCGACCCAGCCGGAGGCGCCCGCCTGGAGGGCGAGGGCGGCGCGGGCCGGGTCGTCCTTCTCGGCGAGCACGACGACCCGCACCTGCGGCTGCGCCGAACGCACGCCGCTCACCAGGGAGATGCCGTCCACGGCGCCGTCCTCGTCGACGGCCTGCACGGGCACGGCCGGGCGCCCGTCCGGCACGGGGACGCCCAGGTCGGCGTCGACGAGCATGACGTCGAACCGCCGCCCCTCGGCCGCCGCCCGCTCCAGACACCGCAGCGCCGCCGGACCGCTGCCCGCCGCGGACACGTCGACGTCGGGCTCCGCGGCCAGCGCCGCGGCCAGCGACTCGGCGAAGATACGGTGGTCGTCGACGACCAGGACTCGAATGCGAACCACGTAACCCCCTTCCCCACGCTCTTCCCAGAGCAGGGGACTACCCCGTCACCGGTGGACGACACCGGCGCGGACACGGCACCGAGGCCCCCGTGGCTTTCCTCGCCGGACGCGGGACGGGACGGCGTCGTCCGCACGGCCGCCGCCGCGCGACAACCGCCACCCCCGCCCCGGACGCCGTGCCCGGCTGTCTCGCCCCCTGAACGCACGCCGGCCCCCACCGGCGCTGTTCATCAGAGTACGGGCGGGGGCCCGGAGCGGAAGTCGATTTGCAGAACTGGCGGCCTTGCGCGTTTATGGTGTGCCGCATGTTTCGTCTTGAGACAGAAGTCGACAAGGCCCGACGCGATCTGCTCCACAGGCGGCTGCGGGACACCAACACGGCGGCCTCGCCGGTCCTGCGGGCCCTCCGGGGAACCCCCGCCGAGCGCGAATCCCCTTTGCACGTGTGGGCGTCGGACGCGAACGGCCGACTCGCGGGCGGCCTGGTCGGCCACACCTGGACGACGTGGCTCCACGTGACCTACCTCTGGGTCGACGCGCCCCACCGCGGCACCGGCCTCGGCTCCACGCTCCTGACCGAGGCGGAACGCCTCGCCACCACCGAACGCGCCTGCACCCACTCCCGCGTGGAGACCTGGGACTTCCAGGCCCCGGACTTCTACCGGAAGCAGGGCTACGAGGTGGTCTGCGTGATCCCCGACTATCCGCCGGGGATCACGGAGTACACCCTGACGAAACAGATTGGGTGAGGGCTCACCGACTTCCCTCGCTAGCATGCGAGTTCCATGATCGGGCGAGGCGGGGGGAACGGTGCGGGTACTGCCGAAGGGGGTCGTTGCCGCGACGGCGGCGGCGATGCTGCTGTCCGGATGCGCTGACGAGGCAGCGGAACCGGAATCTCCGGGCACCGGGACAAAGGCGTCCCGGGACAAACCTCGTGCCGCGATCAGCCTCGCGGAGGCGCGAGCGGACATCCGTGCCGGCCTGGCGGCGGGAGAGTTCGAGGGGGCGCGCTTCAGCGAGATGGACAACCGCGAGTTCAGCGCCTGCGCGGTGACAGCCGTGGTGTCCACGGCAGCGGAACCCGATCCGAGGGACACCGAACGGATGGCCGACGAGCTGAAGCAGCGGGGATGGCTCCGGACGAAGTTCTCGACGAACGACGGAATACAGGTGCTCTCCCTGCGCAAGACCCCTTGGACGCTGGACTTCATCGGCGGAACCGGTGCCCTCCCCGAGCAGGCTCAGGACTTCACCGGGCTGTCCGTCAACGCGGTCGACCGTGACTGCGCAAACCGCGTGGCAGCGAGCCTGTCTCCCTGACACCCGTCGGTGCCGGCCCGGCTGTCCGCCGGGCCGGCACCGGACGACTTTGCCCGACGTGCGCGTCGCAGCGGCTACCGCACCCGCCGCGCCCCCGCCGAAGGCACCGCCTCGAAGACGCGGGGCGTCTTGAATCCCGCCGCAGCGAAGGCCTCCTCGACCGCCTTGGTGATCGTCGGGACGTCCCCCTCCTCCACCAGCACGATCGCCGAGCCGCCGAAGCCGCCGCCCGTCATACGGGCGCCCAGCGCGCCGGCCGACACCGCCGTGTCGACGACCAGGTCGAGTTCGGGACAGGAGACGCGGAAGTCGTCGCGGAGAGAGGCGTGGCCCTCGACCAGGAGGGGGCCGATGGCGCGGGTGTCGCCCGACTCCAGGAGGGAGACGACCTGCTCGACGCGGTGGTCCTCGGTCACCACGTGGCGGACCAGGCGGCGGACCTCCTCGTCGTCGCCGAGGCGGGCCAGCGCCGCGTCCAGATCGTCGTAGGGCACGTCCCGCAGGGCGTCGACGCCGAGCAGGGCCGCGCCCTTCTCGCAGCCCTCGCGGCGCTTGCCGTACTCGCCCTCGCTGTGGCTGTGCTTGACCTGGGTGTCGACGACGAGCAGGCGCATGCCCTCGGCGGCCAGGTCGAAGGGGATCTGACGCTGGGACAGGTCACGGGTGTCGAGGAACAGGGCGTGACCCGCCTCGCAGCAGGCGGACGCCGTCTGGTCCATGATGCCGACGGGCGCGCCCACGTAGACGTTCTCCGCGCGCTGGGACAGCCGGGCGAGCTGCCAGCCGCGCAGACCGAGGGCGAAGAGGTCGTTCAGCGCGAGGGCGACCACGACCTCCAGGGCGGCCGAGGAGGACAGGCCGGCGCCTGCCGGGACGGTGGACGCGAGGTGGACGTCCGCGCCGGTGACCGCGTGGCCGGCCTCGCGCAGTGCCCAGACGACGCCCGCCGGGTAGGCGGTCCAGCGCTTGTCGGACTCGGGGGCGAGGCCGTCCACCGTCAGTTCGACGACGGGCCCGCCGATGTCGGCGGAGTGCAGGCGCAGTACGCCGTCGTCGCGCCGGGACACCGCCGCCACCGCGGTGTGCGGCAGGGCGAACGGCATGACGAAGCCGTCGTTGTAGTCGGTGTGCTCGCCGATGAGGTTGACCCGGCCGGGTGCCGCCCACACCCCGTCGGGGGCGCTCCCGTACAGCTCCTCGAACCGTGCGGCGACGGCTTCCGCGGCGGCCGCGCTGGACTCGCTCATACCTTGACCCCTGACCCTTCGTTGCTCCTAGTTGCCGCGCCGCTGCGCGAACTCCCACGCGTCCGCGACGATTCCCTCGAGGTCCGCGCGTGACGGGTTCCAGCCGAGCTTCTCGCGGGCCGTGGCGGCGGACGCCACCAGGGTCGCGGGGTCGCCGCCCCGGCGCGGTGCGACGACCTCGGGGATCGGGTGCCCGGTGACCTTGCGGACGGTCCGGATCACCTCGCGGACCGAGAAGCCGTTGCCGTTGCCGAGGTTGCAGATCAGGTGCTCGCCGGGCGTGGCCGCCGTCAGCGCGAGCAGGTGCGCCTCGGCCAGGTCGGCGACGTGGATGTAGTCGCGCACGCAGGTGCCGTCGGGCGTCGGGTAGTCGTCGCCGTAGACGGAGATCGCCTCGCGCCGGCCCTGGGCGACCTGGAGCACCAGGGGGATGAGATGCGACTCGGGGTCGTGGCGCTCGCCGTACGCGCCGTAGGCGCCGGCGACGTTGAAGTAGCGCAGGGAGACCGCGCCGAGCCCGTGCGCCTGCGCCTCGCCGCTGATCATGTGGTCGACGGCGAGTTTGGAGGCGCCGTAGGGGCTGGTGGGCCGGGTGGGGGCGGTCTCCAGGATCGGGACCTGCTCGGGCTCGCCGTAGGTGGCGGCCGTGGAGGAGAACACCAGGCGGCGCACGCCGGCCTCGCGCATGGCGCCGAGCAGCGCCATGGTGCCGCCGACGTTGTTGTCCCAGTACTTCTCCGGCTTCTGCACCGACTCCCCGACCTGGGAGAAGGCGGCGAAGTGCAGCACGCCGTCGAACGACGCGTCCAGCCACTTGGCGGCGTCGCGGATGTCGCCCTCGACGAACGTGGCGCCCGCGGGAACGCCCTCACGGAAGCCGGTGGAGAGGTTGTCGAGCACGACGACCTCGTGACCGGCCTCGACCAGATGCTGGGCGACGACACTGCCTACGTATCCCGCGCCCCCGGTGACCAGGTACTTCCCGCTCATGAACTCGCTACCTCCCGCAGTCGTTCGGCCGCGCGCTCCGGCGGCACGTCGTTGATGAACACGTTCATGCCGGACTCGGAGCCCGCGAGGAACTTCAGCTTGCCGGACGTACGGCGGATGGTGAAAAGCTCCAGGTGCAGCGCGAAGTCGTCGCGTGTCACGCCGTCGAAGTCGTCCAGCGGGCCGAACGGCGCCTGGTGCCAGGCGGCGATGTACGGCGTGGGCGGCTCGTTCTCCCCGAAGATCCGGTCGAAGCGCCTGAGCAGTTCCAGGTACACCCGGGGGAACTCCGCGCGCGCCGCCTCGTCGAGTCCCAGCAGGTCGGGCACCCTGCGCCTGGGGTACAGGTGGACCTCGTACGGCCAGTGCGCCGCGTACGGCACGAACGCCACCCAGTGTTCACCCTCCAGGACGACCCGCTCGCCGGCGCGTTCCCGCTCGACCACGGCGTCGAACAGGTTGTCCCCGCCCGTCGCCTCCTTGTGTGCCGCCACCTGGCGCAGCATCAGGGCGGTGCGGGGAGTGGTGAAGGGGTAGGCGTAGATCTGCCCGTGGGGGTGCTGGAGGGTGACCCCGATCTCGGCGCCCCGGTTCTCGAAGCAGAACACCTGTTCAACGGAGGGCAGATGCGACAGCTCGGACGTGCGGTCCGTCCAGGCGTCCAGCACCAGCCGCGCCTGCCGTTCGCTCAGCGAGGCGAAGGAGGCGTTGTGGTCGGAGGTGAAACAGACGACCTCGCAGCGGCCGGAGTCCCCGGCGAGCGAGGGGAAGCGGTTCTCGAAGACCACCACGTCGTACGAGGAGTCGGGGATCTCGCTCAGCCGGTCGCCCTCCGACGGGCACAGCGGGCACTCGTCGGCCGGCGGGTGGTACGTACGGCCCTGCCGGTGCGAGGCGATGGCGACGGAATCGCCCAGGAGCTCGTCGCGGCGGATCTCGGACGTGGTCACGGTGGCGTCCAGCGGCCGGCGGTCGACCGCGTCGCGCACGGTGTCGTCGGCGAGGTCGTAGTAGATGAGCTCACGTCCGTCGGCCAGCCGGGTCGAGGTCTTCTTCACTGTGGCACTCCTCCGCACCCGCCCAGTCACTCAACACAATCAAACATAACACATCACAACTCACCATCGCGCGGCTCTCATCACAATCAAACAAAGAACGTGTAGGAACGTGTTCAGCTATTGAACACGGAGGCGTAGATTCCGCGTCGGATCAGTTCGCGAACGAAGCGAGTGCGTATGCATACCCCCACATACCTGGCCGCGGAGCTTCGGCTCCCCACCAACTGGCTGGACTACACGATCCTCGGGATCTACTTCCTCGTCGTGCTGGGCATCGGCTTCGCCGCCCGCCGGTCGGTCAAGACGAGCCTGGACTTCTTCCTGTCCGGCCGCTCGCTGCCCGCCTGGGTCACCGGACTCGCGTTCATCGCGGCCAACCTCGGCGCCACCGAGATCCTCGGCATGGCCGCGAACAGCGCGCAGTACGGCGTCTACACGACGCACTGGTACTGGATCGGCGCCATCCCCGCGATGGTGTTCCTGGGCCTCGTGATGATGCCGTTCTACTACGGCTCCAAGGTCCGCTCGGTCCCCGAGTTCCTGCTGCTGCGCTTCGACAAGGCGGCGCACCTGCTGAGCTCGATCCTCTTCGCCGCGGCCGCCATCCTCATCGCGGGCGTCAACCTCTACGCCTTGGCGATCGTCGTCGAGGCGCTCCTCGGCTGGCCGCAGTGGGTGGCCATCGTCGTCGCCGGAGCCTTCGTCCTGGGCTACATCACCCTGGGCGGTCTGTCCTCGGCGATCTACAACGAGGTCCTGCAGTTCTTCGTCATCCTCGCCGCGCTCATCCCGATCACCGTGCTCGGCCTGAAGAGCGTCGGCGGCTGGGACGGCCTGTCCGACCAGCTCACCTCGGCCCGCGGCGACAACTTCATGACCGCGTGGGGCGGCACCGGCATCGGCAGCGACAACCCGCTCGGCGCCAACTGGCTGACCATCGTCCTCGGCCTCGGCTTCGTCCTCTCCTTCGGCTACTGGACGACCAACTTCGCCGAGGTGCAGCGCGCACTGTCCGCGAAGAACCTCTCCGCGGCCCAGCGCACCCCGCTGATCGCCGCGTTCCCGAAGATCTTCATCGTCTTCCTGGTGATGATCCCCGGCCTGGTCGCCGCCGTGCTGGTCCCCAGGATCGGCACCGCCGGCTCGGACCTGCAGTACAACGACGCCATCCCGTACCTGATGCAGCAGCTGCTGCCCAACGGTGTGCTCGGCATCGCCGTGACCGGTCTGCTCGCCGCGTTCATGGCGGGCATGGCGGCGAACGTCTCGTCCTTCAACACCGTCTTCACCGCCGACATCTGGCAGAAGTACGTGGTGAAGGACCGCGAGGACTCCTACTACGTCCGCTTCGGCCGCCTGATCACCGCGATCGGCGTGCTCGCGTCCATCGGCACGGCGTTCCTGGCCAGCTCGTTCTCCAACATCATGGCCTACCTGCAGACGCTGTTCTCCTTCTTCAACGTGCCGATGTTCGTCGTCTTCATCATCGGCATGTTCTGGAAGCGGGCGTCCATGAAGTCCGGCTTCTGGGGCCTGCTCGCGGGTACCACCGCGGCGATGGTGAACTACTTCTACATCTACGAGCAGGGCGTCATCGACATCCCCTCCGACCAGGGCGCCAACTTCGTCTCCGCGATCGCGGGCTTCGTCGCGGGCGCGGTCGTGATGGTCGCGGTGTCGCTGTTCACGGCGCCGAAGCCGCAGGCCGAGCTGCAGGGGCTGGTGTACGGCACCCGCTCGCCCGGCATGGCGGAGCCGCCCGCCGAGGGCGACGACGCGTGGTACCGCAAGCCGGCGCTGCTGGGCTGGGGCGCGGTGATTCTGGCTGCCGCCTGCTACATCCCGTTCTCGTTCTGACCGCGGGAGGATTGAGAGAGCATGTCCGATCACTACTCCGAGGACGATCTCCAGAAGGAGATCACCGAGCTGGAGACCAAGTCCGCCACGGCCGCGCGCCTGTTCGACATCCGGCGGATCATCGGTGGGTTGTTCGTCGTGTACGGGGTGATCGTGATGATCGCCGGGTTCACCGCGTCGGATGCCGACATCGAGAAGGCGGCGGGGGTCAATATCAACCTGTGGACGGGGCTGGGGATGCTGATCCTCGGGCTCCTGTTCCTGTTGTGGCTCTGGCTCCGCCCGACGCCACCGCCCCCGGCGGTCCCTGAGGACAAGGACGCGTCCACTCCTTGACGCCGTCCCTGTCACACGGGGTGTGCACCCTCACGTACGGGGGTTGCACACCCCGTGTGCGTTCGCGGCACCCGCGTGGGTGCGGCCCGGCTTCGCCCGAACGAGGGGTGCCCCCGTCGGGCCCAGGCGCCACGCCTGCCCGCGGCCGGCGGGGCAGTGGGCGCCGGCGTCGGTGCGGGCCGGGGGATGTTCGCGCACCTGGCGCCGGCAGGGTGCCGCCGCGCCCACCCGTGCCGCCCTAAGCGGCACGAATGCCCGCGGGTGGCGGGACGTGTGCCCGCCACGACGGCGGTGTAGCCGCTCGCGGCGGGGAGGGGACGGGGTGGGGGTGGGCGCCCGCAGCGGCTGGCGCGTCCTCCCCCTGTGCCTCTCCAGCACGCACTCTCGCGCCAGACCGAGGACGACCGCCCCCACCGCGGCCCCGCACCACCCACCGCCCGTAGGCGCTACGCCCCGCCCCCACCGCACAGAACCCTGCGCCGCAGGCGTCAAACCCGCACCCCCGCCGGACGGCACGACGCGCCGCAGGCGTCAAACCCGAACCCCCGCCGGACGGCACGACGCGCCGCAGGCGTCAAACCCGAACCCCCGCCGGACGGCACGACGCGCCGCAGGCGTCAGACCTCAGACCTCAGATTTCAGACCTCAGCCCCCCACTACGACCGCGTCGACGCCCGGTCCAGCAACCCCGTACGTGCCGCCAGCGCCGCCGCCTCCAGCCTCGACCCCACCCCCAGCTTCATCAACACCCTCTGCACATGCGTCCGCGCCGTCGACGGCGCGATCCCCATCCCCGCCGCGATCAGCCGCGTGTCCTCCCCCTCCGCGACCCGCACCAGCACCTCGACCTCCCGAGGCGTCAGCATCGACAACAACCGCGCCCCCTCGTCGTCCGGCTGAGCAGCAGGATTCAGCAGCTCCCCGAACGCCCCCTGCAACAGCGCGGGCGCCACCGCCGCCTCCCCCGCCCGCGCCTTCAGCATCGCCCGCTCGACGCCCTCGATCCGCTCGTCGTGCCGTACGTACCCCGACGCCCCCGCGGCGAACGCCGCCGCGATCCCCCGCGGCGACGGCACCGGCCCCAGCACCACCACCGCCACCTGCGGCCGCTCCCGCTTGATCTTCACCACCGGGTCGAACGTCCCGGCCTCCGCCGGCGCCGCCGTCCCCAGCAGACAGACCTCCGGCGCCCTGCTGATCACCAGGTCCGCGGCCCCCGCCGCGGGCGCCGCCGCGGCCAGCACCCTGTGCCCTCGCAGCTTCAGCGCCGAGGCCAGCGCCTCGGCGAGCAGTCGGTGGTCGTCGACCACCATCAGCCGCACTCCCATCGGACAACCATCCCCCCAGACAACCCACCACACCCCCGGATGCCCCCGGAAGCTACACGCTTGTTCGACGTCGCGCTTCCCCTACCGGCGAGAATCGCCCCGGAACGCCGAAATTCTCGTGTTCGATGGCGAAGAGCGCGTGATGAGCGGTACGCGAACGGCCCCGTCCCTGAGCAGGGACGGGGCCGTCGGCGAACCCACGGAGCGACCGCGAACGATCACTCCGTACCGAAGGCGATCACCGAGTACTCCTTCTCACGGCTCGTGAAGTCACTCGCGTACACGGAGGACATGTACAGCCCGCCCTGCCCGAACTGGATCTCCGAGTAGTCGGGCGACATCCGCGACTCGACGTCGCGCACCGCCTCCGTCGACGGGTTCTCCATCAGGATCGTCTCCTTGAAGGACTCGCCGTCGATGCTGACGACCTGCCCGCCCTTGTCGTACGGCGGCCGCTTGTACGCGATGACGTCGGGACCGTCCATGCGCAGCGGGAAGATCTCGTAGTTCTCGCCGGCGTCGGCGCGCTGACCGGTCTGCTTGCCGGTGGCCAGGTCGAAGGCGACGACCTCGTTGGTCTGGCTGTAGGAGTCGCCGCCGCTGTCGTGCTCCTCGGTGGCGATGTACAGCCGGTCGTTGCCGACCGTGACCCCCGTGCAGTTCTCCACCTTGTAGATGGCGTCGCAGCGGGCGGCGAACTCGTCGCCCGGCGCGGAGAGGCGGGCGCGCAGCTTGCCGGTCTTGTTGTCGATGGAGAAGAAGTCGGAGATGCCGCTGCCGTCACCGGCGCTGTCGCCGACGTCGGCGGCCACCACGAGCGGGTCGGTGGAGACGACGGCCGCGTACTCGATGCCCTCGTCCATCTTGTACTCGGCGAGGACGTCGCCCGTCTTGGGGTCGACGTTCTGGATGTGCAGCTGACGCTGGTCGTACGAACCGCACTTGCGGACCGCGACCAGCTTGGCGCCGCCGCCGTACCCGGCGTCGTAGCAGGAGTCGGACGTCTTCGGCGCCCAGCGCTCGTCACCGGTGGCGAGGTCCCAGGCGGCGCCGCCGCTGGTGGAGCCGGCCGCGACGGTGCCGCCGCCGATCGTGACGTTGTTGAAGCTGACCGGCATGGTGCCGGACTTGGCGGTCTTCGTCCACACCTTGCTGCCGGCCGCCAGGTCGACCACCGCGACCTCGGTGCAGGCCTGGGGGTCCGTCTTGCTCGGCATGGCCGGCTTGTGGACGATCGCCGTCTTGTTGTCCTCGGTGACGTGCGGGGTCGCCGCGCACACCGGACCGGGGAGGTCCAGCGTCCACTTCTTGGTGCCGCTCTTGCGGTCGTAACCGGTGATCTCCGACAGCCCGCTCTTGGCGTAGACGGAGTCGGTCAGCCAGGAACCGGCGATGGAGATGGTCGTGACGCCCTTGGGCACCTTGGGCGAGGGCACCTGGAACAGCACCTTGGACCCGGTGGCGGCGGGCGCCTTCTCCTCGGCCTCGCCGGTGGTGGCGCCCCCGTCACCGGAGCCGCCCTCCTTGCCGTCGCCCTCGCCGCCCTTGGTGTCGCCGCCCTCGGCGGTGGTCTGCTTGTCGTCGTCCTTGCCGGACGAGTTCGCGTACCAGACGCCGCCGCCGACGATCAGCGCGATCGCGACGACCGCCGAGACGATGATCGCCACCTGGGCGTTGACCTTGCGGCCGCCGCCGGGCTGTCCGGCCTGCGCCTGCATCGGCACGGTCGGCTGCGCGTAGCCGTAGGGAGGCTGCTGCCCGTACGGTCCCGGCTGCTGCGGCTGGCCGTAGGGGCCGGGCTGGCCGTACGGGCCGGGCTGCTGGGCCGGGTAGCCGTAACCGGCGGGCTGCTGCTGCGGGTAGCCGTAACCGGGCCCCTGCGGGGGCGTCGGCGGCGCGGCGGGCGGCGGGGTCCCCGGCGCCTGCGGGTAGCCGTAGCCCGGCTGCGGCTGGGGCGCCTTGTTCAGGTCAGGCCCGGCGGGCTGCTGGGGCGGCTGCGCGGGCGGGGTGGGAGGCGTGGCGGGAGCCGGGGGCGTCTGCGGCTCCGACGGTTCCTGCGGCGGCCCGAACCCCGGCTGCTGCGGGGGCTGGTTGGGCGGCGGAGGCGGCTGGCTCATGACGTGGGTACCTCAGGGGAAGGGGACGACGGGCGGCGGGAAAGTGACGCGAGTTGCGCTCACGGGCCTCATGTGCCGTAGGCGAGCATCAACTTCTCCTTCGCGTCGTCGTTGCCGTTCAGCCGGGTGGTCGACAGGTAGAAGCGGCCGTCGACCCAGTCGATCGCCTTGCTGAAGAAGCCGTTCTCGATGTCGGCGACCGCCTGCGGGTTCTGCATCAGCGTGGCCGGCTTGTGGCTCGCACCGCTGACGGGCAGGGCGACGACACGGCCGCCGGCGTCGTAGGACGGCTCGACGTAGGCGACGAGCTTTCCGCCCTCGACCTTCATCGGGATCATCGACTCCTCCGCGGGGGAGGACTCGCGCCACAGCTCCTTGCCGTTGGCGAGGCTGATGGCGACGAGCTCGTTGGCCCCGGTGGTGGCGGCCGTCGGCAGGTAGAGGGTGTCGCCCGCGACGACGACGCCCGTGCAGCCCTGGAGGTCGCGCGCGAGGATGGCCCAGCCGCAGCCCGGGTCGAACTTCTCGTCGACGGCGACCTGGGAGCGCAGCTTGCCTGCCGAGGTGAAGGCGGCGATGTTCCACGACTTCTTGTCGCTGCCCTCCTCCTGCTTGGTCGCGTAGACGACCAGCGGGTCGACGGAGAAGGTGCGCTCGACGCGCCAGCCCTTGGCGTACTTGTACGTCCACCTGGCCTTGCCGGTGGCGGGGTCGAGCTCGCGGACCTCGTCGTGCGCGTTGGCGCCGCCCGCGCCGCAGGAGGCGACCTGGATCAGCCGCTTGCCGCCCGCGAACGCGGCGGGGAAGCAGGGGTCGTCGCCGTACCGCTTGGAGTCCCACAGCTTCTTGCCGGTGCGCACGTCGTACGCCGTGCCGGACTGGGAGCGGCCCACCATCAGCGTGTTGCCCGCGAGGGACATCTCGATGGAGAGCACGCTGTCGAACAGCGCGCCGTCGGCGACCTCCTGCGTCCAGCCCTTCTCGCCGGTGACGAGGTCGACGAGCTGGAGCTGGTTGCACTTGGCGCTGTCGCTGCTGCCGCTCATGGACGCGACGACGATCTTGTCGTCGGCCGTCTTCCCCGGAGTGACCGCGCAGATCTTGTGGGGGAAGGTGATGGTGTCCCAGGCGGGCTTGCCGTCGGTGACGTTGTACCCGTAGAGGTCCTTGTAGGCCGCCTTGACCGCGGTCTCGCCGGTGATCCACTGGCCGGGGGCGTCGGCGCCGGAGCCGGGGGCGTCGGGCGCCTCCTTGTACCAGAGCACCTTGGACTCGCCGGCCTGGCGGCCCTCGTTGAGGTCCTCGGTCTCCTCGCCGCCGTCGCCGCTGCCGTCGCCCGGGTTGACCGGGGCGGCGCCGGACTTGCCCGGCTTGGGGTCGTCGGTCTGCCGGGCGACCGGCTCCTTCTTGTCGTCGTCGCCGGAGACGGCCCACACCGTGCCGCCGACGACCAGCGCGACCGCCACCGCGGCGGCGGCGATCAGCAGCGGCTTGCCCTTGAAGGGGTTGCGGGAGCCGCCGCCGGGCGGGGTGCCGGGCGCCCCGGGGAATCCGGGCTGCTGCGGGTAGCCGTACCCGGGCGTGCCGTACGGGCCCGGCTGCTGCGGCTGTCCGTAGGGGCCGGGCTGCTGGTACGGCCCGGAGGCGTAGGGACCGGGCTGCGTCGGAGGCTGCTGCGGGTAGCCGTACCCGGGCTGCGGGGCTCCGGACGGCTGGCCCTGCGGGGGCGGCGGCGTCGACGGGGCGCCCTGCGGGGGCGGAGGAGTCTGCGGCGTCTGCGGCGGTCCGAAACCACCGCCCGGCGGCGGTTCCTGCGGAGGTCCGAAGCCACCCTGAGGCGGCTGGTTGGGCGGCTGAGTCATCAGCGCGTTCCCCCTTGCTCACTGATTTTTAGCCACGCCCTGAGGTTCGTGATGACCCAGAGTCGTCGTCGGTCACTTACCAGACGGCTCTTTCTATCACCCGGCACCGACACGCCACCGGGCCGCGTCCTCCCCTGTTCCCAAGGGAGGACCGGCCTGTGATGCGCCCGTTACGTGCCTTCACGCCCTCTTCACGCGGCGCGCGCTCCCCGCACGCAGGCGCGTGACGCGGCTCGCGCGCCGGTCAGGCGTCCTCGGCGAGTTCCAGCCAGCGCAGCTCCAGTTCGTCGCGCTGACCGGCCAGGTCCCGCAGCTCGGCGTCCAGTTCGGCCACCTTCGCGAAGTCCGTGGCGTTCTCGGCGATGGCGGTGTGGAGGGTGGCCTCCCTGGCCGAGATCTTGTCCAACTGGCGTTCGATGCGCTGGAGTTCCTTCTTCGCGGCGCGCTGGTCGGCGGCGCTCTTCTCGGAGGTCGCGCCGCGGGCCGGTGCGGCGGCCTGGGCGGAGGCGGCGGCGGCCTCCTCCATGCGCTTGCGGCGCTCCAGGTACTCGTCGATGCCACGCGGCAGCATCCGCAGGGTGCCGTCTCCGAGCAGGGCGAAGACCCGGTCGGTGGTGCGCTCGACGAAGAACCGGTCGTGGGAGATCACGATCATGGAGCCGGGCCAGCCGTCGAGGAGGTCCTCGAGCTGGGTCAGGGTCTCGATGTCGAGGTCGTTGGTGGGCTCGTCGAGGAAGAGGACGTTGGGCTCGTCCATCAGCAGCCGCAGCAGCTGGAGACGGCGCCGCTCACCGCCGGAGAGGTCCCCGACGGGCGTCCACTGCTTCTCCTTGTTGAAGCCGAACGTCTCGCAGAGCTGGCCGGCGGTCATCTCGCGGCCCTTGCCGAGGTCGACGCGCTCGCGCACCTGCTGCACGGCCTGCAGCACCCGCCAGGTGGGGTCGAGTTCGGCGACCTCCTGCGACAGATAGGCCAGCTTGACGGTCCTCCCGACGCGGATGTGCCCCGCCACGGGCTGCGTCTCGCCCTCGCTGCGGGCGGCCTCGGCGAGCGCGCGCAGCAGGGAGGTCTTGCCGGCGCCGTTGACGCCGACCAGGCCGATGCGGTCGCCGGGTCCGAGCTGCCAGGTCACGTGCTTCAGCAGCACCTTGGGCCCGGCCTGGACGGTCACGTCCTCCAGGTCGAACACGGTCTTGCCGAGCCGCGAGGAGGCGAACTTCATCAGCTCGCTGCTGTCGCGCGGCGGCGGCACGTCCGCGATCAGCTCGTTGGCGGCCTCGACACGGAAGCGCGGCTTGGAGGTGCGCGCGGGGGCGCCGCGGCGCAGCCAGGCCAGCTCCTTGCGGACGAGGTTCTGCCGCTTGGCCTCCTCGGTGGCCGCGATGCGCTCGCGCTCGGCGCGGGCGAAGACGTAGTCGGAGTAGCCGCCCTCGTACTCGTGGACGACGCCGCGCTGCACGTCCCACATGCGGGTGCAGACCTGGTCGAGGAACCAGCGGTCGTGGGTGACGCAGACGAGCGCGGAGCGGCGGTTGCGCAGGTGCTCGGCGAGCCAGGCGATGCCCTCGACGTCGAGGTGGTTGGTCGGCTCGTCGAGGACGATCAGGTCCTGCTCCTCGATGAGCAGCTTGGCCAGCGCGATGCGGCGCCGCTCGCCGCCGGACAGCGGTCCGATGACGGTGTCGAGCCCCTTGGGGAAGCCGGGCAGGTCGAGCCCGCCGAACAGTCCGGTGAGCACGTCACGGACCTTGGCGTCGCCCGCCCACTCGTGGTCGGCCATGTCGCCGATGACCTCGTGCCGGACGGTCGCCCCGGGGTCGAGCGAGTCGTGCTGGGTGAGTACGCCGAGCCGCAGCCCGCCGGAGTGCGTCACCCGCCCGGTGTCGGCCTCCTCCAGCCGGGCCAGCATGCGGATCAGCGTGGTCTTGCCGTCCCCGTTGCGCCCCACGACCCCGATCCGGTCCCCCTCGGAGACGCCGAGCGAAATCCCGTCCAGCAGCGCACGCGTGCCGTACACCTTGCTGACGTTCTCGACATTGACCAGATTGACGGCCATTTTGCTCCTGCCCGGTGGATCGATCAGCTTTCCAGCGTAGGCCCTGCCGGGGGGCGGTCGTGACGCGAGGAGATGGTCACCCTTTGTGATGACGTGATCGGAAACGGGCGGCTACGGTAAGGGGCAGGCAGCAGGATCCCGTCCATGGGAGGAATCATGACCGCCGAACCCGTGAAGCACCGCGTCCGGTGGCCGGTGCCGCCGCAGGACGGCTACACCGTGGACGACCTGTTCACGCTGCCCGATCTCCCGCCGCACACCGAGCTGATCGACGGGAGTCTGGTTTTCGTGAGTCCGCAGCGTCGCTTCCACTTCCTTGTGATCGACCTCTTGGTCAACGGACTGCGCAGCTGCCTGGGCCCGGAGTTCAGTGTCGAGCGGGAGATGGCCGTGATCCTGGACAAGCGCAACGGCCCCGAACCCGATGTCAGTGTGGTGCGGGCCGATGCCGTCACCGGGCTGGACCAGACCAGTTTCCAGGCTGAGGACGTCCTGCTCGTCGTGGAGGTGGTCTCACCCGATTCGGAGTCCCGCGACAGGACGACCAAACCACTCAAGTACGCCCTCGCGGGAATCCCGAACTACTGGCGCGTGGAGCAGGACGGAACCAACGGCCGTCCCCTCGTCCATGTCTACGAGCTCGACCCGATGACGCAGTCCTACGTGCACATGGGCGTGCACCGCGACCGGATCAAGGTCGACAAGCCTTCCGCCATCGCCATCGACCTGAGCCCGGTGGAAGTGCGGCCCTGAGCCCTTCAGACCACCGTGGCCCCCGCCACCGGCCCCGACGCCGTGCGTACGTCTCGGCAGGTGCCGGAGGTTCGCAGCGCCGCCGCGACGGCCTCCGCCGCCTCCGCGTCCCGCGCCAGGAACGCCGTCGTCGGCCCCGACCCCGACACCAGCGAGGCCAGTGCCCCCGCCGCGCGCCCCGCGGCCAGCGTGTCCGCCAGCTCCGGGAACAGCGACAGCGCCGCCGGCTGAAGATCGTTGGAC
Organism: Streptomyces sp. BJ20; assembly: GCF_022869105.1. Classification (NCBI taxonomy): domain Bacteria; kingdom Bacillati; phylum Actinomycetota; class Actinomycetes; order Kitasatosporales; family Streptomycetaceae; genus Streptomyces; species Streptomyces sp. BJ20. The sequence continues at coordinate 6,762,829 of NZ_CP094918.1, forward strand.
ACGGTGGCCGCGAGCGCTTCCGCATCACCCTTGGCGAGCGCGCCGAGCAGCTCCTGCGAAGCCACCGGCTCCGGGATCTCCCGCGCTTCCGCCAGCCGGTCGAACTCCCGGAACACCGCCGGTGTGGACAGCCCCCGTGTGGCCATCGCGAACACCCACTGGAAGGCGCCCCCGGTCTCCAGCTCCGTCAGCCTCTCGCCGCGCCCGGTGCCGAGCGCGGCCCCTCCCACCAAGCTGAAGGGCACGTCGCTGCCCAGCTCGGCGCAGATGTCGAGGAGTTCCTCGCGCGAGGCACCCGTCCCCCACAGCGCGTCGCAGGCCAGCAGCGCGCCGGCGCCGTCCGCGCTGCCGCCGGCCATGCCGCCCGCGACGGGGATGTCCTTGGCGATGTGGAGGTGCACGTCAGGTGTGCGGCCGTACCGCTCGGCGAGGGCCAGGGCGGCGCGGGCGGCGAGGTTGGTGCGGTCGAGGGGGACCTGTGCGGCGTCCGGCCCCTCGCAGGTGATGCGCGGTCCGTCCGGCGACGGGGTGGCGGTCACCTCGTCGTACAGGCCGACCGCGAGGAAGACGTTGGCCAGCTCGTGGAAGCCGTCGGGGCGCGCCGCGCCGACCGCGAGCTGGACGTTGACCTTGGCGGGGACGCGGACGGTGACGCTCACTGCGGGCCCCGCTCCTTGTGCTCGGTGTCCTTGTGCTCGGTGTCCTTGTGCTCGGCGATGCGCGCGAACTCCTCGACGGTCAGCGACTCGCCCCGCGCCTGCGGCGAGACGCCCGCGGCGACCAGCGCCGCCTCGGCCGCCGCGGCCGAGCCCGCCCACCCGGCGAGGGCGGCGCGCAGCGTCTTGCGGCGCTGGGCGAAGGCCGCGTCGACCACGGCGAACACCTCGCGCCGGGTCGCGGTGGTCTTCAGCGGCTCCGCGCGCCGCACCAGCGACACCAGGCCGCTGTCGACGTTCGGCGCGGGCCAGAAGACGGTGCGGCCGATGGCCCCGGCCCGCTTCACCTCGGCGTACCAGTTGGCCTTGACCGAGGGCACGCCGTACACCTTCGAGCCGGGGGCGGCGGCGAGCCGGTCGGCGACCTCGGACTGGACCATCACCAGCGTGCGCTCGATGCTCGGGAAGGTCTCGAGCATGTGCAGCAGCACGGGTACGGCCACGTTGTAGGGGAGGTTGGCGACCAGCGCGGTCGGCGCCGGTCCTGGCAGCTCGGTGACGTGCATCGCGTCGGAGTGGACCAGCGCGAACCGGTCGGCGCGCTCCGGCATGCGGGCGGCGACCGTGGCGGGCAGCGCCCCGGCCAGCACGTCGTCGATCTCCACCGCGGTGACCCGGTCGGCGGCCTCCAGCAGCGCCAGCGTGAGCGAGCCGAGTCCGGGGCCGACCTCGACGACGACGTCGTCGGGGCGTACCTCGGCGGTGCGCACGATACGGCGGACCGTGTTGGCGTCGATGACGAAGTTCTGGCCGCGCTGCTTGGTGGGCCGTACGCCGAGGGCGGCCGCCAGTTCGCGGACGTCGGCGGGGCCCAGGAGGGCGTCGGGGGTGGGGCTGGTCACGGGACAAGGGTACGGGGCGCGCGGGCACGCCCCGGTCGCCGCCGGTGCCGTCACCCGCGCAGCCGGGCCCCGCAGTGCGGCCAGGCGGCGGCGCCGCTGCGGACGTACAGCCGCTTCGCGCGGTACGTCTGCTCCGCCGGGGGCGCGTCCTGGGGGCGGCCGGCGCCGCCGAGGTCGCGCCAGGTGCGGGTGTCGAACTGGTACAGCCCGCCGTACGTGCCCGACGGGTCGGTGACGTCGGGCCGGCCACCGGACTCGCACCGCGCGAGCGCGTCCCAGTCCAGCGTGTCCGCGCCGCGCACGGACATCGGGACGGGCCGGGTGCCGACCCGTACCCGGCGCGCGACGGGTTCGCGCACCACGTCCGTGCTCAGCAGCCGGGGCCGCTGCCGGACCCCGTTGACGGTGCGCTGCGCGTAGGTGAGGCGGCGCAGCCCCGGCCGCCCGGCGCGGTCGACGACCACCGTGCCGTGGGCCAGCGCGGGGTCCTCGATGCGTTCCTCGGTGAACGGGATCTCCTCGTCGCGGACCTCCGTGCCGTCGGTGATGCGCAGCACGGTGACGGTCTGGCCGTCGCGCGGGAAGCTGCCGGGGGCGACGGAGGTGGTGTCGCGTCCGCGCAGGGTGACCCCGGCCTGGTGCACGGCCTCCCGCACGGTCGCGGCGTTGGTGCGGACGGTGCGCGCCCGTCCGTCGGCGAGGACGGTCACCGCGCGTTCGGTGCGGACCTCCACGGCGAGCCCGGCGGGTCCGACGGGGGTGCCGGGCGGGACGGACAGATGGGCGCCGGTGACCCGTACGCCGAGCCGCCGCAGCGCCCCGTGGACGGTGGCCGCGGTCGTCCACACCTGCTGCCGGGTCCCGTCGAGGGTGAGCAGCAGCGGACGCGCGTGGCGCACCTCGACCGTGTCGCCGTCCTCCAGGGCGGTGCCGGGGGCGGGGCTGATCTCGTCGTGCGGCCCGGTGTGCACGCCCTCCTCGGCGAGCAGCCCGGTGACGTCGTCGGCGAAGGTGTGCAGGGTGCGGGGGCTGCCGTCGACGGTCAGCTCGACGCCTTTGTCCTCGGCGACGAAGGCGCTGGTGCCGCCCGCGAGGAACGCGACGACCAGCGCCTTCGGCAGCAGTCGGCGCGCGGCCCCGGCCCGTTCGGCGTACCGTCCGGGGCGGCGGTGCGCGGACCGCCTCGGCGCGGGGGCGGGTGCGCGGCGGGGCAGGGCGGGCACGGTCTCCGCCTCGTGGATGCCGCCGCACACGGCGTGCGTCGGACACGTCTTCTGATACGTCTCGAACCGCAGGGTGGTGCTCACGCCGACACGCTCCAGGGCTGGCCACGGGAACCCCCGAGGGGGCTCCCAGAACCTAGCCGAGCACCGGTCACTCCCCCAAGCGACACGACTACGGAACGTGCACGTGCCGCGGGTCCGTCAGTAGCCGAAGGCGCGCGCGGTGTTGGCGCCCAGCGCGCCGGCCAGCGCCTCCTCGTCGATGCCGCGCACGGCGGCCATGGCACGCACGGTGACCGGCACCAGGTAGGGGGCGTTGGGCCGGCCGCGGTAGGGCACGGGGGTGAGGAAGGGCGCGTCGGTCTCCACCAGGACCAGCTCCAGCGGGGCGACGGCCAGGGCGTCCCGCAGGTTCTGCGCGTTCTTGAAGGTGACGTTGCCGGCGAAGGACATGTAGTAGCCGGCGCGGGCGCAGATCTCCGCCATCTCCGCGTCCCCGGAGTAGCAGTGGAAGACGGTGCGCTCGGGGGCGCCCTCCTCCTTCAGCACGCGCAGCACGTCCGCGTGGGCGTCGCGGTCGTGGATCACGAGCGTCTTGCCGTGCCGCTTGGCGATCTCGATGTGGGCGCGGAAGGACCGCTCCTGGGCCTCCTTGCCCTCCTCACCGGTGCGGAAGTGGTCGAGGCCCGTCTCGCCGACGCCCTTGACCTGCGGCAGCGCGGCCAGCCGGTCGATCTCGGCGAGCGCCTCGTCCAGCGCCGCGTCCCCGCCGGGCTCACGGGCCCCTTGCCGCGACCAGCCTCCCCCAGCCCCAGAGGGCCGGGAGGTGCCCCCAGGATCCCCGTGGACTATGCGCGGGGCCTCGTTGGGGTGGAGCGCGACCGTCGCGTGGACCGCGTCGTACGCCGCGGCCGTCTCCGCCGCCCACCGGGAGCCCTTGAGGTCGCAGCCGACCTGCACCACGGTCGTCACTCCCACCGACGCGGCCTTGGCGAGGGCCTCCTCGACCGTGCCGGACTGCATGTCGAGGTGCGTGTGGGAGTCCGCGACCGGCACCCGCAGGGGCTCCGGAAGCGGCGGCGCGGCGTTCTTGTCTCGGTCGTCGACAGGCATGCCCCCGATCCTACGGAAGCGGCGCGGAGCCCTCCGGCGCCCAGGGCGCCTCCACCGGCCCGGCGGCCGGCACCCGGCGCTCCCGGTGGGCGGCGTCGCGGGCCGAGGCGACGCGGCCCGGGCGGAGGATCCGTACGACATGCCCGTCGCAGCTGCGGCAGGCGGGCCGGCTGAGCGGGGAGGGCACGATCCGGCCGTCCGCCACGTACAGCACGAAGGTGCGGCCGTCGGCGTCGACGTGGTGCTCTATCTCGTACGACTGCTCCCAGCCGTACCCGCAGCGCATGCAGGCGAAGGCGTACGCCTCGGTGACGACGGCGGTGGCGCCCGCGCGCAGTCCGCCCGGTCCGGGGATCTCGGTCATGCCGGCTCCTGTCGGTCCGCTGACGGGACGGGCCCGTGCCCGCCCCTTCGACCAGTGGACTCCCCGGCGGCCATGAGCACACGGGAACGGACGGAGTATTGGCGCCGAATTGGCCGTGGATTACCCGAACGTCCCGGACTCTTTACCGACGCCCTTCCTTCTCATGGCGAAGGGGCGACGTCCGGTCATGGCGAAGGGGCGGCGTCCGGCCGTCACCGCGCCCCGCCGTCTCGGACGTTCCCGGCGTTCTTCGCCGCCACCACCGCGTCGAAGACCTGCCGCTTCGGCAGCCCCGCCTCGGCCGCGACCGCCGCGATGGCCTCCTTGCGCCGCTCGCCCGCCTCCTCGCGCACCCGCACCCGGCGTACCAGCTCGGCGTCGTCGTACTCCTCGGGGCCCTTCTCGGGGGCGCCCTCGACGACCACGGTGATCTCCCCGCGCACGCCCTCCGCCGCCCAGGCGGCCAGCTCGGCGAGCGGCCCGCGCCTGATCTCCTCGTAGGTCTTGGTCAGCTCGCGGCAGACGGCGGCCCGGCGCTCACCGCCGAACACCTCGGCCATCGCGGCGAGGGTGTCGTCGAGGCGGTGCGGGGCCTCGAAGTAGACGAGGGTGCGGCGCTCGTCCGCGACCTCCCGCAGCCGGCCAAGACGCTCCCCCGCCTTGCGGGGCAGGAACCCCTCGAAGCAGAAGCGGTCCACGGGCAGCCCGGACAGGGCGAGCGCGGTGAGCACGGCGGACGGCCCGGGCACCGCGGTGACCCGGACGTCCCGCTCGACGGCCGCGGCGACCAGCCGGTAGCCGGGGTCGGACACGGACGGCATGCCCGCGTCGGTGACGAGCAGCACGCGCGCGCCGCCGGCCAGCTCCTCGACCAGTTCGGGCGTACGGGCGGTCTCGTTGCCCTCGAAGTACGACACGATCCGCCCCTTGGGGGTGACGCCGAGCGCCTGGGTCAGCCGGCGCAGCCGCCGGGTGTCCTCGGCGGCGACGACGTCGGCGCCGGCGAGTTCCTCGGCGAGCCGGGGCGGCGCGTCGGAGATGTCGCCGATGGGGGTGCCTGCGAGTACGAGGGTTCCGGTCACGCGTCCATCCTCCCAGGAGCGGACGGAGGCGGGGCATACCGCCCATGCGCGGGACTCACACAGCGCCGTTCCCTACGATGGCGCGGTGACCAGTACCGCGTCCTCCCCGGACACCCGCCAGGAGCAGTCGCCGCTCGAGCAGCGGCAGACGTGGCAGCACCGGCTGCGGCGTTTCGGCCACCGCCCGTCCGCCGTCAGGGGCGACGTCCGCGACCGCCTGGTCCCGCCGTACACCGAGCCCTCGGGCCGGCTGTGGAAGACGCTCGGTGTGCCGCCGCTGCTCGCCGACCGTTTCGTCCGCTGGTCGGGGTGGGGCGGTCCGCTGCTGGTGACGCTGGTGGCGGGGGTGCTGCGGTTCTGGAACCTGGGTCACCCCAAGGCGGTGATATTCGACGAGACGTACTACGCGAAGGACGCGTGGGCGATCGTCCACCGCGGGTTCGAGGTGAACTGGGACAAGGAGGTCAACCGGCTCATCCTGGACTCGGGCGGCAACGTCCCGATCCCGACGGACGCCGCGTACGTCGTCCATCCGCCGGTCGGCAAGTACGTGATCGGTCTGGGCGAGCTGATCTTCGGCTTCGACCCGTTCGGCTGGCGGTTCATGACGGCGCTGCTCGGCACCCTGTCGGTGCTGATGCTGTGCCGGATCGGGCGGCGGCTGTTCCGCTCCACGTTCCTCGGCTGCCTCGCGGGCGCGCTGATGGCGGTGGACGGGCTGCACTTCGTGATGAGCCGCACCGCGCTGCTCGACGGCGTGCTGATGTTCTTCGTGCTGGCGGCCTTCGGGTGTCTGCTGATCGACCGGGACAAGGCCCGCGGGAAGCTGGCCGCCGCGCTGCCTGTGGACGCCGACGGGCGGGCCCGCCCGGACGTGGACGTCGCCGAGAACACCCGGATCGGATTCCGGCCGTGGCGTCTCGCGGCGGGCCTGATGCTGGGCCTGGCGATCGGCACCAAGTGGAACGGCCTGTACGTCATGGCCGCGTTCTGTGTGATGTCCGTGCTGTGGGACGTCGGCGCGCGCCGGGTCGCGGGCGCGGTGCGGCCCCGGCTGGCGGTCCTGAAGCGGGACCTGGGCTGGGCGTTCCTCTCGACGGTTCCGGTGGCGGTGTTCACGTACTTCGCGTCCTGGATCGGCTGGATCCTCTCCGCGACGGACGGCAGCGGCGGCTACTACCGCGACTGGGCCACCCGCGACGGGCGGGGGAGCGACTGGTCGTGGCTGTTCCCCGACTGGTGGCGCAGCCTGTGGCACTACGAGAACCAGGTGTACGAGTTCCACGTCGGCCTGTCCTCACCGCACACGTACGAGTCCAACCCGTGGAGCTGGATCGTCGCAGGCCGCCCGGTGTCGTACTTCTACGAGTCGCCCGCGCCCGGCGTGGACGGCTGCCCGGTGGACGCGGGCGAGAAGTGCGCGCAGGAGGTCCTCGCCATCGGCACGCCGATGCTGTGGTGGGTGGGCTGCCTGGCGCTGCTGTACGTGCTGTGGCGGTGGGCCTTCCGCCGCGACTGGCGCGCGGGCGCGATCGCCTGCGGCATCGCCGCGGGGTACGCCCCCTGGTTCTTCTACCAGGAACGCACCATCTTCTACTTCTACGCGATCGTCTTCCTGCCGTTCCTGTGCCTGGCGGTGGCGATGCTCCTGGGCGCGATCGTCGGCCCGCCCCGCTCCACGGACACCCGCCGCGTGGCAGGAGCGACAGCGGCGGGCGTCCTCACCCTCCTGGTCGTCTGGAACTTCATCTACTTCTGGCCGATCTACACGGGCACCCCGATCCCGATCGACGACTGGCGCTCGCGGATGTGGCTGGACACGTGGGTCTAGCCCTCCGGGCCCTCCGACCGGGGCGCGGTGCCCCCTCGGGTGCGGGTCTCTTTGGGACAACGATCCCTTGCTCCCGCCCCGTTGGGCGCGGGCAGCCCGTAGGGTTCGGGGCGTGCCGGGCTTTTGAACGTGTTCAGACGGCGCGGGGGTCCGGCCGGGGAGGAATGCCCGATGGGCAAGGGGGTCAAGGTCGCCGTCGTCGGCGGCGTGTTCGCCGTGATGGTCGGCGGAGCGGGGTACGGGGCGTACAACATCGTCTCGGCGATCGGCGGGGGAGGCGGCGGGGGCGGCTCCAGTGCCGCGGACACGCCCAGGTCGGGGCCGCCCGACGAGGACGAGGTGCGCGAGACGACCGAGGCGTTCCTCGGCGCCTGGGAGAAGGGGCGGGCCACGCAGGCCGCCTCGTACACGAACAACGCGCAGGACGCGGGCGCGTTGCTGGCCGCGTACGGCGAGGAGGCGCGCATAGGGCGGGTCGACATCACGCCGGGCGCCCCGCGCGGCGCCACCGTGCCGTTCACGGTGAAGGCGACCGTATCCGCCGACGGCGCCTCCAAGCCGCTGCGTTACACCAGCACCCTGACGGTCGTGCGCGGGCAGACCACCGGCCGCGCGCTGGTCGACTGGGAGCCGTCCGTCGTCCACCCGGATCTGAAGGACGGGGACACCCTCGTCACCGGGGAGTCCGCGCAGCCGCCCATCGAGGCGGTGGACCGCGACGGCACCGTGCTGACGAGGGAGAAGTACCCCTCCCTGGGGCCGGTGTTGGACACTCTGCGGCAGAAGTACGGCGACAAGGCGGGCGGCAGTCCGGCCGTCGAGCTGTCGATCCGGCACGCGACCGACGAGGCGGACACCCCGCTGCTCACCCTCGCCGACGGCGAGCCGGGCAAGCTGCGCACGACGCTCAGCGCCGGGGTGCAGGCGGCCGCCGAGAAGGCGGTGAAGGACTTCCCGGAGTCCTCGGTGGTGGCGCTGAAGCCGAGCACCGGCGAGGTCCTGGCGGTGGCCAACAACCGCGGCGACGGTTTCAACGCGGCCTTCCAGGGCCAGGTCGCCCCCGGCTCCACCATGAAGATCATCACTGCCGCGATGCTCATCGACAACGGCGTGACCTCCATGAACGGCCCCGCGCCCTGCACGGACACCGCGGTCTGGAAGAGCCAGACCTTCAAGAACCTCACCGGCATGGAGCCGAACGAGGGCGCCACCCTCGCCAACAGTTTCCTGCGGTCCTGCAACACGGCCTTCATCAAGCTGATCGACGAGGAGCCGGTCGACGACGCCTCGCTCACCCGGGAGGCACAGGAGCGGTTCGGGCTCGGCCGGGACGACTGGAAGACCGGCATCGCCTCCTTCGACGGCAGCGTGCCGGCGTCCGGCGGCCCGGACCGGGCGGCGAACGCCATCGGTCAGGGCCAGGTGCAGATGAACCCGCTGAACATGGCCTCGGTGACGGCGACCGCCGTCACGGGTGCGTTCCGTCAGCCGTATCTGGTCTCCCCCGAGCTGGACGGCCGTCAGCTGGCGCAGGCGAAGGGCCTGTCGTCGGAGACGTCGGCCCAGCTCAAGGAGATGATGCGGCTCACCGCCACCCAGGGCACCGCGCAGAAGGCGATGTCCGGCCTGGGCGGTGACATCGGCGCGAAGACCGGTTCCGCGGAGGTCGACGGCAACGCCACGTCGGACAGCTGGTTCACCGGTTTCCGCAACGACGTCGCGGCGGCCGCGATGGCCCAGCAGGGCGGCCACGGCGGCGACGCGGCGGGGCCGATTGTCGCAGCCGTGCTACGAGCGGGCGGCTGAGCGCACGGCCCGTCGGGCGGGACTTTAGGGTGGGGGCCGTCGTCGGCGTGGCTGCGCCGACGGGGCCTTGACTCGATCGAGAGCCACGCGGGCCGCGGGGGGCCGGGGCGGGGCACGGAGGACGGACACCAGTGGGGAACAGAGGGCGCGCCGGGGAACGGCGGAACATGAGACCGGTCGTGATCGGCGCGGCGATGGTCGTGCTGACGGGCGGTGCCGGCTACGGCGCGTACGCACTCGTCGAGGGCGCGGGGCGGGACGGCGGGGACTCCGCCTCCCAGGCGGAGACCGTGAAGTCGGGCCCGCTGACGGCCGACGAGGTCACCGCCGCCGCCGAGACGTTCCTCACCGCCTGGCAGTCCGGGCAGGTCGCCGAGGCCGCCGCCGCGACCGACGACCCGGTGGCCGCGAAGGCGGCGCTCGCCTCGTACGTGAAGGACGCCCGCGTCCGTGACCTCGCCCTCACTCCGGGCGCCCCCGCCCGGGATTCGGTCACCTTCGCCCTCAAGGGCACGGTGTCGTACGAGCAGACGACGAAGCCGCTGACGTACGACAGCACGCTGACGGTGGTGCGGCGGGCCGGGGACGGGGAGCCGCGCGTCGACTGGCGGCCGTCCGTGCTGCACCCGGAGCTGCGGGAGGGCGACAAGCTGGTCACCGGCGAGGCCGGCACCCCGCCGGTGAAGGCGCTGGACCGCGACGGCGGTGAGCTGACCACCGAGAAGTACCCGTCACTGGGGTCCGTCCTGGACGGGCTGCGCGAGAAGTACGGCGAGAAGGCGGGCGGCGAGGCCGGCGTCGAGCTGCGTGTGGTGCGCGGCGAGGCGTCCAAGAAGGCGGAGCTGGCCGACACGACCCTGCTGGAGCTGAGCGAGGGCACGCCGGGCACGGTGAAGACCACGCTGAGCCCGTCCCTGCAGGCGCTCGCCGAGGCCGAGGTGGCGAAGCGGAAGCGGGCCTCGGTGGTGGTGGTGCGGCCGTCGACGGGCGAGATACTCGCGGCGGCGAACTCCTCGCGCGGCTTCAACGTCGCCTTCCAGGGGTCGCTGGCGCCGGGCTCCACGATGAAGGTGGTCACCTCCTCGATGCTGATCGAGAAGGGCCTCGCGTCGATCGACAAGAAGCACCCGTGCCCCAAGTACTTCAGCTACGGCGGCTGGAAGTTCCAGAACCTGGACAAGTTCCAGATCAAGGACGGCACGTTCCGCGCGAGCTTCGCAGCCTCCTGCAACACGGCCTTCATCAGCCAGGCCCCGAAGCTGGAGGACGACGACCTCACCCAGCACGCCCAGGACTACTTCGGGCTGGGCCGCAACGACTGGAAGGTCGGGGTGTCCACGTTCGACGGCGCGGTGCCCGTGCAGTCGAAGGCCCCGATGGCCGCGTCGCTGATAGGCCAGGGCGGGGTGCGGATGAACCCGCTGAACATGGCGTCGGTGTCGGCGACGGTGAAGGCGGGTGTCTTCCACCAGCCGTACCTGGTCTCGCCGGAGGTCGACGGACGTCAGCTGGCGACCGCTCCGCGCACCCTGTCCGCGGGCACGCTCGCGCAGCTGCGGGAGCTGATGTCGTACACCGCGACCGCCGGCACCGCCACGGAGGCGATGGCCGGGGTGGACGGTGAGCGCGGCGCGAAGACGGGCTCGGCCGAGGTGGACGGACAGAAGAAGCCGAACGGCTGGTTCACCGCGTACCGCGGCGACCTGGCGGCGGCCGCCGTCGTCCAGTCCGCCGGCCACGGCGGCTCCACGGCGGGCCCGGTCGTGGCGGCCCTGCTGAAGGCGGGCGGCTGAGAGACCCGGGGCGGTCCCCCGCCCCGGGCGGCATGCTACGGGGGCGCCCCGCGCCCTTCGGCGGAGGCGACCGGGCCGCCGCCGGTGCCGGTGCCGGTGCCGGACAAGCGACCGTACCGGACAGGCTGCCGTACAGGACAGGCGCCTGTACCGGACAGGGCTGCCGTACCGAAAAGGCCGCGCTGTACCGGACGGCCGCCGTACGGACCGGCGGGCGCCTTGCTTCGGCCGGTCACCGGGCATGGTCCACCGTTTCCGAGCCCGGCCGCCGACTGTCCGGCGGCCCGCCACCCCGTCATGCCGTGCTGACAGCCGGGGAGGCCCGCCTCGCCGGGGTGCGGCAGGTACCAGGCGCGTGTCTGTGGCCGCGGGCGCGCTCGCGGGGCGGTGCGGCCGGCATGGGCGGACGGGCATGCGGCCGACGCGGGCGACCCGGCGCACGGCGTCCGTGGCCTGCCGCCTGCCGCCCGAGCAGTCCTCCGCCCGAGCAGTCCTCCGCCCGAGCAGTCCTCCGCCCGAGCAGTCCTCCGGCCGGGCGGTCAGTGGGGGACCGGCTGGGCCGTCGTCGTGTGGGTGAGGCGGAGGAAGCGGGACAGGGTCTTGCTGTCGAACTCGACCACCGAGTGGCCCTGGCCCGTGTGGAACTCCACCACCGCCTGCACCCGGCCGCACGGCCAGACCCGTATGCCGCCGCTGTCCACGGGCGCCTTGAGGCCGTGTTCCAGCAGGTCCCGGTCGACGACCCATTCGAGCGGCCGCGTCCCGGGCAGGTCCACCCGGACGTGGCGGGGGTCGTGCTCGGGGTCGTACCGCAGCACCACGGGGACCGCCCCGTGACTCTCCAGCAGGGGATCCTCATCCGTCACGATGTGGACTCGCGCGTACTGCTCGATCACGGACATCGGTGGGCCCCTTACGCTGCGTCGTACGCCCCGGCAAGGCATCCATGGCTTATCAGCCGTTTACCCACCCCCGTCCCATCGTGCACCCAAATCGGAATCCGCGCTTCCGAGCGGCCTATATCACAGATGAGGTAGACGGAACGTACGACGAGACGTAGAACAAGCCACTCGCTCTTGCGAAAGGTTCGCAAGAGGACACATCATCGGGTCCGTGCACGCACCTGACGGATTCATCGACGTCCCCGTATCCGCCGCCGCCGGCGTCCTCGCCGCCGGCACGATCGCCGTGAGCCTGCGCGGCGCGCGCCGCGAGCTCGACGACACCGCACGCCCCGGCGCGAGCGGCGGCGCGGAGCGCACCGCCCCGCTGGCCGGGCTGGTCGCGGCGTTCATCTTCGCCGTGCAGATGCTGAACTTCCCGGTGGCCGCCGGCACCAGCGGCCACCTCCTCGGCGGCGCCCTCGCCGCGATCCTCGTCGGCCCGTACACGGGTGTGCTGTGCGTGTCCGTGGTGCTGATGCTCCAGTCCGTGCTGTTCGCCGACGGCGGCCTCACCGCGCTCGGTGTGAACATCACCACCATGGCCATCACCACCACCGTGGTGGCCTACGCGCTGTTCCGCGGCCTGGTGAAGGTGCTGCCGCGCTCCCGCCGCTCGGTGACCGCCGCCTCCTTCGTGGCGGCCCTGGTCTCCGTCCCGGCCTCCGCGGTCGTCTTCACGCTGCTGTACGCGGTGGGCGGCACCACCGACGTGTCGATCGGCAAGGTCGCCACCGCGATGGTCGGCGTGCACGTCCTCATCGGCCTCGGCGAGGCCGCCATCACCGCGCTGACCGTCGGCGCGGTGATCGCCGTACGCCCCGACCTGGTGCACGGCGCGCGCGGGCTGGGTCAGAAGCTGAAGCTGCGGGTGAACGGCGAGTTGGTCGACGCCCCGGAGACCGCGGAGCCCGTCCCGGCCGCCGCGCGCTCCCCGCGCAAGGTCTGGATCGCCGGCCTGGTCACCTCGCTGATGCTCGCGGGGTTCGTGAGCTTCTACGCCTCGGCGAACCCGGACGGCCTGGAGAAGGTCGCCGCCGACCACGGCATCGACAAGCAGGCGGAGGAGCACGCGGTCGCGGACTCCCCGCTCGCCGACTACGGCGTGAAGGACGTCGACGACGCCCGGCTGTCCGGCGGCCTCGCGGGCGTGATCGGCGTCGGCGTGACGGTCGTGGCGGGCACGGGCGTGTTCTGGGCGGTCCGCCGCCGGCGCGCCGCCGACGAGCGGGCGGAGGACACCTCCCCCGCCGGCACGAGCGTCTGACGTGGGCGCGGGTCACTCCCACCGGCTCTACCGGCACGGCCACTCCCCCGTGCACGCCCTGCCGCCGCACACCAAGCTCGCCGCGGTGCTCGCCTTCGTGATCGTGGTCGTGTCCACGCCGCGCGAGGCGATGTGGGCGTTCGGCGCGTACGCCGTGCTGCTCGCCGCGGTCGCGTACGCGGCGCGTGTGCCGGCCGGCTTCCTGCTGAAGCGGCTGCTGATCGAGGTGCCGTTCGTCGCGTTCGCCGTGCTGCTGCCGTTCGTCGCCGAGGGCGAGCGGGTCGACGTCCTCGGGCTGTCGCTGAGCGTGAACGGCCTGTGGGGCGCCTGGAACGTGCTGGCCAAGGGCACCCTCGGCGTCGCCGCGTCCGTCCTGCTCGCCGCCAACACCGAACTGCGGGAGCTGCTGCACGGCCTCCAGCGGCTCAAGCTGCCGCCGCTGCTGGTGCAGATCGCGTCCTTCATGGTCCGCTACGGCGACGTCATCACCGACGAGATGCGCCGCATGCGGATCGCCCGCGAGTCCCGGGGCTTCGAGGCGCGCGGGATACGGCACTGGGGCGTGCTCGCCAAGTCGGCGGGCGCGCTGTTCATCCGCTCCTACGAACGCGGCGAGCGCGTCCATCTGGCGATGGTGAGCCGCGGCTACACCGGGGTCGTGCCGGTGATCGACGAGGTGGCGGCGTCCCGGGCGCAGTGGTCGTACGCCCTGGCCCTCCCCTGCGCCGCCCTCGTCGTGTGTCTGCTGGGATGGACCCTGTGAGTACTGCTTCCCTGGAGGTCTCCGGCCTCGCGTTCGCCTACCCCGACGGCCATCAGGCCCTGTTCGGCGTGGACTTCACCATCGGGCGCGGCGAGCGGGTCGCGCTGCTCGGGCCGAACGGCGCCGGCAAGACCACCCTGGTCCTGCACCTCAACGGCATCCTCACCGGCGGCGCGGGCACCGTGCGCGTGGCCGGCCTGGAGGTCGGCAGGCGGAACATGGCGGAGATCCGGCGCCGGGTCGGGATCGTCTTCCAGGACCCGGACGACCAGCTCTTCATGCCGACGGTGCGGGAGGACGTGGCGTTCGGTCCGGCGGCGGCCGGGCTGAAGGGGGCCGAGCTGGAGGCGCGCGTGGACCGCGCCCTGGAGCGGGTCGGCATGGCGGAGTTCAAGGACCGCCCGCCGCACCACCTCTCCTTCGGGCAGCGGCGCCGGGTGGCCGTGGCGACCGTGCTCGCGATGGAGCCGGAGATCCTCGTCCTGGACGAGCCGTCCTCCAACCTCGATCCGGCGTCCCGCCGTGAACTGGCCGACATCCTGCGCTCGTTGGACGTCACCGTCCTGATGGTCACGCACGACCTGCCGTACGCGCTGGAGCTGTGCCCGCGCGCGCTGGTCCTCAGCGACGGGGTGATCGCGGCGGACGGCCCGACGGGGGACCTGCTCGCCGACGACGGCCTCATGCGGGCGCACCGCCTGGAACTGCCGTACGGCTTCGACCCGCGTTCCGTGCCGGCACCGCCCGGCCGTGGGTGACGGGCGCGCCGCGCCCCGGAATCGCAGGCGCGGCGGTGTGGTTGCTCCCACTGTCGCAGGCGAGTGGAAGGAACGACGGGACATGGGCGTCGAAGTGCACGGCACGGTGGCCGGCGGTTGGGAACCGGTCCGGGAGGCGTTCGCCCGGAACTTCGAACGGCTCGGGGAGCGGGGGGCGGCGCTCGCCGTGTACCGGGACGGGCATCGGGTCGTGGACCTGTGGGCCGGGACGAAGGACGTCGACGGCGACGCGCCCTGGCAGCGGGACACCGCGCAGGTCGTGCGGTCGGCGACGAAGGGGGTCACGGCCGCCGCGGTGCTGATGCTGCACGAGCGGGGCCTGCTCGACCTGGACGCGCCGGTCGGCCGGTACTGGCCGGAGTTCAAGGCGCACGGCAAGGAGGGCGTGCTGGTCCGGCACGTCCTCGGGCACCGCGCGGGCCTCCCCGTGCTGGACCGTCCGCTGAGCTTCGCCGACGCCACCGACCCGGTACGGGCCGCCGAGGCGGTCGCCGCGCAGGCCCCCGTGTGGGAGCCGGGCACCGACCACGGCTACCACGCGCTGACGTACGGCTGGCTGGTGGACGAGCTGGTGCGCCGGGTGACCGGGAAGGGCACCGGGGAGTGGATCGCGTCCGAGATGGCGGCTCCGCTGGGCCTGAACCTGTGGGTGGGCCTTCCGGCCTCCGAGGCGCACCGCGTCGGGCGGGTCGGCAAGGTCGCGGCGCCCGAGCCGTCGGGGGCGCTGCGCGCCCGGCCCAAGCGGTCGGTCACCGCCGCCTACACCGACCCGGACTCCCTCACCCGCCGCGCCTTCGCCGCGATCCACCCGTCCCCGGACCACAACGACCCCGCCTTCCACGCGGCCGCCCTGCCCGCCGCCAACGGAATCGCGACGGCGGACGGGCTGGCCCGCTTCTACGCGTCACTCACCGGCCCGGTCGACGGGGTGCGCCTGCTCTCCCCGGACACGGTGGAGCGCGCCCGCGCGCAGGAGTCGGCGGGTCCCGACCGTGTCCTGGTGGTCGGCACCCGCTTCGGGCTCGGCTACATGCTGCACGGCAGCGCCTCCCCGCTCCTGGCCCCGGGCTCCTTCGGCCACCCCGGCCGCGGCGGCTCCCTCGGCTTCGCCGACCCGGAGTCCGGCGTCGCCCTCGGCTACGTCACCAACGGTTTCCGCAGGACGGTCACCGCGGATCCCAGGGCCCAGGCGCTGATCCGCGCGGTTCGGGAGGGCGTGCGGCTGCCCCCGGACGCGCCTGGCCGTGCCTAGGGACCTTTCGTTCGGATCAGGCCGGGCTCGCGGGCCCTGGCACCGCGCCTCGCCGCGTTGTCGTCGGTTGTCAGGGCTCCGCCCTGCCGCCCTCCTCCGCCTTGCGACGCACGGCACCGGACCCCGGCCTTGCGACGCACGGCACCGGACCCCGCTCCCTGATCCGGCCTGATCCAAACGAGAGACCCTAGACGTGGATCGGGTGCGAGACGCGGCCGGACGCGTCGTCGATCTCGCGGTGCGCCTTGTCGAGCATCTGCATGGCGAGTTCGTTGAGGGCCCGGGCGCCGGCGATCTCCTCCCCGACCCGCGGCTGATTGGAGTCGGTGTAGTGCCGGGACGCGTGCCCGTGGGCGCGCACCTCGGACCCGTCGGGCAGCCTGACCATCGCGACCGCGCGGGTGTGCTGGTCGTCCTCGACGAACTCCATCTCGATGTGCCATCCCACTGCGGTGTGCATCATGACGGATCACCTCCGGATGTCCTCTGATTCCAGGGTGCGCCTTCAGCTCACCCGCCGCACGCGCCCGTGCGGCGCTGCGCGGCTCCATCCGGCCTGTCGCCGGTGACCGCGGGGTGTCTCACCACCGCGGTCACCGGAGGCCTCACGCCTCGTGTTCGCGGACGTCCACCAGCGTGGCGCCCGCGTGGGTGATCAGGTCCTTCGGGGGCATCGGGAAGACCGCGTAGGGGGTGCCTGCCGCTGCCCAGACCACGGGGTGGTCGAGGAGGGAGCGGTCCGCGAGGACGCGGGTGCGGGTGCGGTGGCCGAAGGGGGGTACGCCGCCGATGGCGTACCCGGTGGTCTCGCGGACGACGTCGGCCTTGGCGCGGGTGACCCGCCCCGCGCCGAGTTCCTCGCGGACCCGGTCGAGGTCGACGCGGGACGCGCCGTCCATCAGGACCAGGACCGGGTCGCCGTCGGCGGCGAAGATCAGGGACTTGCAGATCTCGCTGAGCTGGCAGCCGACCGCCGCCGCTGCCTCCGCGGCGGTGCGGGTGGCGTCCGGGAAGCGGCGGACCTGGCCGACCACGTCCTCGAGGCCCAGTTCGCGCAGGGCCTCGGCGAAGCGTGGGTGGGCTGCGAAGCCTTCGTCTCCGGTGGCTGAAGTGGTCATGCGGGGCACCGTAACCGCCGGAACCCGGCGCACGCGACCTCGTTCCGGGCGGCGGACACGGCGGACGGGAACGAGGAAGCCGGTGAGGGCGCCCCGTCCCCACGGAGCCCTCACCGGCTGGTCGTGACCGTCCGGGCGGTCAGGCCCGGACGAGTTCCTTGTCCTCGTCGTCCTTGTCCGCCGCGCCGGCGTGCGCGGCGAGGCTCTCGCCCTCCACGTCCACGTTGGGCAGGGCGCGGTCCATCCACTTCGGCAGCCACCAGGCCTTGGCGCCGAGCAGCGCCAGGACGGCCGGGACGATGGCCATGCGGACCACGAACGCGTCGAAGAGGACGGCGATCGCGAGGCCGAAGCCGATCATCTTGACCATGGAGTCGCTGGACCCGATGAACCCGGAGAACACCGCGATCATGATGACCGCCGCGGCGGTCACCACCCGCGCGCTGTACCGGAACCCGGTGACCACGGCCTGCGCCGGCTTCTCGCCGTGGACGTGGGCCTCGCGTATGCGGGTCACGAGGAAGACCTCGTAGTCCATGGCCAGTCCGAAGACCACGCCGACCATGAAGATCGGCATCATCGACATGATCGGGCCGGTCTCCTCGACGCCCATCAGGCCGGACAGCCAGCCCCACTGGTAGACCGCGACGACCGCGCCGAGGGCCGCCAGCACGGAGAGCAGGAAGCCGAGGGCCGCCTTCAGCGGGACCAGGATCGAGCGGAACACCACGATCAGCAGCAGGAACGCGAGTCCGACCACCAGCACCAGGTACGGCACCAGCGCGTCGTTCAGCTTCTGCGATACGTCGATGTTCATCGCCGTGGCGCCGGTCACGAGGACCTCCGCGCCGGTGCCGTCCTTGATGTCGGCGCCGGCGGCCCGGATGTCGTGGACCAGGTCCTCGGTGGCGGCCGAGGACGGCTTGGCGTCCGGGATGACGGCGATCGTCGCGGTGTCGCCGGCCTTGTTGGGGGCGGCGGGGGCGACGTTCACGACGTTGCCGAGCGCCTTGATCTCGTCGCCGGCCTGCTGGAAGACGGCCTGCGGGTCGTCGCTGCCCTGGGCGTCGACCACGACCACCAGCGGGCCGTTGAAGCCGGGGCCGAAGCCCTCGGAGAGGAGGTCGTAGGCGCGGCGCTGCGTGGTGGACGTCGGCTGGGAGCCGTCGTCGGGCAGGCCCAGCTCCAGGGAGCCGGCCGGGACCGCGGCGGCGCCGAGGCCGACGACGCCGAGCAGCAGCACGGCCAGCGGGCGGCGGACGACGAAGCTCGCCCAGCGGGTGCCCATGTTGGGCTTGTCCGCCTTGTCCGTGGCGCGTCCGCCGCCGAGCAGCTTGCTCTTCTCGCCCGCGGGACGGACACGGCGGCCGGCGTAGCCGAGCACGGCGGGGATGAGGGTGAGGGCGATGAGGACCGCGACGGCGACCGTGCCTGCGGCGGCGATGCCCATCTTCGTCAGCATCGGGATGTTGACGACGGACAGGCCCACCAGGGCGATGACGACGGTCAGACCGGCGAAGACCACGGCGGAACCGGCGGTGCCGACGGCCCGTCCGGCCGCTTCCTCGCGTTCGCGGCCCTCGGCGAGTTCGGCGCGGTAGCGGGAGACCACGAAGAGGGCGTAGTCGATACCGACCGCGAGACCGATCATCGAGGCCAGGATGGAGGTGGTGGAGCCCAGGTCGAGCGTGCTCGCCAGCGCGGTGATGGTCGCGACGCCGATGCCGACGCCGACGATCGCGGTGAGCAGCGGCAGTCCGGCGGCGAGCAGCGAGCCGAGGGTGATGACGAGGACGACCGCGGCGACCCCGATGCCGATGATCTCGGCGGAGCCGGTCTCCGGGACGGCCTGGAGGGCGTCACCGCCGATCTCGACGGTCAGCCCGGAGTCGCGGGCGTCCTCGGCGGCGGCCTTCAGTGCCTCCCGGGAGGACTCCTCCAGCTCCATGCCGGGGACCTCGTAGGTCACGGAGGCGTAGGCGACCGTGCCGTCCTGGCTGACGCCGCCGCCCTGGTACGGGTCGGTGACCTGGGTGACCTCGGCGCCGCCGGACAGCTCGTCGACGGTGTCCTGGACCGCCGCCTTGTTGCCGGGGTCGGTCATCTTCTGGCCGTCGGGCGCCTTGAAGACGACGCGGGCGGTTGCTCCGTCGGCGCTGGCGCCGGGGAACCGTTCGTCCAGCAGGTCGAAGGCCTTCTGGGCCTCGGTGCCGGGGATGGAGAAGGACGAGTTGCCGGCCGCGGGCGCGCCGGCCGCGCCGGCGCCCGCGAGCGCCAGCAGCGCCACCCAGAAGAGGGCGACGACGTGCCGTTTCCGGAAGGAGAACCGGCCGAGTCGGTACAGGAATGTGGCCACGAGGGCGTGCTCCCGGTCAGGTCGTGGATGTTTCAGGGCAGGAAGGATCAGCCCGACGGCGTGAGCGGATACGTCAGGAGGTGGCTGTCTCGGTGCGACTGGGGGTCAGTCGGCTGGGGCGACTCCGAGGGCGGGGAGTACCACGGCGTCGATGTACGACGTGAGGAAAGCCTGCGTGGGCGGCTGCTCGTCGATCAGTGTCCGGGTGGCGAACGCCCCGACCAGCATGTGCACGATGTAGTCCAGCGCCGGGCAGTCCGCGCGGACCTCGCCCCGTCGGACCGCGCGGTCGACGATCCGCCGGAACTCCTCGACCTCCGGCTCCACCAGCCACTCACGGAGCGCCTGGCGCAGGTCGTCGTTCTGGTGCACCGCCATGGCGAGCGCGCGCATGAGAGCGACGTTCTCCGCCATGACGCAGTCGTCCTCGCGGCCGATGATCGTGTGCAGGTCACCCCGCAGGGACCCGGTGTCCACGTCGGCGATGCTGCCCGGCTTCTGGCTGTGCATCGCCCGGACCACCAGCTCGGCCTTGCCGCCCCACTGGCGGTAGAGCGTGGCCTTGCTGGACCGGGTGCGGGCGGCCACGGCGTCCATGGTGAGGGCGTCGTAACCGACCTCACGGAGCAGGTCGAGCACGGCCCCGTACAGCTCGGCCTCGCGCTCGGGGGTGATCCGGCTGCGACGTGACGTCGCGCTGTCACTCATGCCGACCACCTTTCCGCTCCGGTCCCACCGCGTCAAAGAAACGACACGGTTTCGTACAAGACGACGGTACAACGCACGAGTAGCGAAACGAAACCGTTTCGTACGTGGTGTGCGTCACGGTTGTCGGTTCGGCATAAGTTGCTGCGGTCCGTCCCCCGGAAAAGCATGGGGAGGGTGACCTATCTGCGTCTGCCGCACCTCAAGGACGACCTGCTGTGCTTCGTGGCGGAGGACGACCTCTGGCTCGCCCCGCTGGACGGTGCGGGCCGCGCCTGGCGGCTCACCGCCGACCGCACCAAGCTCGGCCACCCCCGCTTCTCCCCCGACGGCCGCCACATCGCGTACACCAGCTGGCGCACCCTGGACCCCGAGGTGCACCTGGCGCCGGTGGACGGCGGCCCCGGCCGGCGGCTGACGTACTGGGGCAGCTCCGACACCCGGGTCTGCGGCTGGGCCCCGCCCGACGAACACGGGCACGAGGCGATCCTCGCCGTCACCTCGCACGGCGAGCCCTTCTCCTACTTCACCTGGGCCTACAAGCTCGGCCTGGACGGCAGCCCCGGACGCAAGCTGCCCTGGGGCCCGGTCTCCGACATCCAGGTCGCCGACCTGGCGGGCGAGCGCAGGTCGCTGCTGCTCACCGGCACCCCGCCGCACGAACCGGCGTCCTGGAAGCGCTACCGGGGCGGCGCCACCGGCCGGCTCTGGCTGCACGGCCACCGTCTGCTGGAAGGACTCGACGGTCATCTGCACTCGCCGATGTTCGTCGGCGGCCGGATCGCCTTCCTCTCCGACCACGAGGGCATCGGCAACCTCTACTCCTGCGCCCATGACGGCACCGGCCTGCGCCGCCACACCGACCACGACGCCTTCTACGCCCGGCACGCCGCCACGGACGGCACCCGCGTCGTCTACCAGTGCGCCGGCGACCTGTGGATGGTGGACGACCTGTCGCCCGGCTCACAGCCGCGCCGGCTGGACGTGCGGCTGAGCGGTCCGCGCTCCGGCCGGCGCCCCTACCAGGTGCCCACGGCGCAGCACCTGGACGGCCTGTCCGTCGACGAGACCGGCCGGGCCAGCGCGGTCGTGGTACGCGGCAGCCTGTACTGGCTCACCCACCGCGACGGCCCCGCCCGCACCCTCACCGACACCCCGGGCGTACGGGTGCGGCTGCCGGAGATGCTCGGCGCGGGCGGCCAGATCGCGTACGTCACGGACGCCGAGGGCGAGGACGCCGTGGAGATCGCCTCGCTGCCCCGGGCGACCGGCCCCCGCGCACACCGGAGGCTGGCCGCCGGGAAGCTGGGCCGGGTGCTGGAGATGGTCGCCGACCCCGAGGGGCAGCGTCTCGCGGTCGCCGCGCACGACGGGCGGCTGCTGCTGGTGGACACCGACGAGGCGACGGACGGGACGGCTCAGGAGGTCACCGAGCTGATCCACTCCGGAAACGGCCCCGTGCGCGACCTCGCCTTCTCCCCCGACGGCGCCTGGCTGGCCTGGTCCCACCCGGTGATCGGACGGTCGCTGCGGCAGATCAAGCTCGCACGGATCAAGGACCGGCTGGTCCTGGACGTCACAGGCGGCCGCTTCGAGGACGAGAACCCGGTTTTCACCCGGGACGGCCGTTACCTGGCGTTCCTGTCCTGGCGCGGCTTCGACCCGGTGTACGACGTGCACACCGGCGACCTGTCCTTCCCGCTGGGCTGTCGCCCGTACCTGGTGCCGCTGTCGTCTGCGACACCCTCGCCGTTCGCGCTGAACCCGGAGGGGCGGCCCGCCGCCGGGGGGCTCGACCCGCTGGAGGAGGAGGGCGAGGAGGGCGGCACGGTCACCGTGGAGGCGGAGGGCCTGGAGAGCAGGGTCACTCCCTTCCCGGTGGCGGCCTCCAAGTACTCAGGGCTGTACCCGGTCGCCGGATGCGGGCTGGTGTGGCTGCGCTGGCCGATCTCGGGCGCGCTCGGCGAGACGTTCGCCAACCCCGACGACACCAGCGGCCGGCCCACCCTGGAGCACTTCGACGTCCCCAAGGCGAAGAAGTCCGAACTCGTCGGCGGCCTCGACTTCTTCGCGGTGAGCGGCGACGGCACCCGGCTGGTCGTGGTCGACGAGGGCGAGCTGCGCGCGGCGCCCGCCACCGAGCGGGGCGACGGCGACTCCACGGTCTGGATCGACCTGCGCCGCGTCAAGCACGAGGCGGACCCGGCGGCCGAGTGGCGCCAGGCGTACGCGGAGGCGGGGCGGCTGATCCGCGCCTACTTCTGGGAGCCGGACATGTGCGGGATCGACTGGGACGGTGTGCTGGAGCAGTACCGCCCGCTGGTCGAACGGGTGGCCTCCCCCGACGAGTTCGCCGACCTGCTGCGCGAGGTCCTCGGCGAACTGGGCACCTCGCACGCCTACGTCACCGCCGCACGCCGCAACGAGGGGCCCCCGCACTACCAGCGCCGCCAAGGCCTGCTCGGCGCCAACCTGGTGCACCGGGAGGCCGGTTGGACGGTGAAGCGGATCCTGCCCGGCGACTCCTCCGACTCCCGCGCCCGCTCCCCGCTGGCCGGCGCGGGCATCCGCGAGGGCGCGGTCCTCACCCATGTCGACGGCCGCCCGGTGGACCCCGTCGCCGGGCCGTACCCGCTGCTCGCGGCGGCGGGCGGCACCACCGTCGAGCTGACCTTCGTACCGGACGGCGAAGGCCCGCCGCGGCGGGTCGCGGTCGTCCCGCTGACCGACGAGACACCCCTGCGCTACCAGGACTGGGTGGCCAAACGCCGTGCCGTCGTGCGGGAGTTGAGCGGCGGCCGCTGCGGGTATCTGCACATCCCCGACATGGGCGGCTCCGGCTGGGCGCAGTTCAACCGGGACGTGCGGATGGAGATGTCCCGGCCCGCGCTCATCGTGGACGTGCGCGGCAACGCGGGCGGCCACATCAGCGAGCTCGTGGTGGAGAAGCTGACCCGCACCATCATCGGCTGGGACCTCACCCGCGACGCCCAGCCCGTGTCGTACGCCTCCAACGCGCCGCGCGGACCGGTCGTCGCGCTGGCCGACGAGGCGACCGGCTCCGACGGCGACATGATCACGGCCGCGTTCAAGCTGCTGGAGCTGGGGCCCGTGGTGGGGCAGCGCACCTGGGGCGGGGTGGTCGGCATGACCGGCCGGCACCGGCTCGGGGACGGCACGGTGATCACGGTGCCGATGAACGCGGCCTGGTTCGACGCGTACGGCTGGTCCGTGGAGAACCGGGGCGTCGACCCCGACCTGGAGGCGCTGCGCACCCCGCTGGACTGGGCCGAGGGCCGGCACGCGGTCCTGGACGACGCCGTACGGCTCGCGCTCGACCTGCTGGAGGCCGAACCGCCCGCCTCGGCCCCGGGATACGCCGACGTGCCCGACCGGTCGCGTCCGAAGCTGCCGCCGCGCAGCCGCTGAGGGCGCGAGAAAGGGGTGCCCCCTTCGCCAGGGGCACCCCTTCCTACGGCACGTCACTGCCCGGGTGCGTCGACGTCAGACCTCGCGGTCCTGGTCGAAGCGTTCCTCGGACTCGCGGCGGCGCTGCGGGTCCTGCTCGTCCTCCCGACGGCGGCCGCGGTTCTGCAGCTGCTCCTTGCCCTGCTGGGCGCGCTGCTTGGCCTGCTCCTGGAACTGGCCGGCCTTCTCCTGCATCTGGTCCTTCATACCCATGAGGGTTCACTCCCGTTGTGGGTGGGGAACTTGCCCGACCAGATTCACACGGGCGGTTACCCTGCGCATGTCGATCAGTCACGCACCGTAGCGCGATGCTGTTCGTCGGCGCTGCCGCCCGCCCCGACCAGGCCGATGCGCAGCCCGTCGAGCCGGTGCCCGAACCGCTTCATCTCCCGTTGCCCCACCGTGCCGATGAGGGCGGGGAGGTAGCCGCGGACGCCCTGCATGCCGCGCAGCCAGGCCTGCCCGTAGACGTGCGCGGAGCGCCGCTCGATGCCGGCGACGAGCCGGTCCACGGCGGGCCCGAGCGGATAGGTCTTGTTGGCCGGCCAGGGCAGCCGCTGCCTCAACTCCCGCATGACGTCGTCCTGGTCGGCGCCGCGCACCATGTCGGTGTCGGTCCACGACAGGTAGCCCACGCCCACCTTGACGCCCCGGTGGGCGACTTCGGCGCGCAGCGCGTGCGCGTACGCCTCCACACCGGACTTGGAGGCGCAGTACGCCGTCATCATCGGCGCCGGGGTGATCGCGGCGAGGGACGCTATCTGCAGCAGGTAGCCGCGGCTCTCGGCGAGCAGCGGCAGGAACGCCCGTGCGGTGACGGCCGATCCGATCAGGTTGACCTCGATGACCCGCCGCCAGGCGTCCGGGTCGGACTCGGTGAACGGGCCGCCCGTCGCCACACCGGCGTTGGCGACCACGATGTCCACCCGGCCGAAGCGCTCGCGCACCTCCGCGGCGACCCGGGCCATCGCCTCGGGGTCGGTGACGTCCGCGTGCCAGTGGTCGCTGTCGCTGTGCAGCCGGGCGGAGACGTCCTTCAGGGCGTCCGGTTCGAGTCCGACGAGCGCCACCTTCACACCGCGCGCGGAGAGTTTGCGGGCGAGCAGCTCCCCGACCCCGCGCGCCGCGCCGGTGACGACGGCGACCTTTCCTTCGAGACTGACCCTGCTCATGCGCTCTCCTCGACGGGTACGGACGGCTGTTGGGCACTCACGTGTGCGGTGATGAGGGCCCGGATCCGCGTGGTGACCAGGTCGGGCGCCTCGACGGGGGTCATGTGGCCGACGCCGGGCAGCTCGGTGACGCCGCGGCAGTCGGGCAGCGCGGCGGCGAGCGCACGGGCGTGCACGGGCGGGGTGAGCCGGTCGGCCGTCCCGACGACGATCTCCGCGGGCACGTGCACCTCGCGTACGGCGGCGTCGAGGTCGAGCGTGGCGAGCACGTGCGACCAGGCGTGGCGCACGGTGCGGGGGCAGGCGTGCACGATGCGGGCGCAGGCCTCCACCATGGCGGGTGCCGAAGCGGGGCCCATGGTCGCGTACTTGAGGATGCGCCGGGCGGCTGGGGTGACCGGGCCGAGCGGGGCGCGGCTGCCGAGGATGTGCCCGGTGATCCAGGTCCGGACCCGGCCGGGACGCAGCGGCAGCACCGTGGACTCGGGAACCAGCCGCGCGCTGCCCGTGCTGCACAGCAGGACGGCGGCGGCGTGCTCGCGGAACGCGGGCCGGGCGGAGGCGGCCATCACCGTCATGCCGCCCATGGAGTGCCCGGCGATCACGGCGCGTTCGCCGGGGGCGAGGGTGGCGGTGAGGACGGCCTCGAGGTCGTCGGCGAGCGCGTCCGTGCTGCACGCGGGGCTCGCCGGGGTGCGTCCGTGGCCGCGCTGGTCGTAGGCGATCACCCGGTGGTCGGCGGCGAGTTCGCTGATCTGCGCGGCCCAGAAGGCGGTCGAGCAGGTCCAGCCGTGCGCGAGGACGACGGCGGGCGCGCCCTCGGGCCCGTGCACCTCGACGTGGATCGGGGCGCCGTCGGCGGAGGTGGCGGTCAGTTCGCGCACCGGGGCGGGCGGTGCGTAGCGTCCGGTGGTGACGGGGGTGGGGCGGCTCATGCGGCCACCTCCGCGTTCTCCGCGCCGGCCCCCGGCTGCGCGTCGGCGGCGCGCAGCACGGCGTACTCGGCGAGGTCGACGCGGCGGGTGGCGCGCCGGAACTCGGCTGTCGTGCCGGGCCAGATGGTGGTGTTGCGGCCGCTCGCGTCGAGGTACCAGCTGGTGCAGCCGCCGGTGTTCCACACCGTGCGCTTCATCCGCTCCTGCACCCGGTGGTTCCAGGCGCGGACCGCGCTGGGGCGGGCGTCGAGGGCGACCCGGCCTCCGAGGACGTCGAGCTGACGCAGGTAGTCGGCCATGTAGTTCAGCTGGGACTCGATCATCAGGATCATCGAGGAGTTCCCGAGGCCGGTGTTGGGGCCGATGATCGTCATCCAGTTGGGGAAGCCGGCCGCGGAGGCGCCGCGCAGCGCCTGCATGCCGCCCGACCACACGTCCGCGAGGGTCTTGCCCTCGGGCCCGACGACCCGCTCGGCGATCGGCATGTCGGTGACGTGGAAACCGGTGGAGAAGACGATCGCGTCGACCTCGGCCTCGCTGCCGTCGGCGGCGACCAGGGTGGATCCGCGCACCTCGGTCAGCCCGCTCGCGACGACGTCCACGTTGGGCTGCGCGAGGGCCGGGTAGTACGTGCTGGACAGCAGGATCCGCTTGCAGCCGATGCGGTAGTCGGGGGTGAGCTTGGCCCGCAGCGCCGGGTCCTTGACCGCCCGCGCCATGTTCCGCTTGGCGAGCTGCTCGACGAAGCCGAGCTCGCCCGGGTGCTTGGTGAACGCCTGCACCTGGAGCTCGCGGATGCCCCACAGCAGCCCGCGGCGCAGCTTGGTGGTGAAGGGCAGCGCCCGGTGCACGGCGCGCTCGGCGGCGCCGATGGGCCGGTCCATGCGGGGCAGCACCCAGGCGGGGGTGCGCTGGAAGAGGGTGAGCTTCTCCACCTGCTTCTGGACCGAGGGGACGATCTGGATGGCGGAGGCGCCGGTGCCGATCACGGCGACGCGCTTGCCGCGCAGGTCGTAGTCGTGGTCCCAGCGGGCGGAGTGGAACACCTTGCCGGGGAAGGTGTCGAGACCGGGCACGTCCGGCAGCTTGGGCTCGGACAGCGGCCCGGTGGCGGAGACGACGACGTCCGCGCTCCAGTTGCCGCCGGTGGTCTCGATGTCCCAGCGCAGCCGCTCGGCGTCCCAGGTCATGCGCTTCACCTCGGCGTTGAAACGCAGGTGCGGGCGCAGTCCGAAGGTGTCGGTGACGCGCTCCAGGTAGGCGCGGATGTGCTCCTGGCCGGAGAAGGAGCGTGGCCAGTCGGGGTTGGGCGCGAAGGAGAAGGAGTACAGGTGGGAGGGCACGTCGCAGGCGCACCCGGGGTAGCTGTTGTCGCGCCAGGTGCCGCCGACGCCGCCGGCCCGCTCCAGGACGACGAAGTCCGTGATCCCCTCGCGGCGCAGCCGTACGGCGGCACCCAGTCCGCCGAATCCCGACCCGATCACCGCGACCCGTACATGCTCGTGCTCGGCCATCCCTAAGCCTCCGCGCATCGCTCAGAACCATGCCAGTGAACACTGGCGCAATGGGGAGCGTAGAGCAGTGCCGTACTCATGGGTAGGGGGCGTGCGAGGAAAGTTACCGCCGGTACGACCTAGGGTTCAGGTGTGACGGACGACAGCGGCACCCCCACGGAACGGCGCGAGTACCGCATGGAGGAACTGGCGCGGCTCGCCGGCATCACCGTGCGCACCCTGCGCTTCTACCGCGAGCGCAAACTCATCCCGCCGCCGCGCCGCGAGGGCCGCATCGCCTGGTACGACGACCACCACCTGGCCCGGCTGCGGACCATCACGGCGCTGCTGGAGCGCGGTCACACCCTGAACGGCATAGCGGAACTGGCCGAGGCCTTCGACAACGGGCGCGGCGTCGGCGACCTGCTGGGCATGGAGGTCCCCACGGAGGAGACCCCGGTCCGTCTCACCCCCGAGGAGCTCGCCGACCACTTCGCGGGCGAGGTCACCCCGGAGAACCTGGCCGCCGCCCTGGACCTCGGCTACCTGGGCGTCGACGGCGAGGAGATCGTCCACATCAGCCGCCGTCTGCTGGAGGTGTCCGCGGCGCTGGTCCGCGAGGGCATCCCGCTCGGCGAGGTGCTCCGCACCGGCGCGGAGGTCCGCGCCCACGCCGACGCCCTCGCCGACCTCTTCGCCGGCCTGATCCTCCGCCACGCCCCGGAGGAGGCCCTCCACCGCCTGCGCCCGCTGGCCCGCAGCGTGGTGGACGCGGAGCTGTCGCTGGCGCTGGACCGGAGGCTGCGCAAACGCGACAACCTCATGTGAGCGTCTCACCCTCACCGAGAAAAGCGCGCGATCGGACAGCCGAGTCCGACAAGCTTCGTGTGAGCACGCGGCGTGGTCTCGCGTCCGCGTCCGCGTGCTCGCACGAGGACCTCACTGCCCGAAGACCACCGTCACGGGCGCGTGATCCGACCACCGTTCCTCGTGACTGGCCGCTCGCTCGACGAATCCCTTGACCGCTCGCGCGGCCAGCCCGGGGGTGGCAACGGCCAGGTCGATCCTCCAACCGGTGTCGTTGTCGAAGGCCCGCCCCCGGTACGACCACCACGAGTACGGGCCGTCGACGTCCGGGTGCAGCGCCCGCACCACGTCGACGTAGCCGCCGTCGGCCGGGTCGAGGACGCGGGAGAGCCACTCCCGCTCCTCGGGCAGGAAGCCGGAGTTCTTGGTGTTGCCGCGCCAGTTCTTCAGGTCGGCCTTCTCGTGCGCGATGTTCCAGTCACCGCAGACGACGACCTCGCGCCCGTCGGCGGCGGCCTTCTCCCGCAGCTCCTTGAGGTAGGCGAGGAACTCGTCCATGAAGCGGACCTTCTCGTCCTGCCGCTCCGTGCCCACCTCGCCGGACGGCAGGTACAGGGAGGCGACCGTCACACCGGGCAGGTCAGCCTCGACGTAGCGCCCGCTGCCGTCGAACTCCGCCGAGCCGAAGCCGATCCGGACGCTGTCGGGCTCACGCCGGGTGTACAGGGACACCCCCGCACGCCCCTTCGCCGCGGCGGGCGCGTGCACCACGTGCCATCCCTCAGGCTCCCGCACCGTCTCCGGCAGCTGCGCCGCCTCGGCCCGCACCTCCTGGAGGCACAGCACATCGGCGGAGGTCCCGGCGAGCCACTCCACGAAGCCCTTCTTGGCGGCGGCGCGGAGTCCATTGACGTTGACAGAGGTCACGGTGAGCACCAGGGCACGATACGACACGCGCAGGTCCAGGCATGTTTTACGGTACTCGTCATGGAAATCCGCCCGGTCCCCTACGACCATCCCGACGCCGTGAAACTGGACGCAGCCGTCCAGGCCGAGTACGACATCCGCTACGGCGACGGCGGCGACGCCACCCCCATGGACCCCGCGGACTTCCGTCCCCCCAACGGCATCTACCTGATCGCCTACGACGCGCTCGGCGTCCCGGTCGCCTCCGGCGGCTGGCGCGTCCAGGACGCCAACGAGGAGGGCAACCGGGACGGCGACGCCGAGCTGAAGCGCATGTACGTCGTCGAGGAGATGCGCGGCAGAGGTCTCGCCCGCCGCATCCTCGCCGCCCTGGAGGAGGACGCCCGCGCCGCCGGCCGCGTCCGCATGGTCCTGGAGACCGGCACCAAGCAGCCGGAGGCCATCGCCCTCTACACCTCCAGCGGCTACGAGCCCTGCGAGAAGTTCGGCTACTACCGCTTCCACGAGGACAGCCGCTGCTACGCGAAGAACCTGTAGCGGCCCAGAAGCACCCCTTCGTCGAAGCCCCGTCCGCTGCACGCGGCCGGGGCTTCACGCGTGGCAGCCCCGCCCAGGTCACGTGGCATGATCGATCCGTTTCTCGTCCGAGGGGGCCTCATGCGAAGAATGTCTGCCGCTGTGACAGCGGCACTGGCGTGCCTGGTGACGGCAGTCGCCGTGACCGGTTGTTCCGACGACGGCAAGACGGAGACGAGCTCCGCCGATCACCTGCTCGACGACGCGAACGCCACGATGAACGCGCTGAAATCGGTGACCGTCGACATAGTCAACAGGACGACCGAGGACGGGGAGCTGTCCACCCGCCTCACGACCGACCTCGACGACACGTGCACGTTCACGTCGAGCGGGGCCTCGGGTTCCCGCCTGGAACAGATCCGGATCGACGGGTCGGACTACGTGCGCCCGAACCGGGCCTACCTGGAGAAGTTCGGCAAGCGGAGGCCCGGCACGGGCCAGCAGGAGCATTGGATCAAGACGCCTGCGAGCGAGTCGGTGCCGGGGGACGGGCTCGCGCAGTGCACGTACGAGTTCGCCTCGTTCGGCGAGGCGGACGAGAAGGGCGGTCCGACCGAGGTCGACGGGATACCGGCGACCTCGCTGGAGGTGGCCGACGGCGAGGACGGCTCCTTCACCTTCTCCATCGCCGCCGAGGGCAAGCCGTACATCCTCAAGGTCGTCCACAAGGACGACGAGCGCGTCGTCACCACGTCCTTCAGCGCCTTCGACGAACCGCTGGACGTGAGACCTCCGGACGCGGCCAAGGTGCTGGACATGACCGGTGCCGGCTGACAGCCCGAACAAGTCGAAGCCCCGGCCGGGAGATCCCGGTCGGGGCTTCGTTGCGTGGACCTGAGGGGATTTGAACCCCTGGCCCCCTCGATGCGAACGAGGTGCGCTACCGGACTGCGCCACAGGCCCTTGCAACGAGTGAAACTTTAGCATCCCGATCGGGGTGCTCAAAAATCCGTTGGCCGAGTGCTATTCGTTCGCGGCCTTGGGGCGGTCGCCGTCCTCGTACTGGTCGAACAGCGGGGTGCGTCCGCGCTCGCGGGAGCGGCGGGCGGAGGCGGCGCGGCGGGCGTCGGTGCGGCTGTCGTCCTCGTCCCGGTCGTCGGCCGCCGGTGGCTCCTGCTCCTCGGCCGCCGCCCGCCTCTCCTCGGCCGCTACGGCGCTGGAGCGGGCGGAGCTCCAGGTGTCCGGGGCGCCGAGGTCGACGTCCCCGGAGGCGCGCGGCGCGACGGGGGCGGTCACGTACGTGGGGAGCGGGACGGGGACCGGGTCCCAGCTGTCGCCGCCCTGACCGGGCCGCCGGCTGCGCTCGCGCTGCTGGTCGACCCACTCGGCGTGGTCGGTCTGCTCGACCAGCGCGCGCCGGTCCGCGGCGAGCGCGGACAGGCCGGGATCGGTGTCGGCGCCGGCTTCCGGGCCCTCCGGTTCGTCCGGGTCGGCCTCTTCGGTGACCGGACGGCGGCGGGGCCGCCGCTCGCGCAGCCGCTGCGCCGCGACCTCGGCCTGGCGGCGGTCCATCTGGTAGGCGAACCGGCGGCGCTCCTGGGAGCGCAGATAGGCGATGTAGGCGCTGAGCAGCACGGCGGGCACGCCCGGCGCCCAGAGGAACGCCAGCCCGCCGACGGCGGCGACGACCGCGCCGAGCGTGAAGGCGAGGAACAGCATTGTGATGGTGCGCCGGCGGCGCGCGAGGACCTTCGAGCGCCGGGCACGCTCGGCGGCGGCCTGCGCGTTGCGGTCCCGGCGGGCGGCGTCCGTGGGGCGGCGCGCGGCGGGGACGCGGCCCTGCGCGGCGGGACCGCGGGCGGCGGCCGGTTCGCCCCGGCCGGACGGCCGCTCCTCGCGCGGGGCGGCCCCCTCGGGCGCGTGCGGTTCGCCGCGTTCCTGCGGGGCCCGCCCGCCGCGGCCCGGTTCCGGACGCTCGTCCGGGAGGGGCGGTACGGGCGCCTGGGTCTGCGGACGGGTCTGGGACACGGCGAAGGCCCGGACGTCCACCGAGTCGGTGATCGCATCCGGGTCGTGGACGCCCTGCTCCCCCTCGTCGGCGGAGCGCGCCCGCAGGTCCTTGGCGTACCGGCGCTCCATGCCCGCCCGTCCGGACAGCAGTCGGATGGCGGTACTGAAGCGTTCCGTCGGACGTGCCTCGTTCAGCTCGTCCTGCCTACGGAGCCACATCGGCACCAAGTAGGCGGCCCAGGCCCCGACAATGACTGCGTAGATGAGGC
Source organism: Streptomyces sp. BJ20 (assembly GCF_022869105.1). Lineage (NCBI taxonomy): Bacteria > Bacillati > Actinomycetota > Actinomycetes > Kitasatosporales > Streptomycetaceae > Streptomyces > Streptomyces sp. BJ20. Next base: position 6,794,377 of record NZ_CP094918.1, read on the forward strand.
CGCTGCTGCTCACGTCTCACACCGTAGAGGGGTTTGCGCGAGGCCATAGGCCAATTGGGCCGGTGTGTCGCACGATCTGGCTGATATTTCGAACTTTTCTTGTGATGGATGCGATCAGACAGTCGCCGGATCCCGGTAATTGCCGGTTCCGGACCGGTCATCCCACCCTGCAATTCGAACGTTTATTCAATTACCGGGCCCGTGCGGGATTCCACGGTCGCGCTGCTCACGTCCGGGCAGCTCATGGCGGGACCGCTCCTGGGCGCGGGTGCGGCGCCAGCGGCCGAGGAGTCCGTCGGGGACTTCTTCGGCGGTGAGCGCGAACACAAGATGGTCACGCCATGCGCCGTCGATGTGGAGATAGCGCGGACGCAGCCCTTCCTCACGGAATCCGAGTTTCTCCACGACCCTGCGGCTCGGCCCGTTCTCGGGGCGAATGCAGACCTCGATGCGGTGCAGTCCGACGGTGCGGAAACAGTGGTCGACGGCCATCGCGACGGACGTCGGCACCACCCCGCGTCCGGCGACGTCCTCGTCGACCCAGTAGCCGATGTGCCCGGAGCACATGGAGCCCCAGGTGATCCCGGCGACCGTCAACTGCCCGACCAGGCGCCCCTGGTACTCGATGACGAACGGCAGCATGCGGCCCGCGTTGGCCTCGGAGCGCAGGTGGCGCACCATCTGGCGGTAGGTGGGGCGGTGGGTGACGGGGCCGCTGGGCGTGGGCGGCGGAATGGTCGCCTCCCAGGGCCGCAGCCAGTCGCGGTTGCGGCGGTTCACCTCGCGCCAAGCCTTCTGGTCGCGCAGCTTTATCGGCCGGAGGACGATGTCGCCGTCCACCAGTTCCACGGGCCAGTACGGGGTGTTCAGGGCGCACCCCCGTCGTCGGCGTCCTGACGGGGGTGGTCCCCGCCGCGCAACTGGTCCACCGCATGCCTGAGCAGCGGCTCCAGGACGGCGAGACCGTCCTTCACCCCGCCGCTGGACCCCGGGAGGTTGACGATCAGCGTGGTGCCCGCGACACCGGCGAGGCCGCGGGAGAGGGCGGCGGTGGGCACCTTGTCCCGGCCGTACGCGCGGATGGCCTCCGCGATGCCGGGGACCTCGCGGTCGATCACCCGGCGGGTGGCCTCCGGGGTGCGGTCGGTGGGCGAGATGCCGGTGCCGCCGGTGGTGACGACGACGTCGTACCCGGCGTCGACGGCCGCGCGCAGGGCCGCCTCCACGGGGTCGCCGTCGGGGACGACCCGGGGGCCGTCGACGGCGAAGCCGAACCGCTTCAGGCCGTCGGCGATCAGCGGGCCGCCCGTGTCCTGGTAGACGCCGGCGGCGGCCCGGTTGGAGGCCGTGACGACGAGGGCCCGGTACGGGGCCGCGGAGGGCGTCACGACCTGCTCCAGTCGCCCGACTTGCCGCCCGTCTTCTCCTCCACCCGCACGTCCGTGATGACCGCCTCCTTGTCGACCGCCTTGACCATGTCGATCACGGTGAGCGCGGCCACGGACACGGCGGTGAGGGCTTCCATCTCGACACCCGTGCGGTCCGTCGTCCGTACGGTCGCCGCGATCTCCACGGCGTCGTCCGCGACCGACAGGTCCAGTTTCACACCGGACAGCGCCAGGGGGTGACACAGCGGGATGAGGTCGGGGGTGCGTTTGGCGCCCATGATGCCCGCGATGCGCGCGGTGGCGAGCGCGTCGCCCTTGGGCACGCCCTCGCCGCGCAGCAGTTCGATCACGCGGGGCGCGACGAGCACGCGGCCGGTGGCGCGTGCGGTGCGCGCGGTGACGTCCTTGGCGGACACGTCGACCATGCGGGCGGCGCCCGCCTCGTCGATGTGGGTCAGACGGGACTGGTCGTCGGTGGGTCCGGGGGTGTCCCCCCGGGAAGGCACGGTCATGATCGTGTGGCGCTCCCGGTCCTGGCCCGGCGCGGTGCGGGGCGCGGGCCTGCTGTGCGCGACACGGTACCGCCAACGGGCGGTGCTCAGCCGAGCAGGACCACCTCGACCTCGGTGCCGGGCGCCACGTCCTCGACGTCCTCGGGGACCACGACGAGCGCGTTCGCCTGCGCGAGGGCGGCGACCAGATGCGATCCGGCGCCGCCGACGGGCGTGACGACGCCGTCGGCGTACCTGCCGCGCAGGAACTGGCGGCGGCCCTTCGGCGAGGTCAGTGCCTTCTCCGCCCTCAGTTCGGCGCGGACGCGCGGCCGGTGGACGTCCTGGAGCCCCATCAGGGTGCGGATGGCGGGGCGGACGAACAGCTCGAAGGAGACGTAGGAGGAGACCGGGTTGCCGGGGAGGGCGAGCAGCGGGGTGTGGTCGGGGCCGATGGAGCCGAAGCCCTGCGGCTTGCCCGGCTGCATGGCGAGCCTGCGGAACTCCACGCCGCTGCCGGGCTCGTCCTCGTCGCCCGCGTGCGCCAGCGCCTCCTTGACGACGTCGTACGCCCCGACGCTGACGCCGCCGGAGGTGACCATCAGGTCGGCGCGGACGAGCTGGTCCTCGATGGTGTCGCGGAGGGTCTCGGCGTCGTCGGCGACGGCGCCCACGCGGTAGGCGATGGCGCCGGCGTCGCGGGCGGCGGCGGTGAGGGCGAAGCTGTTGGAGTCGTAGATCTGGCCGGGGCGCAGCGGCTCGTCGGGCTGGACGAGTTCGCTGCCGGTGGAGAGGACCACCACGCGCGGGCGCGGGCGCACCCGGACCGTGCCGCGGCCGACGGCGGCGAGCAGGGAGATCTGCGGCGGGCCGAGGACGGTGCCGGCCTTCAGGACGCGGTCGCCGGCCCGGACGTCGCTGCCCTGGGCGCGCACGTGCGCGCGGGCGGGCGCGGGGCGGTACACGGCGACCTGTCCGGTGGCGCCGTCGGGGGCGAGGCTGCGGGCGCGCATCCCGGCGGCGGGGCCCTCGCCCAGTCCGCCGTCGGTCCACTCGACGGGGACGACGGTCTCGGCGCCGGGCGGGAGCGGGGCCCCGGTCATGATGCGCGCGGCCTGCCCGGGACCGACGTGCACCGGGTCGGCCACGCCGGCCGCGACGTCGCCGACGACCTCGAGGGAGGCCGGGTACTCCTCGCTCGCGCCGGCGATGTCCGCGACCCGCACCGCGTAGCCGTCCATCGAGCTGTTGTCGAAGGGGGGCAGGGAGACCGGGACCGTGATGTCCTCGACGAGGACGCAGCCCTGTGCGTCGAGGAGGTGCAGCTCGATGGGGTCGAGCGGCCGGACGGTCGCGAGGATGTCGTCCAGGTGCTCGTCCACCGACCAGAGGCGGTCCGGTTCTGCGGTGCGGGGCGCGGCGCTGCTCAACGTTGCTGCATCTCCTCGGTGACGAATCGCTGGAGCCAGGTCCGGAAGTCCGGTCCCAGGTCCTCACGTTCGCACGCGAGACGGACAATGGCACGCAGGTAGTCACCGCGGTCGCCGGTGTCATAGCGGCGGCCCTGGAAGATGACGCCGTGCACCGGTCCGCCGAGAGTGGCGTCCGTGGCGAGCTGCTGGAGGGCGTCGGTCAGCTGGATCTCGCCGCCGCGGCCGGGCTCGGTCTTGCTCAGCACGTCGAAGACGGCCGGGTCGAGGACGTAGCGGCCGATGATGGCGTAGTGGGAGGGCGCCTCCTCGCGGGAGGGCTTCTCGACCAGTCCGCTGAGCCGCACGACGTCGGCGTCGGAGGTGGCCTCGACGGCGGCGGAGCCGTAGAGGTGGATCTGCTCGGGGGCCACCTCCATCAGCGCGACGACGCTGCCGCCGTGCTCCTGCTGCACCTCGATCATGCGCTGGAGCAGCGGGTCGCGCGGGTCGATCAGGTCGTCGCCGAGGAGGACGGCGAAGGGCTCGTCGCCGACGTGCGGGGCGGCGCACAGCACGGCGTGACCGAGGCCCTTGGGGTCGCCCTGACGGACGTAGTGCATGGTGGCGAGGTCGCTGGACTCCTGGACCTTGGCGAGACGCTCGCCGTCGCCCTTCTTCTCGAGCGCGGACTCGAGTTCGTAGTTGCGGTCGAAGTGGTCCTCGAGCGGGCGCTTGTTGCGGCCCGTCACCATGAGGACGTCGTCGAGGCCGGCGGCGACGGCCTCTTCGACCACGTACTGGATCGCCGGCTTGTCGACCACCGGCAGCATCTCCTTGGGCGTGGCCTTGGTGGCCGGCAGGAACCGGGTGCCGAGGCCGGCGGCGGGGATGACAGCCTTGCTGATCCGCGGGTGTGACTGAGACATGGGCGACACCCTAGCCGGTGTCTTTGCACTGAATCTGTGACTCCGCTGAAAAAATGCTCATATGAGCACATTAAGACAGTACGGGAATCGACTTGAGACAGAACCAGGGCCAGCCCGAACCTGACAAGCGCACGCGACGGCGCGAAGTCCTCCGGGTGAGGAACGGATTGACGGCCGATGACGTTCAGGCGCACGCCGGCGCCCTGGCCCGCCGGGCGCTCGCGCTGCCCGAGCTGGCCGAGGCCCGCACGGTGGCCGCCTACGTCTCCGTGGGGGGCGAACCGGGCACCCTCGCGCTGCTGGACGCGCTGCGCGCGCGAGGCGTGCGGGTGCTGCTGCCCGCGCTGCTGCCCGACAACGACCTGGCGTGGGGCGTCTACCGGGGCCCGGACTCCCTGCTGCCCGCGGAGCACGGCGGCGGGCGGATGACCTTGCTGGAGCCCGCCGGGGAGCGGCTGCGCCCCCGCGCCGTGACGGAGGCGGACGCCGTGCTGCTGCCCGGTCTCTCCGTGGACGCCCGCGGGATGCGCCTGGGCCGCGGCGGCGGCTCCTACGACCGTGTCCTCGCCCGCCTGGAGCGGGCCCGCGTGCGTCCGGCGCTGGTGGTGCTGCTGTACGACTGGGAGGTCGTGGAGCGAGTGCCGCAGGAGCCGCACGACCGGCCGGTGGACGCGGTGGTGACCCCGTCCGGCGTGCGGCGGTTCGGCCGCCCCGCACCGGAGGTCTGAGAGACGCGGACCGGCCTCCACGCGCGCGTGGAGGCCGGCCGTCGTGTCCGCGGGGTGCGGGTCAGGGCTTGAGCACCAGGTGGTCGGTGGTGGCGTCCTCGACCGCCTTCTCCGAGTAGGCCCACTCGAGCAGTTCGCCCTCGGCCCACTTGTCCGTCTGGTCGACGTAGTGGGCGTTGTAGGCGTGCCCGGAGGCGCCGGTGAGGTTGATCCAGCGGGACTTGTCGAGGTCGTCGAGGTTGACGACCATCCGCATGGACGGCACCCACACGACCCCGTAGCCGCCGGCGGCGTTCCAGCCGGTGGCGTTGACGGTGGCCTCGCCGCCGCCGAGCTTCCACGGGCCGCGGTTGAGCACGTACTTCACGAAGCCGGGCCCGTCGCTGCCGAGCGTCTGGTTGTCCAGGAACAGGCGGTGCAGCCGGCCCCAGTTCCAGGAGTCGATGTCCTTGCCGAGCTTGGCGGTCAGCTCCCAACGGGCGTCGATCAGGGCCCGCTTGAACAGCTCGTCGCGGTTCTCCGCGCCGGGCCGGGTGCCGCGCTTCGGCGTGCTCCACCACTCGCTGTCCTCGTCGGCCATCAGCCGCCGGACCACCTCGAACCAGCGGTCGCCGCCGTCCGGCTGCGCCTGGCTCGCGGAGCGCTGGCCGCACTCGCGGACCTTGCCCGCCTCGTCGGCCGGGCCGGTGGTGTTGACCGGCTCGACCCACAGGCACTGGCCCTTGACCCGCAGCTCCTTGGGCAGCTTGTGGCCGAAGGAGAGCTTGAGGATGTTGCGCCAGACGGAGTTGAAGTACGCGGCGGCCGCCGAGTCGGCGTCCTGGGTGTAGTCCCAGCCCTCCAGCAGCTTCTGCGCCTCGCGGACGTGCTCGTCGCCGACGTCGATCTTGAGCAGTTCGGGCACCAGCAGCTTGGCGATGGCGCTGGAGTTGTCCAGCTGCATCTGCCGCATGTCGTCGGTGGAGATCTTCCCGCCGTCCTTGATCTTCGACTGGATCAGGTCGTTGATCCGCTGGCTGCGGGCGCCGTAGCCCCAGTCGGTGGTCAGCGTGTACGGGTAGTCCTCGTCGACGACGGCCTGGTTGGCGGTGACGATGTAGCCGCGCTCCGGGTCGAACTCGTAGGGGAGTTCGTCCTGGTCGACCCAGCCGGTCCACTCGTAGTCCGGGTCCCAGCCGGGCGCGGGGACGGAGCCGTCGTGCTTCTCCGCACGGGTCGGGATCCTGCCGGGCAGGGTGTAACCGATGTGGCCCTCGGTGTCCGCGTAGACGAGGTTCTGCGAGGGCACCTCGAACAGTTCGGAGGCCTCGCGGAAGTCGTCCCAGTCCTCGGCGCGGTTGATCGCGAAGACGGCGTCCATGGTGCGGCCGGGGTCCAGGGCGGTCCAGCGCAGCGCCACGGCGTAGCCGTCGCCCCGGTCGGGGGCCGCGCTGTCGACGGTGGCCTTCTTGCCGGTCTTCACCAGGTCGTCCGAACGGTCCGACAGCAGCGGGCCGTTGTTGGTCTCACGGACGACGATCTTCCGCGAGGCGCCGCCGGCGACCTTGATGGTCTCCTCGCGCGTCTCGAACGGCACCACCTTGTCGCCGTACTGGTAGCCGTCGCCGGTGATCTTCTCCAGGTAGAGGTCGGTGACGTCGACGCCGGAGTTGGTCAGGCCCCAGGCGATGTCCTGGTTGTGGCCGATTATCACGCCGGGCATGCCCGCGAAGGTGTACCCCGTGACGTCGTAGCGGCAGGCGTCGGAGACGTCGCGGCAGTGCAGGCCCATCTGGTACCAGACGGACGGCAGCGAGGCCGACAGGTGCGGGTCGTTGGCGAGCAGCGGCTTGCCGGAGACGGTGTGCTCGCCGGAGACGACCCAGGAGTTGGAGCCGATGCCGTCGCCGTTCACGCCGACGGCGGTGGGGAGGTCCTCCAGCACCCGCTGGAGTCCGGTGAGCTGGCCCTCGAAGCCGGCCGCGTCGCCCTCCGCACCGGCTCCCGTGCCGCCTTCCGTGCCGCCGCCGAGCTCCGAACCGGCGCCCTCGCCGGAGCCGGTGCCGTCCCCGGAGCCGGAACCGTCGCCCTCGCCTTCACCGTCACCCGAGCCGGAGCCGCCCTCGGCCTCGAACGTGCCGCTGCCCTCGTCGTAGCCGCCCTCCTGCACGATCGGCTTGTTCCGGGCGTACGGGTACGACGGGTACAGGTCGGCGATCTGCTTCGGGCCGAGGCGGCTGGTCAGCAGCGCCCGGTCGATCTCGTCCTGCATGTTGCCGCGCAGGTCCCAGGCCATCGCCTTCAGCCAGGCCACGGAGTCGACCGGAGTCCACTCGCCCGGCGCGTAGTCGTTCTCGAAGCCCAGCGCCGCGTACTCGAGGGAGATGTCCTTGCCGTCCTTGCCCTCCAGATAGGCGTTGACGCCCTTCGCGTACGCCTGGAGGTACTTCTTGGTGGCGGGGGACAGCTTCTCCTCGTACTCCTGCTTCGCGACGCGGTCCCAGCCGAGGGTGCGCAGGAACGCGTCGTTGTCGACCTGGCCCGCGCCGAACATCTCCGACAGCCGGCCGGACGTCATGTGCCGGCGCACGTCCATCTCGTAGAACCGGTCCTGCGCCTGGACGTAGCCCTGCGCCATGAACAGGTCCTCGTCGGAGGAGGCGTAGATCTGCGGGATGCCGTACCCGTCGCGTCTGACGTCGACGGGCCCGGAGAGTCCCTCGAGGGTGATCGACCCCTCGGTCTGCGGGAAGGAGGCGCGCACGGTGCTGACGGACCAGTACGCCCCGTAGGCGACGCCTCCGATCAGGGCCAGCACCAGGACGAGCACGATGAGACGGCCTTTGCGCCCCTTCTTCCTGCCGGACGTGCCGGCGGCCTGCTGACCCGTGGAGGCGGCGGTGGTGTCGGTGGGCATCGCTGTCCTTGCTGTCCTAACGCGAGCGGCAGGTCGGGCTGTGCTTTTAACTGAGCGCTGGAGCAACGATAGGCGCAGGGCTCCGCGCCCCTTGACGCGGAGTGGGGAACCAGCCCGGACGGGCGTTCGATCTTGCCGCCTTTCGCGTCAAGAGCGCGTCAAGAGTTAGGTAAGGTAACGAAGTAGTTCGCCGTGACAATCGAAGCGGTTCGCCCGGAAAGCGGGCGCATCGCCCGCGACGGACGCGCGCGCTCCCTCACGGGGGCGCCTGGGCCGGGGAAGGGAACGCCGCTGACTGTCCACCACCTCAACCAGCTCCTGCTCGTCTGCTCGCTCGTTCTGCTCGTCGCCGTGGCGGCGGTCCGGATCTCCTCGCGCAGCGGGCTCCCGAGCCTGCTCGTCTACCTGGGCATCGGCATCGCCATCGGCCAGGACGGCATCGGCGACATCCAGTTCGACAACGCCGAGTTGACCCAGGTCATCGGCTACGCGGCCCTGGCCGTGATCCTCGCCGAGGGCGGCCTGGGCACCAAGTGGACCGAAATCAGACCGGTCCTGCCCTCGGCCGCCGCGCTGGCGCTGGCCGGCGTCGCGGTGAGCGTCGGCGTGACGGCCACGGCGGCGCACCTGCTGATCGGGTTGGAGTGGCGGCAGGCGCTCATCATCGGCGCGGTGGTCTCCTCGACGGACGCGGCGGCCGTCTTCTCGGTGCTGCGCAAGGTGCCGCTGCCCGCCCGGGTGCGGGGCACCCTGGAGGCCGAGTCCGGCTTCAACGACGCGCCCGTGGTGATCCTCGTGGTGGCCTTCTCCACGTCAGGTCCGGTCGAGCACTGGTACGTGCTGCTCGGCGAGATCCTGCTGGAGCTGGCGATCGGCGCCGCCGTCGGCCTCGCCGTCGGCTGGCTCGGCGCCCTGGCCCTGCGGCACGTGGCGCTGCCCGCCTCCGGCCTCTACCCGATCGCCGTCATGGCCATCGCCGTCACCGCCTACGCGGCCGGCGCGCTCGTCCACGGCAGCGGCTTCCTCGCCGTCTACCTCGCCTCGATGCTGCTCGGCAACGCCAGACTGCCGCACTGGCCCGCCACCCGCGGCTTCGCCGAAGGGCTCGGCTGGCTCGCCCAGATCGGCATGTTCGTGCTGCTCGGCCTGCTGGTCACCCCGCACGAACTCGCCGACGACATCGTGCCCGCGCTGGTCGTCGGACTGGTCCTCACGACGGTGGCCCGCCCGCTCGGCGTCGTGCTGTGCCTGATGCCGTTCCGGGTGCCCTGGCAGGAGCAGACGCTGATGTCCTGGGCCGGCCTGCGCGGCGCCGTGCCCATCGTCCTGGCGACCATCCCGATGGTGCAGGGCGTCGACGGCAGCGAGCGGATCTTCAACATCGTCTTCCTGCTGGTCGTCGTCTACACCCTGGTGCAGGGTCCGACGCTGCCCGGACTGGCCCGGCTGCTGCGGCTCGGCGACTCCGGCGCCGCCGACCTGGGCGTCGAGTCGGCGCCCCTGGAGCGGCTGCGCGGCCATCTGCTGTCGGTCACCGTCCCCGCCGGGTCGCGGATGCACGGCGTCGAGATCGGCGAGCTGCGGCTGCCCACCGGGTCCGCCGTCACCCTCGTCGTGCGGGACGGGGCGTCCTTCGTGCCGTCGCCGGAGACGATGCTGCGCCGCGGGGACGAACTCCTCGTCGTCGCCACCGACCCGGTACGGGACGCCGCGGAGCGCCGGCTGCGCGCGGTCGCCCGGGGCGGCAAGCTCGCCGGCTGGCTGGGCACCGGCCGGGACACCGAAGGATCGCAGGCCGGACGCTGAGAGGGTGCTCACTTTCACAGGCGTGCACGCCGTCACCCCCTGTATCATGAAGCGACCCCAGATCGAACCAACTCTGCCTGACGCAGAGCTGGCGCGACCGTATGGCGGCCGGGCGCCCTGAGCTGTGGCGCCGGTATCTACCGCAGTCAGCGCAAGAGGACAGCTCTCGGCGTGCCCGCGCGACCTCGCGCGGGGCGCTACCAGGTGGCGGAAAGGCACGGGCCGTGGCATCCACGGTCACCACGTCGAAGGACTCGGCGGCCACCTCCCGACCGGGATACGGCCGCCTGCTGCGCACCCGCGGCGCGTGGACGTTCCTGCTCCCCGGCTTCGCGGCGCGTCAGCCGTTCGCGATGCTCACCCTCTCCATCGTGCTGCTCGTCCAGCACACCACCGGCTCCTACGGCGCGGCCGGCGCCGTCGCGGCCGTCACCGGCGTCTCCATGGCGTTGTTCGCCCCGTACACCGGCCGGCTCGCCGACCGCCACGGCCAGCGCGCCGTGCTGGTGCCGGGCGTGCTGGTGCACGCGGCGGCAGGACTCGGCCTCACCGCCCTCGCGCTGAACGGCGCACCCCTGTGGGCGCTGTTCGCCGCGGCCGTCCCCACCGGCGCCTCGGTGCCGCAGGTCGGGCCGATGGTCCGCGCCCGCTGGGGCGTCCGCCTCAAGGGTTCCCCGCTGATGGCGACCGCCGCCGCCTTCGAGTCCGTCACCGACGAGTTCACCTTCGTCGTCGGCCCGCTGCTCGCCACCGCGCTGTGCACGACGGTCGACCCGTCCGCGGGCCTGCTCGCCGAGGCCGCGCTCACCCTGGTCGGCGGTCTGCTGTTCGCCGCCCAGAAGGGCACCCAGCCGCCGGTCGCCACGGCCGCCGACGGCCACACCCGCGTACGGCACGCCTCCGCGCTGCGCGTGCCCGGCGTGCGCGTGCTGATCGTGACGTTCCTCGGCATCGGCTCCGTCTTCGGCGGCATGCAGGTCTCCCTGGCCGCGTACACCGAGTCCATCGGCGAACCGGGCCTCAACGGCGTCCTCTACGGCGTCTTCGCCGCGGGCAACATGCTCGCGGGCCTCGCCTGCGGCGCGATCGCCTGGAAGGTCGCCCCGCAGCGCCGTCTGATCGTCGCCTACGCCGCCCTCGCGCTGGCCGCGTCCGCCCTGTGGACGGCCGACTCGGCGCTGCTGCTGGGCGCGCTCGGCCTGCTGGTCGGCATGTGCATCGCCCCGGCGCTGATCACCGGCTACACGCTGGTGGAGAACCTGGTCCCGGCGGGCGCCCGCACCGAGGCGTTCACCTGGCTGACCGGCGCCGTCGCGCTGGGCCAGGCCGCCGCCGTCACCGTCGCCGGACAGTTCGAGGACCGGCTGTGGGACGGCGCCGGCTTCCTGGTGCCGATGGGCGGCACGCTGCTGGCGCTGGCGACCCTGCTGGCGCTGCGCTCGCGGCTCGCGGGTGCTCCGCGCGGGCGTACGGTCGCACGTGGCGTGGGTCACCGCGAGCCCGTCGCGGTGGACTAGGCCCACGGAATGCGTCACTATGGACCGTCGTTAGCACTCATTGAGTGAGAGTGCCAGGAGGAAGACAGTGCCGACCTACCAGTACCAGTGCACCGAGTGCGGCGAGGGCCTCGAGGCGGTGCAGAAGTTCACCGACGACGCCCTGACCGAGTGCCCCAGCTGCCAGGGCCGCCTGAAGAAGGTGTTCTCCGCGGTCGGCATCGTCTTCAAGGGTTCCGGTTTCTACCGCAACGACAGCCGCGGCTCCTCGTCGAGCTCCTCGCCGGCGTCGTCGAAGTCCTCCGGATCCTCGTCGTCGAGCTCCTCGTCGTCGGACTCCGGTTCGAGCTCGTCCTCGTCCGGCTCCTCCGGCAGCTCGACGAGCACCACGGCGGCCTGACCGCCTGACGCACGCTTCCCAGGACCCTGCCGTCCCCCGACGGCGGGGTCCTCGGCGTCTGCGGCGCCACGGAGGCGGCCGACGGGACTCTCTCCCGCCGTTTCCGGGTGCCGTTAGGGTCGGGCCATGGCGAACATGGCGAACGCCGAGATCGGCGTCATCGGCGGATCCGGCTTCTACTCCTTCCTCGACGACGTGACCGAGGTCCAGGTCGACACCCCCTACGGGGCGCCCAGCGACTCCCTCTTCCTCGGCGAGGTGGCCGGCCGGCGGGTCGCCTTCCTGCCCCGGCACGGACGCGGCCACCATCTGCCCCCGCACCGCATCAACTACCGCGCCAACCTGTGGGCGCTGCGGTCGGTCGGCGTGCGCCAGGTCCTCGGCCCGTGCGCGGTGGGCGGTCTGCGCCCCGAGTACGGACCGGGCACGCTCCTGGTGCCGGACCAGCTCGTGGACCGCACCAAGTCGCGCGCCAACTCCTACTTCGACGGGCTCCCGCTGCCCGACGGCACCGTGCCGAACGTCGTCCACGTGTCCCTGGCCGACCCGTACTGCCCCACCGGGCGGGCGTCCGCGCTGAAGGCCGCCCGCGGGCGGGACTGGGAGGTGGTCGACGGCGGCACGCTGGTCGTCGTCGACGGCCCGCGGTTCTCCACCCGCGCCGAGTCGCTGTGGCACCAGGCGCAGGGCTGGTCCGTGGTGGGCATGACCGGACACCCCGAGGCGGCGCTCGCCCGTGAGCTGGAGCTCTGCTACACGTCGTTGACGCTGGTCACGGACCTGGACGCGGGCGCGGAGACGGGCGAGGGCGTCTCCCACGACGAGGTGCTCCGGGTGTTCGCGGCCAACGTGGACCGGCTGCGGGGGGTGCTGTTCGACGCGGTGGCGGCGCTGCCGTCGACGGAGGAGCGGGACTGTCTGTGCGCGTCGGCGCTGGGGGGGATGGATCCGGGGTTCGCGTTGCCGTAGGCGAGGTTCGCGTTGCCGTAGGGGGGCGCGTTGCCGTAGGGGGGGGCGCGTTGCCGTAGGGGGGCGCCTTGCTGTGGGGCGGGGTGCACGGCCGTTCCGGCGGGGTGCGCGGCCGTCCACGCGGGGCGGTTCACCGTCGCGGAGGTGCTCGTTCGGGTGGCGCGGTTTTCCACAGGTGAGGATGTGTTCACAGCCCTCGGCGGGATCCTGCCGGACGCTTCATCGTGGGGTGCGCAAGCCGTTCCCGCGTCCCAGGTGGTGGCCCCGTGTCCATGTCGTCCACGTCCATGACGTCCATGACGTCCGCGCCCTCTGCGTCGTCCGCGTACCGTCGCTCTCCGTTCCCGCGTCCGCACGGCGCCGATGTGCCGCCGCCGTGCGCGGTGCCGCACTTCGACCCGGTGCGGGTGCGCGGCGCGCTGCCGCTCGCGGGCCGGCTGGGGCGGCACCGCAGACGGGCGGTGGCGGTCGGTCTCGCGGTGACCGCGGCGGCGCTCGTCGCGGCGGGCCCGAGGGACACCGACCGCTCGCGCGGACATCCCGGGCCGGCCCGGGCGGCGGCCGGGACTCCCGTGCCGTCCAACGACGGTGACCGTCCCCTTCGGCAGCGGCGCGCGGGTGCGAAGGTCAGCGCGCCGGTGCGGATCGCCGACGCGGCCACGGTCCGGCTGCTGCGGCCCGGCGACCGGGTGGACGTGATCGCGGCCGAGGAGACGGTGTCCGGTGGTGACGCCAGAGTGGTCGCGCGCGGGGCGCGGGTCACGGAGGTGCCGGAGCCGCCGGACGGCGACGGGGGCGCGCTGGTCGTCCTGTCAGTGCCGCGCGACACGGCGGCCGAGCTGGCGGGCGCGAGCACCACGGCGCGGCTGGCGGTGACGCTGTGGTGACGCGCGCGGCGCCGGGCGCCCCGGCCGGCCGGAGGCCGTCCCCGCCCGCTCCCTCAGCTCCCGCCGTACAGCTGCCCGTACGACGGCCACGCACCGCCAGGACCGTCCACCGGGGTGGCGGCCCGCACCGCGCGGACGATCGCCCGGGTCACCAGGTCCGCGCCCGCCGCGAGCACCTCGTTCAGGGCGAGCGGGTCCTTCGCGTCCAGCGGGCGTGTGCCGGTGGCCAGGGTGAAGACGGTGTCGCCGTCGTTCAGCAGATGCACCGGGCGGACGGCGCGCGCGATGCCGTCGTGCGCGGTCCCGGCCAGCTTCTGCGCCTGCGCGCGGGTCAGGTCGGCGTCGGTGGCGACCACGGCGAGGGTGGTGTTCATCGGCGGCGGGGCGTTGCGCTCGGCCGCCTCCGCCAGCCGGCGCCGTGCGGCCCGGTGCACCTCGGTGCCGGGCAGACGCGGGCGCCCGCCGAAGTAGTCCCCGTAGAGGACCCCCGTCTCCAGGTCCACCGCCGACCCGACCGCGTTGGCCACCACCAGCGCGGCCACGGTCACCCCCGACGGCAGGACCGTGCTCGCCGAGCCGACCCCGCCCTTGAGCTGGCCGACCACGGCGCCCGTCCCGGCGCCCACGCACCCCTGCGGCACCGGCGCCCCCGGACCGGTGGCCGCGGCGGCCTCGATCGCCTCGCGGCCCAGGGAGGCGTCGGGCCGGGCCCGGAAGTCACCGCCCCGGCGCAGGTCGAAGACACAGGCGGCCGGCACGACGGGCACCACGTGTGTCGGTTCGGGACCGACCCGCACCCCGCGGCCCTGCTCCTCCAGCCAGGCCATCACCCCGGACGCCGCGTCCAGGCCGAAGGCGCTGCCGCCGGTCAGGGTGACCGCGTCCACGCGCTGGACCACGTTGCGCGGGTCCAGCGCGTCGGTCTCCTTCGTGCCGGGTCCGCCGCCGCGTACGTCCACCGCGGCGACCGCGCCGCCCTCGGGGGCGAGCACCACCGTGGTTCCGGTGAGCCATCCGTCGCCGGTCCGCGTCGCGTGCCCCACCCGCACGCCGGCCACATCCGTCAGAGCGTCAGCCTTCATGGAGGCAGTCATGCCCCCGCGGCCCCGGCCGTACCCTGTAAGCATGAGTACCGTCCCCGAGCCGCCGCGCGAGCCGAAGCCCGCGCTGGTCTTCGACGACCCGCTGGACCAGCCGGCCTCCGACGACACGGACCGCGGCTGGGGCGAGCGCCCGTCCGGCGACAGCGCCGCCGACCTGAAGCGTTTCCTCGACGAGAAGCCGCCCCACCACATCTGACCGGGCGGCTGGGTCCCCTACTGCTACCGCCCGTCGCCCGTCTGTCCGCCGTCGTCCGTCCGCAGGCTCCTGCCCCCGCCCTGCGCACGCTCGGCCAGCAGCGCGTCCCGGATCTCCTTGAGGACCTCCAGCTCGGTCACCTCGACGACCTCGTGGGCCCCTTCCTTCGCCTTCCGGCGCGCATCCAGGCGGGCCAGGTACTTCGCCATGGGCAGCACCATCAGGAAGTAGACGACGGCCGCCGTGATCACGAACTGCAGCGTCGCGCCGAGCACCGAGCCCCACAGGATCCGCACCCCCGTAGCCGCGTCCCCGGTGCCCTCGCAGGGGCCCTTCAGGCAAGACGTGTAGCTGTCGAGGTTCTGGGTGCCGAACGCGCCCACCAGCGGATTGATGATCCCTTCCACGACCGAGTTGACGATGTGGGTGAAAGCGGCACCGATGACGACCGCCACCGCCAGATCGACGACGTTCCCGCGCATCAGGAAGGCCTTGAAGCCCTGCCACAGGCTCGTCTTCTCCTGGTCGCTCACTCCGGGGCCTCATTTCTCGTGCGTAGGGTGCGGAAGAAGGCGCTCCGCAACTTACGTCACCACCGAGGCGACGTGTCCAGTCGTGTCGGACAGCGGGACAGGGGGGCGGAGCCACCGGCGTGCGCGGGGCGGCGCGCAACGGGTCGCGTCCTCTCCCCCACGCACCCCTGAAGTACCGTTTGACCAGGAACAATTCATGCCGGGGCGCACTTCGTCAGAAACTTCTCGTGTGTTCCGCTCGTCGTTCGGGCATACGTTTTCTCGGTTCCCGGACACGACGTCCGACCGAGGGGCTACGGTATGCACCCACAAGGTGACATGCAGCAACGCCGGGAGAAACCTTGAGCGTTCCGTACGAGACGGCAGCGTGCGAACCACCTGACTCGTCCGACTCACCGGAGGAGCATCTCGCGCGCCTCCTGGGCCGCGCCCTGAACTCCTTCGAGCTGCCGGACGAGACGATCCGCCGGCTGGACTGCGCGCTGGCGCACGACGGTTCCCTGCATTCGGCGCACCACAGCGCGGGTCTGCACCGGGAGACGTACCGGCACACGTGGCTGCTGGCAGACGGTTCGGCGCTGACGCTGTGGGAGCTGGTCCACAACACCGCGCCGGGCAGCGAGCCGCAGCACGAGGTGTACGTGGACGAGGAGGAACTGCGGACGGCGACCGCGCGGCTGTCGCTGCCGCCGGAGGCCCCCGATTTCGAACTGCCGGTGACGGAAACCGCGTTCACGCTGCCCGCGGTGCGCCATGTGTACGTCCCGGACGACTCCCCCGATCACGCCCGGCGTTTACTGCGCCGGGCGGAGAACGCGGACCGGCCGGACGCGGAGACGGCGGCGCTGCTGTCGACGGCGTGCGCGCATCGCATCACGCAGGCGTTCGGCCGTCCTTCGCGGGCGGGCCGAGCGCCCCTGTGCTTCTCGCTGTACGAGCACGCGTTCCTGCTGGGTGACGGCGGTGAGGTCTCGCTGTGGGAGGTCGAGCACACGGTGACGCCGGACGGGCGGCACATGTGCGAGGTGTACGCGAGTGAGGACGCCGCGCGGCGGGCGATGGAGCGCCGGGCCGCGCAGGGCCGCTGAACGAACCCCTCAGCGGGGTGCGGGGCAGGCCTAGTCCCCTTCGGAGAGGCGCCGGACGAGGACGGCGAACGCGTCACGTTCGGCCTCGGTGAGGCGCACGGTCTCCGCGCTCGGGCCTGTGGCCCGCTGACGCGGGATGGTAGGGGAGCCGTGGTGGGTGTGGGCGTGCGCCGGGACGGACGCCGCCCCGGCGTGGTGGCGCGCGCGCCTGCGGAGGCGTACGCGGCGCCGGAGGGCGTCGGCCAGACCGGCCGCGCAGGCCACAACCACCAGAGTGAGGACGGTGGCACCCGTCGTCCGCGAGAGGGTCTCGTGCTCAGCCATGCCGCCCAGTACACACCACGGTCCGGGGAGTTGTACCCCGGACCGTGACGATCGTGATCTATATCGCACTAGGCATGAACTGCCCACACACCCCCAAACGGACGCATCGTCACACCGTTCGCGCGGCGACCGTCTCCTTGCGCGTTCCAGCGCCCCCGGCCGCCGGCGCGAGGGCGGTGTCCTCGCCCGTCGCCGGACCTGCCGGACCGGCGGACCGGCGCAGGCCCTTGAGGACGATCACGAGGGCCGTGGTGACGCCCACGCCGGCGGCGATGGCGACGAGGTAGAGCAGCGGGTTGCCGATGAGGGGCACCACGAAGATGCCGCCGTGGGGTGCGCGCAGGGTGGCGCCGAACGCCATGGACAGGGCGCCGGTGACCGCGCCGCCGGCCATCGACGCGGGGATGACGCGGAGCGGGTCGGCGGCGGCGAAGGGGATGGCGCCCTCGGAGATGAAGGAGGCGCCGAGGACCCAGGCGGCCTTGCCGTTCTCGCGTTCGGCGCGGTTGAAGAGCCGGCCGCGCACGGTGGTGGCGAGGGCCATCGCGAGGGGCGGGACCATGCCGGCCGCCATGACGGCGGCCATGACCTTCATCGCGGAGTCGCTGGGGTTCGCGACGGCGATGCCGGCGGTGGCGAAGGTGTAGGCGACCTTGTTGACGGGACCGCCGAGGTCGAAGCACATCATCAGGCCGAGCAGGGCGCCCAGCAGGACGGCGTTGGCGCCGGTGAGGCCGCCCAGCCAGTCGGTCATGCCCTTCTGGGCCTCGGCGATGGGCTTGCCGATGACGACGAACATCAGGAAGCCGACGACCGCCGAGGAGATCAGCGGGATCACCACGACCGGCATGATGCCGCGCAGCGCCGCCGGGATGTTCACCTTCTGGATGGCGAGCACCACGCCGCCGGCGATCAGTCCGGCGGCGAGGCCGCCGAGGAAGCCGGCGTTGATGGTGAGGGAGATGGCGCCGCCGACGAAGCCGGGGACGAGTCCGGGCCGGTCGGCCATGCCGTAGGCGATGTATCCGGCGAGGACGGGCACGAGGAAGCCGAAGGCGACGCCGCCGATCTGGAAGAGCAGCGCGCCCCAGCTGGCGGCCTGGGTCCACACGAAGTGGTCCATGACCGACGGGGCCTCGTTGATCTCGTAGCCGCCGATCGCGAAGCCGAGGGCGATGAGCAGTCCGCCGGCGGCGACGAACGGGACCATGTAGCTGACGCCCGACATCAGCCATCGGCGCAGGCGGGTGCCGTAGCCCTCGTCGTCCGTGCCGGCGCGTTCGACGGGGGTGGACCCGGCCTGGGCGGCCTCGGTGGTCTCACCGCGTGCGGCCTTGTCGCGGACCTCGCCGATCAGGTCGGCGGGGCGGTTGATCGCGGCCTTCACACCGGTGTCGACGGTGGGCTTCCCGGCGAAGCGCTGCTTCTCCCGTACGGGGACGTCGTGGGCGAGGATCACGCCGTCCGCGGCGGCGATGACGGCCGGGTCGAGCCGGGTGAAGCCGGCGGAGCCCTGCGTCTCGACGACGATCTCGACGCCCGTCTCGCGGCCGGCGTTCTCCAGCGACTCGGCGGCCATGTAGGTGTGGGCGATGCCGGTGGGGCAGGAGGTGACGGCGACGATCCGGAAGGGGCGGTCGCCGTCGAGGGCGGCGGGGCCCGTGGCGGCGCCGGCGGAGGCCGCCGCCGGCGCCGCCACGGAGTCGTCGGGGGCGCTGTCCGCGCCCTCGAAAGCCGCGCCCTCAGGCCCCGTGCCCTTGGCAGTCGCGTCCTCAGAAGCCCCGCCCTCGGAGGCTGCGTCCTCCGCAGCTCCGCCCTCGGAAGCCGCGTCCTCGGGAGCCCCGCCCTCGGGAGCCGTCTCCTCCCCCCGGATCAGCGCCGCCGCGTGCTCCGCGTCGGTCGCGGCGCGGAGGGCGTCGGTGAACTCGGTGTTCATCAGGCGCCGGGCGAGGGCGGACAGCAGGGTGAGGTGGGCGTCGTCGGCGCCGGCCGGTGCGGCGATGAGGAA
Organism: Streptomyces sp. BJ20; assembly: GCF_022869105.1. Classification (NCBI taxonomy): domain Bacteria; kingdom Bacillati; phylum Actinomycetota; class Actinomycetes; order Kitasatosporales; family Streptomycetaceae; genus Streptomyces; species Streptomyces sp. BJ20. The sequence continues at coordinate 6,813,028 of NZ_CP094918.1, forward strand.
GATCAGGTCCGCCGGCCCGTCGGGGGCGCCGAAGTCGATGCCGGCGCCGCTGCGGCCGAAGGCGAGGGTCGGCTCGGTGACGTGGGCGCTGCGGCAGTGCGGGATGCCGATGCCGCCGTCGAGGCCGGTCGGCATCTGCGCCTCACGGGCGGCGACGTCGGCCAGGAAACCCTCCAGGTCGGTGACCCGGCCCAGGGTCACCATGCGCTCGGCGAGGGCGCGGGCCGCCGCTTCCTTGGTGTCGGCGGACAGGTCGAGGTCGACCAGGTCCGCGGTGATGGTGTCGCTCATCGCGGGCTCCTTCGCACGCGTATCGCCCGGGTGGCCCGTAGGGCGGGGCGGGCGGGGGTGGGGACGAGAGGGGGACGGGGGAGCTCGTAGGGGAAGGGGTGCTCGGTGGGTGTCATCCGGCCGCTCCGTCCAGCGGTCGGTCGACGGGGATGTCGGGGGTGACGGTCACGGCGGCGGGGTCGAGGTCGCCGGGCGTCGGCATGACGCTGCCGGGGAGGCAGACGGCGGCGGCGCCGTGGGCGACGGCGGAGGCGAGCGCATCCGGTCCGCGGCCGCCGGCGACAAGGAATCCGGCGAGGGAGGCGTCGCCGGCGCCGACGTTGCTGCGGACGGCGGCGACGGGGGCGGTGCCGTACCAGGCCCCGTCGGCGTCGACGAGGAGCTGGCCGGCGGAGCCGAGGCTGGCGAGGACGGCGCGGGCGCCCGTCTCACGCAGGTCCTCGGCGGCCTTGAGGGCGTCGCCGACGGTGGTGAGGGGGCGGCCGACGGCCTCGGCGAGTTCCTCGGCGTTGGGTTTGACGACGTCGGGGTGTTCGCGGAGGGCGGCGAGCAGGGCGGGTCCCGAGGTGTCGAGGGCGATGCGCAGGCCGGCGGCGTGGACGCGGGCGACGAGTTCGGCGTACCAGGCGGGTCCGAGGCCTCGGGGGAGGCTGCCGGAGCAGACGATCCAGTCGGCGCCTGCGGCGTGGCGGCGGACGGTGTCGAGGAGGTTCTCCTGCTCGGCGGGGGTGAGGTCCGGGCCAGGTGCGTTGATCTTCGTGAGGACGCCGTCGGCCTCGGCGAGGGCGATGTTGGAGCGGGTGGCGCCGGTGACGGGGACGGGGGCGACCTCGATGCCCTGGGCGTCGAGGAGGTCGGCGACCAGGGCGCCGGGGGCGCCGCCGAGCGGCAGGACGGCGACGGTGCGGCGGCCGGCGGCGGCGACGGCGCGGGAGACGTTGACGCCCTTGCCGCCGGGGTCGACGCGTTCGCCGGTGGCGCGGACGACCTCGCCGCGGTCCAGGGACGGCACCTCGTAGGTGCGGTCCAGGGACGGGTTGGGGGTGACGGTGAGGATCATGCGCGTACCACTTCCGTGCCGCCGGCCTCGATGGCGGCGGCGTCCTGCGGGTCGAGCCCGGTGTCGGTGATGAGGAGGTCCACGTCGTCGAGGCCGCCGAAGCGGGCGAAGTGCTCCTGGCCGTGCTTGGAGGAGTCGGCGAGCAGCACCACGCGCCGGGCGGCGGCCGTCGCGGCGCGTTTGACGGCGGCCTCGGCGAGGTCGGGGGTGGTGAGGCCGTGCTCGGCGGAGAACCCGTTGGCGGCGAGGAACAGCACGTCGGCGCGGATCTCGGCGTACGCCCTCAGCGCCCAGGCGTCGACGGCGGCGCGGGTGCGGTGCCGTACGCGTCCGCCGACGAGGTGGAGCTGGATGCCGGGGTGGTCGGCGAGGCGGGCCGCGACGGGCAGGCTGTGGGTGACGACGGTGAGGGAGAGCTCCGGGGTCAGGAAGCCGGCGAGGCGGCCGGCGGTCGACCCCGCGTCGACGATCATGGTGCCGTCGGCGGGGACCTCGGCGAGGGCGGCGCGGGCGATGCGGTCCTTCTCGTCGGCGGCGGTCGTCTCGCGTTCGGCCAGGTCGGGTTCGAAGTCGAGGCGCCCGGCGGGGATGGCGCCGCCGTGGACGCGGCGGACGAGTCCGGCGCGGTCGAGGGCCTTGAGGTCCCGGCGGATGGTCTCGGCGGTCACCTGGAACTCCTCGGCGAGCGAGACCACGTCGACGCGTCCGCCGTCGCGGGCGAGGCGGAGGATCTCCTGCTGCCGTTCCGGTGCGTACATGGCCGCCTGCCTCCCGGTTCCGTCCGCGCTCACCTTCGTGGGCGCGTCCGTGTCCGAACGTGTGATTTCGCTGGGAGGCTACGTCGGGATGTCCGGAAAGTAAACAGTCACAGCCCGGAAATGGGCATGACCGGGCGTCCGGTCATGCCCGTTTCCGGGCTCTGGCACGTCAGGGCGGGCGCGTCAGGGCACCAGCTCCGGCTCCTTCTCCCCCGCCGCCGGCGTCTCCGCGGCGCCCGCGGCGCCCTCGACGTGCTGCGCCGGCCGCTTCGGCAGGGCGAACATCAGCAGGAAGATCGCGCCGAGCACCGCCGCCACCCAGCCCAGGGCATGGGTGAAGCCGTCCACGAAGGCGGGGCCCACCTCGGCGGGCGCGAGCTCCTCGTCGATGACTCCGAAGAACACCACGGAGACCAGACCGAGGCCGAGCGCGTTGCCCATCTGCTGCACGGTGTTGATGAGTCCCGACGCCGAACCGGCGTGCTCGCGCGGCACCTCGGACAGCACCGCGTCGGTCAGCGGGGCCACGACGAGGCCCATGCCGACGCCCATGACGGCCAGCGGGAGCGCCATCTGCCAGGAGGTGATGCCGAGCCCGTAGTGGTCGGCCTCCACCAGGTAGATCAGCACGCCGGCCGCCATGACCAGGGCGCCCGCCTGGAGCACCTTGCGGCCGAAGCGCGGGACGAGCTGCTGCACGGACACCCCGGCGGCCACCGACACCGCGACGGAGAACGGCACGCCCGTCAGGCCGGCGCGCAGCGCGCTCCAGCCCAGCCCTATCTGCATGTACAGCGTCCAGACCAGGAAGAACACGCCGAGTCCGACGCCGAACACCGTCTGGACGGCGATGCCCGCCGCGAAGCTCTTCACCCGGAACAGCGACAGCTCGATCAGCGGGGAGCCGTCCCGCGCGCCCTTGGCCCGCTCGTACGCCACCAGGGCCGCGAACACGACGAGCGCGCCCGCCATCGACACGTGGCCCCACACCGGCCAGCCCAGCTCGCGGCCGCGGGTGAGCGGGTAGAGCAGCATCAGCAGGGCGAGGGTGACGAGGGCGACGCCGGGCAGGTCGAGCTTCAACGCGCGGGGCGCCTTGGACTCGGTGATGAAACGGCTGCCGAGGATGAGGGCGGCGACCCCCACGGGCAGGTTGATCAGGAAGATGGGCCGCCACTCCAGGCCGAACAGGTTCCACTCCGTCAGCAGCGCGCCGAGCAGCGGTCCGGAGACCGCGCCGAGTCCGACGATCGCGCCGAACAGGCCGAACACCTTGCCTCGTTCGTGAGCGGGGAAGGTGGCGTGGACGATCGACAGCACCTGCGGCACCATCAGCGCGGCCATGGCGCCCTGGAGGATGCGGGAGGCGACCAGCATCTCGGGGTTCACGGCGAGCCCGCACAGGGCGGAGGCGACGGTGAAGCCGCCGATGCCGACGAGGAAGACGCGCTTGCGGCCGTGGATGTCGCCGAGGCGTCCGCCGGTGACCAGCCCGGCGGCGAAGGCGAGCGCGTAGCCGGCGGTGATCCACTGGATCTGGCTGAAGGTGGCGCCCTCGTCGCGCTGGATCGACGGGACGGCGATGTTGACGATGGTGACGTCGACGAGGTCCATGAAGGCCGCGGTCATCACGATGGCCAGCGCGAACCAGCGCCGGCGGTCGCCCTGGGCGGGCTCCGGTGTCGGTGCGTGAGCGATGTCGGTGGAGTGCATGTCCGTGACGCTAGAACCCCAGTAGGTCGGATCCCGTCCTAATGGTGAGGCATCCTCGACGCATGACGACGGACACCCCGGCACGGCTGCTCCAGTTGCTCTCCCTCCTCCAGACACCCCGAGAATGGCCCGGCGGCGAGCTGGCCGACCGGCTCGGTGTCTCCCGGCGCACGGTCCGGCGGGACATCGAGCGGCTGCGGGACCTCGGCTATCCCGTGCAGGCGACGATGGGGTCGGACGGCGGCTACCGGCTGGTCGCGGGGAAGGCGATGCCGCCGCTGGTGCTGGACGACGAGGAGGCGGTCGCCATCGCGGTCGGCCTGCGGGCCGGCGCCGGGCACGCCCTGGAGGGTGTGGACGAGGCGTCGGTGCGGGCCCTGGCGAAGCTGGAGCAGGTGCTGCCCGGCAGGCTGCGGCACCGCGTGAGCGTGCTCCAGGCCGCGACGACCCCGCTCACCAGCGGGGACGGCCCGACCATCGCCCCGGAGACGCTCACGGTGATGGCGTCCACGGTGGCCGGGCACGAACGGCTGCGGTTCTCCTACCGCGCCGCCGACGGCACCGAGTCCCGGCGCCTGACCGAACCGCACCGGCTGGTGTCCACCGGCCGCCGCTGGTACCTGGTCGCCTACGACCTCGACCGCGCGGACTGGCGCACCTTCCGCGTCGACCGGGTCAGCGACCCCTTCGCCACCGGCGCCCGCTTCAGCCCGCGCGAACTGCCGACGGGCAGCGCCGCGGAGTTCCTGCGGCGGTCCGTGAACCGCGCGCTCGACTCCTACGAGATCGCCGTCACGTTCTCCGCGCCCGCCGCGACGGTCGCGTCGCGGCTCCCGCCCTGGATGGGCGCGCCCGAGCCGCTGGACGAGGACAGCTGCCGGCTGCGGGCGACGGTGAGCGGCCCGAAGGACTGGATGGCGGTACGCCTGGCCATGACGGGGCACGCCTTCACCGTCCAGGACCCGCCGGAACTGGCGGAGGCGGCGCGGGCGTTGGGCACGCGGCTGACGGAAGCGGCGGGCGCCGTGGAGTAACTCCCCGGCGCCCCGGGCACGCCGGTCCCCTCCCCGCACGGCGTGCCTGTCCCCGCCCCCGCGCCGGCGCGACCGCGCGCCCCCAACGGTGCCTGCCGCGGCACCGGCGCGCGCCCGCCCGAGCCGGTGCGCACACCGTCAACGCCCACGCCACACGATCGCGGCGCCCCGCCGCCAACACCTCGCGCCGGCACCGCCAACGCCCCGCGCCCGCCCCCCTTCGACACCCGCGTCACCCACGCCATCGCTCACGGCGCCCCCGCCGCCACACCCCGCGCCCGCACCACCAACGCCCACGCCCGCCGCGCGTCGCCCGCACCCTTCGCTCGCGGTGCCCCCGCCGTCAACGCCCCGCGCCCGACCCGTGCTCCGTGCCCCTCACTGCCCCCGCACTCGTACCACCGCGTCCCAGGGGAAGTCCCGTAGCGCGGCCAGGTTGGCGGTCGCCAACTCCGCGGGGCCGTGCGGGCCCTCCGCGGGGCCGTCGACCGCCGCCCAGTTCTCCATGGCGGTGCGGACGGCGGCGCTCGCGACGGCCGCGGCGAAGCACAGGCGGGTGCGGGCGGAGACGTCGGCGTCCGGCCGCGGGGGCTGGCCCTCGGTCAGCCGGTGGGCCAGCGCCTCCGCCAGGTCCCGTTCGGAGGCCCGGCAGGCCTCCGCCCACACCCTGCCCAGGGCCGGGTTGTCCGCCGCGAGCCGGATGAGGGTGCGGACCCAGCTCCAGGACTCCTCGGCGACCCCGAGCCCGGGAGTGAGGGTGTGCCGCGCCGCCTCCTCGAGCACGCGCGGCAGGGGCGTACCGGCGGGGGCGGTGCGGACCGCGTCCACCCAGCGCCGGGCGCCGAGCGCGTAGAGGGGGCCGATGGCCTCCTCCTTGGTGGGGAAGTACCGGTAGAAGGTGCGCGGGGCGACACCGGCCGCGTGGGCGATGTCCTCGGCGCGGGTGGCGCGCAGGCCGTCCCGGACGAAGAGCCCGGCGGCGGTACGGGCGATGTGGATGCGGGTCTGCGCCTTGCGCCGTTCGGTCAACGAGCCGTCGGCGGCCGGGTCTTCGGGGAACGGCGGGGGCGGCGTCGGGGTGGTGCTGCTCACGTTCGGCAGGCTATGCCCATGTGGCACAATCTGCCATCTGGCGGGCCACCCCGGGGTTCAGGTCCGGGGTGACCCGCTGTAGGCGCAAAGGGAAAGCCGGGCCCGGCGCCCGGGGGGACAGGCGCCGGACCCGGCCTGGGAAGTCCCGGCGCCGGGGGGGTGGTGCGTCGGGACGTGGCGCGTGGGTCGGCCCGGGGCCCGAGGCCCCGAAGCTTTCCGACTGCTGGGTTCTCACGTCTTGTTCCCTGGCCCCGCCGGGTTGAAGCGGCGGGGAACAGCCATGTTTGCGCGGTCTTCCGCCACCCGGCGCACGCGGCCCGCGCCCCTCACGCGACCGCGCGCGGCACGGCCGTCACTCGGGACGGCCGACGCGCGCACGCGGGGACCGGCCGCCGCGCCGGCGGACGGACGCTCCCGTCACGCCGCCGCGTCGAACCCGGTGGAACGGGCCAGCTTCTTCAGCTCCAGCAGCGCGTGCTTCTCGATCTGGCGGATGCGCTCGCGCGTCAGGCCGTGCTCCTTGCCGACCTCGGTCAGCGTGCGCTCGCGGCCGTCCTCGATGCCGTAGCGCATCTTGATGATGGAGGCCGTGCGCTGGTCGAGGCGGCCGATCAGGTCGTCGAGCTCCTCGCTGCGCAGCAGCGTCATCACGGACTGCTCGGGCGACACCGCCGAGGTGTCCTCCAGAAGGTCGCCGAACTGCGTCTCGCCCTCGTCGTCCACCGACATGTTCAGCGACACCGGGTCGCGCGCCCAGTCGAGCACGTCGGTGACGCGCTCCGGCGTGGAGCCGAGCTCGGCGGCGATCTCCGCGGGCTCGGCGTCACGGCCGTGCTCACGGTTGAACTCGCGCTGCACACGGCGTATCCGACCCAGCTCCTCCACCAGGTGGACGGGCAGACGGATCGTGCGCGACTGGTCGGCTATGGACCGGGTGATGGCCTGCCGGATCCACCAGGTGGCGTACGTCGAGAACTTGAAGCCCTTGCGGTAGTCGAACTTCTCGACCGCGCGGACCAGGCCGGCGTTGCCCTCCTGGATCAGGTCGAGCAGCGGCAGACCGCTGCGCGGGTACCGCCGGGCGACGGCGACGACCAGGCGGAGGTTGGAACGGATGAAGACGTCCTTCGCCCGCTCGCTGGCGTCGACCAGGGCCTGGAGCTCCTCCGGGGTGGCTCCCACCTTGTTCTCCTCGCGCCCGTCGAGGATCTGCTGTGCGAACACACCCGCTTCGATGATCTGTGACAGCTCGACCTCCTTGGCGGCGTCGAGCAGCGGCGTGCGCGCGATCTCGTCGAGGTACATGCCGACCAGGTCGCGGTCGGCGATCTCGCCGCCATGGGCGCGAACACTGCTTGCCGAGTCGACCGTCTCGCCGGAGGCGGACTGACGACGGGCGACGGCACGGGTTGCCATGCGTGCTCCCTTGCGATGGTGAGGTCAGCGGGTGGTCCTGCGGACACTCGGCACGGTCTTCAGGTCTCTTCCGGACTCTGGTCGGGTGCCCGCATCCGTAGGAAACAACGACTGGAATCAGGACAGAATTCCCAACCCGTCCCCCGATTTTTCTGATCATGCAGTACCCTGTCCGGCCACGCAGGAGGTGCGATGCCGTCGGATCACGCAGAGGTGCAGGTCAGGCCGGGGGACGAGGGTGACCTCGTGGCCCTCACCGACCTCTACAACCACTACGTACGTGAGACGGCCGTCACGTTCGACACCACGCCGTTCACTCCGGCGGAGCGACGCCCCTGGCTGCTCTCCCACCCTGTAGACGGCCCCCACCGCCTGATGGTTGCCACGGACGCCGGGTCCGGCCGGGTCCTCGGGTACGCCTCGTCGAGCCCGTTCCGCGCGAAACCCGCCTACGCGACGTCCGTTGAGACGACGGTGTACGTCGCCCCCGACGCCGGCCGGCGCGGCATCGGCACCCTGCTCTACCGGGCTCTTTTCGACGCCCTCGCGGACGAGGGGCTCCACCGCGCCTACGCGGGCATCGCCCAGCCGAACGCCGCCTCGACGCGGCTGCACGAGCGGTTCGGCTTCCGGTACGTCGGCACGTACCGCGAGGTGGGTCACAAGTTCGGCTGCTGGTGGGACGTGGCCTGGCACGAGAAGGAGCTGTGACGCGGCGGGCGTGACCCCCGGTCATCACGGCTCCGGACCCGCGGGGGGGGTCTCAGCCGAACTGCACCGACCGCTTGGCCAGCCCCATCCAGAAACCGTCGATCACGGACTTCTGTTCCCCGAGATCGCCTGCCGCGTCGGCGGCGCCCATGGTGACGAAGAGCGGGGCGAAGTGCTCGGTGCGCGGGTGGGCGAGCCGGCCCGCGGGGGACTTGCGGGTGAAGTCGAGCAGCGCGTCCACGTCCCGCGCCTGGAGCGCCTCCCTGCCCCACGCGTCGAACTCGGCCGACCAGGCGGGGATGCCGCCCTGGCGCAGCGCGGCGAGGTTGTGGGTGAAGAAGCCGGAGCCGACGATCAGCACGCCCTCGTCCCGTAGGGGGGCGAGGCGGCGGCCGATCTCCATCAGCCTCACGGGGTCGAGGGTCGGCATGGACACCTGGAGGACGGGGATGTCGGCGTCCGGGTACATCTCGACGAGCGGGACGTAGGCGCCGTGGTCCAGGCCCCGGTCGGGGACGTCCTGGACGGGGGTGCCGGGGGCGCGCAGCAGCTTGCGCACGGAGTCGGCGAGCTCGGGGGCGCCGGGGGCAGGGTAGGTCACCCGGTAGTAGTGCTCGGGGAAGTCCCAGAAGTCGTAGACCAGGGGGACGGTCCCGGTGGCGCCGAGGGCGAGCGGCGCCTCCTCCCAGTGGGCGGAGACGACGAGGATCGCCTTGGGGCGGGGCAGGCCCGCGGACCAGGCGGCCAGCTCGCCGGGCCAGACGGGGTCGTCGGCCAGGGGCGGGGCGCCGTGGCTGAGGTAGAGCGCCGGCATGCGCTCCTGAGTGGCGGCGGTCATGACGGCGACTCCTTCCTTCGCGAGCGTCTCCTGGAAACATCTACTTGAAGTCTCAACTTCCACTGACGACTGTACCCCTCATTTGTTTAACCTTCAAGGAGAGCGCCCGTACAGTGGAGACATGAACACGGCACCCGCATCTTCGGCAGCCGCCGGGGAGCCTCGCTGGCTCACCGACGAGGAACAGCGCGTCTGGCGTGCGTACGTCGACGCCACCACGCTTCTGGAGGACCACCTCGACCGTCAGCTCCAGCGGGACGCGGGCATGCCGCACGTCTACTACGGCCTGCTGGTCAAGCTGGCCGAGGCGCCCCGCCGGCGGCTGCGGATGACGGAGCTGGCGAAGGACGCCAAGATCACCCGCTCGCGCCTGTCGCACGCGGTCGCGCGCCTGGAGAAGAACGGCTGGGTCCGCCGCGAGGACTGTCCCTCCGACAAGCGCGGCCAGTTCGCCGTGCTCACCGACGAGGGCACGGACGTGCTGCGCCGCCACGCGCCCGGCCATGTCGACGCCGTACGGCAGGCGGTGTTCGACCGGCTCACCCCGGAACAGCAGAAGTCCCTCGGCGAGATCATGGGGATCGTCGCCGAGGGACTTCAGCCGAGCGAAGCGGGTGCGGACCTGCCCTGGCTCCGCTGACGCCGCGGAAGCCGGGGCAGGTCCTTCGGAACCGCTCGGAAGGGGCGTCCCCTTCCCCTCCCGCGCGGATGGCTCCGGGAGGCGGGCCCGTGGATCAGTGCATGGCCACCGGCACGGCCGCCTCGTTCTCCGCGGCCGCGTCGGAGGACCCGGCGACCGCCGTGGCGCCCGGACGGCCCGCGTTGATCAGGGTCAGGGCGATGACCGCGGCCGCCACCAGGATCCCGACCGCGAACCAGATGGCGCTGGTGTAGCCCTGCACCTGCCCCTGGAGCTGGACCAGCTGCTGCTGGGCCCGGCCCGAGGCGCCGCCGATGTGGTCGGCGACGTAGGCGGTGGTGGCGGAGGCGGCGATCGTGTTCAGCAGGGCCGTGCCGATCGCGCCGCCCACCTGCTGCGAGGTGTTCACCATCGCGGAGGCGACACCGGAGTCACGCGGTTCGACGCCCAGGGTGGCCAGCGACATGGCCGGCATGAACGCCGTACCCATGCCGAGTCCGAGCAGCAGCATGCCGGGCAGCAGCACGGCCGCGTACGAGGTGCCGATCTCCAGCTGGGTCAGCAGCAGCATGCCGACCGCCGCGACCAGGAAGCCGGGGCCCATCAGCAGCCGCGGCGCGACCCGGGTCATCAGCCGGGTGCCTATCTGCGTGGAGCCAGTGATCATGCCCGCGATCATCGGCAGGAAGGCGAAGCCGGTCTTGACCGGCGAGTAGCCCTTCACGACCTGGAGGTAGTAGGTGAGGAAGAGGAACAGGCCGAACATCGCGATGATGGCCAGGCCCAGCGACAGGTAGACCCCGCCGCGGTTGCGCTCGGTGATCACGCGCAGCGGCAGCAGCGGCGCCTTGACCCGCGCCTCGACGGCCACGAACGCGGCGAGCAGCACGGCCGAGGCGACGAACATCGCGATCGTGACGGTGTCGCTCCAGCCCTCGGACTCGGCGCGGGTGAAGCCGTAGACCAGCGCGACCAGGCCCAGGGTGGACAGGACCACGCCGGGGACGTCCAGCGGGGAGCGGTTGCGGCCGCCCGCGGGCTCACGGATGACGAAGTACGCGCCGGCCGCGGCGATCACGGCGAACGGGATGTTCACGAAGAACGTCCAGCGCCAGTCCAGGTACTCGGTGAGGAAGCCGCCGAGGATCAGGCCGACGGCGCCGCCGCCGCCGGCGATCGCGCCGTAGATGCCGAACGCCTTCGCGCGCTCCTTGCCGTCGGTGAACATCACCGCGAGCAGCGACAGCGCGGCGGGCGCGAGCAGCGCGCCGAACGCGCCCTGGAGCGCGCGGGCGCCGAACATCATCGCCTCGTTGGTGGCCGCGCCGCCCAGCGCGGACGCCAGCGCGAAGCCGCCGAGACCGACCACGAAGGCCCGCTTGCGTCCCCACAGGTCGGCGATCCGTCCGCCGAACAGCAGCAGTCCGCCGAAGGCCAGGGCGTAGGCGGTGACCACCCACTGGCGGTTGCCGTCCGAGATGCCCAGGTCCTGCTGGGCGGAGGGCAGGGCGATGTTCACGATGGTGGCGTCCAGGACGACCATCAGCTGGGCGATCGCGATGAAGACGAGCGCTTTCCAGCGGTTGGCGTCCGGGCCGCCGGCGTCGGCGCGACCCGGGGCCTTTCCGGCCGGGGACACTGTTTCAGACATGGAGGTACCCACTTCGGGACGTGTAACGGAATGAATGGGTGAGTAACGAAAAATCGGGCGTGTTCGGCCAACGGCGCGTCCCCGTCGACGGCCGTCGGTGCCGGTGCCCGTGATCAGGACGGGCGGCCTGCGGGTGTCAGGAGTGGCTCAGCGGCGCAGGTCCTCCACGGTCACGGCCGAACCCGGCAGGACGGAGGGGGCGGGCGCCCGCATCCCGTCCAGGAACAGCTGGAGATGGCGGTGGACGAAGCGGTCGGCGCTCATGCAGCCGGTGCCGGCCGGGGGCCGGCTCAGCTGCGCGACACCCACCAGCAGGTCGCCGTACTCCACGTCGTCCCGCAGCTGGCCGGCCGCCCGGGCACGGTCCATCAGCTGGACGACGAGGCTCTCGACGCGCCGCCGCGCATCCTCCAGGTCGGGATGGCTCTGGTCGAAGGTGCTGGAGATCATCGGGCAGAGCGCGCTGATCCGCTCGTCGGCGGCCGCGTGCGCGAAGCGCTCCAGCGCCTCGAAGGCGTCCCCGGTCTCGTTCAGCGCCTGCTCGGCCGCCCGCACCGTACGGTCCATGACGGAGCAGACGACCTCGCGCACGAGCGCGTCGCGGTCCGGGAAGTTGCGGTACACCGTGGCATTGCCGACGCCGGCCCGGCGGGCGACCTCGTCGAGCGGCACCTCGCACCCGAACTCGACGAACATCAGACGGGCGGCGGCGACGATCCGCTCCCGGTTGCGCAGGGCGTCGGCGCGGGGCCGGGGCGCCTTGCGCGTCACGGGGGTCTCGGTCGTCGCGGTCACGGTGCACTCCTCGGGGTGTTGCTCTGACGTCTGTTCTTCGCCCGCGTCGCATCCGGGGATTGCGTCCCCGGATCGTGCGGACACAGGCGTAAACGGGGAGACGATCCCCGGTTATTTCCCGCCCGGGAAGTTTTTGATGTGACTCAGGTCACTTTCTAGCGTCCGGTGACCCCCACGATCGGACCACCCGGCGGGCGCACCCCTGACCCGTGACGCAGGGTGATCACGAGGGTGCAGTCGGAGACGGCGGCTGCCGTGCGGAGCGGAGGTCCCCCATGCAGCCGCAGCCGAGCCGAGGCCGGATATCCCCGCGCCGCCTGGCCGCCCTGGGCTCCGTCGCCGCCCTCACCCTCGCGGTCTGCAGCTCGGCCGGAAGCGGCCACCTCTCCCCCGCCACCACCGCCCCCGGCGCCGGCCCGAGCGCCCTCTCCCGCAGTTCCCCCCACGGCCCGTGCATGATCGGCAGCGACCGCGAGGTCCAGATGTCCGAGGGCATCCCCACGGACCCCGGCTACACCCGCTCCACCGGCACGGTCCGCGCCCTCACCCTGATGATCGACTTCTCGGACGCACCCGGCGACGGCGACGCCCTGGACCGCTACCGCGAGTTCTTCCCGCAGACCCGCGACTGGTTCACCACCAGCTCCTACGGCCGCCTCGACTACCGCCCCGAACTGCCCGTCCCCGAGTGGCTGCGCATGCCCAAGTCCTTCCGCCAGTACGGCATAGAGCGCGGCGCCCCCTTCGACCCCGGCTACCGGGAGCTGATCCGCGACATCGTCTCCGTGGCCGACCCTGAGGTGGACTTCCAGGCGTACGACCTGGTCAACGTCCTCGTCACCCCCAACGCAGGCCCCGCCGCCCTGGACACCGTCCTGTCCGTCACCTTCGCCGGCAACGACGAGGCCCCCATCGCGGACGGCCGGCCCGTCTCCAACGCCTCGTTCGTCTACTCCCGCCAGGACGACGGCTCCGGCTCCTACGACCGCACCGGCTACCGCGTCCTGCCCCACGAGAACGGCCACGTCTTCGGCCTGCCCGACCTCTACACCGCCGAGGGCGGCGGCGCTGTCGGCCACTGGGACATCATGAGCGAGGACTGGGGCGCCAACAACGACTTCCTCGCCTGGCACAAATGGAAGCTGGGCTGGCTGGACGCCTCCCAGGTGAGCTGCGTGGCCGAGCGGGGCTCACGGGAGTACGTCCTGACGCCGCTGGCCCGCGCGGGCGGCCCCAAGCTGCTCTTCATCCCGCTCGACGCGCACTCCGGGTACGCGGTCGAGCTGCGCACCCGCGACGGGAACGACGAGGCGGTGTGCCGGCCGGGCGTCCTGGTCTACCGGGTCGACGCGGACGTGGACACGGGCATGGGCCCGATCACCGTGCACGACGCGACCCGGGACAGCGGCGGCTGCACCCGGGCGCCCAACGTGCACGCGGAACTGTCGGACGCGACGTTCAAGCCGGGGCAGGACTTCGTGGACCGGGGGGAGGGGGTACGGGTGGCGGTGCTGGCGGGGGGCGAGGACGAGTACCGGGTGAGGGTGACGCGCACGTCGCCCCGGTAACCGGGCCAGGGGCTGACCTTTCCCTTACAACTCCCCCCGCTAGGTTGCTCCTTGACAGCTGCCGGCCAGCTTTGGGAGGACGTAGTGACGGAGATATCCGCGGCATCGCTGGAGGCGCGCAAGCGCATCAGGACCGACCAGCCGCACACCGCCCGCATCTGGAACTACTGGCTGGGCGGCAAGGACAACTACCCGGTCGACCAGGCCGCCGGCGACCAGATCCGTAAGCTGCACCCCGGCATCGGCGACTACGCCCTGGCCGACCGGCAGTTCCTCGGCCGCGCGGTGCGGTACCTGGCCGGGCAGTGCGGGATCCGCCAGTTCCTGGACATCGGCACGGGTCTGCCCACGGCCGACAACACGCACGAGGTGGCGCAACGCGTCGCGCCCGAATCGCGGGTCGTCTACGTCGACAACGACCCCATCGTGCTGGCGCACGCGGAGGCGCTGCTCACCAGCACGCCGGAGGGCAGCACGGCGTACCTCGACGAGGACCTGCGCAACATCGACGAGATTTTCGAACAGGCCGCGAAGACACTGGACTTCGGCAAGCCCGTCGCCCTGGTCCTGCTGGGCGTGGTCATCTTCATCGAGGACGACGGGGAGGCGTACGGGGTGGTGCGCCGCCTGATGGACCGCCTGCCGTCGGGCAGCCACCTCGTCCTCTCCCACACGATCACCCGCCCGGACATGCCGGACGTGGACGCGGCGGTGGCGTTCTGGAACGAGAACGGCACCCCGAAGCTGACGCAGAGGACACCCGGGGCGGTGTCCCGCTTCTTCGAGGGGCTCGAGCTGCTGGAGCCGGGGGTGGTGTCCTGCAACCGGTGGCGCCCGGACGAGGGCTCCGGTGAGGTTCCGGCGGAGGTGGCGATGTTCGGAGGGGTGGCCCGGAAGCTCTGAGGCCGTCCGGGTGAGTCGGGGCGGGGCGGGGCGAGGCGGTCCGGCTGGGGCTCGGGACAGGGGCTCCCCTCACCGTCCCCCACCCGCCCGGACGCTGATCCGGTACCCTGTGGATCGAGCGCCCCGGCGGGCGCCGCTGCCCCCTGAGCGGGTCCGCGGCCACCGACCAGGACGCTCACGGCACGGCTTGACCGCCGGCCACGCCTTCGTAGCTCAGGGGATAGAGCACCGCTCTCCTAAAGCGGGTGTCGCAGGTTCGAATCCTGCCGGGGGCACGGACAGAAGGGCCAGCTCAGGAGGGGTTTCCTCACCCAGGCTGGCCCTTCACCGTTCCGGGCTCCGTGCCACAGACGTGCCACTACGTCCGCTCGTTGGAGTCACACCTCAGAGGCATCCGCCAAGGTCGACGCTGCCGCGTCCTGGCCATGTCTGTTGACTCAGACGTCCTTCGCCGCAGGCCATGGCGCACGTCGACCACGCTGAGTAGAGTTCCTTCACCAGCTTCAGAGGGCCGACGCTATGCCGAGACCGGTAGCGTCAAGGGCAAGGGGCGACTGTGAGCCAGTGGTTCGTTGCTTACAACCTGCATGGCGGAGACCCAGTTGATCCGTCGAGTGTGGGTGGCGAGAACAAGTACGACCGGGTACTTGATGCCCAGGCACAACCCCCTCGCAAGCCGCGAAAGCGGGCGCGAGCAGCTCGTGGCAAGAACGGCGCTGATGCGGACCGCCGGCGTCGGGAAGAACTCCGCCGAAATGGTCTGTTGTGAACGTGGGGCAAGCAGTGCGGTCGCACGCCTTGAGTTCCTCGACGACCGGTGGATCTCTCGCGAGCTCTGACATCTACGGCTGACAGCAACAGCGCCGGACGGAGGCACACACCAGCGGCTTTGTCCGACTGCCGCATCAGCCGACCGGTGGCACACACGGAAGGGCCAGCTCAAGCCCCGGCTGCGCTCCGCTCCGCCGGGGCGCGCTTCCCGGCTCCGCTCCTGCCTTCGGCCCGCTCCGCCCGCGCTACGCCGACGCGCGCCCACTGATGGGTAGGGCCGAAGACTATGAGGAGAGCACCGCACAATGCGACCTGCGGTCACAGACGATCGCCTCCGGCGGGGGATCGGCCGGCACCGGGATGGAGGGGGCGTCGTCGCCGACCGCGGGCCGGTAGTGGCATGAGCGGGTTGCTCCCATCCCGTCCACCATCGACCCAGGCAGAGCCGAGCAGACGCGGCCCAGGGCGTCCAGGTCGTTCGTACAGTGGCGCGCTCCACCTGGACGCCCTGAACCACGCCCGCTCCACGGTATGTGGGTCGACGGCGGACGGGATGGGAGTTGGGGTGAGTGGTGGGTTGGGGTCTGAGGGACGAGTTGCGGTCTAGGCTCTCCCGAACGGGCGGGAAGAAGGGGAGGGCTGGTGGACCAGCGATGGTCGGAAGGGCCGCAAGCCGATCCTGATGTGGCGAGAGACCGCTACAACACGGATATGCGGGCATCGCGCGCTGCGATACGCGAGGTGTTCCGGGTGGAACTGCCGATTGCGCACGTGGGCCTGATGCTTGTGGTCGTGGCGAGTGTGTTCGTAAGTGTGGTCTGGTCCCCCGGGACGGGGGTGATCATCGCAGGAGCCTTCGCAGCGCTGTTCGTGGTCGCTCTGGTTGTGGCCCTCCTGGCGGGCAAGCGAGGATGGGGTGCAGCGCGCGCCGCATACAAGTTCACCTTCGGATGGGCCAACTGGATCACGCCTTAGAGCTCGTAACACGATCTTGCTGAAAAGTCGTGGTTGGCCGTGACTGGTGTGAGGATTCGGCCGTTCGTGAGGGTGTGACTACCCGGCCGTGGATCGTGACGACGACTTGTGGGCGCTGATCGAATCGCTGCTGCCGCCGTGGTCGGAGAAGGCGCCGGGGCCACGACGGTGGCGGACCGGTTCTGCCTCCAGGGAATCCTGTACGTCCTCTACAACGACATAGCCTGGCAGCTCCTGCCGCTGGAGCTGGGGTTCGGCTCGGGACAGACCTGCTGGCGCCGCCTGGACCGGTAGCAGAAAGCAGGAGTCTTCGACCGGCTGCACCGGATCCTGCTCGCGGAACTGAACGCGGCCGGCGAACTCGACTGGTCACGTGCGTGCGTGGACGGCTCTCACATCCGCGCGAAAAAGGGAGCGCCGACACCGGTCCGTCGCCGGTCGACCGGCGGAAGACGGGCAGCAAACACCACCTGATCTGCGATGGCCGTCGCACCCCGCTCAAGGTCATCACCACCGCGGCCAACGTCAACGACGTCACCCAGACCCTCGCCCTGGTCAACGGCATCCCGCCCGTCGCCGGCCGCCCCGGCCGGCCCCGCAGCAGGCCCGAAGCCCTGCTCGGCGACAAGGGCTACGACTCCAACGCCCACCGCGCCGAATTACGTCGCCGACGGATCCTGCCCGTCATCTCCCGCAAGGGGGCCCCGAACATCAAGGGCATGGGCAAGCTCCGCTACGTCGTCGAGCAGACCTTCGCCCTGCTCCACCACTTCAAACGCCTCGCGGTCCGCTGGGAACGCCGCACCGAACTCCACGACGCCTTCGTCTCCTTGGCCTGCAGTCTCCTCTGCTGGCGACGGCTTCGGAAGCCCAAGAACGACTGACCGGCGTCGGGGCAGGTTCAGGGCCCCAGTGGGCTGCTTCAGAGCGTTGGTACTCTCCGCATCTACGGCAAGGCAGGAGAGACGATCATGGGAGCAGAGCCGTCGACTCCTCCGAGCCGCTGGTTCAGAGGAACTGGCCTCGGTGTCCTCTTCGGTGGGCTGACTGCGGTGGTATCCACTCCTGCCATAGGGAGTGCATGGGCTGCTTGTGACATCGGCAACGGCGTAACCAATGGCATGACCTTGCTGTTTCTTGCGCCTCTCATATGGATCGCCGCTGCGGTTCCGTGGGTGATCCTGCACAGCACCCTCGGAAAACGTCATCGCAGGACAGCCCTGACTGCAGGGCTCATCTTCACCCTGTGGTTCACCTGGTTCCTTGTCACCTGGCTCGGCATGCCGCACTCCTACCCCGCCCCGTTGTGCGCGGGCAACGTCCCACCCTGGTGGCCGAGCTTCATCCCGGCATGACTCCGGCGTAGCCCGTGAACGACCTCGGCACCGGCAACCTACGTAACAACCCCGAGCAGCCGCAGCACGCCAGCGAGATCGTGTTACGAGCTCTTAAGTTGTCCTGGCGTAGAACGCGTCTACCTAACGAACAGGACGTAGTAGCCCACGGTTACGACGATGGCAGTCGTCGTGATCAGGGACTTCAGGCGGGCGGTCCGGGACTCGTCGGCAATCGCGAACCGGACCGTCTGCCCAACCTGCGTGAAAAATTCGCGCACCAGCACCTCCATTGATTGTTTAACTCTCGGGTAGAGCTTCTAACCTTCTCTGTGTAGAAACAAGAAAAGCCCGACTTCTAATCACTCCGGCACTAATGCGCCATCGTCGCGAAAAGAAATCAGGCTTGCGATTTAACGATATGGATTTATAAATCTTCGAGCTCTGATTCATCCTCTGGCGGCGTAGAGCCCACCCCCTTGATGCCGCAGCTCAAGGGGCGAAGAGATCAAGCAACAGAACTATATCACAGCCTATGACCTGCAACTCTGCCTACCTGTAGGCGAGTTCGCACCCCGGACACCCCATCCCAGGGGCTGTTCCCGCTGACTGTAGGAAGCGTCAGGCTGTGCCAGTTGCGTGCCAGATGCTGCGGGGAGTCACGGGGGACACCGGGGAACCAGCCGGCCGCCCACCAATCGCCGAGTCCGCTCCGCCGCAGGTCAGCTGGCCATGCCCCCTGAGTGACCTAAGCTTCCCAAACTGAGGTCTCGGGGAAATCCGCTGCTTGCCGTCCTCGAGGTGTCCTACGGTTCGACGCATGACTCCGGTCAGCCCCGAGAACCCACTGACCTCCAAAGACGCCGAGGCGTTGCTTGCCATGCTCTCTGCCCGCGTCAAGGTAAAGCGAGGCATGAGCGAGCGGGAGCTTGACCGCGCTGAGGAGCGCTGGGGGTTCCGCTTCGCGCCGGAGCATCGAACCCTGCTGGGGGCAGGGATACCTACGGGGAGCGGTAGTTGGCCCGATTGGCGGGACGGCGAGCCGGAGAACCTGGCGGAGCGGTTGGCATGGCCGGTGCATGGGGTGCTGTTCGACGTGGAGCACAACGGTTTCTGGCACCCGGACTGGGAGCCGCGGCCGGCGGGCACTCAGGATGCCATCGAAGTGGCTCGCACGTACTTGGCCAAGGTCCCGGTCATGGTGCCGATCTACTCGCACCGGTACCTGCTGGCCGATCCAGACCGCACCGGCGCGCCTGTACTTTCGATATACCAGACGGACATCATTTATTACGGCACCGATCTGGTCGACTACTTCCACCACGAGTTCGGTCGCCCTGTGCCGACACCCGAAGACCATCAGTACGCCACGATCCCTTTCTGGTCCTACTTCCTCGACTGAACGGCCCCCCTGGCTCGGGACCAAGAGTTCGCGTGCCACAGCCGTGCCAGATGCAGGGGCCAGCCACGGTCAACAACGGGAACGAGCGGTTGCATGCGTGCCCGCTGGCCAGACCGATGAAGCCGCAAGTCACCGCCAAGACGCCCCAGCCTCTCCTAAAACGGGTGTCGCAGGTTCGAATCCTGCCGGGGGCACAGACAGTAGGGCCGGTTCGAGGGAGCTTTTCTCCGGGGCCGGCCCTTCGCCGTTTCGAGGACCGCGCGGGACGGCTGTCGCCACGTCGTCCGCGGGTACGCGCCCGAGCCATCGGGAGGAACGTCAGAGATCGGCCTTCATCGATCGCCCGGAGAGCCCGACACCTCTGATCGCCTGGTGGTGACCTGGAGAGGCCGGCACCCTGAACGAGGATGACGACAGAGGCTTGCGAGCCGGGCCGCGGAGAAAGTCAGGTCGCTTGACGCAGAGCCTGGCATATTTCAAGTATGGCAACTCGGAAGATCACCATCACCGTGCCGGAAGAACTTGTCGAATCGATCAAGGAACGTGTCGACGCACGAGGGGTGTCCGCTTACATCGCGGCCGCCGCCGCCCATCAAGACGCCATGGACCGGTTGCGCGAGCTGGCCGAACGCCTTGAGGAAGAGCACGGGCCGGTGACGGACGACGAGCAGCAGGCAGCGCTGGACCACATCGCCGCCATCGACGGTTGGCATGACGAGCGGCGATCGCGCCCCGGTGCGGCCGCATGAGCCGCGCCGCCCGAGCAAAGCTGCACCAGCCACGACAACGCGTCTTCGTGTTCGACTCCGAGGCCCTTTCCAAGGCGATTCAAGGAGATCGGGAGATGGTCGCGCTGATCAAGGCGGCTCCGCGGCTCGACATCTCCATCGTCACCTCGGCCCCCACCACCTTGGAGGCATGGGATCCTCGCGAAACGTCGAGGCAGGCACTGTGGAACTGGACGCGGTCCCGGATCCGCATCGTGCACACGGACGACCGGGTGATCGCCACGGCACGGGACATGTTGAAGACCGCAGGTCTGCACGGGCACAGGTACGCCAGCGACGCCGTCCTGGCGGCTGTGGCCGCAAGGGAAGCCGAGCGGGGAGTCCAGGCAACCGTCTTCACCTCGGACACCGACGATTTGAACCAGCTTCTCGCAGGCCGCCCCGTACGGGTCGAGAAGGTCTGACGGGACACGTTCACCTCGCTCGGGTTGCTCGTCGGCTTCCGCCGGGCAACCCGCGCCTTCACCGGACAGCACCCACCAGCATGCTTTCAACAGGTTGGTGTCCCTACCGAGTTGCATTGCAGGGCTGCACCACGGTGCGGGCCCAGACGGTGTTCACTGCGTCCACACTCGCTGGAACTCTTCGGTCGGGATGATCTCCAGCAGGTCCTCTTCAGGGTCGATCGCCTGGTCTGTCAGGCCGCCGTGCTCGTCCTCCAGGTGCTCCCAGCTGTACCGGTGGAGCCGGCCGGCCGAAGTCAGCTCGGCTTGCTTGATGGCGACCAACTCGCCGCGGTCGGGTACGGCCTCGATGTACCACAAGCCGCCCCCCTCGTCGGCGTGGCGGAAGTGGTACCGCGGCACGACGCGGCTGCGACGGCTCTTGGGGTCGTCGTCGTACAGCTCACCCCTGCGCCGCTGGGTCTGGTGACGCACGTGAAGTACCTCGGTGTGCCTGTTTGGCAGCGCGCCGGTTTCCCACTCGTCGTGGGCTTGCCGGCCGGACGTCGGCCGACGGTAGGGAGCGTGAGCGAGATCAGCGTGCCGGAAGGACGGCAGACAGTACGCTGCACGCAGCGGGATCGGGCCCGCAGCACAGTGTCCGGGAGGTGCTTCATGACGGCCGAGATGGTGGCCCCGGCGTGGATGCATGAGCAGATCACGGCGGAGGAGTACGACTCCTGGTCCGAGGAGCAGTGCGCCGGTATCGAGATCGTGGACGGGATGGTCGTCGTGAGTCCGAATGCCTCCAAGCGGCACAACCGGCTGGCCCGGATTCTGGCGAACGCCCTGGATGCCGCCGCGGGCCCGGAGTGGAACGCCGACACGGACTTCGACGTCCGGCTTCAGGACGTCCCGCTCACCAATCGCCGCCCGGACGTCGTCGTGTACCGCGCAGAGACGATCGACATCACCCCCACCCGTCCTGAGCATGTGCTGCTGGTCGCGGAGGTGGTGTCGCCAGGCTCGGAGACCACCGACCGCATCGTGAAGGTCGACCAGTACGCCAAGGCAGGCATCGGCTTCTACTGGCGGATCGAGCAGGCCGCGACCGGCGTTCCCCTCGTGTACACCTACGTTCTCGACCCCGCGACGATGACCTACCGGGACGGAGACGTCTTCACCGGCGTCCTCAAGGTCGCGGCACCCTTCCCGGCGGAGGTCGACCTCGGCCAGGTCTGACCAAGTGAGCGGACGAGGAGTCGGTCTCCCGAATGCCCCCGAAGGATCCGCACTGTCCGGCCGGGATCGCAGCCGACCAGGCATGAATGGCCATCCTGTCCGCTGGTCGCCCTGTCCCGGGCGGTTGTGGGCGGATGACGCGGGTCTCGGGTGAGGGCCTTCCGGCATCTGGCTCGCTTTGTGGCGGGGCGTGGAAGTGCAGCTCCGCCGTGACCCCGCGGACCCGGGGTGCCGGCGCAGACGCGGCCGCAAGGTTCCGCCATGGTGACTGCGACTGTCCGCGAGTGGCACGACGAGGAAGGGTGGGGCGTGCTCGACTCTCCCGAGCACGCTCGAAGAAGCCCCCAGCAGTGGACGGGCCGTCTCCGTCTCCGTGTGGCGCCTCAAACGGCCGCTGTGTGCTCGCGGACCGCGGCGCGGGCGAGCTTGGTCAGCATCATGCCGTTGCGGACCCGGACGACGTAGTCGACGGGGAGCCCGTGCATGCGTGTGCCGGGGCCCCGGAGGGGGTGCCAGTCGAGCGTGAAGAGGGTGTGCTCGCCCCAGGGCGTCAACTTCATGGCGATGCGAGCCGCGCCGAAGGGCCCCGCCTTCGCTTCCAGTTGCAGGCGGCGCCGCGGTTCGCAGATGCGGACGACGCAGGTGTCGTCGAGCGTCAGAGGGCCGGCGCCGACGCGGACCTTCAGTCGGGCGCCCACGTCCGGCCAATGGGGGTCCACTGCGAGGATCTGCTGCGTTCCGGTCACCCATTCCCCGTACCGGTGGCCGTCGGACAGCAGGCGCCAGACTTCGGCCGGCGAGCTAGGGATCAGACTACGGTTCCGGGCCACGGTCACGCTCCTGGGAGATGGGCAGCACCAAGACGGGACCCGCCCCCTTCACGGCTCGACGGGGTCCGGTGCGACGGGGTCTGCCTTACCGGCCGTCCTGCGGGCCTGACGCCCAGCTTCCGGTGCCTTGTGCCGCGTGCCCAGTCCGAGGGATCCAGGCGGGTGAGTGGCAGCAGGGCTCACTGCCCCGGACACCGGTCGACGGCCCGCGTCGGGCAGGCGGCGCGCCCAGGCCGCAGGCGGGCAGGACGGCCCGCTGCCCCCGACACCGGTCGACGGCCCGCGTCGGACCGGCCTCGGGCAGGCCTCGGACAGGCCTCGGACAGACGTCGGGCAGACGGTGCGCTCGGGCCGCCGGGCGACGGTCGTGAGGCGCGCCTCGGGGAGTGGGGGCAGGCTCCCGATGTCCGGGCCCGGCGCCGTCTCCCACCTGCGCGGAACATGGCTGAGGGATGCGGCCCTCCTCGGGCCCGGGGACGTGTCGTGCCGTCAGCCCATCGGGTTCGTCGTGTCCCTCAGGGTCGTCAAGACCTCCGTGTACAGGCGGGACTTGATCGTGCCCAGCGTGTTCCCGGCCTTGCCGGACAGGGACTCGGCCAGGGCGACAGCCGTGGCGCGGACGTCCGCCTCCGGCACCGCCCGGTCCACGATCGACGCGGCCGCCGCGTCGACACCCCCGTACCGCCGTGCCGTCGTCATCGCCTCGTGGGCCGTCTGCGGGGTCAGGCGGGCGCGGATGAGGGCCGACATGCCGGGGGTGAACGGGATGTCGATGTCCGCCTCCGGGAGGCACCAGTAGCCGCGGTCCGCGCGCATCACGCGGAAGTCGTGCGCCAGCGACAGCATCGCCCCGGCCGCGAACGTGTGGCCCTGGAGCGCGGCCACCGTCATCACCGGAAGCGACAGCATCCGCGCGAACAGCTGGTGCACCGAGACCACGTAGTCCTGGTAGTGGTCCGCGTTGGCGAACAGCCATTCCAGGTCCAGGCCGTTGGACCAGAACTTGCCCGTCGCCGTGGTCACCAGGGCGCGCGGGCCCTCCGCCTTCTCCACCTCGTCGAGCGCGGCTCCGGCCGCGGTGATCCAGTCGGGGTGGAAGCGGTTCTCGCCGTCTCCCAGGTCGAGGACGAAGACGTTCTCGTGGCGGTCCAGCGTGGGCATGGCGGCGCTCCGTTCACCTGTGGCCTACTGGTCGGTAACTTAAGGGGCCGGTGCAGGGAACGCAAGACGCCGCCGAGCGCCCGTGTGCGTCAGGAGTAGCTGAAGTCGCCCACCGTCCAGGCGCTGACGTCCTCGATCGCCACCCGGTACATGCCGCCCGTCTCCGGGACGCCGACCGTGCCCTGGATGATCCGGGCCACGTGGAAGTGGAGGTGGGTGGGCGGGCCTTCCCGCTTCACCGGGGCGTCGAAGACGGAGGCGAACTCGGCGAGCTGGTCCGAGTCCTTCAGCACCTCCGCGACCCTCTTCCGCCACACGGATTCGGGAGCCAGCCGGCCGGTGATGACGGCACCACCGGTGACCACGGTCAGAGACATCTGGCTGCTCTGCCCGGATTCCACGCGGGCGGCGATGTCTACGATCAGCTCGTCGGGCTTCACCATGGCCCGAATTCTATGCGGGGCGCTCCCCGGCGTGCCGCCCGCTGTCCTGGACACGACTACGGCACGCCTCTGACCTGCCCGGACAAGGTGACCGCTGCCCGGGGCAGGTCGCCCTCCCCGGACCGGTAGGTCGCCGTGCCCGGACCGACGCCTCAGGACACGTCCACGCGCACCGGGTCGCCCAGCAGGCCGTCGGTGTAGGTCACGTACTTCGGCGTGAAGGTGCCCTTGCCGGTGACGGTGCCGGAGATGTTCTCGCCGGGGGCGAGGTCCACCGTGTCGATCTGCTCCTCGTCCACGCCCAGTTCGACCGTGTGCTTGGTGCCGTCGGTGTCGGTGATCGTGAAGTACAGCGGGTTCACGCTCACCTCGTCGTCGCCGTCGTTGACGACGGTGACCCGCACGCTGGTGTAGTCGCTGCCGTCGGCCAGGATGCTCTTGCTGAACTCCGCGCGCTCCGCGGTGACCTTCACCGGGCCGCCGCCCTGCTCGGACTCCTTCCTCTTCGCGTCCGGACCCTTCTCCTTCGCCCCGGCCGAGGCGCTGACGGAGGTGTCGGCCGCCGTGTTCCCGCCGTCGTCGGAGCCGTCGCCGCTCGCCGACAGGGCGGCGGTCAACACGACGAGGCCGAGGACGCCCGCGCAGCCGAAGCCCGCGAACTTCAGGAAGCGGCGCTTCTTCGCGGGCGGCGGGGGCGGGGTGCCGGGGAAGCCGTACCCCGAAGGCTGCGGGTACGGCTGCTGCCCGCCCGGGTAGGGCTGCTGGTTCGCGTGGGGCGGCTGCTGGTTCGGGTCGTTCGGCTGGGTCACGGTGCTGCGTCCCTCCAGGTCGTTCCAGTACGTGCGCGTAGGTGACCTGCGAGGAATGCGACCCGTTGCCCTCTACCGGACGGATTCACCCGATCGTGGCGGAGCGTCCCCGCCGCGATAATCGGGGCATGACCTCACCTCCCCTCGGCGTGGACGCCGTGCACGAACGGCTGGCGGGCGATCTGCTCGCCGTCGGGGCGCCGTACGGTCTGGTGCTGGCCGGCGGCGAGGCCGTGCGGGCGCACGGGCTGGTGGAGGCCCGGGTGAGCGAAGGGGTGGATCTGGCCACCGAGCATCCCGCGGACATGGCCGAGATCGCCGGGGCGGTGCGTGCGGGGCTGGAGGGGCGCGGGTGGCCCGTCGAGGCGCCGGTGGTCGATCCGCTGGCGGCGCGGCTGGTCGTCGGGGACGAGGAGACCGGGGCGCGGTGGCGGGTGGACCTCCGCAAGGAGGTGCTGTGGCGGCCGCCGGTGACGACCGCGGCCGGTCCGGCGCTGTCGCTGGAGGACCTGGTCGGTACGCGGGTGCGGGCGCTGGCGGACCGGGGGCTGCCGCGTGACCTGGTGGACGTCCACGCGGCCGCGGACCGGTGGAGTCCGGCCGAACTGGAGGAGCTGGGGCGCCGGCACGCGCCCGACACCTTCGACCTCACCGAGCTGCAGTCCCGGCTGACCGGCACGGAGTGGCTCGACGACCGCGGGTTCCGTGCGCAGGGGCTGGACGCGCCGGAGGTCGAGGAGCTGCGGCGCTGGGCGCTGGCCTGGGCGGACGACATCGCGGAGCGGCTGGTGGAGGGCGAGGACCCCGAGGAGTAGGGCGCAGGGGGCCTCGCACCGGGGGCGGGATCTCGTCAGGGCGGTCAGGAGGACGTCAGGGGGACCGGGCTAGGGTCGGCCCCATGACGACTACCGAGAACAACAGCGCCTCGCCGCTCACCGTCGAGATCGGCGCCCTCACCGGCGGTCCGGCCGACCTGTCCCAGTACGCGGGCCGTGCCGTGCTCGTCGTGAACGTGGCCTCCAAGTGCGGTCTCACCCCGCAGTACGAGGGCCTGGAGCGGCTGCACGAGCGGTACACGGAGCGCGGGTTCACCGTGCTCGGCGTGCCCTGCAACCAGTTCCTCGGGCAGGAGCCGGGCTCCGCGGAGGAGATCGCGGAGTTCTGCTCGGCGACGTACGGGGTGACGTTCCCGATGACCGAGAAGGTCGAGGTGAACGGGGACGGACGGCACCCGCTGTACCAGCGGCTGGTGGGCTTCGCCGACGCCGAGGGGCACAGCGGTGACGTCCGCTGGAACTTCGAGAAGTTCCTCGTCGGCCGGGACGGCGCCGTCGTGGCCCGTTTCTCCCCGCAGACGGAGCCGGAGTCGGCGCAGGTCGTGGCGGCCGTGGAGAAGGCTCTCGGCTGACCGGCCTGCTCGTCGGCCTCACCGTTGACCTTGCCCTTGGGACAAGGGCGAGGGTCTGCGTCACCGGGCGGAGGGACCGCCCGGTGACGGAGAATGTCGACGTGGACGAGGAACTGCTCTCCATCGGGGCGTTCGCGGCCCGCAGCCGCCTGTCGGCGAAGGCCCTGCGCCTGTACGACCGGCTGGGGCTGCTGGCGCCGGCGCGGGTCGACGCGGACACCGGCTACCGGTACTACGGGCCGGGCCAGGTCGAACAGGCCCGGCTGGTGGCGCTGTTGCGGCAGCTGGACATGCCGCTGGCGCGGATCGCCGAAGTGGTGGACGCCGGCGACGCGGCGGCGCGGGCGCGCCGGCTGGACGCGTACTGGGCCGAGGTCGAGGCGCGTCACGCCTCGCAGCGGACGCTCGCCGACTATCTCCGTGGACGGTTGTCGGGGAGGAGCCTCGAGATGTACGGGAAGTTCACGGTGGAGACGGTGGACGTGCCGGAGCAGGTGCTGATCACCGAGTCGCGGCACATCCTTGCGGACGAGCTGCCGGCGTGGATCGGCGCGTCGCTGGGACGGCTGGAGGAGGGCGCCCGCGCCTGCGGCGGGGTGACCGGGTCGCCGTTCGTCGTCTACCACTCGGAGGTGTCGGTGGAGAGCGACGGGCCCGCGGAGGCGTGCGTGCCGGTCGCCGACGAGGCGGCGGCCCGCGCCTGGGCCGCGGAGCGGGGCCGGGCCCGGGGCACGACGGTGCGGGTGGAACCGGCGATGCGGCTGGCCCGCACCCGGATCACCAAGGCGCAGGTCGCGCACCCGCAGATCCTGGCCGCGTTCGAGGCGGTGGAGGCGTGGATGCGGGAGCAGGGGCTGACGTACGCGGGTCCGTGCCGTGAGATCTACTTCGCGGACTGGGACGCGGCCGGCCCGGAGGACCCGGTGTGCGACGTCGCCTTCCCGGTCGCGGAGGCGAAGGCGACCGCCGGCTGACGACGGACCCAGCGGCGGGCTGAGCGCCGGGCCCCGTCACGTGCGGCCGGTCGCGGGGTCCCGCGGCCGGTCTGCCGTCTCCCGGCGGGGCGGGCCGGAGGCGCCCTGGGGCGCGGGCCGGCCCTCTCGGCAAGGACGGCGGACTCGTCGAGAGGGCCTGTCGGTGGTGCTGCTGCCTGCGCCGGAGGGCGCCGGGGCTACTTGACCGAGGCCACGAAGGCGTTCCACGCGTCGGCCGGGAACGCCAGCTTCGGACCCTCGGGGATCTTGGTGTCCCCGAGCTCCAGCGCCTCCTCGGTGGTCGACCTGACCATCACGCACGCGCCGTTGTTGTTGGTGTAGGAGGACGTCGTCCACGTTTCCGTGGCGCCCAGACGAATTGCCATGTTCGCTCCGTAGCCAGATGCTGAGTTGCTGTCACCGGCCTGCGCATTCCGGCGTGGACCGCAGAACGGATTGCGCCAACCGTCGGTGCTGGTTGGCGTGATCGACGCTACTCGTCACCCTCGGCGTCCGGAGGTGTCGTTCACTCGACCGGATGGCATATTCCGAGCGGGACTTCCAGTCGTACGTGTCGTCGGTGTACCATCCGCCGCTTCGGCAACGGCAGTTCAGCGTGCGTACTCCTTGACGAGCCGCTCCACCAGCCGCCGCGACTGCTCCACGTTCAGCGACTGCGCCCTCAGGTGCTCGTACATCACCGTGTACTTCTGCACGTCGTGCGGCTTCTCCAGGTACAGGTCGCTGGTGACGCCCTCGATGTAGACCACGCTGGAGTCGGCCGCGTCGGCGAACTCCAGGATGGAGTACTGCCCGTTGATGCCCGCGTGCGCGCCGACCTCGAACGGCAGCACCTGCACGGTGATGTGCGGCAGCTGGCTCAGCTCCAGGACGTGTTCGAGCTGCTCGCGCATGACCTGGCGGCTGCCGACGACCCGGTGCAGCGCGGCCTCGTCGAGCACCACCCACAGGCGCAGCGGGTCCTGTTCGGCGGTGATCCGGCTCTGCCGGCGCAACCGCACCTCCACCCGCTTGTCGTTCTCCTGCTCGCTGGACTCCGGCGAGCCGCCCTGCACGATCGCCTCGGCGTACGCGCGGGTCTGCAGCAGGCCGGTGATGATCTGCGGCTCGTACACCCGCAGCGACTCCGCGTCGGTCTCCAGACCGATGTAGACGCTGTACGGGATGTCGCCGAACGCGTGCCACCAGCCCTGCTGGCGGGAGTCCTTGGCCATCTGCATCAGCGAGTCGACGATCCGCTGGTCCTCGACCTCGTAGACCCCGCACAGGTCGCGCACGTCGCGCTGGCTGATGCTGCGACGGCCGTTCTCCAGCCGGCTGATCTTCGACTGCGACACCAGCAGGCGCTCCGCGACCTCCTCGGCCGTCATGCCCTTCAGCTCACGGAGCCGGCGCAGCTCCTGGCCGAGCCGGCGCCGCCGGACGGTGGGATTGACATTGGACGCCACGGGACGTGCACCTCCGGCTGCGTGCCTCGTACTTGCGCTGTGTACCTGGACTTCGTACTGCCACTTTGTGTGTCTGCTCGATGACTCGACGACCTGTTGAGCAGACTGCCACCAACGTGCGTACTACCGCTGGGAAATGGTGGATATACGACCGGTACACGCCAGTTCACGGCCGTGCGGCCGCGCTTCGGCGTGCCCGCGGGCACGCCGAGCGGGGCGGAGAGAGCCCGTGTGTTCTCTCCGCCCCGCTCGGACAGCGGCTCCCGTGACCGGGTCTGCGGTGCCGTGGATCCGACGGTGTGCCCTGCCGAGCCCGGGGGACGTACGGCTCAGTGGGCGGCGGCGCGTGCCATGGATCCGCGGCGTGGTTGCGCCGGAACGCCGCGGGCGGGCTCCGGTGCGCCCCTGCCGCCGGGGGCCTGCCGGCCCGCCGGTGCGGAGTTGCGGCGCGGCTGTGCCGCGGCGCCGTTCTGGACGTCCATCACCGCGTGTGCGACGAGTCCGCCCATGGGGTCGTGCCGGATCAGGTCCCGCAACCGGGAACGCGAGGACCGGCCCTCGTTCCCCGGGTACAGGTGCTTGCCGAGGCCGACCGCGTGCGCCAGCGCGGCGAGCGCCGCGGTCCGCGGGTCCGGCGGCACGCCGGTGCGGATCGCGGAGTCCAGCCGGGCCCTGATCTCCCGGCTGATCTCGGTGTCCGTCGCCTGGTACCGGGTCGTCGGCAAGACCCCGCACATCTGGCCGGCCACGGCGTGCACCATGCCGCACCGCTCCAGATGCGAGAGGTAGGTCTGGCGGAGCCCGAGACGCGGCCCGCCGATCCAGTGGACCGCCCGCACCGGAGCGCCACGCCTTCGCAGCAACTCAAGTGCGCAGTCCAGTGTTGGGTCTCCAGTCGGCCGTGGCACCACCACGGCGATACGATCCCCGTCTGGGGCTATCCGTCCGGCCAGCGCCAGCTCCACTAGCTGCGCTCCGGCCAGACCGAGGTCGAGCGACTGCGGCTGTGCAGTGGTACCCGTGGCCGGGTCCAGTGCCAGCAGCAGAAGCTCCTCCGGAAGTGTTCTGCGGCTCCTGCCCATCCATGCCTCCCCGCGTGGATGAATGACAGGGTGACCCCTCTCACATTGGTCTGTCGAGGGTGCGTGACCGGTTCGTAGTGGAACCGGTAGGTATGTCGTTCTCGTCTACCGCGTGGGGTAGGCCCGCACACAGGACACTGGTACATGGTTCGGACAGCGCCTCGGAGCGTTGTCACGGGCGGGCGGTTCACGGTTCGGTTGGCGCACGCGGGGCGTGCGGCACATGGAGGAGGCATCGGTGGCGGGCGAGTCCCCCGACAGGTCGAAGCAGCGCGAGTCGTCGGCAGAACAGACGTCGGGGAGCGCCGGGCCGGTTCCCGAGAAGCAGGATCCCCGCCTTGCGGTCGCCCGTGGGGCGGGCGGTTCCGGGAGCGGCCGGAAGGCCGACACGTCCACGCGGGTGCTGTCGGTGCGGGAGGTCTCGGCTTCCACTGCCGAGGACGCCGGCGCCGATGCCGCCGAGAGGCGTGACGAGGGCGCGCAGGGCGGTGACGGGCGTCTGCGGGAGGCTGTCGCGGCGTGGGTGCGGTCGGCCGACCCGAAGTCCGAGGGCGCCTCGGGCGGCGCCTCGGACGCCTCCGGCGCCGACGGGGACGAACGGGACGTCGAGGCCGCCGCGAGCGACGAGAGCCCTCGCGAGGGCGGTTCCTCCCGTGAGGACGCGCGTTCGTCCGGCGACGCGGCCGGGGACGACGCCCCGTCCGTCGATGCCGCCACCGCCGCCACCGCCGAGGACGGCGAGCAGGGGGACGGCCCGGAGAGGGGCGGCCCGGAGAGGGACGCGTCGAAGGGCGAGGCCTCTGAGGGCGCGACCGGTAAGGGCGCGGTCTCCGAGGGGGCGACCGGTAAGGGCGCGGTCTCCGAGGACGAGGACACCGAGAGCCGGGCCGGCGAGAGCAAGGGTGCTGCGGACAAGGCCTCCGGGCCCAAGGCCCGCGCCGGCGTGACTGCTGCGCCGAAGAGCGACCGCGACGGCGGTGCCGGCGAGGCGGGCACGACCTGGGGCCGCGGGGGCGCCGACGGTGGCGAGGCTGACGCCGAGGAGACGGGCAAGGCCGATGACGCCAAGTCCGACACCCGGACCGACGGTGGCAAGGGCGACGCCGAGGCCGACGACGGCAAGCGCGAGGAGGGCGCCGCCCTGACCGACGGCGGCAAGCGCGACGAGAGCGGCGTCGACGGCAGGAGCGGCGGTGGCGAGGGCACCGGCAGGACCGCCGCCGGCACCGCGGCCGCGGCCAAGACCGACACCGATGCCGAGACCGAGGCGGAGGTGGAGGCCGGCAAGGGCAACGCCCGGGACGGCGATGGCAAGACCGACGGCGGCAAGGGCACCGGCAAGACCGCCACCGCCGCCACCGGTGACGCCAAGACCGCCGACGCCAAGAGCACCGGTGAGACCGCCGCCGGTGCGGCAACCGCGGCGAAGGACGGCGACGCCGGCACCGGTGACGCCACGACCGACGGTGGCGAGCGGGACCCCAAGACCCCCGACCCCAAGACCCCCGACGCCGAGCGCGACGGCGAGACCGACGGCGCCAAGGACACGGGTGAGACCGCCGGCACCGACGCCCCCGTCGATCAGCCCACCGCCGTGTTCCGGGCGCCCCGGCCTGCCGGGCCGGAGGTCGATCAGCCGACCACCATGCTCAAGCTGGGCGACGCGGCCGACCGCACGGGCGGCCGTACCGCCGAGGCCGAGCGGACCAGCAAGTTCGTCGCGCTGAAGCCCGACCCCGCCATAGGGCAGCCCCCGCGTCAGGGCGGCCCCGCCCCGGCCGAGTCGACGACGTTCCTGCCGCAGGTCGGTCCGGAGCGGACGACGCAGCAGCCGTTGCCGCCGAAGCCGCCGCTGGACCTGCTGGCCGAGCTGACCAACACACCGCCGCCCCCGCAGACCCCGCTGCGGACGGCCGTGCGGCGGATCAAGATCTGGACGCCGCTGGTGATCCTGCTGGTGATCGTCTTCGCGATCGTGCAGAACGTCCGGCCGCTGCCCGCCCCCACCCTGGCGCTGACCGCGGAAGACACCTACACCTTCGACGGTGACCAGGTGAAGCTGCCCTGGCCGGACGAGGGACAGGGGTGGATGAGCGGCGACGGCATCGGCACGATGGACCGCTTCGGTGAGCAGAAGCCGGTCGCCATCGGCTCGGTCGCCAAGACGATGACGGCGTACATCATCCTGCGCGACCACCCGCTGAAGCCCGGTGAGGAAGGCCCGAAGATCGAGGTCGACGCGAAGGCGGAGGAGGAGGGCGGCTACGACAAGGCCGGCGAGTCCACGCTCAACACCGTCGAGGCCGGCGACTTCCTCACCGAGAAGCAGGCGCTGTCGGCCGTCATGATCCCCTCCGCGAACAACATCGCGCGTCTGCTGGCGCGTTGGGACGCGGGCTCCGAGGAGGCGTTCGTCAAGAAGATGAACGACACCGCCAAGGAGCTCGGGATGACCAACACGACGTACACCGACCCCTCGGGGCTGAAGGAGACCACCGTCTCCACCGCCGAGGACCAGACGAAACTCGGCATCGCCGCCATGAGGAACCCGGCCATGGTGGCCATCACCAGCGCGGCCAGCTGGACGGACCCGAGCGGGCAGTACTGGAGCAACTACAACGAGCTGCCTTACACGATGGGCGCGATCGGCATCAAGACCGGCTCCACCACCAAGGCCGGCGGCAACCTGCTCTTCGCCGCCCGCAAGAAGGTGGGCGGCGAGGAGGTCACCGTCGTCGGCGCGATCCTCGGCCAGCACAAGGGCCCGTCGATCCTGGACACGGTCAACGAGGTCAGCAAGCCCGCGCTGCGCGCCGCCCAGGATGCCCTGACCTCGGCGAACATCCTGAAGAAGGGCACGGTCGTCGGGTACGTGGACGACGGTCTCGGCGGCCGTACGCCCGTCGCCGTCACCGAGGACGTCAAGGCCGTCGGCTGGGCGGGGCTCGAGGTGGAGCTGACGTTCGCCGGGGCGGAGCTGCCGCACACGGCGAAGGCCGGGACGAAGGTCGGCACGCTCACCGTGGGCGACGGCGAGAACGGGGCCGTCAAGGTGCCGGTCGCGCTGAAGGCGGACCTCGTGGAGCCCGGCTTCACGGACAAGCTGACCCGCGTCGCCTGACCCGGCAGCCGATCGACGAGGGCCGCACCCCGCGGGCCGCCGCCCACCCGGGCGGACGGTCCGCGGGGTGCGTGCTAGCGTCACGAAACGGGCAGTGAACGGGCGATGAACGGGAACACGGGGAGTGCCGAAGGTGGCGACAGCGGAGCCGACACGCGCCGACGACGCGCACCCGGGCCCGGGAGCCGGCCCGCGAATACCCGCATCGGAGCACGAGCCTGAGCGCGCTCCGAAAGGGACGCCGGACGGGGAGGCCCCTCCAGGTGCTCCTCCGGGTGGCGACCCCCCGGGCCGGAACGGCCGGACGAAGGCCGCCGTCCTCGCCGTGCGCGCCCGCATGCTGCGCCACCCGGTGCTGTCCGTCACCGCGCTGTCCGGGCTGCTGCACGTCGCCTGGTTCTTCACCTTCGCGAACAGCGGCGGCGACCTGGCCGCGCAGGACGCGTGGGCCGAGTTCGTGGGCCGGCACCCCGACTCCGCGTACAACCTCGCCTGGTACGGCGGGATGCACCCGGTGTCGTACAGCGTGGTGTCGCCGTACCTGATGTCGGTGCTCGGCGTGCGGACCACCATGATGATCGCCGGCACGGTGTCGGCGGGCCTGCTCACGCTGGTGCTGATGCGCAGCCGGTCGGTGCGCAACCCCCTGTGGGCGGCGCTGGCGGGCGTGTTCGCGCTGCTGTGCAACGCCGCCTCCGGCCGGGTGACCTACGGGCTGGGCACGATGTTCGGGCTCGGTGCCGTCGCGGTCGTCTTCTGCTGGCCGTACCGGTGGCGGTACAAGCGCTGGGCGAAGGCGCTGTGCGCGGCCCCGCTGGCGGCGCTCGCGACGATGGCCTCGCCGGTCGCCGGCCTGTTCGTGGGCCTGGTGGCGGTGGCGCTGTTCCTGCAGAAGCGCAGGCCGGGCGCCTGGGCGCTGGGGCTCGCGCCGAGCGCGGTGGTCGCGGTGTCGGCGTGGCTGTTCCCGTTCTCCGGTACGCAGCCGATGGGCTTCGGCTCGGTCGTGCTGCCATTCGTGTACTCGGTGCTGGTCTACGTGTTGGTGCCGAAGGACTGGAGGACGGTCCGGATCACGGCCGCGGTGTACGGGCTCGGGGTGGTGCTGGTCTGGCTGATCAGCTCCCAGATCGGGTCGAACATGACGCGACTCGCGATGCTGTTCGGCGGTGTGGTGCTGGTGGCGGCGCTGCCGTTCGCCGAGCCCCGGTCCCGCAGGTGGTACGCGCTGGTCGTCGCCGTGGTCGGCTTCAACTGCTGGATCGGCGTGAAGTCGGTCAACGACGTGGTGAACACGACGCCCGCCGCGTCCTGGGCGCGTGAGCTGGCGCCGCTGGTGAACGAGCTGCAGGAGGTCGGCGCCGGGCAGGGCCGGGTGGAGGTCGTCCCGGCCCGCTCGCACCGCGAGGCGTCCGCGCTGGCGCCGTACGTGAACCTGGCGCGCGGCTGGAACCGCCAGGCCGACATGGAGCGCAACCCGCTCTTCTACGACGACACCCTCAACGCGGCCAACTACCGCGAGTGGCTGAAGCGCTGGGGCGTGCACTACGTGGTGCTGCCGAAGGACGAGCCGGACGGTGACGGCGGCCAGCGCGAGCGGGAGCTGGTGCAGGGCGGGCTGCCGTACCTGAAGCAGGTCTGGGGCGACGCGAACTGGCAGCTGTTCGAGGTGCAGGAGCCGACCCCGCTGGCGGAGCCGAACACGGTCGTGGAGCGCGCCGAGCAGGGCGAGTGGACGCTGCGGGTGGAGAAGCCGGGCCGGATCCTGATCCGGGTGCCGTACTCGCCGTGGCTGGGCCTGGTCGACCCCGAGGGCAAGGCGCTGGACCCGCCGCAGGAGACGGAGGAGTCCGAGAGCCGCCCCGAGGGCGAGCCGAAGACGTTCGAGAACGTGCACGGCTGTCTGATGGAGACGGAGGAGGACGCCAACGGCGACCAGTGGACGGTGTTGCTGGCGCCCGAGGCGGGGACGTACCGGCTGGCGGCCCCGTACAAGTGGGGTGAGCGGGGCACGCCGTGCCCCGAGGAACTGCGCTGAGACAGGCCCCGGGGAGGGTTCCCCGGGGCTTTCCCATGTCACCGCCATGTTCATCCCTCTGAACAGCGGTCAGTAAGGCGAACATTTTTGCTCGGTCTTGACCTGACGTTTTCTTGTCGTGCTCCCGCCACAGCGCCCACGATGAGCGGGCACTTCGCGCCCTTCCGTGTTCCTGCTCCGCTCAGGCGAAGTGTCAACCAGCTGAGCGGTGTTCACAAGGCGGACCCTGGAAGGGGGGACATGAACGGTCTCGACTGGGCGGTGCTCATCGGCTACTTCGCCGTGATGGTCGCCATCGGTGTCTGGTCGCACAAGCGGGTGGACAACGTCAGCGACTTCTTCACCGCCGGCGGCAAGATGCCGTGGTGGCTCTCCGGGATCTCCCACCACATGTCGGGCTACAGCGCGGTGATGTTCACCGGCTACGCCGGCATCGCCTACACCTACGGCGTCACCTCGTTCGTCACCTGGTCCTTCCCCATCGCCCTCGGCATCGCCATCGGCTCCCGGCTGTTCGCCCCGCGCATCAACCGGCTGCGCTCCCGGCTCCACGTGGCCTCACCGCTGGAGTACCTCAAGAACCGCTACGACCTGCGCACCCAGCAGGCGCTCGCCTGGTCCGGGATACTGCTGAAGATCGTGGACGTGGGCGCGAAGTGGGCGGCCATCGCCACCCTGCTGTCGGTGTTCACCGGGGTCTCCCTGAACCAGGGCATCCTCGTCACCGGCGCGGTCACCGCCGTCTACTGCACCATCGGCGGCCTGTGGGCGGACGCGCTGACGGAACTCGGGCAGTTCGTCATCCAGCTGCTGGCCGGCATCGCGATGTTCGTCGCGGTGGTGCTGGAGCTCGGCGACCACGGCGGTTTCCTCGGCGCGTGGGACCAGCCGGAGCTGAAGGGGCACGGGGAGCCGCTGGTCGGGCCGTACGGCACGGTGTTCCTGCTGGCGTTCCTCTTCATCAAGCTGTTCGAGTACAACGGCGGGATGCTCAACCAGGCCCAGCGGTACATGGCCACCCGCGACGCCCGTGAGGCGGCGCGCTCCGCGCGGCTGTCCGCGGTGCTGTGGCTGGTCTGGCCGCTGGTGCTGTTCTTCCCGATGTGGATGTCGCCGCTGCTGGTCGAGTCGCAGAAGGCGGACGGGTCCGACTCCTACGCCCTGATGACCGAGCAGCTGCTGCCGCACGGGCTGCTGGGGCTGGTCATCGTCGGGTTCTTCTCGCACACGATGGCCATGTGCTCCTCGGACGCCAACGCGATCGCGGCCGTGTTCACGCGGGACGTGGCGCCGGTGCTGTCCGCCCGGGCGCGGGCGTGGGGCGAGCGGTCGGGTCTCGTCGCGGCGCGGGTCACGACCGTGGTGTTCCTCGGACTGTCCATGGCCGTGGCCACGCAGGTCGACTCGCCGACGTTCAAGGACATCATCACCGTGGTGATCAAGTGGGTGGCCGGGCTGATGGGACCGATCGCCATTCCCATGATGCTGGGGCTGCTGCGGCCCTTCCGGCGGTCCGGGCCTACGGCGGCGCTGGTCAGCTGGGGGATGGGGCTGGTGGCGTTCTGGCTGGTGAACTACCCGGTCCACTGGGCCGTGGAGGGTGGGGTGCCGCTGGAGTACCAGGTGTCGATTCCGTTGGCCGTGTCGCTGGTGCTGTACGTCGTTGTCGGGTTCGTCAAGCCCGAGGACACGGAGGAGAGGCTCGCGATCATCGAGCGGGTCAACTCCGACGGGGGCGGGGAAGCGGTGGCTGTTCCCGCGCCCGCGGGGGAGGTCGCCGGGGCTCCGGTGAAGGACTAGGGGTTCTTTCGCCCCTCCGCCCCTCCCCTCCCCGTCCCTCGGGGGCTTCGCCCCCGGACCCCCGTTGCGCAGTTCCCCGCGCCCCTGGGGGGTGCGGTCCCGCACCGCTGGAAAGTCAGGCGCCTCTCGGGTAGCGGGTCAGCCAGGCCGGGGAGGATGTGGCCGGGGTGTGGAGGGCGGGGCCCTGGGTCATCTCCATCGCGAAGTCGTCGGCCAGTTCCAGGACCGTGGGGCGGCCCTCCAGTTCGGCCAGCCAGGCCGGCGGGAGGGCCGTCTCGCCGTGCAGGGCGCCCAGCAGGCCGCCCGTCAGCGCCCCGGCCGCCGCGCTGGGGCCGCCGTGGTTCACGGCGAGGCACAGCCCCTGCCGTACGTCCTCCCCCACCAGCGCGCAGTACACGGCCGCGGACAGCAGGCCGGTGGCGGTGGCATCACCGACCAGTTCCGTGACCCGCTCCGCGCCGGGCATCCCCTGCCGCACCGCGCCCAGCGCACGCTGGAGGGCGTCCGTCACCGGCTGGTGGCCCGGCCGCGCGGCCAGCAGGGCGAGCGTGCGCTGCACCGCCGTGTCCAGGCTGTCGCCCCGGGCCAGCGCGTGCACCAGCACCGCGTACGCGCCCGCAGCGAGGTAGGCGACCGGATGGCCGTGGGTCTGCGCCGCGCACTCCACGGCGAGCTGCGCCACCAGCTGCGGGTCCCAGCCGACCAACAGCCCGAACGGCGCCGAGCGGGCCGCAGCCTCCGGGCCGGCCTCGCCGGGGTTCTTGGGCGCGTCCAGCGTGCCCATCGTCGCGTCCCCCAGGCCGAGGAGCAGCGTGCGGGCCGGGTCACGGCGGGCGTACAGCCACTCCTCCCGGGCCAGCCAGCCGTCCTCCTTCCGCCGCTCGTCCGGGCCCCAGTCGCGCTGCGTCGTGGCCCAGCGCAGATACGCCCGGTGCAGATCGGTCGGCGGGTGCCAGGCGCCGGTGTCGCGCCGCACCTGGGCACGGATCAGGCCGTCCACGGTGAAGAGGGTGAGCTGGGTGTGGTGCGTGACGGCGCCGCGCCGGCCGTAGGCGGGGGTGAGGTCGGTCAGGCCCTCCGCGCCGTGGGTCCGGCGGATCGTGTCGAGGTCCAGGGTGTCCACGGGCGCGCCCAGCGCGTCGCCGACGGCCGCCCCGAGCAGCGTTCCGCGCACCCGGCTGCGGAAATCCTGCTGCTCACGGCGCCCCCACACGGGCCCGGCAGTACCAGCCACCACGACCTCCCCGGGACCGTCCGTACGTGCGACGCCCAGCACTGTAATCGAACGGGGACGGTGGGCTGCGAGGCCGGATCGCCTTCCCGATCGCTATGGGGAGTGTGACCCGAGCGGCCGGGAGTCGCCTGTTTTCACCCGTCGCGGTCCCGTACGACCGCATCGCGCCGCTCGCGCGCCCAGGCGTACGACGGGTTCAGCTCCAGGGCGCGGTCCAGGTCGGCGAGCGCCTCGTCGAGATGGCCCAGGCGGTGGCGGGCCACGCCCCGGCTCGCGTACGCCGACGCGTACCCGGGGTCGAGGGCGAGGGCCCGGTCGTAGGCGGCCAGGGCCTCCCGGTCGCGGCCGGCGGCGCGGAGGGCGTCCCCGCGTTCGCAGTGCGCCCACGCGGAGCCGGGCTCGGCGGCGACGGCGCGGTCGAGGGCGGCGAGGCGGCCCTCCGGGTCGCCCAGCTCCCGGGCCACCCGGGCGCGGCGGACCAGCGCCCAGGTGTAGTCGGGCTTCAGGGCGAGGGCGTGGTCCAGGGCGGTACGGGCTCCCTCCGGGTGGCCGAGGGTGAGGCGGGTGGCGCCGAGGGAGGCCCAGGCGTAGGCGTCGGCGGGGTCGTCAGCGGTGGCCCGCTCCAGGTCGCCGGCCGCTTCGGCGTGGCGCCCGAGGGCGCGGAGGTACTCGCCGCGCAGGGCGAGGGTGCGCGGGTCGTCGGGGGTGAGGGCGAGGGCCCAGCTCAGCTCGGTGACGGCTGTGGTGTGGTCACCCCGCGCGGCGTGGGCAAGGGCGCGGTCGCGGTGGATGCGGGCGAGGAGAGGGGCGGGGAGGGTGATGTCCGCGGGCGTCATCAGGCGGGCCTGCTCCTGCGACATCCAGTCGGTGTCCGCCGGCTCCCCCGCGACGTCCCGGTCCTCGTCCCACGGCATGGGGCCTGCCCCCACGGGGGCACCGAGAAAGCCGGTACCGGCCGGCACGGCACCGCCCGGCGCGGTCGACGGGCCGTGGTCGCCGCGTCGGACGGGCGGCGCGGTGTGCCCCGCCCAATGGAGGAGGGAGTCGAGGACCGCGTGGGTGCCGCCCGAGGCGAGCGCCCGGGCCAGCCGGTCGCCCCACGCGATCACGCCCGGCACACCCGCGTCCCGCCCCGCGTCCTCCAGCACCCGGATCCAGCGTCCGGCGACCGCCTCCCCCTGGTCGCACGCCTCCACCAGGTCCTGCAACGTGTCGGAGACCGCCGCGCGGTCGTCGGCGCACAGGCGGTGGTACAGCTCCCCGAGCCGCAGCTCGCACCAGGTGTCGTCCAACCACAGCGTGCCGGTGTCCCGGCCGCTCTCCGTCTGCTCGCGCCAGCGGCCGAAAGCGTGCGCGAGCCTGCCGTGGCCGTCGGCCCAGCCGCGCGGGGAGCGGCCGCGCTGGAGCCGCAGCATGGGGGCGCGGACGATGTCGTGGTAGCGGAGGCGGCCGCCGAGCCGGTCGGCGAACGGCAGGGTCTCCACCCAGGCGTAGAGCTCCTCGGCGCGGTCGCGGTCGCAGTCGGCGGCGACCGCGAAGACGTCCGCGTCCAGCAGCCGGGGCAACGCGCCCGCGAGGGCGGCGAACCGGCGGCCGGGGTCCTGCTCCCACTTCAAGAAACGCTCGACGGCGGTGGCGCTGGGGTCGGTGACGTCCTCGGGTCCTGCGGGGCGGGTGCCGGCGATCGTGGACAGCAGCACGGGGAGGCCGCCGGTCAGGCGGAGCGCCTCGGCGACGACGGGTTCGGCGGTGACGCCCCGCTCGGCGAGCAGTCCGCGCGCCTCCGCCTCGGTGAACGGCTGGAGCGGCAGGGAGGTCATGAAGTCGGCGAACGTGCCCCAGCGGGCCGGGTCGGCGGGGTGCTGTCCCGCGGTGACGACGACGACCGTGTCGGGCAGGGCTCCGTAGCGGTCGGTGGTGAGCAGGTCGTGGAGCCAGGCGTCGAGGAAGGGGCCGGTGCGCTCGTAGGTGTCGAGGAGGAGGACGATCCAGGGGACGTCGGCGGCGACCGCTTCCAGTTCGTCCGCGAGGACGGGGGTGAGGACGCTCGCCGGGTCGAGGACCAGGCGGACGTCCTCGTGGCTGCGGAAGCGGGCGGCGAGGACCGAGCGCAGCCGGTCGGCTCCGTGGGCGAGCTGCGCGGGGTCGAGGACGGCCGCGAACGGGGCGACGCCTGGGACGAGTCCGAGTCCGGCGAGTCCGGCGCGGGCGAGCGCCATGCCGCCCGTGGAGGGGGTGCCGTCCGGGGCGGGGTCGAGGGCGGCGAGGGCGGCGGTCTCCGCCTCGTGGCGGCGCTCGCGGTGCGTCGCGAGCATCCGCTCCAGGTCCTTCAACCGGTGACCCCCTGAGGCGAACTGACGGCACACCGATTCCAGCACCTCGGGGACGGAGCCGGAGGTCTCGTTGACGTACGCCGTCAACGCGCCCTGTTCGCCCGCGAGATGCTCGAACTCCCTGACCAGGCGGGTCTTTCCGACGCCCGCGGTGCCGTGCACGTGGAACAGGAAGCGGTGCCGCCCGTCCTCGGGTGTGGTGTCGAAGTTGCCTCGGAACAGCTCCCGTTCGGCACTGCGCGCGACGAGCCCCGCCCGCGTCCGCCGCCGCACCCGCTCCTGAAGCGAAACCCGCCCGCGCGCCATGCGTACGTCCCTTCCCCCGTGTCACGACGGCCTCATTCTGTCGCAGCTCGGCTCGATCCGGCAGGGCGACGACAGCCGACTGATCACTCTGAGTGACCTTCCTCCTGACTTCGGAATACGTTCCGAAGTACGGTCGGTGGGTGTCCTCACCAACGGTCGCCCTCTCCGAACTCTCGAAGAACTCGAAGCGTGTCGCCGAGACCCTAGGACCACGGCGAGGGGACGGCGCCGTGAGCCCCGAGCGCGGCGACGACGTCGCACCCCCGCCGGTGGACGGCGAATGGCGTCTGCGCTTCGCGACGAACGAGGCCGCGAAGAAGCGGGGTGAACTGGGCGCGGAGACACCGGGCAACACGCGCCGCTGCTTCGAGGCCCTGCGCGGGGATCCGGCGTCCCGCTCGGACCCGGACCGTCAGCACCGCCTGCGAGGCCGGCTCGCCACGGGGAACCGCGGCGGCCGGGACTGTCCGCAGTGGGAGCACGCGGTCACAGCGGGCGGCCGGGTGCGTCACCTCGTGGACGAGGCGCGGCGCACGGTGTACTTCGTGTACGCGTCGCCGCGACATCCGAAGGACACCGAGTAGCCGGGACGGGCCGAACGGTTCGACTATTCCACCACGTGGACCGTCGTCCCCGCCGTGCCGAAGGTCCAGAGGGCCTTGCCGTCCTGTTTGGCGACGCGGATGCCGCCGGTCTGGGCGCCCGGGTCGGCGGGTGGGGGTGAGGAGCCGTCGACCGCGTTGGAGAAGGCCACGAAGACGCCGGACTTCTGGGCGAAGTACATGATGTGCTCCACCGGGACGCCGTCGCTGCCGGTGGTGGCCTCCGTGCGGGTGCCGATCGCGTAGGAGCCGGGGTCCGGGGCGACCGTGCCGGGCCACACCGGGAAGGAGTGGCGGGCGGCGTCGCTGGCGTCGACCAGCCAGACGCGCTTCTGGCCGAGGGAGTAGACGATGCGGCGGCCGGTGCCGGAGTCGGCCGGGACGGCCGGCGTCGTCGGCTTCTTCGACGGGGCGGCGGACGGCTTGGGGTCCGCCGTCGCCGTGGCCTTCGGCCCAGTGGTCGCGGCGACGGGCTTGGTGCCCTGGTCCGCCTGGACGCCCAGGACCGCCACCACGGCTATCGCCCCCGTGGTCAGCCCGGTCACCCAGGCCCACGAAGGAAGACGGGCAGACACCGGTACGCACTCCTCAGCTACCGAAAGCGGGTCGGATCATCCTACTGCCAGCCGGCAACGGTCCCGGAGTCAGTCGAGCACCGGGAGAAGCTCCGGCAGATGGCCGTCCGACGCCTCCGCGGCGCGCCGCCGCTCCTCGGGGACCTCGCCGTACAGGGTCGTGCGCGGCTTGGCCGGGCGGCCGGCCGCCTCCGCGACCTCGACGAGGTCCTTGACCGACTTGTAGGAGCCGTAGGAGGAGCCCGCCATGCGGGAGATGGTCTCCTCCATCAGGGTCCCGCCGAGGTCGTTCGCGCCGGAACGAAGCATCTCCGCCGCGCCCTCCGCGCCGAGTTTGACCCAGCTCGTCTGGATGTTGGGGATCCAGGGGTGGAGCAGCAGGCGGGCCATCGCCGTGACCGCGCGGTTGTCGCGGACCGTGGGGCCGGGGCGGGCGATGCCGGCCAGGTAGACGGGGGCGTTGGTGTGCACGAAGGGCAGCGTCACGAACTCGGTGAAGCCGCCGGTCCGCTGCTGGACGGAGGCCAGGGTGCGCAGGTGGCCGAGCCAGTGGCGGGGCTGGTCGACGTGGCCGTACATCATCGTGGACGAGGAGCGGATGCCCAGCTCGTGGGCCGTCTCGACGACCTCGATCCAGGTGGCCGCCGGAAGCTTGCCCTTGGTGAGGATCCAGCGGACCTCGTCGTCGAGGATCTCCGCCGCCGTGCCCGGGATGGTGTCCAGGCCCGCCTCCTTGGCGGCGGTGAGCCACTCGCGGACGGACAGGCCGGTGCGGGTCGCGCCGTTCACCACCTCCATCGGGGAGAAGGCGTGGACGTGCATGCCGGGGACGCGTTCCTTCACGGCCCGCGCGATGTCGAAGTAGGCGGTGCCGGGCAGGTCGGGGTGGATGCCGCCCTGCATGCACACCTCCACCGCGCCGACGTCCCACGCCTGGGCGGCACGGTCCGCGACCTGCTCCAGGGAGAGCGTGTACGCGTCGGCGTCCGTGCGGCGCTGGGCGAAGGCGCAGAAGCGGCAGCCGGTGTAGCAGACGTTGGTGAAGTT
Organism: Streptomyces sp. BJ20; assembly: GCF_022869105.1. Classification (NCBI taxonomy): domain Bacteria; kingdom Bacillati; phylum Actinomycetota; class Actinomycetes; order Kitasatosporales; family Streptomycetaceae; genus Streptomyces; species Streptomyces sp. BJ20. Next base: position 6,855,622 of record NZ_CP094918.1, read on the forward strand.
GATGTTGCGCGTGACGATGTACGTCACGTCGTCGCCGACCGCCGACTTGCGCACGTCGTCCGCGACCCGGCACAGCGCGTCCAGGGCGGGCCCGTCGGCGTGCAGCAGGGCCAGCGCCTGCGCGTCCGTCAGCTTCGTCGGGTCGTCGGCGGCCGTGCGCAGCGCCTCGCGCACGTCGGTGTCGATCCGCTCGGGGACCATGCCGGGCGCGGCGGCCTCGCGCAGCGCCTCCCAGTCGCCGTACACCTCGTCGAAGTCCCCGCGGCGGTCACCGGTGCGGCCCTCGGTGTCGACGGTGCGGTGCAGGTCGGTGCGGCCGGACGCGGTGAACGCCTCGTCCGGCTCCTGCCACGGAAGACCCCGGGGCAGGGCGTCCGGGCGGGCCAGCCCCGTCTCCGGGTCGGCGAGGGCGGCGACGTGCGGGCGCAGCCGCGGGTCCAGCCAGGGCTCCCCGCGCCGTACGAACTCCGGGTAGACGCAGAGGCGTTCGCGCAGCTCGAAGCCGGCCGCGCGGGACTGCTCGGCCAGCTCCTCGATCTGCGGCCAGGGCCGCTCGGGGTTGACGTGGTCGATGGTGAGCGGGGAGACCCCGCCCCAGTCGTCGACGCCGGCCGCGATCAGCCGCCCGTACTCGGCGTCCACCAGGTTGGGCGGGGCCTGGAGGCAGGCGCTGGGGCCGAGCACGAGGCGGGCGACGGCGACGGTGGCGACCAGTTCGTCCAGCTCCGCGTCGGGCATGCCGCGCATCGCGGTGTCCGGCTTGGCGCGGAAGTTCTGGATGATCAGTTCCTGGATGCCGTGGTGGGCGCGGGCCACCTTCCGCAGCGCGAACAACGACTCCGCGCGCTCCTCGTAGGTCTCGCCGATGCCGATGAGAAGACCCGAGGTGAAGGGGACGGAGGAGCGGCCGGCGTCCTCCAGGACCCGCAGCCGCACCGCCGGCTCCTTGTCGGGGGAGCCGTGGTGGGGGCCGCCGGGCTCGGACCACAGGCGGGTCGCGGTGGTCTCCAGCATCATGCCCATCGACGGCGCGACCGGCTTGAGGCGCTGGAAGTCGGTCCAGGACAGGACGCCCGGGTTGAGGTGCGGGAGGAGGCCGGTCTCCTCCAGGATGCGGATGGAGATGGCGCGGACGTAGGCGATCGTGTCGTCGTAGCCGTGCGCGTCGAGCCATTCACGGGCCTCGGGCCAGCGGTCCTCGGGCTTGTCGCCGAGGGTGATGAGCGCTTCCTTGCAGCCGAGCGCGGCTCCCTTGCGGGCGATGTCCAGCACCTCGTCCGGCGACATGAACATTCCGTGCCCGGCCCGGCGCAGCTTGCCGGGCACGGTGACGAACGTGCAGTAGTGGCACTTGTCCCGGCACAGCCGCGTCAGCGGGACGAACACGCTCTTGGAGTACGTGATGACGCCGGGCCGCCCCGCCGCGTCCAGGCCCGCGTCGCGGACCCGGGCGGCCGAGGCGGAGAGGTCCGTCAGATGCTCACCGCGGGCCTGGAGCAGGACCGCGGCCTCGGAGACGTCCAGGGAGACGCCGTCGCGGGCGCGCCTGAGCGCGCGGCGCAGGCTGTTCTCGGTCGGGCCGCCGGTTCCGGACGTCGCGGAAGTCGTCATGCTGTGAGCATACGTTCGGTGTGATCAGGAGCCCTGCCCGTCCACGAACGGCTGGAGCGCGTCCAGCGCGCGGAGCACCTCCGTCTCCCCCTCCGGAGGAAGCTGCGCCACGACCTCCTCGACGCCCAGCTCCGCGAAGTGCGCCAGCTTGCCCTCGCTGGGTCGGACCGCGTACGGCACGACCTGGAGTGCGGCCGGGTCGCGGCCGGCGTCGGCCCAGGCGGCACGCAGCGCGGGCAGCGCCTCGGTCAGCCCCCGCCCGCCGATCGGCAGCCAGCCGTCGGCGTAGGCGCAGATGTCGGCGAACAGCTTCGGTCCCGCCGCACCGCCGACGAGGGTGCGCGGGCCGGTCACCGGGCCGCGCGGCTTCTGCACCGGCTTGGGGTACGCGGTGCTCGCCCGGACGCTCGCGAACTCGCCCTCGTAGGCGGTGGGTTCGTCGGCCCACAGGGCGCGCATCAGGCCCATCCGGTCGCGGACCAGAGCACGTCGGGTGCGCCACTCCACCCCGTGGTCGGCGGCCTCCTCCACGTTCCACCCGAAGCCGAGGCCCAGGGTGAACCGGCCGCGGGAGAGGTGGTCCAGGGTCGCGATCTGCTTGGCCAGGTCGATCGGGTCGTGCTGCGCGGCGAGCGTGATGCCGGTGCCGAGCCCGAGCCGCTCGGTGACGGCCGCGGCCTGGCCGAGCGCGACGAAGGGGTCGAGGGTGCGGCCGTACTCGCGGGGCAGCTCGCCGCCCGCCGGGTAGGGGGTGGTGCGCTCGACGGGGATGTGCGTGTGCTCCGGCAGGTACAGCCCGGCGAAGCCGCGCTGTTCCAGCTCCCGGGCCAGCCGGACCGGGGTGATCGTCTCGTCGGTGAGGAAGATCGTGACGGCGATGCGCATGGGCGGCCTTTCGTACGCGGACGACGCCCCATGCATACCCGCCCGCTCCCCTCCTGTCCATACCGACCGGTCGGCATCACACCGGTCCCGGCCACATGAACCCGTCCCGAAATCCGCCGATCCCCCTCCCTTCCACGGCAGTTCACCGCTCGATACAAGGGTTGCACCGCACCACCCCTGCGTCACCCAGCCCTGTCCTCACCGACACCCGGGAGCAGCAGCATGTGCGAGGAGCATCAGGCCGGCGTCGGACGGCGCGCCGTCTTCCTGACGGGCGCCGCCGCCGCGGTTACGTTGGGGAGCGTGAGCTTCGCCTCCGCGGCCGAGGGCGGCCGCACCCGGACCAGGACCGTGCGGGGCACCCTGGAGCCCGGCGCCCCCGACTTCGTCTACGTCCCCGTCGAAGTGCCGCACGGTGTACGGGAGATCAAGGTCGCGTACACCTACGACAGACCCCAGGTCCCGGTCGGCACCGCGGGCAACGCGCTGGACATCGGCGTCTTCGACGAGCGCGGCACCGGCCTCGGCGGCGAGGGGTTCCGCGGCTGGTCCGGCGGGGCGCGCACCGAGTTCTTCGTGCGCGCCGACGAGGCCACCCCCGGCTACGTCCCGGGCCCGGTCCGCGCGGGCACCTGGCACATCGCGCTCGGCCCGTACACGGTCGCCCCGCAGGGCCTGTCGTACGAGATCACCGTGACGTTGACGTTCGGCGAGCCGGGCCGGACACCCCGGCCGGTCCATCCGCCGGAGCGGGCGAAGGGGCGGGGGCGGGCCTGGTACCGGGGCGACTGCCATCTGCACTCCTGGCACTCCGACGGCCGCCGCACTCCCGGGGAGATCGCCGCGCTCGCCCGCGCGGCCGGGCTGGACTTCGTCAACTCCAGCGACCACAACACCCATTCCGCGCACGCCCACTGGGCCGAGGCGGCCGGTGACGACCTGCTGGTGCTGCTCGGCGAGGAGGTCACCACCCGCAACGGGCACGTGGTGGCGCTCGGCACCGACCCCGGCACGTTCGTCGACTGGCGCTACCGGGCCCGCGACAACCGCTTCGGCCGGTTCGCCCGGCAGATCCGCCGCGCGGGCGGCCTGGTCGTGCCCGCGCATCCGCACGCCACCTGCATCGGCTGCACCTGGAAGTTCGGCTTCGGCGAGGCGGACGCGGTCGAGGTGTGGAACGGCCCCTGGACGCCCGACGACGAGGTGGCGCTGGCCGACTGGGACGGCATGCTCGTCGCGTCCGTGCGGGACGGCCGCGCCTGGATCCCGGCCATGGGCAGCAGCGACGCGCACCGCGACCCGGACGTGGTCGGCCTGCCGCAGACCGTCGTCCTCGCCGACGACCTCAGCCGCCGCGCGATCCAGGACGGCATCCGCGCCGGCCGCTGCTACGTCGCCGAGTCCGCGGCCGTCTCCCTCGCCCTGACCGCGTTCGGCCCGCGCGGCGAACACGCGGGGATCGGCGAACGGCTGCGGGTGGCGGACGACTCCCCCGTCGTGGTCCGCGCCGAGGTCACCGGCGCCCCCGGCTGCACCGTCCGGCTCGTCACCGACCAGGGCGTGCTGCACACCTCCGCGCCGCTTCCGGAGAGCGGGGAAGGGGCCGTGGAGTGGCGGACCACCCCGGCGTACGCCGCGTACGTGCGCGCGGAGGTGCGGCACGAGGCCACCGTCCCGCCCCTGCCCGGAAGCTTGGCCGCTTTCACCAACCCCGTCTTCCTGGGCCGCCGGTAGGCTCGGCGGCACGATGACTTCTCGCGCCGAACGCAAGTACCGCGTCGCCACGGCCTTCCAGCGCCGTGTCGGGAACCCCCTGCTGCGCCGGATGCCGTTCCAGACTTTGCTGGAGACCACCGGCCGCGTGTCGGGTCTGCCCCGCACCACACCGGTGGGCGGGCGGCGCGACGGCGACACCTTCTGGCTGGTGTCGGAGTTCGGCGAACGCTCGCAGTACGTGCGGAACATCAAGGCGGACCCCCGGGTGCGGGTGCGCGTCCGGGGCCGCTGGCACACCGGCACCGCCCACCTGATGCCCGACGACGACCCCGTGGCCCGGCTGCGCTCGCTCCCCCGCCTCAACAGCGCCGCCGTCCGGGCGATCGGGGCCGAACTGCTCACCGTACGGGTGGATCTGGACGGATGAGGTCGCACATGTGTGGAGTCCGTGGCGGCCCGTCGCTCCCCGTGTGATCGGTGTCTCGCGAGGCTGACTCATGCGTCAGGAGAAGGCAGACTGGCGTAGTTGCTCGGAATGCATAGGGGGACTGCATGGACGGTGTGCCGCGAGGACCCGCGCAGCGGGGTCCCGGCTCCTCCCCGGAGCCGGCGGCGCTGCGGTTCGGGGTGCTGGGTCCGGTGCGCGCCTGGCGTGACGACGTACCGGTCGCCACCGGCAGTCCGCAGCAACGCGCGCTGCTGGCAGCGCTGTTGCTGCGTGAGGGCCGCACCGCGACGGCCGCCGAGCTGATCGACGCCCTGTGGGGCGAGGAACCGCCCTCGCAGGCGCTGGCCGCGGTGCGCACGTACGCGTCCCGGCTGCGGAAGGTGCTGGACCCCGGCGTCCTGGTCAGCGAGTCCGGCGGCTACGCCGTGCGCGGGCTCGGCGAGGGCGCGCTGGACCTAGCGGCCGCGCAGGAGCTGGCGGCGGAGGCGGAGAAGGCCCGCGCCACCGGCGACCTGAGCCGCGCCCGCGACCTGCTCAACCAGGCGCTGGCGCTGTGGGACGGCGAGACGCTGGCCGGCGTGCCGGGACCGTACGCGGAGGCGCAGCGCGTCCGCCTGGAGGAGTGGCGGCTCCAACTCCTCGAGACACGGCTGGACATGGACCTGGAGCAGGGCTGCCACGCGGAGTCCGTCTCCGAGCTGACCGCGCTGACCGCGGCCCACCCGCTGCGGGAGCGGCTGCGCGAGCTGCTGATGCTGGCGCTGTACCGCAGCGGCCGCCAGGCGGAGGCGCTCGCGGTGTACGCCGACACCCGCCGGCTGCTCGCCGACGAGCTGGGCGTCGACCCGCGCCCGGACCTGAGCGAGCTGCAGCGGCGCATCCTGGAGGCCGACCCGGCCCTCGTCGAACCGCCCGCCCGACCGCCCACCGCGGAGCCCGCGCCCGTCCGCCCGGCGCAGCTTCCGGCGTCGGTACCGGACTTCACGGGCCGTGCGGCGTTCGTGCGGGAGCTGGGCGAGGTCCTCGCGTCGGCCACCGGCGATCAGGCGCGGGTGATGGCGGTGTCCGCCGTCGCCGGCATCGGCGGCGTCGGCAAGACCACCCTCGCCGTGCACGTGGCGCACACCGCCCGGGACGCGTTCCCCGACGGCCAGCTCTACGTGGACCTCCAGGGCGCCGGCGCGCGCGCCGCGGAACCTGAGACGGTCCTCGGCTCCTTCCTGCGGGCGCTGGGCACGGCCGACTCGGCCATCCCGGACTCGCTGGAGGAGCGGGCGGCGCTGTACCGCTCGGTGCTGGACGGCCGCCGGGTGCTGGTGCTGCTGGACAACGCGCGCGACGCGGCCCAGGTACGGCCGCTGCTGCCGGGCACGGCGGGCTGCGCGGCGCTGGTGACGTCCCGGGTGCGGATGGCGGGCCTGGCCGGGGCGCACCTGGTCGACCTGGACGTGATGTCCCCGGAGGAGGCGCTGGCGCTCTTCACGAGGATCGTCGGCGAGGAGCGGGTGCGCTCCGAGCGGGAGGCCGCCCTGGACGTGGTGGCCGCCTGCGGCTTCCTGCCGCTGGCCATCCGGGTCGCCGCGTCGCGGCTGGCCGCCCGCCGCACCTGGACGGTGTCGTTCCTCGCGGCGAAGCTCGCCGACGAGCGCCGCCGTCTGGACGAGCTCCAGGCGGGCGACCTGGCGGTCGCTGCCACCTTCGAGCTGGGCTACGGCGCGCTGGACGCGGCGCAGGCCCGCGCGTTCCGGCTGCTGGGACTGGCCGACGGGCCCGACATCTCACTGGCCGCCGCCTCCGCCCTGCTGGACCTGGAGGCGGAGGCGACGGAGGACCTGCTGGAGTCCCTCGTCGACACGTCCCTGCTGGAGTCGGCGGCCCCCGGCCGCTACCGCTTCCACGATCTCGTCCGGCTCTACGCGCGTGCGTGCGCCGAGCGGGACGAGCAGCCGCCCGCCGAGCGGGAGGCCGCCCGGTCGCGGCTGCTGGACCACTACCTCGCGACGGCGGTGCGGGTGTACGCCATCGAGCGGCCGGGCGACCGGACCGTGGCGCACCTGGAGAAGGGCCGTTCCGAGGGCGAGGAGTTCGGCGGCGCGGCGAAGGCGCTGGACTGGCTGCACAGCGAGGCCGGGCCGCTGCTGGCGTGCGTGCAGCAGTCGCTGGACGCGGCCATGGTGCGCCGGGCCGTGGACCTGCTGGTCGCGGCCATCGACCTCGCCGAGTCCGGGGCGGACTCGCGCCAGTACCGCAAGACCGCGCGGGCCGCGTGCGAGGCGGCGGCCGCCCTCGGGGACGCCCGCGCCGAGGTGCGGGCCCGTGTCACCGTCGCCCAGGTGCTCAGCCAGGCGGGCCGGTTCGAGGCCGCCGAGGAGGAGACACGGCGGGCGGACGCGCTGCTGCGGGAGGCGGACGACCCGTGGGCGAACGGCACCGCCCCGAACCAGCTCGGCATCATCGCCCTGTGCACCGCCCGTTACGCGGACGCCGAGGGCTACTTCCTGCGCGCGATCGACGCCTTCCGCGCCGACGGCAACCGGCCCGGGGAGGCCAGCGCGGTCTGCAACCTCTCCCGCACCCTCGCCTCCATGGGCCGCAGCGGCGAAGCCGTGGAGCTCGCCCGGCGGGGCGTGGAGATCTACGACGAGCTGGGGATGTCGATGCGGCTGGCGAACGCCCGGTACGCGTCCGGGATCGTGCTCAGCCAGGCGGGGCGTTCCTCGGAGGCGCTGGCCCAGCTCGACGAGGCGCTGTGCATCTTCGCGGAGAACCGTCAGTCGCTGTGGGAGGGCACGACCCACTACCGCATCGCCGAGGTGCACCTGCGGGCCGGACGCCCGGCACGGGCCGCCCGGCACGCCGAACAGGCCCTGGCGATGGGCTGCATCGGCGGCGACTGGATGCGGGCCAACGCCCTCACCCTGCTCGGCCGGGCGCTGGACACCCTCGGCCAGGGCGACCGGGCGCGCGCCTGCTGGCGCGAGGCGCTGACCCTGTACGACGAGACGGGCTCCGCCGAGGCCGTCCAGGTACGCCGGCTGCTCGCCCCGCTGTCGGTGGCCTGAGGGCGGCCCCGCCGGAGGCGTTCATCGAACGTTTATGGCGGGCTGCCACTCTCATGGAACGGATGCGTCGCGTCGGGGGGCAGGCGGATCCGAGGGGCTCATCTCTACTCTGAGACCCGCTGGAACACCCGTTCGGCGGCACTTCGGGGGAGTCGCCGAACGGGTCGTTCAACCGCACGTCCCAGTCCACCTGTTGGGGGTTGTACACGTCATGACCGAAGCCACGAACGAGCCGGAGTTCACCACGCAGGACCAGCACGCGCCGACGCCGCCGAGCAAGGACGACCCGGAGGTCACCACGCTCGACCAGCACGCGCCGGCCCCGCCGAGCATCGGCGAGGTCACCACGCTGGACCAGCACGCCCCGGCGCCGCCCGCCTTGGACCGGGACGGCCGCTGAGCCTTCTTCCCGCACGGGGACGGCCGCGGCGGCACGGAGGGGGAGCCACCGCGGCCGGGTCGTCGAGTGGGGCCGTTCCGGGTGTCGCAGGACACCGGGAACGGCCCCACTCGTGTTCCAGGTCCGCCCACCTGTCGCTGGAACCGGTAGTCGTCGGGGGCGGCGCGCTGCATCGCTTCCTGCGCCTGGTCGAACGTGCGGCGGGTGCCGGTGCGGTCCTGAGCTGCGCCGTGGATGGTTGCCTGACCGGCGAGGCAGAGGGGGGCGCGGTCGGGGCCATGCCCGCAGGTGCGGGGAGCAGCCCATCTACAGGATCTGCCGGATGAGGCCCTTGGGACCATCCCCGCGGGTGCGGGGAGCAGCCGCTGGAGATGTACGACCAGGCGACGCACCTGGGACCATCCCCGGCCCGGCTACCGCGAGGAGTGGCGGCCGTACTGCTCCCCGCACCCCGCGGGGATATTCCCCCCTCGGGGAGCGCAGCGGACCGAGGGCCGCCCTGCTCCCTGCTCCCTGCTCCCTGCTCCCTGCTCCCTGCTCCCTGCTCCCTGCTCCCTGCTCCCGCGGGGATGGTCCCTTCTCTGGGCCCAGCTCCTCGCCCGGGCAGCACTGCTCCCCGCACCCGCGGGGGATGGCCCCTCACCCGCGCTGTCACCGCCCCCGTCTCTGCTCCTCGCACCTGCGGGGGATCAGGGAAGGCGCCTCGGACAAGTCTCGCTTCTCGGGTTACCGTCGATGCAGGCGCGGGGCCTTACGCGGTCGAGGGTCGACCGCACGCGAGTCTGGGAGGACTCATGACCATAGACCGCGTAAACGCAGCCAAGTTCACCTCGCGCTCCCTCGGCGAACCGCACGACAGTGACTTCGGCGGCGAGGAGGCCCATCAGCTCTTCAACGCTGCCCACGCCGACATCTGCTGCCCACCGATGGGGCATCGCATCAGCTGGAGCGATTGCTACGGGGGTGCCGACATGTTGCCCCTGACGTTGAAGGCTGACCTGTTCCTAGAGTTCAACGGTGAGCCGCGGCCACTACCGGGCCACCTGACGGAGAAGCAGCACGACCGGGCTCTCAGGGCGCAGAGGTTGGCTACACGGATCCGGCGCGAGGCCCATCGACGGAACATCCACTAACTGTCACCACATCCAGGCCCAGCTCGGCCACATGCGCGTCAGTGATCTCCCTCGTTCGGGACCTACGAGCGGGCGATCGCAATGGTTCAAGCCGCGCACCGGTTCCATCCTGTCGCCCTGGTGAGCGTCTGGCCGACGGCCCGCCCTGGACCCCCGACCGGGCCCGGAGGATCTCGGAGGGGAAGACCGGCAGGCATCCGCCTTGTCCCGGTGCCTGGCGGCGACGGGCTGCACAGTACGGTTGTGTAGCCCGTCCGCTCTCACGCAGCACGGTCGGCCAACAGGGCGTCGCCCGCCTCCAGTTCAGCGGGCGGCGTTCCACTCTCGATCGAGGATGGCGTGCACGACGGAGTCACGCCACTTCCCGGCCTTGAACACGTGCTCCCGGATGGTCCCCTCCTTGACCATGCCCGCGGCTTCCATCGTGCGGGCGGAGGCGGTGTTGAGAGGGGACCGTGCACCCCAGACGCGGTGAAGGTCCAGATCGCCGAACGCGATGTCGAGGAGCAGCTTCACCGTTTCCACCCCGTAGCCGACGCCCCAGGAGGCGGGGCGCAGGGCGAAGCCCATGGTGGCGCCGCGCTGCTGGTGCGGGTCGGTGGCCAAGCGGCCGAACCCGATCAGCTCTGCCGTCTCCCGCTCGATGACGGCAAGGGCGTACTCGGTGCGGGGCGTTGCGGTGGCTGCGGCGATGGAGCGCGACACGATCTGTTCGACCTGGTCGCGGCTGCGTGGCTCGAAGCTCAGGTGCTCCGTCGCCTCGGCGCTGCCGTAGACGGCGAACACGGCGTCGACGTCGTCAGGAGCGAGTTCCCGCAGCTCAAGGCGGGTACTGGAACGTTCTACCGGGTGCATGCCCGGACTTTACCTGTGGGGCAGAGCGGGCCGGGCGGGGAAGGCCTCGATCTCCGCGCGCAAGTCCCGGGCGACGACGGCCTCGCGGGCTGGACCGCTGGTCAGGGCCTGCCGGACGCGCATCGCCGACATGACGATGCCGTTGTTGCGGTGCGAGGCGGGCAGGTCGAGCACCGGGCGGATGGCGGCGGCCGCACCGTCCAGGTCCCCGCCGTAGAGGCGGACGAGCGCCAGGTCGCACTGGGAGCCGGCGAGATCACCGAAGGCCCAGTTCGGGGCGGTGGGGTCGCTGAAACCCTGCACGGCCTGCTCTGCCTGCTGGGCGAGCTGGGCGCCGCCATGGCCGAGGACGGCCTCTGCCTCCACGGCGTAGTAGAGCTGCTTCTCCGGGGCGTAGGTGAACAGCCCGCCGAGGGAGTCCAGGTCGTCGGGGACGACACGTTCCCGCCGGTCGGCGGCCTGCTGGTTCGCGGTGCGCACCGTCTCCTCGTCACCCAGCACTGCTGCGGCGCGCGCCTGCAGACCGAGGAGCCACAGGGCGACGGTGCCGCGCTGGTGCTCGGCCACGGCTGCACCCTGGCTGGCGTAGTGGTAGGCGTCGGTGGGCTTGTCCGCCCAGTAGGCGATCAGGGACTTGAGCCCTTCGGTGGCGGCGATCAGTCCGGCATGCTCGGCGTCGCGGGCGCACGCGGCTGCGACGCGGGTCATGGTGAGGGCCTGGTGGGGGACCTCCATGTCGTTGAAGCCCTTGGCGACCATGAACGACAGGACAGCGCCCTTGACGTTGAGGTCCCGCAGTTGCGAGGGCCGGACCCGGCCTCCTTCCAGGAGGCGGAAGACCTGTTCTTGGGTTTCCAGCAGGTCGTCCCAGATCGCCGACAGCGGTTCGCGCGGGTATGCGGCGACGAGCCGCTGCACCTCCTCATCGAGCAGCCCGAGCGTGTCCTCGCCGACTCGCTCGCGGTCGGCTCCCAGGAGGAAGTCCTTCGCTCGTCGCACAGCCATCGCGCCCGTCCTTTTCATGTCGTCCAGGCCCAAAGTGGAGCCAGTGGGGGATGTACTTGGTGACGCGTCCGTGAGCGGAACGAACGTGGGCGTTGCGCCGTCGGGCGCCTCCGTCCATAACGTCTCGATGCTGTAGCCGAGCATCTCGACGATGACCGGCCGGAATACCCGTTGGGGCTTGCGGCCCTCGTAGATCCACCCCTCGACGGTCTTGGGCGCCGGTTCGTCCGCGTTCTGCAGCCCAAGCCGTGCGGCGGCTTCCCGGTACTGCGTCAGGAAGTCGTCGGGGTGGCGGATACCCCGGGCTTCGCAGGTGCGCCGGAAGAACAACACGGTCTCTCCCATCCCTGTGCCGAGCGCGTCACTGCCCGACCGTAGAACGCCGTCCTCGGCAAATTGCCCTCTTTCGACGCTACTTAGTGGTTCCGGGGTTGAGCCGAGGAACTTCCGAGGAGGTGGGTCAACTTCGTGCCAGATCCCGAGGTCGGTTTGGGGGTGGAGCCGTCCGGGGGTGATTGCCACGCTCTTAGAAAACTCACTCTGAGTGCCCAGGCGTGCACAATCGCGAACCAGGAGTTCTGTCCTATGCCCCCCAGAATCGCTGAACCCATCAGCGTGTTAGAGGCGTCCTTAGCTGAAGCCGCGGGGCCGGCGTGCCCTTCCTTCGAGATCGTGGTCCCGTCGGCTCCGTCCAGCGTGCAGGTCGTGCGGCGGGTCGTCCGGGCGTGGACTCGCTGTCACTGCCAACTCCCGGCCGATCAGGTGGACACCCTGCTGGTCGTGCTTTCGGAGCTGTGTACGAACGCCGTGCTGCACGGCCACACCGACGCTTTCGATGTGCGCGCATGGGTGCCGGCCAAGGGCGAGCTGCGGCTTGAGGTCGATGACAAAACGCCATCAGTGTCCCCGACCCCCGGTAGCCCGGACACCGACGCGGAAAGCGGGCGCGGCCTCCTCCTGGTGGACGCTCTGGTCCGCGAGCTGGGCGGCACCTGGGGGTTCAGCGCCGATGGCGCACGCGTCTGGTGCGTATTGCCTGCTCCCGAGACCGCCCGGTGACCCCCACCGCACAGCGTTGGACGCGCCCCGTCCCGGCGTGGACCCCGCCCTTGGACAGCACGGCGTTACACGACTTGCTAGAGCGAGTCCGGGACTGGCAGCCCTTCGACGGCTGCGCCCTCCTGGACGACGTCGCGGCCGTCCTGGACGACGTCCCCCCGTCCGAAGGGGACACTGCCCAGCTTGCCGAGCGGCTCCGTGGGCACCTTGCCCGGCTGGTCACCATTTCTGTGGCGAGCGAGGCCGAACAGGACCCGACCGCGGCGCAGCTCGTCCTGCGCGCGCGCACTCTGCACGCCGATCCCCTGCCGTGCGGCCGCCAGGAGGCGATAGCGCACCTGCGCCGGCTGGGGTGGACCGCCAACGAACTTCACGACCGGCTCGCCGCCATCCGCTGCCTCAAGGAGGCCGCGTGACCACCACCCGAATCCACCTGCCCCGTTCGAGGAAGACCACCGTGCACTCCTACTCCCACGTGATCCCGTTCGTCATCCAGCGTGAGGGTGAGGAAGCCGCACCGGACAACCTGCGCCTCACCCCGACCGGAGGCGGCCGTTACCGGCTGCGCTACGCCGACGAAGACCCCCGCGACCGTGACCTGCGGGGCGTGCTGTGGGCCCGCTGCGGCTTCGGCCCGATCGACGACCAGGAGCAGCCGACGGGCCGACCGCAGTGGCGGATGATGCACCCCCTGCGGCAGCGCGGGTGCATGCAGATGCTGCGCTGCCAGATCTGCGCCGGGCCCGCTCGGACCCCGCTCGGCTGGATCTTCCTCGCGGGCCCGGGCACCGTGGACCCGAACCACGAGCCGGTGCTCACCAACCAGCCGCCCGTGTGCCCGGAGCACCTCCGCACCGCCGCGGAGCTGTGCCCGCACCTCACGATCGAGCCGGTGGTGTTCCTTGCCCGCAGCGCCCCCTTGTATGGGGTGAACGGCGTTGCCTACGGCGTCCGCGACGGAAACGTGCAGGTCGCGGAGCGTCCCGCTGGGCCGGTCCCGTACGGGCATCCGCTGGTGCCGACCGTTCTCGCGTCGCGGATGGTTCGCAGGATCGGCGCTTTCCGGCTGCTCAGTCTGGCCGAGCTTTTCACCGAGCTGGAGCGCGCTGCATGAAGCCTGTGCTCAGCGGCCCGTGTGTCCAGGCCGACCGATAGCACCGTACGTGGCGCGTTGACGGGGAAGGCACGCCGGCCGCGTCTGTGGCGGCCTCCGGAGTCGGACTCGGCGGTCCCCGCATGGGCCGCAGGCCATTCCTGCGCGGGACCTGCGCTGTCGGCTGCGCCGAAGAGCAGCAGTCCTCAGCGGGGGTCCTGGGCCTCTCCACCCTCTCTCGGGGGTGGTCCAACTACCGATGGAGCAATCCGTGTTGAACACGCTCTCTCAGCCCCAGCAAACGACCGAGCTGGACGAGGGATTCCCCGTCGACTGGGAGCTGACCACCACCGTCACCACCTCGCCGGTCCCGATCGTCGAGGCCTGCACGTCGGGTGACGGCTGCAAGAGCACCTGCGCATCGTCCTGCATCTCGAGCTGACCCGACCTGCGGTGGTGCGGGCACGCAGGGCCGTGTCCGCACCACCGCGTACCTCCCGGAGGGAACACCGGCTGATGAGCCGAAGCATTTTCCGCAGGCACGGCGACGTGCTGGTCCTGCGCGCCGCCGCTCTACCCGTTGGGGCCCGTCCGGATAAGTGGCCTGACGTGGAGTGCCCGGAGGACTGCCGTCGGTGGCTGGCCCGCGTTTTGGCGGACGGCTCCTTCGCTGAGGCACTGAGGGCGGCGTCCACCGGGCTGGTCACCTTCGTCGAGCAGCTTCTGGACGACCACAGCGTCACACCGAAGCGTGTGCGGAGCGCGACTCTGTCCGTCGCCGGTTACCTCCTGCGGGCAACGTCCCGGCCGACGCCGTTCGGTCTCTTCGCCGGCGTAGCCCTCGCCGAGGTCGGCCCGGTGACCTCGGACATAGGCCGAGCACACCGAGCCGTCGCCCGGCCCGACACGCTGTGGGTCGATCACGTGCGCCGAGTGTTGGAGCGCCGCGCCGACGTGCTGCCGCATCTGACGATCCAGGTCAGCACGCTCGCCTTCCAGCGCGGTGACGCCATCGGCATGCCCCGCTCGGGGGGACGTCTGGCGAGCGCGCCTCTCACCCTCCCCCTGGTTGCCCTCTTGAAGGCGGCTGCCGCACCGACCACCGGCCGCCGTCTGCTGGACGTCCTGACCGACATGGGCGGCACTGCGGAGCAGGCCACCCGCCTGATCGGGCAGGCCCTGGAAGACAGCTACCTCACGAGCGACCTCGCCGCGCCCATGACCGTCGTGGATCCCGCCGGGCACATGGTGCGCCTGCTGCGGCCCCACACGGACATGCTGGAAGCGGACACGGTGCAGATCCTCGACCGCCTGGAGGAGACAGAGCTCGCCTTCGCCGAGCACAACCGGGCACCCGGCCCGGCGGAGGCCCGTCGACTACGGGACCAGATGGACGCCGCGATGGAGAAGATCCATACCGCGGACTGCCGGAACAGGATCAGCCTCGACCTGCGGCTCGATGCGCACGTGTCCGTGCCGCGGCAGGTCCTGGATGAGGTGGAACGTGCGGCGTTCGCGCTGTCCCGCCTGACCCGGGCTCAGGGAACGTCGCCCGCGTGGGCCGACTTCCAGGCGCATTTCTGGGAGCGCTACGGCGCTGGGGTCCTGGTCCCGGTCCGGGAGGCCGCCGACCTCGCCGCAGGGGTCGGGCTGCCGGCCGACTATCCGATGTCCGGGTGGAGCCTGCCGACGCTCACGGTGCTGCCGCGCGACGAGCAGCTCGCGGCGCGGGCGATGCGGGCGGCCGTGAGCGGCGCCCGCGAGATTGTGCTCACCGAGCAGGACATCGACGACCTCGCCGAGGACGCGCCGGACGGACCCACCGTCCCGCACGTGGAGATCGGGTTCAGGGTCCGTGCCGCCAGTGAACAGGCTGTGAGCAGCGGTGATTTCGTTGTGGATGTACGGCCCGCGTGGACGGCGGGCGTCCTGTCCGGGCGGTTCACCGCCGTGCTGGGGACCGGGCTGTCCGACCTGTACCGGACACTGCCCACCATGACCGAGGGAGCCCTGCGCGCGCAGCTCTCGGTCATGCCTGACTTCCCGCACGCTCAAAACGTTTCCCGCATCCCCGCTCTGCTGCCCTACATCATCCCCGTGGGCGAGACCAGGACACCGGCAGACAACCTCATCGACATCGACGACCTCGCTGTGTACTCCACCGGCCAAGCTCTGCACCTGGTCAGCGTGTCCCGGCGGCGCATCGTGGAGCCGCACGTGCTGCACCCCCTCGCCCTGGAGAAGCAGGTCCCACCCCTCGCTCGGTTCCTGGCCCAGCTCGGGCGCGGCTTCGCCACGGCGTGGACCGAGTTCGACTGGGGGCCGGCCGCCGCAGCGCTGCCCTACCTGCCCCGGATCCGCTACAGCCGCACGGTGCTCAGCCCAGCCCGATGGAAACTGACGACCGCGGACTTACCCGTAGGGCTGTTCGGTCCTGCCTGGCACAAGGCGCTGAGGGATTGGGCGGACATCTGGCACTGTCCCTCCCGAGTGCAGCTGCAGGACGACGACCGCACCATGCCCCTGGACCTGGCCGAACCGCTGCACGCCCGTCTCATCCACCAGCACCTTCGCCACCACCCCCAGGCGGTCCTCACCGAGGACGTCAGCGATGAGGAACTGGGCTGGTTGGGCCACGCCCACGAGCTGACGGCCCCGCTCGCCACCACCCGGCCGCCGGCCCCGCACCCGGACCTGACGCACGCCCCCGTCGTGACCAACCGGGACCTGTCCCAGCCCGCGGACCCCACGCAGCGGTGGACGCAGGCGAAGGTGTTCACCCACCCCACCGCCATGGACCAGATCATCACCGCCCGGCTCCCCCGGCTGCTCGAGGACCTCGGCACCGAGCGGGCGTGGTTCGCGCGGTACAGGTCCCTGCGGGAGACCGACCATCTCCGCATCCGCGTGCCCACTGACACCCCGGACTGCCAGGCGGCCACGCTACGGGCTTTGTCCGCGTGGATGCGCCAGCTCACCGAGGACGGACTCGCCTCCCAGCTCATCCTCGACGGCTACCGGCCCGAGACCGGCCGCTACGGCACCGGGGCGGCCATGGTCGCCGCCGAGGACGTCTTCGTCGCCGACAGCCTCGTCACTCGCTACGCGCTCACCGACCTGCCCGTCCTGGAGCGGGAAACGCTGTGCGCCGTCAACATGGTCGACATCGCGGAGGGCTTCCTCGGCACTCACGACGGTCGGGCCTGGGTGGCGCACACCCCCGTGCACGGCGCCGGCCGCCTCGACATCACCCGGCAGACCGTCGACCAGGTCGTCACCGCCCAGCCCCTTCGCACCGCCACACCACGCCTCATCAAGGCCACAGTTCGAAGGCGGGCTGCCCTCGAGGCGTACCGGGCGCACACGGACGACAGCCGACGAACGCAGATCCTGGTGTCCCTGCTGCACATGCACCACAACAGGATGGCCGGGCCCGACCGGGACAGTGAGGCAGCGGCCCGCCACGCAGCACGGCAGGCCTGCCGGTCCCTGCTGCTGAGGAGGACCTCGTGACGCAGGACGACCTCGGCACCGGACCGGCCGCAACCGCCCTGTACGAAATGGTCGTCGCCCGCGAAACCGGCGACTGGACGAAGGCCCACGCCGCGGCCAAGGCCATGGCCGCGCAGCCCATCACCGGGCACCCGGCGTCCGCGAACCTGTATCGCGGCGCTCCCGCAGTCGCGTACATCCTGCACACCGCAGGGCACCGGGCCCTACGCGCGGGCCCTCGCCGAGCTCAACGCCGAAGTCATCGCCTTCGTCGCCCACCGTCTGGGCGCCGCTCACCGCCGCATGGACAAAGGCCTCCCGCCACGCCTGCGCGAGTACGACCTGATCAGCGGCCTGACAGGGCTCGGCGCCTACCTCCTGCACTGCGAACTCGACCAAGCCCTCGCCACTGTCCTGCAGTACCTGGTAAGGCTGCTCACCGAACCCCTCGTCGTCGACGGCCACCAGGTCCCCGGCTGGTGGGCGGCCACCAGCCCGAGCGACGCCCCCGACGCCGGAGAGTTCACCCACGGCCACGCCAACTTCGGCCTTGCGCACGGTGTGGCCGGACCGCTTGCTCTGCTCGCCCTGGCCCGCCGCGCCGGCCACACCGTCGCCGGGCAGGACGACGCCATCGCCGCAGGCATCACCCACCTCACGACCTGGGCACAGCCCCTCAAAGGAGGAGGCACCGGCTGGCCCGAATGCCTGCCACTGGACGCCTACCGGCAAGGCCCCCAGCCCGACGCAGCCCCCACCCGCGCCTCGTGGTGCTACGGCACCCCCGGCATCGCACGCGCCCTGCAACTCGCCGCCCTCGTCCTCGACGATGACACCGCGCTCCGACTCGCCGAGCACACAGCTCTGCAGGCCGTCACCGACCCCCGGCACACCAGGCAGATCACCGACACGTCGCTCTGCCACGGGTGGGCGGGACTCGTCCTCACCACCGAACGCATCGCCGCCGACGCCGCACGGCCGGACCTCCACGACGCCCTGCCCGCGCTCCGCGACCGCTTCACCACCGAGACACAGCACCACCCCGGGCCCGAGCACACCGGACTGCTCACCGGCGCCCCCGGCGTGCTCCTCACCCTGCACACCCTGACCACCGCCCGCCCCGTTGATCCGGAGTGGGAGACCTGCCTACTCCTCACCCCTTGAAAGCGATGTGACAGTGAGCCAGACCCCTACGGCCGACCAGCTCCGCAACCGGCTCGTCGACGCAATCCTCGCCGAGCGGCGCGTACCCGCCACCGTGGAACGGGCCATGCGCACCGTGCCCCGGGACGTCTTCCTGCCCGGCCTCGACCTCGAAAGCGCCTACACGGACCAGGCCGTGACCATCAAGGACAACCCCGGCAAGCCCCTGCCACTGTCCTGCGCGTCCGTGCCCTCCGTCGTGGCCATGATGCTCGAGCAGCTCGGCGCCCGCACTGCCGACGACGTCCTCGAGATCGGGGCCGGAACCGGCTACAACGCCGCCCTCCTGGCCGAACTCGTCGCTCACGGCAGCGTCACGACCGTCGACATCGACCCCGACGTCGCCCTGCACGCCCGCACCCGCCTCAACGCCACAGGGTACGAACACGTCACCGTGATCGAACGCGACGGACTGCTCGGCGCACCGGAGAACGCCCCGTACGACGGGATCATCGCCACGGTCGGCGTCTGGGACATCCCCGCCACCTGGTGGGACCAGCTGAAGGACGGCGGCCGCCTGGTCCTGCCGCTGCGCTGGCGCGGACAGACCCGATCGGTCGCGCTGACCCGCCACGGCAACGCACTGGTCTCACAGGGCATGGAGCTGTGCGGGTTCGTCCCGATCATCGGGCAGGACGGCGAGAAGACCTCACCCCTCAACGTGGACGACACCATCCGCGTGCACTACGACGAGGACCAGGACGTCGACCCCGACGGCCTGGCCGCCACCCTGCAGACGGGCAAGCCCGCCCTCGAAGTACCGTCCGCCCAGCGGGTCGGCGGCGAGGAGCCGTTCGACGGGGTGTGGCTGCGCGCCACGGCCGGCGACGACCGCGTGTGCCGACTGGAAGTCACCCCGCAGGCCCTGCAGCAGGAACTGCTCCGCAGGCCCGCCATTCCCGTCCGTAGCCCCGCCATCGTCGAGGGCAACTCCCTCGCCTACCTGACCATCACCCGAGAGGGCACCCACGCTGAGCGCCCGTTCCGGCTCGGCGCAGCCGCCTACGGTCCGCAGGCCGAGGAACTTGCACGGGACCTCGTCGCGCACATCGACGCCTGGGGCTCCGACCGTCTGGCCGTGCCGCGGATGACCGTCACACCCGCCGGCTATGCCTCCACGGCAGGCCACGTGATCACCAAGCCCGGGAGTCGCATCACTCTCACGTACTGAGCCAGGCAGCTCGCCAGGCATCCTCATCCGGACCCGACGCTGACCGAAGTGGCAGAACCTAGGCGTAGGAGAGGTCGCACTCCTCGATCAGCGGCACGCTCTCCGCGTCGTTCACCGAGATCCTCACCGGCGTGGTCCCGCCCGCCGGGACGGAGACCTCCTCGGTGCCGCGGGCCAGTTCCTCGCCGGCCGCGTCCCTGAAGACCACCGTCACCGAGAAGGTGCCGTCCACCGTGTCGGTGTTGGTGACCTCGACGGTGGCGTACGGCGTCTCCTCGGACGCGCAGTCGACCAGCGTCACCGTGGCCGCGTCCGGGGACATCGACGCCTCCGAGCCGCCGGAGCCGCCGCTGCTGCCGTAGTCGTCGTCGTAGTCGTCATCGTCGTAGTCGCGGTGCGAGCCGCCGCTCGACGAGTCGTGGTTCTGGCCGGAGCTGCTGCACCCGCCGCCCCCGCCATCGCCGCTGCCCCCGTGTCCGCGGCCGGTGGAGAAGCCGGTGAGCGCGAGGACGACAAGCGTCGAGACGGCGGTGAGTTTGAGAGTCTTCCCCCGAGAAGTCATGACCTTCAGGCTAGCGATCTTTGTGTCACGGCCATGTCACTGCCTGGCGACCGTCCCGTACGCGGCGTAGCGTCGGCCCCCAGGACGGCGGACACCGCCGCCCCGCAGCGGCGGCCGCCGTCCGGGCCCCTTCCGTGGAGTCGGCACGACGGCCGTCCCGCGGGGACGCCGGGGACGCCCGCGTCTCACGCCGTCCGTGCCGTGCCCGTGCCCTTCTCCGCGTCCAGCGCGTACACACAGCGGTCCTTGCTGCACGCGTACACCACGCCGTCCCGCACCACCGGGGAGCCGGTGATCTCGCCGCCGGTCGCGAGCTTCCAGCGCAGCCGGCCGTCGTCGGCCTTCAGCGTGTACAGCAGGTGGTCGCTGGAGCCGAAGTGGATCCGCCCCTCGGCGACCGCGGGCGCGCCCACGATCTCGCCGCCGGACTGGAAGCGCCACTTGGGCGTGCCGGTGACCGCGTCCAGCGTGTAGAGGCCCTTGCCGCTGCCCACGTGGACATGGCCCGCGGCGACCAGCACCGGCTCGACCGAGGAGCGGGCCTCGGTGGCGATGCGCCAGCGGTCGCGGCCGTCGGTGGCGTCCAAGGCGTACACCGTGCCGAGGTAGTCGGCGAGGTACACCCCGCCGCCGGTGACCGCGGGGCCGGGCACGAAGGCGGGCGGGCACAGGAAGACGGCCGGGGCCTCGAAGTGCCAGCGGACGTGTCCGGAGGCGGCCTCCAGGGCGAGCACCCGGGTGCCTGCGCAGACATAGACGTAGCCGTCGGGCGCGGCGGTGAGGCGGACCGGGACGCCGCCGCAGGAGGCCGCGTCGCCGATCGGGTACGACCAGCGCTCCTCGCCGGTGCGGGCGTCCAGGGCGCGCAGCCGCGCGTCCTGCCAGACGTAGGCGGTGCCGTCGAAGAGGGCGGGCCCGGCCTCCGGGGACTCGAAGTCGGTCTGGCAGCCGGTGATCTCCCACAGCTTCTGCCCGGTGGACGCCTCCCAGCCCTGGACGCCGCCGCCGCGGGTGCCGGTGAGGACGGTGCCACGGTCGGCCTTGAGGGAGTACACCCAGGCGTCCGTGTTCAGCCGCCACAGGTCGCCGCCCTCGCGGGCGTCGAGCGCGTAGAGGGTGGGCCCGTCGGAGGCGTGGATGCGGCCGTCGGCGACCGCCATCGACCAGGCGACGTCCCGCGTCTTGAAGCGGCGCCGGCCGGTGGCCACGTCCAGGGCGTGCACCTCGAAGGAGGTGACGTACACCAGGTCGCCGGCCACGGCGGGCGTGCCCCACACGTCGTTGGACATGCGGAACCGCCAGGGGCGCCAGCCACCGGGCGGCTCCGGCTGCGCGGCGGGCGCCGGGGGCACGGGCGCGGCGGGCTCGGCGCCGTTCACGCCGGGGCGGGGCTTGGTCCAGGTCGCGGCCAGGGCGGCGGCGGGCGGGGGCGCCTGCACGGCGGCCGCGCGCGTGTCGGCGACGCGCGGGCCGGGACCGATGGGCACCGCGGCGCCCGCCAGCCGGACGGGGCCGGTGCCGGACGCGCCCACGGGGGCCGGCCGGGACGGGGGCGGCGGGACGACCGGGTCGTGCGGGGGCGGAGGCGGGACGTGGGGACGCGCGCCTCCCCCGCTGCGGCCGCTGTTCTGCGGCGGTCTGGCGGGGCGGCCGCCGCGGCGGGTCTCGATCAGGGCGACCGCCCGCTCGGGCAGCCACGCGGACGCCGTGCCGCTGTCGTCGGAGCCGGAGCCGAACAGGTGCGGGGCGAGCTGCGCCTGGAGGTCGGCGGGGTTGGGCCGGGCCGTGGGGTCCATCTGCATGCACGACTCGATGAGCGGCCGCAGCTCGTCCGGCAGGCCCTCGAGGTCCGGGCCCTCGCGCAGCAGCATGAAGACCGTCTCGACGGGGTTGGCGCCGTGGAACGGGGGGTGGCCGGTGGCGGCGAAGACCAGCATGGAGCCGAGGGAGAACACGTCGCTCGCGCCGGTGACGCTGCGGGAGTCCTTGGCCTGCTCCGGGGACATGTAGGCGGGGGTGCCGACGGCGACGTTGGTCATCGTCAGCCGGGTGTTGGACACCCCGGAGGCGATGCCGAAGTCGATCACCCGGGGGCCGTCCTCGACGACCAGCACGTTGGACGGCTTGAGGTCGCGGTGGACCAGGCCCGCACCGTGGATCGACTGGAGCGCCTCGGCGACGCCGGCGGCGAGCCAGCGCACGGCCTGCGCGGGCAGCGGCCCGCACTCGTTCACTATCTCCTCGAGCGAGGGGGCGGGGACGTAGGCGGTGGCCAGCCACGGCACGGCGGCGCGCGGGTCGGCGTCCACGACGGCCGCCGTGTAGAAACCGGAGACCGCGCGAGCCGCCTCCACCTCACGCGTGAAGCGCACCCGGAACAGCTGGTCCTCGGCCAGCTCGGTCCGGACCGTCTTGATCGCCACCCGCCGACCGGACGCCGAGCGCGCGAGATAGACCAGCCCCATGCCGCCGGCTCCCAGCCGTCCCAGCACCTCGAACGGCCCGATACGCCGCGGATCGTGCTGCGTCAGCTGATCCACCACTTGCCTGCCACCTCCCCGTACGCGTCGCGCCACCACCTGTGCGCGACCGTAGTGCAGCGTCTCACCACCGCACCGCCGTGGCGGCACGCACCCCGATTCTTCCTGTCCGGGCCCCCTGGTGCGAACCGGCCGACAAATCGGGTGTTCAGGTGTACATATGACTCGAATGGACGGTCGGACGGCGCACAGGAGACGGACCGCGGCGGCGCACCGAGCGTACGGTCAGCGCCGCAGCAGCGCGAAGGACGCCCCCTGATTGTCGGTGACGACGGCCGCCGTCCCGTACGACGTCTCGAAGGGCGGAACCTGCGTACGGCCGCCGAGCCGGGCGACCTGCTCCAGGGCGGGCTCCAGCTCCGTCACGGCGAAGTGGACGAGGAGGTGCGGCGGCATCTCGGGGGCGAAGACCTCGGAGACGGGCGCGCGTCCGAAGCCGGGGTCGGCGCCCTCGCCGAACAGGGCGTCGTGGAAGAGGTCTCCGTAGAAGGTGTTGGCCGTCTCCGTGTCCCGTGTGTACAGCTGGACCCAGGCGAAGGTGCCCGGCTCGTGACGGCGGCCGAAGCCGGTCGCGGTCCCGGGCTGCCAGAGCGAGAACACCGCGCCCTCGGGGTCGGTGACGAGCGCGGTGCGGCCGAGGTCGCCGAGCGGCGCCGGGGGCGCGACCACCTGTCCCCCGGCCGCGCGGATGCGCGCGCACAGGCCGTCGGCGTCCGGGGTGGAGAAGGACACCGTCCACACCGTCGGCAGCCGTCCGTCCGTCTTGCGCGCGAGGGAGGCGACGGGGTCGCCGTCCTTCAGCGCCCGGACCGCCCCGGTGGGCCGGCCCTCGAAGGTCCAGCCGAACAGCTCGCCGTAGAACCGCTTGCCCGCCTCCAGATCGGGCAGCTGCGCGTCCACCCAGCAGGGGGTGCCCTCCGTGTACTCCGACGCCCTGTTTTCGGCCATGCCGACAACGTAGCCGCGCCGCCCGCACCGCGCCGACCAGGCACACCAGGGATCTTCGGGCCCCGCACCCCATTTGCAGTCGGCCGAATCGCGCTCCCGAACCCCGTCGGTAAGCTGACGGCATGACAGGACAAGTGCGTACCGTCGACGGCCGGGTGGCCGGCCGGCGTGGGCAGGAGACCCGGCAGAAGCTGCTCGACTGCCTCAGCGAGATGCTCAGCTCGTCCCCGTACCGGGATGTCAAGGTCATCGACGTCGCCCGCCGTGCGGGGACCTCGCCGGCCACCTTCTACCAGTACTTCCCGGACGTCGAGGGCGCCGTGCTGGAGCTCGCCGAGACCATGGCGGGGGAGAGCGGCTCCCTGAGCGAGCTGGT
Source organism: Streptomyces sp. BJ20 (assembly GCF_022869105.1). Taxonomy (NCBI): domain Bacteria; kingdom Bacillati; phylum Actinomycetota; class Actinomycetes; order Kitasatosporales; family Streptomycetaceae; genus Streptomyces; species Streptomyces sp. BJ20. Next base: position 6,879,181 of record NZ_CP094918.1, read on the forward strand.
CGAGGGACGCTCCTGGAGCGGGCGGGCCGGCTGGCAGACGGCACAGGAACTGGTGGACGGCTTCCTGGAGTTCTGGCGGAGGAACGACGCGATCCTGCGTGTGGTGGATCTCGGCGCCGCCGAAGGGGACAAACGTTTCTCCAAGATCCGTCTGAAGGTCCTCAACGCCGTGGAGGCCTCCCTCGCCGAGGCGGTCTCCGAGCTCCAGGCGAAGGGGCGGATCGACAAGGACGTCAACCCCGGCGCGGTCGCCGGGTCCCTGGTCGCCATGCTGGCGGCCGTGGCCTCGCACCAGAAAGGTTTCTCCTCCTGGGGCGTCAAGCAGGCCGAGATCAAGCCGAATCTGGCGCTGCTGGTGCACCTGGGCGTCACCGGGCGCAAGCCGACCAAGTAGCCGCGCGCGTCCCCGCTCCTCCCCCGCGACCTCGTCGTTCCTGTCATCCGGGCGGCGGTTCACTCCGGTGGACCGCCGCCTGTCGCGTTCCCGGGGGCGGTCCGGTTCCGATGGTGGGGGCACGACGCGCGGAACACCTCCCGGCCAGGCCGGTGTTGTACCGCCCGGCCGCAGGCCCGAGTGCACACCCCGACGTCGACGATGCTGGAGGAACCGCCATGGCCCTGTCCCGTGAAGAGCGCGAACAGTTCCTGTCCGAACCGCGCGTGGCCGCGTTCGCGGTGGACGCCGGCGAGGGCCGTGCCCCGCTGACCGTGCCGATCTGGTACCAGTACGCGCCCGGCGAGGACGTGTGGATCCTCACCGGGCTGCACTCCCGCAAGAACCGGCTGCTCCAGGCGGCGGGACGCTTCTCCCTCCTGGTGGAGCGCGTCGAGCCGACCATCCGCTACGTCTCCGCCGAGGGCCCGGTCGTCGACACCTCCCCCGCCACGGTCGAGAAGCTGCGGGAGATCTCCGCGCGCTACCTGCCCGCCGAGAAGGTCGAGGGGTACGTCGACTTCGCGTGGAAGAACCACGGGGAGCAGGTCCTCGTGCGGATGCGGCCGGAGCGGTGGGTGTCGTCGGACCTGGGGTCGATCTGAGGGCCGACAATCGGCCGCATGGAATCCGACCTTCACGCACTGCTGCGGTCCCTGCGGGTGTGGGACCCGGCCGTCACCGATCTGCGCCCCTTCGCCGCCGAGCGGGCTCCCGCCGAGCCCCTGCCGCTGTTCGCGCGGTGGCTCCGGGACGCCGCGGCGGCCGGTCAGCCCGAGCCGCACACCATGTCCCTGGCGACGGCGGACGCGGACGGCCTGCCGGACGTACGGATCGTGATGCTGCACGGCGCGGACGAGCGGGGCTGGTCGTTCGCCACGCACGCGCACAGCCGCAAGGGCGGGCACCTCGCCGCCCGCCCGTACGCGGCCCTCACCTTCTACTGGCCGGTCCTGGGCCGCCAGGTGCGGGTACGGGGTCCCGTCACGGCCGCCCCGCCCGAGGAGGCCCAGGCGGACCTCCACGCCCGCTCCACGGGCGCGCTGGCCTCCGCCCTGACCGGCCGCCAGAGCGCGGTGCTCGCCTCACCCGAGGAACTCGCCCTCGCCTCGGAGGCCGCCTGGGAGGAGGCCCGCCGGGCCCCTGACACGCCGGCCCCCTCGTGGACCCTGTACCACCTCGTTCCGGAGGAAACGGAGTTCTTCCAGGGTGACGCGGACCGCCGCCATGTGCGGCTGCGGTACCGCAAGCAGGGGGAGGGGTGGGTGAGGGAGCTGCTGTGGCCGTGAGGGGATCGCCACGCGCCTGAGGGGAGGCGTCCCACCGCCGGCGTGGATCACGGCTCCTGCGGGGCCGGGTCCGCCGCCAGGCGGGCGTGGAGGCGGGTGTCGCGGAACGCGTCGTGGCGGGCGGGGGCGCCGCGGAGAAGACAGGGGGACGGTGAACACGCGATCACGACATCATGTGATCATTCCGCAACCAATTCCGGTCTTGACCGAGACCCATCAACCGTGTGCCGGATTACGCTCGCGGTCATGGCCGACTCCACCACCTCCGCGCAGCCCGCCGCGCCCCTCCGGGCGGACCGCCCCGTCTACGTCGTCGGCGGCGGCCCCGGTGGACTGTCCGTCGCGTACGCCCTGCGCGCCCACGGGGTGCGGGCCGTCGTCCTGGAGCGTTCCGAACGGGTCGGCGACTCCTGGCGCCGTCACTACGACCGGCTGCACCTGCACACCACCCGGCGCCGGTCCGCGCTGCCCGGCCTGCCGATGCCCCGCCGCTTCGGACGCTGGCCGTCCCGCGACGACGTGGTCCGCTACCTGGAGAAGTACGCCGAGCACCATCGTCTGGAGATCGTCACCGGCGTCGAGGTGTCCCGCGTCGAGCGCACCGAGGACGGCACCGGCTGGCTGCTGCGCGCCACCGGCGGACGCGAGCTGACCGGCGCGGCGGTCGTCGTCGCCACCGGCTTCAACCACACGCCGCGCGTCCCCGGCTGGCCCGGACGGGACACGTACACCGGGGAGTTGCTGCACGCGTCCCGGTACCGCGACGCCAAGCCGTTCGCCGGGCGGGACGTGCTGGTGGTGGGCGTCGGCAACACGGGTGCCGAGATCGCCGTGGACCTGGTGGAGGGCGGCGCCTCCCGGGTGCGGCTGGCGGTGCGGACCCCTCCGCACATCGTGCGCCGCTCGACGGCCGGCTGGCCCGCGCAGTACTCCGGGATCCTGGTGCGCCGGCTGCCGGTGCCGCTGGTCGACCGGATCAGCCGCCTCCAGGCGCGGATCGCGGTGCCGGACCTGTCCGAGCACGGTCTGCCCCGCCCGGAGACCGGGCTCTACAGCCGCGTCCTGGAGGGCGCGATCCCCGTGCAGGACGTCGGTCTGATCGACGCCGTACGCAAGGGCGAGGTGGAGGTGGTCGCCGCCGTGAAGGGCTTCGAGGAGGGCGAGGTGCTGCTGGCCGACGGCGAGCGGATCGCGCCGGACGCGGTGGTCGCGGCCACCGGATACGAGCGCGGCCTGGAGGGTCTGGTCGGCGGCCTCGGGGTGCTGGACGAGCGGGGCAGACCCGTGGTCCACGGCGCCCGTACCCCGGACGGCGCCCCGGACCTGTACTTCACCGGCTTCACCAACCCGATCAGCGGCAACCTCCGCGAGATGGCCCTGGACGCCCGGCGCATCGCCCGCGCGGTCGCCCGCAGCGGCCAGGCGTCCCGGCTGCCGGGCGCCTGACCGTCAGGGCGTCCGCCCCTCGGAACGCCTCAGCTCGCCGTGAGAACCGCAGGCCGCTTGCGGATCACCAGCGCCATCAGCGCCGCCGCCGCGCACAGCGCGCCCGACGCGAGCCACACCACGTCGTACGAGCCGAACGCGTCCCGCGCGAGGCCCCCGGCGAAGGCCACGATCGCCGCGCCCACCTGGTGCGACGCCAGCACCCAGCCGAAGACGATGGGGCTGTCGTCGCCGTAGTGCTCCCGGCACAGCGCGAGGGTGGGCGGCACGGTGGCGACCCAGTCGAGACCGTAGAAGACGATGAACAACAGCATCGGCGGGTGCACGGAGGGCGCGAGCAGCAGGGGCAGGAAGAGCAGGGAGACGCCGCGCAGCGCGTAGTAGACGGCCAGCAGCCGGCGCGCGTCGAAGCGGTCGGTGAACCAGCCGGACGCCACCGTGCCGACGACGTCGAAGACGCCGATGACGGCGAGCAGGGACGCGGCGGTGGTGATGGGCATGCCGTGGTCGTGCGAGGCGGGCACGAAGTGGGTCTGGATCAGCCCGTTGGTGGAGGCGCCGCAGATCGCGAACGTGCCCGCGAGCAGCCAGAACGGGCCGGTGCGGGCGGCCGAGCCGAGCACGGTCAGCGCGCGCCGGGCGGCCCCGGGCACGGGCGCCGGCTTGGGCACGAACTCCTTCGCCCCGTACGGCTTCTGGCCGACGTCCGCGGGGTGGTCGTGCAGCAGCAGCCAGACGAACGGCACCACCGCGAGCGCGGCGAGCGCCACCGTCACCGCCGCGGGCCGCCAGGAGTACCGGTCGACGATCCACGACAGCAGCGGCAGGAAGATCAGCTGTCCGGAGGCGGACGCGGCGGTGAGGATGCCGCTGACCAGGCCGCGCCGCTCGGTGAACCAGCGGTTGGTGACGGTGGCGGCGAAGGCCAGCGCCATGGAGCCGGAGCCGAGGCCCACCAGCAGGCCCCAGCAGAGCATCAGCTGCCAGGCGGCGTTCATCCACACGGTGGCGCCGGACCCGGCCGCGATCACGGTCAGCGCGACGGCGACGACCCGGCGGATGCCGTAGCGGTCCATCAGAGCCGCCGCGAACGGGGCGGTGAGGCCGTACAGCGCCAGGTTGAGGGAGACCGCGGCGCCGATGGTGCCCCGCGACCAGCCGAACTCCTCGTTCAGCGGGTCGATGAACAGTCCGGGCACGGCGCGGAAGGCGGCGGCGCCGATGATCGTCACGAAGGTGACGGCGGCGACGAACCAGGCGCGGTGCACCCGGCGGCGGGTCGGCGTGCGGCCGCTCGCGGGCGGCCCGACGGCGGCGGTCTTGCTGGTCGTGGTCACGCCGTACAGCGTCGGGCAAGCATGTCCGCTTCAACGAGTGGCCCGAGGGACAGCATTCGCTAGGATCGGGCCATGCCTTCGCATCCGGTCGAGCCACCCCGCTCCCCCGCCGGCCACCGGCCCCACCGCGTGGTCGTCCTCGCCCTCGACGGCCTGCTGCCGTTCGAACTGGGCATCCCGCACCGTGTGTTCGGCCGCCCCCGGGACGAGCGGGGGCGCCCGCTGTACGAGGTGGTCACCTGCTCGGTCCGGCCGCCGGGACCGGTGGAGACGGACGCCGACTTCACCATCCACGTGCCGCACGGCCCGGAGGCCCTGGCCACCGCCGACACGGTGGTCGTACCGGCCTCCTACGAGCTGGGCCCGGTCTTCGAGCGGGGCGAGCTGACGGACGAACTGGCCGACGCGCTCGGCCGCATCCCGCCGACCGCGCGCATCGCCTCCATCTGCACGGGCGTCTACGTCCTCGCCGCCTCCGGCCGCCTCGACGGCCGTCGTGCCACCACGCACTGGGCGGATGCGGAGCGGCTCCAGCGGCTGTTCCCGAAGATCGACGTGGACCCGGACGTGCTGTTCGTCGACGACGGCGACATCCTCACCTCGGCGGGCGTGGCGGCCGGGATCGACCTGTGCCTGCACATGGTGCGGCGCGACCACGGCGCCGCCGTGGCCAACGACGTGGCCCGGCGCACGGTGGTGCCGCCGCACCGGGACGGCGGCCAGGCGCAGTACATCCGGCTTCCGGTGCCGGACCCGCAGCAGGCGTCCACGAGCGGTGCCCGCGCCTGGGCGCTGGGCCGGCTGCACGAGCCGGTCCAGCTGCGCGACATGGCTGCGCGTGAGTCGATGTCGGTGCGCACCTTCACCCGGCGCTTCCGGGAGGAGACCGGGGTCAGCCCGGGGCAGTGGCTCACCCGGCAACGGGTGGAGCGGGCGCGGTACCTGCTGGAGACCACCGAGCTGACCGTGGACCAGGTGGCGAGGGACTCCGGGTTCGGGACGGCCCAGTCCATGCGGGCCCACCTCCAGGCGGCCCTCGGTGTGACCCCCACGGCCTACCGGCGTACCTTCCGGGCGGCCTCGGAGCGCGGGGAAGGGGCGGCGGTCGCGGTCCGAGTCCCGCACGCGCCCGCTCGTCCACAGGCTGTGGACGAGGAACGGCCCCGCGGCGGTGCGGCGCCGCTCACCCCGAGCACGACAGCCCCGCACCGCCCTGCGGCTCCGGCGGCCCCGCCAAGGTCCCCCACCTCCGGGAGGCATGCGCCGGATCACGACCCACACTCGCCGAGGACCCCCGTCGCGGTGCCCTCGCCGTCCCCTCGCGGCGAATCGCTGACGACCAGCGTGATCACCCGGTGACGGCACGTCAATACCGTTTCGATCAGTGATGCGGCGTTCGCGGCAATTGCCCGTTCAGTCGGGTCGGCGCACGGGAGCACGCCCGGCGCACCGGATCACGCACGGCACCGGAACGCCGTCCCGCCGTGCCCCCGTGCCTCCCCGAAGGAGCGGCAACCGTCGGGGCGCGGAGCGCTCACACCGCCTCGTACGCCAGCCCGTCGTACGTCACCGCGCCGCCGCCGCAGGAGGCGCGGGCGGCGTCGGACGCCGTGCCGCAGCGGTCGAGTTCGCACCAGATGCGCTTGCCGGCGCCCTCGGTGCTCCAGCCCCAGCGGTCGGCCAGCCCGTCGACGAGGGCGAGCCCGCGCCCGCCGGTCGCCTCGTCGCCCGCGCAGCGCGGCACCGGCGCCCTGCCGCTGCGGTCGGCGACCTCCAGGCGGACGGTGACCTCCTCGGCCGCGTCCGCGCCGGGCAGCGAGAGCCTCAGGACGGCCGGGCAGCCCGTGTGCACCACGGCGTTGGTGACCAGCTCGGAGACGAGCAGGATCAGCGTCTCGGCCAGCGGTTCGTCGGCCCCTATGCCGGACCCGGCCAGCCGTGAGCGGGCCCAGCGCCGGGCCCGCCCCACCTCAGCGGGGTCGGGCCGGATCTCCAGCTGCACTTGAAGCACCTGCACCGCTCACACCATCCGAACCGGCGGACACTTGGACTCGCGCCTCACGAGGGCCACGATCCTAGCCATTTTCTGCATGCCCAGAACAATGGCCAGGACCGGGATCACGGACCGTGACTCCCTTGCGGGACAGCATGGTTGACGTACAGTCACCTCAACAAGCGCTTCGGGCATATTCCAGCGCGAAGGAGTACCCGTGCGGCATACTGTGCGACGCTTGCGGCGCGGACTCGAACGGAGCGCGGCGCACGGCCCGTTGACCCCACGAACACCCGGAGGGACGGCGCCTCGGGCAACGGCCTCGAGGGCGGCCCTGCCGCGGCGGACGCTCACGACGACTCGCATCCCGCACAACGTACCGGACTCGCCGCCCGACTCCGGGCCGTGACGATGGAACTCACCCGACCCGGGGCCGTACGGACGCTGCGTGATCAGGAAAATGCCACGATCGGCGACACGGACGGGGGGCGGACGCCCGGCGCGTCACTCGGGGACGGTGAAATAACGGGCGAACGCGGAGACGATGTCCTCCTCGCCGATCCGCCCGTCCCCGTCGGTGTCCAGCTGTGCGGCGGTCTCCGCGGCGAGGTCCCCCTCGACACCCAGCACCTGGAGCACGCGCGCGGTGTTCTCCACGCCGACGGCTGAGTCGCCGGTGGTGTCCGCGACGGCGAGCGCCGCGTGCAGGAAGGGGCGGGCGATCTCGGCGAAGCGCTCCGGGTTGTCCCGCAGCCGCTTGAGCGCGCCGGTCACGAATTCCTCGCGGGTGATGCGCTGGTCGCCGTCCCGGTCTGCGATGCCGGCCATGCCCTGCCAGAACGCCTCGGCGCCGACGTACAGGGCCTGGCCCCGGTCGGAGCGGGCCGCCGTGCCGAACTCGGCGAGCAGCGCCTTGGCCGCCGCCATGAAGTCCTCGCGGTCGATGTAGCCGTTGCCGTCCTGGTCGAAGCCGGCGAAGCGGGCCGCGATCCTGCGCTCGTACTCGCTGGTGACCATGTCTTGTTCAGGCCGCCTTAGGTCGGAGGGGTCGTCTCGCTGGGAGCGTACGGGGTGAGAGGGCGCGGGGGAGCCGGAAAGAGGCGCTTGGACCAGGACCGGGGGAACACCGGGACACACGTGTGACACGTGTGAGCGGCCACGCGCGGGCCGTGGGGTGGGGAGGCGGGGCCTCAGGCCGAGAGCGGGCGGGCGTCCTCGTCGACGGCGGACGGCACGTCCGGGTGGACCTCGAACAGCCGGCGCACCCCGAGGGCGCCGAGCACCTTGTTGACGTGGCTGCCGTCGGCGGCGCCGCGCGCGGGCAGGATCAGCCGCAGCCGGCCCTGGCAGGAGCGCAGCAGCCGCCGGGACGCGATGAGCACACCCACCCCGCTGGAGTCGCAGAACCACACCTCGGAGAGGTCGAGGACGAGCCGGTGCCGTCCTTCCGCCACGACGTCGTGCACCCGCTGCCGCAGCACCGGGGACGTCACCAGGTCCAGCTCGCCGGAGACCCGGAGGACGGCCCATTCGCCGTTCTCCTGGTCGGTCACTTTGAAGGTCACCACCACGCCCCTCGCTCGCCGAAACGGAAGCAATGCCTACGCTTCCTTGCTGCGCGGCTGCCCACCGGCCGTTCCCTGAAACACGGCCCCAGAAACGGTTACCGAACAGAAGAGGCTTGTTTTGGTCGCGATCGATCCGATTCGATCGGTTCCGATCGACGGACGACGGGGCAGACATGACCCGCACGCCGTGCCATCTGCGCGGGCGACCCTGTACCACGGAAGGCGCCGCGAGGGGCGCACATTGCCACAAAGGGGCGTGCACGCACGTCCATGGCGACTACATTCGTGGCGTCGCCGGTCACACGCCGGACCCGGGAACCGACCACCCCGGGGCCCGCGGGACGAACAGGGGGTGAGGGACCGCATGCGGAAGAAGGACGCGCCGCCCCGCTGGGACCGCGGGATGCAGCAGCGGCTCGCCCGCGGGGAGGCGGCCGCCCTGGGCGAGCTCTACGACCGCTTCGCGTCCCTGGTGCACGGCCTCGCCCACCGCGTCCTCGGGGACGAACACGCGGCCGACACCGTCACCCGCGACGTCTTCGCCCTTGTCTGGCAGCACCCCGACGCCTACGACCCCCGGCAGGGCCCCCTGCGCAGCTGGCTCGCCGCCCTGACCAACCGGCTGGCCGTGGAGCGGCTGCGCACCACCGGGACCGCCGCGCTCGCCCGGGGCGGCCCCGGCACCGCCGAGGACCTGGAGCGCAAGGTCCGGCACGCCTCGGTGGCCGCCCGCGCCGACTACATCGTCCAGTCCATGCCGGCACCCCTGCGGGCCGCGCTGGAACTGGCCTACTTCCAGCGCCGGGACTACCGGCAGACCGCCGCCGACCTCGGCGTCACCGACGAGGAGGCCCGCCGTCGGCTGCGCCTCGGCCTCCAGCTGCTGGCCACCGCCCACGACGCAGGCGCGCCGGGCGCACCGCCCGGGATCGGAGGTGCCGCGTGAGCGGGCGCGGCCCCGGGCCGTACGACGACCGCGGATCCCTCGCCGCCGGGCCGGACGAGCTGCTTCCGGAGCCGGAGCACCAGGTGCTGAAGTCGCTGCTGGGCGCCTGGGCGCTGGCCGCCTGCGCGCCCGCCGAGGCCGACGCCGTCGAGGAACACCTCGGCGTCTGCGGTCCCTGCGCGGACGAGGCGCTGCGGCTGCGTGAAGCCGTGGGCCTGCTCCAGCGGCCCGAGAGCCTCGACCTGAAACCCGCGCTGCGCACCCGCGTCCTGGAAGCCTGCCTGGAGCGGCGCCCGCCGCGCATCCCGGTCCCCGACTGGGCCGCCGCCTACGACGCCGAGACCGCCCGGCTCGACGCGCTGCTCCAGGACTTCGGCGACAACGAGTGGCACGCCCCGGTGCGGCTGCGCTGGTACGAGGGCGACGAGGCGAGCAGCCGTCGCACCACCGTCGCGGGGGTCATCGCCCACCTCATGACCGTCGACGGGCTGGTCGCGGTCGCCCTCGGCCTGGAGGACCCGCTCGGCGAGGTCCGGCCCGAGCGGCCCACGCCCTCCGGCCGCACCGAGGCGTACTGGCGGGCCGCCCGCTTCCCGCCCACCCGGTCCGTCCGCGGCCCCTGGCGGGAGCAGAGCCACCGGCTGATCCGCACGGTCTCCTTCACCGGCAGCGACACCGGCCGCATGACCGTCCCCTACGGCGACTTCGCGCTGCCGCTGCACGACGCGATGCTGGACCGGGCCTTCGAGTGCTGGGTCCACGCGGAGGACATCGCCGAGGCGGTGGACTATCCGTACGACCCGCCCGCCGGACGCCATCTGCACGACATGGTGGACCTCGCGGCCCGGCTGCTGCCGGTGGTGCTGGAGCAACGCCGCCACCACGGACTGGCGGCCCCCGTGGAGCGCCGGCTGGTGGCCGCGGGCGAGCCGGGGCGCAGCCTGCGGCTGGAGATCGAGGGGTCGGGCGGCGGGGAGTGGCTGATCCCGCTGGACTCGCCGTCGGCGAAGGGGTCCGCGGAGCACGAGGTGGCTCATGTCGCGCTGGACGGGGCGGAGTTCTGCCGGCTGGCGGCCGGTCATGTGCCGCCGCGGGAGGCTGCCGCCGGGCAGGAGGGTGACCGGGAGGCGATCAGGGACGTGCTGCTCGCCGCCGCTAGCTTGAGCAGGATGTAAGGGCGCGTTGCGTTTCGTCGGCGGGTGCGGGCCGCAGGGGGCGTTCGCGCAGTTCCCCGCGCCCCCTGAGGGGGCGCGGGGAACTGCGCCAGCAACCGCAGTCGCCGACGAGACCCGAAAGCCCCGCCTCTCAGGCGAACACGACCGTACGGCGGCCGTTCAGCAGAATCCTCCGCTCCGCATGCCACTTCACCGCCCGCGCCAGCGCCTGGCACTCCACGTCCCGCCCGATGGCGACGAGCCCCTCGGGCGTGACGTCGTGCGACACCCGCTCGACCTCCTGCTCGATGATCGGCCCCTCGTCCAGATCCGCGGTGACGTAGTGGGCGGTCGCGCCGATCAGCTTCACACCCCGCGCATGCGCCTGGTGATACGGCTTCGCACCCTTGAAGCTCGGCAGGAAGGAGTGGTGGATGTTGATGATCCGCCCCGACAACTGCTTGCACAGGTCGTCCGACAGCACCTGCATGTAGCGGGCCAGCACGACGAGTTCGACCTCGTCCTCCCGCACGATCTCCAGCAGCCGCGCCTCGGCCTCCGCCTTGGTGTCCCTCGTCACCGGGATGTGGTGGAAGGGGATGTTGTAGGAGGCGACGAGCTCGGCGAAGTCGGTGTGGTTGGACACCACCCCGGCGATCTCCACGGGCAGTGCCCCGGTCCGCGCACGGAACAGCAGGTCGTTCAGGCAGTGCCCGAACTTGCTCACCATCAGCAGGATGCGCATCTTCTCGTCGGCCCGGTTGATCTGCCAGTCCATCTGGAAGGAGTCGCCGATCGCCGCGAAGCTCGCCCGCAGCTTCTCCACCGTGACCGGGGCCTCGGCGGAGAAGTGGACGCGCATGAAGAACAGGCCCGTGTCGTGGTCGCCGAACTGCTGACTGTCCTCGATGTTGCAGCCGGTCATGAACAGGTAGCTGGACACGGCGTGCACGATGCCCTGCTTGTCGGGGCAGGACAGCGTGAGGACGTACTGGTCGGCAGGTGCCGCGGCTCGGGTGGACTGCTCGCTCATGGGGAAAAGGGTCGCACACCCGCACCGGCGCCCGGCCGGTCGTCCCGCTACGCGGAACGCGTCATGATGCGCAGCACCTCGAGCGTGCTGGGCACGGCGTCCGGATCGTCGCCGTCGCTCGCCGCCATCCGTACGTGCGCGTCCCGCGCGGCGCGCACCGCCTCCGGCCAGCCCTCGTGCTCCAGGTACGCGGTGACCGGGGCGTCCGGCCCGACCTGGTGCATGATCCGCAGCACGCGCAGCACGGCGGTGTCGACGAGCGCGGCCTCCTGCGAGTCGCGGAAGATCGTGCCGACGTACTTCTCGGCGGACCAGTTGTCCAGCCAGGTGTCCTCGACCAGCCGGTACACGGCGTCGGTGACGTCCCCGTAGCCGGGCACGCCGGCCAGCCAGACGTCCCGCTGGAAGGCGGGGTCGGAGAGCATGTGCAGCGCGGAGCGCACATTGCTGCGCCAGCGCCACCACGGCATGTCGTTGAGTGGCATGCCGCCCATGGTGGAGGAGCGACGGCCACGACGGGAAGAGTTCTCCGAACCTTGCACGGTCGTCGATCGTACGTTTCCGCTCCGTACGCGCCGGACGGGCCCCCGCAATTCACCTCCGCGTCACCTCCCGTCGACCGAGCGTCACGGAGCGGTTCGCCGTGTGAGGGAATGGTGCGGGGACATGACCGGCAGGCGACGCATCCGCAGCACCGTCCTCCCCCGCTCCCTCGTCCGGCCCGCGCGCGCCGGCGCCCTGTCCGCGGGCGCGCTGGCGGCGTGCGCCGCGCTGGTCGCCGGCTGCGGGATCGTCCCCGGAGTCACGGAGGGCCCGGGGGACGACACGATCACCGTGATGACCTGGGCGCCCGAGAACGCCGGCGCGACCACCAAGCCCGGCATGCCCGCGTTCGCCGAGGCCTACGGCCGCTGGGTGAACGCCCACGGCGGCATCGGCGGCCGCCCGCTGAGGGTGCTGACCTGCGACGAACGCGACGACGCGGTGGCCGCGGCGCGCTGCGCCCGGCGCGCGGTCGCGGAGAACGCCGTCGCCGTGGTCGGCTCGTACAGCCAGCACGGCGACGCCTTCCTGCCCACGCTGGAGACCGCCGGCATCCCGTACATCGGCGGTTACGGCCTCACCCACGACGAGTTCACCAGCCCTCTGTCCTACCCCGTCAACGGCGGACAGCCCGCGCTGCTCGCCGGGCTCGGCCGCACCCTCGCCGACGCGTGCGGACCGGTCGCCCTGGTGCGGCCCGACACCATCGCGGGCGACCAGCTGCCGCCGCTGCTGGACTCCGGCCTCGCGGCGGGCGGCCACGACCCGTCCGGCGACCTGCGCGCCGCCGAGGCCGCGACCTCCTACGGCGACACCGCCGAGCGTGCGCTGGAACACGCGGCCGCCGGCACCGGGGAGCGGGGCTGTGTGGTGCCCGCGCTCGGCGACCGCACCGGCATCTTCATGGACTCCTTCCGGCGCGCCCGCGCCGAGCACCCCGAGGTGCGCACCGCGACCGTGCTCGGCAGCGTCGACCAGACGGTGCTGGACGCCTCCGGGGGCGCGTCGGGACCGTACGAGGGGGCGTACGTCACCGGCTGGTACCCGGAGGCGGGTGACGCGCGCTGGGACCCGATGAAGGAGGTCGTCCGGGCGGAGGCCTTCGGCGACAACCGCATCGACCCGGCGGACGCGGGCGTGCAGACGACATGGATCGCCTACACGGTGCTCCGCCAGGCCGTGGAGTCGCTCGGGGACGGCGAGGTCACCGCGGACACGGTGACCGCCGCCCTGGACGGCGGCCTCAAGGTCACCACGGGCAACGTCACCCCCACCCTCCGCTGGAAGTTCCAGGACACCCTGGCCTCCATCGGCCTCCCCCGCCTGGTCAACGCGAACGTCACGCTCCACGTGGTGGAGAAGGGCCGCCTCACCGCGGCGGCGGACGGCTTCACGGACGTGACGTCCACCTTGCGGGACGCGGCGCTGTGAGAGGGGGCGCGGGGAACTGCGCGCCCAGCCCCCACGCACCCGCACCCGCAGCCGGGCGCGACCTCACAACTGCGTAGGAGCCCGCTCGGTCAGTCCGTACTGACGAGCGATCACGTTCCACAGGTCCGAGGCCTTCTTCTTCTGCTCGGTCGCGGTCCCGCTCTCCCGGTTTCCCGCGGCGGTCTGCTCGGTGTTCCGGGCAGACCCCTTCTTGCACCCCTTCTTCCCCTTGGTCTGGTCCGCCCACTTCGCGTAGTGGTCGTCGGCCGAGGCGGACGCCTGCCACGCCTTCCGCAGCGCCTCGCTGAGCGCCTCGTGCTGGGGCAGCTTGTCCACGGAGAGCTCGGACAGGTCGGTCACGAGCTGCTTCCGCTGCTTGGCGGCCTCCCGCAGGTCGGACGCGGCCCTGCCGAGGTCACGGCACGCCTTGACGTCCTCGACCGCGTTGATCACGCTGCTGCGGCTGTCGCCGCTGTGCGCGAGCAGCTTGTCCAGCTCGACGGCCTGCTCGCGGGCGGGGTCCACGGTCGGCGACGGCGAGGCCTCGGTGCTCGCGGGCGCGGTGGCGGAGACGGGCTGGTTGGTGTTGGCGTCGTCGTCCTTGCTGCCGCTGCCGAGCAGGGCGCCGGCACCGACGCCGACGACGGCGAGGCCGACGCCGACCGCGGCGATCAGCGGCCAGCGCGGGCCGCCGTTGCCACCGCCACCGCCGCGTCCGCCGCCGTGGCCCGAGACGGGCGGGGCGGGCGGTCCGGGCGGAGTGCGGTCGGCCCGGGCGGGACGGCCGTAGTCCATGCGCGGCATCTGCTGTGTGGCGCCGGCCGCGCCGTCGTCGTTGCGGAAGAGGTTGTCGAACTCGGCGGGCGGCTGCCGGTTCGCGTCGCCCTGCGCGGCGCCGTACGGCTGAGGCGGCCCCTGGTCGGTGACCGGGGCGATGAACTGGGTGGCCTCGGCGTCCGGGTTGCCCGGCTGCGGCAGCGGGCCGGGGGCGCCCTGCGCATGGGGGACGCCGAGGTCGCGGGTGTGCTCCGCGGCGGGCATCTCGGGCGGCAGCGCGCCCGGGGCGACCGGGGGTATGTACTGGGTCGCACCCTCGTCGGCGCCGCCCGCCGGGACCGGCGGTATGACCTGCGTGGCACCCTCGTCGGCGCCGGGTACGGGAGGCGGGAGCGGGGCGCCGTGGGCGGGCGGGTAGCCGTACCCGCCGCCGGGCGCGGCATAGGCGGCACCGTTCTGCGGGGGCAGCTGGCCGCCCGCGGTGTGCCCGCCGTAGGCGGCGCCTCCGGCGGCCTGGGCGTAACCGTCCATGGCGGCGTACCCGCCGACCTGGCCGTACGCGTCCTGTCCGCCGTGCGCGGGCGGGTAGCCGCCCTGGGACGGGGTGCCCTCGGGCGGCAGCGGCCCGGGGCCGCCCTGGGCCTGCGCCCCGGCGTCCCAGGAGGGCTGACCGCCCTGAGCGTACGGCTGCTGGGCGGGCTGACCGCCGTGCCGGCCGTGCTGCGGCGGGCCACCCTGCTGCTGATGGCCGGCGTCCCATCCGGACGGCGGCTGCTGCTGCCACTGCCCGTCGTTCGCCGACGGCCATTCCTGGCCCGTGGACGGGGCCGCTGCCTGCTGGTCGGGGCCCCAGGGGTTCCCCCAGGTCTGGCCGCCGGGCGGCGCCGAGGCGGGGAACCCGCCGGCGGACGGTCCGTCCGCACCGCCGGGCGCGACCGGACCGGACGTCATGCCCGGCAGCAGGGGCTCACCACCGTCCGAGGGCAGCACGATGCCTTCGCGCGCGGGGCGCGCCGAGGGCTCCTCGCCCTGTCCACTCTGCGTCACCGGGACTCCTACCAATGGGGGACCTTGTGAATCGGGCTCACGCTACCGGGTCCCCGGAGCCCGGTGCCACGCAGCACAGAAC
The DNA here is from genome assembly GCF_022869105.1 of Streptomyces sp. BJ20. Lineage (NCBI taxonomy): Bacteria > Bacillati > Actinomycetota > Actinomycetes > Kitasatosporales > Streptomycetaceae > Streptomyces > Streptomyces sp. BJ20. The sequence goes on from NZ_CP094918.1 coordinate 6,894,260, forward strand.
CGGACCTCCTGCCCTGTGAGCGCGGTAACAAAACCAGGTCACCGCACGCTGCTTGCGTCCCCTCCTTCCCGTCCGCCTCCGGTGCCGCAAGGGAATGTCGCGTACGTCACGCAGCCGTCCGGAGCTCCATCCGCGCCCCGAACTCCCGCACCACCGGCTCCTCCCGGTACGGCTCGAGGCGCTGCTGGAGGTCCTCCAGATACTCCGCGCCCCGGTTGGAGCGCAGCCCGCCCAGCAGCTCGGCGGCCTTCAGACCGGTGGCGCAGGCCTGTTCGATCTCGCGCTGCTGCACCTGGGCGGTGGCGAGCAGCACATAGCCGATGGCCCGGCGCCGTGCGCGGGTGGGCGGGTGGCCGTCCAGCGACTCCCGCGCGCACCGCGCGGCGGCCTCCGCCTGGCCGAGGTCGCGGTGGCAGTGCGCCAACTCGTCCGCCAGGTAGGCCTCGTCGAAGTGCGCGATCCACGGCGGGTCGTCGCCCGAGCCCGGGTCGGCCGCCTCCAGGGCACTCACCGCGCGGCCCGCGGCGGCGTGCGCGGCCGGGGCGTCGCCCATCAGCGCGTGACCGCGGGCCTCCGCGGCGAGGAACATGGCCTCCGCGCGCGGTGTCACGCGCCCCCGTGCGCCTTCCTGGGCGGCGCGTGCCAACTGGGCGATCTCGCGCGGATTTCCGAGCTCCGCGGCGAGGTGGCTCATGGACGCGGCGAGCACGTACCCGCCGTAGCCGCGGTCACCGGCGGCCTGCGCGAGCCGCAGCGCCTGGATGTAGTAGCGCTGAGCCAGGCCCGGTTGACCGGTGTCGACGGCCATGTACCCGGCCAGCTCCGTGAGTCGGGCGACGGCGGCGAACAGGTCCCGCCCCACCGCCTCGCGGTACGAGCCGGCCAGCATCCCCGAGACCACGCTGTTGAGGTAGTGCACGACGACCGGGCGGACGTGCCCGCTGCCGTACTGGTGGTCCAGCGCGACCAGCGCCTCCGTCATGGAGCGCACCGCCGCCACGTCCGACTGGCCCACGCGCGGGCCGGTGTTGCGCGCGACCTGACCGTCGGGTGCGGAGATCAGCCAGTCCCGGCTGGGCTCCACCAGCGCGGACGCGGCGACGGACGAGCCGGACAGGAAGTCCCGCCGCCCCACGTCGCTGCGCCAGAGCTCGCAGACCTGCTCGATGGCTCCCAGCACCGTCGGCGAGAACTGGAGCCCGACCCCGGACGCGAGGTTCTTGCCGTTGGCCATGCCGATCTCGTCGATCGTGACCGTGCGGCCCAGCTTGCGGCCCAGCGCCTCCGCGATGACGGCCGGCGCCCGGCCCCGCGGCTGCTGTCCCCGCAGCCAGCGGGCCACCGACGTCTTGTCGTAGCGCAGGTCGAGGCCGTGCTCCGCGCCGCACATGTTGACCCTGCGGGCCAGTCCGGCGTTGGAGCATCCGGCTTCCTGGATGAGCGCCTGCAGCCGTTCGTTCGGCTGCCGGGCGACGAGCGGCCTTGCGGCCATGGCGTACCCCCTGAGGCTGCGGTGCCTGCCCACGCACCGGGTTGACGTGTTGTCCGCGGCCGTACGTCTCACGTCGTCCCGGCGAGACATCCGGCCGGGAGGATCAATGCCCCGTCGACATACCGACAATGCGGGACATGTGAGAATTGCCGGGGTATCGACGGTTGCCGACCCCCCTCCTGGTTACCCCGACGCGGTGGCGGATCCTCCCGCGCGCCCCCATGGATGCACCCATGCGCCCCGGGGACGGGCCCGATGCCCCTCCCCCGCGCATACGGCAGGGCGTAACCCCTGGTGACGGGTGAAGTTGTGTTCATCGTGGAAGAGACGATCGTGGGCGCCGACGCCGTACAGATCCCGAAGCAGCGCGGGGAATCGCTGCTGGACACCGCCGTGCGCTATGCCGAGGAGCGCCACTGGGACGTGGTGCCGGGCACCTGGACCGAGGTCGTCGACGGGGTGCACGTCTGCTCGTGCGGTGACGCGTCGTGCCCGGCACCCGGCGCGCACCCGGCGGAGCCCGGCTGGGCGGACCTGGCGACCGGGAGCGCCGGCGCCGCGCGGCGGATGTGGCAGAAGCAGCCCTGCGCCTCGGTCCTGCTGCCCACGGGGCGGGCGTTCGACGCGCTCTCGGTGCCGGAGACGGCCGGTCTGCTGGCGCTGGCGCGCATGGAGCGGATGGGGCTCACGCCGGGCCCGGTGACCCTGACGCCGTACCGGCGCACGGAGTTCTTCGTCCTGCCCGGTGCGGCGGCGAAGCTTCCGCATCTGCTGCGCACGCTGGGCTGGACGGCGTCGTCGCTCGACCTGGCCGTGCTGGGCGAGGGGGCGTACGTAGCCGCGCCGCCGACCCGGGTCGGGCGTCACGGGGCCGTGCAGTGGGCCCGCCGACCCACCCAGGAGAACCGCTGGCTGCCGGACGCGGAGGAGCTGCTGCCGTCGCTGGCGTACGCCTGCGGCCGGGACCGGTGACGGGGGCGCCGCCCCGCTCCCCCGGCCCGCGTGCCGTGGTCCGCTCCCCGTAGGCTCGGGAGTCGACGGAGGGAGACGTGGTGGGCGCTGTTGCCGTACACGTGCAGGGGCTGTGGAAGCGGTTCGGGGAGCAGGTCGCCGTCGGCGGGATCGACCTGGAGCTGCCCGCGGGGCGGTTCATCGGTCTGGTCGGGCCGAACGGCGCCGGGAAGACCACCACCCTGTCCATGGTGACGGGGCTGCTCCGCCCGGACCAGGGCACCGTCGAGATCGCCGGGCACGACGTGTGGCGCGACCCGGCGCAGGTGAAGGCCCGGATCGGCGTGCTGCCGGAGGGACTTCGCCTGTTCGAGCGGCTGTCCGGGCGTGAACTGCTCGCCTATACGGGTCGGTTGCGGGGGCTGCCCGGCGAAGAGGTCGACAAGCGGGCCACCCAGCTGCTCGACGTCCTCGACCTGGCGGGCGCCCAGCACAAGCTCGTCGTCGACTACTCCACCGGCATGCGCAAGAAGATCGGCCTCGCGGCAGCGCTGCTGCACAACCCCGAAGTGCTGTTCCTGGACGAGCCGTTCGAGGGCGTCGACCCGGTGTCCGCGCAGACCATCCGGGGCGTCCTGGAGCGCTACACCGCCTCCGGCGCGACGGTGGTGTTCTCCTCCCACGTGATGGAGCTGGTGGAGTCGCTGTGCGACTGGGTGGCCGTGATGGCCGCCGGCCGGATCCGCGCCCACGGTCCGCTCGCCGAGGTGCGCGGCGACGCGCCGTCCCTGCAGCGGGCGTTCCTCGAACTCGTCGGCGCGGACAGCCGCGACGCCGGGTCCGACCTCGACTGGCTGGGCGGTGGCGCCCGGTGAGCGCGCCCGCCCTCACCCCGGTCGTCGTCCGGCTGAAGCTGTCGCTGCTGCGCAACGGCCTGCGCCAGTCCGGCGGGCGCCGCGCCGCCTGGATCGCCTCCGCCGTCGTCGCGCTGCTGTTCGCCGCGCTCCAGCTGCTCGGTCTCGTGGCGCTGCGCGGCGTCGGCGGCGCGGAGTCGCTGGTGGTGCTGCTGGTGGCGGTGCTGGCGCTGGGCTGGGCGGTGATGCCGCTGTTCTTCCCCGGCGGCGACGAGACGCTCGACCCGACCCGTCTGGTGATGCTGCCGCTGCGCCCGCGGCCGCTGGTGCGGGCCCTGCTGACCGCGTCCTTGGTGGGCATCGGGCCGCTGTTCACGGTGTGCCTGCTGGTCGGCTCGGTGATCACCGTCGCCCGTGGCGCGGCGGCGTGGGCGGTGGGCGTCGTCGCCGTGCCGCTGGCGCTGTTGGTGTGCGTGGCGCTGGCGCGGGCGGTGGCCGCGGCGAACGTACGGCTGCTGACCAGCCGCAAGGGGCGGGACCTGGCGGTGCTCAGCGGTCTGGTCGTCGCGATCGGCGCGCAGGTCGTCAACTTCGGGGCACAGCGGCTGGGTTCGGGGGGCCTGGAGCAGCTCGACCCGGTCGCGGCGGTCCTGCGCTGGCTGCCGGGCGCGTCGGCGATCGGCGCGGTGCACACGGCCGGCGAGGGGGCGTACGGGGTCGCCGTGGCGCAGCTGGCGGTGAGCGCGGCGGCGCTCGTGATGCTCCTCGCGCTGTGGTCGCGCATCCTGACCCGGCTGATGACCGCGCCGGACGGCTCCACCCTCCAGGCGGGCGACTCCGCGGTCCGCGACCGCCCCTCCACGGGGCTCGCGCGCCTGCTGCCGTCGGGCAGGACCGGCACGGTGATGGAGCGCAGCCTGCGGTACATCTGGCGCGACCCGAAGACGAAGGCCGCGTGGGTGACGTCGCTGGCGATCGGCCTGATCGTGCCGGTGTTCAACGCCTGGCAGGGCACCGGCTCGGTGTACTTCGCCTGCTTCGCGGCCGGGATGCTCGGCATCCAGATGTACAACCAGTTCGGGCAGGACACGTCCGCGTTCTGGATGGTCGCGATGACGATCTCCTCCGCCCGCGACGCCTACGCGGAACTGCGGGCCCGCGCCCTGGCGCTGCTGCTGATCACCCTCCCGTACGCCACGCTCGTCACGGTGCTGACGACGGCGATGCTGGACGACTGGGCACGGCTGCCTGAGGCGCTGGGCCTGTCCTTCGCGCTGCTCGGCGCGATGCTCGCCACCGGCGCCTGGACGTCGGCGCGGTTCCCGTACTCCGTGCCGCAGGAGGGCTACAAGAACGTGGCCCCCGGGCAGGTGGGCCTGGCGTGGATCTCCATCTTCGGCGGCATGATGGCGGCGGCCCTCCTCTGCCTCCCGGTCATCGCCGCGACCATCTGGCTGAATCTCAGCGACGCGGGCCAGGACCTGCGCCTGCTCCTCCTCCTGGCCGGCACGGCCTACGGCGCCCTCCTCACCTTCGGCGGCCTCCGCCTGGCCGCCCCGCGGACGGCGGCGCGGCTGCCGGAGATCGTGACGGCGGTGAGCAAGGGGTGAGGGGCCTTGCCCGGTGCCGGGCGAAATCCCGTGGAAGCCGGACCGGGACCCTGCTAGCGTCCGCCCGGACCGTGCCTGGACCGAGGAGGTGGTACCCGTGACCGCAGCAGCAACGACATGGGTGCTCCCCTCCGGGGTCACGGTCGGGTGACAGGCAGGTCGCCCGGGAGCGCCGTAGCAGCGCACTCCCGGAAGGCACGACCATGCACTTCACCTCGGAACTCCTCCTCGACGACGGCGTCCTCGAACGCCGCTTCACCCTCGACGGCATCCCGGGCCTCCTGTGGACGCCCGCGGACGCGTCCGCTTCCACGCCGGCTCCGCTGATCCTGCTGGGCCACCCGCCGCTCGGTCTCGGCGCGATGTACCCCCGCCTGGTGGCGCGCGCCCGGCACGCGGCGGCGGACGGCTTCGCGGCCGCCACGATCGAACTGCCCGGCAGCGGCGACCGCCCGGCCCGGCCCGCCTTGAACCAGGCTCGCGAGGACCTCCGCCGCGCGATGCGGGCGGGAGAACCGGTCGGCGACGACCTCGTGGACGCCCTCGTCCTCCCCTTGGTCGACGCGGCGGCCCCGGAATGGCGGGCGGCACTGGACGCCCTGCTCTCGCTCCCCGGGATCACCGGCCCGGTCGGCGTCTCGGGCGGCCTGATCTCCCTCGGCGTCCGGCTGACGGCGACGGACCCGCGCATCGCGGCCGCGGTGCTCTTCGCGGGGAGCTTCGTCCCCCGCGTGATGTTCGAGGAGGCCCGCCGGGTCACGGTCCCGCTGCACGTCCTCCTCCAGTGGGACGACGAGGGCAACGACCGCGCGTCGGCCCTGGCCCTCTTCGACGCCTTCGCCTCCCGGGACAAGTCCCTCCACGCCCACCTGGGCGGCCACACAGGCGTCCCGGCCGCGGCGGCGGAGGCGGCGGCGGGGTTCTTCCGACGGCATCTGAAGCAGGCGTGATCCAAGGCCCGGGGCCCGGCGGCGTCCGGGGCCCCGGGCTACTCCCCGTCGAGCGAGTCCAGGAACGGCTCGATCGCGGCGAGCCAGGCTTCGGGCTGGTCGTAGTGGACGAGGTGGCCGGCGTCGGAGACCTCGGCGTACTGGCCTCGGGGGAGGACGCGAACCATCTCCTGGGCCTCGGCGCGGCCCAGTTCGCCGTCGAGGCCGCGGACGACCAGGGCGGGGCAGCGGACCTGGGCGAGTTCCTCCCAGTGGGCGTCGTAGACCCACGTCTCGCGGGAGCGGAGCATCTGGTCGGGGTCGAAGACGGGGCGCCAGCCGTCGGGGGACTCGGCCATCACCTCGGCGTAGAACTCGCCGCGGGCCGGGTTGGGGCGCTCCACCCAGGGGTCGTCCTCGCCGAACCACTTCCGTACGTCGGCGAGGGTGGCGAAGGGGACGGGCCAGGACGCGAACCACTCCGCCCACTCGCGCTGCGAGGCGCCCCCGAGGGAGGAGGCACGCATGTCGCAGATGACCAGGCCGCGGACCAGGTCGGGGCGTTTGGCGGCCAGCTGCCAGGCGGTGAGGGCGCCCATCGCGTGGCCGATCAGGACGGCGGGGCCGAGGCCGAGCTGCTCCAGGGCGGCCTCCGCGTCGTCGACGTAGGCGTCGCGGGTGAAGGCGCCCTCCGGGGGCTTCTCGCTGCGGCCGTGGCCGCGCTGGTCGAGGGCGACCGCACGGTGCCGCGCGGAGAGGCGGCGGGCGGTGGACGCCCAGTGCGAGGCGCGGCCCATCAGGCCGTGCAGTAAGAGCACGCCGGGCGCGTCCGGCGCGGTTCCCTCCTCCGGACCGGCTCCGGCCTTGGCCGGGTCGCCGAACTCCCAGGCGGCCAGGCGTACGCCGTCCGCCCCCGTCACGTCGATGCGTCGCGCCACGGTCTGGCACCCCCCACGCTCGCTGCCTGCCCACTGACCCTGTCCGTCGCCGGTGCTCCGGCCCCCGCCGGTCACCGGACTCTGCCTGTTGCCACTGCCGCACGCTATCGAATGGGTATTCGAAAATGCTCCTCTCTCCGGCAACACCCCTCTTTCGAGTGACCCCGCGCGGGGATTGACCGGCGCGGGCCGGGGGAGATCTTCAGCGGGAGGCGGACCGCTCGGGGAAACCGGTCCGAGGGGAATGACCCTGAGAGCTCGGGGCTCCGGGTCAGCACAGGGGAGGACAGGCCCCGGCGCCGTGCGGCGCCGGGGCTCCTCACGTGGTCACGGCACATCGTCCCGCCCCTCCCCGGCCCGGGCGGCCTCCGCGCCACCGGGCCAAGAACCCCTCAGGTCATATGCCTCACGCGACAGCCTCGCACGCCCGCCGGGCGAACGCTGCGATTCGGCGCGACGCGGACGCGGCGGAGCCGGATCCGGCGGGTGATTCGGCGCGTTCACGTCCGGCGGGCGAGGGCCGTCCGTCCCCTGGGGCCCGGCAGTCCCGCCCGCCCCGGGCATCAGGGCTTCGCGACGAACACGTGCGAGGCGACCTCCGACTCCAGCTCCGCCGCCTCGCCGCTGCTGCCCACCAGCACACCGCCCGCGGACTCCGTCACGCTCACCACCGAGCCGGGCTGCACGCCCGCCCGGCGCAGCGAGTACATCAGCTGCGCGTCCGTCTGGATCGGCTCGCCGATCCGGCGCACCACGACCGTCTTGCCCTCGGAGCCCGGGTCCAGGTCGGCCAGCGACACCATGCCCTCGTCGAGGAACGGCACCGTGCCGTCCGTCTCGCCCAGCTCTTCGAGCCCCGGGATCGGGTTGCCGTACGGCGACTCGGTGGGGTGCCGCAGCAGCTCCAGGACGCGGCGCTCGACGGCCTCGCTCATCACGTGCTCCCAGCGGCAGGCCTCGGCGTGCACCTGCTCCCACTCCAGGCCGATCACGTCGACCAGGAGACACTCGGCGAGACGGTGCTTGCGCATCACGCGGGTGGCCAGCCGGCGGCCCTCCTCCGTGAGCTCCAGATGGCGGTCCGGGGCGACGGACACCAGGCCGTCGCGCTCCATCCGGGCCACCGTCTGGCTGACCGTCGGCCCGCTCTGGTCGAGCCGCTCGGCGATCCGGGCGCGCATGGGGACCACACCTTCCTCCTCCAGCTCGAGGATGGTGCGGAGATACATCTCCGTGGTGTCGATCAGTCCGGACATACTTGCCCCTCGATGAGATCTGCGGATTGGCTCTGCCGGAAGGCTGGACGGCTCACCGGCGTGTGCGCTGGCCCGAGACTCAATTCTTACGCATACGACGGACAACCGGGCCGTGCCCCGGAAACGCGCGGCTGAGGCACGGCGGCGGACGGGACGTCCGGACACCGTATTGACACGGCAGTGGTCCAGACCGCACGGTGATCCGCGACATGTCCGCCCCGAAGGGAGCCGCATGAGCCACCGCACGCCCGCCGGTCAGTTCCTCGACGCCGCGATCGGGCTGCTGCGGCGGCTGCGCGACGAGGAGGCCGGGCCCATGGCGGCGGCGGGCACGATGATCGCGGACACGGTCGCCGACGGCGGACGGCTCTTCGCGTTCGGCGCGGGCCACTCCTCGCTCGCCGCGCAGGACCTCGTCTACCGCGCGGGCGGGCTCGCCCTGATGAACCTGCTCACCGTGCCAGGGGTCGTCGGCGTCGACGTCCGGCCGGCGACGCTGGGGTCCGCGCTGGAGCGGGTGGAGGGGCTCGCGGGCACGGTGCTGGACTCCTCCCCGCTGCGGGAGGGCGACCTCCTGGTGATCATCTCCCTGTCCGGGCGCAACGTGATGCCGGTGGAGATGGCGACGAGGGCGCGCGCCAAGGGCGTGAAGGTGATCGGCGTGACGTCGGTGGGATACGCGGCGGAGACGTCGCCGCGGAACCCCTCCGGGACGTTCCTCAAGGACCACTGCGACGTGGTGCTGGACTCAGGGATCGCGGTCGGCGACGCGGAGCTGACGTGGGAGGGCGTGTCGGCGCCGTTCGCGCCCGCGTCCACGGTCGTCACCTCGGCCCTGCTCCAGGCGGTGATGGCCACCGCCGCGGCCACCCTCGCCGACCGCGGCGTCGAACCGCCCCTGCTCCGCTCGGGCAACGTCGACGGCGGCCGCGCCTGGAACACCCGTGTGATGACGGAGTACGGCGACCGGATCTTCTACCAGCACTGAGCGCGGTACGACCGCGGGTCGCCCCGGGCACCCGGCAGTCGCTCCCCGCGGCGGCGGCGTGCCTTCGTCCGCGGCCCGGCGGGGGCGGGGCGCGCGGTTCCCGGCGCCCCTGGGGACGCGGCCCCACCGTCAGCCTCAAGGGGCGCGGGGAACTGCGCGAACGACCACCACGGCCCCGCAGCCGGCGTCCGCACCCGGCACCGAGAGCACGACTCACGCGATCGGTTCGAGGAGGGCGACGCCTCCGGACACCCGCGCTTCGGCACGGCCGGCCCCTCACCCCTTCTCGGGAAGCAGCCACAGCTCACGCGATCGATTCGAGGAGGGCGACGCCTCCGGACACCCGCGCCCCGGCACGGCCGGCCTTCACCCCTCCTCGGGCAGCAGCCACGGCTCACGCGATCGCTTCGAGGAGGGCGACGCCTCCGGACACCCGCGCCCCGGGACGGCCGGCCCTCACCCCTCCTCGGGCAGCAGCGCCGCCAGGTCCAGCGCCGTGGCGATGTGTGCCGCCACGTCCTCCGCGTACATCGCGTCCGCGCGTTCGAAGGCCGTGCGGTGGGACGTGCGCAGAAACGTCACGGCACCGAGCGTGCGGCCACGGCTGCGCAGGACCGTGCACAGGGCGTGGACCGTGCCCTGAGGCCACTGGCGGGCCGGCGCCCACTCGCGAGCCGCGTCCCCCTTGAGCGAGCCCGCTCCCGCCCGCACCGTCCCGGCGCGCTCCACGCACTGCAGGGCAGGGTGCCCGTCGGCGTACAGCACCGGGAGGCCCGCCCGGCCGTCGAGGCGGCAGGGACCCGGGGCGCCGGAGGGGGTCTCGGCGATCCGCACCAGGCGGACCCGGTCGGTCTCCGCGCCGCCCTCGGCGACCCGGTCGATCACCGCGTGGTCGGCGAAGCCGGCGAGCGCGAAGTCCAGGTGGACGGTGACCGCCTCGGCCGGGTTCTCGCACTCCGCCGCCGCACGGGCGGCCCGGTGCAGCTGCTGGGTGCGGAACCGCAGCAGCGACGCCTCCTGCTCGCCCTGCCGTGCCTCGGTCACGTCCTGGAACAGCCAGCCCACCCCGAGCGGCACCGGCTCCTCGGCGAGCGGGGACGAGAGCCGCACGAACCCGCTCCGCCAGCAGCGCCGGCGCTCGCCCTCGGGCGTCCGCACCGTCACCCACAGCTCGGCCGGCGCGGGCGGGGCGCCCTCGGCGAGCACATGGGTGAGCGCGCTCTCCAGCTCCTCCACACCCTGCGACAGCAGCTCCCCCAGCGGCCGCCCCAGCACCGACGTACGGCCCGCGCCGAGCGCGCGCGCCGCGTACGCGTTGACGACGGCGGGCCGCAGGTCGGCGTCGACGAGGACGACGCCCCAGCCGGCGTCCTCCAGCAGCGCCTCGCTCAGCGCGATGGAGCGCTCCAGGTCGATCTGCGCGTGGACCTCGCTGAACGCGCAGTAGACCCCGGCGGGCTCGCGGTCGGGACCGCGCACGGCGGCGGACTGGGTGCGCACCAGGACCCGGCGGCCGTCCTTGGTGAGGAGCGCGAACTCGTTCACCTGCCGGCCGGGCGCGTCCATGGCCGACATCAGCCGCGCCTCGACCTCCTCGGCGTCCGCGCTGCGCACGGCCCACCCGGCGAACCCGGCGCGTCCGACCGCCTCCTCGGCGGTCCAGCCGAGGATGCGCTCGGCCTCACGGTTCCAGTGGGTCACCACACCGTCCGCGTCGAAGGCGCACAGGGCGGCATCCATGCCGTCGAGCAACGCCGCGAGCAGGTCGGAGCCGGCCGGCCCCTCCCGCTCGGGCTCGGACCCCTCGGGCCCGAGCTCGTCGGTGGCCCCACTACGCCGGGATGCACTCACCTGAACCCCCTGCAGGCTGTGTCCGCACGTACGGCACGACGATTCGCTCACCAACAATCATTCAACTTGAACGTGACCCAGCGCACATCGAGTTCCCGACAAGATTGTGGGAATTGTTGTCCGCTCACTGGTACCCACGCTTCCACGAGGCAAAAGACCTCGTGCGGCGGTGCGGGTTCGAGCCGCGCCATGAGCTCGGAGCGAGGGGTCGGCCGAGGGCGCCCGGCTCGACGGGAAGGCCGCGACCCGCTCCGGAAGGTCGGCACAAAAAAGTGGTTGATCCTGCGGCGGGCGGTTCTTAGGGTGGCGGTACTTCGGAAAGGAGGTGGTTCGGCAGATGTATGACAACCGGACGGAAGAGGTGGCTGCGGGCTAGTGGCCCGCCGCCGTACTCGGTTCGGCGCCGGACCGGCGTGCGAGTGATGCACGCAACCGGCCCAATCCAACGCAGTCACCCGACCCGCGAGTCGCCGGTAACGTCCGGCCGGCTCCCCCGAGGGGGAACCAGACTCGCGGGTCGCCTGCTGTCTTGAAGGTTCTTCCTCCCAGGTGGGGCTCAGTGCGCGAGGGACGCGTAGCCCTCGATCTCGCGCGGGTCGCGCGGGCCCGGGCCCACATAGCGGGCCGACGGGCGGACCAGCCGGCCCGTGCGCTTCTGCTCCAGGATGTGCGCCGACCAGCCCGCGGTGCGGGCGCAGGTGAACATCGACGTGAACATGTGCGCCGGCACCTCCGCGAAGTCCAGCACGATCGCGGCCCAGAACTCCACGTTCGTGGCCAGCACCCGGTCCGGGCGGCGGGCGTGCAGCTCGGCCAGCGCGGCCTTCTCCAGCGCCTCGGCGACCTCGTAGCGCGGGGCGCCCAGCTCACGGGCGGTACGGCGCAGCACGCGGGCGCGGGGGTCCTCCGCGCGGTAGACGCGGTGGCCGAATCCCATCAGGCGCTCGCCCTTGTCGAGGGTCTTGCGGACGTACGCCTCGGCGTCCCCGGTGCGCTCGATCTCCTCGATCATGTGCAGCACGCGGGAGGGCGCGCCGCCGTGCAGCGGGCCGGACATGGCGCCGACGGCCCCGGACAGCGCCGCCGCGACGTCCGCGCCGGTGGAGGCGATGACGCGGGCGGTGAACGTGGAGGCGTTCATGCCGTGCTCGGCGGCCGACGTCCAGTACGCGTCGACGGCGGCGACGTGCTTGGGGTCGGGCTCGCCGCGCCAGCGGATCATGAAGCGCTCGACGACCGACTCGGCCTTGTCGATCTCGCTCTGCGGCACCATCGGCAGCCCCTGGCCGCGCGCCGACTGGGCGACGTACGACAAGGCCATGACGGCGGCGCGGGCGAGGTCCTCGCGGGCCTGCCCGGCATCGATGTCGAGGAGCGGTTTCAGGCCCCACACCGGGGCGAGCATGGCGAGCGCGGACTGCACGTCGACGCGGATGTCGCCGGAGTGCACGGGTATGGGGAACGGCTCGGCGGGCGGCAGTCCGGGCGCGAACGCCCCGTCGACGAGCAGCCCCCAGACGTTGCCGAAGGAGACGTGACCGACCAGGTCCTCGATGTCGACGCCCCGGTAGCGGAGGGCGCCGCCCTCCTTGTCCGGTTCGGCGATCTCCGTCTCGAACGCGACGACTCCTTCGAGCCCGGGTACGAAGTCGGACATCAGGCGGCTCCCTCGATAGGTGGGTGACAGATGGTGTTGTGGGTGGGACGACCATGTGTCGTGGCGCGATCGGTGTGGGTCCGAGGGATCCGCGGTCGGCTCGGTGAAACTCGCGGTCTGGACGTCACACCTGTGATGCCCGGCTGGCGGTCACCCAACCGGATCAGTGCCAGCACGATATCCCTGAGTGCCAGTTTTGGGGAGGGTTCGCGGCACTGAGTGCCACCGGTGAGGTTGGGCACCGGCTGTCTGTGACGTGGGCCACCACGCCCTCGGGGCCTGGGCGGATACGGCAGGATGACGGCGTGACCGACCGAGACGCCGTTCCCCTCGATCTCGCCTCGATGCGCAAGCACTACCGGACCGAGGGGCTCTCCGAGACCGACCTCGCCGCCACCCCCGTCGAGCAGTTCGCGCGCTGGTTCGCGCAGGCCGCTCGGGAGGGCGGGCTGTTCGAGCCGAACGCCATGATCGTGTCGACCGCGGACGCGGCGGGCAGGCCCAGCTCGCGCACGGTGCTGCTGAAGCACTTCGACGCGGGCGGGTTCGTCTTCTACACGAACTACGAGTCCCGCAAGGGCCGTGACCTGGCCGAGAACCCGCACGTCTCGCTGCTGTTCCCCTGGCACCCGGTCGCCCGGCAGGTCGTCGTCACCGGCACGGCCCGCCGCACCGGACGCGACGAGACGGCCGCGTACTTCCGCACCCGGCCGCACGGCTCACAGCTGGGCGCGTGGGTCAGCGGCCAGTCGACGGTGATCGCGACCCGTGCGGAGCTGGACACGGCGTACGCCGACCTGGCGGCGCGCTATCCGGAACACGAGCGGGTCCCGGTCCCCCCGCACTGGGGCGGCTTCCGGGTCGTCCCGGACACGGTGGAGTTCTGGCAGGGCCGGGAGAACCGCCTCCACGACCGCCTGCGGTACGTGGCCGTGCCGGGCGGCGGCTGGAGGGTGGAGCGGCTGGCCCCCTAACTGCAAGCAATCTGCTTGCAGCGGGGCTACGATGCTTACATGGCCACCATTCATGTACGCGACGTCCCGGAGGACACCCTACGGATACTGAAGACGCGGGCGGCGAGAAGCGGGCAGTCGCTTCAGAACTACGTACTGCAGCTGCTCACCGGTGAAGCCGCTCTGCTGTCGCTCGAGGAGGCGGCGCGAGAGGCTCGCGCCATCGCGGCGCGTGCCGATGTCACGGCGGACGACATTTCCGAAGCGGTCCGCGAGATGCGAGAGGCCCGCTGGTGAGCGTTCTCGTCTTCGACACCTCAGCGGTCGTGGAGTTCCTCGTCGGCGGCGACGCTCTCGCCGACAGGGTCCGGGACTGCACGCGCGGCCGACGGCTGGCCGCACCTCACGCCGTCGACCTGGAGACAGCCTCGGTGCTGCGCGGCCTCGTCCGGGGCGGCAAGCTGCCCGAAAGCGAAGCGGAACGCGCCCTCGACCTCCTGCGGCGTATGCAGCTGAGACGCTACGACCACGCTCCCCTGCTTCCCCGCATCTGGCAGCTCCGCCACAACATGTGGCCCTACGACGCCGCGTACGCCGCGCTTGCCGAAGCACTGGACGCCGAGCTCGTCACCGTGGATGCCAAGTTCGCCGGCATTCAGCAGCTTCGCTGTCAGGTGACCAATCTCCGGCTGGGCTGAGCCGGTCCCCCTCAGCGCAGCGCCTCGTCCAGGAGGTCCGCCCACTGGGCGACGACCCGGTCGCGGCGGGCCGTGTCGTCGGTGAGGAGGTTGGCGAGGCCCAGGCCGCGGGCCATGTCGAGGAGCCCTTGGACCGTCTCCCGCACCCCGGGGCGGGACTCGTCCGCGCCGAGGAGTTCCACCGCGATCCGGTGCGAGTCGCGTCCGACCCGCAGCTCCAGCTCGGTCACCCGCGGCCGCAGCTGCTCCTCGTTGGAGGCGGCCACCCACAGGTGCAGGGCGGCACGGAACAGCGGGCCGGTGTAGAGGTCGACGAGCGCGGCGACCACCGCGCGGCGGTCGGAGGCCGCTGCCCCTTCGGGGAAGAGGGCGCGCAGGGCGGTGGAGCGTTCCTCGGCGACGTACTCCACGGCGGCCGTGAACAGGTCCTCCCGCGTGGGGAAGTGGTGCTGGGCGGCGCCCCGGGAGACGCCGGCCCGTTCGGCGACGACGGAGACCGTGGAGCCCGCCCAGCCGTGTTCGGCGAGGCAGGCCACGGCGGCCTCCAGCAGCCGCTGCCGGGTGGCCCGGCTGCGGTCCTGCTTGGGGACGCGTGCCGCACGGTCGGCCGTGCTCACCTCACCCATGCCGCGCTCACACCGCCCATTCCGGATCCCGTCGTTCGAGGAACGCCGTCATGCCCTCGCGCGCGGGCGCGGAGGCGAAGAGGCGTGCCGAGAGCGCGGTCAGGGCGTCCGCGTCCCGGTCGAAGGTCTCCAGAACCTTAGCCGTGAGCAGCCGTTTCGTCTCGGCGAGGGCCTCGGGGGCGGACCGGCGCACACCGTCGAGGATCGGCTCGAGGGTGTGGTCGGCGTCCTCACCGGCCGCCGTGAGCAGGCCGATGCGGGCGGCCTCGTCGGCGTCGAAGCGTTCCCCGGTGAGGTAGTAGCGGGCGAGGGCGCGCGGGTCGGTGCGGGGCAGCAGCGGCAGGGAGATCACCGCCGGGGCGACCCCGATGCGCACCTCGGTGAAGGCGAACGTCGCCGCGCGGGAGGCGACGCCGATGTCGCAGGCGGCGAGCAGCCCGAGGCCGCCCGCGCGGACGTGCCCGGTGACGCGCGCGACGACCGGTTTGGGCAGCTCGACGATCTGCCGGAGCAGACCGACCAGCGCTGAGGGGCCGGGCGGGTCCTTGAGGTCGGCGCCCGCGCTGAACGTGCTGCCGGTGTGGGTGAGGACCACCGCGCGGACGCCGGGGTCCTCCCCGGCGGCGGAGAGCGCGGCGGCGAGGTCGCCGACGAGGGCGGCGGACAGGGCGTTGCGGCGCTCCGGGGCGTCGAGGGACAGGGTCTCGACGCCCCGGGTGCGACTGCGGCCGATCAGGGTCACGAGCGCTCCTTGTGCGCCGCCCGGAGTTCGCGGCGCAGGATCTTGCCGGAGGCGGCGCGGGGCACGCCGTCGATGAAGGTGACGTGCCGGACCCGCTTGTACGGGGCGACGCGCTCGGCGACGTACATCATGACCTCGCCGTCGGTGAGGTCCGGGGCGGAGGGGTGGCGGACGACGAAGGCGTGCGGGACCTCGTTGCCGTCGTCGTCGTAGACGCCGATGACGGCCGCGTCGGCGACACCGGGGTGGGTGAGCAGCAGCGCCTCCAGCTCGGCGGGCGCGACCTGGAAGCCCTTGTACTTGATGAGCTCCTTCACCCGGTCGACGACGAACAGCCAGCATGCGTCGTCGACGTGGCCCACGTCCCCGGTGTGCAGCCACCCGTCCTCGTCGATCATCGCGGCGGTGGCGTCGGGGCGTCCGAGGTAGCCCTTCATCACCTGCGGGCCGCGGATGAGGATCTCCCCGGACTCGCCGGGACCGAGGTCCTTGCCCGGGTCGTCGAGGGAGACGATCCGCATCTCGGTGCCGGCGATGAGCTTGCCGACGGTTCCGGGCGGGGCCTGGTCCATGAGGTCCAGCGGGACGACGTGGGTGCCGGGCGACAGCTCCGTCATGCCGTACGCCTGGCCGACCGGCGGCAGGCCGAGCCGCTGCGCGCAGGCGGCGGCGAGCTTCGCGTCCAGGGGCGCGGCGGCGCTGATGACGTGCTGCAGGGAGGACAGGTCGTACTCGGAGACCAGCGGGTGCTTGGCGAGGGCCAGCACGATCGGCGGGGCGACGTACAGGGCGGTGATGCGGTGGTTCTGGATGGCGGCGAGGAACTGCTCCAGGTCGAAGCGCGGCAGCACGACGACGGTCGCGCCGTGCCGCAGCGGGGCGTTCATCAGCGCGGTGAGGCCGTAGATGTGGAAGAACGGCAGCACGGCGAGGACGCGGTCGCCGGGGCCGGCCGTGATGGCCGGCTGGAGCTGGGCGAGGTTGGTGGCGATCTGCCGGTGGGTGAGCATCACGCCCTTGGGGACGCCGGTGGTCCCGGAGGAGTACGGCAGCGCGGCGACGTCCTCGCCGGGGTCGATGCCGACGACCGGCTCGGGGGCCGTGGAGGCGAGCATGTCGATCAGCGAGCGGTGTCCGGGCGCGCTGTCGCAGACGAAGATCTCCTCGACGCCGCCCGCGAGTTCGGCGGCTCTGCGCGCGCTGTCCAGCAGGGGTGACACGGTGACGATCCAGCGGGCCGCGCAGTCCTTCAGCTGCTTGGCGAACTCCTCGGGCGTGGCGAGCGGGTGCACGGTGGTGACGGAGGCGCCCGCGCGGGTCGCCGCGTAGAAGGCGGTGGGGAAGGCGATCGTGTTGGGGCTGTGCAGGGCGAGCACGTCCCCCTTGCGCACGCCCGCCTCGGCGAGCCCGGCGGCGACCCGCCGGTGGAACCGGTCGAGCTGCTCGTAGGTGAGGGTGGTGCCGTCGGTGCCGTCGATCAGGGCCGGGATGCTCCCGAACTCGGCGGCGCGGGCGAGCACCGCCTCGTGGATGGGGAGGTCGACCGGCGTGACGTCTGCGTACGCGCTGCGGAACATGGTTCCTCCAAGACGGCCGGGAGGCTTGCCGGTCGCCTAGTACGACTTGGGCAGGCCCAGGGTCTGGTGGGAGACGTAGTTGAGAATCATCTCCCGGCTGACCGGCGCGATACGAGACACGCGCGCGGCCGTTATCAGCGAGGCGAGCCCGAACTCACGGGTGAGGCCGTTGCCGCCGAGGGTGTGCACGGCCTGGTCGACGGCCTTCACACAGGCCTCGGCCGCCGCGTACTTGGCCATGTTGGCGGCCTCCCCGGCGCCGATGTCGTCCCCGGCGTCGTAGAGGTGGGCCGCCTTCTGCATCATCAGGCGGGCCAGTTCGAGGTCGATGTGCGCCTGCGCGAGGGGGTGCGCGATCGCCTGGTGCGAGCCGATGGGCGCCTTCCAGACGGTCCGGTCGCGGGCGTACTCGACGGCGCGGGCCAGCGCGAAGCGGCCCATGCCGATCGCGAACGCGGCCGTCATGATGCGCTCGGGGTTCAGCCCGGCGAACAGCTGGAGCAGACCGGCGTCCTCTCCCTCCCCTCCGCCCACGAGCGCGTCGGCGGGCAGCCGCACATCCTCGAGGACCAGTTCGAACTGCTTCTCCGCCGCGCTGAGTTCCATGTCGATCTTGTGCCGCTGGAAGCCCGGGGTGTCGCGCGGGACGATGAACAGGCAGGGCTTCAGACGCCCGGTGCGGGCGTCCTCGGTGCGGCTCACGATCAGGGTGGCGTCGGCGATGTCCACGCCGCTGACGAACACCTTGCGGCCGGTGAGGACCCAGTCGCCGGTGGCGGTGTCGCGGCGGGCGGTCGTGGTGATGCGGTGGGAGTTGGAGCCGGCGTCGGGTTCGGTGATGCCGAAGGCCATGGTGCGGGTGCCGTCGGCGAGGGCGGGCAGCCAGTCCCGCTTCTGCTCCTCGGTGCCGAAGCGGGCGATCACCGTGCCGCAGATGGCCGGGGAGACCACCATGAGGAGGAGGGGGCAGCCTGCGGCGCCGAGTTCCTCGAGGACGATGGAGAGTTCGGAGATGCCGCCGCCTCCGCCGCCGTGTTCCTCCGGGAGGTTGACGCCGAGATAGCCGAGCTTGGCGGCCTCCGCCCAGAGTTCCGTGGCGGGCCTGCCCTCTTCCACGGTGCGGGTGAAGTAGGCGCGGCCGTACTTGTGGCCGAGGGCGGATACCGCCGCGCGGAGGGCCTTGTGTTCTTCTGACTCGATCACCGGCATGTGGGCTCCTTGGGAGGAGGGGGCTTGAGTCGTCGGGTGGGTGCGGGTTGTCTTCGGTCTTCGCGCAGTTCCCCGCGCCCCTTCGGAGTGGTTCGGTCGTGCGGTGCCTGCGGGTTCGTGGGGGTCGCTCGCGCAGTTCCCCGCGCCCCTTAAGGGGCTTCCTCCACGACCGCCAACAAGGTGCCGGGCTCCACCTGTTGGCCCTCGGTCGCGTGGAGGGTGGTCAGGGTTCCCGTGGTGGGGGCCGTGATCTTGTGCTGCATCTTCATCGCCTCCAGCCAGAGCAGGGGCCGGCCCGCCTCCACCGGCGCGCCCTCGGTGACGCCCTCGGCGATGCGGACGACCGTGCCCGGCATCGGGGCCAGGAGGGAGCCCGGGGCGTGGTCGGCCTCGGGGTCGGGGAAGCGGGGCAGGACGGTGAGGGCCGTGGGGCCGACGTACACGCGGTCGCCGTAGCGGCTGACCTCGTAACGGCGGCGTACGCCGTCGGCTTCGAGGACCACCAGGCGCGCGTCCGCGTGGACGACCGTCACGCCGTCGGCCGCCGGGCCGGTGCGGGTGTGGCGGTAACGGACCTCGTGCTCCTGGCCGTTCACCGCGTACCGCTTGACCTGCGGCTGCGAGGGCACGTTGCGCCAGCCGCCGAAGCGGGAGCGGCCGTGCGCGTCGGCGAGGGCGGCGGCGAGCGGGGCGTAGGGGTCGGCGGCGGGCGCGGTGAGGGCGGGCAGGTGACGCTCGTAGAAGCCGGTGTCCATGCGGCCCTGGGTGAACTCCTCGTGGCGCAGGGAGCGGACGAGGAGATCGCGGTTGGTGACGGGGCCGTGAATCACGGCGCGTTCCAGGGCGGCCGCGAGTTTGCGGACCGCCTCCGCACGGGTGGGGGCGTGGGCGACGACCTTGGCGAGCATCGGGTCGTAGTGGACGCCGATGTCGTCGCCGTCGGTGTAACCGGTGTCGAGGCGTACGGCGCCGGGGACGGCGAGGCGGTGCAGGCGGCCGGTCTGGGGCGCCCAGCCGCGGGCGGGGTCCTCGGCGTAGAGGCGGGCCTCCACGGCGTGGCCGCGCGGGGCCGGCGGCTCGGGGTCCAGCGCGTGGCCCTCGGCGACCCGGATCTGCTCGGCGACGAGGTCCACGCCGAACACCTCTTCGGTGACGGGGTGTTCGACCTGGAGCCGGGTGTTCATCTCCAGGAAGTGCGCCCGCTCGCCCGCGACGAGGAACTCGACGGTGCCGGCGCCGACGTAGCCGACCGCGCGGGCGGCGCGTACGGCGAGGGTGTGGAGTTCCTCGGTGAGCGCGTCGGTGAGGCCGGGCGCCGGGGCCTCCTCGATCACCTTCTGGTGGCGGCGCTGGAGGGAGCAGTCGCGGGTGCCCAGCGCCCACACCGTGCCGCGGGTGTCGGCGAGGACCTGCACCTCGACATGGCGGCCGTTCTCCAGGTACGGCTCGACGAACACCTCCCCGTCCCCGAAGGCGCTCGCCGCCTCCGCGCGGGCCGCGTCGAGTTCGGCGTCCAGGTCGGCGAGGGCGCGCACGACCCGCATGCCGCGTCCGCCGCCGCCCGCCGAGGCCTTCACCAGCACCGGCAGGTCGCCCTCGGTGACCTCGGTGAACGGTGCCACGCCCATGAGCCGCTTGGCGCGCGTCTTGGACGCCATCGCCTCGATCGCCTCCGGCGGCGGCCCGATCCACACCAGGCCGGCGTCCTGGACGGCGCGCGCGAAGTCCGCGTTCTCGGAGAGGAAGCCGTAGCCGGGGTGCACGGCGTCCGCTCCGGCCGCGAGGGCGGCCTTCACGATCAGGTCGCCGCGCAGATACGTGTCGGCGGGCGCGGAGCCGGGGAGCCGTACGGCCGTGTCGGCGACGCGGGTGTGGAGGGCGTCCGCGTCGGCGTCGGAGTGCACGGCGACGGTCCGGATGCCGAGGTCGCGGCAGGTGCGGGCGATGCGGCAGGCGATCTCACCGCGGTTCGCGACAAGGACGGAAGTAATCACGGGTTGCCTCACATCCGGAAGACGCCGAAGCCGCCGCGCGCGCCCTCGTAGGGCGCGGTGTGGACGGCGGACAGGCACAGGCCGAGGACGGTGCGGGTGTCGCGCGGGTCGATGACGCCGTCGTCGTACAGCCGCCCGGACAGGAACATCGGCAGGGACTCGGACTCGATCTGCTGCTCCACCATGGCGCGCAGCGCCGCGTCCGCCTCGTCGTCGTACGGCCGTCCCTTCGCGGCGGCGGACTGGCGGGCGACGATGGACAGCACGCCGGCGAGCTGCTGCGGGCCCATGACGGCGGACTTGGCACTGGGCCAGGCGAACAGGAAGCGGGGGTCGTAGGCGCGTCCGCACATGCCGTAGTGACCGGCGCCGTAGGAGGCGCCCATGAGGACGGACAGGTGCGGGACGCGGGAGTTGGAGACCGCGTTGATCATCATGGCGCCGTGCTTGATGATGCCGCCCTGCTCGTACTCCTTGCCGACCATGTAGCCGGTGGTGTTGTGCAGGAACAGCAGCGGGATGTCGCGCTGGTTGGCCAGCTGGATGAACTGCGCGGCCTTCTGGGACTCCTCGCTGAAGAGGACGCCCCGCGCGTTGGCGAGGATGCCGACCGGGTAGCCGTGCAGGCTCGCCCAGCCGGTGACGAGGCTGGTGCCGTACAACGGCTTGAACGCGTCGAAGTCGGAGGCGTCGACGATCCTCGCGATGACCTCGCGCGGGTCGAAGGGGGTCTTCAGGTCGCCGGGGACGACGCCGAGCAGTTCCTCCGGGTCGTACTTGGGCGGCTCGGCGGGCCCCGGATCGGGGTGTGCCTTGCGGTGGTTGAGACGGGCGACGACCCTGCGGGCCTGGCGCAACGCGTCCGGTTCGTCGACGGCGAAGTGGTCGGCGAGACCGGAGACGCGGGCGTGCATGTCGGCGCCGCCCAGGGACTCGTCGTCGCTCTCCTCGCCGGTCGCCATCCTCACCAGCGGCGGGCCGCCGAGGAACACCTTCGCCCGCTCCTTGACCATGATCGTGTGGTCCGACATGCCGGGCACGTACGCACCGCCCGCCGTGGAGTTGCCGAAGACGACGGCGATCGTGGGGATGCCGGCCGCCGACAGCCGGGTGAGGTCGCGGAAGACCGCGCCGCCCGGGATGAAGATCTCCTTCTGCGACGGCAGGTCGGCGCCGCCGGACTCGACCAGGCTGATCAGCGGCAGCCGGTTGGCGAGCGCGATGTCGTTGGCGCGCAGCGCCTTCTTCAGCGACCAGGGGTTGCTGGCGCCGCCGCGCACCGTCGGGTCGTTGGCGGTGATCACGCACTCCACGCCCTCGACGACGCCGATGCCGGTGACCATGGAGGCGCCGACGGTCCAGTCGCTGCCCCAGCCGGCCAGCGGGGACAGCTCCAGGAACGGGGTGTCCGGGTCGAGCAGCAGCTCGACGCGTTCGCGGGCGAGCAGCTTGCCTCGCTTCCGGTGCCGCTCGACGTACTTCTCGCCGCCGCCCGCGAGGGCCTTGGCGTGCTCGGCGTCGAGTTCGGCCAGCTTGGCGAGCATCGCCTGCCGGTTCTCCCGGTGGTCAGGGTCGGACGGGTTCAGGGCGGACGCGAGGACCGTCACAGGAGCACCTCCGGGATGTCGGCGTGCCGGGAGCGCAGCCACTCCCCCAGCGCCTTGGCCTGCGGATCGAAACGGGCCTGCGCGGCGACGCCCTCGCCGAGGATGCCCTCGACGACGAAGTTCAGGGCGCGCAGGTTCGGCAGCGCGTGCCGGGTGACGGGCAGCTCGCGGGCCTCGGGGATCAGCTCCCGGAACCGCTCGACGGTCAGCTCGTGCGCGACCCACCGCCAGGCTTCGTCCGTCCGCGCCCACACGCCGACGTTGGCGTCCCCGCCCTTGTCGCCGCTGCGGGCGCCGACGACCCGGCCGAGCGGCGCGCGGATGGCCGGCCCCGGCGGCAGCGGCTCGGGAAGCGCGGGCGGCGGTACGGCGTCGAGGTCGGCGGTGTCCAGGGGCGGGTCCACGGTGATCCGCCTCCCGTCATGGAGGACGGCCACATGGCCGACGTCCCCATGGGGCACGTACACGTCCTCGAACACCCCATAGGGCGAGCCCTTCCCCGGTGGCGCCCCCACATGGAACCCGGGGTAGCCGGCCAGCGCCAGCTCGATGGCGGCCCCGCTGAGCACCCGTCCGACCTTCCGCTGGTCCGGGTCCCGTACGACGAGCCGCAGCAGCGCGCTGGCGGTCTCCTCGGTGTCGGCGTCGGGCTTGTCGGTGCGGGCGAGGTCCCACCGCACCTCCGAGGGCGGGGACGCGGCGAGGGCGTCGCCCATCTGCTCGCGGACCAGCGCGGCCTTGGCCTCGATGTCGAGTCCGGTGAGCACGAAGACGACCTCGTTGCGGAACCCGCCGAGCCGGTTGCGGCCGACCTTGAGCGTGGGCGGCGGGGCCTCCCCGCGCACCCCCTCGATCCGCACCCGGCCGGGCCCGTCCTGGGTGAGCGTGACGGTGTCCAGGCGCGCGGTGACGTCCGGCCCGGCGTACCGGGCGCCGCCCGTCTCGTACAGCAGCTGCGCGGTGACCGTGCCGACGTCGACGAACCCGCCGGTGCCGGGGTGCTTGGTGACCACGCAGGAGCCGTCGGGGTGGATCTCCGCGAGCGGGAAGCCGGGCCGCCGCAGTTCGCGGGGGTCGCGCTCGGCGAAGAAGGCGTAGTTGCCGCCGGTCGCCTGCGTCCCGCACTCCAGCACGTGCCCGGCGACGACCGCGCCGGCCAGCCGGTCGTGGTCCGACGGCTTCCAGCCGAAGTGCGCGGCGGCGGGCCCCGTGACGAGGGCGGCGTCGGTGACCCGGCCGGTGACGACCACGTCGGCGCCGGCCCGCAGGCACTCCGCGATGCCGAAGCCGCCCAGGTACGCGTGGGCGGCGAGGCTGCCGGGGTGGCGGGCGGTGAGGTCGTCGCCCTCGACGTGCGCGACCCGCACGGGGATGTCCAGACGTCCCGCCAGCTGCCGTACGGCGCCGGCCAGCCCCGCCGGGTTGAGCCCGCCCGCGTTGGTGACGATCCGGACGCCCTTCTCGTGGGCGAGGCCCAGGGTGTCCTCGAGCTGGCGCAGGAAGGTGCGCGCGTATCCGGCGGAGGGGTCCTTCAGCCGGTCGCGGGCCAGGATGAGCATGGTCAGCTCGGCGAGGTAGTCACCGGTGAGGACGTCGAGGTCGCCGCCGCTCAGCATCTCGCGCAGCGCGTCGAAGCGGTCGCCGTAGAAGCCGGAGAAGTTGCCGACGCGCAGGGGCTCTGCCGTCACCGCGCGCCGTCCCCCTTCGGTTCCCGCCCGCCGCCGGGCGGCCCGGCGAAGGCCTGCGCGATGTCCAGCCAGCGGTCGGCGTCGGGGCCGTCGGCGGTGAGGTCCAGGTCGGCGCGGTGGGCGCGCCGGGTGACCAGGAGGCAGAAGTCGAGGGCGGGGCCGGTGACACGCTGCGGGGCGTCCTCGGGCCCGTACGCCCAGACGTCACCGCCGTCCGGCGCGGTCAGCTCGACGCGGAAGGGGCCGGCGGGCGGGGTGAGGCCGTGCACGCCGTGGGCGAAGTCGCGGGTGCGGACGCCGAGCCAGGCGATGTGGCGGAGGCGGCCGGTGGGCGCGCGGGTCACGCCGAGCGTGTCGGCCACGTCCTGGGCGTGCGCCCAGGTCTCCATCAGCCGCGCGGTGGCCACGGAGGCGGCGGACATCGGCGGCCCGAACCACGGGAACCGCGCCCCGTCGGGCGCCTCCCGCAGCGCCTTCTCCAACTCCGCGCGCCCCTCCCGCCAGCGGGCGAGCAGCGCGGCGGGCTCGGCGCGGGCGTACTCCTCGGCGCCGTCGTCGACGTAGGTGTGCGGGGCCGCGAGGGCCTGCTCGACGAGCGCGCGGAAACCGTCGGGATCGGTGACGGCGGTCCGGGCGCGGTGGTCGGTCCAGGCGAGGTGCCCGATCTGGTGGGCGACGGTCCATCCGGCGGCGGGCGTGGGCAACGCCCACCGCTCCGGCTCCAGTCCGGCCACCAGCCGGTCGAGCTCCTCACTCTCCTCACGCAGATCGTCGATGACAGGCGTCGGATCGGACACGAGGTCGCTCCCCTCGGGACACGGACACGGCGGTGTGCGGGGCGGTGGGGGGAGCATGACAGGGGGGAGGAAAACAAGCAAGCGTGCTTGCATGGATTTTCACCGCCGTCACCCGACGCGGTGCACCGCGGAGGCGGCCCGGGACCAGCCGTTGCGGGCGCGTGTGGTTGCACCCGGCCAGAAGGGCGGGCAGACGGCCCTCGGCTCCATGGGCGGGCGAATGCCGGGGCGCATTGTCGACGAGGGCCGCGGCGGTGCCGGCAGCGCCTCCGAGGAGCGTGAGCGGATCGACGCCTCAAGGTCGAGACGATCGACGCGGAGCGAGGGCACGAGCCTGCCTCGCTCCGGACGGCGCGGGGCTTCACCGAGGCCCAGGCGGCCGAGGCGAGGGGGCACGTCACCCCCGGGGTGGGTCGTCAGACCGAGCGGGGCGCGCCCCGCCTCGACACATCACCGACGGCGGCGTACCGGCACGCCATCAGCGGCGAGCTGGCGATCATGGTCACGGCCGGCAACTCTCGGTTCGTCTCCGGGGCGTGCCGGTCGCCGACCGGCGATCGTCCCCTTGACACGGGCGACGGCGGCTCCTGACCGGCGCGAACCGTCAAGGAAGAGGGTCGGGCGTCACCTGCCAGATGGTGAGGAGTTCCGAGCGCGGTGTGATCATGTAAACGAAGAAGCCGCCGGCGACGAAGGCGTGCTTGGCGCCCTCGTCCGCGCCCTGGTACGAAGGCCCGTGGAGGTGCAGCACTTCGGCCGCCCGCACCAGTTCAGCGGCCATCTTCTCCACCTCGGCGAGGAAATCGGCCGGGGCGCCGCCCGCCACCGTCTCCCGGTCGGGCTCGTACTCCCAGCGCCACGTCACTCGGCGCGCACCGCCTCGGCGGCTGCACGGTAGAGCGAACTGGCCGCCCTCAGGTGCTCACGCGCCTCCTCCGCCGTGGTGGCGATCTGGGCAAGGTACTCCACGCGGTGGTACTCCCGCGCCATGGCCGGGTGACGCTCGATTTCCAAGAGGGCGGCCCAGTGGCTGAGGTAGGCATGGATCGGCTTGAGCGACCTGAGTTCCACCGCCTCCGCGAGCGCCTGGTCCTTGGCCTGGTCGTAGGCCGCAAGGAGATCGGGTGCGACGACCGTGCAGGCAGCCCGCAGGGCGCCCGGCGTCCGCTCCGGACGGGGGATCAGAGGACGGTCACCGGCGGTCTCACTGTGCTGCACGCTCATGGCGCTGTTCCCTTCGTGTGTCTCCGGGACGGACCGGTCACGCGAGAGGACCGGTTGCTGGGAGAGACGAGAGCGACTCTAGTCCCGCCGCGGCTCGACGCGCCCGGCGATCGTCAGGAGCCGCCCGCGGCCTTCCTCGCCCTCCCCCGCCCCACCTGTGTCCGCACCGCCCCCATGCTCGCCGCGATGACCAGCGCGATGGCCGCGGCCTCCGTCGCGGCGAGGGCCTGGTCGAGGACGAGGAAGCCGGCGGCGGCCGCGAGGGCCGGTTCCAGGCTCATCAGGATCGCGAACGTCGACGCGGGCAGGCGTCGCAGCGCGAGGAGTTCGAGGGTGTAGGGCAGGACGGACGACAGCACCGCGACCGCCGCGCCCAGCGCGAAGGTCGTCGGGTCCAGCAGCTTCGTGCCGGACTCCAGCACCCCCAGCGGCAGGAACAGCACCGCCGCCACCGCCATGGCGAGCGCGAGCCCGTCGGCCTGCGGGAAGCGGCGTCCGGTCCGCGCGCTGAAGACGATGTACGCAGCCCACATCGCCCCGGCGGCCAGGGCGAACGCGACGCCCAGCGGGTCGAGGCCGCTGAAGCCTCCGCCGCCCAGGAGGAACACGCCGGCGAGGGCGAGCGCGGCCCACACGAGGTTGACCGCACGCCGGGAGGCCAGCACGGAGAGGGCGAGCGGGCCCAGCACCTCCAGGGTGACCGCGGGGCCGAGCGGGATGCGGGCGACGGACTGGTAGAAGAGGCCGTTCATCGCGGCCATGGCGAGGCCGAAGACGATCACCGTGCCCCAGTCCGCGCGCGAGTGACCGCGCAGCCGCGGCCGGCACAGCACCATCAGCACCACCGCCGCGACCAGCAGCCGCAGGGTCACCACCCCGAGCGCGCCGGCGCGCGGCATCAGCGTGACCGCGAGCGCCCCGCCGAACTGCACGGAGATCCCGCCGGCCAGCACCAGTCCGACCGGCCCGAGGGAGCCGCGGCGGCCGCCCGGGGCGTCGGGCTGCGCGGGGGCGGCGGGGCCGTGGGCCTGCCCGGAGGCGGTGGACGGGGTGGCGGCGCTGGGGGTGGTCACGGTGCCTTCCAGGGACGTAGGAGACGCGAGCGGTGCGGGGTGACGCGCGACTGCATCGAGCGTGCAGCTCGATGTACTCGCAGGTCCAGCGTATTGGACTACGTCAGCACCGTGAAGTGTTTATATGCCTGACGATGCGACCCGCGTACCGTCCGGGTCAACTCCGTCCACGGTGCGGACGTCCTACCCGGTACGGTTCCCCCTGGTGACACCCCGTCCGCTCCCCCCCTTCGACTGAGGTTCCGTGCGACGACTCCTGGTCCGTGTCTGGCGACTCCTGCGCCCGTTGCAGAGCCGCATCGTGTGGCTGCTGCACGCCAAGTTCGTGGTCGGCGTGACGGGAGTGGTGCGCGACGACGAGGGACGGGTGCTGCTGCTGAGACACCGGATGTGGCCGCCCGGCCGCCAGTGGGGCCTGCCGAGCGGCTTCGCGCGCAAGGGCGAGGACTTCCGGGCGACCGTGGTGCGCGAGGTCAAGGAGGAGACCGGCCTCGACGTGGAGGTCGGCCGCCTGGTCATGCTGAACAGCGGCCTGCGCACCCGCGTGGAGGTGGCCTTCGAGGCCCGCCTCCTCGGCGGCGAACTGCGCCTGGACCCGTTCGAGATCCTGGAGGCCCGCTGGTGCGAACCGGACGCCCTCCCCGAGGGCGTCCAGCCGGTGTGCCACCCGCTGGTGCGGGGCGAGACGACGCCCTGAGACCCGCATTACTACGCCGGTCGAACATCAACCCGTCGCCCCACTGCACCGGCCCCGACCCGCACCCGCACCCGCACCCGCACCCGCACCCGCCGATCCTGCCCACCTGGGCGATGCAGGTCACCGTCGATGATCACACCCGCGACCCGCACGCGCGTACGCCGCACCCCCGTCCCGCGGGGCTACCGCACCTCGATCCCGAAGTCCTGCACCAGTTCTTCGAGCCCGCCCCGGTAGCCCTTGCCGCCGAGGACGAAGTCCCAGTCGCCGTTCGCGCGGCGGCGGAACGAGCCGAGGACCAGGGCCGTCTCTCCTGCCCGGCCGTCGGACACCTCTAGCCGGCCCAGCTCGGTGAGCCCCGGGTCGAGGAGGCGGATGCGGGCGTCCGTGAAGCCCGCGAGGTCCGCGTCCGGGTTGACCTCCGGGTCGACGGCCGCGACCAGCACGAAGCGGTCGGCCTCGTCGGGCAGGCCGTCGAAGGCGACGCGGATCGCGGCCTTGTCGGGTGCGGTGGCCTCCAGGGCGCGGACGGCGCCGTCCGGGGTGCCCGGGTTGTTGAAGAAGACGAAGTGGTCGTCGCTGAGCACCCGGCTGCCGCGGCACACGAGCGCGCACACGTCCAGCGCGACGCCGCCGGTCCAGCCCATGCCCAGGACGTTGTAGTCGTCCGGCAGCCGGTCCTCGTCCGGGTCCGCCGGACGGGCCGTGTCCCCGGTCGCCCCGTCGCCCAGCCGTCCCCGCAGTCCGTGCCGGTGGAGGAGGTCGACCAGCTCGGGGCCCGCGATGAGCTCCAGCGGCTTGCCGCTCGCGAAGGTGTGCGAGCCGGGGCCGAAGCCGGACGTCGTCACGAGGACGCCCTTGTTGGCGCCGGCGTCCTGCACGGTGCCGTAGAGGTCGCGTACGGCAGTGGGCGGCACCGTGTTCCGGTAGCGCTTCACCTGGACGACGATCTTGCCGCCGCGGATCGGCGTCGGGTCCAGCGCGTCGACGTCCACGCCGCCGTCGTTGGAGCGCTGGGTGGTCACCGCCTGCATGCCCATGGCTCGGAAGAGGTCGGCGACCAGGTTCTCGAAGGCCACCGGGTCCATCGCGAACAGGTCGGGGTCCTCGTCGCCGCCGTGGGCGACGACCCGGTCGCCGACGTCCTGCGGCCGCCTGCCCGGCCGTACGGCCGCGAGCTGGTCGGGGCGTGCCGAGATCTGCCCGCGCAGCGCGTCGACGAAGCAGCTCTCCGGGTCCACCTGCGCCAGGTGCAGCTCCTGGAACGCGGCGCGCTCGGCCATGACGGTGGCCAGGTGGATCCGCCCGGGGCGGCCCGTCGTCGGGTCGTGGCCGTCGACGAAGCCGTTCAGCGCCACCGATTCCAGGGCGCCCTGCTCGTCCGCGGCGAACAGCTCGTGCAGCACGAGCAGCATGCACTGGGCCAGAACCTCCTTGTACAGCGCACGCCGCCGGCCCACGGGGCGGGGCGTCTCCTTGTCCTGGTCGACGCTCGCCATGTACCGGACCGCCTTGGTCTCCGGCACCACGTCGTACGCGGGCAGCTCCCAGTCCAGGACGAGCTGTCCCGCCGCCGGGTCGTAGGCCGCCGCCACCTGGCGCGGGAACCCCTCCGGCCAGGCCGTCGAGGAGTACAGGGCGGCCGAGAAGTACTCGATCACGGCGTCGGGCTCGCGGCGGCGCACGCCCTCGACGGTCGCGGTGACCCCGGCGTTGTGCCGGCGCACCTCGGCCAGCTGGGCGTCGGCCCACTCCTGGTACTGCCGCTGGTAGGAGGCGAGTTGCTGCTGCCGCGCCGCCTCGGCGGCCTGCGCCGCGTGCCAGTCCCGCTCGAACCGCGCCCGGGCCTCCGCCTGCGCCTGGGCCCTGCGGTTCGCGGTCCAGCCGCCGCCCTGCGGCTGGTAGGCGCGGGCGTCCGGCATGGGCACCGGCTGGGCGAGCGGGCCGGGCGCGAACGGCTGCACGGTCTCCGCCCGCACCAGCGTCGTGGCCCGGAACGGCGCCGCGCGGCACCCCGACGCGAGCAGCGCCCGCAACGACGCGACCCGCGCGTCCAGTTCCTCCGTACGCCGGAGGGCCTCCGCCTTCCGGTACTCACGGTGGTCCCGCTCGACCCGCCGCCGATGGGCCCGCGCCCGCTGCTCCTCCTGCCGCAGCCGCCTGGCGTCGGCCTCCCGCTGACGCTGCTGCTGCCGCTGCATTTCGGCCCAGACGCCGACAAAACCGGTGGAACGACGACTCATGTGCTGCGGGCCCTCCCCCAAGGCACTCCGGTTGTCCCCACAACCAGGTATGACGCACGACTCTAACCAGCAACGGCTGCCCCGCACATCAACTTGACAGAGGCCGTTCCGACGGCCCGGCGCGGCTCGCGGAAAATGCGGTGGCGGCCGGCCGGCCCCTTGTTAGGGTGCGCCCCGTGGCAGAGATCAGGCAGGTGCAAGTCACGTTCGACTGTGCGGAGCCCGAGCGGGTGGCCCGGTTCTGGTGCGAAGTGCTCGGGTACACCGTCGTGCCGCCCGAGGGGTACGGCTCCTGGGACGCGTTCAACCGGGAGCGGTTCCCCGACGGGGACGGCGCCTGGTGTTCGGCGAGCGACCCGACCGGCGCCGGGCCACGGCTGTTCTTCCAGCGGGTGCCCGAGGGCAAGACCGTCAAGAACCGCGTCCACCTCGACGTCCGCGTCGGCACCGGGCTGACCGGTGAGGAGCGGCTGGCCGCGCTGGAGGCCGAGTGCGCCCGGCTGGTCCCCCTCGGTGCCACCCGGCAGCGGCTGCTCTACGACGGCACCGACTCGTGCATCGTCATGCAGGACGTCGAGGGGAACGAGTTCTGCCTCGACTGAGGCAGAACGTCCAGGACGTCACCGTCCCTTCTCCTCCAGCGCCTCCGCCAGGATCTCCGCGAGGTGGCGGCCCCGCACACCTCCCACCTGCTCCAGCTGCGTCCGGCAGGAGAAGCCGTCCGCCTGGACCACCGCGTCCTCCGGCGCCTCCCGTACGGAGGGCAGCAACTGCTCCTCCGCACAGGTGCGCGAGACGTCGTAGTGGCCCTTCTCGAAGCCGAAGTTGCCTGCCAGTCCGCAGCAGCCGCCCGCCAGTTCGCCCGTCAGGCCCGCCGTCTCCCGGAGTCTGCGGTCGGGGCCGTCGCCCAGGACCGCGTGCTGGTGGCAGTGGGTCTGGCCGGTGACCGGGCGGTTCACCGCGGGCGGGGTCCAGTCGGGCGCGTGCCGCTCCAGCGCCTCCGCGAACGTCAGGACGCGCGAGGCGAGTCGGGCCGCGCGCGGGTCGTCGTGGAGCAGCTCCGGGGCGTCCGTGCGCAACGCGGCCGCACAGCTCGGCTCCAGCACCACCAGGGGCGCGTCCGTCGCGAGGACCGGCTCCAGAAGGTCGAGCGTGCGCCGCAGCACCGTGCGTGCGCGGTCCAGTTGGCCCGTGGAGATGTACGTCAGGCCGCAGCAGACCCGCCCGCGCCGTGCCGTCAGCAGGGAGAAGGGAGAACGTGACCGGCCGTCGCCCACGCGCCCGCCGGATCCCAGCCGCAGCGTCGGCGGCAGCACCACCCGCATCCCCGCCGCCTCCAGCACCCGTACGGCCGCCCGGCCGACCGACGGCGACAGATGCTCGGTGAAGGTGTCCGGCCACAGCACCACCAGCGGGCCACCGTCCTCGGCAGGCGTCTGCCTCCTCCGCCACCAGCGGCTGAAAGGCTCCGTCGCCAGGGACGGGATCTCCCGCTCCCGGGCGATCCCACCCACCCGCTTCGCCAGCCGCGCGAGCGGCCCCAGCGACGCCAGTGCGTTCGCCACGCCCGCCGTCCGGGTCCGGGCCGCCCAGGACAGCCACACCGGCAGCCGTCCCATCGTGTAGTGCGCGGCGGGGCGGCGGCGGCCCGCGTAGTGGTGGTGCAGGAACTCCGCCTTGTACGTGGCCATGTCGACGCCCACCGGGCAGTCGGACCTGCACCCCTTGCAGGACAGGCACAGATCGAGCGCGTCCCGCACCTCCGTGGAGCGCCAGCCGTCCGTCACCACCTCGCCCGCGAGCATCTCGTGCAGCAGCCGGGCGCGCCCCCGCGTGGAGTGCTCCTCCTCCCCCGTCGCCCGGAACGACGGGCACATCACGGCGGACCCCGACACGGACGTCGTACGGCACTTGGCGACGCCCACGCAGCGCCGCACCGCGGCCGAGAAGTCGCCGGCGTCGGCGGGGTAGCCGAAGGCGACGTCGACCGGTTCGCGGGGGAGGGCGGTGAAGCGGAGGTCCGCGTCCAGGGGCGCGGGGCGGACCAGCATGCCGGGGTTGAGCAGGCCGTCCGGGTCCCACACGCCCTTGACCCGCTCGAAGAGGGCGACCGTCTCCGCGCCGTACATACGCGGCAGCAGCTCGGCGCGCGCCTGCCCGTCGCCGTGCTCGCCGGAGAGGGAGCCGCCGTGGGCGACGACGAGGTCCGCCAGCTCCTCCGAGAAGCGCCGGAAGCGGGCCACGCCCGGCCCGGTCAACAGGTCGAAGTCGATGCGGACGTGGATGCAGCCGTCCCCGAAGTGCCCGTACGGGGTGCCGCGCAGGCCGTGCTCGGCGAGCAGCGCCCGGAAGTCCCGCAGATAGTCGCCGAGCCGGGCGGGCGGCACGGCGCAGTCCTCCCAGCCGGGCCACGCCTCGCTCCCGTCCGGCATGCGAGTGGCGGTGCCGCTCGCATCCTCCCGGATGCGCCACAGCGTGCGCTGCCGGGCCGGGTCGGTGACCACCAGCGCGTCCACGACGTCCGCCGCCCGCACGATCGCCTCGGCCGCCGCGCGGGCCTCCGCCTCGGTGTCCCCGCCGGCCTCGACGAACAGCCACGCCCCTCCGCGTGGCAGGTCGGCGGCGGACGGCACCAGGTCGGCCGCCATGCCCTCCACCGTCAGCGGCCGGTACGGCAGCAGCCCCGACGCGGCCTGCGCGGCCCCGCTCTCGTCCGCGTACGCCAGCACGGCGAGCGCCCGCGCGCGGGGCGCCCGTACGAGGGTCAGCTCCGCCTCGGTGAGCACGGCGAGGGTGCCTTCCGAACCGCACAGGGAGCGGGCGACGTCGGCGCGGTTCTCGGGGAGCAGGGCGTCGACCGCGTACCCGGAGATTCGGCGCGGCAGGTCGGGGAAGCCCGTGCGCAGACGTGACAACTCCCCCTCCACCAGCGGACGCAGGCCCGTCGGGGCGCCCGCCCAGCCGGGTCCGGGGCGCAGCCGTTCGCCGCGCGCGGTGATCACCGACAGGGTGCGCACGTTGTCGGCGGTCGTGCCCCAGGCGACCGAGTGGGAGCCGCAGGAGTTGTTGCCGATCATGCCGCCGAGGGTGCAGCGGCCGTGGGTGGACGGGTCGGGGCCGAAGCGGAGGCCGTGCGGGGCGGCGGCCTCCTGGAGCCGGTCGAGGACCAGACCCGGCTGCACGACGGCGGTGCCCGCCTCCGGGTCGAGGGACAGCAGACGGTTCATGTGGCGTGTGAAGTCGAGCACGATGCCCGTGCCGGTCGCCTGTCCCGCGATGGACGTCCCGCCGCCGCGCGGCACCACGGGCACCCCGTGCTCCCGGCACACCGCGAGCGCCGCCGCGACGTCGTCGGCGTCCCTGGGCGCGACCACGCCGAGCGGAATTCTGCGGTAGTTGGAGGCGTCCATCGTGGTCAGCGCCCGCGCGGTGACGCCGAGGTCCACCTCGCCGCCTACCGCCCCGCGCAGCGCCGCCGCCAGTTCCCGCTGATCCGTCATGCCCTCAGGATGCCTCCGCGGGGGCGCGGCGCGGGCGGCGGCACACCCTCCGTCGAACCGTCCCGGGACGCGCGGCCACGACTGTTTAACCAGAAATGGAAGCAGAATCTTCCCAAGCCGATCACGAACTCCCATATAGTGACCGCGAGTTGCGCGCAGTTGTCGGACCTCGTTCGCGAAGCGACCCCTGCATCAGGTCCGGCGTCCCATCGAACCGCCCGAGGGCCGCGCAGCCACGACGGCGCACGCCCGCGGACCCGACCGAGGACCTGACCGAGGACCTGATTGATGACCTCCCCCCTGCTCCCCGGCGACCGCCCCACCCCCCGCAGCCTGCTGCCCGCCCCCGTGCTCACCGCCGCGTTCTGCGCGGTCGCCGTCGTGGCCGCCTTCTTCCTCGTCCCGGACGCCGTGATCGGCGCGGTCCTGGTGACCGGCGTGGTCGCGTCCGTGCTGCTGTGCGCCGCCGTCACGGCCGCCGCGTACGCCCGTCTGACGGCGCGCTCCGCCCGGGAGCGGCTGGAGGCCGTCACCCAGGACGTCGGACGGCTGCTCCAGGAGCGGTCCCGGCTGACCGAGGACGCCCGCCGCCAGCACGAGCTGCTCACCGGCGAACTCACCCGTGAACGCGCCCGGTTGTCGGCCGAGCTGGACCAGGAGCGGGCCCATGTCGCCGAGGCGCTGGCCGGCGAGCGGGACCGGCTCGCCGAGCAGCACGCGGCCGAGCTCGCCCGGCTGGCGCACGAGCGGGCCGAGGAGCGCACCCGGGCCGACGACGCGCACACGGCGGAGCTGGCCCGGTCCGCCGAACGGCACACCGCCGAACTGGACCGGCTCACCGCCCAGCACACGGACGAACTCGCCAAGCTGACCGGGGAGTACACCGAGGAGCGGGAGCGGCTGGAGGAGGAACGCGACCGCCTGGCGCGCGAGCGGATCCGCCTGGCCGGGGAGAACGCACGGCTCACCACCCGGCTGCGGGAGGCGGAGGGCGCCCGCGCGGCCGCCCTGGCCGCCACCGCCAACGCGGCCGGACGGATGCAGGCGCTGGCCACCGGCATGCTCGCCGACCTGCGCGCGATGGAGGAGAAGCACCACGACGAGGAGGTCCTCGCCGACCTGCTCCACCTCGACCACCGCACCGCCCAGGCGGGCCGCCTCGCCGACTCCGTCGCCGTCCTCACCGGCGCCCGATCCGGCCGTCGCTGGGCCCGGCCCATCCCGATGGAGTCGATCCTGCGCGGCGCGATGGGCCGCATCGCCGGTTACCAGCGGGTCCGCGTCCACTCCGCCAGCGACACCTCCGTCGCCGGGCACGCCGCCGAGGGCGTGATGCACGCGCTCGCCGAACTCCTCGACAACGCCGCGAACTTCTCGCCCCCGACCGCGGAGGTCCACGTCTACGTGGAGGAGGTCCCGGCCGGTGTCATCGTGTCCGTCGAGGACAGCGGTCTGGTGATGGGCGAGGCGCAGCTGCGGCGCGCCGAGCGGGCCGTCTCCGGCGAGTCCACCGAGCTGGGCGGTCTCACCGGCACCCGGCTGGGTCTCGCGGTCGTCGGCCGGCTGGCCCGGCGGTACGGACTGCGGGTGTCGTACCGGCCCTCCGCGCGCGGCGGGACGGGCGTGCTGGTGCTGCTGCCGCAGGACCTCCTCGTACCGGCGGACGCGGCGCCCCTGCGGCCGGTCACGGCCCCGACGACGAACGGGACGCCCACCCGCACCCTGACAGCGGCGGTGAAGGTCGCGGACGAGAAGGACCGGACGCAGTCCGCCGGGGAGGCCCCGGAGCCCTCCCACGCGCAGAAGGCAGAACCTGCCACCCCGACGGACGCCGAACCCTCCGCCCCGACGGACGCAGAGACCTCCGACACGCGGGACCGGACACCGTCCGCCACGAAAGCCCCGGAGCCCTCCCACGCGCAGAAGGCGGAACCCGCCGCCCACACGGACGCCGAACCCTCCGCCCCGACGGACGCCGAACCCTCCGACACCCGCGACCGGACGCCCTCCGGCACGCGGGACCGGGTGCCCTCCGGCGCGCGCGACGCGGAGCCGGCCGGCGCGCAGGGCGACCTGCCCTCCGCCGCCGAGGACGCACCGTTGGTCCTGCCCCGGCGCCGCTCCGTGACCGGCAGAGGCGCCGAGCCCGAGCCCCGTCACGGCGCCACCGGCGACACCCTCTCCCCCGCCTCCACGGAGACGGAGCGCCCGGCCTCCCCCGCAGCCGTCCTCCCCGCGCCTTCCTACGCCGCCGCCCGTTCCGGCGGCGACGTGGACGCCGACCCGGTGCCGGCCCACGCGGCCGCGTCCGGAGACGGAGACGCCCCGCCCCTGGTGCTGCCCCGCCGGCGCCGCGGCCGCACCCTCGCCGAGGCGGAGCGCCGGGCGGGCGGAGGAAGCCGTGCCGCGGAGTCCCGGCCCGCGCCCACGGCCGAGGAGACCCGCGCCCGCACCGCCCGCTTCAGCAGCTTCCGCCAGGCCGTGCGGGCCCCTGCTCCGGACGACACGGCCGCCCCGGACGCGGGCGTCACCCCGGCCCGCGACACCACCCCCGACCCCGAGACCGCAGCTCAGCCCACCCCCGTGACTTCGGAAGGCGACACCACCTCATGACCGGCACGACCACAGCGGACGAGAAGCTCACCTGGCTCATCGAGGGCCTGTTGGAGCGCACCCCGGGCGCGCGGCACGCGCTCGTGCTGTCCCGTGACGGCCTGAAACTGTGCCGTACGACCGAGCTTTCCAACGACCAGGCCGACCAGCTCGCCGCCATCGCGGCCGGCATCCAGTCGCTGTCGCACGGCGCGTCCGTGGAGTTCGGCGACGGCACCGGCGGGGTGCGCTCGGCGATGACCGAGTTCTACGGCGGTGTGCTGTTCATCGTGGAGGCCGGCGAGGGCGCGCACCTGGCCGTCGTCACCACCGAGGACGCGGACGCCGGGCTCGTCGGGCACAACATGAGCGAGCTGGTGGAGCAGCTCGGCGAGCACCTGACCGCGCTGCCGCGCAGCTCATGAGCCGGCCCGGCAGGGACGACGCGCCCGACCGGCTGTACACCCTCACCGGGGGGCGCAGCCGGTCCGGGCCCGACAACCCCTTCGACCTGGTGACCCTGGTCGTCGCCGAGTGCGACCCGGTGCCCGGCATGCAGTCCGAGCACGCGGCGATCCTGCGCCTCACCGGACGGCCCACCGCGGTCGTGGAGATCGCGGCCGAGCTGAAGCTGCCGGTGAGCATCACCCGGATCCTGCTGTCCGACCTCCTCGCGGCGGGCCGGGTCAGCGCCCGGCACCCCCGAAGAGCCGCCGTACCCGACCCCGACATCCTGGAGCAGGTGCTCGTTGGACTCCGCAACCTCTGAGACGCACACGGCGTCCGAGACGCGCACCCCGCTGGGCGCGTCGGCCGACAACGGCCTGAAGCTCGTGGTCGTGGGCGGCTTCGGCGCCGGCAAGACGACGATGGTCCGCTCCGTCAGCGAGATCCGTCCCCTCAACACCGAGGAGACGATGACCCAGGCCGGCGAGGGCGTCGACGACCTGAACGGGGTGCGCGGCAAGACCGCCACCACCGTCGCCTTCGACTTCGGCCGCATCACGCTGGACGAGCGCAACGTGCTCTACCTGTTCGGCGCGCCGGGCCAGGAGCGGTTCTGGTTCCTGTGGGACCGGCTGTTCTCCGGCACGCTCGGCGCGGTCGTGCTGGTCGACACCCGGCGCATCGACGACTCCTGGTACGCGATCGACCGACTGGAGCGGCACGGCACGCCGTTCATCGTGGCGTGCAACGACTTCGGCGGGCCCACGTTCACCCCGCAGCAGATCCGTGAGGCGCTCGACCTGGACCCGCACGTGCCGCTGGTGAACTGCGACGCGCGGTCCCGGGAGTCCAGCAAGATCGTGCTGATCACGCTGGTGGAGCACATCAAGGAGCTGTACGCCGACCAGGCCCGAGCCCCCCGTCAGGAGCTGGTGTGAGTCCCGCCTCCGTCCCCCAGGCCGTCCCGTTCAGCGGCCCCCTGCTGCAGGACGACCCGGCCCGCGTCTACCGCGAGCTGCGCCGCGAACACGGCAGTGTGGTGCCGGTCGTGCTCGACGGCGACGCCCCCGCCTGGCTGGTCCTCGGCTACCGCGAGCTGCACCAGGTCACCGGCGACCCGGTGCTGTTCAGCCGTGACTCCGAGCTGTGGAACCAGTGGGAGAACATCCCCGACGACTGGCCGCTGCTGCCGATGATCGGCCGCCGTCAGCCGTCCATCCTCTACACCGTCGGCGAGCGGCACCGGGAGCGGGCCGCGATGCTGGGGAACGCGCTGGAGGCGGTCGACCCGACCGAACTGCGCGGCCACTCCGAGCGGTTCGCGGACGAGCTGATCGACGCGATCTGCCCGCGCGGGTCCGCCGACGTCATCGGCGAGTTCGCGATGCTGCTGCCGGTGCGGGTGCTGGCCCGGCTGTACGGGTTCCCCGACGACCAGGGCCCCGCGCTGGTCACCGCGCTCAACGACATGATCGACGGGCGGGAGCGGGCGCTCGCCGGGCAGACGCACCTGTTCACGTCGATGACGGAGCTGGTGGCCCAGCGGCGCAAGGAGCCCGCGCAGGACGTCGCCTCCCGGATGCTCGCCGACGCCTCGGGCTTCACCGACGAGGAGATCCTCCAGGACCTGATGGTGATGATGGCGGCCGGGCACCAGCCGACCGCCGACTGGATCGGCAACTCGCTGCACCTGATGCTCACCGACTCCCGGTTCGCGGCCTCCCTGTTCGGCGGCCGCAACAGCGTCGCGGAGGCGATGAACGAGGTGCTGTGGGAGGACACCCCGACGCAGAACGTGGCCGCGCGGTGGGCGTCGCGCGACACGCAGCTCGGCGGGCGCCGCATCCGGGCCGGCGACATGGTGCTGCTGGGTCTGCAGGGCGCCAACTCCGACCCGCAGGTGCGCACCGACGGCTCGCTCACCGGCGGCAACGGCGCGCACTTCTCCTTCGGTCACGGGGAGCACCGCTGCCCGTTCCCGGCGCAGGAGATCGCCGAGGTGATCGCCCGGACCGGCATCGAGGTGGTCCTGGACCGGCTGCCGGACATCGACCTGGCCGTCCCGGCCTCCTCCCTGACCCGCCGCCCGTCGCCCTGGCTGCGCGGCCTGTCCGAGCTCCCGGTCACCTTCACACCCACCCCCGCCCTTGGAGGCTCGCTCGCATGACGGCTGGTACGGACCTCACCGCGACCGACACGGAACAGACCCGCATCCCCCTCGACCCGTTCGTCTCCGACCTGGACGCCGAGAGCGCGGCGCTGCGCGCCGCGGGGCCGCTGGCCGCCGTGACCCTGCCGGGTGACGTGCCCGTGTGGGCGGTGACCCACCACGCCGAGGCGAAGAAGCTGCTGACCGACCCGCGGCTGGTGAAGGACATCAACGTCTGGGGCGCCTGGCAGCGCGGGGAGATAGCCCCGGACTGGCCGCTGATCGGGCTGGCGAACCCGCCGCGCTCCATGCTCACCGTGGACGGCGCCGACCACCGGCGGCTGCGCACCCTGGTCGCCCAGGCGCTCACCCCGAGACGGGTGGAGCGGATGCGGGAGCGGATCACAGAACTGACGGAGTCCCTGCTGGACCAGGTGGCCGCGCAGCCCGGCGAGAGCGTCGACCTGAAGGCGGTGTTCGCCTACCCGCTGCCGATGTACGTGATCGCCGACCTGATGGGGCTGGCGGAGGAGCGGCTGCCGCGGCTGAAGGAGCTGTTCGAGAAGTTCTTCTCCACGCAGACCCCGCCGGAGGAGGTCGTCGCGACGCTCACCGAGCTGGCCGGGATCATGGCCCAGACGGTGGCGTCGAAGCGGGAGAACCCGGGCGACGACCTGACGTCGGCGCTGATCCAGGCGTCGGAGGACGGTGACCGGCTCACCGACGAGGAGATCGTCGCCACCCTCCAGCTGATGGTGGCGGCCGGGCACGAGACCACGATCTCCCTCATCGTCAACGCGGTGGTCAACCTCTCCACCCACCCGGACCAGCGCGACCTTGTGCTCTCCGGGAAGGCGGACTGGTCGGCGGTGGTCGAGGAGACGCTGCGCTGGTCCACGCCGACCTCGCACGTGCTGATCCGGTTCGCCACCGAGGACGTGCCCGTCGGGGACAAGGTGCTGCCCGCCGGGGACGCGCTGATCGTGTCGTACGCGGCGATCGGGCGGGACGAGCAGGCGCACGGGCCGACGGCGGGGGTCTTCGACATCACCAGGGAGAGTCCGAACCGGCACATCTCCTTCGGGCACGGCCCGCACGTCTGCCCCGGCGCGGCACTGTCCCGCCTGGAGGCGGGCGTCGCCCTCCCGGCGCTGTACGCGCGCTTCCCGAAGCTGGACCTGGCGGTGCCGGCGAGTGAGCTGCGCAACAAGCCGGTGGTGACCCAGAACGACCTGTACGAGCTGCCGGTGACGCTCGGCGGGTGAGTGACGCGGGTGGCGGACGGCCCTCCCCCCGGACCGTCCGCCACCCGTACCGGTGACGTGTCTCAGCGGCGCGTCTCAGCGGACGGACGATGTTGCGCCCGTGTTTCCCCCAGCCGCTAGGCTCCGGTCGTGGCTGAGATCCGGATTCCTGCTGACATCAAGCCCGCCGACGGTCGTTTCGGTGCGGGTCCCTCCAAGGTGCGGACGGAAGCGCTGGACGCGCTGGCCGCGACCGGCACGTCCCTGCTGGGCACCTCCCACCGCCAGGCCCCGGTGAAGAACCTGGTCGGCCAGGTGCGCGAGGGCGTCCGCGAGCTGTTCCAGCTCCCCGACGGCTACGAGGTGATCCTCGGCAACGGCGGGTCCACCGCGTTCTGGGACATCGCGACCCACGGCCTGATCGAGAACAAGTCGCAGCACCTCAGCTTCGGCGAGTTCAGCTCCAAGTTCGCCAAGGCCGCGAAGCTCGCCCCGTGGCTGGCCGACCCCGACGTCATCTCCGCCGACCCGGGCACCCACCCGGAGGCGGCCGCCGAGGCGGGCGTGGACGTGTACGCCCTCACCCACAACGAGACCTCCACCGGCGTCGCCATGCCGATCAAGCGCGTGGCCGGCGCCGACGAGGGCTCCCTCGTCCTGGTGGACGCCACCTCCGGCGCGGGCGGCCTCCCGGTCGACATCGCCGAGACGGACGTCTACTACTTCGCCCCGCAGAAGTCCTTCGCCTCCGACGGCGGCCTGTGGATCGGCGTGTTCTCCCCGGCCGCGATCGAGCGGGCCGAGCGGATCCACGCGAGCGGCCGGCACGTGCCGGAGTTCTTCTCGCTGCCGACGGCGATCGACAACTCCCGCAAGAACCAGACGTACAACACCCCGGCGCTCGCCACCCTGTTCCTGCTCAACCAGCAGCTGGAGTGGATCAACGGCCAGGGCGGCCTGGACTGGGCGGTCCGCCGCACCGCGGCCTCCGCGCGCACGCTGTACGGCTGGGCCGAGGACATCAAGTACGCCAACCCGTTCGTCACCGACCCGGCGAAGCGCTCGGCCGTCATCGGCACGATCGACTTCACCGACGAGGTGGACGCGGCCGCCGTCGCCAAGGTGCTCCGCGCCAACGGCATCGTCGACACCGAGCCGTACCGCAAGCTGGGCCGCAACCAGCTCCGCGTCGCGATGTTCCCGGCGATCGACCCGTCGGACGTCGAGGCCCTGACGAAGTGCGTCGACCACGTGATCGAGCAGCTGTAGTCCCCCCCCCCCCGACACGGACAGGGCGCCCGGTGGATCTCCCACCGGGCGCCCTGTCACGTCGTCTCACCTGCTCAAACGCTGGAACCTCCGGACCGCCAGCGGCAGGAAGAGCGCCGTCAGGACCACCGGCCACACGCCCGCCATCAGCAGCGCGTGCTGTTCGACCCACGAGTCGCCGCCGCCGACCGGGGTGCCGAACAGTTCGCGGGTCGCCGCGGCCGTGGAGGAGATCGGGTTCCAGGCGGCCACCCAGCCGAGCCAGTCGGGCATCAGCTGCGGGGCGACGAAGATGCTGGAGATCATCGTCAGGGGGAAGGCCACCGCGAAGAGGCCGCCCGCCGCCTCCGGGTTGGGGACGAGGAGTCCCAGCCAGACGCCCAGCCAGATCAGTGCGAACCGCAGCCACAGCAGCAGTCCGAACGCGGCGACGAACCCCCAGCCGCCGTCCGGGCGCCAGCCCATGGCCAGGGCCGTCAGCATCAGGATGGCCAGCTCCGCGCACGCGACGATCAGATCGGTCACCCCGCGCCCGGCCACCACCGCCGACGACGCCATCGGCATCGAGCGGAAGCGGTCGATGACGCCCTTGGTGGAGTCGTACACCACGACGGTCGCGGTGTTGATGAAGCCGAAGGCCATGGTCATCACGAACATGCCCGGCATCAGGAAGTCCTTGTAGTCCCCGCCGCCCGGCACCCGCATCGCGCTGCCGAAGACATAGCCGTACAGCAGCACGGAGAGGATGGGGAAGCCCAGCTGCCAGGCGATGTTGACCGGCTGACGCTGGTAGTGGGTGAGGCCGCGGCGGACGACGTTCCAGCAGTCCGCGAGCGCCCAGTGCACGCGGCCGCGCCCGGCCGCTCCGGTCAGGTCGAGCGCACTCATGCCGCCGCCTCCTTCTCCGTGCGGTGTCCGGTCAGGCGCAGGAACACGTCGTCGAGACTGGGCCTGCGCAGCCCGATGTCCTCGACCCGTACGCCCTCGTCCTGGAGGGTGCGGGCCACGTCCGTCAGCGCGGCCACCCGGTCGGTGACGGGCGCGTGCACCCGCAACTCGGTCTCGTCCGCCTCGGGTTCGCCGTCGGAGACCCGGGCGACGACCTTCACCACCCGCGGGATGTCGGACCGTTCGGCCACGACGACCTCGACGCGGTCACCGCCGACGCGGTTCTTCAGCCCGTCCGGGGTGTCGTCGGCGATGGCCCGGCCCCGGTCGATGACGGTGATGCGGGAGGCCAGCCGGTCGGCCTCCTCCAGATACTGGGTGGTCAGCAGCACGGTCGTGCCGCCGGCCACCAACGCCCGTACCGAGTCCCAGACTTCGCCGCGGCTGCGCGGGTCGAGCCCCGTCGTCGGCTCGTCCAGGAACAGCACGGCCGGCGTCAGGATCATCGACGCCGCCAGGTCCAGCCGGCGCCGCATGCCGCCGCTGTAGTCACCGACGCCTTTGTCGGCGGCGTCGGTCAGGTCGAACTGTTCCAGCAGCTCCGCCGCTCGCGCCTTGGCGCGCCGCCCGCCGAGATGGAACAGCCTGCCGAACATCTCCAGGTTCTGCCGCCCGGTGAGCACCTCGTCCACCGCCGCGTACTGCCCGGTGAGCCCGATCCGCGCCCGCACCTCGCGGGCCTGCCGCGCCACGTCCAGCCCGGCCACGGTCGCCCGCCCCCCGTCGAGCCGGATCAGCGTCGACAGGATCCGCACGGCGGTGGTCTTGCCCGCGCCGTTCGGTCCCAGCAGTCCGTGCACCGTGCCCGCCCGCACGGTGAGGTCGAAGCCGTCCAGGGCGCGCTTCTCGCCGTACCGCTTCTCCAGCCCCTCGGCACGCACCGCGTACCCGTCGTCCTTCATGGGTCCCCCTTCCAGAAACCGGGTACACCGTACCCGATTGCGCGTACAACGTACCCAGTTTTTTGGCGCGGATCTAGACTGCCCGCATGAGCAGCGGCGGAGGCGGTACGGAGACCAGCGGCAGCGGCGACATCGCGCGCACCCTCGACCTGCTCTGGGGCACCGGGCAGCGGCCCAGCCGGGGCCCGAAGCCGGGGCTGACCCTGGAGCGGATCGTGGAGGCGGCGGTCGAGGTCGCCGACCGGGACGGCATCGGCGCGCTGTCGATGCGCAGGATCGCCACGGAGCTGGGCACCGGCACGATGTCCCTGTACCGCTACGTCCCCGGCAAGGCCGAGCTGCTCGACCTGATGCTGGACCGGGTGCAGCGCCCGTCGCGCAACCCCGCGGACCTCGGCGACGGCGGCTGGCGCCCGGCCCTGGAGGCGCTGGCCCGGGCCACCCTCGCCCTCTACCGGCGCCACCCCTGGCTGCTGGAGGTCAACCAGTCCCGCCCGATCCTCGGCCCGAGCGCGCTGGACGGCATGGAGAGGGTGTTCTCCCGGATCAAGCCGATGGGCCTGTCCGACCCCGAGCTGCTGTCGGTGATCGTCATGATCGACGGATACGTGGTCGGGGCCGCCCGGACGCAGCTGTACCAGGAGCAGGCGGAGCACAGTTCCGGGCTGACGGACGCGGAGTTCTGGGAGGCCCAGCGGCCCGCCCTGGAGAAGGCGATGGACAGCGGCCGCTATCCCGTCATGGCCGCGCTCTCGGAGGACACCTTCGACTCCGGCTTCGACCACTTCGAGTTCGGGCTCCAGCGCATCCTGGACGGCCTGGAGGTGCACGTCGCCCGGCGCGCGGCCGAGCCGGGGCGCTGACGGCGCCGTTCAGCCCTTGCGCCGGCGCCTGCTCAGCCCGAACAGGGCCGCGACGAGCACGGCGACCACCACGGCTCCCCCGACCTTCACGGAGTCGTCCTTCCCGTCCCCCGAGGCGCCGTCGCCGCCGTCCGCGCGGGAGCCGGGGCCGCCGCTGGAGCCGCCCTCGTCCGCGCCGGGCGCCGGGCGGCTCACCACGCCGCTCTGCTCCCCCTCGCTGCCGAACAGCAGCCGGGAGCCGTCGGCGGAGTAGGTCACCGACTCGCCCTGCCCCTGGAGCGGCACGCTCAGCCGCCCCTTGCGCTGCAGCTCGCCGCCGTTCCAGGCGTAGTGGATGCCGCCGAAGTAGCCGCGCACGGCGAGGTCCTCGCCGTCCGGGGAGAGCGCCGCGTCGGTGGTCCACAGCTCGACGGGGGCGATCGGCCGGAACACGTTGTCGCCTTCCGGCGAGAGCTTCTCCGGTCCCTCGTAGAGGTGCCCGCCGTCCTCGTGCTTGTCGATGAGGTACAC
Organism: Streptomyces sp. BJ20; assembly: GCF_022869105.1. NCBI lineage: Bacteria > Bacillati > Actinomycetota > Actinomycetes > Kitasatosporales > Streptomycetaceae > Streptomyces > Streptomyces sp. BJ20. Next base: position 6,938,338 of record NZ_CP094918.1, read on the forward strand.
CCGCCCCGTCTTCGGGTGGACGACCATCGCCTCGGCGTCGCGCGGGCCGTCGGCGTACTTCACCACGTACTGGGTGGCCTGCACGGTCGCGTCCTGGAGCCGCTTCGGCTCGGGGAGTTCGTAGATCCACACGTACGGCCAGGTGCCGCCGAGGTTGTCGCCGACGTCGGCGACGAAGAGACGGTTGCCGGGGCCGACGGAGATCGCCTCGACGTCCCGGGGCGTGCCGATGCCCGTGAGGGTGAGGCGGGCGACCGTGTCGCCGGTGCTGCTGTCGACGGCGTAGAGGTAGGGGCCGTCGTCGCTGTCGTTGTGGGTCCAGTGGACGCCGGGGTGCTGCCGGGAGGCGGCGAGCCCGCTGGACTCGGTGATGCGCGGGTCGTTGATGGTGAACCCCTCGTCCCCGTCGTCGTTGTCGGCGGCGGAGGCGGGCACGGCGAGCGCGGCCGTCAGCAGGGTCGCGGCGAGCAGGGCGAAGGGTCTGCGCATGGGCCAAGCCTGCCATCAGCGCGGGCCCCCCGGTGCGGGTGTCGGGTCTCACATCGCGGCGAACGCGCTGATCCACCATGATGATCGGGTGCTCAGGTTCATGCCCGTAGGTGACTCGATGACGATCGGGAGCGCGGGTGAACACACCTGGCGCTACCGCCTGTGGCAGCACCTGTGCGCCGCGTACGGCGGCCCCTTCACGCTGGTCGGCCCGCGCGAGACGCTGCGCGACCCGTCCACGGACGCCCCCACCTCGTACGCGTACGCCGACCCGGACTTCCCGCGGGCGCACCTGGCCGGCTGGGGCGAGGGCTGGTACCACATGGCCCCGCTGATCGGCGACGCCGTGCGCTCCTGCCGCGCGGACGTGCTGCTGGTGTCGCTCGGCCTGATCGACCTCGGCTTCTACACCAACGCCGAGCAGACCGCGGACAACGTGCGCGCGTTCGTCGCCGAGGCGCGGGCGGCGAGGCCTCGCATCCGCACGGCCGTCCTGCCGGTGATCCGCAACATCCGCGTGGAGGCCGACCCGACCTTCGCCGACCAGGTCGCCCACTTCAACGAACTGCTGGCGAAGACGGCCGCCGACCTGGACGACCCGACCTCCCCCCTCCTCCTGGTCCCGCCCCCACCGTCGTACGACTTCCACACGGACACCTACGACGGCACGCACCCCAACGAAACAGGCGAACACAAAATCGCGGCGGCGTTCGCGGAGGCGCTGTGGCGGGAGTGGGACCTGGGCGGGCCGTACGAGGAGGCGTAACCGCCGGAGGCCTGCGCACGAGCCCTGTGTCCTGCTCGCCGTGCGTATCGTTGTACCGCGCGGCCGCACTCGTCCGTGGGCGGCCGGGGAGGAGCGCCACGATGACCGTCCTTGAAGACAGGATCGCCATGGCCGACGTCAACACGCAGCGCTTGGACGAGTGGTTCGAGCGGCTGGAGCGGATGCCCGTCCCCGAAGGATTCAGGGTCGAGATCGTCGGGGGCAGCGTCTTCATGACACCGCAGCGGGACACGCATTGGGCCATCATCCGTCGCATCGTGCGGGCCGTCGAGGACAGGTTCGGGATGGACGTCAAGGTGTTCTCGGACGTCCGCATCGACTTCCCGGGCCACGAAAACGGTCTCTGCCCCGACGTGGCCGTGCTCCGGGATTCCGCCGAGAAGGACGAAGGAGGCCACTGGCGCTACGAGGACGTCCAGTTCGTCTTCGAGGTCATCTCCGAGGGCACCGCCGCCAACGACTACGGCCCGAAGAAGGCCGCCTACGCGACCGCCGAGCTCCCTCTCTACGTCATCGTCGACCCCTACCAGGGCCGCTGCTTCGTCTACACCGACCCCAAGAACGGCGACTACGTCACGCGGACGCGGGTGGACTTCGGCGACGACATCGATCTGACGGGCACCGCGGCCGACCTGACCGTGAGCACCAGCGCCTTCCCCCGCGACTGAGCCTCCTCCCCTTGCATAGAGCGCGCTCCAAGACGTTGGCTTGGAGACCATGAAGTACACGCAGCTCGGACGCACAGGACTCAAGGTCAGCCGGCTCGTCCTCGGGACGATGAACTTCGGTCCGCAGACGGACGAATCGACCAGCCACGCCATCATGGACGCCGCTCTGGACGCGGGTCTGAATTTCTTCGACACCGCCAACGTCTACGGCTGGGGTGAGAACAAGGGCCGCACCGAGGAGATCATCGGCAGCTGGTTCGCCCAGGGCGGCGGCCGCCGTGACAAGGTCGTCCTCGCGACGAAGGTGTACGGCAACATGGGCCCGGACGGCGAGGCGTGGCCCAACCACGACAAGCTGTCCGCGGTGAACATCCGGCGCGCGGTGGACGCCTCGCTGAAGCGCCTGGGGACCGACCACATCGACCTCTACCAGTTCCACCACGTCGACCGGGCCACCCCGTTCGACGAGATCTGGCAGGCGGTCGACGTCCTGATCCAGCAGGGCAAGATCCTCTACGTCGGGTCGTCGAACTTCCCCGGTTACAAGATCGCCCAGGCCAACGAGACCGCCGCCCGGCGCGGCGGGACCATCGGGCTGGTCAGCGAGCAGTGCCTGTACAACCTCGCCGAGCGGCGCGCGGAGATGGAGGTGATCCCGGCCGCGCAGGATTACGGGCTGGGGGTCATCCCCTGGTCGCCGCTGCACGGCGGTCTGCTGGGCGGGGTCATCAAGAAGGAGGCCGAGGGCGGCCGCCGCGCCTCCGGGCGGGCCGCGGACACCCTGGCCGACCCGGTGGCGCGCAAGCAGATCCAGGCGTACGAGGACCTGCTGGAGAAGCACGGCCTGGAGCCGGGCGAGACGGCGCTGGCCTGGCTGCTCACCCGCCCCGGCGTGACCGGCCCGATCGTCGGCCCGCGCACGCGCGAGCAGCTCGACTCGGCGCTGCGCGCGCTGGAGCTGGAGCTGGGCGAGGAGCTGCTGGCCTCGCTGGACGAGATCTTCCCGGGCCCCGGCCCGTCCCCGGAGGCCTTCGCCTGGTGACGGCGGACAAGGCGTGACGGCCCGGCGGCGGCGCCAGGGCCTTCCGTTCGGATCGCCCCGGCGTCGCGGGGTCCGGGGCCGGCCGAAGACGCACCGCGCCTCACGGCCGGTCCGGCCCGAACGAAAGGCCCTACCTACCGAGCGCCGCCGCCAGGGCCACCACGACGAACATCAGCACGAGCGCACCGGCCATGATCCGGTTCCGGGTCTTCGGGTCCACGCATCGAGCCTAACCGGCCGCGCCGAGCGCCCGGCGGGCGACCGCCTCGTAACGGGGCTGCTCGCCCGGGACGCCCGACCGGGGCAGGTGGCTGCGCACCAGCACCAGCTCCTCCACGATCCAGGTCCGGCTGCGGAAGTCCTCGAGCGCCGCGAGGTACGGCCGTACGTCCACGGCGTCCCGGCTGCGCGCCACGGTCAGGTGGGCCTGGTAGCGCCGGTGCTCGTCCATCTCGACGCCCGCCTTGCGGCCGGCCGCCTCGGAGCGCTCGGCCAGCAGCCGCATGGTGTGCAGGTCGCCCGACGCCCCGGCCCACAGGGCCCGCCCGCGGCCGAACTGGCCGCCGCCGGACAGCGCCAGCGGGAACGGCTCGGTCCGCGCCGCGGCCCGCCCCAGCCGCGCGGTCAGCTCGGGCACGGTGTCCTCGTCCACCTCGCCGTAGAACGCGAGCGTGAAGTGCCACCCGGCCCGCTCGGTCCACCGCATCCCGTCGGCCCCGTCCAGTGCCCGCAGCGCGTCCACCTCGTCGGCCAGCGCCCCGATCACGTCCTCGGGCGGCAGCACGGCGGCGAAGAGTCTCATGCCTCCAGTGTCCCGCGTGTCCCGGTCACCGTGCGTATCGTTGTACCGCGCGGCTGTACGCATCGAGCGTCGGCCGGGGAGGAGCGCCACGATGACCGTCCTCGAAGACAGGATCGAGATGGCCGAGAGCGGCGATGAGCTCACGCTCGACATGATGTTCGAGTGGCTGGACAAAATGCCCGTCCCCGAGGGTTACAAGGCCGAGATCGTCGGGGGGCACGTCTTCATGACTCCGCAGCGGGACACCCACTTCCAGATCATCTTCGACATCCTGGAACAGTTGCGCGCCGCGTACCCGCGCAAGCGCCTGGCCTCGGACGTACGGATCGACTTTCCCGGGCGGCTGAACGGCTTCGCCTGTGACGTCGCGGCGTTCGCCGAGCGCTCGGTGAAGGACGCCAGGGGCCACTGGCAGTACCGGGACGTCGAGTTCGTCACCGAGGTCATCTCCCGGGACACCGCCGCCAACGACTACGGGCCGAAGAAGGACACCTACGCCGCCGCCGGCGTGCCGGTGTACCTGATCGTCGATCCGTACACCGCCGAGTGGCATCTGCACACGCTCCCCAAGGACGGTGCCTACCACGCTGCCGTCGGCTTCCCCTTCGGCGAGGAGATCGACCTGACCGGGACGTCCGTCGGACTGGTGCTGAGGACCGACGAGTTCCCCCGGGACTGACGGGCAGCCGGGCGCCCGGCCCGGCGGCTCACGCCGCCGGGGCCAGGGCCTTCACGCGGTCCCGCGGGACGAAGCGGACGCTGGGGTGGCCGTGGTGCCAGCCGACCGCGAGGCGGAGGCCGCCGGCGCGGGCCAGGACCAGGCCGATGACGGCCGCCGCGGTCATCGCGATCGCACCGCCGGCCGCGAAGCCGACGCGGGCGCCGTAGGTGTCGGTGACCCAGCCGACGATGGGCGCGCCGACGGGGGCGCCGCCGAGGAACACCATCATGTACAGGGCCATGACGCGGCCCCGCACCGACGGGTCGGTGGACATCTGCAGGCTCGTGTTGGTGGTGACGTTGACCGTCATCGACACCAGGCCCAGCGGCACCATGATCAGCGCGAACATCCACAGCTCGGGCGACGCGGCGGCGAGGATCTCCAGCGCTCCGAAGGCCATCGCGGCCACGATCAGCAGCCGCAGCCGGGCGGTGCCGCGCCGGGCGGCGAGCAGGGCGCCGGAGACGGAGCCGACCGCCATCAGCGTGTTGAACATGCTGTAGACGCCCGCGTCCCCGTGGAACACGTCGTCGGCGAAGGCCGACAGGTACACCGGGAAGTTGAAGGCGAACGTCCCCATGAAGCCGACCAGCACGATCGGCCAGAGCAGGTCGGGCCGTCCGGCCACGTAGCGCAGGCCCTCACGGAGCTGTCCCTTGCCGCGCGGGGCGCGCTCCACGGGGTGCAGCTCGCGGGTGCGCATCAGCATCAGGCCGGTCAGCGGCGCGACGAAGGACAGCCCGTTCAGCAGGAACGCCCATCCGGTGCCGACACCGGTGATCAGCAGGCCCGCGACGGCGGGACCGACCAGCCGGGCGGACTGGAAGTTCGCGGAGTTCAGGCTGACCGCGTTCTGCAGCTGTCCGGGGCCGACCAGCTCGGACACGAAGGACTGGCGGGCGGGGTTGTCGACGACGGTCGCGAGGCCGAGGGCGAGGGCGGCGACGTAGATGTGCCACACCTCGACGAGGCCGGTCAGGGTGAGGACGGCGAGCGCGATCGACGTGAGCGCCATCGCGGACTGGGTGACCAGCAGGGTGGGCCGCTTGCGCAGCCGGTCGACGAGGACCCCTCCGTAGAGCCCGAACAGCAGCATCGGCAGGAACTGCAGCGCCGTGGTGATGCCGACGGCGGCGGAGGAGCCGGTGAGGCTGAGCACCAGCCAGTCCTGGGCGATGCGCTGCATCCAGGTGCCGATGTTCGAGACGACCTGGCCGAGGAAGAACAGGCGGTAGTTCCTGATCCTCAGCGAGGAGAACATGGAGTTCTTGCGGGCGGGGGCGTCGAGAGCGGTCTTGGTGTCGTAGGGGTCAGGTGCGGGGGCGGAAGCTGCTCCGGATCCCGTACTCAAAAGGTTCGCCTCCTGTGGCTGCCGGGGGTGGTTCAGATGTGCGCCAGTTTCTCCAGCACGGGGGCGGCGGCGCGCAGGGTCGCCCACTCGTCCTCGTCGAGCTCCTCGACCAGCGTGGCGAGGAACGCGTTGCGCTTGCGCCGGCTCTCCTCGAGCATCGCCTCGGCCCGCTCGGTCTGGGTGACGACCTTCTGACGCCGGTCGTCGGGGTGCGGCTCCAGCCTGACCAGGCCCTTGGCCTCCAGCAGCGCGACGATGCGGGTCATCGACGGCGGCTGGACGTGTTCCTTGCGGGCGAGCTCGCCCGGGGTGGCGGTGCCGCAGCGGGCCAGGGTGCCGAGCACCGACATCTCGGTGGGGCTGAGCGACTCGTCGACCCGCTGGTGCTTGAGACGGCGGGACAGCCGCATCACGGCGGAGCGGAGGGCGTTCACGGCGGCGGCGTCGTCGCCATGGCTGAGGTCCGGCATGTTTCTTAGCGTAACTCATTACCTTCGCTAAGGACCACTCGGTATGCCGCGCCCCGCCCGTGAGTCGTGCCACTCCCGTCCCATGAGCCGCCCCACATGCCGCCCCGCACGGGAAACCGACCGGCGAGCCGAAATCAAGACAGCACCCGGCCGAGATCACCCATATGAGTGATCGATGCACGAAATGCCACGCGCCGCACCGTGAGGTGCGGCGACTCTCATGCCCATGGGGACCGACGTGCTCAGCCTGCGGATAGACCACGAACTGCTCGAACGGCTCCGCGACCATGCCGCCAAACGCGGCATGAGCGTCCAGGACTATGTCGTCCGGACGCTCATGCGCGATGACTTCGACCAGCGGTTCCGCACCGCCGTCGAGGAGACGGAGAAGTTCTACGGAGTCACCTGACCCCGCGCTCCGCCGGCGGCGGTCAGGTCAGGCCCAGCGCCGGCATCAGGTAGTAGAAGGCGAAGACCGCCGCCACCACGTACAGCGCCGTCGGGACCTCCTTGCCGCGGCCCGCCGCGAGGCGCAGCGCCACGAAGGTGAGGAAGCCCATCCCGATGCCGTTGGTGATCGAGTAGGTGAACGGCATCATCACCATCGTCACGAAGGCGGGGATGGCGATGGTGTGGTCCGCCCAGTCGATCTCCCGGATCCCGTTGGCCAGGATCAGGAAGCCCACCGCGAGCAGCGCCGGGGTGGCCGCCTGCGACGGGACCATGGTGGCGACCGGCGTGAGGAACAGCGCCGCGGCGAACAGACCGCCGGTGACGACATTGGCGAAGCCGGTGCGGGCACCCTCGCCGACCCCCGCGGTGGACTCCACGAACGCGGTGGTGGCGGAGGCGGAGCTGGCGCCGCCCGCGGCGACCGCGACGCCGTCGATGAACAGCACCTTGTTGATGCCGGGCATCTGGCCCTCGCCGTCCGTGAGCTTGGCCTCGTCGGAGACACCCATGATCGTGCCCATCGCGTCGAAGAAGCACGACAGCAGCACGGTGAAGACGAACAGCACGCCGGTCAACACGCCGACCTGGGAGAATCCGCCGAACAGGCTGACCTGGCCGATCAGGCCGAAGTCGGGGGTGGCGACCGGGTTACCGGGCCACTCGGGCGAGGTCAGACCCCAGGAGGGCACGTCGGCGACGGCGTTGATCGCGACGGCGACGACGGTCATCACGACGATCGAGATGAGGATCGCGCCGGGCACCTTGCGCACGATCAGCGCCAGCGTGAGCAGCGCGCCGAGCACGAAGACCAGCACCGGCCAGCCGTTGAGGTGGCCGTCGGCGCCGAGCTGGAGCGGCACGGTGGTCTGGGCGGTGTCCGGGATGCGGGAGACGAAGCCGGAGTCGACGAGCCCGATCAGCATGATGAACAGGCCGATGCCGATGGCGATGGCCTTGCGCAGCCCGTAGGGCACGGCGTTCATCACGCGCTCGCGCAGGCCGGTGGCGACCAGGAGCATCACCACGAATCCGGCCAGCACCACCATGCCCATGGCGTCCGGCCAGGACATGCGGGGCGCGAGCTGGAGCGCGACGACCGAGTTCACGCCGAGGCCGGCGGCCAGGGCGATGGGGACGTTGCCGATGACGCCCATGAGCAGCGTGGTGAACGCGGCGGTCAGGGCGGTCGCGGTGACCAGCTGGCCGTTGTCCAGCTGGTTGCCGTACACGTCCTTCGCGCTGCCCAGGATGATCGGGTTCAGCACGATGATGTAGGCCATCGCGAAGAAGGTGGCGAAACCGCCCCGGATCTCGCGCGGGAGGGTGCTGCCGCGCTCGGTGATCCGGAAGTAGCGGTCGAGGGCGCCGTTCGCGGCACCGGACCCCGGCTGCTCGGGGGTGGGCGCCTTGGCGGGGGCCGACGTGGACATGTGCAGGGACCTCATCACCGGCGGGCTCCCCCCGGAGCCGAGCCTTTGGTGTTTTCTACGAATAAAAGCGGTCAGAGGCAAACGGATTCAGTATGAACATATAACGTCGGCGACACCATCTCCGCGCGTAGACCGCCGGTGGCCGGTGTGATTCCCGCTCCATCGCCGGGCCGTCCGGTGCGGGGCGCCACGCCGTCGGCGCTCCTCGTAAGCTGTCCGCATGGCGAAGTGGACCCCCAAGCACGAGGCGCCGGAGCCCCTGGAGGGCCCCGTGGTCGCCACCATCACCGGCGGCACGATCGTCTGGTTCGTCCTCTTCCTGGTGCAGCTGCCGTTCTACGGCTGGTTCGACGAGCACGGGCACACCTGGTGGGTGTGGACCTGCCTGGCCGGCGGCGGTCTCGGCTTCATCGGCATCTGGTACGTCCGCAGGCGCGACGCCGCGATCAAGCGGACGCAGGCCGAGGAGACCGACGCGGAGGCGGGCCGCGCCTCGTCGGCGCACACCGACTGAATCACGCCAACCCGGCACCGTGAGGCGTGAGTTGGACGGACTACCCCCGCGGTAGGACCCCGGTGGGACGGCGCGTCCTCCCCTGGTCGGAACTTCCCCGCTCCATCGGGTGAAGCACCGGATCCGCACGTACTGTCGACTGCATGACGCATCTCGATGCGGACGACCGGACCGATGCCGTCCGGCCCGCCACGGCCACGTCACCGGCGACCGGTCTGACCTCGGCGGAAGTGGCCGAGCGGGTGGCGCGCGGACAGGTCAACGACATACCCGTGCGCAGCAGCCGGTCGATCACGGAGATCGTCCGCGCGAACGTCTTCACCCGGTTCAACGCGATCATCGGCGTGCTCTGGGTGATCATGCTCGTCGTCGCGCCGTTCCAGGACAGCCTGTTCGGCTACGTCATCCTCGCCAACACCGGCATCGGGATCATCCAGGAGTGGCGGGCGAAGAAGACGCTCGACTCGCTCGCGCTGATCGGCGAGGTGCGGCCCACGGTGCGCCGGGACGGGGTGGCCGCCGAGATCGGCACCTCCGAGATCGTGCTGGACGACCTCATCGAGATCGGACCGGGGGACAAGGTCGTCGTCGACGGGGCGGTCGTCGAGGCGGACGGCCTGGAGATCGACGAGTCGCTGCTCACCGGTGAGGCCGACCCGGTGGTGAAGCAGCCCGGCGACCAGGTGATGTCCGGCAGCTTCGTCGTCGCGGGCGGCGGCTCCTTCCAGGCGACCCGGGTGGGCCGCGAGGCCTACGCGGCGCAGCTCGCCGAGGAGGCGTCCCGCTTCACCCTGGTCCACTCCGAGCTGCGCAGCGGCATCTCCACGATCCTCAAGTACGTCACGTGGATGATGGTGCCGACCGCGATCGGCCTGGTCATCAGCCAGCTGGTGGTCAAGGACAACGAGCTGAAGAACTCGATCGCCCGCACGGTCGGCGGGATCGTGCCGATGGTGCCCGAGGGGCTGGTCCTGCTCACCTCGGTCGCCTTCGCGATCGGCGTGATCCGGCTGGGCCGCCGGCAGTGCCTGGTGCAGGAGTTGCCCGCGATCGAGGGTCTGGCCCGGGTGGACACGGTCTGCCTGGACAAGACCGGCACGCTCACCGAGGGCGGTATGGACGTCACCGATCTGCGGGTGCTGGGTGACGCCGACGAGACGTACGTACGGAAGGTGCTGGGCGAGCTGGGTTCGGCGGACCCGCGGCCGAACGCCTCCCTGAAGGCGATCATCGAGGCGTATCCGGACACCACCGAGTGGCGGCTCGCCGACACGCTGCCCTTCTCCTCCGCCCGCAAGTACAGCGGCGCGACCCTCGACGAGGGCGACGGCCGGCTCGTCACCTGGCTGCTGGGCGCCCCGGACGTGCTCCTCCCCCACGACGACCCGGCGCTGGCCGAGACAGAGCGGATGAACCGCGAGGGCCTGCGGGTGCTGCTGCTGGCGCGCGCCCTCGACGGGGTGAACGCCGACGACCTGGCCGACCCGGCCGCCGTGGACGGCGTGCGGGCGGTGGCGCTGGTGGTGCTGGAGCAGCGGCTGCGGCCCGACGCCGCCGACACCCTGCGCTACTTCGAGGAGCAGGACGTCAGCGCGAAGGTGATCTCCGGCGACAACGCGGTGTCGGTCGGGGCGGTCGCCGGCAAGCTCGGCCTGTCCGGCACGACGGTGGACGCGCGCCGACTGCCCGCCGAGCCGCGGGCCATGGCCGACGAGCTGGAGGCCGGCACGGTGTTCGGGCGGGTCACGCCCCAGCAGAAGCGGACCATGGTGGGCGCGCTCCAGGCGAAGGGCCACACGGTCGCGATGACCGGTGACGGCGTGAACGACGTGCTGGCGCTGAAGGACGCGGACATCGGCGTGGCGATGGGCTCCGGCTCGGAGGCCACCCGGGCGGTCGCGCAGATCGTGCTGCTGAACAACAGCTTCGCCACGCTGCCGTCGGTGGTGGCCGAGGGCCGGCGGGTGATCGGCAACATCACGCGGGTCGCCACGCTGTTCCTGGTGAAGACGGTGTACTCGGTGCTGCTGGCGGTGCTGGTGGTGGTGACGCAGGTGGAGTACCCGTTCCTGCCGCGCCATCTGACCCTGCTGTCCACGCTGACCATCGGCGTCCCCGCCTTCTTCCTCGCCCTCGCCCCCAACAAGGAGCGGGCGAAACCGAACTTCGTCCGCCGGGTCATGCGGTACGCGGTCCCGGGCGGGGTGCTGGCGGCACTGGCCACCTTCGCCACGTACCTCCTGGCCCGCAGTCACTACAGCGGCGCGGGCGCGCTGGGCGCGGAGACCAGTGCGGCGACGCTGACGCTGTTCCTGATCTCCATCTGGGTCCTGGCGATCATCGCCCGCCCGTACACCTGGTGGCGCATCGCCCTGGTCGCCACCATGGCCGGCGCCTTCCTCCTGGTCCTGGCGGTCCCCTGGCTCCAGGACTTCTTCGCCCTGCGCCTGGTCGGCATGACGATGCCGTGGCTGGCGGTCGGCATCGCGGCGGTCACGGCGGTGATTTTGGAGTTCCTCTGGCGCTGGGTGGACCGCAGGTTCCCCGTCTGAACGGGTCGATCGGGCGTTATGCCCGATATGTGGGTGACCATGGGAGTCTGCCGCCGCAGGTGATCGGAGACGGAAGACCTCATGAAGCCGCTGCCCCGGAAGAAGTCGGACGAGTCGCAGTCGCGGTCGAGCAGGGGTGAGCTCGCGGCTCAGCTGGCCGCGCCGGTGCGCAGGTTCATGGCGACCGAGGCGGGCAGCTCCGGGCTGATGCTGCTGGCGGTGGTGGTCGCCCTGGCCTGGGCGAACTCGCCCTGGTCCGAGTCGTACTTCTCGCTGTGGCACACCGAGGCGTCCGTCGCGGTGGGCGACACGGAACTGGCGATGGACCTGGGGCACTGGGTCAACGACGGGCTGATGGCGCTGTTCTTCTTCGTCATCGGGCTGGAAGTCCGCTACGAGCTGTCCGTCGGCTCGCTGGACGACCGCCGCCGGATCATGATCCCGGGAATCGCGGGCGTCGGCGGCATGCTCGTGCCGGTGCTGTTCTACCTGCTGATCGCGCCCGGTTCGGAGGCCGCGAGCGGCTGGGGCATCGTCATCGGCACCGACACGGCGTTCCTGCTGGGCGCGCTCGCCGTGGTCGGCCCCCGCTTCGTCACCCAGCTGCGGATCTTCCTGCTGGCCATCACCGTCATCGACGACTTCGTCGCGGTCACCGTCATCGGTGTCGTCTACTCCGGGACGATCCGGCTGCCGGAACTGATCGCCGCGCTGGTGCTGGGCGCGGTCCTGTCGTCGCTGTCCCGGTTCGACGTGTGGCGGGCCGTCCCGTACGTGCTGATCGTGCTGGTGATGTGGTACCTGACGCTGAACGCCGGGCTGCACGCGTCGATCGCGGGCATGCTCGGAGGCCTGCTCGTCCCCGCGCGCGAACCGTCCCGCGAGGGCGTCGAACAGGCGGCGCGGCTGTTCCGGGCCTTCCGTCAGTCGCCCCGCGCGGACGTGGGGAAGACCGCACGCATGGGCCTCCAGCAGGCCGTCTCGGTCAACGAGCGCCTCCAGATGTATCTGCACCCCTGGTCCAGCTATGTCGTCGTCCCGCTGTTCGCCCTGGCCAACGCCGGCGTCGACCTGCGCGACGGCGTCCTCACCGACGCGTTGGGCTCGGCGCTCACCTGGGCCGTGGTGGTAGGTCTCGTCGGCGGCAAGTTCATCGGCATCTGGGGCGGCGCGCGGCTCGGCACCCGCTTCGGGCTGGGCGAGCTGCCCGGCGGGGTGGGACAGGGCCATGTGCTGGGCGGCGCGGCCCTGGCCGGCATCGGGTTCACCGTCTCCTTGCTGATCGCCGGGCTCGCCTTCGAGGGCGAACCGGAACTGCTCGCCCGGGCGACCGTCGGCGTGCTGCTCGCGGCGGTGATCGCCACCCTTACGGGCTGGCTGGCGTTCCGGCTCTCCACGATGTTCGGCGGCAAGACGGACGCGGACCTGCCCCGCTACCTGGACCGGCTGGTCGACCCGGAGACGGACCACATCCTCGGCCCGGTCGACGCGCCGCTGACGCTGGTGGAGTACGGCGACTTCGAGTGCCCCTTCTGCGCCCGCGCCACCGGCGTCACCAAGGAGCTGCGCAACCGCTTCGGCGACCGGTTCCGCTACGTCTTCCGGCACCTCCCGCTCCCCGACGTCCACCCGCACGCCGAGCTGGCCGCGCGGGCGGCGGTCGCCGCGGACGCCCAGGGCCGCTTCTGGGACATGCACGACCTGCTCTACCAGCACCAGGACGAGATGGAGTACGAGGACACCGTCGTCTACGCCATCGACCTGGGCCTCGACATGGAGAAGTTCCTCAAGGACCTCGAGTCCGACCGGGTGGCCGAACGGGTCCGCCGCGACGCCCGCAGCGCGGAGGCGAGCGGCGTCCAGGGCGCCCCGACGTTCTTCATCGGCAACCGCCGGCACACGGGCCCGTACGACGCGGAGACGCTCGCGCGGGAGCTGGAGCAGTTGGAGTACGAGGGGTCGGGGGCGACGCCCACGGAGCCGTGACGCGCTCCCGCTCCTGGGGCTGCGCCCCCGCACCCCCCCTTGTCGGCCCTGGCGGGCCTCGTCCTCAAGCGCCGGACGGGCTACAAGTAGCCCCTCCGGCGCTTGAGGAGCGGGGTCCGGGGCGGAGCCCCGGGTGGGTCAGTCGAACCAGCGGTCCCTGGCCAGTTCCTCCGTCCGCGACGGGTCCTCCAGCAGCGCCGCCACCTCGAACCGCCGCGGCCACTGCCCCGCCGCCCAGGCGAGGCCCGCGGCGACGCCCTCCAGGGTCGCCGCGTGCAGCACCCCGTCGTCGGTGAGGCGCCAGTCGATCTCCACGCCGTCCACGACGAGTTCGTCGTGCTCGACGTAGGACTCCGGGGTCCGCGGGCCCAGCAGGACCCGTACCGGCTCCGGCACCTCGTGCTCCGTGCCCTCGGAGTCCACCCGGCCGGTGACGGACTCGCTGAGGCGGCGCACCTGGAACAGTTCCGCGAGTTCGGCGGCCCGGGCCGGGCGGACCGGGAGCAGCGGTACCCCGGAGGTGAACGGCAGCAGGTCCGGCGAGTCGACGACCACCGCCTCGGAGGCGTCCACCACCTCCACCCGCCCGTCGACGACCGCGCGCAGCTCGTCCGGCAGGGTCACCTGCTCGGGGTCCAGCTCCGCCAGCGCCCCGTACAGCCCGTGCAGCTGCGCCGCCGTGACCGGCCGGTCCGGGTCGGCGAGGCGTTCCAGCAGTTCGGCCGCCCCGCCCGGCTCGTCGAGCAGCGCCGCGACCGACGTGCGCACGCCGAGCGCCCGCAGCACCTGCTCGTCGTCGAAGCCGGTCGCGTCGGCCTCGTCGTACAGGCCGCGCAGCAGCGGGTCGCCGCCCGCCGCGCGCAGTCCGGCCGGGCGGCGCCCGCCGAGCACGGGGTGGCCTCGCAACCACCAAGCCGAGTAGGGCCGTACGGTCTCGTGGGTGCCGTCGTGGAGCAGGATCCGCACCGGTTCCACCAGCGCGTCCCGCAGCGGGGGCCGGGAGAGCAGGGCGAGCGCCTGCGGCCAGCGGTCGTCGTCCACCAGGTCCAGATCGCGTACGGCGACGATCTCGGTGGCGACGGGCGGGACAGGGGCGTCGGGGAAGCGGTCGAGGATGTCCTCGGCCCACACGTCGACGGCGTCCAGCAGCCCCGGGTCGTCCGGCTCCGCGTAGTCGCTCTCGCGCGGCTCCAGCTCGTCCGGGTCGAGGACGACGTCGGTGGCCCGCACCAGCGCGAAGTCGACCAGCACCCCGCACGCGGCCAGCGGCTGCTCGCCCCACTTCCCGGCGAGGTCCGCGTCCACGGCGGCCAGCTCGCCCTCCCGCATGACCCGTGCGAAGGGGCCGCCGGGGAAGACGAGTTCGCAGGCCGGGGAGAGTTCGCCGTCCTCGTCGGGCAGGGCGAGCGCGCCCAGCCAGGGCTCGTCGCCGGGTTCCAGGCCCGCGTCCCGTGCCAGCGTCAGGACGGCCTCGGCGAGTTCGTCGGCGTCGAGGACGTCCTCCTCCCAGTTCACCCCGCCCTCGTCGTCGAGGGACGCGGCGACGGCGGCCCGCACCTGCGGCGTGGTGAGCACGGCGCGGGGGGTCGCGGGCAGCGCGCCCAGCTTCTCCAGCAGCGGGTGCGCGGCGTCCGGGTGGGCGACCTTCAGGCCGAGCCGGGCCAGCAGCTCGGCGTCGAGGGTGGCGTCCGGGGTGGGCAGCAGCACCTGCCGGGGGCCGATGGTCGTCCTGCGGTCGGCCAGCGGCACCGGGAGTCCGGTGAGCCGGTCGGGGTCGACGCCGGCGAGGCTGTCGTAGAGCCGCCGCCACCAGTCGGGGGACTTCTCCAGGCCGGCGAGCCGGTCGACCGCGTCGGTCAGCGGCACCCGCGCGACCCCGAGACCGCGCAGCTCGGCGCGCCGTTCCAGACCGGCGGGCAGCAGCGTGGGCAGCACCTCCGCCAGCACCCGTACGGTGTCGGCGCCCGCGCCCTCGACGATCTCGGCGTCGCGCGGGCGCAGCGCCTCGGGCAGCTCGGAGTCGTCGTCGGCGACGGGCACGGCGGCGGGCGGCAGGAAGGCGGTACGCGGCAGCCGCTCCAGGATCGCCGCGCGCAGGGCGCCGTCCAGCTCGCCCTTGCCGAGCGGACCGGGCACGAGATCGATGGCGCCGGCGGTCACCGGGCGCCAGTCGGCGAGGAGTCCGGCGTAGGCGTCGGCGGCGCGCTGCACGAGGAAGTCGGTGAGGGCGCCGGGAGCGGCGTGCCGGCGGGTGGAGTCCAGCGGCAGGGAGGCGATGAGCAGGGCGGGGACGCCGAGCGGCTCGTCGCTGGGGGTGGGCGCGTGCACGACGGGGGCGGTACGCGGCCGGGCGGGTGCGCCGTCGGGGCCGACGGGGACGGCCCAGGTGACCGACCAGTGCGGGCGCAGCCGCTCCTCGACGGGCCGGTCGGCGAGCAGCTCGGGGGTGAGGGCGCCGTGCGCGGCGGCGGTGCGCCAGCGGGTGACGCCGTCGCGGGAGTCGGTCACCACGGTCAGGTCGCCGTCGGTGCTCCGGCTCAGCGTGCGGGGCGCGTCGTCGCCGGTCTCGACGACGACCTCCTCAAGACCGGGCAGGGCGAGCAGCAGCGCGTCGTCGACGGCGTGCAGCAGCCGCTCGGCGAGGTCGGCGGCGGCGGTGTCGCGCAGGGGCAGGATGACGGCCGTGTCGTACGGGTCGGGGGCGGTGCCCTCGGCGGCAAAGGGGAGCCGCAGCAGCGGTACGTGCCCGTCGCGGCGGCGGATCTCGTCGCCGAGGCCGGGGCTGTGCCGGGCGGTGTCCCGCGCGAGGTCCCGCGCCTCGGCGAGCGACCAGCGCACCCCGCCGTGCCGGCCGACGACGGCGGGCTCGTCGGTGACGGCGAGCACGGCGGCGAAGCCGACGCCGAACCGTCCCACGGCCCGGTCGGGGGCGTCCCGCTTGGCGGAGGCGCGCAGCGTGGACAGCGACTCGACACCGGCCGCGTCCAGCGGGGCGCCGGTGTTCGCGGCGACGAGGACGCCGTCGCGGAGGGTGAGCCGGAGGCGGCCGGGCACGCCGGCCCGGGCGGCGGCGTCGGCGGCGTTCTGCGCCAGCTCGACGACGAGCCGGTCCCGGTAGCCGCCGAGGACGAGGTCCTCCTCGGCGTTGGCGTCCTCGCGGAACCGGGCGGGACTGGTGGCCCAGGCGTCCAGGACCCCGCGCCGCAGACGCGCCGTACCGAACGGGTCGGCACCCTCGGCGGCGGGCCGCACGAACTTGCTCACGTTGACTCTCCTCATCGGGCCCTGATCTGCGTGAGGTCGAAGGTACCGCTCCGCGACACCCCGGGGACGCGGTGTCCGGGAGGCCGCCCGTCGAGTGGATGATCAGCACTGTGCTGCTCGAGTCGCTGTCCGTCGCCGCGCTGGCCGTGGTGCTGGTGTGTGCCGTCGTCCGTCCCTTCCGCTGGCCGGAGGCGGCGTTCGCGGTGCCCGCCGCCGGGGTGGTGGTCGCGACGGGCGCGATCACCACGGACGCCGTGTGGGAGGAGGCGGAGCGGCTCGGCCCGGTGATCGGATTCCTCGCCGCCGTCCTGGTGCTGGCCAAGCTGTGCGACGAGGAGGGCCTCTTCCACGCGTGCGGCACCTGGATGGCCCGCTGGTCGCGCCACCGCCCGCGCCGGCTGCTGGGCGCGGTGTTCGCGCTGGCGTCGCTGATCACGGCGGTGCTCAGCCTCGACGCGACGGTGGTGCTGCTGACGCCGGTCGTGTTCGCCACCGCGACCCGCATGGGCGCCCGCCCCGCCCCGCACGTGTACGCGGGCGCGCACCTGTCCAACACGGCGTCCCTGCTGCTGCCGGTGTCCAACCTGACGAACCTGCTCGCGTTCACCGCGACCGGCCTGACCTTCACGCGGTTCGCGCTGCTGATGCTGCTGCCGTGGCTGGCGGCGATCGCCGTGGAGTACGTCGTCTTCCGCCGCTTCTTCGCCGCCGACCTCGCGGCGGGACCCACCGCGCCGGACACGGCGGACGACCCGGTGGAGATGCCGCTGTTCGCGCTGGTCACGGTGGCGGCGACGCTCGCCGGGTTCGCGGTGACGTCCGCCGTCGGGATCGACCCGGCGTGGGCGGCGGCGGCCGGGGCGGGCGTGATGGCGGTACGGGCCCTGACGCGCCGCCGTACCAGCGTCGTCCGGCTGCTGCGTGCCGTGGACCTGCCGTTCCTGGCGTTCGTGCTGGCGCTGGGCGTGGTCGTGCGGGCGGTGCTGGACCAGGGTCTCGGCGACGCGCTGGACGCGGTCCTGCCCGACGGCACCGGGCTGCTGTCCCTGCTGGCGGTCGCCGCGCTGGCGGCCCTGCTGGCCAACCTGATCAACAACCTGCCCGCCGTGCTCGCCCTGGTCCCGATGGCCGCGCCGTCCGGCCCCGGCGCGGTCCTCGCGGTCCTGCTCGGCGTGAACATCGGCCCGAACCTCACCTACGCGGGCTCGCTCGCCACCCTGCTGTGGCGGCGCATCGTCCACCACCACGAGCACGAGGTGAGCCTGGCGCGCTTCACCCTGCTCGGGCTGGCCACGGTCCCGGCCGCGCTCGTGGTGTCCACGGCCGCCCTCTGGCTGTCGCTGGAACTGTTCGGCACCTGAGCAGCGGCCCTGCGGCGCCGAATACGGAGACCCACGCCACATTCACGTAAGGCCCTCGGTGACATGCTCCACAGGGCCCGACGGGTGTACTACCCGGAATAGTGAAGAAATGCCCGATTTCAAATCGGACATAAAGGGCATTAGCCTGACCGATCGGCTTGAAATGGCGGTTTTGCCCCTTCTGAGGGGCTCCGTCAAGAGACGTGCATCTCATGCCCTATGTACGACGTTTCGTCGTAGGTCACACCTTTGCGGCATTTGGCCGGGGGCGGTTACCAAGGAACAGCCATCACGGCACGGACCCCGTTCCGCCGATGGCATCCCCCCGTCCCCTCCCCCATGAGGTTTCGATGTTCGAGCGCGTCACGTCCCGTTTCCCCCGCATGACCGTCACCCGCACCCGCGCCGCCGTCATGGCAGCCGGTCTGGGCTCCACGGCCGTCCTGGGAGCCGGGGTCGCGGTCGCCGCCTCCGGCAACTCCGCCGCGTCCGGCACCGCCACGTCGGTCCAGGCGCAGGCCGCCGCACAGGCCGAGGCCGCGAAGACGCAGGCCGTGAAGTCCTCCGCGGTGAAGAAGGCGACCGAGGCCGCCAAGAAGTCCACCGCGTCCTGGGTCTCCCCGGTCAAGAGCTACAAGCTGTCCGCGAGCTTCGCCCAGAACGGCGGCATGTGGGCCTCCAAGCACTCCGGCCAGGACTACGCCGTCCCGACCGGCACCCCGGTCGTCGCCGCCCACGGCGGCACGGTCGTCAAGGCCGGCGGCAACGGCGCCGGTGACGGCCCCGCCTACGGCAACGCCGTCGTGATCAAGCACGGCAACAAGACGTACTCCCAGTACGCCCACCTGTCGTCCGTGAACGTGAAGGTCGGCCAGGTCGTCAAGACCGGCCAGAAGATCGCCCTGTCCGGCAACACCGGCAACTCCAGCGGCCCCCACCTGCACTTCGAGATCCGCACCACCCCGAACTACGGCTCCGCCGTCGACCCGGCGAAGTTCCTGCGCGCCAACGGCGTCTCTCTCTGACACCGGGCCCCGCAACCCCCCGCACGCGCCCCCGAGGCGGCCCCCGGCCGCCTCGGGGGTTCGTCGTAGCGCCGGATCAGGCCGCGTATCCCTCGAACCGGAACTCGGGACTGCTGCGAGGGTCGATCCGGGCACCGGCTTCCAGTGCCGTGGCCAGTCGTTCGATCAGTTCCAGCGTGGGCTCGACACTGCTCTCCTCGATGGCCTCGACGTCCTCCTCGGAGAGCTCAGCACGCCGGGCGAGCTCCGCGGTGGACCAGCCGAGGACGGATCGCCGGTCGTACACGGCCTGGGCGAAGTCCATGCGCCGGCCCGCAGCGCGGTACGCCGGGTCCTCACGGTGCTCCGACGGCACTTTCCAGCTCGTGTGGTACCCGCTGCTCATCGCGCCTCCTCGTCCCTACCGTAGACGGCGTGCTCACCGGCCGGAGAGTGCTCCGCCTCGCACAGTTTCCTCGCTCGCTGGGCTCTCAGCACTTCGTCTCTCTCACGCATTCTGGTCTTACGGAAGACGGTGAGGAGGACGGCTCGTCGGCCGGGGGCGAACCAGTAGGTGACGCGCACCGGCCCGATCCGCAGCTCTCTGAGCCCGTCACCGAGGTGACTGGCCAGCGGGAACGGCAGCGCGGGCCCCTCTGTGGCCAGCCGGTCCGCGAACCGTTCGGCGGCTCGGTAGTCCGGGAGCGGAAGAGTCTCCAGCCATGCCCGGACCTCCGGCTCGACTTCGATGACGTAGAGATCCTGTTCCGGCGATGCCGACATGGCCGTTCCGTTCGGGGAGCAGGGCGGTTGGTGATGCATA
This sequence comes from Streptomyces sp. BJ20, assembly GCF_022869105.1. Classification (NCBI taxonomy): domain Bacteria; kingdom Bacillati; phylum Actinomycetota; class Actinomycetes; order Kitasatosporales; family Streptomycetaceae; genus Streptomyces; species Streptomyces sp. BJ20. The sequence continues at coordinate 6,958,055 of NZ_CP094918.1, forward strand.
CGGCATCCACACAACCGGCCGACCGGCCATCCCAGGGTCGGAACTCACCCAGGTTCACGCCATCGGGTGCTGACCAAGCCGACAGACCTGGAAGGCGGCCCCCGGCCTGGACGACCCGGTCCGCCTGCTGCTGGAGCGGGCGGACCGGAGCGCGGTCAGTCGCCGGACACGTACGGCAGGAAACGCGCCCACGCAGCCGGGGCGAAGGCCAGCCGAGGGCCGGCGGGGTCCTTCGAGTCGCGGACGTGGACGGTACGAGGGGTGAGGGCAAGTTCGACGCAGGAGTTGCCGTCGTTGCCGCTGCTGTAGCTGCTCTTGAACCAGTTGAGCTCGCTGCTCATGTTTCTCCCAGCAGTTGTCCGATGAAGGTCAGCGTTTCGCGCGGAGACAGCGCTTGGGCTCGGATGGTTGCATACCGCAGTTCGAGAACACGTAGGTGTTTCAGCTCAGTTGTCGGCCGACCACAGAACGCGCCGTCGGAGCGGCCGACCGCTGTCCCGTCCGCGAACTTCAGCAGCTCGATCCTGCCGTCCATGCCGGAGTGCGACTCGCAGTCCAACGGCATGACTTGAAGCATCACGCTGTGCAGGCGCGCCACCTCCAACAGCCGCTCCAACTGCCGTCGTTGCACCATTCTGCCGCCGATGGGTCGCCTCAGCGCCGCCTCTTCGAGGACGAAGCTCAGCGCGGGCGCGGGCGAGCGGTCGAAGACCGACGCCCGGGCGACGCGCGCCGCAACCATGCGTTCGACCTCGTCCGGTGAGTACGGCGGCTGCATGGCCTCGAACAGGGCTTTCGCATGCTCGGGCGTCTGCAACAAGCCGTGGATGCTGTGGCTCTCGTAGATGCCGATCTCCACCGCCTGCGCCTCGAGCTTCGCTAGCGCACGCACCTTTTTCGGATAGCGGACCTTCTTGACGTCCTCCCACGCGGCCGACAGGAGGCCCCCTGCCTCCAGCACCTCGTCCGCCCGGTCCAGGAACTCCTGGCGCGGAATCCGCTTGCCGCTCTCGATCTTGTAGATCATGTCCTCGCCGTAGCCGACGGCCCGCCCGAAGTCGGGCACCCGCAGGCCCGCCGCCTCACGGCGCAGCTTGATCTGGCGGCCCACGGTCGTGATGACCGCGACGCCCCACTCGTCGTCGGGATCGACCTCCCAGCCCGGCTCGTCCGCCTCGCCCTCGACCCGGCCCGACTCCGCCTCCACCGCCGTCATCCCGCACCTCTCCCTCGGAACCGTCCGTGACGCACACGCGCCTACCGGCACCAACGGCGGATACGGTCCCGACGGCTACGGACAACTCCCGGACAGTGACCGGACACACACGTTCCGTCAGCGGGAGAAGAAGTTGAGGAGGTTGCCGTCGGGGTCGCGGAACAGCAGCGAGCGGTTGCCCCACGGCATGGTGGCGGGGCCGTTGACGACGTCGGTGAGGACGTCGGCCAGTTCCTTGTGGACGCGGTCCACGTCGTCGACGACGAACTCGACGATCGCGCTGTGGTTGTCCGCCGGGCGGGCGGAGCCGGGGGCGAACATCCGGACGGTGGCGGTGCCGGCGATCGCGAGGGTGGCGCCGTCGGTCCTCACCTCGGCGAAATGCTCCGTGGCCCAGGTCGCAGACACGCCCAGGACGCGTTCGTAGAAGGCGACGAGGCGGGCCACGTCGGCGGTGATGACACGGACGGATGCGAACTGCATGGGGAGACTCCTCGGCCGTACGGATGGCGTGCTCGGCCGACCGTAGGAGCAATAGCGGACAGAATCCGCCCGGTATCCGCACTAGCTTGGTGCCCGTGCCCCGACCCGCCGCCCGTGTGCTGACCCTGCTGGAGCTGTTGCAGTCGGGCGGCACCCGCACGGTGGCCGAACTGGCCGACCGACTGGGTGTGGACGGACGCACCGTGCGGCGGTACGTGGGCCAGTTGATCGACCTGGACGTACCGGTGGAGTCGGTACGCGGACGCTACGGCGGCTACCGGCTGGGACCGGGCTACCGGGTGCCGCCGCTGATGTTCGGCGACGAGGAGGCGCTGGCGGTGCTGCTCGGCCTGGTCGCCGGGCGTGGGGCGGGGCTGACGGCGGCGCAGCGCACGGCGAACGAGACGGCGGCGGCGAAGATCCGGCGGGTGCTGCCCCGGCACCTGACCCGGCGACTGGATGCCCTGCTGGAGTCCCTGTCCTTCACGGAGGGGCCCGGGGAGTCCGCGAGCCCGGACGCGGGAGTGCTACTCACCCTGGCCGACGCGGTGCACCACCACCGGCCGGTCTCGGTCCGCTACGCCGACCGCGAGGGGCGGCACGGCGACCGCACCCTGCACCCGTACGGGATCGTGGTGCACGGGGGCCGGTGGTACGTCACGGGCAGGGACGCGGACCGCGACGAGGACCGTACGTTCCGGCTCGACAGGATCGCCGGCGCACGCTCCCTGCCCGGCTCGTTCGAGGCGCCTGAGGGTCCGGACCCGGCGGAGCGCGTGGTGACGGGCTTCGCGACGGCCGCGTACCGGTACGAGGTGGCCCTGCGCGTGCAGGCGACGCCCGAGCATCTCCGCGCCCACCTGCCCGCGACGGTCGCCACCCTGGAGGAAACCGAGCCGGGGTGGCTGCGGGTGGAGGTGCGCGCGGAACGCCTGGACTGGCTGCCGTCCGTCCTGGCCGCCCTGGATCGCCCGTTCGTCATCGACCACCCGGCCGAACTCCGCGCCCTGATGCGCGACTTCGCCGCCCGCCTAGCGGCATACGCCCATCGGACCGGCCCGACCACCGCTGAGCCACCGGAACCCGGGACTTGATGCTCCGGTGCCGTCGGCGCCTTACCAAACAAGAACTTGGGGGAAATCACCCCACCAAGCCCCACCCCTCCCGCCCGAGGCGCGCGATCACTCGGGCGGGTGAACATCACCCGCTCAACTGGATTTTCGAGCCCCGGACGCCTCTACGCTCAGCGCACACACCCCGAAAAGACTTCGGCCCCCGCCGGGACTGGCATCCCGGTGCGAGGGCCTGACCACCAAGGAAGAATGAGGCTTCCCGATGGGTACCCAAAACCCTAGCGCGCCCCCGCGCGCCCAGTCAGCCCTCACCGGCAATCCGGCCCGATCGCGCCACCACACCGGCGGCGTCATCCACGAGAACACCCGCCACACCACCCGCTTCGTGGTGATCGGCAACCACCTCACCCAGCACAAAGAGCTCTCGCTTCTCGCGATCGGCCTCGGCTGCCACATCCAGTCGCTCCCCACCGGCACCCCCGCGGACATCAAGAGCCTCGCCTCCCGCTTCAAGGAAGGCACCACGCGCATCGCCGCCGCCCTGCGGGAGCTGGAGACCCACGGCTACCTCCGCCGCGAACGCGTCCGCACCGCCACCGGCCGGATCATCACCCGCACCATCTCCTGCAACCAACCCGGCCACCGGCGCGAGCCGGCCGACACCGGCTGCCCCACACCGCCCCGGACCGCGCACAGGCCGGAACCCCGCCCCCGCAAAGCCCTCCCCGCCGTCCCTCAGCCCACCCAGGCCGCCGCCACCGCCCTCCACCAGCAGGCCACCGACCTCCTCACCGGCCTGCGCCGCCACGACCCCCGCCTCCTCCTCTCCGCCACCGACACCGCACACCTCGCCCCCGGCGTCATCGCCTGGCTCGAACGCGAGGTCACCCCCACCACCGTCCGCCACGCCCTCACCACCGACCTCCCCGACGACCCCCTCCGCCGTCCCGCCGCCCTCCTCGCCCACCGCCTCACAGCCCAGCTGCCACCCCCACCCCCGTACCGCACCCCGGCCGGTCCCCCACCACCGCCCCGCCACCGGCTGCGTAACTGCGACGGCTGCGACCACGCCTTCCGCGCCCCCGAAACCGAGACCCACTGCGGCAACTGCCGTACAACAGATCCAGGTCGCCTCTAACCTCGAACACGGGCGCTTCCGCGCCCGCCGCTGCCTCAGGACTCACGTGCTGCCATCCTTCACCGCCTCCGGGTTCCTCCCCCAGGGCCGCTACTCGGTTTCCTTCCAAGCCGCGCAGTCCATGCTGGTCAGTGCTCCGGAGTTCAGAGACTCCAGCACCCGGTGGGATCTATGGGCCGGACTGCACCGCTATCTCAACCGATTCCTCACCCTGGAGGAGGCATACCGAGACGATCTCAACGGCCTCCCCCTCATCCACAGGCTGTGGCTCGGCGGCAGCTTCATCAGTACGAAACTCGACCCTCGCAACATCGACGCCACCCTCCTGATCGACATCCGGGCCGAGCGGGCGGTACGCGGCAGGCCGGGCTCAAGATGGCTGACCGACGCGTTCAAGAGCCGCGACAGCATCAAGCGGAAGTACGGGGTCTCGCCGGTCAGAGTCGGCTACCAGCCGGTCGGCCACGTCTTCCGGCCTGAGCACATGACCGCCGAGGAACGGACATACTTCATGCAAAGAGGGGTGTGGGACGACTGGTGGCAGCGCTGCCGGCTGCCCGGCCAGGCGGATCGCTCCCCGTCCGAGGCCAGTGCCATTCCGGCACGTGGATACCTGGAGGTGCGACTGTGACTACCGGCGACAGCTGGCGCGAGCACTGGCGCGCCCTCCGCGAGGATGATCCGAACGCCGACTGGAACGCTCGTCGGCTGCTGGAGGAGATGGGAACGGAGGATCGCAGCGACGACGAGGTCGAGGCCGATCACCGGGCGAGCCGACTCGCCGCAGCACGGGAGTACGAGCCGAACGCGCACCTCGACGAAGAGTTGCGGCTTCGGCTCACCGGGCCGGACACCGAGGGCGGCGCCCTGCGCTTCCAGTGGGGTGACGCTCTCCTCGATCCCGTGGAGAAAGCCGTCTCCGCCGCGGCGGGGACCCCAGTGCAGCTGGAGCTCACCGGCCTCTCCGCGGGCAGCACCGTGATCCACGCCCGCCCCGTCGCCGCGGCGTACGGGCCTGACGAGCCGGTCCTGGACGCTCCCGCCACCTCCGCCACCAACACCGGCATGCAGACCTTCACCAGGCTCCTGGACGCGCTGGAGTCCGAGGAAGACGTCCGAGAGTGGTCCCGACTCTTCGACTCGGTGGACACCGTGGCCCGCGCGCTGGACAAGTACACGCTGGAACTGAACGTGACCTGGTACGACGCGGACGGCGGCGTGCGCAGCGCCCGGCTCGGCGAACGCGGCCGGCGATACGTCCACCGTCTCCGCGAGACCCGGTCCCGCGACCAGGAGATGACCATTTCCGGCCGCATCACGGAACTGCGGGAGAGCGGCTGGGTCAAGGTGAAAACGGGCACGGCGAAGAACGCTCCCGCCTACGACGTCCACTTCGAGGAACCCGAAACCTTGCTCCGCATGCGTCCCGGCCTCGGGGACAACGTCCACTTCCGGGTCCGATTCAGGCAGCGCCTGGACGCCGTCGGCATCGCGCGGGCCACCGAGTACACGTACCTGGGACCGGCTGCGGAGCAGGTCCCGCTGCCACTGGATCCCTGACCGGGCCTCTGTGCACCCCCCTTGAACTAGGAGAAGGACGCTCATGGGCACTCGGTCCGAGCACGGGCACGAGCTGGTTCCCCATCCCGAGCAGACCCCCGACGCCCTGCGGGCCGCCCTCGCCGTCGTAACCCCCAAGCGCCTGCCCGAGATGCAACGGACGAAGGACGACGCCTTCGCCAAGGCCGTGGAGTGGCGGTCCCTCAGCCCGGTACGGAGCTGGGTACTGGCCTGGGCGCGGGACATCGAGATCGCCCGCCGTCCCGACCTCGCCGCCCGTCACGCCCGCGCCAGGAGCAACCTGGAACACGAGGACGCGGCGACCGCTCGGGAAGCCTTGCGCGAACTGAGCGCCGTCCTGGACGAGGCCATGAAGGCGGTACGCGCCTGAACTCGCTCCACCGGTGGAGCCGGTGGAGTGCTACCCCCGGTCCGGAAAGCGTGACACGCCGAGCAGGAGGGTCCCGGTCAGGAACAGGCAGACGCCGATGGTGAGGAGGTACGCCAACGCGTCACCCACCGGGACGAAAGCGAGCACGCCCGTGAGACAGAGCAGGCCGCTCCCGGTGAACACGAGGCCCAGCCCATGCGGCACGGGCCGCAGGACGCCGGCCCGCTCCCAGATGGATCCACCCGGTGCGCAGCCCGGCGACCCCACCCCACACCAGGGCCAGGCAGAAGGAGGCGAAGGCCCCCGACACCACCCACCTCATCACGCTGCCGGTGTGCTCAGGAATGCCCCAGATCCGCCGACGACGCGTCCTCCGTGGCCGGGACCGAGCCGGAGTCGGGGGACGGGCGGAGGGGGAAGGGGTCGACGCGGGTCTCGTCGATGACCGGCGGAGCCGGCTGCGGGGGCTTCGGCATGACCGCGGCCTCCGAGTGCCCGCCGCAGCCGTAGGCGAGGGAGACGACCCGGCCGTCGGCCGGGGAGAACTCGTTGGCGCACACGCCGAACGCCTGGCCCAGCGAGCCGCCGATCGGGGCGAGGAAGCCGCAGGACATGCAGGAGGCGGGGGCCGCCTGCGCCATCGGGGTCTTCGGGCCGAACGCCTCCTCCCAGCGGTCGGCCGCGGCGTGCAGACCGTAGCGGGAGAGGACGCGGGCGCGGCGCATGCCCAGTTCCTCGGCGACCGCGGCGATCGTGCCGCGGGACGGGGTGACGGTCTGCTCTGCGGGGGTGCCGCCGGTGACCTCGGCGTCCTCGGCGTCCGCGAGGTCCGCCAGGTCCTCGGTGAGCGCCGAGTTCGGCGGCGGCTCCTCCGCGCCGGTGTAACCGGGCTCCAGGCGCAGGTCGTCGGCCTCGGTGGGCAGCAGGTCGCCGGGACCCATGTCGCCGGGGCGCAGCCGCTCGCTCCACGGCACCCACTCGGGTGCCAGGACGGCGTCGGGGCCGGGCAGCAGGACGACCTCGTCCACCGTGACGATCTTGGCGCGGGAGGCGCGGGCGACGGTGACGGCCCAGCGCCAGCCGCGGTAGCCGAGCTCGCGGCACCCGAAGAAGTGCGTGACGACGCGGTCGCCCTCGGAGACCATCCCCTCGTGCTCGCCCAGGACCCCGGGCGCGGCGGCCTCCTCGGCTGCGGCGCGGGCGAGGTCGACGGCCTCGGCGCACAGACGGTCGGGGGTGCGGCTTCGCGTTGTCGCTGCGCTCACAGGTATCGCTTCTCTCCTACGCCGTCTCACAAGTGCGCCACTCCCAGCGCGGGGGGCGGACGGAGCGGACCGGGGGACCGCGTCGACGTCCGCGCCGCATCGTGCTCGGGCGCGCCCACCATCCATTCTGCGGGATGGCTGAGATACGCACGCTACCTGCTCGCGTGCGCTGGGCCTACACCGACGGTTGTTACGGAACGGCGCGCGCCGGTTTGTCGGGCGCCGACGGGCGGCGGCGGGCGGGCGACGGCGGACGTCCGCGGACCCTTCGTCCGCACCCCGGCGCGTTCGGCCGTACAGCGGCACCGGAGGCCCCGTCCCCGGTGTAACGGCACTACGTACCGCCATCTCGGGGCACTATGACGTCGTGGCTACCGCGAGGACACCCCAGGGCGCCACCGGTACCGGTGGGCCCTCGGGGGAGAAGGGACGCGGCCGGCGCCTCGGCTCGGTCCGGGCGGGCGGCCGTCTCGGTGCGCTCGGCCGGGCACTTCGCTTCCCCGTGACCGGAACCGCCCGCGGCATCCGCAAGGCGACCCACGCGCACGGCGCGGGCGAGTCCGGCCTCGGCAAGCTGATCGAACTGCACGGGGTGAACGGCGCGGGCGACGTGATGATCACCGTGGCGCTGGCCTCCACCGTGTTCTTCTCCGTCCCCACCGACGAGGCGCGCGGGCGCGTCGCCCTCTACCTGGCCATCACGATGGCGCCGTTCACGCTGCTCGCCCCGGTCGTCGGCCCGCTGCTGGACAGGCTGCCGCACGGCCGCAGGGCCGCCATGGCGGGCGCGATGCTCGCACGTGCGCTGCTCGCGCTGGTGCTGACCGGCGCGGTGGTCAGCGGCGGCCTGGAGCTGTACCCGGCGGCGCTGGGCGTCCTGGTGGCGTCCAAGGCGTACGGGGTGGTCAGAAGCGCCGTCGTGCCGCGACTGCTGCCGCCCGCCTTCTCCCTGGTGAAGGCGAACTCGCGGGTGACCCTCGGCGGGCTGCTCGCCACCGGCATCGCCGCGCCGATCGGCGCGGGGCTCCAGCAGATCGGGCCGCGCTGGCCGCTGTACGGGGCGTTCGTGCTGTTCGTGACGGGCATGCTGCTGTCGTTCCGGCTGCCGGCGAAGGTGGACTCCGCCAAGGGCGAGGCCGTGGCGCTGCTCGCCGCCGACGAGCGGCATCTGCACGGCCCGCACCGCAAGGTCGAAAAGCCGGGACTGCGCACGGTCGGCCCTGCGGTCACCCACGCGCTGGCCGCCAACGCCTCCATCCGCTGCCTCACCGGCTTCCTCATCTTCTTCCTGGCGTTCCTGCTGCGCGAGCACCCGATGACGGGCCAGAGCGCGGCGGTGTCGCTGGGCATCGTCGGCGTGGCGGCGGGCGCGGGCAACGCGCTGGGCACGGCGGTCGGGGCGGGGCTGCGGTCCCGCGCACCGGAGATCATCATCGTGACGGTGGTGGCGGTGGTGCTGGGGGCCGCGGTCACGGCGGCGGTGTTCTTCAGCGCGGTGCTGGTGGCGTGTCTCGCGGCGGTCGCCGGGTTCGCGCAGGCGCTGGCCAAGCTGTCGCTGGACGCGCTGATCCAGCGGGACGTGCCGGAACACGTGCGGACGTCCGCGTTCGCCCGGTCGGAGACGCTGCTCCAGATGTCGTGGGTGCTGGGCGGCGCGATCGGCATCGCGATGCCGCTGATCGGCGGTCTGGGGCTCGCGGTGGGCGCCGCGATCGTCGGCACGGGCTGGCTGACGACGATCCGCGGGCTGCTCCGTTCGGCCCGTCAGGGGCACACGGGACGCCCGCGAGTGGCGTAACCGGGGGCCACGCCGTACCCCACGTGGCGGACGGTGCACACCTGCCCGATAGCCTTCCGCCATGACCACGTTGCAATCCGCTGTGCGACGCCGCCGCGCCGTCGCCGCCGCCGGCGCCGTATCCGCCGGACTGCTCGTCCTGTCCGCCTGCGACAAGCCCACGGCGATGGCCACCGTCACGGTGGGCAGCGACTCGGTGAGTTCCGAGGCGACCTGCGGTGGCGAGGGCAAGGCCCTCACCACCGAGGTTCTCAACAAGTGCCTCCAGGACAAGGACATCGACGAGATCGAGGTCGATCCGCTGGAGACCGTCCGCTTCGGCGTCGACCCGGAGATCGCCGACAACAGCTGGACGATCCTGCTGAACGGTCAGCCGCTGGTCGATCCCATGAAGAACAACACCTACCAGTCCATCCCGGGCAGCGTGTTCTTCAACGCCCAGTACGGCGCCCAGGGCGACTCGACCCTGGTGTCGATCAAGGAGGGTGGCGAGAACGAGGCCACCGGTCTGTGGTCCTTCCGGCTGAAGAAGGACGAGGGCTGATCACGTCCCTCGCACGCGTTCTCGTGGCCACCGCGGTCCCCGCCGAGCGGGACGCGGTGGCCGAGGCGTTCCCGGGGCCGGTGCGGGAGCGGGAACTGCCCGGCGCGGTCGTGCACGAGACCGCCGGCGGACCCGCCCTGCTCGCCGCCGGGGTCGGCCCGGCGCTCGCCGCCGCGTCCACGGCCGTCGCACTGACCGCCGCCGCCCTGGAGGGCCGTCCCTACGGCCTCGTCGTCTGCGCGGGGATCGGCGGCGGCTTCGCGCCGCACGCGCCCCTCGGGTCCCTCGTCGTCGCCGACGCGATCACCGCGGCGGACCTGGGCGCCGAGACGGCAGAGGGATTCCTGCCGGTGACCGAGCTCGGCTTCGGCACCGTCACCCACCACCCGCCCGCGTCCCTCGCCGAGGCGGTCGCCGCCGCGTCCGGCGCGCGCACCGGCACCGTCCTCACCGTGTCCACGGTGACCGGCACCGCCGCCCGCGCGGACGCCCTGCGCGCCCGCCATCCCCGCGCCCTCGCCGAGGGCATGGAGGGCTTCGGCGTCGCCGAGGCCGCCGCCGCGCAGGGCGTGCCCGTCCTGGAGGTACGGGCGGTCTCGAACCCTGTCGGCCCGCGCGACCGCGCCGCCTGGCGCATCGGCGACGCCCTGAACGCCCTCACCGAGGGCTTCGGGAAGCTCGCGCCCGTACTGGAGAGTTGGAACACGGCATGACCACCAGTGAGCAGCAGCGGCTGCGCATCGCCTACTCGCCCTGCCCGAACGACACCTTCGTCTTCGACGCCCTCGCCCACGGCCGCGTGCCGGGCGCGCCCGCCCTCGACGTCACCTTCGCCGACATCGACATCACCAACGGCATGGCCGAGCGCGGCGAGCTGGACGTGCTGAAGGTGTCGTACGCGGTGCTGCCGTACGTCCTCGACGAGTACGCGCTGCTGCCCTGCGGGGGCGCCCTGGGGCGGGGCTGCGGGCCGCTGGTGCTGACCCGGGAGCCGGGCGTGGACCTCACGGGCCGCACGGTCGCGGTGCCGAGCGAGAAGTCGACCGCGTACCTGTTGTTCCGGCTCTGGGCGGCGGACGTCGTCCCCGGAGGTGTGGGCGAGATCGTGGTGATGCCGTTCCACGAGATCATGCCCGCCGTACGGGACGGGAAGGTCGACGCCGGTCTCGTCATCCACGAGGCGCGCTTCACGTACCGGAACTACGGGCTGCACAAGCTCGCGGACATGGGCGAGCACTGGGAGAACACCACCGGGCTGCCGATCCCGCTCGGCGCGATCCTCGCGCGGCGCGCGCTCGGCGAGGAGACGCTGACCCGGCTCGCGGACTCGGTCCGCGCGTCCGTGCGGGCGGCCTGGGACGACCCGGAGGCCTCCCGCCCGTACGTGATGGAGCACGCCCAGGAGATGGACCCGGCCGTCGCCGACCAGCACATCGGGCTGTACGTCAACGAGTTCACCGCCAACCTCGGCGACGACGGCTACGCGGCCGTGCGCGGGCTGCTCACGCGCGCGGCGGCCGAGGGGCTCGTGCCTCCCCTCGGCCCGGACGCGCTGCGGTTCCCGTGACGGGGGTCCGGCCCGTGCCGGGGTCCTCCCGTGCGGGGTCCCTCCCGTGACGGGGGTCTAGACGTCGAGCTGGTCGGCGACCGCGCGGAGCAGTCCGGCGATCTTCTTGCCGGCCGCGCGGTCCGGGTAACGGCCCCGCTCCAGCGACGGCGTGATGTTCTCCAGCACTGTCGTGAGGTCCTGCACGATCGAGGCCAGCTCGTCGGGCTTCTTGCGCTGGGCGGCCGCGACCGACGGGGTCGGATCCAGGATGGTCAGGGAGAGGGCCTGGTCGCCTCGCTGCCCGGCGACCACGCCGAACTCCACGCGCTGGCCCGGCTTCAGGGCCTCGACTCCGGCGGGGAGGACCGAGGAATGCACGAAGACGTCACCGCCGTCGTCACGGGAGAGAAAGCCGAAGCCCTTCTCCCCGTTGAACCACTTGACCTTGCCGGTAGGCACGTCTGTCCTCGCCCTCGTACTCGTCGGGAAAACTGCATGGAAAACGGCTCTTGATAGCACTCGGGCGGGCCCGATGACCCGCCGGTACCAAGGCTAATGGTCTTCGGGCCGGTGACAAGACGTCACCGCGTCGTTCCCTCGCGCAGGGAACTACCCTGGTCCGGTGCGTGACAAAACCCAAGCGAATTCCGCCCAGCCCGGTGACGGTCTGGTCCGTGCCGGCGCTCTCGTCTTCTTCGCCGGCGCCGTGGCCACTCTGGTCACGGTCGCCCCGCTGTTCCTCGGAACGACGCCCTTTCCGACGTACATGTTCGGATTGAGCATGCTCATGGGCGTCGGATTCGTCATCGCCGGTGCGGGCGTACTGCGTTCCGCCGCCGCGGGGCGACGGCGGGACCGGGCCGCTCGTGCGGTTTCCGGTCAGTTGTCCGAGCAGTAGTCCGAAAACCAGCGGGGGAATTCCGTCAGATCGGTGAGGACCGTGTCCGCGCCGGCCTCCCGGAGTTCCGCCGCGTCGCACGGTCCGGTGGCCACCGCGACCGACACCGCGCCCGCGGTGCGCGCCCCGCGCACGTCGCCGGTGTGGTCGCCGACGTACACGGACGCGCCGTGCTCGCGCAGCGCCAGCGCCTTCTGCTCGGCCCACAGGTCGCCGATCACCGCGTCCGGCTCGATGCCGAGGTGCGCGAGGTGCAGCTTGGCGTTGGGCTCGTACTTCGCGGTCACCACGATCGCCCGCCCGCCCCGCGCCCGCACGGCGGCTATCGCGTCCCGCGCTCCGGGCAGGGCGAGCGTCGGCGTGATCGCGTACTCGGGGTACATCGCCCGGTACAGCTCCGCGACCTCCTCGACCCGCTCCGGCGGGAACCAGTTCACCAGCTCGTCCACCAGCGGAGGCCCCAGCCGGCTGACGGCGAGATCGGCATCGACGTAGGTCCCGGTCCGCTCGGCCAGAGCCACGTAACAGGCCCGGATCCCGGGCCGCGAGTCGATGAGCGTCATGTCGAGATCGAAGCCGACGGTAGGAGCGGCGGTCCTGCCGGACGGGGCGGGCGGGGCGGGCGGGGTCACGTTGGCCATGCGCGCCATTGTGCGCCACGCCTCTCCGGGTCCGGCCCGCCGACCAGCATCGCGACCGGCGCGCGGCGCCTTTGCAGCGGCGGGTGCGGGCGGTCCGTGGCTGGTCGCGCAGTTCCCCGCGCCCCTGAGGGCGCAGCCGCCACGGCCGCTGAGAGGTCCCCGGGAGCGATGGGGGCAGGAGGACGCGTGCGGCACCCCCGCAGCGGCGGGTGCGGGCGGTCCGTGGCTGGTCGCGCAGTTCCCCGCGCCCCTGAGGGTGCTTTCGTCACCGCCGCTGAAAGCGCCCCACCGCCAACCGCGGGCATCCGTGCCCCTCAAGCGCCTCAAGGGCCTGGGAGGTGCCCCCAGGGCGGCACGGGTGGGCACAGCGACACCCCCGCAGCGCCGGTGCGGGCGGGCTGTGGCCGGTCGCGCAGTTCCCCGCGCCCCTGGAGGGCGCAGCCGCTGCGCCGGATGCGCGGATGCCCCAGCACTCCGGAACACCTCTCAGCGTTGCCGCTGTGACCGCCACACCAAGAACAGCGACGACGTCACCGCCGCCGTGCGGATCACCCACGGCCATGTCTCCGTGAGAGCCACGTTCATCTGTCCCTCGGCGATGGGGGCGCCCCATCTCCCCACCGCGCGCCCCCACAGCCAGACCATCCCCCCGATCAGCGACAGCCCTGGCAGGACGACCACCGCCGCCTTGACCTCCCCCGGCGTCAGCCGGCGCGAGGCGTACGCGATCAGCCACCCCAGGATCAGCGCGAACCAGTTCCCCAGCACAGCACCCACGACCAGCGACGCAGCAGCGATCAGCAGCAGCGGATTGCTCCACCGCCGGGACGGCAGCCGCATCAACCTCCGCCGCCCGGGGGCGGGAACCTCCTCGGCCGCCTCCACCGCCTCGGCAGCGGGCGGCGTCTCGGCCGTCGGCTCCTCCTTCGACGCCGGCCGCTTCAGAAGCTCGGGGATCTCCACCCCGCCCACAAAGCCCGGCACCTCGTCCCCCACCCCGAAGGGACTGCTGTCCACCCGCCACCAGTCGGGCTGACTCCCGCTGTCGCCGACCTCGTCGAGACCGGCCCGGTGCGGGGGCGACGGCACGTCGGCCGGGGCGGCGGGCGGAGCCGCGGGCTCGGGCGTGGACGACCGAGGCCGGGGAACGACCTTCCGGAACACCCCGCCCGCCTTGCCCACCGGCTGCACGGGAACACCCGCCGGCCGCTCCTCCGACGCGCCCGGCGCGGATCCGGATGCGGGTCGCGACGCGGAACCGCCCGTCGAGCCCTCCGCCTTGGAGACCACCTCCGTCGGCGTCCCCATCCGCGCGACGATGCGCCGCACCGCCGCCGGCGAGTCCACCACGGCCTTGGCACGGCGCCGGTCGATCTCGTCACGCAGCTCCGCGACCAGCCGCATCCGCGCCGCCGACGGCAACTGCCGCTGTTGGGCCACGTCGCCGACGCGGCTCAGATACTCGTAGACGACCTGGTCGCTCTCGATACCCACGAAGTCCCCTCCGGGACGGATGCGTCGGGACACCGTCGCCCGACGGTACCGCGAGTGCGGCGACCCGGCCCAACTGCCGGCACGCCACGGACGTACCCACCGGCTAACGTGATGCGGATGAGCACCGAGGAGAATCCCGCGGCGGCCCCCCGATCCCTCGCCGAGGCGCTCCGGGGGCGGGACGACGTCTCCCTGGCCGCGCTCCTGCGCAGCCGGCCGGATCTCATCACGCCCGTGCCCACGGACCTGACCCAGCTCGCCACCCGCGCGGGCACGCGCGCCTCGGTGGTCCGCGCGCTGGAGCGGCTCGACCGGTTCACGCTCCAGACGGCGCAGGCGCTGGCGATCGCGTCCGACCCGGCGACGTACGCCGAGCTGCTCGGTCTGATGGCGGGCGACGACGGCGACCCGGCTGTGTCCGCCGCGCTGCCGCACGCCCTCGGCACGCTCCGCGCGCAGGCCCTGGTGTGGGGCGGCGACGATCGGCTGCGTCTGGTGCGCACCGCCCGCGAGCTGCTGGCGCCGTCGCCACAGCACCCGTCGCCGACCGGACTCGGCCCGACCGTGCGGGAGGCCGGGGCGGGGATCTCGCCGGGCCGTGTCCAGGAGATCCTGGCGACGGCCGGGCTGCCGTCGACGCACGACTCCGTTTCCGCGCTGAACGCGCTGGCCGGCCTTTTCGACGACCCCGAGCGGATGTCCGCCCTGCTCGACCAGGCGCCGAGCGAGTCGGTGGAGGTGCTGGAGCGGCTGGTGTGGGGTCCGCCGTACGGGCAGGTCACCGCCGATCCGGCGCCCCGGCTGCGCTGGCTGCTCGACCGGGGGCTGCTGCTGCCGACGGCGCCCGGCACGGTCGTCCTGCCCCGCGAGGTGGCGCTGCGGCTGCGCGCCGGACGGGCGCACCGGACGACGGAGCCGGTACCGCCGCCCGTGGAGGCGGCCGCCGCACACCGGCCGCAGATGGTGGACGCGACGGCGGCCGGGCAGGCGTACACGGCGCTGGCGACCGTCGAGGAGCTGCTGAAGGACTGGCACGAGGGCGGCCCGGCGGTGCTGCGGGCGGGCGGGCTGAGCGTACGGGACCTCAAGCGGACCGCGGTGGCGCTGGACGTCCCCGAGCCGGTGGCCGCGTTCTGGGTCGAACTGGCCTACGCGGCCGGGCTGCTGGCGTCCGACGGTGAGGCCGACGAGCGGTACGCGGCGACGCCGGCGTACGACGAGTGGCGGGAGGGGCCGGCCGGCGAGCGGTGGGCGCGGCTCGCCACGGCGTGGCTGGCGGCGACCCGGACGCCGGGGCTGGTCGGGGAGCGGGACGCGAAGGACCGCACGCTGTCCGCGCTGGGTCCTGGGCTGGACCGTTCGGCCGCCCCGGAGGTGCGGCACCGGGTGCTGGCCCTGCTGGCGGGACTCCCGGAGGGCGCCGCTCCGGACGCCGGGTCGCTGTTGGCGCGGCTGCGCTGGGAGCGGCCCCCGCGCGCTGACCGCACCGGGGGCGGCGCGCCCTCCCCGTACGCCCGCCGGACGCCGGCGCAGCCCGCCGAGGGGACGCGGGGTGTCGCGGCCCGCGCGGGCGGGTCCGGGGCGCCGGGGTATCCGGCCGACGGGGCGAGCGGGGCGGGCGGGGAGGACGACCTGCGGTCGCGGCTGGCCCGCTGGACGCTGGCGGAGGCCGAGATGCTCGGCGTCACGGGACGCGGCGCGCTCTCCTCGCACGGGCGGGCGCTGATCGGCGCGCCGCCCGCGCCCCGGCGCGCGGACACGCGGACCGAGCCGAGGGGGCCGGGCGACAAGCTGCCCGTGCACCACCGGCAGACCCCTTTGCCGCCCGCCCTCTCCCCCGCCGAGCAGGCGACCGCCGCCGCGGCCGCCGCCCGGCTGCTCGACCCCCTGCTGCCCGAGCCGCTGGACCACGTACTGCTCCAGGCCGACCTGACGGCGGTCGCGCCCGGCCCGCTGGAGCGGCCGCTCGCCGACGTGCTGGGCGTGCTCGCGGACGTGGAGTCGAAGGGCGGGGCGACCGTCTACCGGTTCACGCCCGCCTCGGTGCGGCGCGCCCTGGACGCCGGGCAGTCGGCCGCCGACCTGCACGCCTTCCTCGCCGCGCACTCCCGTACGCCGGTGCCGCAGCCGCTGGCGTACCTCATCGACGACGTGGCCCGCCGGCACGGGCACCTCCGGGTGGGCGCCGCCTCGTCCTACGTGCGGTGCGACGACGACGCGGTGCTGAACGAGATCCTCGCCGACAAGCGCGCCGCCGGGCTGGGGCTGCGGCGGCTCGCCCCGACGGTGCTGGCGGCGCGGACCGACCCGGCGGCGCTGCTGGAAGGGCTGCGGGCGATGGGGTTCGCGCCGGCCGCGGAGTCCGCGGAGGGCGATGTGCTGATCGCCCGCGCGGACGCGTACCGCACGCCTCCGCGGACGCCTCCCGAGCCGGTGCCGGACGGGCCGCCCGTGCCGGACGACACGTTGCTCGCTGCCGCGATCCGGGCGGTGCGGGCGGGGGACCTCGCCTTCACGGCGCCGCGGAAGCCGGTCGGCGGGGAGGCGGGTGCGACGCCGGGGGAGCTGCCGCGCACCACCGCCGCGGAGACCCTGGCCGGCCTGCAGGCCGCGGTTCTCACCAACGACACGTTGTGGATCGGGTACGTCAATGCCGAGGGTGGCGCCAGTCAGCGGGTCATCGCTCCGATCCGGGTCGAGGGTGGGTTCGTGACGGCCTACGACCACACTGCGGACGAGGTCCGCACCTATCCCCTCCACCGGATCACGGGTGTCGCGGAACTCGCGGAGTGATGCGGGGGGGGAGCGCGGGGTGGGGTACGTGCGGGTTCGTCGTGGTCTCTCGCGCAGTTCCCCGCGCCCCTGAGGGGCGCATCGGGAACGGTGTGGAATGCGATCAGGCAAACTGGACGTTTGGCCGTGCAGTGCCCGTGCCGAGCCCGTCGCAGAAAGGCAGCCGCGCGTGAATGGTCCGCTCATCGTCCAGTCCGACAAGACCCTGCTCCTCGAGGTCGACCACGAGCAGGCCGACGACTGCCGTCGCGCCATCGCGCCGTTCGCCGAACTGGAACGGGCCCCCGAGCACATCCACACCTACCGGGTGACCCCGCTCGGCCTGTGGAACGCCCGCGCCGCCGGGCACGACGCCGAGCAGGTCGTCGACGCGCTGGTGCAGTACAGCCGCTACCCCGTGCCGCACGCGCTGCTCGTCGACATCGCCGAGACCATGGACCGCTACGGCCGGCTCAGCCTGGTCAAGCACCCCGCGCACGGACTCGTCCTCACCACCACCGACCGTCCCGTCCTCGAAGAGGTGCTGCGCTCCAAGCGCGTCGCCCCCCTCGTCGGCGCCCGCATCGACCCGGACACCGTCCAGGTGCACCCCTCCGAGCGCGGCCAGATCAAGCAGACCCTGCTGAAACTGGGCTGGCCCGCCGAGGACCTCGCGGGGTACGTGGACGGCGAGGCGCACCCGATCGAGCTGCACGAGGACGGCTGGGCGCTGCGTCCGTACCAGAAGCAGGCCGTGGAGAACTTCTGGCACGGCGGCTCCGGCGTCGTCGTCCTCCCCTGCGGCGCCGGCAAGACGCTGGTCGGCGCGGGCGCGATGGCGCAGGCGAAGTCGACCACCCTGATCCTGGTCACCAACACGGTCTCGGCCCGGCAGTGGAAGCACGAGCTGGTGCGGCGGACGTCGCTGACCGAGGACGAGATCGGCGAGTACAGCGGCACCAAGAAGGAGATCCGCCCCGTCACCATCGCCACGTACCAGGTGCTGACGACGAAGCGGAAGGGCGTCTACCCCCACCTGGAGCTGTTCGACTCCCGCGACTGGGGCCTGATCCTCTACGACGAGGTGCACCTGTTGCCCGCGCCCGTCTTCAAGTTCACCGCCGACCTCCAGGCCCGGCGCCGCCTCGGTCTGACGGCGACCCTGGTGCGCGAGGACGGCCGCGAGTCCGACGTCTTCTCGCTGATCGGCCCGAAGCGGTTCGACGCGCCGTGGAAGGAGATCGAGGCGCAGGGCTACATCGCGCCCGCCGACTGCGTCGAGGTCCGCGTGAACCTCACCGACTCCGAGCGGCTGGCGTACGCGACGGCCGAGCAGGAGGAGAAGTACCGCTTCTGCTCGACGACCGCCACCAAGCAGAAGGTGACGGAGGCGATCGTCCGCCGCTTCGAGGGCCAGCAGATCCTCGTCATCGGCCAGTACATCGACCAGCTCGACGAACTGGGCGAGCACCTGGACGCGCCGGTCATCAAGGGTGAGACGTCCAACGCCCAGCGGGAGAAGCTGTTCGAGGCCTTCCGGCAGGGCGAGCTGAGCGTGCTGGTGGTGTCGAAGGTCGCCAACTTCTCGATCGACCTGCCGGAGGCGACGGTCGCCATCCAGGTGTCCGGCACCTTCGGCTCCCGCCAGGAGGAGGCCCAGCGGCTCGGCCGCGTCCTGCGGCCGAAGGCGGACGGCCATCAGGCGCACTTCTACTCCGTGGTCGCCCGCGACACCATCGACCAGGACTTCGCGGCGCACCGCCAGCGGTTCCTGGCCGAGCAGGGGTACGCGTACCGGATCGTCGACGCGGACGAGCTCCTCACGGAGAGCTGAGGCCCCTGCGGGAGGGCTCACCCCTCGGGCAGGTTGAACACCAGCGCGATCACGGCCGACCAGGGCAGCAGCGACAGCCCGGCCAGCCAGACGCGCGGCACCGCCCAGCGGCGCGTGCGGGGCAGCAGCCACGCGGCGACGCAGGTGGCCACCCCGAGGAGCCCGCCGAGGAACAGGGTGCCGTACACGACGTCGAGGGCGGTCGTCAGCGCCGCCGAGCAGTCGTCGGGACCGCAGCTGTCCGTCGCCATGACGGACAGCGCGCCGAACAGCAGCGCGAGCGGGGCGAGCATCACCCCGAGCACGGTGGCGACGGCCGGCGCCACGTACGCACGGGGGTCCCGCTCGTCCCCGTACCGCCGCTCCGGCGTGCTGTCGTGGTTCATACGGCCAGTGAAGCTGCCCCGGTGCGACGGGCGCACCGGGGCCGCTACTCAATGTGCGGGCGTACTCGTACTCACTCGTGCGCGTGCTCACTTCGGGTCGCGGGGCCCGGCACGCCGGCCGCGACACGGCTGGAGAACGCCGCACGGTTCCTGGACCTCGTCTCCGGGGCCATGATCCGGGCGGCGGAGGAAGCACGCGACGTGCTGTCCGCGAAACCGGAGGAGAACGAGGGGAAGGTCAGGTCCTGTCCGGCGGCGGACGCCGGACGGGACCTAACGGCGGCGGACGCCGGCCTCGGCGCCGTACTCGCCGAGAAGGATCACGTCGAGGGCCGCGCCGAGGAACACCCTCACGGCGCGCAGGGCGTCGCCGACGCGGTGCGGGTGACTGCTCTCGGCCGGGGCGGCGCCGCTCGGGCGGACCGGCGGACTGGCGGGGTGGACGGTGGCTGCGCTCATGCGTTCATGGTCGCTCCGTGACCCCGGCGCGGGCATCGGCCCACGGGACCGAACCGCGGGGCCGCCGCGTACACCTGCGGGACGAGCCGTCCCTCTCCAGCAGGACGGGGTCACCCCTAGGGGGTCTGAGGGGTCCTACGGGTTCCGCCGATCGTGTCGAGCGCGGCCAGGTCCTCCTCGCGCAGGGCGAGGCCCGCACCGGCGACGTTCTCCCGCAGGTGCGCCGCCGACGACGTGCCCGGGATCAGCAGGATGTTCGGCGAGCGGTGCAGCAGCCAGGCGAGGGCGACCGCCGTCGGCCGGACGCCGTGCCGCTCGGCCACCTGCGACAGCGTGGCGGACTGGAGCGGCGTGAACCCGCCGAGCGGGAAGTACGGCACGTACGCGACGCCCCGGGCGGCGAGCCGGTCGATCAGGGCGTCGTCCTGGCGGTGGGCGAGGTTGTAGAGGTTCTGGACGCAGACGAACGGGGCGATGGTCTCCGCCTCGGCGATCTGCTCGGGGGTCGCGTTGCTGAGACCGAGGTGCCGGATCAGCCCCTGCCGCTGAAGCTCGACGAGCGTCTCGTACGCCGTCGCCAGTGAGCCGGGCCGGGGTCCCGTGGCGTCGCCGAGACGCAGGTTGACCAGGTCGAGGGTGTCGACACCGAGGGTCTCCAGGTTGTCGTGGACGGCGCGGCGCAGGTCGTCCGGTTCGCGGGCCGGGGGCCAGCCGCCGTCGGCGTCACGGCGGGCGCCGACCTTGGTGACGATGTGCAGGCCGTCCGGGTAGGGGTGCAGGGCCTCGCGGATGAGTTCGTTGGTGACGTGCGGGCCGTAGGCGTCGGCGGTGTCGACGTGGGTGATGCCGAGGCGTACGGCCTCGCGCAGCACGGCGAGGGCGCCGTCGCGGTCGGCGGGCGGCCCCGTCACGCCGGGTCCCGCGAGCTGCATGGCGCCGTACCCGAAGCGGGTGACGGTCAGGTCGCCCAGCGTCCAGGTGCCGCCGGGGAGACCGGTCGAAGCCGTCGTGGTCGTTCGCGTGGTCGTCATGTGCCCACCGTCCGCCGGGGACGGCGGTCCGCCCAGTCCCCCGCCGTTCCTGGGAGTGACAGGACCAGGGACGGAACGCCTCGCGCGCCTACGCTGGAAGGCATGTCTGAGGAGAACCGGCTCGGCGACTACCTCCGGGCGCGCCGGGAGGTGGTGACGCCGGACGACCTGGGGCTGCCGTCCCACGGTGTGCGCCGGGTGCCCGGACTGCGCCGCGAGGAGGTCGCGCTGCTCGCCGGCATCAGCTCCGACTACTACCTGCGGCTGGAGCAGGGCCGCGACCGCAATCCGTCGGCGCAGGTCCTCGACGCGCTCGCCCGGGTGCTGCTGCTCGACGACACCGCCACGGCGTACCTGCACCAGCTCGCCGCGCCCCGGCCCCGCACCCGGCGCCGGCCGTCGCGGCGGCCCGCCGTCCCGCCGGCCACGGCGCGGCTGCTGGAGTCGATCGGGCTGCCCGCGTTCGTGACGGACCGGACCCTCGACGTGATCGCGGTGAACCCGTGGGCCGCGGCCCTGATGCCGACCGTGCGGGTGGGTGAGAACCGGCTGCGGTCGTTCTTCCTCGACCCCGCCGAGCGGGATCTGCACGCGGACTGGCAGGCCACGGCCGCGCAGTGCGTCGCCGTGTTCCGGCGGCGGCTGGGCACCGACGTGGACGACCCGCGAGTGGTGCGGCTGGTCGGCGAACTGTCGCTGCAGAGCGCCGAGTTCCGGAAGGTGTGGGCCCGGCACGACGTGCGGCCGGTCGTGGACAAGCCGATCCGGATGAACCACCCGCAGGTCGGCGAGCTGAGCCTCACCCTGTCCAAGCTGGACGTCGACGGCCCGGCCGGGCTGGCGCTCGCGGTGTACCACGCGGAGCCGGGCAGCGAGGACGCGGAGCGGCTGGCGCTGCTGGCGTCCCTGACGAGGGGGCCGGCGCGGAGGGGAGGGGCCGACGCGGACCGCTCTCCGCGGCCGGGGGAAAACCGTTTGGACCACCCCCGCCCCACGACCTAGAATCTCCGCTCTCTTCCCGCCTCCCTCACGGAGCGCCGCCGTCCGGACGGAAACCGGCCGGCATTCCTTCCTCGCGGCACACCCGCAGCAGGTCCTTCGGAGGCACCCCCTTGTCCGCGTCCACGCCCGTAGACGAGCCCGTGAACGACCCCGTGGACGG
The DNA here is from genome assembly GCF_022869105.1 of Streptomyces sp. BJ20. NCBI lineage: Bacteria > Bacillati > Actinomycetota > Actinomycetes > Kitasatosporales > Streptomycetaceae > Streptomyces > Streptomyces sp. BJ20. The sequence continues at coordinate 6,979,749 of NZ_CP094918.1, forward strand.
TCCCGCCGCCCCGGCCGACGACCCCCTCGCCCGTGAACGCTCCCACCTCACCGCGTCCCGCGCAGCCCTGCGCGCCATGCGGGAGGACGTGGAGGCGCTCGACATCCGCGACGTCACCGCCAACTGGGTGAACGCGGAGGTGCTCCAGCGCCAGATCGACGAGCGGATCAAGGCGCTGGCCGACCTCAGCGACACCCCGTTGTTCTTCGGGCGCCTCGACTATCTGCGCGCGCCGGGCGCGGAGCAGGCGGAGGGCGCGGAGGGGGAGCAGTTCTACATCGGGCGCCGGCACGTGCACGACGCGGACGGCGACCCGATGGTGATCGACTGGCGTGCGCCGGTGTCGCAGCCGTTCTACCGGGCGTCCAAGAAGGACCCGATGGACGTCGGCCTGCGCCGCCGCTTCGGCTACACCGGCGGCGACCTCACCGCGTACGAGGACGAGCACCTCTCCGACCCGGCCGAGGCGGCGGCCACCAGCAAGCTGCTCCAGCAGGAGATCGAGCGGCCGCGCGTCGGCCCGATGCGCGACATCGTCGCCACGATCCAGCCCGAGCAGGACGAGATCGTACGGTCGGGGCTGTCGGGCAGCGTGTGCGTGCAGGGCGGTCCCGGCACCGGAAAGACGGCCGTCGGCCTGCACCGGGTCGCCTACCTGCTCTACGCCCACCGCGAGCGGCTGGCCCGCACGGGCACACTAATCGTCGGCCCGAACCGCTCCTTCCTCCACTACATCGAGCAGGTGCTCCCGGCCCTGGGCGAACTCGCCGTCGCCCAGGCCACGGTGGACGACCTGGTGGCGCACGTGGAGGTGCGGGGCACGGACGACGCGACGGCGGCCACGGTCAAGGGCGACGCGCGCATGGCGGAGGTGCTGCGGAGGGCGTTGTACTCCCATGTGGCGATGCCGACGGAGCCGGTCGTGGTGGTGCGCGGCAGCCGCCGGTGGCGCGTCCCGGCGTACGAACTCGAGGAGATCGTGCGGCAGTTGCTCGACCGGGACATCCGTTACGGGGCCGCCCACGAGGCGCTGCCGCAGCGGATCGCGCACGCGGTGCTGGTGCAGATGGAGCGGGCGGGCGAGGCGCCGGACGACCGGGTGCAGGACGCGGTGGCGCGCAACGCGGCGGTGAAGGCCGCGGTCAAGGCGGTGTGGCCGGCCGCCGACCCGGTGAAGCTGGTGCTGCGGCTGCTGGGCGACGCGGAGTTCCTGGCGGAGCACGCGGAGGGGCTGCTCGACGAGCAGGAGCAGAAGGCGGTCCTCTGGGCGAAGCCGGCGCGCTCGGTGAAGTCGGCGAAGTGGTCGGCGGCGGACACGGTGCTGATCGACGAGGCGGCGGACCTGATCCGGCGGACGCCGTCGCTCGGCCATGTGGTGCTGGACGAGGCGCAGGACCTCTCCCCGATGCAGTACCGGGCGGTGGGCCGCCGCTGCTCGACCGGCTCGGCGACCGTCCTCGGCGACCTGGCGCAGGGCACCACGCCGTGGGCGACGCGCGGGTGGGAGGAGGCGCTGTCCCACCTGGGGAAGCCGGACGCGGTGGTGGAGGAGCTGACGGCCGGTTTCCGTGTCCCCACGGACGTCATCACGTACGCCTCCCGCCTGCTGCCGCACATCGCGCCGGGACTCACCCCGGTCGCGTCGATCCGTGAGAACCCGGGCTTCTTCGAGGTACGCGGCGCGTCGGGCCCGGACGACGTCGTCGCGGCGTGCCGCGAACTGCTCACGCGCGAAGGCTCGGTGGGCCTCGTCGCGGCGGACCCCCGCATCCCGGACCTGACGGCAGCCCTGGCCTCGGCGGGCCTGCCGCACGTGTCCCCCGGCGAGGAGACGACGGAGTCCACCCGCCTCACCCTGGTCCCGGCCTCGCTGGCGAAGGGCCTGGAGTACGACTACGTGCTCCTAAACGAACCCCGCGCGATCGTCGACGCGGAACCGGACGAACGCACGGGACTGCGCCGCCTGTACGTGACGCTGACCCGAGCGGTGTCGGGTCTGATCATCACGCATTCGGCACCGCTGCCCTCCCAGCTCACGCGGTCCGGGAACGACGTACGGGTCGGCCTGTCCGGCCCCGCGAAGGCCGATTAAGGTCGAAGAACTCGGCAGGTGAGGGGGAGCATCGTGACGTTGGCCGTGGGACTCTTCGATCTGGCCACCTACGGGATACCCGGAGCGCTGCACCTCTCGCTCATCGTGTACGTACTCGTACGCCTGGATGTCATCGAGCCGGCGAGCCTGACGTCGGCTCCGTCGGTGCTGCTGGTGATCGGGGCCGCCGTCGTCAGTTACCTGCTGGGGCATCTCACCTATCCGGTGAGCGCCTCCCTGGACAAGCTGGCCCCGCGGCGGAACTGGACCGCCGACGACGCCCGTCACGAGTTCGTCGCCAGAGTGCCCGCCTCCCGGGACCGGCCCTTCGTGCACGCCGACACGTCGGTGCTGCTGGCCGCCGTGGAACTCCACGACAAGGAGGCGGCGGGCGAGATCACCCGGCTGCAGGGTGCCGGACTGATGCTGCGGAACTCAGCCCTCGCCCTGGCGTTCGCGTTCCTCGTCGCTGTGGCCGAAGCCGTGGCGGGCCCCCATCGCGTGCTGTCGGGAGGCTGCGCAGCACTGTTGCTCGCCGGTCTTGCCGCCGCGATCGGACATGGGCGGCGGGTGCGGCACTGGGACCGCCTCAAGACGCTGGAGATGTGCTTCTGGGTCCCGGACATCGACGACGCCTTCGACTCGGGCCGCCGGGGAGGGCGAGCGGGCCGGCGCCGTTGAGACCTGGTCAGCCGTCCAGTCCGCGGCGCCACTCCGCCACCGCCTCCGCCGACACCGGACGGGTCCATCCCTCCGGCCGGGCCGCGCCGCCGATGTGGAAGGCGTCCACGCCCGCCTCCCGCAGAGCCGGCACATGCTCCAACCGCAGCCCGCCCCCCACCAGCAGCTGCTGCCCGTACCCCGGCTCACCACGGCGCCCCGCCTCCGCGCACAGCACAGGGACGCCCGCGTCGACGCCCCGCGCCGAGCCGGCGGTCAGGTACGTGTCCAGCCCCGGAAAGTCCGCGAGCTGCTTGCGCAGAGCGTCACGGTCCGCCGCGTGGTCGATCGCGCGGTGGAACGTCCACCGGCACCCCTCCAGCTCGCCCGCGACCCGCTCCACCGCCGCCAGGTCCACCTGGCCGTCCCCGTCGAGGAAGCCGAGGACGAACTCCTCCGCCCCCGCCTCCCGCATCTCGCACGCCGCGGCGGCCAGCCGTTCCACCGCGCCCGCCGCGAAGCCGTCCGCGAGCCGCAGCATGACCCGGACCGGGATGTCCACGGCCGCGCGGATCGCCGTCACCGTCGCCGCCGCGGGGGTCAGCCCGTCGGCGGCCATGTCGGTGACCAGCTCGAGGCGGTCCGCACCTCCCGCCTGGGCGGCGACGGCGTCCTCGACGTCGAGGGCGATCACCTCCAGGACTGCACGCTTGCTCATGGGGCCCCATTCGTCGGCTCGGAACGGCTCCTACAGGTCTAGTCCAATCCAAGCCTACGCCCGGCCCCCGACCCGAGGCCGCCCCACCCGCCGCTCAGCCGAAGATGTTCAGCTCCGCCGCGTCCACACCCGCCAGCTCGTACGACGCCTCGTCCACCGGGCGGCCCGCGTACAGCCGCACCAGCGTGGGCCCGTCGCCGATGAAGCGGGCCGGGGGCCGTGCCCCGGACGCGTCGCCCAGCCGCACCGGCTCGTCCGCGTCGTCGAGGTCGGCGTGCAGCGGCACATGCCCCCGCGCGCCGGTGACCTGCACCAGCAGGGCGAGCGCGAACGGCAGGCCCGAGCCCGCGTACGCCCCCGGCTCCCCGAGCGCGACGCGCACGTCCCCGGCGTGCACCCACTCGCCGAGCGCCACCGCGTCCAGCCGCCCGCTCGACTTCGCGATGACCGGCCCGGCCCCGGTCATCCCGCGGTCCAGTTCGTCGAGGATCTCGGCGTGGGTCCGGCCGGACCGCTCGTCGATGTCCCGCTGGTTGCTCTCGGGCGAGAACACGTCCTTCTCGTACCGGCTCTCCACCACCCGCGACAGCGCCGCCGCGCAGTGCGCCAGCACGTCCCGCACCGTCCAGCCCGGACACGCCGTCACCGGCAGTGCGAAGTCGCCGTCGTCGCGCGCCCGCAGCAGCGGGAGCAGCGCGTCCCGTTCGACGCTCAGCAGCCGTCCTGGCAGCTCGGGGTCACGTACCTCGTACACATCCGCAGGAGTCGTCATACGTCCACGCTAGTGGCGGCGCCGCCGCCGGCACGGACATCGCTGCGGAACGGCCGACGGGAGTCGTTCCCGGGCGGGTGCCGGTCACGGGCGGGCGGACGGGTCCGTGAGCTGCGCGAGTTCGCTCAGGACCCTGGCCGCCGGCGCCGGGTCGACCAGCCACTTCAGGTGGCTGCCCGGGAGGGTGCGGACGTCGTAGGGGTTGTCCGGCGTCAGCGCGTCGCCCTCGCGGATCAGCCGGTCCTGGAGGGGGAGCGGCATGCTCGCGTCGTCGGCGAGGCGGACGTAGGTCTTCGGAATCGTGCCCCAGGTCGCGGCCTGTGCCCGGTCGGCGGAGGTGCCGACGTCCAGGTTCTCGTCCGGCTGGAAGGTGTTGAGGAAGGTCAGCAACTCCTCGTCGGTGCCGTCGGCGAGGAAGGCCGCCCTGAACGCCGCCAGGGCGGCCGGGTCCGCGGTGCGGAAGTTGACGCGGAGCAGGCCGAGTTCGGCGGGATTCCCGGCAGCGGCCAGGCCCAGGGAGGCAACGTCGACCGTGGCCATCTCCGGTTCGGCGTAGTAATCGTTGACGTCGAGCGCGACCGGGCACCACGCCGAGACGTAGACGATGCGGTCGATCAGGTCGGGCCGCGCGTTGGCCGCGGCGGTGGCCGTGATGCCGCCCCGGCTGTGCGAGACGAGGATCACCGGGCCGTTCCGCTTCGCGCGCTCCAGGACGCCGATCAGGTGCGCGGCGTTGTCGGCGAGCGTGACGCCCTTGATCGCGCCGGGCGCGGTGGCGAGCCCTTCGGGGTCCTGCGGCGCCTGGTAGGCGCGGGTGTAGGTGGCGCCGAAGCCGTGACCTGGCAGGTCGACGGCGACCGAGCGGTGTCCGAGGAGACCGAGCTCGGCCTGGAGCGGCGCGAAGGAGAACGAGTTGGCGAAGGCCCCGTGGACCAGGACGAACGTCGGCTGGCTGCTCACTGCTTCCGGTCTCCTTCGGGTCGGGAGCCTGCGAGGTGGCGTACGCACGGCAGTTCACGCTCCGGCGGTCACACTACTCAGCGGAAGATCACCGGCACCAGCCGTTATCCGCCCTTCCGTTTGTGTGCGTGCCCCGTGACGGGCGTCCGCGGCGCGCCGGTGGACGTAATGCGGTTGCGCCGGGTCTCACGCCCCGAGAGGGTGCCGGGGTGACCGTCCCCCACGGGAGTTGATGTGCCGTTTTCCCACACCCCCTCCGTCACGCAGTTCCGCCTCACGGACGACAAGGCCGGGCCCTACGGCATCACGGCCGGTCCCGACGGCGCGCTCTGGCTCACGCTCGTGCACCGCGGCAGCGTCGCCCGCCTCACCCTCGACGGCGCGTTCGAGGAGTACGCCCTGGACGCGGCCGACTGCCGTCCGACGGTCATCGCGGCCGGCCCGGACGGCGCGCTGTGGTTCACCCGCTTCCAGGACCACCGCATCGGTCGCGTCACCACGGACGGCGAGGTGACGTCCTTCCCGCTGCCGACCGCCGACGGCGGGCCGTACGGCATCACGTCCGGTCCCGACGGCGCGATGTGGTTCACGGAGACGACCGGCGACCGCATCGGCCGCATCACCCTGGACGGGGAGGTCACGGAGTTCGCGCTGCCGGTCGCGGGCGGCTTCCCCTCCGCGATCACCACGGGCCCGGACGGCGCACTGTGGTTCACGCTGAACGGCGCGAACGCGATCGGCCGCATCGCCGTCGACGGCGACACCGCCGTGCACCCCCTGCCCACCGACGCCGCAGGACCGGTCGGCATCGCCGCCGACGGCCATGCGGTCTGGTTCACCGAGATCCTGGCGGGCCAGATCGGCAGGATCGCGCCCGACGGCCGGATCACGGAGTACCCCCTCCCCGACCGCTCGGCCAAACCGCACGCGATCGTCGCCGCGGCCGACGGCGAGTACTGGTTCACGGAATGGGGCACGGGCCGCGTGGGCCGCATCACGGAGACCGGCGAGATCACCGAACACACCCTCCCCGACCCGTCCTCCGAACCCCACGGCATCACGGTGGGCCCGGACGGCGCCCTGTGGTCGGCCCTGGAGACGGGCGGCGTCGCCCGGGTGGAGCGGTCAGTGCCGTGACGGGTACGTCGAGGATCCGGCCCGGCTCGGTGAAGCGCGGCCGCCGAGGTGCGCCTCGGTCCCTCGCGGAGAACACTCGGGCCGCTCCCGAAGGAGCGGCCCGAGAACCTGGTGCAGCCCTGCGGAAGCCGGCCAAGCCGACCGTCACGTTATGTCGACGTCGGTCCCGCTCAGTGAGGGTGTCGCGCGTGTGCGACGAACGCGGACCACGCGTCCGGCGCCACCGCGAAGGCGCCCCGGCCGAGGTCCTTCGAGTCGCGGACGCGAACGGAGGTGAGGGAGGCGGCTACCTCCAGACACTCACCCCCCGCGCCTCCGCTGTAGCTGGACTTGAACCAGTGAAGCTGGGCCCGGGACTGCTCGGTGTTCATAGGTCTCCTTGCAGCAACTTCTCGATGTGACACACGGATTCGGCAGGGGACAGCGCCTGTGCTCGCAGGATTCCATACCGCACGGCGAAGCCCCTTACGCTTTCCCGCTTGGTGATCACGCGCCCGTTGGCCTGGCTCTCCACGTAGGCCACCTGCTCCCCTCCCTCCGGGGTCATCATCGTGAACGGCCCGTCCGTCCCAGCGTGGTCGACAACCCGGGTCGGCATGACCTGGATCTCGACGTGAGGGCTTTCCGCGACCCGCAGGATGTGTTCCAACTGGCCGCGCAAGATGTCCCGTCCGCCGACCGGCCGCTCCAGCACGGACTCCTCGATGACGAAGCTGAGTGTCGGTGCCGGCTTGCGTTCGTACAGCTTGTGGCGTGCCATTCGCGCCGTCACCATCTGCTCGATCTCTTCCTCGCGTCGCCGAGGGCGCCATACCGTGAACATGGTCCGCGCGTACTCCTCGGTCTGGAGCAGACCAGGCACGGCCAGCACCGCGTACGCGTGGAACTCGACGGCTTCCTCCTCGATGCGCGCCGCGTCCCTGAAGAAGGCCGGGTAGCGCGTGAGGGCCACGGCCCTCTTCATCGCCAGGAGCAGTCCGCCGCCCTCCAGCAGGGTGTCGAGGCTGTCGATGGTTTCCGGACGTGGGATCCGCCGGCCCTGCTCGATGGCCGCGACCTGTGCCTCGCTGTACCCGAGGCGTGGGGCGAGTTGCGCCTGGGTCAGCCCGGCACGCTCCCGGAGGAGCTTGACCTGCCGGCCGAAGCATCGCAGCAACTCGTCGGCGGAGTCCTCGTTCCGTACCGCCCCCGCACGCTCCACGCCCTGCACCATGGCTGCCCCTCTCTCCCACCGACAGATGGACCCGGCACCCCTACAACGGCGTTGCGTAGGGGCCTTCTTACTGGTCACCGTAGGTACAGAGCGGCACGCTCACAGTCATGACGACCGAGATTCCCCCCTTCGAGCGCACCGACGGCCACACCCCCTCCGGCGAGGAGTCCTTCTCCCTCTGCCTCACCTCCACGCCCCGAGGCGCCCGCCTGGCCAGGCGTCTCACCTCGCACCGGCTGGACGCCTGGGGCTTTCCCTACGCGTCCGAGGTGAACGAGACCGTGACGCTCGTCGTGGCGGAACTCGCCGCGAACGCGGTGACCCACGGCCGGGTGCCGGGCCGCGACTTCCGTCTGGCCCTGGTGCTGAGCGCCGCCCGTGACCTCGTTCGTGTCGAGGTGACCGACACCCGGGACGACCGCCCGCCCTCGGACGCGTCCCGCCCGCCTGCCGACCTGGAGGCGGAGACCGGCCGCGGACTGTGGCTGGTGTCGCAGCTCGCGAGCCGGGTGTGCGTCGTACCGCGCAGGGACGGCGGCCCCGGGAAAACGGTGCGCGCTGAGCTGACGCTGTGACGCACCGGGCGCGACCGGAAACAATGGGAGCATGGCCGACACCCAAGATCTCCGTGACCGTTTCGTCCGTGCCCTCGAAGGGGCCCGGGGATCCTCGGAGGGTCCTGACCCCGTGCCGTACGCGGAGCGTCTGATCGCCCGCTGGCAGGAGCCGCAGCGGCGGTACCACACGGTCGATCACCTCACCGCGGTCCTCGACCGCGTCGACGAGCTGGCGGACCACGCCGACGATCCCGACGTCGTACGGCTCGCCGCGTGGTTCCACGACGCCGTCTATCTGCCGGACCGGTCGGAGAACGAGGAGCGGTCCGCCCGGCTCGTCGAGCGCGCGCTGCCGGAGGCCGGGGTGTCCGCGGCGAAGACCGAGGAGGTCGCCCGGCTGGTGCGGCTCACCGTGACGCACGACCCGGCCGACGGCGACCGCGACGGCCAGGTGCTCTGCGACGCCGACCTCGCGATCCTCGCCGCCGCGCCGTCCGCGTACGCCGCCTACACCGCTGCCGTCCGCGAGGAGTACCGCTTCGTCCCGAACGACGCCTTCCGCGAGGCCCGCGCCGGCATCCTGCGCCAACTTCTCGGCCTGCGACGCCTGTTCCGCACCCCGTACGGGCACGAGCACTGGGAGGCCACCGCCCGGTACAACCTGCGCGCCGAGCTGGAAATGCTGTCGCCCCCGCCGCCGCGCTCCGCCTAGCCTGCCCGGCATGCATGCATCGGGAGCGGATCAGGTGGAGGCGGCCGTCGCGCACGGCGTGGCGGCCCTGGGGGCGGTCACCGACCGCGACTGGACGGGGGTCCGGGCGGGACGGCTGGAGTGGGACTGCCGCGGGACGGCGGTGCACGTCGCGAGTGATCTGATCGCGTACGCGGGGCAGCTCGCGGGACGGGCCCGAGGCGCGTACGTGCCCTTCGACATCGCGCTGGACGACGGCACCGACAACTCCGGCGTCCTCCACGTGATCACCACCACCGGCGTCCTGCTCGCCGCCGCCGTCCGCACCACCCCCCGCTCCGTGCGCGCCTTCCACCCGTACCCCTTCCGGCACGCGGGCCGTGAGGGCTTCGCCGCGATGGGCGTCGCCGAGGTGCTGCTGCACACGCACGACATCGCCGAGGGCCTGGGCATCGCGTACGAACCGCCCGCCGAGCTCTGCGAGTTCGTGCTGACGCGGATCTTCCCGCACGTCCGGCCGGGCCCGTCGCCCTGGCCCACACTGCTGTGGGCGACCGGACGCGGCGGGCTGGAGGGGCGGGAGCCGGTCACCGCCTGGCGCTGGTACAACAACCCGGTGCTGCGCTCCGAGCGGCTCGGCCTGGAGGGCGTCACCCCGGCGGTCGCCGCGAGCCTGTCCGTCGCGGGTGACGGCGGCTTCACCTGGGCGGGCGGCGCTCCGGCCGAGGGCACGCGCGTGGGGGCCGGCATCGGCGTCAAGCAGTACGAGGAGGGCGCGTACCTCCCGGAGTGGGGCATGTACGTGCTGGTCCGCCGGGAGGACGACCGCGCGGTGGGCGCGATGGGCTTCCACGGCGCGCCCGCCGACGGCCGGGTCGAGATCGGCTACGACCTCGTCGTGGAGGCGCGCGGGAACGGCTACGCGACGGAGGCGCTGCGCACCCTGTCGGCGTGGGCGCTCGAGCAGGACGCCGTGCACACCGTGGTGGCCGTCGTGGAGGAGTCGAACGTGCCGTCGCAGAAGGTCGTGACCCGCGCCGGCTTCACCGAGGTGTCCCGGCAGGAGGGCCGGATCACCTACGAGCTGCGCGCCTGACTCACACCTGACGGCCCGTCCGCCCGGCTCCCTTGCGCCGCCGCAGCCCCGCCCCGTGCAGCAGCCGCACCACCTCGCGGCTGCTGACCTCGACCGCGCCCGCGCGCACCGCGTCCGCGTACCGGTGGGCGGGGATGTCGTAGTGGTCGCGTTCGAAGGCGCGGCGGGGCACGCCCAGGCCGGCGGCGAAGAGGTGCAGCTCGGCGTAGGAGACGTCGCTCACCAGGTGGGACCAGAAGCGGCCGTGGCCCGGCCAGGCGGGCGGGTCGATGTACACCGTCACGAGGCGTCCGTCCCGCCGAGTCCGCCGACCGCCGCGACCTTCACGCCCGCCTTGTGGCACACCCAGTGCGGGTCGGGGCCCAGCTCCGGCTCGACCTCCAGCGCGTGCGGGTCGCCGCTGCCGCACACCGGGCACAGCGGCCAGCGTCCGTACCGCTCCAGCAGGGCGTCCTGCACGTCCTGCGCGACGAGACCGGCCAGGAAGCCCGCGCCCTCCGGCCACTGCTCGACCCACCAGCGGCGGTGCGCGACGGAGTCCTCCACCAGCGACACCACGTCCGCCTCGGCGACCCCGCGCGACATGAGGTCGGCCAGCACGAGGGCGCGTGCCGCGTGCAACGCTTGTTCCAGGGGCGGAGGAGGGCCGGGTGCATGCTGGGGGTCCATGTCCCCATTGTGCGCACTCTTGACCCGGAGCCCGGGACGAAAATATCTTTCATTTCGTGACCAATGACGTGAAGGAAATTTTCGGGAGCGCCGGCGCCCCACCCGCACCGCCCGCGCCCGCCGCCCTCGCGGCCAAGGTGCGCACGCTGGCCCCGTCGATGACGCGTTCCATGCAGCGCGTCGCCGAGGCCGTCGCCGACGACCCGGCCGGCTGTGCCGCCCTCACGGTCACCGGCCTCGCCGAGCTGACCGGCACCAGCGAGGCCACCGTCGTCCGCACGGCCCGCCTGCTCGGCTACCCGGGCTACCGCGACCTGCGGCTCGCCCTGGCCGGCCTGGCCGCCCAGCAGCAGTCCGGGCGCGCCCCCGCGATCACCACGGACATCGCCGTGGACGATCCCATCGCCGACGTCGTCGCCAAGCTCGCCTACGACGAGCAGCAGACCCTCGCCGACACCGCCGCCGGACTGGACACCGTCCAGCTCGCCGCCGCCGTGACCGCTCTCGCGGGCGCCCGCCGCACCGATGTGTACGGCGTCGGCGCGTCGGGACTGGTCGCCCAGGATCTCACCCAGAAGCTGCTGCGCATAGGTCTGATGGCGCACGCCCACAGCGACCCGCACCTCGCCGTGACCAACGCCGTGCAGCTGCGCTCCGGGGACGTGGCGATCGCCATCACCCACTCCGGCACCACCGGCGACGTCATCGAGCCGCTCCGGGTGGCCTTCGAGCGCGGCGCCACGACGGTCGCGGTCACCGGCCGCCCCGACAGCCCCGTCACGCAGTACGCCGACCACGTCCTGACCACGTCCACGGCCCGCGAGAGCGAGCTGCGCCCGGCCGCAATGTCCTCCCGTACGGGCCAACTGCTCGTCGTGGACTGCCTGTTCGTGGGTGTCGCCCAGCGCACCTACGACGCCGCGGCGCCCGCCCTGTCGGCGTCGTACGAGGCGCTGGCGCACCGGCACCGGGCGGTCCGCAAGGGCCCCTGAGAGCGGGCCCCGCGGCGCACCGGCCGCGTGCGCGCCCCCGCCGTACCCCCTTCCGAGCCGCCGGCCCCGACCGAAAGAACACCGCCCATGACCTCCACCTCCCGCGACCGTGATCTGCGCTCCCAGCTCGAGACCCTGACCACCGAGGCGTACCGGCCGGAGCTGGCGGACGTCGACCGGCTGCCCACGCCGGAGATCGCACGGCTGATGAATGCCGAGGACGCCACGGTCGCGGGCGCGGTCGCCGAGCAGGTGCCCGCCATCGCCGCCGCGATCGACGCCGTGGCGGAGCGGATGGCGCGCGGCGGCCGGCTGGTCTACGCGGGCGCGGGCACGGCGGGGCGGCTGGGCGTGCTGGACGCCTCCGAGTGCCCGCCCACCTTCAACACGGACCCGGCGCGGGTCGTCGGCCTGATCGCGGGCGGTCCCGAGGCCATGGTGACTTCGGTCGAGGGCGCCGAGGACTCCCCCGAGCTGGCCGAGTCCGACCTCGCCGCGCTCGGCCTCACCCCCGACGACACGGTGGTCGGCGTCTCCGCCTCCGGCCGCACCCCGTACGCGGTCGGCGCGGTCGCGTACGCCCGGCGGCACGGGGCGCTCACCGTGGGACTGTCGTGCAACCGGGGCAGCGCGCTGGCGGCGGCGGCCGAGCACGGCATCGAGGTGGTCGTGGGCCCGGAGTTCCTCACCGGCTCCACCCGCCTCAAGGCCGGCACGGCGCAGAAGCTCGTGCTGAACATGATCTCGACGATCACGATGATCCGGCTCGGCAAGACGTACGGGAACCTGATGGTCGACGTGCGCGCCTCCAACGAGAAGCTGCGTGCCCGCTCCCGCCGGATCGTCGCCCAGGTGACGGGCGCCGACGGCGAGGCCGTGGAGCGCGCCCTCGCGGCCACGGACGGCGAGGTCAAGAACGCGATCCTCGTGCTGTTGGCCGGGGTGGACGGACCGACGGCGGCCCGGCTCCTGGACGAGGCCGACGGGCATCTGCGGGCGGCGCTGTCCCGCGCGGGCGGGTGAGGGGCGGCCCCGCCCCGACGGTGAGGGTCCCGCCCCGGCGCCGCAGGTCGGCGTACGCCGGGGTACCGAGGACGAGCACGGTCAGGCCGGCGGCGAGGCCGATCCGCCCGCTGTCCTCCTGCACCAGCCCGTCCGGCGTCCCTGGCCAAGGAGGCCCAGCGGGTCCTCGACGAGCGCGCCCGGTCGTCCTCGACCTGCGGCGCGACACCGCGGGCGGGCGTCCTCGACCCTGCGGCGCGACACCGCGGGCGGGCCTCCTCGGCGACCCGGCCGGCACCGGCCCTCGTCTCTCCCCCGCCCCCTTCGACAGCCGTCCGTCCGACGAGGCACCGTAAGGGCCGGCCGTCCCGGCCCCCGAGGCGCCCTGGCCGCGCTTCGTGGTGCACGCTGGGAGCACCGGCCCCGCCGGCACCGGTCCTCGTCTCTCCCCCCGCCCCCTTCGACAGCCGTCCGTCCGACGAGGCACCGTAAGGGCTGGCCGTCCCGGCCCCCGAGGCGCCCTGGCCGCGCTTCGTGGTGCACGCTGGGAGCACCGGCCCCGCCGGCACCGGTCCTCGTCTCTCCCCCCGCCCCCTTCGACAGCCGTCCGTCCGACGAGGCACCGTAGGGGCTGGCCGTCCCGGCCCCCGAGGCGCCCTGGCCGCGCTTCGTGGTGCACGCTGGGAGCACCGGCCCCACCCACACGGAGACCACCATGAACCACGCACAGCTCACCGCCCTCGGCCGGGCGCTGCGTGTGCTCGGTGAGCACGGCGAGGCGCTCTCCGCCGACACGCCGGACGCCCGGCTGCACGAGGTGCGCGACGACCTGCGGCGGGCCCTGGACCTGCTGGAGGACACCGTGACCACGGCGCCGCCCAGCACGCGCTGCGCCGAGCACCCCACGGGGCCGGTCGACGAGAGCGCCCCTGACCTGTGCCTGCTCTGCGAGACCCGGCGCCGCGCCGCCCGCCGCGCCGAGTTCAACGGCCCGGCCCCGCAGGCCCGCCCCGCCGGTCCTGCTCCCTCCCGCTACGGGGTGCGCGGCGACCGCCCGCAGCCGCAGCAGCGCTGGCTGCCGGAGATGTGGAACGGCCAGGCGTGGCAGCTGTGCGGCACCCCGCGCCGCGACCGCCGCGAGGCGGAACTCTTCGTCAAGGCCCAGCTCCGCATGGCCCGCCCGGCGACGGCCTACCGCGTCGTCCACGAGTTCACCGACTACGAGGTCCTCCGCGTCTGGGGCAACCCGGTCCACGTGGACATCGAACCGATGGGGAACATCTGAGCCGCGCGAACTCCGTGCGGCACAAAGGCGCGGCGCCCCCTGACCGGGGACGCCGCGCCTCGGCCCGCGCCGGGCCCGCACAGGGCCCGCACAGGGCCCGCACAGGGCCCGGACTCAGCTCAGCGACTTCAGCGACGACGCGTCGTACGAGGTCAGCTCGTCGAAGCGGCCGGCCAGCACCTTCGCCGCCCACTCCGGGTCCTGGAGGACCGCGCGCCCCACCGCGACCATGTCGAACTCGTCGCGCTCCAGGCGGTCGAGAAGGTCGTCGATGCCCCGCAGCTCGGCGCCCTCACCGAGGAAGGCGCGCCCGAACTCACCGTCCAGGCCGACCGATCCCACCGTGATCGCGGGACGGCCGGTCAGCTTGCGGGTCCAGCCGGCCAGGTTGAGGTCGGAGCCGTCGAACTCGGGGAGCCAGTAGCGGCGGGTGGACGCGTGGAAGGCGTCGACGCCGGCCGTGGCGAGCGGGGTGAGGATCGCCTCCAGCTCCTGCGGGGTCTCGGCGAGCCGGGCGCCGTAGTGGTCGGCCTTCCACTGCGAGAAGCGGAAGACGACGGGGAAGCCGGGCGACACGGCCGAGCGCACGGCCTGCACGATCTCCACGGCGAACCGGGTGCGGGCCACCGGGTCGCCTCCGTAGGCGTCGGTACGGCGGTTGGTGCCCGCCCACAGGAACTGGTCGATGAGGTAGCCGTGGGCGCCGTGCAGCTCCACGCCGTCGAAACCGATGCGCTCGGCGTCGGCCGCCGCCTTCGCGAACGCCGCCACGACGTCGTCGATGTCGGCCCGGGTCATCTCCTTGCCGCCCTCGGTGCCGTCCAGGCGCAGCCCCGACGGGCCGACCGCCGGCGCCTCCGGGAAGGGCGGCTTCCCCTGCTCGCGCACCATGCCGACGTGCCACAGCTGCGGCATGATGCGACCTCCGGCCGCGTGCACCGCCTCCGCGACCTTCGCCCAGCCGGCCAGCTGCTCCTCCCCGTGGAACCGGGGGACGCGGTCGCTGATGCCGGCGGACGGGTGGTCGACGTACGTGCCCTCGGTGACGATCAGCCCGACCCCGGCGGCGGCCCGGCGGGCGTAGTAGGACGCGACGTCCTCCCCCGGCACGCCGCCCGGCGAGAACTGACGGGTCATGGGCGCCATGACGATGCGGTTGGGCACGGTCAGCCCGTTGAGGGCGACCGGCCGGGCCAGGGTCTCGGCGGCTCGTCCGGTGGTCGCGGAGGCGGCGACGGTCATCAGGAGAACTCCTCGCGGATACTCGACGGTATGTGTACGTGCATATAACGCACTCCTCGTCGAACCCGCATGCGGAGGTGAGCATTCCCGCCCTCCCCCGTCCACGTCCGTGACGCCGGTCACCCTGTGCGGCGCCCGGACACGCCGAAGGGCGGCACCCCCTGAGCGGGGAGTGCCGCCCTCCGGATCTCGGACGGGTCCGAACCTGACGGGTCAGGCTCAGAAGTCCATGTCACCGCCCGGCATGCCGCCGCCGGCCGGGGCCGCGGCCTTCTCCGGCTTGTCGGCGATGACGGCCTCGGTGGTGAGGAACAGCGCGGCGATCGACGCGGCGTTCTGCAGCGCGGAGCGCGTCACCTTGGCCGGGTCGATGATGCCCTCGGCGATCATGTCGACGTACTCGCCGGTCGCGGCGTTCAGGCCGTGGCCGACCGTGAGGTTGCGGACCTTCTCCACGACGACGCCGCCCTCGAGACCACCGTTGACGGCGATCTGCTTCAGCGGGGCCTCCAGGGCGAGCTTCACGGCGTTGGCGCCGGTCGCCTCGTCACCCTCGAGCTCCAGCTTCTCGAACACCTGGGAGGCCTGGAGCAGGGCCACGCCACCACCGGCGACGATGCCCTCCTCGACGGCCGCCTTGGCGTTGCGCACGGCGTCCTCGATGCGGTGCTTGCGCTCCTTGAGCTCCACCTCGGTGGCGGCGCCGGCCTTGATGACCGCGACACCGCCGGCGAGCTTCGCCAGGCGCTCCTGCAGCTTCTCGCGGTCGTAGTCCGAGTCGCTGTTCTCGATCTCGGCGCGGATCTGGTTCACGCGGCCCTGGACCTGGTCGGCCGAGCCGGCACCGTCGACGATGGTGGTCTCGTCCTTGGTGATGACGACCTTGCGGGCCTTGCCCAGCAGGTCGATCGTCGCGTTCTCCAGCTTGAGGCCGACCTCCTCGGAGATGACCTCGCCGCCCGTGAGGATGGCGATGTCGCCGAGCATGGCCTTGCGGCGGTCACCGAAGCCCGGGGCCTTGACGGCGACGGACTTGAAGGTGCCGCGGATCTTGTTGACGACCAGGGTCGACAGGGCCTCGCCCTCGACGTCCTCGGCGATGATCAGCAGCGGCTTGCCCGACTGCATGACCTTCTCCAGGAGCGGGAGCAGGTCCTTGACGTTGGAGATCTTGGAGTTCGCGATCAGGATGTACGGGTCGTCGAGGACGGCCTCCATACGCTCCATGTCGGTGGCGAAGTACGCCGAGATGTAGCCCTTGTCGAAGCGCATACCCTCGGTGAGCTCCAGCTCCAGACCGAAGGTCTGGGACTCCTCGACGGTGATGACGCCTTCCTTGCCGACCTTGTCCATGGCCTCGGCGATGAGCTCGCCGATCTGGGTGTCGGCGGCGGAGATGGAGGCGGTGGAGGCGATCTGCTCCTTGGTCTCCACGTCCTTCGCCTGCTCCAGCAGGGCGGCGGAGACGGCCTCGACGGCCTTCTCGATGCCGCGCTTCAGGGCCATCGGGTTGGCGCCGGCGGCGACGTTGCGCAGGCCCTCCTTGACCAGGGCCTGGGCGAGAACGGTCGCCGTGGTCGTACCGTCACCGGCGACGTCGTCCGTCTTCTTGGCGACTTCCTTGACCAGCTCGGCGCCGATCTTCTCGTACGGGTCCTCGAGCTCGATCTCCTTGGCGATGGAGACACCATCGTTGGTGATCGTGGGGGCGCCCCACTTCTTCTCGAGGACGACGTTGCGGCCCTTGGGGCCGAGCGTCACCTTCACGGCGTCCGCGAGCTGGTTCATGCCGCGCTCGAGGCCGCGCCGCGCCTCCTCGTCGAACGCGATGATCTTGGCCATGTGAAGTGGTCCCTCCAGGACTGGGGGTGATTCCTTCGGACCGCGCCCGCGCCCGCGACGGACGGCTCGCCGGCCGTGTGGTTCCTTGCCCCACGTGACCTGGCGGGCCTCACCGACCCGGTCCTTCGTTGTCACTCTCACCTTCAGAGTGCTAACGCCAATGATTAGCACTCGACCCCCGAGAGTGCAAGACGCTTCGCTGGCGCGTAGGCGCGCGCACCGGATGCACCAAGGGTTCGCGCCCCGATCAGCCCCGGGCGAACACGGCGCGTCCGGGCATGACGAAGGGCCCGCACCCCGGAGGGTGCGGGCCCTGTCGCCGGCAGAAGATGTCGCGTGCTGCTGGTAGCGCGTTCAGGCGGTGACGCGAACCATGTCGGCCTGCGGGCCCTTCTGACCCTGCGAGATCTCGAACTCGACCCGCTGGCCCTCTTCAAGGGTGCGGTAGCCGTCCATCTGGATCGCGCTGTAGTGGACGAAAACATCCGCACCACCGTCGACCGCGATGAAGCCGTACCCCTTCTCCGCGTTGAACCACTTGACGGTGCCCTGAGCCATGCCTAACTCCCCTATTACTGGCCCTTGCACAGATCCACACTTCGCGGACCCGGGTCAGACCTCACCCCCCAACGGTTGGGGGCGTGCGCCGGAACGCGTCGACCGCGGCTGAATGTATCTGTCCAACTGCCGTCTGCAACAGGTCAATCGGACGAGAAATCTGGACGCCACCGGTCCGGAATGTGACATGAATTCGCCAGAATTCAGGGCAAGTCGGGCCGGGCAAAGGAGACAAAAGCCGCGAAAGGAGCCCGCACTTTGGCTACATCCAGTCGGGTCTGCGGCAGGAATTCAGGGTTCCCGATCTATGGATCGGGAGCGCGTTCCCCAACTCTACCGCGCTCAACCTCATGGAATTACCCCCTCCGGATCTCTCACGGAGGGGGCAAAGTCCCAAACGCTCGGTAACGGTCATTACCGAAGGTAATGATCAGCCTCCGGCGACCGCCGGGATGATCGAGACGCCGGCGCCCTCCGGGGTGGCCGTCTCCAGCCCCTGCTCGAAGCGCACGTCGTCGTCGTTGACGTACACGTTCACGAACCGGCGCAGCTTGCCCTGGTCGTCCAGCACCCGCGCGGCGATGCCGGTGTGGTTCTTCTCGAGGTCCTGGATGACCTCCCCGAGGGTGGCCCCCTCGGCGGGCACCTCGGCCTTGCCCCCCGTGTAGGTGCGCAGGATGGTGGGGATGCGGACGGTAACGCTCACTTTGAACCTCCGGTCAGGTAGAACACCCAGGGGCGCGGGGAACTGCGCGAACAACCCCCACCGGCCCGCGGACGATGACGAAACGAGTCTCAGACAAGCCCGGCCTCACGGAACGACTCCAGGCTGGGACGAATCGTCGCCGTCAGTCCCGTCCCCGCCACGGCGTCCAGCGTCTTGAGCCCGTCCCCGGTGTTCAACACCACCGTGGTGAGGGACGGATCCAGCACCCCGTCCTCGATCAGCTTCTTCGTCACGCCGACCGTGACCCCGCCCGCGGTCTCCGCGAAGATCCCCTCGGTCCGCGCCAGCAGCTTGATCGCCTCGACCACCTGCGCGTCCGTGACGTCCTCCACCGCGCCGCCCGTACGACGCGCGATGTCCAGGACGTACGGCCCGTCCGCCGGGTTGCCGATCGCCAGCGACTTGGCGATCGTGTCCGGCTTCTGCGGGCGGACGACGTCGTGCCCGGCCTTGTACGCCGTGGAGACCGGCGAGCACCCCTCGGCCTGCGCACCGAAGATCTTGTACGGCTTGTCCTCGACGAGCCCGAGCTTGATCAGCTCCTGGAGCCCCTTGTCGATCTTCGTGAGCTGCGAGCCGGAGGCGATCGGGACGACGATCTGGTCCGGGAGCCGCCAGCCGAGCTGCTCGCAGACCTCGTACGCGAGGGTCTTGGAGCCCTCGGCGTAGTACGGCCGCAGGTTGACGTTGACGAAGCCCCAGCCCTCGCCGGCCGGGTCGCCGATCAGCTCGGAGCAGAAGCGGTTCACGTCGTCGTAGTTGCCCTCGATGCCGACGAGTTCCCCGCCGTAGACGGCGGCCATGACGATCTTGCCCTGCTCCAGGTCGTGCGGGATGAACACGCAGGAGCGGAAGCCGGCCCGGGCGGCGGCGGCGCCGACCGCGCCGGCCAGGTTGCCGGTGGAGGAGCAGGACAGCGTGGTGAAACCGAAGGCGCGCGCGGCCTCCAGGGCCTGGGCGACGACCCGGTCCTTGAAGGAGTGCGTGGGGTTGCCGGAGTCGTCCTTGACGTAGAGGCCGCCGGTGACGCCCAGCTCGCGGGCGAGGTTGTCCGCCTGGACGAGCTTGGTCCAGCCGGGGTTCAGGTTGGGCTTGGTCGCCACGTCCGCGGGGACGGGCAGCAGCGGCGCGTAGCGCCAGATGTTCGCGGGACCCGCCTCGATGCGCTTGCGGAGCTCTTCGGTGTCGTAGCCCGAGAAGTCGTAGGCGATCTCCAGCGGGCCGAAACACTCCTCGCAGGCGAAGACCGGGCCGAGGGGCACGCGGTGGCCGCACTCGCGGCAGGACAGCGCGGCGGCGGGACCCAGGTCTACGGAGTTCGCGGTGTCGGTGGTGCTTGCAACAGTCTGCACAGCCATGGAGGCGAGGCCCTTTCTCCTCATCTTCCTCACGACGCACTTCGCCGTGAGACGGATTTGGCACCTTCCCTAGCCGGGAGCCTCGCCACGTCCGCGTGACAGGAACCGACTGGAGGGTTGCCGGGGCTTCATCGGGCCGTATCCCTCTGCCCCTCTGGATGAGCGGTGTTCAGTTGTGCGCCCCGACACCCCCCGGGATGCGGGGTCCGTCGGCGCTGTTCAAGACTGTAACCGAAGGCCCTGACGGCGGAGAGAGCCGTCCGAACACCGAGATGGATCACCCCGGTCAGTGAGGAGTCCGCCGTGCTGGAAGAAGTCGAGCGCTGGCTGATCGAGCGCTCCTGGTCGGTGTCCGACCGCCCTCTGCACCGGATCCTGGCGGCGAAACGCGCCTCGGGACAGACCGTGAGCGTGGTGCTGCCCGCGCTGAACGAGGAGGCCACGGTCGGTGACATCGTCTCCGTCATCCGACACGACCTGGTGCTCCAGGCGCCCCTGGTCGACGAGGTCGTGGTGATCGACTCCGGCTCCACCGACCGCACCTCCGAGGTGGCCGCGGCGGCGGGCGCGACCGTCGTCCACCGGGACGCCATTCTGCCCCGTCTGCCGGCCGTACCCGGCAAGGGCGAGGTGCTGTGGCGGTCCCTGCTGGTCACGCGCGGCGACATCGTGTGCTTCGTCGACGCGGACCTGAGGGAGTTCTCCTCGGACTTCGTCACCGGGATCGTCGGCCCGCTGCTCACCGATCCGGACCTCCAGCTCGTCAAGGCCATGTACGACCGGCCGCTGACCGTGGCCGGCGGCAGCGCCACCGGCGCGGGCGCCGGGCAGGGCGGCCGGGTCACGGAGCTGATGGCCCGCCCGCTGCTCAACATGCACTGGCCGCAGCTCGCCGGGTTCGTGCAGCCGCTGGGCGGCGAGTACGCGGCCCGCCGCGGCCTCCTGGAACAGCTTCCGTTCCCCGTCGGGTACGGCGTCGAGCTGGGCATGCTGGTCGACGCCCTGCACCTGGTGGGCCTGGACGCGCTGGCCCAGGTTGACGTGGGAGTGCGCAAGCACCGGCACCAGGACGGGCAGGCGCTCGGCCGGATGGCCGCCGCGATCTACCGCACCGCACAGCTGCGGCTGGCCCGCGCGCATCTGCTGCGGCCGTCGCTGACCCAGTTCGAGCGCGCCGGGGACGCCTTCGAGCCCTGCACGCACTCGGTGGACACGGAGGAGCGGCCGCCGATGAGGGACATCGCGGAGTACATGGCGCGCCGGGTGGCCTGAGCCCGCCGGCCGGCCCGACGCAGCCGCGTGGCGCGACCTCGT
Source organism: Streptomyces sp. BJ20 (assembly GCF_022869105.1). Lineage (NCBI taxonomy): Bacteria > Bacillati > Actinomycetota > Actinomycetes > Kitasatosporales > Streptomycetaceae > Streptomyces > Streptomyces sp. BJ20. The sequence continues at coordinate 7,000,634 of NZ_CP094918.1, forward strand.
CGCCCGCCGGCCGGTGTGACGCACCGGCACGTTTGAGGCCCCGGGGGCCGGGCTAGGTTGAGGCGTATGGCTTCAAGCTTCGGTGCAGCTCAGGTGCTGGTCGCCTCCAACCGGGGGCCGGTGTCGTACGCGGTGGCGGACGACGGTTCGCTGAGGAGCAAACGGGGCGGTGGGGGACTGGTCTCCGGCCTCTCGGCCATCGGCCCCGAGTCGGGCGCGCTGTGGGTGTGCTCGGCGCTGTCCGACGACGACCGCGAGGCCGTGCGGCGCGGGGTCGGAGAGGACGGCGTGCGGATGCTGGACATCCCGGCGGGCGTGCACGCGGACGCGTACAACGGCATCGCGAACTCGGTGCTGTGGTTCGTCCACCACATGCTGTACCAGACGCCGCTGGAGCCGGTGTTCGACGCGGAGTTCCGCAGCAAGTGGGCGTCCTACGAGACGTACAACCGCGCGTTCGCCGAGGCGCTGGCCGAGGAGGCCGCCGAGGGCGCGGCCGTCCTGGTGCAGGACTACCACCTGACCCTGGTCCCCGGCATGCTCCGCGAGCTGCGCCCCGACCTGCGCATCGGGCACTTCTCGCACACGCCGTGGGCGCCGCCCGAGTACTTCGCGATGCTTCCCGACGACATCGCGCGGCAGGTGCTGCGCGGCATGCTCGGCGCCGACCGGCTCGGCTTCCTCACCCACCGCTGGGCGGACGCGTTCACCGCGTGCTGCGAGCGGTTCGCCGGCGGGCTCGGCGACACCCGCGTCGGGGTGCACGGCCTGGGCGCCGACGCGGACTTCCTGCGCGCCCGCTCGCACGAGGCGGACGTCCACGAGCGGATGGCCGCGCTGAAGGAGGAGATCGGCGAGGGGCGCCGGACGATCGTCCGCGTCGACCGCACCGAGCTGTCCAAGAACATCGTGCGCGGCCTGCTGGCGTACCGGCAGCTGCTGGACGACCGGCCCGAGTGGCGCGAGCGCGTGGTGCACGTCGCCTTCGCCTACCCGTCCCGGCAGGACCTCGCCGTCTACCGCGACTACACGGCCGAGGTGCAGCGGCTCGCCGAGGAGATCAACGACCGGTACGGCACGCCCGGCTGGCGCCCGGTCGTCCTGCACGTCAAGGACGACTTCGCCCGCTCCCTGGCCGCGTACCGGCTGGCCGACGTGGCCCTCGTCAACCCGATCCGCGACGGCATGAACCTGGTCGCGAAGGAGGTCCCGGTGGTCTCCGACGCGGGCTGCGCCCTGGTGCTGTCCCGCGAGGCCGGCGCCCACGAGGAGCTGGGCGAGGACGCGATCACCGTGAACCCGTACGACGTCGTGCAGACGGCCGAGGCCCTGCACGAGGCGCTGTCCATGCGCCCCGAGGACCGCACGGAGCGCGGCAAGCGGCTGGCCGCGGCGGCGACCGCGCTGCCACCGGCACGGTGGTTCCTGGACCAGCTGGAAGCGCTGCGTGGCGGAACCGGACGCTGACCCGCGGACCCGCCGGCGGGCTCTCCACGGGCCCTGACGCCGTGCGGCCGACGTGCCCGGGCGCGGCCCGGCGGATCCGGCCGCGACCGGAACGGCCCCTCGCGCAGGCGTGACATCCGGCAGGCGTGGATAGGTTGGGGCACATGGCCAGTCATACGGATTCCACGGACCCCGCAGCGCTGCCGACGCCCGCCACGCAGGCCGGGCGGGACGGGCTCGACGCGCTCCTGGCCCACCCGGGCAAGGCGCTGATCGGGCTTGACTTCGACGGCACGCTCGCGCCGATCGTCGCCGACCCCGAGCAGGCCCGCGCCCACCCGGACGCGGTGCCCGCGCTCGCCGCGCTCGCCCCGAAGGTCGCGGCGGTGGCCGTCGTCACCGGCCGCCCGCCGGGTGTCGCGGTCCGCCACGGCGGTTTCGCGGGTGTGCCCGGTCTCGAGCACCTGGTGGTGCTCGGCCACTACGGCGCCGAGCGCTGGGACGCGGTCACCGGTTCCGTCACCGCGCCCGCCCCGCACCCCGGCGTCGCCGCCGCACGCGCCGAGCTGCCGGGGCTGCTGGACCGGGTGGGGGCGTGGCAGGGCACGTGGATCGAGGAGAAGGGGCGGGCGGTCGCCGTCCACACCCGCAGGGCGTCCGACCCGCAGGCCGCCTTCGAGGCCCTGCGCGAGCCGCTGACGGACCTCGCGACGCGGCACGGTCTCGTCGTGGAGCCGGGGCGGATGGTGCTGGAGCTGCGGCCGCCGGGGATGGACAAGGGGGTCGCGCTGCTGGAGTACGCGCGGGAGATCGGGGCGGGGTCGGTGCTGTACGCGGGGGACGACCTGGGCGACCTGGCGGCGTTCACGGCGGTGGACAAGCTCCGCGCGTCCGGGACGCCGGGGGTGCTGGTGTGCAGCGGCAGCGAGGAGGTCACGGAACTGCGGGACCGCGCCGACCTGGTGGTCGACGGCCCGTCTGGGGTGGTGCACCTGCTGCGCGCGCTGGCGGAACGACTCCCCTGACCCGGGGCTCCGCCCCGGACCCCGCCCCGGAACCGCTCCTCAAGCGCCGGAGGGGCTGACTTCAGCCCGTCCGGCGTTCGAGGAGGCCCGAAGGACCGACAGGGGGCTGGGGCGCAGTCCCAGGGGCGGGACGGGAAGGGGCGGCGGGGGCGAACCCACCGTGCCGCGTCCCGGTGGCGCCCTCACCGCTCCGCGCGCCGCGCGTCCCGTACCCGCCGCAGGCGGTTCACCGTCACGGGGTCGTGGGCCAACGCCCGCGGATCGTCGAGCAACGCGTTGAGGAGCTGGTAGTACCGCACCGGTACCAACCCCAGCTCCTCCCGGATCACCCGCTCCTTCGCCCCCGGCGACACGGCCCCCCGCCGCTCCAGCGCGAGCACCTCCCGCTCGAGGCGCCCCAGATCCTCAGCCTCACCCATGCCGGGCAGGCTACCCCGCGCTGTCCGCCCGCACCGCCGCCGCCTGCAGCTCGCCGAGGACGCCCGCCGGGCTGCCGCCCGGTTCCACGGCGTTGCCGATCTTCCGCTTGATCTCCGCGTTCACCGCGGCCCACGACGTCTTGCCCACCGGGTACTGCTCCGACAACGGCAACTGGTCGAGGAACGGCTTGATCTCCTTGTCCTGCCCCGACGCCGCCATCGCCCGCGACGCGGAGTTGGTGACCGGCAGCAGGTCGTACTCGCGGGAGAAGTCCAGCACGTTCTCCTCGCTGTAGACGAAGTCGAGGAAGTCCCCGATCTCGTCGCGGTGCCCGTTCTTCTCGAACGCCATCATCCAGTCGGCGACGCCCAGCGCGGACGGCGTCTCGCCCTCGGCGCCGGGGATCGGCACCATGCCGTACTTCACGCCCTTCTTCCGCGCCATCTCCATCAGGGAGGGATGCCCGTTGAGCATGCCGACGTCCCCGGCGGCGAACGCCTCGAACGCCTCCGCCCGGTCGAGCTCGCCGGGCGCGACGGGTCCGGTGAGCCCCTTGCCGACGAGTTCGTCCCGCAGCCAGCTGAGGGTCTCGACGTTCTCCGTGGAGTCGATGGCGTAGGTGCCGCCGATGTCGGTGTAGCCGCCGTCGCCGCTCAGCAGCCACTGGAGGGTCTCGGCCTGGGCCTCCTCGGGGCCGAGCGGCAGCGCGTAGGGGTACTTCACCCCGTCCGCCTCGAGCGCCTCGGCGCACTCGACCAGTTCGTCCCAGGTCTCGGGCGGGGTGAGCCCGGCCTCGGCGAAGAGGGACTTGTTGTAGAACAGCAGCCGCGTGGAGGCGGCGAACGGCATGCCGTACTGGACGCTGTTGACCTCGCCCGCTTCGGAGAGCTGCGAGAGGAAGTCCGCCTGGACGGGGATGGAGAGCAGGTCGCCGACGCGGTGGAGCAGGCCCTGGGAGGCGTAGTCGGCGTACGCGCCGATCTGGGCCATGTCCGGCGGGTTCCCGGCGTCGACCATCTCCTTGACCTTGCGGTCGACGTCGTTCCACGAGTACACGCTGACGTCGATGTCCACGTCGGGGTGGTCGGACTCGTACCGCTCGACCAGGTCGGCCCAGTACTTCTTGCTGCTGTCGGCCGCGCCGTTGCCGTAGTCGGCGGCGACCAGTGTGAGGGTCACGTCGGAGGAATCGCCGCCGCCGACCCCGCATCCGCTCAGGACCGCTGCCAGTCCCAGCACGGACACCGTCGCGATCGTCCTTGTCCTGACCCGCCCTCGCACGTGCTCTCCCCTGGTCCGGCGCCCAGCGCCGATCGATGATCCGAATATCGGATTAAGGTCTACACCACGTGAGTGGACTAGACCTCTTGCGGGTCCACGGGCCACACTGTTCCCCGTGAAACATGTCATCGCCCTCGACGTGGGCGGCACCGGGATGAAGGCCGCCCTGGTCGGGGCGGACGGCGAGCTGCTGCACCAGGCCCGCCGTCCCACCGGCCGTGAGCGCGGCCCGGACGCGGTGGTCGAGGGCATCCTCGACTTCGCGGCGGAGCTCCGCGCCCACGGCATCCGCGCCCACGGCGAACCGGCCTCGGCCGCCGGCGTCGCCGTCCCCGGCATCGTCGACGAGGCGGAGGGCGTCGCCGCCTACGCCGCCAACCTCGGCTGGCACGACGTGCCCCTGCGCGCCCTGCTCGCCGGGCGGCTCGGCGGCGTGCCCGTGGCGCTCGGCCACGACGTGCGCACCGGCGGTCTGGCCGAGGGCCGCATCGGGGCCGGGCGGGGCGCCGACCGCTTCCTCTTCGTCCCGCTCGGCACCGGCATCGCGGGCGCCATCGGCATCGACGGCAAGGTCGAGGCCGGAGCGCACGGCTTCGCGGGCGAGATCGGCCACATCGTCGTACGGCCCGGTGGCGCGGAATGTCCCTGCGGTCAGCGCGGCTGCCTGGAGCGGTTCGCGTCCGCGTCGGCCGTGAGCCGGGCGTGGGCCGAGGCGAGCGGCGACCCGGACGCGGACGCGGCGGACTGCGCCAAGGCCGTCGCCTCGGGTGACGAGAGGGCCGCGCGGGTGTGGCAGGAGGCCGTGGACGCGCTCGCCGACGGGCTGGTCACCGCGCTCACCCTGCTGGACCCGCGCACGCTGATCATCGGTGGCGGGCTCGCCGAGGCGGGGGAAACCTTGTTCACACCGCTGCGGGAGGCCGTCCGGCGGCGGGTCACCTTCCAGAAGCTGCCGTCGCTGGTCCCCGCGGCCCTCGGCGACACCGCGGGATGCCTCGGCGCGGGCCTGCTCGCGTGGGACCTGATCGAGACCGCCGACCCGTCCGTCGAGACCACTGACCCCTCGGAGGTAACCACCTGATGGCCCCCACCAAGGTTCTCACCGGTGCCCGGGTGGTCCTGCCCACCGGGACCGTGGACGACGCCCGCGTGACCGTCGAGGGCACGCGCATCGCGGCCACGGCCCCCGGCCCGTCCCCCGCGGAGGGGACGGCCGAGACGGTCGACCTGCGCGGCCACTGGCTGGTGCCCGGCTTCGTCGACATCCACAACCACGGCGGCGGCGGGGTGTCCTTCGCGGGCGGCACCGCCGAGGACGTCCTCCAGGGCGTCCGTACGCATCTGCACCACGGCACCACCACGGTGGTCGCCTCCGCCGTCACCGGCGACCTCGACTTCCTCGCCCGGCACGCGGGGATGCTGGCGGAGCTGGCCCAGCAGGGCGACATCGCCGGCATCCACTTCGAGGGACCGTTCATCTCCCCCTGCCGCAAGGGCGCGCACGACGAGACGCTGCTGCGCGACCCCGACCCGGCGGAGGTGCGCAAGCTGATCGACGCGGCCCACGGCCACGCCCGGATGATGACGCTCGCCACCGAACTCCCCGGCGGTCTGGACTCGGTACGGCTGCTCGTCGAGCACGGCGTGATCGCCGCCGTCGGCCACACCGACGCCACGTACGAGCAGACGGTGGCCGCCGTCGACGCGGGCGCGACCGTCGCCACCCACCTGTTCAACGCGATGCCGCAGCTCGGCCACCGCGCCCCCGGCCCGGTCGCGGCGCTGCTGGAGGACGAGCGGGTCACCGTCGAGCTGATCAACGACGGCACGCATCTCCACCCGGCCGCCCTGCAGTTCGCGTTCCACCACGCGGGCCGCGACCGGGTCGCCTTCATCACCGACGCGATGGACGCGGCCGGCTTCGGCGACGGCCGCTACATGCTCGGCCCCCTGGAGGTCGAGGTCGCGGACGGCGTGGCCCGCCTGGTGGAGGGCAACTCGATCGCCGGCTCCACACTCACCCTGGACCGCGCCTTCAAACGGGCGGTGACGGTGGACGGGCTCCCCGTCGAGGACGTCGTCGCGGCGGTGTCCGCCAACCCGGCGCGCCTGCTCGGCCTGTCCGACCGCATCGGCTCCCTGGAGCCCGGCAAGGACGCCGACCTCGTGGTCCTCGACGACGCCTTCGAGCTGGTGGGCGTCATGCGCAAGGGAGAATGGGCGGTCGCTCCCCAACTGGCCTGATCCGTCCCCCGGACCGGTCCACGGTGGCCGGTCCCGGGGGTGGGCCGACCGCCTTCCTTTTGGCATGATCGTGACCCCGGGGCCATGGAAGGCAGGCAAGAGGGGGAGGTCGGCCCGGTGATTCTCACGGTCACGCTGAACACCGCTCTCGACATCACCTATCGCGTCCCGTCCCTGCGGGCGGGAGCCTCCCACCGGGTCTCCGAGGTGCTGGAACGCCCCGGCGGCAAGGGCGTCAACGTGGCGCGGGTGCTGGCCGCGCTCGGCCACGAGGTGACCGTCACGGGCTTCTCGGGCGGCCCCACGGGACGCGTCCTGCGCGACCGCCTCACCGAAGTGCCGCGCGTCACCGACGCGTTGGTCCCGGTCTCCGGCGCCACCCGCCGCACGGTGACCCTCGTCGACGACCGCACCGGCGTCACGACGCATCTGAACGAGCCCGGCCCGCACATCGCCCACGCCGAGTGGTCCGCCTTCCAGGAGGTCTACGAGGACCTGCTGCCGTCCGCCTCGGCGGTCGCCCTGTGCGGCAGCCTGCCCCCGGGCGTCCCCGTCGGCGCGTACGCGAACCTCGTCCGCACGGCCCGCGCGGCCCGGGTCCCGGTGCTGCTCGACACGAGCGGGGCGGCGCTGCGGCGCGGCGTGGCGGGCCGGCCGGACCTCCTGAAGCCCAACACGGAGGAACTGGCCGAACTCACCGGCTCCCACGAGCCGTTGCGCGCCACCCAGGACGCCCGCCGCCGCGGCGCGGGCACGGTGGTCGCCTCCCTGGGGGCGGACGGCCTGCTCGCGGTGACCCCGGAGGGCCGCTGGCGCGCGACCCCGCCGGCCCCGCTGACCGGCAACCCCACGGGCGCGGGCGACGCGGCCGTCGCGGGCCTGCTGTCCGCCCTGGTGGAACACCGCCCGTGGCCGGAACGCCTGATCCGCGCCACGGCCCTCTCCGCGGCCACGGTCCTCTCCCCCACGGCCGGCGACTTCGACCGGGAGACCTACGAGCGGCTCCTGACCACGGTCACGGTCACGGGCGTGGCGACGGCGGCCTGAGAGGCCGGCTGGTTCTTACTCCGGCTCCGCGAGCCAGAGCTGGTCGAGGACGGCGTTGCACTTGTTGCCCTCGTTGCAGACCAGCTCGATGGTGTTGGTGCCGTCGTTGAGGTTCACGTTGGCCCAGGTCTCCTTCCAGCCCTTCTCCCAGTCGCCCTTAGGGGTGTTGCCGAAGTTCTTCATGTTCAGCGGGCGGCTCTCGGGCTTGCCGTTGACGACGATCGTCGCGTCGGCGTCCTCGCCGGGGATGCCGTACTGCACGTAGAAGCGGTAGTTGCCGGCCTTCACGCCGTTGACGGTCCAGGTGACCTTCGAGCCGACCTGGTTGAAGCCGGTGACGTAGACGCCGCCGTCGGCCTTCGCGCCCTTGAACTCCGACGCGAGCGCCGCGCCGCCGTCGAGGCGGAGCGCCTTCGCGTCCACGGTCGGCAGCTCCACCTCGTCCTTGTCCTTGTCCTCCTCCGAGGAGGACGGGCTCGGCTCGCCGCTGCCCTGGGTGGCGGTCGGTGTGGCGCCCGCCTCGTTGCCGCCCTTGTCGTCGTCGTCACCGCTGATCATGGCGACGCCGATGCCGATGACGACCGCCGCGACCACGGCGATCGCACCGATGAGCAGACCCTTGGTGTTGGGGCCGCCGCCGCGGCCGCCCCGGGAGGGCTGCGGGGTGCGCGCGGTGGGCGCGCCCCCGGGCAGCGTCTCGGGTGCGGCGTAGTGCGCGCTGGGCTGGCCGAAGGCGCCCTGCTGGGGCGGTGCCTGCGGGGCGGGCCCCTGCTGGCCGTACTGGCGGGAACCGACCGGCCGCACCCGGTTCACCGAGTTCGGGTAGCCGTAACCCCCGGACGGCGGCTGGGCTCCGTTGGCCTGCCCGTCGGCGTACAGGTAGCCGAACGGGTCGTCGTCCTCGGGCGTGCTCGCGCCGTTGTTGCCGGGCGTCATCCCCTGTGCTCCTAGCTGCGGATCGGGTGCGTACGTGTGCGGAGAAGCCGAGCCTACCCGGTTCCTCTGACCCGAAAGGGTGACCCGGACCGCATCAACGGGCCGACCTGCACGTCATCCGGCGCGCCGGTGCTGTTTGGGACGAGATCGTTTCTCGACGTACATCCGTTCGTCAGCCGATTTCAACACTTCGTCGGCCGTCATCCCGCAGTGGGCCCATCCGATGCCGAAGCTGGCGCCGACCCGCACGGCCCGTCCCTCGGCCCGGATGGGCTGGATGATCTCGTTGCGCAGCCGCACGGCGAGGTCCTGCGCGTCGGCCCGGCCGAGTCCGTCGGCGAGGATGACGAATTCGTCACCCCCGAGCCGGGCCACGGTGTCGCCGTCCCGCACGCCGTTGCTGAGCCGCCGGGCGACCTCGATGAGGACCGCGTCGCCCGCGTTGTGCCCGAACCGGTCGTTGATCGACTTGAAGCCGTCGAGGTCGCAGAAGAGCACCGCGAGCCCCTTGGTGCCGTCGTCGGCGCCCGCGGCGGGCGCGACGGTGTGCACATGGTGGTCGTAGCCGTCGTACGCGTCACGGCCGGGCGGGAAGTCGAAGTCGTGGCCGCGGTCGAAGACGGGCGGGCCGAAGGCGGCGTCGTGGGAGTCGAACGACTCGTAGGGCTCCATGGAGTCCACGGCCGTCGGCAGCGTCTGCGGCTGCTGGCTGCACAGCCGGGCGGAGAGCCGGGAGCGGAGCTCGGCGGAGTTCGGCAGCCCGGTGAGCGAGTCGTGGGAGGCACGGTGGGCGAGCTGGAGCTCGCGGCGCTTGCGCTCCTCGATGTCCTCGACGTGGGTGAGCAGGAAGCGCGGCCCGTCGGCGGCGTCTGCGACGACCGAGTTGCGCAGGGAGACCCACACGTAGGTGCCGTCGCGGCGGCACAGCCGCAGCTCCGCCCGGCCGCCCTCGGCGGAGGTGCGCAGCAGGGTGCCTATGTCCTCGGGGTGGACGAGGTCGGAGAAGGAGTAGCGGCGCATCGCGGAGGCGGGCCGCCCGAGCAGCCGGCACAGGGCGTCGTTGGTGCGCAGGATCCTGCCGTGCTGGTCGCCGCCCATCTCGGCGATGGCCATGCCGGAGGGCGCGTACTCGAAGGCCTGCCGGAAGCTCTCCTCGCTGGCCCGCAGCGCCTGCTGCTCGCGCTCCAGGCGGACCAGGGCGCGCTGCATGTTGGAGCGCAGCCGGGCGTTGCTGATCGCGATGGCGGCCTGGAAGGCGTACATCTGGAGGGCCTCGCGGCCCCAGGCGCCGGGCCGGCGGCCGTTGCGCGGGCGGTCGACGGAGAGCACGCCGACCAGTTCGCCGGAGGTGCCGCCGCCCTGCGGCCCGGGCGCGTACATGGGGGCGAAGAGCCGGTCGGAGGGGTGCCACTCGTCCTCGAAGCGGGGAGCGGGCCCGTCGGTGTACCACTGCGGGACGTCGTCGTCGTCGAGGACCCAGCCCTCGGTGTGCGGTATGAACACCAGGTCGCCCCAGCGCTCGCCCATGGTGAGCCGGCGGTCCCAGGAATCGCGGGAGCCGACCCGGCCGGTGATGAGGGCCTCCGCCGCCGTGTTCCCGGAGAGGGCGGCGACCACGAGGTCGCCGTCGGGGCGTACGAGATTGACGCAGGCCAGCTCGTACCCGAGGGCGCCCACGACGCCGTCGGCGACCGTCTGCAACGTGTCCGCCAGACTGCGCGCCGTGTTCATGTCGGCCATGGCCCGGTGGAGTTGTCGCAGCGATGCAAGACGGACGTAGGGTTCCGACTCGGTCTCCATCCTCGCCCTCCCCCCGAGACCTCGCAGCGCATCAAGGGTCATCATCGGCGTATCGTCGCAGCGGCTTCCCCGCCACTGAATCACAGCGCGCTGCTCACCCGGTACACAGGGTCAACAATTATTGCCCCTTGTGACTCAAGTCACAGCCAAACATGACCAATTGCGTGGTTTACGCGCGGCATCCCGGCCTATTTCCGTCATGCGGATCGTGTGGTGATTGTGCATGAATCGTGCTCAGATCGGCCGATGGTCCTAGGTCCCGGTTCGGGCCACGGTCCGATGCGATGTCCGTGCCGCGGAGATTAGCGTTTCCGATGTGCTGAACACTCCCGCCGCCCCGGCCTCGATCACCGTTACGCCCGCCGCCCGGCATGCTGAGGGGGTGAGCAACGACGAGTTCCGTGCCGCCATGTCCCGTCTGGCCGCCGGTGTGGTCCTGGTGACCGCGGTGGAGCCGCCGCTGGACCCGGACGACCCGGGGGCGCCGGCCGGCGAGGACGTCGGCATGACCGCGACCGCGTTCCTGTCCGTCTCCCTGGACCCGCCGTTGGTGCTGGTCAGCCTGCGCACCGGCTCCCGCATGGACGAGCTGCTCGAGGAGCAGCCGCTGTGGGCGGTGTCCGTGCTGTCCGAGAGCCAGCGCCACATCGCGGGCCGCTTCTCGATGAAGGGCCGGGTCAGCGACCGTTTGCTGTTCGCGGACATTCCCTACCGGCGCGGCGAGTACACGGGAGCGCCTCTGGTCGGCGGCGCGCTGGCGACCCTGGAATGCCGCACCGAACAACGCGTGGAGGCGGGGGACCACACCCTGGTGATCGGCCGCGTGACGACGGCCGCAGTGCCGAGCGCGGAAGGCGGTCCGCTCACCTATTTCCGGGGCCGCTACCGCCAGTTGGGCTGAGCACTCCCGAAATCCCTTTTACCGCCGCCGCTTCACCCGCCTACCCTCCCGGCATGACGACCGCCAGGGCCCCGCGCCTCGAAAAGATCACACCCGCGAATCTCGAGGCCGCCCTCGCCCTGCGGGTCCGCGCGGAACAGGAATTCGCCGTCGACCCGGTGGCCCACTCCCTCGCGGAGGCGTACGTCCGTCCCGGCAAGGCGTGGCCGCGCGTGATCGTTGACGACGGCCGCGTGGTCGGCTTCGTGATGGCGTTCCTCGACTTCGACTGGCACGACGACGGCACCGACATCCGCTCGGGTCTGTGGCGCCTCACCATCGCGGCGGACGAACAGGGCAAGGGCTACGGCCGCTTCGCGGTGAACGCGGTGGCGGAAGAACTGCGCCGCCGCGGCACGAGGACCCTCCACGTCACCTGGCACCCCGGCGAGCACGGCCCGGAGAACTTCTACCTCACCCTGGGCTTCGAGAAGACGGACGAAAGGGTGAACGAGGAGCACGTAGGAGTCCTACGTCTGTAAGAACACCCTCAAGGGCGCGGGGAACTGCGCGAACGACCCCTACCGGCCCGCCGGTGAAGAACAAGGGCGTGGCCCACCCGCGTCTCACCAGTCCCGCGCGGAGCGACCCCGCTTGGTCTCGGACCGCCGCTTCTTCTCCCTGAGCCGCCGCTCGTTGATCCCCCGCGGCACCCGGGTGGGCCTCCGCGGCGCGGGCGGAGGCGCCGTGGCCTCCGCGAGCAGCGCCGCCAGCCGTACCGCCGCCGCCTCCCGGTTGCGCCACTGCGACCGGTGCTCGGACGCCCGCACCGTGACGACCCCGTCGGTCAGCCGCCCCGCGAGCCGCTCGAGCGCGCGCCGCTTCCACACCTCGGGCAGCGCCTCGGTCCTGGCCAGGTCGAAGCGCAGCTCGACCTGGGTGTCGCTGGTGTTGACGTGCTGCCCGCCCGGCCCGGACGAGCGCGAGAAACGCCACATGAGCTCGGCCTCGGGCAGGGAGACGGAGCCGCGCACGACAAGGGGACCGGACATGACATACAGGTTCCCGCGCCCGCACCGGTCACGTCACCCGAATATCCGTACCTGGGTAAAGAAAGTAAAGAGACCTGGAACCTCGCGCACCCCTCTCGGCGTTCAAGGTGGTAGCTGTAGCTTCATAGCCGTACGCAAACAAGGGAAGGGACTCCCAACAATGGCTGTAAGCCTGTCCAAGGGTGGCAACGTCTCGCTCACCAAGGAGGCTCCGGGCCTGACCGCCGTCACCGTGGGCCTCGGCTGGGACGTCCGCACCACCACGGGAACGGACTTCGACCTCGACGCGTCGGCGATCGCGGTCAACACGCAGGGCAAGGTCTACTCGGACGCCCACTTCGTGTTCTTCAACAACAAGCAGACCCCGGACAACACCATCGTCCACACCGGTGACAACCGCACCGGTGAGGGCGAGGGCGACGACGAGGCGATCAACGTCAACCTGGCGGCCCTCCCGGCCGACATCGACAAGATCGTCTTCCCGGTCTCGATCTACGACGCCGAGAACCGCAGCCAGAACTTCGGCCAGGTGCGCAACGCGTACATCCGCATCGTCAACCAGGCCGGCGGCGCCGAGATCGCCCGCTACGACCTGTCGGAGGACGCCGCGACCGAGACCGCGATGGTCTTCGGCGAGCTGTACCGCAACGGCGCGGAGTGGAAGTTCCGCGCGGTCGGCCAGGGCTACGCCTCGGGCCTCGTGGGTATCGCCCAGGACTTCGGCGTGAACGTCTGACGGACGCACCGCGACCGGTCCGGCGGAGCCCCCGCCCGCGTTCGCCGGGCGGGGGCTCCGCCGCGCCCGCCCGGCGGCCGCGCGCTACGGTGCCCCCGTGTTCCTCGACCCGCTGCGCCTCTCCCCGGACGGCGACCTCCCCGGCCCCGTGCTGACCGAGGTCACCGCCCTGTACGTCTCCAACCACGCGTTCCACGCCCTCAGCGGCGAATTCCCGGACCCGTACGCCATCCGGCCCGAGCAGGTCGCGGCCGAGCTCGCCCGCGAGCTGTCCGGCCCGCACACGGAGGTGCTGCTGGCCCGCGAGGCGGGTCTCCTCGTGGGCATCGCCGTCACGCTCTCCGAACACCCCGACCCCGCCGACCCCGACCCGTGGATCGGCCTGCTGATGGTGGACGCGAGCCTGCACGGCCGGGGTCACGGCCGCCGCCTCGCCGCACTCGTCGAGGACCGTCTGCGCGCGGCCGGCCACACCGCCGCACGGCTCGCCGTGCTGGAGGACAACGCCCAGGGCCTCGCCTTCTGGACGGCCCTCGGCTGGACGGAGATCGACCGCCGCCGCGACCACGGCCTCGGCCGCCCGTGCCGGGTCCTGCGCAAGCCCCTCACCGGCCCGGACCCCGCCTAGGGAGCGGTCGCCGGCCGTCCCTCCCCGTACAGCCAGTCCTCCCAGACCCGGGAGAAGTCCTTGTCCGGCACCTCGCGCTCGACGTACGCGGTGAAGTCGTCCGTGCTCGCGGTGGAGTGCCGGTGCTCCGCCGCCCAGCCGCGCAGCAGGCGGCCGAAGGCCTCGTCGCCGGCCGTCCTGCGGACCATGTGGAGGACCATCGCGCCGCGCCAGTACACGGGCGTGGCGGAGATGTGCGCCGCGTCCGGCGGGTCGGCGGGCGGGAAGGACCACAGCGCCGCGTTGGTCCCCGCGTCCGGGAAGTAGGAGCCGGAGTACAGGCGGTCGAAGGTGCTCTGCGCGCTGCCCTCGCCGTGGTCCTCCTCCCACAGCCACTGCGCGTACGTGGCGAACCCCTCGTTCAGCCACATGTCCCGCCAGGTCCGCGGGGTGACGGAGTCGCCGTACCACTGGTGGGCGATCTCGTGGACCAGCAGCGCCGTGTCGGGGGCGCCGGGGAAGACGGGGCGGTTCTGCGTCTCCAGGGCGTACCCGGCGTCCCCGGGGCGCTCGACGATCGCGCCCGCGGAGGAGAAGGGGTACGGCCCGAACCGCCGCTCCCCCCACTCCACGACCTCCGGGAGCGCTTTCACCGTCGCGCGGCTCGCACCCGCCTGCTCCGGGTCGACGGCGGTGAACAGCGGCAGCCCGCCGGCGGTCTCCCCGCGGTGGACGTCGTAGCGGCCGATCGCGACCGTCGCGAGGTAGCTCGCCATGGGTTCGGGGGTGTGCCAGCGGTACGTCGTACGGCCGTCCTTCGTCTCCTCCCCGGCCGGTTCGCCGTTGGAGACCGCCCGCAGGTCCTCCGGCACGGTGACGGAGACGGTGTAGGTGGCCTTGTCGGAGGGGTGGTGGTTGCCGGGGAACCAGGCCATGGAGCCGACCGGCTGGCCCAGCGCCAGCGCCCCGTCGGCGGTGCGCAGCCAGCCCTCCTCGGAGCCGTCGGGGTCGGTGACCGTCTCCGGGCGTCCCGCGTAGCGGACGACGACCCGGAGGTGCGCGTCCCGGTCGAGGGCGTGGCGCGGCCGCACGGTCAGCTCCTGCCCCTCACGGGCGAAGCGGGCGCCGGTGCCGTCGACGGTGACGGCGTCCACGGCGAGGCCCTGGAGGTCGAGGTTCAGGGTGGTGAGGTCCTCGGTGGCGCGGGCGTCGATCGTCGCGGTGCCGCTGAGCCGGCGGCCGTCGGGGTCGTAGGCGAGGGCGAGGGCGTAGTGGGTGACGTCGTAGCCGCCGTTGCCCGCCTTCGGGAAGTACGGGTCACCGGCGCCGTCGTCACCGGCGCCCTCGGCGCCGGAGCCGGGCCCGCACGCGGCGAGCACCACCGCGAACAGGGCGGCGGTTCCGCGGCTCAGGGGGCGGGGGGTGCGCACGCCGGGATCCTATGGCCGCGGGGACGCCGGAGCGTGACACCATCACCCACGTGCTCGACATCGGTTACGCCCTCTCCAACCGCTTCCCCGACCCCCCGCAGACCGACTACCGCCGCGCGGACGTCCACGCCCTGCGGCACGACCTGTTCTGCGGAGACGTCCATCTCGCCGACACCGAGTCGGACCGCGAGATCTCCACAGCCTGGGGATGGGTGCCGGTGCTCGACTTCGCGTGGGCGCTGTGCGACATCGTGGAACGCGTCGACCGGGACCCGGCGGGCTCACGCGCCTCACGGCCGCAGCACGCCGAGCTGGACTTCACCGAGTCCACCGACCGGCTGCTGTTCGAACGGCGCTTCGGCTGGGTGGACATCGAGGCGGAGTGGCGCCCCGTCTCCGAGCCCCCGCTGACGTTCTCCCACACCGCACTGCGCCGCGAGGCCCGCGACTTCCTGCACGACCTGCTGGCCGACCTGATCGACCTGCACGACGACCTCGGCGAGAACCCGGCGATCTGGACCCTCCAGGCCCGCTACCCCCGCGTGAGCTGACCGCCCCGGCCCTCACCCCTCGACTGTGATCCCCAGCTCCCCCGCCAGCACCGGCGCCAGGTCCAGCAGCTGGGCCGTGCTGATCACCGCGCCGGACAGGCGGTCCACCCCGCGGGCGATCTCCAGGGAGGCCGCACGGCGCAGGTCCACGTCCTTGAGCGTGGCGCCGGACAGGTCCACGCCCTTCAGCGTGCAGTCGACGAACTCCACGCGCTCCAGACGCGCACCGCCGAAGTCCGGCTCCACCAGGACGCAGCCCTCGAAGACGACGTCCTTGAGCGCTGCCCCGCGCAGGTTCAGGAAGTCGATCTTCCCGCCCCGGATCCGCACCCGCTCCAGCGCCGCCCCGTGCAGCTGGGTGCCGCCCAGCCGGGCGTCGGTCAGCTCCACGTCACGGAGGGTCGCGCCCGCCAGGTCCGTGCCCACGCCCCGCACCCCGTCGAGCGCCGAGTCCAGCAGCCGCGCCCTGGGCAGCCGCGTCCCGTCCAGCGCGCACCCCCGCAGCGCGCAGTCCATGAAGCGCGCACCCGCCCCGTCCTGCCCGGCGAGGTCCGTGCCGTCGAACTCCAGGCCGTCGTAGTCCCCGTCCGGCTCCAGACCACCTCCCTCGAACGCCTCGAGCGGGGCGAGCCGCAGCTCCGGCCGCCGCGCCGCCCGCACACCCGGTCTCCCTGCCGCTCCACGCACCATGCGCCCATGGTGCACCCCGCCTCTGACATCCCGCCCGGCCTGCGGAAACACCCCGCATGTCACATCCCGGCGCCGTCGGCCGTCCTGGTTGTACACCGCCGGACAGCGTCTCCGGCGCCCGACCGAGCCCGACCGAGGGAGAAGCCCAGTCATGCACCGCATCACCGTCGTCGGCGGCGGATTCGCCGGACTCACCGCGGCCGTCTCCGCCGCCGAGGCGGGCGTCAAGGTCACCCTGTACGAGGCCCACCACACCCTGGGCGGCCGAGCCCGCACCGCCGACGCCCCCTACCGCACCAACGAGGGCCCGCACGCCCTCTACAGCGGCGGACCGCACTGGACCTGGCTGCGCGAACGCGGCCTGCTCGGCCCGCTCGCCCCGCTGCCGCTGCGGGAGGCGGCCCGGCTGCGGCTGCGCCACCGGGGCGCCCTGCGCCGCACCCCTCCGCCCGCGCTGCTGAAGCTGCTGCGCCCCGGCCTGCGGGCGCCCGTCGACGCCGACTTCCTCACCTGGGCCACCGGCGTCGCCGGGGCGGAGGGCGCACGGGCCGCCGCGCACTTCTCGGCCGTCGCGCTGTTCCACCACGACCCCGGCTCGCTGTCCGCCGCGTTCGTGCACGAGCGGCTGCGCCGGGCCACGAAGCTGCCGCCGGAGGCGCACTACGCGCGGGGCGGCTGGGGCGCGCTGATCGACCGGATGGCCGCCCATGCCTGGAACCTGGGCGTGCGGGTCGAGACGCTGTCCCGCGTCGACACCCTCCCCACCGACGCCCCGGTGGTCGTCGCCACCTCCCTGGAGTCCGCCCGCCGCCTCCTCGGCGACCCCTCGCTGACCTGGCCGAGCGGCCGGACCGTCCTGGTCGACCTGGCGCTGCGCACCCGGCGCGGCGACCCGTTCGCGGTGTCCGACCTGGACGCCCCCGGCTGGCTGGAACGGTTCACCGCGCAGGACCGCACCCTCGCCCCGGCCGGCGAACAGCTGATCCAGAGTCAGGTCCCGGTCGGTCCCGGCGCGTCGAAGGCCGAGGGCGCCGCCCGCGCGGACGAGCTGCTGGACCTGGGCTTCCCCGGCTGGCGGGAGCGGCTCACCTGGCGGCGCGAGGCACTGGCGGACGGCCGTACCGGCGCCGTCGACCCGCCCGGCGCCACCTGGCGCGACCGGCCCGCCGTGGACCGCGGGGACGGGGTCTACCTGGCCGGGGACCGGGTCGCCGCGCCGGGCGTGCTGTCGGAGGTGTCCTTCACCAGCGCCATGACGGCCGTCTCCCTCGCCCTCGGCCGGGACGCACTTGACCTCAAGCGCGCTTGAGGTCACACGGTGGGTGGCGGGCGCACGGGGCGCCCCGCGACCGTCCCAGGGGGAGCACCATGCACGCCGTCCGACTGCACGCCTTCGGCCCCGCCGACAACCTCACGTACGAGCAGGTCGAGGACCCGGTGCCGGGTCCCGGCCAGGTCCGGGTCGCCGTCCGGGCAGCCGGGGTCCACCTCCTCGACACCGCCCTGCGCGAGGGCCTGCGCGGGCCCGCCCCGGCCCCGGCCGAACTGCCGACGATCCCCGGCCGTGAGATCGCCGGAGTGGTCGACGCGCTCGGCCCGGACACCCCGGCCGACTGGCTCGGCAAGCGGGTCGTCGCCCACCTCGGCTTCGCTCCCGGCGGTTACGCGGAACTGGCCGTCGCCGACGCCGCACGGCTGCACGAGATCCCGGGGCGCCTTGACTTCGCCGAGGCCGTCGCCATGATCGGCACGGGCCGGACGACGATGGGGATCGTGCAGTTCGCCGAGCCGGGCCCCGGTGACGTGGTCGCCGTCCCGGCCGCGGCGGGCGGCATCGGCACCCTCCTCGTGCAGTACGCCCGGAACTGGGGCGCGACCGTGATCGGCCTCGCCGGAGGCCCCGCGAAGACCGCCCTGGCCACGCGGGCAGGCGCCGGCCTCGCCGTGGACTACACCGACCCGAGCTGGGCCGAACGGCTGGAGGAGTACCGGGGCAAGCTCACCGTCGTGTACGACGGCGTGGGCGGGGACGTCGCCCGTACCTTGGTCGGCCTGCTCGCGCCGGGCGGTCGGCACGTGGTGTTCGGCTGGACCTCGCAGGGCATCGGCAGCGACCGGCCGTACCTCGTCGACGGCGTCTCGGTCGGCGTCCTCGGGCCGGAGATGCTGCGCAGGGCCGGCGGCGACGACCCGATGCGCACGCTGGAACTGCGCTCGCTCGCCGAGGCGGCCGCGGGCCGGCTCACCCCCGCCGTGCAGCGCTTCCCCCTGTCCCGGGCAGCCGAGGCCCACCGGGCCCTGGAGAACCGGGGCACCACCGGCAAGGTCGTCCTGGAGCCCTGAACACCCGTGCCCGGGCGCGGGAAACCGGGCGCGTCCCGCCCCGTGCCCCACTACCGTGCGAGGCGTGATCGACATCCCCGCGAAACTCGCCGAGGCCCAGATCAAGTTCAACAAGGAGGCCGGGCGGGCCTTCATCGCCGCCCTCCCGGACCTCGCCGCGGACTTCATGGCCCGCTGGGACCTGCGCCCCGCCGGGACGCCCATGCACGGCGTCAGCGCCCTGGTCCTCCCGGTCGACCGCGCCGACGGCACCCCGGCGGTGCTCAAGCTTCAACTGCGCGACCACGAGAGCGAGGGCGAGCCGATCGCCCTGCGCCTGTGGAACGGCGACGGGGCGGTCCGCCTCCTCGACCACGACGAGCCGACCGGCACCATGCTGCTGGAGCGCCTGGACTCCTCCCGGATGCTCGCCCACACGCCGGACGTCCACGAGGGCGTCCTGGTCGTCGCGCGCCTCCTGGCCCACCTCCACGCCACCCCGGCGCCCCCGGGGATGCGCCACCTCGGCGACATCGCCGCGTCCATGCTGGAGCGCACCCCCGCCGTCCTCGACCGCATCCCCGATCCCGAGGCCCGGCGTCTCGTCGCCGACTGCGCGGCCGCCGTGCGCGAGGTCGCGGACGAGCCCGGCGACCGGCTGCTCCACTGGGACCTGCACGACGAGAACGTCCTCGCCGCCGACCGCGCGCCCTGGCTCGCCATCGACCCCAAGCCGCTCGCCGGCGACCCCGGCTTCGACCTGTGGCCCGCCCTCGCCAACAACTTCGACCCCGGCGACGTCGTGTGGCGCTTCGACGCGATGACCGAGGTCCTCGGCCTTGACCGCGCGCGGGCCCGGGCGTGGACGTACGGGCGGGTGCTGCAGAACTGCCTGTGGGAGACGGAGGAGGGCCGCCCTCTGGGCGAGGCGGACCTGGAGATCGCCCGGCGCCTGCGCGGCGGTAGCGGTGAAGCGCCTCGATGAAGCGCCTCAACGCACGAAAAACCCGGGCCGGAGGAAGTCCGGCCCGGGGAGGTCGATGGAGCCCCCTGTCGGATTCGAACCGACGACCTGCTGTTTACAAGACAGCTGCTCTGACCATCTGAGCTAAGGAGGCAGCGCGCGCATCGCGCGCGAAGCGCGGTCCACTGTACACAGTGCCGGTTTCGCCGAGCCACGCACTTGATACAGGCGCGCCCACCGGACGCGAAGCCGGCCGACACCCGGCCGACCCACACGAACACACTCGAAAGTTTCCGCGAAATTCACAGCCCGGAACATGCTGACAAGCAGGTGAACGCCAGGTACCGTCCTGAGCCAGTTCACTCGTGTGGACCACACACCACAACGGAACACCCGTCGTGGCATCACCTTCCTACTCGGATCGTCCGGCACGTTCCTGCCGGTAGAAGGGGACCATTCACATGGCCACTGTCACGTTCGACAAGGCGACCCGGATCTACCCCGGTTCGACCAAGCCCGCCGTCGACGCCCTGGACATCGAGATCGCGGACGGCGAGTTCCTCGTCCTGGTCGGCCCGTCCGGTTGCGGCAAGTCCACCTCCCTCCGCATGCTCGCGGGCCTCGAGGACGTCAACGGCGGCGCCATCCGCATCGGCGACCGCGACGTCACGCACCTGCCGCCGAAGGACCGGGACATCGCCATGGTGTTCCAGAACTACGCGCTCTACCCGCACATGACGGTCGCCGACAACATGGGCTTCGCGCTCAAGATCGCCGGCGTCAACAAGGCGGAGATCCGCAAGAAGGTCGAGGAGGCCGCGAAGATCCTCGACCTCACCGAGTACCTGGACCGCAAGCCGAAGGCGCTCTCCGGCGGTCAGCGCCAGCGTGTGGCGATGGGCCGCGCCATCGTGCGTGAGCCGCAGGTGTTCCTCATGGACGAGCCGCTGTCCAACCTGGACGCCAAGCTCCGTGTGTCCACCCGTACGCAGATCGCGTCGCTCCAGCGCCGTCTGGGCATCACCACCGTCTACGTCACCCACGACCAGGTCGAGGCCCTCACCATGGGCGACCGCGTCGCGGTGCTCAAGGACGGTCTGCTCCAGCAGGTCGACACCCCGCGCAACATGTACGACAAGCCCGCGAACCTCTTCGTCGCCGGCTTCATCGGCTCCCCGGCCATGAACCTGGTCGAGGTCCCGGTCGCCGACGGCGGTGTGAAGTTCGGCAACTCGGTGGTGCCGGTGGAGCGTGACGCGCTCTCCTCGACCAGCGACAAGAACGTCACCGTGGGCGTCCGCCCCGAGCACTTCGACGTCGCCGGCGCCGACTCCGACCAGGGCGTCGCGGTCGTCGTGAACGTCGTGGAGGAACTGGGCTCCGACGCCTTCGTCTACGGCACGGCGCAGATCGGCGGCGAGGCGAAGGACCTGGTGGTCCGCGTCGGCGGCCGTGACGTCCCGGAGAAGGGCAGCACGCTGCACGTCGTGCCGCGCCCCGGCGAGACCCACGTGTTCTCCACGTCGACGGGCGCGCGCCTGTCCGACTGAGCGAGTCGACGTCCGAGGGGCCCCGCAGCGGTGCTGCGGGGCCCCTTGCGTTGTCGACAAATACCCCGGCAATCCGGGCAATGTACCCCAACTCGTCAACACGCGTTACGGAACTCGACGTTCGCTGTCCCCCGTAACGGTGACGGAATGTTTCACCTCGGCTACCGGACGCTACCCTCACACGCGTGACGCACTCCATTCACCCTCAGACGCGACGCGGCCGGGGCCCCGCCCGCCGGATCGGCCGCTCCCTCGCCCTCGTCCTGCCCGTCGTCCTGGTGCTCTCCGGGACCCTCGCGGTCGCGTCGGTCAACTGGTCCGGGACACCTCAGAGTCCGGTGCTCACCGCCGCGGACACGTCCGCCGCCGGCGCCTCGTCGCGGACCGCCGCCCGCGCCCCCCAGGACGTGCTGCGGGACCAGCTCCTGATGGAGCTCCAGAAGAAGGACCCGGGCGCCGCCCTGACCCAGCTCCAGCAGGCGGTGGACGACCGCCCGTCCCTCGCCGAGCACTGCGCCTCCATCGCCCGCTCCCTCGGCAAGGCCGCCGTCCGTGTCTACGGCCCCACCAAGGCCCAGTCCTACGCCCGCCCGGTCTGCGACACGTCGTTCGCCTCGGGAGTGGTCGCAGCGAACGGCTGACGCCCCCAGGCGCACGGCCGCGCGGCACCCCGGATCGACAACCGGGGCGCACTCGACCGCACCCGCGCCCCACCCCGGGCCGACAGCCGGGCGCATCCGGCCGCACCCCGGGTCGACAATCAGGCACGTCCGGACGCACTACATCCCACCCCGGGCCGATAACCGGGCGCATCCGGCCGCACCCGCGCCCCACCCGGCTCGACAGCCGGGCACGTCCGACCGCACCCACCCGCCCCGGGCCGACAACCAGGCACACCCAACCGCACCCACACCCACCCCGGGCCGACAACCAGGCGCATCCGGCCGCACCCGCGCCCCACCCGGCTCGAAAGCCGGGCACGTCCGACCGCACCCACCCGCCCCGGGCCGACAACCAGGCGCATCCGGCCCGCGTCCCACCCGGGGCCGACAGCCGACCCCGGTCCCGGGCACCGCCCCACCACGCGCCGGCCCTCTGACGCCTGGGCCCGGTCGGCCGCGCAGCGCCTCAACGCGCGCCGAGGACAGACCCGTTAGCCGTCACCACCGACACCGGGCCCCATGACACCCTCCCGGACCCCGTCGCACCCCGCCTGTTCCGCTGCGGGCAACAGCCCCTCACAACTCGCGGCGGCAGCCCGGGGACTGGCGCCTCAGCCGGTCTGCGGGCCCGATGCCGCGCACCGCTGCCAACCAGGTGCCCGCACGACGGCGGGGCACCCGGCGCATCTGTCACCGCGGCCCGCGGTGCTCGGGTGGGACGCGGCGACGTTGCTCGCCCACCGGGGCGTTCGGGGCGGCCCCCTGTGACACCGCCCCGCGTCCCGGTCCGCCCATAGCCCGCGGCCCCCGGCCGCGTACAGTGCGGGCATGACCGATCCGCGTGCCGTGTCCCGCCCCACGCAAGCCGTAGTCCTGGCCGGCGGCCAGGGATCCCGGCTCCGTCCGTACACCGACGACCGGCCCAAGCCGATGGTCGAGATCCCCGGCACGGGAACCCCGATCATCGGCCACCAGTTGACCTGGCTCGCCGAGGAGGGCGTGACCGACGTCGTCGTCTCCTGCGGCCATCTCGCCGAGGTGCTCCAGAAGTGGCTGGAGAGCACCGACCTGCCCGTCTCCGTCACCACCGTCGTCGAGCCGGAACCCCTCGGCCGCGGCGGCGGGCTGAAGTACGCCGCCGCCCGCCTGCCGCACCCGGACCGGCCCTGGTTCGCCACCAACGGCGACATCTGGACCCGGTTCTCGCTGCGCGACATGGCCGACTTCCACGCCGAGCGGGACGCCGTCGCCACCGTCGCGCTGGCCCGCCCGCGCCTGCCGTGGGGAGCGGTCCGCACCGACGGGTTCGGTCTGATCACCGACTTCATCGAGGCCCCGCCGTCCACCTTCGAGATCAACGCGGGCGTCTACGTCTTCTCCCCCGAGTTCGCCGGCCTGCTCCCGGAGCGCGGTGATCACGAGCGCACCACGTTCCCGCACCTCGCGCGCGAGCGCCGGCTCGCCGGGTTCACGATCCCGCAGGGCTCCTACTGGCGTGCCATCGACACCGCCAAGGACCTCACCGAGGCCGCCAAGGAGCTTGCCTCCCACGGCCGTTGAGGCCTCCGGAGCCAAGAGCAGCGGGGTCCCGTACGCCATCGCGTACGGGACCCCGCCGTCGTACCGGCGGGCGTCCGCTACCCCAGCAGGCCGCCCACCAGCCCGGGCCGGTCCGAGGAGCCGCCGTCGTCGCCGGGCGTGCCGCCCCCGCTGCCGCCGGAGCCTTCGCCGCCGCCCGAGGTCGGGCCCGCGGTGGTGCTCGG
Source organism: Streptomyces sp. BJ20 (assembly GCF_022869105.1). Lineage (NCBI taxonomy): Bacteria > Bacillati > Actinomycetota > Actinomycetes > Kitasatosporales > Streptomycetaceae > Streptomyces > Streptomyces sp. BJ20. The sequence goes on from NZ_CP094918.1 coordinate 7,024,040, forward strand.
CGCCTGGCCCTCCGGGGAGGACTGCTGCGGCGGGGCCTGCCCGGTGCTGCCCTGCGTCTGGGTGGGCGCCCCGGTGACGGCGCCCGCGCCCTGGGTGGCGCCGGGAGTGCTGCTCGTCCCGGCGGACGGGCCGGCCGAGCCGGACGTCGCACCCTGCGTGGGCGCGTCGGACGCGGACGGCGCCCTCTTCTCGCCCTTCTCCGTCCGCTCACCGGACTCCTCCGGCAGCGGGGACCCCGGCAGGTTGTTGCGCGGCGCCTCGCCGGGGCCGGGCACGACCACCCGGTCCGCGTCCCGGACGGCGCCACCGAGCAGCGCGCCCACGAGCATGCTGAACCCGCACACCACGAACGTGACGAGCGCCCCGCGGCGCAGCACGTAGCGCCGCAGGTCCCAGATGTCGGCGCGCGGCCCGAGCCGCCGCCAGGCGCGGCCCGCGAGGCTGCCGTCGACGGAGTAGACGGGCGCGCCCGCGATGATCAGCGGCGACCAGGCGGCGAGGTAGATGATGTCGGGCGTCTCGTAGACGGGGGCGCTCTTCCAGCTCACGCTCACCAGCAGCGCCGCCGACAGCATCGCCCCGATGCCGGCGGCCACCCGCTGCCAGCAGCCGACGACGGTGAGGACGCCGACGACGACCTGGGCGAAGGCGATGGCGAGCCCCGTGCCGACGGGGTGGGCGAGCGCGAACTGCCGCAGCGGCTCGGCGACGTCCCACGGGTGCAGGCTGTGCAGCCACTTGACCATGGACCCGCGCGGCCCGCCGTCGAAGTGGAGCGGGTCGCACAGCTTGCTCATCCCGGCGTAGACGGAGATGCCGCCGAGGAAGACGCGCAGCGGGAGCAGCACCACGCCCAGGTTCATCCGGCGCCCGGGATAGTACGCGTGGCGCGCCGGGTCGTCGCCGTGCCGCCGGGCGCGCCGGCCGCCCTCGTGCCGCTCCTCGACCTCGTACGCGGGCTCGTACGTGTCCTCGTCGGGGGGCGTGTACCCGTCCTCGTCGTAGGCGCTGCCGACCGTGCGCATCGGGGGCAGCAGCGGCCCGTCGGAGTGGCCGCGCCGGGCGCCGACGAACGGGCTCTCCAGCGGCTGGGTGTCGTCGTCGTACCCGTACCCGGCGCCCTGCTGCGGCAGGATCCGGGTGCTCCCGGAGTCGGTGAGCGGCTCGTCGGCGTGGCGCAGGCCTCCGTGCCGTACGGCCTGGAGGAGGCGGTGGGCGCCGGTGTCGTCGGGGGCGGACCTGCCGCTCCACACGACGGGACGGCGGCGCGGGGCGGCCGGGCCCGCGCCCACGGTGGTGACGACGGGAATCCGCGCGGTGTGCTCGGCGGCGGTCGAATGCCGTGCGATCCGCGGCGACCGGACGCCTCGCGCCGGGCCGGCCAGCTGCACGCGGAAGCTGGCGTGGTTCACGATGACCTGCGCCGGATCGCTCGGCACCTTCACCATGCTCAGCGCGGGAGCGTCGTCGAGTCCCGACGAGCGGGCCCCCGTGGGTGTGCGGGGTGGTGTTCTGGTGTCCACACTCATCTAACCGAGTGACAAGGCGTTAGGACACTGCCTTGACCGGCCAGATGTGTCCGGACCGCGTCAAGCCGGTCCGGACCCTCCGGAATCCACCAAGTGGGTGACGAAGTCGTACACCCGTTCAGCTGCGGCGGCGCGCCGCCTCGTACAGCACGATGCCCGCCGCCACACCGGCGTTGAGCGACTCCGCCCCGCCCGGCATCGGGATCCGCACCCGCACGTCGCAGGTCTCGCCGACCAGCCGGGACAGGCCCTTGCCCTCACTGCCGACGACGATCACGACCGGCCCGTTCAGCGCCTCGACGTCGCCCAGCTCGGCCTCCCCGTCGGCGGCGAGACCGACGACGAGGACACCCGCCTTCTTGTACGCCTCCAGCGCCCGCGTCAGGTTCGTCGCGCGGGCGACGGGCGTCCGCGCGGCGGTGCCCGCGGACGTCTTCCAGGCGCCGGCGGTCATCCCGGCCGCCCGCCGCTCCGGCACGAGCACGCCGTGCCCGCCGAACGCGGAGACGGACCGGACGACCGCGCCGAGATTGCGCGGGTCGGTGACCCCGTCGAGCGCGACGATCAGCGGGTCCTCGCCCTCGTCGTGCGCGGCGGCGACCAGGTCCTCGGGGTGCGCGTACTCGTACGGCGGGACCTGGAGGACCAGGCCCTGGTGGTTGAGGCCGTTCGTCATGCGGTCCAGCTCGGGGCGGGGCGCCTCCATGAGGTTGATGCCGCCGCGGTCGGCCGCGAGCTGGAGCGCCTCGCGCACTCGCTCGTCGTTGTCGATGAACTGCTGGACGTACAGCGTGGAGGCGGGCACGCCCCCGCGCAGCGCCTCGACGACCGGGTTGCGGCCGACGACCAGCTCGGAGGCGGACCGGCCGCCGCGCCGCTGGGTGGTGCGGCCCTGGGCACGCCGGGCCTTCGCCTGGGCGGCGCGCTGCTTGGCGTGCCCCTTGCGCATCTCGGCGGGCGGGGTCGGGCCCTTGCCTTCCAGGCCCCGGCGTCGCTGGCCGCCACTGCCGACCTGCGCGCCCTTCTTGCCGGACATGCGGCGGTTGTTCGCGGCCATGAGGTATCCGTCTCCGTGAAGTCGTGGGGGTGCGCCCACATGGGTGGGCGCTCCCGTGTTCGTGGGTGTGCCTGTGCAGTGTGCCGCCCGGCGGCCCGGACGGCACACTCGATCTTGCGCGCGGCCGGGACCGGGAGGGTCCCGGACCGGGTCCGCGGCCGGTCCACGGCGGTTCCGCGGCCGCCCGCGTCCGTCCCGCGGCGGTGCCTCAGCGGGGGCCGAGGCTCCAGCGCGGTCCCTGCGGGCCGTCCTCGATGGCCAGCCCGGACTGGTTGAGCTGGTCGCGGATGGCGTCCGCGGTCGGCCAGTCCTTGCGGGCCCGGGCGGCCTCGCGCTGGTCGAGGACCATGCGGACCAGGGTGTCGACGACGCCGTGCAGGTCGCCCTCGCGGTCGCCGTCGTCGGCCCAGTGCGGGTCCAGCGGGTCGAGTCCGAGCACGCCGAGCATGGCGCGGACCTCGGCGAGGCGGGCGACCGCCTCCTCCTTGTCGTCGGCGGCCAGCGCGCTGTTGCCCTGCCGGACCGCGGTGTGCACGACGGCGAGCGCCTGCGGGACGCCCAGGTCGTCGTCCATCGCCTCCGCGAACGCGGGCGGCACCTCGGCGGCGGGCTCGACGACCCCGCCGGCCTTCTCCACCACGCGCTGCACGAAGCCTTCGATCCGCGCGAACGCGGACTCGGCCTCGCGCAGGGCCTCCTCGCTGTACTCGATCATCGACCGGTAGTGCGGGGTGCCCAGGTAGTAGCGGAGCACGATGGGCCGCCAGCGCTTGACCATCTCGCTGACGAGCACCGAGTTGCCGAGCGACTTCGACATCTTCTCGCCGCTCATGGTGACCCAGGCGTTGTGCACCCAGTACCGGGCGAACTCGTCGCCGTAGGCCTTGGCCTGGGCGATCTCGTTCTCGTGGTGCGGGAAGATCAGGTCCAGGCCGCCGCCGTGGATGTCGAAGACGGTGCCGAGGTACTTGTGCGCCATCGCCGAGCACTCCAGGTGCCAGCCCGGGCGCCCGCGTCCCCACGGCGTCTCCCAGCTCGGCTCGCCCGGCTTGGCCGCCTTCCACATCGCGAAGTCCCGCGGGTCCCGCTTGCCGGTCTCGCCCTCGCCGGACGGCTGGAGCAGGTTGTCGAGCTCCTGGTTGGACAGCTGGAGGTAGTCCGGGAACGAGGTGACGGCGAAGTACACGTTGCCGTCGGCCTCGTAGGCGTACCCGCGCTCGATCAGGCCGCGCATCATCTCGACCATCTCGGTGATGTGGCCGGTGGCGCGCGGCTCGTACGTCGGGGGCAGGCAGCCGAGCGCGCGGTAGCCGTCGCCGAAGGCGCGCTCGTTCTCGTACCCGATGGCCCACCAGGGGCGGCCCTGCTCGGCGGACTTGGCGATGATCTTGTCGTCGATGTCCGTGACGTTGCGGACGAACGTCACGTCCAGGCCGCGGTACTCGAACCAGCGGCGCATGATGTCGAAGTTCAGGCCCGAGCGGATGTGGCCGATGTGGGGCGCCGCCTGCACGGTGGCACCACACAGGTAGATCGAGACGCAGCCCTGCCGGAGCGGGGTGAAGTCACGGATCTGCCGGGCGCTGGTGTCGTACAGGCGAATAGTCACGGGACCAGGGTAGTAGGCGCGGAGGCGTGCGCGGTGCGCGCCGCTTTGTTTCGGGGACACATGTCACGTGCGGGCCCGGTGGGGGCCGATCGCGCCCACGCGGCGGAGCGGCAGGCCGGCACAGCCCCGCGCCCCTCAGGCGAAGACGCTCACCCTTGTCGGACCACCAGCGCCGTCGCCACCGCCATCAGGCCCTCGTTCCTGCCCGGGAAGCCCAGGCCGTCCGTGGTGGCGCCCGAGACCGAGACCGGGGCGCCCGCCGCCTCGGAGAGGATCTTCTGCGCCTCCTCGCGGCGTGTGCCGATCTTCGGGCGGGGGCCGACGACCTGGACGGCGACGTTGCCGATGCGGAAGCCGGCCTCCCGGACGATGCGCGCGGCCTCGGTGAGGAGGGTGACGCCCGAGGCGCCGGACCACTCGGGGCGGCTCGTGCCGAAGTGCTGACCGAGGTCGCCGAGGCCGGCGGCGGAGAACAGGGCGTTGCAGGCGGCGTGCGCGACGACGTCCGCGTCGGAGTGTCCCGCGAGCCCGGGGCCCTCGCCCTCCCACTTCAGACCGGCGCACCACAGCTCGCGGCCGTCCTCGAAGGCGTGGACGTCGGTGCCGATGCCGACCTGCGGCAGGGGGTACGCCTCAGAAGCCATCGTTCAGCCTCCTGCGCGCCAGGACCGCCTCGGCGAGGACCAGGTCGAGGGGGCGGGTGACCTTGAAGGCCTCCTCGTGCCCGGGGACGGTGACGACGGCGAGGCCGAGCCGCTCGACCATGCCGGCGTCGTCGGTGACGTCGTCCGTCACGGTCTCGTGGGCGCGGACCAGGGTGGCCCGCTCGAAGCCCTGCGGGGTCTGGACGGCGCGCAGCCTGGACCGGTCGGGCGTGGCGACCACGGGCTCGGGCTCACCGGGGGCGGCGGCGGGCTCGACCTGCTTGACGGTGTCGGCGAGCGGCAGCGCGGGGACGACGGCGGCCGCTCCGTCGCGTACGGCCTCGACGACCGCGTCCACCGTGTCCACCGGGACCAGCGGACGGGCCGCGTCGTGCACCAGGACGATGTCGTAGCCCTCGGGCAGCGCGTCCAGGCCCCGCTTCACGGACTCCTGGCGGCTGTCCCCGCCGGGGACGACGAGGACGTCGGTCCTCTCGGGCAGCGCGTGCGCGTCGAGCAGCGACTTGACCTCGCCGGCATCGTCGGGCGGCGCCACGACGACGACCAGGGAGACGGCCCGGGAATCGGCCATCGCCCGCACGGCGTGCACGAGCATGGGCGTGCCGCCGAGCGCACGCAGCGCCTTCGGGGCGCCGGGGCCGAGCCGCACACCCCGGCCGGCGGCCGGGATGACGGCCGCTGTCCGGACCGTCGGACGGCCGGGTGCGGGGGTCGGCGAGGACGGCGGGAGCGGATCGTCAGACATCGGTTCCTGTCAGGTTTGTGGGCTCGGCCTACGTGGGTATGGCCTGGGCGTGCCCCGCTCCCATGAGCGGGGGAAGTGCCGGGCGTTCCGCCTTGACCAGCCCCTTCCGTGACTCTGGTCGAGCCGACCGCCCGGGCCCGGCACGCCAGGGGTGGGGACGTGACTCATGACACATTCCCCGTCTCGGCGCAAGTGCAGCTTACGTAGGGCGTCCGGGTACGAACATGCCGCAGCGCCCGGCGACGTCCTGGACGTCATCGGGCACCGCGGCATTTCGATGCGCTGAGTGCTCTGAGTGCTGCTCCGACGGCCGGCGTGACGGCACGCGACGGGCGGAGCCACGACTCGGAGAACTCAGGAGGCGAGAACCTCGTCGAGCAGGGCCTCGGCCTTGTCCTCGTTGGTGTTCTCGGCGAGGGCCAGCTCGCTGACCAGGATCTGACGCGCCTTCGCGAGCATGCGCTTCTCACCGGCGGAGAGACCGCGCTCCCGCTCCCGACGCCACAGGTCACGCACGACTTCCGCGACCTTGATGACATCGCCCGAGGCGAGCTTCTCGAGATTTGCCTTGTACCGACGGGACCAGTTCGTGGGCTCCTCGGCGTACGGCGCGCGCAGCACCTCGAAGACCCGGTCCAGCCCGTCCTGACCGACCACATCACGCACGCCGACGAACTCCGCATTGTCCGCTGGCACACGTACCGTCAGGTCACCCTGGGCGACCTTCAGCACCAAGTAGGTCTTGTCCACGCCTTTGATCTGGCGAGTTTCGATTGCCTCGATCAGCGCGGCCCCATGATGGGGATAGACCACGGTGTCGCCAACCTTGAACGTCATGTGACAGGTACCCCTTCCGTGGCTATCCAGGGTAACACGGATACGGCGTCTTCTGAATGGCGTTTTCGCAGGTCAGGGCCATTCTCGGGGCTTGACAAGCACAACAGGAACGTGCTTCGGACGGCTGACGGAAGCGGGTATTCGCAGGTCGGAGCGGCTCTCCGGGGCAAGCGAAACGCGCACGTTACACCCTCCCGGAGCCCCTCACGAACGGTCGAACATCCCCAAATGTCCGGTTCCAGAAGGGCGACTTCCGCTACTCCGTTCGGTGAGCCGAGCCGGTTCCGGCCGAATCCGGAATTGATCACACGGTGTGAGGATCGGCGGCCGGTGATCAATTACCGGGACCCCCTCATTCCTTCACCGAAATGCGCGCCCGCGTGAATGAAGGGACGCCACGGACAGAAGTGGCGGATGTTTACCGGCGGGTCACCTGTGGTCTCTGTGGTCTCTGTGACCGTGTGGCGCGGGACGCGGGAGTCGGGTGGTGATCGGGTGACATCCCCGGCGCGGGCACGCCTCACGGACACGACCTGGGTAGGCGTGGGGAGGGTCGGGTGCGGCAGCCTGCGGGAGGCTCGGTAACCTGAGGCCGCTGACAGACACTTAGGGCGGCTTTACCCGGTCGCCACACACGCTCGAGTCAAGGAGTTGCCGCCGCCGTGAGCAGCAGCCTTCGACGCGGCGCCCTCGCCGCCGCCGCCATCGCTATCTCCATCGCCTCGCTCTCCGCGTGCGCGGCCGGCAACAACGCCCAGACCCTGCAGATCCAGCCGGACAACGCGTCGACGACGGTCGGCGACATCCAGGTGCAGAACGCCACCGTCATCACCCAGCCCGACCTGGAGTCGACCGGCCCCGCCGTCATCTCCGCCACCCTGTTCAACTCGGGCGCCGAGGACCAGACCCTGGAGTCGGTCACCGTCCCCGGCACCGGCAAGTCCGCCGAGCTGTCCCCCGCCGAGGGCGGCGACCTGGTCGTCCCGGCCGGCGGCAGCCTGATCCTCGGCGGCGAGGGCAACGCCTCCGCCGTGCTGCCCAGCAGCCGCGAGGCCGTCCAGGACGGCAACGCCCAGAAGATCACCTTCACCTTCAGCGAGACCGGCGAGGTGAGCCTGCGCGCGATCGTCTTCCCGGCCGAGCACTTCTTCGAGAGCTGGGGCCCGAGCGAGGCCCCCGCCGCGGGCGCCTCCACGTCGCCGTCGGCGGACGCCTCCGGCGAGCCGGGCGAGGAGGCCACGGGTGAGGACGGTGAAGGCGCGTCGGGCGAGGAGACCTCCGGCGACGAGCCCACCAGCACGGGCGCCCCGTCGGGCACCCCCTCGGACGCGGCCTCCGCGAGCCAGGAGGCGTCCGGCAACTGACCGGACACCGCACCGCACGCCGAAGGGCGGGACCCCACCGGGGGGTCCCGCCCTTCGCGTCGTACGGCCGTCGCACCGGCCCGCTGCCCAAGGCCCGCGGTCTACGGCTCGAACTTGTAGCCCAGGCCGCGCACGGTCACCAGATAGCGGGGCGCGCCCGGGTCCGGCTCGATCTTGGCGCGCAGACGCTTCACATGGACGTCGAGGGTCTTGGTGTCCCCCACGTAGTCCGCGCCCCACACCCGGTCGATGAGCTGCATCCGGGTCAGCACCCGGCCCGCGTTGCGCAGCAGCATCTCCAGCAGGTCGAACTCCTTCAGCGGCAGGTCGATCTTGGTGCCGCCGACGGTCACCACATGCCGGTCGACGTCCATCCGCACCGGGCCCGCCTCCAGGGCCGCCGGGGCGGTCTCCTCGGGCTCGCCGCGCCGGCGCAGCACCGCGCGGATCCGCGCGACCAGCTCACGCGAGGAGAACGGCTTGGTGACGTAGTCGTCGGCGCCTATCTCGAGGCCGACCACCTTGTCGATCTCGCTGTCCTTGGCGGTCACCATGATCACGGGGACGTTGGAGCGGCCGCGCAGCTGACGGCACACCTCGGTGCCCGGCAGCCCGGGCAGCATCAGGTCGAGCAGGACGAGGTCGGCCCCGTTGCGGTCGAACTCGTCGAGTCCGTCGGGCCCGGTGGTCGCCACGGCGACCTCGAAGCCCTCCTTGCGGAGCATGTACGACAGGGCGTCGGAGAAGGACTCCTCGTCCTCGACGACGAGCACTCGGGTCACGGAAGGACCTCCGGGGAGGGAAGCGTTGCGTACGCGGATGGATCGGACGAGTGGGGGGAGGGGTGGGACGTCCCTCCGGCCTCGCCGTCGAGGCCCTCGGAGTCGTCCCGCTCGGACGCCCGGCGGCCGCGGGCCGCACGGGCCTCCGGAAGCCGCAGGGTGAAGGTGGAGCCCTGGCCCTCGGCGCTCCACACCGTGACCTCACCGCCGTGCGAGGCGGCCACGTGTTTCACGATCGCGAGGCCCAGCCCCGTGCCGCCGGTGGCACGGGAGCGGGCGGGGTCGACGCGGTAGAAGCGCTCGAAGATGCGCTCCTTGTCCTTGTCGGAGATGCCGATGCCCTGGTCGGTCACGGCGATCTCGATCAGGTCCCCGCCGGGCTGCGCGACCGAACGGACCGCGATGCCCACGCGGGTGCGGGCGGGCGAGTAGTTGACCGCGTTCTCGACGAGGTTGCCGAGCGCGGCGGCGAGCTGGCCGCGGTTGCCCCAGACCCGCAGGTCGGCGGCGCCCGCGGCGGCCATGGTGATCTCCTTGGTGCCCGCCTGGTGCCGGCACCGGTCGACGGCCTCGGCGACCAGTTCCCGGACCGGGACCGGCTCGGCGTCCTCCAGCGGGTCGTCGTTCTGCACCCGGGAGAGGTCGATCAGCTCCTGCACCAGGTTGGTCAGCCGGGTCGCCTCGATCTGCATACGCCCCGCGAACCGCTCCACGGCCTCGGGGTCGTCGGAGGCGTCCATCACGGCCTCGGACAGCAGGGACAGCGCCCCGACGGGGGTCTTGAGCTCATGGCTGACGTTGGCGACGAAGTCGCGCCGTACGGCCTCGATGCGGCGGGCCTCGGTGAGGTCCTCCACCAGCAGCAGCACCAGCCGGGAGCCGAGCGGCGCCACCCGCGCGGACACCGCGAGGGCCTCGCCGCGCCCGGTCCCCCGGCGCGGCAGGTCCAGCTCGACCTGCCGTATCTCGCCGTCCCGCCGGGTGTCACGGGCCATCTTCAGCATCGGCTCCACGGCGAGCTTGCCGCCGCGGACCAGGCCGAGGGCGTACGCGGCGGAGCTGGCCTTCACCACGCCGTCGTGTTCGTCGAGGACCACGGCGGACGAGCGCAGCACGGAGAGCACGGTGTCGACGCCGGGCGGGAGCACGGCGTCGGTGTGCAGCGAGGTGCGGGTGGGGCGCCGCTGTTCGCGTTCACTGACGCGGAACGCCAGCATGGCGATGACGCCGGTGAGCAGTCCGGCGATCGCAGCCGCTGCGGCGACCGCCGCGTTCACGTCCATGCGTCAAGGTTAGGCATGGCGCGAGCGCTGCCCACAGCGCTCGGTGGGCGACCTCGGACACTCGTCGCCCAGAGTTCACCTACAGGCCAGGGCCGGTTCACGCGAGGTGACGGAACCGGACGCGTGGCGGACGGAACGTGGGAGCGTGGGTGGGGCCCAAGGCCCTCAGAGCCCGGACCCGGACAGCCCGGACAGGGACGCACGACCGGACAGAGACGCACGAGAGGAATTCCGATGCGGGACGCGTACCACGAGGAACTGGATTCGATCGGCGACGGTCTGGTGGAGATGGCCCGGCTGGTCGGATCGGCGATCGGGCGCGCCACGACCGCCATCCTCGACGCCGATCTGAAGCTCGCGGAGAGCGTGATCGAGGCCGACCAGAAGGTCGACGAACTGCAGCACGACCTGGAGGCGCGGGCGATCGCCCTGCTGGCCCGGCAGCAGCCGGTGGCGACCGACCTGCGGATCGTCGTCACCTCGCTGCGCATGTCCGCGGACCTGGAGCGCTCGGGCGACCTCGCCCAGCACGTGGCGAAGCTGGCGCGGCTGCGCTACCCCGAGCGCGGGGTGCCGCGGGACCTGCACGCCACGATCCTGGAGATGGGCCAGCTCGCCCAGCGTCTGATGGCGAAGGCGGCGGAGGTGATCATCACCAAGGACGTCGACCTGGCACTCCAGCTGGAGCAGGACGACGACGCGATGGACCTGCTGCACCGCACCCTCTTCCAGCACCTGATGGACGACCGCTGGAAGCACGGCATCGAGACGGCGGTGGACGTCACCCTGCTGGGCCGCTACTACGAGCGGTTCGCGGACCACGCGGTGTCGGTGGCCAAGCGGGTGGTGTACCTGGTCACCGGCGAGCACGCGGACGAGATCCAGGCGGACCTGCAGCCGGAGATCGCGCCGGTGCAGGGGGCGGAGGGCAGCTGAGGCCTCCGGTACGGCCTACCGGGTCCGCACGGCGTACCGGGTCCGTACGGCGTGCGGGGGTCGGCCGGAGGCGTGGGTGAGCTTCCGCCGCCCCCGATGCGCCGTTGATGCGCCCGGCCGACCGGGCGTGCAATGGGGAGCAGGTGTGCGCAGGCCCCAGCCCGAGGAGGGACCCATGGCCGAATCCCCCGGCACGACGCCCGACCCCACGCAGGAGCGCGAGACCGAGCAACCCGCCGAGGTGAGGAACCTCACCCTGATCGCCGCCTGCGGCTGCGGTTCGGGCTGCGGCTGCGGCTGCCAGTCGGGCAGCCCGTGCCAGTGCGGGTGAGATGACGGACGTACACGGCCCCGCCCGCCGGTGACGGCGGGCGGGCCCGCGGCGTACGGGCGTCCTAAGCGGTCTGCTCGGCGGGCTGTGCGGACCGGGGGGACGGCTTCACGGGCTCGGTGCCGCCTCCGATGCCCGCGTCCGCGTCCTCCGGCAGCCGCCGCATGAGCAGCCCGTACCCGAGGGCGGCGACCGTGCCGACGACGGCGCAGGTCCCCCACAGCCAGGCGGCGCCCCAGCGGTCGATGACGAAGCCGGACAGCAGCGGGGCGACGAGCGCGGCGACCGCCCAGGACGAGGTGTAGACGCCCTGGTAGCGCCCGCGTCCGTGCACCGGGGAGAGCCGCACGACCAGGCCGGTCTGGACGGGCGCGTTGACGATCTCGGCGAGCGTCCACACGCAGACGGTGAGGGCGAAGACGCCGACCGACCCGGCGAAGGCGGTGAGCCCGAAGCCGTACCCGGCGAGCAGTGAGGAGACGACGAGCATCCGGCGCGGGTCGCGGTGCTCGATCAGGCGGGTCACGGGCAGCTGGAGGACGACGATCAGGACGCCGTTGACGGCGATGGCCATGCCGAAGTCGGCGGGCGTGAAGCCGGCCTCGCCCATGGCGACCGGGAGTCCCAGGTAGCCCTGCTGGAAGATGAGGGCGACGAGGAAGGACAGCCCGACGACGCCCATGAACCGGCCGTCGCGCAGCACGGTCCCGAGGGAGACGGAGTCCTCGCCCGTCGCGGCGGGACCGGCGGCCGGCTGCCCGGGCCGGGATTCCGGCAGCTTCACGAAGACCAGCACCGCGCAGAGGAGGGTCATCCCGGCCTCGATGAGGAAGCCGGCGAGGTAGCTGACCTCGGCGATGAAGCCGGCGCCCACGGAGGAGATCGCGAAACCGAGGTTGATCGCCCAGTAGTTGAGGGAGAAGGCCCGGATACGGTCCTCCGGCCGCACGATGTCCGCCATCATCGCCTGCACGGCGGGCCGGGAGGCGCTGGACGCCATGCCGACGAGGAAGGCGACGGCCGCGATGGCGACGGGGTCGTGGACGAAGCCGAGCAGGGCGACGGACAGCGCGGTCGCGGTCTGGGCGACGAGCAGGGTGGGCCGCCGCCCGAGCCGGTCGGTCATGACGCCGGCGCCGAGGGAGGAGATCACCCCGCCGAGCCCGTGCAGCGCGACGACGAGACCGGCGTAGGAGGCGGAGTAGCCGCGGTCGAGGGTGAGGTAGATCGCCATGAAGGTGGCGACGAAGGCGCCGAGCCGGTTGACCAGGGTGCTGGCCCACAGCCACCAGAAGGCGCGGGGAAGCCCTGAGACGGACTCGCTCAGGGCACGTCTGACTCCGGTGACTGACATGGGTGGCTCCCCCTGGCGCCCGGGCACGGCCCGGGATGACGTGTAAGTGGCTGAAGCAGCTAGCACAACTTACGAAGCCGGGCCTGCCGGTGGCCACCCGATTAACAGATCCCGTCAACCGTCCGCCAGGCGGGCAGGGCGCGCGGGCCGTGCGGGGCGTCGATTACGCTCGGGCACATGGCCGACGCACCGTACAAGCTGATCCTCCTCCGCCACGGCGAGAGCGAGTGGAACGAGAAGAACCTGTTCACCGGCTGGGTGGACGTCAACCTCACCGCGAAGGGCGAGAAGGAGGCGACGCGCGGCGGCGAGCTGCTCAAGGAAGCCGGCCTGCTGCCCGACGTGCTCCACACCTCGCTCCAGAAGCGCGCGATCCGCACGGCCCAGCTCGCGCTGGAGGCCGCGGACCGCCTGTGGATCCCGGTCAGCCGCAGCTGGCGCCTGAACGAGCGTCACTACGGCGCCCTCCAGGGCAAGGACAAGGCGCAGACGCTCGCGGAGTTCGGCGAGGAGCAGTTCATGCTGTGGCGCCGCTCCTACGACACCCCGCCGCCGGCGCTCGACCGCGACGCCGAGTACTCCCAGTTCTCCGACCCGCGCTACGCGACCCTCCCGCCGGAGCTGCGTCCGCAGACGGAGTGCCTGAAGGACGTCGTCGTCCGCATGCTGCCGTACTGGTTCGACTCGGTCGTCCCGGACCTCCTGTCCGGCCGCACGGTCCTGATCGCCGCCCACGGCAACAGCCTCCGCGCGCTGGTCAAGCACCTGGACGGTATCTCGGACGCCGACATCGCGGGCCTCAACATCCCGACGGGCATCCCCCTGTACTACGAACTCGACGCCGACTTCAAGCCGGTCACCCCGGGCGGCAAGTACCTCGACCCGGAGGCCGCGGCGGCGGCGATCGAGGCTGTGAAGAACCAGGGCAAGAAGTAAGGGCTGTTAGGACTTATGCGTAAGCCCCCTACCTGCGGGTTCTCCGCCGGTAGGGGGCTTTTCGCTGCCTCTGGGCCGTCAGCCAGTTGATCGGGCCGTGCTCAGTGTTTCGGGGGGGGGGGCGGCTCCGGCCGTTCTCGCGTCTCCGCCCGGGCTCCCGCATCACACAGGGCCGAGACGGCTGCCGCTGCCTCTTCTTCGGGCACGCCGGCGAGAAGGACCGCGGGAACCTGCGTAGCCAGGACCTTGCTGCGCCAGAGGCTCAGTCCCGTCAGCCGACGCACGACCTGGACGACGTCCATCACGCGGACGCCGGGGTCGGAGAGCACCACGTCGTGGGGCACGTCGTCGCACACCAGCAAGAAGTACTTGTCCACCCTGCCTCTCCCCGCCCTTATCCGCTTCAAAGCCTACGAGCCCTCAGCCGTCCAGTCGCACGGTTTGGATAGCGTCGAAGACAGCGGCCACGGCTTTGCGGGTCCGCTCCTGACTGGACGGCATCAGGTGCGCGTACACGCGGAGCGTCAGGCCCGGGTCCGAGTGGCCGAGGTACTCGGCGAGGGCCTTGATGTTCTCGCCCGCGTCCAGGAGCACTGAGGCGTAGAAGCGGCGCAGCGCGTGCATGCCGTTCTCTCGGGACTCCGCATACGGCCGGCCCGGTCGGTGTAGCGCTCGGGCATGGCGGCCCGGACGGCGAAGACCCGCTCGGGCGTCCAGGGCACGATGCGCTTCTTGTCGACCGTCGGTGGCCGGACGGACCGGGAGGCACACAGGTTGCGAGGATCACCGGGCAGGCGCCGGGATACGCTCACAGCCTTGGCTTGGGTCAGCCACCTCAATTCCGGGGGAATTTGACGATGTCATCGCACGGTTGTGTACCAATCAGAGTGACGAGCGCGACCTTCGCCGTTGTGTTGCTCGCTGGGGGAACGAGTGCCTGCGGAGAGGGCCCGGCGAGCAACTCTCCGCATCAGGGCTCGCCCAGGGTGACGCCCGCTACGGCCGTGGCGAAGGCGGCGACGAACTCCGAGCGCATCACGTCGCTCCACTACCGGGTCACCGGGACCGTGCCGGATATGGGCCGGCTGGAGGCCGAGGCATCCATGAACACGGAACCCCTGACCATGAGTATGAAGATGAACGCGACCGACCAGGGTAGAGACCGCCATCTGGAGGTCCGGTTCGTCGACGAAGTGATGTACGTGAGCGGGAGTGCGATCGACTTCGAGAAGCTGGACGGCAAGAGCTGGTTCAGCGCCGACCCTGCTGTATGGGGACGCAGCGCGGGGGACAACCAGTCCTACGGCATACTGCCGCGTCAGATCGAAGGCAACCCAGCCGTGCAGTCCACGATCCTGACCGCGTCCAAGGACGTGCGAAGCATCGGGATGGAGACGATCGACGGGACCCGGACCACTCACTACAGAGGAACCGTCACCAGTAGCGGCATCGGCGCCGCCCGTGACGCTGCCGCCAGCGAGGCGGCTCGGGAGCGCCAGATCAACAGCCTTGATCAGTTCGCTGCGCTACGCATCGAGGGCACGCTCACCATGGATCTGTGGATCGGCGACGACAACCACACCAGGCAGTTCCGCATGCGGGGCGATACATACGCCGCGCGGAGCGGCGAGGGCAAGCCGCTGGAGATCGTCGACGGCGAACCCCTCGACTTGACCTTCACCTTCCTCGACGTTAACCAGCCGGCGACCATCAAGGCACCACCGTCCGCAGACACCGTTGACCTCGGCGCACAGGTGGACGAAACACAGGCAGGATGAGCAACACACGGGAGGACTCGGCCTGTCCCCCGCCGTCTCAGTTTCCGTCCCGTTCGGCGCCGCCCACGACTGTTCAGGGATGACTCGTAAAGGACGGTACGAGGGTCGGCCGGAAACGGGGAACCGTGAGCAGAAGACGCTACGTCGCCCAGGGCGTGCCGGGTGGTTACCGGATCTGGGGCGACCGGGGACGTCGACAATGGAGCGATCTCTACGAGTTGTGTCCTGACGATCCTGTGGCCGAGCTCAACGCCCAGGCCGACCACGCACGCATCACTGCGCTGATGAAGCGCTACCGGGCGCAGAAGCGTTAGGTGGCCTAGATGTGCTGACCGAACAGGTTGGTGACGAGCGGCATGCACCATCACCGCACCAGATCTGGCGGGGAACAGCGGGGGAAGCAGTCGAGCCGCCGAGGCCGCGCCTCGACCATTCGCCTAGGCTCGCGGTGGTCGAGTGCCTACGCTCGCCCAGTGAGTTACGACGGTCGGGGAAACCGCCTCCGAAGAGGCCCGATGAGCGGAAGCTTGGGCCCTCCGTGGGGCCAGCGCGCGTTCTAGCCGTACAGCCAACTGCCGTACGACGCGGCGTCCACGAGGTGGTACAGCCCGAAAGCGGCAGCCCCCGTGACGAGGAGACACAACCCGGAGCGTACGAACACCGGGCCGATGACTGTGACCGAGGCAGCCTGCGTCGTGATGGTACCCCAGTCCCGCAGGCGTCGGATGTCCTCCTTGCTGAGCCACCAGAAGCCAACACCCACCATAAGGAAGAGCCCACCGAGGAACCCCAACAGACTGAAGACAGCCAGAAATTGCTCTCGATCGCTGTGGCCGCTGATGCTCAGAGTCACCACCACGAGCGGCACCACGCCCAGCAGGCCGAAGACGACCCCTCGCCGTGCGACGTGGGCCGACCTCAGTCGGGGCAGCCTCACGCCTTCTCGGTCCAAAGCCATGGCGAGCACCCTAGCCCCCGAGTCGAGCAGCCGCGACATTCCCCATGCCGCCTTGATCCGCAGTGGCCCGATGAGTTTGGGCACGGTCCGGAGTCCTCAGGTGTGTCCACCTTCCGCGCGCATCTGGAGGCACCTTGAAGCTCTTGCTCACGTCGGGCGGCGTCACGAATCCGAGCATCCGGTCGGCACTCGTGCAGCTTCTTGGCAAGCCGATCGACGAGTGCCGTGCGCTCTGCGTCCCGACGGCACAGTGGGGTCACCCGATGTGCGGTCCGGCATCGGTGCGGGGCCTCGCGGCCGCGGAGCCGTTGTGGCAGCACCTGACCGGTCTGGGGTGGGGGACGCTCGGCATCCTCGAACTCACCGCACTGCCGACCATCGGCACGGACCGATGGGTCCCCTGGGTCCGGGACGCCGACGTACTGCTGGTCGACGGCGGCGACGCGACCTACCTGTGCCACTGGATGCGGGAATCCGGGCTGGCGGATCTGCTGCCCTCGCTGCCCGACACGGTCTGGGTGGGAGTGAGCGCCGGAAGCATGGTGATGACGCCGCGGATCGGGGCGTACTTCGTCGAGTGGCCGTCCGCACCGGACGACCGCACCCTGGGAGTCGTCGACTTCTCGGTCTTCCCGCACCTGGACGCGTTCCCGCAGAACACCATGGCCGACGCGGAGCGCTGGGCCGCCGACATCGGCGTCCCGGCCTACGCCATCGACGAGCAGACAGCCGTCAGGGTCGTCGACGGTACCGTCGACGTCATCTCCGAGGGGCGATGGGCGAAGTTCGGGTAGTAGCCGCCCATCGATCGGCCCGGCTCACCGCCCGTCCTGACAGTCGTCAGGACAGCCCGCTTCGGCCGGTCGCCTCCGGTTCCGCCGTCGGGTGGCCGTGCCGCCACTCGTACGCGCCGAGTGACGTCTCGACCACCTCTTGGGGGTACGCCTCGCGTACCCCGGCGAGACGACGCCGTTGGTCGGCGGTCCAGGTCGGCGGCAGAGGCGTCAACGGGACGGTGACGGCAGCTCCTGTTGCCGGTTCGTCGCGGACGGAGACGAGGAGGGCGCCGGTCGTCGGGGAGTCGAACTCCACGGACGGGGTTCTGCCGGAGTCGAGCCACCTGGTGGGTTCGCCGGCTTCCAGGCGCGCCAAGGTCTCCTCCCAGTCCTCCAGGTCTTCGGGGAGGAGGGTCACCGGGAAGGTCGCGCCGAGGTTCTCGCCGGCCGTCACGACGATCTCGGCGTCGAGGAAGTCGTGGCCGGTCAGGATGCCGGGCTGGGCACGGCCCAGGATGCGTACCGAGACGCTTCGGCCGCTGTCGTCGGCCAGGTGGATCAGGTTGAGCATGGGGGCATCATGCCGGGCCCTGAGACACCACCGCCCACGGCGTCCGGGGGGGGGGACGGATGCCGTGGGCCGTGCAGGGGAGCGGGGTCAGACCGCCAGGGGGACCTGGGCGCCCGGGGTCGCGCCCGGGTACGCCTGGGTCACGCGGTTCAGTTCGCGCTGCATGTACCAGACGTTGATGCCGAAGGCGAAGGCCGGCCAGGTGCTCGCGGCGGGGCTGCACGTCACCTGGAGACCGGCCGCGCGCTGCCCGTTGGCGATGGCCTTGCCGGTGTTGTGGAACGAGATCAGCGGGGCGATCAGGGTCCGGCCCAGGAAGAGCAGCACCAGCAGGCTGCCCGCAGGGCTGAGGTTCTGACGGCGGTCGTACTCGTTCAGCTGGGTTTCGTGAACGTTTTCATCATGCCATCTTGATCAACTTCCGCGCGGCGGAGCCAGACGCGCGTGCGCCGGGCGCGGAGGTGGCGGGCGCCGAGGGCCGTCAGGGCGGCGAGGGTGACCAGGCCGGTGGCCAGGTTCACGACGAGGGGCGCCTGGGCGACGGACGAGACGAGGTTCGCCACGCCGCTCACGGCCACGAGGGCCCACAGGGCCGTGTGGGTCGCGGAGTTGGTCGCGGGGCTGTCGGACGCCTTGGGGTGGGTGGTGGTCATGATGCCTGCTCCTGCCGGGAGTTGGGATGTCGTTTCCGTGTTCTCCACGCTAGGAAGCGCGAGGTCCGGCGTCGCGCCGGGAGGCACCCCTGTTCGCGGTACAGCAGGCTGTACCGTCCGCCTCAGCGCTCGTGCGGCACTCGCGGGCGGCCGACCGGAACGACGGTGAGGAGGTCGTCCAGCTCCTTGAAGTCGTCGGGGTTCGTGGTGAACAGCGGCAGGTCCTCGGCCACGGCGATCGAGGCGATCATCAGGTCGGCGATCCGACGGCGCGGCTTGCGGCCCGCGCTGATCACCGCCGCGCAGATGCGGCCGTAGATGCGGGCGGCCTCGGCGCCGAAGGGGATGGGGTCGAACTCGTTCTCGGCGCGCTGGAGGACGTCCAGCCTGCGGGCGCGTTCGACGTGCTCGTCGTAGACGCTCTGCTCGTCGTTGCGGCGGACCTCGTGCGGGCCGGCCGACAGTTCCGCCAGAGTGACGGCGGTGATCGCCATCTCGTCCGGCAGCTCCTCGGGATCGACCCAGCGCCGCAGGATCACGATGTCGGTGTCGAGGAGCCCTTGCTCGTACGTCGTGCGCTCAGCGGGCATACGGGTCGTCCAGGTAGGTGTCCGCCGTGGCGTCCTGGTCGGCGCGGAAGGTGTCGATGTCGATGTCCGGAGCCGCCTTGGACATCGCGGCGAACTCCCGGCGTGAGACGAAGCGACGGCGCCTGCGCAGCGGGACGAGCTGCCCGATCGGGTGACCGTCGCGGGTGACGGTGAACGACTGACCGCTCTGTACGGCGTCCATGATCTCCCGGGACCGGTTCCGCAGATCCCGCTGGGTGATTTCCGGCTGAGCGCTCATACCGACAACGGTAGCAAGGCGTGCCACCGGGTGCCACGCCTTGCCACCTTGCCGCGGACTGCGGCTCAGCCCCGTGCCAGCAGCTCCAGCGTGTCGATGACCCGGTTGGAGAAGCCCCACTCGTTGTCGTACCAGGCCACCACCTTGATGTGGCGGCCGTCGACGCGGGTGAGGGCCGAGTCGAAGATGGACGACGCCGGGTTCCCGGTGATGTCCGACGACACCAGCGGGTCCTCCGAGTACTCGAGGACACCGGCCAGCGGGCCCTCCGCGGCCGTGCGGTACGCGGCCAGCACCTCGTCGCGCATCACGTCACGGGAGACCGTCGTGTTGAGCTCGACGATCGACCCCACCGGCACCGGCACGCGGATCGAGTCGCCGGACAGCTTGCCGTCGAGGTTCGGCAGCACCAGGCCGATCGCCTTCGCGGCGCCGGTCGTGGTCGGCACGATGTTGACGCCGGCGGCGCGGGCGCGGCGCGGGTCGCGGTGCGGGCCGTCCTGGAGGTTCTGCTCCTGCGTGTAGGCGTGCACGGTCGTCATGAACCCGTGCTCGATGCCGGCCAGGTCGTCGAGGACGGCCGCCAGCGGCGCGAGCGCGTTGGTGGTGCAGGACGCGTTGGAGACGATCGTGTGCAGCTCCGCGTCGTACGCGTCCGTGTTCACGCCGTACGCCAGCGTCACGTCCGCGCCGTCCGAGGGCGCGCTCACGAGTACCTTCCGCGCGCCCGCGTCGAGGTGGGCGCGGGCGGCCTTGGCCGAGGTGAAGCGGCCGGTGGCCTCCAGCACGAGGTCGACGTCCAGCTCGGCCCAGGGCAGCTCGGCCGGTTCGCGTTCGGCCAGCACCTTGATCCGGCGGCCGTCCACGACGAGGGTGTCGCCGTCGACGCTCACCGGGCGTCCGAGGCGGCCGGCGGTGCTGTCGAAGGCGACCAGCCGGGCGAGGGCGGCCGGCTCGGTCAGGTCGTTGACGGCGACGACCTCCAGGGCGGTGTCCCGCTCCAGCAGGGCGCGCAGCACGTTGCGTCCGATGCGGCCGAATCCGTTGATGGCGATGCGAGTCATGAGTGGTGTCCCTTCCTCTCGCCGTCCAGGCTCGCGCGCCGGGGGCGCCGGTGACAGTGGCGGGATCGCCATGGTTCACAAGGATCCTGCCAATGGCCCCCGACGCCCTGCGGCCCCGGCTCGCTGGTGATCACTCGCCCCGCGTGAAGGTGCGCCGGTACTCGCTAGGCGTCGTCCCGAGGATCCGCTGGAAGTGCAGCCGCAGATTCGCCCCGGTGCCGAGCCCCGTGTCGGCGGCGATCTGCTCGACACTGCGCTGCGAGCGTTCCAGCAGCTCGCGGGCCAGGTCGACGCGGGCGCGCATCACCCACTGCATCGGCGTGTAGCCGGTCTCCTCCACGAACCGCCGGGAGAACGTCCGCGGCGACACCCCCGCCTGCCGCGCCAGCACCTCCAGGGTGAGCGGATCGCCCAGCCGGTGCAGCGCCCACTCCCGCGTCGCCGCGAACCGCTCCCCCAGCGGCTCGGGCACGCTGCGCGGCACGTACTGGGCCTGGCCCCCGCTGCGGTACGGCGCCGCGACCAGCCGCCGGGCCGCGTGGTTGGACGCGGCCACCCCGAGGTCGCCGCGCAGGATGTGCAGGCACAGGTCGATCCCGGAGGCGGCGCCCGCCGAGGTGAGCACGCTGCCCTCGTCGACGAACAGCACGTTCTCGTCGACCTTGATCCGCGGGTACCGGGCCATCAGGGCGCGCGTGTAGTGCCAGTGCGTGGTGGCGCGCCGCCCGTCCAGCAGGCCGGTGGCGGCCAGCGCGAACGCGCCCGTCGAGATCGCGGCGAGCCGCGCGCCCCGCTCGTGCGCGGCGACCAGCGCGTCGACGACGGCCGCCGGCGGATCCTCCCGGTCCGGGAAGCGGTACCCGGGGACGAAGACGATGTCGGCCCACTCCAGTGCGTCGAGGCCGTGCGAGACGGCGTACGCGAGACCGTCCCCGCCGGTCACCGGGCCGGGCGCCGCCCCGCACACCCGCACCTCGTACGGCATGCTCGCGCGGGTCGTGAAGACCTGCGCGGGGATCCCGACGTCGAGCGGCTTCGCGCCCTCGAGCACCAGGACGGCGACGCGGTGGAGACGGGGTGCGGGCACGGAAAGAGCGTACGCGGCGCATCCCCGCGCCCATCCTCACGTGCGCGTCCTCACGTGCGCGTCCTCACGTCCGTCGTCACGCATCCGCCTTCACGGCGTCACGCATCCGCCCCGACGGCGTCGCGCCCGCCCTCACTGCGTCACGCATCCGCCCTCACGGATGCATCCGCGCCCCCTTCAGCACCTTGTCCACCGCGTTGCGCGGGCCGTGGACGGCGAGGCCGACCAGGTCCAGGTCGGTGGTGGGGACGGCGCGGACCGCCGCGCGGTTGGCGTCGTCGTGGCCGGTGGCGAAGAGGTCGGAGGTGAAGACCGCGCGCGGCAGGGCGCGGGAGAGGGCGCGTTCGTGGGCCGCCCTCAGGACCTCCTTGGCGCCCTGGAAGACCAGCACCGGCTGGCGGAACATCGGCAGGTACGGCACGCCGTCCGCGTCCTCGTACGGCTGCCCGATCAGTTCGGGGAGCTGTGTGCCGAGGCCGCTGACCAGGAACGCGGTGACGTTGAGGCGCTGCCAGGGCTCCAGGTCCTCGCGCAGCAGGACGGCGATCTTCGTGTCGAAACGGGTGCTCGTGCTCATGCCGTGAGACTGCCGTCCGGGGCCGTCCCCGGTCTTGTACGTTGTTTGCATGCCTGCCCCGGCATCCCCCCCGGCATCCCCGCCCCCGGAACCGGCCCCCGCGAGCGTCACCGCCTGGCGGCCCCCCGTCCCCGGTGTCGTCGAGGTGTTCCACGCCCGGTTCACCGAGTACGCCTATCCGATGCACGTCCACGACGCCTGGACGCTGCTGATCGTCGACTCCGGCGCCGTGCGGTACGACCTGGACCGGCACGAGCACGGCACCCCGGACGACACCGTGACCCTGCTGCCGCCGCACGTCCCGCACAACGGTGAACCGGCCACGGCCGAGGGCTTCCGCAAGCGCGTGCTGTACCTGGACTCCAGCCGGCTCGGCGACGACCTCATCGGGGCCGCCGTGGACCGCCCCGACCTGCGCGATCCGCTGCTGCGCCGGCGCGTCGGGCAGGTGCACTCCGCGCTGGTGCGGCCGGGGGACGAGCTGGAGGCGGAGAGCCGGCTGACGCTGGTCGGGGAGCGGCTGCGGGAGCACCTGGAGTCGCGGGAGCCGCCCGCGCCCCGCCGCCCCGACCCCGTACTGGCGCGGCGGCTGCGGGAGTTGCTCGACGCGCGGGTGGCCGACGGGCTCACGCTGGCGGAGGCGGGCGCCGAGCTGTCGGCCCATCCCGCGCATCTGGTACGGGCGTTCAGCACCGCGTACGGCATCCCGCCGCACCAGTACCTGACGTCCAGGCGGGTCGGGCGGGCGCGGCGGCTGCTGCTGGAGGGGCGGCCGCCGAGCGACGTCGCGGCCGCCGCCGGCTTCTACGACCAGGCCCACCTGACCCGGCACTTCCGCCGGCTCGTGGGGGTCACTCCGGGACGGTACCGGAGCGCGGAACGCCCCTGAGAAAACACGCCGTCGGGGGTCCTCACACGCGAACCCCCGACGGCGTAGGCGTCACCTCACGTCGACGTAGTCCGCCGCCGACGTCGCTCCGCCCGTCGTGGTCGTCTGGCCGAACATCCAGCGCCAGTAGCCGTCCGCGGTCGCCTTCACCGTGGTCTTCAAGGACCCGGCGGAGTTCGCCCGCACCGTCCTGACCGCCGTCCATGCGGTGGTGCCCGCCTTGCGGAACTCGAGCCGGGCCGCCTTGCCGCCGTAGGCGGAGTAGGCGCGCCTCGCCCAGTCGGCGCGCGTCAGCTTGCCCGTGACGGTGAGCGTCCTGTTCTTGACCACCGGCTCCGGCGAGGCGTTGACCGTGGCCCGGGCGGCCCGCTTGACCTGGAGGGTGGCCGAGCTGTTCAGGTACTCGTGCCTGGTCTTTCCCTTCACGTCCAGGAGGGCGACGAACGCCAGCTTCCATGTCGCGGCGTCCGCGGCCGAGTCGAGGTTCTCGCGGGGCCGGATGCGCAGTGTCCCCTCGCAGTTCGCGGCGCGCGAACCGTCCTCGTTGCACGTGATCATGTCATGGAGGAAGACCTGGTTGCCCGGTCCCTCGTAGGCCCTGACCGCCGTCGTGCCGTGATACATGAACGGCATGGCCGACGCGGTGCTGATGGTGTGCCCGGCGGGCCAGGTCACCCGGAAGCTGACCGTCGGGTACTTCGTCTCGGTGGTACCCACCACGATGGGCTTGCCCTTGTTCACGACCACCTTCGACACCCTGATGCCGGTGTCGGCGGCCTGGGCGGGCTGAGCGGTCAGCGCCCCGAGGGCGATCGTTCCGCCGAGCACCGCCGCCAGGGCGGATCTGCCAGTGCGCATGCACGTCCTCTTCATGCATGGGACCCCTGTGTCCGGGGCCCGGATCGCGGCAGGCTAACAGCCCGCCCTCGCACGCCAGTTCGGACCCCCACCACAGCTCGGGCGCACACGTCCCGGGGAGTCAGCCCTCCGAGGGCCGCTCCAGCAGATGCGTGAACGCGTCCAGGTTGCGGGTCGACTCGCCTCGCGAGACGCGCCAGGCGTACTCCTTGCGGATCGCGGAGGCGAAGCCCAGCTCCAGCAGGGTGTTGAAGCTGCCGTCGGCGGCCTCCAGGACCTGCCCGAGCAGCCGGTCGAGTTCCTCGGGGGTGATCGCGGGCAGCGGCAGGCGGCCGGTGACGTAGATGTCGCCGAGCGGGTCGACGGCGTAACTCACGCCGAACAGCTTGAGGTTGCGCTCCAGGAGCCAGCGGTGGACGCCGGTCTCGTTCTCGTCGGGGTGGCGGATGACGAAGGCGTTGAGGGACAGGGTGTGCCGGCCGACGATCAGGGAGACCGTCGTGGACAGCTTGCGGGTGCCGGGGAGTTTCACCACGTAGTTCCCGGGCGCCGGGCTCTCCCACTCCAGCTCGGCGTCCTTCAGCACGCCCTCGACGATCCGTGCCGCCCGCTGCTCCGCTTCCGTGTCAGCCATGGTGGGAGCGTACGTGACGGCGGTGGGCGTGGGTCGCGGCCGTGTACACGTCGGCCGTGGCGGCGGCCGCGGTGTCCCAGCCGAAGGACTGGGCGTGCCGGGCGGCGGCCTCGCCCATGCGTGCGGCGAGCTCCGGCCGGTCGGCGAGGTCGCGCAGGACGCGCGCGTAGGCGGCCGGGTCGTGGCCCTGGATCAGGAAGCCGGTCTCCTCGTCGCGCACGGCGACCGGGAGGCCGCCGACGGCCGCGGCGAGCACCGGGGTGCCGGACGCCTGCGCCTCTATGGCGACCAGCCCGAACGACTCGCTGTACGACGGCATGACCAGCACGGACGCGGCGCGGAACCAGTCCGCGAGCTCCTCCTGCCCGACCGGCGGGTGGAAGTGGACGACGTCGGCGATGCCGAGCCGGGCGGCGAGCTTCTGCAGCCCTTCCGGCTTGGCGAGGCCGCTGCCGCTGGGGCCTCCGACGACGGGCACGCAGACGCGGGAGCGCAGCTCGGGCCGGTCGGCGAGCAGCACGGCCACCGCGCGCAGCAGCACGTCGGGTGCCTTGAGGGGCTGGATACGGCCGGCGAAGAGCGGGATCAGCGCGTCCCTCGGCAGCCCCAGGCGGGCGCGGGCGGCGGCGCGGCCGTCGGCGGGGCGGAAGCGGCCGAGGTTCACGCCGGGGTGGACGACGGCGACCTTGGCGGGGTCGGCGGCGTAGTGGTGGACGAGTTCGCCGGCCTCCTCGGTGGTGTTGGCGATCAGCCGGTCCGCGGCGGCGACGATCTGGGTCTCGCCGATCACGCGGGCGGCGGGCTCGGGTGTGTCGCCGTCGGCGAGGTTGGCGTTCTTGACCTTGGCCATGGTGTGCATGGCGTGCACCAGGGGGACGCCCCAGCGCTGGGCGGCCAGCCAGCCGACGTGGCCGGAGAGCCAGTAGTGGGAGTGGACCAGGTCGTAGTGGCCGGGACGGTGCCCGGCCCAGGCCTGCATCACGCCGTGGGTGAAGGCGCACAGCTGGGCGGGCAGGTCCTCCTTGGCCAGTCCCTCGTAAGGGCCGGCGTCGACGTGCCGGACGAGGACGCCGGGCGCGAGCTCGACGACGGGCGGAAGGGCGGCCGTGGTGGCCCGGGTGAAGATCTCCACCTCGATGTTGATCGCGGCGAGCCGCTGGGCCAGCTCCACGATGTAGACGTTCATGCCGCCCGCGTCGCCGGTGCCCGGCTGGTGCAGCGGTGAGGTGTGCACGGAGAGCATCGCCACGCGGCGTGGCCTGCGGTGCAGCCGCAGCCGCGGCGGTACGGCGGGGGAGCGCCGCCCGAGCCTCGCGATGTACTGGCTCACGTGGCGTTCCTCCTCGCTGCGGGCACGGCTGGGAGAGGGCGTACGGCCCTCGGCGGCGTCAACGCCGGAAGATTGCGTTCCCATTTCCGCGGGACGCCGCCGACGGCAGTCTTTACCGAATCTTGGCCTGGACTAGCTCAACCGTTCGACTGCGGGATGCGTGCCCGTGGCGGCGCACGCGCCGCGATCCGGGGGCGGGTACCCCCGTACCCTCGTCCTCATGACACCGCGTCCCGCCTCCGCCCCCGTGGGCACGGTGACGCGCGGCACCACCAACCCCAACCGGCTGCGCCGCATGGACCGCTGGATCGCGGCCGCGCACGGCGCCGAGCTGCGCCGCGCCGCCGACCCCCTCGCCGTCGACCTCGGCTACGGCGCGGCGCCCTGGACCGCGCTCGAACTGCTGCACCGGCTGCGCACGGCGGCGCCCCGCACCCGGGTGGCGGGCGTGGAGATCGACCCGGCCCGGGTCGCCTCGGCACGGCCGTACGAGCGGGAAGGGCTGGTGTTCCTGCGCGGCGGCTTCGAGATCCCGGTGCCGGGCAGCCCGGTGCTGGTCCGCGCGGCGAACGTGCTGCGCCAGTACGACGAGGGGGAGGTCGCCGGCGTCTGGCGGCGGCTGTGCGCGCGGCTCGCCCCGGCCGACCCGGCGACCGGATCGCGCGGCGGGCTGCTGGTCGAGGGGACCTGCGACGAGATCGGACGCCGGCACGTGTGGGTCGCGCTCGGCCCCGAAGGGCCGCGCACGGTCACCTTCGCGACCCGGCTCGGCTCCCTGGAACGCCCCTCCGACCTGGCGGAACGGCTCCCCAAGGCGCTCATCCACCGCAACGTCCCCGGCGAGCCGGTGCACGCCTTCCTGCGCGACTTCGACCGCGCCTGGGCCGCCGCCGCGCCCTACGCCTCGTACGGCGCGCGCCAGCGCTGGATCCGTACCGTGCGGGACCTCACGGCCGACTGGCCGGTGACGGACGGCCCGGCGCGGTGGCGGCAGGGCGAAGTCACCGTACGGTGGGGGGCGTTGGCGCCGCGTGGGTGGTGAGGCCGGCGGAGGCTCTGCCTCCGTTCGTACCGGCCGGGAACGATCTCCCCTGCCTGTTCGTCACACCGACCGGGACGGCGGTCGCAGGAGGACCGGCGGGGCGGAAGGGGCGTTGTCCACACCCCCTGTCGTTTCTCGCTCATTGATGGCAGCATCCCCCCGGACACGTGTAGTTACTGACGATTAACCAGGCGGGGGTGCACGCATGGGGGCAGGCAAGCGCGGAGTGCTGACGGCGGCCGTGACCGTGGTCTGCGCGGTCACCGTACTGGCCGTGCCCGGTACGGCGTTCGCGGCGCCCACTCCCCCGCCCGACCCGGGCACGACGGCCAGCGTCACCGTGGTCACCAGCGACGTGGAGCTCGAGGCCGTCCGCAAGAAGCTCGACAAGCTCTACCGCGCGGCGGCCAAGGCCACCGACGAGTACAACGCGGCCGAGGAGAAGGCCCGGCAGCAGACCGCGCAGGTCGTGCGGCTGGCGAAGAAGATCGTCGAGGGCCGGGAGAAGCTGGACGACCTCAAGGACCGCGCGGGCGCCGCGGCGGCCGCGCAGTACCGGGGCGGCGGGCTGCCGCCCGAGGCGCGCCTGGTGCTGAGCGACGACCCGCAGGACTTCCTCGACGGCGCCGGCCGGGTCCGGCAGGAACAGCACGCGGCCAAGGGCATGCTCGGCGAGATGACGCGCACCCAGCGGGACTTGGAGGAGTACGCCGAGGACGCCCGGGAGCAGATGCGGAAGCTGGAGGCGGGCCGCAAGGTCAAGGCCGCCGCGCAGAAGCGGGTCGAGAGGCAGATCGAGGCGGCCGAGAAGCTGGAGGCCGAGCTGGAGCAGGAGGAGAAGGAGCGGCTGGCCCGGCTGGAGCGGCAGGCCGCCGCCCGCGCCCAGGCCACCTGGCTGAGCTCCGGCGTGCTCGACGAGCTCACCTCGAAGGCGACCGCGCAGGGCCGCGAGGCCGTGGCGTACGCCACGGCGCAGATCGGCAAGCCCTACCAGTGGGGAGCGGAGGGTCCGAACACGTTCGACTGCTCCGGGCTCACCTCGCAGGCGTGGCTGGCCGCGGGGAAGACCATCCCGCGCACGTCGCAGATGCAGTGGCAGCATCTGAAGCGCGTCGACGTCGAGGACATGCGGCCGGGCGACCTCATCATCTACTGGGCCGACGCCAGCCACGTCGGGATGTACGTGGGCGACGGGGTCATGGTCCACGCGCCCCGCCCCGGCCGGACCGTGACGCTCGCCGGGGCCGGTTCGATGCCCATCCTCGGCGTCGTACGGCCCGATCCGGCCGCGGAGTGACGTCCGGGGGCAGAGCTCCGCGGCCCCAACGGCCCGGTGACACCGGCCACGTGACCCACCGCACGTGGATCTCGTGGCCAACGCCCCGTGGACGTGACGTTCGTCATCCCCACAGCATCTCCGGCCTGTCCAACTGCGGTAGCAAACGCGGCATATGACAGCGGCCGTTGGCCGGGCGGCGTGGTTCACACCATTCCGCTGCGGCGCGGTCACCCGCTATGGTCCCCGTTCGAAGGGGCATCCCCTGCCCGCTCACGTCAGACGCTCGCGGGGGACGGGGCCGAGATCCGTCGCCCCCGCCATGCCCTCGGGGGGAGGGAAGGAACCCGGAACAATGCCCGCACCCGTACCGCGGCAGAGAGCGATCCCGGCCGCGGAAGGTGGTCAGGGAACGGTCGCCGCACCGAACGAGTCCGCCCAGGAGTTGCCCGAGAACCGGACGGCGGCCGCCGAGGCGGCCACCCCGTCCGCCACCGAACCGGCGAAGACCGCGACCACCACGACACCCGCACAGCTCACCCTGCTGCTCATCGAGGACGACCCCGGCGGCACGCCGATCGTGCCCGACCTGCTCGACCAGGCCGGGCGGCCGATTCGCATCCGCACCGCCCGCAACCTCACGGAGGCCGAGCGGCTGCTGACCGACGACGTCCACTGCATCCTGCTGGACCTGGCGCTGCCCGCGCCCGGCCGGGCGGACGACGGCGACGAGCTGGCCGTCCTCCGGCACGTCCTGGAGCTGGCGCCCCGGCACGCCGTCCTCGCCCTCACCGGCGCGGACGACACCGAGCGAGGCGCCGAGGCCGTACGGGTCGGCGCGCAGGACTACCTGATCCGCGACGAGCTGGACGGGCGGCTGCTGAGCCGCGCCATCCGCTACGCGGTGGAGCGCAAGCGGTCCGACTACGCGGAGCGGCGCCTCGCCGAGGGCCGGCTGCGCGCCCAGGAGAACCGCCGGCTCGAGCGCGGCCTGCTGCCGACGCCCCTGCTGGACGGCTCCCCGCTGCGGTTCGCCGCCCGCTACCGGCCCGGCCGCTCGCGCGCCCTGCTCGGCGGCGACTTCTACGACGTGGTCCGCACGCCCGACGGGACCGTGCACGCCATGATCGGCGACGTCTGCGGGCACGGCCCGGACGAGGCGGCGCTCGGCGTGGAGCTGCGCATCGCCTGGCGGGCGCTGACCCTGGCCGGGCTGTGCGGGGACCAGCTGCTGAGCACGCTGCAGCAGGTGCTGGAGCACGAGCGTCCGGACGACGAGATCTTCGCGACGCTGTGCACGGTGGACATCGCGCCGGACGGCCGCCGCGCCGGCCTCTGCCTGGCCGGCCACCCCTCGCCGCTGCTGGCCCGCCCCGGCATGCCCGCACGGCTCCTGCCGTACGACAACAACGGCCCCGCCCTCGGGCTGCTGCCCGGCGCCCGCTGGCCGCGGATGCAGGTGGAGCTGGGCGCCGAGTGGAGCCTGATGCTCTACACCGACGGCCTGATCGAGGGCCGCGTCGGCGACACCGGGGAGCGGCTGGGCCAGGACGGCATGGTGGACCTGATCCGCCGCAGGCTCTCCGAGGGTCTGAGCGGGGAGGAGCTGCTGCGCACGGCGGTCAACGAGGTGCGTGACCTCAACGGGGGCGAGCTCACGGACGACGTGGCGGTACTGCTGCTGGACCGCACCCGGTGACGGGCGTCGGCTGAGGTTTCGGGTCGGCCGCGGGCCGTCCTGGGCCGTTCGCGCAGTTCCCCGCGCCCTTTTAGGGGCGCGGGGAACTGCGCGAGAAACCACGACGCACCTGCGGACACGACTCAGGGGCGCCCGCCCTTCGGCGTGCCGGGGTCCGGTCAGCGACCGCCGTTGTACGGCCCGTACGGCCCGTCACTGCTGGAGCCCCTGCGGGCTCGGCCGCCGCCGGGGAGCGACCTCAGGGCCGGGCGGACGTCGACCATGTACACGATCGTCGCGATCAGGCCGATGATCGGCAGGAACGACAGGATGTTGAAGATCAGGTTCACCACGAAGGCGAGACCCAGGACGATCAGCCAGAACGGCTTGGTCTTCTTGTCCGCGGCGCGGTAGGCGTCCTCACGGCGCGTGGCGGCGTCGATCAGCGCGAAGCCGCTGAACACGATCAGAGCCATGCTCAGCAGCCACAAGAAGTTAGCGAAGCCCTGCATCAGCACTACGTCCACCACCCGTAATCGGCTCGTCCACCGCGCCGTCGTCCTTGCCGCGCCGCCGACGGGCGCCACGTCGTCTTCCCGCCGTCACCGTACCCGCATCCGCCGGTCGGCTACCCGATGAACGGGCCGGGCACCGCGTAAGTGCCCGGCCCGTGCCGTTCCGTCCCGCTTCAGCGGGGTGCGACGCCGCTCACTTGGCGGGCGGCGTCGTCTTCTTCGCCGGGGCCTTGCGGGCCGCCGGGGCCTTCTTCGGGGCGGCGGGCTTCTTCACGGCGGCCTCGGCCGGGGCGGCCTCCGTCACCTTCGCCTCGGCCGGCCTGGCCTCGACAGGCTTCTCGGCCGTCCCGGCCTCGGCCGGGGCGGGCGCGGGCTTCGGCCGGGCCGGCGGCTCGACGGCCACCGCGATGTCCTCGATGCCCTCGGCGGCGTCACCGCGCCAGGTCTTCACGGCCTGCTCACCGTGCTCGGCGAGCTTCTCGTAGGTCTCGCGGGCCTTGACCGCGTACTCGGCGGCGACGCCCACGCTGCGCAGCGCCAGGTCCTGGGCGGTCTCGCCGAGCTTCTTCAGGTCGGTGTCGATCGTCCCGAACAGCTCGTTGGCCTTCGCCTGCAGGGTCTCCTGCGTCTCCCGGACCCGGACGGTCACCCGCTCCTGGACGGCCTTGGGGTCGGTGTTGCGCACGGCGTCGATGCGGGCCGGGGCCTCGGTGCGCAGCTGCTCCACCAGGGCCGGCACCTTCCTGGCCTGCTGCATCGCCAGATCGGCGGTGCCGGCGGCGAAGTAGAGCGGCTTGGGGTCGCTGAGGGTCTTGCGCAGGTCGTCGGTGATGGCCATGGTGATGGTCCTCCCGGATGTCGTGTTCGGCTGAGGGTCTGTGTGGTCCGTGGCGGGCGTCCGGCGCCCTGGCCGGCTCAGCCGGCCGTCCGCCGCGGACCGTTGTCGTCGCCGCCGGCCTCGTGGCCGGGGCGCTCGGCGGGTCTGCCGCCCGTGCCGGCGGAGGCCTCCGTGCCCGGCTCGGGCCCGACGGCTCCCACCTCACCGTCCTCGGTGCCCCCGAATCCGTTCTCCTTGCGGAAGGACTCGTAGATCTGGAGGAGCACCTGCTTCTGGCGCTCGTTCAGCGTGGGGTCGGCGAGGATCACGGCGCGCGTCTCGACCTCGTCCCGGTCGCGCTCGGCGTCGAGGATCCCGGCGCGGACGTACAGGGTCTCGGCGGAGATGCGCAGCGCCTTGGCGACCTGCTGGAGCACCTCCGCGCTGGGCTTGCGCAGTCCGCGCTCGATCTGGCTCAGGTACGGATTGGACACCCCGGCGGCATCGGCGAGCTGCCGCAGCGACAACTGCGCGTTGCGCCGCTGCTCGCGCAGATACTCACCGAGTCCGCCGACGTTCAGGGATGCCATGTCTTCCACCATGACGCACCCTGCTAACAATTGCAAGCAACCCGCTTGCAAGAGTGCGCTCGCCGTCCGCGGGGCGACTGTTGACCTTCACCCAAGGGGAGCGCCCAGCATCGACGGTGCCGGGCGACGGGCCCGGTACGAGGAGGGACACGCATGGAGCTGCTGACCATCGGGGCGTTCGCGAAGGCGTCCCGGCTGTCGCCGAAGGCGCTGCGGCTGTACGACGAGCTCGGTCTGCTGACTCCCGCCCGCGTCGACCCGGACACCGGCTACCGCCGTTACGCGCCCGGGCAGCTGGAGCAGGCCCGGCTGGTCGCCTGGCTCCGGCGGCTGGGCATGCCGCTCGCCCGCATCCGGCGGGTGTGCGCCATGGAGCCGGGCGAGGCGGCCGGCGAGATCCGCGCGTACTGGGCGCGGGTCGAGGCCGACACGGCCGCGCGGCGGGACCTGGCGGCCTTCCTCGTCGACCATCTGACCGGGAAGGACCCCGCCATGTCCCGCACCACCGCGCCTCTCACCCTCCGCTACGCCGCCCTCTCCGACACCGGCCGGGTCCGCCCGAGCAACCAGGACACCGCCTACGCGGGCTCCCGCCTGCTCGCCGTCGCCGACGGCTACGGCACCGGGGGCGCCCTCGCCGGCGCGGCCGCCGTCGACGCCCTGCGAAGCCTTGAGTCGGAGACCGTCCCGGCGGGCGACCTGCTGGGCGCCCTGGAGGACGCCCTCGGCCGCGCCGAGCAGGCCGTGCAGGGCGTCACCTCACCCGGCGACGACGGCGCCGACGCCGACGCCGGCACCACGCTCACCGCGATGCTGTGGACGGGCTCACAGCTCGCCCTCGTCCACATCGGCGACTCCCGCGTCCATCTCCTGCGCGACGGGGAGCTGTTCCAGATCACCCACGACCACACGGTGGTGCAGTCGCTGATCGACGAAGGGCGTCTCACTCCCGAGGAGGCCGCCTCGCACCCGCAGCGGTCCCTGCTGATGCGCGCCCTGGGCCGGGGCGCCGACTCCACGCCCGACCTGCGGCTGCACGACGCCCGCGCCGGCGACCGCTACCTCCTCTGCTCGGACGGCCTGTCCACGGTCGTGCCCGCCGAGGACGTCCACCGCGTGCTCGCGGACACACCCGGGCCCGAGGATGCCGTCCGTGAACTCGTGGACCTGGCCAACGCGTCGGGCGGTCCGGACAACGTGAGCTGCGTGGTCGCGGACGTGTCGGCACCGGCGTAGGCGTTCCGGCCGGCCCTCGGCGGGATCGGTGCGAACCCCCGCCCGCCCGGTCCCGCGTCCGGCACGATGAGGCATGCTCCCGGACCACTGGCATCTCACCACCGACGTCGAGGACTTCCTCGCGCGGGCCGGCGCCTTCCTGCGCTCACGCCCCGCCCTGCACACCACCCCGCTCACGGACGTCGAGAAGCTGCGCCTCGCCGGCTCGGGCGACCACGTCCTCGGCCGGCTGGAGACCGACGGCGAGGTCCGCGCGGTCTGCTACCTCACCCCACGCGGCCGTCTCGGCCTCACCCCGCTGAACGCCGACGACGCCGACGCCCTCGCCGCCCGCCTGGCCGCCCTCGGCCACACCCCCGCCCAGGTCGTCGCCGACCAGGACACCGCCGGCGTCTTCGCCTCCGCCTGGCAGGGACACACCGGCGCGACGCCGAAGCTGTTCTGGCACACGCACCTCTACCGCCTCGGCACCCTCACCCCGCCCCGGCCGCACCCGGAGGGCCGCGCCCACCTCGCGGGGGCGGAGGACCGCGAGCTGGTGGTGCGCAGGTGCAGGGAGTTCTGCGTCGAGGTCGGCGAGCAGCCGTCCATCGACCTGATCGACGCGGGCTCCTGGGACCGATCACGGTTCGGCGACCGGCACTTCACCTTCTGGCGGACCCCGGACGGCACCCCCGTCTCCATGGCGGCCGTCACCTCGGTGACCGGGGGCATGGTCCGCGTCGACCCCGTCCACACCCCGCCCCGCTTCCGCGGCCACGGCTACGCGGGCGCGGTCACGGCCGCGGTGAGCCGGGCCGCGCTCAGGGCGGGCGCCACGGACGTCGTCCTGTTCGCGGACCCGGCCAACCCGACCAGCAACGCCCTGTACCAGCGTCTCGGTTACGTCCGCCTCACCGACTGCGCCGGCTACCGCTTCACGTACGACGGCCCCGTGTGAGACGGGCGGAAACCCGGTGGCCTCCGTGGCA
Source organism: Streptomyces sp. BJ20 (assembly GCF_022869105.1). Classification (NCBI taxonomy): domain Bacteria; kingdom Bacillati; phylum Actinomycetota; class Actinomycetes; order Kitasatosporales; family Streptomycetaceae; genus Streptomyces; species Streptomyces sp. BJ20. Next base: position 7,057,618 of record NZ_CP094918.1, read on the forward strand.
TCCGGGGACCACACTTCCCGGGTGACGTCGCTGCACGAGAACGAGATCACCGTCGACGAGGCCCTCGTACGGTCGCTGCTGCGGGCCCAGTGCCCGCAGTGGGCGGAACTGCCGCTGCGGACCGCGGGCGCGGGCACGGACAACACCATGTACCGGCTGGGCGACGACCTGCTGGTCCGCCTGCCCCGCAAGCCGGACGGCGGCCCGTCGCTGCGCAAGGAGCAGCAGTGGCTGCCCCGTCTCGCGCCCCTCCTCCCCCGCCGTGTGCCGGAGCCCGTGCACGCCGGGACGCCCACCGACGCCTACCCGGTCCCCTGGGCCGTCCACCGCTGGATCGAAGGCGAGGACGTGGGCCCGGACACGGTCCGCGACTGGGCCGCCTTCGGCACCGACCTGGCGGAGTTCGTACGGGAGTTGCACCGGGCCGACCTGATGGGAGCCACGCGGGAGGACGGGCTGTCCTGGTACCGCGGAGGCACCCTGGCGGCGTGCGACGAGTGGGTCGGGCCGGGCTTCGACGCGTGCCGGGCCGTCGAAGGGCTGGACCTCGACATCGACACGCTGGAACGGCTGTGGCGGGAGGCGCTCGCGCTGCCCGACCCCGCAGGACCGCATGTCTGGCTGCACGGCGACCTCAGACCGGCCAACCTCCTGGCCCGCGACGGGAGGCTCCACGCCGTGATCGACTTCGGCGCGCTCTCGATCGGCTTCCCCGACGCCGAGCACGCCCCCATCTGGGACCTCCCGCCCGAGGCCCGCCACGCCTACCGGGACGCCCTGTCCCTCGACACCCCGACCTGGCTGCGCGCCCGCGCCTGGGCCATCGCGGTCGCCGTCGCCGGCATCCCGTACTACTGGGACACGTTCCCGGCGTTCGCGGCGGAGTGCCGCGGCCGCCTGGAGGCGATCCTCAGCTGAACGCTCGCACGGACTCCCGCGTCCAGAGGGTGAGGTCGCTGCTGGTGGCGACCGCGAGGGTGCGGCCGGACGGGGAGAAGCCGGCGGTCCGGAACTCCGACCAGGACGCGTGGTGGATGTGCCACCAGCTGCCGCCCGGCTCGCCACGGTGTCCTCCCCCGTCCGCGGAGAGGATCACGCGGTGGTCGGGCCAGTCGGGAGCGACGACGTCCAGAGTCCAGCCGTCGGGTGTGGTGCGGTGCGGACCGCCGCCGAAGAGGCCCGCGATCCGTACCGGCACGCCCTCGACCGGACCGAGCCCGGGGCAGGCGAGGTCGGGCTCCGCATCGGGGGTGCTCGTGTCCGGGTCGGGGTCACGGTCGCGGGCGACGATCTCGCCCGTCACCGCGTCGAAGAGGCCGTGACCCGCCGTCGACACGGTCATCACCAGGTCCTGACCGGTGTCGGGGTGGACGGCGAAGCCGATGCCCAGCAGGCCGCCGACGGGCCGGTCGAGCAGCTTCCGCCACGGCTCGGGTGCCGCCATGACGGGGGCGGAGAGTTGACATCCTCGCCGCCCTGAAGGACGGCGATTCCCGCCTACCGCGCCGTTGAAGGCTGCGGTGTCGGGTGGGTTCCTGCTTCGCTGCGCGGTGCCGGGAGGAGTCCCGGTCTTACCTGCGCTCCACAGGCTGATACCACCAGTCCGGCGGCCTTGGCGACGTTGACCGCCGCGTTGATGTCCCGGTCAAGGACCGCCCCGCACGCCTGACACGTCCACACGCGGACGTTCAGCGGCTTGGGGCCGTCCTTGACGCCGCACTGCGAGCACACCTGACTGGTGGGCTCGAAGCAGCCGATCCGGTGGAATGCGCGCCCGTACCGGGCGGCCTTGTACTCCAGCATGCTCACGAACGCCGACCATCCGGCGTCGTGGACGGACTTGGCCAGGCGCGTGCGGGCGAGTCCCTTCACCGCCAGGTCCTCCACGGCGACCGCTTGGTTCTCGCGGATCAGCTTCGTGGAGAGCTGGTGGTGGAACTCGCGGCGCGCGTCGGTCACCTTCGCGTGTGCGCGGGCGACCTTCAGCCGGGCCTTGTTCCGGTTGCTGGAGCCCTTCTCCTTGCGGGAGAGGGCGCGTTGCGCCTTCTTCAGGCGCTTCTCGGCCCGGCGCAGGAAGCGCGGGCTGTCGACCTTCCGGCCGTCGGAAAGGACGGCGAAGTGCCCGAGGCCAAGATCGATACCGATTTCGGGCGTCGTCTGCGGCAGCGGTTCCCCGGGGCCGGTCTCGACGGCGAAGCTGGCGAAGTACCGGCCCGCCGAGTCCTTGACCACGGTCACCGTGGACGGAACGCAGGGCAGCGCGCGCGACCACTTCACCTTCAGGTCGCCGATCTTCGGCAGGCGCAGCTCCCCGCCGGCCGTGATCGACCAGCGGGCGTTCGCCGTGAACCGGACGGCCTGCCGGGTGTCCTTGCGGGATTTGTACCGGGGCGCGCCCATCCGCGGGCGCTTGCCCTTCAGGCAGTCGAAAAAGTTCCGGTACGCGGTGTCCAGGTCTCGGAGGGACTGCTGGAGCACGACCGCCGACACCTCGCCGAGCCACGCCCGCTCGGGCGTCTGCTTGGCCTCGGTGATCAGCGTCTTGGACAGGTCGCCGGTCTTCGGGAACGGCAGCCCCTCGCTGCGGGCGGTCTCCCGAGCGCGCAGCGCGTCGTTGTAGACCACCCGCGCGCACCCGAACGCCCTCACCAGCGCCGTGCGCTGACCGGCGCTCGGGTACACCCGGAACGAGTACCTGAGCTGCACACGGATCACGGTACACAGTTGGTTTATGGGTATCGATGAGAACATTCGTACTGGTCGCCACTGTGTCTTCCGCATGCACGTCCACTTGGTTTTCGTGACGAAGTACCGGCACAAGGTCTTCGCCGACCGACACCTGACGCGGTGCGAGGAGATCATGCGGGCCGTGTGCGAGGACTTCGAGGCCGAGCTGGTCGAGTTCAACGGCGGGAACAACCACGTCCACCTGCTCGTGAACTTCCCGCCAAAGGTCGCCGTGTCCAAGCTGGTCAACAGCCTCAAGGGCGTCTCTTCCCGGCGGCTGCGCCAGGAGTTCCCCGACCTCGTCCGCCACTACTGGCGGGCACAACGCCTCTGGTCCGGCTCGTACTTCGCCGGGTCCGTCGGCGGCGCACCACTCAGCATCGTGAGCCACTACATCGAGCAGCAGAACCGGCCGCTCCGACCCGGACTGAGGTGAACAGTGCAGATCCGCGCCCACAGCTGAGGTCAGAGCAAACCGCAGATTCGCTTCACCACCAGGCTGAAGCCCGGCGCCCTGCGAGATAGATCCGGTAGCGCTCGCGGATGGTCCGCCGGTGGTCCGTGATCACGCCCCGAGGGTACGCCGCGCCCCGTGGCGAAGACATGAGGCGGACGCAAGCACCCGTCACCGTCACACTGATTCCCATGACGTACTCGGATTCCGCCAAGGCCGACCTGCACCGCTACCTCCAGGAGGCGCGTGACGCGCTGGTCTGGAAGCTCGAAGGACTGTCCGCGTACGACGTCCGCCGGCCGCTGACGCCGACCGGGACCAATCTGCTCGGGCTGGTGAAGCACGCCGCCGGGGTCGAACTCGGCTACCTCGGCGACACGTTCGGGCGTCCGTCCGGCGAGCCGCTGCCGTGGCTCGCGGAGGGCGCCGAGGTCAACGCGGACATGTGGGCCGCGCCCGACGAGACGCGTGACGACATCGTGGCCCTGTACCGGCGGGCCTGGGCCCATGCCGACGCGACGGTCGAGGCGCTGCACCTGGACACGACCGGCACGGTGCCGTGGTGGCCGGCGGACCGCGCCGAGCTGACCCTGCACCATGCCGTGGTCCGGGTCATCGCCGACACCAGCCGGCACGCGGGCCACGCCGACATCCTGCGCGAGCAGCTGGACGGCGCGACGGGTGAGCGGCCTGGCGCGACCAGCCTGCCCTCGGCCGACCCGGCCTGGTGGGCGGCCCACCGCGACCGGCTGGAGCGGGCGGCGCGGGAAGCCGCCGGAAGGGACACCACCGACGGTCCCGGGACCCGCGCCACCTCCTGATCAGCCCTTCACCGCCCCCGCCGTCAGCCCCTGCACGATGTGCCGGCTGGCGAAGGCGAACAGCACCATCGTCGGCAGGATCGTCAGGACCGCCGCCGCGGACATCGAGCCCCAGTCGATGTTGAAGCTGGAGATGAAGCCGTTGAGCGCGGTCGGCACGGTCTTGTTCTCGTCGCTGTTCATCAGCGTCACCGACAGGAACAGCTCGTTCCAGCAGTTGACGAAGTTGAAGATGAACGCGGCGACGATCCCCGGCCGCATCACCGGCAGCAGCACCCGCACCAGCGCCCCGAGCCGGGACAGGCCGTCGATCATCGCGGCCTCCTCCAGCGCGTCCGGGACGTTCTCGAAGAAGCCGCGCAGCATCACCGTGCAGAAGGGGATGCACACGGCGATGTAGACGAGCATCAGCCCGAGCCGGTTGTCGACCAGCCGGAGGTCGGTCATCAGCAGGTACAGCGGGCCCAGCGCGATGAACGACGGGATCATCTGTGTGACGAGGAACGCCATCAGCAGCGCGGACTTGCTGCGGAACTCGAACCGGGCGAGGACGTACGCCGAGAGCGTCGAGATGGCGGTGGCCACCGCGCCCGCGACGGTCGACACGACCAGGCTGTTCACCAGGTACGTGCCGAAGTCCGCCTTGCCGAAGAGGCCTTGGTAGTTCTCCAGGGAGAACCGCTCGGGCCAGTAGGCGATCGGGAAGGAGAAGATGTCACCGGGGTCCTTCAGGGACGTGACGGTGATCCAGTACAGCGGGAAGAGGGAGAAGACGAGCCAGAGCCCCAGGAAGGTGAACTTCGCGGCCCGGCCGGCCGTGGTTTCCTTGCCGATCACGCCCGCACCCCTCGCTTTCCGCCCCTGCCGGCGCCCCCGCGGCTGTTGCCCCGCTCCCGTGTCGCCGTCAGGAAGAACATCGCGAACACCAGCAGCACCGCCACCACCAGCAGGCCGAGCGCGGAGGCCTTGCCGTAGTCGCCCTGCTGCGTGATCTTGATCATCCAGGTGGTCACGATGTGCGTCTCGTCGTTCGGCCCGCCCCCGGTCATGCCGAAGATCAGGTCGGGGAAGTTGAAGATCCAGATGACCCGCAGCAGCACCGTGAGCACCAGCGTCACGCGGATGTACGGGATGGTGATCCGGAACAGCGTCCGCGCCTTGCCCGCCCCGTCCAGCGCCGCAGCCTCGTACAGCTCGTCCGGGATCGACTGGAGCGCGGCCAGGATCATGATCGCGAAGAAGGTGACCCCGTACCAGACGTTGGCGACCAGCACGGCGGTCATCGCGGTGTCGGGGTCGGCGAGCCAGGCGACCGGTTCGTCGATCAGGCCGGCTTTCTGCAGCAGGTCGTTGACGACGCCGAACTCGCTGTTGAACATCCAGCGGAAGAGGATGCCGATGAGGAACCCGGAGATCGCCCACGGGAAGAAGATCAGCGCCTGGTAGAGCCCGCGGAGGCGGAACCTGCGGCGCAGCCACAGCGCCAGCGCGAACCCGATCACCAGCTGCGGCACGATCGAACCGACCACCCACAGTGCGGTGTTGCCCAGCACCGTGCCCCACGCGGGGTCGGTGAAGACCTCCTGGAAGTTCTTGATCCCCACCCACGAGGTGTCCGTGAGGTCGGTCAGGTTCCAGTTCCGGAACGCCATCTGGCTGCCGGCGATCATCGGGTAGTACGTGAAGAGCGCCACGAAGACCGCCGCCGGCGCCATGAACGCGGCGATGACCAGACCGCGCCGGGTGGTGAACTCCCGCCGCCGGCGGCCCCCGGCGCCTCCGCCGCGGGGCGGGGCGCCCTCCTTGCGTACGGAGGGCGCCGCGGTCACGCCGGACGTGGGCGTGGACGTACCGGACATGGTCACTTCTTCCACTTCTCGGTCCAGTAGGCGTCCCAGCCGGCCAGCAGCTCCTTCGGCGTCAGCTTGCCGAGGATCATCTTCTGCACGTCCGTGTCGGCGCGCTGCTGCCACTCCGTCCACCACGCGACCCCGCGCGGCTGGGTGACGACCAGGTACGTGTCCGGGTTCTCCGTCATGGTGACGTAGCTGGCCCACGGGCCGGTGCGGTAGAACTCGTCCTCGGCCGCCGCCTTCAGGATCGGCACCAGGCTGTTCCCCTTGGAGAACCGCGTCGACGCCTCACCCTCGGAGAGGAACTCCACCAGCTTCACGGCCTCGGCCTTGTGCTCGCTGCCCTCCGCGACACCCCATCCGGCGGTCGCCAGCGGCTGCACGGTCTTGCCGCTCGGCCCGGCCACCAGCGGCGCGGTGCTCCACTGGTTCGCGTCGATCGACTTCGACTCGGAGACGGTGGCGATGACCTCGGGGTCCTGGAGCAGGAACGCGGTCGAGCCGTTGGAGAAGCCCTCCACCATCTCCGGGTAGCCCCAGGCCACGGACGACTTCGGCGACGCCTGCTGGAACAGCTTCAGGTAGAGCTCCATCGCGTCCAGCGCCTCGGGCGCCGAGAAGATGGTCTTCCCGTCCTTCAGCAGGTAGCCGTTGGCCGGGTCGATCTTGTCGGCGACGTACGCCTCGATGGCGGCCGTGGCGTTGCTGTGCGCGTTGGCGCCGCCGCGGAAGGCGTAGCCGTACCGGCGCGAGGACGGGTCGTGGATCTTCGACGCCTGCTCCAGCAGCTCCTCCCAGGTGGCCGGGGGCTTGTCGAAGCCGGCCTCCTTGATGAGGTCGGTGCGGTGGAAGAGGCTCAGCCCGTAGAAGCCGTACGGCACGAAGTAGGTGCTGCCCTTGTCGTCCTCGGAGGCGGCGACAGCGTTGTCGGTGAGCGCGTCCCAGCCCTTCCAGCCGGCCAGGTCCTTCTTCATGTCGTACAGCCAGCCGTTGTTCGACCAGGGTCCGACGGTGATGTCGCGGACCTCCAGGACGTCGACGCCGCTGCCCGACTGGAGCATCTGCTGGAGCTTCTGGTCGGCCTGCTCGGTGGGCGGCGAGACCAGCTTGACCTTGATCTTCGGGTTCTGCTTCTCGAAGTCGGCTATCAGTTCCTCGAGCAGGTCGGTGCGGGCGGGGTTGGTCAGGCTCTCCACCATGTTGAGGGTGACCGTTCCGCTCTCACCCGGGCTCATGGTGGAGCAGCCGGTCAGGACCATCGCGGCGGCGGTGCCGAGCGCGAGAGCTGCCGTCCTTCTTCTCATCGTGCTGACCTCTTCCTTGGGTGAACGGGGTGACGGGGCGGGGGGAGGTGCAGAGGATGGGGGGGTGCGGAGGATGGGGATACGGAGGATGGGGGTGCGGAGGACAGGGGGGTCAGGGGCGGGCGGCGCGGGCCCACTCGCCGAGCACGGGCACGCACCGCTCGGCGAAGTACTCGTAGTCCTCAGGGGTGTTGTAGAGATGCGCGGACAGCCGTACGTAACCGATGCCGCCGAAGGCGGTGAACGCGGCCTCGACGCCCAGCTCCGCGGCGGCCCGGTCGCGTAGGGCGTCCGCGGCCTCCCGGCGGTCGGCCAGGCCGTCCGGCAGCCGCACCAGCCGCATGCCGGGCACCGGCATCCCGACGTCCACGCGCGCGTCCTCGCCGGTCAGCGCGGTGACGGCGGCGGCCACGATCCGCTCGCCGTACCCGGCCAGCTCGTCCATGTAGCGGCGGGCCGCGTCCCAGCCCCAGGTGCTGTCGACGAAGTCCAGCGCGGTCTGCGCGGCGAGGTAGTTGGTGGCGTCGAGCGTGCCCTGCTGGTCGAAGCGGTCCGGGTACGGGTCGGGCGCGCCCCAGGAGTCGATCAGGGGGTGGAGGCCGTCGCGGAGCGGGCCCCGGGCGACCAGGGCGGCGGTGCCGCGCGGGGCGCAGGCCCACTTGTGGAGGTTCCCCGCCCAGAAGTCACAGGTCAGGCCTGCGAGAGGGGCGGCGAGCAGGGCGGGCGCGTGGGCGCCGTCGACGAGGAACGGCACACCGCGCCGGGCCGCCTCCGCGCCGATCCGCTCCACGGGGAACCGGCGGGCGGTCGCGGAGGTGATCTGGTCGACGACCAGCAGACCGGTGGCGTCGCCGACCTCCGCCATGACCGCCTCGTACGCCTGCTCCTCGTCCGCGTCCAGCGGCACCCGCGCGGTGCGCACCCGGCCGCCCCAGCGGCGGGCGAGGCGTTCGGCGCCCATGGTGACGGCGCCGTAGCCGTGGTCGGTGACGACGATCTCGCCGCCGGCCCGCTTCTCCAGGTTGGCGTAGACGACGCTGACGCCGGCGCTGGCGTTGGGCACCAGGGCGAGGTCGCCCGCGTCCACGCCGAGGAACGCGGCGAGGCCGGTCCGGGCCTTCGCGATCCGCCCCGGCAGCTCGGGGAACCACACGACCGGCGCCCGCTCCATCTGGGCCCGCAGCGCGTCCTGCCGCTCCTGGGCGACCAGCGGGACGGCGCCGAAGGAGCCGTGGTTGAGGTGACGCAGGGCGGGGTCCAGCGACCACGCGTCCGCCGCGGGCCGTCCGTCGGCCAGCAGCAGGGGGCGGGGCGCGGTGCTGACGTCGGTCTCGCTCACATGACTCCCATCCGCGAGGGACATCGGACCATCGGGAGACCCGAAGGCCAAGACGTATGATGACTCGGGATGTTGGCATGGTGTTTTCCGCCATGACAAGACCTGTGAGCCACCAGAAATCAGATGACTCGGGAATGTTTCGCGCAAGACATCTGATCTCTCGTCCCGCTACGCTTCACTCGGGCGGGGATGCGGCGGACGCGGCCCGTCAGGGGAGGCAACGGATGTCGGCAGTCGACAAGGCGTTCCACGGCCTGCGCCACATGATCGCCACGGGGCGGCTGGGCGCCGGGGAGCGGATTCCGCCCGAGGCGGACCTCTGCGCGGAACTCGGCGTCTCCCGCGGCTCGTTGCGCGAGGCGGTACGGATGCTGGCGGCTCTGGGCGTGATCGAGCCGCGCCACGGCTCGGGCACGTACGTCTCGCAGCTCCGCCCCGAGGACCTGATCGGCAGCCTCTCCCTGACCCTGCAACTCCTGCCCCTGCCGGGTCTGCTGGAGGTCTACGAGATCCGCCGCGTCCTGGAGGCGCACGTGGCGGCGCAGGCGGCGGCCCGTGCGACCCCGGAGACGGTCGGGACGCTGTTCTCCCTCATCGAGGCGATGGAGGCCACGGAGGACCCGACGGAGGCGTCGGACCTGGACCACCGCTTCCACGCGGAGATCGCCCGCGCGGCCGGCAACCCCACCCTGGCGTCCCTCCTCGCGGTCTTCCGCGCCCGCTCCCGCAAGTACCAGGTCTTCACCCTCCCCGAGGGCCCCGACCTCCGCCGCAAGAGCGACGCCGACCACCGCGTCCTCGCGACGGCCATCGCCGCCCACGACCCGGGCGCGGCGGCGGGCGCGGCGGAGGCGCATGTGGCGCAGACGGAGCGGTGGTTGAGGGCGCTGGAACCGCCGGTGGAGGACGAGGGGGCGTGAGCGGCAGCGCCCCGCGTCAGAACGGCAGGAGCCGCGCCCGCACCACCTCCAGGCGCGACACCGCCCGGGTGAGCACCACGTAGAGCCGGTGCAGTCCGCGCTCCTCCGCCTCGGCGATCGCGGCCGGCTCCACCGCCACCACGTGGTCGTACTCCAGGCCCTTGACGAGGCTCGCGGGCACCACGCCGACCCGGCCTTCCAGCGACTCCGGCCCTGCGGCCTCGACTCCGGCCTCCGCCAGCGTGTCCCGAAGCAAGGGGACATCGGCGTCGGCCGCGACGACACCGACGGATCCTTCGAGCTCCAGGGCGTCCCGGACGGCGGCCACGACCGCGCCCGGCACGTCGTCAGGGGCATCGACGACCCGGCTGCGGAGCTCACCGTCCGGGCGCAGGGATCGCGCCTCCGGCACCTCGACGTCCAGCCGTACCAGCAACCGGTTGGTCAGCTCCACCACCGCCTGAGGCACCCGGAAACCGGTGGTCAAGGGCACGACGGTCGCCTCAGGGCGGCCGAGGTGGCGCAGCGTCACGGGCCAGGAGCGGGACGCCCAGGGTGCCGTCCCCTGCGCCAGGTCGCCCAGCACCGTGAGCGACCCGAAGGCGGCCCTGCGGGCGATGGCCCTGCACTCCATCGGGGACAGATCCTGCGCCTCGTCGACGACGACGTGCCCGTAACCCTCGAGGTGCTCGATCAGCCCGGCCACCTCGTCGAGCAACAACAGGTCCCCGGCGGACCAGCGTGCCGACCGCCACGACCGCGGCGGGCGCGCCCACAGCAGGGCGCGCTGCTCCTCCGCATCCAGGATCCCGTCGGCCGCGCGCGCCAGCCGGCCACCGTCGGTCAGCAGTTCCGCCACCACCTGTTCCGGCCGCACGGCCGGCCAGACGGCGTCCACGTACACCGACACCGGCCGTGCCCTCTCGATCCGGCGCACCCAGGCGGCGCCCCGCGGACCGCTGCGCCGCTCGGCCTGGTCCTGGACGGCCCGCACGATCCGGGTTCTCACCCTCTCCCGCCCCACGGCGTACGGCGGTTCCCCGTCCAGCACGTCGGCGACGATCCGCGCCAACGCCTCCCCGTCGACCCGCCACCGGTAGGAACCGTCGGGGACGGCGAGGGAGTCACCGTGATCGGTGCGCACCCGTGCGTACAGCGCCCGGCGCAGTACCTCCGCCGTGCGGGCGTCGTGCTTGAGGAGGGCGGTCGGTTCGTCGTCCTCGCCGGTCACCGGGTACCGGGTGATCTCCTCGGCGAGGGTCGACTGCCGTACGCCGGTCTCACCGAGGGAGGGCAGGACCTCCGCGATGTAGGTGAGGAAGGTCCGGTTCGGCCCGAGGACGAGCAGGCCGCCGCGCCGCATGCGCTGCGGATGGGCGTAGAGCAGATAGGCCGCCCGGTGCAGGCCGACGGCGGTCTTGCCGGTGCCGGGAGCACCCTGCACGCACACGGTGAGGCCCAGGTCGCCGCGGACGAGGTCGTCCTGCTCGGGCTGGATGGTGGCGGCGATGTCCCGCATCGGGCCGATACGGGGCCGCTCGATCTCCTGGGCGACGATCCCGCTGATCCGGTCCTCGCCCCGTGCCAGGTGCTCGTCCTCCAGGCCGGTCAGATCACGGGAGTCGCCCTTGCTGCCGGGCGCCCAGCCGAACCTTCGGCGCACGTTCACGCCTCGCGGGTCACGGGCGGACGCCTGGTAGAAGGTGCGGGAAACGGGCGCCCGCCAGTCGACGACCAGGGGCGGGGCGGCCGTGTGCTCGGTGATCCGAAGGCGCCCGACGTGGTAGCTCTGGCCCGCGTGGTCGGGCTCGTCCTGACCGAAGTCCAGCCGCCCGAAGAACAGCGGACCGGGCGGCAGTTCCCGCAGTTCCTTGGCCCGGCTGCGCAGCCTGTATCCCAGGACCTCGGCGTCGGCGCCGGACGCGGAGACGTCCTCCCCGGTGATCACCTCCTCGTCGGCACCAGCGGTTGTGGCGGCGAGCGCTTCACGGCAGCGGTCGTGGTGGGCGCGTTCCTGGTCGAGGTCGCGCTGGGACACGGGGGCGTCGGACGTCATTCCCCCGAGCGTAGCAAGAAATGAAACTCAGTAATGTTTCTTACTCGGTAACGATCGGTGGCAAGCTCCGTGCCAGCACCCCGAACGCCCTCTCCGCCGCGGCCGCCGCGTCCTCGCCCACGGCGGCGAGGGCCTCCCCTGCCGCGATCCGCCGCCAGTTCTCCTGCGCCAGGATCCGTCGCACGGCGATGATCTGTCCGGCGGCCAGCCGGGCGTCGAGCCCGCCCCCGAGTGCCTCGGCCAGCGCCTCCTCGGTCCGCTCCAGATGGCCGTACAGCCGGGCGACCAGGGAGGGCGTGCCGTAGAGCAGGGTGTGGAAGGCGAGCACGTCGGAATCGTCGTTGAGCCCCGTCACCGGGTCGTGGCGTTCCAGGCCCTCCAGGAAGTGGCGCTTCAGAGCCTCGACGGGGGTCGGCCCCTCCCGCACGACGCGCGCGGGCTCCTCCTCGTGGTCCGCGATCCGGTACAGGACGAGGTCCTCCTTGGCGGGGAAGTACCGGAAGAGCGTCGGCTTGGAGATCTCGGCCGCGGCGGCCACCTCAGCGACGGACACCGCGTCGAACCCACGCTCGAGGAACATCCCGATCGCGATGTCCGACACCGTCCGGTACATCCGCCGCTTCTTGCGCTCCCGCAGCCCGATCTCGCTCATACGGGCGAGCCTACGCACCCGGCCAGGTCGCGCCGGCCTCAGACCAGGGCGCGGGCGAGGTAGGGGTTCGCCGTCGCCCGCACCGGCAGCCCCAGGGCTCCCGTGGCGACCGTCAGGGTCACCGCGTAGGAGGCGACCGCGCGGCGGACGTTGGGGGCGTCGAGGCTCGCTCCGGTGACGATGCGGTCGAGGTCGATGTAGGCGGAGCGGACGACCTCCAGGCGTCGGTACACCTGCCAGTCCTTCCGCCAGCCGCGCGTGTACTCGGGCGGGAGGCTGCGCTCCCAGCGGCGGAACATGCGGTCCCGGATCTCCGGGCGGGTCGGGGTGAGGTGCATGTGCCGGACCAGGTCGTACAGAGGGTCGCCGATGAGGGCCATCTCCCAGTCGATGATGCTCAGCCCGCCGTCCCGGCGCACCAGGTTCCAGGGGTTGAGGTCGCCGTGGAGGAGGGAGTGCTCCCGGTGGCTGACCTCCTGCCGGGACAGGATCTGGTCGAGCCGGCCGGCGTCCGGGAGACCGAGCTGCCGGGCGAGCTGCTGGGTCTTCCTCGGCAGCGCCTGGACGAGGCGGACCAGCTCGTCCTTGAGCCAGTAGTGGAAGCCCGGCTCGTCGGCCACCGGGTCGATCTGCTTGTAGTCCACCTGGGTCAGGGCGCACAGCTGGTCCACCAACGTGTCCGCCTCGTGGGGCAGAAGGCCGTGCACCGGGTGGTTCGGGGGGCGGTCGACGTCCTCCGGACCCATGTAGGTGTGGATCGCGAAGTGATCGTTCGGGTACGTCTCGCCCAGCGCCAGGGCCTTGGGCGCGTTCACGGCGACGCCCGCCTCCTCGATGCCGCGCAGCACGGCGTGCTCGCTGAGGAAGTGCGGCTCGCGCCGGGTGACGTCGGGCAGCCTGCGCCGTACGACGACCGGGTGGCAGACCCCGGGCACCCGGACCACGGTGTTGAGGTGGACCGTGCCCTTGAAGACACGGCTGGCCGGTGCCGCGCCCTCAACCGACAGGGCGTCGCGGACTTCCCTGTCACCGAAGTGGCCGGCCGGTGCGAGGCGCCGGTCCGGCGACCACTCGACGACGTGGGCGCTGCTCACACCGCGGGACAGCAGCCAGCGGAACAGCGCCCGCTCGATCTCCTTCGGCCCGGGCACGCTCCGCAGTCCCAGCGGTCGCGCGGCCGCCCGCAGAGCCCGGTCCACCTCCGCCGTCGCCTCGTCCAGGTTCTTCTGCGAGTACGCCTGCTCGAGGGACTGCGCCGCCCGCATGACGTCCGGGAAAACGGACTGCGCGCGCTCGAATTCGAGGTAATGCTTCAGATCCTTGCCCAGCCCGTTGACGGCCGCCGGACGGACGCGGCGCATGGCGGACTCCCAGGCGCCGATCACCTCGGGCCACTGGTGATCCGGGTACTGCATGCGCACCAGATGGGTCGCCAGGTCGTGGAGGGGGTCTCCGTACGTTGCCAGCTCCCAGTCGACACAGATGAGAGGAAGCGATTCGCCGTAGGAGACGATCACATTGTCACGGTGCAGGTCGGCGTGGAGCAGGCTGTACGGCCGCCGCGCCATGGCGGGGGTGCGCTCGGCCAGCCGGACCAGGGCGTCCTCGGGGATGCCCAGCGCCGCGAACAGCCCACCGAAGGCGGTCCAATTGGCCCGGCGGATCTGCTCGTCCGCGAGGTGGGCGAGGGTGCGCAGGAACGCCTGACTGTCGGTGTCGTTGCTCGGCCAGTGGGGCGGCAGGGGCGGCAGAGAGCTGCGTCTGACCCGGGTCATCTGGGCCAGCAGTCCGGTCAGTGCCCGCACGAGCAGGGTGTCCAAGGGCTTCCCGTTGGCGCAGATGCTCGACAGCGGAACGCCTTCCACATAGCTGTGGACGGCGAAGTCCGGTCCCTTGGCAAGGCACTGCGGCACGTGCGGCAGTACGTCTTTGACCGCCCCGAGGATCTCTTCCTCGTTGTCCCAGGTTCTGATCACCACCGACAGCGCTTCGGCCCGGCGGATGCGCACCGTCACCGATGTCCCCGGCTCACGGCCGAGTAACCGCGCCTCAGGTTCGTTCAGTGCCAGCACGTAGTTCTGGTTGTGGTGACCGCTGGCTGCCGTACCGCACAGGGTGGCGCGTTCCACGAGGTCGCCGAGCCGGTCGTCCGGTGAAGTGGGCACCCCGAGGGCCGGTCGGGGAAGAGGTGGTGCGCCCACTGGCCGCTCCGTGACGTACGAGGGAGACACAAATGACGGTAGGCATGCGACCTCCGTTTCCGCATGCGGAAGTCAACCGCACGGCGTCTGACACCCGGGCAGCAGGGTGTCACCCGAATGCCCGAGTCACGGAAGCCCGTCCCAGTCGCTGATGTGCTCCCTGGTACGAACGGGGGGAGAGCTTTTGCTCAATCGGTGGCCGGAATCGTACAGCACCACGGTCACTGGGCGAGGTGTTTCCACACGGACGTGAACCACTGCTGCATGCTGTCCACGAACACGGTTCCGGGAGCGCCGGCATCGGCCGGATTCTTCACATGGTGGGTGAGGGTCGCACCCAGCCCCAGCACGTCCAGCGCGGTCACCACCTCACCGTCCGCCAGCTCCAGCTGGCGCTCGATGATCTCGTACATCCCGTGCAGCGCCTCGACCTCGTTGAGCAGGTAGAGCTTGAAGGTCGGGGTGAGGGGCGTGTGCTGGACCCGCACGGTGACGGAGGGAACCAGCCCCTCGATCTGCAGGTCCCTCAGCGCGCCGACCAGCGAGGCGGTGTGTGTCTCGGTAATGGCCCGCAGCCGTGCCCGCATCCGAGCGTCGTCCTCATTCGCCTTCACCCGCGGATACGGCAGCGGAAGTGACGGGTCCGGAAGGAGCATACGGAGCGTGATGCGCTGGGGCGAGATGAAGCCACCGCGGATGCGTTCCGACTGGAGCCGGATGTGGGCGTCGAGGGACTCCGACGTCAGCGTGTAGACGTCGAGCGTCACCTCCGGCTGCTCGAAGGCCTCGCTGATGAAGGGCGCCAGCGTCACCTGGCCGCGCACGCGGGTCGCCTTGGCCGTCGAGGACTGTATGCGCTGGACCTTGACCACCCGCGAGCCGCTGCCCCGGCGGGACTCGATCCAGCCCTCGTTCGCCAGCTCACGCAGCGCCCGCTGCAGCGTGTCGCGGGACACTCCCAGTTCCGTGGCAAGGGCGCGCTGCGCGGGCAGGAAGGAGTGCAGGGGATAGAGATGCCCGATCCGCGCGCGCAACTCGTCGGCGACCCGCTGAGCCTCCCGCCCACCGCCGCCGCTTGACTCGTCACCCCTCCCGGCCACGACCGGAACGTACCGCTTTCGGCCCACCGGCAAACCAACCGTCCACAAGTCCCTCAGCGGGGCGGACTGTTGGTTAAGGGATCAACCGGTCCGGGCAGACAGATTCCAGGCCAACCAGTCCAATTGGACCGCGAGTTGAGTGCTTCCGGACGGTGCCGGGAAGTGGAGGGGAGATGGTCGGCTCATGTACCGCCTTCAGTTGATCACCGCGCTCGGCGAGATGCTGGTGAGTCTGCTGGCCGAGACGCGGCTGGGCGTGCTCGGCCTGCTTCTGCTCCTTCTCGTAGGCGTGGGCATGCGCGCCCGCCGTGAGGGCCTCGCCGTCGGGGCGGCCGTACTGCTCACCGCGCTGATGATTCAGGCCTGACCGGCCTCCCGCACCGCCTTCAGCACCGGCTCCAGCGAGCCCACGATCATCTCCGCCCCCGCCTCCTCCAGTACCTTGGTCTTCCGCTCGTTCCGGGCGTACCCCAGGAACGGCACCCCCGCCGCACGCGCCGCGAGGAAGTCGGACGGGGTGTCCCCGATCATCAGAGCAGTCGACGGAGCCGCGCCCATCGCGTTCAACGCCCGCTGGACGCAGTGCGGATGCGGCTTCAGGTAACTGAGTTCCTGGGTGCGCCCGTAGAGGTGCGGGGCGAAGCACGGCAGCAGACCCCTGGACGTCAGGTACTCCTTCACCACCCGCGGCGAGTTGTTCGTGGTGATGGCCAGGCGGGCGCCCACCGCCGTCCAGGTGCGGACCAGGGGGTCGGCGTACGGCGTCGGCCGGGCGGAGGCCGCGGCCTTCAGCTCCTCCTGGGTGAGACGTTCCTCGAGTTCCGCGACGAGGTCGCTGCCGGGGTGCCGGCGGTCCACCGCGCGCAGGACGACGTGCGGGTCGAGGGACTCGCGCGCGGGCTCGTCCAGCAGCCCGTGCAGCCCCCGCCCCTCCAGCCAGTCCACCAGGTCCCGGGCCACCCGCTCGGCGGAGTGGCCCGCGAACAGCCGGCAGACGGGGCCGTCGAAGTCCCACAGCACGACTCGGGCGCCTTCGATCAGGTTCCGCAGGTCGTTCGGTTCCGTCTCGGTCTCGGTTGTCACCGATTCAGTCTGCTGCGTCTCAGAAGTCACTAGGAGAGTGTCAGGTCCGTCGTGATGGTTTCCCAGAGGGCGTCGAACCACTTCTGGGATTCCTCCACGAACGCCTGGTCCCGCCGCCCGGCCCGCTTGGCGAAGGAGAAGAGGAGGGAGGCGGAGCCGAGGGCGTCGTACATCTCCAGGGTCTGGCTCTCCCACTCCTCCTCGCGGCGGGTCAGCATGTAGTAGCCGATCAGCGCCTCCTCGCCGTTGAGCAGGTACAGCTTCACCGGCGGGGTGAAGGGCAGCGCCCGGAAGGACACGTGCACGTCGATGCCGTGCGTGGCACGCAGCGCCTGGAGGTTGTGCTGGAGCACGCGGGCCTGGGAGTTGCGCTGGGCCAGCCACCGTTCGTGCACCGGGTCCTCGTCGCGCGCGTCGCGGCCCTCGACCGGCACCGGGAAGGCGAGGTTGATCCGCCGGGACGGCAGCATGATGCGGACGTCGATCGCCTCCGGGCGGATGCGGCTCTCGTGGATGTGCCGGACCGGCTCGCCGACCGCCAGCATGAAGCTCTCCGCGGTGAGGCACACGGCGTCGATCCGCACGCGGGGCGCGGAGAACGCCTCCGTCAGCCGGGGCGCCAGCCCCACCATCGTCGGCTGGGGCTCCTCCCGGGCCGGGGCGGGCGCGGCGATCCGGGGCGGGCTGCCCTTGCTGACGTTGCTGAGGAGCCCGTCGTCCTGGAGGGCGCGCAGGGCTTGGCGGACGGTGCCGCGCTCCACGCCGAACTCCTCGGCCAGCTCGGCCTGCGTGGGCAGCCGGTCGCCCGCCTTCAGCGCACCGCCGCGGATGCGTTCCCGCAGGATGTCGGCGATCTCCTGGGCCGAGAGCCTGCTGCTGCCGTTCACTGACACGTTCTCCTGGGCCACGACCAAACGCTACAACTTTGATCCATCTAAAGGCAGTTGCTTGGAAGTTGTTTATGAGTAGGACCCAAGTGGGGACAACTCTAATGAAGTTGGTTGCCAACTTGATGGAGTTGGCGGAAGTTAGCGTTCCGCTCGTCAGACCCCCACCGCTCAGGGCCGCCGGCGCCATCGCCCCGTCTCACCGTCTCCGCCCGAAGGGGGTACACCATGCCCGTCATCGCCCTGATCTCCGCCGTCGTCGTCGTCACCGTCGAGCAGCTCGTCCAGTGGAAGTACGGCGCGGCCGGCCTCCTCGGCCTGCTGCTGGTCACCGTGGGCATCCACGCGAAGCGGCCGGGCGTCAGCTCCGCCGGAGCGGTGCTGCTGGCGCTGCTCGTGGCCCGCCCCGCCCTGTGACCGGCCCGCCCCGCCCGCCACGGGACCGTGGCCGGCCCGATGCGACCCCTGTGGGAGACGTCAGTCCGTGAGCTCCAGCTCCGAACTGATCGTCTCCCACAGTGCGTTGAACCACAGGTGGGACTGTTCCACGAAGGTCGTGTCGCGCAGGCCGTCGCCCTGCTCGAAGGCGAACAGCATCGACCGTACGCCCTGCGCGTCGTACGTCGGCAGGCTCTCCTGGCCGATCTGCGCCTCGCTGCGGGTCACCGTGTAGTAGGCGAACAGCGCCTCGGTGTTGTTGAGCAGATACAGCTTCACCGGCGGGGTGAAGGGCAGCGCCCGGAAGGTCACGCGCACGTCGATCCCGTGCGTCGCGCGCAGGGCGAGCAGGTTGTGGCGGAGTACCTGCCCCTGGGCGTTGCGCTGGGCCAGCCAGCGCTCGTGCACCGGGTCGTCGTGGCCCTGCCGCCCGCCGACCGGCACCGGGAAGGCCAGGTCGATGCTCCGGCTGGGCAGCAGCACGCGGACGTCGACCTTGGCCGGTTTCAGCCGCCCGGCGTAGATCTGCCGCAGCGGCTCGCCCATGGCGAGCGTGAGGGAGACGGCGGTGAGGCAGACGGCGTCGATGTGCACGTGCTCGGCCTCGAAGGCGGAGGCTATCCGGGGTGCGAGCGCCACCGTGGTGGGCTGCGGCGGGGCCGCTGGGCCCGCCGGAGCACGGTCGGCCCGCTCCGCGACCGTCGCGGGCGCCCCTTTGGAGATGTTCGTCAGCAGATGCTCCGACTGCAGGATGCGCAACGCGCCCCGCACGGCCTGCCGCTCGACGCCGAACTCGGCGGCCAGCTGCGCCTGCGTGGGCATGCGCTGCCCCGGCCGCAGCACTCCGGACCGGATCCGGGCGCGCAGCTCGTCGGCCACCTCACGATGCGTCCGCTGTGGCCGCTGTGGCTTCTTCCGTCCATTGACGGAGGCGTGTTCCGGCTCCACGGCCAAACACTACAACTTCTCGCCATCTTGCGGCAGTTCAACGAAGGGTGGTTATAGGACTCTTCCAAGTGGAGATAACTAAGAACAAGTTGGTCACCAACTCGCCCAACCTGGCAGACCCATACAGGGGTTGGCTCATCAGGAGGGCGGTGAGGAGGCCGCCGGACAAAGGGGGACCGCCATGCCGCTCATCGCCGTCGTCGTCGCCGCCCTGGCCATCGGCTTCGAGCAGCTCGTCCAGTGGAAGTACGGCCCGATGGGGATCATCGCCTTCGTCGCCCTCACGGTGGGCATCAAGGCGCGCAACACCATGATCGGCGGCATCGGCGCGGTCATCCTCGTGATGCTGTTCGCCCAGTCCGGCTGACGGCACTCCGCACGGACCGCCGGCCGGGCTCCCTTCCGGAGGGGAGCCGGGAGCCCGCCGACGGAGCACCACACCCACAACCACAACTGAACAGCTCGCTACGGATGCAGATCACGCCCACCCGTCACCGGCGGAAGGAGGAAGCGGCACCGAAGGCGCGGAAGCGTCCGCGCTCAGAAGATGTCCGGGCACCACGGTCGCCTGGACGTACGCAGCAGGGCGTCGGCCTGACGGGCGGCGCCCGCTCGTTCTTCCCGGACCCGGCCCAGTGCCGCGAGCCGCACCGCCGACTCGTCGCCGAGCCACAGTGTCGCCAGATCCGCGACGTCCAGCAAGAGATCCGGGTTCTCCGTCGTCGGCGCGCAGGTCCCGGCGCCGTCCGCCGACACCTCCAGCCGGTACCGCCCGCCGGCCAGGCCGCCCGCGTCGGCCACCTCCAGCACCAGCGCCCCCGACGCCCCGTACGTCCGCGCCTCCAGGGCCCGTTCGACGTCGAGGATGCGCACCCACAGCCAGTCGGCCTGGGTGGTGACGGCGGCGGCGCGCGGGTCGGGCAGAAAGTGCGGAAGGAGGTCGTCCGGCGCGCGGTAGCCGGTCTTCACGGCGACCACCCAGTCGATCGAGCACAGGTAGCGCCACAGCGTCCGCTCGGCGGCGGGGGTCACTCCGGTCAGCCACTTCACCCGGACCGTGTTCAGCGGCTGCTTGCCGTCGCCCCACTTGTCGTCCGCGGTGTAGGCGGCGATGCCCTCGACCTCGCCGGAGGCCGAACGGTGGATCACGTAGTACGGCTCGTGGAACGTCGCGTGGAAGCGCACGGCGCCCGTGGTGGCCTTCCACCACAACGCGTCGCGGCTCACGGCGCCCGGCTGGGACCGGCGCAGTCGCTCGTACAGCTCGGGGCCGTGCTTGCGGATGTCCTCGGCGTCCACCAGGTCGATCCGGCCGCCGTCCTCCGGGCCCGCCCAGCGGGGGTCGAGCCCGGCGCGCGGCACGTCGATCGTCCACTCGGTGGCCCAGGTGGCGGGGCCGAAGCCGTACCGTCCGTAGATCGGGTACTCGGCGGCGATCAGCGTGGCGACGACGTCCCCGCGCTCCTTGGCCGCCGCCAGGTCCTGCGCCATCATCCGCGTCAGGAGGCCGCGCCGGCGGTGGGTCGGGGAGACGGTGACGTTGGTGACCGCGTCGGCCGGGACGGCCGCCCCGCCGACCGCCGTGAGCTCCTGGGCGAAGGAGCGGAACGTCGCGACGCACCGCCCTCCGTCGAAGGCCCCCGTCGACCGGCCGGGCGTGAACTGCGCCCGGCGCGCGTCGAGGACCTCCTCACTCAGGGCCGGCTGATGCAGGAACCCGATGTTCATGGCCCGCTGCCAGTCGGGGAACTCGGATGCGTCGATGGGGCGTACGTCGATGTCGGCACGGGAGGTCATGGGGTCACGGTAAGTCGGCCTCCCGGCAGGTGTCGACGTGGTTTCACCGCGACCCGGACCTCATACGAGCAGGTCGTCGACCTGCGCCTCCCCCTCCCGGTAGCGCCGGGTGATCTCCGCCCCGCACGCGTCGGCGGTGCGCTGCAGCCGCTGCCGGCGGCGCGACACCTGCTGCTCGTACCCCACCAGCCGGCCCATCGCGGTGTGCAGCTCGCCGTCCGTGCGCGCGCCCAGGTCGGAGAGCTCCACCTCGGCGAGCATCTCGGAGGCCAGCCGCCGGTACTCCTCGCTCCGCGGTGTGCCCAGCGTCAAATGGCGGGCGGAGGAACGGTGGCGCGCGGGGGTGTCCCGCAGGATCTCCGGCAGCCGCTCCACGACGGAGGCCTCCCCCGGCGCGACGGCCGCCGGCACCCCTGCCGGCAGCTCCCGCCGGGCCAGCTCCGCGCGCAGGATGTCGATCCGCCCCTGCAGCAGTCTCCGTACGTAGCTGAGGTCGGCCTCGTCGCGCTGCGCGTCCCGCCGCATCGTGCGCAGCTCGGCCAGGCTCAGCCCGGTCAGTTCGTCCTCCGCTCTGTCCCCGAACAGCGCAGGGCTGTCCGTGCGCTGCACGGGCGGCCGGCGGAACTCCCGTTCCCCGGCGCCCCCTTGCGTCAACTCCTGGGCCAACGCGACAGCCGCGGACGACTGCCCGATCCCCGATGTGCTCATGTGCCTCAACCGTCCCCTCGACCGGCATGTGCCAGCATCGTGCCACCCCTGGCGGCCGCAATGTGAGCGAGTGACCCAGATCCGCCCCAGATGGGCGCTAAGGAGTAAAAATAGCCCGACCGGGGTGGATCGCGGGCCGCCGTCGGGCGTCTGTTCGCGGACCGGCATCATGGGCGTATGCGTGCGGTGGTGCAGAGGGTGGACGGCGCGAGCGTCGTCGTGGACGGCGAGACCGTGGGGGCGATCGAGGGCGAGGGCCTGTGCGTCCTGGTCGGCGTCACCCACGAGGACACCGAGGAGAAGGCGGCGCAGCTCGCCCGCAAGCTGTGGTCGATCCGGATGCTGAAGGACGAGAGATCCTGCAGCGACATCGGCGCCCCGCTCCTGGTGATCAGCCAGTTCACCCTCTACGGGGACGCCCGGAAGGGCCGCCGCCCCACCTGGAACGCGGCTGCCCCCGGTGACCTCGCCGAGCCGCTGGTCGACGAGGTGGTGGCGCAGCTGCGCGCGCTGGGCGCGACGGTGGCGACGGGCCGGTTCGGCGCGCAGATGCGGGTGTCGCTGACGAACGACGGCCCGTTCACCGTGCTGCTGGAGATGTGAGCCGCACCGGCACCGGGCCTACGGACCGGGAACTCAGGGCTCGACGACGGTCTCCTGCGCGGCGGCCGTGTCCCCGGCCAGCAGCCGGGCGTCGACCGGGACGTTCCGCTTCACCAGGGCGAGGGCGACCGGGCCCAACTCGTGGTGGCGTACGGAGGTGGTGATGAAGCCGATCTTCCGGCCGTCGGGCCCGTCGTCGGCGAGACGCAGCTCGGTGCCCGGCGCGGGCAGGTGCACCTCGCTGCCGTCCAGGTGCAGGAAGACCAGCCGGCGCGGCGGCTTGCCCAGGTTCTGGACGCGGGCGACGGTCTCCTGGCCGCGGTAGCAGCCCTTCTGCAGATGCACGGCGGAGCCGATCCAGCCCAGCTCGTGCGGGATGGTGCGGTGGTCGGTCTCGAAGCCGAGCCGGGGGCGGTGCTGCTCGACGCGCAGCGCCTCGTAGGCGAGGAGACCGGCGGCGGGCCCCGCCGTGCGCGCGAACTCCTCCAGTTCGCCGCGGGGCAGGAAGAGGTCCCTGCCGTACGGCGTCTCGCGCACCGCCGCGCCCTCGGGCACCTCGGCGATGGACCCGGCGGGCAGGTGCACCACCGCGATGTCCTCGGTGCGGTCGGCGACCTCGACCCGGTAGAAGAACTTCATCGACTCCAGGTACGCGACCAGCGCCTCCTGGGTGCCGGGCTCGACGTGCGCCCAGGTCGTCTCCCCGTCGTCGACCAGGTAGAGCGCGTGCTCGATGTGGCCGTTGGCGGACAGGATCAGCGCCTCGGTGGCCTCGTGCGGGGGCAGCTCCTGGACGTGCTGGGTGAGCAGCAGGTGGAGCCAGCCGAGCCGCTCGGGGCCGGAGACGGTGACGACCCCGCGGTGGGACAGGTCGACGAAGCCGGTGCCGTCGGCGAGGGCGCGCTGCTCACGGAACAGGTCGCCGTAGTGGGCGGCCACGCCTTCGTCCACGCCCTCGGCGGGGACGGCGCCGGGCAGGGTCAGCAGGGGGCTTTTCATACGCCTAGCCTACGACTCGGTAGTTGAAGTCTTCAGGGCACAGTCCTGGCACCGGCCGAAGATCGCGAAGTGCTTCATGTCGGTGTCGAAGCCGAAGGTGTGCCTCAGCTTCTCCGTGAACTCGGCGGCCACCTCCACGTCCGCCTCGATCACCTTGGTGCAGTCACGGCAGACCAGGTGCAGATGGTGGTGGCGGTCGGCGAGGTGGTAGGTCGGCGCGCCGTGCCCGAGGTGGGCGTGGCTGACCAGGCCCAGCTCCTCGAGGAGCTCCAGCGTGCGGTACACGGTGGAGATGTTGACCCCCGACGCCGTCTTCCTCACTTCCACGAGGATGTCGTCGGGGGTCGCGTGCTCCAGGGTGTCGACGGCTTCGAGCACGAGCTGGCGCTGGGGCGTCAGCCGGTAGCCGCGCTGCCTGAGGTCGCTCTTCCAGTCGGTGCTCACCACACCCACGAGTCTAGGGCCTGGCCCCCGGAGCGCCCCGGGGCCGGACGGCCTACTTGAAGAAGGCGATCCCGTCGTCCGGCATGTCGTCGGGCAGGGCCTTGGCCCAGCGCTCGACCTCCTCCGGGGTGACGACCTTCTTCAGGTGCGCCGACATGTAGGGGCGCAGCTCGACCTCGGGGGTCTGCTTCTCGCCGACCCACATCAGGTCGCTCTTGACGTAGCCGTAGAGCCGCTTGCCGCCGGTGTACGGGCCGGAGGCGGCGGTGCGCGCGACGGCGTCCGTGACCAGGTCGATCTGCGGCTTCTTCTCGGCCATCTCGCCGTACCAGATCTCGACGACGCCGTCGTCGCGGACCATGGTCACCTCGATCTTGCGGTCGGCGTCGATGCGCCAGTAGCCGTGCTCCGACTCCAGCGGGCGGACCTTGTTGCCGTCGCCGTCGAGCACCCAGGTGCGCGAGGCGTACTCCAGGAAGTCCCGCCCGTCGTGGGTGAAGGTGACCTCCTGGCCGAAGTTGCACTTCTCGGCACCGGGGAAGTCGTGCACGCCCGCACCTGCCCAGTTGCCGAGCAGGAACGCGAGCGGGACGAGGTCCTTGTGCAGGTCGGACGGGATCTCGATCATGAGGGGTACTTCCTGGTCGCGGTCAGCGCTGGCCCTGGAACAGCTTCTTCACGGTCAGTCCGGCGAAGGCGAGGACGCCGACGCAGACCAGGACCAGCAGGATTTCGAAGAAGGCGATCACGGGGTGCTCCTTGAGCGGGTGCGAGGGTGTGCACAGGGCCGGCCCCCAGCTTACGCGGCCGGGGGCGGCACCCGTCGTGCGAGGTGCCGCCCCCGCGCGGCTCAGCCCAGCAGCTGGCTCTGCAGCACGACCGTCTGCCGGAACGGCACCGCGTGCGCGGTCCCCTTCCGCGACTGGAGCACCACCGCGAGGACGTCGCCGGAGACGAGGTACGCCTGCCGGTCGTGCTCCGCGCCGCGCGGCTCCGCCTCGTCGTACACGGTGCGCTGCACGCCGGCGACCGTCGCCGCCTCCGGGAACGTCTCGTCGCCGACCACGTTCTCCGTCCCGGTCATCCGGTGGGCGGGGCCGGTGTAGGGGAAGAGCACGCCGTGGAACCTGTCGTCCGCCACGGCCGCGGTGTCGAACCGCAGCAGGTAGATGCGGGTGCGGGTGCCGTCCTCGGTGGTCCAGCCGCGTGCGGCGATGTGCCGCAGACCCCAGTCGACGAGGCGCTGCCCGAACTCGTCCCGGTCCTCCTTCTCCGCGATCTCCTTCAGGAAGGCGTCCGCCGGCAGCCACCCCTGCGTACCGCGCAGCGCCCTGTTCTCCTCCGCCCCCTTCGGCGCGGGCAGCAGCAGGGCGCGCAGGTCGGCGTGGTGGGTGCCGGCCGGGTTGGACTCGGCCTGCGGGCCCGGGCTGCCGGAGGGCAGCGGCGGCTTCGTCAGCAGCGGGTAGTCCCAGCGGCCGTCGGACTCCGTCGCCAGACCGGGCACGTCCGTGCGTTCCATGCGCGTGATCCCGTACGCCGTGCCGGCTCCGGCCACGGCGAACACGACGACGGCGGCGGTCCAGCGCAGGGCCGCGCGGAGCTTCCGGCGGTCCTTGCGCACCGCGGGCGGCCCGGCCGGTTCGGCGGAGACTTCCGGCGGCTCGGCGGGCAGGGCCGCGACGGAGGTCTGCTGCTGCTCGGTCATACGGCCTTCCCCGGTGCCTCGATGCGGTCGAGCTGTTCGCGGACCAGGCCGGCGACGCTCCTGGCGTCGATCGGCGCCACGGCGCGCGCGGTGACGGTGACCAGGACGTCACCGACGTGTGCGCTGCAGAACATCGCCTCGATGTCCCGCTTCCGGTCCTTGGGCGGCAGGAAGCAGGCCGCGCCCTTGTGGCCCTCGATCCTCGGCCCTTTGCGCAGGACGTCCAGGGCCTCCAAGAACTCCGCCTGGGAGCGGGCCAGATCGCGCACGGCCGACCGGTTGTCCATCTGCGAGAGCACGACGCTCGCCGTGTAGACGTCGTCCTGGTAGAGGCTGTCCGCCCCGCTGACGTAGCTGCGCATCGCCATGCCGGTGATGCGGCGCCGGTCGATTGCCTTCTCCAGCTGCTTGCGCTCGGACCGCGGCAGCCCTTGAAGCGCCTCCTTCTGCAGTGCGGTCGCGCGGGCGCCGCTGAGCTGCGCGTCCGCGCCGAACTCGCCCATGTCGGGCCCTCGCATCCGGCCGTCCTCCCCGTAAGGGAGGAGCAGCGAGGCGAGACTCTGCGACTCGGGCGGCTCCCCGTCCGCGGGTACGGTCCTGGGGAACTGCCACGAGGGCGCGCCGGGATCGCGGTCGGCGTTCGCCACGGTCACGGCGGTGACGCCCGTGCCGGCGGCGACCGCGCCGGTCAGCAGCACGCCCACGGCCACCGCGACGACCCGGCGGCGGCGTGACACGGCAGGGAGGTCCGGCTCTTCCGGCCGGACGGACTCGTCGGGGGTCTCGCTCACAGCCGCTCCATCTGCCGCTCGGCCACGTCCATGATCTTCTTCTTGGGGACGGGCTTGAGCCCCGTCACCCACACGTTCATCGCGATGTCCCCGCGCCAGGCGTGCGCCTCGGCGGTGTACTGGTCCTCGAAGCCGGGTTCGGCCTCGGGCTCGGTCATCACGTAGGCCCGGCCGTTGCCGGTGCCGGGTATCGCCCAGTTCTTGTTGGGTAGCTCCTCGGCCCAGCGCTGCGCGTCGTCGGCGGCGTCGGTGGCCGCCGTGTACTCCTCCTGACGGAACTGGGTGAGCCGGATCTCCACGGTGTATCCGTCCTCCTCCCAGACGGTCATCACCGCCCGGCGGAGCTCGTCCCGCACGAGGTCGCCGAACGCCTCGCCGGGCTCGGTCCAGGTCTCGGCGAGGGCGGTCAGGTCCAGCCAGCGGACGCCGTCCTTCAGCCACTCCGTGTGCTTCGCCCCACGCGGCTTCTTCAGCAGCAGCTCGCGCAGGTCTCCGTCGGTCCTGACCCGCCGGTCCTGGGAGGCGGGCAGCGGCGCCGGCGCCTGGCCCCGGGCCTGTGCGAGCACCGGCTGGGACAGCGGCGGCAGCGGAGTGGGCGTACGGCCGGCCTGGACGAGATAGCCGGTGCAGGTACCGGCGACCAGGCCCAGCACCAGAGCGGTGCCGATCAGCGCGGCGGTCCGCCCTCTCCGCCGCCGGCCGGCTTCTTCCTCGGTTCGTTCCAAGACGTCCCCCACAACAAGTGAACGCGCGTTCGGTCCGCGCGCACAGGAGACCCACAGCCGGCGACGGGGGTTGTGGCGATCATGATTACGATTCGGTCATGGCGAAGAAGCTCGTGATCAAGGTGACCGCCGGGGCCGACGCACCCGAGCGCTGTTCGCAGGCGTTCACGGTGGCCGCGGTGGCGGCGGCCAGTGGGGTCGAGGTGTCGTTGTGGCTCACCGGGGAGTCGGCGTGGTTCGCGCTGCCGGGGAAGGCCGCGGAGTTCGAACTGCCGCACGCCGCTCCGTTGCCGGACCTGCTGGACTCGGTGCTGGCGGCCGGCAAGGTCACGCTGTGCACGCAGTGCGCCGCGCGCCGGGACATCACGGAGAAGGACGTGATCGAGGGCGTACGAATCGCGGGCGCGCAGGTCTTCGTGCAGGAGGCCATGGCGGACGGCACGCAGGCCCTCGTGTACTGACCGGGCTACCGGGGCCCCTTCCTGCCGTCCAGCTCGTCCCACCACTCGTCGGACTGCGGGTCGCCGGTGGGATCGTCCCACCAGCGGTCGTCGGGGCCACGCCGGTTGGCGACGACCGCGGCGACCGGCGGGATCACCATGGCGACCAGGCACATCGCCACGGCGGCGGGCACCGACCAGAGGCGTACGACGCCCCACGCCAGGACGAACAGCCCGATGCAGCCGCCCATCATCGCGAGGTAGACGTGCCGCCTGCGCGCGTACATGTCTCCAGCGTAGGTCCGGACATGCCGGAGGGCCGCGTCCGGACGGACGCGGCCCTCCGTACGGAGCCTGCTCAGACCGCGATCGCGACCTCGGCCAGGCCGCCCTGCTGGGCGACGACCGTGCGGTCGGCGGTGCCGCCGGGCACCAGGGCGCGGACGGTCCAGGTGCCTTCCGCCGCGTAGAAGCGGAACTGTCCGGTCGCGGAGGTGGGGACCTCCGCGGTGAACTCGCCGGTCGAGTCGAGGAGACGGACGTATCCCGTCACCGGCTCGCCGTCACGGGTCACCTGACCCTGGATGGTGGTCTCACCGGGCTTGATCGTCGAGGCGTCCGGGCCGCCGGCCTTCGCACCGCACATGTCTTACTCCTGAGAGGTCGGTCGGGGGGGGGATTACTTGCCGGAGCCGAGCTCGATCGGCACGCCGACGAGGGAGCCGTACTCGGTCCAGGAGCCGTCGTAGTTCTTGACGTTCTCCACGCCGAGCAGCTCGTGCAGCACGAACCAGGTCAGCGCGGAGCGCTCACCGATGCGGCAGTAGGCGATGGTGTCCGTGGCGAGGTCGACGTTCTCCTCGGTGTAGAGCTCCTTGAGCTCCTCGTCGGACTTGAACGTGCCGTCGTCGTTGGCGTTCTTCGACCACGGGATGTTCTTCGCGCTCGGCACGTGGCCGGGGCGCTGCGACTGCTCCTGCGGCAGGTGGGCCGGGGCGAGCAGCTTGCCGGAGAACTCGTCGGGCGAGCGCACGTCGACCAGGTTCTGCGCGCCGATGGCGTTCACGACGTCGTCGCGGAAGGCGCGGATGGACGTGTCCTGCGGCTTGGCCTTGTAGTCCGTCTTCGGGCGCTCCGGCACCTCGTCGCCGGGGACCAGCTCGCGGGCGTCGAGCTCCCACTTCTTGCGGCCGCCGTCGAGGAGCTTGACGTTCTCGTGGCCGTACAGCTTGAAGTACCAGTAGGCGTACGAGGCGAACCAGTTGTTGTTGCCGCCGTACAGGACGACCGTGTGGTCGTTGGCGATGCCCTTGTCGGACAGGAGCTTCTCGAAGCCGGCCTGGTCGACGAAGTCACGGCGGACCGGGTCCTGCAGGTCCTGCGTCCAGTCGATCCGGACGGCGTTCTTGATGTGGTTCTTGTCGTAGGCGGACGTGTCCTCGTCCACCTCGACGATCGCGATGGTCGGGTCGTCCAGGTGTTCCTGGAGCCAATCGGCGTCGACCAGGACGTCGCTGCGAGCCATGCTGTTCTCCTCCGGGGCAGTTGCGGGGGGCGTGCGGGTACGGGGGTGCGCAGCGCCCAGGGCCGGGCGGCGCACGGGTCCCCTGATCAGGGAACGGAACGGGAATGCGGACGGAGGACGCGTCCGCTCAGAACGTGCGACAGAGCATGGCGGCGACACGGCACAGGTCCACTGCCCGCCGCTTCGTGAGATCCGCCTGTCCCCTCGAACGGAGGACGCTCGTCTGACACTGCATGGGGACGATCGTAGGGACGGACGAGGGGCCCTGTCACCGGCGTGTCGCATACTGAGACGAGATCGTCCATCCACCGATACGACGGCCGGAAAAACCGTCCGCCCGAGCGCCCGCGCCCCCACTCCCGGAGCCGTCACATCTGTCCAGCGGACGCGGTCGTCTCGCCCACCGGACACCCGCTCCGTCTACCCGGCCAGGCGTACGTCCTTCCCGGACACCGTCACGTCCACACCGTCCTCGGCCGCCTGGACCTTCTCCAGGCTGATCCCGCCGGGCAGGCCGTCGATCTTCTGCTCGAAGTCGGTGATCCGCCGCACCCGCGACTCCGCGATCTCCACCCCGCCCAGCACCGGCAGCGCGTCCGCCCGCACCCGCACGGTGTTCCCGTCGACGACGGTCACCGAGCTGAGCACGGTCACCGGCTCGGGCAGCTTCGTGCCGAGCACGGTGGTCTCCAGCGCGACCTTGATCTTCCCGTTGCCCCCGTCGGACAGCGCCACCACCTCGGCGGTGATGCCGGGCGCCACCTGCGTGGGCTCCGCCTTGGCGTTCCGCAGCAGCTCGTCGTAGGCGATGGTGGCCGTGCCGGTGGCGCTGTCGGCGACGGCGGAGCCGAAGTCGCCGGAGAACTCGACGCCGCGCAGGTCCGCGCGGAGGTCGGCGATGCGGATGGTCTTGCCGCCCTCGCCGGCGCCGGCCTCGTAGTCCGAGATGCCGACCCGCACCTCGTCGAACGAGCCGCCCAGCACCTGGGTGAGGAAGGGGAAGCCCTGGATGTCCACGTCGGGGGTGGAGGCCAGCCCCTCGGAGGCCCGGACGCGGTCGGCGGCCTCGCCCTCGGCGAAGTGGACGGCGACGCGGTCGACGATGACGAAGATGCCGCCGAGTACCACGGCGATGACGAGCAGTATTCGCAGTGCGCGCATGCGGAGTCCCCACCTGACGAGTGCCCGACGACCGGCGGCCGCCCTCACGCGAGCGTAATGCGGGGGTGGCGGGGGAGCCGGGGATTGTGGATCACCTGTGACAGGGACGCCTCAGAGACGCTCGACGTAGGGCGCCAGCGGGCCGGGGGGTGGATCGGCGCCAACGCGCTCGTGCGAGCGGACCTTCTTGAGCGGGAGGTACCCCCATCGCATGGGGCACCTCCCAGGCCCTCAAGGCACGACTGCCCACAATGGGCAGGGACAACAGGCACCGGCGTCGGTGCGGGCCGGGGGTGTTCGCGCACCTCGGCGCCAACGAGGTGCCGCCGCGCCCACTCTCGGCTTCTCCCCCCACTCTCGACTCCGCTCGAGCGGGGGGACCCCCATGAGCGGGAGGTACCCCCATCGCCCTGGGGGTACCTCCCAGGCCCTCAAGCCCACAATGGGCAGGGGCAACAGGCGCCGGCGTCGGTGCGGGCCGGGGGGTGTTCGCGCACCTGGCGCCGACAGGGTGCCGCCGCGCCCACCCGTGCCGCCCCAGCGGCACGAATGCCCGCGGTTGGCGACAACTTGCGGCCGCCGCCGCGCGCCCGGGGGCGGCAGGTGGCAGCCTCCGCCACCGGTGTCGGTGCAGCCGCCCACGGCGGGGAGGGGACGGGGTGGGGGTGGGCGCCCGCAGCGGCTGGCGCGTCCACGCCCCGAACCTCTCCAGCACGCACTCTCGCGCCAGACCGAGGACGACCGCCCCCACCGCGGCCCCGCACCACCCACCCGCCGTAGGCGCTACATCAACCCCCACCGCACAGAACCCTGCGCCGCAGGCATCAAACGGCAACCCCCACCGGACAGACCCCTGCGCCGCAGGCACACGACCTCGGCGGCCCCCACCGCACAGGCGACGCACCGCAGGCACACGGTCTCAGCCGAACACCCGCCCCAGCGTGTACACGACCGGGCCCGCCGCCGCCAGCGGCAGGGCGACCCCCGCCGTGAAGTGGACGAAGCGGGACGGGTAGTCGTAGCTGGCCACCCGGTGGCCGATCAGTGCGCAGACCGCCGCCCCGACCCCCGTCAGCGCCCCGTCCGACGACATCCCGCCGACGGCGTACCCCGCACCGGCCGCCGCCGCCACCGCGATCACCACCGACGCCGCCGTCGTCACCGGCAGCGCCCGCACGACCATCGCCGCCGCCACCGCCACCGCCCCGACGACCACCGCGTCCGCGTCCGCCGCGAGGTAGCCGCCCGCCGCGATCGCCAGCGCCGCCGCGACCACCGTCGCCATCAGGCCGTACATCCGCTCGTCCGGATCCGCGTGCGACCGCAGCTGCAGCACCAGCGACAGCAGCACCCACACGCCCAGCGCCCCGAGGATCACCCCGGGCGACCGGTCCGAGACCAGCATCGCCGCGTCCGCGACCAGCGCCCCGAGGAACCCCAGCGCGATGCCCTGCCGCGCCGGCCACATCCCGTTGAGCCGGAACCACCCCGCCGCGGTCACGCCCTGGAGCACCACCAGCGGCACGAGCAGCGCGTACGTACCCAGCGCGGCGCCGCCCGCCAGCAGCAGACCCAGCACCGCCGTCAGCAGCGCGGGCTGCATCCCGGGCTCGATGACCGGCGACCGCCCCTCGGCCCGGGCCCGCTGCGCATCGGTGACGCGCGAGTTCCCGGCGAGGGTGGCCGGACCGTACTCCGGCGCCGGCTCAGCCCTTCCCACAGGAGCGGGCTCCGCGGCCTGAACAGGCGCCACCCCCTGCGGCGGCAGGTACGACGTCTCCTCGGCCGCCGCCACCGGCGGCACCGGCGGCTGCATCTGCGTCTCCCACGTCTGCCCCTGCCACTGCTGCGTGTCCTGCTGATCCGCGTACGGATCGTACGGATCGTCGTACCCCTGCCCCGGCCACGCCTGCGGCTGGGCATGTGGTTGGGACTGCGGCTGCTGGTACGGCGTGACCGGCGGCTCCTGATACGGCGTGACCGGCGGCTGCTGGTACGGCGTGACCGGCGGCTCCTGGTACGGCGTGGCCGGCGGCTCCTGCGCCCCGTACCCGTACCCCCCGCCGTACGGCTGGTTCGTCATCCTCACCCTCCTGCGAACGGCGGAAGCACCTCGACCGTGCCGCCGTCGGCCAGCCGTACCGTCTCATGCGCGCGCTTGCCCACGGGATCGCCGTCGACCAGGAACGAGCACCTCAGCAGCACGCGCGCCAGCTCGCCGGGATGCCGTGCGCGCACGGCTGCGAGCGCGTCGGCGAGCGTGTCCGCCTCGTACGGCTCCTCGGCCACCCCCGCCGCGGCCTTGGCGGCGGCCCAGTACCGCACCGTGACCTTTGCCATCTGCTGGTTCCTCGATCGGTTGACGGTGAACACGGTCAGGCTAGCCCGCCCGGGCGACCGCCCAGTCCCCGATCCTCCTCAACAGCGGTTCGGGCGCCGCGTTCTCCGCGTGCCCCATGCCGTGCTCGACCCACAGCTCCCCGTGCTCCCCGGCGGCGTCCGCGAGCATCCGGGGGTGGTCGAGCGGGAAGTAGGCGTCCTGGTCCCCGTGCACGACCAGCAGCGGTGTCGGCGCGATGCGGGGCACGGCCTCGACGGGGGACAGCGGCACGGGGTCCCACTGCCGGTGGTGGATGCGGGTGCGCAGCCCGTACCGGCCCACCAGCCGCCCGGAGGGCCGCGTCACCAGCCAGTGCAGCCGCCGCATGGGCGCGGTCCCCCGGTAGAACCAGCGCGCCGGCGCGCTCACGGAAACGACGGCATCGACGCCACCGGCGTCCAGCGCCGCGTGCCGCAGCGCCACCGACCCGCCCATGGAGAACCCCACGGTGACCACCCGCGTGTGCCCCAGCTCCCGCGCCCACGCGACCGCCGCGGCGAGGTCGAGCACCTCGCGGTCCCCGACGGTGGAGCGTCCGCCGGACCGCCCGTGCCCGCGGAAGGAGAAGGTGACGACGGCGCCGTACCGCGCGAACACGCGGGCGACGCGCCGCACGTGGGGACGATCGGCGTCCCCGGTGAAACCGTGCGCGATCACGAGAACGAGCCCCTGGGAAACACCGGAGAGCGCATTCCCGGAACCGTTCCGCGCCCCCTCGTCCACCCGTTCGTATACGACCTTCCCCGAGTCGTATACAACGCCTCCCGGCTCGTATACGGAATCGATCGCCACACCGTCCGCCGTGTGCAGGAACGTCCGCATCGGCGCGCCGTCCCGTGTCACATTCAGCGTCTCGGAATATGGACGAATGGTGGATCGCGCCACATGACCTGCCGCATCGGTGCCCATGTCGGCTATTCTGCTGCGAAGAGGACTCGGGCAGCGAAGCCCCCGGGTCCTTTTGTGCTTTCGGAAGCGTTGTATACGAAGGCGGGAAACCGCCGGATGTACGGGCCGTCGATCGCACGCAGCAATGCCATAAACGTCCTCGCAGGGACCGAGGAGGAACCAGACGTTATGGGCGAGCGAACCGTGCACGAAAGCAGGACGGCCGCGTTCCGGGCGGCCACGATCCGAGCAGGTGAGGCGACCCGATGAGTTCCCTGCTGCTCCTGACCAACGCGCTCCAGCCGTCGACGGAGGTGCTCCCCGCCCTCGGTCTGCTCCTGCACAACGTCCGGGTGGCGCCCGCGGAGGGCCCGGCGCTGGTGGACACCCCCGGCGCCGACGTGATCCTCATCGACGGGCGCCGCGACCTTCCCCAGGTCCGCAGCCTGTGTCAGCTGCTGCGCTCCACGGGCCCCGGCTGCCCCCTCGTCCTGGTCGTGACCGAGGGCGGCCTCGCCGCGGTCACCGCGGACTGGGGCATCGACGACGTACTGCTGGACACGGCCGGCCCCGCGGAGGTCGAGGCGCGGCTGCGGCTGGCGATGGGCCGCCAGCAGATCGTCAACGACGACTCCCCGATGGAGATCCGCAACGGCGACCTCTCCGTGGACGAGGCGACGTACTCCGCGAAGCTGAAGGGCCGGGTCCTGGACCTGACCTTCAAGGAGTTCGAGCTGCTGAAGTACCTCGCGCAGCACCCCGGCCGGGTGTTCACCCGCGCCCAGCTGCTGCAGGAGGTCTGGGGCTACGACTACTTCGGCGGTACCCGGACGGTCGACGTGCACGTACGCCGTCTGCGCGCCAAGCTCGGCCCGGAGCACGAGTCGCTGATCGGCACCGTCCGGAACGTCGGTTATCGATTCGTTACGCCGGAGAAGGTGGAGCGCGCGGCCGAGGAGGCGAAGGCGAAGGGCGCCCGGCAAAAGGCGGCGGAAGCGGACGAGACGGCCGCGCAGGACGCCGACGGTGTGCGGGCGAAGGCCTGAGGGTCGCACGCATGAGCGGCGCGTTCGCGCAGACGAGCCGCTTTTCCGCTGTTCACCACCTCCGGCACGCCCTGCCCGTGGGCGATATATCCGCGTAGACTCCGCGCGTGGCCAAGGTAACCAGGGATGACGTGGCGCGACTGGCGGGGACGTCGACCGCGGTCGTCAGCTATGTCATCAACAACGGACCCCGGCCGGTCGCCCCGGCCACGCGCGAGCGGGTGCTCGCAGCGATCAAGGAGCTGGGGTACCGGCCCGACCGCGTCGCCCAGGCGATGGCGTCCCGGCGCACGGATCTCATAGGTCTGATCGTGCCGGACGCCCGCCAGCCGTTTTTCGGCGAGATGGCGCACGCGGTGGAACAGGCCGCGTCCGAGCGCGGGAAGATGGTGCTGGTCGGGAACTCCGACTACATCGGCGAGCGCGAGGTCCACTATCTGCGCGCCTTCCTCGGCATGCGGGTCTCCGGTCTGATCCTCGTCAGTCACGCGCTGAACGACCTGGCCGCGGCGGAGATCGAGGCGTGGGACGCCCGGGTGGTGCTGCTGCACGAGCGGCCGGAGGCGATCGACGACGTCGCCGTCGTCACCGACGACCTCGGCGGCGCGCAGCTCGCCGTGCGCCATCTGCTGGAGCACGGCTACGAGTACGTCGCCTGTGTCGGCGGTACGGCGGAGACGCCCGCCGTCGGCGACCCGGTCTCCGACCACGTCGAGGGCTGGCGGCGCGCGATGGACGAGGCCGGGATAGCCACGGAGGGGCGCCTCTTCGAGGCCCCGTACAACCGTTACGACGCCTACCGGGTCGCGCTGGACATCCTGTCGGGGCCGCGGCGGCCGCCCGCGATCTTCTGCTCCACGGACGACCAGGCCATCGGTGTGCTGCGTGCCGCGCGTGAGCTGCGCATCGACGTGCCGGGCGAGCTGGCGGTCGTCGGGTTCGACGACATCAAGGAGGCGGCGCTCGCCGATCCGCCGCTGACCACGGTCGCGTCGGACCGGCCGGCGATGGCCCGCGCGGCGGTCGATCTGGTCCTGGACGACGGTCTCCGCGTCAACGGCTCCCGCCGGGAGCGGCTGAAGGTCTTCCCGTCCCGGCTGGTCCTCCGCCAGTCCTGCGGCTGCTCCTAGCCGCCGTGCGCCGGGTGCGGGTCGTGTGCGGCCGATCGCGCAGTTCCCCGCGCCCCTGAGGGGCGTCCCGCCCCAGCTGCGGGCAGTCGTGGCGCCAGGGCGGCACAGGTGGGCGCAGCGGCACCCCGTCGACGCCGGGTGCGGGACCTCCGTGGCTGATTCGCGCAGTTCCCCGCGCACCTGAAGGGTGCTGCCGCCACGGTCGCGGAAGATGTTCCCCGCGGCGCGGCAGCCGGCACCCCAGGGCGCGGCGTCCCGCCCAAGGCTGACTTTATATCGGGCATACGCACTTCTGCCGGGCTTCTCAGCCATCCCTCAGGAAGCTCTCATCGTCGGGCGGGACGCTCAGATGCATGAGCGAGAACCCCCGCCCGAGTGGCTTCCCCGAGTACGGTCCGCACCAGGTGAACCCCGAGTGGCCGCCCCCGCCGGCCCACGCTCCCGCGGCTGCCGAGCCCGCCGGCGCCGGACCCACCGCCCCCGCGCACCGCCGGAGCCGCGGCCCGGCCAGGCTGCTCGTCGCCGTGGCGATCGTGGCCGCCGCCGTCGGCGGGACCACCGCCTACGGGGTGCAGGAGCTGACCGGCGGTTCCTCCACGGGCGTCACCGCGTCCTCCGCCGCCGAGACCGACGTGGTGCCGGCGTCCCTGAAGGGCACGGTCGCCGGGGTCGCCAAGAGCGTCAGCCCCAGCATCGTGGAGATCAAGGCCGCGTCGTCGTCCGGTTCGGCCACCGGGTCCGGCGTGATCGTCACCGAGGACGGCGAGGTCGTCACGAACAACCACGTCGTGGCCGGCGCCTCCCGGGTCCAGGTGCGCACGCACGACGGCAAGACCTACGACGCCCGCGTCGTCGGCACCGACAGCAGCAAGGACCTGGCGCTGATCAAGCTGGAGGACGCCTCCGGTCTGAAGGCCGCCACCCTGGGCGACTCGGACGGCGTGCAGGTCGGCGACCAGGTCGTCGCGATCGGCTCGCCCGAGGGCCTTACCGGCACGGTGACCAGCGGCATCGTCTCCGCACTCGACCGGGACGTCACCGTGTCCACGGACGAGAGCCAGGGGCAGCAGCAGCGCGGCGGCGGCTGGCCGTTCGAGTTCGGCGGCCGGCAGTTCAACGGCGACACCGGCGGCTCCACGACCACGTACAAGGCGATCCAGACCGACGCCTCGCTGAACCCGGGCAACTCCGGCGGCGCGCTGATCGACATGAACGGCAACATCATCGGCATCAACTCCGCGATGTACGCGCCGAGCGGCGCGGAGTCGTCCACGGCGGGCAGCGTGGGCCTCGGCTTCGCCATCCCGGTGAACACGCTCAAGGCGGACCTGCCGGATCTGCGGGCCGGTGCGGGCAGCTGACGCGCGGGCCGGGAAACGTGCGACGCTGAAGATCCGACAGCCCGTCCCCTCCCCCGCCGCGCCCGCCGCGCGGCGCGCAGCCGAAGGATCCGCCACCCGATGAGCCCCGCAGACGGCGACCGTGCCCCGCAGCGCATCCTGATCGTCGACGACGAGCCGGCGGTGCGCGAAGCACTCCGGCGCAGCCTGGCCTTCGAGGGTTACGACACCGAGGAGGCCGTCGACGGCGTGGACGCCCTGGAGAAGACGGCGGCCCGCCAGCCCGACCTCCTCGTGCTCGACATCCAGATGCCCCGCATGGACGGCCTGACCGCCGCCCGCCGTATCCGCGCCACCGGCGACACCACGCCGATCCTGATGCTGACGGCCCGGGACACCGTGGGCGACCGGGTGACGGGACTGGACGCGGGGGCGGACGACTACCTGGTGAAGCCGTTCGAGCTGGACGAGCTGTTCGCACGGATCCGGGCCCTGCTGCGGCGCAGCTCGTACGCGGCGGCGGTGGCCGCGTCCGCCGAGACCGACGACGTCCTCACCTTCGCCGACCTGACGATGAACCTGGCCACGCGGGAGGTGACCCGCGCCGGGCGCCCGGTGGAGCTGACCCGCACGGAGTTCACCCTGCTGGAGATGTTCATGGCGCACCCGCGCCAGGTGCTCACCCGTGAGCAGATCCTGAAGGCGGTCTGGGGCTTCGACTTCGAACCGTCGTCCAACTCGCTGGACGTGTACGTCATGTACCTGCGCCGCAAGACCGAGGCGGGCGGCGAGCCGCGCCTGGTGCACACGGTGCGGGGGGTGGGGTACGTGCTGCGGCAGGGCGGCGCGGAGTGACCGGACCGGTGCGCCGCTTCCGCGCCCTGCCGATCCGGGCGCGGCTGTCGCTGCTGGTCGCCGCCGCTGTGGCGTTCGCGGTGGCGGCGGTGTCGGTGACCTGCTGGTTCATCGTGCAGGGCAAGCTGTACGAGCAGGTCGACGAGGACCTGAAGAAGGCGACCGTGCTGCAGGGGCCGCAGCGGGTGGACGAGATCCGCAGCGCCCTCACCGACTGCACGGACACACCCCGCGACAGCGCGGGCGGTTTCCAGTACACGTACTCGCAGGTGGTCAAGGAGGACGGCACGGTCTGCCTGTTCCCCAGCTCGGTGGGGAACGTGGAGGTCACCGCGTCGGACCGCAAGGTGATCGAGAACGCGGGCGCCGGGTCCAGGGGCATCTTCCGCGACGGCACCGACGAGGACGGCGACGACGTCCGGGTGCTGACCCTGCCGCTCGTCATCAACGACCCGTCCACGCTGACCAGCACCCACGCGGCCGTCATCGTTGCGGTCCCGCTGAAGGGCACGCAGTCGACGCTGAACGACCTGGCGCTGATCCTGCTGCTGGTGTCCGGCATCGGGGTGCTCGGCTCGGCCGCCGCGGGTCTCGCCGTGGCCCGCACCGGACTGCGCCCGGTCGACAAGCTCACCGAGGCCGTGGAGCACGTGGCGCGCACCGAGGACCTGGGCGTCCGCATCCCGGTGGAGGAGGAGTCGGAGGACGAGATCGCGCGGCTGTCGCGCTCCTTCAACTCCATGACGTCCGCGCTGGCCAGCTCCCGCGACCTCCAGCAGCAGCTGATCGCGGACGCCGGGCACGAACTGCGCACCCCGCTGACCTCGCTGCGCACCAACATCGAGCTGCTGACCCGTAGCGAGGACACCGGGCGGCCCCTCCCGCCGGCCGACCGCAAGGCGCTGCTCGACTCGGTGAAGGCGCAGATGACGGAGCTGGCCGCGCTGATCGGCGACCTTCAGGAGCTGTCCCGCCCGGACCCGGGCCATCAGGCGGGCCGCGTGGAGATCGTCGCCTGGCAGGACGTGGTGGAGGCGGCCCTGCGCCGGGCCCGGCTGCGCGGCCCGGAGCTGACGGTCACCGCCGACCTGCATCCCTGGTACGTGCGGGCGGAACCGGCGGCACTGGAGCGGGCGGTGGTCAACGTGCTGGACAACGCCGTGAAGTTCAGCCCGCCGGGCGGCACGGTCGAGGTGCGGCTCGCCGACGGCGTGCTCACCGTCCGGGACCACGGCCCCGGCATCGCGGCCGACGAACTCCCGCACGTCTTCGACCGCTTCTGGCGCTCCCCCGGCGCCCGCGCCCTGCCCGGCTCCGGCCTCGGGCTGTCGATCGTGGCGCGCACGGTGCAGCAGGCGGGCGGCACGGTCGCGCTCACCCCGGCCGAGGGCGGCGGCACCACCGCCACCGTCCGTCTGCCGGGCGCCCCGACCCCTCCGCCGGACGTGCCCGGCGTCCCGTGACACGCTGGGCCGCATGGCGAATCCCCCCGACGGACTGCCCGTCTACCGCGTACTGACCGGCCCCGACGACTCCGCCTTCTGCCGGCGGGTCAGCGAGGCGCTGGAGCTGGGATACCGGCTGCACGAGGGGCCGGCCGTGACCTTCGACGGGGAGCGCGTGATCGTCGCGCAGGCCGTCGTGTGGGACGTCGAGGGCTAGCACGCGGAGAGAACGCGGAGAGGGCCGGTGCTCGGCACCGGCCCTCCGCGTCGTACAGGTTCTCTTGCCGTGGTTACTGCACGATCGTGATGCGGTCCGCCGCCGGCGGGTCGATCGGGGCGCCGGCCGAGGAGTTGGCCGTCAGGTACTGCTCCAGCGCCTTCAGGTCGTCGTCGCCGACCAGGGCGTCGGCGCCCTGGCCCAGGGTGGCGAAGCCGTCGCCGCCGCCCGCGAGGAAGCTGTTCATCGCGACGCGGTAGCTCGCCGACGGGTCGATCGCCTCACCGTTCAGCCGGACGGAGTCCGTGACGACCCGGTCGGCGCCGGACTTCGTCAGGTCCAGCGTGTAGGTGAGTCCCTCGGACACCTGCAGGATCTTCGGGGCCGCCGCGTTGGAGCCGCTGACCTGCTCCTTGAGCGCCTGGATCAGCTGCTCGCCGGTGAAGGTCTGCAGGTTGACCGTGTTCGCGAACGGCTGGACCGTGAACGCCTCGGCGAAGGTGACCACGCCGTCGCCCTCGGCGCCGCTCGCCGCGTAGGTGAGGGAGGCGCGGATGCCGCCCGGGTTCATCAGGGCGAGGTCGGTCTCCGGGTCCAGCGTGCGGGCGTACTCCAGCTGCGCGTCGGCGATCAGGTCGCCCAGCGGGGACTCGGTGCCGTCCTTCACGACGTCACCGGAGATATGGCCGATGGCGCGGTTGCCGATCGGGGCGGCGAGGGTGTTCCACCTGTCGATCAGGCGGGTCATGTCGGGCGCCTTGGGGACGTCCCGGGACACCACGTGGTTCGCGGACTTCACGGCCGTACGGGCGATGTCGCCGGTCTTGCGGTCGTAGGTCAGCGTGGTGTCGGTGTAGAGCCGGCCGAAGGACGCGGCGGAGGTGACCATGCGGGGGTTGCCCGCCGGGTCGGGGATCGTGCAGACGTACGCGCTGTGGGTGTGGCCGGTGACCAGCGCGTCCACCTCGGGCGAGACGTTCTGCGCGATGTCCGCGATGGGGCCGGAGATGCCGTCGCCGGCGCCCGGGGCGTCGCAGTCGTAGTTGTAGTTCTGCGAGGCCGGGAAGCCGCCCTCGTGGATCAGCGCCACGATGGACTTCACGCCCTTGCGGCGCAGCTCCTTGGCGTACTTGTTGATCGTCTCGACCTCGTCCTTGAAGACGAGGCCCTTGACGCCCTCGGCGGACACGATGTTCGGGGTGCCTTCGAGGGTCACGCCGATGAAGCCGACCTTGACGCCCTTCTTCTGCCACACCCAGTAGGGCTTGAGGAGGGGCTTCCTGGTCTTCTCGTTCAGGACGTTGGCCGCCAGGTACGGGAAGTCGGCGCCCTTGAACTTCTTGTCGGTGTAGCAGCCGTCCGTCGGGTGGCAGCCGCCGTTCTGCAGGCGGGACAGCTCCTTGGCGCCCTCGTCGAACTCGTGGTTGCCGACGGAGGTGACGTCCAGTTCGAGCTTGTTCAGCGCCTCGATGGTGGGCTCGTCGTGGAACAGCCCCGAGAGCAGCGGGGAGGCGCCGACCATGTCGCCGCCGGCCGCGGTGATGGAGTACGCGTTGCCCTTGCGGGCCTGGCGCAGATGCGTCGCCAGGTACTCGGCGCCGCCCGCGTCGATGGTCTTCGTCGTGCCGTCCGGCTGGAGTTCGGTGACCCGGCCGGAGGAACCGGTGGGCGGCTCCAGGTTGCCGTGCAGGTCGTTGAAGGACAGCAGCTGCACGTCCTGGTAGCGGCCCGGCCCGTGGCCGTGGCCCTTGCCCTTGCCGTGCTGCTCGCCCGCGCTCGCGGACCCCGGCAGGGCCGCGGCGGCCAGGGCACCGACGGTGAGGACACCGGCGGCGGTCGCGAGGAGACGGTTCGTACGGCGTCTGCGGCGCGGGTGCGCCGGGGATGTGGCTGGCATACGCCCCCCTGTCGGTGCGAGTGGGTACCGGCGCAGCCTAGAGTCAACGCGCGTAGCGCGACAGGGGCTTCCGGGTTACAGCCTGGTTTATCTTTGCGCCGGGCCACCGCCGCGCCGTCGCCACCGGGCCCCGCCACGCGGCCGTCCCGCCCCGCCGCGGGCCCTACGCGCCCGGCTGACGCCCCCTCGTCGCGCCGTCCCCTTACCCTCGTACGCATGACCAGCGACGCGTTCTCCCGGCCCGGCCGCCCCCGTTCGCTCCAGACGTACACCGCGCTCGACCAGGCGCAGGTCGACGCGGTGCTCGCGCTGCTCGACGAGGCGGCGCGCGCCGACGGCCAGCAGGCCGTGTCCGAGCAGGGCCGGCTGCAACTGCGCGGCGGGGAGCGGGAGGGCGTCTCGCACCTGCTGCTGACCGTCGACGAAGAGCTCGTCGGGTACGCCCAGTTGGAGGACACCGACCCGGTGGAGCCGCCCGCCGCGGAGCTGGTGGTGCACCCCTCGTACCGCGGGCAGGGGCACGGGCGGGCGCTCGGCACGGCGCTGCTCGCCGCGTCGGGCAAGCGGCTGCGGGTGTGGGCGCACGGCGGGCGCTCCGCGGCCCGGCACCTGGCGCAGGTGCTCGGGCTGACGCTGTTCCGTGAACTGCGGCAGATGCGGCGCCCGTTGGCGGGCCTGGACCTGCCCGACCCGGTGCTGCCGGAGGGCGTCACCGTGCGCGCCTTCGAGCCGGGCCGGGACGACGCGGCGTGGCTCGCGCTGAACGCCGCGGCGTTCGCCCACCACCCCGAGCAGGGCTCCCTCACGCAGCGGGACCTCGACGACCGCAAGGCCGAACCGTGGTTCGACCCCGCGGGTTTCTTCCTGGCGGAGAGCGACGGACGGCTGGTCGGCTTCCACTGGACGAAGGTGCACGCCGAGCAGGGCCTCGGCGAGGTGTACGTCCTCGGGGTCGCCCCCGACGCGCAGGGCGGCGGGCTCGGCAAGGCGCTGACGACGATCGGCCTGCGCCACCTGGCGGACCAGGGCCTGCCCACCGCCATGCTGTACGTCGACGCCGACAACGAGGCGGCGGTGTCCGTCTACGAGCGGCTCGGCTTCGTCACCCACGAGACGGACCTGATGTACCGGACGGAGACCTGAGGGGCGGCCGGGGCCGGCACTTCGTCGATCACGCCGGGCCTGAACGCCGGCGGCCGCACGGGCGCCGGGGGTTCCGCCCCCGCCGCCCCTTCCCGTCCCTCCCCGGGGGCTGCGCCCCCAGACCCCCCTTCGGCCCTGGCGGGCCCCGTCCTCACACGCCGGACGGGCTGGAGTTGGCGGACCGGCGTACTCAGGTACGGGACGGGGACCTGAGCGTCCGGAGCGTGCGCCGCCGGACCGGTTCGACACAGCACACCGCGACCGCCACGAGCGCCGCGCCCAGCAGCAGCGTCCAGTGGCCGTGGGCGTCCGCCCAGCGCGGGTCGCCGGGCGCGGTGAACAGCGCCCACTCCGAAGGGCTGAGCAGCGGCGCCAGGACCGCGGTCACCAGCAGGAACGCGGCGACCGCCTGACCCGGCCGCTCGGCGCCCCGGCGGCGCACCGCGAAGGCCGCGCCGGCCAGGGCGAGTGCGAGGGCCGTCGCCGCCTCGAGGGTGATGTCCCCGACCGGGGGCCGCGCCTCCTCCGGGACGAGCAGCACGGCCGCCGACCACCACGCGGCTGCGGGCGGCAGTACGAGCGCGCACCGCAGCGCGTGCCGCAGGACGCGGCGGACGGGCACGGCGGCGGTGGTCTGCCGGGCAGGGTCGTCCAGCAGGAACGCGGCGCCCAGCGCGAAGCACAGGGCGGCGGCCCGCAGGGCGTTCACCCCGGCCCACGGGGCGACCTCGCCGCCGGACAGCCGGGGCAGCGCCGCCGCCAGCAGTCCGAGCCCGCCGCCCGCCGCGAGCGCCCACCAGGGCACCGTGCGGGCGACCGGGCGGACCAGCTGGAGGAGGGCGCCCCGCCGGGCGGCCTCGCGCACCGGGGTGTTCCCGGCCGCCCGGGTTCCGGTCACAGACACCCGTCCTCCCCCTCGGGCTTCTCCAGGCCCAGCACCCGCGCGACGCGGTCCGTCGTCACCTTCGGGGCGGTCAGCTCGGCCCAGCCGGCCTTCACCTTGGCGGCGGCCTCGTCGCGGGGCAGCTCCAGCAGCTCGCGCAGCAGTTCCGTCTGGGCGGAGGTCATCTGCAGCGGCTCCGTCCGCGAGACGACGATCGCCGAGCCGGTGTCGCTGTCGTCGATCCGCACCCGGCGCAGGTCGGCGACCGGGTCGGGCCGGCCGGCGAGGGCCAGCCACATCACGGTGACCGTCCGGCCGTCGCACATCTCGCCCGTCCTGGCCTCCGAGCCGGTGACCAGCACACCGGCCACCGAGACCGCGAACTCGGGCACCCGGTTGCCGCCCCAGGCCGTCCCCACGGTCACCTCGCCGGGGCGGGTGAGCGAGGCGAGGGTCGAGTCGGCGTCCAGGCCGTAGCGCGCCTCGACCCGCTGCCGCACGACCAGGGGGCGGTCCTGCGCGTCACCGCCGGCCAGGGCGCGGACGTCGTCGACGGTCCGGGCCCAGTCGCCGGTGCGCTGCTCCCACTCGGGGAACACGCAGTACGTGGTGGCGTCCCGTTCGACGCAGGTGTGGACCTTCTCCGGGGTGACCGAGGCCCGTACGCGCGCCTCGGTGACGGTCTCCGGCACGCCTCGGGACTGGCCCACCGCGCCGGCCAGGGTCAGCGCCACCGCGCCGGCGACCGCCGCCTGCGCGGTCCGCAGCCGGGCGCCGCCGGACAGCAGCACGGACGCCACCATCAGGGTCAGCGCGAACCCGCCCAGGTAGAGGGCGTGCCACGCGGCGGGGCGTCCGATCAGGTCGGAGGGCAGGGTGACGGCGCTGTACGTGCCGACGGACGGCATCAGCCACCGCGTCCAGTCGTCGTCGGAGAAGCCGAGGAAGGTGGCGAGGAAGAGGAGCAGGACGATCAGCAGCGGTGCCGCGAAGGGCGCGGTGACCAGGCGGGCCAGCAGTACCCCGAGTCCGCCGAGGAGCAGCACGGACAGGGGACCGACGAGGAGTTCGGCGGGTGAGCCGTGCCCGACCGCGCCCGGCTTGAGCGCCTCCCAGGCGAACTGCCCGCCGACGCACACCGCGACCAGGAGGGCCGCCGCCACGACGGACAGCAGGTGCGCGACCGTGCGCCCCCACCGCGGGAGCACCAGCACGTCCAGGTGCCGCTCGGTGTCGTGGCGCCGGGAGCGCAGCACGGCGTGGTTGGCGCTC
The DNA here is from genome assembly GCF_022869105.1 of Streptomyces sp. BJ20. Taxonomy (NCBI): domain Bacteria; kingdom Bacillati; phylum Actinomycetota; class Actinomycetes; order Kitasatosporales; family Streptomycetaceae; genus Streptomyces; species Streptomyces sp. BJ20. The sequence continues at coordinate 7,101,795 of NZ_CP094918.1, forward strand.
AGCAGCACCGCGAGGCCGACGAGCAGCGGCCCGTCCTGGGTGGCGCGGTCGGCGTCCTGCAGCGCGGGGAAGCCGTCGAAGGAGACGCGGGTGCGCCACACGGTCCAGGCGACGTACACCGCGAACGCGACGACCACCGGCACGCGGGTGAGGAGCCTGCGCGTCTCGAAGCGGGCGAGGGCGGACACGGCGGCCCCGGAGGCGCCGGGCGGGGTCGTCACGGGGGGCGGGGCCGGCGCCGTGGTGGTGGTCGTCGTCATGCGGTCACCTCCGCGGCCGCGCCGTCCAGGGTGAGCAGGTAGCCGTCCTCGAGGGTGGGTTCGAGGAGGTCGGCGCCGGGCGGCGGGTCGCCCACGTTGCGGAAGGTGCCCAGTCCGGTGCGCCAGCCGGCCAGGGCGCCGGGGTCGCGGCCCTCACTGCTCCACACCCGTCCCGCGGCCCGTGCGGTCAGCTCGGCGGGGGTGCCGTCGAAGCGGACGGTGCCGCCCGCCAGGACGACGACCCGGTGGCAGAGCATCGCCACGTCCTCGGTCTGGTGGGTGGACAGCAGCACCGTCCGCCCCTCGCCGGCGGTGGCGATCAGCTCCCGGAACCGCATGCGCTGTTCCGGGTCGAGTCCGACGGTGGGCTCGTCGAGGACGAGGAACGCCGGGTCACCGGCCAGCGCCGCCGCCAGCGCCACCCGCTGCCGCATGCCGCCGGACAGCTTGCGGATCCGCTTGCCGCGCACGTCGGCCAGGCCGACCTCGTCGAGGACCCGCCGCACCTCGCGGTGGCGGGCGGCGCGGTCGGTCAGCTCCTTGAGGATCGCCACGTAGTCGACGAACTCGAAGGCGGTGAAGTCCGGGTGGAAGCCGGGCGTCTGCGGCAGGTAGCCGAGACGGCGGCGCACCTCCTGGCGGCCGCGCGCGCCGGACGGGTCGTGACCGAGCACGGTGAACGCGCCCCGGTCGGCCGGCACGGCGGTGGCGAGGACCCGCAGCAGCGTGGTCTTGCCCGCGCCGTTGGGGCCGAGCAGCCCGGTGACGCCGGGGGACAGCCGCAGCGACACATTGTCCAGGGCGCGGGTCGCGCCGTACTGGAGGCTCAGCCCGGAGGCCGAGACGGTGGGGGACATGGGGAACTCCCGTGGCAGGTGGTGGGGTCCGGGGCGGTGGTGCGCCCCGGCCTGTGGGAGGCCGGGCGCGGTCAGACCGCGGGGTCCCGGCTCAGGTCGAAGCGGTCCCGGAGCAGGACCAGCAGGCCGGCGGCGAGCACGGCGACGGCCGCCGACACGCCCTGTCCGGCCGCGGTGAACGGGGCGAGCGTCTCCTGTCCGCCGGAGCGGACCGCGTCCGCCGTGACCAGCAGCGCGACCCAGCCGCCGCCGGTCAGCGCGGGCGCCAGGACGGGACCGAGCCGGGCCGACAGCGCGAGCGCCGTGGCGGTGAGGGCGAGCGCGGGCAGCAGCCAGCTCAGGGCGAGCAGTCCGTACCCGGGCAGGGCGAGCGTGGCCAGCCCGTTCAGTCCGAGCCCGGCGGCCAGCACGGCGACCGTGCGGATCATCAGCAGCCGGAACCCGTGCATCGGCGCGACCACGGCCATCTCGTACGTCGGGTCCATCCGCGGCCCGTAGGACAGCGCCACACCCGCGAGCGGCAGCAGCGGGGCGAGCGCGAGGAAGAAGGTGAGCCGGCCGCTCTCGGTGCGGCCGACGGTGACGGCCACGGTGAGCAGCAGCACCGCCGTCACCGCGCCCAGCCAGGAGCGGCGCAGCGCCGGGGTGGCCGCGAGCAGCCGGGCGGTGTGGTCCCGGACGCCGAGCCGCAGCAGCAGCGACTCCAGCAGGCCGGGCCGGGGCGCGTCGAGCTCGGTGTCCAGCCGCTCCCAGCCGGCGTCCAGGGCGACGGGGTCGCCGAGGTCCGCCAGGACGGCACGGCAGTGGGCGCACGCCGTGAGGTGGGTGTCGGCCGACCACAGCGCGGGCGCCTCGAGACCGCCCCGCGCGTAGGCCCGCAGGTCGTCCTCCGGCACGTGCCAGCGCCTGTCCTCGTACGTCATGCCAGCGCCTCCCGGAGTTGCCTGCGGGCGCGCATGGCCCGCGTCTTGACCGTGCCCGGCGGGATGCCGAGCAGGACCGCGGCCTCACGGGTGGTCAGCCCGTCGACCACGGTCGCCTGGAGCACCGCGCGCAGTTCCGGCGCCAGCCGTACCAGGGCGCCGGCGAGGTCCCCGTGCTCGACCCCCGCGAGCACGCGCTCCTCCGCCGACACCTCGTCCCGGTGCCGCAGCCGCGCCAGCGCCTGCCGCAGCCGCCCCCGTGCCCCGGCCCCGCGCAGCGCGTCGACCAGCCGGCGTGAGGCGATCCGCCACAGCCAGCCGGCGGCGTCCGCGCCCGCCGCGTCCTCACGCCAGCGGGCCGTGCCGCGCCACACCGCGAGGAAGGTCTCCTGCACGACGTCGTCGACGAGGGCCGCGTCGGCGCACCGGGTGCGCATGCGCGCGGTCAGCCACGGCGCGTACCGCCGGTACAGCTCCTCGAAGGCGCCCCGGTCGCCGTCGGCCGTGACGGCGCGCAGCAGCTCGCCGTCGCTTCTCATCTCGCTCACGTCCCCTCATCGGACGGGCCCCACGGATCGGTTCACGGATCCTCGCTTGACTTTCGCACCACGCTTGCACCACCCTTTCACTACTCAATTAGTGAAAGGGTGGTTGTCGAGTGGTCGACTACCGCATCGACCGGCGCAGCGGCGTGGCCACCTATGTCCAGATCGTCCAGCAGACGAAGCAGGCGATCCGCCTGGGCCTGCTGGCCCCCGGTGACAAACTGCCCACGGCCCGCGAGGTCGTGGAGGCCACCGCCGTCAACCCGAACACCGTGCTCAAGGCGTACCGGGAGCTGGAACGCGAGGGCCTGGTCGAGGCCCGGCGTGGCCTCGGCACCTTCGTGCGCCGCACCCTCGGCGCGGCCCCCGCCGACTCCCCGCTGCGCGCGGAGCTGGAGGACTGGGCCGCCCGCGCGCGGGAGGCCGGCCTGGAACGGGAGGACGTCGCCGCGCTGTTCACCGCCGTACTCGAGACGCACTACCCGGAGCAGGCCGCGCACAGCGCGCCTGCGCACACCCCCCAGGGAGACCCGTCATGACCGTCCCGGCCCTCGAGGCGGACGCCCTCGGCAAGCGCTTCGGCCGCCGCTCCTGGGCGCTGCGCGACTGTTCCTTCCGGCTGCCCGCCGGACGCGTGTGCGCCGTCGTCGGACCCAACGGCGCCGGCAAGTCCACGCTCCTCGCGCTCGCCGCCGGACTGCTCGCACCCACCGAGGGCACGGTCCGCGTGCTCGGCGCCCACCCGGCCGCCGCCCGCCCCCGGGTCGGCTTCGTCGACCAGGACAAGCCTCTGTACCAGCAGCTCACGGTCGCCGAGACGCTGCGCATGGGCGCCGACCTCAACCCCGGCCACTGGGACGCGGACACCGCGCGCCGGGTCGTGGCCGGCGGCGACCTGGACCCGGACCGGCGGATCCGCGCCCTCTCCGGCGGCCAGCGCACCCGGGTCGCGCTCGCCCTCGCCCTGGGCAAGCGGCCCGAACTGCTGCTCCTGGACGAGCCGATGGCCGACCTCGATCCGCTCGCGCGGCACGAGCTGATGGGCCTGCTGATGGGCGAGGCCGCCCACGGCACCACCGTCGTGATGTCCTCGCACGTCGTCGCCGAGCTGGAGGACTCCTGCGACCACCTGCTGCTGGTCGGCGGCGGCACGATCCGGCTCTCCGGCGAGATCGACGACCTGCTGGCCGCCCACACCCGGGTGACCGCCCCGGCCGCGGCGGACCTCTCCCCGCACGAGGTCGTCGAGTCCCGCACCACCGGCCGCCAGCTCAGCGCGGTGATCCGCCCGTCCGGCCCGCTGCCCGACGACTGGCGCACCGCCGCGCCGTCCCTCGAGGACCTCGTCCTGTCCTACCTGCGCAATCCCGCGGCCCCGGCCCTGACCCCCGCGCCCGAGACCCTGGAGGCCGCCGCATGACCGCCGCCCTCACCACCCCGGCCCCTCCCGCCGCCGGCCGCGCCTCCGGTGCGCCCCGCCAGTGGCGCTGGCTGGCCCGGCTGCACCGCCCGGCCCTGATCTCCGGCGGCGCACTGTTCCTGCTCGTCGCGGCGGCCCTGGTGTGGCTCGGCGGGCCGCTGACCGACGCGTCGGCGGCGGCGTGGAAGGCGTACAACGCCTGCGGGTTCACCCCGCGCTGTTCCTACGACCAGAGCTCGATCCTGCTCTACAAAGACGTCTACAACTGGACGACCATCGCCGTGCTGACCGTGCCGTTCCTGGTGGCCGCCTGGGCCGGGGGTGCGCTCGTCGGCCGCGAGACGGAGTCCGGCACGGCCCGCCTGGCCTGGACCCAGGGTGTCTCCCCTGCCCGCTGGCTGGCCTCCCGGCTGGTCGCCCCGGCCGTGCTCACCGTCGCCGTGACCGGTCTGCTGACGGCACTGCACCACTGGGCATGGGCGGTGGGCAGGGACCGCATCGACACCACCAAGTTCTGGCACGACATGGCCACCTTCCACGCCAACGGCACCGTCCCCGTGGGCCTGGCGCTGGCCGGTCTCGCGGCGGGCGCCCTGGCCGGACTGCTGCTGCGCCGCGCGATGGCCGCGCTGGCCACCGCCGCGGTCACCGTGGGCGTGCTGTGGGCCGCCGTGCACGCGGCCGTGCCGTACCTGTGGCCGTCCGTGACCCGGGTCAGCAGCCTGGAGGAAGGGCCGCTGGGGCGGGGGCTGCTCGCCGGCCAAGGGGTGCTGACCCCAAAGGGCCGGGCGGAGGCCCCGTGCGTCAGCGGCGGACTGGACAGCTGCCGCGACACCCTGACCGACATGGGCGCCACCGCCTTCTACCGCGACCTGCACCCCGCCTCCCACTACTGGCCGCTCCAGCTGGTCGCCACGGGCATCCTGCTCGCCGTGGCCGGTCTGCTGACGTACGCGGCGTTCCGGGTACTGCGCCGCACGACCGGGACGGCGCGCGGCTGACGCGTCCGCGTTCTCGAGGGGGCGTGCCCGTGGGGGCACGCCCCCTTGTCGCGCACCCCCGCGGGCCACCCCCCGCTGCCCTGGACGTCATGTCGCCGTAACCACGGATTCAGACAGCCTTGCGACGCTCGGTGAATGCATCCCGCCGCGGCAGAGCCCTCACCCCGCCGGGTGAACGGGAGGTACGGGAGCGCCTCAGGGCCACCACCGCTCCCACCCGCGCTTTCCGACGCGCCCGTGACGCCCTCAGCGCGGAAGAATGGGGTCATGAGCCAGCCCAACACCCAGGCACAGGTCCAGCACTCGCAGCCCTCCGTGGGCTCCATCGCCGCGCACCGGCCGCACACCGTGGCCGGGACGGTGTCCGATCTGGAACCCGACATCGACGCCGACCTGGACGGCTACGAGGAGGCGCACATCGAAGGCGCCGCCCCGCTGCCGCAGGGCCGTTTCCTCGACCGCGAGCGCAGTTGGCTGGCGTTCAACGAGCGGGTGCTCGAACTGGCCGAGGATCCCGAGACGCCACTGCTGGAGCGGGCGAACTTCCTCGCGATCTTCGCCAGCAACCTGGACGAGTTCTTCATGGTCCGGGTCGCGGGACTCAAGCGGCGCATAGCCACCGGCGTGGCCACCCGCTCCGCCTCCGGCCTCCAGCCGCGCGAGGTGCTGGAGATGATCTGGGCCCGCTCCCGGGAGCTCATGGCGCGGCACGCCGCCTGCTACCACGAGGACGTCGCCCCCGCCCTCGCGGAGGAGGGCATCCACCTGGTCCGCTGGAACGAGCTCACGGAGAAGGAGCAGGCCCGCCTCTTCACCCTGTTCCGGCACCAGATCTTCCCCGTGCTGACCCCGCTCGCGGTGGACCCGGCGCACCCCTTCCCGTACATCTCGGGTCTTTCGCTCAACCTGGCCGTGGTGGTGCGCAACCCGGTGACCGGGCACAAGCACTTCGCCCGGGTGAAGGTGCCGCCGCTGCTGTCGCGCTTCCTGGAGTCCTCCCCCGGCCGTTACGTCCCCGTCGAGGACGTCATCGCCGCGCATCTGGAGGAGCTGTTCCCGGGCATGGAGGTGCTGGAGCACCACGCCTTCCGGCTCACCCGCAACGAGGACCTGGAGGTGGAGGAGGACGACGCCGAGAACCTTCTCCAGGCCCTGGAGAAGGAGCTGATGCGGCGCCGCTTCGGGCCGCCGGTGCGGCTGGAGGTGGAGGAGTCCGTCGACCGCGAGGTGCTGGACCTCCTCGTGCGCGAGCTGAAGATCTCCGAGGCCGAGGTGTACCCGCTGCCCGGCCCGCTCGACCTGACCGGCCTGTTCCGCATCCACAGCCTGGACCGGCCCGAGCTGAAGTACCCGAAGTTCGTCGCCGGCACCCACCGCGACCTGGCGGAGGTGGAGTCGGCGTCCGCGCCGGACATCTTCGCCGCGCTGCGCAGCCGGGACGTGCTGCTGCACCACCCGTACGACTCCTTCTCGACCTCCGTCCAGGCCTTCCTGGAGCAGGCGGCGGCCGACCCGGACGTGCTGGCCATCAAGCAGACGCTGTACCGGACCTCCGGCGACTCCCCGATAGTCGACGCGCTCATCGACGCCGCCGAGTCCGGCAAGCAGGTCCTCGTCCTGGTCGAGATCAAGGCCCGCTTCGACGAGCACGCCAACATCAAGTGGGCGCGCAAGCTGGAGGAGGCCGGCTGCCACGTCGTCTACGGCCTGGTCGGCCTGAAGACCCACTGCAAGCTGTCGCTGGTGGTCCGTCAGGAGGGCGAGACCCTCCGGCGGTACAGCCACGTCGGCACCGGCAACTACCACCCGAAGACCGCCCGGCTGTACGAGGACCTCGGGCTGCTCACCGCGGACCCGCAGGTCGGCGCGGACCTCTCCGACCTGTTCAACCGCCTCTCCGGCTACTCCCGGCGCGAGACCTACCGGCGGCTGCTGGTCGCCCCCAAGTCCCTGCGTGACGGGCTGATCTCACGCATCGACAAGGAGGCGCAGCACCACCGCGCCGGACGGCCCGCGTACGTGCGCATCAAGGTCAACTCGATGGTCGACGAGGCCGTCATCGACGCCTGCTACCGGGCGTCACAGGCGGGCGTGCCCGTCGACATCTGGGTGCGCGGCATCTGCGCGATCCGGCCCGGCGTGCCGGGGCTCTCGGAGAACGTGCGGGTGCGGTCCATCCTCGGCCGCTTCCTCGAACACTCGCGGGTGTTCGCCTTCGGCAACGGCGGCGAGCCCGAGGTGTGGATCGGCAGCGCCGACATGATGCACCGCAACCTCGACCGGCGGATCGAGGCGCTGGTGCGGGTCACCGACCCGGCGCACCGGGCCGCCCTCAACCGGCTGCTGGAGACGGGGATGTCCGACACCACCGCGTCCTGGCACCTCGGTCCGGACGGCGAGTGGACCCGGCACTCCACGGACCCGGACGGCCAGCCCCTGCGCAACATCCAGGAGATGCTCATTGACGCCCGGAGGCGCCGGCGTGGCACAGCAGCACCCTGACCCCGCGGACGTCCTGGCCCGCCATCTGCGGGCCAGGGCGACCGAGTTCCTGCGTGCGCTGCGTCTCCACCGGGGCGCGGCGACACCGGAGGACTCCGCGGAGGCGGCCCGCGCCCTGAGACGCGCGGCCCGCCGCATCAGCGCGGGCCTCTACACCTTCCGGCCCGCTCTGGACCCGTCCTGGTCCCGGGCCCTGGGCCCGGAACTCGCCTGGGTCTCGGGCACGCTGTCCCAGGAGGACGCCTGCACCACGCGCCTGGCCCGCCTCCTGGAGGCCCTCCACCACCTCTCGGGCCCGCCGGTCCCGCCGACACCCTCGGCCCGGCCTCCCGCGCGGCGGACACCCGCCCCCGACCGCGCCACCAACCCCACGAGGGCCGCCGCAGACGCACGCGCGGACTCGGCCGAGGACGGCCCGCGGGGCGCGCCCCCTGTCCGCGACGGCGGCGGGCCCGCGTCCGTGACCCGCGAACGCGGTTCGACCGCCCGCGACGGCGACGCACCGGCAGTCGCCGACGGGCCGTCCGCGGCACCCGCGGAGGGCTCCCCGAAGCACCCGTCCCCCGCCCGCGCCGGCGGAGCACACGTCGCCGGCCCCGCGCGCGCCGCGGTTCGCGCCGCGGACGGCACGTCCTCCACCCGCGACCCCGGCGCGGGCGCCACCCGGCCCGCATCGCGCACCCCCGGCGCGCCCACACCCGCCGACGGCGCCCCGCCGGACGTACCCCGGCCTGCCGCCCCGGCGACCGGCGCGCAGCCCTCCACCCGCACCGTCCACGCGACCGGGCCCCTGCCGGCCTCGGCCCGCCGCGCCCCGACCGTGACCGCCACCGTCCCGGCTCCGGCCGACCGGCGTCCCGAGGGCGAGCCCGGTGCCGCCGCCGTCCGGCGCCCGGGGGACGACGCGCGTCTTCCCGACCGCGGCCCGGGACGCGGGCCCGCGGCGGTCGACCCGCCTACGGTGAGCCGCGCCCGTGCCGCCGGTCCCAACCCCGACCGGAGCCACCTCGCCGTAGGTGCCGCCAAGGCCGCCGCCCTGCTCGAGCGGCAGCTCACCTTGGCCCGGACCCGGGCGCACTCCGCCGCCCTGCAGGCGCTGGGGTCCGCGCGGTTCCATGCCGTCGCCGATCAGGTGGCCGTACTGGCGAGTGAGGTCCCGCTGGCCGGCGAGGCCAGGCACATCGATCTGCGTCCGCTCGCGGACGCCGCGCGGGAGCGGCTCGAGGACGCCGTCGCCGCATTGCCGTTGCTCACCGCGGGCAGTCCGTACAACGCCGAGGCGCTGGTGCACGGCCTGTCGCCGGACCCCTCCCCGCACCCGCAGGACGCCCCCTGGCACCAGGTGCGGCTCCTGCTCCGGCTGCACCGGTACGCACAGGAGGTGCTGGACCCCGCCGCGGGCGACGACCCCCGGCTGCGTGCGGCGGGAGAGGCGCTGGACCGGCACCGGGACGCCGCCGAGGCCGCGGCCGCCGCCGCGCAGGCGGGCCGCACGCCGAGGATCGCGCCGGCCACGGCGTACGCGCTGGGCGTGCTCCACGCCGGTCAGCGGCATGAGGTGGAGGCCGCGCGGTACGCGTTCCAGCGTGCCTGGCAGCAGCCGCCCGCCGGCACCCCGTAGAACGCCCTGCGACAGGGAGGTCCCGGTGCGCACCACCCGACCCGGCAGGAACGGCGCCCTCACCGTCGAGGCGGCCGGCTGCGTCCTGTGGCGCCGCTCGCCCGTCACCGGCGAGCTGGAGCTGTGCCTGGTCCACCGGCCCAAGTACGACGACTGGTCCTGGCCGAAGGGCAAGCTGAAGCGCGGCGAGGACCCGCTCGCGGGCGCCCTGCGCGAGGTCGCCGAGGAGACCGGGTACACCGCCGTGCCGGCCGCCGAGCTGCCCAGCACCCGCTACCTCGCGCAGGGCCGCCCCAAGCGGGTCCGCTACTGGGCGGCCGAGGCGGTCTCCGGCACGTTCACCCCGAACGACGAGGTCGACCGCCTCCTCTGGCTCCCCCCGGACGCGGCCCGCCGTCACCTCACCTCGCCGATGGACGCCGGCCTCGTCGACGCCCTCCTCCCCACCCTCCGCCCGGCGCCCTGAAACCGCCCGCGCCGCTGCCTCACCGCACCGTCCTCAGGGGTTCACCCCCCGTTCATGTACGCCCATCGGCAGCTTCACCTCTTCTGCCTAATTTCGGCCTTACGCGGTGCGGATCGCCCGTACCCGCACCCTTACAGGACGAGGCGTCGCGCCTCACACACTTCGCACGCCGCCGAATTCAGGCCGGCGGCCACTGGAAGGAACACAAGTGAAGCTTCAGCGCATGAACCGGCGGGCCCTCGCTCTCGGTGCTCTCGCCGTCACCGGCGCCCTGGCCCTCACGGCGTGCGGCTCCGACGACACCGGCAACAGCGACGGCGGCGACGCCTCGGCGACCGCGCAGGCCGGGAACATCGACTGCGGCGACGCCAAGGGCCAGCTCCAGGCGTCCGGCTCCTCCGCCCAGAAGAACGCCATCGACGCCTGGGTGAAGCAGTACACCGCGGCCTGCAAGGACGTTCAGATCAACTACAACCCGACCGGTTCGGGCGCCGGCATCACCGCCTTCACGCAGGGCCAGACCGCGTTCGCCGGCTCGGACTCCGCGCTGAAGCCGGAGGAGGTCGAGGCGTCGAAGAAGGTGTGCACCGACGGCCAGGGCATCGACCTGCCCATGGTCGGCGGCCCGATCGCGGTCGGCTTCAACGTGCCCGGCGTGGACACCCTCGCCCTGGACGCCCCGACCCTCGCGAAGATCTTCGACAACAAGATCACCAAGTGGAACGACACGGCGATCGCCAAGCTCAACTCCGGCGTCGAGCTCCCCGACCTGAAGATCCAGGCGTTCCACCGTTCCGACGAGTCCGGCACCACGGACAACTTCACCAAGTACCTGAAGGCCGCCGCGCCCCAGGACTGGAAGTACGAGCCGGGCAAGTCCTGGGAGGCCGAGGGCGGCCAGTCCGCGCAGGGCTCCTCCGGCGTCGCCCAGCAGGTGAAGCAGACCTCCGGCGCCATCTCGTACTTCGAGCTGTCCTACGCCTCGGACGGCATCAAGACCGTCGACATCAAGACCGAGGCCACCGAGCCGGTGAAGGCGACCATCGAGAACGCCACCGCCGCCATCGGCGCCGCCAAGGTGGTCGGCACCGGCAAGGACCTCGCGCTCGAGCTGGACTACACCCCGTCCGCCGAGGGCGCGTACCCGATCGTCCTGGTCACGTACGAGATCGTCTGCGACAAGGGCAACAAGGCCGACACCCTGCCCGCCACCAAGTCCTTCCTGAACTACATGGCCTCCGAGGAGGGTCAGGGCCAGCTCGCCGACGCGGGCTACGCCCCGATGCCGCAGGAGATCATCACCAAGGTCCGCGAGACCGTCTCGAGCCTCAGCTGACCCGAGTGTGCGGCCCGCGCCCGGTCCCGGGGCGGGCCGCACCGTCCGGTGCACCGCCAACAGGAGCCCCGAGGGTTCCGGACGGCTCCTGAGGAGCCTTCCGGCCCGGCGGCTCCGCAGACCGGAGAACCCGATGGACACCACCACGCAGAAACCCGCGGCCCCGCCGGCACCCGGCCCGGCCGCGCCCCCCGACACCCGTACCGCGCGCGGCGTCACCCGCCCCGGCGACCGGATCTTCCTCGGGCTGTCCCGGGGATCCGGCATCTTCGTCCTGGTCCTGATGGCCGCCATCGCGGCCTTCCTCACCTACCGCGCCTCGCTCGCGATATCCAAGGACGAGGCCAACTTCTTCACCACCTTCGAGTGGAACCCCAGCGGCTCCCCGCCGGAGTTCGGCATCGCGGTCCTGGCCTTCGGCACCGTCGTCTCGTCGGTCATCGCCATGGTCATCGCCGTGCCGGTCGCCGTCGCGATCGCCCTGTTCATCACGCACTACGCCCCGCGCCGCCTCGGCGGCCCCATCGGCTACGTGATCGACCTGCTCGCCGCCGTCCCGTCCATCGTCTACGGCCTGTGGGGCGCGCTCGTCCTGGTGCCGCACCTGGACGGCCTGTACGGCTGGCTCGACGACTACCTCGGCTGGACCGGGATCCTCGAGTGGAACGACGGCGCCCCGCGCTCGCTGTTCACCGTCGGCATCCTGCTGGCGGTGATGATCCTGCCGATCATCACCAACGTCAGCCGTGAGGTGTTCCGCCAGGTCCCGCGGATGCACGAGGAGGCCGCCCTGGCCCTCGGCGCGACCCGCTGGGAGGTCATCCGCATGTCGGTGCTGCCGTTCGGCCGCTCCGGCGTGATCTCCGCGTCGATGCTGGGCCTCGGCCGCGCCCTCGGCGAGACGATGGCCGTCGCCATGGTGCTCTCCCCGAGCTTCACGATCAACGCCAGCCTGCTCGACCCGGGCGGCGGCACCTTCGCGCAGAACATCGCCAGCAAGTTCAACGAGGCCACCGAGATGGGCCGGGACGCGCTGATCGCCTCCGGTCTCGTGCTGTTCGTCATCACGCTGCTGGTCAACGGCGCGGCCCGGCTGATCATCGCCCGCCGCAAGGAGTACTCGGGGGCCAACGCATGACGCACGCGACTCACGACACCCGCCCGTCCGGCTCCCTGCGCGGGGCGACCCTGCCGAAGTGGTTCCCCTGGGCCGTCGCCGGCGCCTCCGCCGCGCTCGGGTACGGGATCAGCGCCGCGGCCGGGCTGCACAGCGACATCCAGTGGGCGCTGATCGCGGCGCTGCTGTTCATCGGCGGCTCGTACGCCCTGTCCGCCAAGGTCGAGGGGCGCCGCCAGGCCCGGGACCGCACCGCGACCAGCCTGGTGTGGGTGGCGTTCCTGCTGGCGGTCATCCCGCTGGCCTCGCTGACCTGGGAGACCGTCAAGCGGGGCATCGAGGTCCTCGACGGCTACTTCCTCACCCACTCCATGGGCGTGGTCGCCGACACCGAGCCGGGCGGCGGCATCTACCACGCCCTGCTGGGCACGCTGGAGCAGGTCGGCCTCGCCACCGCGATCTCCGTGCCGGTCGGCGTGCTCACCGCGATCTACCTCGTCGAGTACGGCCGGGGCCGGCTGGCGAAGGCCGTGACCTTCTTCGTCGACGTGATGACGGGCATCCCGTCGATCGTCGCGGGCCTGTTCGTCCTCAGCCTGTGGATCCTGATCCTCGGCATGGGCTACTCCGGCTTCGCCGGCGCGATGGCGCTGTCCATCCTGATGATCCCGGTGGTGGTGCGCTCCACGGAGGAGATGCTCAAGCTCGTCCCCAACGAGCTGCGCGAGGCGTCCCTCGCCCTCGGCGTCCCCAAGTGGCGCACCATCCTCAAGGTGGTCCTGCCGACGTCCGTCGGCGGCATCACCACCGGCGTGATGCTCGCGATCGCCCGCATCACCGGCGAGACGGCCCCCGTGCTGCTCCTGGTGTGGGGCACGAACTTCATCAACGCCAACCCGTTCCAGGACCCGCAGGCCTCCCTGCCGATGTACATCTACCTCCAGTACACCAACGGCTCCGAGGCGGCGTACGACCGTGCCTGGGCGGCGGCCCTGACGCTCATCGCGTTCATCATGATCCTGAACCTGGTGGCCCGCGGCATCGCCCGCTGGAAGGCCCCGAAGACCGGTCGCTGACCGGCTCCCCACACAGTCGTCGGCGACCCGAAAGAAGCAGTGATACCCATGGCCAAGCGCATCGACGTCAGCGGCCTCAACGCCTACTACGGATCCTTCCTGGCCATCGAGGACATCTCGATGACCATCGAGCCCCGCTCCGTGACGGCCTTCATCGGCCCCTCCGGCTGCGGCAAGTCGACCTTCCTGCGCACCCTCAACCGCATGCACGAGGTGACCCCGGGCGGCCGGGTCGACGGCAAGGTCATGCTCGACGACGAGAACCTGTACGGCGCGGGCATCGACCCGGTGGCCGTGCGGCGCGAGGTCGGCATGGTCTTCCAGCGCCCGAACCCGTTCCCCACGATGTCGGTCTACGACAACGTGGCGGCGGGCCTGCGCCTGAACGGCAAGTACCGGAAGTCCCAGCTGGACGACGTCGTCGAGAAGTCCCTGCGGGGCGCGAACCTGTGGAACGAGGTCAAGGACCGGCTGAACAAGCCCGGCTCGGGCCTCTCCGGCGGCCAGCAGCAGCGCCTGTGCATCGCGCGGGCCATCGCGGTCGAGCCGAACGTGCTGCTGATGGACGAGCCCTGCTCCGCCCTGGACCCGATCTCCACCCTCGCCATCGAGGACCTGATCGGCGAGCTGAAGGAGCGCTTCACGATCGTCATCGTGACGCACAACATGCAGCAGGCGGCGCGCGTCTCGGACCGCACGGCGTTCTTCAACCTGGCGGCCGTCGGCAAGCCCGGCAAGCTGATCGAGATCGACGAGACGGAACGGATCTTCTCCAACCCGTCGGTCCAGGCCACCGAGGACTACATCTCCGGCCGCTTCGGCTGATTCGGCTCCTCGCGACGCTGCATGGCGGTGCCGCCGCGAGGCACGAAGGGCCCGCCCCCACTCAACGGGGGGCGGGCCCTTCCACGTACGTGCCGGCGCGCGGGTCTACAGCGCGATCAGATGCACCAGTCCGAAGCAGGCCGCGGCCACCAGGGCGGCGGCCGGCATGGTGATGAACCAGCCGAGGACGATGTTCTTGGCGACGCCCCAGCGCACGGCGTTGACACGCTTGGTGGCGCCCACGCCCATGATCGCGGAGGTGATCACATGCGTGGTGGAGATCGGGGCGTGGAAGATGAACGCCGAGCCGAACATGATCGACGCGCCGGTGGTCTCGGCGGCGAAGCCCTGCGGCGGGTCCAGCTCGATGATCTTCCGGCCCAGGGTGCGCATGATGCGCCAGCCGCCCGCGTAGGTGCCGAGCGAGAGCATCACGGCACAGGCGATCTTCACCCACACCGGGATCGGGTCGCCGTAGTCCTCGACGTCGGCGATGACCAGGGCCATCACCACGATGCCCATCGTCTTCTGGGCGTCCTGGAGGCCGTGGCCGAGGGCCATGCCGGCCGCGGAGACCGTCTGGGCGATGCGGAAGCCGCGCTTGGCCTTGTGCGGGTTGGCGCGCCGGAACATCCACATGATCGTCGTCATCACCAGGTAACCGGCGATCAGGCCGACGACCGGCGACACGAACATCGGGATGACGATCTTGTCGACGACGCCGTGCCAGTAGACGGTCGTCCCGCCGGCCAGCGCGGCGCCGACCATGCCGCCGAACAGGGCGTGGGACGACGACGAGGGCAGACCGAAGTACCAGGTGATCAGGTTCCAGACGATGGCGCCGATCAGGGCCGCGAAGAGGATTCCCATCCCCGTCGACCCTTCGGGCGTCTCGATCAGCCCCTCACTGACGGTCTTGGCGACCCCGGACCCCAGGAAGGCGCCGGCCAGGTTCATCACGGCCGCCATCGCGAGCGCCGCGCGGGGCGTCAGCGCCCGCGTGGAGACGGACGTGGCGATGGCGTTGGCCGAGTCGTGGAACCCGTTGGTGTAGGTGAAGAAGAGCGCGACCCCGATGGTCAGGATCAGAGCGAAGGTGTCCATGAAAGGCTCAGGACTCCTTGACCGCGATGGTCTCCACCGTGTTCGCGACGTGCTCGAAGGCGTCCGCCGCCTCCTCCAGTACGTCCACGATCTGCTTGAGCTTCAGCACCTCGATCGCGTCGTACTTGCCGTTGAAGAGGTGGGCGAGCAGCTTGCGGTGGATCTGGTCGGCCTGGTTCTCCAGCCGGTTGACCTCGATCCAGTACTCGGTGAGGTTCTCCATGGTGCGCAGGTGCGGCATGGCCTCCGCGGTGAGCTCCGCGGCCCGCGCCAGGACCTCGATCTGCTGCTCGACGCCCTTGGGCAGTTCCTCGATGTTGTAGAGGACGACCAGGTCGACGGCCTCCTCCATGAAGTCCATGATGTCGTCGAGGGAGGACGCCAGGTTGTAGATGTCCTCGCGGTCGAACGGCGTGATGAACGAGGAGTTCAGCTGGTGGAAGATCGCGTGCGTGGCGTCGTCACCTGCGTGTTCCGCGGCCCGCATACGCTCTGCGATCTCGGCCCGGGCGGAGGTGTCCGCCCCGAGCAGTTCCATCAGGAGCTTGGAGCCCGTGACGATGTTGTCCGCGGACGCGGCGAACATGTCGTAGAAGCTCGTCTCCCTGGGGGTCAGACGAAAGCGCACGTGGGGTCCTCGGTATGCGTCGGTTTCGGTCAGGCTGATGCTAGGCGCATCATCCGGCCACCAATAACGGCCGCCCCCCAGTGTCGCCCATCGGGCAGAGTGATGAGTACGGGGGCGGCACGTGCGGCTCGCGGGATCCGGCGGGCGGCGCCGACCGGCCGTCCACGGACCGGCGAAGTTCGGTAACATATACCCACCAGGGGTATATAGCGCCCATCAGGACACCAGGAGGACGCGATGACCACCACCGGAACCGGCGCGCACGCGCCCTCCTCGCCGGACGCGGACGGCACCGTGGACACCGCGCCCGCCACGGGCACCCCGGAGACGGCGGATGTGACGGACGTAACGGACATCGTGACCGATCACGACCGCGGGATCCACGGCTACCACCACCAGAAGCAGGAGCACCTCAAGCGGCTGCGCCGCATCGAGGGCCAGATCCGCGGACTGCAGCGGATGGTCGACGAGGACGTCTACTGCATCGACATACTCACCCAGGTGTCCGCCTCCACGAAGGCGCTGCAGTCGTTCGCGCTGCAGTTGCTGGAGGAGCACCTGCGTCACTGCGTCGCGGACGCGGCCGTCAAGGGCGGCGACGAGATCGACGCGAAGGTCAAGGAGGCCACCCAGGCCATCGCCCGCATGCTGCGGACCTGACCGGTCCGGCGGGGGGCCGGGGCCTTCAGGATCCGGCGGCGTCCGTCCGCGCCTCGGCCACCCGCAGCACCTCGTCGATGCTCTCCAGGCTCAGCCGGTCCTCGGCGTTGGACGCGGCGATGATCAGCTCACCGCACAGCTCGATCTCGGCGAGCGCCACGTGATCCTGGACCGGAACCGTCCCCCTCCCGAGCGGAGCCACGCGCCTCACCTCACTCTGTCGTCACCGACTTCCTAGAGTAGGGAGCGCCCTACGGACCGCGCATGGCACGGAAGGGCTAGTTCGGCCCGGCCACCACGGGCCCGTCCCCGGCCCGCCGGGGCCCCTCACTCCTGGGCGATCCGCCCGGCGTAGATGTCCTCGTCCGCCGGGAGCCGCACGTCGGCGGGGGCGCCGAAGCCGTACAGCAGGGTGGTGGAGGCGACCGCGACGGGCTCGCGGCGCTCGCCGTTCAGGAAGCTGAACCGGTGCCGGATCTTGCGGATCCGCCCCTCGTCGTCGAGGTACACGTCGAACGGCACCCGCACGGTGGCGAACCCTTTCGCCGCCGCGCCCAGCGGCCCCCGGTTGACCTCCGACGCCGCCTGCGAGGCCGCCTCCAGGTCCGCGGTGCCCCGGTAGTGCCGCACCCGCGCCCCCGCCACCTCGGTCCGTCCGACGAACGCCGCCGAGCTCGTCCCGCGCAGCACCTCGGCCGCGGCGAACGGATCGGTCGCCCCGCCGGTGACCAGGTTCCCGTCGGACAGCGTCGCGGTGTCCACGCGCACCCACTTGTCGGAGGGCACACCGGCGCCCCGGTTCTTCATGTACAGCGCGCCGGGGGCGAGCAGTTCGGTGATCGGCCGGCGGTCGGCTGCGCCCGCGGGGTCCTGCGGCAGCCGCACCTCGAGCCGCCCGAGCCGCTTGCGGTAGTCGTAGACCCCCTCGCCCAGGATCGTCACCCGGGTGCCTCCGGTGGCCATCTCCAGCGAGGTGCGCGTCCGGGAGCTGCCGGCCTCCACCAGCGCGTCGGCGGCCGTGCGCAGCACCTGCACCGGATCCCCGGCGGGCGGCCCCTGCGCGACGGCGTCGCTGCGCGCGCACCCGGCGGCGCCGAGCCCGAGACAGCAGACGACCCCGGCCACGGCCGTCACGCCGTGCGTCCGCCTGTGCTGTCGCCCTCGCGCCATCCCTGCCTACCCCCGCTCCGTCCGACACGGGCCGCTGTCAGTGGCGTTAACGACCGGTCAGGGGCCCCGTCACGCGACCCGCGGGCGATACCGTGGGCGGCGTGCCGCACCAGGACGACGCGCCGGAGCCCCGGCCCCACCTCACGACCACCACCGAGCAGGGGCCCTTCTGCACGGCCCGCTGCAGCTGCGGATGGCGCGGACCGGCCCGCAGAGCCAGGAGCCTGGCCCGCAGGGACGCCGAAAACCACACGGGGGAGTGACGCGGCCCCGGCAGGGTGCCGAGAATGGGCCGGCACCGGGTCCCCGACGGACCGCCCCGCGTCCCCCTGCGAAGCTCCCACCCAGGGACCGCCGCCCCGGGTGCCGTGACAGGCCGTCCCCCACCCGACGTACGGAAGGCCGCCCGTGAACCGCCGCACCTTCGTCGCCGGCGCCGCCGCGCTCACCGCCTCCGCGTGCACGCCCTCCGAGCCCCGGCCCGCGCCGCCCACCTCGCGCGCCCCGTCCTCCCCCACGCCCTCCCGCACCCCGCGCCCCGCGACGCCCGCCGACTGGACCACCCTGGCCGGGCACCTCGACGGCCGCCTGGTGCGCCCCGGCGACGCCGACTGGTCCACCGCGCACCGCCTCTACAACACGCGCTTCGACACCCTCAGACCCGCCGCCGTCGCCTACGTCCGGCACACCGACGACATCCGCACCGCCCTCACCCACGCCCGCGAGCACGCCGTCCCGCTCGCCGTGCGGGGCGGCGGCCACTCGTACGCGGGCTGGTCCTCCGGCGACGGCCGCCTGATCGTCGACGTGTCCGGCATGGCGGGCATACGCGTCGAGGGCGACACGGCCGTCGTCGGCGCCGGCGCCAGGCTGATCGACGTCTACCGCGCCCTCGCCGCCCGCGGGCTCACCGTCCCCGGCGGCTCCTGCCCCACCGTCGGCATCTCCGGCCTCACCCTCGGCGGCGGCCACGGCGTCACCTCCCGCGCCTACGGCCTGACCTGCGACAGCCTCACCGAGGTCACCCTGGTCACCGCCGACGGCAGCGAGCTCACCGCCTCCGGCTCCGAGCACCCGGACCTGTTCTGGGCACTGCGCGGCGCGGGGAACGCCCAGTTCGGCGTCGTCACCGAGTTCCGCTTCCGTACCCACCCCGCCCCCCGGAGCGTCACCGGCCACCTCACCTGGCCGTGGGAACGGGCGGCCGCCGTGGTCGCGGCCTGGCAGGAGTGGGGTCCCGGCCAGCCCGACGAGATCTGGTCCGCGCTCCACCTGGAGAACACCGGGGCCGGCCCCTCCGTCTCCGTCACCGTCTTCTCCCTCGGCACCTACGGCGAGCTGCAGAACGCCGTCGACCGGCTGGCCGACCGCGTCGGCGCCTCCGCGAGCAGCGTCCTGCTGCGCCGCCGCTCGTACCAGGAGTCGATGGAGCTGTACGCCGGCTGCACCTCGTTCGCCGACGACCGGTGCGGTCTGCCCGGCGGGACGCCCGGCCGCAGCCCCGAGGGCGCCCTGTCCCGCGAGACGTACGCGGCCCGCTCCGACTTCTACGACCGCCCCCTCGACGACGCGGGGATCGGCATCCTGCTGGACCGGACACGGGCGGCCCGCGGCGGCTCGGCGAGCATCGCGCTCACCGCCCTCGGCGGCGCCGTCAACCGGGTCGCGCCCACCGCGACGGCGTTCGTGCACCGCCGCTCCCGCGTGCTCGCCCAGTACCTCGCGTCCTGGCACCCCGACCGCTCCGACGGCACGGCGGTCCGGCAATGGCTGACGGCCACTCACCAGGCGCTGCGTCCGCACGCGTCCGGCGCCGCCTACCAGAACTACACCGACCCCGGCCTCACCGACTGGCGCCGCGCCTACTACGGCGACGCAGCCCCGCGCCTGTCCCGCCTGAAGCGGCGGTACGACCCGGACCGCGTCTTCACCTACCCGCAGGCCCTCTGAGCGCGCCGGCCACACGAAGGGCCCGTGACCGCACGCCCCTCAGGGGGACGAAGGTCACGGGCCCTCGTACGACGTCGTCAGGCCGCCAGGTCCCGCTCCTCGGGGCCGGTGCCCGCGGCCCTGCCCCGGCTGCGCTCGGCCACCTTCCGCCGCTGGCCCTGCGGCCGGGCGGCGACCAGCCAGCCGGCCTTCGGCGACCGCTCCACCGCCCGCATCAGCGGCGTCAGCAGCGCCATCGCGAGCGGCGCCAGCAACAGCGCGACCGCGGTGCCCAGCGCCAGTCCGCCCACCACGTCCGTCGGGTAGTGCACGCCCATGTACACGCGGATGAACCCGCCGAGCAGACCCAGCACCAGGGCGACCAGGCCGAAACGCCGGTTGGCCAGGAACAGCCCCACCGCCAGCGCCATGCAGAGCGTCGCGTGGTCGCTCACGAAGGAGAAGTCGTCCTTGCCGTCGACGAGCACCTCGAGCCCCTCGTGGTCGTTGAACGGCCGTGGCCGCTCGACGAATCCACGGATCGGCACGTTCACCAGGACGGCGACGCCCGCCGCGAGCGGGGCCCACACCAGGGCCGCCACCGATGACGCGGCGTCAGGACCGCCGCGCCTGCGCACACCCCACCAGCACCACAGCACCATCGCGAGAAGGCCGAAGAGCACCCCGTACTCACCGACGAACTCCATGACGTGGTCGAACCACGGCGGGGCGGCCTTCGCGAGGCCGTTGATGTCGTAGAGCAGGTCGACGTCGGGGTTCGACCCGGAATCGGCGAGTCCAGCCATGGTGCTGCGGCCCCTTCGTCATGTCGTCCGGCGCGCGGACGCGCGCCGTGTCTGCCACCCCCGTGGTCTGTAGATCCGCTCGTCCGCTCGGCTACGAGAACAGGAACGCACGGTCCCCGCTGATACGTTCCACACTCCACCGAAAGATCACGCAGACGTTATCGAAGAGAGATGCGTCGTCGCAGCTCAGGGGGGCGTTTGTCGCTCCGCTCACACCGTCGTGGGGAGCGCTTTCGCGCCATCTTCCGTGACCCGGGTGGCACCAAAGTAGTCAGGAGTGTCGATCGGGTCGAATCGGATCACGGCACCCGTGCGCGGCGCGTCGATCATGTACCCGCCGCCGACATAAATGCCCACATGCCGGATGGCCCGCGAATCGGTCAGGTCGTCCGAGAAGAACACCAGATCACCCGGCAGCAGCTCGTCCCGGTCCGGATGCGGACCCGCGTTGTACTGGTCGTTCGCCACCCGCGGCAGCGTGATCCCCACACTCTCGTACGCGGCCTTCGTCAGACCCGAGCAGTCGAAGCGTCCGCCCTGGTCAGCGGTGCCGTTGCCGCCCCAGAGATAGGGAGTGCCGAGCTTCTTCTGCGCGAAGGCGATCGCCCCGGCGGCCTGCCGCGAGGGATCCACCCGCCCCACGGGCGCCGCGAAGCTCTCCTCCAGCGCGCGGATGCGCTTCACGTAGTTCTGCGTCTCCTTGTACGGCGGCACGCCCCCGTACTTGATGACCGCGTACGCCCCCGCGTTGTACGAGGCGAGCATGTTTTCGGTCAGATCCCCGCCGACGTCCTTCACGTAGGACGCGAGCGTGCAGTCGTAGGTCGCCGCGGACGGGATCGCGTCCGCCGGGTCCCACACGTCACGGTCCCCGTCCCCGTCCCCGTCGATCCCGTGAGCGGCCCAGGTGCCGGGGATGAACTGCGCGATGCCCTGCGCGGCGGCATGGCTCTGCGCCCGCGGGTTGAACCCGCTCTCCTGGTAGAGCTGCGCTGCGAGCAGCGCGGGGTTGATGGCGGGACAGAGATTGCCCCAGCGGGAGACGAGCTGCTGATAGGCCGCCGGCACACTGCCCTTGGCCAAGGTCTTCGTGGCGCCGCCGCCCACCCCGTTCACCAGGTTCCCGGCGACGACGTACACCCCGACGACGAGCAGCAACACGACCGCGAGCGCGGATCCGACGGCAACAGTCGCACCGACCCACACCTTACGCACCGTCAACCACCCCTCACCGTCCGGCAGTCCGCCGCCGCCCGACAGTGTAGAGGCGCGACGGCCCAACGGAAGTGATCAGATACGACGACATGCACGGTCCGCGCCACCGGGAGCGAGCCCTGCTTCATTGCCCGGCGTCACACAGCGTGATACACAGAGTGACGATACGACTCTTCACCCTTCGGAGCGCGCCCCTCCCGGAGCCCGGCGCGCGCCGGTGGCAAGCTATTCCCACGAAACCTGCCAACTGATGACGCCAAGTCGACATACGACGGCGTCATCGTCGGCGACAATGAGGCCTGACCTCTGCACCCCCGCAGAGGATGCGGAACTACCCATACAGGGGCGGTGACTTACATGCTCTTTGCGGCCGACGAGGGAGACATCAACACCATCATCGGCGGGATCGCTCCGGACTGGGGCCCCTTCGGCAGCCTGGGCAACGAGGCCAAGGTGATGATCGAAGTGGTCATGGCCGTCGCCATCCTCATCTGCCTCGGCATCGCCATCTGGGGGGCGGCCAAACAGCGCATCGGCGCCACCGCGTTGAGGGACACCTTCAGCGCCGAACAGGGCAAGGGCCTCATCATCGCGGGGCTCACGGGCGTCTTCATCATCGGATCGCTCGGCACCCTGTTCACCATCGTGTACGGCATGGCCGTCTGATCCCGCACCATCGGTCCCGACCGGGCACGCCCGGCCCCTCCATCCCACCCGCCCGTCGTGCCCACCGGCTGAGGTTGCGTTTCCCTGATGTCCAGTCACCACACCACGCCCGAGCGGCGGCCGGTACGGCTACCGTCGTACGTGGAGTACACGGAGTACGAGGTGTTCCCGCACGACGCTGAGGGGACGTACGCGGCATGAGTCTCGGAGACGACACGGGCCGGACCCGCACCCGCCTGCCCGAGGCGAGCGGCGACCCGTACGGCGGCGCGCGCAGAAACGGCCGGTCGTCGTCGCGCAGCCTGGTCACGGTCGTCGGCGTGGTGGTCCTCCTCATCGCGGCCATCGCCTTCGCGAACCGTGGAGGCGGGGACTCCGACGCGGAGGAGGGCGGCAATTCGCCGAAGGCGGCGGCGACGGCCCCGACGGGCGAGAAGCCCGTCCCGGCGGGTGCGGCCGGTATCCCGGCGGGCTTCGCCCACGACAGGCAGGGGGCGGAGAGCGCGGCGGCGAATTACGCGGTGGCGCTCGTCTCCGCCGACATCCTCAAGCCGGACCGGCGCGCCGAGATCGTCCGCCAGGTCTTCGTGGCCGACAAGCAGACATCCCTCGCGGACCGGTTCGACAAGGCCTACTCCAAGGAGTTCCTGAGCACCATCGGCCTGGACGAGAACGGCAACGCCGCTCCGGGCGAGACGTACGTGTCCCGCACCATGCCGATCGGCACCAAGGTCACCGGCTACTCGGACGCGGAGGCCAGCGTCGACGTCTGGTGCTCCGGCGTGTTCGGCACGGCAGGGGAGAAGACGACCAGCCCGGTCACCAGCGACTGGTTCACCATGACGCTGCAGCTGCGCTGGGCCGACGGCGACTGGAAGGTCGACAGTTTCGCGCAGAAGGACGGCCCCGCCCCCGTCCCCGGGGACGACAAGGCGTCCACCGCCGAGGAGATGGCCAAGGCCGTCCAGGAGTACGGAGGCTTCACCTATGCCCGGTAGCCCGCGCCGCGTACTCAAGCTGGCCACGGCCGTCACAGCCGTGCAGGCCGCGCTGCTCATCACGGCCACCCGCGCCACGGCGGCGCCCACACCTTCGCCGACCCCGTCGGACGACAACTGCGACCTGATCGTCGGCCCCGCCAAGGACTACTGCGAGCGCGGTGAGGGCGGCTCCTCCGGAGGAGGTGGGCCGAGCACGTTCAGCGACCCCACCTCCGCCCTCGACCCCCTCGCCTCCCTCGCCCGCGGCTGCGCCGACGCCGCGTCCTGGACGGTCAAGCAGCTCAGCGCCGCCGTCGAGGACACCGCGAAGGTGGACTTCACCAACGACACCTTCCTCCAGCAGTACGCCGTCGTCTTCGCCGCGTCGACGATCCTCACCCTGCTCCTCTGGCTGCTGGCGGTCGCCAAGCGGGCAGTCCGCGGCGTGCCGCTGACCACCGCCCTGTCCGAGGCGATCGGCTTCCTCTGGCTGACCGTCCTCGCCTCCGCCTTCACCCCGCTGATCCTTTACACCGTCGTCTCCGCGACCGACGGCGTCACCGACGTGCTGGCGAAGGCGACCGGCGACCAGACGGACACGTTCTTCGGGACGTTCTCCGGCGCCCTGGAGAAGGGCGACGACATCGGCGGCGGCCCGATCATGCTGATCGTCGTCTCCTTGGTCTCCATCCTCGCCGCAGGCGTCCTCTGGCTGGAGCTGGTCATCCGCGCCGCCCTGCTCTACGTCGGCGCCCTCCTCGGCACCGTCGTCTACGCCGGCCTGGTCGACAAGAACCTGTGGGGCCACGTCCGCCGCTGGGCGGGCATCATGATCGCCGTGATCATGGTGAAGCCGGTCATCGTCATCGTGCTCGGCCTGGCCGGCGCGCTCTCCGCCGACGACGGCCCTGACGCCTTCTCCGCCGTCGTCTCCGGACTGGCGATCATCCTGCTCGCCATCTTCGCCTCGGCGATGATCTACCGCTTCGTCCCCGGCTTCGGCGACGAGATCGCCGGCTCCCGCAGCAACCGCATCATGCAGGGCGCCGAGGGCAAGGCGGCCGCCGTCATCAGCTCCCCGGCCACCCTCGTCGCGCAGGGCATCAAGACCCACAGCACCCGCGCCGACAACCACGGCGGCGGCCAGTCCTCCGCGCCCCGCCCCTCCAACCCCGCGTCCGGGGGAGTCGCCGCGCACAGCTCCCGCCCCTCCGGCGGGGGATCCGCCGCCGCGCCCCCGCCCCGGACGGGCAGCCCGGTGAACACCCCGCACGCCGGCACCCGCAACAGCAGCAACAACCGCACGGGAGGTGAAGGGCGTTGACGACCGAGTCCCATCTGTCCCCCACGGTCACGCCCCGCCGTACGTATCTGATCGGCCGCGCCCGGCCGAACGCGATCGTCGGCCGCAATCGCGAGACCGGTGAGATCGCGCTCATCGTCATCGGCGCGTTCCTCGGCATGATGTGCGGGCTCCTCGTCCCCGTCCTGTCCGTGCGGATCGTGCTGCTGGTGGGCCTGCCGATGCTCGCCCTGGCCGCCGTGTACGTGCCGTACAAGCACCGCACGTTCTACAAGTGGTTCGAGATCGACCGCAGTTACAAGCGCACCGTGCGCCGCGGCGCCACCTACCGTTCCGGCGTCATCGAGGCCGGCACCCGGCTCGACGGCCGCGAGGTGGAGGTCGGGCCGCCGCCCGGCATCGGCCGCATCACCTGGCTGTCCGCGCCGTTCGGCCCGGACGAGATCGCCGTGCTGCTGCACGCGGACCGCAAGACCGTCACCGCCGCCATCGAGATCGAGGGCCCCGGCGTCGGCCTGCGCGACTCCGAGGACCAGGAGGCCCTCGTCGACCGCTTCGGCACGCTGCTCAAGCACGTGGCCAACGGCGACGGCTTCGTCACCCGCATCCAGATGCTCGCCCGCACCCTGCCCGCCGACCCGGACGCGCACGCCAAGGACGTCACCGTCCGGGGCGACGACAAGGCGCCCGTCTGGCTCCAGCAGTCGTACGACCAGCTCCAGTCGATGGTGTCGACCAGCAGCGAGCAGCACCGCGCATACCTGGTCGCCTGCATGCACTACAACCGCGAGCTGGCCGCCGAGGCCGTCACGATGGCCCGCGCCATGCGCAGCCAGGGCGGCGGCCGCGTCGACCGGGACGCGGGCCTCGCCGTCGTCATGGCCCGTGAGCTGACCGACATCTGCTCCCGGCTCCAGGAGGCCGACATCCGCGTACGCCAGCCGCTCGGCCAGAGCAGGCTGTCCTCGCTGATCCACTCCATGTACGACCCGGACCACCCGATCGACCACCTCCAGGCGATGTCCCAGCGCAACGCCTGGCCGGCCGAGCTGGACGCCACGGAGCCCACGTACCTGCAGGCCAAGACCCGCGAGTCCGCCACCCGCGCCCCCTGGTGCCACGCCACGGCCTGGGTGAAGGAGTGGCCGATGACCCCGGTCGGCGTGAACTTCCTCGCGCCGCTGCTCGTCCACACCCCGGACGTGATCCGCACGGTCGCCGTCACGATGGACCTCGAACCCACCGAGGTCGCCATCGAGCGCATGCTGACCGAGAAGACCAACGACGCCGCGGAGGCGTCCCGCGCCGCCAAGATGAACCGCACCGTCGACCCCCGCGACATCGCCGCGCACAGCCGTCTCGACCAGCGCGGCGAGGACCTCGCCAGCGGTGCCGCGGGCGTCAACCTGGTCGGCTTCATCACCGTCTCCTCCCGCACACCCGAGGCCCTGGCCCGCGACAAGCGGACGATACGGGCGTCGGCCGGCAAGTCGTACCTGAAGCTGGAGTGGTGCGACCGCGAGCACCACCGCGCGTTCGTGAACACTCTCCCGTTCGCCACCGGCATTCGTAGGTAGGGGCTGAGCTGAAGATGCGGGATCCGCTGTCCGTCGTCACCGACGCCTTC
This sequence comes from Streptomyces sp. BJ20, assembly GCF_022869105.1. Lineage (NCBI taxonomy): Bacteria > Bacillati > Actinomycetota > Actinomycetes > Kitasatosporales > Streptomycetaceae > Streptomyces > Streptomyces sp. BJ20. The sequence continues at coordinate 7,127,832 of NZ_CP094918.1, forward strand.
ACGTCCTTCCTGTTCGGGAAGGTCGAGACGACCCGGCTGCCGGTGCGCACGTCCACGGGCCAGGCGCAGGCGGTCTACCTGCCGACCGCCGCGCCCGGCCTCGGCGACTCCGGCGTCATCATCGGCCGCGAGGTCTACTCCGGGAAGGGCTACATCTACGACCCCTTCCAGCTCTACGGCCAGCAGCTCCCGGCCCCCCACTGGCTGGTCCTCGGCGAGTCCGGCAACGGCAAGTCGGCGCTGGAGAAGACGTACGTCCTGCGCCAGCTCCGCTTCCGCGACCGCCAGGTCGTCGTCCTGGACGCGCAGGGCGAGGACGGCGCCGGCGAGTGGAACCTCATCGCCCAGGAGCTGGGCATAACACCCATCCGCCTGGACCCGAGGGCCGCGCTCGACCAGGGCATCCGCCTCAACCCGCTCGACCCGGCGATCACCACCACGGGCCAGCTCGCCCTGCTGCGGACCATCATCGAGGTCGCCATGGGGCACGGCCTCGACGAGCGCTCCGGCTTCGCCCTGAAGGTCGCGCACGCCTACGTCAACGAGACCATCGTCGAACGCCAGCCGGTGCTGACCGACATCGTCGAGCAGCTCCGCCACCCGGAGCCGGAGTCGGCGGAAGCGATGAACGTCGCCATAGACGACGTCCGCGCGTGGGGCCTGGACGTCGCGCTGGTCCTCGACCGCCTGGTCGACGGTGACCTGCGCGGCATGTTCGACGGCCCGACGACCGTCGGCATCGACCTGGACGCCCCGCTCATCGTCTTCGACCTGTCCCACATCGACCGCAACTCCATCGCCATGCCGATCCTCATGGCGATCGTCGGCGTGTGGCTGGAGCACACCTGGATCCGCCCCGACCGGAAGAAGCGCATCTTCCTCGTCGAGGAGGCCTGGCACATCATCAACAGCCCGTTCGTGGCGCAGCTCTTCCAGCGGCTGCTGAAGTTCGGCCGACGCCTCGGCCTGTCCTTCGTCGCGGTCGTCCACCACCTGTCCGACGTGGTCGACGGAGCGGCGGCGAAGGAGGCCGCGGCGATCCTGAAGATGGCGTCCACCCGCACCATCTACGCCCAGAAGGCGGACGAGGCGCGGGCCACGGGCCGGGTGCTGGGCCTGCCCAGGTGGGCCGTGGAGATCATCCCGACGCTCACCCCGGGCATCGCGGTCTGGGACGTCAACGGCAACGTCCAGGTGGTCAAACACCTGGTCACCGAGACGGAACGCCCACTGGTCTTCACCGACCGAGCGATGACCGAGTCGTCCGCCGACCTCGCCGACGACGCCCTGCGCGCCGCCGAGCTGGAGGCCGAGGAGCGGGCGGCGGCCTTCGTGGAGCAGCACGTCGGGGACTCCGAGTCGACGGTGGCGTAGGAACGGCGGGAGGGGGACGCGTGAGACCGGACGAGCGGCGCGGGCAGGACGGCGGCATCCCGGACGGACTGCTGCTCGGAGTGCTCGCGTTCCTCCTCGGCATGACGGTGATGGTGTGGACGGCCACCGGCCTCGCGGGCCTCTTCGCCCACGGCCGCTGGCCGTCCGGCCTCTCCTTCGCCCGCACCCCGCTCGCCATGCGCCATCTGGTCGCCGCACCGCACGACGTCCCCGGCGCCTGGCCCGACACCCCGCCCGCCCAACTCTCCGGCTACGGCTTGTTCTGGGGCCTGCTCATCGGCCAGCTGATGATCCTGGTGGTCCTCACCGTGTTCGTCCTCGGCACGGTGGCCCGCTGGCGGGCGGTACGGGCGCGACGGCGCGCGGAGGGAACGGTGACGCAGGCGCCCGCGCTTCCGGCGCGGAAGCCGATGCCGGAGCCGGCGCCCGAGCCGGCGCTCGGAGGGCAGCCGGACCCAGTGCTCGAACGGCAGCCGGAGCCGCAGCCCACGCCGGTGCACGAGGTCCCCGCCCCGAGACCCCCCGAGCCGGCCCCTCGGCCCACCGCGGAGGTGACGACCCCCGGCCTCCACTACGGTCCCCCGGCCACCCGCCACACCACGGCCGCACAGGCCGTACGCGACGCCGAGGGGCCCGCCCTCGTCCTCACGTCCAACCCGAACCTCTGGTACGACACCAAGGACGCCCGCGCCAAGCTCGGCCCCGCCCACCTCTACGACCCGACGCACCTCTGCGACACCCCGGCCCGCCTCCACTGGTCGCCCACCGCCGGCTGCGAGGACAAGGACACGGCGACCGCACGCGCGGCGGCGCTCCTCGCCCCCGTCCGCCCCACCTCACGGCTCGACCAGCAGCTCGGCGACACCGCCGAACTGCTGCTCCGCAGCTACCTGCACGCGGCCGCCGTCGACGGCCGCACCGTCCGCCACGTGCACCGCTGGGCACAGGGCCTCCAGGTCCAGGACGCCGTACGGGTCCTGCGCACGCATCCCAGGGCGGCGTCCGGCTCGGCGGGCGAGCTCGAGGCGGCGCTCACCGCGCACCCCGAACGCCGGGACATGGCCCAGCAGCTGACGGCGCGTGCGCTGGCGGCTCTCTCCACGGTCAACGTCCGGGAAGCCTGCAATCCGCACCGAAGTGATGCCCTCGCCTTGGATTCCTTCATCCACGAAGGGGGAACGCTTTACGTCGTGGGCGCATCCATCGAGGATCCGCGCACCGGTCCGGGCGCCATGCCCCTGCTCACGGCGCTCGTCTCGTACGTGGTCGAGCACGGCCGGCGCATGGCCGAACGGTCATCCTCCGGTCGGCTCGACCCACCACTCACCCTCGTCCTGGACGACGTGGCGGCGGTGGCCCCTCTCCCCCAGCTCCCGGAGCTCCTCACCGCCGGGCCCGAGCGCGGCATGCCCACGGTGGCCCTCCTGCGCTCCCGCGAGCAGGCCCGCGCCCGCTGGCCGCACGCGGAACTACCCGTCTGACTCCGGGTCCGGCCGCTCCACGGCCAGCTCCAGCTCTCGCCCGCCCGGGTCGGAACCCAGCGTCGTGATCAGCCCGGTCTCGGTGAACCCGGCCCTCCGGTAGGCCCGCAGCGCCCGCGCGTTGTCCTCGTGCACGAGCAGCCGCACCCGCTCGGCGCCCCGCGCCCACGCCCACTCGAGACCGGCGTCGAAGAGCACCTCGGTGAGCCCGATGCCCCGGTGCTCCGGCTGCACGTACACCGCGACCAGATGCCCCTGGAGCCGCTCGACGGGCATCCCGGCCCAGTCCCTGGTCCCGGCCTCCTCCATCAGCACGGTGACCGTGCCGACCCACTCCCCGTCCGGCCCCTCGGCGATGATCTGCTGCGCCCCGGACGCCCCTTCGGCACTCCGCTCGGCCCGCTCCCGCCAGAAGGACTCCGGCCGGGCGACGGCGGACTCGTAGGTCTCCATGAAGGCGATGGACGCCACGGGATCCCGCAGCGCCTCCAGCCGCAGAGCCTTGGCCAGGGGCCACTCGTCGACGCGCAGGGAACGGACCTTGTAGCTCATGCGGCCACGGTAGTACCGGGGTACCACGGCCTTCCAAGGAATAGGGCCGCCGTCCGACGCCCGCCGCCCCCGCGCCGACGAGCATCGACCCATGATTACGGCGCAGCACCTCACGAAACGCTACGGCGGCAGGAACGGCAGGACGGCCGTCACCGACCTGTCCTTCACCGTCCGCCCCGGCACCGTGACCGGCTTCCTCGGTCCGAACGGCGCCGGCAAGTCCACCACCATGCGGATGATCCTCGGACTGGACGCCCCGACGTCCGGCCGGGCCACCGTCGGCGGCCGCGCCTACGCCGCCCACCCCGCGCCCCTCACCGAGGTCGGCGCCCTCCTGGAGGCCCGCTCCGTCCACCCCGGCCGCACCGCCCGCCACCACTTGCGCGGACTGGCCCTGACGCACGGCCTCCCGAGAAGGCGGGTCGACGAGGTCCTGGATCTCACCGGCCTCACCGAGGTGGCGGACCGCCGGGTCAAGGGCTTCTCCCTCGGCATGGGACAACGCCTCGGCATCGCCGCCGCGTTGCTCGGCGACCCGGCCACCCTCGTCCTCGACGAGCCGGTCAACGGTCTCGACCCCGAGGGCGTCCGGTGGATCCGCACCCTTCTCAAGTCCCTCGCCGCCGAGGGCCGCACCGTCCTGGTCTCCTCCCACCTGATGAGCGAAATGGCCCTCACCGTTGACCACCTGATCGTCATCGGCCGCGGCCGCCTCCTGGCGGACACCACGGTCACCGACTTCGTACGGGACTCGGGCGCGGCGACGGTCCGCGTGGTCACCCCCGACCCGGACACCCTCACCGGCCTGCTCCGGGCCCCAGGCGTCGACATCACCGCCACCGCCGGCGCTCTGGAGATCCGCGGCACCACGGCCGAGCACATCGGCCGCACCGCCGCCGCCCACGGTGTCCCCCTCTTCGAACTCACCCCGTCCACGGCCTCGCTGGAGGACGCCTTCATGACCCTCACCCACGACACCGTCGAGTACACCGGCGCGCAGGGAGCAGCCGCATGACCACCACCGCCCCCTACCGGGTCACCCCGTCCCGCGTCCTGCGCTCCGAGTGGCACAAGCTGGCGACGCTCCGCTCCACCTGGATCACCTTGCTGTTCTCCGCCGTCTCCATCGTCGGCCTCGGTCTGGTCGTCTCCGCCCACTACGAGACCGGGAACAGGGAGTTCGTCGACCCGATCGAGCTCGGCCTGGCCGGGACGCAGATCGCGACGATCTCGCTGCCCGTGCTCGGTGTCCTCTTCACCGCGGGCGAGTACACGACCGGCACCATCCGCGCCACGCTGACGGCCGTTCCCCGACGGGCGCCCGTGCTGTGGGCGAAGGCCGGTGTGCTGACCGCCGTCGTGCTCCCGCTCACCCTGGTCACCTGCGTCGCCGGCCATGCGCTGGCGCAGACGTTCCTGGCCGGCACCGACCAGGAAGCCTCCCTCACCGACCCGGGCGTCCTCGCGGCACTGGCCGGCTCGGCCGTCGGCATCACCGCGCTGACCGTCTTCGCCATGGCGCTCGGCGGGCTGCTGCGCTCCGTGGCCGGCGGCATCGGGGCGTTCGTCGGCGGCGTCATGGTGGCGCCGGAGGTCGTCGGGCTGCTCCCGGTTGACGCCGTGGACAAGGCCGTCGAATACTTCCCTGCCCAGGCCGTGGGCAACGTCTCGGCCCTGGACGCCGTCGCCGGAGCGCCCTCCCCCGGCCTCTCCCTGCTCGCCCTGAGCCTGTGGGCCTTGGGGACGACGGCGGTGGCCGCGGCGTTGCTGAAGCGAAGGGACGTCTGAGTGTGAGGGAGACGCCGGGACGACGCCCCGCGCTCACGGACCGCCTGCACCGCCTGCTGGCATCGGTGCGCCTCTTCGACCGGCGCAAGCCGTACGTGTGGGACGTGACGGCCACCGTGTTCTGGGTGGCGGCCGCACTGACGGACTACGCCAGCAGCGGATGGCGCAGGACCGCCCAGAACCTCGACGTGCCGGACACACATCTGGTCGTCCTCAGTCTGGGTTTCACGCTGCCGCTCCTGTGGCGCCGCAGCCACCCGATGCCGGTCCTCCTGGCCACCGCGCCGTTCGCGCTCGTCAACAGCTGGTCGGGGGCGGTCCTCCAGGCTCATCTCCTCCAGCTCGTCCCGGTGTTCAGCCTCGCCCTGCACCGTCCGCTGAAGCAGCTGGGCCCGGCCTTCCTCGTCGTCGTCCTGCCGCTCGTCCCGGGCGCCTTGCGTTATCCGCTCGCGGCCTGGGACGCCGCCATGGGCCCCGCGCTCTGGGGCTTCGCCCTCACGGCGCTGTTCGGCATCGCGGTCCGTTCCCGCAGGGACCACCTGGCGTCCCTCGAGGAACGGGCACGGCGGCTGGCCGTCGAACGCGACCAGCAGGCCCAGCTCGCCACAGCCGCCGAACGCGCCCGTATCGCCCGCGAGATGCACGACATCGTCGGCCACAACCTGTCCGTCATCACCGGGCTCGCCGACGGCGGGAAATACGCGGCCGGCGCGTCCCCGGAACGTGCCGGTCAGGCCCTGGACGCCATCGGTACCGTCAGCCGACAGGCCCTCGCCGACCTCCGCCGGCTCCTGGACGTCCTCCGCGACGACGACACCGCGACCCCCGCCCAACGGACCCCGCAGCCGGGCCTCACCGACCTGGACCAGCTAGTCGACAGCGTCCGCACAGCGGGCCTCCCGGTCCACGTCCACACCGAAGGACGGGCCACGTGTCCCCCTGGGCGGCAGCTCACCGTGTACCGAGTGGTGCAGGAAGCCCTCACCAACACCCTCAAGCACGCCGGCCCCGGAGCGACCGCCGACATCACCATCACGCACGGGGAGCGGGGCGCCGTGACCGTCGACGTCACCGACACGGGCACGGGAACACCGCCTTCCGCACCGTCGGACGGCCGCGGCATAGGCGGAATGCGCGAGCGAACAACCTTGTACGGCGGCACACTTGAGGCCGGTCCACGCCCCCACCCGGAGCGGGGCTGGCGCGTCAGGCTGTATCTCCCGGAGGAGACCTCTCAGTGACCACCGTCCTCATCGTCGACGACCAGCCGCTCCAGCGCTTCGGCTTCCGCATGCTGCTGGAGAGCCAGGACGACATGACGGTCCTGGACGAGGCCGCCAACGGCACGGAGGCGATCCGCAAGGCGGCCCACCTCAGACCGGACGTCGTCCTGATGGACGTCCGCATGCCCGGCCTGGACGGCATCGAGGCCACCCGCCGCATCACCGCCTCGGGGGACCGCACCCGCGTCCTGATCCTCACCACGTTCGACGTGGACGAGTACGCGTACGCGGGACTCCGCGCGGGAGCTTCCGGCTTCCTCGTCAAGGACGCCGAGCCGGAGGACCTCCTCTCCGGCATCCGCGCGGTTGCCTCCGGAGACGCCGTGGTGGCCCCCGGCCTGACCCGCCGGCTTCTGGACGCCTACGTCCACCATCTCCCCGCCGGCACGACCGAACCTTCTGCTGCCGACCCCCGTCTGGCCGCGCTGACGGACCGCGAACGCGAGATCCTGACGGTCATCGGAAAAGGCTGGACGAACACGGAGATCGCCGAGCGCCTCCACCTCGCCGAGTCCACCGTGAAGACCCATGTGAGCCGCGTCCTCGCGAAGACGGCTTCACGGGACCGGGTCCAGGCGGTGATCTGCGCGTACGAAACGGGACTGGTGAGGCCGTAGAACGCAGAAAGCCCCCGTGCCGGATGGCACGGGGGCTCTCATACAAGAATTGTTCGGCGGCGTCCTACTCTCCCACAGGGTCCCCCCTGCAGTACCATCGGCGCTGTAAGGCTTAGCTTCCGGGTTCGGAATGTAACCGGGCGTTTCCCCTACGCTATGACCACCGAAACACTATGAAACTGACAACCACCGGCATGCCGTGACCATGGCATGGGGTTGTTCGTGGTTTCAGAACCAACACAGTGGACGCGAGCAACTGAGGACAAGCCCTCGGCCTATTAGTACCGGTCAACTCCACACGTTACCGTGCTTCCATATCCGGCCTATCAACCCAGTCGTCTACTGGGAGCCTTACCCTCTCTAGGAGGTGGGAGTCCTCATCTCGAAGCAGGCTTCCCGCTTAGATGCTTTCAGCGGTTATCCCTCCCGAACGTAGCCAACCAGCCATGCCCTTGGCAGAACAACTGGCACACCAGAGGTTCGTCCGTCCCGGTCCTCTCGTACTAGGGACAGCCCTTCTCAAGACTCCTACGCGCACAGCGGATAGGGACCGAACTGTCTCACGACGTTCTAAACCCAGCTCGCGTACCGCTTTAATGGGCGAACAGCCCAACCCTTGGGACCGACTCCAGCCCCAGGATGCGACGAGCCGACATCGAGGTGCCAAACCATCCCGTCGATATGGACTCTTGGGGAAGATCAGCCTGTTATCCCCGGGGTACCTTTTATCCGTTGAGCGACGGCGCTTCCACAAGCCACCGCCGGATCACTAGTCCCGACTTTCGTCCCTGCTCGACCCGTCGGTCTCACAGTCAAGCTCCCTTGTGCACTTACACTCAACACCTGATTACCAACCAGGCTGAGGGAACCTTTGGGCGCCTCCGTTACCCTTTAGGAGGCAACCGCCCCAGTTAAACTACCCATCAGACACTGTCCCTGATCCGGATCACGGACCCAGGTTAGACATCCAGCACGACCAGACTGGTATTTCAACGACGACTCCCACCGAACTGGCGTCCGATGCTCAAAGTCTCCCAGCTATCCTACACAAGCCGAACCGAACACCAATATCAAACTGTAGTAAAGGTCCCGGGGTCTTTCCGTCCTGCTGCGCGAAACGAGCATCTTTACTCGTAGTGCAATTTCACCGGGCCTATGGTTGAGACAGTCGAGAAGTCGTTACGCCATTCGTGCAGGTCGGAACTTACCCGACAAGGAATTTCGCTACCTTAGGATGGTTATAGTTACCACCGCCGTTTACTGGCGCTTAAGTTCTCAGCTTCGCCTGGACGAATCCAAGCTAACCGGTCCCCTTAACGTTCCAGCACCGGGCAGGCGTCAGTCCGTATACATCGCCTTACGGCTTCGCACGGACCTGTGTTTTTAGTAAACAGTCGCTTCTCGCTGGTCTCTGCGGCCACCCCCAGCTCAGAGCGCGAAGCTCATCACCGGATGTGGCCCCCCTTCTCCCGAAGTTACGGGGGCATTTTGCCGAGTTCCTTAACCATAGTTCACCCGAACGCCTCGGTATTCTCTACCTGACCACCTGAGTCGGTTTAGGGTACGGGCCGCCATGAAACTCGCTAGAGGCTTTTCTCGACAGCATAGGATCATCCACTTCACCACAATCGGCTCGGCATCAGGTCTCAGACACATGCCAGGCGGATTTACCTACCTGACGTCCTACACCCTTACCCCGGGACAACCACCGCCCGGGATGGACTACCTTCCTGCGTCACCCCATCACTCACCTACTACCAGCTCGGGTCACCGGCTCCACCACTCCGACCTCGTCCGAAGACTCAGCCGGCGGCTTCACGGGCTTAGCATCACTGGATTCGATGTTTGACGCTTCACAGCGGGTACCGGAATATCAACCGGTTATCCATCGACTACGCCTGTCGGCCTCGCCTTAGGTCCCGACTTACCCTGGGCAGATCAGCTTGACCCAGGAACCCTTAGTCAATCGGCGCACACGTTTCTCACGTGTGAATCGCTACTCATGCCTGCATTCTCACTCGTCAACCGTCCACAACTCGCTTACGCGGCTGCTTCACCCGGCAGACGACGCTCCCCTACCCATCACGATCCCCGTTGGGGGTACATATCGCAATGACACGACTTCGGCGGTACGCTTGAGCCCCGCTACATTGTCGGCGCGGAATCACTAGACCAGTGAGCTATTACGCACTCTTTCAAGGGTGGCTGCTTCTAAGCCAACCTCCTGGTTGTCTGTGCGACTCCACATCCTTTCCCACTTAGCGTACGCTTAGGGGCCTTAGTCGATGCTCTGGGCTGTTTCCCTCTCGACCATGGAGCTTATCCCCCACAGTCTCACTGCCGCGCTCTCACTTACCGGCATTCGGAGTTTGGCTAAGGTCAGTAACCCGGTAGGGCCCATCGCCTATCCAGTGCTCTACCTCCGGCAAGAAACACACGACGCTGCACCTAAATGCATTTCGGGGAGAACCAGCTATCACGGAGTTTGATTGGCCTTTCACCCCTAACCACAGGTCATCCCCCAGGTTTTCAACCCTGGTGGGTTCGGTCCTCCACGAAGTCTTACCTCCGCTTCAACCTGCCCATGGCTAGATCACTCCGCTTCGGGTCTTGAGCGTGCTACTACAGCGCCCTGTTCGGACTCGCTTTCGCTACGGCTTCCCCACCCGGGTTAACCTCGCAACACACCGCAAACTCGCAGGCTCATTCTTCAAAAGGCACGCAGTCACGACGTTGAGTGCAAGCACTCAACGCGACGCTCCCACGGCTTGTAGGCACACGGTTTCAGGTACTATTTCACTCCGCTCCCGCGGTACTTTTCACCATTCCCTCACGGTACTATCCGCTATCGGTCACCAGGGAATATTTAGGCTTAGCGGGTGGTCCCGCCAGATTCACACGGGATTTCTCGGGCCCCGTGCTACTTGGGTGTCTCTCAAACGAGCCGCTGACGTTTCGACTACGGGGGTCTTACCCTCTACGCCGGACCTTTCGCATGTCCTTCGCCTACATCAACGGTTTCTGACTCGCCTCATGGCCGGCAGACCATGAAAGAGAGATCCCACAACCCCGAATGCGCAACCCCTGCCGGGTCTCACACGCATACGGTTTGGCCTCATCCGGTTTCGCTCGCCACTACTCCCGGAATCACGGTTGTTTTCTCTTCCTGCGGGTACTGAGATGTTTCACTTCCCCGCGTTCCCTCCACTTGCCCTATGTGTTCAGGCAAGGGTGACAGCCCATGACGACTGCCGGGTTTCCCCATTCGGACACCCCCGGATCAAAGCCTGGTTGACGACTCCCCGGGGCCTATCGTGGCCTCCCACGTCCTTCATCGGTTCCTGGTGCCAAGGCATCCACCGTGCGCCCTTAAAAACTTGGCCACAGATGCTCGCGTCCACTGTGCAGTTCTCAAACAACGACCAACCACCCATCACCCCCGGGGCAAACCCGGAGTGCACTGGGGCCGGCACTGAAGGCGACCACACGGCCGTACCCTCAGACACCCAACAGCGTGCCCGACACCCTCGCCCCTCGTGACCTGCGTTCCACGCTCCGAAGAGCAGTACTGGCAGCCCGAGTTGGCTGACGATGCCGAGTAGTCAACGTTCCACCCATGAGCAACCAGCATCAGACGTTCGCTGATGAACTGGTCTCTGACCAACCGGAGTTGGTGAGAAGTGCTCCTTAGAAAGGAGGTGATCCAGCCGCACCTTCCGGTACGGCTACCTTGTTACGACTTCGTCCCAATCGCCAGTCCCACCTTCGACAGCTCCCTCCCACAAGGGGTTGGGCCACCGGCTTCGGGTGTTACCGACTTTCGTGACGTGACGGGCGGTGTGTACAAGGCCCGGGAACGTATTCACCGCAGCAATGCTGATCTGCGATTACTAGCGACTCCGACTTCATGGGGTCGAGTTGCAGACCCCAATCCGAACTGAGACCGGCTTTTTGAGATTCGCTCCACCTCGCGGTATCGCAGCTCATTGTACCGGCCATTGTAGCACGTGTGCAGCCCAAGACATAAGGGGCATGATGACTTGACGTCGTCCCCACCTTCCTCCGAGTTGACCCCGGCGGTCTCCCGTGAGTCCCCAGCACCACAAGGGCCTGCTGGCAACACGGGACAAGGGTTGCGCTCGTTGCGGGACTTAACCCAACATCTCACGACACGAGCTGACGACAGCCATGCACCACCTGTACACCGACCACAAGGGGGGCACCATCTCTGATGCTTTCCGGTGTATGTCAAGCCTTGGTAAGGTTCTTCGCGTTGCGTCGAATTAAGCCACATGCTCCGCCGCTTGTGCGGGCCCCCGTCAATTCCTTTGAGTTTTAGCCTTGCGGCCGTACTCCCCAGGCGGGGCACTTAATGCGTTAGCTGCGGCACGGACGACGTGGAATGTCGCCCACACCTAGTGCCCACCGTTTACGGCGTGGACTACCAGGGTATCTAATCCTGTTCGCTCCCCACGCTTTCGCTCCTCAGCGTCAGTATCGGCCCAGAGATCCGCCTTCGCCACCGGTGTTCCTCCTGATATCTGCGCATTTCACCGCTACACCAGGAATTCCGATCTCCCCTACCGAACTCTAGCCTGCCCGTATCGACTGCAGACCCGGGGTTAAGCCCCGGGCTTTCACAACCGACGTGACAAGCCGCCTACGAGCTCTTTACGCCCAATAATTCCGGACAACGCTCGCGCCCTACGTATTACCGCGGCTGCTGGCACGTAGTTAGCCGGCGCTTCTTCTGCAGGTACCGTCACTTTCGCTTCTTCCCTGCTGAAAGAGGTTTACAACCCGAAGGCCGTCATCCCTCACGCGGCGTCGCTGCATCAGGCTTTCGCCCATTGTGCAATATTCCCCACTGCTGCCTCCCGTAGGAGTCTGGGCCGTGTCTCAGTCCCAGTGTGGCCGGTCGCCCTCTCAGGCCGGCTACCCGTCGTCGCCTTGGTGAGCCATTACCTCACCAACAAGCTGATAGGCCGCGGGCTCATCCTGCACCGCCGGAGCTTTCGAACCGCTTGGATGCCCAAGCGGGTCAGTATCCGGTATTAGACCCCGTTTCCAGGGCTTGTCCCAGAGTGCAGGGCAGATTGCCCACGTGTTACTCACCCGTTCGCCACTAATCCCCTCCCGAAGGAGGTTCATCGTTCGACTTGCATGTGTTAAGCACGCCGCCAGCGTTCGTCCTGAGCCAGGATCAAACTCTCCGTGAATGTTTACCCGACAGTGCTTAATTAAAAGCGCGGGTGCACACATCACGAGAGCGGAACATCGGGAGGAATAGTCCCGACGTTCACAGCGTCCTCGCTGTGTTTTTTCAAAGGAACCTCGACCATCCGAAACCGGATGGACGGGGTATCAACATATCTGGCGTTGACTTTTGGCACGCTGTTGAGTTCTCAAGGAACGGACGCTTCCTTCGTACTCACCCTCTCGGGCTTTCCTCCGGGCGCTTCCCTTCGGTCTTGCGTTTCCGACTCTATCAGATCGTTTTCTCGACCTGACCCCCAGTCAGCGGGGTCTGTCTTTCCGGCCGTTGCGGGCCGTTCCGACGTCTCAAACCTTAGCGGACTCTCTCCCTGTTTCCCAAATCGAGGGTGTGGAATTGAATTCAGGCATGCGGACACGCCGAAATCGGTCCCACTGGGAGGTCGTGCTCGGGTTTGGTTGCCGCTTTCGCGGCGGAAGTGCTGCCGGAGAACCGTTACGGCCCCGTGGCAACCCGAAGAACTTTACGGATCGCGCGAGGCCGCGTCAAGTCCCCCAGCCCAAGATCTTTCAGTCCAGGTCGGTCAGGCGTCCGCCGGCGTCGGGCTGGGCGTCCTCCACCCTGCGGAGCAGGCGCGTCAGCACCTCCCCGAGGGCGGTCCGCTCCTCCGCGCTGAGGTCCTGGAGGAGGTCCGCCTCGAAGACGGTGGCCATCCGCATGGCCTCCTGCCACTTCTCCCGGCCGGCCGGGGTGAGCTCGACGATGACGCGTACCCGGTTGTTCTCGTCCCGCTCCCTGGTGACCAGACCCTCGGCGACCATCCGGTCGATCCGGTGGGTCATGGCGGCCGGGGTCAGACCCAGGCGCTTGGCGAGGTCGCTGGGGCCCATCCGATAAGGGGCGCCGGAGAGGACGAGCGCCTTGAGGACCTCCCAGTCGGCGTTGGTGATGCCGAGCTCGGCGGTCTGGCGGCCGTAGGCGACGTTCATGCGGCGGTTGAGCCGGGACAGCGCGTTGACGATCTTCTCGACCTGGGGGTCGAGGTCCTGGAACTCGCGCTGGTACGCGGCGATCTGCTCTTCGAGGGTCGGCTCTTCCACGCCGGGGGTGTCGGCCATGCCCGCAGTATGGCACGCCCCTTCTTTGCCTTGAAGTCCTTCTCTGTGTACTCTTTAGCTTCGAACTTTAGCTTCTAAGTCTTCACTCCTAACTAGTGAGAGAGGTGAACGTGACCAGGGCGATGGGCGCAGCGATGCGCCGGATCCACGTGGGCAACGCACTCAGCGCTTTCGGGCTGGGCTTCACGGTCCCGTACCTGTACGTCTATGTGGCGCAGGTGCGCGGGCTGGGGCCGATGACGGCGGGGATGGTCCTGGCCGTCTTCGCCGTGGCCGCGCTGATCGTGCTGCCGCTGGCCGGACGGGCGATCGTCCGGCGCGGTGCCCTGCCGGTGCTGCTCTCCGCCCTGCTCACCGCCGCGATCGGCTCGCTCAGCCTGGGGCTGTCGGCGAGCGCCACGACCGTGCTGCTGTCCGCGGCGGCGCTCGGCGCGGGACAGGCGGTCATGCAGCCGGCCCTGGCCACGATGATCGTGGACTGCTCCGGTCCGGAGACCCGGTCGCGCGCGTTCGCCATGCAGTTCTTCCTGCAGAACCTCGGGCTCGGCGTCGGCGGCCTCATCGGCGGCCACCTCGTCGACCCGAGGAAAGCGGGCTCGTTCACCCTTCTCTTCGCCATCCAGGCGGTGATGTTCCTGCTGCTGGTCGTGGTGATGTCCACGGTGCGGATGCCGCGCTCGCCGCGGATCGACGGCACGCCCGCGCAATCGGCCAAGGGCAGCTGGAAGCAGCTGCTGGGCAACCGGGCCATGGTGCAGCTGTGCGTGCTGGGCTTCGTGCTGTTCTTCGCCTGCTACGGCCAGTTCGAGTCGGGCCTGAGCGCGTACGGCGTGGAGGCCGCCGGGATCTCCACCTCCACGCTGGGGACGGCGCTGGCGGCGAACACGCTGGTGATCGTCGTCGCGCAGTTCGCGGTGCTCCGCTTCGTGGAGCGGCGGAAGCGGTCGCGTGTGATCGCGTCCGTGGGTCTGATCTGGGCCGTGGCGTGGGCCGTGGCCGGGTACGCGGGGCTGGGTGGTGCCAGTCAGGAGATGGCGACGGCGGCGTTCGTCTCGACGTACGCGCTGTTCGGGCTCGGGGAGGCGATGCTGTCGCCGACGCTGGCGCCGCTGGTCGCCGACCTGGCGCCGGCCGGGATGGCCGGTCAGTACAACTCGGCGTTCGCCCTGGTGAAGCAGCTCGCGCTGGCCGTGGGTCCGGCGGTGGGCGGGCCGATGGCGGCCTCGCTGCACGCGCCGTACATCGTGGTGTTCCTGCTGTTCTCGCTGGGGATCACCGTGCTGGCCCTGCGGCTCGGGCGCCGGCTCACCGCCGTGCAGGACCAGCCGTCGGCCGCGGGCAGCCGGGTCGTGGCGCAGGGCGGTACCGAACAGGCGCCGGCTCCGGCCTGACCGCGCGCGTCAGAGGCCGACGTCGGCGGTCTTCGGCAGCAGGAACTCGCACCAGACGGCCTTGCCGCCGCCCGGGGTGCGTCTGCTGCCCCAGGCGGAGGCGATCGTCGCGACGATGGCGATGCCCCGGCCGGACTCGTCGCCGGGCTCCGCGCGGCGGCGCCTGGGCAGATGGTCGTCGCCGTCGGTCACCTCGATGATCAGGCGGCGGTCGGTGCGGCGCAGGCGCAGGCGCATCGGGGGTGTGCCGTGCTGGAGGGAGTTGGCGACCAGTTCGCTGGTCGCCAGCACGCCGAGGTCGTGCAGCTCGGCGGGGAAGCGCCAGCTGGTCAGGACTCCGGACGCGAAGGCACGCGCGCGGGGCGCCGCCTCGACCCCGCCGAGCAGTTCCAGCGCGGCGTTGCGGAACAGCTCGCGGTCCGGGCCGGAGCGCGCCGGATGCTGCAGGACCAGGACGGCGACGTCGTCGTCGTGCTCCGGAGTGACGCCGGCCGAGCGGACCAGGCGGTCGCAGACGACCTGGGGGCCGCCGGTCGCTCCGGCCAGGGCGCGCTCCAGGGAGGCGATGCCCTCGTCGAGGTCCTCGTCGCGGCGCTCGACCAGTCCGTCGGTGTAGAGGACGGCGGTGGATCCCGGGCCGAGCGGCACGGAGCCGGAGGCGTGCATCCAGCCGCCGGTGCCCAGCGGGGGGCCGGTCGGTTCGTCGGCGCGCCGGACGGTGCCGTTCTCGTCGCGCACCAGGATGGGGAGATGCCCCGCGGAGGCGTACACCAGGCGGCCCTCGTTCGGGTCGTGGATGGCGTAGACGCAGGTGGCGATCTGGTTGGCGTCGATCTCCATGGCGAGGCCGTCGAGCAGCTGGAGCACCTCGTGGGGCGGGAGGTCCAGGCGCGCGTACGCCCGGACGGCGGTGCGGAGCTGTCCCATGACCGCCGCCGCGCGCACCCCTCGTCCCATCACGTCGCCGATGACCAGGGCGGTGCGTCCGCCGCCGAGGGTGATGACGTCGTACCAGTCGCCGCCGACGGCCGCCTCGGTGCCGCCGGGGTGGTAGGTGGCGGCGACGCGCAGGTCGTCGGGCTCCTCCAGCTCCTGCGGGAGCAGGGAGCGCTGGAGGGTGACGGCGGTCTCGCGCTGCCGGCGCTCGCTGGCGCGCAGCCGCTCGGCGGCCTCGGCGTGGTCGGTGACGTCGGTGGCGAAGACCAGCACGCCGCGGCCGTCACCCTCCCCGGCCGGCGTGCAGGTGAACGTGTACGAGCGGCCGTCAGGCGCCTTGCGGGACTTGACCGTCCGGGGCTTGCCGCTGCGCAGGACCTGGTCGAGGAGGGGCAGCAGGCCCAGCTCGTCGAGCTCCGGAAGGGCTCCCCTGGCGGGCGCGCCGACGGGGCGGAGGCCGAAGGCGGCCGTGTAGGCGTCGTTGAGGTAGGCGATGCGGTGGTCCGGGCCGTGGACCAGGGCGACGAGGCAGGGGACCCGGTCGAGGACCCCGCGGACCCCCAGTTCGTCGACGGCCGGCAGCGGCCGGTCCCCGTCGGTGAGCCTCTCCGCGCGGGCCGCGGGCACGGAGCCCTCCCCCCGCCGGTCCGGGGGTGCCGTCTGCTCGGTCCGCGCTGCGGCGCGGCGCTGCGTTCCGGGGAGCCGGGCGCTCCAGCGCGTGAAGTTCACGAATCCTTGCCTCGTGTAGTTGTCGGCGGCCGGATACCGGAACCGGCCGGGGCCCGGGGGCCGCACCGGGGCGGGCCCTCCCGCCCGCGGTGGTGGACCAGTGTGGCAGGGTCCGGCCGGGCCGACATCCGCTAGACGCCGGTCCGGTCCCAGGAGTTCCTGGGTCCGGTCAGGACGACCCCTTCGGGTTGTGCGGTGGGTCGTGGGAAGGCTTTCCACCGGCCGCCAGTTCGAACTCCGCTCGAGGATGTTCGAGTGATCCGAGGGAGACGATCTCCCGCTTGAAGAGGCCCGCGAGGGTCCACTCCGCGGCCACGCGCGCCTTGCGATTGAAGGTCGGAACCCGGCTGAGGTGGTACGTCCGGTGCATCAGCCAGGCGGGGTAGCCCTTCAGCTTGCGCCCGTAGACCTGGGCGACCCCTTTGTGCAGCCCCAGGGAGGCCACGGACCCGGCGTACTTGTGGGCGTACGTCTCCAGAGGTTCGCCGCGCAGGGAGTGGACGACGTTGTCACCGAGCACCCGGGCCTGGCGCAGGGCGTGCTGCGCGTTGGGCGCGCATTCCCGCCCCGCCTCCCCCGCGGTGACGTCGGGTACGGCTGCGGCGTCACCGGCGGCCCAGGCGTGGGGGGCGCCCTCGACAGCCAGCTCGGCGGTGCAGCGCAGCCGGCCGCGCTCGTTCAGGGGCAGGTCGGTGGCGGCCAGCACGGGATGCGGTTTCACTCCGGCGGTCCACACGACGGTCCGCGTCGGGAAGCGCGAGCCGTCGCTCAGCACGGCCACCCGGTCGGCGCAGGAGTCCAGCCGCGTCTCGAGGCGCACGTCGATGTTGCGCCGCCGCAGTTCCGTCACGGTGTAGCGCCCCATCTCCTCACCCACCTCGGGGAGGATCCGGTCCGACGCCTCCACCAGGATCCACTTCATGTCCTCGGGGCGGACGTTGTGGTAGTACCGCGTGGCGTAGCGGGCCATGTCCTCCAGCTCGCCGAGCGCCTCCACGCCCGCGTAGCCGCCGCCGACGAAGACGAACGTCAGGGCGGCGTCCCTCACCCCCGGGTCACGCGTCGACGAGGCGATGTCCATCTGCTCGAGGACGTGGTTGCGCAGCCCGATGGCCTCCTCCACGGTCTTGAAGCCGATGGCGTGATCGGCGAGTCCCGGAATCGGCAAGGTGCGCGCGACCGACCCGGGTGCCAGAACCAGCTCGTCGTACTCGATCCGCCTGCCGTCCGTCCCCTCCTCCTCGGTGGCCGGGGTGCGGACGGTGGCCGTGCGCGCGGCGTGGTCGACGGCCGTGGCCTCCCCGATGACGACGCGGCACCGGTCGAGAACACGACGCAGCGGTACGACGACGTGACGAGGGGAAATGGCACCGGCGGCCGCTTCGGGCAGGAACGGCTGGTACGTCATGTACGGTTCCGGCGTGACGACCGTGATCTCGGCCTCTCCCCTTCCGAGCTCGCGTTTCAGTCTCCGCTGCAGGCGCAGGGCCGTGTACATCCCGACGTAGCCGCCGCCGACAACGAGAATGCGCGCACGTTCCTTCACCCTCCCATGACGCACCCGTCGCTTCCGTTTGTCCACAGCCCCGACGAATTGTGTGACCGGAGGACGCCCCTGCCGGTGGTTGGCCGAATTACCGACATGGTCCCGGTCACCGCAGGTCACACCGCATGATCGGCTCTACCGTCACGGAACATTCGGGACGTATACGACTCGTGCTCCGATCGAGGGGCGCTCCGTGCGGAACGTGCCCCTTCTGAATTGACCCCCTCTCAACTATGTTCATGTGTCGACGGGGTGCAGGGGGATGTGCTCATCGGGTCCGCGACGGGCGGGACCGACAGGCCGGTCCCGTTTTCACGCCCCGGACGTCAATGGCGGGGAGAGTCTCCGGGGGGAGACGTCATTACCGGGGGATACACATGCATGTTCAGGACTCTCGATGGTCGTCCGCTGTCGCCTCTGGAGCGACGATGAGCGCCGTCTCCGGCGGGCGCCCGGACGGCACACGCACCACACCGCTGCGCGTCGACGCCCAGCGCAACCTGGAGCACGTGCTGCGTGCGGCGCGTGAGGTCTTCGGCGAGCTGGGGTACGGCGCGCCGATGGAGGACGTGGCGCGCCGGGCACGGGTCGGCGTCGGCACGGTGTACCGGCGGTTCCCGAGCAAGGACGTGCTCGTACGGCGGATCGCCGAGGAGGAGACGTCCCGGCTGACGGAGCAGGCGCGTGCCGCTCTGGGGCAGGAGGACGAGCCGTGGTCGGCGCTGTCGCGCTTCCTGCGCACGTCGGTCGCCTCCGGCGCGGGGCGGCTGCTGCCGCCGCAGGTGCTGCGGGTCGGCGTCGCGGAGGAGCGGGGGCTGTCGGAGCACGCGCGGCTGCCGCAGCAGCGGACGCAGCCGGCGGGGGAGCTGCGGCTCGTGCCCGAGGAGCGGGCGGAGGACGACGGCGGTGCGGCGGAGCTGCTCGACGTGGTCGGGCAGTTGGTGGAGCGGGCCCGGGCGGCGGGGGAGTTGCGGGCGGACGTGTCCGTGTCCGACGTGCTGCTCGTGATAGCCACGGCCGCGCCCTCCCTTCCGGACGCGGCTCAGCAGGCGGCCGCGTCCGCCCGCCTCCTGGACATCCTCCTGGAGGGCCTCCGCAGCAGGCCTTCCTGACCTGCGGTCACCTGTCAACGGCGGGCGCCGGCACCCGTACGCCACGGGTGCCGGCCTTACCCGTGCGGGGTGCTTGTCGGGCAGCGGGGGAATCGCACGCATCGGTGTACCGAGTCGCACCCTGAGTCGGTGCGGGCCGGGGGGAGTCGGCGCACCTCGGCGCCAACGAGGTGCCGCCGCGCCCACCCTCCCCCACTCTCGGCTTCTCCCCCACTCTCGACTCCGCTCGAGCGGGGAGACCCCCATGAGCGGGAGGTACCCCCATCGCCCTGGGGGCACCTCCCAGGCCCTTGAGCCACTGGGGGAGGCACGAATGCCCGCGGATGGCGACACGTGCGGCCGCCGCCCGCCACCGGTGTCGGTCCAGCCGCCCACGGCGGGGAGGGGGCGGGGTGGGGGTGGGCGCCCGCAGCGGCCGGCGCGTCAACGCCCTCCGCCTCTGCAACCCGCACGATCGCGCCAGACCGAGGACGTCCGCCCCCAGCGCGACCCCGTGCCACCCACCGGCCGTGGGCGCTACATCAGCCCCCACCGGACAGCGACCCTGCGCCGCAGGCATCGCACCTCAGCCCTCACCGGACCGCGACCCTGCGCCGCAGGCGTGGACAACAGCCCTGCGAGGCCGAGAGCCGCAATGCGAAGACCCCGCCGCGCTCAGCGCGACCCCGCGGCCCCCGCCCCCAACGCCCCCCGCTGCGGCACGATCCCAGCAGGCACCGCCCTCTGCCTCGCCGGCGTCCCCGTCCAGCACGTTCCCCGCCGCGCCAGCAGCCTCCGCAGCCACACCTCCAGCGCCACCAGGTCCGCCAGCCCGTCCAGCGGCAGCGGCTCCCCCTCCGCCGCCCCCCGCAACGCCTTCCGCACGACCCGTGCCTCCACCAGCCCCGCCTGCGCCAGCAGCGGCGTGTCGAACAGCGCGATCAGCGACCCCGCCGCCACCCGCAGCCCCGTCCGCGCGGCCACCGCCGACGTGGGGACCGCCGGCGCCCCCCACCCCGCCGGCAGATCCCGCACCCCCGCGCCCTCCAGCACGGACCGCAGGATCGCCGCCCGCGCGCCCGGCCGTACCCGCAGCGCCTCCGGCAGGGCCCTGCACGCCCGCACCACCTGGTTGTCGAGGAACGGCGCGTGCAGCCGTTGCGACCGGATCTCCGCCGCCTGTTCCAGCACCCGCACGTCCGCCGCGTACCGCGCCAGCGCCGCACGCGCCCGGAAGTCCCCCGGCCGCTGCCCAGGGCCCACCTCCGACCGCCACGTCGACGCCTGGAGGCGAACCGATACTTCAGCCAGCGCCTCCCCGGTCAGCCACCGCGCCGCGGGCCCGGGCCGACCCCAGGTCAGCGCGGCCAGCGAGGCGTCCGCGGCACCCCCGGGACCGTCGTCGTCCAGCTTCTTGTGCAGCAGCCGCTGCGCGAGCGACTCCAGCCCGGCCCGGTAAGGCGTTCGCGCCAGCCGCCTGGCCGCCGCGTACACCCGCGCCGGCACCATCACGGACCCGTCCGCCTTGGCCAGAGCGGCGACCGGCCGCACCAGATGCCGCCGCTTACGGTCCATCAGCAGATCTGCGAGCCGC
Source organism: Streptomyces sp. BJ20 (assembly GCF_022869105.1). Taxonomy (NCBI): domain Bacteria; kingdom Bacillati; phylum Actinomycetota; class Actinomycetes; order Kitasatosporales; family Streptomycetaceae; genus Streptomyces; species Streptomyces sp. BJ20. The sequence continues at coordinate 7,148,568 of NZ_CP094918.1, forward strand.
GCCGGGTGAGCGTCCAGCACCTGCTTGGCGCCGTACCCCGTGAAGTGGTCCGCGCTGCCCGCCGCCAGCCGCGCCCGGTGCCGCGCCGCGGCGACCAGCGACGGCCCCGGCTCGTCCGTCAGCGGCAGGTCCAGCTCGACGTAGGGAAGCGTCGACTCCTCCCCGGCGACCACCACATGGTGCAGCCGGGGATTCGCGGCGAGGGCACCCGCCCGCTCCAGTTCGTCCTCGTCGCGTCCCCCTGCGTCCCCGGCGGCCAGGTCGTTGAAGGTGACGGCCAGCAACCGCTCCCCCGCGCCGGTGCCGTGCCCCAGCACGGTCCCCGGTCTCCCCGGCAGCCCGGCGGCCAACAGCGCCAGGGCGCCCGACGCCGGCCCCCCGGACAGGTCCGCCCCGATCCCCGCCACCGGCGTCCCCCGCGCCGCCCGCCGCTCCGCGGGGCCCATGCCCGGCACCGGTCCGGGGTCTATGTCGGCGCCGGGCACATGACGAGGCGCGGCCAGCCGCGTCCGCACCGCCTCCACCAGCGCGTCCCGCACGGCGTCCACCGCGTGGCCGGGGTCGGCGGGCGGGGCGGCGACGGCGAGGGAGGCGACGGGTTCGTACCCGGCGATCTCCCGGGCTCCGGCGCGCAGGATCAGCGCGTGCCCCGGCGGAACGCGCTTCACGCCCTCGTACGGGGTGGAGTCCTGGAGCGCGGCGGGCACGTCGGGCGCCGCGAGCAGCGCGGCGAGGTGTCCGAAGTCGAGATTGGCCTCGACGAGGTCGGCGAGCGGCAGGGCGGCCGTGGCGTAGGCGACGCCCCGTTCGAAGGAGGTGTGGAAGACGGGCCGGGCGCCGGCGAGGTCCCCGCACACCGTGATGCGGCGTCCGACCTGGACGACGGCCGTGTAGCTGCCGGGCCAGGCGGTCAGGTGCCGCAGCGCACCGCCGCGGGCGGCGAAGAGGGCGACGCGCAGCTGTTCGTCGGAGGCGCCGCAGGTGCCGAGGACGGCGATGCGGGTCTGTTCGTCGGCGGAGACCACCCGCACCTCGTCGGGGCGCCAGTCGCCGACCGCCCACAGGGGGTCGGGGTCGCCCCACAACAGGTGGGAGCCGACGGGCTGCAAGGTCTCACCGTCGACGCCGGTGGCGCCGGCGGAGCCGACGGGACCGTATCCCCCGGCCGCCGCGGCGGTGCTGCTCCATCCCACCAACCACCGCATCGCCGCCTCCACAAGCTGTGGACAACCAGTGCACCGTACGAACCGGTTCCCCATGCTGCCATGAAGGAGGCGCTCGGCAACGCCGCCGGAGCGGTGTGTGCTCCGTCGAATGCGCCCCGGCGGATACACCTACCCTCGGCGGAGGTTGACCCGGCGCGCACCCGAACACCCGCCCGAGACAGGGAGACCGACATCCGGGCGGTCGCCGCCCACCAGGCCACTTCGACGCGAATGCGCCCCCGCTACGCGCCCCCAAGACCACCAACGCGCCCTCAACTACCTGGATAGAAGGGCGGTTACGCCGAAACGAGTGGCGTCGATTTTCGGCCAAATCGAAGCGGTGAGATCACACTCGAACACGCTCCGTACAGGCTTTGCGCACCACCGCGGGGCGTACGGTCCGGGAGACGGAGCACGCCTCCCGGACCGTTCCGCCGCCCGCGGGGATGAAGGCGGCGGTGTTCCCCCAGCCCACTGGATCCAGTACAGCGGGCCGACCCACGCACGGACCATGGAACCGCTCCCGGGATGGCCGGAGAAGAGCGCACGGACAGGCGCACGGCCACACACCGGGAGCACGCCGCAACTGCGCGTATCGGACCCGTACTTCAGTACGGACCACAATCCCGCCATCCGGAAGAATGCCCCTTAACGCTTGGGATGCGGCGAACTACGCTGGGTTTACGAATGCCGCGTGGTTATGCCAGAGCGGCAGCCGTCTGTGTCGAGGGGTGGCGCATGTCCAGGGAGCAACGCGGGCCGAACGAAAAGCTCGGCGCCGTTCTCGCCCTCGCGGGAATCAGCAACGCCGGCCTCGCGCGGCGCGTCAACGATCTCGGCGCCCAGCGGGGACTGACGCTTCGCTACGACAAGACGTCGGTGGCGCGCTGGGTGTCGAAGGGCATGGTGCCGCAGGGCGCCGCCCCGCACCTGATCGCCGCCGCCATCGGCCAGAAGCTGGGCCGCCCCGTGCCGCTGCACGAGATCGGCCTGGCGGACGCCGATCCCGCGCCCGAGGTGGGGCTCGCCTTCCCCCGTGACGTCGGCCAGGCGGTGAAGTCCGCGACCGAGCTGTACCGGCTGGACCTCGCCGGCCGCCGCGCCGGCTCCGGCGGCATCTGGCAGTCCCTCGCCGGGTCGTTCGCGGTGAGCGCGTACGCCACGCCCGCCTCACGATGGCTGATAACCCCGGCCGACAGCTCGGTCGCGCGCGAGGTGAGCCCGTCCGAAGGCTCCGGCGCACCGCTCAAAGTCGGCCACAGCGATGTGCAGAAACTCCGGGAGGCCGCGGAGGACGCCCGCCGCTGGGACTCCAAGTACGGCGGCGGCGACTGGCGTTCGTCGATGGTCCCCGAGTGCCTGAGGGTCGAGGCGGCCCCGCTGCTGCTCGGCTCCTACTCCGACGACGTGGGCCGCTCCCTCTTCGGCGCGGCCGCCGAACTCACCCGTCTCGCGGGCTGGATGGCGTTCGACACGGGCCAGCAGGAGGCGGCGCAGCGCTACTACATCCAGGCCCTGCGCCTGGCCCGCGCGGCGGCCGACGTGCCCCTCGGCGGGTACGTCCTCGCCTCGATGTCGCTCCAGGCGACGTACCGCGGCTTCGGCGACGAGGGAGTGGACCTCGCCCAGGCCGCCCTGGAGCGCAACCGCGGCCTCGCCACCGCCCGCACCCTGAGCTTCTTCCGTCTGGTCGAGGCGCGCGCGCACGCACGCGCCGGGGACGCGCAGGCGGCCGGCGCCGCGCTGAAGTCGGCGGAGAGCTGGCTGGAGCGGTCCCGCCCCGGCGACAGCGACCCGACCTGGCTCGGCTTCTACTCCTACGACCGGTTCGCCGCCGACGCGGCCGAGTGCTACCGGGACCTGAAGGCGCCCCGGCAGGTGCGCCGCTTCACCGAGCAGGCGCTGTCGAAGCCCACGGAGGAGTTCGTGCGCTCGCACGGACTGCGCCTGGTGGTCTCCGCGGTCGCCGAACTGGAGTCCGGAAACCTGGACGCCGCCTGTGAGCAGGGCGTACGCGCCGTGGAGGTGGCCGGCCGCATCTCCTCCGCGCGCACCACGGAGTACGTCAGGGACCTGCTGCACCGGCTGGAGCCGTACGGCGACGAGCCGCGCGTGGTCGAGCTGCGCGAGCGCGCCCGCCCGCTGCTGATGACCACGGCCTGACCCTGTCCCGCCCCGCCCTTGGTTTGAAGCCGTTGTCAGTGGCGCAGTGCACTATCGACGCGGGAGGTGGCGCAGGTGGCGGCGGGGTCGTACGACTGTGACGTGGTGGTGATCGGCGGCGGGATCGTCGGCCTGTCGACGGCGTATGCCATCGGGCGGGCCGCCCCGGGCACGCGGGTGACCGTGCTGGAGAAGGAGCAGGACACGGCCCGGCACCAGACGGGACGCAACAGCGGGGTGATCCACAGCGGCATCTACTACCGCCCCGGCTCCCTGAAGGCGCGGTACGCGGTGTCGGGCGCGGCCGAGATGGTCAAGTTCTGCGCCGAGTACGACATCCCGCACGCGGTGACGGGCAAGCTGATCGTCGCCACCGAGCGCGAGGAGCTGCCCCGGCTGCACGCCCTGGTGCAGCGCGGCCGGGAGAACGGCCTGTCGGTGCGCGAGCTGTGCGGCGCGCAGATCGCGGAGTACGAGCCGGAGGCCGAGGGCCTCGCCGCGATCCATGTCGGCACCACCGGCATCTGCGACTACGGGGCGGTGGCCCGCCGGCTCGCGGAGGCGTCCGGTGCGGACGTGCGGCACGGCGCGGAGGTGGTCCGGATCGACCGCCGCCCCGACCGGGGCGTGGCCGTGCTGACGGCGGCCGGCGACATCGTGCGCGCCCGCACGCTGGTGAACTGCGCGGGGCTGCACTGCGACCGGATCGCGCTGCTCACGGGAGACGAGCCGGGCGCCCGCATCGTGCCGTTCCGCGGGGAGTACTACGAGCTGGCCCGCCCCGAGCTGGTGCGCGGCCTGGTCTACCCGGTGCCGGACCCGGCGTTCCCGTTCCTCGGCGTCCACCTCACCCGGGGCACGGACGACGGGGTCCACGTGGGGCCGAACGCGGTCCCGGCGCTGGCCCGCGAGGGGTACGACTGGCGGACGGTGCGGCCGCGCGAGCTGGGGGCGACCCTGGCCTGGCCGGGCTCCTGGCAGCTGGCCCGCCGCCACTGGCGGTACGGCGCCGGGGAGCTGCACCGCTCGCTGTCCAAGCCGGCCTTCGCGCGGGCCGTGCGCCGGCTGCTGCCCGCCGTCCGGGACGAGGACCTGGTGCCGACGGCGGCCGGGGTGCGGGCGCAGGCGGTGCTGCGCGACGGCACGCTGGTCGACGACTTCCTGATCCGGGAGGCGCCCCGCGCGGTCCACGTGCTGAACGCCCCCTCGCCCGCCGCGACCGCCTCGCTGCCGATCGGCCGGGAGGTCGCCCGCCGGGCGCTGGCGTGCCTCGCCGAGAGCGAGCGGTGAGCGCGCGTGGCGGGAGCGGGCGTCGGGCGGGAGCGGTCGTGCGCGGCCGGGCGGCCCTGCGCGCCGTCCCCGTAAAATCGAGGGCACTGTGTCTGATTCCGTGATGAGCACCCCCGAAGCACCGCACGCCGAGCGGACCGCCGGCGAGCCGGCCCCCCGCACCCGCGCGAAGGGGGAGCCGCGCTTCCCCGACGGCCCGAAGGCCGACCCCGCCGGGTCGCACTTCGAGCGCCGGATCCGCAGCTTCCAGCCCCGCCGCAGCCGCGTCACCGCGGGTCAGGCGGACGCGCTGCAGCGGCTGTGGCCGGTGTGGGGGCTCGACATCGACGGCAGCCGCCGACTGGACCTGGCCGAGCTGTTCGGGAACGGCCGGCCGGTCGTCCTGGAGATCGGCTTCGGCATGGGAGAGGCCACCGCGGAGATGGCCGCCGCCGACCCGGACACGAACATCCTCGCCGTGGACGTGCACACCCCCGGCCAGGGGCATCTGCTGCACCTCGCCGAGGAGCGCGGCCTGGCCAACGTGCGCGTGGCGAACGGCGACGCGATCATCCTCCTGCGCGAGATGCTCGCCCCGGACGCGCTGAGCGGGCTGCGCGTCTTCTTCCCGGACCCCTGGCCGAAGAAGCGGCACCACAAGCGGCGGCTGATCCAGCCGGAGTTCCTGACCCTGGCCGCGTCCCGCCTCGCGCCGGGCGCGATCGTGCACTGCGCCACCGACTGGGAGCCGTACGCGGAGCAGATGCTCGAGGTGCTGACCGCGCACCCCGCCTTCGGGAACACCCGGGAGGACGGCGGTTTCGCGCCGCGTCCCGCGTTCCGGCCGCTCACCCGTTTCGAGCGGCAGGGGCTGGACAAGGGTCATGTGGTGAACGACCTGCTCTTCCGCCGCGTACCGCACGACGACCGCGCCGGCCGCCCGGACGGGGACACCGTCTGACCTCCCCCGGGACCCCGCGCCGGCACGCAGCCCTGCCCCTTCCTCGTTAGGGTCGATTCCGTGGCCAGCAGCCCTCCGTACCCGCCGTGCCCCGGCGCAGCCTCCGGCAGCACGCTGCGGCACCCGCACTGGTGGCAGCGCCCGGCTGTCCGCTACGGAGCGATGGTCGCCCTGCTGGCCCTGTCCGGTCTGGTGATCCTCGCGCTGGTGCGGGAGCAGACGGGCACACAGGGCTTCCTCGTCGGTCTGGGGCTGGCCGTGCTGCCGGTGCCGCTGCTGCTGGCGGCGTTCCGGTGGCTGGGCCGGGTGGAGCCGGGCCCCTGGCGGAACCTGCTGTTCGCGTTCGCCTGGGGCGCGTGCGCGGCGGCGCTCATCGCGATCGTGGCGAACAGCTTCGCCACCCGGTGGATAGCCACGACCACCGCCGACCCGGCCGGCGCCGACACCCTGGGCGCGACGGTCATAGCGCCGGTCGTGGAGGAGACGGCGAAGGCGGCGGCGGTGCTGCTGCTCTTCCTGTTCCGCAGACGCGACTTCCACGGGATCCTCGACGGCGTGGTGGCGGCCGGGTTCACCGCGACCGGATTCGCGTTCACCGAGAACATCCTCTACCTGGGCAACGCCTTCGGCACCGATCAGCTCACCGGCGGCAGCGGCATCGCCTCCGTCACCGCGGCGACCTTCTTCGTCCGCATCGTCATGTCGCCCTTCGCGCACCCCCTGTTCACCGTGCTCACCGGCATCGGGTTCGGCGCGGCCGCGCTGGCCGCCGACCGCCAGCGGGTGCGCCGCGTCCTCCTTCCCCTCGCCGGGCTGCTCCTCGCGATGGGCATGCACGCCCTGTGGAACGGCTCCGCCACGCTCGGCCAGTTCGGCTTCATCGCGGTGTACGGGGCGTTCATGGTGCCGACGTTCGGGCTGCTGACCTGGCTGGTGGTGTGGACGCGGCAGCGGGAGCTGCGGACCGTGCGCACGGAGCTGCCCGCGTACGCGGTGGCGGGCTGGCTGCGCCCGTCGGAGCCGTTCGCGCTGGGCTCGATGCGGGCGCGGCGCCTCGCCCGGAAGTTCGCCCGCGAGCGCGGGGGCAGGCCGGCCGCGCGGGCGGTCGCCCAGTACGAGGCGTACGCGACGCAGCTTGCGTTCCTGCGCCACCGGGGCCGCGCGGGGAAGGCGGGGGCGGACTTCGTGACGCGGGAGCGGGAGCTGCTGCTGGAGCTGTGGCACCGGCGTGCGGCGGCCCGCCCGGCGCTGGAGCACGCGGCCCGGCTCACCGCGCCCCGGGTGCCGTACGGCGCGGGATGGGCGTACGGGCCCGTCCCGGCGGCGTGGCCGCCGCAGGGGCAGCCGCCGTATCCGGCGTACGGGGAGAACCCCTACCGGCGCTGAGAAGGCACCGGACATGCGGAACCGGCAGCCCTGACGTCGGGGGGTCGTCGTCGGGGCTGCCGGCGTTCACGGCGTCGGCGGCCGGGAGGGGGCCGCCGGGGTGGTTCAGATGCTGAGGCCCTTGCCGGCCAGCCAGGCGGCCGGGTCGACGCTGCCGGAGCCGGTGTGGACCTCGAGGTGGAGGTGGGCGCCGGTCACGTTGCCCGTCGCGCCGACGCGGCCGATCACGTCGCCGGTGGCGACCTTCTGGCCGACGCTGACGTTGATCGACGACTGGTGGGCGTACCAGACCTCGGTGCCGTCGTCGAGGGTGAGCACGGTCTTGTAGCCGTACGAGCCGTCCCAGCCTGCGGAGGTGATCGTGCCGGTGTGGACCGCCTTGATCAGGGTGCCGGTGGGCGCGGCGAAGTCGAGGCCGGTGTGGTAGCCGGAGGACCAGTAGGCGCCGGCCTGACCGAAGGTCGAGGTGACGGTGTACGAGGACGTCGGCAGCGCGTACTGCTTGGCGAGCTCGGCGAGGCGCTCGGCCTCGGCCTTCTTCGCGGCCTCCTCCTCCGCCTTCTTCTTGGCGGCCTCGGCCTTCTCCTTGGCCTCCTTCTCCGCCTTGGCCGCGGCCTCGGCGGCCTCCTTCTCGGCGGCGGCGAGGGCGGCGGCCTGCGCCTTGCTCTGCGCCTGTCCCTGCTGCTGCTCGACCTGGGCCATGATGCGGGCGCGCAGCGCCTCACCGGCGTCGGCGCCCTCCTCGGCGCCGGTGTCGGCGGCGGCCATCCTGCCGATGTCGCTGAGGGGGGTGCTGGATCCCTTGGGCGTTTCCTCGTCGGAGATGAGGGAACCCACGTTGGGAAGGTCGGGCATGGAGATGGAGACGGGCGGCTTGCCGGTCTGGGCACTGGCCATGCCGCCGGCGCCGACTGCGGCTATGACGCCGACGCCGAGGACGGTGGAGCTGCGGGCCAGTCCGCCTCCGCGCTGCTTGGCGACGCGGTGCCGGCCACGCACGGGCCGCACGGACTCCGCGGTGGGGTTCCACTCCTCGAAGGGGCCCTCGTCGGCGCCGGGGGCGCCGTACGCGAAGGTGTCGTTCGGCCTGAACGGGGCCTCGGGGGCAGGCGGGTTGGACGCCACGTGGGCGCGCTCCTTTCCTTCCGTCTTCGCCTACCGGGTTAGCTGACGGGTTCGGAGCGGGAAGGTCTCCTACGCGCGTATACGAACCGTGCTTCCACGGCGGTATCCGCCCGATTCACCCCATGGTGGTGGTTCCCCGGTTCCCTTGCGGGATTCGGCGCGTGCGCACGGAGCCGACTTCTGTGACGGCTGGGACGACCGCGCTGCGTTATCGAACGTTAATAGACGCGGGGTCCGTATTCCAAGCCGTTCCTCTTGATCATTAACGATTTTTGCGTGGACTTAAGCGCCATGAGCGGGCGAAAACGGGCGAGTTGACTGCGTCTCGGACGACCGGCCGAACCTGACGGTTCGTCAGTTGTTATGCGCTGCGACGCCGTTCGCTCACTGTGCGTGAAAGGCGGGGTGAGGGGCGGGTAACGAGCACCCTCTCGGAGAAACACCGAGGGCCGGAACCCTTTCGGATTCCGGCCCTCGGCCTTCAGTAGCGGGGACAGGATTTGAACCTGCGACCTCTGGGTTATGAGCCCAGCGAGCTACCGAGCTGCTCCACCCCGCGTCGGTGAACACAAGTGTACGGCATCCACGGGGCCCGATGCACATCACTTCCCCGGCGGGCGCGATCAGCCGCCCAGCAGGTGCGCGTTCGGCGCCTTCGCGCGCTGCTCGAACTCCGGCAGCACCAGCACCGTGGCACCCCCGTCCGCCAGTACGGCGCTGCCGTCGGCGTCCGTCACGAAGGTGTCCGGCTCCCGCCAGGCCGTGACCACGCGGCGCACCCCCGCGTCCAGGATCAGCCGCGCACAGGGCGCCGGACGGGACGCGCGGCGGGCGCACGGCTCCAGGCTGGAGTAGACGGTGGCGCCGGCCAGCCGCGGGTCGGTGGGGTCGGCCTTGGCGAGCGCAGCCTCCTCCGCGTGCACCACCGGGTCGTCGCCCTCCCGCGAGTGACCCCGCGCCAGCTCGGTGCCGTCGGCGGCGACCACGACCGCGCCGACGCTGAACGCCGTTTCGGAGGGCGGGCACTGTCCGGCCAGATTGCAGGCGAGGGCGAGCCAGTGGCGGTCGGCGGCCGACGGCAGCGCGCCGGTGCCGGGCGCGGTGGGCTCGTAGCGCGTCAGGACGACGTCACCGACGGGCCGGGTCTCGACCAGGCGCAACCGCCCGCCCTGGTAGGAGCCGGGGCCGAACAGGCGGGGGGCGTCCGGGTCACCGACGAACAGCGGAGCGAGGACGACTTGGAGCTCGTCGGCGAGCCCTTGGGTGACCAGCTGGGTGTGGATCCGGCCGCCGCCCTCCACCATCAGCCGCCGCACCCCGCGCACCTCGTGCAGGTGCTCCAGCAGCCGCCGCCAGTCCAGGGCGTCGCCGAGCGGCACGACGTCGGCGGCGATGCCGAGGGCGCGGGCCCGTTCGGCGCCCTTGTCGGTGGTGTAGAGGACCTTCTCGCCTCCGGTGTGCCAGAAGCGGGCCGCCGGGTCCAGGTCGCCGGAGCCGCTCACCGTGACCTTCAGCGGGTACTCGGGCAGACCGTCGGCGACCCGGGCGGCGCGCCGCTCGGGCGAGTTGACCAGCAGCCGGGGGTTGTCGGCGCGGATCGTGCCGGCGCCGACCAGGATGGCGTCCACGGACGCCCGTACCTCGTCGACCCGGTCGAAGTCGGCCGGGCCCGACAGCAGCAGCCGCTCCGGGCCGGTGTCGTCCAGGTAGCCGTCGAGGGAGACGGCGGCGGACAGCAGGACGTACGGGTACGGCATCGGCGGGCTCTCCCGGGTGCGGGCGGCGGCGGGACCGCTGCGCGGTCCGGCTCCAGTCTGGCAACCCGTGCGGCCGGGGACGGAGGTCAGGGCTCGATCAGGCCGACCCGGATGGCGTACCGGGTGAGCTCGAGCCGGTCCTTCAGGCCCAGCTTGGCGAGCAGGTTGGCCCGGTGCCGCTCCACCGTCTTGGGGCTGATCACCAGCATGTCCGCGATCTGCTGCGAGGTGTGGCCCTCGGCGACGAGCTTGAGGATCTGCTCCTCACGGTCGGTGATGGCCTTCGCGGGCAGGGACCGGCCCTCCCGCGCGAGGTCGAGGTAGTTGTGGATGAGCGCGTTGACCGCCCCCGGGTAGAGGAAGGGCTCGCCCCGCATGGTGGCGTGGCAGGCCTCCACGAGGTCGCGGTCGGCGACCGACTTGAGGACGTAGCCGGAGGCTCCGGCGGCCAGCGCCTCGAAGAAGAACTGCTCGTTGTCGTACATGGTCAGCACGAGGATCCGGGTCTCCGGCAGGGTGCGGGAGAGCTCACGGGCCGCCTGCAGACCGGTCAGGCGCGGCATGGCGATGTCGAGGACGGCCAGGTCGGGGCGGTGCTCCCGGGCCAGTTCGAGGGCCTCGGCGCCGTCGGCGGCCTCCGCCACCACGGTCAGGTCCGGTTCGCCGTCCAGGATGAGACGGACCCCCCGACGGACCAGCGCGTGGTCGTCGGCGAGGAGGATGCGGGTGGGGGAGGCGTCTGTCATGGTTCAGCGTTTCCGGTCGGGGGACGTCGGTCACGGGGGCGGCGCGTGCGCTCGCGCGGAACGGCGCACCACGGCCGGGGCGGTCGAGGGGACGGACTTCCGCCCGGGTCGTACGGGGACGAGGACGTGCGCGGGGAAGCGCGCCGGGACGGGCACCGCGAGCCGCAGCTCGGTGCCGCCCTCCGCGCGGGGCTCCACGGTCAGCTCGGCGCCCACCAGCAGCGCCCGCTCCCGCATGCCGCGGATGCCGGCGCCCTCGGCGGCGCCGACGATGCCGCGGCCGTCGTCGCGGACCCGCAGCTCGACCCCGCCGGGCGTGCGGCGCAGCGCCAGCTCGGCGCGGCGCGCCCCCGCGTGCCGCGCGACGTTGGTGAGGCCCTCCTGGGCGACCCGGTAGAGCACCAGCTCCGACTCGCGGTCCAGCTCGGGCAGGCCGGGGTCGAGGCAGTGCTGGACGGTCAGCCCGGGCCCGCCGAACTCGGTGGCGAGCGCCTTGAGGGCGCTGGCCAGGCCCAGCTCGTCCAGCACGCCGGGGCGCAGCCGGCGGGCGATCCGCCGGATCTCCTCCAGGGAGGCGCGGGTGGTCTCCTGCACCTGGCGCAGCTCGTCGCCGAGCTCGGCCGGGGCGTGGTCGGCGGCCCGCTTGAGCTGGAGCAGCACGGCGGTCAGCGACTGGCCGACCTCGTCGTGCAGCTCACGGGCGATGCGGCGGCGCTCCGCCTCCTGCGCGGACAGGGCCCGCGCACTGCTGGTGGCCCGCTCGTCCTCCAGCCGGTCCAGCATCGTGTTGTACGTGGTGATCAGCTCGGCGATCTCGCCGCGCCCGCCGACCGCGGTCCGGTGCCCCGGGCGGAGCAGGTCGGTGGTGTTCATGGCGCGGGTGAGGCGCTGCAGCGGGGCGAGTCCGACGCGCAGCAGCAGAGCGTTGGCGACGAGCATGGCGGCCAGGCCCACGGTGAGCACCGCGGCCTCGGTGAGCAGCACCGGCGTCGACACGGTGACGGGTCCGAGGAGGAGGGCGGTGGCGACGATCAGCACGACGGCGTTCAGCAGGAAGATGCGCCAGAACAGAGGCACTCGGTTCCGCCTCCTCGCCGTCGGTACGCTCAAGGCCGCCGACGGCCCGCGGCCGGGGGCGCGGCGCGGGCCGTCACCGTCCAGCCTCCGCTCCGGACCGGGCGGGCGCCATCGGTGACAGTCCCCATTTTCCCGGCGTGGGCGGACCTCCGCCCACGCTTGTGTGCGTGCCGGTCTCCCCTGATGTTGGGGGGCGCGACGGATGGCTCAGGCCGTGCGCCCCGGGCGACCCTGGAGTCTTCGTACCGGGCGGGTGACGACCTCGGCGCACGGGCAAACTCCTGGATATCGGCCCGAGTTCGCGGCATGCCGGCGGTTCGCACACGTCCCGGTGCTCGGAGCGACGGTCGTCGACGGTGTGACCGGACGGCCACCCCCTGGGAAGGAGGAGCCGTGCCCCAGTCCGACGACGACCGCCTGGTCGATCTCGCGGCCCGACTCGAGCACGAGGACCCCCGTTTCGCCCGCTCCCTCGCCACCGGCCGCCCGACCCGCCCGCGCGAGTACCGGCGGACCAGCGCCTGGTGGGTGCTGATCGTGGGGCTGGGCATGCTGGTCGCGGGCATCGTCGTCCCCGACGGGCTGCTGATCGCGGCCGGCCTGGTGACCAGCGGCATCGGCGTGCAGCTCATCGACCCCTAGGAGCGGCCGGGCGACGACGACGTCCGGCGCCCGTCACCTCGCTGACCCGCCCTTTCCGAAGAACGCGAACGGCGCTCGTACCGGCCGGGCCGGTACGAGCGCCGTTCGCCGCGTCGGGGGGCTCCCCCTCCCGCGGGAGGTAGGCCCTGTGGGACTCGAACCCACAACCAATGGATTAAAAGTCCACTGCTCTGCCAATTGAGCTAAGGGCCCCTGGCGATGTTGCCTCCCCGAGCATAGCCGGACGTGGCCGGAGAGCCGATCGGGTATCGGCAGGCGCGTTGCGGCCGGAGGGGGCACACATGCGCGAGGGCCCGCGCGACGGGTGTCGCGCGGGCCCTCGGCGGTCATTCCGGTGAGGCGGTGTCAGCCGTTGCGCTTCCAGCGCGGCTTGTCCTCGCGGCGCTGGAACGAGCCACCGCCGCGGTGGTCGTCACGACGGCCGTAGGGGCGGTCGTGGCCGCCGGAGCGGAAGCCCGGGCGGTCGCCCTGACGGTCGCGGTTGAACGGGCGGTCGCTGCCCCGGTGGCCGGGACGGTCGTCACGGCGGAAGCCGCCGCGGTCGTCACGGCGCTCGAAGGAACGGCCACCACGGTCGCCCCGGTCATCCCGCCGGTCGAAAGAACGCCCGCCACGGTCGTCACGACGGTCGTCACGACGGAAGCCGCCACGGTCACCGCGGTCACGGTTGAAGCCGCCACGGTCGCCCCGGTCACCGCGGTCGTCACGGCGCTCGAAGGAACGGCCACCACGGTCGCCCCGGTCATCCCGCCGGTCGAAAGAACGCCCGCCACGGTCGTCACGACGGTCGTCACGACGGAAGCCGCCACGGTCACCGCGGTCACGGTTGAAGCCGCCACGGTCACCGCGGTCACCGCGGTCGTCACGGCGCTCGAAGGAACGGCCACCACGGTCGCCCCGGTCGTCACGACGCTCGAAGGAACGCCCGCCACGGTCGTCACGGCGGAAGCCGCCGCGGTCGTCCCGGTCGTCCCGGCGCTCACGCCGCTCGTACGGGGCCGAGGCCGCCGGGCGCTCGGCGTGCTCGGTCCGCTCGACGTCCCGCGCGGTCGGCTGCTCCGGCAGCGTCACCTCGGCCTCGGCCTCGGCCACCACGGCGGCCGCCTCGGCGATCACGGCCTGCGGGTCCTCGCCCCGCTCGCGCGCGGCGCGGGCGAGCAGCCGGTCGGCCTCCTCGCGCAGCTCGGTGGCGCGGCGCTGGGCGCGCTCCAGCTCCTTGGTGAGCTGGGCGACCTCGCGCTCCGCCTGCTGCGCGGCGTTGCCGGCGGACTCGGCCTGCACCTCGGTCATCGAGCGGGCGCCGGTGATCTCGGCGACCTCCGGGTCGAAGGCCGCGCCGCCCTGGATGATGTGGCGCGTGGCGTCGACGCCCGCGTCCTCCATCAGGCGGAAGATCTGGCGCCGCTGGTGCGGCAGCGACAGGGAGACGACCGTGCCGGTGCGGCCGGCGCGCGCGGTGCGGCCGGCGCGGTGCAGGTAGTCCTTGTGGTCGCCGGCCGGGTCGACGTTCAGCACCAGGTCGATGCCGTCGACGTGGATGCCGCGGGCGGCGACGTCGGTGGCGACCAGGACGTTGACGTAGCCGTCCTTGAAGTCGGCGAGGGTGCGGGTACGGGCGCCCTGGGTCATGCCGCCGTGCAGCGCCTCGGCCTTCACGCCGGAGTCGCGCAGCTGCTCGGCGACGCGGTCGGCGCCGAGCTGGGTGCGGACGAAGATGATGGTGCGGCCCTTGCGGGAGGCGATGGCCGCGGTGACCGGCGCCTTGTCCTTGGGCTTCACGACGAGGATGTGGTGCGACATGGTCGTCACCGCGCCCTGCGCCGCGTCCACCTCGTGCGACACCGGGGAGTCGAGGTAGCGGTCGACGAGGGTCTTGATCTCGTTCTCCATGGTGGCGGAGAAGAGCATGCGCTGACCGCCCGCCGGGACCTGGTCGAGCAGCTCCGTCACCTCGGGCATGAAGCCGAGGTCGGACATCTGGTCGGCCTCGTCGAGGACCGCGATCTCCACGTTCTCGAGGGAGCAGGCGCCGCGGTTGATGATGTCGCGCAGCCGGCCCGGGGTGGCGACGAGGACGTCGACGCCGCGCTCGAGGGCGTAGATCTGGTTGCCCATGGAGGTGCCGCCGCAGACGACCTTCATCTTCAGGCCGAGGACGTCGCCGTAGGGCTGGAGGGCGTCGGCCACCTGCATGGCCAGCTCGCGGGTCGGCGTCAGGATGACGGCGCGCGGCTTGTGCTTCTCGGTGCGGCCGCCGGCGAGCTGCGCCAGGGTCGGCAGACCGAAGGAGAGGGTCTTGCCGGAGCCGGTGCGGCCGCGGCCGAGGATGTCCTTGCCGGCCAGGGCGTCCGGGATGGTCGCGGCCTGGATCGGGAAGGGGCTGGTCACGCCGTTCTGCGCGAGCTTGCGCACGACGCCCTCGGGCAGACCGAGGTCGGCGAAGGTGGTCTCGGGGGCCGCCGTCCCGGCGGCGGTGGTGTCGGTGTCCTCGGTGTTCTCGGGCACGACGACGTGATCAGTACTGGCGATGGGCATACGAATGCGAAACCTTCCGGAGTCTCTTCGGCACGCGCCCGTCAACTCCGTGATTCGCAGTTCGCAATTACGACCGCCTCAATGCGGTCCACCACGGCAAGGGAGAGAGTACGCGCCACACGGCGCGCTCTGTTGTGGCGCCGGGCAAATAGGATCAAACGATCTGCCACCATACGCACCCCGTCCCCTCGGATGCAAATCAGCAGGTGAGAAGCGTGGGACGGGGCCGCGGCGACGCTAGGCCGGCGCCCCCGCCCGTGGCGCGGGCTCCCGCTGGGCGAGCTGGGTGTCGGGCGGCTGGTGGGCGGACGAGGAGGGCTCGGCCTGGGTCGGCTCGGACGTCGGCCCCGGGTCCCCCGGCGGGTCCGAGGGCTGCTGGTCCGGAGTCCGGCTGGGCTCGGGCGGGTCGGGGCGGTCGTCGGGGGTCGGACGCGCGGGCTCGTCCGGGCCGCCGCCGTCGGACGCGGGGCGGCTCTCCTCGGCGGACGGCCGGTCGCCGGACGGGGACGGGCGCTCGCCCTTGCGCTTCTTCTTCCCGTCCTTCCCGTCCTCGTCCTTGCCGTCCTTCTCGTCGCGCCCGCCGTCGACCCCGGCCGCCCCGTGGCCGGCCTTGCCGCCCACCCGGTCGGTGCCGCCGTCCGGGGCCTCGCCGCCCGAGCGTCCCGCGGAGTGGGACGGCGCGGCCTTCCCTCCGGCGTCGTCGTCACCCACGCTCACGCATCCGGCGGCAGCGGCGACGGCCACGACCGTGGCGGCCAGGCGGACGGGTACGTACAAGCGGCGCACGGGGCCACCTCCGGTCGGAGTACAGGGTCGACAACCCCAACTCCCCTCACCCGCAAGAGGACACGCGGACGGCCTACCCGTAGCCGAGCGCGTGCAGCCGGGCGTCGTCGATCCCGAAGTGGTGCGCGATCTCGTGCACCACCGTGATCTCGGTCTCCGTGACCACGTCCTCCCGGGACTCGCACATCCGCAGGGTCGGCCCCCGGTAGATCGTGATCCGGTCGGGCAGCACCCCGGCGTACCACTCCCCCCGCTCGGTCAGCGGCGTCCCCTCGTAGAGCCCGAGCAGCTCCGGGTCGTCCGCCGGCGGCTCGTCCTCCACGAACACCGCGACGTTGTCCATGAGCCGCGTCAGCTCCGGGGGGATCCGGTCGAGCGCCTCGGCGACCAGCTCCTCGAACTCCTCGCGCGTCATCTCCAGCACGAAGCCATTGTCGGGGACGATCGGTCCGTACGAGAGGCGGGCGACACCCGCATATCCGGCCGCCTGTACGGGCATAGGGGATCAATGGCCCGCGTCCCGACTGCCGTCATGAACCTGATCCACCGCTTCCCACGGCTCCCGCAGGCCCCGACCCGCCGCCAACGCGCCGGCGCACGGCCCCCGGCCGGACCGGCCCTCGGCCCCGGCGCACGGCCGCGCCCCTGGGTACCCGCCCTCGGTCTGGTCGCGGTGGTGCTGCTCGGCGCCTGGCTCGGCCTTCTCGTCGTCGGCAACGTCCGTGTGCCGGTCGGCCCGATGGACACCACCATGGCCCTGCGCCCGTCCTTCACCGGCGGCACGAAGATCAACGTGTCCCCCCTGGGCGCGCTGCAGCTCGACAGCCACATCGCCCCGGTACGCCTCGACGTCAACGTCGACCAGCTCGACCCCGAGCGCTCCCGGGCCCTCGTCGACCACCCCGAGCGCCTCTCAGGGCTCCAGGACGAGGTCACCGACGACGTCGCCCGCGGCACCGCGGACCTCGCCGTGCGTTCCGTTGTCGCCGTCGTCACCGGCGCGACCACGCTCGGGCTCCTCGTCTACCGCCGCCCGCGCCGCGCCCTGGCCGCAGGAGGGCTCGCCCTCGGCCTGCTGGCCGCGTCCGGCGGCTCGGCGTACGCGAGCTGGAACCCGGACTCGGTGCTGGAGCCGAAGTTCTCCGGCCTGCTCTCCTCCGCGCCCTCGCTGGTCGGCGACGCGCGCAGCATCGTCACCGAGTTCGACGTCTACCAGCAGGAGTTGGCCCGTCTGGTCACCAACGTGACCAAGCTCTACGACGCCACGTCCACGCTCCCCGTCTACCAGCCGGACCCGACCACCATCCGCGTCCTGCACGTCTCCGACATCCACCTCAACCCCGCGAGCTGGAAGATCATCGCCTCGCTGGTGGAGCAGTACCAGGTGGACGTGATCGTCGACTCCGGCGACACGATGGACCACGGCACGGCCGCCGAGAACGGCTTCCTGGACCCGGTCGAGGACCTGGGCGCCCCGTACGTGTGGGTGCGCGGCAACCACGACTCGCTCGTCACCCAGCGCTACCTCGACCGGATGAGGAACGTGCACGTCCTGGACGACGGCCGGGCGAGGACCATCGCGGGCCTGCGTTTCGCCGGCATCGGCGATCCGCAGTTCACCCCCGACCGCACGCAGAGGACCGGCGCCGAGCAGTCCCAGGAGCTGGCGGGCGCCCGGCTCGCCTCCGCGATGCGGGACCAGAAGCGGGCCGGCACCCCGGTGGACGTGGCGGTCGTCCACGAGCCCTCGGCGGCCCGCGAGGTGGACGGCACCGTGCCGCTGGTCCTCTCCGGCCATCTGCACCGTGAGGACACCGAGGTCATGCGGTACGGCACCCGGCTGCGCGTCGAGGGTTCCACCGGGGGCAGCGGCCTGCGCGCGATCGAGGGCAAGTACCCCGACCCGATCGAGACGTCGATCCTCTACTTCGACCGGGACACCAAGCGCCTCCAGGCCTGGGACTCGATCGAGCTGGGCGGTCTCGGGCTCACCACGGCGGAGGTCAGCCGGCACCTGCCCGAGGAGAACCAGCCGGGCGCGGACAGCTCCCCGTCCCCCTCGGGCAGCTCCCCCGGCGCCTCGTCCGGCAGCCCGTCGGGGACGGCCCCCTCGTCCCCCTCCGCCACGCCGTCGCGACCCCGTTCCTGAACCGTTTTGGCGAACCATCCCGCCATCCCATATGCTTCTCACGTCCCCGACGCGCTGAGAAGCGCCCAGGCGGGCCGATAGCCCTCATCGTCTAGCGGCCTAGGACGCCGCCCTTTCAAGGCGGTAGCACGGGTTCGAATCCCGTTGGGGGCACGCACCACCCTGTGCGACACTGTCGTACGACACAAGCTTGGTCCTGTGGAGCAGTTTGGAGTGCTCGCCACCCTGTCAAGGTGGAGGCCGCGGGTTCAAATCCCGTCAGGACCGCTGATGTTTCACGTGAAACATCGCGGCTGGGTAGCTCAGTTGGTACGAGCGTCCGCCTGAAAAGCGGAAGGTCGCCGGTTCGACCCCGGCCCCAGCCACAGCGAAGGCCCCGATCTCAGATCGGGGCCTTGTTGTGCGCCCCGGCAAAATGGCTCGCCGCGTTTTTCCGCGGTCTGAGATCCTGGAGTCCGTATGTCTACGCACTCTGCCCCCGCCCTCGGCTCCCTCGCCTCCCGCCTCTCCGAACTGTCGCTGCGCGATGCGCACCGGCTCGGGCGGCGTCTCGAGGGCGCCCGCAAGATCCGTAAACCGGAGGCGCGCGCCGCCGTGCTCGGTGAGATCGAGGCGGAGGTCGCCGCGGCCGGGGAACGGATGGCGGCGCGCCGGGCCAGGGTGCCGGAGGTCAGGTATCCCGAGCAGCTGCCCGTCAGCCAGAAGAAGGACGCCATCGCCGAGGCCATCCGTGACCACCAGGTGGTGATCGTGGCCGGTGAGACGGGCTCGGGCAAGACCACGCAGATCCCGAAGATCTGCATGGAGCTGGGACGCGGCGTCCGCGGCATGATCGGGCACACCCAGCCCCGCCGGATCGCGGCCCGCACGGTGGCCGAGCGGGTCGCCGAGGAGCTGGACACCCCGCTCGGCGAGGCCGTCGGCTGGAAGGTCCGATTCACCGACCAGGTGGACCCGGAGGCCACGTTCGTCAAGCTGATGACGGACGGCATCCTCCTCGCGGAGATCCAGACCGACCGCGAACTGCGCGCCTACGACACGATCATCATCGACGAGGCGCACGAACGGTCCCTGAACATCGACTTCCTGCTCGGCTATCTCGCGCAGCTGCTGCCGAAGCGTCCCGACCTCAAGGTCGTCATCACCTCGGCGACCATCGACCCCGAGCGCTTCTCCCGGCACTTCGACGACGCCCCGATCATCGAGGTCAGCGGGCGGACGTACCCGGTGGAGGTGCGGTACCGGCCGCTGCTGGAGGAGAACCCCGACGACGCTGACGACGCCGACCGGGACCAGATCACCGCGATCACCGACGCCGTCGAGGAACTGATGGCCGAGGGCCCCGGCGACATCCTGGTGTTCCTCTCCGGCGAGCGCGAGATCCGGGACACGGCGGACGCGCTGAACAAGAAGCGCTACCGCTCCACCGAGGTGCTGCCGCTCTACGCCCGGCTGTCGCACGCCGAGCAGCACCGGGTTTTCCAACAGCACGGCGGGCGCCGGATCGTGCTGGCGACCAACGTGGCCGAGACCTCCCTCACCGTCCCCGGCATCAAGTACGTCATCGACCCCGGCTTCGCCCGCATCTCGCGGTACAGCCACCGCACCAAGGTGCAGCGGCTGCCGATCGAGCCGGTCTCTCAGGCCAGCGCCAACCAGCGCAAGGGCCGCTGCGGCCGTACCTCGGACGGCATCTGCATCCGGCTGTACAGCGAGGACGACTTCCTCTCCCGTCCCGAGTTCACCGACGCGGAGATCCTGCGGACCAACCTCGCCTCGGTCATCCTCCAGATGACGGCGGCCGGCCTGGGCGAGATCGAGAAGTTCCCCTTCATCGACCCGCCGGACCACCGCAACATCCGCGACGGCGTCCAGCTGCTCCAGGAGCTCGGCGCGCTGGACCCCACGCAGAAGGACCCGCGCAAGCGCCTCACCCAGACCGGCCGGAAGCTGGCCCAGCTACCGGTGGACCCGCGTCTGGCGCGCATGGTGCTGGAGGCCGACCGCAACGGCTGCGTCCGCGAAGTCATGGTCATCGCCGCCGCCCTGTCCATCCAGGACCCGCGTGAACGTCCCGCCGACAAGCAGGCGCAGGCCGACCAGCAGCACGCCCGCTTCCGCGACGAGACCAGCGACTTCCTCGCCTTCCTCAACCTGTGGCGGTACATCCGCGAGCAGCAGAAGGAGCGCGGCTCGTCGTCGTTCCGGCGGATGTGCAAGCAGGAGTACCTGAACTTCCTGCGCATCCGCGAGTGGCAGGACATCTACGCCCAGCTGCGGACCGTCGCCAAGCAGATGGGCATCCACCTCAACGAACAGGACGCCCCCGCCGACCGCGTCCATGTCTCCCTGCTGGCTGGTCTGCTCTCACACATCGGCATGAAGGACGTGAAGGAGTCCAAGGACTCCGGGCAGGGCGGCGGCCGGCGCGACGGCGGGCGCAACGAGTACCTCGGCGCGCGCAACGCCAAGTTCGCCGTCTTCCCGGGCTCCGCGCTGTTCAAGAAGCCGCCGCGGTTCGTGATGTCGGCGGAGCTGGTGGAAACGTCCCGGCTCTGGGCGCGGGTCAACGCGAAGATCGAGCCGGAGTGGGTCGAGCCGCTCGCCGAGCACCTGCTCAAGCGCACCTACAGCGAGCCGCACTGGGAGAAGGACCAGGCGGCCGTGATGGCGTACGAGAAGGTCACGCTGTACGGCGTGCCGATCGTGGCGCAGCGGAAGGTGAACTACGGGCGGATCGACGCGGAGCTGTCCAGGGAGCTGTTCATCCGCAACGCCCTGGTGGAGGGCGACTGGCGCACGCACCACAAGTTCTTCGCGGACAACCGCAAGCTGCTGACAGAGGTCGAGGAGCTGGAGCACCGGGCGCGGCGCCGGGACATCCTGGTCGACGACGAGACCCTCTTCGACTTCTACGACCAGCGGATCCCCGACCATGTGGTCTCGGGTGCGCACTTCGACTCGTGGTGGAAGCACAAGCGGCGCGAGCAGCCCGACTTCCTCGACTTCGAGCGGGAGATGCTGATTCGTGAGTCGGCGGACGCGGTCACCAAGGCCGACTACCCCGACACCTGGCGGCAGGGCCCGCTCAAGTTCCGTGTGACGTACCAGTTCGAGCCCGGGGCGGACGCGGACGGCGTGACCGTCCACATCCCGCTCCAGGTGCTGAACCAGGTCACGGACGAGGGCTTCGACTGGCAGATCCCGGGTCTGCGCGAAGAGGTCGTCACGGAGCTGATCCGCTCCCTGCCCAAGCCGATCCGGCGCAACTACGTGCCGGCGCCGAACTACGCGAAGGCGTTCCTGGAGCGCGCCGTGCCGCTGCAGG
This sequence comes from Streptomyces sp. BJ20, assembly GCF_022869105.1. Classification (NCBI taxonomy): domain Bacteria; kingdom Bacillati; phylum Actinomycetota; class Actinomycetes; order Kitasatosporales; family Streptomycetaceae; genus Streptomyces; species Streptomyces sp. BJ20. Next base: position 7,169,718 of record NZ_CP094918.1, read on the forward strand.
AGCCGCTCACCGTCACCATGGCCCGCGAGCTGAAGCGGATGGTAGGGGTGCCGTTCGAGGCGGAGGACTTCGACTGGTCGCGCGTCCCCGACCACTTGAAGGTGACGTTCCGGATCGTCGACGAGCGGCGCCGCACGCTCGCCGAGGACAAGGACCTGGAGGCGCTGAAGCTCACGCTGCGTCCCAAGGCGCGCAAGGCGCTGTCGCAGGCGGCCGCCGCCACGGCGCAGCGTCAGGGCGGGGAGTCGCTGGAGCGCAAGGGGCTGACGGACTGGACGATCGGTTCGCTCACCCGGGTGTTCGAGACGCGCCGGGCCGGCCAGCCGGTGAAGGCGTACCCGGCGCTGGTGGACGACGGCGACTCGGTGTCGGTGCGGCTGTTCGACTCGGAGGCCGAGCAGGCGGAGGCGATGTGGAAGGGCACCCGGCGGCTGATCCTGCTGGGGATCCCGGTCAACCCGGCGAAGTTCGCTTCCGAGAAGCTGACCAACCCTCAGAAGCTCGCCCTGTCCGCCAATCCGCACGGCTCGGTGCAGGCGCTGTTCGACGACTGCGCCATGGCCGCGGCGGACAAGCTGATCGCGGACTTCGGCGGCCCGGTGTGGGACGAGGAGTCGTACCGGAAGCTGTTCGACAAAGTGCGGGCGGAGATCGTCGACACGACGGTCCGCGCGGTCGGGCAGGTGCAGCAGGTACTGGCCGCCTGGCAGGCCTGTGAGCGCCGTCTGAAGGGCGTCCGCAGCCCCGCGCTGCTGCCGAACCTCCAGGACGTCCGCACGCAGCTGGACGGGCTCGTGAAGCCGGGTTTCGTGACCGAGGCGGGGCTGCGCAGGATGCCGGACCTGATGCGGTACCTGGTGGCCGCCGACCGCCGGCTCCAGCAGATGCCGACGAACGTCCAGCGGGACACCACGCGCATGGCGAAGGTCCACGAGATGCGGGACGAGTACGCCTGGCTCCTGGAGCAGATGCCGCAGGGCCGGCCGGTGCCGCAGCAGGTGCGGGACATCCGCTGGATGATCGAGGAGCTGCGGGTCAGCTACTTCGCCCACGCGCTGGGCACGGCGTACCCCGTGTCGGACAAGCGGATCGTGAAGGCGATCGACGCCGTGGCACCGTGACGGGCCCCGCACGCAGGGTGAGTTCGACCAGGGGGCTCCCGCTCCTGTACAGTCCTTCTCGCAGCGCAACGCAGGAAGGCGCCGCGATTCTGGTCCTGTGGAGCAGTTTGGAGTGCTCGCCACCCTGTCAAGGTGGAGGCCGCGGGTTCAAATCCCGTCAGGACCGCATACCGGAAGGCCCGCCCCCCGTAAGGGATGGCGGGCCTTCCGCATGTGCGGACCCGTGCGGATCTGTGCGGGCGCCCCGGAGGCGCCGTAAGGGCCCCTCCGCAGGCCTGTAGGCCCGGGAAGGGCCCCACGGCCCAGTCCGGGGCTCCTGCGCCGTCTTGACGGCCTCACGGTCCCTCGGTACTCCAGGAACAGGGCACGTGTCCGCGGGGGGACCGGAGGTGGCGCATGACGGCATCGGCCAGGCATGAGACAAGGGCACTGCTCCGCGCGCATCTGGCTGCCGCGTCGTCGTACCGGCATCTCACCCGTCACTGCCCGGTCTGCCGCCGTCTCCAGCGCCTGGCGATGGACTCGGCGCCCGCCGACGACACCACGCGCGTGGAGCCGTCCGAGCCCGTCACGGATCCTCAGGAACAAGCCGCCGCCGACGCGCGTTCCGTCTAGCGCATATGCCGTCGGCCCAACAACCCAGCTGGTATGTGACGGGTGTCACTGCATGAGTTTTCACCGGGGCGGAACTTACGCCTCACCTACAACAGGTCAATTTAATATGTGCAATTGCACTCCCCCGAGTGCTCCGCCCCGGCCCCTTCGGAGCCGATCCCACAGGCCTCCTCAGGGTCCGACAAGCCCGCGCACAGAAGGCCGTTGAGGCCGCCCGGCCCCGCGCACGGATCCACCGCCGACGCACAAAAAAGATCGCGCTGGACCCGGCGGAGTCCAGCGCGATCAACGACGCACCCGGTGTTCAGTTGGCGGTGAAGCTCTGATTCGGTTGGGCGAGAGGGCTGTTGGGGCAGTCCCCGCGTCGCTTGGAGCTAAAAGTCCCGGGCGTCGCGGCCGGTGGGGGACCAGCCGGTTCTGCCCGGTTCATGCAGGTTCAGGCCTCGCTGCGCTGCTGCGGGATGCCCGCGAGCAGCGCGCGGACCTCGGCCTCGCGGTAGCGGCGGTGCCCGCCGAGCGTGCGGATCGACGTGAGCTTGCCGGCCTTCGCCCAGCGCGTGACCGTCTTCGGGTCGACGCGGAACATGGTGGCAACCTCAGCGGGGGTCAGCAGCGGCTCGGCATCAGGGGTGCGAGCGGTCATGAGCGGCCTCCTCGGGAGAACCGAACCTTCTCGGTTCTTTCCTCTAAATTCTGCACCTTGACCCGCGTTGCCCGAAATGGCGGACGCGAGTCGAGTCGGTTATAGGACGAACGGCTTGTCCTCGGCACTACAACTACACCATCTGTCCAGCCACGTCGGCCAAACCGATGGAATTGCCCTCCCAGGTGTTCATCAGCCGCGGAAGCCGATGGACCATGCCATAGCGGACAGTCACGCCCCTGTGACGATCAGTCACAGCAGCGCGCAGGAGTCACCGGACCCCCCATAGCGTGCAATGCTGAGATACCGCCCATAGTGGAGCACAACAGGACGGAGGAGCCCTCCCCGGACTCCTTGTCCTATTTTGGCATGAGGAGGGGCAAGGGGCGCAAGGGCCTTGTACGTGCGGTCCATCACGCTTGACACACTTGAGACGTACGCCCGGAACGGTCGCTACGTCCGATGTCGCATCCGGATTGACGCGACTTCAACCAACCTCAGGGCGAAGACAAAACCCCAAGAAAGGCGTTTGGTCAAACGTCAGTTCGCCGAGCGCAGGTCACGGACCGCGCGCCAGCGCTCGATGAGGCGCCCGTACGCCTCCGCGGCGCCCCCTTCGTCGCCCCGCCGCAGCGCCGCGATCCCCTCGCCCACGTCGGCCGCCGAGTGGTCGTCCTCCAGGGCGCCGGCCGGCAGGGCGTGCACGAGTCCCCCGTAGTCCAGCTCGACCAGCGAGCGCGGGTGGAACTCCTCCAGCCAGCGGCCGACGTCCACCAGGCCGTCGATCAGCAGGCTCTCGTCCACGGAGTCCCGCAGCGCCCGCAGCCCCCGCGCCACCCGACGCCGCGCCTGGACCATGGGCGTGCGGTAGCGCAGGACCGGAACCTCGCCCGCGGAGCCCTTGGCGTACTCGCGCTCCTCGTCGGCGAAGAGCACGAACCAGTTGATCGGCACCTGCCAGGTGGACGTGCGGATCCACGGACGGGCGTCGGGGTGCTCGGCCAGCCAGCGCTCGTAGTCCCGGCTCGTCTCGTTCCGCACGACCGGAGGCAGCAGGGCGTCCAGGACCGGCAGCGGGTACTCCTCCGCGAGCCCTTCCAGTGCCTGCCAGCCGCGCAGCCTGGTGCGCCACGGGCAGACGCGGACCTCGCCGTCCGTCTCCAGCACGAAGGCGTCGTCGCTCTCGTGCACCGGAACCGGCGCAGGCGGGACCGCCGCGAGGTCGGCCAGCGACCGGCGCAGCTCCTCCTGGTAGGACGGGAGGTCGTCCCGCCGGGCGTACCGCTCCCAGTGGCCGCGCTCCGGCTCGGGGAAGGCGGCCAGCGGTTCGTACACGCGCAGGTAGGCGGCGTAGGGGACGATCACCGAGGACACCTTGGTCACGCTCTGCTCCCTCCCCCGCGGACCGCCGCGAAAACCTGCCCGGCCTCCGCCCGGACGGGTGGGAAACCCCGGCAAATCGTCGCACGCGGTACTCCGGACGGAGGTGATCCGGGACACAGTGCCGCCGACCGGCAAGTAAGGATCTACTCTCGTGCCACAGCCCCCGCCACCCGTACGGGAGCCCGTCCCACCCGCCGCTACTTACTCAGGAGTCACCACAGTGACCGACGTATCTGACGGCGTCCTGCACACCCTGTTCCGTTCGGACCAGGGCGGCCACGAACAAGTCGTGCTCTGCCAGGACCGTGCCAGCGGCCTCAAGGCCGTCATCGCCATCCACTCCACCGCTCTGGGCCCCGCCCTGGGCGGCACGCGTTTCTACCCGTACGCCTCCGAGGAGGAGGCCGTCGCCGACGCGCTCAACCTCGCGCGCGGGATGTCGTACAAGAACGCCATGGCCGGTCTCGACCACGGCGGCGGCAAGGCCGTGATCATCGGCGACCCGGAGCGGATCAAGACCGAGGAGCTGCTGCTGGCCTACGGCCGGTTCGTCGCCTCCCTCGGCGGCCGCTACGTCACCGCGTGCGACGTCGGCACCTACGTCGCCGACATGGACGTGGTGGCCCGGGAGTGCCGCTGGACCACCGGCCGCTCCCCCGAGAACGGCGGCGCGGGCGACTCGTCGGTACTCACCTCCTACGGCGTCTACCAGGGCATGCGGGCCGCCGCCCAGCACCTGTGGGGCGACCCGTCGCTGCGCGACCGCAAGGTCGGCATCGCGGGCGTGGGCAAGGTCGGACACCACCTGGTGGAGCACCTGCGGGCCGAGGGCGCCGAGGTCGTGATCACCGACGTGCGCGAGGACGCCGTCCGCCGGATCCTCGACCGGCATCCCGAGGGCGTGTCGGCCGTGGCCGACACCGAGACGCTGATCCGCACCGAGGGCCTGGACATCTACGCCCCGTGCGCGCTCGGCGGCGCCCTGGACGACGACACCGTGCCGGTGCTGACCGCCAGGGTGGTCTGCGGCGCGGCCAACAACCAGCTCGCCCACCCGGGCGTGGAGAAGGACCTCGCGGACCGCGGGATCCTCTACGCGCCGGACTACGTGGTGAACGCCGGCGGCGTGATCCAGGTGGCGGACGAGCTTCGCGGCTTTGACTTCGACCGGTGCAAGGCGAAGGCGTCGAAGATCTTCGACACCACGCTCGCCATATTCGCACGTGCGAAGGAGGACGGTATTCCGCCGGCCGCAGCGGCCGACCGGATCGCCGAGCAGCGGATGGCGGAGGCGCGTCCGCTGCGATGAGGTCCGTGCGCGGCGCCCCCGATCGGGGCGCTTCGCACACCTGAGCGGTACCCGCCGGGGGGCACTTGGAGAGAACTCTCACTTCTCCCGGCGGGTCGACCGTCGATAAGTGGTTAAAATCGCGATTGACCAGCGAGGACAGGGCGCCTCGACGGTCCCGGGCGCGGGCACGTCATGCGGGCGACGTACCGTATGGGCGCGGGCTCAGGTACCGTGGAAGCCCTACGGACCGGTCTCTCCATGGAGAGCCCGTTCTGGACCATGAACGCGTGTCAAGACTCTGGGGCCGTCGAGCCCCGTCGTTGAGGGGGTCGAGCCATGGGGCGCGGCCGGGCCAAGGCCAAGCAGACGAAGGTCGCCCGCCAGCTGAAGTACAACAGCGGTGGGACTGACCTCTCACGCCTGGCCGAGGAGCTGGGCGCATCGACGTCGAATCAGTCACCGAACGGTGATCGTTTCGAGGACGATGAGCAAGACGACGACCTGTACGCAAAGTACGCCGACCTCTACGAGGACGACGAGGAGGACGAGGACGGCCCGTCCTCGCAACAGCGTCGCGGCGCTTGACCTTGCGTGGTGCATGAGCCCGGTCGGTGACCTAGGTCACCCGCCGGGTTCAGTGCTGCCCGGGCCGGCCACGTCGGCCGGTGCGCCGCCCGCCCGTTCACCGGGCGGGCGCCACCTCCGTGCTCAGTTCGCGTAGTCACCGACAAGAGCGGCACCCGTGGCGTTGTCACCGCGCTCGGTGATCTCGCCGGCCACCCAGGCGTCCACGCCGCGGTCGGCCAGCGTGCTCAGCGCCACGTCGACGGACTCCTGCGGCACGATCGCGATCATGCCGACGCCCATGTTCAGCGTCTTCTCCAGCTCCAGCCGCTCGACCGAGCCGGTCCGTCCGACCAGGTCGAACACCGGGGCGGGCGTCCAGGTGGAGCGGTCCACCGTGGCGTGCAGCCCGTCCGGGATCACCCGGGCCAGGTTGGCCGCCAGTCCGCCGCCGGTGACATGGCTGAACGCGTGCACCTCGGTGGTGTGGATCAGCGACAGACAGTCCAGCGAGTAGATCTTGGTGGGCTCCAGCAGCTCCTCGCCGAGGGTGCGGCCCAGCTCGTCGATCCGGGCGTCCAGCGACAGCCCCGCCCGCTCCAGCAGCACGTGGCGGACGAGCGAGTAGCCGTTGGAGTGAAGTCCGGAGGACGCCATGGCGATCACCGCGTCACCCGGACGGATGCGGTCCGCGCCCAGCAGCCGGTCGGCCTCCACGACGCCCGTACCGGCGCCGGCGACGTCGAAGTCGTCCGGACCCAGCAGACCCGGGTGCTCGGCCGTCTCGCCGCCCACCAGGGCGCATCCGGCCAGCACACAGCCTTCCGCGATGCCCTTGACGATCGCCGCGACACGCTCGGGGTGGACCTTGCCGACGCAGATGTAGTCGGTCATGAACAGCGGCTCGGCGCCGCACACCACGATGTCGTCCATGACCATCGCGACCAGGTCGTGCCCGATGGAGTCGTACACGCCCATCCGGCGGGCGATGTCGACCTTGGTGCCGACGCCGTCGGTGGCGGAGGCGAGCAGCGGGCGCTCGTAGTTCTTCAGGGCGGAGGCGTCGAAGAGGCCGGCGAATCCGCCGAGGCCGCCGAGGACCTCGGGGCGCTGCGTCTTCTTCACCCACTCCTTCATCAGTTCGACCGCGCGGTCGCCCGCTTCGATGTCGACGCCCGCCGCTGCGTAGCTGGCACCAGTGTTCTGGGACATGGCTGTGAGAGCTTTCGTGTCGTCCGTCAGGGCTTACGGGCGGCGGATCGCGTCGACCGCGGCCGGGGCGGCGGTGCCGGCGGCCAGCTCGGTCTCCAACAGCTGCTTGCCGAGGAGCTCGGGGTCGGGCAGCTCCATCGGGTATTCGCCGTCGAAGCAGGCGCGGCACAGGTTGGGCTTGGCGATGGTGGTCGCCTCGATCATGCCGTCGAGGGAGATGTACGCCAGGGAGTCGGCGCCGAGCGAGGTGCCGATCTCCTCGATGGTCATGCCGTTGGCGATCAGCTCGGCGCGGGTGGCGAAGTCGATGCCGAAGAAGCAGGGCCACTTCACGGGCGGCGAGGAGATCCGGATGTGGACCTCGGCGGCGCCCGCCTCACGGAGCATGCGGACCAGGGCCCGCTGGGTGTTGCCGCGCACGATCGAGTCGTCGACGACGACCAGGCGCTTGCCCTTGATGACTTCCTTGAGCGGGTTCAGCTTCAGCCGGATGCCGAGCTGCCGGATGGTCTGCGAGGGCTGGATGAACGTACGGCCGACGTACGCGTTCTTGACCAGGCCGGCGCCGAAGGGGATGCCGGAGGCCTCCGCGTAGCCGATGGCGGCGGGGGTGCCGGACTCCGGGGTCGGTATCACCAGGTCGGCCTCGACCGGGGCCTCCTCGGCGAGCTTCCGGCCCATCTCGACGCGCGAGAGGTAGACGTTCCGCCCGGCGATGTCGGTGTCGGGGCGGGCCAGGTACACGTACTCGAAGACGCATCCCTTGGGCTTCGCTTCCGCGAATCGGGACGTTCGCAGTCCGTTCTGGTCGATGGCGACGAACTCGCCCGGCTCGATCTCCCGGACGTAGCTCGCGCCGCAGATGTCGAGGGCGGCGGACTCGGAGGCGACCACCCAGCCGCGCTCCAGCCGGCCGAGGACCAGCGGACGGATGCCCTGCGGGTCACGGGCCGCGTAGAGGGTGTTCTCGTCCATGAAGACGAGGCTGAAGGCACCCTTGACCTTCGGCAGGACCACGTGCGCGGCCTGCTCCACCGTGACCGGCTCGCCGTCGGCGGCGCGCTGGCCGGCCAGCAGGGCGGTGATCAGGTCGGTGTCGTTGGTCGCGGCCACCTTGGGCGCGCGGCCGTTCTCCTTGGGGAGCTCGGCGACCATGTCGGCGAGCTGCGCCGTGTTGACCAGGTTGCCGTTGTGGCCGAGCGCGATCGATCCGTGCGCGGTGGCGCGGAACGTCGGCTGGGCGTTCTCCCACACGGACGCACCAGTGGTCGAGTAGCGGGCGTGACCGACCGCGATGTGACCCTGCAGGGAGCCGAGAGAGGTCTCGTCGAAGACCTGGGACACGAGGCCCATGTCCTTGAAGACGAGGATCTGGGAGCCGTTGCTGACCGCGATTCCCGCGGATTCCTGGCCCCGATGCTGGAGGGCGTAGAGCCCGAAGTACGTGAGCTTGGCGACCTCTTCGCCCGGAGCCCAGACACCGAAGACGCCGCAAGCGTCCTGGGGGCCTTTCTCACCGGGGAGCAGGTCGTGGTTGAGTCGTCCGTCACCACGTGGCACGCCTCCGAGTGTAGGCGAGATCGACCACTGGTCCGAATGCGGGATGTGGCCGCGCGGGTGGGTCAGCGGGCCGCGACGGCCCGTACCTCGGTGCCGTTCTCGCTGGTCAGCGTGAGGATGTCGCCGTCGACCGCGTACCGGGCGGCGCCGTTGAAGAGCTTCGTCAAGGCCTTCTCGGCGTCCATGAGTGAGTCTTCGCACATCATTCGGGTCAGGGACGGGACGCCGAGGGTGATATGGCTGTCGCGCACGGTGGCCTTCGCACGGACCTGGTTGCAGCCCAGGTTTCCGGAGACCGCGCCGCGCTCCCGGTCGAACGTGAGGTGGGCGCGGCCGGCGCCGTCCGGGGTGGTGACGTTCCAGCGGGTGCCGTGCAGCGGACTGTCCTGGGCCTCGCTGAGGCGCACGGTGTCGCCGGACGCGGTGGTCAGCGTGAGGCGGTCTCCTTCGACGTCCGCCTTCAGCTCTCCGGCGGCCAGGGCACGGGCGACGGCGCTCTCGCCCGCCATGATCCGGTCGTCGCAGGCTCGCAGGGTGGTCTCGGCGGCGGTCAGGCGCACCCGGTCGCCGTCGGTGCGGACGCGGGCCTCGAAGAGGTTGCAGCCGTAGCTGCCGGTGGCGCGGCCGTCCTCGCCGAGGGTGAGGTGGGCGCCGTCGGGGGCGCGGTGGGTGGCGCCGTCCGAGGTGACGCTGTCGACGGTCCAGCGGACGCCGGTGACCGGCCGCTCCGCCTCGGCGGCGCCGCTGCCGGCGCCCGCCTTCTCGCTGCCGCAGGCCGCGGCGAACGGGACGACGAGCACGGCGACGGCCGCCAGGGTCCTGCGCGAGGTGTGCTTCTGTCGGTCCATGCCGCTTCGACGGAAGCGCGGAGCGAGCGGTTCCTCCCGGTGTCGGCGCCCGTCCCTCGGCGCCCCTCCCTCAGCCGAGCAGCGGCAGGTACGGCCCGAGGTCGGCGCGCTCGCCGCTCGCGCCGACCTCGGCGGAGGCCACGGCGTCCGTCCAGGAGAGCCGCCCGCCGGCCAGCCGGATCCACGTGAGCGGGTCGGTCTCCACCACGTTCGCCGGGGTGCCGCGCGTGTGCCGGGGCCCCTCGACGCACTGCACCACCGCGAACGGCGGGACGCGCACCTCCGTGGAGCCGCCGGGCGCCTTCGCGGCGAGCGCGTCGGCCAGCAGCCGGACGCAGGTGGCCAGCGCCTGCCGGTCGTACGGGACGTCCAGGCCGGGGAGCGCGGCGTTCAGGTCGTCGGTGTGGACGACCAGCTCCACGGCGCGGGTGACCACGTAGTCGGTGAGGGGCAGGGCGCCCGCGCTGGTCGGGAGCAGCCTGCCGCTCGGGTGGGCGTCGAGGCGGGCGGTGAAGCGCCGCTCGGCGTCCGCCAGGTAGGCGTCGAGATCGGCGTGGCCGGCCGCGAGCCGGTGCGCGGTGTCCGCGATGGCTCCGGCGTCGGCTGCGATGGCGGCGGGCCAGTCGGTCAGCCGGGCGTCCTGCTTCGCGGGCTCCGGCTCGTCCAGCAGGCGGTCGACGGCCAGCAGCGCGACGCCGATGTGGGCGACCAGTTCCCGGACGGTCCAGTCGCCGAGCCGGGTCGGCGCGGCGAGCTGCTCCGGGGTGAGGGTGCCGACCGCGGTGCGCACGTGCCCGAACTGGGCCAGGACGGCGGCTCGGGTCTTGGCGGGGTCGTAGGAGCGGGGGCGTTTCCTGACCGGTGGCATGGCGGAAGCCTATGCGCGGGCGCCGACAGACCGGGCCGGGACCTCGAACACCTCGTTGTTACGGGGGACACCGATGCCGCGCCAGGTGAACGGTATGCCGCGCGCGGTGTCCGGGTCGGGGCCGTCCATGAGCTGGAAGTGCAGGTGAGGCTCGGTGGAGTTGCCCGAGTTGCCGACCTGGGCGAGCACCTGGCCGGCGTGGACGCGGTCGCCCTCACGGACGGTCAGGGAGCCTCGGCGGAGGTGGGCGTAGAGGGCGTAGGCGCCGCCACCGAGGTCGAGGACCACGTGGTTGCCGAGGATTCTTCCGGCGCCGAGCAGGTCGCGGACGTTCGCCTCGAGGAGCATCAGGTACGCGAGGGCGGGCAGCGAACCGCGGCTGAGGTGGTCGCGGGCCGTGTCGGTGGCCCGGACGACGGTGGCGTCGGCCACCGCGTGCAGCGGGGCGCCGTGAGCGGGGAAGTCGGCGTTGCGCCGGGCCACGGGCCACAGCGCGCGGAACGGTGGACGGGAGCCCGGCTCGGGCTCGGCGACCACGTCGATGGCGAAGGTCTGGCCGTAGGCGTGGGTGTGGTGGCTCGGGGTGTGGTCCGCCGGGCTGTTCAGCGCGATCCAGCGGCCGGCGACCGGGGGCTCGACCTCGACGGACGGCCGGGCGGCCCGGGGGCTGTCCGGGGCTCCGCCCCACCGGTTGGCGACGACCAGCACGGCGTACGCGAGCAGCAGCGGCAGGAAGTCCCACCACACCGGATGGCCGAGGTCCAGGGCCACGTGGGCGGTCACCAACGCGAAGAAGGCGATCAGGAGCGCGCGGTAGACGGTCTTGGCGAGTTTGCGTGCGGACATGCTTCCCCCAGTGCTCGTCGGTGCGGTCAGGGCCGCGCCGCTGCCAGTGCCACCAGCAGCGGCACCACCCGGCCCGCCGGGACCTCGTGCCGGCCCCGGCCGGTGCTGTGCAGCCAGCCGGCGGCGGTCAGCTGGCGCAGGTGGTGGTAGATCTGCCCGGTCGTGCCGATGTCGTCCAGCTCCGCCAGCTCGGCGGCGGTGCGGCGGCCGCCCGTTATCTCGCGGAGCAGCCGGAGCCGGACCGGGTGGCCGAGGGCCGCGAAGGACTCCGCGGCGTCCGGCCACTCGTAGGTGAGCAGGTCCGAGGTGAGCGCGCCGTGCTGCCAGTCGTACCGCTCGCCGGTCGGCAACCGCACCGCGCCGGTGAACAGCACGCCTCCGTCGGCGGCCTTCAACTCGGCGAGCTGCTCCTTGAGCCCCTCCAGAGCCCAGAAGTCGCCCTCCCCCATGGGGGCAGCCGTGCGGTCGGCCGCTTCGAGCGCAGCGATGCGGCGCTCGAGCTCGGTCATGCGCTCTTCCAGTTCCACGATGTCGAGATTACGTAACTACGTAATTCTACGCAAGGGCCGGTGCACACCTGTGGACAACCGGACCGACAACCGGCCCTGTGGACAACCGGCCCTGTGGACAGCCGGACCCGGCCCGGCGGCCGGACATGACGAAGCCCCCGCCGCAGAGGGCGGGGGCTTCGCGTGAAAGGGGTGCCGGGGCTCAGGCCAGCAGCGCCGGGATCGTCCCCTCGTGGGCCTCGCGCAGGTCGGTCAGAGGGAGGGAGAACTCGCCCTGGACCTCGACCGTGTCGCCGTCCACGACGCCGATGCGGGTGGCCGGCAGGCCGCGCGCACCGCACATGTCGTTGAAGCGGACCTCCTCCGAGCGCGGTACGGAGACGACCGCGCGGCCGGCCGACTCGGAGAACAGGAAGGTGAACGCGTCCAGCCCGTCCGGGACGACCAGACGCGCGCCCTTGCCACCGAGCAGCGCCGACTCCACCACGGCCTGGATCAGACCGCCGTCCGACAGGTCGTGCGCGGAGTCGATCATGCCGTCGCGGGAGGCGGAGATCAGGATCTCGCCGAGCAGCCGCTCACGCTCCAGGTCCACCTTCGGGGGCAGGCCGCCGAGATGGTCGTGGACGACCTGGGACCAGGCCGAGCCGCCGAACTCCTCGCGCGTGTCGCCGAGGAGGTACAGCAGCTGGCCCTCCTCCTGGAAGGCGACCGGGGTGCGGCGGGCCACGTCGTCGATGACGCCGAGGACGGCGACCACCGGCGTCGGGTGGATGGCCGCCTCGCCCGTCTGGTTGTAGAGCGAGACGTTGCCGCCGGTCACCGGCGTGCCGAGCTGCTTGCAGCCGTCCGCCAGGCCGCGCACGGCCTCCGCGAACTGCCACATGACCGCCGGGTCCTCCGGCGAGCCGAAGTTCAGGCAGTCGGAGACGGCGAGCGGCTTGGCGCCGGTCGTCGCCACGTTGCGGTAGGCCTCCGCGAGGGCCAGCTGCGCGCCCGTGTAGGGGTCGAGCTTGGCGTACCGGCCGTTGCCGTCGGTGGCGATCGCGACGCCGAGGCCGGACGCCTCGTCGATACGGATCATGCCGGAGTCCTCGGGCTGGGCGAGGACGGTGTTGCCCTGCACGAAGTGGTCGTACTGCTGGGTGATCCACCGCTTGGACGCCTGGTTGGGCGAGGCGACCAGCTTCAGGACCTGGTCCTTCAGCTCCTCGCCCGTCGCCGGGCGCGGCAGCTTGTTCGCGTCGTCCGCCTGGAGCTCGTCCTGCCAGGACGGGCGGGCGTAGGGGCGCTCGTAGGTGGGGCCCTCGTGGGCGACCGTGCGCGGGTCGACGTCGACGATCTTCTCGCCGTGCCAGAAGATCTCCAGGCGGTCGCCGTCGGTCACCTCGCCGATGACGGTGGCGATGACGTCCCACTTGTCGCAGATCTCCAGGAACCGGTCGACCTTGTCGGGCTCCACGACCGCGCACATGCGCTCCTGCGACTCGCTCATGAGGATCTCCTCGGGCGAGAGCGTGGAGTCGCGCAGCGGCACGTCGTCGAGGGTGACGCGCATACCGCCGGAGCCGTTGGAGGCCAGCTCGGACGTGGCGCAGGACAGGCCGGCCGCGCCGAGGTCCTGGATGCCGACGACCAGCTTCTCGGCGAACGCCTCCAGGGTGCACTCGATGAGGAGCTTCTCCTGGAAGGGGTCGCCGACCTGCACCGCGGGGCGCTTCGACGGCTTGGCGTCGTCGAAGGTCTCCGAGGCGAGGATCGAGGCGCCGCCGATGCCGTCGCCGCCGGTCCGGGCCCCGTAGAGGATGACCTTGTTGCCCGCGCCGGACGCCTTGGCCAGGTGGATGTCCTCGTGCCGCATGACGCCGATGGCGCCCGCGTTGACCAGCGGGTTGCCCTGGTAGCAGGCGTCGAAGACGACCTCGCCGCCGATGTTGGGCAGGCCCAGGCAGTTGCCGTAGCCGCCGATGCCGGCGACCACGCCGGGCAGCACGCGCTTGGTGTCGGGGTGGTCGGCCGCGCCGAAGCGCAGCGGGTCGACCACGGCCACCGGGCGGGCGCCCATCGCGATGATGTCGCGCACGATGCCGCCGACGCCCGTGGCCGCGCCCTGGTAGGGCTCGACGTAGGAGGGGTGGTTGTGCGACTCGACCTTGAAGGTGACGGCGTAGCCCTGGCCGACGTCCACGACGCCCGCGTTCTCGCCGATACCGACGAGCAGGGCGTCGGACTCGGGGGCCTTCTCGCCGAACTGGCGCAGGTGCACCTTGGAGGACTTGTACGAGCAGTGCTCGGACCACATCACGGAGTACATGGCGAGCTCGGCGCCGGTCGGGCGGCGGCCGAGGATCTCCACGACCCGCTCGTACTCGTCCTTCTTCAGGCCCAGCTCGGCCCAGGGCAGCTCGACGTCGGGGGTCGCGGCCGCGTTGTCGACCGTGTCCAGGGGCGTCTTGCTCATGCGTTGACCAGCTTCTTGAGGATCGACGTGAAGAAGGGCAGGCCGTCGGTACGGCCCGTACCGATCAGCGGCTCGACGGCGTGCTCGGGGTGCGGCATCAGGCCGACGACGTTCCCGGCGGCGTTGGTGATGCCGGCGATGTCGTTGAGCGAGCCGTTCGGGTTGAAGTCGAGGTAGCGGAAGGCGACGCGGCCCTCGGCCTCCAGCTCGTCCAGCGTCCGCCGATCGGCGACGTAGCGGCCGTCCATGTTCTTCAGCGGGATGTGGATCTCCTGGCCGGCCTCGTAGTCCGTGGTCCAGGCGGTGTCCGCGTTCTCCACCCGCAGCTTCTGGTCGCGGCAGATGAAGTGCAGGTGGTCGTTGCCCAGCATGCCGCCGGGGAGCAGGTGCGCCTCGGTGAGGATCTGGAAGCCGTTGCAGATGCCGAGCACCGGAAGACCGGCCTTGGCCTGGTCGATGACGGTGTCCATGACCGGCGAGAAGCGCGCGATGGCGCCGGCACGCAGATAGTCGCCGTAACTGAAACCGCCGCAGAGCACCACGGCGTCGACCTGCTTGAGGTCCTTGTCCTTGTGCCAGAGGGCGACGGGTTCGGCGCCGGCGACGCGGATCGCGCGCTGGGTGTCCCGGTCGTCGAGGCTGCCCGGGAAAGTGACGACGCCAATACGAGCGGTCACTTGGCCGCCTCCGCGACTTCCTCGACCCGGACGGTGAAGTCCTCGATCACGGTGTTGGCGAGGAAGGATTCCGCAAGATCGTGGATACGGGCGAGCGCGGCCTCGTCGACCGGCCCGTCAACTTCCAGTTCGAATCGCTTTCCCTGACGGACGTCCGAGATCCCTTCGAAACCCAGACGCGGCAGTGCGCGCTGCACCGCCTGGCCCTGGGGGTCGAGGATCTCCGGCTTGAGCATGACGTCGACTACGACGCGTGCCACTGGCACTCCCGGTGTGTGGTGCTGAGCAGGTCCCTTCAGACTACCCGCACAAAATTTCTACGCGAGTAGAGTTGTAGGAAACTACGTGAGCGCCGTCACGATTCGGCATCGGCGGGAGACGCGCCGGAAAAGATCCGGGAAAGATTCGCGATCTCTCGCACATCGCTATTGCGCCCGGACACGCGGGCAGATTTAGTCGGGCTTCCCATTGCATTGCCGGGCACTGTACAAATGAATTGTCATTAGCAGATACTTTGCCCGATTACAGGCGGACAGCCGACATCTCGGCGACCGTACCGGCACGTCATCACGGACGGCCGGACGGAAGAGGTGCCGCACGAAGGGACCGATATTCGTGGCGCAGAAGGTCGTGGTCACTCTCTTCGACGACATCGACGGCTCGGAAGCGGCGGAAACGATCGCCTTCGGGATCGACGGCACGTCGTACGAGATCGACCTGAACGAAACCAATGCCAGGAAACTGCGCGAGGCGCTCGAGCCCTACGTGGACGCCGGCCGCAAGCGCGCCCGCTCCGGCAAGGCCTACCGGCAGACCGAGGTCGCCCCGGACCCGGCGGCCGTGCGCGCCTGGGCGCAGGCGCACCGGATGGACGTCCCGGCCCGCGGCCGCATCCCCAAGAAGGTCTACGAGGCGTTCGCCGCCGCCCGCTGAACCGCACCCGGCCCGGCGCCCGGAACCGCACCCGCGTGCGGAGCCGGCCCCGGCCGGGTGACCCCGCCGACGGGCGGTCACCGGGCGCTGCGGGCAACCGACTTGCGCAGCCCCCCTGCTGATCAGCTAAAGTCTGGAGCACGCCGAGGGGCGAGGCCGAAAGGCCCGGTCCAAGGACATGCGGGTGTAGTTCAGTAGTAGAACATCCCCCTTCCAGGGGGAAGGCGCAGTGTGCAATTCCTGTCACCCGCTCTGCACCACCTCTCCGACCACGCTTGTGGATCAGGTAAGCTGGTGCCCGCGCCGATCGGTGAGAGCCGGTCGGAGGCAATGCGGACGTAGCTCAGTTGGTAGAGCGCAACCTTGCCAAGGTTGAGGTCGCGAGTTCGAGCCTCGTCGTCCGCTCGGGAAGAAGACCCCGGTCCCTCGGACCGGGGTCTTTTCGTGGTCCGGTCCAACAGGCCTGCCGGGTCTGACATTTGTCATGTCCGGTGATGACACCGCGCACTGCCGAGCTCCTCCGTCCGCCGCGATGCTCGAGTCATGGAAACGAACGGACTTGAGCACGTGATCGAGGTCACAGGCCTGCGACGCGTCTACGGGGGCGGGTTCGAAGCGGTGCGCGGGGTCGACTTCACCGTGCGGCGCGGGGAGATCTTCGCCCTGCTGGGCACCAACGGCGCCGGGAAGACCTCCACCGTCGAACTCCTCGAAGGACTGGCCCCGCCGGCCGGCGGACAGGTCCGGGTGCTCGGACACGACCCCTACACCGAGCGGGCCGCCGTACGGCACCGCACCGGCGTGATGCTCCAGGAGGGTGGCTTCCCCTCCGAGCTGACCGTCGCCGAGACCGCCCGCATGTGGGCCGGCTCCGTCAGCGGCGCACGCCCCGAGCGGGAGGTGCTGGCCATGGTGGGCCTCGGCTCCAGGACCGACGTCCGGGTCAAGCAGCTGTCCGGCGGACAGCGGCGGCGTCTGGACCTGGCGCTCGCGCTGCTCGGCGACCCCGAGGTGCTGTTCCTCGACGAGCCGACCACCGGACTCGACGCCGAAGGCCGCCGCGACACCTGGGAGTTGGTGAGCGCCCTGCGCGACTCCGGCACCACCGTGCTGCTCACCACGCACTACCTGGAGGAGGCCGAGAACCTCGCCGACCGGCTCGCGATCATGCACGAGGGCCGGATCGCCGTCACCGGCACCCCGGCCGAGGTCACCGCGAACGAGCCGTCCCGGATCACCTTCGACCTGCCCGACGGCTACCACCTGGGCGACCTCCCGCCGCTCGGCCCGATGGGCGTGGGCGACCACACCGTGGACGGCCGCACCGTCCGGCTGGGCACCCGCGACCTGCAGCGCTCGGCCACCGAGCTGCTGCTGTGGGCGCGGGACGCGGGCGTGGAGCTGGGCCGGCTCGACGTGCGCTCGGCCTCCCTGGAAGAGGCCTTCCTCACCATTGCCAAGGACGCATCGGCCCCGGCGGGCAACGGCGTGACCACGGAGGAGTACGCGGCATGAGCATCGCCACCACCACCCCGGCCGGCCGGATGGCCTCCCTGGCCCGGGCCGAACTGACACTGCTGGGACGCAACAAGGGCGCCCTGGTCGCCGGGCTCTTCGTGCCGCTGGTCCTGCCGCTCAGCGTGCGCTCCGCCGCCGAGGAGATGGACCTAGCGAAGGCCGGGCTCACCCCCGGTGAGCTCGTCCTGCCCGCCGCCGTCGGCTTCTCGCTGCTCTTCGCCGTGTACTCCACCCTCGTCGGCGTCTACGTCGTCCGGCGCGAGGAGCTGGTGCTGAAGCGGCTGCGCACGGGCGAGCTGCGGGACGCGGAGATCCTCTCCGGGGCCGCGCTTCCCGCCGTCCTCACCGGGCTGCTGCAGTGCTTGCTGCTGATCGCGGGCTGCGCGGTGCTGCTCGACCTGTCCGCGCCCTCCGCGCCGCACCTGGCCGTGCTCGGCCTTCTGCTGGGTCTCGTGATGAGCGCGGCGCTCGCCGCCGCCACCGCGAGCTGGACCCGGACCGGCGAGAGCGCCCAGGTCACGCCCATGCCGCTGATGTTCGCCTCGATGCTGGGCTCCGGAATGTTCGTCCCGCTGGAGCTGTTCCCGGACCGTCTGGCGTCCGTCTGCGAGCTGCTGCCGCTGACCCCGGTCGTCACCCTGGTGCGCGGCGGCTGGACCGGCGGCCTCTCGGCCGGGGACGCCCTCGGTGCGCTCGCGGTGGCGCTGGCCTGGACCGCGGTGGCGGTGTTTGCTGTACGGCGGCGGTTCCGCTGGGAGCCGCGGCGCTGAGGCGCTGACCAGGGGCGAAGGACGCCCGCACGGCTGTGACCGGTGCGGCGTCGGAGATCGGCGGGAACAGGAGCGGCGGATGGCGGGCCCGGGCAGCTGGTGGGGGCGCAAGAGCACACCCGCGAAGGTCGAGACGTACACGCGGTGGTCGTTCCACTTCATCGCGCTGTCCGAGCCGACGGTGGTCGGGGTGACGGCCTTCGGGCACATGGAGGCGCGGTTCGCGCTGCTCGTGATGGCGCCGGTCACGGCGCACGTCGCGCTGGCCATGGTGACCGCCTCCCGCGCCCTGGACTGGACGGTCGGCCGGCGTCCCCAGCCACTGCGGCTGCTGTGGGCGCTCGGCGCCGCGACCGCCGTGGTCGCGGTCGCGGCCGTCGCCCTCGGCCGGCACGGACCCGGCGGGGCCGCGGAGGACACCGGCACCGTCCTGGGCTCCGTCTTCGGCGCCACACTCTGCTACGGAGTGGGTCTGACGGCACTCGGCCTGAAGGACCGGCGGCGCGTCGTCTGGCTCGTCCTCGGGTTCGGGACGGGCGCGGGCCTGGTGGCCTGGGCGGTCGGCATGCCCGGACTGGCCGCGCTGGCCACGGCCGCGTTCGTGACGGCCGCGAGCGGCTTCTTCGCCGCCACCTCCGCCTTCTCCATCTGGCTGCTCAACGCCGTCTACGCCCTCGACGAGGCGCGGGAGACGCGGACCCGGCTCGCGGTCGCCGAGGAGCGGCTGCGGTTCGGACGCGACCTGCACGACGTGATGGGCAGGAACCTCGCCGTGATCGCCCTCAAGAGCGAGCTGGCCGTCCAGCTCGCCCGGCGTGAACGGCCCGAGGCGGTCGAGCAGATGATCGAGGTGCAGCGCATCGCCCAAGAGTCCCAGCGGGAGGTGCGCGAGGTGGTGCGCGGCTACCGCCGGGCCGACCTGGAGGCCGAGCTCCACGGCGCCCGTGGCGTGCTGCGCGCGGCCGGGATCGACTGCGAGGTCGGCGGCGAAACGGGTGGGCTGCCCGCCGAGGTGCAGTCGGCGCTGGGCTGGGTGGTGCGGGAGGCGACCACCAACGTGCTGCGGCACGGGGACGCGAAGAAGTGCACCGTCACGGTGCGGAGGCCGGAGGGGCGTGTGGTGCTGACGGTGCGGAACGACGGGGCGACCGCCCCGCACGGGTCGTCCCGCACGGGCGGAACGGGGCTGGCCGGGCTGCGGGAGCGGCTGTCCGCCGTGGGCGGCACGCTGGACGCCGGGGAGGCCGGGGACGGCGAGTTCCGGCTCGTCGCGGAGGTCCCGCTCACCGCGCGACCCGCGCTGGAGGTCGTCTCGTGACCGGTGTGGTGCGGCTGCTGCTCGCCGACGACGAGCATCTGATCCGCGGGGCGCTGGCCGCCCTGCTGTCCCTGGAGGACGACCTGCTGGTGGTCGCCGAGGCCGCGTCCGGCCCGGAGGCCCTGGCGATGGCGCGGGCGCACGTCCCGGACGTCGCCGTCCTCGATCTCCAGATGCCCGGCGCGGACGGTGTGAAGGTCGCCACAACCCTGCGGGCGGAGCTGCCCGACTGCCAGGTGCTGATCGTGACCGGGCACGGGCGCCCGGGCCATCTCAAGCGGGCGCTCGCGGCGGGGGTGCGGGGGTTCGTCCCCAAGACCGTCAGCGCCCAGCGGCTCGCGGAGATCATCCGCACGGTGCACGCGGGAAACCGCTACGTCGACCCCGAGTTGGCCGCCGACGCGATCGCCGCCGGCGACTCGCCGCTGACCGCGCGCGAGGCGGAGGTGCTGGAGCTGGCGGCGGACGGGGCGCCCGTGGCGGAGATCGCGGAGCGGGCCCGGCTGTCGCAGGGGACCGTGCGGAACTATCTCTCCTCCGCCGTCTCGAAGCTCGGCGCGGAGAACCGCCACACCGCGGTGCGTCTCGCCCGCGAGCGCGGTTGGGTATAGTGGTGCTCGCGCCACGG
This sequence comes from Streptomyces sp. BJ20, assembly GCF_022869105.1. Classification (NCBI taxonomy): domain Bacteria; kingdom Bacillati; phylum Actinomycetota; class Actinomycetes; order Kitasatosporales; family Streptomycetaceae; genus Streptomyces; species Streptomyces sp. BJ20. The sequence goes on from NZ_CP094918.1 coordinate 7,189,483, forward strand.
CGCAGCAGGCGAACGTAGCTCAGTTGGTAGAGCGCAACCTTGCCAAGGTTGAGGTCGCGAGTTCGAACCTCGTCGTTCGCTCAGAGGACGAAGGCCCCGGTCGATGACCGGGGCCTTCGTCGTGCGTGCCACCGTGCGGCCCCGGGACCGGGAGTGCGCCCCGGCCCCGGCCCCGGCGTCAGCTCCAGGGGATGCCTGTCAGGCGCTCGTAGGCCTCTACGTACTTCGCCCGGGTGGCGTCCACGACCTGCTGCGGCAGCGCAGGCGGAGGCTGCTCGCTCCTGCGGTCCCAGCCCGACTCCGCCGAGGTCAGCCAGTCCCGGACGAACTGCTTGTCGTACGACGGCTGCGCGCGGCCCGGCTCCCACTGGTCGGCCGGCCAGAAGCGGGACGAGTCGGGGGTGAGCACCTCGTCCGCGATGACCAGGCTGTCCCCGTCGTACCCGAACTCGAACTTGGTGTCCGCGAGGATGATGCCCCGGTCCCGGGCGATGTCGCGGGCGCGGGAGTAGGCGGCGAGGGTGGCCTGGCGCAGCTGGGCGGCGGTCTCCGCGCCGACCTGGCGGGCGACCTCCTCGTAGGAGACGTTCTCGTCGTGCTCGCCGACGGCGGCCTTGGTGGCCGGGGTGAAGATCGGGGCGGGCAGCTCGGAGCCGTCGACCAGACCGTGGGGCAGGGCGAGCCCGCAGACCGTCCGGCTCTCGTTGTACTCGGCGAGGCCCGAGCCGGTGAGGTAGCCGCGGGCCACGCACTCCACCGGGACCATGTTGAGCGACTTGCACACCAGGGTGCGGCCCGCCCAGTCGGCGGGGGCGCCCTCGGGGAGGTCGGTGCTCAGGACGTGGTTGGGGAGCAGATCGGCGAGCTGGTCGAACCACCACACGGAGAGCTGGGTGAGCACCCGGCCCTTGTCCGGGATCTCAGTGGGCAGCACCCAGTCGTAGGCGGAGATGCGGTCGCTGGCGACCATCACGAGGTCGCCCGCCTCGTTCCGGTACAGCTCGCGCACCTTGCCGGTGTGCAGATGCACCAGGCCCGGAACCTGGATCGGCTCGGGCTTTTCGACGAATCCGGACACGGTTCCTCCGCGTGGTTGAACAGAAGGGACGCCCGCAGCGCTCCCGGCTCCCGCGTGAGCTCCCGGAGGGCGGTGGCGGGAGGGGGCCGGACGGTACGTCGATTCTCCCGTATGTGCGGACGGGACGGCGGTCGGGGTGGTGCGGCCGGGTTCGACGGGCAAGGTCCCGTGCACCCCGTCAGTCGCGTTTGCAGATGCGGTCGAGCAGGTTCGCGGTGGCCCGCTGGATGCGCGGGTCGGCGTGCCCCGGCCGGTCCAGCGCCGGCGACCAGGCGAGCGTGCCCGAGGCGAACACCCACGCCCCTGACGGCGCGCGGTACAGGGACGTCTCCTGATGGCGCCGGGCGCCCTGCCGGTCGCCGTACGGGGAGTGCGCGAGCAGGATCCGCTCCTCGTGGGCGGGCAGCGGGGTGCGCGGGTAGTAGCGGTCGGCCCCGCCCGCGACCAGGCCGTCGAGGACGTCGCCCTCGTGCGCGCCGGTCCCCTCCCAGAGCCAGTGGCCGGCGTTGCGGACGATCAGCGGGCGCGGTCCCGGCACGGGACCCGCGTACTGGATGCCGAGCAGCAGCTGCTCGGCCCGGTCGTTCTCCCGCCACAGCGCGGGCCCGGACCGGCCCCGGCGTCTGCCGCAGGTCAGCAGGCCGTCGGCGCCGGACGGGGAAGGGGCCAGCTCGATCTGCCGGTGCAGGGTGCGAGCGGAGAGGAACACCAGCGAGGTGCCGTGCTCGCGGGCGCGCTCCACGGCCGTGCGCATCTCCGCCGTCCAGTACTCGTCCCGGCCGGGGAAGACGAGCCCCCGGTGGCGGGCCGGGTCGACGCGCCCCGCGTGCAGGTCGCGGGCGGTGGCGTGGGCGAGGTCGAAGCCGTAGCGCTCCGCCCAGCGGATCACGTCGTAGGCGTGCCCGGCGTGCGGCGGGAGCCCGTCGCCCGCGTAGGGACGGTCGAAGGTGACGGTGGTGACCGGGTCGTCCGCCTCGTCCTCCTCGTGGGCGGGGGCGAGCCTCGCGCCGGCGCGGCCGTCCGCCGCCGGGTACGCGTTGTACGCCTGCCAGGTGAGGTCCGGCAGCACCAGCAGCAGGTCCGCCGGGCGGTCGTCCCGCACGGTGAACGGGACGTGCGCCCGGTGCCGGCCGTCCTCCGTGGCCAGCACGGCGACGTACGCGCCGGTGCTCCAGTACGTCGGGACCGGCAGCCGCCAGGACAGCCACCAGTGGTGGCAGGAGACGGTGCGTCCGGCGGTGAGCGGTGGGAGCTGCGCCGTGCCGTGGAGGCGGGGGCTCGTGGTGATCTCGGTGGCGCCCCGGCCGTCGTAGTGGCCGACGCGGTGGACCGTGACGCGGAACGGGCGGGGCGGTTCGACGGTGACGTGGAAGTCGACGGAGTCGCCGGGGGCGACGGCGGAAGGGGAGGCGAAGCCCTCGATGCGGCCGTCGGCGTCGTGAGGCGACGGGGCCGGCCAGGGGAAGGCGACGGGTGCGAAGGGGTCGCCGCCGTCGGGTGCCGGTGCCCCTGTCGCTTCGTGCCGGGTCCGCTCCGGTCGCATGCCGTTCCCCCTCCCCTGAGCGTGAACGGCCCCAGCACATCACATTCCGCACGGGTGTCGTCACCGTTCGTCGTGCGTGCGTTGAAGTGGAGGAACGCGCTCCGGCGGGTGGGCCGGGCGCGGCTCAGGCGAGGCGTACGGGCTTCTCCGGGCGTATGCCCTGCCGGGTGAGCCAGTTCCCGAGGCCCGCGGGGTCGCCGTCCTCGATGAGGGTCAGCACCTGGGGCGGGAGGTCCGTGGCACGGGCGCCGCCGACGAGGAGGGTGGGTCCGTCGAGCCAGTCGAGACCCGGGACGGCGCCCACGGTGTCCATCGCCGCACAGCAGACCATCGCGGTGATGTGGTCGGCGAGCAGCTCCCGTCCGGTGCGGGGCGGCTGCAGGGGGAAGAGGGGCAGCGCGCGGTCGTCGCGGAGGGGGTCGGGATCGGACGCCGCGGTGCCCTGGGGACCGGCGGGGACGGCGGCCGCGGCGGACTCCTCGCGGGCCAGTTCGGCCGTGAGGCGCGCGGCGAGGGCGGCGCTGCGGGCGGTGCCGCCGCCGAGGTCGTCCTCGTCCGGGGCGACGGCCGGGACGGGCGCCGGGGGCAGGTCGGGCGCGGTGGTCAGATGGGTCAGGACACGGGCGAGGGTGGGGCCGTCGGCGACCCGGGTCTCCTCGTCCGCGGGCGGCACGCGCAGGGCGTCGAGTATCCGGTGCAGGCGGGCGGCGTCGGCGCGCCACTTGCGGTCGACGACCTCCTCCGGATAGTCGCCCCAGTGGACCGGCGACCAGTCGGGGCCGGTCTCCGCCGGGCCGCCGTGGAAAAGGCGGGCGGCGAGCAGGGAGGTGGCCTCGTCGACCGCGCCGGGCTCCTCCAGCAGGTCGCAGGCGGGGCGCTCCCCGAGCCGGGAGGCGAACCCCTCGGCCAGCCGGTCCCGGCGGGACAGCTCGGTCAGGGCGGCGACCACGCCCGCGTTGAGCCGGGCGGGCCAGCGGCCCATCCGCCAGGCGGGCAGCGCCACCCGGGTCAGCAGCCGGTCCCAGCCCGCGTAGGCGAGGCCGACCTGCTCCTGGGCGACGATCCGCAGCCCGTAGTCCACGGCCTTGGCGCGCTCGGCGGCGGCGGCGGCGACCCCACGCTCCATCTCGGCGGCGTGCACCCGGCTGCCGTGCAGCAGCAGGCGGGCCACCCGGCCGACCCCGGCGAGCACCGCGCGGGAGACCGGCCCGCGGTCCGGCGCCGACGTGACGGCGACCGCGGCGTCCAGGCCCCGGACGAAGCGCCGGGCGGCGGCTATGTCCGGGTGCGCCGACGGTCCCGTGCCGGCGACGACCGGGGCGAGCAGGGCGCGCAGCTCGGCCACCCGCATCCACCACAGGAACGGCGAGCCGATGACCAGCACGGGCGCGGCGGGCGCGCGGCGGGACGGCCGGCCCGCGTGGGCCACGTCGTCGTGCTCCTCGGGCGGCGGGGGCGCGTGCGCCGGATGCGTACGGTCCTCCAGCCAGCTGTCGCAGTCCGGGGTGAGCGCTATCGCGGACGGCGCGGGGACGCCGAGGCGGTCGGCGAGGTCCCGCACCATCCGGTACAGGTCGGGCGCCGACTCCTCGGCGATCGGCACGGTGGGGGTGACGGCGGGCCGGGCGCGGGCGACGACCAGGGCGACACCGGCGGCGAGCAGCAGCACCAGCACGGCGAGGGGCGTGACGACCCGGCGGGCCAGGTCCCAGCCGGGGCCGGTCAGATGGCCGGTGGACCCGCCGACCAGGAGGATCACCGCGGCGGCGGCGGGCAGCAGCGCGACGGCCAGCGCCCGGCTGCGGACGCGCAGGACGGCCAGCGCACGGGCTCTGGCGCCCGGAGCACCCTGTTCCCTTCCCGCACCGCTCATGCTCATGGCCCGCCCTCACCCCCTCCCGGCGCCTGACACGGTCCCTGGCTTGCCCATGCCCCCACTGTGGCACCCGCCACCGACATCGCAATGCCGGTGGGCCAAGTGCCGGAGCGCTTGCGCGGCACCCTAGTTGGGGCCCCGGCCCCCGTCAGCCGGATGGCACATCGCTCACTCGATGGAATGGCTTTGGGGAGAGGTGGTCGACGGACGGCAAGGGTCAGGCCCCGGATCCTGGAGGGATCCGGAGCCTGTGGTGACCTGGGCGTCGTGCGCGTCGGTTACTCGCCCCGCGCCGCCTTCCGCGCGATGTCGGTGCGGTGCTGGGAGCCGTCGAGGCGGACACGGGACACGGCACGGTAGGCGCGGTCGCGGGCCTCGGTGAGGTCCTTGCCGGTCGCCGTCACGGACAGCACGCGCCCGCCCGCGCTGACGACCGTGTCGCCCTCTAGCCGGGTCCCGGCATGCAGGACGTACGCGTGCGGGGCGTCCTGGGCGGCGACCTCGTCGAGGCCGGTGACCGGGTCGCCGGTACGCGGGGTGCCGGGGTAGTTGTGCGAGGCGACGACCACGGTGACCGCGGCCTCGTCGCTCCAGCGGACCGGCTCCAGGTGGGCGAGGTTGCCGGTGGCGGCGGCCATCAGCAGCCCGGCCAGCGGGGTCTTCAACCGGGCCAGGACCACCTGGGTCTCGGGGTCGCCGAACCGGGCGTTGAACTCGATCACGCGCACACCGCGCGAGGTGATCGCCAGGCCGGCGTAGAGCAGACCGGAGAACGGCGTGCCGCGACGGCGCATCTCGTCCACGGTCGGCTGCAGCACGGTCTGGACGACCTCGTCGACCAGCTTGGGGTCGGCCCAGGGCAACGGGGAGTACGCCCCCATGCCGCCGGTGTTCGGGCCCTCGTCGCCGTCCAGCGCGCGCTTGAAGTCCTGCGCGGGCTGGAGGGGAACGACCGTCTCGCCGTCGGTGATCGCGAACAGGGAGACCTCGGGGCCGTCGAGGAACTCCTCGACGACGACGCTCCCCCGCTGCCCGGACGGCGCGGGAGATGCCCCCAGACAGGCGGCGGCATGCGCGCGGGCCGCCTCCAGGTCGTCGGTCACGACGACGCCCTTGCCGGCCGCGAGCCCGTCGTCCTTCACGACGTACGGGGCGCCGAAGGCCTTGAAAGCCTCGTCGGCCTCGTCCGGGGTGGTGCAGACGTAGGAGCGGGCGGTGGGCACGCCGGCCGCCGCCATCACGTCCTTCGCGAAGGCCTTGGAGCCCTCGAGCCGCGCGGCCTCCTTGGAGGGGCCGAAGACGGGGATGCCCGCCTCGCGCACGGCGTCGGCGACCCCGGCGACCAGGGGCGCCTCGGGGCCGACCACCACGAGGTCCGCGCCCAGCCGCACGGCCAGCGCGGACACGGCGGCGCCGTCGAGGGCGTCGACCTGGTGCAGCTCGGCGACCTCGGTGATGCCGGCGTTGCCGGGCGCGCAGTGCAGCGCGGTGACATCGGGGTCGAGGGACAGGGAGTGGCACAGGGCGTGTTCGCGGGCGCCGCTGCCGATGACGAGGACCTTCACGGGGGTCAGCCTAACGGCAGCCGGCGGACGCTCTTTGTGCGGGCTTCCGAACGGGCGGGGAGCGTGCTGTTGTGTGTTCCTCCGAACGCGCCGGCCAGGGCGACGCCGGGACCGGAGCCGGACGGCTGTGCCCGGCCCGTCGTGCTTCCCGTACTGCTCGTGCTCCTCGTACTTCCCGTACTACTCGTTCGTGATCTCCTCGACGACCGTCGCGCCCAGCTCGCGGACGAGGAGCTCCTTCCCGGAGAGGGCGGACTCGTCGAGGTCGGGGTCGTCGTCCTCCGGGATGTCGTCCTCGGGCGAGATCGGAGGGGGCGGCTCCGGGGCGGCAGGCCGGGAGGGAGCCGCCGGGGCGGGCGCCGAGGACGCGGGGGGCGGAGACGCCGGGGCCGACGCCTGCGGGGTGGCGGGGCGTCGGGCGTCGCCGGGGCCGCCGCCGCTCGCCGCTCCGTAACCACCGCCGCTCGGTGCTCCGTAGCCACCGGCACCGCTGCGGCCGCCGGACGGGCCGCCCGCGGGACCGGACGGGGCCGGGGCGCCACCGCCGGACGGGTCGACGACCGCCTCGATCTTCCACTGCACGTTGAACTGCTCGGTCAGCGCCTGCCGCAGCACGTCCTCACTGCCGCTGCTGAGGAAGTTGTCGCGGGCGCCCGCGTTCACGAAACCGAGCTGGAGCGTCGTGCCGTCGAAGCCGGTCACCTGGGCGTTCTGGCTGAGCAGGATCCAGGTGAAGCGGCGGCGGTTCTTGACCGTCTCCAGGATGTTCGGCCAGAGCATGCGGGGGTCGAGGCCGCCGCCTCCGCCGCCGGAGGGCGTGGCGGGCGCCGAGGGCGCGGACGGGGCCGCGGGGGCCGCCGCAGGGGTGGGCTGCGGCGCCTGGGGCCTGCTCGCGCCGCCGCCCGCGGAGGCGGCCGTGGGCCAGCCGCCTGGCCGCCGGCCCGCGCCGCCGCCGCCCGCGGGGGCGGAGGTGGGCCAGGCGCCGGGGGCGGGGGTGGCGGACGCCGACGGAGCGGGCGCCGGTGCGGAGGCCGGGGGCGCCTGAGGGGCGGCGGGGGGCGGGGTCGGCGCGGGAGCCTGCGCCTGAGGCTGGGGCTGCGTCCGGGCCGGAGGAGCCGGAGCCGGGGGGGACGGGGGCGTCGGCTGACCCTGTGCCCGTACGGCGGCGCGGGCCGCGGCGGGGCCGCCGCCGGGCTCGACGACGTCGTGCGGAGCCGGAGCGGCCGCCCCCTGGTGGGCCTCCGGACCGGGGACGTACCCCATGGGGGGCACGCCGGCGGCGGCACCGCCCGCGGAGAACTGCACCCCGCGCTCGATGCGGTCGAGCCGGGCCATCAGCGAGCGCTCGTCACCGTACGCGGCGGGCAGCAGCACGCGCGCGCAGATCAGCTCCAGCTGGAGCCGGGGCGAGGTGGCGCCGCGCATCTCGGTGAGGCCCTCGTTGACGATGTCGGCGGCGCGGCCGAGCTCGGCGGGCCCGAACGTGCCGGCCTGCGCCTGCATGCGCTCGAGGACGTCGGCGGGGGCGTCGATGAGGCCCTTGTCCGCGGCGTCGGGAACGGCGGCGAGGATGACGAGGTCGCGCAGCCGCTCCAGCAGGTCGGCGACGAAACGGCGCGGGTCGTTGCCGCCCTCGATCACCCGGTCGACGACCTCGAAGGCGGCGGCGCCGTCACCGGTGGCGAAGGCCTCGACGACGGAGTCGAGCAGCGAGCCGTCCGTGTAGCCGAGCAGGGAGGTGGCCATGGCGTACGTCACACCCTCCGCCCCGGCGCCGGCGAGCAGCTGGTCCATGACGGACATGGAGTCACGCACGGAACCGGCGCCGGCCCGCACCACCAGCGGCAGCACGCCCTCCTCGACGGCGATGCCCTCCTTCTCGCACACCTCGCCGAGGTACTCGCGGAGCGTGCCGGGCGGCACCAGCCGGAACGGGTAGTGGTGCGTACGCGACCGGATCGTCCCGATGACCTTCTCGGGCTCGGTGGTCGCGAAGATGAACTTCAGATGCTCCGGGGGCTCCTCGACGACCTTGAGCAGCGCGTTGAAGCCGGCCGACGTGACCATGTGGGCCTCGTCGATGATGTAGATCTTGTACCGGCTGGACGCGGGCCCGAAGAACGCCTTCTCCCGCAGGTCACGGGCGTCGTCCACACCGCCGTGGGACGCGGCGTCGATCTCGATGACGTCGATCGAACCGGGCCCGTTGCGCGCGAGGTCGCGGCAGGACTGGCAGGTGCCGCACGGGGTGGGGGTGGGTCCCTGCTCGCAGTTCAGGCATCGCGCGAGGATCCGCGCACTGGTCGTCTTGCCGCAGCCGCGGGGTCCGCTGAACAGGTACGCGTGATTGACCCGGTTGTTCCGCAGCGCCTGCTGCAGCGGGTCGGTGACATGCTCCTGCCCGATGACCTCGGCGAAGGACTCGGGTCGGTAGCGGCGGTACAGCGCGAGAGACGACACGTCTACGAGGTTATAGGCGCGCACCGACAACCGGACCGGCCCGCCGGGGAACGCAAGCGCCCCCCACGCACCCGCCAGAGCCAACCTACCCTTGCTGCCTTCCGGCCCTGGGGGAGTTCAGTCAGATAGCGCCGCGTGAGGGGCTACGCAGAGGCTACCTCATCCCCCGGGCCGGGAACGAGTTCGCGAGCACTCCTCTCGGTCATGTAATGTTTCCGGCGGAGGATTCGCCTAGAGGCCTAGGGCGCACGCTTGGAAAGCGTGTTGGGGGCAACCCCTCACGAGTTCGAATCTCGTATCCTCCGCAGCCGCCCACCTGGGCAAACGAAGGCTCCGACCGGATCTCGGTCGGAGCCTTCGTCGTTCCGTGGTTGCAGTTTTGGTTGCAGTTACCGGTTACCGCCCGTTGAGGACGGCCCGGCACACGCGGCAGTACATCGCTGCGTACCGCCCGTACCTGCGCATCAGCTGACCGCACCCGGCGCACGGCCCCAGCTCCCACGTCGGGCATCCCAGCGCGGCGGAGGCGGCGGCCCGCTCGACTGGGGTGATCCGCATCGGATCACGAGAGCCCTGCTCGGGCATGCGGGGAAGAGTGAGGCCACCAGTCGGCTGGCCGAGGTCACGGATGGGCCGGGCGTCGCTGACGAACCAGCCTTCTTCTCCTGCCCGGCAGGTGCGGTCGATCTCCTGCTCGGCGAAGGTGATCACGTCGTCGTCCTCTTCGGCAGAGGCTCGGGGTAGAGGGGTCCGTTCACCGACGATCTCCTCCCACAGCATGCGGTCGCCCGCCGACACCCACATGTGCCGACCAGCCCGGCCGTTGCCGCGGCTGGGCACACAGGCCGGGACGCTCTCCCCCGTGGCGCTCTGCAAGACCAGATCTTCGATGTAGACCGGCTTCTTCTCAGGCACGCACAGCGCGGGCACGAACCAGTCGGCGTGAATCGCGCCACAGTGACCAGCACCCTCGCTGACGAGGCAATGGCGGTCGCTGCTCGGCACGCACTTCCAGACCTCCAGGTGGCGGTACCCGCCGCGGATCACCATCTCCTTGCCGTCAGCGATGTCCTTCCACGGCATGTCGTCGACGCGTGCCCACGGGGCTCGGTCGATAAGGGACGCCGTCCGGTCCTTCGCTACCCACAAGGGCGTGATGCCGTGCTCCACAGCATTGACCGAGCGCCGGTGCACGCTGCTGGGGCTGACGTGGTGGTACTGGATCTCCCAGCCGATCCGTATACCGCTGGGTCCGGTGACGACGGCGTCGGTGACGCTCCGCCGGTTGGCTACGGGGACCTCAGCCTCGGAGTCCAGCCCATACCGCGCGGCGGTCTCGACGACCCGTTCCTTCGTGGCCTTGTGCTGTGCGCTCTCCGCCGGGGTCGGCTTGTGTGTGACCGGTAGGTGAGAGGCAACCAAGGGCCTTCGGCCACCCACCCGGCCTCGGCGGATGAACATCCACGGAGACTTTCCCCCTGCCTCCGACTGGCACTCCCGCCCCTCGTGGTGCGCCAGGCATTCCAGCAGTTGCGGGTCGCGGTCGGTGATGCTCGCGGTGATCTCGCCGAGCAGCTCCGGACGGCCCGGATGCCCAAGATCGGGTAACGACAGATTGATCTCTATGCCATATCCGGTGTGCCACACCCCGTTAGCCATTCCTCCACGATAGGAACGTCCACTGACACTCAACAGGGCGCGCACCAGGGGAAGATGGCGGGGGCAGGCCAGCCCTTTTGCACGGCCCTGCAGCGCGGTGTGAGGCATCGGCGACGGGCCCTCGCACGGAGATCAGCCGGCGTTCTCCTCATCGTTCAGGAGTCGCATCGCGTAAACCTGTTCCTCGGGGTGCCGTGCCAGCCGCGCCATCCCCCAGGCAGTGCGAGCGTCCATGCCTGGCCCGGACTCGGCGGCCAGGCGGCGGGCCTGCCACGTCGTCCGAGGTGCTAACACCCAGCGCACGAGCGGGAAGCGTACGCAGCCGGTGCCGACTGCCGTCCTTCCTGTCGGCATGCGGCCACTCACCGAGGAGGGGTCGGGTCCGCCCGGTGCGTGCGATGTCGAGTCGGCCACCCGGCGAGTGTCGCGGCGCATCGGCCTCTACGGAGGCGATCGGGCCGGTGACCACCGGAAAGAGCGGCGGACGTCGCTGTCGTTGACGTCCGAGGTGGTCGTGTCGTCCACCGGTACCGGGCCCACGTGGCCCTGTCGGGCAATCGGGATCCGGACATGGCCAACTTGCGCCCTTCTCGCGCTGCCTCGGCCTGCTCAGACTGCCGTACACGGACCTGTGGGGGGAGGCTTCGATCGTGGCTGGGCGTAGACGGGGTGCGGCTGCTCGCAGGCGGCGGGCGGCGCGGCTAAAGGCGGTGGCGGCCGGCGGTGGCCTGGTACTGGTCCCGCTGGTGGTGCTCTGGTCGGCCGTGTGGCCATACGTCACGGGCGCGTTGGTCCTTGGCGGCGTCAGTGCGGTGGGCTGGTGGCTGTGGCGTACGGACCGGCTCGTGCGAGGGCGGGACCGTCTGTGGCGGCAGGAAGAGGCGGTGAAGGCCGGGCACCGGACTCTCGCCGAGGTGGACGCGATGACCGGCACCGAGTTCGAGGACCTGGTCGCAAGCCTGTGCCGACGGGACGGCTGCACGCAGGTGCGGCGAGTGGGCGGTGCGAACGACAACGGCGCCGACGTCGTCGGCCGCCTCCCGGACGGGCGGACCATGGTGATCCAGTGCAAGCGCTACGCGCCGAGCAGCACGATCGCCAGTCGCGAGTTACGGGATCTGCTGGGTGCCAAGGTGCACTTCGGGGCCGACCTGGCGGTGTTCGTGACGACCACGCGCTTCAGCCGACCCTCCGAGAGGTTCGCGGTGCAGCACGGCATCCTCGCGGTGCACCGCGACCACCTCGGCCTGTGGAACAACGGTGCCTCCCTGCTGTCCCTGACCGAAGTGAACGGCCACGGTCAGGGAGACTCCCGGCACCGGGCGCGCTGGAAGCGGGCATACGGGAGATGACCGGCCTCGCGGGTGCGCGAGGCCGGGTCCTGCAGGATGCTCGCAGGGTGGGCTCAGGTTGCGCCGCCCTCGCTCGTCAACGGCGGCGCGGTTACACGCGAGCGGGTACGCCGGCCAGGCCCTCGTCACCGTCCTCGCCGTCTTCCCCGCGGTTCTTGCGGTCGCGTGCTCCGTCGAGGCTGTCCAGGCTTCCTCGCTGGAAATCCGCGAGGGTGCTGGCGGTCTCTGCTCCGGCCGAGGCACCGGGTAGGCCCTCGATACGCAGGCCGGAGGTGGTGTGGGCTACCGAGTAACCCAGTTCCTGGAGTACGCCGGTGAGTGCGTGATGCACGTAGGCACGTGTACTGCGGTGCAGGAGGCCGGCGCGTCCGTCGGCCAGCCCTTCGGTCTGTTCACGTGCCGCAGCTGAGCGCTCGGTGGTGGAGACGAACCACTCCAGTGACGCGGCCCTCGTACCGGATGACGCGATCAGGACGCCGACGGCTCGAGTGCGGTCGTCCCTCTCCGCGACAGGGAAGCCCATGCCTTTGCACAGGACCTCGAGTTCGGTCGCGATGTGGTTGCCGTCGTGACGATGGTTGCCCATGTGGGTAGCGCTTGTCGGGAATCTCTAAGCGGCGGCTCCGCCGGGTGGCCTCTGCCCCATGTAGTACTCCAGGGTGACCTGCATCCCATGGAGTGTTTCCATCAGCCGCTCAAGGCGTGTTTGCGACTAATGCTGCTAAAGGTGACGCCTCGTCAACGGGATGGGCCCTCTGCCCGAAGGGAGCGTTCCCGGCTTTACCTGGCCAGCGGCCCTGTTGGTCGACGCGAAGAAGTGCAGGCGGGAGCTCTGTCCTCCGAGGTAAAGCATCACTGGACCGACCCGATCGGGCGGATCATGAAGCCCAGCCGTGGCTGAGGGGGAGGCGGCCGGCCTGGTGTGCGTCGCGTTGCTCGGTGATCCACTGCTCGACCTGATCCACAGAGTCTGTGACTATCCGGTCCGTCGTATCGAGCACCTGCGTGCGCCATCGGGGATCACCAGCACTCCAACCGGTCCAGCGCCAGACCATCTCGGGCCAGCCGTTGTCGATGATGACATCGGGCCGGTGAGACGGGTCGAGGGCGTGCTTGCGGTGCCATGCAGCCCAGCCGATGTAAGCATCGATCGCCTTGGGGTCCCATCGTCCGGGGTCACGCTCAGCGAGGCGAGCGCGTCGAACCGGGTCAGCGACATCGACCAGGCACACGGCGATGCCATCCAGCAGCGGGGCGGAGGGCGCGGCCAGCAATTCGCCCAAGGGGGACTGCCCGCTGAGGAGAAGGTCGATGCCGCGGTCCTGGTAGTCCAATGCGCGTCGCACCCACATCTCGGTCATGCGCTGGCGCCAGTGCCGGTCGGCGCCCTCTGGTGCACCGACCTCATCGACGTCGTGCGCGGCGATCCTCTCGAGCCGACCGGCCGCCGCGAGGGCGAGGGTCGTCTTGCCTGAGCAACTTGACCCGGTGAGCTTGAACAGCATGGCGCCAGGGTGCCAGCAGCAAGACGCCTTCCACGATCGATTTCCTCGGGCCACGAACCTCCTCGCCTGCTGCCGGTACTTGGCATGGGGAGGGCGCTGACCTTCGTGCCCAATCGTTAGAGACGATCAGCGAGGTCCTGGACGCATCGCTCGTGCTGTCCGGGACACGTGTGCGCTGGGCTTCGCAGATACGGTCCATGGTGGGCGCGGGTCATACTCGTTCTGCCTGTGACACAGGGAGGTCAGACGGCGTGACGACGAACGAACCGCGTTCGACTCCGCAACGGCAGAGAACATCTTGCGTAGAGCCTGCGAGCTGGCCGGTTTGGACCCCAACGGGATCGAGATGGTGCGGCTCGGTGATCACGCGGTGTTCCGCGTCGACGGCGGACGAGTCGTTTCGCGAGTCGGTCGGCACGCTGACCGCCTGCCGTCGGTGCGCCGAGAGGTTGCTGTGGCGCGATGGCTCGAAGCTGAGGACTATCCGTCGGCGCGACTCGTCGCGGAGGCTGAACAGCCTGTCGTCGTCGAAGGGCATCCGGTGACCTTCTGGGAAGGGCTGGCCGACGGCGAGAAATACGCCAGCACGCGTGAGATGGGTGAACTCCTGAGGCGGCTCCATGGTCTGGAACCGCCGCACTTTCCGCTGCCCGAGCTCCGTCCCTTCGACAAGGTCAGGCAGCGTCTGGGGCGCGCTGAGATCCGTGCGGAGACTCGCGCCTATCTAGCCGGCCGCGCCAAGGAGTTGGCGGCCGAGTACCAGGAGCTGGAGTTCGTGCTTCCGCCGGGGCATCTGCACGGTGACTTCAACGTCGGCAATGTCCTGCGAGACGCGGAAGGCCACCCGCAGGTCATCGACCTGGACGGTTCCGTAACCGGTCCCCGTGAGTGGGACCTCATACAGACGGCCATGTACTACGACAGCTTCGGCTGGCACACGGAAGCCGAGTACGCCGACTTCGCGGACGGCCGACCTGGACTCGCGAAGGCTAGGGCTCTGCATCTCGGTCGCCGTCGGTCGTCTGCTGCCCTTCGCGTCACGGCTTGGAGTCCGCCTGCCGGCGTCGCGATGCTGCTGTCGGATCCCTTGGGTAGTCGCGGAGGCGGCGCGTCTGGCCGTTCACGTGATCAAGCACGGAACCATTTGGTTGTAACCGATATCCCTTCCTGCAGCGATGTGGGCGTGATCGTCGGGAAGAGCGCTCGCAGGCGGGTGCCGTCAGCCTGCGAGTGGGGGACGTCGCCCACTCGGGTGGCTGTGTGTTCCCGGAGAGTGCGGAGCCCGGTTGCGGCCTCGATCTCGGGGATCAGGTCGAGAAGGGATGTCCGCGTGCCGAAGGCGAGGTTTGTTGGCCAAGGGTCGACGACTCGGCGCAGGAGGGCATCGGTCAGAACCTGGCAGACCGTGCCCACGTACGTGAAGTCGCGTGTCTGGGTGCCGTCACCGTGCACGGTCAGAGGGCGTCCGTTGAGCGTGGCGCTGATCCACTTCGGGATGACCGCGGCGTAGGGGTGGTCGGCGTGCTGGCCGGGCCCGTAGACGTTGAAGAAGCGGAAGGGCAGTACCGGCAGGCCGAAGCTGTAGTGGTACGCGCCCAGGTACGCCTCCGTGGCGAGTTTGGTGACCGCGTACGGGCTCATCGGGGCAGTGGTGAGGTGTTCGTGCTTCGGGAGGCGCGGGTTCGCACCGTAGACCGAGGACGAGGAAGCGGCGATCACGTGCAGGTTGCCAGCCCGGCGGGCTGCTTCGAGGACCTGGAGGGTTCCGGTTGCGTTGGCGTGGTGGCTCGCCAGGGGGTCTTTCACGGAGCGAGGCACGGACGGCAGGGCGGCCAGGTGGACGATGGCGTCCGTGCCGTGGAATGCCTGTTTCAGGAGAGCGGCGTCCTGGATGTCGCCCTCGAAGAAGTGGACGTCCAGTCCCGCGATGTTCTCCTTGTTGCCGGTGGAGAGGTTGTCGATCACTCGGATCTGGCTGATTTCGCGGCGCTCCATCAATGCCCGGGCCAGGTTGCTGCCGATGAATCCGGCGCCGCCGGTAATCACGATCTTCACGTGGCTTCCCTTCAGAGAGAGTCGACGTGGGCGCCAGCAAGTCGGCGGCGGCAGTCGAGGATGTACGGGGCGTGGGCGGTGATCAGGGGGTAGTCGAAGGCATCGTGGTCGGCGAGCAGGACGACGGCGTCGGCTGCCCCGAGACACTCGGGGGTTACCTCAACTCGCTGGAGGTTTTCCAAGTCGGCCGCGCGGGGGTGAGCGTCGTCGCTGACGTGAGGGTCAGCCACCTCGACCTCGGCGCCCATGCGTATGAGCAGCTCGGCGATGCGGGCTGCCGGGGTCTCGCGGGCGTCGCCGGTGTTGGCCTTATACGCGAGGCCGAGCAGCAGAATCCGGGAGCCGTTGAGGGACTTCCTGCGCTTGTTGAGGCCGTCGACGAGGCGCCGGACCACGTAGTCAGGCATGTGGTTGTTGACGTCGTTCGCCAGCTCGACGAAGCGGAAGTTGCGGCCCAGGGTCCGCTGGACGCGCCAGGACAGGTACGACGGGTCTATGGGCAGGCAGTGGCCTCCGACGCCCGGTCCCGGGGTGAAGCGCATGAACCCGAACGGCTTGGTGGAGGCCGCGTCGATCGCCGACCAGACGTCGATGTCCAGTTCGTGGGCGAAGATCGCCAGCTCGTTGGCGAGGGCGATGTTCACGTGCCGGAAGGTGTTCTCCAGCAGTTTGGCCAGCTCGGCCTCCTTGCAGCTGGCGACCGGGACGACCGTCTCGACGAGGGACGCGTAGAAGGAGTGGACGGCTTCCTTGGAGGCGGGGTCGATGCCGGAGATGACCTTGGGCGTGTTCTCCAGCGTCCACGTGGCGTTTCCTGGGTCTATGCGCTCGGGGCTGTAGCCGAGGCGGAAGTCCTGGCCGGCGGCCAGGCCGGAGGTGCGTTCGAGGAGCGGGCCGAAGACTTCCTCGGTCGTGCCGGGGTACGTGGTGGACTCCAGGACGACGGTCGCCCCATGTGTGAGGTGGCGGCCGAGCATCCGCGCCGCGTCCTCGACGTGGGAGAGGTCAGGCGCCCCGTCTCGGAGGGGCGTGGGGACCGTGACGATCGCTACGTCGAAGTCCGCGCAGTCGGACGCGTCGATGGTCGGGCGATAGGCGCCGGCGGCGAGGAGCGGGGCAAGACGTGAGTCCGGGATGTCCTCGACGTAGGACTCACCGCGTACGAGCCGCTTGACGCGCTGGGCGTCCACGTCGAAGCCAATGACCTGGTGCCCGACCTCGGCGGCCCTGACGGCGAGTGGGAGTCCGACGTATCCCTGCCCGACCACGACGACGCGGAGCTGTTGGAGCGCGCGATTCTTGATCATGCTGGCCACCTCTTCGGCTTCGGGCGGGGGTATGGGCGGTGCATGCGGATCGGCGGCGCGGCGGGCGCTCTAAGATGGGAGGTGCCTCGGCCGTACGGGACTCGCTTGGCCGCCTGTCTCGGACGGCCGAGCGCCTTCTTGGCCCGGCTCGGGCAGGTCACAAAACCTGCGAGAAGGGCAAACCGCTGGTTCGATACGATGGCGGTGGCCTGCAGACCCGTACCGTCACAGTGCGTGACGCAAAGCCGCAAGCTGAGTGATCGCAAGGGCTGCAGCTTCCCGACTTGGGCCCGCCGTGGCACCGCCGCCGGCGCCGTACGTACGAAATGGAGCATCCGAGGATGGCTCGACACCTGGTCACCAGCGCGCTTCCCTACATCAACGGGATCAAGCACCTGGGCAACATGGTCGGGTCGATGCTTCCGGCGGATGTGTACTCCCGGTACCTCCGCCAGCGCGGCCACGACGTCCTCTACATCTGCGCCACCGACGAGCACGGCACGCCGGCCGAGCTGGCCGCCAAGGAGGCCGGGCTCTCGGTCGAGGAGTTCTGCGCCCAGGCCCACGACGCGCAGAAGGCCGTCTACGACGGGTTCGAGCTGGCCTTCGACTACTTCGGGCGCAGCTCGTCGCAGCAGAACGTCGAGATCACCCAGCACTTCGCGCGGAAGCTGAACGAGAACGGGTTCATCGAGGAGCGGGCGATCCGTCAGGTGTACTCGCCCGTCGACGGCCGCTTCCTGCCGGACCGGTACGTCGAGGGCACCTGCCCGCACTGCGGCTACGACAAGGCCCGCGGCGACCAGTGCGAGAACTGCACCCGCGTCCTCGACCCGACCGACCTGCTCAACCCGCGCTCGGCGATCAGCGGCTCCACGGACCTGGAGGTCCGCGAGACCAAGCACCTCTTCCTGCTGCAGTCCAAGCTCCAGCACGAGGTCGAGGCGTGGATCGACGCGGTCAGTGAAGAGTGGCCGCACCTGTCCTCGGCCATCGCACGCAAGTGGCTGACCGAGGGCCTGCACGACCGCGCGATCACCCGCGACCTGGACTGGGGTGTCCCAGTGCCGGCCGACACCTGGCCCGACCTCGCGGCCGAGGGCAAGGTCTTCTACGTCTGGTTCGACGCTCCGATCGAGTACATCGGCGCGACGAAGGAGTGGGCGGACGCCGCCCCGGACGGCGAGATCCGCGACTGGAAGTCGTGGTGGTACGAGGCCGACGACACCGTCCGCTACACCCAATTCATGGCCAAGGACAACGTCCCCTTCCACACGGTGATGTTCCCGGCCACCGAGCTGGGTGTGCGCGAGCCGTGGAAGAAGGTCGACTTCGTCAAAGGCTTCAACTGGCTGACGTACTACGGCGGCAAGTTCTCCACGTCCCAGAAGCGTGGCGTCTTCACGGACGCCGCCCTGGAGATCCTTCCCGGCGACTACTGGCGCTACTTCCTGATCGCCAATGCCCCGGAGTCCGACGACTCGTCGTTCACCTGGGAGCACTTCACCGCCACGGTCAACAAGGACCTGGCCGACACCCTGGGGAACTTCGTCAACCGCGTGCTGTCCTTCTCCCGCAAGCGGTTCGGCGACGAGGTCCCGGCCGGCCACCCGGCCGGTGAGGCGGAGGCGAAGCTGGGCGAGGAGATCGCTCGGCTCCTCGCCGAGTACGAGGAGCAGATGGAGGCTCTCCAGTTCCGCAAGGCCGCCGCTGCGCTGCGCGCCCTGTGGTCTGCGGGCAACTCCTACCTGGAGGAGAAGGCGCCCTGGCTGGAGATCAAGACCGACCCGGACTGTGCCGCGCTGACCCTGCGCACCGCGATGAACCTGATCCACCTGTACGCGGTGGTCTCCGAGCCGTTCATTCCGTCCACTGCGGCTGCCATGCGGGGAGCCTTTGCGCTGGAGGGTGACACCGCGACCTGGGTGACCGCCGAGCAGGCCAAGGCCCTGAACGCCGTGCCGGCCGGGACCGCGTTCACCGTTCCGCCGGTGCTCTTTACGAAGATCACCGAGGAGGACCTGGAGTCCTACAAGGCTCGCTTCGGTGGCGCCGAGGACGCCTGACCGTATCTCTCGCCCCCGTACCGCCTGCGCTCTCATCGGTCGGTACGGGGGCAGAGACGGCTGGGCAGGTCTGCGGCCGGGACGTTCATCAGCCGGATTCGAGGCGTGATGCCGTCGACCTCGACCCAGGTGACGCCAGCGGATCCAGGAACGTGATCCAGGTATCGGTCGAAGCCGTTCCCCGTCAGCCGCAGCAGCAGGCAGGCGATTCCTCCGCCGTGCCCGATCAGGATGGTCGTACGGTGTGGCCCTGAACAGACTTCGTCCCAGAGCTGCACGTAGCGGGCTTGGACGTCCTCGGACGACTCACCGCCTGGTGTGCGGAGTTGGTGGATCGGGACGCCTCGGCGGCTGGCTTCGGCTGCTGCGAGCTCCCTGGGGCGGCCTCCGAGGTAGCCGCTGTTCTTGGCGGCCAGGCGCTCGTCCACTCGCACGTCGGCGGGAGTGAGCGCGGCGGTCAGCAAAGCGGCGGACTGACGGCAGCGGGACATCGGGCTGACGAGCATCTGGTCCACCGTGACGCCGGCTGCGGCGAGGCTGTCGCCGACCTTGCGGATGTCGTCGCTCCCGCGCTTGCTGAGGCTGCCGCCGACAGCCTGGCCCTGGTGGATGCCCTGCCGGTTTTCCTCTGTCTCACCGTGCTTGATCAGGTAGATGTGCTTCGAGTGCATGGCGTGGTGTCCCCTTCTTCGAGTCAGTCCCAGTCGCGGACGTCGACGCAGGTGGATACGGCGTTGGCGACCTGGTCGTGGTCGGCTCGGCTCATGGCGGGGAAGCGGTCGTGGTGCCACTCGATGTAGAGGATGGAAATCAGGTTGATCGTCCCGTCGGTGAGCAGCTTGCTGAGCACGGGATACTCGGCGCCCTCGATGTCCATCTTCACGACGACGTGATCGTCTGCGGCGACAGTCCGGCGCAGCCAGGAACTGAAGTCGGTCGCGGCGACGGGGACCGGTGAGCTGTAGTCGATCTGCTGGTCGTACATCGGCGGCACGCGCTTGCCGGGCATCACGGTCGAGCTCTCGTGGTGGCCGAGGAAGAGGTCGATCGTCCCGTCGTGGGTCCATACCGCGCTGTTGGAGATCTCGACGCGCGGGGAGACAGGGGCCTGCTCGACCTGCTGGTGGATGGAAGGGATCAGGTCCTCGTTGGGCTCGAACGCGTAGAAGTCGTGGTCGGGAAGCTCGTGGATGAAGCGGTTCAGCACGATTCCGAGGTTCGTGCCGCAGTCGACGAAGACTTTGCGCATGAGGTACTCCCTTGGTCGGCGCTGGGTAGCAGGAGGTCGATCTCCTGCACGGTGCGGTTGGTGAGCAGGAGGAAGTCGCCGGTAGCGGGGCGGTAGCAGCGCTCCTCGTAGCGGATCGTGATGCGGCGGACCGGTTCCTCACCGCGGTAGGGAGGAAGGTCGCCCCACCTGTAGAGCTGGCCGCCCGGGGCCTTGAGGCGGCGCAGTGATCGGGGCAGGGGGCTCTTCGGCGCGCCGGCGTTGAGCTGGGTGAACATCCTGGTGAGGAAGGCGATGTGCTCGCGTGCCTGTTGCTTGTCCGCCTGTACGTGGCCGTAGGTCTGCTTGAGCGCGCGCAGTTGATCCCGGTCGCCGTCCGCCCGGACGAGAAGGTCACGTAGTTCCCGGTCCCAGACGATGCCGAGGTGGCCGTGGAGGACGGGCTCGTCGGTGAGGAAGTAGCCCAGGACGCGGCCGTACTCGCGCTCGTACGGGCACATGAAGTCGTTGTAGAGCCCGAGCCTCGCCCCTGAAGCGGTCTCCACCTGCCAATGGACGCGTGCCGTGAAGGGGGAATCCCACCAGCCCAGGTGCCAGGGTTGCCACAGCAGGTCGGCGGTGCTGAGCAGGAGTACGGCGAGTGCGATCAGTGCGGCGGGCCAGCCGAACGCCGCGTCGTACTCCGCACCGGGAAGCAGCGTGACGGCGAGGGCGATGTTGGTGCCGATGTTCTCCCAGAAGAGGATGCCGGAGGCGAGGGCCACGACGACGTTGAAGAGGGCGGTCGCCAACAGCGCCGCGATCAGCAGTCGGCGATCGAGGAACGCGACGAGGCCGGCAGTCTCGATGGCCATCGTGAGGAAGTTGAGCGGACGATCGAAGACGCGCGCACGGCGCAGCACGCGGGATGCGGTCTCGGCACGGAGGAAGCGCGCCCAACCCCAGGAGTATGCGGCGGCCATGAGGTAGTGGGTGCGGTTGTGCCAAGCCCATGACCAGGGGTAGGGCCCGAGGCGCGCCTTGCTCCAAGCCGGTTTGACATAGTGGGAGAGCGAGACGCAGCCGAGGACCAGCAGCAGTGCCGCTGCGGAACATGCGGCGCCGAAGAGCATCGCCACGAGGAACCAGGCCAGGTACGCCTTGAGTAGACGCGTGGGCATCATCGCGTGGTGCTTCCAGCCGTGCAGCTTGCCGCAGTACACGGCCATCCACGGCAGCAGGGCCGCCGGCCACAGGCACGAGGCGGCTGCGAAGACGAGTAGCAGCCGTTTGTCGCCGCGCTGGGGCCCGATGGGCTCTGTGACGTCGTAGTCGCTGGTCGCCCCCTGCCAGGTAAGCAAAACGATCACGGTGATGACGAACCAGCGCAGCGGGCCTGGCTCGGGTGATGGCCGGAAAGCGGCCAGCACCGCGAGCGCGAGCGCGATGACCACGGCCAGCAAGACCCGGCGACGGCGAGCGAGGGCTCGCACTGCTGGCGAGACCGCGAAGCGATAGCAGGCCACGACTGCGGCCACTGACACGCCGATGTCGAGGTGGGCCGAAAGCGAGGAAGACGCCATGGCCGCCTACCGCGCGGATGGTGTGAGGGGCTGCTGACTGGCTGCGGGGAGGCTCTCCAGATAGGAGGCGATCCGTTCCCGCGGATCGGCCAGGAGGTGCTCGTCCCGGTGCTGCTCGACGTTGTTGCGCAGTTCCCGGCTTCGGTTGAGGAAGTCGAGCACCGCTTCGCGGGTGATGTGCGGTGCTGAAGTGCCCAGTTCCGCTTCGTGGGCGACCTTGGCGCACCAGTGCTGGTCGTAGGTGGGCAGGGGGATCAGGTGGACCGGTTTGCCGAGGACGAAGGCTTCACTGATGAGGTTGAAGCCGGCGTTGGAGAAGACCGCCTCGGACCGTGCCATGTCCGCGATGAAAGCCTCGCGGTCGAATGTGCAGATCTCGACCCTGTCGCTGGCGTACTGGCGAAGGCTGCTGGTCTCTGCCGCCTGCGCATAGATGCGCAGCGCGCGGTCCGGCACGTGCTGACGGAAGACCTCGGCGAGGGCCCGCACGGGCTCTTCCGGGCCGTGGTCGAAGTAGCGCGAGAAGTAGGCCGTGGCGAGGGGCTCGATTGTGACCGGGGCGGAGCGGATCACGTCGGGGACGACAGGGGCGACTAACTCCAGCTTTTGGTCGTCGGCATCCAGAGGGACGAAGGAGCAGATGAACGACCGGTCGACGTGGGGCGCGAAGTAGCGCAGCCGCTGCTCATCAGCGGTGCGGGCGTATTGGCCGACAGTGGGCAGGTCGAGGTGCCGGTACTTGCTCTGCTGGTCGACAGAGATCAGCGGCTTGCCGAAGTGGTAGGCCAGGCGAGGGGTGTTGGGCTCGTAGTCGGTGATGAACACATCCGGGACGCCGGTCTCCCGAATGATCCGACGCAGATGCAGGTGTTTGGTGACGCCGGTGGGCACCTGCCAGATGTTGGCGCGTACGGCGTCGCTTGCGTGTATGCGGTCACCCCGGGCCAGGAGCGTCGGCATCCACCCGTCCCACGCGGGGAAACCGAGGTCGCGGAAGTACTCCACGCGGGCCGAGCCGTTGGTGACGATCCGCACCTGGTGTCCGCGGTCGCGGAGGTACTGGGCGATCACGCTCTGCCTGACGGAGTGCCCCATGCCGATGCCGTTGACGCCGATGACCACGCTGAGCGGACGTGTGTATCCAGACACGTTGATCCCTTCGTCAGGAGAGTCGAGTGATGACGTTGCGGGTGATGGAAGCCACCTGGGGGTCGGTGGCCAGCAGGCGAGCCCAGTCGGTGGTCGCGGCGGTGAAGACCGTGCCGGCCACGGTGTAGAGGCCGAGGGTGGCCGCGCGGGGGCTGGTCGTCGGTTCCCGGGCGGCGAAGTTCCAGTCCGAGGGCAGCGGCGCGATGCCGAGGATCTCGAAGTCCTTCGGCGTACCGTCCTGGCCCGTCGGACGCGGGCGACCGGCCGCGTCGAGCTCGTACGCCGCCCCGTCGCATTCGTAGCCGATGAGAGCACCCTCGCGTCCGAGGACGTCGCCGGTCTTCAATCCGGTGCCTGAGAAGATCCAGTGGTTCCCATCCGTCACGGTGAACCCGAGTGGTGCACGCAGGCCGTCCCAGTGGCCACCGCCGTTGCGGTAACTCACGCCGAGCAGGACGTTCTCGGGCTCCGTCTCCCACCAGTGGTCGGGGCAGCCGTAGGAGCTGTCCGGGTCGGTCCCTGCCGGTGCTCCGGGAGGAAACTTGGCGCAGCTCAGCCCGGCACCGTTCGGGGAGACAGCCACCCGCCACCAGCAGGTGTTGGCACCGAAGTTGGCGATGTTGCCGCCGGCGTCCCGGAAGGCAGTGACGTTCCGGCGGGTGTCGCTGCTCCAGTACTCGTCATGTCCGGCGGAGACCAGGAGGCGGTATCCGTCGTTGAGGTGCCGGCCTTCGTGAAGATCCAGGTCGGTGCAGAAGTCGCTCTCCACCCCGTTCTCCTCCATCCACGCGATGAAGGGGGCGTCCCAGTGCGCGAACGTCTGCCGGGGAGAGGTGGAGTCGTACGGGTCGGGCAGCCCTTTGACTGGGCCTCCGATACCGCATCCGGGGCGGCGCATGGTCACCTGAGAGGCGCTGTACAGGCTGCCGCCGCCGGCCGTGTTATACGCGTGGTAGGTGAAGGTCGGGATCTTGTAGAGGATCTTGCGGCCCGAAGGAGCGGAGGGTGTGACGACCAGCAGGATCCGCGCCTCGCGAGAATCCATCGGCGGCGTGCAGGAGCTCGGCTCCGTGCTCAGGAGCGCGATGTAGACCCCGGACCTCCAGTCGGACGGTACGGGAAACTCATACGCAGGCCACTGCCAGTCTCTGTCGAATGTGCCAGGGGTGGTGGTGCGGCCCGGCCACTCGGCGTGCCCTGCGTGCTGAGGAGTCGCCCCCCAGCGATAGAAGTCGACGCGGAACCGAGGGGCCGATGTGGCGATGTGCAGTCGGAGTACTTCGCCGGCGCGGACGCTCGGGCGAACGGGGTAGCCGTTGATGCTGGTCATTCGCTCTCCCGAGGACGTGCGATGCCAGCGAGGTGATAGGCGTCGATCGGTTCGATGTGGGCTTCCCACCCCAGGTCGTTCAGCTGCGAGGTGAGACTGGGGGCGTCGTGCAGCACCTTCACGGTGAGGTGCTGGGATCCGTCAGCGAGACGACGGCGCACTGTCGGCACCTGTGCCTCGGCGACCGGTTCTTCGAACTCGGCTTTCGCGAGCGAGTCGTCGAGGAAGACCACGCAGCCACCGGGAGCCAGCGCCCACCTCGACAGGGCCCAGAAGGCTTCCATCTCCACGGGCGGAACGTGGCTGAGCCAGAAGGCGAAGAAGACGGTGTCGTACGGGCGGTCCGGCTCCCAGCTGAAGATGTCCGCTTCGATGAAGCGCGTCGCCGTACCCCGCATCCGGGCCCGGGCGATACGGAGCATTTCCGGGGCGGAGTCCAGCGCGGTCAGGGTGCGCGCGCGGCCGACGAGCAGCTGGGTCCACTGACCCGTTCCGCACGCGAACTCAAGGACGTCGCCGCTGATGGGGAGCTCATCAAGGGCTTTCGCGAGCTGGGGCATGGGCAGGCGTTCGTCGTATGCGCTGTCGTACTCGGCGGCCCTTGCTCGGTAGTAAGCGATCTGGCGATGGGACCAGTCGGGTTGGTCCGAGACCTGCTCTGTCGCGTCGTGCACGGTGGCCTCTCATTCCATTGGCGCGGTGCTGTCACGTGGTCAGCCGCTTCGGGCGCACGCATGGCGTGATCGAGATGCGGAAGAACGCGGTCCGATCTCGTGGGGACAATGAGGGTCCGAGGTGGCCGGACAATCACCGCTTCGGGGTGCGTCCATGACACCGGCAGAGCAGGGTGGGGAGTATCACAAGCAGTTGTCGTTGCTGCTCATCGGCTGGCGAGCTGACTTTTCAACATCCGCTTACACATGGGCTCATGAGGGGCAGACTTAGCCTCCGGATCATGACTAGAGATGGGCAGGCGGTAGCACACGTGGGCAGGAACCGTCCGGGGTGGCGGCCGGAGAAGCTGAGGGAGCAACGGGAGGCACACGGCCTGACGCTCGAAGGCGCGGGTGAGCGGCTGCGCGAGGTCGCTGCGGCTGCTGGGCTCGCCGTGCCGGCGGCCAACTTCCAGACGCTGTGGCAACACGAGCAGGGCGAGGTGTATCCCGGACCGCACTACCGCCGCGCCTACTGCCTGCTGTACCGCGCCACCGAGCCCGAGCTTGGATTCCGTGCCCCGCTGCCCGGCGAGGCGACGGAGCTCGCGTTCACTGCGTCCAGCGAGCAGCACAACGGGACTCACGTCCTGGCCGTCGAGCGCGCACTGAGCCAGCTCACGCCCGCGACGGAGCAGGTTGACGGCCTGGGCATACAGCAGCGCATTCTCGATGCCTGGAAGCGTCGACATACCGGTGGTGACCCGAACCGGCCGACGCTGATGATGGTCGGAGGCTATGCAGGAAGCGGTAAGTCGGAGTTCGCCCGCTTCATCTCGCAGCTCACCGGATGGCCGGTGCTCGACAAGGACCCGATCACGAGGCCGCTCGTCGAGCGTCTCCTCGTGGAGATGGGCAGCGACCCCAACGACCGCCACACGGACCTGTACCGGGAGAAGGTGCGCCCACTGGAATACCAGTGCCTCCTGGAAACTGCGTATGCGAACGTCGACTGCGCCATCAGCACCGTCCTCTCGGCGCCGTTCGTCGCTGAGGCGACCGACGAGCGGTGGATGCGGCGCCTGATCAACCGGTGCGAAGCACGCGGGGTCACCGTCGTGGTGGTGTGGGTGCTCTGTGACCTCGACACCATGCACGAGCACATCAGCTTCCGCTCCGCCGCCCGCGACAGCTGGAAGCTGCAGAACTGGGACACGTACGCGGCCACCATCGACCTCGACGTGCGTCCCGTAGTGCCGCACCTGGTCGTCGACAACCGGCTCGGCGCGGCCATATCCCTCACCGACCAGGTACGCCAAGTCTTCGGGACGGTGTTCCAGTGAAGCCCGCCAAGCCCCTCTCCCAGACTCACGGGATCTTGCTGTACGGGCCACCCGCCTCGGGCAAGGACACGGTCACCGCCGCACTCACCGAACTCGACCCCCGATACACCCCTTTCATTCGCCTCAAGATCGGAAGCGGCCGGACGAAGGGCTACCGAATGGGCAGCCAGGAGCAGCTGGCCGAACTGGAGGCACGCGGCGACGTCATCTACCGCAACGACCGGTACGGCAACATCTACGTGGTCGACCGGGCCGGCCTGGAGCACGCAATGGGAGGCGGCATGGTTCCCGTCGTGCACCTCGGCCAGATGGCGGGGATCGAGCAGGTCACCGCCCGTTTTCCGGCGCACTGGACGCGCGTGCTGCTGTGGTGCTCCAAAGACACCACCGCTCGGCGCTCACCCCTGCGAGGCGACACCGACACCCATGCCCGGCTGGTTGCCTGGGACGCCACACAGGCCGACCTTGCAGCCCATCCGCACTCCGAGTGGGAGCTGCGCGTGGATACGGAGGAGACGGCGCCCCCTGAGGCAGCGCAGAGGATCCATGATGTGGTGCGCGCTGCGGGGCGTTCCTCCTGAGAGCCGGACGCAGCAGGTGCCGTGGACGGAAATCGGTCAGCCCACCTGATCCGGATCCTCCTCCACGCGCAGGGCATTCAGGGCTTGGGCGATATCCAGGTTCGTGTCCCTGCTGGCGTCCCATCGGGCGAGCGTTTCAGCGGCGGCGTGCATGAGGGCGTCCGGCAGCCCGGCGTCGGCGAGCAGCGCTGCCGCGTCTTCCAGCTCGGGTCCCCAACGCCAGGCGCGAGCCGCAGTCTTGGGGATGTAGTCGGTCTCCACGAGGTAGCTCCGGGTGCGCTTGGCCGCAATCGTCAGCAGCTCGTCGGAGACGCCGTACGCGTCGGCCGCTCCGTACGCCACGGCAGCCAGGACACGAGAGACCTTCTGGTAGCTGGAGTACGCCAGCTTGAGCGCGGAGGCTTTGCCGATCTCCTCGCCGAGGAACTTCGTTCGCACGGCGGTGTCCGTGAACAGGGCCTCGACCTCGGCGGCTTGCTCTCCTGGGCCGGACAGGTACAGCGTCGGAGACTTCCCGTCGACGGGCGGCGAGCCGACCACGGCGGCGTCGAGAACCACGCTCTGTGGGAGGCATCCGGCGATGCGACGCATGCGCTCCGGCGCGATGGCGTTCGCCTCCAGGTACGTCTTGCCTGCGAAGCCCTGTTCCGAGACCTGCGCTGCGACGTCCTCTGCCGCAGCCGGAGGACACAAGGCCAGGAGGAGATCAGCGCGGGCCACGAGCGAGGGAAGGGTGTCGGCTTCGAGTCCCGCCCGCTCAGCCCGCCGGGCGGAAGCGTTGCTCCGGCCGTGCGGGCACCACAGCACAGTGATGCCGCGGTCACGCAGCTGGGCGCCGAACGCGGCTCCCATGCTGCCGGGGTGCAGCAACCCAACTGTGGCTGTCACGTCGTACTCCTCGTGGCGCTGTCGGACAGGAGCAGTTCAATGGCCGCACGGGTGTGCTGGACCCGGTGATCAGGCTCGGGAAGGTCCCTCGGCCAGGGAGAACCATTGGCGATCCAAATGGTGCTGAGCCCTGCAGCCCGGGCGCCGCCGATGTCGTTGACCGGGTTGTCGCCGATCATCCAGCCGCCCGTGCTCAATGTGGTGCCGCAGCGCGCGGCGGCCTGGGCGAAGTGCTCTTGCTCCGGCTTGCGGGCGCCGACCTCCTCAGAGATGCAGATGCCCTCCACACGGCAGTGAATGCCGGTGGCCCGCAGCTTGGCCGTCTGGATGTCCGTGGCGCCGTTGGTCGCAATGCCGATGCGCCAACCGTGCCTCCGCAGCTCGTCCAAGCCGGTGAGGACGTCGGCTGGGCAGGACACCATAGCGGCGATGTCGGCGCAGTACGACCGCCACAAGTCGTCCGCCGTGCTGGTCAGCCGGTACCGAGTGCGGATCTCCTCGAAGCTCGACGGGTAGGTGCGTTCATGGAGCAGGTCGAGCAGTTCCTGCCGCACTTCCTCACCCAATCGGTGGCGGATGGTGAAGTCCGTGGCCCAGTCCGCGAGCGTGCCGTGCCGGTCCACGAGGGTGTTGTCGAGGTCGAAGAAGACGAGGCGCTGCACACGCCGCACTCTAATGTGGGCAGATCAGTCGCGGGCTTCTCCGGGCAGGGGAAGCGGGCCCAAACTCGCCGCCCTCGCCGTAGACGGTGGCCGCTGACTCCGAGCACAGCGCGGGACGCGCGGCCCTTGCTCGCTCTGTGCGAGCAAGGGCGGCAGAGTCGGTCAGTCGGCCCAATTCGACGAAATAGACGTCGTGGTCGCCGTAGAGGACAGTGACCATCTCGTTGTCGTTGCTCATCGGCGCATGTGCGCGCGGCGGGAACTGGTCCCAATCGATCGGCCGGCCCGGTTGGAGGCGATCCGGGTCGCAGCTGACCGGCGTCTCCCTACCCCAGCAGCTCTGATTGGATCCGGTCCCAGCTCGGTCGCGGGCTGTCGACCGGGTGCACGATGGTGAGCAGGCGGCCTTCGAGGAACACATCGAGCCGGTCGTCCGTCCGAGAGGCTAGTTGGCGGCGCTGAGCCCGGTGGTCCACCGGCACGCGCTCTCCTAGGACACCGAGCAGCACCTCATGGCGTGCTTGGCCGACAGCATCGCCGCGAATCCAACGGCCGCGGACCTCCACGCCAGAGAACGTGCCGAGTGTGTCCTCGCGGCTGAAGGACCGGTTCATCGCCGCCTCGACCACCGGCTCGGCCAGGCTGATCGCTGTCCTGACGTGGGCCCCGGTTACGTCGGCTGAGCCCTCCACATCGGACGGCGCGGAATCAGCCCGAACCCCGAGGGTTCCCTCCGGCTCCAGGTCCTCGCGCCGACGGGGATCAGGCCGGGGAACGCGGAATCGCCAGGGCTGTCCGCTGCCCGGCATGTCGATCCACCCGGTCTTGAGTCCGGCCGTGGCTGGGGCGTCGTCGGGCAGGAAGATGTCGACGTAGATGCCGCCCGTGCCGAGCCAGACCCAGCTCATGAAGTAGGCGTGATCACCGTGGTCGACGGACCACTGCGCGAGCTTCTCCAAGCGCGCCTTCTGCGCCTGGGTACCTTTGCCAGCCGGGAACATCTGCTTGTGATCGCGACGCCGACCCCGCGCCTCCCCAGCAAGCGGACCGGTCGCCAGGTCATACAGCAGGTCGGGCCGCACACCCTTCTTCGCGTAGGTCCCGACAAGTTTCCCGGGCAGGACGTCGAAGCTGCTGAGCCCGTTAGCCCCGGGCTTCCAGTCGAAGAGGGCCTCGCTGGCAGCGGTCATCACCCCGAGCCCGGTGCACTCGCTGACGAAGCGTCGGATATGACCGGAGCTGGAGTCGAGGGCGGGGCAGTCGACCCCGAGCGAACCAGCGCCCGGGCTGCCGGCGATGTAGCTGAGGAGGAGGCTGATTTCGTGGTCGCGCACACGCTGGTCGACCGTCTTGCGCAAGTCGCAGGCAAGGGCGTTGATGTTGACCACTGCGGCCAACGACACCGGCAGAGGGCCTTGCCCGATCTCGACAGCCTGGACGGCCTCAGCGCCAGCCTTTCCCTTCTCGACCGTGAAGCGCCACACCCGGGCGCGCACCGAACTCATGCGGGAAGCCTACGGCCGCTCTCCGACAAGAACCATGAAACGAACGAGGGCCGACGGCAAGCTGTCGGCCCTCTGGTCAGCTATCCCACAGCACAGCGCGCCCTGCAGCTCATCAGCCGCCGAGAGTCCCCATGCACGTCATGCACCGGCTCGTCGCCCGCAGCTGCGGGTTTCCTCCAGTGGCGATGGCTGGGCTGCTTTCGCTGATGCGGTCCCAATCTCCGGGGGACGGATCGAGGATCCAACCCCACTTCGGAGGCCGCACCTCGTCTTCTGTCATGTGATCGCAGGCGCCTGGAACGTGCGCCTTACCATTCTGTTTGATCAAGATGGCGTTGCCGGGGAACCGCCGCCACTCCTGTCGAACACGCCTTTCCTCCGGGTGTGCCTTGGGGACGCTGCCATCAGGAGGGCAGGCGCACCCCATGCCGATGATGTTGTCGCATCGCTCGCAGCGCACCTCTTTCATGTGTACAAGTGTCCCATCCGCGAGTGCGCAGCTCACGGGTAACGGCATGGCCGCGGTGTCCGTTGCGGCGACACCGAGAGATCACCGCTATTCGACTGGGTTGGATGGCAAAGCGGTTGGCTTCGCTGACAACAGACAAGTTCGCCGGGGGCAGACAGGAAAGACCCCCTGAAAGGCTGGTGCACGGGCGGCAAGCCATGTCAACGTACAACGCCCTGCTGGACACCACCCCCGAGCCCACGGAGGCGCCCCTGCATCCGCACCACCCCAGCGAACCCTCCCGCCTTGACTCGCCTGACCCGGTGTACTGGGTCACCCCGCGCCACTTGGCCGGAGACGACCACGCGCTCGCCGAGCGGATCGGCGACACCTTGGCGGATCTGGGCTGGCGCATGTGGCCCACCGCCCGCCACACCCTGCTGTACCTGAGCCCCAACGGGTTGTGCGGCGCTGAATGGGTCCTCGCGGCCTACCCGTTCGAGCTGGGTGGGCTGCCGGTGGCCTGGCAGTTGAGCACCCGCGCGCATGCCGCGTCCGTGATGGCGGAGTGGAACGCGTACTTCACCGCCGGCGTTCCGTACGAGGCGCTCGCCGATCTCCTCGTGGAGATCGACAGCCGTAAGACGCCCGACGTCGGCTTCGCAGGGCCCGAGACCGTCCTCAACGCGCTCTGTGCCCGCGGCTGGATCCGCGACCTGGACTGCCCCCGCACAACCGCCACGGACCCCGGGTTCTCCGCCTGCGTCTCCCTGGAGATGCTGCCGCCGCTCATCGAGGATGCCGACCCGCGCCCCGACCTGGTGGGCTGGCAGGCGTGGGCGGATCCCGTTCCCGGCGCCCCGTACCTGTGGTGCGCCAGCTTCAGCGCCAGCGTCCCCCATGACCTGGTCGCCGCGTTCGCCTCCTCTCTCGCCTCGCCGGTTCCGGTGCCCCGCCGCACCGTGCCCGAGAGCGCCGAGGGCCGGCTCACCGTCGTTCGCCGCAGCTGACGGCCCCTGCCCCGTTGGAGCCGCTGGTGTACGGCTCGTCGCCAGTCTCACCGAGCAGAGGCACGTTTCCCGTGCCCGCCAGATGACAGAGAGGAAGAGACCTTGTTCTTTCGACGCGCTCGCGAGGACCGCGCATTCCGTGAGGCCCAGCGTGCGGGCTTCGCGCTGCTACGGCAACTACAGGCCACGCAGCCGTGGCCCGCTGCATCCGAGTCGACTGCATCGGCTCCGGCTGCAGGGGAAGCGGTGGTGCCCGACTTCCTGCCGCCGGACCTGCGGGTGCCGTCCCGGCAGGAGGTGGCCGGGGTGATGATGCGCTGGCAGCAGCCGCTCGTCATCGGTGGCGAGGTCCGTACATGCCCCGGATGCGGCATGTACCGGGACTGGATCATCTTCTGCCTGCGCGACGACTCGATATGGCTGCGTTGCAGGGCTGGCCACGAGACGAAGGAGCCCGGCCTGGATGCGGCCTGGTTCAACCGCCACTCCGGTCTCGTTGACCGGTTCCACCCCACCCTCGAAGAGGGCCTGCGCCACCTCGGCCACTGAACCCCCGAAACCCTCGATCCCTTCGCATTGCCGGCGCCCGGAGGACCGGCCTGGTCAACCTGTCCGCTTCGCAGACCACCAAGGGGTTCGCATGCGCCTTCGCACCACGACCGTCCTCAGCCTCAGCGTCCTCATCGTCCTTGCCCTGGCGGGCTGTTCGACGGACAGTGCAGACTCATTCGACCCGACACCCTCGGCGACCGTCTCGGTGCGCCCGGACGGCAAGAGTCCGGCGTCCGCTCCGCTGTCTTCCGCCGCACTGGCCAAGCGGCTCCTGGACGAGAGTGATCTGGGCGAGGGCTACACCCGCACGCCGCAGCGCCCCGCGCAGCACGATGACGTCACGGTCCTCGGCTGTCCGGCGTTGGAGAAGCTCGGCAGCGAGACCGCGATCGGCGGCAGCTTCGACTTCCCGAACAAGGCGAAGGCGTCCTTCACCTATGCCGACGGCAGCGACTCCGAGGTGGGCGAGGAGTTGTACAGCGACACCGAGGACAAGCTCTCCCGGAGCGTGGATCGGGTCTTCGAGGCGATGACGTCCTGCCCCACCTACCAGGTCCTCACCGGCAGTACGGCCGTCACGGTCACGACTCAGAAGGTGCTCGTCGCCCGGCTGGGAGACGAGCAGTGGAGCCAACTGCTGACCTTCGCCGCCGGCGGGCGGAGCAGCATCGTCAAGCAAACGGCCGTCCGCACGGGGACGGTGGTCGTCGTGGTCTCCGGCAGCCCCGGCCTTGTCGATGCCCACGTGCGCGAGGCGGTCGCCAAGGCCACGGTGGTCAGGTCTGCGGGGTGAACAGGCAGCCGCTTCAGTCCTGCCGCAACGGCGGCCCACTGGGTGGGCCGCCGTTGGTGTGTGTCCAGTCAGTTGTCTTCGTGCTCGGCGAGGTATTCGAGGCCGGTTCGTGCGGCGACGATCTTGACTAGGCGCTCGTATTCCGCGTAGTCCTCGTCGGTCATGGTGGCGTAGATGTTGCTGCAGGAGCCATCGGGGAGTTGGTCGACGTACTTCATGAATAGATTGACGAGGGCCTTCTGCATCGCGTGGGTTTCCCGCGCCCACTCGTTCTCAAGCCGTCGCTGCCCGTTCGCGGCGGTTATCTTTGCCGGGGTGGCGGTGCAGATCAGGTCGTGTTCGGCGGTGGTGAATGGGGTCCCATTGCGGCGATACAGGAGCGATGGGTCATCGGGGCGCGTGCTGTCCACTTCGGTGAGGAGGACGACGACGTTGGGGCGGACGGAGAGCTGGGGCATGGGCGGTTCCTTGTGTGGTGTCGTGTGATCGGTGTCGGTGAGGGTGGCGGCCGGGCGTAGGGGTGTTCAGCGCCGCCGCGTCTGGGGTTCCTGCGGGCGCGGAGCGGCGGGGTGTGCTGCGGCGTGGCTGATGTTGGCTGCCTGGGCTCGTGGGCCGGGTGCGTGGCGTTCGCCGAGGCGGCGGATGCGCCAGGTCAGTGCTCGTGCGGGGCTGTGGGCGTCGTCGAGCGTGCGCTGGTTGAGGGCCTGGTCGAGGACCGTGGTCGCGTTGTGGCCGGCTGCTTCCGCCTCGGCGAGCACGGCGGCGAGGGCCTCCCAGGCGGGGTCGGCCAGGATGCGTTCGGCGTGTTCGGGGACCGTCTGCTGGAGGTGGTGGGCGTAGCGGCGCTGGGTCTGTGGGCTGGGTGCCCTGCTGGCGAGGCCGGCCAGGACCGGTCCGGTGATCTGGACGTACGCGGCCTGCAAGTGGATGAGGGTCTGCTCGGCTGCTGCCTGCTGTTGGGCGTGCTGGCGGGTGCGGTGCCAGTGCATCGCGTAGGCGACCGCGGTGAGCGCGACGTCCAGCAGCATCGCCAGCCCGGCACCGTCCCCATGCCGTGCGGGGTCCTTCCAGATCGCCTGGACGCTGCGGCGCAGGACGCGGGCGCTGGCGTGGTCGGCGGCGATGCGGGAGCGGGTGGCGCGCTCGAAGGCGACGGCGGCGTGTTCGAGTTCTGCACGCGCTGCGGGCGGGGCGGTGAGCGGGAGCAGGTCGAGTGCTCCGCTGAGTGCGGCCAGCTGGCCCTGGGCCACTTGGTCGTCGCTGCGGGTGAGGTGGTGGGGGATGCGTTCGGTGGCGGCGGTGGCCTGGTGCCAGGGGTTGCCCGGCCGGACGGCCACGGGTTCGGGGCTGGTGGTGGTGAGGCGTTGGCGGATCTTGGGCAGGGAGAGGTCGGCGGCGAGGGTGGAGCCTGCGTAGAAGACGGGCTCGCCCTTGTCGGTGGTGTCGCCGGGCAGGGCGAAGTTGCAGCCGAGGGCGTCGCCGGACGGGCCGCACTTCAGGCGCACGGTCACGCCGGTCGCCTCCAGTAGGGCGAAGAACTCTGCCTCGGTGGAGGCGGCGGCCATCGCACGGCGCACGCGCAGGCGAAGGATCTCGCGGGAGGTGGCGTCTTGGCCCAGGCGCTTGGCCTTGAAGTGCTCCTTGCTGGTGGGGCGTTTGGCGGCGGTGCCGTCGCCCGGCTTCAACCGCCTGAGCCCGTAGTCGATTTCGATCTGACGGGCTTCCCTCTGCACGGCGCGGATGTCGTAGTCGCGTCGGGGGCGGCGGCCGTCCTGGCGGACGAGGGTGGCGGCGATGTGGATGTGGTCGTCGGCGTGGCGGACGGCCACCCAGCGGCAGGCTTCATCGTCGCCTTCGAGGGCGATGCCGGCGGCGGCCACGATCCGGCGGGCGATGTCGGCCCATTGGGCGTCGGTGAGGATCGGGTCTTCGGGTGCGGCACGGACGGGGCAGTGCCAGACGGTGTACTTGGGTGCCTTGTCGCCCAGCATCTTCACGGGCTGGTCGAGCTGCGCGGCGAGCTGGGCCTCCACTTCCTTCGGGTCGCGGTGCGGGCTGCGGCCCGGGTCGGGGGCGAAGCCGTTCCAGGAGGCCACCAGGTGCGGGTCGATGTGCTCGTTGGCCCGGCCCTTGCCGAAGAGGTAGCCGATCGTGCGGCGCGTGGCCTGTGGCCCCTTGCCGAGGATGATCTTCGGTATCAAGAGCTCACCGCGCCTCTGTGATCTGGGCTACGGCGGTGTCCAGGCCGGCGATGGATGCCTCGACGCTCTCCAGGAGCCGTTGGACGGTGTCGGGGTGGGGCCAGGCGCCGTCCTGGTTGAGGTGGCGAGCGAGCTGGTTGAGGTTGCTGCCGATCTTGCCTAGCTGCCCGTTGGCGGCCATCAGCGCCTTCACCATGGCGCGGTAGTCGGCGACGGCCGCAGTGGGGTCGTCGGCGCGGGCGGCGGCGAGCGCGCACTCGGCGACGTAGCCGCCGGGCTTCATGCGGCTCAGGGCAGCGGCTTTCTGGACGAGGTCGAACTCGTTGTCGTTGTAACGAGGATGGACACGGCGCTCGCGCAGCTGCTTGTCACGCAGACGGCGACGTGACGCAGACTGGAGCGGCACGTTCGGAGACGACTCGGTACCCCCTGTCCCGGTCGGCCCCCCTGGGCCGGCCGACTCCGGCGCCCCTGCGCCGGTTGCCCCCGCCTCCCCCGGGGCGGGGGCCGGGTAAGGAGTCCTTACCGGACAACTTGCTGCGCTGTTCAGGCCCGTGGCTATCTCCTTCTGCGGGGTGGGGGGTTCGTGGTTCGGGTCGTGCATGGGTCGGTTCTCCGTGGGGTGTTGGTTCCGGGGGCTTCGCTGTGGGCGGCACCCATGTCCGCGTTTGTCTGCCCGGGACACGGCGTGAGCCGGAGGGGGTGCGGCGATCGGTGCGCTTGCGGGGGTCAGACGGAGCCGACGGGGGCTGCGTCGAGGTTCGTCTGCCGCTGGGAGGCGACTTCGTCGAGTCCCTCGAGAGACTCGGCCTCGAAGCCGTCGTACGCCATGGGCTCGGCCTGGCCGGTGCGCTCGTCCTGCAGCTGGTCGCGCAGGGCGCGGGCGCGCTGCTGGCCGATCCGTAGTTCGCTGCGCAGACGCTCGGCGGTCAGCCGGTCGTCGCTCCAGTCGGCGGTCAGGAGTCGGGCCTCGTCGAGGATTTCGGCGTCGGTGCGGGTACGTCCGGCGGTCGACTTGGCGGTGGCGCGGACCCGACCGGTCGACCGACGCGGGGCGGATCCGGTCGACTCCACCGCGGTGGCCGGCCGGGGCGGTCGGGTAGCGGGGGCCGACTCGTCGGCCTCGGTCGGCCTCGTCACGGGTGCCTCGGCGGCCTTCACGGGGGTCGACTCGGTCGGCTGCTCTGGGGCCGATTCGTCCTGGTCAGACCTCGACCGTCCGGCCTGCTCGTCAGCTACCTGAGTAGCCGACTCGGCAGGGGCTACGGCGGCAGAGTCAGCCGACTCGGGGTTGTGGTGCAGCACCTTCGCCACGAGGTCCGACCCGAAGTAGATCGACCCGACCGGGAGCGAGGTCGCCAGCAGTACGAGGGCCCAGTTCGCAGGTTCCCAGTCGGCCAGTCGGCCCCACTGCGACGTGGTGTGCAGGGCCGGAATGAGGCCGTGCACGTAGTTCAGCAGGAGGCTGGCGATCGTGTAGGTGGCCAGGACCCGCAGGGCGAACTTCCGGTCGTTACCGGTCAGCGCGAGCGTGGCGACCAGCGCGAGGGCCATCAGCCCGTCGACGACGATTGGGTAGAGCAGAGCGGCGGTGGGGTCGGCGCCGATGGCGCGGGCTATGTCGGACAGCGCGTTCCACGAGACCCGGAAGGCCATGAGGACGACGGCCACCAGGCCGATGACGAGGGTGATGCGTCCGTTGCGGCGCAGGCGACGCCCCCCGGCGGGTGCGAGTACTCGGCGGCCGGGGCGAGCGGGAGCAGGGCGATGCCGGCGCGGCTGCCGAGTACGTCGGCCAGGGTTATCGGGAGTGGGCGAGTGCAAGGCGAAGGACTCCAGGGCGGTGCGGTGGGGCCTGTGGTGCAGGGAGGGGGAGCGTTCACGGAGGGGGCGTTCACGCGGGCCCCCTCCTAAAGGGGGCCCCGCGCGTGATCGCTTGGCCGCGTGTACGGCGTGGACGCTCGCGTGATCGTTCTACCTGCGGTTTTGCGGTGAGCGTGGACGCTGTGAGCGGTTCACGGCGGGGTTTTCGCGTGAGGGCCGCGTGTACGGTCGCGTGATCGCTTCGCGCCGGTACCGGTGCGGGTCAGCCGACGGCGGTGAGGTGGCGTGCGGAGGCGTAGTAGCGGGTCTGCTGTCCGCCTCCGGCTCCTCCGGCGATGCCGTCGGCCTTGGTCGCCAGGCCGCTGTCGACGAGGCGGGCGAGGTGGCGGCGTGCCTTCTCCACGTCGGCGCGCTCGGGGTCGCCGCCGCCGATCAGGATGGCCGCCAAGTCGCGGGCGGTCAGCCCGCTGGGGGCGTTGCGCAGCAGGACGGCGGGGTCCTTGCTGGGGTCGACCGTGGTGGTGCCGCGCACGTGGTCGTGAGTGACGTCGAGCGGGCCGATCTCCCCGGTGGGGGTCTTGAGGTGGTGCAGTGTGACTGCGGGGTCGCCTGCCCGGCCGGTGATGAAGAGGACGCTGCCCGCACCGGCGGTGATCCAGGTGGAGCCGTAGACCTGGTCCAGGGCGGGGCGCTGGCCGCGCGGGGCGTCGGCGGTGGCCTTGCGCTGGTGGTGCAGCTCCAGGATCTCCACGCCGCCTCGCAGGGCGCGCATGCGGGCGTTGTGGAAGGCGACCGCGAGGCTGTCGTCGACCATCGTGCTGACCGCGTCCTTGAGGCTGTCGATCACGATGGTGTCGGCGCGATGGGCGGCGGCGAGGTCGGCGAGAAGGTCGGGCTCCTTGTCGAGGGTGGCGGGCAGCGGGCCCTCCCAGACCACGAGCCGCTCGCGCAGGATCTTCTCGTCGGTGGGGAAGACGCGGCGGTCCATCGCCCTGGCGATCTGCCTGGGCCGGTCCATGGCCAGGTAGAGCACCCGCCTGCTGGGGGCGACCGGCATCTCCAGGACCGTCTCCGACAGGCCGAGGCGGGCGAAGACCACCTGGTGGGCCAGGGTGGTCTTGCCGACCCCCGGTGCGCCGACGATCATCAGGCTCTCGCCTGGCGCCCAGACGGTCTTCTCGCGGGTGCCCCACAAAGGTTCGGCGTCCGCGCCGGTCTCCTTGACGAAGGACCACCCGTCGGTGGCGAAGCGGTTCAGCCGTCCCTGGCCTGAGGCGAGTGCCCGCTCGCGCTCGGCCCGCATCTCCGCTTCGACCTCGCTGCGTATCGCCTCGGGGTCGGCGCCCGGCTCCTGGGCGCGCTGGACGGTGCGTATCGCGGAGGCGAGCAGGCGGCGCAGGTTGGCCTTTTCGCGGATGATCTCCGCGTGGTGCTCCGCGCTGCCCGTGCCGTAGTGCACGTCGGCGAGCTGGTGCAGGTAGGGACGGCCACCGACGCGCTCCAGGTCGCCCTGCTGCTGGAGCAGCTCGGTCAGGACGATCGGGTCGGTCGGCTTGTCCTCACGGTGCTGGGCAAGCAGCGCACGCCAGATGGTCTCGTGCGCCGGCCGGTAGAACGCGCCCTCGCCCAGAACCGGCCGGACCGCGTCGATGATGTCACCGTTATGCATGCAGGCGCCGAGGACCGCGCGCTCGGCGTCCACGTTGTACGGAGGCTCCGCCGCGTCCAGCGCCGGCGCGGGGCCTTCCCCGAAGCGGGATGGCGTATTCGGTTGGGGATCGGCCATACTGGGCATCAGCTCCTCTGCTCGCGGGCCATATGGGACGGCAATCCCGGACTCCGCGGGTCGATCGCTAGGGATGGCGGTTGAGAGGTTTGCGCTTGAGCCCCCGGCATCGCCGGGGGCTTCATTCATGTGACGTGCGGTCGCGCGGACTCCTCGGGTTGGCGTGGTGGGGACCACCAGTATGCCATATGAATTGCAGATCGCAGAAGTGTTCTGCATCTCGCAGGAAGCATGCTACTGTTATGGGGTCACTGCGATTGGCAGGAGGCTGCTACGAACGGAAGGAGGTGGGCAATGGTCGATGAAGGCCCCCAGCAGGGCGTCTTGCTCAGCGGCGAGGGCAACGTCGCAGTGCGCATCAAGCTGGAGCGCGAGGCGCGCGGCTGGAGCACCAACGCCCTGTCCGACCGCCTGAACGAGGCCGGCTTCGAGATGAACCCGTCCGCGGTCTGGCGCATCGAGAACGGCAAACGCCGCATCAACCTCGACGAGGCCATTGGCTTCGCCGAGGTCTTCGGCATCGACCTACGCAACCTAGTAGGACCCCCACAGCTCGCCGCCCAGGCCCGCGCCATGGAACTCATCGACGCCGTCGTGGACTCGTTCCGCGAGACCCAGCGGGCCAACGCCGCCTACACCAAGGCGCGCGACGACCTGGACGCGTACCTCGCCGAGCACCCGGACATCCGTGAGGAGGCAGAAGCGATGGTCTCCAATGCCATGGCCGAGGCGTCCACCAAGCATCTGCTGGAGACGTACGGACCGCCGCCCGGCGAGCATCGCGATGCCGATGCCGAAGACGAGGTGTAACCGCCGGCTCTCACTCCCGTCCTGGACCCGCAAACCCCCAGTACGGGCATCTCACCCTCATCCCTAGCGATCGACCGGCAGGCCGGTGTTGCCGCACCCACGCCTGCCAGAAGAGGACTCACCCCTTGCCCCAACCCGCAATACCCCCTGCCGCCCGCCGCACCGACTCCGCACGCCGAGGCCGCCTTCCCGCGCCTCTACTCCCCGAGGAAGTCGCCGCCGTCCTCGGCTGCTCCGCCTGGTGGGTGAAGGACCGCGCCCGCCGACGGCTCATCCCGTTCACCCGCGTCGGACGCGCCTACCGCTTCTCGGACGATCACCTCGCCGAGATCATCCGCATGCACGAAGAGCGCCCGGCCCGGAACCCGCAGCGCCCCAGCGGCATGGCCGCGTCCGCGGCCGACTGATCCGCTGGCTCGGCGACTACTTTCCGGCGGCCAAAGACCCCAACACGGTGACGAATAGCCGCCTGCCGCTGGCGCCTCGGTGCTGCGAACACCGAGCGCCCTCCCCTGCGGCACATCCTCACGCGCGTCTGCGCAACCGCCCAACCACCCACCACCACGACCGGTCCGCTCGGAGTTGGCGCTCCGTCCGCGACCAGGTGTGAGGAGCCCTCTTGCCTCAGTTCCCCCTGCCCGTCACCCAGATCGCCCAGCTGCTCGGCGTCCCCGAGGACGCCCTGCGCGCCCTGATGGCCGAGAGAGGTGACGAACCCGGCGACCCCACCCTCGTCGGGCTCACCGTCGAGGAGGCCGCCCGCCGGCTCGGCATCGGCCGGACGAAGATGTACGAGTACGTCTCCTCCGGGGAGATACGTTCCGCCAAGATCGGCAGCCTGCGCCGCATACCCGCTGAGGCACTCGGCGAATTCCTAGCCCGCCGCTACCGGGCCACGGACTTCGACACCGCGGCCTGAGGCGGGCACGCATGGCAAAGCCCAAGAAGCCCAGCGCATCCCGCCAGCCCAACGGCGCCTCCTCGATCTTCCTCGGGAAGGACGGCCGCTGGCACGGCTATGTCACCGTCGGCGTCAAGGACGACGGCACCCCTGACCGCCGCCACATCAGCCGCAAGACTCGTCCCGAGGTCACCAAACTCGTGCGCGAGTTGGAGAAGCAGCGCGACTCCACTGGCGTCCGCAAGGCCGGTCAGACCTGGACGGTTGCGACTTGGCTGACCCACTGGGTCGAGAACATCGCCGCGCCCAGCGTCAGCGAGAACACCATCGACGGATACCGTGTGGCGGTCTACCACCACCTCATCCCCGGTCTGGGCGCCCACCGCCTGGAGAAACTGGAGCCCGAGCACCTGGAGCGCTTCTACCGGAAGATGCAGGCCAACGGCAGCGCCGCCGGCACCGTCCACCAGGCGCACCGCACGATCCGCACCGCGCTCAACGAAGCCGTGCGCCGACGCCACCTCACCATCAACCCGGCCTCCATCGCCAAGGCCCCCAAGGTCGAAGAGGAGGAGGTCGAGCCGTACACGGTCGAGGAGGTCCAGCGCCTCCTTCTCGAGGCAGGCAAGCACCGCAACACCGCCCGCTGGGTCATCGCACTCGCGCTCGGCCTGCGCCAGGGCGAGGTTCTTGGCCTGAAGTGGGAGGACGTCGACTTCGAGAACGGAATAATCCTCGTACGCCGAGGGCGCCTGCGGCCCCGCTACAAGCACGGCTGCGGCGACAAGTGCGGACGGAACAAGCCCGGCTACTGCCCGCAAAAGATCAATATCCGGCGTGAAACGAAGGACACCAAGACCCGCGCCGGCAAGCGTCCGATCGGCATGCCCGAGGAGCTGCTGAAGCTGCTACGTCGGCACAAGGAGGCACAAGACCGCGAGCGGATGCTTGCCCGTGACCTGTGGGAGGAGAAGGGGTACGTGTTCACCTCGCCGATCGGCGAGCCGCTCAACCCCAACACGGACTTCCACAGGTGGAAGGACCTGTTGAAGGCGGCGAACGTCCGCGACGGGCGCCTCCACGACGCCCGTCACACAGCCGCCACTGTGCTTCTCATCCTCGGCGTCCCCGAAGCGGTCGTCGACAGGATCATGGGCTGGGAGCCCGGAAAGTCCGCCCGGATGCGTCGCCGCTACCAGCACCTCACCGGCCA
This sequence comes from Streptomyces sp. BJ20, assembly GCF_022869105.1. Lineage (NCBI taxonomy): Bacteria > Bacillati > Actinomycetota > Actinomycetes > Kitasatosporales > Streptomycetaceae > Streptomyces > Streptomyces sp. BJ20. Next base: position 7,230,388 of record NZ_CP094918.1, read on the forward strand.
GGTGCTCCAGCAGACGGCAGCGAAGGTCGGCGCCCTGATCTGGGGCTCAACACCGCACCAGTTCCCGTCGACACCTGGAGGTCCCATGCCGGGTTTGAGTCAGGGCCCCGTACCAGCAGGGCCGGATGTGTACGTGGCCTGTCTCGGCGAGCGGTATGTTCCGTTCCTGCACAACGAGCATGCCCAGGCCGTGGTCTCCCAGTGGGGCGCCGATCACCCTGGCAAGCCTGCGCATGTGGAAATGTGGGACCGGCCGCAGTGGGAGCACGAGGGCCCTGGCAGCGTGCAAGCTATCCGCGACCGCATGCCGGACCGCCGGATTGTCCACCATGCCCACGCCCTGTTCCTGCCCGGTGGGGAGCGGCTCAACGTCGGCCACGATGAGCAATGGTCCACGCCAGCCTGGGAGTTCGAGACCGACCTCTACACGGACCTGCCGGTGCGCTGGCACACCACCCGTCGGCCTGGCCAGGAGGTCGAGGCCCAGGTCCGGGGCACGGATCGCGAGGCTGTGACCACAGCGTTCGCCGATGCTTGTGCACAGGCTGTGGATAGGGCCAGGAACCCCGAGAAGTACGGGGACGCCTACGTGCATTAGCGAAATGCGGCCTTAGAAGCCGGGCGACGAGTGTCCGTCGCCCGGCTTCATGGCGTTCAACCTACTGGCCGAAGCCCTTCAGGAACTCCCAGGACCCTTGCGCGTCCTCGACGTCCTGCTCGCCCACAAGGAGGTACTTCCAGGTGATATCGACGTCTGGTGAGGAGTTCGCGGTGTTGGCCCACCTCCGGGCTGCCTTTCGCTTGCCAACCACCTCGGCAGAGGTCATGTCCTTGTCTGCCTTCGTCTCAACCAGCCAGCCGATGCGCTGCCCGTCCACCTTTTCGATGACGACGAAGTCAGGGTTGTACTCTCGCCCCTCTGAGGTCCATTTGATGGGCACATCGTTGATGTGCAGACGCGCCCACACGACAACGTTCTTGCCGCTGTCGATAGCGTTGGCTGCCTTGAACTCCGGCGCGGTGTCAAACCAGGCGTGGCTGTAGAGGTTCTTGCTCCAGCCGTTGAAGGCAATCGCCTTGTCGAACGAACCGTCGGCGTGGCCGGCCACCTGGCGCTTACGCGTCTCGCGAGTCTTGGTGAGCGCGACGAGCTGCACGTCGTCGTCATAGGTGACCTGGGCCTGGGTTACATCTCGGAGGGTTTTGGCCACCTCGGTGGCGAGACGCTGGCCACACCGGTCGACGAAGGCGGAGAGATGGTCGGCTGCCTTCTCCCCCATCGCCTCAATGAGGCGGTCGACGATCCGTTGGGCAGCTCCAAGCTCCAATGCACGGTTCGGCACGCCCTTGACGGACATGACTCGGCGAACGAGCGCCTCACGCGTAACCGAGAGAGGGATGTCGAGCGGCAACGCGGAAACTATTTTGTCGTTAGCCGTCTCGGTCGCTGTCATGACCTTGCGGCCGTCGTGACTGGCGACGATCTTCGTCCGCTTCAACTCATCGGAATAGTCGGCGGTGAGGGTGCGGCCGAGCCGCTCAAACGGGCCATAGTCGACGATGTCGTTAAGGCTGACCTGGACGAACTGCGGCACTGAGATCAACTTAGGGATCAGGATAGGTTCTCGATCAGGCAGCGGGTCGTAGTGGACCACCGTGGAGGTCTTCTTGGCAGCCTCCGCTGCCTCGCGCGTACGGGTTTCCACGTCCACAACCCCGCGCCCATCGGGGGCAGCCGGCGTGGGGCCTCCTGGAGTGACTCCCGAGGTCAATCCCTGCCCAGTAGCCGGCGCACCGCTCTGGCTGATGTTGCCTCCCTCTGGCTGGCTGGTATCGCCGGCCTGAGGTCGACCACCTCCGGGAAGACCGATGACCTCCCCATCACTCTCGACAGTCTTCTGGCGGACCACGGAGCTGCCATCGGCGAGGCGCCGTACTTCTGCGTAGGTGCTGTAGTCGATGAAAGCCTCGTTGAGGACCTTCCGCTTCTCCAGTAGCTCGCTGTACTTCTCATGGGCCAGGATTTCGAGCGTGTCGAGGATCTCGACATCCGTGTACTTGCCGAACGGGAGCCGCATACCGCGGCCGAGGGTCTGTTCGGTCATGACTTCCGAGACAGAAGCCCGCATGGAGGCGATCACGTAGACGTTCTTGACGTCCCAGCCTTCCTTCAGCATTCCGACGCTGATGATGATGCGGACCGGCGAGTCAGGATTCTCGACGGCTTGAAGATCAGCCAGGGCCTTCTCTTTGGCATCGCCGGTCAACTTCGAGTGAATCAGGAGCGTCTTTCCAACCCACGCACCTCCATCAAAGCTGCCCGAGTCGAGGACGGCCTGAAATTCTTCGGCCTCCTCAATGTTCCGGGCGATGACCAGCATTACCGGCTTCACCGGGGGCAGACCATTCTCGTCGCAGTAGGCGTCGACGGCTTGGCCCTTGTAGCGCAGCAGATTGACGCCGTCGAGCAGCTTCGTCTCGACGTCAGAGCGGTCGTCACGGCGAGCCACCATCACGGGGGTCTTCACGAGCTTGTCCGCGATAGCGGCGGCTAGCGGGTAACGGAATGCAACGAGGGACTCGTCCGCTCTTACGGGCGTAGCAGTCATACCGACTACGAGCTCGGGCTTCAAGTCCCGGATGGTTCGGGAGAAAGCCGGTCCTCGATAGCAGTGGTGCTCGTCCGCCAGAATGACGAGGTCATCGAGCCGCGCAAGGTGGTCGAAGAAGGACATGCCCAAGTTTTCCAGGGGCACGTGTGTAGTACGCCCCTCGCCTGTAGCTGACGTCAGGGCCTGAACCGTGAAAATGTACAGCTTCGTGACCGTCGGATCATCGATCGCGACTCGGGTGGACTGCGCGTTGAAGTTGTCGGCCGTGATGACGTACGGGGCGGATCGCAGCATATGCCGCAGCGACTTTGAATTGCCGGCGGTGAAGTTGAGGATCGACTTGTCTCGGATTGTCCGTCCGGGCGCCAACAGCAGGAAGTTGCGTACCGGCGTCGCAGCTCCGGCCAGGTACTCCATCAGTCCGGCCATGACGTAGGTCTTTCCCACGCCGGTGGCCGAGTCCACGATGCACTCGTACGGCTCAGTCTTCTCCTGCACGTCGTAGTGGTCGGACGTGCGGAGAATCACCGACTCGATGGCCTTGCGGTTCGGCTCACGCAGGTCGAGACGGTGGGCAACCTCGGCCAGGAGGTCGGACTGGAACTGCAACTCCCCCATCAGGCGGTCTCCCTTTCAGTCGCGGCGTCAACGGTGGCGGTCTCAGCCGGTTCATCTGTGGCCCGGGGTGATGGCACCACGGAGCGACCTGCGCCAAACGGAGACTTGCGGGCTGACTTGCGCCGGTAGTTATCAAGAACCTTGTCGGGAATAAGTTCGAGCCGGGAACCGCGGCGGGCCTGCTTCAGCGCCTCGGCGGCACCGTCCTGGATTTGAGTGGCCCACACTTCCACGACCTCGTCCTCTGCGAGCCTGTCGACGATGGACGCGACGGTGCCCGTGCCGACCATGCCGTCGATGACGACGTAACGGGAGCGGCCCTGCTTGGCTGCGAAGATGCCGTCGGGCTTGTAAGGGACGGACAGCTGGGCGCACATCGCCTCGGCCAGTGCGCCTTGGACGGCCCAGTCGGCCAAGAGGACCATGCCACTCATCTCCACGAACATGGACTCGCCGACCTGGAGATGCGTGAAGCTTCCTCCGCCGTGCCAGTTGACGTTCTTGACGTTCTTGGTCTTGGTGGCTGCCTTGAGGGCTTTGATAGTGGCGGCGTCGAGCTCCGGCCCGACAGCCTTGGTCACCTTGGTGAGCAGCCGGTTGAACTCGTGTGCCTCGTCCGGCGTCATTCCATCGGGAAGACCGCGATCGCCGTCCTCATCGTCGCCAACTGCCGAGACTCGCTCGGTGACGGCGGTGATGCCCCCGGCGTCCTGGCCGTTGAGGACCTTGGTGAGCCGGGGCAGCGCATAACGAGCCACCGTGTCGGGCAGCAGTTCGCTGGTCACCCATCGGCGGCCCATCTTGTGGGCGACAGCCGCAGTAGTACCTGAACCGGCGAAACAATCCAGGACGATGTCGCCGGGGTTCGAGGCGATGTGGATGATGCGGGCCAACAACGCTTCCGGTTTCGGCGTCGCGAACGGGTGCTCGTCGGGGAACAGAGCCTTGATCTCGATCTTCCCGCGAAGGTTTCCTCCCACCTCACTTCCCAGCCAGAGCGTTTCGGGAACGCGACCGTTGTCCTCCAGGTGCTTCTTGCGCTGGATGCGTTCCCGGAGGCCCAGCATGACGATCTCAGGCCAGTGACCAGCGTCGTAGCGGGCTTGGGCGAGCTTAGCCGCCTCGTCCACAGGCACCGACAGCATCATGGCCGGCACGCCTGCCCTGACCTTGTCAGGCGTTGTTCCACAGATACGTGCTCGCTCCGCCTCGTCGCCGATGTCACGCAGCTCGTACGGCGCGTACTCCGACATCTGCTCCAGCATCCACGACTGGGCCTTTCCCCAGCAGCGGCCCGCGCCCGGGTACATCAGTGTGCCGGTGACGGGGTGCTGGATCGCATACACCATCGATTGGTGCGTAGCAGCGTTGGCTGCAGTTGCGTCTCCGTCTCGCCACGGCACGGGGTCCCCGTCACGCGACTGGTAGCGGCTCGTGTTCGACGCGGCGAGCCTGGGCATTCTGTTTGGGGCCCAGGACTCGGACTTCCGATAGACCAGGATCGTGTCCTGGGAAGTCGAAAGCAGTTTGGAGTCGTTCCGGGGCGAGTCCGCCTTCTGCCAGGCGACCTCGGCGACGAAGTTACGCTCCCCCAGCTCTTCGTCCAGAACAACGCGGCACCTATGCGACTCGACGTGGTCGAGGTGCACCCACACCGACCCATCGTCCGCCAGCAATGGCCTGATCTGGCGGATCCGGTCCCGCAGGAGGGTAAGCCAGATTGAGTGCTCGATGTTGTCTTCGTAGTGCGTGAACGCCTGACCAGTATTGAAGGGCGGGTCGATATAGACCAGCTTGACCCGACCTAGGTACTTCTCGGCGTATGCCGGAATCTTGGCGAGCGCGTCGAGTACGTGCATCGCATCGCCGGTGATGAGGAGGTTGTCGTGAGTCGGCGCCGGCAGGTCTGCCGGACGGCCTTCGAGTGTCGGTGCCTCGACTCGATCAACCTCGTGGAGGAGCCGGACCTCGGAGACCCGGTAGTCCGACGGGTCGACGAACGTGTAGTCGTACCTGCCGTCTCCGGTCGACAGGAGCGTCTTGTCTTTGTCGGTCCAGGTGAGTTCGAGGCGCCCCTGGTGTCGGGGCGTCGAGTTCGAGGTCATGCAGCGTTCCCTTGCAGGTTGAAGGTGACGCAGCCTATTTTGTCGCACTCATACCGCACCGGTATGCGAATCCTCCTGGACAGATCCAGCCACGTGCGTCACGCACGCCGCAGAGGCTGCCTGCAAGAGTGCTTGAGACGAACCGTCGCAGCGCCACTGCCGCGGGCCGCAGTGCGCCCCCTGTACCCGGTGATTGGGCCGGATCCAGGGGGCGCTGACAGACGATGGAAGTGACCGTGGCCTGGAGTCAGGCAGACCGTCTCTCTGGCTGTTGAGCGGCGGTCTCCCCTGTCATGCAGCCAGCGGCGGTGCTTCCTCCGCCTGAGTGGGGGGCGCGAGGAGGGGGAAGGCGCAGTCCTCTGGGCGCCGGCCCATCCGCTGCACAGTGACCGCCGCGAGCAGCGCTATGCCCGGTCCGGTCACCTGCGAGCGTTCCATCCCCACGTAGAAGATCCCGTTCTCGTCGGGCTCTACATCCACGCGGTCGAGACTGACCGACAACGCAGCACAGTACCCCCACAGGTCCGCTCGCAGCCCACTGGGGATGTCCGTGCGGACCCAGACAAGAGGATGCAGCTCTCCCTCGTCGTCGTAGCCGATCGCGACCGTGGCCCCCACGCCCTCGGGAAGTGGATAGACCTCCTCCGGCATGTCCTCGGCCGTGCCGGCGAGTGCATCGGTGACCAGCGTACGCAGTGCCGCGATCACTTCTTCGTCGCTGCGCCAGCCATGCAGTGGCGCGTAGGCGGATCCTTCGTAGAGGTCGTGCACATCCGTCGTCTGCTTCGGGCGCACGTCGGGTGGATCGTCTGCCGGACCATCCTTCGGGTCGCCCTCCCCCAGGAAGGTCTCGGCCGGGTCGACCTCCTCCAGGAAGGTTTCGGCGAAGGTCACCCCGTCCTCCGAGTCCACTGTGATGGCAGCCCATCCGTGACTGATGTGCTCACAGAAGAGCCGCCGGATGTAGTGCTCCCTCGCCTTCTCAGACAGTCCGGGGACTGTGATGAGAGCGATCCGGCCGCGGAGGGCGATGAGCCATGCCTGGTGGTCGTCGGTCAGCTCTTTCTCGGAGAACGTCACGCCCAGGGCGTTCCCCAGGACCTCGACCGGTAGAGCCCAGGCGTCATGCGCCCGCAGCGTGAGCTCGGCCTGCTGTGACCCGTGAGTCGACGGGTGCCGCGCACCGGCGCCGGTCTGTTTCTCGCAGACTCGGGCGCTGGTCGAGGCCATACGATCCGAATTGGGTACCACGATACTTCCTTCCGTCGGAAAACCGAGCAAAGCCAGTCTTCGGCGGTAAGGCTCACGGCGCTGCATATAGTCGGAAAAGCTCTTCTCGTTTGCTCTGCACCTGCCAGGCTGGGAGCCCCGCACGCCGGAGGAGTCGTGGTGTCGGCGGCTGGACATACTCTTTTGCATCAGGGAGTCGACGGCGTAGCCCGACCGGCTGAGGAGGTGCACGTGAAGAGCACCAGTTCTCCGCTGACGAGCACTGCCGCCCGCCGTCGTCGAACGCTTGCGCACCTGTCGCCGATATTCGACGTGCACCTGAACCGGGCAAGGAACCCGTCGAGCGTGCAATGGGAGGCGTACGATTTCGTCGCCTTGATCCAGTCGTGCGTGGACATGATCGCTCTGTCCTCCGGATTGGAGGGCAATCTTGGCGCGCCGCGTGACGAGGTGCTCGCCGGCATGGCCCGTGTCGCTGGGAGCATGGCCCCGCACCGCCCTGCTGAGGAACACGCGCACGTTGCCCGGCATCTCCTCGACCACCTTCTCCGCCACAACGAGCCGACCCCGTACTTCACTGTCGAGTACGCGGATCCGGACTCCAGCTGGCAGCCGGTGCCTCTTCAGGTACGCGTGCTCTACGAGACGCTGGCCGCTGATGGGCGCACCCTGCATGTCAACGCCGACAACACCGCCGTGACCCTGCTGCTCATCGCGACCAACCGGTCGTTGGAGGACGAGCACGAGGCAGTGATCGCGGTCATGCGGGCGCAGGCCGAGAGTGGGCGTCTGGACGCGGCGATCGACTCGGCGGAGGACGCCCTGACGCTGTCGCGAACCTACGCGGCGAACGTCCGGCGTATGATCGCTGACGCCGAGCGTGACGTGACCCGCGTCGACTACCTGCGGGTTCTGCGGCCCGAGCTGGTGGCCGCGGCGGCCCATCTGGAGCGGCGGATCAGCGTCGACGGTACGTTGCTGCGGCACCTGGAGAACTTGCGGGCGGACGCCTCCGAGGAGCAGGACCCTGTGGCGGTCCGGCAGCTGTCTGTGGCCGCGTCGCGGCTCGGTGACGCGGTGGAAACCCTGGCTGCGCTGCAGACCGATGTGATCGGAGCCACCCCGCGCTGGCGTGAGGCCCAGGCCGCGCAGGCGTTCAGTGCTGTGCCCGTGAGTGAGATCGACCCGACAGCGGATGTGCTGACGGCGCTGCTGAGCGGACTGCCGCTGCCCCGCGGCGCCGAGCTGTCCCCACCGGCCCCACGCGTGCTGCTGGATGTCGCGGCGCTCGCGAACCGGCTTGCCGTACCGCCGCAGCAGATGCCGTACCCGGAGGCGACGCCCATTGCGGAGGAGCCGCTCGAAGACGCTGACGGGGTGTACGAGCAGTTCCCGGAGCAGTTCCACGATGTATCCCACGTGCTGCGTGCCCACCGGATCATGCCCGGCACCAAGGCGCGGCTGACCGACTTGCTGGCCGACGTCGACAGGCTGTTCGCCGCCGACGAGCCGTCCGCCGTCGTCGACGGGCTCGTGGCCGTCGTCGGGGGTTCGCGGGAGACCGCTCGCCGCAGGCTGAGGCTGCTGCTCGCGCTCGACGCGATGATGCTCTGGCGGCCCGACGGCCGGCCCGATGCTTCGGACGAGTGGTGGGCGCTGGACGACGGGATACGAGGAGTGCTCTCCGATCTGGACGTTCCTGATCTGCTCGTCTGCCGGAAAGGGGACGAAGATGACGGCACGTGACGACGCGCGGGATGTCGGCCTCCTCCTCAGGTACGGCCTCGACCCCACCATGTCCCCTGCCCGCCATGACGTCTACAGCCGACTGCTGGACCGCTTCCACACCGATCCCGATCTGCGCACCGCCTTCGACGAGACGGCAGACGGCCTCGGCCTGCGGGTGCTGAGCGCCGATCGTTCTGCAGGGCTCGTGTTGATCGCCGAACCCACCTCGCCGCTGGCGGTGACGGACGTCAGCCCCTGGCTTCGTATCCGGGGAACGGCTGATCGGCTGGTGTACGGGCTGGCCCTCGGGGGCGCGACGGCTTGGTGCTATCCGACCGCTCGAGCAGTGCGCGAGCCGGGTACGCGGCGCGTCACTGCCCTGGATGTCGACCGTCTCGTAAGAGAACATGCGGCGGCCATCGAGGCGGAAGAGATCACGATCGGCGGTGGGCTCGGCGAGGCATGGCGCGAGTACGCCACCAACCGTAAACAGGTCGCTCTGACATCGAGTGGCCGCCTGAAGCGGGACTGCACAGTACGGATGTGCGAGGACGTGCTGGTGATGCTGGCGTCCTTCGGACTGGTCGTGGTCGACAGGACGGTTCCACCTCCGCGAGCTGAGCTGAAGGTGTGGCGGTCCACGGACCGCTTCCGCGCCCACGTCGCGACCGCCGGCGGCCCTCTCGTGTGGCAGACGATCATCGGTTCGCCGGTGCCCACCAGCTACGTTGAGCCCTTCGACGCGAGGGAGGAGTGATGCAGACGGGCTGGCGCCTCGAGCGCACCTACCTGGCAGGCGCGGGCTTCCCCGAGTCACGGCTGGAGGGACTCAGTATCAACTGGTCCGATCCCTTCGAGCCGACCGGACACGCTGCGCTGTGGGCCGACAACGGCACAGGAAAGACGACGATCACGGCTCTGCGTTTCGGGCTGTACCTGCCGCACGCGCGGGACTTCATCCGCGGTGAATCCGACCGGTCCCTGGCGAAGCTGGTGCGTTCGGGCGATGTCTGTCACGTCGTCGAGCAGGCCACCCGAGTCGTGGACGGCGAACTCCAGCGCATCGTCATGGGCATGGTCGCCGACTGGGCAGACGGTGGCACTCAAGACCTCGACAACCCGCGCAAACTGCAACGCGACTTCTACGGATGGGTGACCTACGGCTCCGGGCCAACCATCGAAGACCTGCCATTCCGTACCAGCGCCGGCCGACGGGCAACCCATGCGCAGTTCGTAGAGGCGGTGCGTGGGATGCTGCCCAACGGCGGTGCGCTGCCGCCGCATCGTCCCTCAGACCACCAACGCGCCTGGGGCGACTGGCTGGCGGCTGCCGGAGTCGATGTGGAGCAGCTGCGGTTCCAGTCCGACATGAACGCCTCCGAAGGCGGCGTCGACCACGTGATGCGGTTTCCTGATTCCGACGCCTGCGTCCGGTGGCTCATCGGCGCGACCACCCCGACCACGACCGTTGAGCAGATCGGCAAGAGCATCGAGGTCCTGCGGGCGAACGCCGCCGCCCGTCCCCAGTGGTCCGACGAGCTCTCCCTGTGGGAGAGTCTCACCGAACCGTTGCTCCGCCTCGCGATCGCGCATGATCAGGTCGCCACTCACCGACGTGCGGTGGCCACCGCCGAGGCGAACGCCGCGGCTGTTGTGGCCGACTCCGAGGCGACCCTAGCCGAGCTGGCCGCCGAGGAGGCCAGTGCCGGAGAGAAACACGAGGAGCACGAACGCCTGCGCCGGGAGGCTGGCGCGACCGCACGCAGGGCTCAAGCGCACCGCTTGCGGATGCGGCTGAGAGCGGCTGAACTCAGGGCCAACGCCGCCGCAGCCCTCGCCGACAAGCGCCGCGGGGACCGCGACCGGGCGGTTCGCGAACTGGCCGCCTGGCGACTCGTCCAGGATGTACTCGCCGCCAACACGGCAAAGACCCAGCTGGCCGGGCTCACGGCCCGCCTTGAGGCTGCCGAGAAGCACAGCTCGGACCTTCGCAAGGAGGAACAGCAGCATCTGCATGCCCTCGCCCGGCTCCTCACCGACCACCGCGACCGTGCCGCCGCCGACCTCCGTGCCGCCGAGGAGCAACGGGACCGGGCCCTCACTGCCCTGGCGACAGCCCAGGACCAACAGCAGAAGGCCGTGGCGGCACACGCGACAGCCGCCGAGCAGGTCCGGCGCGTGGGTGATCAGATCAGCGAGTCCGAACGGATCCTCTCCGAGGCGGTCACCGCCGGTCTGGTTCGCGAAGGTGCCGATCCGGCGGTGGTGGAAGCCGAATGGGCGGGGAAAGCAGCTTCGGCGCTGAGCGGCCGCGAGGCGGCTGGTGAAGCGCTCAAAGCCGTCGACAAACAGGCCGATGCCCAGCGGAAGGCCATGGCGAAGGCCCAAAACGCGGTCGTCGCCGCCCGGCACGACGTGGAGAGCGCAGAACGCCAGCTACGGCACGTGAAGGACAGGGTCCGCGCGCTGGAGGACGACGAACGCATACGGGACGCCGTCGGCGACAGTGGCATCGAGCTGTGGACCGCCCGCACTGCACTCACAGACGCACTGAGCCAACGCGCCGAGACAGCCGACAGAGACGCCGCCGAAGCACGCGCCGCAGCCGCCGAGGCCCAACGCACCCTCGACGCGGTCGGCGCTGACGGTCTGCTTCCGGCATCTGCTCTGGTCGAAGAAGCCGTCCGGCGCTGCCAGGACGCCGATGTGCCGGCTTGGCCCGGATGGCGGTGGCTGGCAGACACGATGACCTCTCAGGCCGCCCAATCCTTCGCGACGGCACGTCCCGACATCGCGTCCGGCGTGGTGGTCTCCCACCCTGACCACTTCCATCGCGCCCTCGACGCTATCGGTGATCTCGAGACCGACACGGCGGTCTGGGTCGGTGCCGTCCTCGGCCCAGAAGCCGCCGTATCACCGAGTGCGGCCGACCACGCCGACGGAACACTCGCCCGAGTCCTGCTCCCGCACCCGGGGACCTACGACCGGGAGGCGGCGCGAGACATGCTCGCCACGGCCGAGAACGCGCTGACCTCGGCGACTCTGCGCCTCCAGGAAGCCGGTCAGCGTGCCACCGACGCCCGCAGCGCCCTCGCGGCCCTGACCCAGTTCTGGAAGGACTTCCCTGGGGATCCGCGTACCGACATCCAGGAGAAGATCCGATCAGCTCAGGAACGGCTGGAAGCAGCCCAAAGCGATGAACAAGCCGCGGCGGACGCACTCCAGGACCTCACCCGGCTCAAGCAGGAGCACGAGGCCACACGCGACGCCGCGCAGGAAGTCATCGACCGCGCGACCGAGATGCGGCGACTCCTTATCCCCCTGATCAGCGCTGCCGACGCCCTCTCCAGTGCCCGCGAGAAGCTACCGGGCCTACGCACGGCCGAGGCCGAGCACCGCCGCCGTGTCGACCAGCTCAACGAGGAGATACCGGACCTCGCCGTCGATGTCGAACAGGCACGCGACCTTGTACGCAGCCACACACGCCGCCGAGACGACGCAGCCGACGAACTACGCAGCGCAGGGCTGTCAGCCACCACCGACGGCCCTGTCCCCAACGATGACGCGCCCACCATCCGAACACGTCTTCAGAGCGTCACATCGGCCTTGGAGGACTCAGCGGTCGACCCGGAACTGCGCCAGCGGATCATCGACACCAGGCAACACGTCGCAGACCTGGACGCAAAACTGGACGCCGATATCGCCCTGCGGCGTCTGGCCGAGCGGTTCGCCGACGCCGATGATGCGCGGCATCCCGTTGCACTCGGCACGGCGACCCGCCAGGCCGAGGATCGCGAGGCGGAAGCGCGCGAGGAGTACGCGAAGGCATGGCAGGCCGCCGAAACGGCCAGGCGGGAACACCAGCGGCAGGCCGAGGACCGGGCAGACCGCTCCTCCCCGGACATCGAGGGATTTCCGTCAGCCGATCTCGTCGCCGAAGCCGACGAAGCCGAGGGGTTCGCCGACCAACTCGACGAACTGGCAGGCCAGTCGCTGCTCATCCAGCGCTCCGAGGAACAGCTCGCCCGGAACGCGGAGAGCGCCGCGACGGCGGCCCGCCAGTCAGCCCAACTGGTCGAAGCAAGCGTGGGCGCGCTGCGCTACCTCGCCGACCCGGCACTGACCGGCCGCCGTGCAGATGACATCACCGCACTCACCACCCAGATTGCGGACGTCTCCGAACGCGTCCGCGAGTCACGGAAGCACCTCACGGACAGCGAGCACGCCCGACAGAAGGAGGCCAGCACTGTCCGCGCACACGCCAACAGTCCGCAGGCACGCAAGGTCGAGGCCGCGGAGGATACCCGCGTCATCGACCTGATCTCACGGCTGCGCGGCGACGAGCAACTTCCCGCGGAGGCCGAACGCATCGCGGGAGAACTCGAACAACGAGCTGTCTCACTGCGGGACGACCTCGACCGACATGACCGCGACGTCCACACCTGCGCGGTCATGCTGCACGTACAGGCATCGCGGGCACTCGACCGGCTCCGCGCCTACCAGAACCAGTCACGGCTGCCCGACGGCCTGGGCGCGTGGTCCCAGCGACGCTTCGTCGTCATCGAACACGAAAAGGTTCCAGCCGACGAATCTGTCGCCATCGACCGGGTCGCCCGCGTCGTCCACTCCCTCCTGACACCCGGCGCCGGCCGGTCGGACGCACAGTCCCTACTGTTCGCCGCCGCCCGGGCGCTGGTCGACGCGCCCTTCAGGGTGCGCCTGCTCAAACCACACATCGACCTCTCCCTCGACCGCGTCGACGTCGCCGAACTGAAGAACTTCTCCGGCGGGCAGCGGGTGACCGCCGGCGTCCTTCTGTACGCGACGATGACGAAAGTCCGCGCCCTCTCAGACACCACCTCGGTCGGCTGGCTCTGGCTGGACAACCCCTTCGGACAGGCGTCCGCGGACCAGTTCGTCCGGACGATGCGACGCGCCGCCGACCAACTCGGCCTGCAGCTGCTGTTCACCGCCGCACCCAAGGACAAAGGAGCATTGTCGATGTTCGACCGCACCATCATGCTCGGCCGGCGCTCCCGCCCGTCCTCGGGTGAGAAGGTCGTGGTCGTGGACGACGGATCCCGCGAGCTGGTCGACCTGGTTCTCGTACAGCGCGACGTCAGGGCGGTACTTGGAGAATGAGTTCTGTCGACCTGGCCGCGTTGATCGCCGCGCTTGACCCTGACGGGCGCGGTGGCCGCCGCCACACCGACGACATCGCCGCCGCCATCGGCGCGCAGAACCTCGGGATCGAGGCGTCCGCGCTGCCCGAAGTCGTCCACGACACGATCAAGCGCGGGGAACAGGAAGGACTGTGGTCGGCGAGCCGGACCACGACCGTACGCCGGGGACGAACGGTCCTGCCCAAAGCCGTAACCCTGCTGGGAACAGCCCGCCCCGCCGACAAGCTGCTTCCTGTCGGCGTACCCCTGCGAAGTGAACTCGCCGGCTGGGCAGCCACGCTTCGTCTTGCCGCGACACAGCGACAGCTCCTCCTGGCCGTCAACGACTGGCTCCGGCGTACCGACGGCGGACACGTCCCAGTTGCCTCCGCAGCCGAACGCGCATACGAGCTCCTCCGTGACGAGAAGGCGTTCGACAGCAACCCGCCGCGCGGAGGAAGCACCCTGTGGGCGCCCGGTCGGCTGACGTTCGAGCTGCTGCGCTGCGAGCGGCTGCCGACTCCCCTCGTCTGGGAACCGGTCACCTCTGAGATCGGCCAGTCGGGCGCCGTCGTATGCGTCGAGAACCACGCCACCTTCCGCACGCTCCTCCGCGTCCTGCGTACCCGCACTGTCCCGCCCTGGGCCGCCGTCGCCTGGGTCCAGGGCCGCAACACCGCGCCCCTGGAGTCCCTTGCGGCGTTGCCCTTCCCGGTCACACGTCTGGATTACCTCGGTGACCTGGATGCCGCCGGTCTTCAGATCGCCACCACGGCCTGCGCCACGGCCGAGCGTGCCGGTATTCCGGCATGGCCGGCCGAGCGACTCTGGACTCTGCTCGTCATCCAGCCCCCGCGCCCAGCGCCTCCTACCTCGGAGGCCAAGGCCCGGGAGCTGGTCGCATGGCTCCCCGCCTCAGTCCGCGATCAGGCACGCGACCTGCTGGTCACCGGACAAGCGGTGCCGCAGGAGGCCCTTCGCTTCGACGTTCTCAGTGACGCGCTGCTGGCGTGTTGACCGGATGAAACCGGCCCACCCCCGGCCCTATGTGCCGCATACGCCTGGGGCATCTTCGACCTGCCCGAACTCCGGTCGACGTCACCGCAGGCCCCACCACGAGGGTGCCCCTCGCCGGTAATTACGAGTGGCGGCGGGAAGAAGGGTCCACGAACGAAACCGGCCACCCGCTGCACAGGGGGCTCCACACCCGCTCAGGGGAGGACCATCAAGCGGAGATGTACGGACTCGGTTCATTCCAACTCCCCCGCGCCCGCTTCTCCTGAGATCGTGACCGTTACGAGAGTCCGACCAGATCAATGCGAGACCGCTGGCAATGAGCGCGAGTACTCCAAGGTGCCAGGGAGATCGCCACCGGAAGAGAAGGGTCCTCTCAAGCACAGGTGCTATCTGGCCAGCGCCATCACGTTCTCCAGCAGCGCGTACAGGAGCTTCGGCTCTCCCCCGGCGGTACGAGCGGCCTCGGCGTACGTCGGAGCATGCTTACAGTCGGCGACGTAGCCATCGCCCTGTTTGGCCAGTTCCTTACGACGCTCAGTCCACGCCGGCCAGTGCTCGGCGAGATACGCCTCCAAGTCATCCTCGAAGACGGTATGAGTCGCTTCGCACGCGGTGGCTGGCCGAGCGTTCACCGAAGCACCCAGGTAGCCAAGGATATTGATGTTCTTCTCCCCTGCTACACGGACTGTCTCTGCCTTCCCGGCCAGCGCTTTGGGCCCCGTGTCGCCGTCGAAGACTACGTAGCACCTCACACCGAATCCACTCAGGATGGCGTGGGCGAGGATGAGGTTGTCCTTGCCTTCCACATTGATCACGCTGATGCCGTTCGCGCCGAGACTCAAGCCCTGCTGCTCGGCGAAACCGAGGATGACCGCCTCGTCTGCCTCTCCTTCAACGAGCACAGCGGCCGCGACGAACAGCCCCTCTGCCAGGTCCTTCACGTAGCGCGTTGTCGCATGACGCCGGATGGACTTCTCCGACACTCGACCGTTGAGAGACTGAACAAGATCCAGTTCGGAGAGCTGCCGCACCCTGACATCGGGATGTTCCCCGCTGCCCACCCTGGCCAGCCGACGGATCTGTTCGTAGTTGCGAGGGTCGATGAACACCGGGCTGTGAGTTGCATACATCACCTGAGTTCGGTCCACCGCCGAGGCGACAAGGCCGCGCAGAACCTGGGCGAAGACCCTTGTCTGCGCAGGGTGCTGGAAGAGCTCCGGCTCCTCGATCGCCAGACACAGCGACCGGGTTCCGTCCTCGGGTCGCCGAGTTTCCGCGAGGTACTTCAATGCAGCGATGATCAGCGCTCGTTGGAAGCCGTGGCCCTGGCGACGCACCAAGGTCATGGCTGCCCCGTCCTTGATGCTGACCGCGAACGTTGTCTTGGCCGGCTTCGGGATCTGCGCCACAGGTTTCACGACGATGTGCCGCCCCGTGCTGAATTTGGCGACCTCGTCGGATAGCGAGCCGGACAGCTTCTTGAGCACCGGCCCGTAGACCTCCTTGTGCACCTTCTCACGAGCTGTCTGCGCGTCGTCCTCGATCGCGGTGAACCGCGCATCGGCCTCAGAACGGTCGACCGCGTGCTCAAGAATCCTGCCCACCGCCGTCGCCTTGCCGTCGTCCGCCTCCTCATACGCGCGCAGGTCGGCGGAGATGAACACGAAGTCGATCAGCTTGGCGAGCAGCCCTTGGCCAGCGAACCCAAAGAACTGAGTGCCCTCGACATCCGTTTCGGCGAGCCGATCGCGGTTCTGCGACTCCCAGACACGCATGGCGGCCTCTGCATCATCCGATCCCTTAGCAGCAGGCAGATCCAGCCCAGGGTCGCTTGCCCTCAGCGCCTTGTACGCGTTGTGCTTCTCGCGTTTCCCCTCAAGCCGCCTGATCTCGTCGAACGGTGGGTATGCCAAAGCCTTTCCGGTGATCCGGTCGTCCCCGTCCTCCCATGTGCGCCAGATCCGTACGGAGTCAACTCCGTCGGGCGCGTAGTACCCCAACGCGGCGCGGTCGAAGGCCGTCAGTCCGTCGAACTCCACTTCCACACGGATTCGCTTGCCTTCCGCTGCCGAGTGAACGTCCTCTTCCCCGAGCACTCCTCCCTTGTCTCCGTTGAAGAACCAGTCAAGGGCACGCAGCACGGTGGACTTACCGACGCCCGTGGGGCCGATGAGGGAAGTGATGGCGTCGAAGGAGACATCCAGCGAGCGCAGGCAACAGAAGTTCTCGATACATACGCGCTTGATCTTCACGAGCGTCCTGGGGATGCAAAGGTACGGGCCCGTGGGGCCACAGAGACAACTGTGACGTTAGCGCCAGAGGTGATGTAAGGTCAGTTTCTTTTCATAATTGGGTACACGAGACATCCGCCACAAGTCTTGGTCCCGCCCAGGGGCAGTCGTCGGCAGTGGGTGGGGCCTCTCTCCGAAAGAGAGCCACCGCCTTCCGCATCGCCCGCACTTTCCGGGATCCTTTACACGGACGTGATCGCCTCGCCGAGGACCCGGCTGCGCGGATAGTGGTCCCGGAGCTGACCACCGGAGCAGACACAGCTGGCGCGCTCAGTACTCCATGTCCTGCCGCATCTCGGCGTAGTACTCGGCCTCGCATTCGGCGTAGTACTCGGCTTGGTTCTCCGCGTGCGTGTCAAGGACACCGGACAAGCCTGCGAACAGCACCCAGGCAGCATCGTGGAGACGCCGGACGTCCGCGTCGAAGTCGACCCTCTGCTGGTCCGGCCGCGCCCGCACCAACCCCTGCCCCTTGCCTCCCTTCACCGTGCTGTACCGAAAGGTCTGCCCGTTCTCGTCGAGATGGTGGAGCCAGTCCAGGGTGTCTTGAGTGGGCGGATCGATCCGGTCGTTCGGGGCCGGCATCAGCCGGCCGAGGTACTGGTTCAATCGGTCCGCCAAGTGCGCGATCACGTGGGACCTCGTCAGGAAGTTGTCGAGCTCGTCGGGCGGCACCGACACTCCGTCGCGGCGCAGACAAGTCGCGGCCGACCGGATGTTCCACTTCAAGCCGAGTTCGATGGCATGCCGGTACTGGTAGTAGATCGGCACGGGCAGAGCGTCGTTCGTGCCCGTCCGGATCCAGTGGCTCACCAGGATGGCACCCGCCTCCAGGTAACCGAGAGCCAGGTCGAGATCGTCCTCGTGGGCACCTCCGAGAACAGCGATGCTGTTCCACTCCGACCGGCGCGGAGGCAGGCGGGTCAGATCAACCGGGTCACCCCCGGCGGCGTCCACGTCATCCAAAAGCGCATCATCCACGGAGCCATAGTGATGGCCCGACCACCCGGCGCGCTCCGCATTTTCGACCTCCGCGAACGCCCTGCAGCTTGCCTGAATGACTGCCCGCAACGTAAATGAGCGAGACCCTGCCTGCGGTGCTGGCCAACGCCGAGCTGGTCGATGACGACCACCCGAACCTCCGCCGTCCTCGTCGATCAATGGTTGCAGTTTTGGTTGCATTCACCCCCGTCCAGCGCCGTTCGCCGCCTACCCTCAGTCCCGCGCCGCCGCAGGTCAGGACGTTCCTGATCACTCCCGAACACCCAGGCGAACATTTGGAAAGCGTGTTGGGGGCAACCCCTCACGAGTTCGAATCTCGTATCCTCCGCCAGTGCCTCACCGGGCACGATGTCGAAGGGCCCCACCGTTCGCGGTGGGGCCCTTCGACGTTGTCCGGCGTTGCCCACCCCCGGCCCGCAGAGCGTGACCCCCGTCACGTGTACGGAGGGGGCCCGGTTCCGCGCCTTCCCAGGTCAGCGGCGTGCCGCGGTCTCTGTCGTCCGGGTCTGTGCCCATGGACACAGCGGGCGCGGCGCGCGAAGGCGCATACTGAGCCATGACCAAGCCCTCGACGCCGAAGCGTCATCTGCCCACCAGCCCCTTCAAGGCCCCGGTCGCGCCGGCGCCCAAGCACTTCGACACCGGTGATCAGGTCACCCACGACGTGTACGGCCTCGGCCGGGTGGTCGGCATCGAGGACGGAGTCGCGGCACTCGTGGACTTCGGCTCGGCGCAGATGCGGATCCTGAGCCCGTACCCCAAGATGACCAAGCTCTAGGACCACCGTGCCCGCTCCGGGCACGCCAGGCCCGCTCAGCGGCCTGTGACGAAAGGCAGACCTCTCATCGACTCCACATCGCTGTTCTCGGCCCCGACCGGGCAGACACGCAGCTCCACCGGATCGCCGCGTCCGACGACGCAGCCGTTCCAGGCTCCGGACTTCGGCGAGGACGAGACCCTCTGGACCGAGGACGCGCAGCAGGCCGCCCCGGACACCCACGCGCGGCGGCCCGAGTCCGCCTAGCGACTGTGCCGAACCGGCGGCGCCGCGCACGGAGGAACTGCCGTGGTCGGGACAAGCCCGCCTAGGTGAGGCGATGGCACGCTCCCCGCATGAGCGGCGTGGCCGAAGTGACGTGCCGTACCCGGCCGAAGCGGCTTCCGTGGCTCTTCGTCGGCACCGGTGCGGCCGGACTGATCCTGGTGGTGGCCCGCCTCGTGATCACGGGTGGGCTTCCCGACGGCTGGGTGCTCCCAGGGGTTCGAGGCGGGCGCCCGTGTCCACCTCACGGTCCGGCGTGGTCAGGTGCGGGAGGTTGTCGGCGAGGAGCACGTGTGGCGCGAGCACTTCCCCGCCGCCGGTGAGATCACCGTCGTCGCGGCGATGTGCGTGCCCCTTCACCGCCCGATCCGCACCCCCCGCTCCACCGTCACCTGGTCGATGTCCGAGACGCGGACCGTCAGTTTCATCGTCCAGGCGCCCTCCAGTGGGAGGGTGAGGTCGTTGGTGGCCCAGTAGCCGCCCCGGTCGGTGAGGCCGGCGTCGATGGGACCCACGTCCTTGGACGGGAGGGTGAAGGTGACGCGGAGCTCCGGGACGGAGGACAGGGCGCCCTGGGGGCCGAAGACGACCGCCTGGAGGCCGTTCTCGCCGACGCGGCCCGGGTCCATCGTGAGCTGGACCGTGCCGCTGCCACCGGGCGTCCCCGTGTCGTAGGGGACCGTCAGGGCCTGGGCGCCGGGCAGGCCCGCCACCTGCGGCGCGGGCGCCTTCGCGGCCTCGGCCTCCGCCCGGGAGGGCAGGGTTCCGGTCAGCACCGTGGTGACCAGCAGGACGGCCACCGCGACCACCACCTCCGCCAGGACGGAACGGCGCAGGGCGCGGCGGTGGACGGCTTCCGGTTCGACGGCTTCCGGCGGGGCGGTGGTCACGTGCGTGGTCCTCGGTTCGGGGGGCGGGCCCGCCGCGCCCACCAGCGCCGGTACGCGTTCCTCGGCCACGGCCGGGCGGGCCAGCAGGGCCGTCCAGCGGCGGGACAGGGCCGCCGCGAGCAGCAGGAACACCGTCGCCGCCAGCTTCACGGCGAGCGTGCGGCCGTACGCCGTCCCGGTGAGGGCGGACCAGGAGCCGAGGCCGCGCCAGGACTGGTAGGCGCCGGTGAGGACGAGGACCGTCACCGATGTGAACGCCAGGCGGGAGAAGCGGGCCACCGTGTCGTACGGGGGCGGGGTCTTCGCCCGGTGGAGGGTGAGCAGGAGGGCGGTGAGGCCGCCGAGCCAGGCCGCCGTCGCCAGCAGGTGCAGCACCGACGACGTCATGGCGACCGGGACCTGGATGCCGGCCGAGGCGTGTTCCGCCGACGCCCATGTGAGGGCCAGAGCCACGGAGAAGGCCGCGCCCGCCGTCACGCGCGTGCGGAGGGTCCGGTGGCGCAGGACCGGGAGGAGCAGGGCCGCCGTCAGGAGGAGCAGCACGCGGGCCAGGAGCGCCATGCCCGGACGGCCGCTCAGCGTGTCCGGGAACGTCGACACGTCCAGCGCCGTCAACGGCGACGCGCCCTTCTCGTAGGGCGCGCGCAGCACCAGCAGCCCCGCCGTCGTCACCAGCAGCGTCCACCAGCCGAACAGCAGCGGCGCCCGCAGCGGGCCCGTGTCCGGCGGGCGGCACAGGGCCGCGAACGCCGCCGTGCCGATGAGCAGCGCGGCCGCGATGTAGGCGAGGTAGCGGCCGGTGTCGTAGAGGCTCTTGGTGACCGGGTGTTCGGCGTGGTCCTGGGGGGCCGCCGGCGGGGTGGGGGACGGCTTGCCGATGGAGAAGGTGAACGCGCCCGACACCGGGTGGCTGTCCGCCGAGACCACCCGCCACGCCACCGTGTAGGTGCCTTCGTCAAGGTCTTGGGGCAGGGCGGCGCGGGCCGTGTCGGCGGCGCCGGCCGCGTGTTCGGGTTCCTCCATGTGGACGCGGCGGTTGTCGGGGCCGTAGATCCGGAAGGAGTCCTCGAGCAGGCCCACGGACTCGGTGAACGTCAGGGTGACGTGGGTGGGCGCCGTCCTGACGACGCTTCCGTCCTCGGGGTCGCTGGCGCGCAGGGCCGCGTGGGCGCTCGCCGGAGCCGCGCCCGCGAGGAGGAGCACCAGCAGCGTGCCCAGCAGCACCCATGCCCGCAGGACCGGCGACCCGCCGCCCGCCGCCCCGTCGCGCCGTCGCTCCACGTCGTACCCGCCTCCCGGCCGTTCGCCTCCCGTGGAGTACGGACGGGACGCCCGGTCCGCTCAACGCGGCGGGGACGTCTTCACCACGTGGGGCGGGAGGTCGACCCTCCGTCGACCACCAGATCGTGGCCGGTCACCCAGGACGCGAGCGGGGACGCCAGGAACACGCAGGCGTCGCCGACGTCCTCCGGGCGGCCGAGGCGGCCCACGGCGGACGCCTCACGCCAGCGGCGCACGCCCTCCGGCCAGGCGTCCTCCAGGCCCTCCCGGTCGATCAGGCCGGGCGACACCGTGTTGACGCGCACGCCCCAGGGGCCGTACTCCAGGGCAGCCGTGCGGGCGTGCATCACCACCGCGGCCTTGGAGGCGCCGTAGTGCGCGTGGCCGGGGGCGGGGAAGCGGGCCTCGACGGAGGCGACGTGGGTGACGGAGCCGCCGCCCTGGTCCCGCATCAGCGCCGCCGCCGCCTGGGTGCAGGCGAAGACGGCGGTGAGGTTGGTGTCCACGACCGCGCGCCACTCGGCCGCCGTCATCCCGGCGAGCTCCTGGACGGGCTGGACCCCGGCGTTGTTGACCAGCGCGGTGAGCCGGCCCCCGAACCGTTCGGCGGCCTCCGCGACGAGCCGGTGGCAGGCGTCCTCGTCGGTGAGGTCGGCCCGCAGGACGACGGCCCGGCCGCCCGCCTCCCGGATGGCGACCGCCGTCTCCTGGGCGGACGCGACCGAGGTGCGGCAGTGCAGGGCGACGGCCGCGCCCTCCTCGGCGAGCCGGCGGGCGACGCCCCGGCCGATGCCGCCGCCGGCGCCGGTGACCAGGGCGACCTGGCCGTGCAGCAGTCCCCGCCCGCTCATGCGCGGCCCAGCTCCGCGACGAGAGCGGCCCGGTCCGGGTACCGCGCGGCCAGCTCGGCCGGGTCGCCGTGCTCGTAGCCCTCGTAGGTGAAGCCGGGGGCCATCGTGCAGCCGAACAGGGTCCAGGCACCGCCGTCCGCGACACGGGCGCCCATCCAGGTGCCGGCGGGGACGGTGAGCTGGACGTGCTGGCCGCCGAGCACGTCGGGGCCGAGCACCGGCGTGCTGCTGGTGCCGTCGGGGGCGAGCAGCAGCATCCGCAGCGGGTCGCCGAGGTAGTGGTGCCAGGTCTCGTCGGCGGGCAGGCGGTGCAGGGCGGAGAAGTCGCCGGGCCCGTCGGTGAGCAGGGCGACGATGGCGGTGCCCTCGGGGCGGCCGTCGGGCCCGGCGGGACCGGCCCAGGTCTGCCGGAACCGGCCTCCCTCCCGGGGGATCGGCTCCAGTCGGAAGTGGGCGACGAGGTCGTCGGGGGTCACCTTCCGAAGGCTACCTCGCGCGTGAGGAACGCGAGTTGTGCGTGCTTCTGGGGGAGGTACACGTCCGGCAGGTCCACCTCGGGGAGCACGACCCGGGGTCCGGTGGTGAAGCCCTGCCGCGCGAACCGGGCGATCGCCTTCTCGTTGGCGACGTCCGGGTCGACGACGATCCGCCGTCTGTCCAGGCCCAGCAGGACGTACGCGGAGACGGCGACCGCCAGGCCCGCGGTCCAGCCGGAGCGGGTCTCGCCCGGCTCCGCGGGCGCGAGCAGCAGGTGCATGCCGATGTCACCCGGCTCGACGGGGTAGCACGCGCCCACCCGGTCGGCCTCCGGCTCGTACGTCTGGAGCAGCCCGGCCGGGGCGCCGTCCTTGACGAGGAGGTACGCGTGGTGGGTGCCGAGGGTCTCCATGTGCGCGTAGATCTCGCGGACCCGCTGCTCGGTGAGGCCGTTCATGCCCCAGAACACGGCGCGTTCCTCGCTCACCCAGCGGTGCAGCAGGGGCGCGTCGGCGGCCGGGTCCAGCGGCAGGACGCGTACGGTGCCGAAGCCGTCGACCTTCTGCTCGTGGACGGCCGGGCGGGAGGCGTACGGGTCAGACATCGGTCTCCTTCGTCAGCTGCGCCCAGTCGGTGACGACCGGGGCCAGGTCTCCGGCGAGCCACAGGGGCTGCTGGTCTCGGTGGTGGGGGGAGCCGGGGCGGCCCGAGGCGCCGTGCGGCACGACCCAGCGGCTGTCCTCGCGCCGGGCCAGGTCCCAGACGTAGCGGGCGGCGGGGCCGCGGGCGGCGAAGTCGGTGATGCCGGGCACGGCGGAGGTGCACAGCACGCAGTCGTGGTCGCCGGACAGGCCGGGCTCCTCCCGCGGGTCCTCGGGCGGCAGGGCGCGCCAGGGCGCGAGGCGGTGGGTGTCGCCCCAGGCGCCGGAGGGCGGCGCGGCGGCCACCTCCTCCAGGGCCGCCCGGACGACGGCGGGGCGGTCGATGCCGAACAGGTCCTTCGCCGCGAGCAGGTGCTCCAGGGCGAACCCGATGCGCGGGACCAGCGCGAGCCAGGGGCGGAAGACGTCCGGGTACGGCGGCGGGGTCGCGGCGGCGGCGAGGGCGGGCTCGGCGGCCAGACGGCGGACGACCGCACCGCGCAGGGCCGCGAAGGCGGCGGCGTCCGCGCTGCCGGCGTCCATGTGCCGGTCCCAGGCCAGCAGCCGCGCGCGCAGGGCGGACGCGGGTCCGGTGAGGTCCGGGGCGTTCAGCGCGGCCAGGTGGTCCAGGAGGGGTGCGGCGGAGGCGAGATGGGTGTCGGTGTGGATCGCGGCCATGTCGGCGGCGGACCAGCGGTCGCGCCGGGCGAGCAGGGCGGCGATGCGGCGGGCGCGGTGCGGCGGCGCGAACTCCACGCCGAGCGGGGCTGCGGGGCCGCGCTGGTTGGCCATCACGGCGACGCCGTCGTCGAGACCGGCGCGCGGCGGCTCGTGCCAGCCCCGCCACTCGTGGCCGGGCTCCCACGCCGGCACGAGGCGGACGCGGTTGGCGTCGGCGCGTACGGGGACGCGGCCGGCCACCCGGTGCAGGGTGCCGCCCTCGGTGTCGGCGGCGAGGACGACGTTGACGGGCTCGGCCCACAGGTCGGCGGCACGGTCCACGTCGGCCACGCTGCGGGCCCGCAGCAGCGGCAGCAGGGCGCCGAAGCCCAGGTCGCCGGTGACGCGGGGCGGGTAACGGAGGGCGACGGCGAGCGGGGGTCCGCCGGACTCGGGCACCCCGCCGTCGAGGCCCTCGGGGCCGCCGATGACGACGGGCCCGCGCTCGGTCTCGACGACCTCCACCTCGACGGGGTCCTCGCCCGCGACCTCGACGGTCTCGGTGTGCCGTGCGGCCCGCCGCCAGACGCCGTCCGGGCCGAGCGCCTCCATCCCGGCGCCGGTGCGGCGCAGCCGCTCGCGGTAGAGGTCCTGGTAGTCGGCCATGGCGTTGGTGATGGCCCAGGCGACCGTGCCGGTGTGACCGAAGTGGGCGATGCCGGGGACGCCCGGCACGGCGAGGCCGACGACGTCGAACTCCGGGCAGGACAGACGTATCTGCTGGTAGACACCGGGGTCCTCGATGAACCGGTGCGGGTCGCCGGCGATCACCCCCTGCCCGGTGACCGTGCGCTCCCCCGCGACAAGCCAGCCGTTGCTGCCGGAGGTGCCGGGGCCGTCGGTGGCGAACAGGCCCACGGCGTCCGCCCCGAGGCGCGCGGCGGCATGGTCGCGCCACAGCTTGGCGGGGAAGCCGGCGAAGAGGAGGTGCGTGGACAGCCACACGGCCAGCGGCGTCCACGGCTCCCAGCGGCCGGGGAGGACACCGGCGCGGGCGAACTCCGGGGCGCTGTGCCCGTGCAGGCCCTCGTTCACGCCGGTGACGTACGCCCGGATCCAGTCGGCGGTCTCCGGGTCGCGCTCCTCCAGGCGGGCGAAGCAGCGGCGGGCGGTGTCGGCGATCCGGGCGCGCCGGACCAGCACGTCCCAGGACAGCTCGCCGGCGCCGAGGAAGGAGGCCGAGGCGCCCTGGGCGCGGTGACGCTCCACCTCGATCTGCCAGCCTCGGTCGCGGGCGGTCACCAGGCCCTGGAGGCGTGCGAGTTCACGCGGGCCGTCCGCCCGCAGATGGGGAATCCCCCAGGCATCCCGGAAGATCGCACCGGACACTGTGCCCCCACTTCACTTTAGGTTAGGCTCCCCTAAGTTAACCCGTGACGTGACGGGATCGTACGCGAAGGGTGAGAACGCGATGGGGCAGGGGCGGGGTTGGGAGGGCGCGGTCCTCAAACTGCTGCGCGCGAAGGATTTCACGTTCACGGTGACGGGCGCCGAGGACGTCACCGTCGACTACCGGCGGCTGACCTTCACCGACGGCGGGATGCTGGCGACGACCGGCGTCCACCCCACGATGTGGGTACGGCTGTGGTTCGACGACGCGGGCAAGCCCCACCAGCGCGCGTACACCCTGGTCGACCCCGACCCGGAGACCGGCACCTTCGCGCTGGAGTTCGCGCTGCACGAGGGCTGCGCCAGTGACTGGGCGCGGGCGGCGAAGGCCGGGGACACCGTCGAGGCGACCGTGCAGGGCACGGGATTCGAGCACCCCGACCCCTCCCCGTCCCACGTCTGCGTGGTCGGCGACCCGGCCTCGCTGCCGGCCGTCAACTCCCTGCTGGGCGCGCTGGGTGACGCCCCGGCGACCATCTGGTTCGAGGGCTCCCTCGACGGGCTGCCCTGCGCGGCCGACCCCGCGCGGCACGAGGTGCGCGAGGTGCCCCGGCGGGACGCGGGCGCGGCCCTGGTGGAGCGCGTCCGCGCCGAACTGCCGGACCTGCTGGCGTCCGGCCCCGACCCGTACGTGTGGATCGCCTGCGACACCGCGACCACCCGCGCGCTGGGCGCCTTCGTCCGCAAGGAGCTGGGCCTGCCCAAGCAGCGGGTGCAGGCGCTGGGGTACTGGCGCGCGAGCTGACCCGCGACGCGCGATCAACTGGGGGACGCGCGATCATCGGGAGCATGGACGTCACACTGCACCTCGCCCAGGACCCCGACGCCGACCGGCTGCTGGGCCGCAGCCCGCTCGCCGCGCTGACCGGGATGCTGCTGGACCAGCAGATCCCCATGGAGTGGGCGTTCAAGGGCCCGGCGACGATCGCGCGTCGGCTCGGCGCGGACGACCTCGACGCGCACGAGATCGCCGCGTACGACCCCGAGGCGTTCACCGCGCTGCTCTCCGAGAAGCCCGCGGTGCACCGCTACCCGGGGTCGATGGCGGGCCGCGTCCAGCAGCTGTGCCGGTACCTCGTGGAGCACTACGACGGTGACGCCGAGGCGGTCTGGCGGGGCGTGGAGGACGGGCGCGAGCTGCTGAAGCGGCTCCAGGACCTGCCCGGGTTCGGCAAGCAGAAGGCGCAGATCTTCCTCGCCCTGCTGGGCAAGCAGCTCGGCGTCCGCCCGTCCGGCTGGCGGGAGGCGGCCGGGGCGTACGGCGAGCCCGAGTCCTTCCGCTCGGTCGCGGACATCACGGGCCCGGAGTCGCTGGCGAAGGTGCGGGCGCACAAGCAGGAGATGAAGGCGGCGGCGAAGGCCGCGAAGAAGACGGGGGCGTGACGGGCGCCGCGGGCCCGCTTCCGAGGCGTACCGGGGGCGGGTATGTGAGCCGGGGGTGGCGTACGGGGCGGCCCGTCAGGGCGCGCGACGGGCGCGCGGACCGTTTTCTGATGGTTTCCGGCATCTTTTACGGCGGCGTACTGCGTCGCCATGGCTGCGCCCGGAACGTCTCGACCGGTAGGCTTTCCGTGTGATCTTCAAGCGCATCGGAAACGGCCGGCCGTACCCCGACCACGGCCGGGAAAGCACCCGGCAGTGGGCGGACGTGGCGCCGCGCCCGGTCCGCCTCGATCAGCTCGTGACGACGAAGCAGCAGCTCGACCTCGAAACCCTCCTCGCCGAGGACTCGACCTTCTACGGCGACCTCTTCGCGCACGTCGTGAAGTGGCAGGGCGACCTGTATCTCGAGGACGGACTGCACCGCGCGGTGCGCGCGGCGCTCCAGCAGCGCCAGGTGCTCCACGCGCGCGTCCTCGAACTCGACTGACACCCGTCGAACCCTCTGACGGCCCGGTTTGGCCCTTTCGGGTTGGACTGCACCCAGTCGAATGATCATCTAGTAGGCATAGCAGCCCGGGCGCACTACGCTGCGCTCATGAGCATGCTCACTCCACCCGGCATGGGCGGCCAGTACCGCATCACGGGTGACAAGTACCCGCGGATGCGCCGGCCCCGGCGGCGCGGCAAGCTCGTCGTGCTGACCGTCGCCTCCGTCGCCGTGCTCGGCGTGGGCGGCTGGGGCACGCTGCAACTCATCGACGTGTTCACCGGCGGGGGCGACTCCGCCTCCGCGGCCGGCACGAAGGCCGCCTGCGGCACCACGGTGAAGCCCTCGGCGAGTCCAGCGGGGGCCGCCAAGCCGCTGCCCCTCCCCGGCACGATCACCGTCAACGTGCTCAACGCCACGACGCGCAGCGGGCTCGCCCAGAAGACCGCCGACGAGCTGAAGAAGCGCGGCTTCAGGATCGGCGAGGTCGCCAACGCACCCGAGACGTTCGACAAGAAGGTCAAGGGCACCGGCGTGCTGCTCGGCCCGGCGACCGCGCTGGACACGGCGCTGCCGGTGCTGGGCACCCAGCTGGCCGGCGCCGAGCGCCGCACGGACCCGGCGCGCAAGGGCGTCGAACTCGATCTGATCATCGGCGACGCGTTCCGTGGGCTCACGGCGAAGACGGACGCCGACAAGGCGCTGACCGCACTGGCCAACCCCGAGCCGGCGCCCGCCTCGAAGAAGAACTGCTGAACCTCCGGGCCGTCGGGCGCGCGGGGTGTGAGCCTCGGGGTTACTCCGCGGCTCCGTACATGCGGTCGCCCGCGTCGCCGAGGCCCGGGACGATGTAGCCCAGCTCGTTGAGGCGCTCGTCGACGGACGCCGTCACGACCGTCACCGGTGTGCCGGCCAGCTCGCGCTCCATGACCTCGACGCCCTCCGGCGCCGCCAGCAGCACCACGGCGGTCACGTCGTCGGCGCCGCGCTTGATCAGCTCCTGGATGGCCGCGACGAGCGTGCCGCCGGTCGCCAGCATCGGGTCCAGGACGTACACCTGACGCCCGGAGAGGTCGTCCGGCATGCGCGTGGCGTACGTGGAGGCCTGGAGCGTCTCCTCGTTGCGCACCATGCCCAGGAAGCCCACCTCGGCGGTCGGCAGCAGCCGGACCATGCCGTCCAGCATGCCGAGGCCGGCCCGCAGGATCGGCACCACCAGGGGGCGGGGGTGGGACAGCTTCACGCCCGTGGTCCGCGCCACCGGCGTCTGGATGTCCACCTGTTCGGTGCGCACGTCGCGCGTGGCCTCGTAGGCGAGCAGGGTGACCAGCTCGTCGGCGAGACGGCGGAAGGTCGCGGAGTCGGTGCGCTGGTCGCGCAGCGTGGTGAGCTTGTGGGCGACCAGGGGGTGGTCGACGACGTGGAGACGCATGGCCTCAACCCTAACCGGGACACGGAGGGTCGGCGTCCCCGTGCGTGGCAAGGGTATGGGGCGCCCGTCACCCCTTCGCTGGCGTCAAACCGCCCGGTCGGGGGAAGGTGGGAGGGACGGATTGGGGTGATGAAGCAATGCCTGAGCAGGAGGATCGCGATCCGTCGGCCGGGGCGTCCCGGGCGTCCCGGGACGCCGAAGGCGCCGGGGGCGAGGTGGACTGGGAGGCCGAGCGCCGGCGGCGGCGGGCGCGGTTTCTGAGGGAGCTGGCTGAGGCTCGGGCGTTGCGGGACCGGGTGCAGCCCCGGCGGGCGAAGGCGGCGCGGTTGCGGCACGCGATGCGGATGCGGACGTTTCGCTGGTAGCGGTTCGTCAGGCGCCTGTGCCTGTGCGGGGCGGGGCGTCCGCGTGCTTGGCCCCCGGTGCCGGCCTTTCCAGGTGCTTCGCCTGTGCGGACGGGGAGTGTCTGCGCACCTGGCGCCCGCAGGGTGCCGTCGCGCCCACCCTCCCCCGCTCTCGGCTTCTCCCCCTACTTCCGACTCCGCTCCAGCTGGGCCCCCACGGGCGGGAGGCGCCCCCACCGCCCTGGTGAAACCTCCCAGGCTCTTGAGGCACCGGGGGACACCTACGCCGGCGGATGGCGGGAGCCGTGCCCGCGGATCGCGTGAGCCGTGTCCTGCGGCCGGCGGGTTGCCGTCGGCGGCAGGCCGGTTGCCGTCGCATGGGCGCGACACGCGGGGTGGCCCGTGGGGGAAAGGGCCCGCGGGTCCCTTTGACGTGCCGCGCTCCCGTGGCGGGGTTGGGCGCGTACGATCCGGTCGTGGCGGCGACAAGCGCGCTGGACCGCGATCGAAACTGCCGGACACAGGGACCCGAAGACATCCCCTGACGGCCTTGTTTCTGCCACGATTCCCAGTGGGCGGGGTCTCAGCTCCGCACACCCGCCCGCACACCTCCGCCGGGGGGACCCCCAACCGGCACGCCTATGACCAGTGGGAGAGTCACGGTGTACTTCGCCGCACTGCTCGCGCGCACCGAAGACGGGTGGGAAGCGAGCGACACAGAGCTCGACGATGTGGAAACCCTGTCGGATCTGGCCGACCTGGCCCGGGAAGCCTCCCCTGACGAGGACACGGTGCTCGTGCTGATCGAGCAGGAGGACGGCTGGTTCGGCGTCGTCCGCGTGGACGGTGAGGAGGATCCCAGGATCTACGTCTCCGACGCCGCGGCGGCCGCCCGCAGCAGCTACGGGGAGATCCTGCTCACCGACGAACTGCTCGGCCGGGAGCCCGGGGACGACGGCCCCGACCTGGACGCCCTCGACCTCGACGGCACGGAGGACGGTGAGCCGGACGACGAGGACGCCGACGGCGCCCCGTACACCGCGTCCGGCGAGTCCGTACCGCACGGCCCCGTCGGGGACGCGCAGGTTCTGGAGGATCTGGGCGTGACCGAGAAGGAGCTGCGCTCGATGACGCAGGACGCGGTCTCCGAGATCGCCGAGGCGCTGGGCGCCTCCGAGGTGCTGGAGACCGTCCGCTGACCGTGCCGACCACCACCCCCGCGCCCGGCCTCCCCGACCCGGTGCGCGACCGCTGGCGGGAACCGATGCGACTCGCCCTGGACGAGGCCCGCCGGGCCGTCCCGGGCGGGGACGTCCCCGTCGGCGCCCTCGTGCTGGCCGCGGACGGGGTCACCGTGCTGTCCCGCGCGCACAACGAGCGCGAGGCGGTCGGCGACCCCACGGCGCATGCGGAGGTCCTCGCGCTGCGCCGGGCCGCCGAGCGGGCCGGGGAGTGGCGGCTGGCCGGCTGCACCCTGGTGGTCACACTGGAGCCGTGCACGATGTGCGCGGGCGCCGTCCAGCAGTCCCGGGTGGACCGGGTGGTCTACGGCGCCCGGGACGAGAAGGCCGGTGCGGCGGGATCCCAGTGGGATCTGGTCCGGGACCGGCGCCTCAACCACCGGCCCGAGGTGATCGAGGGCGTGCTCGCCGAGGAGTGCTCGAGGCTGCTCACGGAGTTCTTCCGGGGGCGCTGAATACCGATTTCGATCCACGCGCCACCGTGCTGTAAGGTCTCCCTCGGTAGCGTGTCCGAGCGGCCGAAGGAGCTCGCCTCGAAAGCGAGTGTGGCGCAAGTCACCGAGGGTTCAAATCCCTCCGCTACCGCTGGTGAACGAGGGGCCCGGTCCGATGGACCGGGCCCCTCGTCGTCGTCCGGTCCCTCTCCGCCCGGTACGCTCCGTGACCGATCTTCACTCCCATGGCCAAGCCGGGGTGCCGCGTCCGTCATCCGAACGCAGTGTTGCCGGCAGGTTCTCCCTCGAGGAAGAAGGGTCATGGCACACATACGACGCATCCTCGCCCGGCGGTCACTTCCCCTGGCCGTCCTCCTTCCGGCCGCCGCCGTGATGGCCGCAGGCCCCTCCCTGGCGTCGGAGGGCGGAGGCAGTGCCCCGCCCACTGACGGGACATCAGGGAGCGCCAAACCGACGATCGTGCTGGTGCACGGGTACTGGGCGGACGCCTCCGGCTGGGACCGGATCGTCGAGAGCCTGCAGGCGCAGGGCCATCCCGTGGTGGCCACCGCGAACCCGCTGCGCAGCCTGTCCGGCGACGCCGACCACCTCGCTGCCCGGCTCAGGTCGATCGAGGGTCCCATCGTCCTGGTCGGGCACTCCTACGGCGGAGCCGTCATCACCAACGCCGCCGCCGACATCCCGAACGTGGAGTCCCTCGTCTACATCGCCGGGTTCGCGCCCGACAAGGGCGAGACCGCCTTCCAGCTCGCGGCCAAGTACCCGGGCAGCCGGGTGACGGACGACCCGAGCGCACCGGTGCCCACCGCGCTGAACGCCGTACCGCTCGGCGGCGACGCGACCAACGTGGATCTGTACCTCAAGCCGGAGAGGTTCGGCGACGTCTTCCTGAGCGACCGGCTCGGTGCGAGCCGCACCCGGGTCCTGGCCGCCACCCAGCGGCCCGCCACCGCCGCCTCCGGCAACGAGCCGACGCAGGCAGTCGCGTGGAAGACCGTCCCGTCCTGGTACCTCGTCCCCACCGACGACCGCACCATCGGCACCGACAACCTGCGTTTCATGGCCGAGCGGGCCAAGGCCACCACCGTCGAGGTCGACGCGCCGCACGCCGTCATGGAGACCAACCCGGACGACGTCACCCACCTGATCCTGCGTGCCGCGGGCGACTCCCGGCCCAGTCTCGCCAAGACCGGCACGAGCGGCCGGACGGCGGTCCTCGGCGGCACGGCGGTGCTCGCCGTCGCCGCGGGCACAGTGATCGCGATCCGCGCCCGCCGCGCCTGACCGCGCCGTCGAGAGGTCCGCCCCTCGGTGACGCGCGCCGCACCGGGTCGCTCCGGAACGCCCCTCCACTCCCCCGCCACCGCCCCAGAAGCGCCCCGTCGTCAGGCGGGGCCCTTCGTGCGATCATGGGCCCGCTCGATGCACGCGTGACAGCAGTGGGATCCGTGACAGGGGAGGGCCGCGATGGCGGTGAACGCGAAGAAGGCCGCCGTCTATCTGGTGGTGGTCTTCGTGCTGTACGTGATCATCACGGATCCCGAGACCGCCGGCGACTACGTCACCATCGGGTTCCAGGGCATCTCGGACGCCGCGAAGGCGATCGGCGACTTCATGACCTGGCTGGCCGCAGGAGGCGAGTGATGATCCGGCACCTGGTGCTCTTCAAGCTGAACGAGGGCGTCCGCCGCGACGACCCGAAGGTCGTCGAAGGCGTGGAGGCCTTCCGCGCGCTGGAGGGGAAGATCCCGGAGATCCGCTTCTGGGAATGCGCCTGGAACATCAGCGACCGCCCCATCGCCTACGACTTCGCGATCAACTCCGCGTTCGACGACGCCGAGGCGCTGCGCCGCTACGTCGAGCACCCGGACCACCGGACGGGGGTCGGACTGTGGCGCGAGTTCGCCACGTGGGTGATCGCCGACTACGAGTTCTGACGCACCCTCCGCACTCCGTGCGCCGAGGCCCCCTGCCGCTGCAGGGGGCCTCGCCGCGTCAGGCGCCCCCTCCCGCCCTCAACACGGAATATGCGGTGCTTGCACACAGTGAGTCAGTCTTGTGATGCTATGACCGCTTTTGACGGATGAGTTGACGGACGATGTAAGCGAATGAAGAGGTGGCGTTGACCGTGTCGGCCAGTTCCGCGCCGCCCCAGGACGAGGTGTCCCCCGACGCGGTCCAGACCCCCGCCAAGCGCCGCGGCGCGGACACCAGGGCCCTGACCCAGGTGTTGTTCGGTCAGCTCAAGAACCTGGAGCCGGGCACGCCGGAGCACGCCCGCGTGCGGGCGGCGCTCATCGAGGCGAACCTCCCGCTCGTGCGCTACGCGGCCGCCCGCTTCCGCTCCCGGAACGAGCCGATGGAGGACGTCGTCCAGGTCGGCACCATCGGCCTCATCAACGCCATCGACCGCTTCGACCCCGAGCGGGGCGTACAGTTCCCGACCTTCGCGATGCCGACCGTCGTCGGCGAGATCAAGCGGTACTTCCGCGACAACGTCCGCACCGTCCACGTACCGCGCCGGCTGCACGAGCTGTGGGTTCAGGTGAACAGCGCGACGGAGGACCTCACCACCGCCTTCGGGCGCACCCCGACCACCGCCGAGATCGCCGAGCGGCTGCGCATCTCCGAGGAGGAGGTGCTGTCCTGCATCGAGGCCGGCCGGTCGTACCACGCCACCTCGCTGGAGGCCGCGCAGGAGGGCGACGGGATGCCCGGCCTGCTGGACCGGCTCGGCTACGAGGACCCCGCCCTGGACGGCGTGGAGCACCGCGACCTCGTCCGGCACCTCCTCGTGCAGCTGCCGGAGCGCGAGCAGCGCATCCTGCTGCTGCGTTACTACAGCAACCTGACGCAGTCCCAGATCAGCGCCGAGCTGGGCGTCTCGCAGATGCACGTGTCCCGGCTGCTGGCCCGCAGCTTCCAGCGGCTGAGGTCCGCAAACAGGATCGACGCGTAACCGTGAAGAGCGAATCACCCGAGGGTGTGAATCTGCGTTCTTTCCGGCCGATACTCCGTCAGACCCCTTGTTTCCAGGGCTGATTCGCGTCTCGCATGTCGACATGTCACTACAGCGCGTTGCCGACATGTGACATTCTGCCGGAAGCGCGTTTGCCGGAGCCTCGGCGCCGGTATTCAGGTGAAGGCTGCGTTCCCCGGTTCGGGAGCGTTCGCCGCGACCGTCCCGCGACCCAAAGGGGGTGGCATGTCCGCAGAACAGGGCAGCTCGAAGGTGCTCACGCTCGCGGAGAGCGAGTCAGCTCCCCATGCTCTCGACGCACTCGGCCCCATCGACGAGGGCCCGGCCCTCGTCGCCACACCCGCTCCGGAGGTCCCGGAGACGGCGGCCCTCGACACCCGCACCTTGTCCCGCTCCCTGTTCCTGCGGCTCGCCGTGCTCGACGAGGACAGCCCGGAGCGCGCCTACGTCCGGGACACGCTGATCGAGCTCAACCTCCCCCTCGTGCGGTACGCGGCGGCGCGGTTCCGCTCGCGCAACGAGCCGATGGAGGACATCGTCCAGGTCGGCACCATCGGGCTGATCAAGGCGATCGACCGCTTCGACTGCGAACGGGGCGTGGAGTTCCCGACGTTCGCGATGCCGACGGTGGTCGGGGAGATCAAGCGGTTCTTCCGCGACACGTCGTGGTCGGTGCGGGTGCCGCGCCGGCTCCAGGAGCTGCGGCTGGCGCTGACCAAGGCCGGCGACGAGCTCTCACAGAAGCTGGACCGCTCCCCGACGGTGAGCGAACTCGCCGCCGTGCTGGGCGTGTCCGAGGAGGACGTCGTCGACGGCCTCGCGGTGGGGAACGCCTACACGGCATCCTCGCTGGACTCCCCCGCCCCGGAGGACGACGGCGGCGAGGGCTCGCTGGCGGACCGCCTCGGCTACGAGGACACGGCACTGGAGGGCGTGGAGTACCGGGAGTCGCTGAAGCCCCTGCTGGCGAAGCTGCCGCCGCGTGAGCGGCGGATCATCATGCTGCGGTTCTTCGCGAACATGACGCAGTCGCAGATCGGGGAGGAGGTGGGCATCTCGCAGATGCATGTCTCTCGTCTGCTGACGCGCACCCTGGCCCAGCTGCGGGAGGGGCTCATCTCGGACTGACGTCCGCGGACCTGACTGTGAGCGCGGAGGCGCTCGGCTCCTTCGGGGCCGGGTGCCTTCGCGCTCTTTCGTTGCGGGCAGCGCCGCGCACCGCTTCGGCGCGCCTCCGGGCGGGGCGGGTGACGGTCGCTTCGCGGGTGCGGGCCGGTGGGGGCCGGTCGCGCGGCTCCCCGCGCCCCTTGAGGGTGTGGTCGTCGCCGTGCCGGGAGAGCGGACCGGTACGGCCACGTGCCCGTGCGGGCCGGTGGCGCAGTTCCCCGCGCCCCCAAGGGTGTGGCCGCCGAGGGGTCGCCCCGGCGGCTCACTCTCTACTTCAGTGCGAGCCAGGCCACCGCGGCGACGACGGCGACCGCGGCGACGATGCCGATGATCAGGCCGATCCGCGGGCCGCCGCCCGTGGCCGCCGGCTGACCGGCCTGGGGAGCCTCGTCGACGAACGCGCGGAACATCTGGGTGCTGCCGGCGGGGTCGTGATGGCCCTGCGGGCCCTGGGTGTTAGCCATGGACCGAGACCCTAGCGAATCAGCGTCCGGCGCCCCAAGCGGGGCGGGATCGACGGGGTAGGCCGCTCCCACCTGCGTGTTTACTGACGCGATTACTTGCCTTTGCCAAGTTTTTGGCTCGGACAGTCCGGTTTTATTTGCCTTCAGCAACCATCGATACTTACGGTTGCTTTAAGCAACGAAACGGAGGTGCCATGGCCGAGTCGGCACAGTACGAGGAGCTGGTCCGGCAGTTCAGCGCCTTCGGCGCCGTCAAACGGGAGATGAGCCGGCTGATGCCGTCGGACTGCCCCAGCGGCTCAGCGGCCGCGCTGACCGTGCTGGGCCGCCATGGCGACATGCGCATGAGCAGACTCGCCGAGCTGCTGTCCGTGGACATGTCCGTCACCAGCCGGCACGTCACCCATCTGGCGGAGCGCGGCTGGATCGAGCGCTCCCCCGACCCCGCCGACAAGCGGTCCCGCATCCTGCGCCTCACCCCGGCCGGCCAGACCCGGCTCGACGAGCTGTTCCGGCGCACGAGCCAGCTGCTCGCGGAGCGGCTGGGCGACTGGTCGGACGAGGAGGTCGACGACCTCACCCGGCTGATGGCCCGGCTCAGGGACAGCTTCGGCGACCCGCGCACCGTGCCCCGGCAGGCGTCTCCGTCACTCGAACAGACCACCCGTACACCCGCAAGCACCTAAGAGAAGGAAGTCCATGGCAACGACCACACCGAACGGTGTGCGGGCTCATGCCAAGCACGGGGGAGGCTCCTCCACGGACGCTCCGATGACCCATCGGCAGATCATGGAGGCGCTGTCCGGGCTGCTGCTCGGCATGTTCTGCGCCATCCTGTCGTCGACCATCGTCACCAACGCCCTGCCCGAGATCGTCTCCGACCTCGGCGGCGGCCAGAGCGCCTACACCTGGGTCGTCACCGCCTCGCTGCTGACGATGACCGCCTCCACCCCCCTGTGGGGCAAGCTCGCCGACCTCATCAGCAAGAAGGCCCTGGTCCAGACGGCCCTGGTGATCTTCGTGATCGGCTCGATCGTGGCCGGCACGGCGCAGAACCCGGGCATGCTGATCACCGCGCGCGCCATCCAGGGCCTCGGCGGCGGCGGTCTCGCCGCGCTGGCCCAGATCATCATGGCCGCGATGATCTCCCCGCGTGAGCGCGGGCGGTACTCCGGCTACCTGGGCGCGACCTTCGCGGTCGCGACCGTCGGCGGCCCGCTGCTCGGCGGCGTCATCACCGACACCAGCTGGCTCGGCTGGCGCTGGTGCCTCTACGTCGGCGTCCCCTTCGCGCTCATCGCGCTGGTCGTGCTGCAGAAGACGCTGAACCTGCCCCTGGTGAAGCGGGAGGTCAAGGTCGACTGGGCCGGCGCCTTCTTCGTCACCGCGGCCGTCTCCCTGCTGCTCGTCTGGGTCACCTTCGCCGACGACAAGTACGACTGGATGTCGTGGCAGACGGGTGTGATGGTCGGCGGCGCGCTCGTGCTGACGCTGATCTTCCTGCTCGTCGAGTCCAAGGCGAGCGAGCCGATCATCCCGCTGCGCCTGTTCCGCAACCGGACCATCACGCTGGCGTCGCTGGCCTCGCTGTTCGTCGGTATCGCGATGTTCGCGGGCACCGTCTACTTCAGCCAGTACTTCCAGCTCGCCCGGGACAAGTCCCCGACCATGTCGGGCGTCATGACCATCCCGATGATCGGCGGTCTGTTCATATCGTCGACCGTCTCCGGCATCGTCATCACCAGGACCGGCCGCTGGAAGGCCTGGCTGCTGGCGGGCGGCGTGCTGCTCACGGCGGGTATCGGCCTGCTGAGCACCATTCGCTACGACACCCCGTACTGGCACGTCGGCGTCTTCATGGCGCTGATGGGTCTGGGCGTCGGCATGATGATGCAGAACCTGGTGCTCTGCACGCAGAACCAGGTGGCCCCGAGCGATCTGGGCGCGGCCTCCTCCGTGGTCACGTTCTTCCGCTCGCTCGGCGGCGCGGTGGGCGTCTCCGTGCTCGGCTCGGTGATGTCGTCCCGGATCAGCCACTACGCGGCGGACACCATCGGCACGCTCAGCCCGCAGGAGCAGGCGGCGGCCGCCAAGGCCTCCGGCAGCGGCACCATCCCCGACATGGACCTGCTGCCCCCGGGCATCCGCACCTGGCTGGAGAGCGCCTACGGCCACGGCATCGCCGACATCTTCCTGTACGTCGCGCCGATCGCCCTGCTCGGCTTCCTGGTGACGGTCTTCATCAAGGAGGTCCCGCTGCGGACCACCGGCGCGCTGGCCCAGGCCGCGCAGGAGCAGGCCGCCGCGGCCGGCGACCCGGTCGCCCCGACCGCCGCCGAGGCCGCGTCCGTCCCCGTCGGGGACGCCGCCCCCGCGGGCTCCGCCGCCGCGGAGACGCAGGCCGCCGCGGAGGACACCTTCGCCCAGCCGGTGTCCGCCGTCGCCACCGCGGTCCGGCCCGAGGGGTCCGCCTCCTCCGGCATCCCGGTGCGCGGCTTCGTCCGGGGCGCCGACAGCACCCCGGTGCCC
This sequence comes from Streptomyces sp. BJ20, assembly GCF_022869105.1. Lineage (NCBI taxonomy): Bacteria > Bacillati > Actinomycetota > Actinomycetes > Kitasatosporales > Streptomycetaceae > Streptomyces > Streptomyces sp. BJ20. The sequence goes on from NZ_CP094918.1 coordinate 7,267,926, forward strand.
CGCGCCGCCGTCACGCTGATCTCCCTGGGCGGCCGCCAGCTGGGCCGCTCCGTGGCCCAGGACGACGGCTCCTACGCGGTGGACGCGCCCTCGGCGGGGTCGTACGTCCTGATCGCCGCCGCCGACGGGCACCAGCCGCAGGCGTCGACAGTCGTGGTGAACGGCGAGCCGGTGTCCTACGACGTCCTGCTCAGCGGCACCAGCGGCATGACCGGTGCGGTCCGCGCGGCGGACACCGGGCAGCCGGTGAAGGACGCGATGGTGATCGTCACCGACGTACGCGGGGACCTGCTGGCCACCGGGACCACCGGTGAGCAGGGCGAGTTCTCCTTCGCCGAGCTGGTGCCGGGGGCTGTGACCGTGGCGGTGAACGCCGCCGGGTACCGGCCGCGTGCCCTGCCGGTCGAGATCGGCGCCACGGGCGTCACCCGGGTCGAGGCCGACCTGGAGACCGGCGCCCACGTCCGGGGCGTGGTCCGCGCCCCGCACGGGCCGCTGGCCGACGCCCGGGTCACCCTGGTCGACGCCGCGGGCAACGTGGTCGGCACGGCCACGACCGGCGACGACGGGGCGTACGCCTTCGCCGACCTGGACGGCGGCGAGTACACCGTCATCGCCACGGGCTACCCGCCGGTGGCGAGCGCCCTGACGGTCGCAGGCCCCGGTGTCGACGACCACGACATCGAGCTCGCCCACCCGGGCGAGTAACCCGAGTCCCGGCCCGTGGCGGGTTCGCGCGTCCTGTAGCGGAGACGCGCCCCGCCGCGGGCCGGTCGTATCACGACCTTTTCATGAGCCTTCGCAGGGAGAAGACGGGATGCCACTGACCGCGAGGATCCGCACCCGGGACGGATGGGCCGTGTCGCACGCGGTCGTCACGCTGACCGACGGAACCGGCAGCCAGGTGCTGCGCGCCGAGGCGGACGCCGAGGGCGCCGTCCGGGACGCCACCGAGCTGGCACCGGGCGCGTACACCGTCGTCGTGACCGCGGTCGGGTACGCGCCCGCCGCCGCCAGCGCCCTCGTCACCGCGAGCGGGCGCGCGGAGGTCGGGACGGTGACGCTGGCCAGGGCCGGGGGCACGGAGCTGCCGCCGCCCGGCCCGTGGGCCGTCGACCCGGCGCACTCCAGCGTGGCCGCCGTCGCCCAGCACCTGGGCATCTCCAGCGTGCGGGGCAGGTTCACCGACTTCACCGCCCTGGTGGAGATCGCGCCCGACGACGTCACCAAGTCCCGAGTGGAGGCGGTGATCCGGGCCGGGTCCATCGACACCGGCAACAGGATGCGCGACACCCACCTGCGGTCCCCGGACTTCCTGGACGTCGCGCGGCACCCCGAGATCACCTACCGGTCCACGGGGCTCACCCAGGCGGGCACCGACCGCTGGACCGTGCACGGCGAGCTGACCATGCGCGGCGTGGTCCGCCCGGTCGACCTGGACCTGGCGTACCTCGGCACCGGCGCCGACCCGTGGGGCGGCACCCGGGCGGCCTTCCGGGCCACCACCGAGCTGCACCGCGAGGACTTCGCGATGAACTACAACCAGGTCGTCCAGGCCGGCATCGCCGCCGTCGGCACCACGCTCCGGGTGGAGCTGGACGTCCAGGCCGTGCAGGGCGAGAAGCTCCCGGAGGACTGAGCGCGACGCCCGGACCTGCACCGCTACCGGTCTCGTCCCCGACGTGGTGCAATGGGCGGAGGGTCAGGAAGCGGCCTTGCCGATGCCGGACGACCGATTCCAGGTGAATCCCGTGACCCCTCCGCCCTTTTCCTCCGAGCGCGTGATGCTCCCGCTGCCGTCGGAGATCGACTTCCGCAACGCCGACGGCCTGCTGCCGCTGATCATGTACCAGGCCCGCTCCGGCTCCGAGGGACCTGCCCGGGTGATGGTCCTCGACCTGTCCGGGACGCGCTTCATGGACTCCCAGGGCATCCGTCTGATCAACGACGCCCGCAGGCTGCTGCTCCCCCACACCCGGGTGCACCTGGTGGCCCTCCCGGAGAGCGTCGCGGGCCGCGTCCTGGAGGTGACCGGGCTGCGCCGCGACGTGCCCGTGTACGACAACCTCCCCGAGGCGATGGCCGCCTAAGCTGACGCCATGGCACCCGACATCGCGACCAACACCCGCGTCTCCCTGGACGAGTTGCTCGACTTCGTACGCCCCCGGCACCGCGCGGTCCTGCTCACCCGCCGTGCCGACGGCGGGCCGCAGGGGTCGCCGCTGACCTGCGGCGTCGACGACTCCGGGCGGATCGTGGTGTCCACCTACCCGGAGCGCGCCAAGACCCGGAACGCCAGGCGGGACCCGCGGGTGAGCCTCATCGTCCTCAGCGACGACTGGAACGGCCCCTGGGTGCAGATCGACGGCACCGCCGAGGTGCTGGACGTGCCCGACTCGGTGGAGCCGCTGGTGGAGTACTACCGCAACATCGCCGGTGAGCACCCCGACTGGGACGAGTACCGCGCGGCGATGGTGAAGCAGGGCAAGTCGCTGATCCGGATCACCCCGGAGCGCTGGGGGCCGGTGGCGACGGGCGGTTTCCCGGCACGGCTGGCGGAAGGCGATTAAGGGTCTTGCGTTTGGATCCGGCCGGGCTCGCGCGCGGCTAGCGGCGGCTGCGGGCGACCATCGCCTCGATGCCGGCGATCAGCAGGTCCAGGGCGAAGGTGAAGTCCCGTTCGAGCATCTCCTCGACCGTGTCGCCGCCCCGCGCCTCCATGATCCGTGCCGACCGGCCGATGACGTCGGAGGCGTCCGGGTCGCGCAGCACCTCGGTCATGGCGCGGTGGTGGTACTCGTCGGCGGTCAGGCCTGTCGAGGCGACCCGGTCACGGAAGTGGCCCTCCACCGTGCCGTGTCCGTACACGAACTGGAACACGGCGGCGATCGCCCCGGTCACCTCGTGCTCGGGCAGGCCGGTGCGGCCGAGGACCCGCTGGACGGCGCCGGAGAACCGCAGCGCATGGGGGCCGATGTTGAGGAAGCGTCCGACGAGCGCCGGCAGCCAGGAGTGCCGCACCAGCAGCGCCCGGTACTCGCGGGCCAGGGCGCGCAGCTCGTCGTGCCAGTCCGCGCCGGAGTCCGGTTCGGGCAGGGCGAGTTCGCCGAAGGCGCGGTCCAGGGCCAGTTCGAGCAGGTCGTCCTTGGTGTCGACGTACCAGTAGACGGACATCGCGGTGACGTCCAGCTCGGCGGCGAGGCGGCGCATGGAGAACCTCTCCAGGCCCTCGGCGTCCAGCAGCCGCACGGTGGCTCCGGTGATCCGGTCCCGGTCGAGGCCGGAGGGCTGGCCTCCGCCGCGTCTGCCGCCCCGCTCCCGGTCCTCCAGCCAGACACTGGGCCGCGGTGTCTTCCCGGACCGCTGGTCTGCCCTCACCATGGCGCACCTTCCTCGACTCGCCGACGCCGGTTCATGCTAGGCGTCCGCCCGTCCCCGCGCGGCCCGCGCGTCGGCGCGGTCGGCACGGCGCAGCAGCGACGCCGCGAGCAGTCCGCCGAGCAGCACCGCGACCGAGCCGACGAGCAGGCTCGTCTCCAGTCCGGAGGAGAACGCCCCGGTGATCTCGGCGCGCTCGCGGTCCGAGCCGGCCGCTGCCAGCGCCGCCGGCAGCGAGGCCGCCGCGACCGGCACCAGCGCGGCGAAGCGCGCGTTGAGCACGGCGCCGAGGACGGCCACGCCGAGTCCGTTGCCGAACTCGGCCAGGGTGCCGTTGATGCCGGCGCCGACGCCCGCCTTCTCGCGCGGCACGGAACTCATCACGGCGTGCGCCATCACCGGGCTGCCGATGGCGGTGCCGGCGCCGATCAGCACCAGGCCGAGCAGCGTGCCGCTGTAGCCGTGGCCGGTGAGCGTGGCGATCGACACCAGCCCGGCCGCCATCAGTCCCATGCCGACCGCGATGGACAGCGGAGTGCCCATCTTCGCCGACCACTTGGTGCCGACGCCGGTGAAGTTCAGCGCGACCACGGTCAGCGCCATCGGCGCGGTGCGCAGGCCCGCCTCCAACGGGCCGTAGCCCAGGACGAACTGCAGGTACTGGGTGAGCAGGAAGAGCGCGCCGCCCATCCCGAAGGTGATCAGCACCAGGCCGCCGACCGCGCCGGTGAAACGCCGGTTGCGGAAGAAGTGCGGGTCGAGCATCGGGTACGGGATCCGGCTCTCCCAGTACGCGAAGACGCCGAGCACCACGGCCGCCGTGCCCGCGCTGGTGACCACCGTGCCGGACGTCCAGCCGTGCTCGGGGCCGGAGATGATCGCGTAGACCAGGGCCGTCATGCCGATGGTGGAGAGCACCGCGCCGACCAGGTCGGGACGGTCGCCCTGACGGTTCCGCGACTCCGGGACGTACGCGGCGACGGCGGCCAGCGCCAGGGCCGCGACCGGCAGGTTGATCAGGAAGATCGAGCCCCACCAGAAGTGGTTCAGCATGAACCCGCCGACCAGCGGACCGGCCGCGAAGCCCAGGGAGTTGACGGCACTCCAGATGCCGATGGCCTTGGGCTGCTCCTCGGGCGTGAAGATCTGCATGACCACGGCGAGGGTGGTGGTGAGCAGCAGCGCCCCGCCGACGCCCATGCCCGCCCGCGCGGCGATCAGCTGCCCTGAGGACTGGGCCAGCCCCGCCGCCAGTGACCCCGCGCCGAACAGGGCGAGGGCCACGATCAGCATCTTCCTGCGGCCGTAGCGGTCGGCCGCGTTGCCCGCGCTGAGCAGCAGGCCCGACTGCACCAGCGAGTAGGCGTTGATCATCCACTGGATGTCGGCGGTCGAGGCGTCCATCTCCCGGGTGAGGGAGGGGATCGCCACGTTCAGCACCGTGTTGTCCAGCAGCACGGTGAGCTGGGCGAGGCAGATGACTCCGAGAATCAGCCAGCGCCGCGCGTGCCCCCGGGGAGCCCCGTCCGCCGGTGCGGAGTCCGGGGACGGGTCGGGGGCCGCGGCGGGCTGCTCCCGCGAGGACGTGGTCATGCCGTACACCGTAGAACACCTCTCTTACGGCGTACGGCACGGGGTCGTGGGGCGGGGCCGTGGGGCGGGGTCAGCTTTCGGACGCGGGGCGGGTGAGGTCGTAGAAGGTGGCGGTGCCGGCGGTGACCTGGGTGAAGTTGGCCTCGACCCAGGCGGTGATCCGCGAGGCGGTGCCCTCTCCTCGGCCGCCGCCTCCGCCGGAGACGAAGTAGTGGATGCGGCCGTCCTTCACGTACCGCTGGAACTGGGCGAGGGTCGGGGACGGGTCGGTGCCGTTGAAGCCGCCGATCGCCATGACCGGTTCGCCGGTGGCGAGCTGGTAACTCGCGGCGTTCTGCGCGCCGACCGCCGCGGCGGCCCAGGTGTGGTCGCCGGCGTCGCTCTCCAGCAGCTCGCGTGCCTCGGCGTCGACGTCGGTGCCGCCGAGGAGACCGCTCATGCCGGGGCCTGCGCCCGAGCCCCGGCCGGGGGCTTCCGTGGTGGTTCCGGCTGCGCCGGGCGGGGAGCCCGTGCCGTTCCGGCCCGTCGGGCCGCCGCCGGGGAAGCCGCCTGTGCCGTCGGTGCCGTCCGGGTTCGGCGGGGCGCCGCCCGGCGGGGTGCCGTTCTGCGGGCCTCCGCCCCCACCGGGGCCGCCGCCCTGGCCGGGTGTTCCCCCTCCGCCGGGACCGCCGCCCGGGCCTGCGTCCTGGGCGCCGCCCGGGGGACGGCCGCCGCCTCCCATGCCCGTCGCCGCGGGACCGGCCGTGACGATGGAGCCGGAGTGGCCCTCCCGCACGGTGCTCAGGGTGTACGCCGTCGGGCCGGCCAGGGAGGCCGCGACGCCCAGCCCGGCCGCCGCGAGTACCACCCGGCGCCCCGCCCGGCCCGCGAAGACCAGCCCGAGCGCGGCGGTCAGCCCGCCCACCAGGACGAGCCACCGCAGCCACGGCAGGTGGTCGGGCGTGCGCTGGAGCAGGACGTAGCCCCAGGCCGCCGTCGCCGTGACGGCCGCCGCCAGGGTGAGGGCGGCCCAGGTCTCCCGTCGCCTCTGCCACAGGACCGCAGCGCCCATGCCGGTCACGGCGGCCAGATAGGGGGCCAGGGCCACCGTGTAGTACTGGTGGAAGATGCCGGCCATGAAGCTGAAGACGACAGCGGTCGTCAGCAGCGAGCCGCCCCACACGAGGAACGCGGCGCGGGTGACGTCGGTCCTGCCCGCCTTACGGGTCAGGACCAGGGCGGCGACGAGAAGGACCAGCGCGGCGGGCAGCAGCCAGGAGATCTGGCCGCCGATGTCGTCGTTGAACATCCGGTCCCAGCCGGTCTCGCCCCAGCGTCCGCCGCCGCCCGGGCCGCCCCCGCCGCCGACGCTGCCGGTCTCGTCGCCGCTGAGCCGGCCGAGTCCGTTGTAGCCGAAGGTCAGCTCCAGGAAACTGTTGTTCTGCGAGCCGCCGATGTACGGCCGTGAGGACGCCGGCCACAGTTCGACCACCGCGACCCACCAGCCGCCGGACACCACGAGCGCGACGGTCGCGAGCGCGAGCTGGACGAACCTCTTGCGCGGGCGGACGGGGGCGCAGACCGCGTACACCGCGGCCAGCGCCGGGAGGATCAGGAACGCCTGGAGCGTCTTGGTGAGGAACGCGAAACCGATGGCGACGCCCGCCCACACCAGCCACTTGGTGCGGCCGTCCTCCAGGGCGCGGACGACGAGATGGCAGGCGACGGCCATCAGCAGCGCGAGCAGCGCGTCCGGGTTGTTGAAGCGGAACATCAGCGCCGCGACCGGCGTGAGCGCGAGGACCGCGCCCGCGAGGAGGGCGGCGCCGTGTCCGGCACGTCGGCGCACGGACGCGTGCACGACGGCGACGGCGCCGACGCCCATGAGCACCTCGGGCACGAGGATCGCCCACGAGTTGAGCCCGAACATGCGTACGGAGAGGGCCATCGGCCAGAGCGCGGCCGGGGGCTTGTCGACGGTGATGGCGTTCGCGGCGTCCAGCGAGCCGAAGAAGAAGGCCTTCCAGGACTGGCTGCCCGCCTGCACGGCCGCGGAGTAGAAGGAGTTGGCGTAGCCGGAGGCGTTGAGGTTGTACAGGTACAGCAGGCCGGTGGAGAGGAGCAGCGCGAAGAAGGCGGGACGGGCCCAGCGGGGGGTGACGGGGGTGCCGTCGGTCGTGGCGGCGAGGTTTCCGGCGGCCGCCGAGGTGCGCGCGGGGGGCTGGTCACCGGGGACGGGTGCGGCGTGCGGGCCGTGCGGTGGGACACCGGCCGCCGGGCCGGACGGGGATGCGGGGCCGGCCGTCTCGGCACCGGCTTGCCCGCGGGGCGGTGCGGGTCGGGGGTCACCGACGAGGGCATCCACTCCGGCGTGCGGGCCGTGCGGCGCGGACTGAGGGCCGCTCGCGGCGGCCTGACCGCCGTGCGGCGGGGGCGTGAGCCGACGATCACCGGTGGCGGCACCGGCTTCGGCACCCGTGCCGTGCGGTGCGGACGCCGGGCGGGCACCGTCGGCGGCGGCCTCCGCTCGAATTCGCACACCCCGCACCCCGGGCTCTCGGCCGCCGTCAGCGGCATCGACCGCGGCTCGCCCGTCGTGCGGTGCGGGCGCGGGGTGGGGTGCCTCGGCGGCGGGGCTCGGCTGCGGGTCGGGTGGGGTGGTCATCGGGTGGTCCTCGGGTCGTCGTCGGCCTGCGGGGCGGGCCGGGAGGGGAGTGGCGGGCGGGCCGGGGTGACGGCTGGCGTGTCCGGCCGGGGAGCGGGTCCGGCTTCCGAGGCGGTCCAGGGAGCCGCCCGCCCCGGCGGCGCGGCGGACGCGGCACCTCGCCGGGGCGGCGCCGCCTGCGTGGCCGACGAGGCCCCCGGCGGGCCGGGCGCGGGTGCCGTGGCGCCGTACCCCGTCGCCGTCCGCGCGGGCGTCACCCCGGTCTGCCGGGGATCCGTGTCACCGGCGCGGGCCTGCCCCCGGTCAGCGAAGACCCAGGCCCTGAACAGCAGGAACCGCAGGACCGTCGCCGCCAGGTTGGCCGCCACCAGGACCGCCAGTTCCGTGGAGCGGGCCGGGTCACTGCTCGCCGTGTCGAGGGCGGCCAGCGAGCCGCTGGTCAGGGCGAGGCCGATGGCGAGGACGACCAGGCCCTGCGCCTGGTGGCGGACCATCCCGCCGCGCCCCCGCACCCGGAACGTGAGCCGGCGGTTGGCTGCCGTGTTGGCGACCGCCGATACGAGCAGGGCGAGCCCGTTCGCGAGCTGGGCGCCGGTGACGGCGCGGAAGGCGCTGTAGAGGAGCAGGTAGAACACCGTGGACAGGACGCCGACGGCGCAGAAGCCGACGAGCTGGCGGGCCAGTCCGCGCGGCACGTCCGCGAGCCCCCGGTCGCGCGGGTCGTCGCCGAAGGGCCGGGCGAGCCGGTCCAGCGGCAGCGCACCGGTGGCCAGCGCCCTGCCGACCCGCCAGACGCCCTTCAGGTCCTCCGCGGCCGTTCGCACGATGTGGACGGTGGAGTCGGGGTCGTCGACCCAGTCGACCGGCACCTCGTGGATGCGCAGCCCCGCCCGCTCGGCGAGCACCAGCAGCTCCGTGTCGAAGAACCAGCCGCTGTCCTCCACCAGCGGCAGCAGCACCTGCGCCACGTCACGGCGGATCGCCTTGAACCCGCACTGCGCGTCGGAGAAGCGCGCCTGGAGCGAGCCGCGCAGGATCAGGTTGTAGCCGCGGCTGATGACCTCCCGCTTGGCGCCCCGCACCACCCGCGCGCCGCGGCTCAGCCGGGAGCCGATGGCGAGGTCGGAGTGCCCGGAGATCAGCGGGGCGACCAGCGGCAGCAGGGCGTTGAGGTCGGTGGACAGGTCCACGTCCATGTAGGCGAGGACGGGCGCGTCCGAGGCGGACCAGACGGTCCGCAGCGCCCGCCCGCGGCCCTTCCGCTCCAGTCGGACGGACCGCACCTCCTCGATCCGCCGCGCCAGGTCGGTGGCGACGGCCGGGGTGCCGTCGGTGGAGGCGTTGTCGGCGATCGTGATGCGGAACGCGTACGGGAAGGTCCGGGTGAGGTGTTCGTGGAGCCGGCGGACGCAGGGCCGGAGGTCATCCTCCTCGTTGAAGACGGGGACGACGACGTCCAGGACCGGTGTGCCGGCCCAGGCGGCCGGGAGGTGCTTCCGAGCCGGCAGCGTGCCGGAACAGAGGTCGCTTCGCATGGGAGCGACCCTGGTCAACTGCCCTGTCGTACCTCTGTGGTGAGGCTGTGCCGCAGCTGTGAGTCCGGCGCGGCCGGCACGGCGGCGGGCAGACGCAGGGTGAACACCGTCCGCCCGGGGACGCTCCCGACCGTCACGGAGCCGCCGTGCGCGGCCGTCACCGCCCGCACGATCGCCAGCCCCAGCCCCGTCGATCCGGTGGCCCGCGTGCGGGCCGAGTCGCCGCGCGCGAACCGTTCGAAGACGTGGGGGAGCAGCTCGGGCGGGATGCCGGGCCCGTCGTCGGCGACGTCCACCCGCAGCCAGGGGCCCTCGTGACGCACCCGGGCGGTGACGGTGGTGCCCGGCGGGGTGTGGGTGCGGGCGTTGGCGAGCAGGTTGACGAGGACCTGCTGAAGCCGGGCCGCGTCGGCGGTGACCGGCGCGGGCGCGTCGGGCAGGTCCAGGCGCCAGTGGTGGCCGGGGCCGGCGGCGCGGGCGTCACCGACGGCGTCCACGACCAGCGGCAGCAGGTCGGTCTCCTCGAACCGCAGGGGCCGTCCGGCGTCCAGGCGTGCGAGCAGCAGCAGGTCTTCCACCAGCAGGGTCATCCGGCCGGCCTCGGACTCGATGCGGCGCAGCGCGTGCCGGGTGTCGGGGCCGGTCTCCTCCCGGCCGCGCCGGGTGAGTTCGGCGTAGCCGCGGATGGAGGCGAGCGGGGTGCGCAGTTCGTGGGAGGCGTCCGCGACGAACTGCCGTACCCGGGTCTCGCTGAGCTGGCGGGCGTGCAGGGCTCCGTGGACGTGGTCGAGCATGCGGTTGAGGGCGGCGCCGACACGGCCGACCTCGGTGTGCGGATCGCACTCGGACTCGGGGACGCGCTCCTTCAGCGTCACCTCGCCGCGGTGGAGGGGGAGTTCGGCGACGCGGGTGGCGGTGGCGGCGACCCGGCGCAGCGGGCGGGTGGCGACGCCGACGATGACGGCCCCGGCCAGGGACGCGGCGACCAGCCCGGCGGTGGTGACGCTGATCTCCACCAGGATCAGCGTGGTGACGGTGGCGTCTACGTCGGCGGTGGGGACGGCGACGTAGAAGGCGCCGTTGGGCCCTTCCGCGTAGAGGACGCGGTAGCCGCCGAGGCCGGGGAGGTCGGCGGTGTGCTCCCGCCGGTCACGCGGCACGCCCTCCAGGACGGCGAGCTGGGCGTCGGTGAGGCGGCCGGCCTCGGGCGTGCGGACGCCGTTCACCTCGCGTGACGTGCTGACCACCCCGTCGGTCACCGTGCCGTTCACGGCGGTGGCGCCGACGGTGCCGAACATCTGCGGGCCCCTCGTCACGAAGTCGAGCGGGTCCCTGGGCGGGCCGGGGCGCGGTCCGTCGCCGAGCGGGCCGCCCGTGGCCCGCATCGCCACCTCGCGCAGTTGTCCGTCGAGCTGCTCGTACAGATGGGAGCGGAGGGCCAGCGCGGTCACCGTGCCGATCACCGCGCACACCACCGCGATCAGCGTGACGGACGTGACGACGAGCCGCGTCCGCAGCGTGCGCGGACGCCCCGGTTCGCTCACGACACCGCGGGCTTCAGCAGGTAACCGGCGCCGCGCCGGGTGTGGATCATCGGCTCCCGGCCCGCGTCGATCTTCCGGCGCAGGTAGGAGATGTACAGCTCGACGACGTTCGCCTGGCCGCCGAAGTCGTAGGACCAGACGCGGTCGAGGATCTGCGCCTTGCTGAGCACCCGGCGCGGGTTGCGCATCAGGAAGCGCAGCAGCTCGAACTCGGTGGCGGTCAGGTGGATGCTCCGCCCGCCGCGGGTCACCTCGTGGCTGTCCTCGTCCAGGGTGAGGTCGCCGACCACCAGCAGGGCGTCGGAGCGGCGGTCGGTCGCACAGGAGCGGCGGATCAGCCCGCGCAGCCGCGCGACGACCTCCTCCAGGCTGAACGGCTTGGTCACGTAGTCGTCGCCGCCCGCCGTCAGCCCCGCGATCCGGTCCTCGACGGCGTCCTTCGCGGTGAGGAACAGCACCGGCACGTCCGGCAGTTCGCGTCGAAGCCGGCCGAGGACGGTGAGCCCGTCCATGTCGGGCAGCATCATGTCCAGGACGACGGCGTCGGGCCGGAACTCGCGCGCCGCGCGGAGGGCGCCCTGGCCGTCGGCCGCGCTGCGGATCTGCCAGCCCTCGTAGCGCAGGGCCATGGAGAGCAGCTCGGTGATCGACTGCTCGTCGTCCACCACCAGCACCCGGACGGAGCTCCCGTCCGGCCTCAGCAGTTCGGTGCGCCCCTGGGGCGAGATCGTGGTCATACCGGACACGATCGGGGCGTCCCCTGAGAGCACCCTTGCGTCTGTCTGTGTTTTCCCTGAGAAATCCACAGGCGTTTCTCAGGGAGGCGGCTCCGGTGTGTGAGGCAGGCCGAACAGCCGGGCCGCGTTGTCGTGGCACACCGCCCGCAGCCAGTCGTCGCCGAGCGCGAGCTCCGCGAGGGCGTCGAGCTGATGGGCGTACGGGTAGGGGATGTTGGGGAAGTCGGTGCCCAGCAGGACACGGTCGCCGAGGGCGGCGAGGCGGGGGAGCGCCCTCCGGGGGAACGGCGCCATCCGCTCGCTGAAGCCGGTGAACGCCATGGTGGTGTCGAGGCGGACCTCCGCGTACCGCTCGGCCAGGTCGAGGAAGTCCTCGTACTCGGGCATGCCCAGGTGGGCGACGATCAGCCGCAGCCGGGGGTGGCGGGCCAGTACGCGCGCCATCGGTCCGGGTCCGGTGTGCCGGCCGGGGGCGGGGCCCGAGCCGCAGTGGACCACCACCGGTGTGCCCGCCTCGGCGAGCAGGCCCCAGCAGGCGTCGAGCGCCTCGTCGGCGGGGTCGTACCCGCCTACCTGCACGTGCGCCTTGAAGACGCGCGTCCCGTGCTCGAGGGCCTCGCGGACGTAGGCGGCGGCGCCGGGCTCGGGGAAGAGGGTGGAGGTGTGCAGGCAGTCGGGGGTGCGGCGGGCGAAGCCGGCGGCCCAGCCGTTGAGCCAGCGGGCCATGCCCGGCTTGTGCGGGTAGAGCATCGCCGTGAAGGCACGCACGCCGAACGCCCGCAGCAGCGCGGCCCGTTCGGCCTCCTCCTCGCGGTACGTGATCGGCCACTCGATACCGCCGGTGAGCGGCCCGAGTCCGTCGAAGTACGCCCACACCTTGTGGAGCACGCGCTCCGGCATGAAGTGCGTGTGCACGTCGACGAGGCCGGGCAGGCCGAGGTCCTGCCAGAAGCGGCGGACCTCGGCGGCTTCGTCGGATCCGGCGGTCGCGGCAGTGTCGGTGGTTTCGGTGGCCTCGGCAGTTCCGGCGGTCGCGACGGTCGCGGCAGTTCCGGCGGTCCCGGCGATCGCGGCGGTCCTGCCCGTTCCGTCGGTCACGGCAGCCCCGGCAGTTCTGTCGCCCTTGGGGGTCCCAGAAGTTCCGCCAGTCCTATGGGTCCCGGGGGACGCGGCGATTCCGGCAGCCCCGGCGGTCGCGGCGGTCCCGGCGATCGCGGCGGTCCTGCCCGTTCCGTCGGTCACGGCAGCCCCAGCAGTTCTGTCGCCCTTGGGGGTCCCAGAAGTTCCGCCAGTCCTATGGGTCCCGGGGGACGCGGCGATTCCGGCAGCCCCGGCAGTCGCGGCGGCCTCAGCGGTCGCGGGCGGCTCGTCGGTCGCCGGCGGCTCGTAGGTCGCCGGGAGCCCGTCGGCCTCGGCCGGCTCGTCGGCCTCGGCCGGCTCGTCGGTCGCCGGGGGCTCGTCGGTCTCGGCCGGCCGGGTCGGCAGGGTCGGCCGGGTCGGAGGGTGCGCGCTCATGCCGGACACGATCACCCGAGGGGGCGAGGGCGGTCCAGTCCTCGTTCCCTTCCTCCGCCTCAGAACAGCCCGTCCTGCGCGGTCGGCCGCTCCTTCAGTGCCCGCACCGGCACCTCGACCCGGCGTCCCCCGCCCGGGAGCAGCTCCCAGCCGGGCAGCAGGCGGGTGTCCAGCACGAGGACGCCCCGGTCCGTCGCCAGATGCAAATCGGGGCCGGCGGCCGCCACCAGCTCACCGCTCACCGCACCTCCGGCGGCCAACTCCCCCACCACGCCCACCGGCTCCGGCGCCTCCGCCAGTCCGAACGCCTCCACATGGTCGACGGGACGGAAAGGGGCGGGTTCGAGCGACTCCGGCCAGCCGGTGAGGACCAGCGCCCGCGCGTGCAGCCCGGCGATCTCGGCGGCCCGCTCCTCCCCGGCCGACGGGAGCGCCGCCCGCGCCGCGCGCTTGGCGGCGTAGGGGATGCGGTCGGGCACCCGCAGGGCGGCACGCAGCAGCTCCTCGGTGCGGCGCGCCGCCATCAGCGGCCCCGTGCCCAGCCAGCTGAAGCAGATCGCGCCCTGTTCCAGCAGCCGGGCCGGTCCCCGCCGCTCGGCGGTGATCCCGACCTTGGTCATCCCGGGCCCGAACCACGCCAGGTAGACCCGGTAGGGCCGCGGGTCGTCCGCGAGCGTGTCGGCGGCCACCGAGTGCGCCCGGTCCAGGCGGGCGCACTCCTCGCAGCGCGGCCCGGTGCTCCGCGCGGACACCCGCGCGGCGAGCGGACACATGTTCCCCCGTGCCCCCACACAGGTCCGCGCTCCCCCCTCCGCGACCCCGAAGGCCACCGTCTTCCCCCAGGCCAGCGTGGAGCGCCGACCCCCGTCCCAGATCAGCACGGGACCGCCCGCCGTCCAGCTCAGCCCCGCGCACCGCCATGCCTGTGCCATCCCGGCCGAGAATAGAGGGGACCACTGACAACGGCCCGGCTCAGCTGCCCACGCGCACCGCGTCCGTCTCGACGGGGGTGGCCGGCGTGGCTGGAACCGGACGTGCGGGCACCACGGCCGTACCGCCCCTCCGTCCCGCCATCCGGCACCCCAGGCACTCGGCATGCCCCGTGCGAGCCCCGCTGTCCCGCACCCGCCGGCTCCACTCCTCCCGCGGCCGGGGCCCCGACGGCTTGCCCCATCCGGCGAGGTGGAGGGCCCAGGTGACGAGCAGGGCGAGCACGTCGACCGCCGCTCCGGCGGCGAGCAGCGGCCCCGCCGTACCGAACGACTGGTTCCGGCGCGCCACCGCGCTCGCGGACGCCTTCCGCGAGGAGAGCCGCAGCAAGAGCTGACCCGCACAGGAACCGGTACGGGAACTGACCCGGGATCACCGCCCGAGGTGCCGGGCAAGGCATGCGGTGCCAGTCTGAAGGGGATCGAACCGCTCGGGGACATCCGGAAGGTCGGGAAACATGGCCAGCAATGTCAGCGGTACGGGCTTTCGCGGGGCGGGCCGGGAGGCCGAGAGCCCCTGGGCGGCGAGCTGGACGGTGGCCGCCGCGTTCCTGATGGTGTTCGGCGGCGTCATGGCCGTCTTCGAGGGCATCGCCGCCATCGCCCGGGACGACGTCTTCGTCACCACACCCAACTTCACGTACTCGTTCAGCCTGACCGGCTGGGGCTGGGTGCATCTGATCCTCGGCGCCCTGGTGGTCGCCGCCGGCCTGGCGTTGTTCAAGGGGGCCACCTGGGCCCGCGCCGTGGGCGTCGGCCTGGCCGGGCTGAGCATGATCGCCCACTTCGTGTGGCTGCCCTACCAGCCGGTGTGGTCGATCGTCCTCATCGTCATCGACGGCTTCATCATCTGGGCCCTGTGCGCACCCCGCCGCGAGTCCCCGGCGTAGAGCGCGCGCCCGGCGGCCGGTCCGGTGCCTGGCCCTGGGTGACCCAGGTGACCGGGCTGACGGCGATGGTCACCGCGTTCTTCCTGCTGCCGCTGGACCGGCTGGGCCCGCACCGGCCGGTGCTGAGCTGGGTGCTCTTCGGGGCGGCTCTCGCACTGATCGCCGTCCTGCTGCTGATCCAGGTCGCCCGGGTGCTGCTGAACGTCCCGGGCGTCCGTCCGGGGATGGCGATCCCGCCGCTGATGTGCCTGTCCGTGCTGGTCTTCGCGACCGCCTACCAGGGGCTCGCCCAGCGGCCCGGCGAACTGGACGGCTTGACCACGCGCCTGGACGCCCTCTACTTCACGATCGTCACGCTCGCGACCGTCGGGTACGGGGACATCACCCCGCGCGGACAGTCCGCGCGCCTGGTCACGATCCTGCAGATCCTCTACAGCTTCATCTTCCTCACGGCGGCGGCCACCGCCCTGACCACCCATCTGCGCAACGCCGTGCGCCGCGACCGGAGTGCGGACCCGCCGCGTTGACCCCGCGCCCACGTCGCGCAGTCATGTGACCGGCGTCACACTGAAAGGAGCGGGGTGCTCCCCGGGACACCCGGGGACCGCGCCCCAGGACCCCGGACGAACACCGGCCGGACGCCTCGCGGGGCCGGGACGCCGCCGAGGCGCATCACGCCGGTTCGTCCGCCCGCGGGCCCGCATCCGGTTCCGCACTGCTCCAAGGGGTGTCCGCACATGAGCGGCATGGACGCAACCGCACTGGACAATCTGCGCGAGGCCCTGCGAGGCCCGCTCGTGACGCCGCAGGACGCCGAGTACGACGAGACCCGCTCCGTCTACAACGCCATGATCGACCGCCGTCCGGCCGCCATCGCCCGCTGCAGCGGCACGGCGGACGTGCGCTCCACGATCGCCTTCGCCCGGCAGACGGGCGTCGAGCTGGCCGTGCGCGGCGGCGGGCACAGCGGGCCCGGCCTGTGTCTGGTCGACGGCGGGCTCACCCTCGATCTGTCCCTGATGCGCTGGGTGCGGGTCGACCCGGTGAACAGGACGGCCCAGGTCGGCGGGGGCAGTCAACTCGGCGACCTGGACCACGAGACGCACACCTTCGGGCTCGGCGTGCCCGCCGGCATCAACTCCACCACCGGCGTGGGCGGTCTCACGCTGGGCGGCGGCCACGGCCACCTCACCCGTAAGTACGGACTGACGATCGACAGCCTGGTCGCAGCGGACGTGGTCCTGGCCGACGGCAGCGTCGTCACCACCAGCGAGAAGGAACACCCGGACCTGTTGTGGGCCCTGCGGGGCGGCGGCGGCAACTTCGGCGTGGTCACGTCCTTCACCTTCCGGCTGCACCCGGTGCACACGGTCGGCGTGGCGGTCACCGTGTGGCCGGTCGAGCAGACCCAGGAGGTGCTGCGCTGGTACCGGGAGTTCCTGCCGTCGGCACCCGAGGACCTCAACGGCTTCTTCGCCGTCATGGCCGTCCCGCCCGCACCGCCCTTCCCCGAGCCGCTCCACGGGCGGAAGGTGTGCGGCGTCATCTGGTGCTACACCGGCGACCTGGAGGGCGGACGCCTGGACGACGTGCTGTCCGTGGTGAACGACCCGGCCCCGCCGGCCTTCCACTTCGCCACGCCGATGCCGTACCCGATGCTCCAGACGATGTTCGACGACCTCGTCCCCAAGGGGCTCCAGTGGTACTGGCGCGGCGACTTCTTCGACACGGTCACCGACGAGGCCCTCGCGGTGCACGAGCGGTTCGGGCGGGAGCTGCCGACCGGCCTGTCGACCATGCACCTGTACCCGGTGGACGGGGCGGCCCACGACGTCGCCCCGGGCGAGACGGCCTGGGCGTACCGGGACGCGACCTGGTCCGGTGTCATCGCCGGCATCGACCCCGACCCGGCCAACGCCGACCTGATCCGCCGGTGGTGCGTCGACTACTCGACGGCGCTCCACCCCCACTCCATGGGCGGCGCCTACGTCAACTTCCTCGGCGAGACCGGCGACGCCGACAGCGTCCGCGCCACCTACCGCGACAACTACGCCCGCCTCGCGGCCGTCAAGCACACCTACGACCCGGACAACTTCTTCCACGCCAACCAGAACATCCCGCCGGCGGCCTGAGCCGCGCCGCGCCGGGCGGGTCGCGGACGGACCCGCCCGGTGGCTGCGCGGGAGGGCATGCCGAAGACTGGGGCGCAGGACGCTACGGATCGACCGGGGGCCCTGCGGATGGAGCGGTACCAGCGCGAGCGGCGCTTCAGGCGGATCGTCTGGCCCCATGCGCTGCCGCCCGCCGTGGTGGCCGTCGCGGTCGTCATCGACCTCGTCTGGCCGCCGTTCAACACCTTCCCGCTGCTGGCGACCGTGTCGGTGACGGCGGCGCCCCTGTACTCCCTGGCCTGGACGGTCACCAGCGGTGCGGTGGCCCTCCTGACGGGCTGGCTCCTGTCCTTCCGTGAGAGCGGGGAGGTGATCTCCCGGCCGAACGTCATCGGCTTCACGACCCTCGTCACGCTGACCGTCGTCGCTGCGTTCCTCAACCGGATGTTCGCGCGCGAACGCGAGCAGCTGAGGACGTCGCGCCAGGTGGCGGAGGCGGTCCAGCGCGCGATGCTGCCCACCGTGCCCGAGCGGGTCCGGGGGCTGGCCATGGCCACCCGGTACCAGGCCGCGCAGGTGGAGGCCCTGATCGGCGGCGACCTGTACGCGGTCCACGACACGTCCCACGGGCTGCGTATGGTGATCGGCGACGTCCGCGGCAAGGGCACCCAGTCGGCCACCCTGGTCAACACCCTGCTGGGCGTCTTCCACGCGGCTGCCCTGCAGACGCCGGACCTGCCGTCGGTCGTCCAGGCCGCGGAGATCCAGGTGCAGGACCTGAAGGCCCGCGAGGCGGACGCGCCCTACGAGGACTTCGTCACCGCCGTCTTCGTCGAGATCCTCCCCGACCGGTCGGCGTTCCGCATGGCGAACCGGGGGCACCCGGCGCCGCTGCTGGTCCACGGGGGCCGGGTGACGACGCTGGAGCCGAAGGAGCCGTCGCTGCCGCTGGGCCTGGGCGACCTGGCCGGTCCCGTCGTCCCGGTGGACCGGTACGACCTGCCTCCGGGTGCCACGCTGGTGCTGTTCACCGACGGCATCATCGAGGCCCGCGACCGCACCGGCGCCTTCTTCGACCCCGTCCCCCCGCTCACCTGCCCCCTGCCACCGGACCCCGGGGCCGTGCTGGACACCATGCTGACCGCCCTGTTCCGGCACACCGACGAACTCGACGACGACGCCGCGGCCTTGGCGGTGACGCGGCTCCCGGACGGGCAGGTCGAGGGGACCGGCGCCGCCGTGCGGCCCTGATCCCGGCGTCGCGGCTCAGCACGTCTAGGCCGCGTCCACGGTCAGGGTGTAGTCCACCCCGACCGAGAAGCCGCCCGACCGGCCGCGGATCTCCAGCGAGTGCTCGCCGGGCTCCGGCGCGGGCAGTTGGACCCACAGTCCGCACCCGTGAGCGGTGAAGGACCCGTCCGTGCCCGTGACGGGGTTGCCGGCACCGCTGCGGATCTCGATCGACTCCGCCTGATGGGCGTCCGCGTCGACCTTCTCGCCGTCCAGAACGGCGGACCCCTCGGCGGTTGACATGAAGTCCGCGCAGTCCGCCGGTGTGCCGAACATGTTCACCAGGGGGAAGGCCAGGGGCACCCCCTCAGGGACGGCGCACGTCCGCTTAGCCTGGGTGCCGAACGTGCCGGCCAGGAACCACACGTCCTCCGGCTGGTTCCGCCCGCACGCGCTCCCGTCCTCGTCGCCGACCGGGTTGGTCGGTGCGGGCTCCGTCGACGCCCAGGTCCACCACCGGCCCTGCAGTTCCTCGGACGAGAGCCGTCCTTCGGCCGTGGCCGCCCTGCCGCCGCATCCCGCGAGTGTGGCGACCAACGCCACGGCGGCGATCCCCGCCCCGGCCGTCGTGATCCTCATGGTTTCCCCTCCCGCACCGCACGGAAGCCCGACCCCCGGTCGTCGCACGATGTGCGGGCACCCTATCCATGAGGCCGACGCGACGGACGCGACCTCCGGAGCCCACGCGGCCCATGGAACGCCGAAGGCCCCGGATCTCTCCGGGGCCTCTGATCTGTGTGCACTCGGCAGGATTCGAACCTGCAACCTTCTGATCCGTAGTCAGATGCTCTATCCGTTAAGCTACGAGTGCTTGTCTCTTCATTTGTCTCGCCGCTCCCGGCCCTTTCGGCCCGCTCGCGGCGACAGGAAGAACATTACATGACTGCCGCCGCCATGTGAAATCCGATTGCCCTACCCCTTGTGACCTGCGGAAACACGGCGTGAGGCACGAACGGCGGGGGAACGACGAAGCCCCGGCCGCTGGGGCCGGGGCTTCGTGTTCGAGGCGGAGGCGGAGGGATTTGAACCCTCGATGGGCTTTAAGGCCCAAACCGCATTAGCAGTGCGGCGCCATAGACCGGACTAGGCGACGCCTCCATGCACAACCTGCTGCGCGCGGGCGCGAGTGGGTGGTGCGTGCCGATGATGACACAACCGTGTGGCGTGTCACCAATCGGTCCCCACGGTACTAGGCGGGGAGCCCGCAGGGCAAAGCCCGGACGACCGGCACGCCGTCGTGGCGCAACGTCCCGCCTTCCGGCGCGTTGGTCACGGCATGACTGCCCTGTGCTCCTCCCTCTCCTCCCTGCCCGGGCGACGCGGCCTCGTCGCGCTCGTCGCCGTCCTCGCCTCGCTCGCCGCGTCGCCCTCCCCGGCCCGGGCCGGGGAACCGGCGCCGGAGGGCGACCGGCTCACCGTCACCGTGAGGGACGCGGGCGGCGGGGCGGACGGGACGTACGAGGTGCGGTGCCGGCCGAGCGGCGGGACGCACCCCGATCCGGACGGCGCCTGCGCGGCCGTCGAGCGGCGGACGCGGTGGGGGCAGGACGCCTTCGCGCCGGCGCCGCGGGACGCCGTGTGCACCATGCAGTACGGCGGCCCCGCCACCGCCCGCATCACCGGCACCTGGGCGGGCCGCCGCGTCGACGCGGCGTACGACCGGGCCAACGGGTGCGCGATCGAGCGGTGGGACCGGCTGGTGCCGCTGCTGCCCGAGGTGGGCCGGGCCCCGGGTGCACCCGGGGCGTAAAAGTCCCGCGAAGGTTCGTGGTGCGTCGGCCCAGGCAGGCGCGGTTCCGGACGTACCGGGCGTCACATCACCGTCACCTCGGGGTGCGATGTGCGTCCCATCCGGCGTCCCCGGCGCACCCCCAGCCCTTAGACTCCCTCCCGTGACACGTTGCGGGCCCGTTGGCAAGATGGCCCGATCGGTCGGCACGTCGCGGTAACAGGGAGGAAGCGTCTCGTGAGCAGCAGGCCATCCCGAGGCGCTGCTCGCCTCGCAGCCATACTGGACGCGCTTCCCGACGCCCTGGTGCTGGTCAACGCCAACGGGACGGTCGTCAACGCCAACACCATCGCGCTCGAGGCGTTCGAGGCGCCGGGCACCGCCCTGGTGGGGCGCGGGCTGCTGGACCTGCTGCCGGAGTTCGACAGCAAGCTCATCCCCGGTTCCATGCGGCGACCCGACCACATCGACCCCCGCGGACGCACCAAGCCGACCCGGATGACCGCCCGGCGGACCGACGGCACCGAGTTCCCCGTCGAGGTCACCAGCGCCAGCCTCGAGAACACGCAGCACACCTACGACAGTTACGGCTACACCGGCGACGAGCTGCTGATGCTCGTCGTCCGGGACCTCTCCGGCACCGTCGACACCGAGGCCGAGCTCGCCCGTTCGCAGCGGCAGACGGAGATGATCCTGCGGGCCGCCTCCGAGGGCGTCGTCGGCACCGACACCGACGGACGGATCGTCCTGGTCAACCCGGCCGCCGCCCAGATCCTCGGCTACCGGGCCGGTGAACTCGGCGGCCGCGAGCTGCACACCCTGGTGCTGCACTCACGCGCCGACGGCTCCCCCTTCCCGTACTCCGAGTCCCCGCTCGCCGACACCCTGCGCTCCGGCCGCAAGCACCGCGTGCGCGGCCAGGTCCTCTACGCCAAGAACGGCGACAAGCTGCCGGTCGACCTCACCACCGCCCCGGTGCGCGACGGCGACCAGCTCGTCGGCGCCGTGATGACGTTCCTCGACCGCCGCCCCTACGACGCCCTCCTGAAGGAGAAGGAGGACGCCGAGCGGGAGCACGCCGAGGAGCTGGAGCGGCTCGCCGAGGAGCACGGCTCCGAGCTGACCGCCCTGCGCCAGAGCCATGTCACCGAGGTGGAGGAGCTCCGCGAGAAGCACGCGGAGGAACTCGCCGCGCACGAGGAGCGGTACGCGGCCCTCGGCGAGCGCGAGAAGGACCGCTACGAGGCCCTCGCCGCTCGCCACGAGCAGCTGCTCACCCTCCTCGGCCGCTCCCTGCGCGGCCCGCTCGACGAACTGCGCCGTGAACTGGCCGCGCTGGCCGCGGACGACGCGGGCCAGCTGTGGCCCGAGGCCAACCAGGTGCTCCACCACCTGTCGGCCGGCTACTCCCGCATCACCACCCTCATCGACAACGTCCTCGGCTACCAGCGGCTCGACGCCGGCACCGAGGAGATCGCCCGTACGAAGGTGATGCTCGACGCGGTCGTCGCGGCCGGCGTCGACGGCGCCGTGGAGCTGATCGGCCCCGGCCGGGTGCAGTTCGCGGTGCACGCGCCGCCCATCGAGGCCGAGGTGGACCCGCGTCTGCTCGCGACCGCCCTCGCCCATCTCGTCGCGGACGTCGCGGGCGTCGACGCGACCGGCAACACGCCCCTGTCGGCAGGCGGTTACCTGGACAACACGGTCGTCGTCGCGGCGGCCCAGCGCGGCGAGGTCGTCCGCATCGAGGTACGCGGCCCGTACGGCGGCGGCGACCCGGTGCACGAGCCGGTCGTGCGCGGGATCGTCCGGGCGCACGGCGGGGTGCTCCAGACGCACGAGGTGCCGGGGATGAGCGGCAGCGCGTTCGTCCTCGAGGTGCCGATCGGCGGCGGGGCGGGATCCGTACCGCAGGCGGCGGCTCCGCAGGCCGAGGAGGCCTCCGCTCCCGTCGAGCCCGCGACGGGCGGAGGCCGGCGACGGGCGCGGCGCGCTTCCGTCGACGCGTTCCTGGAGAGCGACGCGTCCGGCGGTGACGGCGAGGCCCCGGCTGCTCCGGCCGCGGAGGCGCCCCAGCCCACCGGGCGGCGCAGGCGGCGGGCGGCTCCGGCCGAGCCCGCGCAGGCGCCGCAGGCACAGCTTCCGGCGCAGGCGTCCGGTGAGGGCGCGGCCGCGTCCGGCGGGACCGGGCGGCGACGTGGCCGTCCCGCCGAGGGCGCGGCCCCCGCGGCGGGCGCCGAGGTCGAACTCGCCGGTGCGGCGGCAGGGGCGGGGGTGTCCGAGGGCGCCGTCGTCACCGCGGCCGAGCACGCGGCGGGCGCCGCGGCCTCCAACACCGCGCTGGGCGGCACCGTACCGCCGCAGGGTGTGCCCGCGCCGTCCGGACGCCGGGCCCGGCGCGCGGCCGGTGAGCAGCAGGCGCTCGCGCCGGCGCTGCCCGCGGGGGGCGAGGCGAACGGCGCGCCCGGCGCGGTCGCCGTGCACGTGCCCGCCCAGGGCGCGGGACCGGACCAGCAGCCGCAGCCGACCGGACGGCGCCGGCGTGCGCTGGCCGCCGCGAACGAGCGGGCGGCGGCGCAGGAGGCCGCGCCGCGCACGGTGTTCGCGCTGCCGCCGGCGGCTCCGGCCGGGGCGGACCAGGACGAACAGGCGGGGCAGACCGCCGGGCAGCCCGCGCAGGCCGAGGTCTCGGGGCAGGCACCTGTGGCGCCGGGTCAGGTGCCGGCCGGTCAGGAGCCTCCGGGTGCCCAGGGGGGCGCGCCGGTGGCTCCGGGTCAGGTGCCGGGGGCCCAGGAGCTTCCGGGTGCCCAGGGGGGCGTTCCGGTGGCTCCGGGTGCCGCGCCGAACGGCGTGGCTGCCGGTCCGGCTCCGCATCCTGTGGCTCCCGTCGCGGGTCAGGCCGTACCTCCGCACCAGCAGGCCGCCGGGCCTAACGCCCCGGCTGCGGGCGCGCCTCAGCCGGCCGGGCCCGACGGGCAGCCGGTGCCGCCGAACCGGCATGCACCGCAGCCGGCCGCGCCCCAGCCCGCCGGTTGGAACCTCCAGCCCGCCGCGCCCGACGGGCGGCAGCCCGTGCTGCCCAACCAGCAGACCGCGCCTCAGCCCGACGCGCAGCCCGTGCCGCAGAACGCACCCGCCGCCGGGCCCGCGCCTCAGCCCGCAGCGCCGGGCCTCCAGCCCGTGGGCCCGAATCCGCAGGCTCCGCAGCCCGTACCGCCGAACCAGCAGGCCGCGCCCCAGGCAGCCGGGCCGAACCTCCAGCCCGTCGGCCCCAACGCGCAGCCGGTCCCGCCGAACCCGCAGGCACCGCAGCCGGCCGCGCACCAGCCGGCCGGACCGGGACTTCAGCCCGTCGGTCCTCATGCCCAGCCCGCACCCCAGCCCGCCGCGCCCGGTCCCCAGCCGGCCGCCGCCGCGCAGGCTCCGCCGGTCGTACCGCCTGACCCGAACCCGAACCCGCCGGCCCCGCAGCCCGCCGACGCCACCGCACAGCCGCAGCAGCCTGGTGCAGCCGCGCCGCAGGCGAGTGCGCACCCCGCACCCGCTCCCGCGCCGCAGGCGGCCGCGCACCCCGCCCCCGCTCCCGCGCCGCAGGGCGGACCCGCCGCCGATGCCGGGCAGCACGACGCCGTGCCGGTGGACCAGTCCGAGGACCACACCCCGCCGCAGCCGCACCCCACCAGCGCGCCCACCGGACGCCGTCGGCGTGCGGTCGCCCCGCCGGCCGATGCCGCGCAGGCGCCGGGTGCTCCCGAACAGTGGGGGGCGCCGCCCCCGCAAGGCACCGCGGCCCCGCTCCCTCCGGCCCAGCCGCTGCCCGCCGAGGCCCCGACCGCCCAGGGCACGGCGCAGCCCGCCCAGCCCTCGCCGGGCGCTGCCGCCCCGCCCGCCGGGACGCCGGCCCCGCAGCAGTGGCCCGCCGCAGGTGACACCTCCGGCGCCGGTGCGGCGCCCGTACCGAACGCGCCGCAGCCCACGCCGTCCGGCGGCACCCCGCTGCCGCCCGAGGGCGCGCCCGCGTCGGCCAGGCCCGCCGCCCAGCCGCTGCCCGCCGAGGCCGCCGCGCCGGTGGACCCGAACTCGACGCAGGGCCGTGCGATCAGCGTGCGGACGCTGGGGCAGGGTGTGCCGTTCAACCGGCAGGCCGCCCAGGTCCAGCAGCCGTCGGCGTCGGCCACGCCGCCCCCGCACCAGCCGGGCGGTTCCGGACGCCGTCGCAAGCTCGGCACCCGCAACGACCAGGCCGCGGCGAACGGCCAGACCTCCGGCGGGCAGACTCCCGGCGCCGTCCAGGGGGCCCGCCCGCACCCGCAGCAGGCCGAGCCCGTACCGCCCGCCGGTCAGGCTCCCGCGCCGCAGCAGGACCTCACCCCGGCCGCCGCCCTCGCCCAGCCCGCGGCTCAGCCGACGGCGACGCCGGCCGGGCAGTCCCGGCTCGCGCCGGCCACGGAGGCCGCCGGACGCTCGTACGCGATAGGGGCCCCGGACGCGGACGCCGCCGAGGGTCCCGAGCCGCTGGACGGTCCGGGCGGGGCCGTGGAGGTCGCGGACACGCCGCGTCCGCAGCCGATGGACGACGAACTGCCGCCGGAGCCGCTGGACAACCCGCGCCGGCTGCTGGTGTGGCCCGCGCCGGACGTGTCGACGCAGCAGGCGCTGAGCGACCGCGGCTACCGGCCGGTGATCGTGCACTCCCGTGAGGAGGTCGACGCGCAGATCGCGGCCTTCCCGGCGGCGCTGTTCGTCGACCCGCTGACGGGGCCGATCACCCGTACCGCCCTGCAGTCGCTGCGTCAGGCGGCGGGCGTGGCGGAGGTGCCGGTGATGGTCACGGCCGGACTCGGCCAGGCCTCCCGCGACGCCGCCTACGGCGCCGACCCGGCGGTGTTGCTGAAGGCGCTCGCGCCGCGTGACAGCGAGCAGCACCCGCCGCGCGTCCTGCTGATCGAGGAGCACGCGGAGATCGCGCTGGCCCTGACCGGCACGCTGGAGCGGCGCGGGATGCAGGTCGCACGGGCCGCGAGCGACGCCGACGCGGTGACGCTGGCAGGTCAGTTCCGGCCGAACCTGGTGGTGATGGACCTGATGCAGGTGCACCGCCAGGCCGGACAGGCCGGGATCATCGACTGGCTGCGGGCGAACGGTCAGCTCACCCGCACCCCGCTCGTCGTCTACACGGCCGCCGTCGACGCGGCGGACCTGCCGCGGCTGGCCTCGGGCGAGACGGTGCTGTTCCTCGCGGAGCGGTCCACCAGCGCCGAGGTGCAGGAGCGGATCGTCGACCTGCTCTCGCGGATCGGAACCAACTGACGGTCCGGGTACGGGCCGTGGGCACGGACAGCACGGACAGCACGGACAGCACCGCGCCGGGCGGTGGGCGCGGGTGTCGCGCTCACCGCCCGGCGCGTGTCCGGGACCGGGCGTCGGTCAGAGCTGCGTGACGTCCAGCGCGCCCTCGGCGTACTGGCGGCGCAGCACCTTCTTGTCGAACTTGCCGACGCTGGTCTTGGGCACCGCCTCGATCACCGTCCAGCGCTCCGGCAGCTGCCACTTGGCGATCTTCCGCTCCTCCTGGAGGAAGGCGCGCAGCGTGCCGAAGTCGGCGGCGGCGCCCTCCTTGAGGACGACCGTGGCGAGCGGGCGCTCGCCCCACTTGTCGTCGGGGACGGCGACCACGGCGGCCTCGGCGACGTCCGGGTGCGCCATCAGCGCGTTCTCCAGCTCCACCGAGGAGATCCACTCGCCGCCCGACTTGATGACGTCCTTGGCGCGGTCGGTCAGGGTGAGGAAGCCGTCGGCGCTGATGGTGCCGACGTCGCCGGTCTTGAGCCAGCCGTCCGCGCTGAACTTGTCGGCCGGGCGCAGCGGTTCGGCGTCGGGGCCGTTGTAGTAGGCGCCGGCGATCCAGGGGCCGCGCACCTCCAGCTCGCCCGCGGACTCGCCGTCCCAGGGAAGGCGTTCGCCGCCGGGGCCGGTGAGGCGGGCCTCGACGCCGGCCGGGAAGCGGCCCTGGGTCAGCCGGTAGGCGAACTCCTCGTCGGTGCCGACGGCGTGGGCCGGCGGGCGGGCGATCGTGCCGAGCGGGGAGGTCTCCGTCATGCCCCAGGCGTGACAGACCCGCATGCCCAGCTTGTCGAACGCCTCCATCAGCGAGGGCGGACAGGCGGAGCCGCCGATGGTGACCTGGGTGAGGGAGGAGACGTCCCGTGAACGGGCGGTGAGCTCGGCGAGCAGACCCTGCCAGATGGTGGGGACGGCGGCGGCGTGCGTCGGCTGCACGCCCTCGATCATCTCGGCGAGCGGGGCGGGCTGCAGGAAGCGGTCCGGCATCAGCATGTTGACGCCGGTCATGAACGTGGCGTGCGGCAGGCCCCAGGCGTTGACGTGGAACTGCGGGACGACGACCAGGGAGGTGTCCTGGTCGGTCAGGCCCATCGACTGGGTCATGTTGACCTGCATCGAGTGCAGGTAGATCGAACGGTGGCTGTAGACCACGCCCTTGGGGTCACCCGTGGTGCCGGAGGTGTAGCACATGGCCGCGGCGGCCCGCTCGTCCAGCTCCGGCCAGTCGTAGGCGACGGGCTGTCCGGCGATCAGCTCTTCGTACTCGTGCACCTGGACGTGGGTGTCGGCCAGGGCGGAGCGGTCGCCGGGTCCGGAGACGACGACGTGCTCGACGGTCTTGAGGTGCGGCAGCAGCGGGGCGATCAGCGGGATCAGCGAGCCGTTGACGATGACCACGCGGTCGGCGGCGTGGTTGACGATCCACGCGAGCTGCTCGGCCGGCAGGCGCAGGTTCAGGGTGTGGAGCACGGCGCCCATCGAGGGGATCGCGAAGTAGGCCTCGACGTGCTCGGCGTTGTTCCACATCAGGGTGGCGACCCGCTCGTCGCCGCGGACGCCGAGATCCTCGCGCAGGGCGTGCGCCAGCTGGGCGGCCCGGGAGCCGATCTCCGCGTAGGAGCGGCGCTGCGGGTCCCCCTGGCCGGTCCAGGTGATCACCTGCGAAGTGCCGTGGATCGACGACCCGTGGGTCAGGATCCTCGAGATCAGCAGCGGTACGTCCTGCATGGTGCTCAGCACGGCGTCCTCCTGGGCGACATTGCCTGGCGTCGGTACGGTGTGCGCTGATTCTGCGCACATACCGCGCGGTATGTCACTAGGGGAGCGGATGATCGATCACCCTCCGGCGGACGACATTTTCCGTCAGGACCCGCTCATATCCTCTCAACCACGAACAAGTCCCAGCTCAGCGTCCTCGCGGAGCTTGCCGAGCGCCCGCGACACGGCCGACTTCACCGTCCCGACCGATACACCGAGCACCTCTGCCGTCTGCGCCTCGCTGAGGTCCTCGTAGTACCGCAGCACGACCATCGCCCGCTGACGCGCGGGCAGCCGCATGACCGCTCTCCACATCGCGTCCCGCAGGGCCTGCTGCTCGGCGGGGTCGTCGCCGGCCGGCAGCGGGTCCGGCTCGGGCAGCTCGTCGCAGGCGAACTCGTCGACCTTCCGCTTGCGCCACTGCGAGGTGCGCGTGTTCACCAGCGCCCGGCGGACGTAGCCGTCCAGCGCCCGGTGGTCCTCTATCCGCTCCCAGGCGACGTACGTCTTGGCGAGCGCGGTCTGCAGCAGGTCCTCCGCGTCGCTGGGGTTTCCGGTCAGCGACCGGGCGGTCCGCAGGAGCACCGGCTGGCGGGCCCTCATGTACGACGAGAACGACGCGTACGGGAGGGTCTGCGTCGCCGGGGCGGCGGCGTTCGAAGCGCTGGTGCAGACGGGTGTGGTCATGTCGTCCACGCTAGGAGCGGGGCCCGCCCGGCGGATCGCCCGCAGGTCCCGAAGCCGGGTCCCCCTCAGGTTGTAGGGGTGGGGCCCGCCTCACCTCCCAGAGGTGGACGAGCGGATGAGGGGTCCTGCGGGTCCCCCCTGACGCACGGCGCGCCGTCTTGATGACCGGCCGTCCGGCACGGCGGCGCCGAAGCGCCGCCGCGACCGACGTCCTCCCCCTGTCCGGCATCCCCCTTCCCCCCCCGGATTCCCCCCTGCCTACGCGGTCAGAGCGCCGGCCACCAGAAGGGGGCGAAGCTGACGGCCACGTTGTCCTCGCCCTGGTTGACGGTCGTGAACGCGGAGCCGTTGACCTGGGCGGTGTTGCTCTCGTTCTCGGCGCCGGCCCCTACGGCCTGCTGCTGTGTGGTGGCGGAGTTCCCGAAGTTGTCCCCGCCGACTCCGGTACCGAGGGCGCCGACGCCGTTGTCCGCCGTCGCGACTCCCGCGAAGAGCGCGGCCGCGAGCGGGAGAGCGGCGGCGGCGGCGATGACACGGGCGGTACGGATGGTTGCCATGTTGTGTTCCCTCCAGAACCAAGGACGCACCGGGTCAAGGCCGTCCATGCGTGAACTACGGCTTTCACCAGGGAAGTTGGCCCCCCGCCCTGGCGCTGTGCACGACGTCGCAAGATCAGGATTGCCCACCGGACGCCGCGGAACCACCTCGGAAGCCGTGATTCGCACGCAAGCGTGAGAAGACGCCGATAAACCCCGAGTCGACCCTGATTCGGGGCCTGTTCGCCCCGGGGTGGTGACGATCCCGGCACCCCAAGGGCGGAAGCGTTTCTGCGTCCGCCCGGCCGGACCTCTCACCCCCTGGGTGGCACCTCTCACCCCCTTCCCTTCTTCGAACATACGTACGAACATAGGACCATGGCCACCACCGACCGGCAGGCCACGACGCTGGCCCTCGCACACGCCCTGTCAGCCGCCGAACGCGGGCTGGCCGTCATCCCGCTGTCCCGCACCAAGCTCCCGGCCCTGCGCTCCCCCCACCGCGACGACCCCTCCCACCCGCCCTGCCGCGGCGAGTGCGGCCGCTTCGGCCACGGCGTGTACGACGCCACCACCGACCCGACGCGCATCCGCGCCCTGTTCGCTGCCGCGCCCCGCGCGACCGGTTACGGCATCGCCTGCGGTCTGCCCCCGCACCACCTCGTCGGCGTCGACCTCGACACCAAGAACGGCACCGATCCCGGCGGCGCCCTGCGCGCCCTCGCCTCACGGCACGGCTTCACCGTCCCGCCCACGGTGGTCGTCCTCACCCCGAGCGGCGGCCGCCACCTGTGGCTCGGCGGCCCGCCCGACGTCGTCGTCCCCAACTCCGCCGGCCGCCTCGCCCCCGGCATCGACATCCGCGGCGCGGGCGGGTACCTCGTCGGCCCCGGTTCCCGTACGGAGCACGGCACGTACCGGGCCGCGCCCGGCACCGCCGGCCTGGCCCCCGCGCCCTGCCCTCCCACCCTGCTGCGCCTGCTCCTGCCGCCGCCCCGCGCCCACCACCCGACGCCCCCGTCGGCCGGTGACCACGGCCAGGGCCTGGTCCAGTTCGTCCTCGCGGCGCACGAGGGCCAGCGCAACACCCGCCTGTTCTGGGCGGCCTGCCGTGCCTACGAGAACGGCATCGGCCCCGAACTGGTGGAACCCCTGGTCGACGCGGCCCGCGCCACCGGCCTGTCCGAACGCGAGGCACGCGCGACGATCGCGTCGGCCGCGCGCCTGACCGCCCGCTGAGGCCCGGCCGGCCCTCCCCTTCCTCTCTCCCCGCCCCCCCCCACGCCCTCCCGCGCACGCGCCCGAAAATCGAAAGACCCGCATGCACCAGCGTCTTAAAGTGCCGACCATGGCACTCTCCCGCGTCGTCCTCACCTCGGGCCGCTCCGTCGACCTGACCGGGGTGCACCTGTCGGCGACGTACGCGAACGTGCTCGAGGGATACCCGTGCAAGCCGTTGAACGACCACGCGATCGCCGGGCTGCTCCGGTCCGCCGAACGCTTCCACCCGGGCGCCCCGGTGCATCTGATTCCACCGCCGCGCGAGTACCCCGACCAGTTCGCGGGCGCCTTCGGCCCGGTGGAGGTGCTGCCCGCCGTGACCTGCGTCGGCAGCTTCCGCTCCGAGGCCCTCGACCCGGGACACGACCGTGCCCTGTACCGCTCCCGCCTCACCGTGGTCTGGTTCCAGCCGACGTCGTGCATCCCCGCGGGGTACGACGCGGAGACGGAGCTGCTGGACATGGACTGGGAGCGACTCGCCGCCGACGAGGAACTGTGACCGCGCCCACCCCTTCCGCCGCCGGCCGGGTCGGCCTCCTCCGCCGGCAGTTCGACCTGACCTGGTCCCTGTTCGAGTACCACCTGGAACGCCTGGTGCCGGAGGACTTCCTCTGGGAGCCCGCCCCGCTCTGCTGGACTCTCCGCCGGTCGCCCGAGGGCTCGTGGGTCCCCGACTGGGCGGACACCGAGCCCGACCCCGTACCGGTGCCCACCGTCGCGTGGGTGAGCTGGCACATCGGCTGGTGGTGGAGCGTGACGCTGGACCACGCGCGAGGGGAGCGTCCGCGCGAGCGGACCGAGATCCTGTGGCCCGGCGCGGGCGAACCCACGCTCACCTGGCTCCGCTTCCTGCGCACGGAGTGGCTCGCCCACCTCGACACCCTCACGGACGCCGACCTGGACACTCCGGCGCCCTTCCCCTGGCCCGACGACCCGTCCCACACGAAGGCGCACATGCTGGCCTGGGTGAACGCGGAGCTGATGAAGAACGCGACGGAGATCGGCCAGCTCCGCCTGCTACGGGCGGCGTCATGAACGGTGACGCCGCCGCCACCCGGCCGCCGTGGTCCCTGCTCGCCCTCGACAGGGCGATCCGCGCCTGCTGGGCGGCCGACACCTGCTCGCCCGACGATCTGCCCGACTGGCGCCCGGACAATCCGTCCGTGGGCCACTGCGACATTACGACGCTGGTCGTCAACGACCTTTTCGGCGGCGACCTCCTGGTCGCCGCCGTCCGCCGGGCCGGATCCCCGCACGGCTACCACTGGTGGAACCGCCTCCCCAACGGCGTCGAACTCGACCTGACGCTGGAACAGTTCCGAGCGGGTGAGACCCTCTCCCCACCCCGCACGGTGACACGGCCTCCGGGCCCGCCGCCCCGCCGCCACCCCGAGTACGAACTCCTCCGCGCCCGCCTGACACGGCAGTTGGGTCCGCTGCCGTCGGCGGGCGGCGGCCAGGCTCCGCCGGGGGGCGGAGGGGGTGGCCGTGTACCGGCGCCGGCTGAAGGCAACGGCCGCTTGCCGGAGCACTCAACCGGCCCCCATGGCGGACACCAGCACGGCCCCGACGCCGAGGACGACCAGTTGCACGATGCCGGGGATGCGCCACCCCAGGGCGAGGAGGCCGCCGCCTGTCAGGACTGCGCCGCCGCCCAGAAGCCACATCGCCTGCGCCGCCGTCCGTGACGCACCCGACGCCGCCGAGCCGCCACTTTCGTAGCTGCCGGCCCAGCCCGCTGTTCCGACGCAGTACACCGACCCGGCGACGAGCATGAGGTCGACAAGAAGCAGCGCCGCGCTGACGCCGATCTGCGGGCCGGTGGAGGGCTCATCCGCCGGTGGCGTTTCTCCTGAGCTCATGCGGTCAGTGTGGTGTTGCGGCGGGTGTCGCACATGAGCTCAGGTACTCAGGTGTGCCGTCGCATCGGCGCCGGTGCATGGCAACGGCCCTCGACCTGAGACTCAGGTCAGAAGCCGCTTGACGATGCCGCGGGTCACGAGCGCGTGCTTCTGCCGACCCCGCCTCCGTCATCGCCACCGTGCCCTTCTACGTGCCCGAAGGCGTTCGGCTGCATCGGCTCAACCACCGGTACAGGCGAGCACGGGACGCGACGGACGGCATCCGACCCGGCACTACTTCACAGCGCTTGACCCGAACCGTCCGTACTGAGTGACCGGTTTCCTGACGCGTTCGGTCTCGTCCTGCACGAGCAGGGACAGCAGAGAGGCCACCGGGAGGCCGGCTTCTGCCGGGTGGCGCAGCACCTTGTCCGGCTCGATGCGGTAGGTGTTGGTGCGCCCGTCACGGGTGTGGGAGAGGTAACCATCCTGCTCGAGATCCGAAATGATCCGCTGGACGGCACGATCGGTGAGTCGGCAGTGGGCGGCGATGTCGCGGATCCGGACGTTCGGGTTGTCGGCGATGGCTGCAAGCACACGCGCGTGATTGGTGATGAACGTCCATCCGGTGTGAGGTTCGGGCACTCCAACCATGCTCTGCATTTTACGGCCCACCGTTGCCGGAACACAGATACATGACATACTTTTCAGGTAATCGATGACCCACTCCCGCGTGGGAGCGGCACAGCAGGAGGAGCCCGATGGTGCCCTGGGACGAGGCTGTCTCGCCGACACTCATGAGTGACGCCGACGAGAAGCCGACGCCGAGACGGGCCATCGAGCGTGTCCCGGAACAGGCCTCGGTGTACCAGTACGAATACCGCGGCGCCTGGGTCGTCACCGCGCACGGCTCCTTCGACATGCACACGGTCAGGCCGTTGGCGGATGCACTGAAGGCCGCTGTCGGACGGCATCCGAAAGTGGTGCTGGACGCCTCCGGCGTCACCTTCGCGGACTCGACGTTTCTGAATCTGCTGATCCTCAACCATCAGACAGGCACCCTGCGCGTGGTCTCGCCGTCACGGCAGGTCCGGCGGCTCTGTGAGCTCACCGGTGTCGACAGAGTTCTGGAGGTACGACGGACAGTGGGGGACGCCGCCGACTTCTGATGCGCCCTGCACCGAGCAACTGGACGCCCGTCGAGAGGGCCGAGCGGTGCCGTACTGGTGCGGAGAAGCGCGAAGCAAGCGATTCCAGAGGTGAGAACGCTTCCCTGCTCTCCTCCGGAGCCTGACCCGACCTGTGCACTGGAGACGACACGCCCCGGGCGAGTCGGCCCGGTGTCCGGCCGGCCGTGCCCCGGCCGTGCCCGATCGAGTGGTGAGCCACGGGGAAAGCCGGACGGCGTCGGAGCCCGGGCATACGGACGGCCCCTGGCCAACTACTCGGGTCAGGGGCCGTTCTCACTGCTCATCGCGCGGAGGCGGTGGGATTTGAACCCACGGTGACATCGCTGCCACGACGGTTTTCAAGACCGTTCCCTTCGGCCGCTCGGGCACGCCTCCCCGCGCCGGCCGGTGATCGGCGGCGCGGGGACAAGGGTAACGGGTTCGGGAGTGGCGGGTGGGGTCAGCTGTCGCCCACGCGGGAGCCCAGGGTGAGTTCCGTGGTGCGCTCCTTGCCGCCGCGTTCGTAGGTGATCGTGACCTCGTCGCCGGGCTTGTGGGTCCAGATCTCGCCGATCAGCGTGGGGCCGGAGTCGATGACCCGGTCGTCGAGCTTGGTGATGACGTCACCCGGCTTCAGGCCCGCCTCGTCCGCGGGGCCGCCCGGATCGACGGGCTCGGTGCCGCCCACGCCCTGCTCGGTGATCTTCGCGCCGTTGGTGGTGGCCTCCAGGGAGACGGACGCTCCGATCTTGGCGTACACCGGCTTGCCGTTTTTGATCAGCTCCTGGGCGACGTACTTGGCCTGGTTGATCGGGATGGCGAAGCCGAGGCCGATGGAGCCGGCCTGGCCCGTGCCGAAGCCGCCGTTGCTGGTCGACTGGATCGCGGAGTTGATGCCGATCACGTTGCCCTGCGCGTCCAGCAGCGGACCGCCGGAGTTGCCCGGGTTGATCGACGCGTCGGTCTGCAGCGCGCTCATGTAGGAGGCCTTGTCGCCGCTGCCGTCGCTGGAGGCGACCGGGCGGTTCTTCGCACTGATGATGCCGGTCGTCACCGTGTTGGACAGGCCGAAGGGCGCGCCGATCGCGATGGTCGAGTCGCCGACCGCCACGTCGTCGGAGTTGCCCAGGGTGAGCGGCTTGAGGTCCGACGGCGCGTTCTTCAGCTTGATGACGGCGACGTCGTACCCCTGCGCGTTGCCGACGACCTCCGCCTCGTACTTCTTGCCGTCGGGGAACGTCGCGGAGAGGTTGCCGCCGTCGACGGCGTCCGCCACCACGTGGTTGTTGGTCACGATGTGGCCCTGCTTGTCGAAGACGAAGCCGGTGCCCGTGCCGCCCTCGCCGCTGCTGCTCGCCGCCTCGATGGTGACCGTGCTGGGCAGCGCCGCCGCCGCGACCGCGGCGACCGTGCCCGGGTCGCGCTTGACGTTGCCGCCGGTGGTGCCCGCCGACACGGTCGTCGAGCCGCCGCTGTCGTTCTCCCGGGCGAGTGTGTAGCCGAGGCCGCCGCCCAGGCCGCCCGCGACCAGCGCGGCCGCCAGGACGGCGGCGACGAGCCCGCCGCGCCCGCGGCCGTTCTTCGGCGCGGGCTGCTGGTGCGCGGCGCCCCAGCCGGCGCCCCAGCCGCCACCACCCCAGCCCTGGCCCGCGCCGCCGTGTCCCGCGCCGCCGTGTCCCGCGCCGCCGTCACCGCCGTACGCCGGGGTGGACGGTGGCGGGGGCGGCGGCCAGGAGGGGTCGGGGGCGGAGGTGGACTCGCCCGGGTCGTGGTGAACCTGGGAGGCCGGGGGGCCGTAGGGGTCGCCGGCCGCCGGAGCCGACCCCGGGTGTGCGCCCTGGGGTGCGGAAGCAGCGGGAGCATCCGCCGGGGGCGGCGGAGCCGACGGGGCCGGGGGTACCGCGGTGCCCTCGTTCTCGGTGCTCACAGCTTCTCTCCTCGATCCACGGCTGTTCGGTCTCGGTCGCACTCGGGCCCGCATGTCACGCGCGCCTGAGTCCGGCGCGATGCAGATGGAGCTGTGCACGTCTCTTTGTATGACGTCAGCTTTTCCCACGCGCCGTCAGGGCACCGTAAGCCGTTCCTGTGGGTCCGGGGTCATTCTTTATATAGGGCATTACTCACGTAAGGTGTGCCACTCGATGGCTCCGACCGGACTGCCGTACCGATCGCGCCACACCGCCCGCCCGCCGACCGGCGAGCGGTGGCACCATGACGCGGTGACCCACGCACGTCAGCACCTGACCCGAGTCGTCGCGCACCGCGGGGCGTCCGAGGACGCCCCCGAGCACACCCTGGCCGCGTACCGCAAGGCGATCGAGGACGGCGCGGACGCACTCGAGTGCGACGTACGCCTCACCGCCGACGGACACCTGGTGTGTGTACACGACCGTCGCGTCAACCGTACGTCGAACGGGCGCGGCGCCGTCTCGGCGCTCGAGCTGTCCGACCTCGCCGCGCTCGACTTCGGCTCGTGGAAGACCCGGGACGCGGCCGGCGGGCCCCGCGTCGAGGAGCCCGACTGGGAGCACCGCCCGGAGGACCGCGAAGCCACCTCCGTGCTCACCCTGGAACGGCTGCTGGAGCTCGTCGCCGACGCCGGGCGCCGGGTGGAACTGGCGATCGAGACCAAGCACCCCACGCGCTGGGCGGGGCAGGTCGAGGAACGACTGCTGGTCCTCCTCAAGCGCTTCGGGCTGGACGCGCCCGCCTCCCGCGAGGACTCACCGGTGCGCGTCATGAGCTTCTCCGCGCGCTCCCTGCACCGCGTGCACGCCGCCTCCCCGACGCTGCCGACGGTGTACCTCATGCAGTTCGTCACACCACGACTGCGCGACGGGCGGCTGCCCGAGGGCGTGGACATCGCGGGCCCGTCGATCCGCATCCTGCGCAGCCACCCCGCCTACATCGAGCGTCTGAAGCGGACCGGGCGCCAGGTGCACGTCTGGACGGTCAACGAAGCGGCGGACGTCGACCTGTGCGTGGGCCTGGGCGTGGACGCCATCATCACCAACCGGCCGCGCGCGGTGCTGGACCGGCTCGGGCGCTGAGCCGACGGGCCGACGGGCCGACGGAGACACTTGCCGGTACGGATCGACGCGGCGCGATGTGGGGCGATCCGCGCGCTTCAGCGCGCCGGACCCGGCGGACGGGCCGGAAAGCGCACCCCGGGACCTCGCGCCCTCGGCCGTCGCATCCGCCCCTTGTGTCCCAGTGGTTATCACCCACCTCTTGACCCACGGGACCGGTCACCCACATCCTCATATCTCGGCCACATCGACGAAATCCAGCCATGCGACTACGGGGAGTGCTCCGGCGCGTTCGGTGCGTGTTCGATCGTTCCGAATGCGTCACCGCGCACGGATGGGCCGGTTTCCGGTTCAGGCCGATGGGGCATCCACACCGTGGCGTGGGGCGAAGGAGGTCTCGGGGGTGGCGTTGGTGGTGGCACAGGAGGTGCCCACGTCGTCGAGCATGGCCGTGCCCCATGGCCCTGCGGGCGTGGGGAAGGCGAGGCGCCGGATGCGCACGCAGTTGCGTGACGGAGGCGTCCCGGAATCGGTCGTCGACGATGCCGTACTGATCCTTTCCGAGCTGTTGAGCAACGCCTGCAAACACGGCCGGCCCCTGGGCGACAGCCTGGCGGGCGACGGCGACGTGCGTGCGGCCTGGCGGGTGGACCCGCGCGGCCGGCTCGTCGTCGAGGTCACCGACGGGGGCGGTCCGACCCGCCCAGCGCCTGCCACCCCGTCGGTCACCGCGCACGGCGGCCGTGGGCTCAACATCATCTCCGCGCTCTCCGACGACTGGGGCGTGCGCGACGAGGTGCCCGGGGAGGTCACGGTGTGGGTCGTCGTCCACGAGGACGTGCACGACCCGGACGCCGGGAGCTGCTACCGCCGTGAGGACTTCGCGGCACGGGTGACCGCCCCGCCGGTCGCGCGCCTCACGGGGCTGGACTTCGCGGACGTTTTCGACGACCTGGACTGATCGCCTGGACCGGTGCGGCCGCCCGGGCGGATCGCGGCCGGTACCGGCCGGGCCCTTCCGGAAGACGGTCGCCGGAGCCGGCTCCGCGACAGCCGGCATCGGGCCCGGCTCTCCCACAGCCGACACCGTCCGGCTTTCCGGACAGCCGACACCGGTTCCGGCTCCCGCAGCGGCCGGCACCGGTGTCGGGTTCCCCGACCGCCGACACGGGTCCGCCCCCTCGACGGCCGGCATCCGGTCCGTCTCCCCGACAGCCGGCACCGGCACCGGTTCCCGCTCCCCTGACCACCGACGCGGGACCGGGTTCCCCCCGACGGCCGGCATCCGGTCCGTCTCCCCGACAGCCGACACCCCTGCCCGCTTTCCCGACAGCCGCCACCGGCACCGGCACCGGTTCCGGCTCCCCCACCACCGACACAGGACCGGGCTCCCCCGACATCCGGCATCCGGCATCCGGCATCCGGCATCCGGTCCGGCTCCCCAGACAGCCGGCACCGCATACAGCTCTCCCGAAGGGGTCGCGCCGACGCGCCCCGGGTTGTCCACGGACCGCCCCGTCGTCCACAGGTTCCCGTCGGCCGTGGCGCGAACGGCTAGGCTCGCGCCGTACGAGACGAGCCGTAACCGGGAGACACCCACGATGGCCAAGAAGCGACCCCAGACGAAGGCCAAGCGCCCGCAGCTCACGGACGGGCAGATCCCGGTCGTCGGCGCCCGCGAGCCCTGCCCCTGCGGCAGCGGCCGCCGCTACAAGGCGTGCCACGGCCGCGCAGCCGCGCAGGCGGTGACCGAGCTGGTGCACCGCCCGTTCGAAGGTCTTCCGGGCGAGTGCGACTGGGTGGCGCTGCGCGAGCTGGTGCCCGCCGCGACCGTCGAGCTGACCCTGAAGGACGGCCTGCCCGAGGGAGTTCCGTCCGTCACCCTGGCCACGGTGCTTCCGATGGCCTGGCCGGCGCTGCGCCGCGACGACGGCTCGGTGCTGCTCGGCCTGCAGAACGACACGCCTTCCGGCGACCTCAGCCGCGACCTCGCCGACACGCTGCAGCGCGCGCTGACCGCCGAGCCGGGCACCCCGGTGCAGGCCCGCCGCGCGCCCGCCGACGGCCCCCGGCTGCAGGACCTGCTCGACCCGAAGGGCGCTTTCGAGCCGGTCGTGCACGACGGGTTCGAGTTCTGGGTCCCGGACCCGGAGAACGCCTCCCCGGACGTCACCGCCTCTCTGGAGCGGGCGAACGCGGCCGCGATCCCGACTGTGAAGCTGACGGGCGTGGACTCCGCGTACTGGTGCGAGACGCCCGAGAAGAACCACCTGCGGTGGGTCATGCCGCACCCGGAGGAGCAGCTTCTGGACGCGCTCGCGCGGCTGCACGCGGCGGGCCGTTCCTCCCTCGGCGAGGGCACCCGTCTGGTCGGCTCCTTCCGCGCTCACGGGCTCACCGTGCCGGTCTGGGACCTGCCGAGCGAGGTCCGCGCGGAGGACGTGGAGAAGCCGGCCGCCGAGTTCGCCGAGCGGCTCGCCGCCGCACTGGCGACCGACGCTCCGCTCACCGCGGACGAGCGCCGGGCGCGCGGCGGTCTGACGAACCGCCAGGTCACGCTGAGCTGAGTCGCTCCGCACCCGGTTTCCCGCAGGCGTCCCGGGCGGTTGAACCGCCCGGGACGAATCTCCTTACGCTCGCGTAACTCCCCATACGCGCAAGCCAGTCGGTGACCGGAAACACCGAGATCGAATTTGCTTACCGCCGATCTCTTGTTACCGTTCCAGTAGCCCGGTTGCTGGTGCATCCCCCGTCGCCAGCAACCGGGTCTTTACATGCCCGCCGCGCGCCCTGCGTACGGGCCCTCCCGCGTCAGCCGCTCCGAACTCCGGCACCCGGCGCGTCCCCAGGCGTCGGCACAGGCTCTTGCGCGCCTCACCGGTCCGTCACCGACGGGAGGTGCTCCCGGCCCGCAGCAGCAGCCGCCCCTCCTGCGCACCGCCCGCCTGTGCCGCGAACTCCGCGACCGCCGTGTACCGCAGCGGCTCGCTCTTCAGGCGTACGCGCGGCGTCTCGCACAGGGACGGATCGTCCCCGGGCCCCGCCACGCACCGGCTCCGCACGCTGTGCCCGTCCGGTCCGAGCAGGGACAGGGCCGCGTCCAGGCGCGCCCCGGTGGTGTTGCGGTAGTACGTCCGCGCCCACACGTCCTCCCCTCGCACCGCCACACACGTCTGCGCCTCCACGCCGTCGGGCGAGGACAGGGCGGTGCCGCAGCGCAGGGCGGTCGACACAGGCCCGCCCGGAGGCGCCTCGTCCACCGTCGGCGCCCGCACCAGGACGTCCCCGTCCTCCGGGACGTGGATCTCCTTGGCACCCTTCTCGGGGGCGTGTCTCCCGGGGACGCGTCCATCGGGCGCGCCTCTCTCCTCAGCGCGGAGTTCCGTAGCGCCTGGCCCGGGGACGGAAATCGGACGAAGATCGTCCGGCCCGGCCGCGGTGTGGCGCCGGCCGTCGTCCTGGCCCGCGCAGGCCACCGCCAGTGGCAGCGCGAGCGCGCAGGCTGCCGCGACGCCCGCGAGGGCGGTCGCACGGGCTCTGCGGGACGTCCGGGCACGGCCCCCGGCATGACGCGGCATGCCCCGGGAAGATAGCGGCCCGGCACCGGGTGCCGGGCGCGGCGCGCGACGGCGCCGCCTACATCTCGGGGGCGCTCACACCCGTACGAGTGAGGGCGTCGACCACCACGTCCACCACGGCCTCGACGTCGGGCACCCAGGGCGACGCCGATCCGGGCAGCGGCGCCCGCTCCCAGCGGACCTCGCCCTGCGCGGTGACGGACGGGGGCAGGGCCAGGTAGCCGCCCTCGCCGTGGAAGCGGAGGGATCCGGGGACGAAGTCCTGGGCGTACAGCAGCTCGCCCAGCTGCTCCAGGGAGTACGGCTTGACGAGGATCGCCCAGCGGGTCGGCGAGGCGACGACCGGGCCCAGCCGCATCCCACGGCGGTCCAGCGCGGCGAGGGCGCGGGCGGCCGGCAGGGCGGGCAGGGACACCGCGCACGGGGCCTTGCCGCCGGTGGCGAGCACGATCGGCGCCGTCGGCCGGTTGGTCCACCACCAGCGCACCATCCGCGCGTCGGTGGTGGCGGCGAGAAGACCCGGGTCGAACGGATGGGCGCCCGGCACCGTGCACTCCGGGTCGGGGCAGGCACAGCGGGACCCGTCCTGCGGGTCGGCCGCCACGCCGGGGAGTACGGGCCACTGCCACTCCGCGGCGAAGGCCAGGGCCGCACCGATCAAATCGGGCCCTTCGTCACCGCGCCGGGACAGGAGCCTGCGTCGCCTTCCGAGGATCTCGCGCATGAGCGCTCGTTCCTTTCCGTTGCACGCCTGGCAACACCGTGGACCACTCACGTCATGTGTCGATCACTTCACTGTGCGTACCTGTTGGCGCATCACACCCCCGCGCCGGGCAGGGAGAACCCCTATAGGCCGGGCATGGGCTGCCTCCGCGGCCGTTCCACCCATACAGCGTCTATCAGAAGTACGGGTACGGCGTGGGGTGGCGAAGTCTGGCGTTTACCGTCGCGCGTGGTTCTCTCCGCCTCCGCCACGGGAGGATGGGGCACGGTCGTCGGTGGTTAAGACGCCCGGGTCCGTCGCCAGGTTCCCGGGCGGTTCCCAACCACCCCTGGCCTTCTCCGAGTACGTACCCATCACGACCGCTGTGACGCTCCGTCGAGCAAGGCCAGTCGACCGCAGTAAGCCTCCCCCTGAGGCAGTTTCAAGCCAACTTCGAATTTCGGCAAGAGTTCTGCCGGGAGTTCTCCTCGGCCCCACGGACACCAGGAATCCCAGCAGGACAATGCTGGACATCTCCTCACGAGTACGTGTACATGTGGAGACACTGCCGGCGACGCAGAACGACATGGGGGTTTGCGATGCTTTTGAGCAGTACGTACCGGCCGGAAAGCCGGACGCCATGAACGCTCCGCACCCTCCGAAAGTGGCCGGAATCGATTCAACTGTTCCCGCCCCCGCACACACTGTCGCGCCCGCCACGGGTACCGCCCCGTCCGCCGTGGCACACCCCCAGAACGCCCCGGGAGCGCTGCTCCAGGACCGCCTCGCCGGCTGGGTCTCGGACCTCACCACCCTGCACGAACTGACCGAGCGCCTGGTCCGCGCCGGCACGCTCGACGCCGCGCTGGACGAACTGCTGCGCGCGGGCGCCGCCCTGGTGGGCGCCCGGCGTGGGCTCGTCGCCCTCGAGCCCGCCGACGGCCGCGGGCCGTCCACGACCGTCGGGCTGGGCCTCGGCCGCGCGGACCTGGGCCACATGGAAACGGTGCCGCGCGGCGCCCTGCCGCACGGCCGGATCCTCGACGGACTGCCCGGCGGGGACGACGGCGTCGCCGAGCCCGACCTGTTCGCCGAGAAGGGCCTCGACCCCCGGCACCGTGAGGTGGCCGCCCGCCTCGGCTACGCAGCGAGCTACGCCATGCCCCTCGCCACCGACACCGCCGGACGCCTCGGCGCGGTCGTCTGGCTCTACGACGAGCCCGCCGAACCCGTCGAGCGGCAGCGCCACCTCGTCGGCCTGTACGTCCGGCACGCCGCGGAGCATCTCGCCCGGCTCCTCGAACTGGAGCACACGCGCGCGTCGATGGCCACGATGACCGAGGAGCTGCTGCCCTCCCGCCTGCCGCGCGTGGCCGGCGTGCAGCTCGCCGCGCGTCATCGCACCTGCCCGAGCGGAGGCGGCGACTGGTACGACGCGCTGCCGCTGCCGGACGCCGCGCTCGGACTCGTCGTCGGCTCCGTCACCGGCTCCGGCCCCAGCGCGGTCGCCGCGATGGGCCGGCTGCGGGCGTCCCTGCGGGCGTACGCCGTGATGGAGGGGGAGGACCCGGTCGCCGTCCTGTCCGACCTGGAGCTGCTGCTGCGGCTGACCGAACCGGCCCGGTCGGCCACCGCGCTGTTCGGCTACTGCGAGCCCGCGGTGCGCCGGATCACCCTGGCCGGGGCCGGGCACAGCCCGCCGCTGCTGCTCGGCGAGCGCCGCACCGAGTTCGTGGAGACCTCCGTCTCGGCCCCCCTCGGGATGCTCGCCTGCTGGGAGGCGCCCAGCGTGGAGGTGCAGGCGGAGGCCGGTGACACCGTCCTGCTGTACACCGACGGTCTGCTGCACCGCACCGGCGATCCCACCGACCGCGCCTTCGCCCGGCTGCACGCCGCCGCCGCCGGGGTGCCGCGGGCGCTGCGCCGCGACCCGGGCGCCGTCGCCGACCACGTGCTGCGCGCGGTGCTGCCCGAGGGCGGGGAGGGCGCGGACACCTCGGAGGACGTGGTGCTGCTCGCGGCGCGTTTCGACTGAGCCGCCCGTCCCGCGCACCGCTCACCGCGCGTGCCTCCGAGGTAACAGGCGCTTCCCCGGTTCGTCCGTTTCCGCCCGACCGTACGATGGGGGTGGTCCAGTGCCGTATCGAGGAGGATGACCGTGGCGGAGGAGCTGCCGGAGACCCCGGAGACTGCCGACGAGGAGCCCGTCAAGCAGCGGAAGAACGGCCTGTACCCGGGCGTGTCCGACGAGCTGGCCGAGAGCATGAAGAGCGGCTGGGCGGACACCGAACTGCACGACCTGGAGCCGATCGCCCAGGCCGCCGAGACGGCCGCCCGCCGCGCGGCGCTGTCCGCCCGCTTCCCCGGTGAGCGCCTGGTGATCCCGGCGGGCAACCTGAAGACCCGCTCGAACGACACGGAGTACCCCTTCCGGGCGTCCGTCGAGTACACCTACCTCACCGGCAACCAGACGGAGGACGGCGTCCTCGTCATGGAGCCGACGGCGGACGGCCACCAGGAGACGATCTACCTCCTGCCCCGCTCCGACCGCGAGAACGGCGAGTTCTGGCTGGACGGCCAGGGCGAGCTGTGGGTGGGCCGCCGCCACTCCCTCACCGAGGCCGAGAAGCGGTACGGCATCCCCGCCTCCGACGTCCGCGAGCTGGCCGGCGCGCTGCGCGAGGCCACCGGCCCGGTCCGTGTGGTGCGCGGCTACGACGCCGGGATCGAGGAGGCGCTGACCGACAAGATCACCGCCGAGCGCGACGAGGAACTGCGCGTCTTCCTCTCCGAGATGCGGCTGGTCAAGGACGACTTCGAGATCGGCGAGCTGCAGAAGGCCGTCGACTCCACCGTGCGCGGCTTCGAGGACGTGGTGAAGGTCCTCGACAAGGCCGAGGCCACCAGCGAGCGCTACATCGAGGGAACGTTCTTCCTGCGCGCCCGCGTCGAGGGCAACGACGTCGGCTACGGCTCCATCTGCGCCGCCGGCCCGCACGCCTGCACCCTGCACTGGGTGCGCAACGACGGCCCGGTCCGCTCCGGCGACCTGCTGCTGCTCGACGCCGGCGTGGAGACGCACACGTACTACACCGCCGACGTCACCCGCACCCTGCCGATCAACGGCCGCTACACCGAGCTGCAGAAGAAGATCTACGACGCGGTGTACGACGCCCAGGAGGCGGGCATCGCGGCGGTGCGGCCGGGCGCCAAGTACCGCGACTTCCACGACGCCGCACAGCGCGTGCTGGCCGAGCGGCTCGTCGAGTGGGGCCTGGTCGAGGGCCCGGTGGAGCGGGTGCTGGAGCTGGGTCTGCAGCGCCGCTGGACGCTGCACGGCACCGGTCACATGCTCGGCATGGACGTCCACGACTGCGCCGCCGCGCGCACCGAGACCTACGTCGACGGCACGCTGGAGCCCGGCATGGTCCTCACCGTGGAGCCGGGCCTGTACTTCCAGGCCGACGACCTGACGGTCCCCGAGGAGTACCGGGGCATCGGCGTCCGCATCGAGGACGACATCCTGGTCACCGAGGACGGCAACAAGAACCTGTCCTCCGCCCTGCCCCGCCGCTCGGACGAGGTGGAGGCATGGATGGCGGGCCTCAAGGGCTGAGTCGCACCCGGTACGCATGAACGAGGACCCTCCCGGATGCCGGGAGGGCCCTCGTCGTATGGGCTAGACCGCCGTCAGCGGCGCGTCCTCGCGCCATTTGAGGATCTTGTCGAAGCTCACCACCGCGCCGCCGCGGCCCGGTTTGTTGCCGATGTGGACGTGGTCGGCCAGTTGCTCGATGAGGCACAGGCCGCGGCCGTGCTCCGCCTCGGCGGGGACGGGCTGGGGGCGGGGGCGGGGCCCGGCGGCGGGGAAGCCGGGGCCGGCGTCGGCGACCTCGATGCGGCACTTCTCGCCGTCCAGGTAGGCGGTCACCCGGAACGCCTCCGAGGTGTGGTCGCGTGCGGCGCCGCCGCCGTGCTCCACGGCGTTCGCGCAGGCCTCGCTGAGGGCGACGGACAGGTCGTAGGAGATCTCGGGATCGACGCCCGCGGTCTCCATGGTGCCGAGCAGCAGGCGCCGGGCGAGCGGCACGCTGGCGGCATCACGCCGCAGATGGAGTGACCACCAGATGCTCATGCTCCAGCCTCCTGGCTGCGGCTCGACATACCGTTACGTATTGCCCTGAGTGGTGACCTGTAAGCGCGAAGTTGACGTGACACCGCCCATATGGCGGGTGTACCGGGGAGCCGATCGGTGTATGTGGGACGCCGCACCGCACAGGTGATCTTACGGTCGTACCTCATCTTGCGGACCTGGCGTACGGCGCCCCGGGGGCTGGTGCGATGATGAGGCCGCCATGTCTGCCCCTTATCCGCGCACGACGCGCGCCGGACGAGGACTCCGGATCCTGCGGGCCGCGGTGTTCGCCGCGGTCTGCGTCGTGCTGGCCGGGGCAGGCCACTCGCTCGCCTCCTGCGACGCCGTCCCGCTGTGGACGCTCGGCGCGGGATTCCTCGCGGCGGTCGCCGTCGCCGTGCCGCTCGCCGGGCGCACCCGCCCGCTGCCGGTGATCACCGCCCTGCTGGCCGGCGGGCAGACCGCGCTGCACACGCTGTTCGGGCTCGGGCAGCACGGCGCCGGCTCGTCCGACGCCGCGCTGGTCGCCCAGGCGGCCCGTCTGTGGTGCGGTCCCGGCACGCTCAGCCCGGCCCAGGCCGAGCGGCTCCTCGCCGACGCCCGGATCGTGCCGCACGGGGCCGGCGCACACGGGCCCGATGCCGTGGCGGCGGGCCCCGTGGGGTCGCTGCTGCCGTCGCTGCCGATGCTGCTCGGGCACGTCCTCGCCGCGATGGTCGCGGGCTGGCTGCTGCGCCGGGGCGACCTGGCGCTGCTGCGTCTGGCCGAGCTGTCCGCGCAGGGTGTCGCCGAAGGTGCCCTCGTGCGGTCGCTGCGCGGGGCGCTGGCCCTGGTGCGGGCCCTGC
Organism: Streptomyces sp. BJ20; assembly: GCF_022869105.1. Classification (NCBI taxonomy): domain Bacteria; kingdom Bacillati; phylum Actinomycetota; class Actinomycetes; order Kitasatosporales; family Streptomycetaceae; genus Streptomyces; species Streptomyces sp. BJ20. The sequence goes on from NZ_CP094918.1 coordinate 7,312,786, forward strand.
GCGCCGGACTCCCCGGCGCTCCCGAGGCCGGCCCGGTCACCCCGCGCACCGCTCTGCTCCCATCGCTTCCCCCGCGCTCCGCGGGCCTGCACCACACGGTGATCCGCCGGGGTCCCCCGGCCCCCGCCTCCGCACTCGCGCTCGCCGCCTGACGCGGGGCGACCCACCGGTCCGGCATTCCGGACGGGATGAGGGACGCCTCCGTGCGGCACGCGTGTGCGCCGGTCCCGCCGCGTGCGCCCGGCCGTCGTCCCGCCGAGCGGAGCGACCGCCGTCCGCGCCGCGCATCCCTCACCGTCCGTGAAAACCTCTACGAAGCGGAGTGCTTCTGCCATGAAGGCTTCCCGTATCGCCGCCGCCGGTGCCGTCGCCGGCGCCGCCGTCCTCGCCGTGTCCTCCCCCTGCTTCGCGCACGTCAGCGTGCAGCCCGAAGGGGAGGCCGCGAAGGGCGGCTACGCGGTCGTCGGCTTCAAGGTCCCCAACGAGCGGGACAACGCCTCGACCACCAAGCTCGAGGTCACCTTCCCGTCGGACCACCCCCTGTCGTCCGTGCTGCCGCAGCCCGTCGAGGGCTGGGACATCAAGGTCACCAAGTCGCGCCTGGCCGAGCCGCTCGAGGTGCACGGCAAGAAGATCGACGAGGCCGTCACCAAGGTCACCTGGACCGCCGAGGGTGACGGCATCGAGCCGGGCTTCTACCAGAAGTTCCCGGTGTCCGTCGGCACGCTGCCCGAGGACACCGACCAGCTCGTCTTCAAGGCCCTGCAGACGTACTCCAACAAGGAGGTCGTCCGCTGGATCGAGGTGCCGCAGGAAGGCCAGGACGAGCCCGACAACCCGGCTCCGGTGCTGGCCCTGTCCGCGCCCGCCGAGGACGGCCACGGGCACGGCGCCGCCGCTGACGACAAGGCGTCCGACGACGCGGAGCAGGCCTCCGCCGAGACCACCGCCGCGTCCGACGACTCCGGCGGCACCGACACCACCGCCCGCGTGCTGGGCGTCGTCGGCATCGTGGTCGGCGCCGCGGGCGTGGCGTACGGCGTGCTCGCCGGGCGCCGGCGCTCCGCCTGAGCCTCCCCTCTCCACGGCGCGCGCCGGGCCCGGCCCCGCGGCCTCCCGGTGCGCGCCGCACACCCACCTCCAGGACCATTCCATGCGCAAGAAGACCCTCGCGGCGGCGGCTCTGCTCGCCGTCGTCCCGCTGACCCTCACCGCCTGCGGCGGCGACGACGGCACCGGCGGCTCGCCCGTCTCCGTGGTGTCCGAGGAGTCCGGCGGCCAGAAGGCGGCCACCGTCCTCGACAAGCCTTTCGAGAAGCCCGACCTCGTCCTCACCGACACCCAGGGCAAGCCGTACGACTTCCGCGAGCAGACCGCTGGGCAGCCCACGCTGATCTACTTCGGCTACACGCACTGCCCCGACGTCTGCCCGCTGACGATGAACAACCTCGCGGTGGCCAAGAAGCAGCTCCCGAAGGAGCAGCAGGACCAGCTGCGGATCGTCTTCGTCACCACCGACCCCGAGCGCGACACCCCGGCCGAGCTCGGCAAGTGGCTCAAGGGCATCGACTCCCAGGTCGTCGGTCTGACCGGTGACTTCGCCACCATCCAGGCCGGCGCCCGCACCCTCGGCATCTCCATCGACCCGCCGCGCAAGGACGACAACGGCAAGACCGTCTCCGACCACGGCACCCAGGTCATCGCCTTCTCCCCCAAGACGGACGGCGGTTACGTCCTCTACGGCGAGGACGCCACCGTTGAGGACTACACCCAGGACCTGCCCAGGATCATCAAGGGTGAGAACCCGTGAGGCGCCGCGCGGCCGCCGCCCTGGCTCTGGCCGGCGCGCTCGCCCTGACCGCGTGCGGCGGTTCGGACGACGGCTCGGCACGGCTGTCGGTCGGCGCCGCGTACATGCCGCAGCCGGTGTCGGACCTGGCGGCGGGCTTCCTCACGATCACCAACGACGGCGACGCCGCGGACCGGCTGACCTCGGTCAGCAGTGACGTCGCCGGCCAGGTCACCGTGCACGAGACCGTCGACGGGTCGATGCGGGAGGTCGAGTCCCTCGACATCCCGGCCCACGGCAGCCTCGTGCTGGAGAGCGGCGGCAACCATCTGATGTTCGAGCAGCTGAAGCGCAAGCCGAAGCAGGGTCAGAAGGTCTCCGTCGAGCTGCGTTTCGCCCACTCCGACCCCGTCACGGTCGAGCTCCCGGTGAAACCGGCCACCTACCGCCCGACGACCGGACACTGAGGGAGACACCCCTGTGACCCAGACCATCGCCCCCCGCGTACGGACCCTGGTGCTGCTGATCCTGGCCGTCGCCGGCGCGCTCCTCGCCGGGGCCGCTCCCGCCTCCGCGCACGCCGCGCTGACCGGCAGCGACCCCGCGCAGGGGGCGGTGGTCGACACCGCGCCCTCGCAGGTCTCGCTCACCTTCTCGGAGCCGATCGCGGTGGGCGACGACTCCGTGCGGGTGCTCGACCCCAAGGGCGAGCGGGTGGACAAGGGCGACCCGGCCAACCCCAGCGGCACCACGTACAGCGTGCGGCTGGTGAGCGGCCTGCCCGACGGCACCTACACGGTGGCCTACCAGGTGGTGTCCGCCGACAGCCACCCCGTCGCCGGCGCCTTCACCTTCTCCATCGGCGCCCCCTCGGAGACCACCGTCTCGGTTTCCGCGCAGGGCTCCGACGACGGCCTCGTGGGGTGGCTCTACGGCTTCGGCCGCTACGTCTCCTACGCGGGCTTCGTCGTCCTGGCGGGCGGCGCCGCCTTCGTCCTCGCCTGCTGGGCGCCGGGCGCCCGGGTGCGGGCGGTCCAGCGTCTGGTCGTCTCCGGCTGGCTCGCGCTCACCGCGGCCACCCTGGGCCTGCTGATGCTGCGTGGCTCGTACATCACCTCCGGCAAGGTCGGCGACGTCTTCGACCTGGAACTGCTCGGCGACGTCCTCCAGACCAAGACGGGCGCGGCCCTGGTGTCGCGGCTGCTGCTGCTCGCGGCGGCGGCGCTGTTCATAGCGGTGCTGTTCGGGGCATACGCCCGCACGGCGGACGCTGTCGAGCCGGACCGCGACGGCGGGGGCGACGACGGGGGGCCGGACAAGCGGGACCTGACCTTCGGGCTGGCCCTCGGCGGGACGGTCGTCGCGGCCGGGCTGGCCGCGAGCTGGGCCATGTCCGAGCACGCCTCGCAGGGTCTCCAGGCGGGCGTGGCCATGCCGGTCGACGTGGTGCACCTGCTGGCGGTCGCCGCCTGGCTGGGCGGGCTGACCGCCCTCCTTGTCGCGCTCTACCGCGCGCCGGTGGAGACGCCGGTCGGGCGGGACGCCGTCCGGCGGTTCTCGCGCCTCGCCTTCGGCAGCGTGGTGACGCTGGCCGTCACCGGCGTCTACCAGAGCTGGCGGCAGCTCGGCTCCTGGTCCGCCTTCACCGACACCCGGTACGGACAGCTGCTCCTCGTCAAGATCGCGCTGGTGGCCGTGATGGTCGCCGTCGCCTTCCTGTCGCGCCGCTGGACGCAGCGGCTGGCGGACGCGCGCGTCTCCGAGGCGGCCGAGGAGGCGGAGAGGACCGAGGCGACCGAGCGGGTCGAAGAGGCCGTGCGAGCCGAGGAAGCCGAGCGAGCCGAGGAGGCCGTGCGAGCCGAGGAAGCCGAGCGGGCCAAGGCGACCGTGCGGGCCAAGGAGGCCGTGCGAGCCGAGGCGACCGAGCGGGCCGAGGAGGAGAAGCAGCCGGCCGGCACCGCCCCGGCCGAGGCGTCCGGGACTTCTGAGGTGCCCGGGGCGTCCATGGCGGTTGAGCCGCCCAAGGCTTCCGGTGCGTCCGATGCGTTCGATGCGGAGAAAGCCGAGGCCGGACAGGACTCCGTGCGGGCCGCGCAGCTCGCCCGGCAACGGGCCGCGGCGGAGGCCGCCCGGCAGAAGCGGCTGCGGGACGCCGACCCGAACCGCTTCGGACTGCGCCGCTCGGTGCTCGCCGAGGCGGGCGTCGCCCTCGTACTGCTGGCCGTGACCACCGTGCTGACGCAGACCGAGCCGGGGCGCACCGAGCAGGACGCGCGGGCGGCCACCGCCGCCTCGTCCTCGGCCTCGGCGACCGGGCAGGGCAGTGGCGCGGTGAGCCTGACCATGCCGTTCGACACGGGCGGCAAGAGCGGCAAGGGTGTCGTCTCGATCGACCTCGACCCCGCCCAGGCCGGCGACAACGCCCTGCACCTCTACGTCGAGGGACCGGACGGCACGCCCGTCGACGTGCCCGAGGTGAAGATCGCGCTCACACTCGCCGCCCAGAACATCGGGCCGCTGCCCGTCGCACCCGATCACGTCACCACCGGACACTGGTCGGCGAGCCGGGTGCAGATCCCCATGGCGGGCGACTGGAAGGTCGAGGTGACCGTGCGGACCTCCGACATCGACCAGGTGACCGTCTCCAAGAACGCTCAGATCGGCTGAACCACCATGGCTGACACTTCCCTGTCACAGACCCGCACCCCTGAGGAGCCCCGGGTCGAATCCGCCGCCTCCGGGACGGGCATCTCGCGGCGACGCCTGCTCGGCACGGCCGGCGCCACCGGGCTCGTACTCGGGGCGGCCGGCGGTGCCGTCGGGTACGCGTCGGCGCCCTCCGGCGCCACCCCGCTCACCTCGGTCGGCGCCACAGAGGTGCCGTTTCACGTGAAACACCAGCCGGGCATCACCGACCCGCTCCAGTCGCGCGGCCATCTCCTCACCTTCGACCTCGCGCCCGGCGCCGGGCGCAAGGAGGCGGCCGCACTGCTGCGCCGCTGGTCCGACACCGCCCGTCGGCTGATGGCCGGGGAGTTCGGCGCCGAGGGCGACAGCGACGTGGCCCGTGACGCCGGGCCCTCCTCGCTGACCCTGACCTTCGGTTTCGGGCACAGCTTCTTCGCGCGCACCGGGCTGGAGAAGCAGCGTCCGGCCGCCCTGGATCCGCTGCCCGCCTTCTCCTCCGACCGTCTCGACCGGGCCCGCAGCGACGGGGACCTGTGGGTGCAGATCGGCGCCGACGACGCCCTCGTGGCCTTCCATGCCCTGCGCGCGGTGCAGAAGGACGCGGGCGCGGCGGCCCGGGTGCGCTGGCAGATGAACGGCTTCAACCGCTCGCCGGGCGCCACCGCCCGCCCGATGACCACCCGCAATCTCATGGGCCAGGTCGACGGCACCCGCAACCCGAAGCCCGAGGAGCCCGACTTCGACGAGCGGATCTTCGTGCCCGCGCAGGGCGAGCCCGCCTGGATGGCGAACGGCTCCTACGTGGTCGTCCGCCGGATCCGGATGCTGCTGGACGACTGGGAGAAGCTGTCACTCAGGAAGCAGGAGGGCGTCATCGGGCGGCGCAAGGCGGACGGCGCCCCGCTCTCCGGGGGTGACGAGACGACCGAGATGGACCTGGAGAAGACCGACGCCAAGGGCAATCTGGTCGTCCCCGTCAACGCACACGCGCGGATCACCCGGCCCGACCAGAACGGCGGGGCCGCGATGCTGCGTCGGCCGTTCTCGTACCACGACGGCATCGACGCGGACGGGACTCCGGACGCGGGCCTGCTGTTCGTCTGCTGGCAGGCGGACCCGCTGCGCGGCTTCGTGCCGGTGCAGCGCAAGCTCGACCGGGGCGACGCGCTGACGCCGTTCATCCGCCACGAGGCGAGCGGGCTGTTCGCGGTCCCGGGCGGGGCGGCGGAGGGCGAGTATGTGGGTCAGGCGCTGCTGGAGGGGTGAGAACCGCCCGGAGTCACTCTCCGGAGCTCTCTCGGGAGGGGCTGTCGGCGTGGGCCCATTAGGGTGAGGTCATGCCAGCGAGCTATGCGTATCTCGGCCCAGAGGGCACCTTCACCGAAGTCGCTCTGCGCACGCTTCCCGAGGCGGCCACGCGTGAGCTGGTCCCGTACGTGTCCGTGCAGTCCGCGCTCGACGCGGTGCGCGCCGGCGAGGCCGAGGCCGCTTTCGTCCCCATCGAGAACTCGGTGGAGGGCGGGATCACCACCACCCTCGACGAGCTGGTCGCGGGCACCCCGCTGATGATCTACCGCGAGGTGCTGCTGTCGATCACCTTCGCGCTGCTGGTCCGCCCGGGTACGAAGCTGTCGGACATCAAGACGGTGACCGCGCACCCGGCCGCGCAGCCGCAGGTGCGCAACTGGCTGCGCACCCACCTGCCCGACGCCCTCTGGGAGTCGGCCGCCTCGAACGCGGACGGCGCGCGGCTGGTCCAGGAGGGCCGGTACGACGCGGCCTTCGCCGGTGAGTTCGCGGCGGCCCGGTACGGGCTTGAGGCGCTGGAGACGGGCATCCACGACGCGGAGAACGCCCAGACCCGGTTCGTGCTGGTGGGCCGGCCCGCGCGTCCCGCGGCGCCGACGGGCGCGGACAAGACCTCGGTGGTGCTGTGGCAGCGCGACGACCACCCGGGCGGTCTGCGTGACCTGCTGGGCGAGTTCGCCACCCGGGGCATCAACCTGATGCTGCTCCAGTCGCGGCCGACCGGCGCCGGCATCGGCAACTACTGCTTCTGCATCGACGCCGAGGGACACATCTCGGACCGCAGGATGGCGGAGGCGCTGATGGGGCTGAAGCGCATCTGCCTCCAGGTGCGCTATCTCGGTTCGTACCCGAGGGCGGACGTGCAGCCGGGCGAGGTGCGGCCGCCGTTCCCGGGGACCTCGGACGAGGAGTTCGTGGGGGCGGCGGACTGGGTGGCGCGCTGCCAGGACGGCCGGTTCTGACCGGTCCGCCGCCGGTCCTCCCTGCCGATCGTCGTTATCCACAGAAGTTATCCACAGGTCCGCTTCTCGACCTGGGGACAAGTCGACACCGAGGCGGCCTTCGGTCGACAAATCGCCCTACGAGCCATGATCACGTTCATTGCGCCGCACCTCACCCTTCGTCCACCTTTTTGAAGGGATCAATCCTTTAGGGGGAGGCCTTTCCACTCGAAAGTGGCGGCGGAGCGAGTTCGTGCGGTGAATGCCCGTCGTCGGCCGAGCGTTTCGGAGTGATCAATTCCGGCGTCCACAGATCTTCCCCACAACCTGTGGATAACTTCTCGTGCGGTGTGGACAGCTGTGGACAGCACGGCTCCAAGTCCCGTTCCGCACAAGGGTTTCCGGTCAACCCTGATCCCTGCGACCGACTCTTTCAAGCGGTCACGCACCTTTTATTGACCTTGAGGAACACAAGGGATATTTCTTCAGGAAAGGGACACGGAAGGCGTCACCGCAATAGTGAGTCGTGAGCCGTCATCCCGCACCGGTAGCCTTGACCGCGTGATTGACCTTCGCCTGCTCCGTGAGGACCCCGACCGTGTGCGCGCTTCGCAGCGCGCCCGTGGAGAGGACGTCGCGCTCGTCGACGCCCTCCTCTCCGCCGACGAACGGCGCAGGTCGTCCGGCGTCCGCTTCGACGAGCTGCGCGCCGAGCAGAAGTCGCTCGGCAAGCTCATCGGCCGGGCCACCGGCGACGAGAAGAGCGAGCTGCTCAGGAGGGCCGAGCAGCTCAAGGCCGACGTCAAGGCCGCCGACGCCGAGCGCGACGCCGCCGACACCGAGACCCAGGAGCTCCTGCTCAAGCTGAGCAACCTCGTCCACCCCGACGTGCCCGTCGGCGGCGAGGAGGACTTCGTCACGCTCGAGACCCACGGCACCGTCCGCGACTTCTCCGCCGAGGGCTTCGAGCCCAAGGACCACCTGGAGCTCGGCCAGCTCCTCGGCGCGATCGACGTCGAGCGCGGCGCCAAGGTCTCCGGCAGCCGCTTCTACTTCCTCACCGGTGTCGGCGCGCTGCTCGAGCTGGCCCTGGTGAACGCCGCGATGGCGCAGGCCACGGCGGCCGGTTTCACGCCGATGCTGACCCCGGCGCTGGTACGCCCCCAGTCGATGGCGGGCACCGGCTTCCTCGGCCAGGCCGCGCAGGACGTCTACCACCTGGACAAGGACGACCTGTACCTGGTCGGCACGTCCGAGGTGGCCCTGGCCGCCTATCACATGGACGAGATCCTGGAGGCCGGCAAGCTGCCGCTGCGCTACGCGGGCTTCTCGCCCTGCTTCCGCCGCGAGGCCGGCTCGCACGGCAAGGACACCCGGGGCATCTTCCGCGTCCACCAGTTCGACAAGGTGGAGATGTTCTCCTACGTCGCCCCGGAGGAGTCGCAGGAGGAGCACCGTCGGCTGCTGGAGTGGGAGAAGCAGTGGCTGACCTCGCTGGAGCTGCCGTTCCGCGTCATCGACGTCGCCTCGGGAGACCTGGGCTCCTCGGCCGCCCGTAAGTACGACTGCGAGGCGTGGATCCCGACCCAGGGCAAGTACCGCGAGCTGACCTCGACCTCGGACTGCACGGAGTTCCAGTCGCGCCGCCTGCAGATCCGGATGCGCGAGGACAAGAAGGTGCGCCCGCTGGCCACGCTCAACGGCACGCTGTGCGCCGTACCGCGCACCATCGTGGCGATCCTGGAGAACCACCAGCAGCCCGACGGGTCGGTCCGCGTGCCCGAGGTGCTGCGTCCCTACCTGGGCGGCCGGGAGATCCTGGAACCGGTCGCCAAGTGAGCGGCGCGTCGTCCACCTTCCCGTACCGGCTGGTCGCCACCGACCTGGACGGCACGCTGCTGCGTGACGACCACTCGGTGTCCGCACGCACCCGTGAGGCGCTCGTCGCGGCCACCGTGGCGGGTGCCGCGCACATCGTCGTCACCGGCCGCGCCGTGCCCTGGACCCGTCCGATACTCGAGGACCTCGGCTACCAGGGCCTCGCGGTCTGCGGCCAGGGCGCCCAGGTGTACGACGCCGGCGCGGGACGGCTGCTGACCTCCGTGACGCTGGACCGGCAGCTCGCCGGGGTGGCGCTCGCGAAGATCGAGGCGGAGGTCGGCCCGCTGCACCTGGCGGCGAGCCGGGACGGCCTGGACGGCGAGGTGCTGGTCGGGCCGGGTTACGACGTCGTCGGCAAGCTGCCCGCGACGCCGTTCACGGACGCCTCCGACCTCTGGGCCGCCCCGTTGAACAAGCTGTACATCCAGCATCCCGAGCTGACCTCGGACGAGCTGGCCGCGGCGGCCGAGCGCACCGCGGGCGGTTTCGTCACCGTCGTCATGGCGGGCGAGGGCATCGTCGAACTGCTGCCGCTGGGGCTGTCCAAGGCGACCGGCCTGTCGCTCGCCGCCCGTCGGCTCGGCGTGAAGGCGGCGGAGACGATCGCCTTCGGCGACATGCCCAACGACATCCCGATGTTCGCCTGGTCCGGCCACGGCGTCGCCATGGCCAACGCCCACCGCGAGCTGCGGGCGGTCGCCGACGAGGTGACGACGTCCAACGAGGACGACGGCATCGCGGTGGTGCTGGAACGCCTGCTGGGCTGACGCCCGGCAGGTTCGGCGTTCGGCGTTCGGCGTTCGGCGTCCGGCGTCCGGCGTCCGGCGTCCGGCGTCCGGCGTCCGGCGTCCGGCGTCCGGCGTCCGGCGTCCGGCGTCCGGCGTCCGGCGTCCGGCGTCCGGCGTCCGGCGTCCGGCGTCCGGCGGAGGATGCACGGATCGAACGTGCGCGGGCTCTCACCCGACCACGGCTTAGCAAGCCGGTGCGTTACCACTCGGCCAATCCTCCGGGTGGGCGGCCCGCGCGCGGTGCGCGCGCTCGAAGCGGCCGCCCCGGGCGGTCCTCGGGGGGACTCGACGGAGCAGTAGGGATTACTCCGGAGTCCGCCTCGGGCCGCCCCGACGGAAGCGGAACGTACTGCCGTGCATGGGCATGGTCCCGCTCCTCTCCCGGCTCTCGGCCGCCGGACGTTCCCGGCGGCGCGGACACCTCACTGTGCCCGGCCGGGCCCGTCCGGCGCCACCGAATAAATCACCGCAGGAAATGACGAAGGGCGGTGCCGCCGACACCGGCGGCACCGCCCTCGCGCACCTCGGGGCGTGTGCCCCTCACTCCTCGCCGGCGAGCGTCAGCGTGCGCAGCTTCTGGCCGGCGTACCAGGTGGCCAGCACCGTGACGGCGGCCAGCGCGACCGTCGCCGTGGTCAGGCCCACGTCAGAGGTGACCAGTTCACCGCCGGCCACCTTCTCCGCAACGGCGAGGGACCACTGCTGGACGCTGAGCGTGCGCGCGCCGGGCACCAGGGAGCCGAACAGCGCCTCCCAGATCAGCGCGTACACCAGGCCGAAGACGACCGCGTGCCGCGAGACCGTGCCGAGCAGCAGGAACAGCGCCGCGTAGGCGATGGAGGCGACCAGCGCCGCCACCGTGTAGGCGACGGCGACCTGCTGGCCGTTGCCGTTGAGGATGAAGCCGGCGATCAGCGTCGGCACCGCGGAGAACACCATGGTGACGGCGACGGCGACGATCAGCTTGGTGTAGATGATCGTGGGCCGCTTGATCGGCTTGGACAGCAGGTACACCACGGAGCCGTCGTCGATCTCCGGGCCGATCGCGCCGGTGCCCGCGATGACGCCGATGATCGGCACCATCGTGGCGAGCGCGAGCCCGCCGAGGACGTCGGCGGCGGTCTGGTCGTCGGCGCCGGCGAGGGCGCGGACCGCCAGCGAGATGACGATCAGCAGCAGGGGCAGCGCGCCCAGGATGAGGGCCCGGCGACGGCCGAGCAGGGCCCGGTAGGTGAGCCGGGCGACTGTGGGGTCGTACATCAGGGCCTCCTACGCCGCGACCAGGTACGAGAACACGGACTCGAGGGACTCGTCGGACGGCGAGACCGTGAGCAGGCGGATGCCGTGCTCCCTCGCGACCTTCGGCAGCAGCGCGGTGAAGCGGCCGAAGTCGACGGCCTGGACGCGCAGGGCGCCCTCGGTGACGTCGACCTCGATGCCGGAGGTGGACGGGTCGGCGATCAGCGCGGCCGCGAGGGCGCGGTCGTCGCTGGAGCGCACCAGGTAGCGGTGCGGGCGGTCCGTCATCAGACGGCGGATCCGGCGGAAGTCGCCGCTGGCCGCGTGCCGTCCGGCCACGACGACCTCGATGTGCCAGGCGAGCTGCTCGACCTCCTCCAGGATGTGCGAGGAGAACAGCACGGTGCGGCCCTCGTCGCCCATGCGCCGCAGCAGGTCCATCAGCTGCATGCGCTGGCGCGGGTCCATGCCGTTGAACGGCTCGTCGAGCAGCAGCAGCGACGGGTCGTGGACCAGCGCTGACGCCATCTTCACGCGCTGCCGCATGCCCTTGGAGTAGGTGGCGATCTTCCGGTCCTGTGCGTACTCCATCTCCACCGTGGCGAGCGCCTTCTGGGCCGTCTTGGCGCCCAGGCCGTGCAGCTCGGCGTTGGCGAGGACGAACTCGCGTCCGGTGAGGAAGTCGTACATCGCCTCGCGCTCGGGGACGATGCCGATGTGGCGGTAGATCTTCTCGTTGCGCCACACCTGCTCGCCGTCGAGGGTGACGGTGCCGGTGGAGGGGGCGAGGAAGCCGCCCATCATGTTGATCAGGGTGGACTTGCCGGCGCCGTTGGGGCCGAGCAGGCCGGTGACGCCGGGGCCGATGGTCATCGTGACGTCGTTGACGGCGACCACGTTGCCGAACCAGCGGGAGACGTGGTCGATGCTGAGGGTTGTCACAGCCCCACCTTCTTGTAACGGCGCATCAGGAGAGCGTGGGAGCCGACGATCAGGCCCAGGGTGACCAGGACGAAGAGGATGCCCTCGGTCCGGTCGGGGCCGACCCCGCCGGGGAAGGCGGAGCTCGCGCCCAGGAAGGCGGACTGCACCCCGTCGATGAGGGTGATCGGCGAGAACAGGCCGATCAGGATGCCCGCGTCGCCGCTGCCCTGGACGTCGGCGATGGCCTGGAGGGTGGAGACGGCGCCGTAGGAGATGGTCAGGACGGCGATCACGGCGGCGATGCCGAAGCCGCGGCGCGGCGTGACCGACGCGATGACCAGGCCGATGCCGGCGAAGAGCAGTGAGAGCAGGGCCACGGACACCAGTCCCTGTGCGAATCCCTTGGTCTGGTCGGTGAAGTCGAGCTCGGCCAGCAGCGCCCCGACGTACAGCACCAGCAGGGGGGCGGCGGTGAGGATGAACAGGGCGGAGGCCAGCGCGGCGTACTTGGCGCGGACGTAGTCGCCGGTCTCGATGGGCCGCGAGAAGTACAGCGGCACGGTCTTGAAGCGCAGGTCGCGGGAGACCGACTGGGGCGCCTGCGAGGCGACGTACAGGCTGATGACGGCCTGCATGACGATCGCGTAGCGCGTGTAGTCGAGCGGCAGTTCCTTCGCCTTGGTGGCGACGGCGACGGCCACCATGATGGCGGCCGGCACGCACATCACGACGAACAGCAGCATCGGCAGCACCTTGGACTTGGCCGAGCGGCCGAGGCCGTAGGCGCCGCGCAGGGACTGCGAGTACAGCGACATCCTGGCGTACGAGCGGCCCAGGCGGGGGCCGTCGTAGGAGCGGTAGCCGATGTTGTGGATACGGGTGTCACCCGCCGGGGTGGCCAGTGCCTGCGGGGACTGCTCAGCCGCCATGACCGACCGCCTCCTTCCGCTGTGCGTCGTCGTCGTTCGTGAAGACCTCGGCGATCTGGTGCCGCCGCTGTTCCATGCGCACCAGGCCGAGCCCGAGGTCGGCGATCACGTCGCGGACCAGGTCGTAGGTGTCCTCGCCCTGCGCGGTGAGCAGCAGGATGTGGCCGGCGCCCGGCAGTCCGCTGCCGTCCTGGACGGTCACCCCGCGCGCGTGGAGCGCCTCGCGCACCGCGCGGGTGCCGTCGGGGTGCTCGTCGGTGTCGGTGACCTCGATCGCGAGGGTCGTGGTGGTCTGCGTGAAGTCCCGGGTGGAGGAGGAGCGCAGCAGCTTGCCGCCGTCCACGACGACGACGTGGTCGCAGGTGCGTTCCAGCTCGCCCAGCAGGTGGGAGGTGACCAGGACCGAGATGCCGAAGTCGGTGTGGATGCGGCGGATGAGGCCGAGCATCTCGTCGCGGCCGACCGGGTCGAGGCCGTTGGTGGGCTCGTCCAGGAAGACCAGTTGCGGGTCGTGCACCAGGGCCTGCGCCAGCTTCACCCGCTGCTTCATGCCGGTGGAGTAGCCGCCGATGGGGCGGTAGCGCTCCTCGTACAGGCCGACGTGGCGCAGGGTGTCCGCGGTGCGCTCCCGGGCGGCGGTGGCCGGCAGGCCGGACATGCGCGCCATGTGGACGACGAACTCGGTGGCCGAGACGTCCGGGGGGAGGCAGTCGTGCTCGGGCATGTAGCCCACCCGTTCCCGGATGGCGGCGCCCTCGGTGGCGACGTCGAGTCCGAGCACTTCGGCGCGGCCCTCCGTGGCGGGAGACAGACCCAGCAGGATCTTGATCAACGTGGACTTGCCGGCCCCGTTGGCTCCGACGAGCCCGGTCACACCGGGCCCGACGTCCACGGAGAGCCGGTCAAGCGCGGTCACCCGGGGGAACCGCTTGCTCAGGCTTTCGGTCGCGATCACAGTCACATCCATGAAGGTAGTGACCCGTACCACTGCGGTCGTCAGACCCCGGGGCCGTCTTGGGGTCCGTCTGGAGTCGTACGCGCCCGTAGGGGACGCCCTGCCTGAGAGTTATGCACAGCTCGGGGCGCACTGTTGACGGCTTGTCTCACAGCTGCGAGATTCGCCGCTGTGACGGGAATCGAGGGTGCGCGGCAGCGGTGGGTGCGGACGGGCGGGGTCGAGCTGTGCGTGGCCGAGTTGGGCGACCCGGAGCGGCCGGCGGTCGTCCTGGTGCACGGCTACCCGGACAGCAAGGAGGTGTGGTCGCGGGTCGCGCCGCGCCTCGCCGAGCGGTTCCACGTGGTGGCCTACGACGTCCGGGGGCACGGCGGGTCCACGGCACCGCGTCCGCTGCGCGGCGGATTCACGCTGGAGAAGCTGACGGACGACTTCCTGGCCGTGGTGGAGGCGGTCAGTCCGCACCGGCCGGTACATCTGGTGGGGCACGACTGGGGCTCGGTGCAGGGATGGGAGTTCGTCACGGCGCCGCGTGCGCGGGAGCGGATCCTGTCCTTCACCTCGGTCTCGGGCCCTTCGCTGGACCACTTCGGGCACTGGATCAAGAGCCGGGTGTCCCGCCCGACCCCACGCCGGGCGGGGCATCTGCTGGGCCAGGGCGTCCGGTCCTGGTACGTGTACGCGCTGCACACGCCCGTGCTGCCCGAGCTGGCCTGGCGCGGGCCGCTCGGCCGGTACTGGCCGCGGCTGCTGGAGCGTATGGAACGGGCGCCCGGAGACGGCTACCCGACGGCGTCCCTGCCGTCGGACGCGGCGCACGGCGCCTGGCTCTACCGGGACAACGTGCGGTCCAGGCTGGGCGACCCGCGTCCCGACGCCTACGCGCACGTACCCGTGCAGCTCGTCACGCCGCTGGGGGACAGGTTCCTCTCGCCTCGGCTCCACGACGGCCTGGAGCAATGGGCGCCCCGGCTGACCCGGCGCACGCTGTCGTCGGGCCACTGGGTGCCGCGCAGCAGGCCCGACCAGCTGGCCACCTGGATCGCCGACTTCGTGACGTCCGTGGAGGACGGACGGCCCGAGGGGCGGGCCGGGGGCCGGTACGCCGACCGGTTCGGCGGGCGGCTGGTGCTGGTGACGGGCGCGGGGAGCGGCATCGGGCGGGCCACCGCGCTGGCGTTCGCCGAGGCGGGCGCGCGGGTGGTGGCGGTCGACCGGGACACCGGCGCGGCGCTCCGCACCGCCGGGGAGGCCCGGGCGCGGGGCGCGGCGGACGCCTGGGCGGAGACGGCCGACGTGGCCGACGAGCAGGCCGTGGAGAAGCTCGCCGAGCGGGTCACCGCCGCGCACGGGGTGGTGGACGTGCTGGTGAACAACGCGGGCGTCGGCCTGGGCGGCGCCTTCCTCGACACCACGACGGAGGACTGGAAGCGGGTCCTCGACGTCAACCTGTGGGGCGTGATCCACGGCTGTCTGTACTTCGGACGGCGGATGGCGGAGCGCGGGCAGGGCGGCCACATCGTCAACGTGGCGTCCGCGGCGGCGTTCCAGCCGTCGCGGGCGCTGCCCGCCTACGGGGCGTCGAAGGCGGCGGTGCTGATGCTCAGCGAGTCCCTGCGGGCCGAGCTGGCGGAGCGGGGGATCGGTGTGACGGCGGTGTGCCCGGGATTCGTCAACACGGGCATCACGTCCACCGCGCGATTCGCGGGCACGGACGCGGCGGAGGAGCGGCGCAGGCGGCGGAAGGCGGCACGGCTGTACGGGCTGCGGAACTACCCGCCGGAGAAGGTCGCCGCCGCGGTACTGCGCGCGGTGGTGCGCGACCAGGCGGTCGTGCGGGTCACCCCGGAGGCGCGGGCCGCGTACGCGCTGGCGCGCTGGCTGCCGGGGGCGGCGCGGAGGGTCGCGCGGGTGAAGCCGCCGGTCTGAGAGGGCCGGTTGTCCACAGAACCCCTCGTTCCGCTGTGGATAACCTCACTTATCTGTGGATCAAACCTTCGGATGTAAATCGATCGCGTGATGCGCGTCTCTCCCGGCAGTCTGAACAGATGGACGAAAGACGCACCGTGCGGGTGTCGAAGTACCTCGCGAAGCATCTGCGCCACCAGCCCGAGCGGATCGGGCTGACCCCCGACGCGGCCGGCTGGGTGGAGATCGACGCGCTGATCGCCGCAGCGGCGGACCACGGCTTCCCGATCACCCGGGACGAACTGGACCATGTCGTCGCCGCCAACGACAAGCGGCGTTTCGCCGTCGAGGGCTCCCGGATCCGCGCCAGCCAGGGCCACACCATCCCCGTGGACCTTCAGTTGCCTACCGCCGTGCCCCCGGCCTGGCTCTACCACGGCACCGTCGCCCGGCACCTGGACGCGATCCGCTGCGAGGGCCTGCGGCCCATGGACCGGCACGCCGTGCATCTCTCCGCCGACCGCGAGACCGCCACCCGCGTCGGCGCCCGCCGGGGACGGCCGGTGGTGCTGTCGGTCGATGCGGGCGCCATGCACCGCGACGGCCATGTCTTCCACGTCAGCGCCAACGGCGTCTGGCTGACCGAGGCCGTTCCCAGCCGGTATCTGCGCTTCGGCGAGAGCCGGTAGGCCATGATCGACGGCATGGAGCATCTGCCCACCACCGAGGCCGCCGTCACCGCCCTCCGTGCCCTCGCCGAGCGGTACGGACGCGAGATCGAGGTCACCCACGACATCGGCGCCGACCAGACCTCGCGCCGCACCGCGGCCGGCGTCGGTGTGACCACCGACCCCGACGGCTCCCTGCCGCACGAGGCTCATGCCGAGTTCGGCGGCCTGCCCCGAGTGCGGGTGCGCCTGTTCCCGGAGGACGACGCGCTGATCGACGTCGAGGGCGTCGAATGCCCGGACATCCCCCGCGACGACGTACCCGCCTTTCTGCGCTCGCTGTTCGACGGGCTGGCGTATGTGAAGGCGCGGCGCTTCCCGCCGGGCTACTTCCTCGTCGTGCCGCTGCCGGGGGACCGGACGCACAAGGAGTTCATCCCGATGGTCGTGCTCACTCCCTGGCTGAGCGCCCGAGTACGGTGACGGGCGAGCAGCGGGGGCCCGGGAGGCCTCACGTGTTTCACGTGAAACCGGACGCGCCGCTTAGGCTCGGGGCATGAGCCTGCGTCTGAGCACCGTGATCCTCCCGTACCGCCGCTGGCACGAAGGCAGCCGTTCCGCCTGGGTGCGGGCCGAGGAGCTGGGCTTCCACGCGGGCTACACCTACGACCACCTGTCCTGGCGGAGTTTCCGCGACGGCCCCTGGTTCGGCGCCGTCCCGACCCTGGCCGCCGCCGCGGGCGTGACCGAGCGCATGCGGCTCGGCACTCTGGTCACCTCGCCGAACTTCCGGCACCCGGTCACCCTGGCCAAGGAGCTCATCTCCCTCGACGACATCTCGGGCGGCCGCGTCACCCTCGGCATCGGCGCGGGCGGCACCGGCTTCGACGCCACCGCCCTCGGCCAGGAGCCGTGGACCCCACGCGAGCGCGCCGACCGCTTCGCCGAGTTCGTGCCCCTGCTGGACCGGCTGCTCACCGAGGACGCCGTGTCGTACGAGGGCGACTTCTACCAGGCGCACGAGGCGCGCAACATCCCCGGCTGTGTCCAACGGCCCCGGCTGCCCTTCGCCGTGGCGGCGACCGGCCCACGGGGACTGCGGCTCGCGGCCCGGTACGGACAGGCGTGGGTGACCACCGGCGACCCGAAGCTGTACGAGGACGGCACACCCGAGCAGTCGGTTCAGGCCATTCGCGGTCAGGCCGAGAAGCTCGCCGGCGCCTGCGCCGAGATCGGCCGGGACGTGACCGAGCTGGACAAGATCCTGCTGACCGGGTTCACCCCCGACCGGGGCCGCCCGCTGGAGTCCCTGGACGCCTTCGTCGACTTCGCCGGCCGCCACGTCGAGCTGGGATTCAACGAGATCGTGGTGCACTGGCCCATCCCGGGCTCCGACTTCGCGGCTGACCAGAAGGTCTTCGAACGGATCGCGATGGAGGCCCTGGCGCAGCTGCGGTGAACGAGAACGGGTGCCGCCCCTCCGATGCGGGACGAGAAGCCGCTGGTGACATCGGTAATCACTCAGATGTGCGGAGTCCCGCACGACCGTGCGGGCATATGCGGGACAATGAGCGGGTGACCTCAGCGATCCGAGAGCCCGAGACCCCGGCCGCCACCACCCCACCGCGGCTCATCGCCACCGACCTCGACGGCACCCTGCTCCGCGACGACAAGTCGGTGTCCCCACGGACCGTCGCCGCCCTGGCCGCCGCCGAGGAGGCCGGCATCGAGGTCTTCTTCGTCACCGGCCGCCCGGCCCGCTGGATGGACGTGGTCAGCGACCATGTGCACGGCCACGGCCTCGCCATCTGCGGCAACGGCGCCGCCGTCGTCGACCTGCACGGCGGCCCGGGCGCGCACCGCTTCGTCAAGGTGCGCGAGCTGCCCCGGAACAACGCCCTGGAGGCGGTGGGCCTGCTGCGCGACGCCGCCCCGGGCACGGTGTACGCCGTGGAGCAGACCTACGGCTTCTACCAGGAGCCCGCGTACCCGAAGCTGCACATGGAGGTCCCGGACGACCTGGCGCCCGCCGAGGACCTGCTGGCCGACGGCTCCCCCACCACCGCCGAACCGGTGCTCAAGATCCTGGCGTTCCACCCCGAGATGGAGCCGGACGCGTTCCTCACCCTGGCCCGGCTCGCCGTCGGTGAGCGCGCCACCGTGACCCGCTCCAGCCCGAGCGCCCTGCTGGAGATCAGCGGACCCGACGTCTCCAAGGCGAGCACCCTCGCGCTGTGCTGCGCCGAGCGGGGCATCTCGCACGAGGAGGTCGTCGCCTTCGGCGACATGCCGAACGACGTCGAGATGCTGACCTGGGCGGGCCGCTCGTACGCGATGGGCAACGCCCACCCGGACGTGCTGGCCGCCGCCTCGGGTCACACGGTCGCGAACAACGACGACGGCGTGGCCGTGGTGATCGAGCAGCTGCTGAACGGGCGGATCTGAGTCCTGCGGTTCACGGGACGGGTCGGGCCGGCCGGGGCCGCCGCTCAGAGGGTCACCCCGCGTGCGGTGAGCCACGACACCGGGTCCACCGACGACCCCATCTCCGGGGTCACGCGTACCTCGAAGTGCAGGTGCGGACCGGTGGAGTTGCCGCTGGTGCCGGACTGCCCGATCCACTGCCCAGGAGTCACCCGCTCCCCCTGGTCGACGGCGACGGCGGCCAGGTGCGCGTACTGGGTGTAGTAGCCGCCCGGGTGCTCGACCACGATCTCGATGCCGAACGCGCCGCCGCAGGACACCTTCACCACGGTGCCGCTGCCCACGGACCGCACCGGCGTCCCGATCGGCACCGCGAAGTCCTGTCCGGTGTGCCGGTTCGCCCAGCGCGCGCCGCCGCTGCCGTAGGAGGCGGACAGCTCGTACGCCTCCACGGGCGCCACCCACGGGGTGGTGAACTGCGCCGGCGGCTGGTCGAGACGTACGGCACCACGGCAGGCGCCAGCCGCCACCGAGGCGTCCGCCTCGCCCTGGAGCTGCCGGCGCGCCGTCTCGAGCTTGTCCTCGATGTCCCGCTGCAGCGCGGCGAGTTCCTCGTTCCGCTCCTCCAGCTTCTTCCAGGCCGCCCCCGCCTTCGCCTCGTCCCGGGCGAGCCGCGCCTCGGCCCGTTGACTGCGGCCGAGCGCCTGGTCCAGCGCGACCTCGGCGTGGTGCACCACACGCTGACCACGCATCAGCTGCTCGGGGTCGTCGGCGAGAAGCATGTGCGCGGTGAGCGGAAGCCCGCCGCCGTCCCGGTACTGGGAGCTGGCGATCCGGCCCAGGTCCTCACGGAGCACGGCGGCCTCCTGCCGCTCGTGGTCGAGCCGCTCCTCCAGCTGCTGCGCCAGCTCGCGCTGCTTCTCCGCCTCCTCGCGCCCGGCCTCGTACCGCTCGGTGGCCTTCGCCGCCTCCTCGTACAGCCGCGCCACCTCGGCGCTGACGGAGGGCGAGCCGTGGCCGGGGGCGTGGGATCCGTCGCCCTCGGCGGGCCGGGCGGCGAGCACGGCGAGCGCGCAGAACAGCACGGCGACGAGCAGCGGACGACGGCGGGTGAGACGCATGCCTGCGATCCTGTCCCCGCTCCGGGCCGGGCGGCGCGTTCACGTCGTACACATGGGGGAGGACACGCCCCCGGACGGATGCTTCGGCGGCCGCCGGAAGCCCGGCGACGCTGACGAGGCGTCAACGTCCGTTCGCTGCCGCGTCCCTCCGGAATCGAACTGGCGGTCAGGCACTCCCCGGATCGGGTGCCCGATGCTCATGTGGCTGCCGTGGCCCGCGTGACTCGATGATCCTTGTAGGGCGCAAGCAACGGGCTGCAGACCGGTGTCTTGCGCATGTCCCCCACGCGTTCCGGCGCGTGGAGCGTGCGTAGTCCCACGTACGCGATGCACCTTCACAGGAGGATCTGCCATGAACGTTCTGACCGAGCTGCTCGCCGGTGTCGTCCACCTCGTGGGCTGGCTCGTCTGACGTGCCGGAGGGGGCCGTCCCGACGCTGTGCCGGGGCGGCCCCCTCGTGTGTGCGCGGGGGTCGGCTAGGACACCGCGACCAGTGTCCCCGCCTCCTCCTCCCGCAGCGCCATGTCCCGCAACGGCCCGTCGACGACGCGCAGTTCCTCGTACGGTCCGCGCTGCGCCACCCGTCCCGCCTCCAGCACGATCACTTCGTCCACCGCGTCCAGCCCGGCCAGCCGGTGGGTGACGAGAACGGTGGTGCGGCCCTCGGTGGCGGCCAGCAGATCGGCCGTGAGCGCGTCCGCGGTCGGCAGGTCGAGGTGCTCGGCGGGCTCGTCCAGCACCAGCACGGGGAAGTCCGCCAGCAGGGCCCGCGCCAGGGCGAGCCGCTGCCGCTGTCCCCCGGACAGCCGCGCGCCGTGCTCGCCCACCAGCGTGTCCAGCCCGTCCGGCAGCCCGTCCACCCAGTCCAGCAACCGGGCCCGGCGGAGCGCGTCGCGCAGATCGGCCTCGGTCGCGTCCTTCCGCGCCAGCAGCAGGTTCTCCCGGACGGAGCTGTTGAACAGGTGCGCGTCCTGCGCGCACAGCCCTACCATGCGCCGTACGTCGTCCCCGTCCAGGGCGCGGGCGTCCACACCCGCGAGCGTGTAGCTGCCGGCGCCGGGTTCCAGGAACCGCAGCAGCACCTGGGCGAGCGTCGTCTTCCCGGAGCCGGAGGGACCGACCACCGCGACGCGGCGGCCCCGCTCCAGCGTCAGGTCGAGCCCGGCGAGCGCGTCCCGGTCCTGCCCGGGGTGGCGGGCGGTGAGTCCCGTGAGGGTGAGCGGGAACGGTGAGACGGGCGCCCGTCGGGGCGTCTCCGGCTCGCGTACGGGCGGCCGCGCGTCCAGCACCTCGTACACGCGCTCCGCGCTGTGGCGTGCCCGCTGCCGGTACCGCACGGCGAGGGGCATGCCGAGGACCGCCTCGAACGCGGCCAGCGGGGTGAGGACCACCACGGCCAGGGCCACGCCGTCGAGCCGCCCGGAGGTCACGCCCTGCACGCCGACGAGCGCGGCGGCCGCCACGGTCAGCCCGGAGATCAGCGCGGTGAGCCCGTCGCCGAGTCCGGTGACGGCGGCGGAGCGCGACGCGATGCGGGTCAGCACGCCGTCGGCCCGCCGCGTCCCCTCGGACCGGGCGGGCAGCGCCCCGGCGACGGTCAGCTCGGCGGTGCCGCTGAGCAGGTCGGTCACCCGGGTGGCGAGGTCGCCGCGGGCCGGGGCCAGCCGGCGCTCGGTGCGCCGCGCCACAGCGACGGTGAGCAGCGGCACGACCGCGCCCGCCAGAAGAAGCCCGGCCGCGAGCACGGCACCGGCCTCGGGCAGCAGCCACGCGGTGAAGCCGACGGACAGGGCGGACACGGCGAGGGCGGCGCCGGCCGGGAGCAGCCAGCGCAGCCAGTAGTCCTGGAGCGCGTCCACGTCGGAGACCAGCCGGGTGAGCAGGTCGCCCCGGCGGGTGCCGCGCAGTCCGGCGGGCGCGAGGCGTTCCAGTCGCCGGTAGACCGCGACCCGGGTGTCCGCCAGCATGCGCAGCACGGCGTCGTGGGACACCAGCCGCTCGGCGTAGCGGAACACGGCCCGGCCGATGCCGAAGGCGCGCGTCGCGGTGACGGCCATCATCAGGTACAGCACCGGCGGTTGTTCCGAGGCACGGGAGATGAGCCAGCCGGACGTGGCCATGAGGCCGACGGCGCTGCCCAGGGCGAGGGCGCCGAGGAGCAGCGCGAGCGTGATCCTCCCCCGCCGGGCGCCCGACAGGGCACGGACCCGGGCGAGCACACGGCCGGGAGCCGGCCCGGCGGGCGCGTCGGTGACCGGCTCGGTCGTCCCGGAGCCCGCTTCGGGCGCCGCGCCGGACGTCGCGTGTGCCTCCGTCCGGCCCGAGGCGACGGCCACCTCGTCGCGAGCCTCGGGCATCGGCAGCCGGACCACACGGTCGGCGACGGCGAGCAGCGCCGGTCGGTGCACCACGAGCAGCACCGTCCGGCCCTCCGTCAGGCGCCGTACCGCCGCCACGACCTCGGCCTCCGTGGCCCCGTCGAGGGCGGCCGTCGGCTCGTCGAGCAGGAGCACGGGCCGGTCCGCGAGGAACGCGCGGGCCAGCGCGAGCCGCTGCCGCTGCCCGGCCGAGAGCCCCGCACCGTCCTCACCGAGTACGGTGCCGGCGCCGTGGGGGAGGGCGTCCACGAAGTCCAGCGCGCCCGCGTCCCGCAGCGCGCGCCGCACCGCCGCGTCGTCCGCGTCGGGGCGGGCGAGCCGGACGTTCTCCGCGATCGTCCCGGCGTACAGATGGGGCCGCTGCGGCACCCAGGCGACGCGGCGGTGCCACTCGGCCAGGCCGAGTCCGGTGAGGTCGGCCCCGCCGACGCTCACCCGGCCCGCGTCGGGACGGACGAAACCCAGCGCCGCGCTGAGCAGGGTGGATTTCCCGGACCCGCTGGGCCCGACCAGGGCGACCGTCTCACCGGGGGCGACGGTGAACGATACGTCCGTCACGGCGTCCGTGACCCGGCCGGGGTAACGGACGGTCACGTTCTGGAAGGCGAGGGGGCCCTGTGGCACCGTGCCCTGCCCCTCCGTGGGCACGGGCGTCTCGAGCACCGTGAAGATCTCCTCGGCCGCGCCGAGCCCTTCCGCGGCCGCGTGGTACTGCGTCCCCACCTGGCGCAGCGGCAGATACGCCTCCGGCGCCAGGATCAGGATGAGCAGACCCGTGTAGAGGTCCAGCTCGCCGTGGACCAGGCGCATGCCGATGGTCACGGCGACCAGCGCCACGGAGAGGGTGGCGAGCAGTTCCAGCGCGAACGAGGAGATGAAGGCGATCCGCAGCGTCCGCATGGTCGCGCGCCGGTACTCGGCGGTGATGGCGCGGATCGACTCGGCCTGCGCCTTGGCCCGCCCGAAGACCTTCAGCGTCGGCAGCCCGGCCACGACATCCAGGAAGTGCCCGGACAGCCTCGACAGCAGCAGCCACTGACGGTCCATCCGATTCTGGGTGGCCCAGCCGATCAGCACCATGAAGACGGGGATGAGCGGCAGGGTGCCGACGATGATCGCCGCCGACACCCACTCCTCCGTGACGATGCGCGCCAGCACGGCGGCCGGGACGACCACCGCGAGACCCAGCTGGGGCAGATACCGCGAGAAGTAGCCGTCGAGGGCATCGACTCCCCGGGTCGCCAGGGTGACCAGCGACCCGGTGTGCTGCCCGTCCAGCCAGCCCGGCCCGAGGGCCGTCGCCCGGTCCAGCAACCGCCCCCGCAGCTCCGACTTCACGGCGGCGCTCGCCCGGTGCGCGGCCAGCTCGGTCAGCCA
This sequence comes from Streptomyces sp. BJ20, assembly GCF_022869105.1. Taxonomy (NCBI): domain Bacteria; kingdom Bacillati; phylum Actinomycetota; class Actinomycetes; order Kitasatosporales; family Streptomycetaceae; genus Streptomyces; species Streptomyces sp. BJ20. Next base: position 7,336,105 of record NZ_CP094918.1, read on the forward strand.
GCCGACCAGGCCCCGGCCGGCCGCCGTCGCGACGAGCAGCAGCAGGGGCGTGCGCAGCTCACCGGCGGGCCGGCCGTCCTGGAACGAGCCGACCACGATCTCGGCGATGAGCATGGCCTGGGCGACGACCAGCCCCGCGCCGACGGCTCCGAGGCCGACGACCGCTGCCAGGAAACCCCGGGTGGCACGCGCGTACCGGAGGAGGCGGGGGTCGATTGGTTTCACGTGAAACACACCCTCAGTGCACGAGGTCGGCGATGTGCTGCGTGCCGATCCGCTTGCGGAAGACCCAGTAGGTCCAGCCCTGGTAGAGCAGCACCAGCGGGGTGGCGACGACCGCCAGCCAGGTCATGATCTTCAGCGTGTACGGGCTGGACGAGGCGTTGGTGACGGTCAGGCTCCACTCGGGGTCCAGGGTGGAGGGCATGACGTTCGGGAACAGCGTCAGGAAGAGCATGGCCACCGCGGCCACGATGGTGACGCCGGACAGGGTGAACGCCCATCCCTCGCGTCCCGCCTGATTGGCTCCCAGGGCGGCGACCAGGGAGGCGACCGCCACACCGAACGCGACCAGGCTGGCCCCGTCGCCGCTCTCGACCTGCGTCCACAGCAGGAAGACCAGCGCCAGCACGGCGGTGACCAGACCCACCTTCAGAGCCAGCTTCCGCGCCCGCTCCCGGATGTCCCCGACCGTCTTGAGCGCCGTGAACACCGTGCCGTGGAAGGTGAACAGGGTGAGCGTGACCAGACCGCCCAGCAGGGCGTACGGGTTGAGCAGGTCCCAGACGGTGCCCACGTACTCGAAGTCGGCGTCGAGCCTGACCCCCCGCACGATGTTGCCGAAGGCGACACCCCACAGGAACGCCGGGAGCAGCGAGGTCCAGAAGATCGCCGTCTCCCAGTTGCGCTGCCAGTTCTCCTCGGGCCGCTTGGCCCGGTACTCGAAGGCGACCCCGCGGACGATCAGGCAGATCAGGATGGCGAGCAGCGGCAGGTAGAAGCCGGAGAAGAGGGTGGCGTACCACTCGGGGAAGGCGGCGAAGGTGGCGCCGCCGGCCGTGAGCAGCCAGACCTCGTTGCCGTCCCACACCGGGCCGATGGTGTTGATGAGCACCCGCTTCTCGGCCCGGTTCCGGGCCAGCAGCCGGGTGAGGACACCGACCCCGAAGTCGAAGCCCTCGAGGAAGAAGTAGCCGGTCCACAGGACGGCGATGAGGACGAACCAGACGTCGTGCAGTTCCATGACAGTGCAGCTCCCTCGGCCTAGTACGAGAAGGCCATCGGCTTGTCGGCGTCACGGACGTCGCCGCCGAGCCTCGTGGGCGGGTTGAGGTCGGAGTCGCTCAGCTCGGGCGGCCCCGCCTTGACGTACTTGACGAGCAGCCGGACCTCGATGACGGCCAGCACGGCGTAGAGCAGGGTGAAGACGGTCATCGAGGTGATGACCTCGGCCTGGGACACGCCGGGGGAGACCGCGTCCTCGGTGCGCATCACGCCGTAGACGACCCAGGGCTGACGGCCCATCTCGGTGAAGATCCAGCCCCAGGCGTTGGCGATCAGCGGGAAGGCCATCGTCCACACCGCGGCCAGCCAGTAGAGCCGGGTCAGCCGGGATCCCAGCGGCTTCTTCAGCAGCACAAGGTGCGGCACCTCGTCCTCGCCGGTGCGGTACGCGGCCGGCAGGAAGAACTTCTTCCGGGTGAGCCACAGCCCCAGCAGGCCCACCGAGAAGGAGGCCATGCCGAAGCCGATCATCCAGCGGAAGCCCCAGTAGGCGACGGGCACGATGGGCTTGTAGTCGCCGGGCCCGAACTTCTCCTGCAGCGCCTCGTTCGTGTCGTTGATCCCGGGCACATAGGACTCGAAGTCGCTGTGGGCGAGGAAGGACAGCAGGCCGGGGATCTCCAGGGCGACCTCGTTGTGCCCCTTGTCGACGTCGCCATAGGCGAAGACGGAGAAGGGCGCGGGCTCCTCGCCGTCCCAGAGGGCCTCGGCGGCGGCCATCTTCATCGGCTGCTGCTCGTACATGACCTTGCCCAGGGTGTCGCCGCTGATCGCGGTGAACAGTCCGCCGACCGCCAGGGTCACCAGGCCGAGCCGCAGCGAGGTGCGCATCACCGGGATGTGCTTCTTGCGCATCAGGTGGAAGGCCGCGATGCCGACCATGAAGGCGCCGCCGGTGAGGAAGGCCGCCGAGAAGCTGTGGAAGACCTGGTTGAGCGTGGTGTTCTGGGTGAGCACCAGCCAGAAGTCGGTGAGCTCGGCGCGGCCCTTCTCGCCGTTGATCCGGTAGCCGACCGGGTGCTGCATCCAGGAGTTGGCGGCGAGGATGAAGTACGCCGACAGCAGCGTGCCGATCGACACCATCCAGATGCAGGCCAGGTGGATCTTCTTCGGCAGCCGGTCCCAACCGAAGATCCACAGGCCGATGAAGGTGGACTCGAAGAAGAAGGCGATCAGCGCCTCGAAGGCGAGCGGGGCGCCGAAGACGTCACCGACGAAGCGCGAGTAGTCGGACCAGTTCATCCCGAACTGGAACTCCTGCACGATGCCGGTGACGACGCCCATCGCGATGTTGATCAGGAAGAGCTTGCCCCAGAACTTCGTCGCCCTGAGGTACTTCTCCTTCTCCGTCCGCACCCAGGCGGTCTGCAGCCCGGCGACGAGGGCGGCGAGCGAGATCGTCAGGGGAACGAAGAGGAAGTGGTAGACGGTGGTGATGCCGAACTGCCATCGCGCCAGGGTCTCCGGCGCCAGAGCCAGATCCACGTCGTCGCTCCTTACTTCGCCGTGGTGCAGCAGCCGCGCGGGGCCCGCTCCATCCCCGGCCATCTCGGGAGAAACGGGATGCGCTTGTGAACGCGTTCACATTCACAAGCAATTATGACCTACTGCTTTTCCGACCTGGAAGGGGGGTCCTGTGTGACGTCAGCCCCTTCTCCGGGCAAGCCCCGACGAGGCCTCGCGGCCGGTCCCCGACGCACGGGAGCGGCCGGCGGATCAACCGTCGGCCGCTCCTCGTCCGTGCTGGTCGGGTCTGCTGTCGCCGCAGGTCAGCCCCGGGCGCGGAACTCCTCGGTGACCTTCAGGAAGATGTCGTTCGCCTCCGTCTCACCGATGGTGACCCGAACGCCCTCGCCGGGGAACGGCCGGACGACCACGCCCGCCTGCTCGCACGCCTGCGCGAACGGCACGGTGCGCTCCCCCAGCCGCAGCCACACGAAGTTGGCCTGGGTCTCGGGCACCGTCCAGCCCTGGGCGCGCAGCCCGTCCACCACCCGGTTGCGCTCGCAGACCAGGGAGCCGACCCGGCCGATCAGCTCGTCCTCGGCCCGCAGCGAGGCGACCGCCGCCTCCTGGGCGATCTGGCTCACGCCGAACGGCACCGCCGTCTTGCGCAGCGCCGCGGCCACCGGCTCGTGGGCGATGGCGAAACCGACCCGCAGCCCGGCGAGACCGTAGGCCTTGGAGAAGGTGCGCAGGACGCAGACGTTGGGCCGCTCGCGGTAGATCTCCACGCCGTCCGGCACCTCGGGGTCGCGGATGAACTCGCGGTAGGCCTCGTCCAGCACCACCAGGACGTCGCGGGGCACCCGGTCGAGGAACCGCTCCAGCTCGGCGCGGCGCACCACGGTGCCGGTCGGGTTGTTGGGGTTGCAGACGAAGATCAGCCGGGTCCGCCCGGTGATCGCGTCGGCCATCGCGTCCAGGTCGTGCACGTCGCCCTCGGTCAGCGGGACCTGGACGGACGTGGCGCCGCTGATCTGCGTGATGATCGGGTACGCCTCGAAGGAGCGCCAGGCGTAGATCACCTCGTCGCCGGGGCCCGAGGTGGCCTGCAGCAGCTGCTGGGCCACGCCGACCGAGCCGGTGCCCGTCGCCACGTGGGACGCCGGCACACCGAAACGCTCGGCCAGCTCGGCCGTGAGGGCGGTGCAGGCCATGTCCGGGTAGCGGTTGAAGGAGGAGGCGGCGGCCGTCACCGTCTCCATCACGCCCGGCAGCGGCGGGTAGGGGTTCTCGTTGGAGGACAGCTTGTACGCCACCGGCCCGTCGGCCGCCGCGGGCTTGCCCGGCTTGTAGGTGGGGATCCCCTCCAGCTCGGCGCGCAGCTTGGGGCTCGTCTCGCTCACCGCAGTCCTCCTCGCGAAGACCGGCGGCCCATGACCGCCGCCGACATCCAATACTGCTCACCTTATGAGGATTCGGCCTCGCTGCGTACAGGGGCGACGACCGGGCCTTCCTCCTCCTGCGTCACATGGACAACACGGGAAACATCGCTCGTACGGGTACGAAGGGCGTGCGGGTCAGGGGCGCGCCGCACATATATCTATGCGCCGGTGGTTCGCGCCGTGGCGCGCGTCACCCGTGCAGGTGAGTTGAGACCTCTTCGCAACATCGCACCCTCGCCAGGCACGCGTGCACGGACACGTCAGGGACTGGCATTGAACCGTTCAACACCCATGGTTTCCATGGTGATCGATGCGAAATGATCATGCAGAAACGTGCCTGTCAACGCGTGCATATGCGTCCGCCCTACCCCACCGTATGAGCCCTACTATCGGCTCGCCATGACAGCAGCAGGGAAGCACCAGGTGAGCCGCGCGGAAACCTCACGCCGAGGCAGCCGGCCGGGTCGAGCGGGCATCAGGGACGTGGCCGCCGCCGCCGGAGTCTCCATCACGACCGTCTCCGACGCCCTCAACGGCAAGGGCCGGCTCCCGGACGCCACCCGGCGCCACGTCCGCGAGGTGGCCGACAGACTGGGGTACCGCCCCTCGGCCGCCGCCCGTACGCTCCGCACCGGGAAGTCCGGACTCATCGGCCTGACCGTGACGACGTACGGGGATGAACCTTTCACCTTCACCGAGTTCGCGTATTTCGCCGAGATGGCGCGGGCCGCCACGTCCGCCGCGCTCGCCCGCGGCTACGCCCTCGTCATCCTGCCCGCGACCTCGCGTCACGACGTGTGGTCCAACGTGGCCCTGGACGGCACGGTGGTGATCGACCCCTCCGACCACGACCCGGTGGTCAGCGAGCTGGTCCGCCAGGGCTTACCCGTGGTCTCCGACGGCCGCCCGGCCGGCTCCCTGCCGGTCACGGCCTGGGTCGACAACGACCACGAGGCCGCCGTGCTCGGCATCCTCGACCACCTCGCCGACGCCGGCGCCCGTCGCATCGGCCTGCTGACCGGCACCACCACCGACACGTACACCCACCTGTCGACCACCGCGTACCTGCGCTGGTGCGAGCGGATGGGGCAGGACCCGGTGTACGAGGCGTACCCGGCGCACGACCCGTGCGCGGGCGCCGTCGCCGCCGACCGGCTGCTCGCCCGCCCGGACCGCCCCGACGCGGTCTACGGCCTCTTCGACCCCAACGGCACGGATCTGCTCGCCGCAGCTCGCCGCTACGGGCTGCGCGTGCCGGAGGACCTGCTCATCGTCTGCTGCAGCGAGTCCACGGTGTACGCCAACACCGAGCCGCCCGTCACCACACTCTCCCTGAAACCCCGCCGCATCGGCACGGCGGTGGTGCAGCTGCTGATCGACGCCATCGAGGGCGTCGACTCGGACCAGCCGGTCGAGCAGGTGATACCGACCGAGCTGATCGTGCGCAGGTCGTCGCAGCGCCGGCCGCCCCGCACGACGGTCAGCCCGCCGAGGTCGCCGCAGGGCACATGAACACCCGGGGGCGCGAAGGCCGGAGGGCCAGGGAGGAGGCCCCGCTTCCGGAGGGGTGAGGCGAGGCGGAACCCGGCCCGCTCAGGGCTCCCGGGGAAGACGGACCGGCCGTCCTGCGGAACGGTCCGGTCGACGGAGGCGGGCTCGGGGATGCGCGCCCCCGGGGGGCGACACGCGGAGTGCGCGCCGCAGGAATGACGAGGGGACGAACCGGAAGCAGGACGACGGCCTCGGGCGGCGGGACCGGCCCGGAAGCGGAATCCGGACCACCGGCCGGGCACCGGGCGAACCCCGGTCGGACGTTCGTGGAGCGTCCGGGGGAACGCCCGGGCGTCGGTGTCGAACACCATTCGACAGGCCGGAGACCCCCGCAAACGGGGCGAAAACCCCGATGAACCGGAGTCCTGTTCTGATTCACCACCCCTGGGTCATCACACGGCGCGATCCGCATTCCTATGATGGGCCCACGACACCGCGGGCCGCTGCGACCAGGCAGTCCGACGCGGTGCAGATGCGGCGCGATGGTGGAGGGGTCGATGACTCAGGGGGCCGGTCAGGGACCCGAGGTGGAGCGGACGGCGACGTTGCGCGACTTCCGGGTGCCCGCGTACGTCCACGAGACCGGTCCGTACGTCCACAGCAGCACCCACCCCGGTGACGTCGTCCCGCCGGCCGAGGAGGCGTACCCGGAGGGGTACACGCCGACCCAGCGGGACCTCCCCGTCATCAACCGGGGTGACACGGTCCAGGTGACCGTCGACCCCGTGACCGCGCCCGCCCCGCAGCCCGCCACCGGCAAGGGCCCGCTGTACGTGGTCGGCGACGTCCACGGCTATCTGGACGAGCTGGTGGCCGCCCTCCAGGAGCAGGGACTCATCGACTCCGCGGGCAACTGGTGCGCCGGCACCGCGCGCCTGTGGTTCCTCGGCGACTTCACCGACCGCGGTCCGGACGGCATCGGCGTCATCGACCTGGTGATGCGGCTGTCCGCCGAGGCCGCCGCGGCCGGCGGGTACTGCAAGGCCCTCATGGGCAACCACGAGCTGCTGCTGCTCGGCGCGAAGCGGTTCGGCGACACGCCCGTCAACTCCGGCGCGGGCACCGCCACCTTCCAGGCCGCCTGGCTGCTGAACGGCGGCCAGAAGACCGACATGGACCGCCTCCAGGACCACCACCTGCAGTGGATGGCACGCCTCGACGCCGTCGAGGAGGTCGACGGCCATCTGCTGCTGCACTCCGACACCACCGCCTACCTCGACTACGGCCGTTCGATCGAAGAGGTCAACGACACGGTCCGCGAGACCCTCACCCGCAACGACGCCGACGAGGTCTGGGACCTGTTCCGCAAGTTCACCAAGCGGTTCTCCTTCCGGGACGAGGGCGGCGCCGACGCGGTGCGTTCCCTGCTCCATACGTACGGCGGCACCCGGGTCGTTCACGGCCACAGCCCGATCCCGTATCTGCTGGGCGAGGTCGGCTCCGAGGACGGCGAGGACGACGGCGGCCCCACGGTGGCCGAACCGCACGTGTACGCCGACGGACTCGCCATCGCGATGGACGGCGGTGTGACGATGGCAGGAAAACTGCTGGTACGGAAGTTGCCGTTGACCAACTGAGGGGTGCGCGGGCCCTGTTGAGACGCCCCTCGGCCGCATCCCGGGGACGGCAATTTCCGCAGACCCCCTGTCACCGCGCGCCGTCACCGCTCTACCATCGGCTTATCCGTAGCAGGCTCCCCTCCGTTTCTGCCCGACGGCTCGTCAGCATGCCGAGCCCCAAGCCCTACGGAGCATCGGGGGATGCACATGAACAGCGTTCCGCAGCACCTGCTGAGCGAGGACCGCCAGGACTACGAGCGGATTCTCGATGAGGCGCTGCGCTCCGCACCACACAACCCGGAGCTGGCCGCGGTGGGACAGCGGCTCAACTCGGAGCAACTGCGCACGATGGCGCTCAGCGCCACCGCGCTCATCAGCGCGGCCGCGGCCACCGAGTACCAGCACTACGTGAAGGTCCGCGAGGAGGCCCGCAGGCCGCCCACGGTCGACCCGTCCGTGCGCGACGCGGGCACCGGTGAGCCGGGCGCCGGCGGCGCGGCGGGATTCGCCGCGTCGATGGGCGAGATGGCCGAGGCCGCCGGAGCGGGGGTGGCGGCGGTCGTCGCCGTCCTGGCGCCGGTCCTGGCCGGGACCGCCGCCGCGATATTCCTGCTCGTCGGCTTCGTGCTGCGGACGCTCGATTCCGAGAACGAGTTCGCCGGGACGATGCTGACCACCGGCTGGGTGTTCGGCGCGGTCACGGCGGTCGCCATCCTCGTCGCCGGAGCGGGCCTCCTGCTCACCGCGCTGCGCAACAAGCCCTCGGCGCTCGGGGGGACGTACCGCGAACTCGACGAGGAGGTCGCCCAGGCCAGGGACGCCTGGCGCGAGGCGCTGCTGGAACGGGGCATCGTGCCGTTCCTGCGGGAGGCGCTCGCCGACCCGACGGGGGCCACGGCGCTGCAGCACACGGCGCCGAACGCCCCGACCAGCCGCATCCCGCACCTGGGGTACGACCGGCCGGGCTTCTCCAGCCCCGACGACGGGAGGCACCGGGGCACCCGCCCCAGCTACTCCAGCCCGGACTACTCGAGCCCGGACTTCGGCGGTCCGGAACACCAGCCGGAGTAGCCGCCACGGCAGCGCGACGGGGCGCACGCCGGACGGCCGGCGTACGTCCCGGGGCCGGGGCGTCAGAGGATGCCCGCCCCGCGCGCCGCCTTGATCCACTGCGGGAACTCCGACAGCAGCCGGTCGTACAGCTCCGCGTCAGGGACCATGCTGATGTCGTCGACGGAGAAGAAGCCGACGTTGTCCACGCGCCGCCCGGGCAGCGTGTCGAACCGCTCCAGCACGCCGTAGTTGGCGTGCCCGAGTCCCACGAACTGCCAGAACACGGGCTCCTCGACGGCCTCACGCAGCTGCGTCTCGATCTCGGCGTTGCGGTAGACGCCGCCGTCGGAGAAGAACAGCACGAGCGTGGGGGCGGACGTCGGGTTCTCCCGTACGTACGCGCGCACCTCCGCGATGACCTTCTGCTCCTCGTTCTGGATGCCCACGTCGCGCATGTCGGCCTGGCTCGGGTCGAGGCCCCTCTTGCGCTTGCGCCGGAACAGGGAGATCTCCCCCACGCGGACGTGCAGCCGCAGCCACTCGGGAAGCTCCCCGAGCCGCAGGTCCGGCAGCCGGGCGGGGTGGGTGGCGAACGTCCAGGCCTGCATCTCCCCGTCGTCGTCCAGCTGTGCGGCGACCGCCGCCATCCGCTCGACGACGTCGGCGACGACGCCCTTGGAGTACAGGAAGGACATCGACCCGGAGGCGTCCAGCACGAGGATCACGCGCGCGGTGACGTCGGCGGCCCCGTGCTTGCGCAGACTGACCGCGACCTGCTCCTTGCGCAGCGACAGCCGCTTGCGCATGTCGACGGGCAGCTGCTCCTCGCCCTTGCTGAGGCGGGTGGCGCCGGACGGGGGCGGCGCCGGGGCGGCCGGTGGAGGGAGCAGCGGCACGGCGACGAGGGGCGCCTGGGCAGGGTCGTCGACGGTGATGCCGAAGTCCGTGGCGAGTCCGGCGAGGCCGGAGGCGTACCCCTGGCCGACCGCGCGGAACCTCCAGGCGCCCTGCCTCCGGTACAGCTCGCCGCCGATGAACGCGGTCTCGGACCCGGCCGCCATGTCGAAGCGGGCGATCGGGGCGCCCGAGGCGGCGTCCAGCAGCCGCAGCACCAGTCCGGGCGCCTGCCCGAACGTCCCGCCGTCGGCCGACGCCCCGAGCACGATCCGCTCGACGGCCGGCTCCACCGAACGCAGGTCCACCTCGACGGTGTCGGTGGCGGTCCCGTCGGCATGCTGCTTGCCCAGGTACCGCACGGCCCCGGAGGCGTGCCGCGGCTGGTTGTAGAACACGAAGTCCCCGTCGTCACGCACCCGCCCCACCGACGTCAGCAACAGGGCCGACGCGTCGATGTCGGGCACCCCGGGCCCCGCCGCCCATACGAGCTCGGCCCGCACCACGGGCGCCTCGACGGAACAGTTGGACCCCTTGCTCATCGCCCACACAGCCATGGCCCCAGTCTGCCCACACCCGCCGATTTCCACGAGGTGACCCACGGGTGCCGCCCCGGCACGTCGTGCAACCGGGACCGGCAGTCCCCCCACCCCGGCCGTCGGGTCACTCACGGCGTCCTACGATGCGTCAGTCCTCCGGGCGCCTCCCGGTCACCTGTACAGCAAGGAAGCTCGATGCGCCTGTCCAGCCAGCTCGGGAAGGCCGCCGTCGGCGTGGTGGCGCTGTCTCTCCTCGCCGGGTGCGCAGGGGAGAGCGACGCGGGCGGGGCGCCGGAACGGACTCCGGAGAGGCCGACCTCCTGGATCGACCTGCCGGTGAAGGCCGACGCGCGGAACGTCGTCCACACGGACGCCGACGACCGGCCGCACGCGGTCCGGATCACGGTCAGGAGCCTGGTCCGGGGCACCGAGGAGGACATGCGCGGGGACCGTGTGGACGAGGGGCTGAAGGGGACGGTTCCCCACTACCTCACCTTCGAGGTCACCAACACCAGCCCGAGGACGATCCCCGACGCCTTCATGGTGGACAGCGATCTCCTCCTCATCGGCACCGACTGGGAACACGGGCAAGAGGTCCACGTCAGTGGCGGGAGGCCGGGGGGCGTCGATCTGCCGTGCGCGAATCTCCCGCCGGAGACACTGGCGCCCGGCGCCTCCTACGAGACCTGCGTGACCTACGCACTGCCCGAGGGCGTCGGCGTGCTGTCGGTGATGCACTACGCCGGCGGCTACCTCGACGAGACGGGCGCCGTCGCGGTCTGGCCCGTCGACGGCGGCCTGGAGACAGTGTCCGCCGGGCTTGCGGAGCCAGGGGACGTCATCCCCGTCCGGCACGACGCCGACGCGGACGGCATCCTCGAATTGCCGGCCACGCTGGTGTCCGTACGCCGGGGCAGCACGGCAGACGTCAAGGGCCCGGATCTCCCGCTCACCGCGGAGGAGCGGCACGGCGTGCCGTACTACGTCTCGGTCACCTACACCAACACCGGTACGTCGGACCTCTACAACGACCAGTCCGGTCGCATTCGCCTCCTCACGCAGCACGGTCGGCAGATCCCGGAGAAGAGCCACAGTTTCGTGGACTCGGAGGTCCCCGGCTGCCCTTCCGACTGGATGTTCGCGACTGTCCCGACGGGCGAAAGCGTCACGCAGTGCAGCATTCACGTGGTGACGGGCCAGGCTGAGAAGCCGTTCGCGGTGGGTTTCGACCAGGCGGAGCGGGCGGGTCTGGTGGTCTGGAGAGCCGACGTGCTCTGAGCCGCCGGCAGGGCGGCGGTGCCGACATCCGTGTGGCCGCCGGCACCGCCTCACCTCCGTCAGTCCGCGATGGGCAGGTACACGCGGTTGCCCGCCTCCGCGAACTCGCGGGACTTCTGGGCCATGCCCTCCTCGATCTCCGTGCGGCTTCCGCCGTGCTCGCGGCGGATGTCCTGGGAGATCTTCATCGAGCAGAACTTCGGCCCGCACATGGAGCAGAAGTGCGCCGTCTTCGCCGGCTCCGCCGGGAGGGTCTCGTCGTGGAACTCACGGGCCGTGTCCGGGTCGAGGGCCAGGTTGAACTGGTCCTCCCACCGGAACTCGAAGCGCGCGTCGGACAGCGCGTCGTCCCACTCCTGGGCGCCCGGATGCCCCTTGGCGAGGTCGGCCGCATGGGCCGCGATCTTGTAGGTGATCACGCCGGTCTTCACGTCGTCCCGGTTGGGCAGCCCCAGGTGCTCCTTCGGCGTGACGTAGCAGAGCATGGCCGTGCCCCACCAGGCGATCATCGCTGCGCCGATGCCCGAGGTGATGTGGTCGTACGCGGGCGCGACGTCCGTCGTGAGCGGGCCGAGCGTGTAGAACGGCGCCTCCTCGCAGATCTCCTGCTGGAGGTCGATGTTCTCCTTGATCTTGTGCATCGGGACGTGTCCCGGGCCCTCGATCATGGTCTGCACGTCGTGCCGCTTGGCGATCCGGTTCAGTTCGCCCAGCGTGCGCAGCTCCGCGAACTGCGCCTCGTCGTTGGCGTCCGCGATGGACCCCGGCCGCAGACCGTCGCCGAGCGAGTACGTCACGTCGTACGCGGCGAGGATCTCGCACAGCTCCTCGAAGTGCTCGTACAGGAACGACTCCTTGTGGTGCGCCAGGCACCACGCCGCCATGATCGACCCGCCGCGCGAGACGATGCCCGTCTTGCGGTTGGCGGTGAGCGGCACGTACGCGAGCCGGACGCCCGCGTGGACCGTCATGTAGTCCACGCCCTGCTCGGCCTGCTCGATGACCGTGTCCTTGTAGATCTCCCAGGTCAGCTCCTCGGCCTTGCCGTCGACCTTCTCCAGCGCCTGGTAGAGCGGCACGGTGCCGATGGGGACGGGGGAGTTGCGCAGGACCCACTCGCGGGTGGTGTGGATGTTGCGGCCGGTGGAGAGGTCCATGACCGTGTCGGCGCCCCAGCGGGTCGCCCAGGTCATCTTCTCCACCTCCTCCTCGATGGAGGACGTGACCGCCGAGTTGCCGATGTTGGCGTTGACCTTCACCAGGAACCGCTTGCCGATGATCATCGGCTCGCTCTCCGGGTGGTTGACGTTGGCCGGCAGCACCGCGCGGCCCGCCGCGATCTCCTCGCGGACCACCTCGGGGGAGACGTTCTCCCGGATCGCCACGAATTCCATCTCGGGCGTGATCTCGCCCCGGCGCGCGTACGCGAGCTGCGTGACGGCCTTCCCCTCACGGCCCCGGCGCGGCAGTCGCGGCCGGCCGGGGAAGACCGCGTCGAGGTTGCGCAGTCCCCCGCGCGGCGAGGTGTGCTTGATCCCGTCGTCCTCAGGACGGACGGGACGGCCCGAGTACTCCTCGGTGTCGCCGCGGGCGACGATCCAGTTCTCGCGCAGCGGGGCCAGTCCCCGGCGGACGTCGGTGTCGACGAGTGGATCGGTGTACGGGCCCGATGTGTCGTACAGAGTGACCGACTGCCCGTTGGTGAGGTGCACCTGACGGACCGGCACCCGCAGGCCGGGGCGGCTGCCCTCGACGTACGCCTTGTGCCAGCCGATGGACTTCCCGGCCTCCGCGGCCTCCGACGTCTCGGTCGGGTTCTGCGTGGAGGCAGGCGTGCGTGTGTCCTTGTTGGTCATGAGACCTACTCCCTACGCCGGCATTACCCGGTAACAGGTTCGGCGGTCGACGCAGCGGCTTCCGTCTGCCGACGCCCCGTGTGAAACATCACCCGCTGTCGGTGATGTTTCACGTGGAACATCGCTGGGACGGAGGTCAGCGCCCTCTCAGCCCGGTGCTCCGAGCTCCCGCGTGTACAAAAGGTGCCTCCACGCTAGCGTCATTTCTGGCGCGCTGAACAGAGGGCCCCCTTCCTTCTTGCGATGATCGGTCGGTGACCTCGAACTCTCCGCCTCCGTTCCCGCCGTCCGAGCCACCGCACGGTGCCGACGCCCAGCCCGGGCACGGCCCCGGGCAGTGGCATGGGCACGGTCCCGGGCCGGGACGCACGGGATCGCACGAACACACCGGTTCGCACCGGGGCTCGGCCACGCCAGGGACGCCGGGTGACACCCCGCCCACGACGACGGGGCACGACCATGGGCGCGGCCACGGTCATGCTCCGGTCCCCAGCCACGGGCACAGCCACAGTCACGGTCCGGCCGCCCCCGTCTCCCGCCATCTCCGCAAGGTCATCGCCGCGGTCCTCATCCCCTTCACCGCGGCGGTCCTCGTCGGCCTGGCCGTGCTGTGGCCGGGCGGCGCTCCCGCCCACGAACGCACCGGCGTCGGCTTCGACCGGCAGACGCAGCAGGGCACGGTCACCGAGGTGGTCGCGGTGGACTGCGCCTCCGCGAACCCTTCGGCCGGCGTCCCGACCGGTGACACCTCCACCGCCGAAGGGTCCTCGGCCCAGCAGCAGGCGAACGGCACCTGCAAGAAGGCGACGATCCGGGTCGACACCGGCAAGGACAAGGGCCGGACGTTCACCGAGATCGTGCAGCCGGACCAGTCGCGGCAGCTGAGCCAGGGCCAGGGGGTCGTCGTCGCCTACGAGCCCTCGGCGCCGGAGGACCTCCAGTACTCGGTCGCCGATGTGAACCGCCGCTTCCCGCTGGCACTGCTGGCCGGTGTCTTCGCGCTCGCCGTGGTGGCCGTGGGCCGGCTGCGGGGCGTGATGGCGCTGGTCGCGCTGGCGGTCAGCTTCCTGGTGCTCAACTTCTTCATCCTGCCGGCGATCCTGCAGGGCTCGAACCCGCTGGTCGTGGCGGTCGTGGGAGCGAGCCTGATCATGCTGCTCGCGCTGTACCTCTGTCACGGGCTGTCGGCCCGCACCTCGGTGGCGGTGCTCGGCACCCTGGTCTCGCTGCTGCTGATCGGCATCCTGGGATCGGTGTTCATCGACTGGTCGGCCCTTACCGGCAACACCGACGACAACACCGGCCTGATCCACGGTCTCTATCCCGACATCGACATGAGCGGCCTGTTGCTCGCGGGTGTCATCATCGGCTCGCTCGGCGTCCTGGACGACGTGACGGTCACCCAGACGTCGGCCGTGTGGGAACTGCACGAGGCCAACCCGACGATGGGCCGCCGCGCGCTGTACCGCGCGGGCATCCGCATCGGCCGCGACCACATCGCGTCCGTGGTCAACACCCTCGTCCTCGCCTACGCGGGCGCCGCGCTGCCGCTGCTGCTGCTGTTCTCCGTGGCGCAGAGCGGTGTGGGAACGGTCGCCAACAGCGAACTGGTCGCGGAGGAGATCGTGCGCACGCTGATCGGCTCGATCGGCCTGGTGGCCTCGGTACCGGTGACCACGGCCCTGGCCGCGCTGGTCGTGTCGGCGGACCGCCCGGCGGACCGTGCCCCGGTGCCCGGGCAGACGGCGGCGCACGACCAGGCCGTCGGCCATGCGCCGGGTCCCCGGCCGTCCATGGCGCGCGGCGGACGCGGTCGCCGCCGCAAACGCTGACCCAGCCACAGGTGGGGGCCGGGGGCTCACCGAAGCGCTACGCCACCGGCCCACCCGGTCGGCTCAACGCGTCAGCCGGCGCTCTGCTCCGCGAGGATGCGGTCGAGCGCGTCGTCGAGGTGGGCGTCGAAGTCGGCGAGCGCCCCTTCCTGCCCTAGCGGCACCAGCTTGTCGGTGCGGTCGAGGAAGGCCACGAGCGGGGCGGTCGACGAGCGGAACAGCGCCTGGTCGCTCCCGACCTGGAGCCGGATCAGCACCTCGCCCAGGGTGTCGGGGTCGACCGGCGCGACCCGCACATCGCCCTCGCCGCAGGGCCTGCCCACGCCGTCGACCAGCAGCTCTCTGCCGAACGCCCACGTCACCGGGGCGTCCCCGGGAAGATGGAAGGTCAGCCGCACCGCGTAGGGATCGCAGGTGTCATAACGCAGCTCCACCGGAATGCGGAAGGAAAGCTCTTCCGACACGAGAAAGCTCATCATGACCTCTGCCTGTACGGATTCGCGCATCGCCTACCCCGTCATTCGCCGCGGACTGGCCGGACATGGCCCCTGGCACCAAAGGGAATCTTGCTGAACGTACACAGCAGATCACAAGGAGTGAGTTTTCAGATACTGATAGACAGCGCCAGCGAGCCCAGCAGGCAGCGCATTTCGGCCTGCAGCCGCTGGATCGTCGGGAGGAGACGGTCGGCCTGGTGCACGGGCAATGAGACGGCCACGGAGGCCGCCGCGGCGCCGACCCTGAGAGGGACCGCGGCGCACACCGTCCCCAGCGCGTACTCCTGACGCTCGATCACCACGTCGGTCTCCCGAGCGCGTTCAAGGCGCCGCAGGAGGCTCGCGGCGTCGCGCACCGTGTAGGGGGTGACCGGGCGCACCGGGTAGCGGTCGAGGTGGTCGCGCCGGGCCGCGTCGTCCAGCTGCGCGAGCAGACACTGGCCGAGGGCGTGTGCGTGGGCGGTCTCCCGGAAGTCGGCCCACTCCTCGACGGCCGGGCTGGCCGGGGTGTCGGCGACGCCGATCAGGCCGATCTCGCCGTCGCGGTAGACCGCGTAGTAGACGGGGACGCCCACCGCGTCCCGCCAGCGGGCGAGGGTGTCGGTCACCGTGCTGCGACGTTTCTGCTGGGCTCCGCTGCTGCTGAGCCGCTCGGCGGCGTCACCGAGGAAGAACAGCCCGCGGTCGCGCCGCAGATAGCCCTCGTGCACCAGGGTGCGCAGCAGGTGGTAGGCCGTGGGAAGCGCCAGTCCGGTCTCCCGGGCGAGCTGCTTGGCGGGGGCGCCGTGCTCGTGCGCGGCGACGGTCTCCAGCAGGCGCATGGCGCGCTGGACCGAACCGATGAGGGTCGCGCCGGGAGCCGACGTGTGCGGCGCCGGCGAACGGGGCTGCGGGGGGACCGCGGTCCGTGGGGCGGGGGCGGTGCCAGTCGTGGCCAAGGGTCACTCCCGTAACGCGAGGGGGCAGCCCGTGCGGGGAACACGGGTGGTGGGGTCGCCGCTCGCGGGGACCTGCCCCGCGTCGAGTTCCGGACTCTAACCGTCCGTCACCGCACGCAGGAGGCCCTGCGCGGAAACTTCCCCCACCCGAGGGAACCGGCGTGTCCCGTTACCGCCCCGCCGGTTCCCGCCGGCTCACCAGTCGCGCGACGAGGAACTCGCCGTGAACTTGCGCACCACGTAGATCAGTCCGCCGACCAGGGCGACGAAGACCAGCGCCTTGAAGAGCAGGCCGATGACGAAGCCGACCACGCTCGCTATCAGGCCGCCGAACACCACCAGGGCGATGACCGGCACCGCGATCCACTTCACCCACCACGGCAGTCCCGTGAAGATCTCTCGCATGGCCTCGTCCTTACCTCTCCGCCCGCTGCCTGCCGGGTCGTGTCGATGATGTCCGCTCTCGATGCTAGGGCTGCCCAGGGTCGGACGGGGGCCTCGGATCCCTTGTCCTCCCCTGACCCGTCCCCTAGGGAACCCCGAGTCACTGCCTCAGCTCTCCGGCGGAGAGAACACCACCAGGACCCGCAGGTCCTCGCTGATGTGGTGGAACTTGTGCGGCACCCCGGCCGGCACGTAGACGACGCTGCCGCGTGCCACCTCGGTGGTCTCCGTGCCGACGGTGATCGAGGCGCGGCCGCTGACCACGAAGTACACCTCGTCCTGGCCGTGCGGCTGCTGCGGGTCCTGGGCACCCGCGTCCAGGGCGTAGAGACCGACCGACATGTTCCGTTCCCGCAGGAACTGCAGGTACGCCCCGTCGTTCGCGGCGCGTTCCGCTTCGAGTTCGTCCAGCCTGAATGCCTTCACGGGTCCCGCCCCTGCCCTCACTGCCCGGTCACGATGCTGTCTGTCACGATCAGACACATGAAGAATTTCCTAGTCAAGACGATCGCCAACGCGGGAGCACTCGCCGTCGCGGTCTGGCTCCTCGACAAGATCACGCTGACCGGGGACAGCACCGGCAAGGAGATAGGCACGCTCCTCCTGGTCGCGCTGATCTTCGGCGTGGTGAACTTCCTGGTCAAGCCGGTGGTCAAGCTGCTGAGCCTGCCCCTGCTCATCCTGACCCTGGGCCTGTTCACCCTGGTGGTGAACGCCCTGATGCTGCTGCTCACCTCCTGGCTCGCCGACCAGCTCGACCTGAGCTTCCACGTGGAGGGCTTCTGGACGGCCGTCCTGGGCGGTCTGATCGTCTCCGTGGTCTCCTGGGCCCTGAACGTGATCCTGCCCGACGGGGACTGACCACCATGACCTACCGCGTCTGCTTCGTGTGCACCGGCAACATCTGCCGCTCTCCGATGGCCGAGTTCGTCTTCCGCGCCCGCGTGGCGGAGGCCGGTCTCGAGGACCTGGTCGAGGTCGACAGCGCCGGTACCGGCGGCTGGCACGAGGGCGAGGGCGCGGACCCCCGCACCGTCACCGTGCTGCGGGAGAACGGCTACGAGGCCGAGCACACGGCCCGGCAGTTCGACCCGTCCTGGTTCGGCCGGCTGGATCTGGTCGTCGCCCTGGACGCCGGCCATCTCAGGGCGCTGCGCCGCCTCGCCCCCACGGAACGGGACGCGGAGAAGGTCCGGCTGCTGCGGTCGTACGACCCGGCGGCCGGTGACGATCTCGACGTGCCCGACCCGTACTACGGGGGTCCCGAGGGTTTCGACGCGTGTCTTGAGATGGTGGAGGCGGCGAGCCACGGACTGCTCGCCGCGGTACGTGAGCGGGTGGAAGGACGGGCGGCATGAACGACGCGACCAGGGGCACGGGCGGACCGGGCGACGGCACCCGTGCGGTGCGGGCCGGGCTGCCCGAACCGGTGAAACACGAGCCGACCCTGCCCGGGCCGGTGTTCGCGGCCCACTTCCATCTGCCGGGCGACCCCACCGGCCCGTACACCTACGGCCGGGACGAGAACCCGACGTGGACGCTGCTGGAGCGGGCCGTGGGCGAGCTGGAGGCCCCGGGGCGGGACGACGTCGAGACGCTCGTGTTCGCCTCGGGCATGGCCGCCATCTCCGCGGTGCTGTTCTCGCAGCTCCGCGCGGGGGACGCGGTCGTCCTGCCCGACGACGGTTACCAGGCGCTGCCGCTGGCGCGCGCCCAGCTGGAGGCGTACGGCATCGAGGTGCGCACCGCGCCCACCGGCGGCGACGCCCAGCTGGAGGTGCTGGACGGTGCGAAGCTGCTGTGGATCGAGACGCCCTCGAACCCCGGACTCGACGTGTGCGACGTGCGGCGGCTCGCCGAAGCGGCCCACGCGCGGGGGGCCCTGGTCGCCGTCGACAACACCCTGGCGACGCCGCTGGGCCAGCGTCCGCTGGAACTCGGCGCGGACTTCGCGGTGGCCAGCGGCACCAAGCAGCTGACCGGCCACGGCGACGTGCTCCTCGGGTACGTCACCGGCCGCGACGCCGAGGCGATGGCCGCGGTGCGGCGCTGGCGCAAGATCACCGGTGCCATTCCGGGGCCGATGGAGGCGTGGCTCGCGCACCGGTCGATCGCCACGCTGCAACTACGGGTGGATCGGCAGAACGCGACGGCGATGCGGCTCGCGGAGGCACTGCGGGAGCGGACGGAGGTCACGGGTCTGCGGTACCCGGGACTGCCGGACGACCCGTCGCACAAGATCGCGTCGCAGCAGATGCGCCGCTACGGGTGCGTGGTGTCCTTCACGCTGCCGTCCCGCGAGCGGGCGCACCGCTTCCTCGAGGCCCTGCGGCTCGTGGACGATGCGACGAGCTTCGGCGGCGTGCGGTCCACGGCGGAGCGGCGCGGCCGCTGGGGCGGGGACGCGGTTCCGGAAGGCTTCGTCCGCTTCTCCGTCGGCGCCGAGGACCCGGAGGACCTGATCGCGGACGTGCTGCGGGCGCTGGACGCGACCGCGGGCTGACCTGCGGACATCCGACCTACGACACCCTCTGCGGACGGTCCGAGCCTCCCCCCTCGTGGCTCGGACCGTCCTCGGTTCTGCGCGCGAAGAACCGCGCGACTCAGGCTAGTTGACTCACTGTCAGTGTCCAATCACAGTAGCGACAGCGACCTATCGACAAATTTATAGTTGGTTCCGTCCGTTCTGCGGCGGGCCGACGAGAGAGGGGTGCGTGCCGTGGATCTGGCCTTGCTGCGGACCTTCGTGACCGTGCACCGGGCCGGTTCCTTCACGCGCGCGGCGGCCCTGCTGGGCCTCTCGCAGCCGGCCGTCACCTCACAGATCAGGACCTTGGAACGGCAGGTCGGACGGCCCTTGTTCCTGCGGCAGGCGCGCGGGGTGACGCCGACGACGATCGGCGACGAGCTCGCCCACAAGGCGGCGCCGCACCTCGACGCGCTGGTGGAGATAGCCGAGTCCGGGCTGGAGGAGGACTCCTCCTTACGCACCCTGCATCTGGCCGGGCCTCCCGAGTTCACCGCCGAGCGAGCACTGCCCGCGCTCACGGAGCTGACCGGCGAGGACGGCCACGGCTTCGCGCTCCGCGCCTCCTTCGGCACCGCCGACGAGGTCCTCGAAGGGCTCGCCGCCGGCCACCACGACCTGGCCATCAGCACCGTCCGCCCACGCGGCGCGCTGCTCTCGGCAACCGCGCTCTGCGACGAGGAGCACGTCCTGGTCGCCGCGCCCGGCTGGGCCGAGCGGATCGGCGCGGCGACGCTCCGCCGGGACGGCCCGGCCGCCCTCGAGCGGGTCCCGGTCGTGGAGGTGCACGAGTCGTTGCCCTTCGTCGCCCGCTACTGGGCCTCCGTGTTCGACTCCCGCCCGGTCTGTCCCGGCACGGTGATCGTCCCGGACCTGCGCGCCGTGCTGGCATGCGCCACCGCGGGGGCGGGCCTCGCCGTGCTGCCGCGTTACCTGTGCGCGGGCGCACTGGAGCGCGGCGACGTGCTGGCCCTGTACGAGCCCACGGTGCCTCCGCTGCGCACCTACTTCCTGGCCGTCCGCACCGGCACGCTGGCGATGCCGCACATCGCACGGGCCCATGAATGGCTGGAGCGGGCGGCCGTCGCTTGGTGCTGAAGGAGGTGGGGCGGCGCGGTGTCCCGGCGGCCGGAGCAAGGGCGCCCGGCGATGTTTCACGTGGAACCGGCTGGGCCACATTTCCCCCATGACCGTCCGACCCGTGGTCAAGCGCACCGCCCGAGCCGTTCTCCTGGACGGCGATCACCTGATCCTGATCAAGCGCACCAAACCCGGTGTGGACCCGTACTGGGTCACCCCCGGCGGCGGGGTCGATCCGGAGGACGCGACCGTCGTTCACGCCCTGCACCGCGAGGTGTACGAGGAGCTCGGCGCCAAGATCACCGACGTGGTGCCGTGCTTCGTGGACACCGTGGAGCACATCGGCGAGGACGAGGGCTCCACCGGTGTGAAGGTGCAGCACTTCTTCGTCTGCCGTCTGGAGTCCATGGACCCGTCCCTGCGGCACGGCCCGGAGGTCGAGGAACCCGCCGGAGAGTACGAGATCGTGCGCGTGCCGTTCACCCGGGTCGGCATCGCCTCCGTGCACCTCGTCCCGCTGTCCCTGCGGCACTACCTCGACGGCAACATCGAAGGGGTGCGCGCCCTGCACGCCTCCGACCTGGGCTGATCCGAGCCCGAAACGGGATGGCCAAAAGCACGTACGCATCTGCGGAAACAGGTGGACGCCGAAGGCTCCGGTCGGACAGCCTGACCTGCGTGCCGACACCTTCTCTCGACGCCCTGCCCATCCGCCGTCTGACGCTCCGCGATCTCACCGCCTGCGCCGACCTGTCCGAGGACCGGGGGTGGCCCCGGGAGGAGCACAAGTGGGGACTCCTGCTCGCGGCCGGACGCGGCCACGGGGTCGACGCCCCCGACGGGGGTCTGGCGGCCGCCTGCGTCGTCACCGAGTACGGACCCCGGGAGCGGCCCTCCTTGGCTGCCGTGGGCATGGTCCTCGTCGCGGAACGCCATTCCCGTCAGGGCCTCGGGCGCCGGCTGATGCGCCATGTCCTCGAGGAGGCGGGCACCACTCCCCTCACCCTGCACGCCACGCCTCTCGGACGGCCGCTGTACGAAGAGCTCGGTTTCAAGGTCACCGGGCAGGCCGAGATGGTGCGCGGCCTCTTCGTCCCGTCAGGCCGGCCGGACGTCCTGACCCGCACGGCCACCGCCGACGACCTCCCCGCGCTCCTGCGGCTGGACGAAGAGGTCTTCGGCATGGACCGGACCCACATCGTGACCCGCCTGCCCGCCTTCGCGGACCAGCTGCGGGTGGCCGAGGAGGACGGCCGGATCATCGGCTACGCCGCCGCATGGCCCAACATGCACACCCACGTCGTGGGCCCGTTGATCGCCCGGGACACCGCGACCGCCCAGGCGCTCATCGCCTCCCTGGCCGCCCACACCAACCGTCCGCTGCGTACCGACATCGACGTCCGCCACCGCGAGCTGCTCGACTGGGTGAAGGCGCGAGGCCTCGCACCGGTCGCGTTCAACGCCGTGATGACGCACGGCATCACGGAACTTCCCGGCGACTGGAGCCGGCGGTTCGCCCCGGTGACGGTGGCGGCCTCCTGACGGCACGCAGACGGCGACGCCGGTCCCCTGTGCTGTGCGGGACGGGCGTCGCCGTGCGGTGCGCCGTATCTACGTGCTGTGCGTTGTACGGCTGTCCTGTGCGTCGTCCGGGGCGTGGCGCCCCTCCGTCGTCAGGCGAGGGACTCCACGGCGGCGGTGGCGAAGCCGTGGTCCTGCTCCGGGGCGCCGCCGCCGACGCCGACGGCGCCGATCAGCCGGCCGTCACGCCGTACGGGCACGCCGCCGGCGATGAAGAGCAGCGGCCGGTCGAGGGCGGTGGGCAGGGTGTGGAAGAGACCACCGGGCTGCACGGCGTCCACCAGGTCGGCGGTGGGCGAGTTCAGCTGCAACGCGGTGTAGGCCTTGCGCGTGCTGGTCTCGCCGGAGATCAGCACGGCCCGGTCGTCCCGGCGGAAGGCGAGCAGGTGCCCGCCCGCGTCGAGGACGGTCACGCTGACGGTGACACCGGCCTTCTCGGCGGCCTCGACCGCGGTGGTGACGAGGGCTTCGGCGTCCGCGGTGGTCAGCGGGGCGACGGCGGTGGTGGTCATGAGGTGGTTCTCCTTGCGGTGGGTGCGGTGTCCGTCGTGACGGACGGGAGGGGGAACGGTGGGCGCGGGGACGGCCCTGGCCCCGCGCCCGGAGGCGCCGCGGTTCAGTGCGTGGCGACGGTCGGCCGCTCCGCGGTGACCGTGCCGGCGGGCGGTGTGCCGGCCGCCCGCTCGCGGCGCTCGAGGCCGGCCGAGAGGACGGCGAGCGCCAGGGCGGCCGCGGCGAGGACGGCGCCGACCCAGTTGGGGGCGGTGTAGCCGAGTCCGGCGGCGATCACGAGGCCGCCCAGCCAGGCGGACAGCGCGTTGCCCAGGTTGAAGGCGCCGATGTTGAGTGCCGAGGCCAGGGTGGGCGCGCCGTGCGCGTGGTCCAGGACCCGCTTCTGCAGCGGGGGAACGGCGGCGAAGCCGAGTGCGCCGACGAGGGCGATGGTGACGGCCGCGGCGATCTTGTTGTGGGCGGTCAGGGTGAACAGCGCCAGGACGACCGCGAGTGCGCCGAGGGACACGTACAGCATCGGCATCAGGGCACGGTCGGCGTACTTGCCGCCGACGAGGTTGCCGCCGACCATGCCGAGGCCGAACAGCACCAGCAGCCAGGTGACGGAGCCGTCGGCGAAGCCCGCGACGTGCGTCATCATCGGCGCGATGTACGTGATCGCGGCGAAGACGCCGCCGAAGCCGAGCACGGTCATCGCCATGGCGAGCAGGACCTGCACGTTCTTCAGGGCGGCCAGTTCGTGGCGCAGCCGCACGCCCTCGGGCTTCGGCATGTCGGGCACCAGCTTGGCGACGCCCAGCAGGCCGACCACGCCGAGCGCGGCGACGATGCCGAAGGTGACGCGCCAGCCGAGGGACTGGCCGACCAGGGTGCCCAGCGGCACGCCGACGACGTTGGCGACGGTGAGACCGGTGAACATCAGGGAGATGGCGCCGGCCCGCTTGTCGGGGGCGACCAGATCGGCGGCGACGACGGAACCGATGCCGAAGAAGGCGCCGTGGGCCAGCGACGCGACCACCCGTCCGGTCAGCATGAGGCCGAAGCTGGGAGCCAGCGCCGAGAGCAGGTTCCCGACGACGAAGAGGCCCATCAGCAGCATCAGCATGCGCTTCCGGGAGATCTTGGTGCCGAGCACGGTCATCAGGGGGGCGCCGAACATGACACCCAGGGCGTAGCCGGTCACCAGGTAACCGGCGGTGGGGATGGAGACACCGAAGTCGTCCGCGACCTCGGGCAGCAAGCCCATGATCACGAATTCGGTGGTGCCGATCCCGAAGGCCCCTATCGCGAGGGCCAGAAGCGCGAGAGGCATGAGGGAACAGACCTTCCAGAGATTGCGGTAGCGCTTAACGAGTCCCGACAATAATTGCAGACGCGGGATATTTGCAAGCGCGGGATATTGCATCGGTGGTCTACCCTTGGTGTCAGACGCTGCTGGACGGAGGAATCACCCCATGACAGCCACAGATCCCGCACTCACCGCCCTTGCTCAGGGCTGGTGCGCTCTCTCGCTGCTGCACGGGAAGATCGAGGCCCACATCGAGCGCGTCCTGCAGGCCCGGCACGATCTGAGCGTGCGGGAGTACTCCCTGCTCGACGTGTTGAGCCGGCAGCACACCGGCGAGGGCGGCCATCTGCAGATGAAGCAGGTCGCCGACGCGGTCGTGCTCAGCCAGAGCGCCACCACCCGGCTGGTCACCCGCCTCGAGGACCGAGGCCTGCTGGAGCGGTACCTCTGCCCCACTGACCGGCGCGGCATCTACACCGACGTCACCGGGGCCGGCCTCAAGCTGCTGGAGGAGGCGCGGCCCACCAACGACACCGCGCTGCGCGAGGCGCTCGACGAGGCAGCGAAGAACCCCGAACTCGCCCCGCTGGTCCGCGCCGTGGAGACGCTGAAGGCGCCGGTGCCCGCATAAGGTGCGGGCATGGGAGATCTTGAGATACGGCCCGCGACCACCGACGACGTCCCAGCGATCGTCGCCATGCTGGCGGACGACCCGCTGGGCACGCAGCGCGAGTCTCCGGACGACCTCACGCCCTACCTGACCGCGATGGAACGGCTGCGTGCCGACCCGAACCAGCATCTTGTCGTCGCCGTCCGAGGAGAGCGGGTCGTCGGGACGCTCCAGCTCACGATCGTTCCGGGACTGTCCCGGCGCGGCGCCACGCGCTCGGTCGTCGAGGGCGTACGCATCCACGCGGACGAACGCGGCAGCGGTCTGGGCAGCCTGATGATGGAGTGGGCGATCGACACCTCCCGCCGCGAGGGCTGCCATCTGGTTCAGCTGACCTCGGACAACACCCGCACCGACGCCCACCGCTTCTACGAGCGGCTGGGCTTCACGGCGTCGCACGTGGGCTTCAAGCTGACGCTGTGAGAAAAGCGGCCGTGTTTCACGTGAAACACGGCCACTCGCGTACGTCGGGAGCCCCTCGGGCTATGGGAGGCCCCGCCACCCCTCCGCGTCCACGCCGCCGGGCAACGGAGCGCCCTCCTCGTACGGCTGCCGGGTGAACACGAACGAGCCCAGGTCGAGGTGGCTGACCGTGCCGTCCGGGCGTCGCACGGGCTGCAGCACCTCCCCGGCGTAGTAGCCCTCGAGCCCTACCCAGCCGCCGTCACCGTCCGGACGGAAACGCGAGCGTCGTCCCTTCCCGGAGAGGGGTTCCAGCGCGAGCAGCCCGTCGGCCGACAGCCTCAGCCCGAAGGCGTACGTCCCCCAGTACCACTGGCCCACCAGGTCGAGCACGGCGGAATCGGCCTTGCGGAGCGGCCGCCAGGGCGCGGGGACGCGCGGTTCCGCCTCCGCGACGATCCGCACCAGGTCCGCGGCGACGGTGAACGGCGCGGGTCCGGAGGTGCAGTTGGCGAGGACCACGGCGCCGACGTCGTCGGCAAGGCTCATCGTCAGGCAGGCCAGGAACCCCGGGAGCGAGCCGGTGTGCCCGACGAACGCCCTGCCCTGCTGATGGCGCAACTCCAGCCCCAGGCCGTAGGCGTATCCGTCGGCCACGTCCGCCGCCTCGGCCGGCGCCGCCGGCGTCCTCATCTCCCGCACCGACTCGGCGCTCAGCACCCGCTCGTCCCCTGCGGCCAGGAAGGCAGCGAAGCGTGCCAGGTCGCCGGTGGTGGACCACAACTGCCCGGCAGGAGCCATCACACCCAGGTTCTCCAAGGGCTCGGGCTGCATCACGTCGGCCCACGGATGTACGGCCCAGCCGCCCGCGTGCGGCGCCACGGGTTCCACGGTGGTGCGGTGCAGCCCCAGAGGGTCGAGCACCTCGCGCCGCAGGACGTCCGCCCAGGGCGCCCCGCGCAGCTTCTCGACGAGCGCACCCAGGAGCGCGTAGCCGGGATTCGAATAGTGGAAGCGCCGCCCCACCGGGTGCACCAAGGGGCGCTCACCGAGGACGTCGGCGAGTCCGGGACGCAGGGAGCCGGGGGTCCGCTCCCACCAGGGGCCGGGCGTCTCGGCGGCCAGTCCGGCGCGGTGCGCCAGCAGGTCGACGACGGTCACCTCGCCCACACCGGTGCCGGGCAGATGCTTCTCCAACGGGTCGGCGAGGTCGAGCAGGCCCGCGTCCCTCAGCCGCAGTACCAGGACGGCGGTGAAGGTCTTGGTGATCGAACCGATCCGGTACTGGACGTCGCCGTCCGGGACCTCGCCCTCCACCGAGGTCCGGGCCCCGCTCCACACGGCCCTCCCGTCCCGCACGACGGCCGCGACGAGCGACGGCGCCCGCCCTTCCCGCTGCGCGACGGCGATCCGGTGCAGCAGCGCCCGCCGGGTACCGGGCAGCAGTTCTTCCTGAGGTGACGTCATGCCACCAGTTCAGCAGGTGAGTCGGGCCGACACGCCCGCGGTGTGACGGGGCGCCTCAGGTCTGAGCCATGTCCACGAACCGCGAGTAGTGGCCCTGGAAGGCGACCGTGATGGTGGCCGTCGGGCCGTTACGGTGCTTGGCGACGATCAGGTCGGCCTCGCCCGCGCGCGGGGACTCCTTCTCGTACGCGTCCTCGCGGTGCAGCAGGATGACCATGTCGGCGTCCTGCTCGATGGAGCCCGACTCACGCAGGTCGGAGACCATCGGCTTCTTGTCCGTGCGCTGCTCGGGACCACGGTTCAGCTGGGAGAGCGCGAT
Organism: Streptomyces sp. BJ20; assembly: GCF_022869105.1. Classification (NCBI taxonomy): domain Bacteria; kingdom Bacillati; phylum Actinomycetota; class Actinomycetes; order Kitasatosporales; family Streptomycetaceae; genus Streptomyces; species Streptomyces sp. BJ20. Next base: position 7,362,565 of record NZ_CP094918.1, read on the forward strand.
GACCGGGATCTCCAGCTCCTTGGCGAGCAGCTTGAGGTTACGGGACATGTCCGAAACCTCCTGCTGACGGCTCTCGGCCCGCTTGGAGCCGCCCGACTGCATCAGCTGGAGGTAGTCGATGACCACCAGCTTCAGGTCGTTGCGCTGCTTCAGCCGCCTGCACTTGGCCCGGATCTCCATCATCGACAGGTTCGGCGAGTCGTCGATGTACAGAGGGGCGGCCGAGACGTCCGGCATCCGCCGGGCCAGGCGGGTCCAGTCCTCGTCGGTCATCGTGCCGGACCGCATGTGGTGCAGGGCGACGCGGGCCTCCGCGGACAGCAGACGCATCGCGATCTCGTTGCGGCCCATCTCGAGCGAGAAGATGACGCTGGGCAGGTTGTTCTTGATGGAGGCGGCTCGCGCGAAGTCCAGCGCGAGCGTCGACTTGCCCATCGCGGGACGCGCGGCGATGACGATCATCTGACCGGGGTGCAGTCCGTTGGTGAGCGAGTCGAAGTCGGTGAACCCGGTGGGCACACCCGTCATCTCGCCGCTGCGCGACCCGATCGCCTCGATCTCGTCGAGGGCGCCCTCCATGATGTCGCCGAGCGGCAGGTAGTCCTCGCTGGTGCGCTGCTCGGTGACGGCGTAGATCTCCGCCTGGGCGCGGTTGACGATCTCGTCGACGTCGTCGTCGGCCGCGTATCCCATCTGGGTGATGCGGGTGCCCGCCTCGACCAGGCGGCGCAGCACCGCCCGCTCGTGCACGATCTCCGCGTAGTACGCGGCGTTGGCCGCCGTGGGCACCATCTGCACGAGGGTGTGCAGGTACGACGCCCCGCCCACCTTGTTGATCTCGCCGCGCTTGGTCAGCTCCGCGGCGATGGTGATCGGGTCGGCCGGCTCGCCCTTGGCGTAGACGTCGAGGATGGCGGTGTAGATCGTCTCGTGGGCCGGCTTGTAGAAGTCGTGGCCCTTGAGGATCTCGACGACGTCGGCGATGGCGTCCTTGGACAGCAGCATGCCGCCCAGCACGGACTGCTCCGCCTCCAGGTCCTGGGGCGGCACCCGCTCGAAGGCGGAGCCCCCGCCGTCCCATACGCCCCGGTCCGGGCCGCGGTCGTGCTGCTCGTCGCGTCCTCTGCCGTGCTCGCCCGTACGGCGGGAGGCGGGCAGACGATCACTGGGACCGCTGTCGGCCCACGGGTCGTCCAAGGGCTCGGAAATGCTCACCGAGCCACCTCCTCCCGTCCGCCGGAGCGGATCTCGCCGTGCCTCTCAGTTCTACGGCACGACACTGACAAATAAGGGGCCCAGCTCCGCTTGGCGGACGCCGGTTTTGTGACGTTTCCAGAACCGGTGGACGGAGCAGGTGCCGGACCACCGTAGGCCCGTCGGCACCGTCAGCCAATCTGGTTATCCACAGGCCGTGTGGACGACGAGCCCAGAGCTGTGGAGAACTCTGCGAAACCTGTGCACGAGGCGGTGGACAGCGCTGTGAACAAGCCCGTGAACGCCCTGTGAAGAAGCTCCTGACCTGGCGGTTTGCCATCCACGGGCTGTGCAGAAGAAAAACTTCCCCACAGGGATCACAATCCGTTCGACAGGTGTACGCAACCCCACACCCAGAGCCACAAAGTAAGGGGCACAAACTGCTGGCATCTCTTACCTGTGGATGATTAGATTGGTGCACATGACACAGGCCCCCGCGCGCCCCAAGGCCGCCCGCCGTCGGCACGACCGAGAGATCGTCATGCTGGCCGTCCCGGCCTTCGGCGCCCTCGTCGCCGAGCCCCTGTTCGTGATGGCGGACAGCGCCATCGTCGGCCATCTCGGCACGCCACAGCTCGCCGGACTCGGCGTCGCGTCGGCCCTCCTGGTGACCTCGGTGAGCGTCTTCGTCTTCCTCGCCTACGCCACCACGGCGGCCGTCGCCCGGCGGGTGGGCGCCGGTGACCTCCCCGCCGCCATCCGTCAGGGCATGGACGGCATCTGGCTGGCGCTGCTGCTCGGCGCCGCCGTCATGGCCCTCGTCCTCCCGACGGCGCCCGCGCTCGTGGACCTCTTCGGCGCCTCAGAGACCGCCGCCCCGTACGCCGTCACGTATCTGCGGATCTCGTCGCTCGGCATCCCGGCCATGCTGATCGTGCTCGCGGCGACCGGAGTGCTCCGCGGACTCCAGAACACCCGGACCCCGCTCTATGTGGCGGTCGCCGGCTTCGTCACCAACGGCATCCTCAACGTCGTCCTGGTCTACGGCGCCGGTCTCGGTATCGCCGGGTCCGCCTGGGGCACCGTGATCGCTCAATGCGGCATGGCCGCGGTCTATCTGGCCGTGGTGCTGCGCGGCGCTCGCAAGCACGAGGCGTCCCTGCGACCCGACGCCGCCGGTATCCGGGCGTCGGCCCAGGCGGGCGCTCCGCTTCTGGTAAGGACGCTCTCGCTGCGGGCGATCCTGATGATCGCGACGGCGGTCGCCGCCCGGCTGGGCGACTCCGACATCGCGGCCCACCAGATCATCCTCTCCCTGTGGAGCCTGCTCGCCTTCGCCCTCGACGCCATCGCCATCGCGGGACAGGCCATCATTGGGCGCTATCTCGGAGCCGGTGACGCGCAGGGAGCGCGGGACGCGTGCCGCCGCATGGTCGAATGGGGCATGGCCGTCGGTGTCGCCCTGGGCGTGCTGGTCGTACTGGCACGGCCGGTGTTCCTGCCGCTCTTCACCAGCGACTCCGCCGTGAAGGAAGCGGCGCTGCCTGCGCTGATCATCGTGGCGCTGTCCCAGCCGATCTGCGGCATCGTCTTCGTGCTGGACGGTGTCCTGATGGGCGCGGGCGACGGACCGTACCTGGCCTGGGCCATGCTCGTGACCCTCGCCGTCTTCACCCCGGCAGCCCTGCTGGTGCCCGTCCTCGGGGGCGGGCTCACCGCACTGTGGGCCACGATGACGCTGATGATGGCCGTGCGGATGCTGACGTTGTGGCTGCGTTCCCGCTCCGGCCGCTGGGTCGTGACAGGCGCGGCACGCTGACCGTTTCACGTGAAACACCGCACTTCTCGTGAAGCCCCGCGCTCATGCCGGTGACACGTGAAGCGTATTCCTAATGACGAACAGCGATGGGGGCCGCACCCTGACGGATGCGGCCCCCATGCTCACTGCTTCAGCGAGCGCTGCCCTCAGGCGGCGACGACCTCGATGTTGACCGTGGCGGCAACCTCGGGGTGCAGACGCACCGACGTCTCGTGGGCGCCCAGCGTCTTGATCGGCGAACCGAGCTCGATGCGGCGCTTGTCGACCTCGGGGCCACCGGACGCCTTGATCGCCGAAGCGATGTCGGCCGGGGTGACGGAACCGAAGAGACGGCCGGCATCGCCCGAGCGGACGGCCAGGCGGACCTTGACGCCCTCGAGCTGGGCCTTCACCTGGTTGGCCTGCTCGATGGTGTGGATCTCGTGGATCTTGCGAGCACGACGGATCTGCTCGACGTCCTTCTCGCCACCCTTGGTCCAGCGGATCGCAAGCTTCCGCGGGATCAGGTAGTTGCGAGCGTAGCCGTCCTTGACGTCGACGACGTCGCCCGCGGCACCGAGGCCGGAGACCTCGTGGGTAAGGATGATCTTCATGAGTGGGTCACCCTTCCCTTATCGCGCGGTGGAGGTGTAGGGCAGCAGCGCCATCTCACGGCTGTTCTTCACGGCCGTGGCGACGTCACGCTGGTGCTGCGTGCAGTTGCCGGTCACGCGGCGGGCACGGATCTTGCCGCGGTCGGAAATGAACTTCCGCAGCATGTTCGTGTCCTTGTAGTCCACGTACGTGACCTTGTCCTTGCAGAATGCGCAGACCTTCTTCTTCGGCTTGCGCACAGGCGGCTTCGCCATGGTGATTCTCCTGTGTGATCAAGAAGTGTGGGTACGGCCCGCCCTAGAAGGGGGGCTCGTCCGAGTAGCCGCCGCCGCTGCCGCCGGAGCCACCGCCCCAGCCGCCGCCACCGCCCTGCTGGCCACCGGCGGGAGCACCGGTCGCCCACGGGTCGTCGGCAGGAGCCCCGCCGCCCTGCTGGCCGCCGCCGGGGCCGCCGCCCCAGCCGCCGCCCTGCTGGCCGCCGCCACCGCCGCCGCCGTAGCCGCCCTGGCCGCCGCGGCCGGTGGTCTTGGTGACCTTGGCCGTGGCGTTGCGCAGGCTGGCGCCGACTTCCTCGACGTCCAGCTCGTAGACCGTGCGCTTGACGCCCTCACGGTCCTCGTAGGACCGCTGCTTCAGCCGGCCCTGCACGATGACGCGCATGCCTCGCTGGAGCGACTCGGCGACGTTCTCCGCCGCCTGACGCCAGACGGAGCAGGTCAGGAACAGGCTCTCGCCGTCCTTCCACTCGTTCGTCTGACGGTCGAAGGTGCGGGGGGTCGACGCGACACGGAACTTCGCGACGGCCGCACCGGACGGGGTGAAGCGCAGCTCGGGGTCGTCGACAAGATTGCCGACGACCGTGATGACGGTCTCGCCTGCCATGGGGGAACCTCTCGGCGGGTTTGCTGCTGGCTGCTTGTGCTGCTAATCGGATCCCGGGATCAGCTGAGCGGAGCTCAGTGGGTCTCGGGACGGAGGACCTTGGTCCGGAGGACCGACTCGTTCAGGTTCATCTGGCGGTCGAGCTCCTTGACGACCGCAGGCTCGGCCTGCAGGTCGATGACCGAGTAGATGCCCTCGGGCTTCTTCTTGATCTCGTACGAGAGACGACGACGGCCCCAGGTGTCGACCTTCTCGACCTTTCCGCCGCCGTCACGGACGACAGAGAGGAAGTTCTCGATCAGCGGGGAGACAGCGCGCTCCTCGAGATCGGGGTCGAGGATGACCATCACCTCGTAGTGACGCATGTGGAACCCACCTCCTTTGGACTCAGCGGCCACGGTCGTTCCGTGGCAGGAGGGTCGTGATGCGTTGCGCAACGTTGCCTGTCAGTAGAACAGCCGCCACTGACAACGGGGTCGGGCGGCGGGCTTCCGGGCCGGACGGAGGGGCCGTGGCCTTCTCCTGCTCCCGCCTGGCTCTGTCCGGACAGACACCGGTGCAGACGCTACAGAGTACCCGCACAGCGGCTTCCGGTTGAAATCCGGCCGTGAGGACCGTCAATCTGGACACATCGGGTGTGTACGGCGCTACGATGCGCCGCCCTTCGCAGGAGGTGCCCATGGCACAGGCAATGCGACCCAACACCGCCGGCGGACTCTTCGCCACCGACGGCAAGCCCCATCCGCTCCAGGACACCCTGCTCGCGGTGACCCTGGTGCTGGGGCTCACCGCCTTCATCTCGGCGCAGTTCCACCACCTGCACCTGCTCAGCTCCTGGACCGGCCTGGCCGGCATCCTCGCCGGGGCGTACGGCCAGTGGATCTCCGTCACGACGCGCGAGCGTTTCGGGCTGATCCTGGGCCTCGGCCTGGCGGCGGTCGGTTTCTTCCTGGGCATGGCGCACGGCGGACTCTTCGGCGGAGTCGTCGACTGACGTCGCCACCACCCGCCCTTCCCCGCCCTTCCACACATCGTCGTACGCCCCGGCCGACCGCTGGCCGGGGCGAAGGTCCCGTGCGCCCAGACGGGCCACACCCGGGGCGCAGTAGGCTTCGCGCGAGAGCCGGAGCCCCTGAACCCATGGGGACACACCAGCCCGAGGAGCGCCCCGAATGAGCCTGACCCTGAGGACCATCAGTCGCGAGCAGCATCTGGCATACATCCAGAGCCTGCCGTCGGCGAGCCACATGCAGGTCCCGGCCTGGGCAGACGTGAAGGCGGAGTGGCGCTCGGAGAACCTCGGCTGGTTCGACGACCGCACCGGCGAGATGGTCGGCGCGGGTCTGGTGCTCTACCGGCAGCTGCCCAAGATCAAGCGTTATCTCGCCTATCTGCCTGAGGGCCCGGTCATCAACTGGTTCGCGCCGAACCTCCAGGAGTGGATCGAGCCGATGCTCGCCCACCTGAAGCAGCAGGGCGCCTTCTCCGTGAAGATGGGCCCGCCGGTGATCATCCGCCGCTGGGAGGCTCCGACCATCAAGCGGGGCATCCAGGACCAGGACGTCAAGCGCCTGCGAGACCTGGAGGCCGACTTCATCGAGCCCCGCGCCTTCGAGGTCGCGGACAAGCTGCGCCGCATGGGCTGGCAGCAGGGCGAGGACGGCGGCGCCGGTTTCGGCGACGTCCAGCCGCGCTACGTCTACCAGGTGCCGCTGGCGAACCGCTCGCTCGAAGAGGTCCACAAGAACTTCAACCAGCTGTGGCGCCGCAACATCAAGAAGGCGGAGAAGGCCGGCGTCGAGGTCGTCCAGGGCGGCTACGAGGACCTGGCCGAGTGGCAGCGGCTGTACGAGATCACCGCCGTGCGCGACCACTTCCGGCCGCGCCCGCTGTCGTACTTCCAGCGGATGTGGACGGCCCTCAACACCGAGGACCCCAACCGTATGCGGTTGTACTTCGCCCGGCACAACGGCGTGAACCTGTCCGCGGCGACCATGCTGATCGTCGGCGGGCACGTCTGGTACTCCTACGGTGCCTCCGACAACATCGGCCGTGAGGTCCGCCCCTCGAACGCGATGCAGTGGCGGATGCTGCGCGACGCCTACGCGCTCGGCGCCACCGTCTACGACCTCCGCGGCATCTCCGACTCGCTGGACGAGACCGACCACCTCTTCGGCCTGATCCAGTTCAAGGTCGGCACCGGCGGGCAGGCGGCCGAGTACCTCGGCGAGTGGGACTTCCCGCTCAACAAGCTGCTCCACAAGGCGCTCGACATGTACATGTCCCGTCGCTGATCCGCGCTTCCGTATCCGTCTTCGTAGCCCGACGGCTTCACCGCCCCATACCTCTGCTACACCGCAGCCACGAGAAAGGTTCCAGGTCCGGCCATGGCGCTCACGCTCTACGTCGACACCGCGCGCTGGCGGGCGCATCACAAGCACGTGCAGGAGCAGTTCCCGGGGCTCGTCCCCGTCTGCAAGGGCAACGGCTACGGCTTCGGCCACGAGCGTCTCGCCGAGGAGGCCACACGGCTGGGCACGGACGTCCTGGCCGTCGGCACGACGTACGAGGCCGCACGGATCAAGGACTGGTTCGGCGGTGACCTGCTGGTGCTGACGCCGTACCGGCGGGGTGAGGAGCCGGTGCCGCTGCCCGACCGGGTCATCCGCTCGGTGTCGTCGGTCGACGGCGTGTACGGCCTGGTCGGCGCCCGCGTCGTCATCGAGGTGATGTCCTCGATGAAGCGGCACGGCATCAGCGAGCAGGACCTGCCCCAACTGCATGCCGCGATAGAGAACGTCCGGCTGGAGGGCTTCGCCATCCACCTCCCGCTGGACCGCACCGACGGTTCCGACGCCGTCGAGGAGGTCATCGGCTGGATGGACCGGCTGCGGGCGGCCCGTCTGCCGCTGCACACGATGTTCGTCAGCCACCTCAAGGCCGACGAGCTGGCCCGCCTCCAGCAGCAGTTCCCGCAGACCCGTTTCCGCGCCCGGATCGGCACCCGGCTCTGGCTGGGGGACCACGAGGCCACCGAGTACCGCGGCGCGGTCCTGGACGTCACCCGGGTCGCCAAGGGGGACCGGTTCGGCTACCGGCAGCAGAAGGCCGCCTCGGACGGCTACCTGGTGGTCGTGGCGGGCGGAACGTCCCACGGGGTGGGGCTGGAGTCCCCCAAGGCCCTGCACGGCGTCATGCCGCGCGCCAAGGGCGTCGCCCGGGCGGGCCTCGCGACCGTCAACCGGAACCTCTCGCCCTTCGTGTGGGCCGGCAAGCAGCGCTGGTTCGCCGAGCCGCCGCACATGCAGGTGTCCATCCTGTTCGTGCCGTCCGACGCCCCGGAGCCCCAGGTCGGCGAGGAACTGGTGGCCCATCTGCGGCACACCACGACCCAGTTCGACCGGCTCGTCGACCGCTGAGACGACACCGGACCCCATCACGAAGGGCCGTGCACGGACGTTCCGTGCACGGCCCTTCGCGTGGCCCGGAGGGCGCCTCCCGGTGGTTCGCTCAGAGCGAACCGCCGGCCTGCGTCCTGCCCCATTCGACCTGAGGCGCCTCGAAGTGGGCCGCGTGCCGCGCGGGACGCGCCGCGGGGCCGAGCACGAAGACGTCGTCGGCGCCGTCCAGCACACCACCTGAGGGGTCGTCATCGCCGGAGCGGCGCACCGGGTCCCGCTCCGGCATCAGGATGTCGCGGACGACCATGACGCAGAGGAAGAGCGTCCCCGCCAGGTGCGCACCGATGGCCCAGTGGTAGCCGTCGGTGGGCAGGCCCTTGTGGGCGTCCCCGCTGGTCGTGTACGCGAGGTACATCCAGATGCCCAGGAAGTACGCCACCTCGCAGGCCTGCCAGATCAGGAAGTCACGCCACTTGGGCCGGGCCAGCGCCGCGAGGGGCACCAGCCACAGCACGTACTGCGGCGAGTAGACCTTGTTGGTGAGGATGAACGCCGCGACGATCAGGAAGGCCAGCTGGGCGAAGCGCGGCCGGCGGGGCGCCGTGAGCGTCAGGGCCGCCACGCCCACGCAGCACAGCAGCATCAGCAGCGTCGCAAGCGTGTTCACCGTCTCGGTGGCGATCGGGTCGTCCGAGTTCTGCGCAAGGATCAGCCAGAAGGACCCGAAGTCGACGCCGCGTTCCTGGCTGAACGTGTAGAACTTCGACCAACCGTCGAAGGCGAACAACATGACCGGCCCGTTCACGACGATCCAGGCGACGGCGGCCCCGCCGAGCGCCGTGCAGTACTGCCGCCACCGGCCCGCGCGCCAGCACAGCACGAGCAAGGGCCCGAGGAGCAGTACGGGATAGAGCTTGGCGGCCGTGGCGAGGCCCAGCAGGACCCCGAAGGCGAGGGCCCGGCCCCGCGACCACATCAGCATCGCGGCAGCCGTCAGAGCGACCGCCAGCAGGTCCCAGTTGATGGTGGCGGTCAGCGCGAAGGCCGGGGCTAGAGCGACGAACAGTCCGTCCCAGGGCCGCCGGGCATGGGTGCGCGTCACGCACACGGCGATGACGGCCGCGCACGCCATGAGCATCCCGGCGTTGACCATCCAGTACCACTGCTCCTGGTGCTGGATGCTGCCGCTGCCCGGGGTGAGCCAGGCCGCGACCTCCATGAACACGCCCGTCAGGACCGGGTACTCCAGGTACTCCATGTCCCCGGGAAGCCGGTCGAAGTACGGCACCAGCCCGTCGGCGAAGCCGCGCCCCTGGTACAGGTGCGGAATGTCCGAGTAGCAGGCGTGCGTGTACTGCGAACTGGCGCCGAAGAACCAGGCGCCGTTGTAGCAGGGCGCCTTCTGCACCAGCCCGAGGGCGAACACACCGATCGCCACGAGCGCGATCACCCGCACCGGGGTCCACCAGGATCTGCCGAGCAGGGCACGCCGCCCGATCGGTCCCCCGATCAGCTCGCTGCCGGCCGCTGCGACCCGGTCCTCCTCCGTCGGCCGCACCGGGTCCGGCTCGTGGACGCTCGTCGTTTTTCCACTGGGCATGCCGCACATCCTGCCGTACCTGTCCGGTGATACGGCGAGGGCCGCCGTACCCATCGGGTACGGCGGCCCATGTTTCACGTGAAACACCCACATCGGGCGGTGGGGACGGCTCAGCCGCCGGTGCCTCCGAACAAGCCGCCGCCGTTGCCGCCGCCCCGGGAGTCTCCGGGGTCCTCGCTCTCGGTGGGATCGGGCGACGTGGTCACGCCTCCGTCGGTGCCTCCGTTGTCACCACCGCCGTTTCCTGTCCCGCCGTCGTCCTCCTCCTCGTCCCGGCAACGGAAGTCGAAGGGGCCGCAGGTCTCGGTCTCCGTGGGCGGAGGCGGGGTGGTCACCGTCTCGGACGGCGTCGGCTCCTCGGACGGCGTCGCCTCCTCGGTCTCCGTCTCGGTCGGAGTCGGCGACGGTGCGCCGACGCCGTCGGCGATCTCGCCGATCTTCTCGGCCTTGGGGAAACCGGGGTCGGACTCGCCCTTCAGCGCGATCTTCATGAACTCGGTCCACACCTCGGTGGGGATGTCACCACCGTGGATCGAGTCCTTGCCCGCCGTGCCGTTCATGGAGAGGAGCTTGTGACTCTTGGGGTCCTCACGGAACATCGCGACCGCGGTCGACAGCTGCTGGGTGTAGCCGACGAACCAGGCGGACTTGTTCTCGTCCGTGGTACCCGTCTTGCCGGCCGCCCGGCGCCCCAGCTCCTTGGCGTGCTGGGCCGTACCGTTCTCGATCACGTTCTCGAGCACGTCGGTGACGTTGTTCGCCACCTTCTCGGGCATCGCCTGCTTGACCCGCGGCTTCTCGAAGCCGGGCAGCTCCGAGCCCCGGTACTTGACCTCGGTCACCGAGTAGGGGTCGGCCTGCTTGCCCGACGCCGCGAACGTCGCGTACGAGTCCGCCATACGGATCGCGCTGGGCGTGGACGTACCGAGGGCGAACGAGGCGTTGAGGCCGGCGAAGCTGTCCTTGAGGATGCCGGACTTCTGTGCGACGTCCGCCACCTTCTTCATCCCGACGTCCATGCCGAGCTGCACGAACGGGGTGTTGACGGACTGCTCCATCGCCTTCCGCAGGCTGATGTAGCCCCACGGCTTGTCGCTCTCGTTCTCCTGGAAGAACGGCGTGTTGTCCTTCTTGAGGACGTAGGAGCCGTCGTTGTTCAGGATCTTCAGGTGGTCGTTGCCGTTGTACTTACTGGCCGGCGAGACGCCCACACCGTTGGTCTTGTACGTGCCGTGCTGCATCGCGGCGGCGAGCACGAAGGGCTTCCACGTCGAACCGACCGGGACACCGGAGGTGTCGGCGTTGTTGACGAAGTGGCCGTTCTCGAACCCGGGGCCGCCGTACAGGGCGACGATCGCGCCGTCCTTGGGCTTCACCGTGGCCGCGCCGAACTGGACGTGCTGGTCCTTCTCGCGCTTCGGGTCGATGTTCTCCTTCTCGACCTTCTTCACGGCCTTGGCCAGCGCCTCGACCTTGTCCTTCTCGAAGGTCGTGTAGATCTGGTAACCACCCTGGTCGAACTGCGCCTCGGTGATCTCCGAGTTCTTCAGGACGAACCGCTTGGCCGTGTCGACCAGGTAGCTGACCTGGCCGGTCATGCCCTTGGTGGCCTTGCGGCCCTGAGGCAGCGGGTACCTCTTGATCGCCTGCTGGTACTCGGCGGCCGAGAGGTGCTCGTCATTGTGCATCTGCTCGAGGATCCAGGACCAGCGCTCCTCGGAACGCTTCCGGTTGGCCTCGGGGGAGGCCGAGCTGTCGATGCTCTGGTTGCCGGCCGGGTCGTAGTACGTCGGGCCCTTGAGGAGGGCCGCGAGGAAGGCGCACTCGCTCGGCGTGAGGTCGACCGCGTCCTTGCCGTAGTACGTCTGGGCGGCAGCCTGGATGCCGTAGGCGCCGCGGCCGTAGTAGGAGGTGTTCAGGTAGCCCTGGAGGATCTCGTCCTTGGAGAGCTTGGTGCCCACCTTGATCGAGATGAACATCTCCTTGAACTTCCGGGAGACCGTCTGCTCCTGGGTCAGGTAGGTGTTCTTCACGAACTGCTGGGTGATCGTCGATCCGCCCTGGGTGTCACCACCGGTCGCCATGTTGCCGAGCGCGCGGGCGATTCCCATGGGGTCGATGCCCGAGTCCTTGTAGAAGCTCTTGTTCTCGGCCGAGATCACCGCCCAGCGCATCGCTTCGGGGATGCGGTCGAGCGTGACGTTCTGCCGGTTCTGGCCGCTGCCAGTGGCTACCATCTGGGTGCCGTCCTCCCAGTAGTAGACGTTGTTCTCCGACAGCGCCGCGGCGTTCTCCTCGCTGGGCACGCTCACCATCGCGTACCCGATCCCGGCCACGGCGACGAGGCCGCCGAAGAAGGCGAGGCACAGGCCGGACACGAGCTTCCAGGACGGCATCCAGCGGCGCCAGCCGTCCTTGTCGTAGCGCGGATAGTCGATGATCTTCTTGCTGGCCGGAGGGGCCGCGCGTCCACGTCCGCGGCCTGGCCCGGCGGCGCGGCGGGACCCTCCCCGCTGTGCCGCGCGTCGTGCCTCGGCACGGCTGCCGTAAGGAGGGGCCTCACCCCCCGCACCGCGGGTTCCCGTCCCATAGGAATCGGACGGAGATCCGGTGGCGCCTCGCGGTGCCGCGCGGCGGCCGGAGGACGAGCCGGACTGGCCGCGTCGGGCCGCGGCACGTCCGCCTCCCTGCGGCTGCGGCGGTTTGCGACGGTGCTCGCTCATCGAACGACTACTCCTCGGGCAGGCGCATCTCTGCGCGCCTGGAAACGGCGGCTGGTTTCCGGTCCCCCCGAAGTACGGATGCGGCGCTCGGCACATTCATCCGTACTGCACCGGGGACAAGGACGCCCCCAGTCGTCACTCGGTTCCCGGTGGTCTGCATGGCGCACAGACTACGCACCGCCGAAACCCCCCGGGCGCAGAGGTTCACCTCAAATCAGGCAACTTGCTCGCAATGAAACGGTGATGTGATCCCGTTCACTCTCCCCCCTCTTGTCGCTCCCGGAAGGTCGTTCTATCGTCGTGATGTATCGAGTCGATACATCAGCGCGACATAAAGGCGGCCACGAGCCGCACACGAGCCCATCGCGGCACGACCGGGGCAGAGAGGAGGCGACGATGAGCCGGCGTTCCGGAATCCTTGAGTTCGCCGTACTCGGCCTGCTCCGCGAGGCCCCGATGCACGGGTACGAGCTGCGCAAGCGACTCAATACGTCACTGGGTGTGTTCCGTGCGTTCAGCTACGGGACGCTCTATCCCTGCCTCAAGACGCTGGTCGCCAACGGCTGGTTGATCGAGGAACCGGGGAACACCACCGAGGACGCCCTCGCCGCACCGCTGGCCGGGCGCCGCGCCAAGATCGTCTACCGCCTGACGGCGGAGGGCAAGGAGCACTTCGAACAGCTGCTCGCCCAGACGGGACCGGACGCGTACGAGGACGAGACGTTCGCCGCGCGGTTCGCCTTCTTCGGGCAGACGTCGCGAGACGTCCGTATGCGCGTGCTCGAGGGCCGCCGCAGCCGACTGGAGGAGCGCCTCGAGAAGATGCGCGCCTCCCTGGCCCGGACCCGGGAGCGCCTCGACGACTACACGCTTGAGCTCCAGCGCCACGGGATGGAGTCCGTGGAGCGCGAAGTGCGCTGGCTGAACGAGCTCATCGAGAGCGAGCGGGCCGGCCGGGACCTCAAGGGGTCCGCCGGCGGGGGGCCCGCTCAGCAGGACACCACATCTGGAGCGACGGGCGACCTGCCCCGGTCCGGGGACGACCCCCGGCCGGATACGCCCGGCGACACCGCCACGTGAGAGTCCGCGAGGACCTCACTCGTACACACAGGGAGCAACCGGAATGGGTTCGGTTCGCGTAGCCATCGTCGGCGTGGGCAACTGCGCCGCATCGCTGGTGCAGGGAGTCGAGTACTACAAGGACGCCGATGCGGCGGCCAGGGTGCCGGGCCTCATGCACGTCCAGTTCGGCGACTACCACGTCGGTGACGTCGAGTTCGTCGCCGCCTTCGACGTGGACGCCAAGAAGGTCGGCCTCGACCTCGCGGACGCCATCGGCGCCTCCGAGAACAACACCATCAAGATCTGCGACGTCCCCCGCACCGGCGTGACGGTCCAGCGCGGCCACACGCTCGACGGTCTCGGCAAGTACTACCGCGAGACCATCGAGGAGTCCGCCGACGAGCCGGTCGACGTCGTGCAGGTCCTCAAGGACAAGCAGGTCGACGTCCTCGTCTGCTACCTGCCCGTCGGCTCCGAGGGCGCGGCGAAGTTCTACGCCCAGTGCGCCATCGACGCCAAGGTCGCCTTCGTCAACGCCCTCCCGGTCTTCATCGCCGGCACCAAGGAGTGGGCGGACAAGTTCACCGAGGCGGGTGTCCCGATCGTCGGCGACGACATCAAGTCGCAGGTCGGCGCCACCATCACGCACCGGGTCATGGCGAAGCTGTTCGAGGACCGGGGCGTCGTCCTGGACCGCACGATGCAGCTGAACGTCGGCGGCAACATGGACTTCAAGAACATGCTCGAGCGCGACCGCCTCGAGTCGAAGAAGATCTCGAAGACCCAGGCCGTCACCTCGCAGATCCCCGACCGGGAGCTCGGCGAGAAGAACGTCCACATCGGCCCGTCCGACTACGTCGCCTGGCTGGACGACCGCAAGTGGGCCTACGTCCGCCTCGAGGGCCGCGCCTTCGGTGACGTCCCGCTGAACCTGGAGTACAAGCTCGAGGTCTGGGACTCCCCGAACTCCGCCGGTGTCATCATCGACGCCCTGCGCGCCGCGAAGATCGCCAAGGACCGGGGCATCGGCGGCCCCATCCTGTCGGCTTCCTCGTACTTCATGAAGTCGCCGCCGGTGCAGTACTTCGACGACGAGGCCCGTGAGAACGTCGAGAAGTTCATCAAGGGCGAGGTCGAGCGCTAAGCGCGACCACCGCGGGCAGTCGGGGGTCTCCGGGTCGTATGTCCCGGAGACCCCCGCCGTATGTGAGGCTGTGCTCCATGGCCGTCGTCCGTGACCTGCGCGTTCTGCTGCGCTTCCAAGGCTTCCGGCGCCTGCTCGCCGTCCGGTTGCTCTCCCAGGGCGCCGACGGCGTCTTCCAGGTCGCGCTCGCCGCCTACGTCGTCTTCTCGCCCGAGCGGCAGACCTCCGCCGCGGCCATCGCCTCGGCCATGGCCATCCTGCTCCTGCCGTACTCCGCGGTCGGCCCCTTCGCCGGCGTCCTGCTGGACCGCTGGCGCCGCCGCCAGGTCTTCCTCTACGGCAATCTGCTGCGCGCCCTGATGGCGTCGGTGACCGCCCTTCTGATCCTCGTCCGGGTCCCCGACTGGCTTCTGTTCGTGGCCGCGTTGTGCGTCACGGGCGTCAACCGCTTCGTCCTCGCGGGGCTGTCCGCCGCGTTGCCCCGCGTGGTGGACGCCGAGCGGCTCGTCATCGCCAACTCCCTCTCCCCGACCGCCGGGACGCTCGCCGCGACCGCGGGCGGCGGACTGGCCTTCGTGGTCCGGCTGGCCGTCTCGGACTCGGACGCGGCCGTGGTGCTGGTGGGCGCCGCCCTCTACCTGTGTGCGGCCCTGTCGGCCCTGCGCATCGCCAAGGAACTGCTCGGCCCGGAGCGTGCGTGGGAGCACCCCCGGCTGTCCACCGCTCTCTCCGGCACGGTCGCCGACCTCGTGGCGGGCGTACGTCATCTCGCGGCACCCGCGCGCCGGGACGCGGCCTGGGCGCTCACGGGCATGTTCCTCATGCGCTTCTGCTACGGCGGGATGCTCGTCATGCTGCTGATGCTCTGCCGGTATCACCTGACATCGACCACGGACGAGGGACTCGCGCTGCTCGGACTGGTGTTGGGGGCGTCCGGCGCCGGCTTCTTCGCCGCGGCCGTGCTGACCCCGTGGGCCGCGGGGCGCTGGGGACCCGGCCGCTGGATCGTGACGTGCGCCGCTGCGGCGGCCGTGCTCGAGCCGGCGCTCGGCCTGCCGTTCGCCACCGGCCCGTTGCTGGCGGGGGCGTTCGTGCTCGGCTTGTCCACCCAAGGCGCGAAGATCTCCACGGACACCATCGTCCAGGCCTCCGTGGAGGACGACTTCCGCGGCCGGATCTTCTCGGTCTACGACGTGCTGTTCAACGTCGCGTTCGTCGGAGCCGCGGCCGTGGCCGCCCTGGTGCTCCCACCTGACGGCCGTTCAGTCACGCTGGTGGTAACAATCGCCGTTATCTACGGAGCGGTAGCGGTGGCTATGGCCCGGTTTGAACGCCAGTAAGTGTCACATCAGTGCCACGAAGCGGGAACTGACTACAGAGTTGTCGGTGCGGACCGATAACTTACGTGGGTCTTATCGACGCGCCTTTCGCGTCATGCGCCTACGTAACAGGGGGACCCCCAAGTGACCACTCCGCCGCCCCAGGGCAACCCGTTCGCACAGGGCCAGCAGCAGCCCTACGGCCAGCCCCAGGGCCAGGCACCCTTCCCGCAGCAGGCCGGTCAGCCCGGCTTCCCGCCGCCGGGGGCCCCGGTGCCCCCGCAGCCGCAGGGCCGCAAGATCAGTTTCAAGATGATCAAGAACATCGTGATCGTTCTGATCGTCGCGGGTGTGGCCATCGGTGGGTTCCTCGCGAGCCGCGACGACGCCAACACGGCCGCCGTGGGCGACTGCATGCACCGTGGCAGCACGGACGACAACGACCCGGACCTCGAGGTCGTCGACTGCGGTGACGCGAAGGCGCAGTACAAGGTGCTGGCCAAGGTCGAGGGCAACTACTCCGGCCTGACCGCCCAGAGCAAGTGCGAGGCCGAGGCCAAGGACTTCGCGTACGTCTACACGGAGACCAACGGCAGCAAGAGCTTCCTGCTCTGCCTGAAGGACAAGTAAGAACGACGCCGGGGGCGGTGTTTCACGTGAAACACCGCCCTCGAACCGTGTGCGGGGTCATGTTTCACGTGAAACGTGACCCCGCTTCCGTTGTCAGCCCTGCTGCTCGGCCCACCACTCCTTGAGTGCCTTCACCGCTTCGTCATGCTCCATCGGGCCGTTCTCCAGCCGGAGCTCCAGCAGGTGCTTGTACGCCTTCCCGACCTCCGGGCCCGGCTTGATATCCAGGATCTCCATGATCTGGTTGCCGTCGAGGTCCGGACGGATGGAGTCCAGCTCCTCCTTCTCCTGCAGCTGGGCGATCCGCTCCTCCAGCCCGTCGTACGCGCGGGAGAGCGCGGCGGCCTTGCGACGGTTCCGCGTGGTGCAGTCCGAGCGGGTCAGCTTGTGCAGCCGACTGAGCAGCGGTCCCGCGTCCCGGACGTAGCGGCGGACGGCGGAGTCCGTCCACTCTCCCATGCCGTAGCCGTGGAACCGCAGATGCAGCTCGACCAGCCGGGAGACATCCTTCACCAACTCGTTGGAGTACTTCAGCGCGGTCATGCGCTTCTTGGTCATCTTCGCCCCGACCACCTCGTGGTGGTGGAACGAGACACGGCCGTCCTTCTCGAAGCGGCGGGTGCGGGGCTTGCCGATGTCGTGCAGCAGGGCGGCGAGGCGCAGAGTCAGGTCGGGGCCGTCCTCCTCCAGGGCCATCGCCTGCTCCAGCACGATCAGGGTGTGCTCGTAGACGTCCTTGTGCCGGTGGTGCTCGTCACGCTCCAGGTGCAGGGCCGGCAGCTCCGGCAGTACAGAGGTGGCGATCCCGGTGTCCACGAGCAGGGTGAGGCCCTTACGGGGATGCGGAGAGAGGACCAGCTTGTTCAGCTCGTCCCGGATCCGCTCGGCGGAGACGATCTCGATGCGTCCCGCCATGTCCTTCATCGCCGCGACGACCTCGGGGGCCACCTCGAAGTCGAGCTGGGCGGCGAAGCGCGCGGCCCGCATCATCCGCAGCGGGTCGTCGGAGAAGGACTCCTCGGGCGTCCCCGGCGTACGCAGTACGCGCTCGGCGAGATCCTTCAGACCGCCGTGGGGGTCGATGAACCTCTTCTCGGGGAGGGCGACGGCCATCGCATTGACGGTGAAGTCACGACGGACGAGGTCGTCCTCGATGGAGTCGCCGTAGGACACCTCCGGCTTGCGCGACGTGCGGTCGTACGCCTCGGACCGGTAGGTGGTCACCTCGATCTGGAAGCTCCGGTCGGTGTCCCCGACCCGCGCCTCCTTCTGGGCGCCGACCGTCCCGAAGGCGATCCCGACGTCCCAGACGGTGTCCGCCCAGGGACGCATGATCTTCAGGACGTCCTGCGGGCGGGCGTCGGTCGTGAAGTCCAGGTCGTTGCCGAGGCGGCCGAGCAGCGCGTCCCGCACCGAGCCGCCGACCAGAGCGAGTGAGAACCCCGCCTCCTGGAAACGGCGGGCTAGGTCGTCGGCGACAGGGGCGACCCGCAGCAGTTCACTCACGGCGCGGTCCTGCACCTGGCTCAGGGCACTGGTTGCTTCGTTGGCGTTCGGCACAACAGAAGAGGGTACGTGGCCCGCACGGCCCCGAGCGTCCGGAAAAAGACGCCAGGACGGACACCTGTGGCGATCATGGACAAGGCGTGCGCCCCTCGATCTTGGCCGCCGGTCCGCGGCACTTCCCCTCCTCGCACCTCGTTACCATGCCTGGACGCACATTCCGACGACCACTGACGACGACAAGGGACGGGCGAGCGCGTGGCCGAGGCGGCAGACTTCCAGGGGACCAGTCCCTCACCTGCCCGCCGCTGGCTGCGGCGCACCGGTGCCGTGCTCGCCGGGACACCCCTCCTGGCCGGGTTCCTCCAGCTGCCCGCGGGGTCCCCCGCGGAGGCGGCGACCCCGGCCGCGCCCCGGGCCGCCTCCGCCGACGGATCCGTGGCCGTCTCCGTGGATTCCCTCACACCCGGCGCCCCCAGCGAGGGCGACACCGTCACCGTCTCCGGGACGGTCACCAACAAGGGCAAGAAGGCCGTCACCGACGCCTCCGTCGGCCTGCGGGTGGGCTCTCTGCTGGACACCCGCTCAAGCATCGACACGGCCGCCAAGAACTCCGGTGACGTCGACAGCCCTGCCGGGGCGGAGATCGACGACAAGTACACCGAGAAGTTCTCCAAGCTCACTCCCGGCGTCTCGCAGCCCTACACGATCTCCGTGCCGGCCGACGAGCTGGACCTCGGCCAGGACGGCGTCTACGACCTGTCCGTCACCCTGACCGGCGAGACCTCCGACCAGCCCTGGGAGCAGACGCTCGGCGTCCGCCACACCTTCCTGCCGTGGCAGCCGGACGAGCTGGACGCCAAGACGAAGACGACCTTCATGTGGCCGCTGGTCTCCACCGTCCACATGACGGCGGAGACGGGCTCCGACGAGGAGCAGACTCCCGTCTTCCACGACGACGAGCTCGCCGCGGAGATCTCACCCGGCGGTCGTCTGGACCGGATGGTGGCCCTCGGCAAGGACCTCGACGTCACCTGGGTGATCGACCCCGACCTGCTCGCCTCCGTCGAGGCGATGACCACCCGCTACGAGATCCCCGGCGAGAACACGGACGACCAGGACGTCGTCGGCGGCCACCAGGAGGTCGCCAAGCGCTGGCTCACCGAGGTGCAGAAGGCGGTGGCGGACAAGGAGGTCGTCGCGCTGCCGTTCGGCGACCCCGACCTGGCCTCCCTCGCCCACCACGGCACGTCGGTCACGGGTTCGCTGCGGCACCTCAAGGAGGCGACCGACGTCGCCGCCCGCACCGTCGAGTCGATCCTCCACGTCGTGCCCAGCACGGACTACGCCTGGCCCGTCGAGGGAGCCGTGGACCCCTCGATCATCAAGGTCGCCACCTCGGCCGGCGCCGACAAGGTGATCGTCCGCGGCGACACCTTCGAGGGCGGCCGTGACCTGACCTACACGCCCACGGCGCCCCGTCCCATCGGCGGCGGCACCACGGCCGTGGTGGCGGACGCGCGGCTGTCCACCGTGTTCGACGGCGACATGACCAGGGCCTCCGCCTCCACCCAGGCGGTGCAGCGCTTCCTCGCCCAGAGCCTCACCCTCGCCCTGCAGACGGACCGCCCGCGCAGCGTCGTGGTCGCCCCGCAGCGCACCCCGTCCGCCGCCCAGGCCCAGACGATGGCCGAGGCCATCGGTGCTCTCCAGGACAGCACCTGGTCGCAGCCCCAGGACCTCACGGCGGCCGCTAAGTCCAAGCCGGACCCGGCCGCCGGCACCGATGTGCCCCCGGCGTCCGCGTACCCCAAGTCTCTGCGCAAGCAGGAGCTCCCCCGGTCGGCCTTCGAGCAGATCGCCAGGACGCAGGACAAGCTCGACCGCTTCAAGGTGATCCTGTCCGACCAGTCCCGCGTGGTGACGCCCTTCGGCCGTGCCCTGAACAGGGGCATGGCGGTGTCCTGGCGCGGCCGGCCGGCCGAGGCCGCGATCTACCGCAGCGGCGTCGAGACGTACCTGGACACGCTGAGCAGCCAGGTCCGGTTGATCGAGAAGTCGGAGACCAAGCTCTCCGGCCGCAGCGCCACGATCCCGGTGACGGTCCAGAACAACCTGGTGCAGGGCGTCGAGCACCTGGTGCTCCGGCTCACCTCCACGAACCCGACCCGTCTGCAGATCGACGGCGACGCCTACGAGGAGCAGCCCGTCGCCGTCTCCGGCGGCCACAGCCAGTCGGTGAAGTTCACCACGAACGCCAACGCCAACGGCCGGGCCACCGTGGTCGCCCAGCTGTACACGCAGGACGGACGGCCCTACGGTCAGCCCGTCACGTTCGACGTGAAGGTCACCGAGATCACCGCGACGGTGATGCTGGTCATCGGCGGCGGTGTGCTGCTGCTCGTCCTGGCCGGCTTCAGGATGTACACCCAGCGCAAGCGCGCCGCGGCCCGGCAGGCCGAGGAGCGGGAGCAGGACGACGCGTCGGACGAGGCGGACGCCGACGCCGCCGACAAGGGCGCGAAGAACCCCGCAGTCTCCGAGACGCGTCCTACCGGGGAGTCCGCGCCGAGGACCCGGGAGGACGCTCCGGAGCAGCCGAGTGACCCGGCCCGGGACACCGCACCGGAAAGCGCCGACCCGTCCGGCACGGGTGAGAGAGTGGACCGTTGAGAAGGTCGTGGCCGGTGGGCCAGGGACGATGAGGTGGGGTAACCATGAACGCGCCGTACGACGGTGACCGTGGCGATGCCGCGGCCAACTCGGGCCATCCCGAGTCGGACCCCGCCGTGGGGCCGCCGCCCGGGCACGACCAGGCGTCACAGCCACCCGCCGACCCGTACGTCCAGGACGCCTACGCCCAGGACCCCTACCGGGCGCGGGACATCGACGCCCAGGACCCGGTCGCGGAGGCACTCTACGACCGGTCGGCACACCCGCCGCCCCCGCCGGGCGCGCACCAGCCGCAGCAGCCCCTCTACGGGCAGCCGCCCCAGTCGCCGTACGCGCCCGACCCCCGGGTGTGGGCCCGGACGCCCGCCCCGGAGCCCGACGGCCCCACCCAGCACCTGCCGTACGGCGACGACCCGCGCACCACGCAGTACGTCGGCGTGGACGACCTCGTCGGTCAGGCGGGGGAGCAGCGCCACGAGCCGGACGCCTTCGCGCACCTCTTCCGCGACCAGCAACAGAGCGGCGCCTTCCCCGACCAGCACGGCGGTCAGGCCCGTCCCCGGGGCGGCCCGCACCCCGGGCAGCCGGCGGGCGGCCCGCAGCAGTACGCCGCCGCACCGGTGCCCGGACCCGCGTCCCCGACGCCCGGCCACTACGCGGGCGCCACTCCGCCCCCCGCCGCGGAGCCGGCGGCCCCGGAGCCCGCGTCCACGCCCGCGCCGAAGAAGGGCGGCCGCGCCGGCGGTCTGCTGAAGTCCAGCGCGGTGATGGCGGCGGGCACGATGGTGTCCCGTCTCACGGGCTTCATCCGGTCTGCGCTGATCGTGTCGGCCCTGGGCCTCGGCCTGCTCGGCGACTCCTTCCAGGTCGCCTACCAGCTGCCGACGATGATCTACATCCTCACCGTCGGCGGCGGCCTCAACTCGGTCTTCGTGCCGCAGCTCGTGCGTGCCATGAAGGATGACGACGACGGCGGCGAGGCCTACGCCAACCGGCTGCTGACGCTGGTGATGGTGGCGCTGGCGCTGCTCACCGCGGCCGCCTGGCTGGCCGCCCCGCTGCTGGTGCGCGCGCTGTCGAACCCCGTCGCCTCGGACCCCGCTGCCAACGAGGTCGCCGTCACCTTCACCCGGTACTTCCTGCCCTCGATCTTCTTCATGGGCGTCCATGTGGTGATGGGTCAGATCCTCAACGCGCGCGGCCGGTTCGGCGCGATGATGTGGACCCCTGTCCTGAACAACATCGTCATCATCGTCACGCTCGGCACGTTCATCTGGGTCTACGGCACCGCCGCGGACTCGAAGATGCAGGTCTCGAACATCCCGCCGGAGGGCATGCGGCTCCTCGGCGTCGGCGTGCTGCTGGGCCTCGTGGTGCAGGCCCTCGCGATGATCCCGTACCTGCGGGAGACCGGCTTCCGCATGCGGCTGCGCTTCGACTGGAAGGGCCACGGCCTCGGCAAGGCGGCGATGCTCGCCAAGTGGACCATCCTGTTCGTCCTCGCCAACCAGGCGGGCGCGCTGGTCGTCACCCAGCTGTCCACCGCCGCGGGTCTGGACTCGCACGTCGAGGGCACCGGTTTCGCCGCCTACGCCAACGCCCAGCTGATCTGGGGTCTGCCGCAGGCCATCATCACGGTGTCCCTGATGGCCGCCCTGCTGCCGCGCATCTCCCGCTCGGCGGCGGAGGACGACGGGGGCGCCGTCCGCGACGACATCTCCCAGGGTCTGCGGACCACCGCCGTCGCGATCGTGCCCATCGCCTTCGGCTTCCTCGCGCTCGGCATCCCGATGTGCACCCTGATCTTCGGGTCCTCGGGCACCAGCGAGGCCACCAACATGGGTTACATGCTGATGGCGTTCGGCCTCGGTCTGATCCCCTACTCCGTGCAGTACGTCGTCCTGCGCGCCTTCTACGCCTACGAGGACACGCGGACCCCCTTCTACAACACGGTCATCGTGGCCGCCGCGAACGCGATCGCCTCCGGTCTCTGCTTCCTGGTGCTGCCGGCCCGCTGGGCCGTCGTCGGCATGGCCGCCTCGTACGGGGTCGCCTACGCCCTCGGCGTCGGCGTCGCCTGGCGTCGGCTGCGCAAGCGGCTGGGCGGCGACCTGGACGGCGCCCGGGTGCTGCGGACCTACGCCCGCCTGTGCATCGCCTCCGTCCCGGCCGCCCTGCTCAGCGGCGCGGCCTGCTACGGCATCAGCAAGGTGCTGGGCCAGGGAGTCCTCGGCTCGTTCGCCGCGCTGCTCGGCGGCGGGGCCATCCTGCTGGGCGTCTTCTACGTCGCCGCGCGCCGGATGCGCATCGAGGAGGTCAACTCGCTGGTCGGTATGGTCCGGGGACGCCTGGGACGCTGAGGCAGGGGGTAGGCGCACAACCATCACCGGCCCCCGCGTGTCGTGCATAGCGGCGGACTGTGGGCACAATTGGGTTCGGCGTCGGACTGCGCGCGACGGACGCCGGGCCGGCGCGCAACGGATGGGGAGGCAGGGAACGACGGTGGCGGAACGGAGCACAGCTGCCGTCGACGTGGCAGACAACAGCGGCGAGCAGTCGCTGACCGCGGAGGCGGACCAGTCCACGGCCGACGGGGTGGCCAAGAACCGGGAGCAGGACACGGACAACGACGAGGCACAGGAGAGCACCGGGACCGAGGGCCCCGCGATGACCTCGCCACCGGAGCTGCACAGCGGCCACAAGCTGGCCGGACGTTACCGCCTCGAGGAGTGCGTCACCCGTCTGGACGGGTTCAGCAGTTGGCGTGCCGTGGACGAGAAGCTCCGCCGTGCCGTCGGCGTGCACGTCCTGCCCGCGGACCACTCGCGCGCCAGGTCCGTGCTGGCGGCGGCCCGCTCGTCGGCCCTGCTGGGCGACCCGCGCTTCGTCCAGGTCCTCGACGCCGTCGAGGAGAACGACCTGGTCTACGTCGTCCACGAATGGCTGCCCGACGCCACCGAGCTGACCACCCTTCTCGCCTCCGGTCCGCTGGAGGTGTACGACGCCTACCAGATGGTCAGTCAGGTCTCGAGCGCCATGGCGGCGGCCCACCGTGAGGGCCTCGCCCATCTCCGTCTCAACCCCAACGCCGTCCTGCGCACCTCGACCGGCCAATGGCGTATCCGCGGTCTCGCCGTCAACGCGGCGCTGCGCGGGGCCAGCTCGGACACCCCGCAGCGCACGGACACCGAGTCGATCGGCGCCCTGCTGTACGCGGCGCTGACCCAGCGCTGGCCGTACGAGAACGACGCCTACGGCATGTCAGGTCTGCCGAAGGACATCGGTCTGATCCCGCCCGACCAGGTCCGGGCCGGCGTCCACCGCGGCCTGTCCGAACTGGCCATGCGCGCCCTCGCCAACGACGGCGCCACCGCCTCCCGTCACGAGTCACCGTGCACCACGCCCGAGGAGCTGGTGAAGGCGATCGGCGAGATGCCCCGCATCCGTCCGCCGGAGCCCGCCTTCACCACCCCGCCGGACTACCAGCGCACCACGTACCAGCAAGGCTCCTACGGTCGCCCCGCCGCCTCTCCCCGCGTCACCCAGCCGACGCCGGTGCCGCCTCCTCCGCTGCAGAGCCGCACCGGCAAGGCCCTGAAGTGGGCGGTCTCGGCGCTGCTGATCGCCGCGCTGGGACTGGGCAGTTGGCAGCTCGCGGACGCCCTCATGGATCAGGGCGGCACAAACGACGACACCACCAACACCCAGACGACGGACGGCGACGAGAAGAACGACCCGAAGCCGGTGCGCGGCAAGCCGATCGCCATCTCGGAGCTGCACGACTTCGACCCGTTCGGCCAGGACGGGTCCGAGTACCCGGAGAACCTGCCCAAGATCCTGGACGGCGATCCGGCGAGCTACTGGCAGACCAGCTACTACGCGAGCTCCGACTTCGGCCGGCTGAAGCCGGGCGTGGGCGTCGTCGTCGACCTCGGCAGGAGCCAGGACGTCGGGAAGGTCGACGTCACCTTCGTCGGCAGCACGTCCGTCGAACTCCGTGCCGCGCCCGGGGACGCGCAGTCCCGCCCGACCTCCTTCGACTCGTACGACAAGGTCACCGAAGGGTCGGGCAGCACGGTCTCCCTCGCGCCCAAGGACACGGTGAGGACCCGCTACCTCCTGGTCTGGCTGACCGAGCTCCCCATGCAGACCGACGTCGGGCAGTGGCGTGGCCGGATCGCGGACATCAAGGTGACCAGCTGAGGCCGGTTGCGTCGAGGGAGGGGGTCCGATGGCGGACGGCGCCGCATACGACGGAGTGAGCGACCAGGATCTGCTCACCCGGCATGTCGAGGGCGACGCCGATGCCTTCGGTGAGATCGTGCGGCGGCACCGCGACCGGCTCTGGGCCGTGGCCCTCCGGACGCTGGGGGACCGAGAGGAAGCCGCTGACGCCGTCCAGGACGCCCTCGTCTCCGCCTACCGGGCCGCCCACACCTTCCGCGGCCAGTCGGCCGTCACGACGTGGCTGCACCGCATCACGGTGAACGCCTGCCTGGACCGCGCCCGCAAGGCCGCCTCCCGGAAGACCGCGCCGGTCGACGACACAGAGCGTCTGGAGCAGCTGCTCGAGCCGCACGAGTCGGCCTCGGCCCCCGCGGAGCGCAACGATCTGCACCGGCAGCTGATCGAGGCGATGGGCACCCTCCCGCTCGACCAGCGGGCCGCACTCGTCCTCGTGGACATGCAGGGCTACCCGGTCGCCGAGGCGGCCCGCATCCTCGACGTGCCCACCGGCACGGTCAAGAGCCGGTGTGCCCGGGGCCGTGCGAGACTCCTGCCCCTGCTCACCCACCTGCGCCCGGGAGGCACTGGTGACGAGGAGCACAGAGGCGCGGGACGGAACCGGAAAGGGGGGACATCCGTCCCACCCGCAGCGGGTCCACGGCGACGACCGGACCCACCCGACACAGGATCGAACGACCCGGCTGCAGTGAAGGGCGGAGGTGGGCGAGCGTGACGTCGACGACCGACAAGGCGGAGCACCCGGACGTCACGGAGATCTCCGACCTCACCGAAGGTCTCCTCCCGACGGACCGCAGGGACGACATCCGCGAGCATCTGGAACGGTGCGAGCTCTGTGCCGACGTCCAGGCCTCCCTGGAGGAGATTCGGGGACTGCTCGGCTCGGTTCCGGGCCCGCCGCGGATGCCGGCGGACGTCGCGGGACGCATCGACGCGGCGCTGGCCGCCGAAGCGCTCCTGCATGCCACGGCACCGGCGACCGACAGTGAGGACGAGAACGCCTCCGTCGGAACAGCGACGGCCGACGGCGGGCCACTGCATGTTTCACGTGAAACATCGGCGCCCCACTCCGACCGTCCTACGGGACGCCCTCGCTCCTCGACCACGGGGCCGGGCCGCAAAACGCGGCTACGGGGTAGGAGCCGCCGAGCCGTCCTGGGGGCGGCATTCGCCGTGGCCGCACTTGGTCTCGGTTCCGTGGTGCTGTCGTCGCTGAACGGCGGCGAAGGCCCGGGCGACGAGCAGCGGACGACGACCGCTGCTGACACCTTCTCCGAGGGCAAGCTGGAGAAAAAGGTCGACGATCTGCTCGCACGCAGCCCCGAGCAGGACAAGGGAGCCCGCTCCCCCCACACCTTCGGCATGGAGTCGGACTCCTCCGAGGCGAACCCCCGGGTGCTGACGAAGCCCGAGATCCCGCACTGCGTCCAGGAGGGCATCGGCCGCAACGATGCCGCGCTGGCCACCGAGCAGGGTGTCTATCAGGGCAAGGCCGCTCTGCTGGTCGTGCTGCCCGACGCCTCGGACGCCACGCGGGTGACCGCGTACATCGTCGACGCGACCTGCGTGCAGAACACCTCTCCGTCCACCACCGCGAGGGTGTTGCTGGAGCACTCCTACGCGCGCTGACCGCACACGCGTGGTCTTGGCCCTGCGTGGTATCCCGTACGGTGTGTGGCCCCGGCGTGCCCGCCGGAGCACGGTCCCGCCGTGCCCGGGCACGGCGGGAATGCGGGCCCCTTAGGATCCGTTGGGTGGGGTGAGAGTTCCGAAAGAAGCTCCCACCGGTCGAACGACGCCAGACCAGAGACGAGGAATTCAGCCGTGAGCGACGTCCGTAACGTGATCATCATCGGCTCGGGGCCCGCCGGCTACACGGCGGCGCTCTACACCGCCCGTGCGTCGCTGAAGCCCCTCGTGTTCGAGGGCGCTGTCACCGCCGGCGGTGCGCTGATGAACACCACCGAGGTGGAGAACTTCCCCGGGTTCCAGGACGGCATCATGGGCCCGGAGCTCATGGACAACATGCGGGCCCAGGCGGAGCGCTTCGGCGCCGAGCTCGTTCCGGACGACGTCGTGGCCGTCGATCTGACCGGTGAGATCAAGACCGTCACGGACACCGCCGGCACGGTCCACCAGGCCAAGGCTGTGATCGTGACGACCGGTTCGCAGCACCGCAAGCTCGGCCTGCCGAACGAGGACGCCCTCTCCGGCCGCGGCGTCTCGTGGTGCGCCACCTGTGACGGCTTCTTCTTCAAGGACCAGGACATCGCCGTCATCGGCGGCGGTGACACGGCCATGGAGGAGGCGACCTTCCTGTCGCGCTTCGCCAAGTCGGTGACGATCGTCCACCGCCGTGACACCCTGCGCGCCTCCAAGGCGATGCAGGAGCGCGCCTTCGCCGACCCGAAGATCTCGTTCGTCTGGGACAGCGAGGTCGCTGAGGTCCTGGGCGACCAGAAGCTCTCGGGGCTGAAGCTGCGCAACGTCAAGACGGGTGAGCTCTCCGACCTGGCGGCGACCGGCCTGTTCATCGCGATCGGCCACGACCCGCGGACCGAGCTCTTCAAGGGCCAGCTCGAGCTGGACGAGGAGGGCTACCTGAAGGTCGACGCGCCCTCGACGCGCACCAACATCACGGGCGTCTTCGCGGCCGGTGACGTGGTGGACCACACCTACCGCCAGGCGATCACCGCGGCCGGTACCGGCTGCTCGGCGGCCCTCGACGCGGAGCGCTTCCTCGCCGCTCTCGCCGACGAGGACAAGGCCGAGCCCGAGAAGACCACTGTCTGACCCCCGCCCCACGCATCAACGATTAAGGAGCCCGCTGTGGCCGGCACCCTGAAGAACGTGACCGACGACTCCTTCGAGCAGGACGTCCTCAAGAGCGACAAGCCTGTTCTGGTGGACTTCTGGGCCGCCTGGTGCGGTCCGTGCCGCCAGATCGCCCCGTCCCTCGAGGCCATCGCCGCCGAGTACGGAGACAAGATCGAGGTCGTCAAGCTCAACATCGACGAGAACCCGGGCACGGCCGCCAAGTACGGCGTGATGTCCATCCCGACCCTGAACGTCTACCAGGGTGGCGAGGTCGCCAAGACCATCGTCGGTGCCAAGCCGAAGGCTGCGATCGTCCGCGACCTCGAGGACTTCATCGCCGAGTAGTACGGTGAGCCGCCTCCACGGTGGTCGATGTTTCACGTGAAACACGAATGGGCCGACCCTCTTGGGTCGGCCCATTCGTGTGAGTGGAATCAGAGCGGCCGCAGCGCCGGCTCCTTCTGCACGGCCCCCAGCAGACGGTCGAGTGCCATCTCCACATCTTCCTTCCACGAGAGTGTCGACCTCAGCTCCAGACGCAGCCGGGGGTAGGCGTGGTGCTGGCGGACCGTCTTGAAGCCCACGGCGAGCAGATGGTCCGCGGGAAGCACACAGGCCGGCTCCTTCCAGCGGGCGTCGCCGAAGGCTTCGATCGCCTTGAACCCTCGCCGCAGCAGATCCTTGGCCACCGTCTGCACCATCACGCGACCGAGTCCCTGTCCCTGATAGTCGGGCAGGATGAACGCGGTGATCAGCTGAACCGCGTCGGCGGCCACCGGGCTGGTGGGGAACGCCGTGGAGCGCGGCACATAGGCCGGGGGCGCGTAGAGGACGTAGCCGACGGGGACCTCGTCCACGTAGACGACGCGTCCGCAGGAGCCCCAGTCGAGCAGGACCGCCGAGATCCAGGACTCCTTCTCCAGCGCCGCGGTGCCCGCCTTTACGGCTGCTTCGCCGCTGACGGGGTCGAGCTCCCAGAAGACGCACGACCGGCAGCGTTCGGGGAGGTCCGGGAGGTTGTCCAGCGTGAGCGGTACGAGCCGACGGCCCATGGAGGCTGTTCCTCGCTTCCTTCGCCCGCTGCTACACGGGCGGCGGTCAGAGCACTCCGTTCTCTGAGCAGACTGCCGATGAAGCCACTGACGACGCCCACCCCTAGCCCCGCGCTCATCAGTCCGGTGCGGCTCGTCATTCGCATGGCCCCTGCCTAGCTCTCAGACGTGTTGCCGGGTGGATGCGCCATATACGAACGCATCGTATCCATGAAGCGATTCCCCCGATACCGCCACAAGGCAAAGGGCGGACCGTGTTCCGGTAGGCACCGGAACACGGTCCGCCCTGACAGGGCTCAGGCCGATCGGAGCGACTCCTCAGGAGTCGGTCTCCGCGGTGTCGTCCTCGTCCACGAGGCTCTTCTGAAGCACCGGGCCCTCTCCTGGGGCGAGGGAGCCGAGGATGCGTTCCAGGTCCTCCATCGAGGCGAACTCGACGGTGATCTTGCCCTTCTTCTGGCCGAGGTCGACCTTCACCCGCGTCTCGAAGCGGTCCGAAAGACGCGTCGCCAGTTCGGACAGGGCCGGGGACACCCGGGCGCCTGCCCGCGGCCCCTTGGAGCGCTGAGTCTTCTGCGGCCGCGAGCCCATCAGGGTCACGATCTCTTCAACGGCTCGCACCGAGAGGCCCTCGGCCACAATGCGGTGGGCCAGCCGGTCCTGCTCCTCGGCGTCCTCGACGGAGAGCAGGGCTCGGGCATGCCCGGCGGACAGCACTCCGGCAGCCACCCGGCGCTGCACGGTCGGGGACAGCTTCAGCAAGCGGAGGGTGTTGGACACCTGCGGCCGGGACCGGCCGATGCGGTCGGCCAGCTGGTCGTGCGTGCACTTGAAGTCCCTGAGCAGCTGGTCGTAGGCGGCGGCCTCTTCCAACGGGTTCAGCTGCGCACGGTGGAGATTCTCCAGCAGCGCGTCCAAGAGGAGCTTTTCGTCGTCAGTGGCGCGCACGATGGCCGGGATGGCGTCGAGGCCGGCCTCGCGACAGGCACGCCACCGGCGCTCACCCATGATGAGCTCGTAGCGGCCGCCGCCCACCTGTCGGACGACGACGGGCTGGAGCAGACCGACCTCCTTGATGGAGGTGATGAGCTCGGCCAGAGCGTCCTCGTCGAAGACCTCACGGGGCTGCCGCGGGTTCGGCGTGATGGCGTCGAGGGGGATCTCGGCGAAATGCGCACCCATCGGTGCAGCCGGCACCGAAGGGCTCGCCGCTGCAGTGTCTTCCGTTTCACGTGAAACGGAAGCCAGGGTGGCCACCTTGGCGGCAGCCACTCCGCGCTCATTCGGCAGTACCGGGACCGCTGCGGGCGACGGGGAGGCCGTCCCGCCCAATGCGGCCGGCGGCACCGTCTTCTCTGTCGGGGCAGCGGGGATCAGTGCTCCGAGCCCACGACCCAGCCCCCTCCGTCGCTCACTCACTGCACGCCCTCCACCATGTTCGGATCAGTCTGCTGTGCGCCGATGTGCGCCTGCGACGCGTCGTACCGGACGCCGACGCCCCTCAGCGCGATCTCGCGTGCCGCCTCGAAGTACGAGAGAGCACCGCTCGACCCAGGATCGTAAGTCAGCACCGTCTGTCCGTAGCTCGGTGCCTCGGAGATACGGACGGAGCGGGGGATGCTGGTGCGCAGGACCTCGTCGCCGAAGTGGGTACGCACCTCCTCCGCGACCTGGGAGGCGAGCCGTGTACGGCCGTCGTACATGGTGAGCAGGATCGTCGAGACGTGCAGGGCCGGGTTGAGGTGGCCCCGCACGAGGTCGACGTTGCGCAGCAGTTGCCCGAGTCCCTCCAGCGCGTAGTACTCGCACTGGATCGGGATGAGCACCTCCTGGCCGGCCACCAGGGCATTGACCGTGAGGAGGCCGAGCGACGGCGGACAGTCGATGAGGATGTAGTCCAGCGGCTGCTCGTAGGCCTGGATGGCCCGCTGCAGCCGGCTCTCGCGCGCCACCAGCGACACCAGCTCGATCTCCGCACCGGCGAGATCGATGGTGGCGGGGGCGCAGAAGAGACCCTCGACATCGGGGACGGGCTGGACGACGTCCGACAGGGGCTTGCTCTCCACCAGAACGTCGTAGATGGAAGGCACCTCGGCGTGGTGGTCGATCCCCAGGGCGGTGGACGCGTTGCCCTGCGGGTCGAGGTCGATCACCAGAACGCGGGCACCGTGCAGAGCGAGCGAGGCAGCCAGGTTGACGGTGGTCGTCGTCTTCCCGACGCCGCCCTTCTGGTTGGCGACCACGATGACACGGGTCTGCTCGGGTCGCGGCAGCCCTTCACCGGCACGGCCCAGAGCCTCCACCGCCAGTTGGGCAGCGCGACCGATGGGAGTGTCGTCCATCGGAGGCGGTGTTTCACGTGAAACATCCGCCCCCATCGATTCGGTACGGGGACCGGGGACCGGATCGGTCATCGGTCCCGCGATGTTGGCGTCGGACCGCAAGGATTCACTCTCCTCGACTTCAGGCTCGCAATGAACAGAGCCTCCCATGCCTTCGGGGTCGCGAACCAGTGAGGCCTGACGTTCTGTGGAGAAATCCACCTCTGTGGACATCTCCGTGCCCCGCAAGGGCGGAGGTGACTCGCGTGGAGCGGAGCTCTCGCCGAGGGAGCCCAGAGGCTTCCGTTCACGAGGTTCGGCCGCAGCGCGGCCCCGACTGATGATGCCGTGCAGCAGTGAGCGACGTTTCACGTGAAACACGATGCACAGCGGCGGAGGCGGCGCTGCCGCGACACTCCGGCATGTGTGGGTGAGGCAGCTTGTGTGGAGTACGCCCGGCCCCGAGGACCGGGCAGGTCGTCCCGACGGGCGTCTCCGCCCTACGGGACCCCTCGCTCTCCACGACGAAGGGATACGGCTATCCTCGCCGGCGTCGGGCACGTCCGGTGCGAGCGGCTTTGGCACGCTTGGCGGCGAAGCGCACACCGCCGGGGCTCTCCCCGACCTCGACCCGCACCACCGTGGACGGGGGATCCACGACGCCCTCGCCGACGTGCACGATCGACGTGGTCACGGCGCCGAGCTTGGTCAGGGCGGTGGCGGCACTCTTCAGCTCCTCCTCCGCGGCGTCTCCCTTGAGCGCGAGCATCTCCCCGTACGGCCGCAGCAGCGGGATGCCCCAGGTGGCCAGACGGTCGAGCGGCGCCACGGCCCGAGCGGTCACCACATGCACGGGAGGCAGCTTGCCCATGACCTCCTCGGCGCGTCCCCGGACCACGGTCACATGGTCCAGGCCGAGCAGCTCCACGACCTCGGTCAGGAAGTTGGTGCGGCGGAGCAGCGGCTCCAGCAGGGTGATCTTCAGGTCCTCCCGGACCAGCGCCAGCGGGATGCCCGGCAGACCGGCACCCGAGCCGACGTCGCACACGGTGACGCCCTCGGGCACGACCTCCGAGAGCACCGCGCAGTTCAGCAGATGCCGCTCCCACAGGCGGGGCACCTCGCGCGGTCCGATCAAACCGCGCTGCACGCCCGCCTCGGCGAGCAGCTCGGCGTACCGGACCGCGTCCGCGAAGCGTTCACCGAACACCTCACGGGCCTGCTCGGGCGCGGGGGGAAGCTCCGCTGCCTCCGTCACGGGGGGACCGTCCTTCCGTACCGTGCCGGCGCGGGGCGCCGACACCAGAACCAGAACTACCAGGCTGACAAAGAGCGGCCCCGCCTGCGCAACAGACGGGGCCGGTGGAACGGGGGAGCCGATCAGGCGGGAAGCACGACGATGAAGCGCTGCGGCTCCTCGCCCTCGGACTCGCTGCGCAGGCCGGCCGCCTTGACCGCGTCATGCACGACCTTGCGCTCGAACGGGGTCATCGGGTCGAGCCGCACTGGCTGTCCGCTGCTCTTGGCCTCGGCCGCGGCCTTGGCGCCGAGGTCGGCGAGTTCGGTGCGCTTGCGGGCGCGGTAGCCCGCGATATCGAGCATCAGACGGCTGCGGTCGCCGGTCTCCCGGTGGACCGCGAGGCGCGTGAGCTCCTGGAGAGCTTCCAGCACCTCACCGTCACGGCCCACGAGCTTCTGCAGATCGCGGGTGCCCGTGTCACTGATGATCGAGACAGAGGCGCGGTCGGCCTCGACGTCCATGTCGATGTCGCCGTCGAGATCGGCGATGTCGAGCAGACCCTCCAGGTAGTCCGCCGCGATCTCGCCCTCCTGCTCGAGGCGGGTCAGGGTGTCTGCGCCCTCGGCAGCGGCCGCGGTGGTGCCTTCCGTCACGGGATGGACTCCTTCTTACTTCTTCGACGGGGACTTGGGCCGCTGCGGGCCCTTGCGCTGTCCGGACTGGGCCCTGCTGCGCGTGGACCCGTTGCCGGCAGGCTTGGCGTTGCCCTTGTTGCCGCTCGGCTTGGCATCCTGCGGGTCGTCGGCCTTGGTCAGCGAGGTGGGTTCACCCGCAGGCTTGGCCGCGCCGGAGTGGTGGCGCTTGGACTTGGGCTGCCGCTTGGGCTGCTGTCGCTTGGGGGCGGCGGCGGTGGTCGTCGTGCCGTCCTCGGCCTGGGCGTCGGCGCCGTTCTCGCTCTTGATCACGACGCCGTCGGTCTGGGCTGCGAGGCCCGCCTTGTTCAGGCCGTTGATGAACTTGCGCTCGTACTCGTTGCGGTCGCGACCCTTCGCGACGATCGCCTTGACGATGGCGCGCTCCCGGCGGTTGCGGGTCTTGCCGTGCTTGGCGATGTGCTTGGAGAGGCGCTCCAGATAGGCGGCCTGGGCCTTGGAACCCGGGGTCGGGTTGTTGTGGATGACGTACATCTGCTGGCCCATGGTCCACACGTTGGTGGTCAGCCAGTAGACGAGGACACCGACAGGGAAGTTGATGCCGAAGACGGCGAAGATGACGGGGAAGACGTACATCAGCATCTTCTGCTGCTGCATGAACGGCGTCTTCACCGTGGTGTCGACGTTCTTCGTCATCAGCTGGCGCTGCGTGTAGAACTGCGACAGCGACATCAGGACGATCATGATCGCCGTGACGACGCGCACGTCGGTCAGCGACGAGTTGAGCGCCTCGACCTTCTCGGGGCTGTCCGTGAACTTGGCCGCGAGCGGGGCGCCGAAGATGTGGGCCTTCTGAGCGCTCTCCAGCAGTCGCTCGTTGATCACGCCGATGGTGTCGTTCGACGCGATGCTGTTGAGCACGTGGTAGAGGGCGAAGAAGAACGGCGACTGCGCCAGGATGGGAAGACACGAGGAGAGCGGGTTGGTGCCCGTCTCCTTGTAGAGCTTCATCATCTCTTCGGACTGGCGCTGCTTGTCGTTCTTGTAGCGCTCCTGGATCTTCTTCATCTCCGGCTGGAGCGTCTGCATGGCGCGCGTCGCCTTGATCTGCTTCACGAAGAGCGGGATCAGGCAGATGCGGATGAGAATCACCAGGGACACGATGGACAGGCCCCAGGCCCATCCTGTGTCAGGCCCGAAGAGGGAGCCGTACACGCTGTGGAACTGGACGATGACCCAGGAGACAGGTGTCGTGATGAAGCTGAAGAGGCTGGCAATCGTGTCCACTAATCATGCTCCTTGGGCATGGGACGAGGTCTCTGCGGCCGGGCCCGACGGACTCGTAGGACTCGTGGGAGAAGTCTGTCCCTCGGTGGCCGGTTCGGCGGCGGAGGTCCCGCCCTTGCGTGCACGCCAGGCGTTACGCAGCATCTCGTGCCACCGCGGGCGCTTGCGCGGCGGGACATGGTCCACACCGCCGAGCGACCACGGATTGCACCGCAGGATGCGCCAGGCCGTGAGTGCTGTGCCCTTGACGGCACCGTGCCGGTCGATGGCCGTGTAGCCGTAGTGGGAGCACGACGGGTAGTACTTGCACACCGGGCCCAGCAGCGGACTGATCGTCCACTGGTAGAGCTTGATCAGTGCCAGCAGCGGGTACTTCATCGCGCGCCCCCTCCCAGCAGCCGCTGCAGAGCGGCGTCCAGGTCTCGGGCCAGCTGTGCGTGGTCGGCGTCGCCCGCGGGGGGCAGCGCTCGTACCACTACCAGGCTACCGGGGGGCAGCTGGTCGACTCGCTCGCGCATCAGATGGCGAAGCCTCCGCTTCACCTTGTTGCGCACCACCGCTCCGCCCACGGCCTTGCTCACGACGAAACCCGCACGCGTCGGGGGAGCGCTCTCCCCAGGCGCATGCGGGTCCGTTGCACCGCTACGAAGGTGGACGACGAGGTGCTGGCGCCCGGCCCGGCGTCCTCGTCGTACCGCGGTCGCGAAGTCCTCGCGCCGCCTCAGCCGGTTCTCGGTGGGCAGCACGACGTCATGACCTGATCGGGATCAGGCGGACAGACGGGCGCGACCCTTGCTGCGGCGGGACGCGAGGATCGCGCGGCCGGCACGGGTGCGCATACGCAGCCGGAAGCCGTGGGTCTTGGCGCGACGACGGTTGTTCGGCTGGAAGGTGCGCTTGCTCACTCGGGGGCTCCAGAAAGAATCGGTGTTTGCGGGGTGCCGTCCTGGCTGTCACCGTGCGCCCACGAGTAGCTCGCGTTACGCCCGAGTGCACCGCTGACCGATCATCTTGCGCGATCTGTGCCCATCGGAGGCAGGCGGCAGCAGCCATCGACAACTCGACCTGGTTACGGTACGCGCGACTGCGCCATTCGGTCAAACCGACGGGCGCCGGGAGACACTTGTCCACAGCCTGGGGACAACAACTTGAACCGTACCGGTCGCGCTGACTACCGTGACTGGACTCCGATTCGTTCCCTTGACCCTCCACCACCCGATTTACATCCCGACCCGTCCCCCGCATCACACGATCGAGGGACCTGTGAGAGAGCGTGCCCTGTGGCTGACGTACCTGCCGATCTTGCCGCAGTGTGGCCACGCGTACTGGAGCAACTGCTCGGCGAGGGACGCGGACAAGGTGTCGAGAGCAAGGACGAACACTGGATCCGGCGCTGCCAGCCGCTGGCCCTGGTCGCCGACACCGCCCTGCTCGCCGTGCCCAACGAATTCGCCAAGGGCGTGCTCGAGGGCCGTCTGGCCCCGGTCGTCAGCGAGAGCCTGAGCCGCGAATGCGGCCGTCCGATCCGCATCGCGATCACGGTCGACGAGACCGCGGGCGAGCCGCCGGCCACGCCCGCGCCCGCTTCCCGTCCGCAGCCGCGCTACGAGGAGCCGGAGCTGCCCTCCGCGCACCCGGAACGGCAGAACCACCGCGAGCGTCCGGACCACCGCGACCGCGAGCCGTACCAGGAGCGCGAGTCCTACCAGGACCGTGAGCCGTACGGCGGGTACGACCGCCGCCGCGGCGGCGACCAGAAGCAGGGCCGGCCGGACGACCAGCTGCCCTCGGCGCGCCCCGCCTACCCGTCGGAGTACCAGCGTCACGAGCCCGGCTCCTGGCCGCGTCCCTCCCAGGACGACTACGGCTGGCAGCAGCAGCGGCTCGGCTTCCCCGACCGCGACCCGTACGCCTCGCCGTCCCAGGACGCCTACGGCTCCCCGCAGCAGGACGCGTACGGCTCGCAGGATCCGTACGGCACCCAGGACCCGTACGGCTCGGACTCCTACGGCGGTCCGTCCTCCCAGGACTACCGTCCCCAGCCTGTGGAGCGCCCGTCCTACGACCAGCGCTCCGACTACGAGCCGTCCCGCGGCGACTACGACCAGCGCGACGACCGCCGCCGCGACCTGCCCGAGCCGCCGCCCGGCTCGGGGCACGTCCATCGCGGCGGCCCGGTCGGCCCGAACCTGCCGACGACCGGCGCGCCCGGCCCCCTGGCGGCGCAGCCGGCCCCGGCGACGGGTCCCGGCGAGCCGACCGCGCGGCTGAACCCGAAGTACCTCTTCGACACGTTCGTCATCGGCGCGTCCAACCGCTTCGCGCACGCGGCCGCGGTGGCCGTCGCGGAGGCGCCGGCGAAGGCGTACAACCCCTTGTTCATCTACGGGGAGTCGGGCCTCGGCAAGACGCATCTGCTGCATGCCATCGGGCACTACGCGCGGAGCCTCTACCCGGGCACGCGCGTGCGGTACGTGAGCTCCGAGGAGTTCACCAACGAGTTCATCAACTCCATCCGCGACGGCAAGGGCGACAGCTTCCGCAAGCGCTACCGCGAGATGGACATCCTGCTCGTCGACGACATCCAGTTCCTGGCGGACAAGGAGTCGACGCAGGAGGAGTTCTTCCACACGTTCAACACGCTCCACAACGCCAACAAGCAGATCGTGCTGTCCTCCGACCGGCCGCCCAAGCAGCTGGTGACGCTGGAGGACCGGCTGCGGAACCGTTTCGAGTGGGGCCTGATCACCGATGTCCAGCCGCCGGAGCTGGAGACGCGCATCGCGATCCTGCGCAAGAAGGCGGTGCAGGAGCAGCTCAACGCCCCGCCGGAGGTGCTGGAGTTCATCGCCTCCCGGATCTCGCGCAACATCCGCGAGCTGGAGGGCGCGCTGATCCGGGTGACGGCCTTCGCGTCGCTCAACCGGCAGCCGGTGGACCTGGGACTCACGGAGATCGTCCTCAAGGACCTGATGCCCGGGGGCGACGACTCGGCCCCGGAGATCACGTCGACGGCCATCATGAGCGCGACCGCCGACTACTTCGGGCTCACCGTCGAGGACCTGTGCGGCACGTCGCGGGGCCGCGCGCTGGTGACAGCCCGGCAGATCGCCATGTACCTCTGCCGTGAGCTGACGGACCTGTCGCTGCCGAAGATCGGCGCGCTGTTCGGCGGGCGTGACCACACGACGGTGATGCACGCCGACCGGAAGATCCGCAATCTGATGGCCGAGCGGCGGTCCATCTACAACCAGGTCACCGAGCTGACCAACCGCATCAAGGCCGGCTGACGGCCCGCACGCACCCTTGAGGGCGCCCCTGGAGAGATCCGGGGGCGCCCTTCTTCGTGCTCCGGAGCCCGCCCCCGGCTCTCCGGAGCCCGCCCCCGGCTCTCCGGAGCCCGATTCACGCCCTCCCGGGGTCCGACCCGCGCCCTCCGGACGCGCGTCCCCCTACGCCGGACCGAGCGCACTGTTCGATTTCCACCGCGGGTTACGGCCTTCCTCCACAGATTCGGCGACTTTTTCCCGTCCACACGCTGGGGACCGGAAAGTTGTCCCGACACCGTCCACAGCCGCCCCTGGTGAAAAGCTGTCTGCGCAGGTCACTTGCCTGTGGATCCGTGGACGAACGATCTCCACAGACTGTGGACGACACGACGATCCACAGCCTGTGCACCAAGTTGTCCACGGGCTTCCCACAGGCTGTGGCCGGTTGTCCCCAGTGATCGGCCGCTTCTCCACATGGCTGTCCACTGTTCGGCAACGCGACGTGTCCTCTCACCGCCCCGAGTGAAAGCCGTCACATCGAGCTGCCGGAGAGGGCTGTGGGAAAGGAGCTCAAACCTGGGGACGCGTCTGGGGAGAAGTCGGCCTCCCCTGTGCACGGGATGTGCAGAACTTTCTGTTCTCCACAGTGAGGCCCGGTTGTCCACCGCCTCCGCCCACAGGGACCGTGGACAAAAAACCGGCTCTGAGCTGCGAAAACGCGGTTATCCACGGTATCCACAGGCCCTACTACTACTCCCGACCATAGAGAGCGAGGAATTCGTTTCGAAGAGGGTCCTGTGCACAACTCGCTGTCTCGGCCCCGCCTGCCACCCGTCACGACTTGACCCCGACAGGCGCCTAGTGTCAGTGCGGTGCGTCAGACTGGACCCCGGTGTCCTTCCCCTCCGAGGGGCCGACGACACCGAGTCAGACGACGAAGCCAGGCACAGGGCGAGAAGCGCCGGCAACAGCAGGAGGCGGCAACAGTGAAGATCCGGGTGGAACGCGACGTACTCGCGGAGGCAGTGGCCTGGGCGGCTCGCAGCCTCCCGGCCCGTCCGCCGGCGCCTGTCCTCGCCGGCCTGCTGCTCAAGGCCGACAACGGTCAGCTGAGCCTGTCCAGCTTCGACTACGAGGTCTCCGCGCGCGTGTCGGTGGAGGCCGAGGTCGAGGAGGAGGGCACGGTGCTGGTCTCCGGCCGCCTGCTCGCCGACATCTCCCGCGCCCTGCCCAACCGTCCGGTCGAGATCTCCACAGACGGTGTACGGGCGACGGTGGTCTGCGGCTCCTCGCGGTTCACGCTCCACACACTGCCTGTGGAGGAGTACCCGGCGCTGCCGCAGATGCCGAACGCGACGGGCACGGTCCCCGGCGAGGTCTTCGCCTCCGCCGTGCAGCAGGTCGCCATCGCGGCCGGCCGCGACGACACCCTGCCCGTCCTCACCGGTGTGCGCATCGAGATCGAGGGCGACACGGTGACGCTGGCCTCCACCGACCGCTACCGCTTCGCGGTCCGCGAGTTCCTGTGGAAGCCGGAGAACCCGGAGGCCTCCGCGGTCGCCCTGGTGCCCGCCAAGACCCTGCTGGACACGGCCAAGGCGCTGACCAGCGGCGACCAGGTGATTCTGGCGCTGTCCGGCTCCGGCGCCGGTGAGGGCCTGATCGGATTCGAGGGCGCGGGCCGCCGCACCACCACGCGTCTGCTGGAGGGCGACCTCCCGAAGTACCGCACGCTGTTCCCGACGGAGTTCAACAGCGTCGCCGTGATCGAGACCGCCCCCTTCGTGGAGGCCGTGAAGCGCGTGGCCCTGGTCGCCGAGCGCAACACCCCGGTGCGGCTCAGCTTCGAGCAGGGCGTGCTGATCCTGGAGGCCGGTTCCAGCGACGACGCACAGGCTGTGGAAAGGGTCGACGCCCAGCTCGAGGGCGACGACATCTCCATCGCCTTCAACCCGACGTTCCTGCTGGACGGCCTGAGCGCCATCGACTCCCCGGTGGCCCAGCTGTCGTTCACCACGTCCACCAAGCCGGCGCTGCTCAGCGGCCGCCCGGCGATGGACGCGGAGGCGGACGAGGCCTACAAGTACCTGATCATGCCGGTGCGGCTCAGCGGCTGATCCGCCGCCCGCGGCGAAGCCGCAGGTGGGGACGGGCGTGTGAGCGCGTATGCCCACAGATGTGCGCGCGCTCCCCCACTGCCCGAAAAGCGTGGGTGGTACCCCCAGGGTTTAGGCTCGGACGCCGGTACGCAAGTGCCGGCACGTCCCGTCGCAACCTTAAGGAACACATCTGATGGAGCTCGGTCTCGTCGGTCTCGGCAAGATGGGCGGCAACATGCGCGAGCGGCTGCGCCGCGCGGGCCACACCGTCTTCGGGTACGACCGCAACCCGGACCTCGCCGACGTCCACAGCCTGCAGGAGCTTGTGGGCAAGCTCAGCGGCCCCCGTGTGGTGTGGGTGATGGTCCCGGCCGGTGAGCCGACCCAGTCCACGGTCGACGAGCTGGCCGAGCTGCTGGAGCCCGGCGACGTCGTGGTGGACGGCGGCAACTCCCGTTGGACCGACGACGAGAAGCACGCCGCGGAGCTGGCGGCCAAGGGCATCGGCTTCGTCGACTGCGGCGTCTCCGGCGGCGTCTGGGGCCTGGAGAACGGCTACGCGCTGATGTACGGCGGTTCCAAGGAGGACGTCGCCAAGGCGCAGCCGATATTCGACGCCCTCAAGCCGGAGGGCGACTTCGGATCGGTGCACGCGGGCAAGGTCGGCGCGGGCCACTTCGCGAAGATGGTCCACAACGGCATCGAGTACGCCATGATGCAGGCCTACGCCGAGGGCTGGGAGCTGCTGGAGAAGGTCGACTCGGTGACCGACGTCCGGGAGGTCTTCCGCTCCTGGCAGGAGGGCACCGTCATCCGCTCCTGGCTGCTCGACCTGGCGGTCAACGCCCTCGACGAGGACGAGCACCTCGACGAGCTCCGGGGTTATGCACAGGACTCCGGTGAGGGACGCTGGACTGTGGAGGCCGCCATCGACAACGCGGTCCCGCTGCCGGCGATCACCGCCTCGCTGTTCGCGCGGTTCGCCTCGCGCCAGGAGGACTCGCCGCAGATGAAGATGATCGCGGCGTTGCGGAACCAGTTCGGCGGCCACGCGGTCGAGAAGAAGTAGTCCACAGGCACGTCATTTGTCCACAGGGCCGCTCGGCGGTCCACAACGCCCGAGGAGGTCGGCGGAACACCCATGCACGTCACGCATCTGTCGCTGGCCGACTTCCGCTCCTATCCCCGGGTCGAGGTCCCGCTCGACCCCGGGGTGACGGCCTTCGTCGGTCCCAACGGGCAGGGCAAGACGAACCTCGTCGAGGCGGTCGGCTACCTCGCCACTCTCGGCAGCCACCGGGTGTCCTCGGACGCGCCGCTGGTGCGCATGGGAGCCGACCGCGCGATCGTCCGGGCCCAGGTCCGGCAGGGCGACCGGCAGCAGCTGGTCGAGCTGGAGCTCAACCCCGGCCGCGCGAACCGTGCCCGCGTCAACCGGTCCTCGCAGGTCAGGCCGCGTGACGTGCTGGGGATCGTGCGGACCGTGCTGTTCGCGCCCGAGGACCTGGCGCTGGTCAAGGGCGATCCGGGTGAGCGCCGGCGCTTCCTGGACGAGCTGATCACGGCGCGCTCCCCGCGCATGGCGGGCGTGCGCTCCGACTACGACCGGGTGCTCAAGCAGCGCAACACGCTGCTCAAGTCGGCGGCGCTGGCCCGCCGGCACGGCGGCCGCACCCTGGACCTTTCCACGCTCGACGTGTGGGACCAGCATCTCGCCCGCGCGGGCGCGGAGTTGCTGGCGCAGCGCCTGGATCTGCTGGCCGCGCTCCAGCCGCTGGCCGACAAGGCGTACGAGCAGCTGGCGCCCGGCGGCGGCCCGGTGGCGCTGGAGTACAAGCCGTCGGCGCCGGGGGAGGCGCACACCCGTGAGGATCTCTTCGAGCAGCTGATCGCCGCGCTCGCGGAGGTCCGCAAGCAGGAGATCGAGCGCGGGGTCACCCTGGTCGGCCCGCACCGCGACGACCTGCTGCTCAAACTGGGCCAGATGCCCGCCAAGGGTTACGCGTCGCACGGCGAGTCGTGGTCGTACGCGCTGGCGCTGCGGCTCGCCTCCTACGACCTGCTGCGGGCCGAGGGCAACGAGCCGGTGCTGGTGCTCGACGACGTCTTCGCCGAGCTGGACACGCGCCGCAGGGAGCGGCTGGCGGAGCTGGTGGCCCCCGGCGAGCAGGTGCTGGTGACGGCCGCCGTCGACGACGACGTGCCGCACGTGCTGGCGGGCGCGCGGTTCGCCGTGTCCGAGGGGACGGTGGAGCGCGCGTGAGCGGGGAGCGGCCGCCTGCCGACGGCGCCGGCAAGGACCCCGAGCCCTCGGGCGTCGACCTGGCGCGCGTGGCGCTGCGCGCGGCCCGGGAGGCGGCACGCGCGCGGGGGGACGCGGCGCAGCAGAAGAAGCAGGCGCGACGCGGAGGGCTGCGCTCCGGCGCGCGTGGCGACCGGCGCGATCCGATGGCGCTGGGCGCGGCGATCAACCGGCTGCTCACCGAGCGCGGCTGGGAGGCCCCGGCGGCGGTCGGCGGGGTGATGGGGCGCTGGCCGGAGATCGTCGGCGAGGACGTCGCCAAGCACTGCGAGCCGGAGCGGTACGACGAGGACGAGCGGGTGCTGGTGGTGCGCTGCGACTCGACGGCCTGGGCGACCAATCTGCGGTTGCTGGCGCCGACGCTCGTGGCTCGTCTCAACGACGACCTCGGGCACGGCACCGTGCGGCTGATCAAGGTGGTGGGACCGTCCGGTCCGGCCCGCCGTTACGGGCCGCTGCGCGCCCCGGGAAGCACCGGTCCGGGCGACACGTACGGGTGATCCGGGGGCTTTTTCCGCCCCGCCGCTCATACGTGAGAGACATCACATCCGGGCGTCCGAGCGCAGCGTTCGCGGGCCGGACGCCCACGTCGTCGTGCCACCGGACGCGGGTGCGAATCGCCACCTGACTCCTAAGTAGCCAAGGGTTGACGGCCGGAAGCGCTGAGCGCCCTCGTGGGGCCTCTGGAGCCCCCATCCGCATATCGGGAGTCGGGCGAGGCCGTTTCCGGGCGGCACATGCGGACTCAGGTGCCCGCAAACCCCCATCGATGTCAGCGCTACCGGTAGACTGGAAGACAATCCCGCCCCGATCGTGGGGACCGCCCGGGAAGACGCTGAGCAACGCTGATCAAGGCTTACCAACGCAACATGCCGCAGCCGCTCCGGCAACCTGCCGACGAGCCCGGCTCGTGCTGTGCCAGAAAGGGCGCTTCGTGGCCGATTCCGGCAACCCCAACGAGAACATCCCGTCCACCGACACCGCCGCAGGCGACGCGGCAGGCTCCTCGACCGGAGACGCCACGTCGTACGACGCGAGTGCCATCACCGTCCTCGAGGGCCTGGACGCGGTCCGCAAGCGACCCGGCATGTACATC
Organism: Streptomyces sp. BJ20; assembly: GCF_022869105.1. Lineage (NCBI taxonomy): Bacteria > Bacillati > Actinomycetota > Actinomycetes > Kitasatosporales > Streptomycetaceae > Streptomyces > Streptomyces sp. BJ20. The sequence continues at coordinate 7,405,490 of NZ_CP094918.1, forward strand.
GGGTCGACGGGCGAGCGGGGCCTGCACCACCTGGTGCAGGAGGTCGTCGACAACTCGGTCGACGAGGCGCTGGCCGGCCACGCGGACACCATCGACGTGACAATCCTGGCCGACGGCGGCGTCCGCGTCGTCGACAACGGCCGTGGCATCCCCGTGGGCATCGTCCCCTCCGAGGGCAAGCCCGCCGTCGAGGTCGTCCTCACCGTGCTGCACGCGGGCGGCAAGTTCGGCGGCGGCGGTTACGCGGTCTCCGGCGGTCTGCACGGCGTGGGCGTGTCCGTGGTCAACGCGCTGTCGACGCGCGTCGCCGTCGAGGTGAAGACCGACGGCCACCGCTGGACGCAGGACTACAAGCTGGGCGTCCCCACCGCGCCCCTGCAGCGGCACGAGGCGACGGAGGAGACCGGCACGTCGGTCACCTTCTGGGCCGACGGCGACATCTTCGAGACCACGGACTACTCGTTCGAGACGCTCTCCCGGCGCTTCCAGGAGATGGCGTTCCTGAACAAGGGCCTGCGGATCAACCTCACCGACGAGCGCGAGTCGGCGAAGGCGACCGCCGGCGCGGACGAGGCGGGCGAGGACGAGAAGCACGAGGTCAAGAGCGTCTCGTACCACTACGAGGGCGGCATCGTCGACTTCGTGAAGTACCTCAACTCCCGCAAGGGCGAGGTGGTTCACCCCACCGTCATCGACCTCGAGGCGGAGGACAAGGAGCGGCACCTGTCGCTCGAGGTCGCCATGCAGTGGAACGGCGGCTACACGGAGGGCGTGTACTCGTTCGCCAACATCATCCACACCCACGAGGGCGGTACGCACGAGGAGGGCTTCCGTGCGGCGCTGACCTCGCTGATCAACAAGTACGCGCGCGACAAGAAGCTGCTCCGCGACAAGGACGACAACCTCACCGGTGACGACATCCGCGAGGGTCTGACCGCGATCATCTCGGTCAAGCTGAGCGAGCCGCAGTTCGAGGGCCAGACCAAGACCAAGCTGGGCAACACCGAGGTGAAGACCTTCGTGCAGAAGGTCGTCTACGAGCACCTCGCCGACTGGCTGGACCGCAACCCGAACGAGGCCGCGGACATCGTGCGCAAGGGCATCGCGGCGGCCACCGCGCGCGTGGCGGCCCGCAAGGCGCGCGACCTGACGCGCCGCAAGGGCCTGCTGGAGACGGCGTCGCTGCCGGGCAAGCTGTCCGACTGCCAGTCGAACGACCCGACCAAGTGCGAGATCTTCATCGTGGAGGGTGACTCCGCGGGCGGCTCGGCCAAGTCCGGCCGGAACCCCGAGTACCAGGCGATCCTCCCGATCCGCGGAAAGATCCTCAACGTCGAGAAGGCGCGCATCGACCGGATCCTGCAGAACCAGGAGATCCAGGCGATGATCTCCGCGTTCGGCACCGGTGTGCACGAGGACTTCGACATCGAGAAGCTCCGCTATCACAAGATCATCCTGATGGCGGACGCCGACGTCGACGGCCAGCACATCAACACCCTGCTGCTGACGTTCCTGTTCCGCTTCATGCGGCCGCTGGTCGAGGCCGGGCACGTGTTCCTCTCCCGTCCCCCGCTCTACAAGATCAAGTGGGGCAAGGACGACTTCGAGTACGCGTACTCCGACCGCGAGCGTGACGCGCTGATCGAGATGGGCCGCAACGCCGGCAAGCGCATCCGTGAGGACTCCGTCCAGCGCTTCAAGGGCCTCGGTGAGATGAACGCCGAGGAGCTGCGCATCACCACGATGGACCAGGAGCACCGGGTCCTCGGGCAGGTCACCCTGGACGACGCCGCCCAGGCCGACGACCTCTTCTCCGTCCTGATGGGCGAGGACGTCGAGGCCCGCCGCGCGTTCATCCAGCGCAACGCCAAGGACGTCCGCTTCCTCGACATCTGAGTCGGTCTCAGCTGACCGCACCAGGAAGGACCTTCACCAGCAATGACCGACGAGAACACTCCCGTCACGCCTCTCGAGGACCCGGACGCGGCCGGTATGCGCGTCGAGCCCGTCGGGCTCGAGACGGAGATGCAGCGCTCGTACCTCGACTACGCGATGTCCGTCATCGTGTCGCGTGCGCTGCCCGACGTCCGTGACGGGCTCAAGCCCGTCCACCGCCGCGTGCTGTACGCGATGTACGACGGCGGCTACCGCCCCGAGCGCGGTTTCTACAAGTGCGCCCGTGTCGTCGGCGACGTCATGGGCAACTACCACCCGCACGGCGACTCCTCGATCTATGACGCGCTGGTCCGCCTCGCGCAGCCCTGGTCGATGCGCATGCCGCTGGTGGACTCCAACGGCAACTTCGGCTCCCCGGGCAACGACCCGGCGGCGGCCATGCGCTACACCGAGTGCAAGATGGCGCCGCTGTCGATGGAGATGGTCCGTGACATCGACGAGGAGACCGTCGACTTCACGGACAACTACGACGGCCGCTCCCAGGAGCCGACCGTCCTGCCCGCCCGCTTCCCGAACCTGCTGATCAACGGCTCGGCCGGTATCGCGGTCGGCATGGCGACCAACATCCCGCCGCACAACCTGCGCGAGGTCGCCGCCGGCGCCCAGTGGTACCTGGAGAACCCCGAGGCGTCGCACGAGGAGCTGCTGGACGCGCTCATCGAGCGCATCAAGGGCCCCGACTTTCCGACCGGCGCGCTGGTGGTGGGCCGCAAGGGCATCGAGGAGGCGTACCGCACGGGCCGCGGCTCGATCACCATGCGCGCGGTGGTCGAGGTCGAGGAGATCCAGAACCGCCAGTGCCTGGTGGTCACGGAGCTGCCGTACCAGACCAACCCCGACAACCTCGCGCAGAAGATCGCCGACCTGGTGAAGGACGGCAGGATCGGCGGCATCGCCGACGTGCGCGACGAGACGTCCTCGCGGACCGGCCAGCGCCTGGTCATCGTGCTGAAGCGGGACGCGGTCGCCAAGGTCGTGCTGAACAACCTGTACAAGCACACCGACCTGCAGACCAACTTCGGCGCCAACATGCTGGCCCTGGTCGACGGCGTGCCGCGCACGCTGTCGCTGGACGCGTTCATCCGCCACTGGGTGACGCACCAGATCGAGGTCATCGTCCGCCGTACGCGTTTCCGGCTGCGCAAGGCCGAGGAGCGGGCGCACATCCTGCGTGGTCTGCTGAAGGCCCTGGACGCGATCGACGAGGTCATCGCGCTGATCCGGCGCAGCGACACCGTCGAGGTCGCGCGCGGCGGTCTGATGGACCTCCTGGAGATCGACGAGATCCAGGCCAACGCCATCCTCGAGATGCAGCTGCGCCGACTGGCCGCCCTGGAGCGCCAGAAGATCGTCCAGGAGCACGACGAACTCCAGGCGAAGATCAACGAGTACAACGAGATCCTGGCCTCCCCCGTCCGCCAGCGCGGCATCGTCAGCCAGGAGCTGGCCGCGATCGTCGAGAAGTTCGGCGACGACCGCAAGACGAAGCTGATCCCCTACGAGGGCGACATGTCCATCGAGGACCTGATCGCCGAGGAGGACATCGTCGTCACGGTCACGCGGGGCGGCTACATCAAGCGCACCAAGACCGACGACTACCGGGCGCAGAAGCGCGGCGGCAAGGGCGTGCGCGGGGCGAAGCTCAAGGAAGACGACATCGTCAACCACTTCTTCGTCTCCACCACGCACCACTGGCTGCTGTTCTTCACCAACAAGGGCCGCGTGTACCGGGTGAAGGCGTACGAGCTGCCGGACGCGGGCCGCGACGCGCGCGGGCAGCACGTGGCGAACCTGCTGGCCTTCCAGCCGGACGAGACCATCGCCCAGATCCGCGCCATCCGCGACTACGACGCGACGCCGTACCTGGTCCTGGCCACCAAGGCCGGCCTGGTGAAGAAGACCCCGCTGAAGGACTACGACTCCCCGCGGTCCGGCGGTGTCATCGCGATCAACCTGCGCGAGCAGGAGGACGGAACCGACGACGAACTGATCGGCGCCGAACTCGTCTCGGCCGAGGACGATCTGCTGCTGATCAGCCGGAAGGCACAGTCGATCAGGTTCACGGCGACGGACGACGCGCTGCGGCCCATGGGCCGTGCCACCTCGGGCGTCAAGGGCATGAGTTTCCGCGAAGGGGACGAGCTGCTCTCGATGAATGTTGTTCGACCCGGTACGTTCGTGTTCACTGCCACAGACGGCGGGTACGCGAAGCGGACCGCTGTCGACGAGTACCGCGTCCAGGGCCGCGGTGGCCTCGGCATCAAGGCCGCCAAGATCGTCGAGGACCGCGGTTCCCTCGTCGGCGCGCTGGTGGTCGAGGAAACCGACGAGATTCTCGCCATCACGCTGTCGGGTGGTGTGATTCGTACGCGAGTCAACGAGATCAGGGAAACCGGCCGTGACACCATGGGCGTCCAACTGATCAACCTGAGCAAGCGCGATGCCGTGGTCGGCATCGCCCGTAACGCCGAAGCAGGACGCGAGGCGGAGGAAGTCGACGGCGACGTGGTCGTGGACGAGTCCGCCGACGGGGACGCGACCACCGGTACGGACCAGGGCGAGGCGCCCGCGTCCGAGTAGCACGAGGAGTGAGTCAGCGTGAGCGGAGCCACGGGCGCCGGACCGGCCGGAACCAGTACGGGAACGGACGGCGGCGGCCGTGGCTCCGCCGCGCGGGCGACAGACCCGCACACGACCAATCTCAAAGCGATCAAGGCGCCGGTCCCCGACGCCTCCTCGTCCACCAGACAGGGATCCCAGGGGGGAACCGTGACGGACACCCGAGGCACGCAGGCCGCACCCGGTCAGGGTGGCGCCCAGGCTGCCTCACCGCTGCCGGGGGAACGGCAGCCGCAGCAGCAGGCGGGTCCGTACCACCCGCCGCAGGCCTACCCGGCCCAGGCCGGCGCCGCAGCCGGCCGCACCGGCGCCGTGCGCCGTCCCCGGACGGGCGCCAGCACCACCCCGCGCGTGCGCAAGGCGCGCCTGCGCGTGGCGAAGGCCGACCCGTGGTCGGTCATGAAGGTCAGCTTCCTGCTGTCGATCGCCCTCGGCATCTGCACGATCGTCGCGGCCGCAGTGCTGTGGATGGTCATGGACGCCATGGGTGTCTTCTCGACCGTCGGCGGCACGATCTCCGAGGCGACCGGCTCGGAGGGCTCGAACGGTTTCGACCTGCAGTCGTTCCTGTCGCTGCCGAACGTTCTGATGTTCACGACGGTCATCGCCGTCATCGACGTCATCCTGGCGACGGCGCTGGCGACCCTCGGCGCGTTCATCTACAACCTGTCGGCCGGTTTCGTGGGCGGCGTCGAGCTCACCCTGGCCGAGGACGAGTGACCAGCTCACCGGGCGCGCCCGGGCCGCGCTGACGGTCCGCGGGGAACCGATTTTGGGACTGCCCCGGTCGTGCGCTAATCTTCAGGAGTCAGCGCGCGGGACACACCCCCGCACAGCGCGGCGGGGCTATAGCTCAGTTGGTTAGAGCGCATCCCTGATAAGGATGAGGCCACAGGTTCAAATCCTGTTAGCCCCACAGCACGGAAACCCCCGGTCCACTCGGACCGGGGGTTTTTGCCGTGCGTGGTCGGCGTCAGGCGGTTACCGTCGCCGGATGACATCCGACCCCACGTCGCTCGCCGCGGACGTCGCTGAGCTGCCCAAGGCGGAGTTCGCCTTCCCCGGCCCGCTGCGCGACCGTCTGGTCGCGGCGGTCCTGGACGGCTCCAAGACCGCCACGACCGGACTCGTTGCCGAGTACGAGCGCGAGGGGGAGCCCCTGCCGGCGGTCGGGGACCGTTCGGTGCTCGTCGATTCGGAGGACCGGCCGGTCGCGGTCCTCGAGGTGACCGGGGTGCGTGTCGTCCCGCTGGCGCGGGTGGACACCGCTCACGCGGTGGACGAGGGGGAGGGGTACGCCGGCGTGGCCGAGTGGCGCGCGGGCCACGAGCGGTTCTGGGGCAGCGCGGAGATGCGCGCGGCTCTGGGCGACGCGGACTTCGCCGTGGACGACACGACGCCGGTCGTCCTGGAGCGCTTCCGTGTCGTCGCCGACCTGCGCGGCGCCGTCTGGGCCTCGGCACCTCTCGCGTGACGCAGGGCCGGGCGCTACGGTCGCGGGCTCGTGCTTCCGATGCGAAGGTGGGGCCTCATGGCGAGTCGGATCAGTGAACTGGTGCTGGAGTGCCGCGATCCGGAGCTGCTCGCTCGGTTCTGGTGCGAGGTGCTCGACTTCGTGGAGCCGGACCGAGACGGGGAGGACATCGAGATCGGCCCGCGCGAGGGGTTCGGCGGGGCCCGGCCGACTCTGATCCTCAGCAAGCAGGAGCGGCCGCAGCCGGAGAGGACACGGCTGCACATCGACGTGAACGCCACCGACCGCGACCAGGACGCCGAGCTGGAGCGTCTCCTGGCGCTCGGGGCGCGGCCGGCCGACGTGGGGCAGACCGGCGAGGAGACGTGGCATGTGCTCGACCCCGAGGGGAACGTGTTCTGCCTGCTGAGGAGGCGTCTCGGCCCGCTCTGAGAGCCTGTCGAGGGCCCTGAGGTGTGGGAAGTTCCAGGTGAGCCTCACAAAGGCTCACGCCGCCGTGTGCGGGCGCCGGGTCCGGACACGACCCGGACCCCGGTCGGATGGCGACCGGGGTCTTGGTTCTCTCTGCTCGTGTCGTGCCGTTGTGCTGTACGCAAGTTCGCCAGGACTCCGGTGAAGCAGCGACGGCACGAGGAGGGTCGGGTCCGCGGGGCGGCGGGGCGCGGCGGCCTCAGCGCTGCAGGGGGATCCGGGCCGAGGCGGGTGCGGGCAGGGTGGCCGCCGTGTCCGGGGAGCAGTGCGCGGGGACCAGTTCGGACTCGGGGCGGCGTTCCGTGGAACTGTCCTGTTCCGCTTCGGTGTCCTCCTCGGCCGTGTCCGGGAGGGGCCGGTGCCGGCAGCTGGGGGACTTGCCGTGCGCCTCGGCGTGGATGCGTTGCTTCATCGTGGGGGGCAGTGCCCTGATCAAGGACCAGGACCACGGGGAGGCCGTCGGCGAGGGCGCCTCGGTCTTCGGAGCGCTGTCGCTGTTGCGCGTCTTCTGGGTCTGGGGTACGGCCGCCGCGGCGGCGGTGGTGACGAGACCGAGCGCCGTGCACAGCGCGAGGAAGGCGGTGACAACGGCGTTCCACAGCTGCATGACCTTGTTCCTGGCCATGGCCCCTCACTTTCGGGTTGGGCGATTTGCGTACTTTCCTCATGATGTGTATGAGGGCCTCGAAGTGGTGGACCGACGCCCGTGCCGCGTGGATGTTCAGATGAACACCACTCGGATGGGCGCATGAAGGCAGGAAATCCCCGGTTACGGGAGGAAACGGAGCGAAAACACCGTGCGTGCGGGTGTGATCACCCTCCGATCGGACCGTCCGCGTCGTGTCGATCCGGTTGCCTCGGGCTGCAGTTGGAGGCGGCGACGCAGGTCACCGATCGGTATCGGCCGGTGTGTATAGTCGGGCGCCAGAGGTCCCCTACGTCAAGGAAAGACGAGGTCGCGCGGTGAAGAAGCTTCTCCTGGTCGCACTGGCCGCCATCGGCGGGCTCCTCGTGTACCGCCAGATCCAGGCGGATCGCGCCGAGCAGGATCTGTGGACGGAGGCGACTGACTCCGTGCCCACGGGTTCGTGAGTACCGACATACGACGCTGAGCAGACCCCGGCCGCCCCTGCGGTCGGGGTTTTGTGCGTCCGGGACCTTGTGGGCGGGCCGCGTCCCCGGTGCAGGATGGGCGGCGGCACGGAGCGGGACCCGGCGGCGACGAGGGGGGCGCGTGAGGGGACGGCAGAGCACGGCGCGGCGTACGACGGCACGGCGACGGTACGGCGCCGTGGCTCGTCCGGTCCTGGCGGCCGTGCTCGGACTGGGGATCACTCTCACGGGACAGCACGCCCGGGCCGCCGGACAGGACACCGTCCCCACGTACACGTTCACCGAGGACGCGCGCCGGATCGAGGGCGCCGGGAGCACCGCCGACGCCGTGGAACTGGAGCCCGGCCGGACCTACCGCAGCACCCTCCCGCCCGACGCCAAGGTCTTCTTCCGCCTGGAACTGGACGACACCGAGACCGCGTACGCCTCCGCCACCGCCGTCCCGCCGCCCGGAACCGGCGTTGCCGTCGCCGACGGCGTCAAGGTGACCGTGGAGGACGCCGACGGCCGCTCCTGCGACGGGGACACGGCGATCTTCGGGGCGCCGGGCAGCCCTCATCCGGTCGCCGCGTGGGCCATGCGGGAGATATCCCCCAGGAGAAGCCTCTGCGCCGAGGCCGGGACGTACTACGTGACGGTCGAGCGCGCCTCCCCCGACGCGCGCGGCGCCTCCCCCGACCCCTGGGAGCTGGAGCTCCACACGGTGTCGGAGCCCGGGACGAAGACGCCGGACGGCACGGCGGCGCCCGGGGCGTGGGACTCGGCCACGCCGGCCCCCGTCCAGGGAACCGCCCAACGCCGTTCGGGCGGCGCGGGGTTCGCGCAGGCGGCCCGGCTCGGCGAGGGCGTGTGGCGCGACGACGTACGGCCGGGCCAGACGCTCTTCTACCAGGTTCCCGTCGACTGGGGCCGGCAGCTCCACGCCACCGCCGAACTGGGCAGCTCCGGCACGGACGCCTCCCGTTACGTCGCCTCCGCGCTCACTCTGGACGTCTACAACCCGGTGCGCGGCCACGTCGAGGACCTGTCCGTCGGTTACAACGGGGGCCAGAAATCCAAGGCGCTCAAGCCCTTGCCGCCGGTCGCGTACGAGAACCGGTACGCCTCCGGGCAGCAGGTCTCGGCGGTGCGGTTCGCCGGCGCCTACTACCTCGTCGCGCACCTCTCCCCGGAGGTCGCCGAGGACTACGGCGACGGGCCCGTGCCGCTGACGCTGCGCGTGCGGCTGGGCGGGGCGGCGCGGAACGGGCCGGACTACGCGGGCGGGACCGTGCCGGCGGACGTCTTCACCGTCGACGGCGGTGCGACCTCGGGCGAGACCGGCGGCGCGGGCGACGAGACCCTGTACCGGGTCCTCGCGGCGGGTGGCATCGGCACCGGAAGCGCCCTGGTGGTGGGGCTCGGGGTGTGGACGGTGGTGGCCCGGCGTCGGGGCGCGGCCCTTCCCGAGTGAACCGGTGACGTCGACACTGTCGCGGTGGTCCGTGCGACGTCGGTGGGGCGTGCGGCACCCGTCATGCGGGGGAGCGGTCAGATTCGGGTGAGCGCCCAGAAGCCCACGGCGTAGCACGCGAGAGCCAGCAGCAGCACAGGGACGGCGACCCGCGCCGGAGGACCGGGCCTACGGGTTCCGCGTCGGCGGTGGGAGCGGGGGGCCGGTGTGCGCTGTGCGGTCACCGTGTCCGGAGGCGGAGCCTGTGACGACCGTGCGGTGTATTCAGCAGTGGAGGGGTCGGGACGCACGGCCGGTGGCGGCAGGGGGGAGCGCAGTTGCTGGGTCGCTTCGTAGGGGGAGGCCTCGGGCGCCTGGTGCTGGTGGCCGTACGGGGGGTGGGCTGCGTACTGCGGGAGGTGCCCGGGGGAGCGCGGCGTGGGGACCGAGGCGGGCTGCGGCGGCGGCAGGGGGAAACTGCCGGTGTCCGACAGGGCGGCGGGCTGCGGCACGGCGTCGGGCGGCGTGGCGGCCGGCGGAGTGGCGGGGGTGGCCGTGCCGTGCCGTGGGTCGGGAGGAGCCGTGCTCCAGGCGGGGCGAGGCGCGGACTCCCCGCCGTCCCCGACGCTCTCCCCCGCTGTCCCGCCTTCGCCCACCGGCGGCCCACCGGCGGCCGGACGCAGCCCGGAGGCCCTCTTCTCCGGGCCGTCCTCGGCGAACCCGGGCGGCAGCGGGCCGAGTTGGTCGAAGATCTCGATCAGCTCGTCGTCGGGGCCGGGCTCCGGCAGCAGCTCCGCCGCCGCGGCGAGCGCCTTCCGTGCCCCCGTCGCCGTGCGGAAGCGCGCCTCCGGATCGGGCTGCAGCAAGGTGGCCACCACCTGCCACAGCGGTTCGGGGATGCCCTGCGGCGCACCCGGCGTCCCCTGGTCGGCGAAGTACTGGATGAGGGCCTTGGCGTCAGGCTTCGCGCCCTCGAGCAGGTACAGGGCGAGCAGACCCACGGCGAAGAGGTCGGCGGGGAAGTCCGGCTCGGCGCCCATCATCTGCTCCGGGGCCAGATACCCCGGGGTGCCGACGACCAGGTCGGTCTCGGTCAGCCGGGGCTCGCCCAGCCGCATCGCGATGCCGAAGTCCGACAGCCGGAGCTTCGGCCTGCCCCGGCCGGTGGCCTCCAGCAGCACGTTGGCGGGCTTGATGTCGCGGTGCACCACGTCCTCCGCGTGCACCGCCGCGAGCCCTGAGAGGAGCTGGTCGAGGAGGGTGCAGACGAACGCGGGCGGCAGCGGACCGTAGTCACCGACCAGGTGCACCAGGGAACCGCCGGCCACCAGGTCCATGGTGAACAGGACCTTGTCGTCGTCGGCGGCCCAGCTGGTGGGGGCGAGCACATGCGGGTGGTCGATCCGCAGCGCCTGCTCGCGCACGAAGCGCAGCAGCGAGTGGGCGTCGCTCTGCAGCAGCACCTTCGCCGCCACATAGCGGCGACGGCGGTGGTCCCAGGCGCGCCAGACCGCGCCCACACCCCCGCGTCCGATCGGGTCGACCAGCTCGTACCGGCCGGCGAAGACCTCACCCATGACTGTGCGTCGCTCCTCCCCCTGAGGTGTCCCCCTGTCTCTCCCCCACGACGCGCGATACGACTCCCCCTGTGTCCCGGTGTCCCCCCGGCCCCCACGTGTCACCGGCGGCCGAACCCCCATCGGCCGCCGGGCGGTGCATCAGCTCTGGTGCGCCTGGTAGTGCGTGACCGCGTCGGCCGTACGGCCGGCGCCGTAGACCCGGAGGAACTCCGCCAGCTCCGGGTGGGTGGGCGCGAGGGAGTCCGCGGCGTCGAGGATGTCGCCGGCGGCCGCCACCGACCGCAGCAGGGACTGGATCTCACGGACCACGCGCTTGACCGTGGGAGCACCTGAACTGCTCGTGGTCTGCGTGGTGTTGGTGAGGACGGAACCCCCCTGGGACTTCTTGATCTCCTCCATGCGCTCCGTCGCCTCGGCCGCGCTGACGCTGCCGTCCGCGACCTGCCCCGCCAGGTCCTGGAGCAGCTGCACGCGCTGGACCACCGCCGGGTTGCCGATCTTCGCCCGCTGGCCGCTCATCAGCTGCGACAGCATCGGAGCGGACAGTCCGAGCACCCCCGCCAGACGGGCCTGGTTGAGGCCCAGATCGTCTATGAGCCTACGGAAGAGCGCCCCCAACGGCTCCCCGTACCAATTCCGCTGCAGTTCCCGCGCTCTGGCGGTGGCTTCCTGCTGTGCGGCGTCCATTGCGTCTCCCCATCGCTTCCCCATGACCCGTGGGTTCGCTAGAGCGAACCACGCCACGCATCTTACGGAGAGTGGTTGGTCACGGGGACCCCCAATCTTTTTGCGGAATCCCCGGGGAGACCCGGTACTCTGGTCCCGGACGCCTGCCGGGACCTGTTCGTCCTGGTGGACGCATTCCCTACGGGGCCTTAGCTCAGTTGGTAGAGCGCTGTCTTTGCATGGCAGATGTCAGGGGTTCGACTCCCCTAGGCTCCACAGAGAAGACCCCTCCACCTGCGGAAGTGCGGTGTGAGGGGTCTTGTTTCACGTGAAACGACGCGGCGGGACAGAGGCCTCACATCCTCTGTCCCGCCGCGTCGTTCGCGCCGTTCCTCGTGCTGGCGGCCAGTTTCCGCCGTCACTCCTCGTCGCGCTTGGCGGCCTCTTCCTCGGCCTCCTTGGCCGCGACCTCGGGGTCCAGGCTCCCCACGTCGCTGCCGTCCACGGAGGTCAGGGTGGTCGAGCCGGACACGTCCGTCGCGGCCGGCGGTTCCACCAGCCAGTCGGGGTTGGCCTGCTTGTCCCACCACTTCCACGCGGCGTAGGCGCCTCCTGCCACGGCGCCCAGGATCAGCACGGCCTTGGCCGCACGGCCGGCCGCGGCCCGCCGCTGCTGCTTGCGCACGAGCTTCTGGATCTGCCGGGCCGTGACCTGGCCCCGCAGAGCGGCGAGCGCGGCCGCACTCCTGGCCGCGGCCTCCTCCCGCGCGGGTCCGGCGGCGGCCACCGCCTGCTCGAGCACCGGCCGGGAGTACTCCGCGGCCTGGCGCGCGGCGAGGCGCGTGCGGACGGCGGCCTGCTGGGCGGCCTTGTCGACCTTCGGCGGCACGTGGGTCCGCGCCTGTTCCAGATACGGCTGCACACGGGCGTCGTACTGCACACGCGCCTGTCCGGCGGCCACGCGTGCCTGATCCGCGGCCTGCGACACCTTGGGCGCGAGCCGTACGCGGGCCTCCTGTGCGTAGTGCGCGGCCCTGACCTTGGCCGTGTCGGCGTAGGGCGCCACCGCTTCCGCGGCGTGCAGCACGCTGTCCTTCGCCGAACCGGTCGCGGCGCGCACGCTGTCGATGCGGGTCACGAGTTCCTCCTCCTCGGTGGCGTACGGTATTTCGACTTTCCACCCTTTTCCGGATCATGCCTGCCGGGTCGGCGAGCGGCATGCGTGGACGGGCGAACGGGTGCCGTCCTCGGTGGCCGACGACGGTATCGAGGGCAAGGAGGGCGAATACGGTGCAACGGGTGCTTGTCGCCGACGATGCCACGGATCGGCACGATGTGCCCCCGACGCGGAAGGACTCGTGACGGTTTCCGCAAGCGGTGCGGTCCCGGACGGCGTCTGTGCGCCGAGGCCGGGCGACTGTGCGGCCGGTCCGTGCGAGGATCAGGGAGTCACGGAAAGACAACGGAAGGCACATCGTGGCTACGCAGCTCTACGCCACCCTGAAGACCAATCACGGCGACATCCAGGTCCAGCTCTTCCCGGACCAGGCGCCGCAGACGGTCAAGAACTTCGTCGAGCTCGCCAAGGGCGAGCGGGAGTGGACCCACCCCCAGACCGGGCAGAAGACCACGGACAAGCTCTACGACGGCACGGTCTTCCACCGGGTGATCAGCGGCTTCATGATCCAGGGCGGTGACCCGCTGGGCAACGGCACCGGCGGCCCCGGCTACCAGTTCGGGGACGAGTTCCACCCGGACCTGCGCTTCGACAAGCCCTACCTGCTGGCGATGGCCAACGCGGGCCCGGGCACCAACGGCTCGCAGTTCTTCATCACGGTCTCCCCGACGGCCTGGCTGAACCGCAAGCACACGATCTTCGGCGAGGTCGCCGACGCCGCCAGCCAGAAGGTCGTCGACAGCATCGCCTCGACGCAGACCAACCCGCGCACCGACCGTCCGGTGCAGGACGTGGTCATCGAGTCGGTCGAGATCCGCGAAGGCTGAGCCCTTCGCTCCCCGGGGCGCGAAAGCCTCCAAGGGAACCAATCGCCCCGCCCATCCGTAAGGATGGGCGGGGCGGGGCTTTTCCAACGACCTAGGGGATCTTCATGGACGACCAGGCCGCCGACGGCCGGCAGGACGCCCAGAGCGTCCCCGGCTGTTATCGCCACCCGGACCGCGAGACCGGCGTCCGCTGCACCCGGTGCGAGCGGCCGATCTGCCCGGAGTGCATGATCGAGGCCTCGGTCGGTTTCCAGTGCCCGGAGTGCGTCCGTGGCGGCGGGGGCACGGGGCACGGGCCGTCGGCCTCCATGCCCCGCACGCTGGCCGGCGGAACCATCGCCGCGGATCCCCGGCTGGTGACCAAGATCCTCATCGGGATCAACGCCGCGGTCTTCCTCGCCGTGATGATCGAGAAGTCGCTGCTGTCCGATCTCTACCTGGTGGGCGCCTGGCCGCCGGCGCCGTTCACGCCCACCCAGGGCGTGGCGGGCGGCGAGTGGTACCGCCTGGTGACCTCGATGTTCACGCACGAGGAGATCTGGCACATCGGCTTCAACATGCTCAGCCTGTGGCTGCTGGGCGGACCGCTGGAACAGCATCTGGGCCGGGCGCGCTATCTCGCGCTGTATCTGATCTCCGGTCTGGCGGGCAGCGCCCTGACGTATCTGCTGGCCGGGGGGAGCACGGCGTCGCTCGGCGCGTCGGGCGCGGTCTTCGGACTGTTCGGCGCGACGGCCGTGCTGATGCGCCGCCTCCGCTACGACATGCGGCCGATCATCGCCCTGCTGGCGATCAACCTCGTCATCACCTTCAGCTGGACCGGCATCGCCTGGCAGGCCCACATCGGCGGGCTGGTCGCCGGTGTCGTCATCGGCTACGCGATGGTGCACGCCCCGCGGGAGCGGCGGGCGCTGGTGCAGTACGGCACCTGTGCGCTGGTGCTGGGTGTGGTCGTGCTGCTCACCCTGATGAGGACCGCGCAGCTCGCCTGAGCCGGGGGTTTGTCCACAGACGGTGTCGGATCTTGTGCACATCGTGCGAGAAGCGTGCCGTGTTCGGTCACTGACCGCTGTTGCCGCAGGTCACGCTGCATGCGAACAGATTTTCGGTTGGTGGTGTTTCTGTCACACCGGCGTCAACCTCGAAGGGGGTTATCCACAGATCGGGTCGCCTATCCACATGTGGACAAGGGCTGTGGATAACTCAGGGGATAACCCTGCCCAGAGCTGTGGACACCTCCGGGCAGGGCAGGGCTCAGCGGCCGGCCGGAGCCGAGCACGGAGCCCGGTCCGGCGCTACTTCCACTGCGTGGAAACGCCGAACCCGGCGGCGATGAAGCCGAAGCCCACCACGATGTTCCAGTTGCCCAGCGCGTCGATGGGCAGCGAGCCGTCCGTGACGTAGAAGACGACGATCCAGGCCAGGCCGATGAGGAACAGCGCCAGCATCACCGGCGCGACCCAGGCGCGGTTGGTCAGCTTGATCGCGGCCGTCTGCTTGGCCGGAGGCGGCGTGTAGTCGGCCTTCTTGCGGATACGTGACTTCGGCACGAGGGTCTCTCCTGTCGATGCGCTGCGTGGCCGCGCAGGGTCTGGGTCGGGCTCGGGGCAGCGTACAAGGGGACTCTGAGTGCTCCCCCGGGCGTCCGTTAGCGTAGTGCTTCTACGGCGCCGAAGGAGATAAGGGTACGTTGAGCAATTCTGCCGACTCCCCGGGGACGGAATCCAGTCCCACGGCCCGCCCACGCCGTCTGCGTCCGGTGCGGGTGCTCACCGTGGGCATCTTCGCCCTCGCGGGCCTCCTCTTCTTCGTCAGTTTCGACACGGCCAAGGGCACCAACATCCGCACGGACGCCTCCCTGCTGAAGCTGTCCGATCTGATCCACGAGCGCAGCCGCAAGAACGCCGAGCTCGACGAGTCGAACGGCGCGTTGCGCGAGGACATAGAGGCCCTGGCCGAGCGGGACGACGGCAGCACCGAGGCCGAGGACGCCCGGCTCGCCGCGCTGGAGGAGCACGCCGGCACCCAGGAGCTGAAGGGCGAGGCGATCACCGTCACGCTGAACGACGCGCCGCCGGACGCCACCGCCAAGCTCCCCGGCTATCCCGAGCCGCAGCCGGACTATCTGGTGATCCACCAGCAGGACCTCCAGGCCGTGGTGAACGCCATGTGGCAGGGCGGCGCCGAGGGCATCCAGGTCATGGACCAGCGGCTGATCTCCACCAGCGCGGTCCGCTGTGTCGGCAACACCCTGATCCTCCAGGGCCGCGTCTACTCCCCGCCGTACACGATCACCGCGGTCGGGGACCCGGAGAAGCTGAAGAAGGCGCTCGCCGCCTCGCCGGCGATCCAGAACTACATGGTCTACGTCAACGTCTACGGCCTCGGCTGGAAGGTCGAGGACGAGGGGACCGCCACCCTGCCCGGCTACTCCGGCACGGTGGACCTGCACTACGCCGAACCCGTGGACTGACACCCGCCGTCCTCCCTCCCGGCCGGTTTCACGTGGAACATGCGCGCGGTATCGAGGCGATCGGCCCCGCGGCACGTACTGAGGGGTGCGCACAGCGGACCGGTCGGCTTGTCACACAGCCTGTGGAGGCCGGGAAACAGAGGGCGTTGCGCCGTTAGTCTGGTGGCGTACGGCGTGGGTCTGGTGCCGTGGTACGACGGAAGGGACGGCATGTACAGCTGGATCTGGCGGCATCTGCCGGGCAACGGATGGGTGAGGGCACTCATCTCACTCGTGCTGATCACCGTCGTGGTCTACGTGCTCTTCCAGTACGTCTTCCCGTGGGCGGAGCCGCTGCTGCCCTTCAACGATGTGACGGTGGACAACCAGTGAGCGCGCGCATTCTCGTCGTCGACAACTACGACAGCTTCGTCTTCAACCTGGTCCAGTACCTGTACCAGCTGGGCGCCGAGTGCGAGGTCCTGCGCAACGACGAGGTGTCCACGTCGCACGCCCAGGACGGATTCGACGGCGTGCTGCTGTCCCCGGGTCCCGGCACCCCGGAAGAGGCCGGGGTCTGCGTGGACATGGTGCGGCACTGCGCCGCGACCGGCGTGCCCGTCTTCGGCGTCTGCCTCGGCATGCAGTCGATGCAGGTGGCGTACGGCGGTGTCGTCGACCGCGCCCCCGAGCTGCTGCACGGCAAGACCTCCCCGGTGACGCACGAGGGCAAGGGCGTCTTCGCCGGACTGCCCTCCCCGTTCACCGCCACCCGGTACCACTCACTGGCCGCCGAGCCGGCCACGGTGCCGGGCGAGCTGGAGGTCACGGCCCGCACCGAGGACGGCATCGTGATGGGCCTGAGGCACCGTGAACTTCCGGTGGAGGGGGTGCAGTTCCACCCTGAGTCGGTGCTGACCGAGCACGGCCACCGGATGCTGGCCAACTGGCTCGCGGAGTGCGGCGACCCGGATGCTGTGGCGAGGTCGGCGGGGCTCGCCCCGGTGGTGGGCAGGTCCTCGGCGTGACGGCGCTGCGCCCCGAGCGCGAGTCCGGCGCCCATGGATACGGCGCCGGCGACCAGGGCACCTCGTACGGCGGGCAGCCGTACGGGGTCCCGGGCGCGTACGGGGACGGCTGGTACGGCCAGGCGGCGACGCACGACCCCTACGCGGGCGGCGCCCAGGACGCGACCGCGCAGCTCCCGCCGATCGACGAGGAGACCGTCGCGCTGCGCGTCCCGGACCCGCCCCCACGGACGACGCGCGAGGAGCCCCCGCCGACCGGGGGCCGGGCGGCCCGCAGGAAGGCCGCCAGGAAGCGCCACGGACGCCGTGGAGGCTCCCACAAGGCCGGGGACGGGTCGACGACCGGAGGAGCAGGTGGCAACGCCTCTGAGGGGGCGCCACGGGCTCCGCTGTCCCGGGTCGAGGCGCGCCGCCAGGCGCGGGCGCGCAAGCCCGGCCCGGCGGTGATGGCGAGCCGCGCCATCGGCGAGGTGTTCATCACCACCGGCGTGCTGATGCTGCTGTTCGTCACCTACCAGCTGTGGTGGACGAACGTGCGCGCGCAGGCTCAGGCCGGCAAGGAGGCCAGCGACCTCCAGCAGGACTGGGCGAACGGCGAGCGCAAGCCCGGCGCGTTCGAGCCAGGGCAGGGCTTCGCGCTGCTGCACATACCGAAGCTGGACGTGGTGGTGCCGATCGCCGAGGGCATCAACAGCAAGAAGGTGCTCGACCGGGGCATGGTCGGCCACTACGCGGAGGGCGCGCTGAAGACGGCGATGCCGTACGACAAGACCGGCAACTTCGGTCTGGCGGGGCACCGCAACACGCACGGGGAGCCGTTCCGGTACATCAACCGGCTGCAGCCGGGCGATCCGATCGTCGTGGAGACGCAGGACAAGTACTTCGTCTACAAGACGGCGTCGATGCTGCCGGTGACGCCGCCGAGCAACGTCAGCGTCCTCGACCCGGTGCCCAAGGACTCGGGCTTCACCGGACCAGGCCGCTACATCACGCTGACCACGTGCACACCTGAGTTCACCAGCAAGTACCGCTTGATCGTCTGGGGTCAGATGGTCGAGGAACGGCCGCGCAGCAAGGGCAAGCCGGATGCGCTCGTCAGTTAAGGGCAGAGGAAACGTGGCAGCGACCGCCGACGACACCGCACAGCACACGCACGCGTCCCCGCCTCCCCGGGGGCGCCGCCGTCTGGGGCCGGTGGCCATGGTGATCAGCTTCTTCGGGGAGATGCTCATCACCGCGGGGGTGTTGCTCGGCCTGTTCGTCGTCTATTCGCTGTGGTGGACGAACGTCGTCGCGGACCGCGCGGCGGACCGGCAGGCGGACGAGGTCCGCGACTCCTGGGCGCAGGAGTCCGACGGCGCCGAACGCGACGCGCCCGCCGTCTACGACAGCAAGAACGGCATCGGCTTCCTGCACGTGCCCACGATGAGCGGCGACGACATCCTCGTGGAGAAGGGCACGTCGATGAAGGTCCTCAACGACGGTGTGGCCGGCTACTACACGGACCCCGTGAGGGCGACGCTGCCGACGTCCGGCAAGAAGGGCAACTTCTCCCTCGCCGCGCACCGTGACGGCCACGGCGCCAAGTTCCACGGCATCCACAGGATCAAGGAGGGCGACCCGATCGTCTTCGAGACGAAGGACACGTGGTTCGTCTACAAGGTCTACGGCATCCTCCCGGAGACCTCGAAGTACAACGTCGGCGTCCTCGCCAAGGTCCCCGCGGAGTCCGGCCGCGAGAAGGCCGGCCACTACATCACGCTGACGACCTGCACGCCGGTCTACACCAGCAAGTACCGCTACATCGTGTGGGGTGAACTGGTCCGCAAGGAGAAGGTGGACGAGAACAGGACTCCTCCGGAGGAGCTGCGCTGAGCGCTTCCCTACCGAACGGAACGGCAGGAGCCCCGGTCCCCTCCGAAGAGAGGGCCGGGGCTCCTTGCCGACCGGGGGCCCGCGGGTCAGTCGAAGAAGCCGCCGCCGTTACCGCCACCACCGACCGTGAACAGGGTCACTCCTGTGCCCTTGTCCACCTGGCTGT
Source organism: Streptomyces sp. BJ20 (assembly GCF_022869105.1). Classification (NCBI taxonomy): domain Bacteria; kingdom Bacillati; phylum Actinomycetota; class Actinomycetes; order Kitasatosporales; family Streptomycetaceae; genus Streptomyces; species Streptomyces sp. BJ20. The sequence goes on from NZ_CP094918.1 coordinate 7,424,326, forward strand.
CCTGGGACGGGTTGGAGCCGAGCACGCGGGCGTTGGGATCGTTGGGGCCCTGCACACCGGCGACGGAGAGTCCCGCCTCCGAGAGCATGCGCTGGGCGTCCTCGAGCCGCTGGCCGTTGACCTTGGGCACGGCCACCTTCTCGGCTGCCTTCGCCTTGCCGATGAAGATCTGCACCTGGGTGCCCTTGGAGACCGCGGTGTTCGCCGAGGGCGAGGTGCGGATGACCTTGTCGACCAGGTTCGGGTCGTCAGTCTCCTCCTGGACACAGGTGCCGGTGAGGTTGTTCGCCGTCATCTGGGCCGTGGCCTCCTCACAGCTCTTGGTGACGACGTCCGGGACCGTGGCCTTCTCCTCGGCCTTCGCGACCGTGAGAGTGACGGTGGTGCCCTTCTCCACCTCTTCGCCCAGGTCCGGCTTCTGTTCGATGACCGTGCCCGGTTCCTCGCCGCTGATCTCTTCCTCGACCTCGACGACGAACCCGTACTTCTCGCCCTCGAGTTCGGCCTTGGCGTCCTCGAGCTGGTCGCCGATCACGCTCGGCACCGCGACCTTCGGCGCACCGGTGGACACCACCAGGTTGACGGTGTCCCCCTTCTCCACCTTGGTCCCGGCCGTCGGGTCCTGCTCACAGATGTTGCCCTTGGCCTGCTTTTCGCAGGGCTCCTCCGTGAAGCTCAGCTCCAAGTCGCTGTTGGCGGCGAGTTTCTGGGCGTTCGCCTTGGTCTCGCCGATGAAGTTCGGGGTCGCGACGGTGCTGTTGTCCACGCCTTCGCCGCTGATCGCCCACCGGCCGATCAGAATGGCGCCGATCAGGACCAGGACACCGGCCACGACCAGCAATATCGTGCTGGTGTTGTTCTTCTTCTGCGGGCGGCGCCGGCTCTGGCGCTCGTCGTAGCCGTAGCCGCCGTCGTCCGGGTTCATGGGCGGCAGCATCGAGGTGGCGCCCCCGCCCGGGCCGGCGTCCGAGCGCAGCGCCGTCGTCGGCTGGTCGTCCGGGTAGCCGCCGTAGCCGACGGCGCCCATGGCGGCGGTCGCCGCGACCGGCTGGCCGTCGAGGCAGGCCTCGATGTCGGCGCGCATCTCGTCGGCCGACTGGTAGCGGTAGTCGGGGTCCTTGGTCAGCGCCTTCAGCACGATCGCGTCCATCTCGGGCGTGATCTCGGGGTCGAAGACGCTCGGCGGCTGCGGCTCCTCCCGCACGTGCTGGTACGCGACCGCGACCGGGGAGTCGCCGACGAACGGCGGCCGCACGGTGAGGAGTTCGTACAACAGGCAGCCGGTGGAGTACAGGTCGGACCGCGCGTCGACCTGCTCGCCCTTGGCCTGCTCAGGGGAGAGGTACTGGGCGGTGCCGATGACGGCGGCGGTCTGGGTCATCGTCATGCCGGAGTCGCCCATGGCGCGGGCGATGCCGAAGTCCATGACCTTGACCTGGCCGTTGCGCGTCAGCATGACGTTCGCGGGCTTGATGTCGCGGTGGACGATGCCGGCCCGGTGGGAGTACTCGAGCGCCTGGAGGATGCCGATGGTCATCTCCAGCGTGCGCTCCGGCAGCAGCTTGCGACCGCTGTGCAGCAGCTCACGGAGCGTGGAGCCGTCGACGTACTCCATGACGATGTACGGGATGGAGACCCCGTCGATGTAGTCCTCGCCCGTGTCGTAGACCGCGACGATCGCGGGATGGTTGAGCGAGGCGGCCGACTGGGCCTCCCGGCGGAACCGGGCCTGGAAGGACGGATCACGCGCGAGATCGGCGCGGAGCGTCTTCACTGCCACGGTGCGGCCGAGACGGGTGTCGTGCGCGAGGTAGACCTCCGCCATTCCACCGCGACCGAGCACCTGGCCCAGTTCGTACCGGCCGCCGAGGCGACGCGGCTCTTCCATAGCTACCTACCAGCCCTCTCCGTCGGTCCCGACCGGCACCCTTGTGCGATCGGAGGCTGCGTTCCGGGCCTACCGTACCCGGCTCTTTTTCTGTGCCCTGGCAAAGTGCGTCAGCCGATACAGGACCGGTACCGCAACGTGCACCGATGTGAAGCGGACGTGACCGGGGTCACTGCTTGCTCTTGAGGACCGCCTCCATCACGCTCTTGGCGATCGGAGCCGCGAGGCCGCCACCGGAGATGTCACCTCGCACCGCGTTCTCGTCCTCGATGACGACCGCCACGGCGACCGGCGCGCTGCCGTCGCCGCCCTTGGCGTAGGAGATGAACCAGGCGTACGGGTTCTTGCTGTTGTTCTCGCCGTGCTGGGCGGTGCCGGTCTTGCCGCCGACCGTGACGCCGTCGATCTTGGCGTTGCCGCCGGTGCCGTCGTTGACGACGGTCTCCATCATCGACTGGAGGATCTGGGCGTTCTCCGGAGAGAGCGGCTCGCTCAGCTTCTCCGGGTCCGTCTTCTCGACGGTGTCCAGACTCGGCGTCTGCAGTTCGTCGACCATGTACGGCTTCATCAGCGTGCCGTTGTTGGCGACGGCGGCGGCGACCATGGCCATCTGCAGCGGGGTGGCCGCGGTGTTGAACTGGCCGATGGAGGACAGCGCGACCTGCGACGGCTCCATGTCCTTGTCGAACAGGGAGGAGCTGGTGCGGACCGGCGTGAAGTGCTCCTGCCCGAAGCCGAACTTCTTGGCCGTCTCCAGCATCTTGTCGTTGCCCAGGTCGGTGCCGAGCTTGCCGAAGACGGTGTTGCAGGAGACGCGGAGCGCCTCGCGGAGGCTGGCGTCCTTGCAGGGCAGGTCGCCGTCGTTCTTCAGCTCGGTCGTGGTGCCCTTCATGATGTAGGGCAGCGGGGTGTCGGTCTTCTGGTCCGCGTCCTCGACCATGCCGTGCTCCAGCGCGGCGGCCGCCGTGACGACCTTGAAGGTCGAGCCGGGCGGGTACACCTCACGGAGCGCCCGGTTCAGCATCGGGTCGTCCGGGTTGTTCTTCTTCTGCAGCTTCTCCCACGCCTTGGCGTCCGTCTCCAGGCTGTTGCCCGCGATCGTGGACGGGTCGTACGACGGGTAGGAGGCCAGCGCGAGGATCTTGCCGGTGGACGGCTCCAGGGCGACGACGGAGCCCTTGCCGCCCTGCTTCTTCAGGCCGTTGTAGGCGGCCTTCTGGGCGGCGCCGCTGAGCGTGGTGACGACGTTGCCGCCCTGCTTGCTCTTGCCGGTCAGCATGTCGAGCGTGTTGCGGAAGAAGAGCCGGTCGTCGTTGCCGGTGAGGATGCCGTCCTCGATGGACTCCAGCTGGTTGGCGCCGAAGGCCTGGGAGACGTAGCCGGTGACCGGCGCCCACATGGCGCCGTCCTTGTACGTCCGCTTGTAGGCGAAGTCGCCGCCGGTGGCCTTGTGGCCGGTGATGGGCTCGCCGTCGACGATGATGTCGCCGCGCGGGGTGGCGTACCGCTCGATCGCCACCCGGCGGTTCTTCTCGTCCGTCCGGAGCTTGTCGGCCTGGGCGTACTGGATCCAGTTGTTCCGGACGAGCAGGGCGAGCATGAGCAGGCCGCAGAAGATGGCGACCCGGCGCAGGGGCTTGTTCACGGGCGGACCACCTGGGTCATCTCGGCGTCGGGGTTGGAGACGGGTGCGGGCGCCGGACGGCGGGCGGTGTCGCTGATCCTCAGCAGGATGCCGATCAGCGCCCAGTTGGCGATCACGGAGGAACCTCCGTAGGCCAGGAACGGCATCGTCATACCGGTCAGCGGGATGAGGCCCATGACACCGCCGGCCACCACGAAGACCTGGAGCGCGAAGGCGCCGGAGAGGCCGATGGCGAGCAGCTTGCCGAACGGGTCGCGGGCGGCGAGCGCGGTGCGCACGCCCCGCTCCACGATCAGCGCGTAGAGCAGCAGCAGCGCCATGACGCCGGCCAGGCCCAGCTCCTCGCCGAAGGTGGCGAGGATGAAGTCGGAGTTGGCGGCGAAGCCGATGAGGTCGGAGTGGCCCTGGCCCCAGCCGGAGCCGAGCGTGCCGCCGGAGCCGAACGCCCACAGCGCCTGCATGGCCTGCTCGGAGTGGACGATGCCGTCCTGGACGCCGGCGCGGCTCAGCTCGAACTCGCGCATCGGGTCGAGCCAGGCCTGCACACGCGTCTGGATGTGCGGCTCGAAGCTCGCGACGCCGACGGCGCCGACCGCGGACATCAGCAGACCGAACACGATCCAGCTGGTCCGCTCGGTGGCGACGTACAGCATGATCACGAACATGCCGAAGAACAGCAGCGAGGTACCGAGGTCGGTCTCGAAGACCAGGATCAGGATGGAGATGATCCAGACCACGATGATCGGGCCGAGGTCACGGCCGCGGGGCAGGTAGAGGCCCATGAAGCGGCGGCTGGCGAGCGCCAGCGCGTCGCGCTTCACCATCAGGTAGCCCGCGAAGAACACCGCCAGGACGATCTTGGCGAACTCACCGGGCTGGAGCGTGCCGAGACCCGGGATCTTGATCCAGATCTTGGCGCCGAAGACGTTGTGGCCGAGGCCCGGCACCAGGGGCAGGAGCAGCAGCACCAGCGCGCCGGCCATCGAGATGTAGGTGTAGCGCTGCAGGACGCGGTGGTCCTTGAGGAAGAACAGCACGGCCACGAAGAAGGCCACGCCGATCGCCGAGTACATCAGCTGGCGCGGCGCCGCCTCCACGAAGGTCCGGCTGGCCTGGAGGCGCTCGGACTGGTCCAGGCGCCAGATGGCGACCAGTCCCAGGCCGTTGAGCAGCGTGGCGAGCGGGAGAAGCAGCGGATCCGCGTACGGGGCGAGCTTGCGCACGGCGAGGTGGCCGAGGCCCGCCATCAGACCGAGGCCCAGGCCGTAGCTCAGCAGCCCGGCGGGCACCTGGTCGTCGAGGGCGAGACCCACGTTGGCGTAGGCGAAGACCGGGATGACGACGGCGAACACCAGCAGCGCCAGCTCGGTGTTGCGGCGGCTGGGCGCGCCGATGGCACCGATCGTGGACGTGTGCTGCGTCGACGGGTTGGAAGTACTGCTCATCGTGTGACAGGGCCTCTCACGGCTTGCCTACTGCTTACCGCACAGCGAGACGACCTTCTGCTCTTCCTCCGAGAGGCTGGGGCCGGGGCTGGTAGTGGGTGCGGTCGTGGACGGGGTCGTGGACTGCTCCGGGTCAGGGGCCTTCGCCGAGTCGGAAGGGTTCGGCGACGGCGATGCCTTGGACGTGAAGGAGGCGGGCGTGGTTCCCGTGGTGCCTCCGGCCTCGCCCTCGCCGGTGCGCGCGCTCTTCTCGCTGTCGGCGGCGCGCCGCTCGGCCTGCTTCTTGCACGCGGAGGCCTGGACGGCCAGTTCCTCGATCTTCTCCCGCGCGCCGTAGAGGTCGCCCTCGACGATCGTCGCCTCGACCTGCTTGCGCTGGTAGGGCGGCAGGTACTTGAGTTCGATCTCGGGGTGGTCCTTCTCGACCTTCGAGAGGGACACCCAGGCCAGGTCCTGGTTGATGCCCCGGTACAGCGCGACGTGCTCGCCCTTGGCGCCGACGTAGTACTGCGTCTGCGTCCAGCGCCAGCCGCCGTACATGCCGGCGCCGATCACGGCAAGCGCGAGCAGGCTGTACACGGACCTCTTGATCCACCGGCGGTTCTTGGCGGGCTTGACGAAGTCGTCGTCGCCGTAGTCGAAGCCGTCGGTCTGGATGAAACCGGTGACGTCGCCGCTGCCGGGCGGGCCGAACTCGCCGCCCCCGCCGCGCCGTCGCCCGAGGCCGGAGGCACGGCCCGCGGGCGTCTGCATGATGCCGTTGTCGTGCAGCTGGTTCTGGTTCTCCGCGACGGCGCCGACCACGACCGGGGTGTCGGACAGCTGACCGGCCAGGGTGTCCCCGGTGTCCAGGTCGAGCACGTCGGCGACGATCACGGTGATGTTGTCGGGCCCGCCGCCGCGCAGCGCCAGCTCGATCAGGTTCTGGACGGTCTCCTCGGGGCCCTGGTAGCCGGCCAGGGCCTCCTCGAGGGTCTGGTGGGAGACCACGCCGGACAGGCCGTCGGAGCAGATCAGGTAGCGGTCGCCGGCCCGGACCTCGCGGATGGAGAGGTCGGGTTCGACGTGTTCGCCGCTGCCCAGGGCCCGCATCAGCAGGGACCGCTGCGGGTGGGTGGTGGCCTCCTCCTCGGTGATCCGGCCCTCGTCCACCAGACGCTGCACCCAGGTGTGGTCCTGGGTGATCTGGGTGAGGACGCCGTCGCGCAGGAGGTAGGCGCGGGAGTCGCCGACGTGCACCATGCCCAGGCGCTGGCCGGTCCACAGCAGCGCGGTCAGGGTGGTGCCCATGCCTTCGAGCTGGGGGTCCTCCTCGACCATCATGCGCAGCTGGTCGTTGGCCCGCTGGACGGCCGTGCCGAGGGAGGTGAGCAGGTCGGAGCCGGGCACGTCGTCGTCGAGGGCGACGATGGTGGAGATCGCCTCGGAGGAGGCGACCTCACCGGCGGCGGCGCCGCCCATGCCGTCGGCGATGGCGAGCAGGCGGGGACCGGCGTAACCGGAGTCCTCGTTGCCCTCCCGGATCATGCCCTTGTGCGATCCGGCGGCGAAGCGCAGGGACAGACTCATGCGCACCTCGCCCGTCGGCTCCGGGTACAGCCGGTCGTGTCGAGCCACACTGTCCACCCTCCGGTCGGGAGCGCGCCGGGACCCTGGGTGAGGACCCCCACCGCGTGCTCGCTCCGCTCGCTCATTCTCGTACTACTTCCGCAGCTCGATGACGGTCTTGCCGATGCGGATCGGTGCGCCCAGCGAAATCGGTGTGGGGGTCGTCAGCCGGGTCCGGTCCAGGTAGGTGCCGTTGGTGGAGCCCAGGTCCTCGACGATCCACTGACCGTCGCGGTCCGGGTAGATCCTGGCATGGCGGCTGGATGCGTAGTCGTCGTCCAGCACGATCGTGCTGTCGTGCGCCCGGCCCAGGGTGATGGTCTGGCCCTGGAGCGCGACGGTGGTGCCGGTGAGGGTGCCCTCGGTCACGACCAGCTTGGTGGGGGTGTTGCGGCCGCGGCGGCCGCCGCCGGACTGCTGGCGCTGCTGCGGCGGTGCCTGGCGGTTCGCCTGCTGCCGGCCGGCCTCCCGCCGGGCTCCGCGCTGGGTGACGCGAGTGCCGAACAGGTCACTCCGGATGACCTGCACGGCCACGATCACGAACAGCCACAGTACGGCCAGGAAACCCAGCCGCATGACCGTGAGGGTCAGCTCTGACATTGCCCCCGCTTCACCCTTCGGCTTGCCTATAGATAACGGTGGTGCTGCCCACGACGATCCGCGAGCCGTCGCGGAGCGTAGCGCGGGTGGTGTGCTGCCCGTCCACCACGATGCCGTTGGTGGAGCCGAGATCCTGGATCGTCGAGGGCGTTCCGGTCCGGATCTCGCAGTGCCGGCGGGAGACGCCGGGATCGTCGATCCGGACGTCGGCCTCGGTGCTGCGGCCCATCACCAGGGTGGCGCGGGAGATCTGGTGGCGGGTGCCGTTGATCTCGATCCAGTAGCGGGTGCGTCCGCCGGGCACCGGGCCGGGGGCCGCGGCCGGCGGGTAGCCGTAACCGCCGGGGCGGCCGGGAGGCGGCGCGGCGGGCATGGGCGGGGCGCCCGCGGGGGCGGCCGGCGGGTAGCCGTAGCCTCCGGGACGGCCGGCGGGCGGGGGCGGAGCGGCCGCGCCGGGGGCCGCCGCCTGGCTGGCGGAGGAGGCGAGCGTGCGGCTGCGCACCCGGTACAGGCCGGTGTCGAGGTCCTCGGCCTTCTCCAGGTGCACCTTGATCGGACCCATGAACGTGTAGCGCTGCTGCTTGGCGTAGTCGCGGACCATGCCCGCGAGCTCGTCGCCGAGCTGCCCGGAGTACGGGCTCAGCCGCTCGAAGTCCGGTGTGCTCAGTTCCACGATGAAGTCGTTGGGCACGACGGTCCGGTCGCGGTTCCAGATGGTGGCGTTGTTGTCGCACTCCCGCTGGAGCGCACCGGCGATCTCCACGGGCTGGACCTCGGACTTGAACACCTTGGCGAAGGTGCCGTTGACCAGACCTTCGAGACGCTGCTCGAATTTCTTCAGGACTCCCATGGGGCACCTCCTCCGTCACTGCCGTCCTGTGTACTGCCCCGTGCACCGTTGCGTGCACCGCTTACCTGGTACTGCTTACTGATCGTATCCACGCGCCGCCCGATCGGCTGGTTCCCCCCGTCCGCCCGGTCGCCGGGTGTCGACGCCTGACGACGTTCCCTCCGAGGCTCCACTTCGAACTTCACCGGCCGTGGTGGTGCTCGTCGTTCTGCCATGGATCGTAGAGGGGGCCTCAGACCAGTGTCCCGCACCCGGCGGAGGACTCCGTCCCTCTCCTGGGGAGACGGACGCCACCGGTACGAGGTTGATACGTGGGGCGGTCATGGCCGCGACATGAACGCGGGTGCGGCTCGCCTCTGTGGACGGCGGCGGGCTCAGGTGGGGAGCACGGGGACGGCAGGCCGGCGGCCCGGGCGGGCGGCAACGGGACGCCCTGTGGGGGTGGTGGCGGCGTCGCCGCCGGTCGGAGGCGGTCCCCGGATATGGGATGTGAATCCACCCCGGCCAGCGTGCTAATGTTCTCGATGTCGGAAGGCGCCAGGCCCCACGGGGCAAGGACCGGAAGACACACCCAATGCGCGGGTGGCGGAATAGGCAGACGCGCTGGATTCAGGTTCCAGTGCCCGAAAGGGCGTGGGGGTTCAACTCCCCCCTCGCGCACAACGGAGCACCGACGAAAGTGCTCCAGCTCCACCGACGGAGTGGGCGGCATCGTGATGGCGATGCCGCCCACTCCTGTTTGTGCGGTGTGATGTCTGTCTCCGGGCACACTGAAGCGGACCGTCGGCGGCTGAGGCCGTCGGCGGTCCGCGTTCGTTCCGTGCGTCTTACTTGAGCAGCTCCCGGGGCACGCTCTGTGAGAAAGGTCTCAGCGCTGGGTGGTCCTGGCCCTTGGCAGGCCATGTGCCGTGCGGCTTGGTCCTGCGTCGGCGAGTGGGCGGTAGGCGGGGCCGTTCGCCGCTTAGGGCTTGGCGTCTGCCCAGGGGCGGGGAGACCGGTGCCGAGCGGGACGGACCGGTCAGGGTGCGAACCGAGGACCGGTCCGATCCGCCTTCACGACGTCGTGGCCGAGCTCCCTCGCGGCGCACACGGGCGCCAACACGGTCTTCGCCGTGGGGCAGGGCAGTCGGTCCCGGCCTGGTGCTCAATGTCGGAGCGCCACTTGAGGCAGATGGCAAAGGGCTGGTCGCGGTTGTCCGACTCCAGCACTGTCCGTCCCAACTCCCCGACCGTCCACGGTGGGAGAAACACTGCCCTGCGGAGGGATCAATCCGCACGACGCGCACGGCAGGGTGGGTGCGTCTCCTACGCATCGACCCAAGGACCCAACGCGCGTGCGCAACAGCCGAATAGCCCTGTTCCTGGCGGTCGGCGCCGGCACCCCGCTGGTGACCGCGCTGACGCCCGCCACCGCATCCGCCGCCGAGAACCCCCTTCGCCCCTGTCTCCAGCAGAAACCGGCCTGGCACCGCTGCGACACGGAGCTGCCCGCCTCTGTCCAGTGCGCCACGCTCTAAGTGCCGCTCGACTACGGCAGACGAACGGAACTGGGAACGCCCGTACAAGGCCGAGACGTTCACCCAGGACGTGAAGTGGGCCCGGACCGTCGCCGAGAAGTGCGACAAGAAGCAGGGTGACAAGCTGCGCCACGTCACCACCCGCAACACCGCCCGGGACATGGACGTCATCCGCGCCGTGCTGGGCGAGAAGAAGATCTCCTACCTCGGATACTCCTACGGCACCTACCTCGGAGCCGTCTACAAGCAGATGTTCCCGAAACGCACCGACCGTTTCGTGCTGGGCAGCGCCGTCGACCCGGCCCGGGTCTGGCGCGGGATGATCCAGGTCCGGGCGGAGGGCGCCGAGCCCGCCTTCACCCGATGGGCCGAGTGGACCGCCGCGCGGCATGCCACCTACATGCTGGGCCGGACTCCCGACGCGGTCCGCACGACCTTCTCCGGCCTGGTCGCCCGGCCGACCGCAAGCCGATCGACCTCGACGGCAGGCTGCTGACCGGCGACGACATCCGCCAAGGCTTCCGGGGCATGTTCTTCGGCACGCGCGACGCCGCCGAAGCGGTCGCCGCATTGAAGAAGGCCGCCGCCGGAGGTCCTCAGGCCGCCGACCGGGCACCCAGGACGCCCAAGCACGTCGCGCCGCCCTTCGGCCGGACCGTGCCCGAGGACAACGGCGACGCCGGCTTCTGGGCCGTCGTCTGCGCCGACTCGCGTGCCTGGCCGCGCGATCCGGAGCAGTACCGCAGGGACGCGACCCGGGACAAGGCGAAGTACCCGCTGTACGGCGACTTCGCCTCCCACATCAAGCCCTGCGCCTTCTGGAAGAAGACCGGCAGCGAGCCCGCCACCAGGATCGCCAACAAGGTGCGCGCGCTGATCCTCCAGAACGAGTGGGATTCCCAGACGCCGCTGAACAGCGGCCGGGCCCTGCGCCGCGCCATGAGGGGCTCGAAGATGGTCACGGTCGCCGGAGGTGTCGGACACGGCGTCTACGGCACCAAGTCGTGCGCCGACGAGACGGCCACCACCTATCTGACCACCGGCAGACTTCCCGCGAAGGACGTGACCTGCAAGGCCGCCCCGGACGCCGAGGAACGAAACAACCCCGACCGGCTGCCGCTCCCGACACCACCGGGGGTGGCGAGGATGGTCAGCCCCTTGTGACCGTCAGCGTCTTGGAGGTCCTCCGCCTGCGGGAAGCGACGTGAGGGCTACCTGCACGGAGGGCAACGCTCGCCTCGGGCGTGGGAGCCGGTCCTCTGAGCCTCGGCCGTTCCGCGTGCGGGCCACTGTGCGACGTGGCGCGTGTGAGGAACATCTCATGAATGGACTGCGTGCGCAGGGGCGGCAAGCGGGGTGGATGCCGGTCGTACCGGACCGGGGGCGGGGTGCGGTTCGAGGCTGGGGGGCGGGCATGGTCGGACGGACGGACCGGAAGGGGCCTTGTCCTCGGTTTTCCACAGGCTGTGCGTCGTCCACAGGGCTGCCGCCCATGAGCCCGCCGGCTGTACGGTCGGCTCGATCGATGTCGGCAGGTGTGCAATGCACACATGTGCAGGGGGGAGGCCGTCGTGACGAGCGACGCCCGAGCCGAAGGGGTTACAGGGGACGCCGGGGTGTCCGGAGCCGCGGGCGCCGGGACCGGACCGCGGCTGCCGCAGGTGCCGGGATTCGGCCGCTGGCCCGCCGCAGGCACGCCCAAGCACGAGGGCAAGGCGCTGCGCGCACGGGTCCCCCGGAGCGTCCACGCCGCCCTGGACCTGGACGCGTCCCGGCCCGACGCCGTCACCGCCGTCGAGGAGTCCGGCCGCGGCCGGCTGCCCGAGCTGACGCCCCTCCGCGTCGGCCGGATGGCCGCCACCCCGTTCGCCTTCCTGCGCGGCTCCGCCGGCCTCATGGGCCACGACCTCGCCCGCACGCCCGTCACCGGTATCGGCGCCCAGATCTGCGGCGACGCCCACGCGGCCAACTTCGGCCTCTACGGCGACGCCCGCGGCGGCCTGGTCATCGACCTCAACGACTTCGACGAGACCGTGCACGGCCCCTGGGAGTGGGACCTCAAACGGCTCGCCGCCTCCCTCGTGCTCGCCGGGCGGGAGGCCGGAGCGGACGAGGACGTCTGCCGCGCCGCCGCCCACGACGCGGTGGGCGCCTACCGCCGCACCATGCGGCTGCTGGCCAAGCTGCCGGCGCTGGACGCGTGGAACGCGATCGCGGACGAGGAACTGGTCTCCCACACCGACGCGCACGACCTCGTCGGCACCTTGCAGCGGGTCGCCGAGAAGGCCCGCTCCAACACCAGCGGCCGCTTCGCCGCCAAGTCCACGGAACGCACCGAGGACGGCGGACGCCGCTTCGTCGACGCCCCGCCCGTGCTGCGCCGTGTCCCGGACGCCGAGGCGTTCGCCGTCGCCGCGTCACTGGAGCAGTACCTCGCCACGCTCCCGGCCGACCGCCACCCCCTCCTCGCCCGCTACGCGGTGCACGACGTGGCGTTCCGCGTCGTCGGCACCGGCAGCGTCGGCACCCGCTCCTACGTCGTGCTGCTGCTCGACCACCGGGGCGAACCGCTCGTCCTCCAGGTCAAGGAGGCCCGCCCCTCCGCCCTGACGCCGCACCTCCCGGCCGCCGGCTTCGACGCGCCTGAGCCGGAGCACGAGGGACGCCGGGTGGTCGAGGGCCAGAAGCGGATGCAGGTGATAAGCGACAACCTGCTGGGCTGGACCACGGTCGACGGGCGTCCGTATCAGGTGCGGCAGTTCCGCAACCGCAAGGGCAGCGTGGATCCGGCCGCGCTGGCCGCCGACCAGGTCGACGACTACGCCCGTATGACCGGCGCCCTGCTGGCCCGCGCCCACAGCCACAGCGCCGACCCCCGCCTGATCGCCGGGTACTGCGGAAAGAGCGACGAGCTGGACGAGGCGGTCGCCGCGTTCGCCGTCGCCTACGCCGACCGCACCGAGGCCGACCACACGGACCTGGTGGCTGCCGTCCGCGCGGGGCGGATCGCCGCGGAGACGGGGGTCTGAGCCGGTCCGCCACGGGACGTGCCGACCCCGCGGCGGCGCACGCCCCGGCGACGGGGC